>CAWIBR010000013.1:0-1539956 GCA_963834425.1 uncultured Actinomycetota bacterium
CCAAGACGGAGTCGTCTCCGCCATAAGGATTGGGGAGGTACTGGTCGGCGTTCCAGGCGTTTTCCCATCGTTGGCCATCCAGCAGATACCGGTAGCGGTAGGCGCCGGCCGGGCTCAAGGGCCACGGTGGTGTGCCACTCTCCGCTTCTGTCGCGCGCCAGCTTGATGTCATCGTACCGCCAGTTGTTGAACTCCCCGCACAAGGCCACATCGTCGGCATATATCGCCGCCGGCAAGGTGAATACGACCTTCACCGTCTTCCGCGCCGCGGCTCCGCTGGCTCGCTTGGTCGGAGGCCTTCGCCGACCTCGGCCCGCGGGTCGGTCTGAACCGTTACTTTCCATGGAGCGACAATCTGCCTCAGATGTTTGTCGGGATTGTCACAACTCGATGAACTCTCGAAGAAATGCGCACCGCCCGCAATCCGTCGCAACCCGGTAGATCCCTGGCGGGGCCGGCCTCTCTGAGCGCAGCCGATTGGCGACCGGTCCGGTCAGTCGTAGACGATGACGCCGCGGATGTTTTTGCCGGCGTGCATGTCCTCGTAGCCCTGGGCGATCTGATCCAGGCTGTAGGTGGTGGTGATCAACTCGTCCAGCTTGATCTTGCCGTCGCGGTACATCTGGGCCTGGCGCAGAATGTCCGAGCTGGGGTTGGACGCCCCGAACAGGGCGCCCTGGATCCGCTTCTGGAACAGGGTCAGCTCGCTCAGCGCCACCGGGATGCCGACCTCTTCCATGTTGCCGATACCGGTGACCACCACCGTGCCGGCCTTGCGGATGGCCGCGAAGGCCTGACCGACGTGCTCGCCCTTGGTCACCCCGACGGTCACGATGGCCGCATCGGCGCCCTGGCCGTTGGTCACGCTCTTGGCGAACTCGTCGGCCTCGGCGATGTCGGCGAAGGCGTGGGTGGCGCCCAGCTGGAGGGCCTTCTCCCGTTTGAGCTCCACCGGGTCCACGGCGATGACGTTGGAGGCGCCGGCCAGGGCCGCCCCCTGCACGGCGTTGATGCCCACGCCGCCGATGCCCATGATGATGACGGTGTCCCCCGGACCGGCCTGGGCCGCGTTGACCGCCGAGCCCCAGCCGGTGCCCACCCCGCAGCCCAGCAGGCACACCTTGTCCAGCGGCAGGTCCTTCTCGATCTTGACCGCCGACATCACGCTCACCACCGTGTGCTCGGCAAAGGTGGAGATGCCGGCCATCTGGCCCACCGGGTCGCCGTCGACGGTGTGCATCCGGAAGCTGGTCGGATCCTCGGGGCGGCCTCCGCTGAGCAGCGCCGGCGCCGAGGTCGCAGAGGTTCTGCATGCCCGAGGCGCACCACCGGCACCGGCCGCACCCCGGCAGGAAGGAGAAGATGACGTGGTCGCCGACCTCGAACCCGACGGTGTTCGGCCCGACCTTCTCGACCACCCCCGCGCCCTCGTGGCCGCCGCAGATGGGGTAGATCCCGACAGCGATGTCCCCGGTGGCGATGTGGTCGTCCGAATGGCAGAGACCCGAGGCCGCCATCTTCACCAGCAGCTCCCCCTGGCGGGGATCGTCCAGCTCGATGTCGATGACCTCGTAGGTGCCCGGCGCCTTGGTGATCACAGCACCCCGTGTTCTCATCCTGTCCTCCCCTTGGTCGCGGATCGGTAGCTGATCCATCCGGTGACCCGATCATAGCGGCTGCTCCCGGGAGCCCTCCCTTGCCGCCCCACCTGTGCTGGCGCCCTTGTCCAGGGGCGGCGTCATCGACGAGAAGCCCCCGCACCGCGCCGTCTGCCTGCCGGCCCCCACCTTTTTGACGTAAAACTCGCGTAGAGCGCGGGTTTTACGGCAAAATCCCGTTCCGGGGTCCGGTGTCGAGGTCAGGGAGCACGAGGTCCAAACGCTCCCAGCAGTCCTCGCAGTGATAGGTCATGATGTCGCCGGGTTGGGGCGGGTCGTCGTCTGGCCAGGTGGTGAGCAGGTGGGCTCGGCCCCCACAGTCCACGCAGGTGATGATCGTCTCCGGTGTCACGCTGGTAAAAACCCTATTGCCCTCCGTGCGGCGAGGCTGCCCCGGTTGGGCCTGGGTGCGAACCCATCTTTTGCTTCTTTTGCTCACCCCCATGATACCCCGACGCCATCCGTCGACCTTAGTACTTCGAATCTCAACTACGTTGATGATCTATTCCTTCCTGCGAAGGGCGCCACGCCTTCACCCGCTGGGAGGTCTTAAAGAGCGAGATCATCAACGTAGTTGAGATCTGAAGCACTTAGCGTCGGGAAGGTGGCAAGCCGATGAGCCGGTACCGCGGCCCGACGGCCAGGCCGGCCAATCGGGCGAGAGGTGGTACTCCTTCGACCTGGGCAGCCGGCACATCCTCTCCGCCGGAGCCCCAGGCGCCTCGGCGTCGACGACGCTCGCCTTTTGAGGCCGAATCTGCCACAACGCCGGAACCGATCTCGGTGCGGCGTCGTCAAAAGGGGCATGCGCACTCATACGGTCCGGTGCGCCGGACTCGCCGGAATCCTCGCCACCACCTCGGTGCTGGCCTTAGCCGGGTGCGGAGGTCATGCCAACTCGGCCCGCACCTCAAATGCGGCGCCTCGATCCGGCTCACCGCAGGCGAGCGGTCAGCAAACCATGTTCGCCCAGGCCACCGGACCTGCCCCGGCTTGGTCCTCTGACGCCGGGACCATCACCACCACCGGACTGGGCCGCGTGAGTGGCACCCCTGACACGATGACCGTTTCCATTCAGGTGTCGACCTCGGGGCCGCATGCTGCCGCGGCACTGACACGCGACAATGTCCTCACGCTGGCAGTGCAGCATGCCCTCCAGCGCGACGGGGTGGCGGCCAAGGACATTCAAACCACCGGTTTGTCTCTGCAGCAGACGTTTCCCCCGAACGCCGCCGGCTACGAAGTCGATGATGAAGTGTCGGCAACTATGCGCCACCTGGCCTTGGCCGGAGCGGCCATCGACGACGCCATCGCGGCCGCCGGTGACGCGGGCCGGCTCGACGGGGTGACTTTCTCGATGTCAGACACCAGCCCACTGATGGCTGCCGCTCGCCAACAAGCCGTCGCAGCCGCTCGCTCCGACGCCGCCCAACTGGCCGCCGGGGCGGGTGAGAGCCTCGTCGGACTTCGATCGCTGACGGAGCAGACCAATCAGGACGCGGTGGTGCCTTATAGGCAGGCGACCGCAGCGGCAGGAAGCGCGACGGCCGCGCCGGTTCCTGTCGAGCCCGGCACGCAGCAGATGAGCGTCGTCGTGACTGCAGTATGGGACGTCCGCCCCTAGTGGGGCTGCCTGCGAACTCGACGCCAGAAACTCGGTGCGTGATCACCGCTTGCGATCAGGCCCTTCGGCCAGCGAGTTCCGGTGCGGAGTTCTGGCCTGCCCCTAGCACCAGCAAACAGGTTCGCGGGCGGAGGGTGGGTGGTGTAAAACGAGAGGGTGAGCCCGGTCCGAACGTCCGAAGCGGCTGCCTTCGAGGAGTTCGAGCCGCTGCGTCGTCCGCTCACCGCCTACTGCTACCGAATGCTGGCCTCGCCCCATGACGCCGAGGACGCAGTGCAGGAAACGTTCATCCGGGCCTGGCGGGGCCTGTCCGGTCTCGACGACCGGGCCGGCCTGCGCCCCTGGCTGTACCGGATCGCCACCAACGTCTGCCTGGACATGCTGAAGGGGCGAACCCGGCGGGCGCTGCCGACCTCGATGGCACCGGCCGCCAACCGGCAGGGATGGGATGGCTCCCATGAGCTGGCCCTCGGCACGCCCCGGGCTGAAGCCACCTGGGTGCAGCCCGTCCCGGACAGCCTGATCGCCCCGGGTGACGAGGACCCTGCCGAGGCGGTGGTGAAGCGGGAGTCGATCCGACTGGCGTTTGTCGCCGCGATGCAGGACCTGGTGCCCCGCCAGCGGGCCGTGCTGATCCTCCGCGACGTTCTGGCCTGGAAGGCCGAAGAGGTCGCCATACTCCTCGGGAGCAGTACCGACGCCGTCAACAGCGCGCTGCGCCGGGCTCGGGCCGCCATGGATCGGGCGGTTCTCGACGCCCCGCCGGCTCAGCCGCGTGAACAGGACCTGGCGCTGCTCGGCCGGTATGTGGAGGCGTTCGAACGCTACGACGTGGATGCGCTCGTCGCCCTGCTGGCTGAGGACGCCACCTTGACCATGCCCCCCTTCGAGGTGTGGCTGCGAGGTGTCGAAGGCATCGGCCGTTTCCTGGCCGCTATGCAAAGCGAAGGCGGCGGCGACCGGGTGGTGCCGTTGGCTGCCAACGGCTGCCCGGCCCTGGCCGTGTACCGGCCGAATGGCGAGTCGGGCCAGCTGGAAGCGTTCGGCATTCACGTGCTGGAGTGCGCCGGCGAGCGGATCGTGGCCATCCACGCTTTTCTCGATCCCGCCCTGTTCGCCGTGTTCGGGCTGGGGCTGATCTTCTCGGCCTGATCGGCCTTCAAAAAAAAATTGTTCCACCAGGCGACGACTTTCCCCCACTCGGCCAGTTGTAAAGGCGGATGCACGCCATCCACCCACGCCCTACGCAGCCGAGGAGGCAACATCAATGACCATCGCAGCCAGCACAGTTCTGATCACCGGTGCCAACCGGGGGATCGGCGAGGCCCTCGTCGAGGAGGCGCTGAAAAGGGGAGCCACGCGGGTCTACGCCGCCTCCCGCCAACCCATCACCCATCCCAACGAGCGAGTGACGGCCGTCCGTCTCGATGTCACAGATACCGACCAGATCCACCGCGTGGCCGGACAGGTGCCAAGCCTGGACGTGCTGGTCAATAACGCCGGGATCGCCCTCTACGACGACCTGAGCGATCGGGCCGCCCTGGAGCAGCACCTGGCCGTCAACTTGTTCGGACCCTACGAAGTCACCCGGGCCTTTCTGCCCCAGCTCAGTGAATCGCCGGCGCGATCGTCAACAACACCTCGATGATGGCCATGGCTCCGCTGCCCATGACCCCGGCGTATGCGGTGTCCAAGGCGGCGGCGTTCAACCTGACTCAATCGCTGCGGGCCATCCTGGCCGGCCGCGGCATCAGCGTCCACGCCGTGCTTACCGGCCCCACCGATACCGACATGACCCGCGGCTTCGAGATCCCCAAGGCCGATCCGCAATCGGTGGCCCGGTCCATCTTCGACGGCGTCGACGCCGGCGAGGAAGACATCTTCCCTGACGCCACTTCGCAGGCCCTCGCCAAAAGCTGGCGTTCCAGTGTGGCCAAGGACCTTGAGCACCAGTACGCCGCCCTCGTACAGGCCGGCTGAGAAGGAGAGACCGATGAACGACTACACCACGTCCTTCGTTGTCGACCAAACCACCGAGCATGCTTTCGAGGCCATCAACAACGTCCGCCAATGGTGGGGGCCCAACGTGGAAGGCGACAACACCGCCCTCGGCGACGAGTTCACCTACCGCGTACCCGGCGTCCACACGTGCCGGCTCCGGGTCGTCGAGCTGGTCCCCAACCAAAAGATCGTTTGGCTTGTTCTCGACAACCACATGAGCTTCGTCGAAGATCAGTCCGAATGGATCGGGACCACCATCACCTTCGAAATCGACCGCCAGGATGGTCGCACCGAGGTCCGCTTCGCCCACCTGGGCCTGTACCCCCAACACGAGTGCTATAGCGTGTGCTCCGACGCCTGGGGTTCCCTGATGCACCACAGCCTGCCCGGTCTGATCACCATCGGTGAAGGCCACGGATACCAGTAGCGGTACCGGGCCAGCCCTTGCGGCCCTTTCCGGAGACCGTCTCGTCGCTCAGCAGGATCGAGGAGGACGCACCTGCCCTGCTCGGGGTAGCCGGGCTTTTCGGATCGGTCCGCGAGGTCTGGTCGGCTTCATGTTGGTGAGCGGTGGTGGAGTCTGATAGCGAAACACATCCAGCTCGCTCAGCAGGATCAGCGAGGCGATGAGCTTGGCTCTCGCCTCGCGGGGATCCCAGGGTGGCAGCTCAACGAAGGTCATCGCAACTCGGTCCAGCATGACACGCCCCGAGCCTGGCTTCCAGCCCCAGCGTGAGGCGCACGCTGGGGCACCAAACCCATGCTGCTGAGTCCAGTAGTGCTCCATGAGCTCGTTGGCCCAGGTGGGTTCGACGACCTCGGTATGTGCCCGCATCTCAGCCATATGGGGTTTGATATTCAGGCCGGGGGTACCATCCACGGCGTCCAGGTCGGCGACGAGCAAGCGCCTTCCTTCGATCCCGAGAAGCCGACAGGTACTCAAGCCAATACGGTCGGAGTGCCCAGCCGTTCGTCTCTCGGTAGGGTGACCTGCAGCCACGGAGAGGGACGGGCGGCTAGAAACGGGGCATGAACACTTCCTCGGTTACGCCGTTCATAGCCGCCTCTCGGTTCTTCGCCGATTGCGTAGCCGCAGTCCCGGTGGAGCGATACCACGCCCCGTGGTCCGAAGAGTGGCGAGTCCTTGACCTTATCGGTCACGGAAATCGAGCCCACGTATTGGCCGTCGAGTATTACGAGCGACCGGTTCCTCGAGCCGGGCCGGACTACATACTGCCCGAGAACATCGCCGAGCGTGGGCGACAGGCAGTGCGGGAGTTGGGGGACGACCCGGTGGCAGGCGTCAGGGCGGCCTCGCAGAGAGCCTCGGCGGTGGTGGCCGCGGCACCCGACGACGCCATCGTCGGCACTCCATTCGGCGAACAGACACTCGACGCCTACCTGCCGTCTCGGACCGCGGAGCTCGTTCTCCACGGCATCGACCTCGCAACCGACGTTGGCCTCCCGCCCGAAGCGTTGATGGAATGTGGAGTGTTTCTCGTGGAGCGGGGCGTTCGTAGCGGCCACGGACTAGAGGTGGTCCGCGCCCTCAGCGGTCGCGGCTCACTGGCGGTCGGACTTCAACGTCTACTGACGGACATCGGGCCGCCTGCGGCGACAGCCGGGTGATGATCTCCTCGGCGAGCCACCGGGCGCAATCCACCGGCCAGGGCGCCGGCAGGCCAACGAGAAAGTGACAGAAGCCGGCGTCAATGGCCCGGTTGATCGTGTCCGGGACTCCCCGGGGCTCTTCTTAAGACCCCGGCAGGATAAGCGAGCGGGTGACCGCGGCCCGATCACGACCTATCTCGGCGCACAGGCGGTCGAGCAGAGCGCTCCGCCTGATGGCGTCGTCGAGGTTGGCGCCGGGGACGTTCCAGACGTCGGCGTGCTCGGTCACGACGCGAGCGTCGACGAGGCCTGACCGCCGATCGGACCACTTCGGTCGCCAGCGATCGGGAACAGGTGGTCGAACGCCCAGGCGTGCTCGATCTCCGGAATGGTGTCCGCCTCCTGCCACACCCGTGGCACGTCCGTGTTCCCGACCTGCTGAGGCGGCGTGCCGATCCCGAAGCTGGCACCTGTCATCCCCAGCCTCCAGGGCGCCGGCGCCGGCGGGGGTCAAGGGTGCAGTCCTGCATGAGGCCTCCTGGCACAATCGACTAGCGGAGCGTTGCTCCGGTACATTACGGAGCGTGCTCCGCTTTGCCCGTGAGGTCGACGATGCCCCCGCCCGCCGATCAGCCCCCGAAGCGCGCCGGGTTGGCGCCCAAGCGGGCTGACGCCCTTCGCAACCAACAGGCGCTGCTCGACGCCGCCGCCGCCGCCTTTGTCGAGGACGGGGTCGACGCGACGGTGCGCACTATCGCCGCTCGGGCCGGCGTTGGCATGGGCACGTTATACCGCCACTTCCCGACTCGCGCCGACTCCATCATCGCCGTGTACCGCGACCAGGTCGAGGCCTGCGCCGAGGCCGGTCGAGATTATCAAATCCGTTCTCGGGATGAAACTGCCGGCAGATGCCGAAATGCACCCGCCCCCGCAGCCGCGCATTCGCCAGCGCCGATTCGATCGTCGGCCGCAACTCCGGGTCCCGATAAGCCGGCAAATGCACAAAGATGGAAGATGGCATGCGCATGACTGGTTACCTAACTTGGATTGATGGGAATGGCCGCAAATAAGCGCAGAAAGCGCAAGAGGTGGACGTCCGGACCTCCCAACCCCGAAGGACCCGTGGTGAACCATTCCGCGCGGTAGCGCGTCGAAAAAGCGATGTGATCCTGAAACCCCTAAACCGCTGCGCGGGATTGTATGTTGGACAAGAATCCTCGTTCCCATGCTCCTGCTTGGGAATGCTTTTAGGAGGGATGCTCCGGCATCCCAGGCGGGTGTGTCCGCGGGTCCGCTTTCTTTCGCGATTCCAGCTCATTTTACAGAAAGGGTTTCTTGGCAACGAAGCGCAGCGAAGTTGAGCCGAGTCCGCGAGACCGCGCCGGGGCGAAGGCGGGCGGCGCAACGACTCAAGCATCAGGTATTCTTCTTACGTTTCCGGGCAAAGAAGGGACTCATCGTATTTCTATAACCTAGTCTGACATTTTAGTAGAGGACATGTGGTCGTCCGTTCCATCACCTTCAGGCGGAGAAATGCTCTCAGCATGCTTTTCTTTTTTTGCGCCTTCTGCGCCTTTTTGCGGCCATTCCATTCCGGCTTTTCTCATTATCCATGCGGGATGGTTTGTTCAATCCGCGGCATCCAGCCTTTGGAGCGCGAGCGCGGCCACACCCGGAAGGCATGCGGCTGGGTGTCGTGATGAAACTCCCGCCAAATATGGATGAACGGCTCGGCCGGGGCCGCTTGAAAGAGGGCACGGATGTCCGCTTCATTGCAATCCTGCCGGAAAACATCGGCCCCGGCGGGGTCCAGCAGCGCCACGGCGAAGAGATCGTAATCCGTTTCCGGCAGCGACACCTTCGGCACGTCGATGCAGATCTTGATTCGGTTCGTCAGCCCGGAATCGAGGTCTGATTTGATGGGCGGAAATGCGCCCTGCAGCGCCGCGTTATCATCGAACTTCTCGCGCCGCCTGCTACTCGCAACGATCCTTCTGATTCTGTACGGTTCTCTTTACCCGTGGAAGTTCAACCGTGAACCGTTGTCGGGCAGCCCTGTTCTCCAGGTCTGGTACTCGCAAAGCTACCCATCGGGTGCCCTGCGCTACGAGGACATCATCCTGAATGTCTTTCTCTATGTTCCGGTCGGCTTGCTTTCGGTGATGATTCTCCGGAATCTGCCCCTGGTCGTTCGACTTGTGTTACCTGTCCTGCTCGGGTTCGTTTTGTCATACGGTGTTGAAACTGCGCAGGTCTATGACGCCACCCGCTTTCCGAGCCTGCTCGACGTTATCGCGAATACCGCCGGGACGCTTCTGGGTGCGGCCATCGCGCTTCCCACGACCGGACCATTGGTTCGCCTGTTTCGCTGGGCTGCCGAGCACCTGGAGATGTCGCGGTCCGCCTCAGCGATGCTGATGATTTTGGTACGTCGACCCGCTGTTCCCATTGCTTCCCGGCATCGGAATCTACACCGGGTTTAAGAAAGCTGCATGTCTTCGTTACTCAACCAGGAACCTTCACCGAAGCGGGACGTGCGTTCGTCGTTTACCTGACGCTCGGCGTTCTCCTCGCGGCTGAGCCTGGCGTCACGCTACTCCGGTTCTATTGTTCTCGCTCTTGCTGGTTCCGTTCGAGTTCGTTTTGGCCGGGCGACAACCGCGGATTCTGGATATGCTTGGAGCCGCAGCCGCGGTCGCGACCTTTCTGTTGTTACACGACAGTACCCGTCGCTTGCGGTTTGCAGCCGGAGCTGCGATCATCTTCCTGGATATTGAGTGGTCTCGCCCCATACCACTTTCAGAATCACCCGAATGCATTCAGCTGGACTCCTCTCGAAGCGACCTTCATATCCGACCGTTTTGACGCACTGCGAATCCTGATCGGAAAAGTAACCCTCTACGGATCCGGTGTCTGGCTGCTGCGCGCGAACGGCCTCCGAACGGTCACTGCAGGAACGTTCATGGCGATATTCCTTGCGCTTATCGAGTTTGCCCAGAGGTGGCTGCCGGGACTCAACTCCCGAGCTCACCGATCCGCTAATCGCGGTAGCAATGGCGGTGGCGTTTTCCGCACTGGACGCCTCCCAGCGCAAACAACGTCGGAAAATGCCCTTAGCGGCGAAGCAACTCCGTACGTCTTCGTAGTTTTACGGCCTCGTCCACCTGCTGCCAGAATTTCCTGAAGTAAAGCACAGCCGAGAGCAGACTAAAAAAGACGACGAGCCACATCGCCACGAGAGCCGGAATACGGAGGTGGGGAGAACGAATACTGATCATCAGGAGACTGACAGCCAGCACCTGCGTGACAAACTTAAGTTTCCCCAGATCACTTGCCTTTATCACGTAGCCTTCCGCTGCGGCGATACTGCGTAATCCGGAAACAGCGAACTCACGGCCGATGATGACAATTGCCATCCAGCCTGGCAGTGCCTGTACCTGAACGAGCGACACCAGTGCCGCCGAAATGAGCAGCTTGTCGGCGATTGGATCCAGCAGTGTGCCGACTGTGGTTACCTGATGCCTTCTTCGAGCGATATATCCGTCAAGAAGGTCTGTCGCGCCCGCTGCGAGAAAGATGGCAAGCGCAATGAACTCATTGGTGATCACTGTCCCGAATGCGCTTATTGTGTATTCGCGCTCAACGAGGGCCGCTACTAAAAGCGGCACAAAGAAGATACGAATCAGCGAAAGCGCGTTGGGCAGATTCATGGACCGTCCGCGCGGAACCTCAAGAGCTGCCTGAGTGTTGACTCCGGCACCTCAGCAACGATGTCCACGTGATCGCCCGCATCAGTTCGCTTCACTACCCGGGCATACTTCGTGAACGACGTGCAGCGCCGCACCCTCGGTATGTGGAATCCGCAGATGCACCTCTGAAACGGGATCCACGGGCAGGAGAGCGTCAATGCGCGACATCAGCTCGGGGATGCCCTCACCCGTCCTCGCCGAGATCGTGACTGCCTGCTCCCTGCCGCCATCTGTCAGTCCCGCAGCCGCCAGCACTCGAGCTGTTGCAGCGTCGGCCTCATTCGGCGGAAGCAAATCGAGCTTGTTCAGAACAAGGATTTGCGGTGTACCCTCGGCCCGAATTTCCCGAAGAACCGCCAGAACATGCTCGACGTACGCAGGAGCCTGCTCCTCCACTGACATCGACGACGTGCAGCAGCAGAGCTGCATCGACAACTTCCTCAAGAGTGGCCCGAAAGGCCTTTACCAGCGTCGTCGGCAAATTGCGAATGAACCCGACCGTGTTGCTCAGCAGTACGCGGCGGTTCGAGGGCAGTACGAACTGGCGGACCGTTGGATCCAGCGTGGCGAACATTCGCGCATCGGCGACCACGCCCGATCCGGTGAGGCGATTGAACAAGGTAGACTTGCCCGCGTTGGTGTACCCGACAAGGCTGATGGTGGCGAGGGGAACTGCCTGACGCTGCCTGTACCCGGACTGAGCGCCCAGCCCGCACCGATTCCAGTTCATCCTCAAGCTTTTTGATTCGTCCCGAGATTCTCCGCCGCTCGTTTCCAGCTGTGTTTCACCAGGACCTCTGGTGCCGATACCACCGCCGAGACGTGACATCTGCGTTCCGCGTCCGGTAAGCCGCGGAAGCATATAGTTTAATTGCGCAAGCTCAACCTGAAGCTGACCTTCACGGGTTCTGGCACGGCTGGCAAAGATGTCAAGGATCAGCTGCGTCCGATCAATGACACGTGCGGGCAACGCCTGGTCGAGATTCCGCAGCTGCGTAGGCGTCAGGTCCCGATCAAAAATCACGACCTCCGCCTCGAGGGCCGCAGACCGGTTCCTGAGCTCCTCGACCTTGCCCGAACCGATCAGAGTCGCTGCGTCGGGAGCTTCACGCGCCTGAGTGAAGCGTTCCACTACCGCCGCACCTGCGCTCTCCGCCAACACTGACAGTTCGTCGAGAGACTCGGAGGTGTCGAAGTCGTCGCCGTCCACCACAGGAGCGGAGGATCGGCGCACAGGTCTCCCCTTGAGTTCCAACCCGACGAGGATTGCTCGCTCGCGGTTCACCGCAGGCACCCGACTTACTCCTGATGACCAGCGTGGATCGGAGGTGGTCCAGGCGCTGGTGGAACCTGAGGCGGCCCGGGAATCGCAGGCGCACCGTGCCCACCCGGACCGTGTGTGGCTCTTGAAACCACGACCGTCGAGATCGCGTGCTTGAAAATAAGTTGTTCCTGGTTTGCGGCTTCCAGGATCACCGAGTACTTATCAAAGCTCTTGATTCTGCCTGAAAGTTTCACCCCGCTCATCAGGTAGATGGTCAAGAAAGTCTTGTCTTTACGTGCGTTATTTAGAAAAGCCTCTTGTATGTTTTGTTGTGCGAGCTTTTCCATCTCGGCTCCTTGTCGCCGCTCGGGTGAGCGATACGCCCCTCTGGCAACCCAATTCTAACAAAAAGTCTTAGGTTCCACTAACTAAGTGCTTTCGGACTAGTACTGGTAACCTTCCGTCGTTGTTTATAGTCGCTGGCACCGTACCATGGGAACAGATGGGACTCTTCGAAGTTGCGATCGTCCTGATCCTGTTCCTCTTCCTCGGTGTCATGACGCTGATGATCAACCCGCCGGAGAAATGGGTCGAGAAACTTACGGATACGAAAAAGAACAAGAAGGATCCTCAGCCACCCAGTTAGCTGTGTGGGCGTGTAGAATGCTTGCGTGATCCGCGGACTCTCCAGCATTGTCGTAACAGCTTTCGTTCTGATTGCAGCGTCGACGGAAACGGCACTTGACCGTTACGTCAAAGCGCCCGACCCCACCTACAAATATGAGCTGAGCAAAACAGTCAGAGAAGGAGAAACGACTGGTTTTGTCATCGAGCTTACCTCCCAAACGTGGCGAAGCAGCGCAGAGGTCGACAAGCCGGTGTGGAAACACTGGCTGACAATCATCCGGCTGGCCAGCATCCGGCATGAGACCGGGTTCCTGTTCATAACCGGCGGCGCAACCGGGCGGCCGGCACCCGACCAACTGGATCCTGCTCTGCGGAGGATTGCGGAACAGACACACTCGGTTGTCAGTGAACTTCGTATGATTCCGAACGAGCCCCTCACATTCGCAGGGGAATCTGCGTCTCGTACTGAGGACGGTATTATTGCCTACACTTGGGACAAGTTCCTGCGCGGTGGCGATGACAACTGGCCGCTTCGTCTGCCGATGACTAAAGCTGCTGTTCGCGCAATGGACACGGTCGCCGAGTTCTGCAAGACCAAAGATGCCGGTGGGCTCAACGTCACTCAGTTCGTCGTTTCCGGTGCATCGAAACGAGGCTGGACGACGTGGACAACCGCGGCGGTCGATAAGCGCGTTGTTGGCATTATTCCCCTTGTAATCGATGTGCTGAACGTCCAGCGGTCGATGGACCATCACTATCAGGCATTTGGGTTCTGGTCGCCTGCGATTCATGACTACATCGAAATGGGTCTCGAATCGCAGATGAAATCCCCTCGCTACAAGCAACTGATGGAGATCGAGGACCCGTACTCCTATCGAGACCGACTCACAATGCCGAAGATGATCATCAATGCCGCAGGAGATCAGTACTGGCAGCCGGATTCGTGGCGCTTTTATTTCGACGACCTGAAAGGGGAGAAGAACCTCAGGTACGTTCCGAACGCCGATCACTCCATGCGTGGATCCGACGTGCAGGACACGATGCTCGCGTGGTACGCAGCCTTTCTGGATAACAAACCCCGGCCGAAGATCGGCTGGAAGGTCTCAAAAAGAAGGTGTTCTGAAAGTCACGACTGACGCCGTGCCGACGACTGCAAAGCTGTGGCAGGCCACGAACACGGAGGGACGTGATTTCCGGCTGGTTAAGATCGGCCCCGCGTGGAAGTCCTCAGACCTGAGTGCGGTCAGTACGGGCAATTATGACGTTCAACTGCCTGAGCCTGAAAAGGGCTACAGTGCGTCGTTTGTGGAACTAACTTATGAGATCGATGAAAGGCCGCTGAAGTTAACCACTGGAGTGGTTGTTACCCCCGCGGGGTTGCCCTTCAATGCGGGCAAGCCTTCGCGTTGATATCCTTACGGATAAGGAACAAGGTCAGAAGTAAAGAAGCCAGAATGGCGGAATTGTACGAGCTGAGCATTCTGCTGCGCTCGTCTCGACACGCTGATCCAGCCTGTGCTGCTCAGAACCCCGCCCAGAGCTTAGTGAACGTAGGGGTCACGATCCTGCTTTTTTTTCAGATAGACCTGAAACTTGCGGCGGGCTCGCTGCAACTTCCACTCGTGATACTGGCCCTTAATGTTTCCCCAGAACGTGGTGCGCGGCCGTGCTGGCGCCCAAGACGCAGTAGCGGAACGGCGGAAGTTCAGCGATCGGATATAAAAGTATCCGATCGCCATGCCTCCCAGGTGGGCGATATTGCTGACCGGGCCGCCAATCGACGCGTACGAGTTCAGCAACTCAATCCCGCCAAGGATCATTACGAAGTACTTCGCTTTTATCGGGAACAGAAAGCTCATTAAGACCTGGCGGTCCGGGAAAAGCATGCCGAAAGCCAGCAAGAGTCCGAAGATCGCGCCTGAGGCACCGATGGTCCGTGAGAACGGGTTGCCGAACAGCAGGTTAGCGACGACTACACAGACACCCGCACCGACGCCGCAGAGGAAATAGAACTGCAGGAATCGTTTCGTACCCCACTGGTTCTCAAGATCAGCGCCGAACATCCACAGGGCGAGCATGTTGAACAAAATGTGTCCAAACCCGTTGATGTCGTGGAAGAACATGTAGGTGGCGAGCTGCCAGACCATCAGTCGTGCCGCGACATCGTAAGGCCGCAGGAAGAAAATCTGGAAGGGGTCGCCCAGCGAGGAATGACCGATCAGGAAGTGGATGAGAAAGATGCCGATATTGGCGATAGGCAGCCATTTAACACCTTGCGGAAACATGCCAGAAGACCTGAAATAAGAGCGTTCACGCAGGGACATACGGCTAGACTCGTCTGAATTCAAGGTAGCAGAGGCTTGTGACGGGGGTGCTCAGGTCTGCTTCCGCGATTCCCAGTGCAGGTGTGCGGGCCGGTGCGTGCCTTACGCGTCCAACTGATGCTTAGAAACTGTGACCGAGATACCGTCTGGTGGCTCCACCTGGTTCCGCGTCGGGGGCGGAGTCTCAGATCCGGCGGCGTAATCGAACTCATTCGACGTCGACGTTAACCGTTGGTTTGCGCGCGCTGAATCAGGAGAGCGCCGTATCGTCACCGTCTTCGGTGGTCGGAGAAGCGTACCTGCTGAGGAGGAAGGCTGCAAACTGGACAGCGATGCCCACCCCAAACCAGGCCTGCCAATGAGAAAACAACCTTGGCTGATGGCGAAATCGCCTGCCCACTTCAGGTCAGCGGCAAGCCGCCAAAAACCCAAAGCCCATGGCATCAGTGCAAGTGGCGTCATCAGCGATGCGACGGCGAGCGCAGAGCGCCGGGCCCGCGCAGCCGCTGCACGCTTCCGGAGACTCAGCCGGATACGGACAACCATGGCTGTCTTAGAGTGTACCAACACACAATCAGGCATAGTTGTTTTCCGTGCTGCGGGGCTGAAAATGCGGTGATACGCTATCTCTGGCTCTTAACAAACGGAAAGGAACTGCACGCAAAATATGCGTAGAGTGAAAACTGCGGTCATCGGTGCCGGCTTCATGGGCAAGGTGCACGCCGAAGCGATCCGCCGGCTCGGAAATGTAGATCTTGTTGCAGTCGCAGGTGTCAGTGCGGAGGAAGCTCCCGCTTTGGACAGGCCATCGGAGTGGAGAAGACTTACGGCGACTACGTCAGCTGATCGCGGATCCGGATATCGAAGCCGTGCATGTTTGTACGCCCAACTCGCTGCACTACCCCGTGTCGAAGGCGGCGATGGAAGCTGGCAAAGCGTGCTTTGTGAAAAGCCGCTGAGCCTCTCCGCCGCCGAAGCACAGGAATGGTGAATCGCGAAGGCAAAAAGCTTCCGAACTGCGTAACCACAACCTTCGGTACTACCCCGTAGTGCAGCAGATTCGCCGCATGATCGAGGCGGTGAACTCGGTGAGGTTCTCATTGTCCAGGGCACGTACTCGCAGGACTGGCTGCTGTACGACACGGACTACAACTGGCGCATCAACGCGCGAGAACGGCCCCTGCGCGTCATGGGGATATCGGCTCGCACTGGATGGATCTGGTCCAGCACCTGACCGGCCTAAAGATCACTGCGCTCTGCGCCGACCTGCAGATCGTCCACAAAACCCGCAAGAGGCCCAAGGGCGAGATCGAGACATTCAGCGGCAAGAACTCCGAAGCCCGAAGACTACACCGAGGTTCCGATCGATACCGAGGATTTCGGCGCGGTACTGCTGCATCTGGGCGAGCGGGCGCGCGGGGCATTTACCGTCAGTCAGGTGAATGCTGGCTGCAAGAACCGGTTTCAGATCGAGATCTTCGGAACCAAGTGCGGTGTGGTCTGGAATCAGGAGCGGCCGGACGAACTCTGGATCGGCCACCGCAACTCGCCGAACCAGCTCATGCTCAAGGATCCTTCGCTGCTGCTGCCGGCGGCCGCAGCCTATGCCGACCTGCCGGGCGGCCACAGCGAAGGCTACGATGATACCCACAAGATGAACTTCCGGCGGTTCTACCGTCACGTGGCGGATCGTCCGCGCCCGTGGAATATCCGACATTCCGGGACGGACTCCACGGCATAAAGCTCCTGGAAAAGGTGATCGAAAGCAACGAGAAGCGAGGCTGGGTTCAAACGGGGATTTAGTCACCCAAGAGCCGCAACGAAGCGCTCGTATATTGCAGGAGCGGGGAGCCGGTTCCAGGTTTCATTCACCTGGAGCGTCAGCCACTCGTTTACCGGCCGGGCGGCAGTGACCCCGGCCGTTTCCAGCCGCAGTTGATATACAGGAGAGTTGACGTTTACCGTCTTCAGCTGGAAGATGTTGGTGCCGCCCGGAAATCTGCGGATTTCGAAATTCGGGTTCCCGGAAAGACTCTTCAAGACGACCTCTGAGGTTTCGACGGCCTTTCGAAAGCGGTCCTCAAAACCACCCAGCGTGTCCATCGCGACTGCCGCGAGGGGCCACGAGTGAGGCAGGCTACCGCCGAACATGCGTCTGGTGTGATACAAGCCTTCGAGGAGGGAAGCAGGTCCAGCTAAAATCGCTCCGCTCGTCGCGTTGAGATACTTCCACATCGAAACGTACACCGTATCGAAGAGGGCAGTGTACTCTGGGTTACGGGCCGCTTTGCGTAAGCACTGGCGATGAAAAGGCGGGCACCGTCCAGGTGCATCCCGACTTTCCGATCTCTTGCCGACCCGGAGATCTTCCTGATCTGCTCGAAGTCAAACTGCTGCCCCTGCTGGCGCCGCACAGGAGTCTCGATCTGGATGGCACCGACTGGTGTCAGCACGCGGCCGAGCTGCGCATCGTTAGCCGCTTCCTCGACCTCGTCGATCTTGAACGTAGCGCGTCCGGGAGCCAGCGGAACCAGATTGATGCCGCTGAGAGTCTGCATGCAGTCGCCGCAGTCGCGATAGAGATGGCTTTCTGCCTGAACCAGCGCACGATGCCGTGTGCCGCACAACAGCCGGATCGCAAGCTGATTGGCGAGGGTACTCTTGTTGGAAGCCAGACCGCGGCTTCTTTCCCGAGGACCTGCGCCATCCGCTTTTCCAGCTTCTCGACGACGCCTCCGAGGGAGTAGCTGTCCGGCTCAACGCGATCGTCGGCGGTGAGCTTTGTGAGCAGTGCGCTGTACTCGGCCGGCGTCATTGAGATTCCGTCGCCAGACGCGAAGATACGGACAGACTGCGGGTCGCCCGCGGCGGTGTCAGCAGCCATCGCCGGGAAAGCGGCCGCGAGGGGTGCGAGAAAAGTATCGCGTCGGCGCAGACCGTTCATTGTGCATGAACGGTATGCGCCCTGGGAATCAGAACGCTTCGGCCGGAGCCCTCGCGACAGCCTGATCCTGCTTGCCCATCCCGCCGCTGACACCGACGGCGCCGACAACCTCGTTGCCGCGCTTCAGCGGACTCCACCGGCAAAGATCATTACTTTGCCGTTATTCGAGGCGTGGATTCCGAAGAACTGGTCACCCTAGTGGTCTGCGAAGCTGCGCAGCCAGCGCTTTCGTCTCAATGTCGAACGCGCGGGATGTCCAGGCCTTCTTGATGGCAATGTCGATGGAGCCAATCCATGCACGTTCCATACGCTCGAAAGCGAGAAGATTCCCGCCTGCGTCGACAACTGCAATGTTCATTGGCTGACCGATCTGTTCTGCTTTGCGTTCGCCAGCTTCGATGATTCTCCTCGCATCGGCAAGTGTGATCATAGTTCTCCTTCAGTAGGCATATATATAAGCTGCAATATCGGCCGCGTCCTGCGGCGTAACGTCCATATCCGGCATCGCAGTTCCTGGTTTGATCTTTTGAGGATTCCGGATCCACTGGATGAGGTCTCCGGGTGTGTTCGGAAGCGTTCCGGCCACGAACATCCGGGCGTTCATGTTTGTCAGCGGCGGGCCGACGAGGCCGTGAGCGTACTTCAGCTTCGCGATCGTGTGGCAGGATCCGCAGCCGTAGCGGTAGATCGCCGCGGCACCACGCTGCGGGTCGCCCTCGGCCACGGTGTTTCGCTTCAGCTGTCCTTCACAGCCTGCCAGCATCAGCAGCGGCACACATAGAACGAAGTCGTTTAATCGGCATACTGCCTCCGCGCGGCAACCGAGTCGCTGTGACGCAGCCACTCCGCAAACAACCACAATCCAGCCATCATGAAAATGAGGCCGCCGGGAACCCACATGATGAGGCCACCTACCTGCTGATCCTCGAGCGGCGTGAATCCCCAGGCAGCGACGGTCTCGGCGTACTCCGGATACCAGAGGGTCGGAGCAAATGTCAGCAACGCACCGAGGGCGCTTGTGTGGATGGCCGTGGTGAACAGGTAAACGACTCCGGATCCGTAGGCACTCGTGCTGCGGGCCTGAATCAGGGACCACCAGAACAACAGCGCTGACAGGAAGAACGACAGGTGTTGTGCTGAGTGGATCCACTCATTGTCGAGCGTCTCCTGAAAGAGTGTGGGCGCGCGCCACAGCCAGAGGAGCGATGTATACGTACGTGTCAGCACGACAGATCCGCAAGCCAGCTGTCGCGGGTGAAGGTCTCGTCCTCGTAGAAAGGCAGTCGGCCGCGCTCGGCGAACAGCGCATCGTATGGGCGCGAGGCTTTCGGGCGGGGCGGTGTCGCGCATCCGCCGCCAGAAGGGCTCGTCGCGGCGCGAGGCGGCATAATGGAGCGCGAGGAAATCGCGCACGCGATCGGTCTCGGCCGCGCATTGGCGATTATAGTCCCACATCTCGACCGGCGCACAATCGCGGTCGGGCATCATCGCCACCAGCCGGTCGATCGCGCTGTGGGCGAGATGGAGGTTGGTCCATTCGAGCGGCTCGACCATCGTCGCCGCATCGCCGAGCGCGACGCAATTGCGCAGCCAGGGCTGGGGCCGCCGGCCCTGGCGCAGCGTGATCGGCGCCTGCGGATCGGCGCCGGCAAAACCGCGCAGGGTGCGCGCCGCCTTGTCGTCGCTGAGCTGCCCGACGCGTAAGCGAAACCGTGCGAGGTGCGGCCGGATTGCGCGACCCAGCGCCAGCCCGCGCCATGCGCGATCGCGCGGTCGAGCGGCTGACCTTCCGCCGCCGGCCCATCGGCCCGCTCGTGGTGCCGGCTCACGATCGGAGCGAGCGGCGCCAGCACCGGCGACGCGGGCCAGGATTCGCCCCGAGTGGTACGGGTGGAGGCGCACGAGCTCCCACTCCTCCGCCCGCAGCGCGCCCGCTGTCTCCCAGATGCCGGTCGGGACGGCCACGCGCCCCAGGTCGTGCAGCAGCCCGGCGCGGTGGACCAGGGCCGGGTCGACTGCCCCGGATCGCACCGCAGCCGCCTGCGCGAGACCGGCCACACCTCGCGAATGTCCTTGAAACCAGGGCGTTTTGAGATCGGCAGCGTCACCGAAGGCGGCGAGCGCCTCGTCGAGTGCGGTGCCGTCCCGGAAGGTACGCCGGGTGCCGGCTCGGCCTCGACAACGGCCGCCCAGAGGTCGTCGGGTTTGGACCGCTGCACCAGCTCGGCGGCCGACTCCAGGAAGGTCGACGTGATCGCCGGGTCGAGCGCGCGGCCGGACCAGCGGGCGACGGTCTCCGCGGCCAGCTCGGGGCCGCCCACGGCGTCGAACATGACAGCGACGAAGCCGACCGCGGCGAAGCGCGCTGCCTCGGCCACGTCGGTCCGGCCCGCCCGGTCGGCGCCCCGTGACCGTCGTACCGTTCGAAGCCGTCGAGCACGGCGCGGCTCACGCTCTCCGGCAGCCGCAACCGGCGGGTCAGGTCGGCGCCGACCTCACAGTCGGCGCGGACCCCGTCGGCGTAGAAGCTCGCGGCGCCCAACGGCATTGCTCAGCAGCCGGACCCGGTCGACGCCCTGGCCGAGGCCGGCGAGCAACCGCAGCGCTTCGGTCGGCCGGGTGGTGTCGGCGAGGTCGCCGCGAGCCCGCACGAGGACGTCGTTGCCGCCGAGCCGCGGCGGCCATCTCGTGCGACGTCGCGGCGCATCCGGCGTACCGGAGCAGGGTTGCGTAGAAGACATCGGAGCGGCGCGGCGTCGTCGAGTCCAGCATCGTTGGGCGAGCTCGGTGGCCAGCAAGCAGGCGCGCATCGCCTCGCCCGGTGGGTGTCCCCGGGTCAGGTCGCTCGTCACGGACAGCGCCGCGACGACACCGGCGATGCCGACGGGCTCGCGCACGGCCGCGAGTCTAGGCCGCCGTAGTCGAGGATGAAGATCCGCAGCCGACGGCCGGTGATCCGCTGCTGGTACTTCAGGTATCCGCCATAGACCCCGGCCGAGTCGGCCATGACCTCGTCCAACTCGGCGGCAGGTGGCCGGCCGAGCCACAACGTCGCGCGTGACGCCGCGATAGGTCACGGCGGCCCGCGGTTGGGCCTCGAGGTTGAGCACCCACGCCGGCGTGTGCGGCTGGCCGAAGTTGGTGCCGATCAGCGCGAGCGTGTCGGCGAACGGTACGGCGATCAGGTGGCTGGCCCGCGGCTGCCCGGACCGACGCCCGGTCGTGGTGAGAACGAGGACCGGCAGACCGGCCATCAGCCGAGGGACGCTGGTCCGGCCGCCGCTCACTCTGGACACGATCCGGTCCATCGTCGGCGAGCGACCGGGAGAAGGCCCAGGCGCCCGGCCGGGTCGAGGCGAAGGCCTGCGTCCCGCGCTGCACCAGATTGGGCCGTGGCACCGCGTAGGAGAGGTCGGCAGCCAGGCCCATGCCGCCAACCTAGCCCGGCGATGATGCCCCCGGGCTAGGAGGACACCATCGTAGAGCGGCCGACAGGCGAACACGGAGCTGTCATTGCCGGCTGCCAGGTGACTCAGGGCCATCCGTTGCGCTTCGTCCTTCACTGCATCGGCACGGGCAGTGACTATCTGAAGTGACTAACCCGCCAGAGTGATGGATCACCCGAATGGGTGAGTCCAGGTAGTCCGGTCGTGCTCGGGAGTGGGGTGCCGCCAGTACCGCTGGGGTCGGGTCCGCGGCGGGGTCTGGGGTTGCGGCGGGCGGGAGTTTGAGTTAGGCAGTGCGATAGCTACCCGCTGCTTTACCGACGATTGGGCCACTCATGACTCTTGATCGCTCCGTTCTGTCCGGATCGCGACCGCGCGGGAGGTGGCTCCGCAGAACGGGGGTCGCCACGCTCGGCGGCGCCGCTCTCGTCCTCTCCGTAGTCCTCGCCCCCGCTGCGCAGTCCGCCAGCCAGCCCCAGGCCAAGACGGGCAAGGCCGCACCCACGAGTGACGTTCGGGAGGTCAACCCGAACAAGAAGCTGTCGACCAAGAACCTCACGCTCAACCAGGCGAGCAAGGCCCAAGCCAAGGCCGAGGCCAAGGCTGCCGCCGCCGGCACGCCGGCCGTCGGCACGACCCGCACGCTGCTCGCCGAGGACGACTTCAACGGGATCCTCTACCGGAAGTCCTACACACTGCAGGCCGTCGGCCCGCACATCGAGGTGTGGGTCGCCGCCGACACCGTCGTTCCCGGCCGGCGACTGCCGCAACGCGGTGGCCAACACCACGACCGTGACGCCGGCGCAGGCTCAGTACCTGGCCGACCAGTTCGAGACCAAGATGTTCCCGGTCGAGTCGCAGGCCTTCTCGGTCGCACCGGACCGTGACGGCTCGGGCAACGTCGTGTCCGGCACGGACTCCACGGGTGACGGCGACAAGATCGTGACGCTGGTCGACAACGTCCGGGACGACAACTACTACACGTCAACACGCCCCGACGTACATCGCCGGGTTCTTCTCCAGCCAGTTCAACGAGCTGCTCGACCGCAACATCATGACGATCGACGCGTTCGACTGGCTGCACCGCACCGGTGCGAACCCGGCCGACGAGCCGACCGCCGACCTCTGCACCAGCCGGCCGGCGCGCCCTCACCTACGAGGGCACGTTCGCGCACGAGTACCAGCACCTGCTGCAGTACTACCAGGACCCGGCCGAGGTCAGCTGGGTCAACGAGGGCCTGTCCGACTTCGCCATCTCCCTGACCGGCTATGGCGACGCGACGCGCACGGTCTTCCAGTCCGGGACGCAGAACCACATCTACTGCTTCCAGGGCTTCGGGACCGTCCAGACACCCTTCAACCAGAACCCACGCGACTGCGGTGGGCCGGAGAACTCGTTGACCCTGTGGGGCGACCAGTTCACCGGCAACTCGATCCTGGCCGACTACGGCAACGCCTGGTCGTTCATGCTCTTCCTCAAGGACCGCTACGGCGTGGCCTTCATCGAGTGCGCTGCACCGTGACGGCAACGCCCAGGGCCTCGAAGGAGTGCAGGACCAGCTCGACCAGTTCGCGCCCGGGACCGACGTCTTCAACGTGATCCATGATTTCCAGACGGCAACACTCGTCGACGGGATCGTGGGCGCGAAGAACGGCTCGGTGAAGGGCATCGCCAAGGGCCGGGTCACCTCGCCGAGCCTGAACTCGACGGTCAACCTGACCAACCCGGCGTCGTACGCCGCGGCCGGTGCGCCGGCCAACGGTGCCGACTACGTGGCACTGCGGGATGGCAGTGGTCAGATCATGAACGCCAAGGGCCTGAAGTCGCTGTCCTTCCAGGGCGCTGCGACCCTCGTGCCTGAGGCGCTCAAGTGGACCAGCGTCGCCGAGCCCGCCGGACCACGCCGGCAACGCGGCGCTCTGGTCGGGCAACACGTCCAACCTCGACGCCAGTGCTGTCACCCAGGTGACGGTGCCGACGGCCAACCCGACGCTGACCTACAGCGAGCTGCACCTGGCTGAGGCGGCTTCGACTACGCCTACACCGTCATCTCCACCGACGGCGGCGTGACGTATTCCGCGCTGGCCAACGCCAACACGGTCGACGGGCCGCAGGGCCCGGCGCTCAACGGTGACGGGAGCGTGGGGCACGCAGACGTTCGACCTCTCGGCGTACGCCGGCCAGCAGGTGCTGATCGGCTTCCGCTACGTCAGCGATGGCGGGGTCAACGAGGGCGGCTGGTACGTCGACGACGTCAACGTCGGCGGCGCCGTCATCAACGACGGCACGGCTACGGCACCGTTCAGCTCGACGACCCAGATCCGGCCCGTGCCGGTGCACGCCTGGAACGTCCGGGTGGTCGGGGTCGACGCGGCCAAGCACAAGGTCCTGGTGAAGAACTTCTCCAAGGCCTCGTTCTCGATGGGCACCTCGGCGCTCGCGCCGTTCCGGGCCTACCCGCAGGTCGTCGTACTGGTTGCGTACGACGAGCCGACCGAGCAGTACCAGCCGCAGGCGTTGTACACGCTGACGGCGAACGGCGTGGTCCAGCCCGGTGGAGGTCTCGACGCTCCCGCCGCCGGCTAGGCCTTAGCCAGCCGGGAGCCAGACACTGCGGCCCCGATTCGCCCACCAGATGGGCGGATCGGGGCCGCAGGTCGTTCTAGTCGTTGTCCTTGTACTCCGCGCCGGTGCCGCTACCGCCGAGCGTGCGCGTGGTCTCGTCGTGGCCGAGCTCCTCGGTGCGGCCCTTGACCAGGTGGAAGTAGACGATCACCAGGATCGTGCCGAGCGCGATGCCACCGAGCGAGAAGTCGTCGGTGATCTTCAGCGTGACGCCGCCGATGCCGGCGATCAGGCCGGCGGCCAGGCCGACCATGTTGACCGGGTTGCCGAAGTCGACCCGGTTCTCGACCCAGATCTTGGCGCCGACCAGGCCGATCATCCCGTAGAGCACCACGGTGATGCCGCCGAGGACGCCGCCGGGGGTCGCGCTGACGATCTGGCCGAACTTCGGGCAGAGACCGAGCAGGATCGCGACGCCGGCTGCCACGTAGTAGGCCGCCGTCGAGTAGACCCTGGTCGCACCCATGACCCCGATGTTCTCGGCGTACGTCGTGGTCGGTGAGCCACCGAAGAGACTGGCCAAAGCCGTTGCGGCACCGTCGGCCCCGATCGCCCGCCCCATATAGGGATCGAGGTCGGCGCCGGTCATCTGCGCGACCGCCTTGACGTGACCGGTGTTCTCCGCGATGAGCGCGATGACACCCGGCAGCACGAGCAGGATGAAGGTGAGCGAGAAGCTCGGGCCGTGGACGACCGAGACACCGTCAGCCAGCTTGCCGCTCGGGAAGCCGACCCAGTCGGCGGCCTTGACGCCGGTCCAGCTCACCCGGTCATGGTCGATCGCCTTGGTCAGGTCGGCGCCAGTGACCGAGTGGATCTGGCCGAAGACCTTGTCGGCCAGCCACGAGATCAGATAGCCGAAGATCAAGGCCAGGAAGACCGCGATCCGGCCGAAGAAGCCGGGCAGCAGTACGGCGGCACACACCATGAATGTCGCTGTCAGCAAAGCGATCCACTGGTCCTGCGGCCAGTAGATGCCGGCCACGACGGGCGCCAGGTTGAAGCCGATCAACATCACGACGGCCCCGGTGACCGCTGGCGGCAGGATGATGTGGATCCATCGCGCGCCGGCGAAATGGACCAGGACGCCGACCAATGCGAGGACGACGCCGGCTATGAGGATGGATCCGGTGACGTCCTTGGAGTCGCCGCCCTGTCCGCGGATCGCCGCGACGCTGGCGACGAACGACGCGCTGGTGCCCAGATAGCTCGGCACGCGGTTCTGTACGACGAGCAGGAACAGGATCGTGCAGATACCGGAGAACAGGATGGCCAGGTTGGGGTCCAGCCCCATCACCAGCGGGAAGACGAACGTGGCGCCGAACATGGCCACCACGTGCTGAGCGCCTAGTCCGGCGGTGCGCCCCCAGCTGAGCCGCTGCATCGGGCCGACCGACTCGCCCGGTGGTGGGGTCTTGCCGTCGTGGACCAGCTCCCAGGTGAAGATCGACATGGCTGCCTCCTTCAGGGCCTGCCCCGACAGCAGGCGACACGGGTCAAGGTACGCGCGCGGGAACCCCAGGCCCAGGACCCTCAGCGCGAGTCGGCGGTCTGTTTCGCGGCGCGGGCGAGGCCGTCTGGGTTGAGGGTCGACTGCAAGCGGCGTACGGCGTCGAGGTGGTCACCGGTCCAGATCATCCGCGCCGCAGTCGAACTGGCGCAGCCGTCGTGCACGTGCAGGTCCCGTCGTACGGCGTCGATCAGCTGCCGGTCGGTGGCCGGGTCGGGCGACAACGGCGCTGGCGCATCGACCAGCCCGCGGAAGCTGTCGGCCAGCCTGGCGTACCAGTCCTCGACCCGCTGACTGGCCTGGGCCAACGCGTTTCGAGCTGCCGTGCGGTCGCCGTGGTCCCCACCGTCGTCGCGCCGCCAGAGGTCGAGCACCGCGTCGGCGGCCAGCCGCACGCCGATGACGCCGGACACCAGGCTGGTCACCTCCGACAGTGGCGCGCGCTTGAGCCCGCGCTCGGCCAGATAGCTGCGGTAGGTGTCGTCGAGCCGGCGTGACGACGCGGCCGAGCGGGTCGCGCGCCGCGACCGGGAACGCGGGCTCAACCCCCGCCCGAACCGTTCGTCGCTCGAGGCCGGGTCCCGAAATCCACTGCGGCGACGAGATAGTGGGCGCGTGTCCGTGTAGGCCTCGGCCAGCGCGTGCCGCAGTGCCGACGTCGCACCCCGCGGCCAGAACAGCAGCCCGACCACGAGGCTCACCAGACAGCCGATCGCGATGTCCTCGACCCGCACCAGCCCGACCCGCCACCCAGCCGGCGCGATGATGTTGAACAGGATGACCAGCGTCACCGTGAAGGCGGCCTGCCCCGCCGCGAACGAGATCGCTGCCGGAGCAACGCCGGCCACGAGGATGACGATGGGCAGCAGCACCCACAGCACGGTCGTGTCCGTGCCGATCAGCTCCACCAGCACGCCACCGATGGCGAACCCCACGACCGTGCCGGCCAGTCCGCGCGCGACGTTCTGCCCGGTGTTCAGCGCGCTCGAGCGCAGCACCGACAGCGTGGCCAGGACGACCCAGAACGAGTGCTGTACGCCGGACAGGTTGGCGACGAGCACCGCTGCGCCGAGAGCGACGCCGCCGCGGATGCTGTTGCGCAGCGAGACCGAGTGCCGGTCGACGGAGGCGGCGGCGCGCTCCTGGGCCGCCGCCAGCGGCCCGTCCAGCCCACCCGGCTGACGCCCCAGGGTGCGGTCGACCCAACCCCGCCGCTCGGCCGCCACGGTGAGGCCGACGTTGGCCGCGATCTGCTCCGCGGCGAAGCCGAGCTCCTGGGCCCGGAAGCTGGGCTCGAGCGAGGTGACCAGCTCCTCGACCTCGGTCTCGCCCACCGATGCGCGCGGGACCGGCAGGTCAGTGGTCGAGGCATCCTCGAGCCGGCCGATCTCGGCCCGCAGGTCACGCCGGGCCCGCTCCAGATCCGCAAGGTCACCGGCCGGATCAGCCAGCACAGTCGCCGAGGTGTCGAGAAGCGTTGCCACACAACGCTTCACGGCCACCGACAGCTGGTTGACCGGCTGGCCAGGTCGATGCGGCGCGGCCTGGACCGCGATGGCGTTCAGCCAGCTGAGCTCGTCGACCAACCGGACGAGCGTGCGCGCCGGCGTGCTCAGCCCGGTCGGCCGGTACGGCGTCGCGATGAACACCCGCCGCAACGCCATCACGGCAGCGTCGGACGACTCGACCGCCGCCGCATGTTGCTCCGCCGTCGGCGCATCGGCCTCGCCGAGCCGGAAGGCCAGGTCGGACCGGATCCGCGCCGCGAGCGCCCGGCAGGCTTCGATCGCGGGCCCCCGCAACGGGTTTCGCTCCGGCGCCGGCCACAACACGACGATCGCCACCAACGCGACGACGGACGCAAGACCCCACCCGATCAGCCGGTCCGGGATCGACGAGACCGGCCCGGGCTGGGTGACCGGGAGGATGAACGCCAACAGCAGAGCGGTCCCGGCCCCCGCCAGCACCGAGCTGACGACGCTCGCGAACAGCACCGCGAACGCGACCAGGCCCATCGACACCGCGGCCAGCCACGCCGACCGCGAGGCGAGCGTCCCCAGGCAGACCAGCCCGGCCCCCGTCACCCCCAGTGCAACATGCGCCTGCACCCGCTGGCGCATCGGCCCGCCGAAGTCGACGAGCAGCAGCTGCGCGAACGAGCCGAAGGCGGCGAACGTCGCCAGCGTCGGGTTGTCGAGGACCTGGACCCCGATCGCGAACATCGCGGGCATGATGATGGCCGTCCGGCCGGCCCGCCGCAGCGCGGCGAAGCCCGGGTCATGCCGGCGCAACCACGAGACCAGGTGCATCGCCGCTCATCCTGGGAGCCGCCGCTCCCCGCGTCAACGGCAGCGCACCAGGGGCCGCGCTGCGGGACGAACCAGCGCGGGTTAGCGTGCGAAGCATGGACCTTGGACTGCACCTGTCGAACTTCACCTGGCCCGGTGGGCCAGCCACCCTCACCGAGGACCTCGGCCGCGCCGCTCAGCTCGCCGAGGACGTCGGCTTCACCAAGCTCTCGGTCATGGACCACATCTGGCAGATCGCCAACGTCGGGCCGCCCGAGCACGAGATGTTGGAGGCCTACACGACCCTGGGTTACCTGGCCGCCAAGACCGACCGGATCCAGCTGATGGCCTGGGTCACCGCGGCGTTCTACCGCTACCCGGGCCTGCTGGCCAAGCAGGTCACCACCCTCGACGTCCTCTCCGAGGGCCGGGCCTGGCTGGGCATCGGCGCCGGCTGGAACCACGAGGAGTGCGAAGGCCTCGGCATCCCCTTCCCGTCGATGAAGGAGCGGTTCGAGCGGCTCGAAGAGTCGCTGCAGATCTGCCTGCAGATGTGGAGTGAGGACGAGAGCCCGTACGACGGCCAGCACTACCAGCTCGGCCGGACCCTGAACTCACCCCAGTCCGTGCAGCGCCCCCATCCGCCGATCATCATCGGCGGCGGCGGCGAGCAGAAGACGCTGCGCTTCGTGGCCCAGTACGCCCAGGCCTGCAACCTCTTCCACACCCCGGAGGTCGGGCACAAGCTCGAGGTCCTGCGCGGCCACTGCGAGGCGATCGGCCGGGACTACGACGAGATCGAGAAGACCGTGATCTCCCGGCTCGACCCAGGGCCGAACGGTGAGCAGGTCGACGAGATCCTCGAGCAGCTCAGCGGACTGGCCGCGCTCGGCATCACCCACACCCACACCAGCCTGAAGGACACCTCGAACCCGGCCACGCTGGAGATCTTCGGCGATCGGCTGATCCCCGAGGCCGCGAAGCTCTGACCAGGCGGTCCCGGTCACGGCTCACGGCTCAGGAGTCCTTGGGCCAGCCCTGCTTGCGGAGCTCTGCGATCAGCTTGGTCGCGACGTCGCGCAGCTTGGTGTTGGTGTCCTGGGAGTTGCGGGCGAGGAACCGGAAGGCCTGCTCCTCGGTGAGGCTGTAGCGCATCATCAGCATCCCCTGGGCCAGCCCGATGACGTGCCGGGTGCGCAGCGCCGTCTGCAGCTGGTCGGCCTGGTTGGTCGCGGCGATCGCGTTGCCGGCGTGGGTGGCATAGATCTGGGCCGTGATGATCGCGTCCTCGTCGTACGCGTCGACGGTGGTGGAGTAGAGGTTCATCGCGGCATGCAGATGATCCGGGCCGGTGAGCTGCACCGACAGCACGCTGCGGACCCCGACCTCGGCGGCGGCGGCTGACCAGCGCGGCCAGCGCGGCTCGTCCGAGGTGTCCCGGATCAGGTAGGTCTCCTCGGTGCGCGCGGCCTCCAGGCACGGGCCTTCGCCGAGGTCGTGCTGGGCCTGGTCGAGCCGGGCGATGACCGGTCCGGTGGCGGCCGCGGTCTCGAGGCGGTCCTTGTGGGTCAGCGTGAACCCCGCGTAGTCGCACCCCTTGATCGACTGCTGGGCCAGCTCGACGACCCGTTGCACGGTCTGCTCGGTGTCCGGTTCGCCGGCCAGCTCCTGGCTCAACCGGGCAAAAGCCGCAGCGTCGTCGGAATTGAGGTGTGCGGGCACGAACTCTCCAGGCTGGAAGATCGACGCACCCCGCGTTCTGCAGGCGCACCCCGATTGTGCCCTGCTCGTCAACTCCGCCCGTTATGCCCGTCGCGCCATCGGTGCATGTGCTTGTCATGCCCCTTGCCCGGCCCCTTTTTCGCCGGCTCAGCCGTTGCCTTGGCCTTGGCCTTGGCCTGGGCCTTCGGCTTCGCCTTCGCTTTGGCCTTCGCTTTGGCCTTCAGGACCGGCTTCTGATGAGGTTGGCCGCTCTTGGGCGGCGGCTTCTTCTTCGGCTTGTGGGCCGGCCCGGCCGGCGGCACCTTGGGCGCGCTGACCCGGTGCGGCCCCCCGTGCGGTTGCGAGGACGACGCCGGCCCAGCGGCGTACGACGTCGTGGGCGCGACGGGCGCTCCGGGCATGGTCGGCGTCGTCGCCGCCGGTGCGGCGGCGACGGCAACCGCTACGGCGGCGGCGCTCGCCACGTTGGCGGCGCCGGTTGCCGTCGTGCCGACCACGTCGCCGAGTCGCACGCTGCCCTCGCCGACCGCTCGCAGGTAGGGCAGGTTGACCAGGAAGGCCAGCGGGCCGATCGACCAGAGCAGCCGGGGGAGCGAGATGGCCAGGAACGCCCGCACCATGACCGGGTCGAAATGGCTTCCCGCGCAGGCGGTCAGCTCGGCCCGCGCGCTCAGCGTCGAGCGGGCCGACTTGTAGGACCGGGCCGCCGTCATCGTCTCGAAGGCGTCGACCACGGCGATGGCTCGCCCCGCCGTGGAGATCGCCGCCGCGGCCAGCCCGGCCGGATAGCCGCTGCCGTCGTACTTCTCGTGGTGCTCGGCGATACCGGCGAACCACGGGCCGAGCCAGTCCTTCAGCGGCGCGGCCAGCTGGGCCCCGGCGTACGGGTGGCACCGGATCATGTCCCACTCGCGGCTGTCGAGCTTGCCGGGCTTGTTGAGTACGACGGTCGGCACCTCCAGCTTGCCGACGTCGTGGACCAACGCGGCCCAGCGCAGCCGCCCGGCGTCCGCACTGGACAGGCCGAGCTCCTTGGCCAGCAGGTCGCAGAACAGCCGGACCCGCTCGCTGTGGCCGCGGGTGTGCCGATCATGCCGGCCGAGGGCGGTGACGAGGGTCAGCATCGTGGTCGCCGCCTCGTGCTCGTCGAGCCGGGCGCTGCCGAGCCGGGACCTGATGTCGGCCAGGCTGGTGGTCCGGCGGGCCAGCTTCATCCGGCTCGGTGCCTGGTCCGGGAAGAGCATCGTCATCCGGAGCAGGACCGCCAGCGGCAGGAAGCGACTGGTGACCCGGGACACCAGCAGGCTGACCGTCAGTGCCATCGCCAGAGGCAGGCCGACCCGCAGCCACGCCGTACCGGCGCCGGCGGTGGCGGGCGCGAGGCACCGGGCGGCGCTCCACCCGGCCAGCACCGGTACGCCGACCACGAACAGGCGGACCAGGGCGGCCAGCCACGGCCGGCCGCGCCAGTGACCTTCTCGGGGAGCGGGCATGGCAACCCCAGACTGTTGGCGGGCGGGATCGCCCCCTGGCTTGAGGCTCTGCTTCCTTGTCTCGACACCAACGTGGGCCGCATTGACCGCGTCCGCACCGAACGGCCTACCCGCCGGTCGGCTGACCTGGCCCGCGACGGCAATGCTCAGTTACCCCGCCGTTGCTGCCGATGAGAAAGATGTGACCGCCACGGCCAGCCGTGCCTCGTGGCCGGTGCCTTCCCCGCGTCGCGCCCCGGCCGCCTTCGCCATGCCGGAGGACGCCGACGCCTGGCACAGCGCTGCCGACGCGATGGCCGAGGGGCTGGTCGTCCAGGACCTGCGGGGCGTGATCACCCTCAGCAACCCGGCCGCCGAGCGGATCCTCGGGCTGCGGTCCGAGCAGATGCACGGCAAGGGCAGCGTCGACAGCCCCTGGCGCTCGATCTATGCCGACGGTCGGGAGCGGCCCAACACCGAGCACCCCTCGATGCTGGTCCTCCAGACCGGTCACCCCCGCTGGGCCGACGTCATGGGCCTGCACACGCCGACCGGCGACCTGATCTGGCTCTCGGTCAACTCCGTCCCGGTCCACGACGCCGACGGGGTCATGACCGGCGTCGTCACCGCCTTCGCCGACATCACCGCCCAGCGGGTGCACGAGGAGACCCGCCTGGCCCGGGAGAGCCGGCTGCACGCCGCCCAGCAGCTGACCGGCCTGGCCTGGTGGGAGCTGAACCTGCGGACCGGCAGCCACGTCTGGTCGGACGAGATGTTCCGGCTGGTCGGGCTGGAGCCTGGGGGCGCACCACCGGACCTCGAGGCCTACCTCGCGCTGCTCCACCCGGCCGACCGGCCGGCGGCCGCGGCGCTGGTCGACCAGGGCTACGGCGACGGCCACCGCGAGACGTTCCGGGTCATCCACCCGGACCAGTCGGTGCACCACCTGCAGTCCTGGACCGAGGTCCAGTGTGACGACCTGGGCCAGCCGATCCGGATCCTCGGCGCGACCATCGACGTCACCGAGCGGGAGTCCGCGTTGGAGCGGCTGGCCGACGGCAGCGCCAAGCTGGCCGCCGCCCTCGACCTCAACGCGACCGCGATGTGGGAGTGGCACATCGCCTCAGGGCGCCTGACCTGGTCGGACCGGATGACCGAGCTGATGGGCCGCGACCCGAACGGGCCGCCGCCGGCTCTCGAGGACTTCCTGACCTGCGTCCACCCCGACGACCGGCAGCGGATCACCGAGCTCGGCGAGCGCCAGGTCGCGACCGGCGTGCCGGAGGAGACGACCTACCGGGTCATCCACCCGGACGGGTCGGTGCGGCACATCCGGGCCTGGACCGACGTACGGCTCGACCGCGACGGCCACGCCACCCACCTGTGGGGTACGGCGCTCGACATCACCCCCGAGCAGGAGTACGCCGCGCGGCTGCGCTCCAGCGAGGAGCACTTCCGGGTGGCCTTCGACCTGGCCCCGATCGGCATGTCGATGATCGGGCTGGTCAACGAGAACGAGGGGCAGTATCTGCGCACGAACGCGGCGTTCCAACAGATGCTGGGCCGCTCGGAGGCGCAGCTGCGCGCCGCCAGGATGGGCGAGATCACCCACCCCGACGACCGCGAGCGCGACACTGCTCAGTTCGCCAAGCTCGTCGCCGGCGAGGTCAGCTCCCTCGCCTTCGAGAAGCGCTACCTGCGCGGCGACGGCCAGACGGTCCACGCGTGGATCACCAGCTCCGTCGTCCACGACGACCGTGGCGAGCCGCTGTACCTGATCACCCACGCGGTCGACATCAGCGACCGGCTGCGCGAGCAGGCCGAGCTGAAGCGGCTCGCGCTGACCGACACCCTCACCGGCCTGGCCAACCGCACCCTGCTCAACGACCGGCTCGGTCATGCGCTGGCCCGGCTGGAGCGGCAGCCGTCGCCCGTAGCGATGCTGCTGCTCGACATCGACCGGTTCAAGACCGTCAACGACTCCCTGGGCCACCAGGTCGGCGATGCACTCCTGGTCGAGGTCGGCCGCCGGCTGGAGTCGGTGACCCGCGGCGACTGCACGGTGGCGCGCCTCGGCGGCGACGAGTTCGTCGTACTGGTCGAGGGGTTGGAGCAGGTCGACGCGATCCATCAGGTGGCGGCCCGGCTGCTCGAGGCCATGCGCGAGCCGTTCGACCTCGGGCTGGCCCAGCCGATCACGGCCACGGCCAGCATCGGGGTGTCCATCGCCACCGACGCGGACCGCGACCCGAGCGACCTCTACCGCGAGGCCGACCTGGCGCTCTACCGGGCCAAGGACGCCGGGCGGGACCAGTACGCGTTGTTCGACGCCCAGCTGCGGGCCAGCGCCGACCGCCGGCTCACGGCCGAGACCCTGCTGCGCCGGGCGCTCAGCCAGGACGCCCTGGTGCCGCTCTTCCAGCCGATCGTGGATCTGGGCGACGGCCGGATGCACGGCGCCGAGGCGCTGGTCCGGATCCGGGACGAGGGCCAGCTGGTCCCTCCGGCCGCCTTCATCGACGTCGCCGAGGAGACCGGCCTGATCGTCGAGGTCGACGCCCGGATGTTCGAGCTCGTCGCGGCCGAGGCCGAGCGGCTGCTCGCGGTCGGGGTCCCGTTGCGGCGGCTCACCACCAACGTGTCCGCCCGCACCTTGGAGGACCCGGGCTTCCTGCGCCGGGCCCGCGCGGCGATCAAGCGGCACAACCTGCCGCGCACCCTGATCCGGATCGAGCTGACCGAGCGCACGCTGCTGTCGTCCACTCCGGCGACCCGTGAGGCGATCGCCCAGATCCTCGACATGGGGCTCGGCATCGGGCTGGACGACTTCGGCACCGGCTACTCCGCCCTCGGCTACCTGCAGACCTTCCCGCTCGACTTCCTGAAGATCGACCGGTCGTTCGTCAGCCGGCTCGGGGCCAGTGCTCGCGACGACGCGATCGTCGAGGCGGTCATCGCGCTCGCGCACGCCCACGACCTCGTCGTGGTCGGTGAGGGTGTCGAGACCCCTGAGCAGCTGGAAGCGTTGCGCCGCATCGGTTGTGACCGGGCTCAGGGCTATCTGATGGGGCGGCCGATGGCCGTCGAGGACCTGGTCTCGCTGTTCCACGCCGACCCGCGCTGGTAGCGCCGACTGCCGCTGGTAGCGCCGACTGCTGGTGGGCGCCTACGTTCAGGGAGCGCAGATCGCGCGCTCGAGGAGGCGCACCATGAGCAACCACACCTACCGGGTCACGGAGATCGTCGGCTCCAGCCACGACTCGATCGACGAGGCCGTGCGCAATGGGCTGGAGCGGGCCGGCCAGACCCTGCGCAACCTGGACTGGTTCGAGGTCGAGGGGATCCGCGGCCATCTCGAGGACGGCCGGATCGGCCACATCCAGGTGACGATGAAGGTCGGTTTCCGGCTCGAAGACCCCGCTCCTCCCGAGTGACCCGAGCGACGTAATTTATCTCCGAGGTAAAACACTTGACTCGGAAACAAAACACTTCTAGGGTCCACCGCAGAGGCAACGAGGCCTCGTCCAGCCCAAGGAGTTCCGCATGAGCGCCACCCTGGTCGTCCGTCACAAGGTTCAGGACTACGCCGCCTGGCGTCCCGTGTACGACGAGATCGAGCCGCTGCGCGCCGAGTACGGCTGCACCGGCCAGCGCGTCCTGCAGCTCTCCGGCGACGGCAACGACCTGCTCATCACCCACGACTTCCCGAGCGTCCAGCAGGCCAGCGGCTTCGCGGCCGACCCGGCGCTCGCGGCGGGCATGCAGCGGGCCGGGGTCGACGGGCCGCCGCAGATCGAGATCTTCACGGGTGTCTGAGGCCACCCCCCATCGCCGTCGGCCGGGGCGGGGCGCGGTCAGCCGCCCCTCCCCGGCCGCGTTCGGCGTCGTCCGGGTCGACCCTGACTTCGGGGTCGAGTTCCCGGACGGCGACAGCACCAGCACCGAGACGCACTCCTCGCTCGCCCGCACCGGCAGCGCCCTGCTGCACGAGCTCGACCGCGCCATCATGGCCAGCTTCGGCGTCCCCCAAGCTGCGGCGACGGCGCTTGCAGTCGTCGACGGCGCCGGTGAGCCACTGACCCCGTCCGAGATCGGCCAGCGGGTCCTGGTCGCCTCGGCGACGATCACCTCCACGCTCGACCTGCTCGAGCGCCGCGGCTGGGTCGAGCGCCGGCCCAACCCCGAGGACCGTCGCAGCGTGCTGGTGGCGATCACGGCGGAAGGCCGCAGCGTGGTCGACCGGCTGCTGCCCGGCATCCGGGCCGTCGAGGTGCGCACCATGAGCGGCCTGACCAAGGCCGAGCGCCGCCAGCTGCTCACCCTGCTGGACAAGGTCCTGGCCGGGGCCGCCGAGGTCGCCGCCGAGCCGGTGCTGCCGCTCGACGGCCGCCGCAACCGGCCGGCCCGGCTCGACTACGAGTAGTCGCCGCCGACCACCTCGAGGGCCATCGCGACCAGGTCCGGGATCGCCGGATGGGCGAGCGGCGTCGTCCAGGCCAGCACCACGACCCCCTCGGGGGCGTCCTGGAGCGGCACATACGAGACCCCCGGATAGGGATGCACCTCGGCCGTCGACGCGACAGTGACCCCGACGGCCCGCCCGCTCGCGATGATGGCCAGCCAGTCGTCGGTGTTGGTCACCTCGACCACCCTGGTCGGCCGGATCTGAACCGGCCACAGGGTGAGCCGGGTCGTCCCCGAGACCGTGTTGATCGAGACCGTCTGGTCGGCCAGGTCGCTCAGCCGCAGCTCGGCCCGGCCGGCCAGCTCGGAGTCCGAGGGCAGCACGGCCAGCCGGCGCTCGGTCAGCAACTGCTCCGTCGTCAGGGCCGGGTTCGGGTCCGGGTCGCGCAGGATCGCCGCCGCCACCGAGCCGTCCGCCAGGCCGGCCAGCCGGTCGTCGATCCGCAGCAGCTGCAACGGCACGTCGGGATGGGCCTGCTCCCAGCGCCGGATCAGCGGCGTCGTGTGCCGGCCGAGCGCCGACCAGGCATGCCCGACCTTCAACGGCCACGAGGCCAGCTGGCTCGGGTCGACCGCGCTGTCCACGGCCGCAACAGCGGCCGCGGCCCGGACCTGGAACGCCACCCCCGCCGACGTCAGGCGCAGGTGGTGGGTCGAACGGTCGACCAGCGGGGTGCCGAGGTGCTGCTCGAGCTGGCGCAGCGTCCGGGACATGGCCGGCTGGGTGACGTGCAGGGCGGCCGCGGCCCGGGTGATGTTGCCGGTCTCGGCGATGGCCAGGAAACAGCGCAGGTGGCGCACGTCGACGGCCATAACCGTGGAGCATAACCAGGCGGCAGTTGGCATTTCACGCCGGTCGCCGGACGACCTAGCGTCGATGACATGACAGCGGTGTCGCCCCTGATGGCCTCGAGAGCACTGGCCCGTACGGCGACGTCGCGCCTCACCGCTCCGGGCCACTCGAAGGCGGTCGCCGTCTCCCTGGTCATCGGCAGCGCCTTCTCGGTCCAGTTCGGGGCGGCCGTGGCCACCCTGCTCTTCCCGCGGGTCGGGCCGCTGGGCGCCGTGACCCTGCGGCTGGTGATCGCCTCGCTCATCCTGGTCGTCGTCTGTCGGCCGTCGGTGCGCGGCTACGCCCGCTCCGACTGGGCCACGATCCTGGCGTTCGGCGTCGCGCTCGCCACCATGAACCTGCTCTTCTACCAGGCCATCGACCGGATCCCGCTCGGCGCTGCAGTGACCCTCGAGGTCCTCGGACCGCTCACCCTGTCGGTCGTCGCAGGCCGCTCGCTGCGCAGCTGGCTCTGGGCCGCGCTCGCCCTCGCCGGCGTGGTGATCCTCGGCCGAGCCGGCCTGGGCCATCTGAACCTGACCGGAACGGCCTTCGCGCTCGCCGCGGGGGCGATGTGGGCGTCGTACATCGTGCTCTCGGCCCAGACCGGCAGCCGCTTCCCCAAGGCGGACGGGCTCGCCTTGTCGATGCTCGTCGCCGCCGCGGTCAGCCTGCCGTTCGGCATCGTCAGCGCCGGGTCGGCGCTCGTCGGCCCGGTGGCGCTGGGCGTCGGCGCGGCGGTGGGCCTGCTGTCGTCGGTGTTCTCCTACAGCCTCGAGCTGCGCGCGTTGCGGACGCTGCCCAAGTCGACCTTCGCCGTCCTGATGAGCCTCGCGCCGGCGATCGCGGCGACGGCCGGCTTCGTGGTGCTGCACCAGTCGCTCAACCCGATGGAGGCGGTGGCGATCACGCTGGTCATCCTCGCCAGCGCGGGCGCCGTCCGGACCCGCAGCTCCCGCGGCTCCGCGCCGGCTCCGTTGCTACCAAAGTGATCTGGCGCGCGCAGGACCGGGTGGCCACGCCCTGGAAGAACGGCGGCGGGCTCACCCGCGAGGTTGCCCGGGACCCCGAGGTTGACGGCGCGGAGGGCGCCGATGGCGCTGGGTTCGGCTGGCGGATCAGTCTCGCCGACGTCGACGCCAGCGGCCCGTTCTCGTCGTACGACGGGGTCGACCGGGTGATCGTCCTGCTCGACGGCGCGTCGATGCGCTTGACCGTCGACGGCGTGGTGCACGACCTGCGACCGCTGGAGCCGTTCGCGTTCGACGGGGCGGCGCGGACGCAGTGTGAGCTGCCGGCCGGCCCGACCCGCGACCTCAACGTCATGACCGACCGCGGCCGGGTCAGCGCGGCGGTCGAGATCATCCGGCTGGGTCCAGACGTCGCGGTCGACATCGAGCCGGGGGACCCGCTGGTCCTGCTGGTCATCGACGGCGCCGCCACGGCGTCGTCGTACGGCGTGGTCGAGGCCGACCTCGGCCCGCTGGACGCGCTGCGCTGGGCCGGAGTGACGCCGATCTCGGTGCGGGGCACCGGGGCGGTCGCCGCGATCCGCTTCGCCCGGGTTCGCTAGCGGCGCAGCAGGACGCCGCGGACGTAGGCCGCCTGCCCGGCGTGCTGCAGGTCGTCCGAGAGCACGCTGACCAGCCGCACCGACAGGGTCACCGGCGGGTCCCACCGCTCGTCGACGACGCCCGCCAGGTCGTCCGGGCTGACCCCCTCGACGAACTCGAGGGTGCGGGCGTGGACGGCGTCCAGGTAGCCCAGCAGCAGGTCGGCCGGAGCGCGCAGTCGCCCAACGTCCGCGCTCGAGTCGCCGTAGCCGATCGGCTCGTCGCCGGCGTTGAAGCCGAACCGCTCGGCCCAGCCGTCCGAGGTCCAGACCTGCGGTGTCCCGGCGACGTCCGCCACGTGGTCGTCCTGGATTCGGGTCAGATGCCAGACCAGCCAGACGATCGTGTTGGCATCCGGGGCAATTCGGGTCGCCAGCTGCTCCTCGCTCAGGTCCTTGACCGCGGCGTGCGTGACCTGGTGGATCCGGCCGAAGCCGTCGCGCAACAGCTCGCGGGCGGCCTCGCCCGGCGCATCCGTGGTCATGCCGGCACCGCCATCTCGCCCAGCCGCGACCAGTCGTCCTGGGGCAGGTCGAAGTTGACGATCTGCGGTGTTTCGACCAGATGTGGGGGCGTGGGCGCCTGGAACTTGGCCGTGATGAAGATCATCGGGCACCTCCCGTGCTGGTTTCGTGCAGGTTCTCCGTTCGGTCAGACCCTACGGCTCGCCGCGCCTTAGGGTCTCAGCGTCCTTTCAGGGCATCCTGGGCATGATCGAATGAGGTGTACGTCGATCGATCGGATCGGGTTCGGGATCGGGTTCGGGATCGGGGAGTGCAAGATGCACGGCAGCGTCGCGAGCGTGAAGAGCCGCATCGCGCGTCGGCTGGTGCTGGGCCGATCGGGCAGCTTCGACCTGACCCAGGTCCGCGTGGTGCCGCGCAGCCTGCGCATGCCGCTCCTGCGGGACGGGCTCGACCCCGTTGCCGACCTCGGCAAGCTCCGCCGCGACGAGCCGCTCAGCCCGCTCACCCGCTTCTTCGGCCGGACCATCTGGCTGGCCAGCGGCAGCGAAGAGGTCCGGGCGCTCATGGCCGACGGCACCAGCTTCAGCAACGACGTCCGGCCCTTCGTCGGCATGGAGGGCTCGTCCGGCCACGGCATCGGCGGCCTCGGCTTCACCGACCCCCCGGACCACACCCGGTTGCGCCGGATCCTCACGCCCGAGTTCACGATGCGGCGGCTGGAGCGGCTGCGGCCGCTGATCGACGGCATCGTCGCCCGCCAGCTCGACGTGGTCGAGCACGCCGGCCCGGTCGCCGACCTCGTCGAGACCTTCGCCTTCCCGATCCCGTTCTTCGTGATCTGCGACCTGCTCGGGCTGCCCGACGAGGACCGCGAGGAGTTCCGGCTGATGGGCGCCGCGCGGTTCGACCTCAGGCAGGGCGGGGTCGGGGCCTTCGGCGCGGCCTCGGTGTCCCGCGACTTCTTCCTCGATGTCGTACGGCGGCAACGGGTCGACCCGGGTGACGGACTCATCGGCGCCATCATCAAGGAGCTCGGCGACGACATCGACGACAGCAGCCTCAGCGGTCTGGCCGACGGGGTGTTCCTCGGCGGCTTCGAGACGACGGCGAGCACGCTGGCCCTCGGCACGCTGACCCTGTTGCAGAGCGAGGACGGCCGGACCGAGATGTTGGCTGGCGGCGAGTCGACGGCCCGGGTGGTCGAGGAGCTGTTGCGCTACCTGTCCGTCGTACAGGTCGCCTTCCCCCGCTTCGCCCGGCACGACCTCACCGTGCACGGGAAGCGGGTCGCCGCAGGCGATGTCGTGATGTTCTCGCTCAGCGGCGCGAACCGTGACGACCGGCTCGGCCCGGGGATGGGCAAGTTCGACCCCTACCGCGAGCCGGTCGCGCACGTGGCGTTCGGCCATGGCTTCCACCGCTGTCTCGGCGCCGAGCTGGCCCGGATGGAGCTGCGCGCCGCCTATCCGGCGCTGCTGCGTCGCTTCCCGGGGATGCGGCTCGCCGTGCCGCCCGAGAAGCTCGAGTTCCGTGATCTGTCACTGGTTTTCGGCGTCGAGCACCTGCCAGTGCAGCTCGGCGAATCGGTACGCGGCTGACGGCTGGACCCGGCCCGTGGGCTCAGGCCCAGAGCTCGTCCATCGTCGGCAGCGCGACCCGCGCCGCGGCCGCCACGGGCAGTCCCCTGACCTGCGCTCGCGGGTCGGCCTCACGGATGTCCAGTACGGCGAGCGCCGCGTCGTCGAGGAAGCGGCTGGCCGGCGCGAAGCTGTGCTTGTCGTCCTGCGCCCACCGGTGGTGCGGCATCCGCAGCGGCGTGTAGATACTCAGCTCGCTCCTGGCCCGCGTTGCGGCGACGTAGAACAGCCGCTGCTCCTCGGCGAGGCCGGTGTCGCTGGACAGGGCCATGTCGGAGGGGAAGGCGCCGTCGACGACATGCATGACGTGCACCCGCTCCCACTCCAGGCCCTTGGCCGAGTGCACGGTCGACAGCACCAGGTAGTCCTCGTCGAGATGAGGCGGTCCGGCCAGGTCGCCGGTCGAGGCCGGTGGGTCGAGGGTGAGGGCCGCCACATAGTCGGCGAGCGTCGGGCTCGTCGCCGCCGCTCCGACCAGCCGGTCGAGGTCGCCGAGCCGGGTGGCGTGGTCGGGATATCGCTCGATCACCAACGGCCGCAACAGATCCAGGACTCCGTCGGCTCGAGCCGCGATGGTGGGCTGACGTCTCGCCGAGGCGAGCCCGCTGAGCGTCCCGGCCAGCGCTGGTCCGGACCGATGCCGGTGCGGCGGCGACGACCTCGGCGTGCCGTTGCTCGGCATCGCCGGCTCCTGGTTGCAGGGCGTCGAGCAGCGTTCGGGCCCGGGTCGGGCCGATGCCCTGGTGCAGCCGCAGCAGCCGGAACCAGGCGATCTCGTCGGCTGGGTTGTCCAGCAGCCGCACGCCAGCGACGAAGTCCTTGACGTGGGCGGCTTCCAGGAACTTCAGGCCGCCGTACTTCACGAACGGCACACCGCGCGCGGTGAGCTCGACCTCGAGCAGGTCGCTGTGATGGGCGGCGCGCATCAGCACCGCCTGGTCGACCAGGCGGTGCCCCTGATCCATGGCGTCGAGGACGTCGTCGACGATCAGCCGCGCCTCGGCCGATGCGTCATGGCAGCGGACCAGTCGGGCCCGCGAGCCCCCGGTGCGGGCCGAGCGCAGCTGCAGCCGATGGCCGTCGGGGGCCGTCGGGTCATGCGGCCGGACCGCGTTGGCCAGGTCGAGCAGCGGCTGCCGCGAGCGGAAGTTCTGCTCGAGCCGCACGACCGCGGCCGTGGGTAGGTCGGCCGCCAGCTGGAGCAGGTGACGGCTGTCCGCCCCGCGGAAGCCGTAGACCGCCTGGGCGTCGTCGCCGACGACGGTCAGGCCCTGGCCACCTGGCCGCAGCAGCCGGACGATGTCGACCTGCACCTGGTTGACGTCCTGGTACTCGTCGACCAGCACGTGGTCCCAGCGCCGGGCCATCGCCGGGCCGAGCGTCTCGTCGGTCAGCAGCGAGCGCCAGCCCAGGAGCAGGTCGTCGAAGTCCAGCAGCGACTGCTCGCGCTTGCGCGCGATGTAGCTCCGGAAGAGGTCGAGGATCGGCGCCGTGTGCGGGTCGCACCAGGGGAACTGCTGGGCGATGACGGCGCGGGCCGGGCTGTTGGTGTTGACCGCCCGCGAGTAGATGTCGAGCAACGTGTCGCCGCGCGGAAACCGTTGCGCCGTACCGGTCAAGCCGTGGTCGTGGCGCAACAGGTCGATCAGGTCGCGGGCGTCGGCCGGGTCGAGGACCGAGGGGCTCGGGGTCAGGCCGAGCGTCTCCGCGTGGGCCGCGATCAGCCGGTAGGCGACGGCGTGGAAGGTGCCGCCCCACAGCTTGCGGGCGGCATCGCGCCGGTCACAGGTCGCCGCCGCGCGGGAGAGCATCTCGTCGGCCGCCCGGCGGGTGAAGGTCAGCAGCAGCACCCGCTCCGGGTCGACTCCACGGTCGACCAGCGCGGCGACCCGGGAGACCAAGGTGCGGGTCTTGCCGGTGCCCGCCCCGGCCAGGACGATCAGCGGAGTGTCGCCGTGGGTGGCGGCGGTCAGCTGTGCGTCGTCCAGCCCGGCATCCCAGCGTGAATCGAACACCTGAGCGACTGTACGCCATCCCAGCCAGGATGAGTGGCTAACGCGCCCCGGCCGTGCCTTCGACCAGGGCCCCGGTCTCCGGCGGGCCGCCGCGCTCGAGGTCGCCGCCGTGGTGGATCGGGCCGTCGAGCACGCCCAGCCGCTGCCCGGACCCGCCCCAGCGAGCCTGGACGATCTCGGCCGCCACCGAGATGGCGGTCTCCTCCGGCGTACGGGCGCCGATGTCCAGCCCGATCGGTGAGGCGAGCCGGGCCAGCTGGGGGTCGGCGACGCCGACCTCGCGCAGCCGGTCCAGCCGATCCTCGTGGGTGCGCCGCGAGCCCATCGCCCCGATGTACGCCGCCGGGGTCTTCAGCGCCACCTCCAGCAGCGGTACGTCGAACTTCGGGTCATGGGTCAACACGCAGATGGCGGTCCGCTCGTCGACCCGGCCGGCCGCGACCTCGGCGGTGAGATAGCGGTGCGGCCACTCGACGACCACCTCGTCGGCGTCCGGGAAGCGCCGGGCGGTCGCGAAGACCGGCCGCGCATCGCAGACGGTTACGTGGAAGCCGAGGAACGACCCGGCCCGCGCCACCGCGGCGGCGAAGTCGATCGCGCCGAACACCAGCATCCGCGGGGGTGGCGCCATCGACTCGACGAGTACGGCGAGGTCGTCGAGCCGGCGCTCGCCGTCGGCCCCGAGATGGAGTACGCCGGTCTGCCCGGCCGCGAGCAGGCCGCGCGCGTCGTCGGTCACGGCGTCGTCGAGCCGTTGGCTACCAAGGGAACCGGAGGTGCGGTCCGGCCAGACCACGAGCCGGGCCCCGATGTGGACCGGAGAGTCGCTCGGCGCCTCGACCACGGTCGCGATGGCCACGGGCTCGTGGGTGCCGACGGAGTGGACGATGTCGCCGATCTCCGGGAACCGCAAGGGGTCGACCGCCTCGACCAGGATGTCCATGATGCCGCCGCAGGTGAGGCCCACCGCGAACGCCTCGTCGTCGCTGACGCCGTAGCGGGTCACCACAGCGGTGCCGTCGGCAACCACCCGTTGGGCCAGGTCGTAGACCGCGCCTTCGACACACCCGCCCGAGACGCTCCCGACGGCTTCACCGTCGGCGGAGACCGCCATGGAGGCGCCGGCCGGTCGGGGGGCGCTGCGCCAGGTGCGCACGACGGTCGCCAGGCCGAACGGCCGTCCGTCGGCCCACAGCCGTTGGACGTCTTCGATCACATCGCGCACGCGGGTCTCCCAACGCCTGCAACGGTGCAGGCCGTCTCGCGGAGCATCACCCGGGCGGGCCGGGCCTGTCAACGCGCGGTTAAGGGTTTGCTTGGTTCGGGCCTTTGCTGCCCACTTCGCGGGCGATCACCGTCATCGCCTCCAGCTGCGGTGCGCCGAAGGTCGTGGCCATCGCGACGTCCGAGGCATCGCGGCCGCGGCCGATCAGCACGCGGCCCTTGCGGCGCACGTTGTTGCGCGGGTCGAAGGTCCACCAGCGGTCGCCGAGCCACACCTCCATCCAGGCCGCGAAGTCCATCTCCACCTGCTCGGCCGCGACGTCGATGTCGGGCAGGTACCCGAAGACATAGCGGGCCGGGATGTTGAGGGCGCGGCAGAACGAGATCGCCAGGTGGGTGAAGTCGCGACAGACGCCGAACCGCGAAGTGTTGACGTCAGCCGCGGTCGTGAGCGCCGTCGAGCTGCCGTACTGGAAGGTCAGGTGCGAGTGCACGTGGTCGCAGATCGCCTGCACCCGGCCGTATCCCGTGGGCATCCCGCCGAACCGCGACCAGGCTTCGTCACCCAGGACGTCCGGCAGGCAGTAGCGGCTGGGCAGGAGGTAGATCAGGGTGTCGTCCGGCAGGTCGTCCGGCGCCAGCTCCGGCGCGGACGGGTCGGCGTCCTCGGTCGCGTCCGGCACCTCGACCGACACCTCGTAGTGCAGCGTGGAGCGGCCCTGCGGCAGGACGACCCGAGCGCAGGGGTTGCCGTACTGGTCCGTGTAGGCCCGCGGTGCCAGCTGCGGGGTCGACGTCCACGTCTCCGGGCCGCGGGTGACCAGCGGCGGAGGGCTGCGGCTGCACCTGGAAGATCGCCGGAGTCGGGACCTCGCAGGCGTAGCTGAACTCGCATCCCACGACCAGCTGCCGGGTCCCCATCTGGCGCATGCTGTCACGCCCCTGTTTCGCTGGCGCGATTACGCTCTCCGACGTGTACGAGATCGCGTTGACGGTCGAGGCCTGTCTGCGGGCGGGCACCCGGGTGGACGTGGGCTGGGCCGTCGAGGCGGCCGGCTTCAGCAACCGGGACTGGAGCGAGGCGCTGGCCATCACCCCGGGCGGCGGCCGGGTGGGCTCGGTCCTGTCCGGCTCGCTCAACGACCAGCTCGTCGACCTCGCCGCGCTGGGCGGCGGTGGGCGGCTGGTCCGGCTGCACGTCAGCGAGGTCGACGCCCTCGTCTCCGGTCTGTCCTGCGGCGGCGACGCGCGGTGCCTGCTCGTGCCGGCCGACCGGCTGCCGGCCGACCTCTGGGCCCGGCTGCGCAACCGCGAACCCGTCTGTCTCGTCACGCATCTCGACGGCGACGAGGTCGTCGACACGTCCCTCTTCACGGTCGACGACGTGGCCGAAGCGGGGGAGGAGGCGGCCCGGCTGCTGAGGGGTGGGCAGAGCGCGGTGCTGGTGACCGATGACGCCGTCGTCACGGTTCTGGTCCCGGTGGCGAAGCTGCTCGTCGTCGGTTCGGGCGCGATCGCCGACGCCCTCAGCGCGGTCGCCGAGCTGCTCGGCTGGCGCCCGCAGGTCGTCACCGAGCTGGCGGCCGCGACCGGTGTGGTTGCCGGGCTCGCCGGGATGGACAAGCTGGTGGTCCTCAGCCATGACGACGACCTCGCCGGGCCCGGTGCTGGCGGCCGCGCTGGCCGGGCCGGTGGGCTACATCGGCGCCCTGGGCTCGCGGCGTACCCAGCAGGCTCGCGCGGACTGGCTGGCCTACCGCGGCATCACGGACCTGGCCCGGATCCACGGTCCGGCCGGCCTCGACATCGGGTCGAGCACGCCGGGCGAGATCGCGGTCTCGATCGTCGCGCAGGCCGTCGCGGTGGCCGCCGGCAAAGCGTCGTAAGGGAACACTTAATCCGCAGTCGTCCGATCCGCTCCCGCGACCTACAGTTGAGGGGTAGTCCGTCGACGTACGCCCTGAAGGGATGTCCCATGACCGACCAGCCGGCAGATGCGGTCGAGGTGCTGCGCGCGGTGTGGGCGGTCGAGGGCGCGACCAGCTCCGAGCTCGACGAGGACTGCGGTCCCACCAAGTCCTGCCGCAACATGAAGGACGTCAGCTTCGACGGCTTCGCCGAGCCGGGGACCGACCTGCGCGAGGCCTGGCGCCGCAAGCTCGAGCGCGAGGGCAAGCTCAGCCCGACCGGCGGCAGCATCCGCGACCTCGTCCTCGGGTCGGCCCAGCCGCACTGATGGACCGGCCCGAGAGTGTCGGCGCGCTGACCGAGACCCTGCGCGCCGGCGGATATCTCGCCGACCGGGGGCTGGCCACCTCGTTGTTCGTCGCGCTGTCCCTGGGCCGCCCGCTGCTGCTGGAGGGCGAGGTCGGCGTCGGGAAGACCGAGGTGGCCAAGACCCTCGCGACCGTGTTCGGGCGCAAGCTGATCCGGCTGCAGTGCTACGAGGGCATCGACACGAACCAGGCGCTCTACGAGTGGGACTACGCGCGCCAGATGCTGCACATCCGCGCGCTGTCCGAGCGGGACATCGACGACGACACAGCGGTCGACAAGGTCTTCGGGCCCAAGTTCCTGCTGGAGCGGCCGTTGCTCGAGGCGGTTCGAGCGGGTGACCGGGCCGTCCTGCTGGTCGACGAGGTGGACCGGGCCGACGACGAGTTCGAGGCGTTCCTGCTCGAGGTGCTGTCCGACTTCCAGATCAGCATCCCGGAGATCGGCACGGTCACGGCCGAGCAGCCGCCGCTGGTGATCCTGACGTCGAACCGGACCCGAGAGCTGCATGACGCGCTGAAGCGACGTTGCCTCTATCACTGGGTGGGCTACCCGAGTGCCGAGCGTGAGCTGGAGATCGTCCTGGTTCGTGAGCCCGGAGTCTCAGAAGCGTTGGCCCGCAAGGTCGTTGCCGCCGTCAACCGGCTGCGCGACCTCGACCTGGCGAAGCCGCCAGGAGTCGCGGAGACGATCGACTGGGTGCGCACCCTCGGTGTGCTCGGCGAGACCGACCTCGACCCCGCGACGCTCGAGGACACGCTGGGTGCGGTCGTCAAGGAGCGCGACGACCTCGAGATCGCGCACGAGCACCTCGAGCACATTGCCAGCGGTGCCTGACCACGAGGGCCCGGCGTTCGCGCGGCTGCTCGTCGACTTCGCCCGCGAGCTGCGCGACGCGGGCCTGGCCGTCGGGTCGGGCGACGTGCTGACCTACTGCACTGCCGCCGCCGTCGCTGAACCCGTCTGACCTGCTCGACCTCTACTGGGCCGGGCGGACGACGATGGTTACGCGCCACGACCAGATCCCGTCGTACGACAGGGTTTTCACCCGCTTCTTCCTCGGCGAGGGTGACGATGAGGACAAGTCGCGGCCGTTCTCGGTCAAGGCCCGGGCCGAGGCCCTTGCCGTGCTGCAGGTGCCGGAGAGCGAGCCCGGCCACGAGGGACGCGAAGAGCGGGAGGCGCGGCTGGGGTTGATGGCCAGTGACGCGGCGACCCTGAAGTCGAAGTCGTTCGCCGCCTGTACGCCGGACGAGCTGGCGGTCCTGCGCCAGATCATGAAGACCATCCGGCTCACCCCGCCGCGCCGACGCAGCCGGCGGACGACGCGGGCCCGAGCCGGCCGGGCGCCGGATCTGCGCCGCACGATGCGCGAGACGATGCGGATGCACGGCGAGCCGGCCGAGCTGTTCTGGCGGCGGCGCCGGCTCCGGCAGCGGCCGTTGATCCTGATCCTCGACGTCTCGGGCTCGATGTCGGACTACTCGCGCGGCCTGCTGCAGTTCGCCTACTCGACCCGGCGGGCGGCCGCGCGGGTCGAGGTGTTCTGCTTCGGCACCCGGCTGACCCGGATCACCCGCGAGCTCGAGCACCGGCGACCGGACGAGGCGCTCGACCGGGCGGCGAAGGCGGTCTTCGACTGGGAGGGCGGCACCCGGATCGGCGACTCGCTGGACGCGTTCGTGCGCGGTTGGGGGCGGCGCGGGCTGTGCCGCGGCGGGATCGTGGTGATCTGCTCGGACGGCCTGGACCGGGGCGACCCGGCGGTGCTGGCCCGCGCGATGGACCGGCTGTCCCGGCTCTGCCATCGGGTCGTCTGGATGAACCCGCACAAGGGCGATGTCGTCGACTTCCGGCCGAGCACCCTCGGCATGATGGTGGCCGCACCACACATCGACCTGCTGCTGTCGGGCCACGACCTGCGCAGTCTCGAGGAGCTCGCAGCCGCGCTGCCCGGGCTCGGATAGGAGTCGGCGGATGCGCTGGAGTGTTGCGGTCGAAGCCGAGGGCGACCGGGTGATGACCCGCGAGGAGATCGTCGAGCTGGCCGACGCCGTCGCCGTCCATGGTGGGATCGCCTCCGGCATCGGCACGACGTCGTACGGCGCCCAGCTCGTCGTCGAGGCCGACACTCCAGACCAGGCGATGGAGCTCGGCGCGGCCGAGTTTGCCCGCGCCGCAACGGTTGCCGGCCTGCCGTCGTGGCCGGTCGCGAGTCTCAAGGCCGTCAGCGAGGACGACGACGCGGACGACCCGGGCGTCGAGCTGGGCTACCCGGAATGATCCGGCTGGGCTCTCTCGCGGGCTATCCGTTCGAGGGGCCACGGGTGCTCGCGGGCTGGACCCCGCCGGCTCGGCCCGCCGTCTACGCGATCGTCTGCGAGACGGATCCGCAGGCCAAGCCCGGCCAGTGGGCGGTCATCTACGTCGGCCACTCGGACGACCTGGCGACCGAACGCTTCCCGTTCAGCCACCCGCGGGCCGGCTGCTGGGTGCGGCGGGCCGGGAGCCGGTGGAAGGTGTCGATCTGCACCTACGAGGTGCCGGGCGGCCTGCGCTCGCACCGCGAGCAGATCGCCCAGGAGCTCGCGGCGATCTATCACCCGAGCTGCAACGAGCAGCAGTACGACCGGGCCTGGAAGGACGAGTGGATCGGGGAGTACTCGGCGCCGACAACCGGGCCCTTGACCACCGGCCGCGACCCGGACAGCCGGGATCCGAGCCCCACCTGACCCAGCTGGGTGGGTCACTTCGGGCTCCGATTCGCGCGCGCGGGTCTACTTTGATGGGCAGCCCCTCGGTGCGTGAAGCAGCCGCCCACCGCGTCGCGCGGTCATGTCCGCGTGAAGGAGGTCCTTCGATGAGGATTCGTTCGACTGCCGGTGCCCTGCTGGCCGTGACCCTGCTGGCCCTGTCGGCCGGCCCGGCCGCCGCCGCCCCGAACCGGGTGGCCACGCTGGCCCAGCAACAGACCAAGATCATGCTGAAACACTATGAAGGGCAGAACGTCTCGCCGCCGACCTGCGGGCAGGGACAGAGCCCCAACGGCGACCACGGAGTCCTGCTGCTCCCGGTGCTGAGCTTCGGCTCCGGTGACGCGACGCTCAACTGCCGGACGACCGCGCGGTCGGTCCTCGTCGATCTCGGCGGCTTCGTGGTCACCGAGGACAACCGCTTCCCGGACAGCAGCTATGAGCTCAACGGCCAGCTGGTCCCGTTCACCCGGCGCAACCTGGAGCCGATCTGCGACGACGTCATTGCGCAGGGCTTCCTGGGCGACCCGCAGCCGGGGACCCTCGACGGTCAGCCGATCGCGGTCGGCCCGGCGATCGACAGTGGCGTCTTCACGTCCCCGATCAACCGTCATGCTCAGGTCCCAGGTGGCGCCGACATGTACGCCGACTCGGTGTCCCTCGGGCACCCGGGCCGACTGGCGACGGTCTTCTGCGGCTACAAGGCCAAGGTCCACCTGAGCCCCGGCCGGCACACGATCGTGGTCGACTACAGCGGGCTGGTGGGGAGCCCGACTGTCTTCACCTTCACCATCCGGGTCACGGCGTAACCGCCTACTCATCTCGACGCCCCGGCTCTAGACTGGGGTCGTGACAATTCGCGCAGCGCAGTGGCGGTGGCCGACCGACTAGGCGGCCACCCGATTGTCACGACCCCATCGAGCCGCCTTCGGGCGGCTCGTGTGCTGTGTCCAGAGCTAGTGGACTGCGTCCGTGCACGCCCGAGGGCATCACCCCAGGAGCGAGCATGACCACCATCACGACCACCACGAACACCCCCACCACCGTTGACGCCGCGATCGAGCGCAGTCGAGCGCTGGCGGACTCCATCGACCGGCATCCGGAGCGACATCGGATGCTCACTGGAGACCGGCCGACGGGCGATCTCCACATCGGCCACTACCTGGGCAGCCTGCGCAGCCGAGTATCCCTGCAGGACAAAGGCGTTGAGTCCCTGGTCCTGATCGCGGACTATCAGGTCATCACCGACCGTGACTCGGTCGGCCAGCTGAAGGCCAACACTCTCTCCCTGCTGGCCGACTATCTGGCGCTGGGCATCGACCCGGCTCGCTCGATCATCTTCACGCACTCGGCGGTGCCCGCCCTGAACCAGCTGATGCTGCCGTTCCTCAGCCTGGTCACCCAGGCCGAGCTGGAGCGCAACCCCACGGTGAAGGAGGAGCTCACGGCCAGTGGCCGGCACCTGTCCGGGCTGTTGCTCACCTACCCGGTCCACCAGGCGGCCGACATCCTGTTCTGCAAGGCCGACGTCGTGCCGGTGGGGCGGGACCAGCTGCCGCACGTCGAGCAGACCCGGGTCATCGCGCGGCGGTTCAACGCGCGCTACGCCGACGGGGCGGCGGTCTTCCCGGAGCCGTCGGCACTGGTCAACGACCAGCAGCTCATCCTCGGGCTCGACGGCCAGAAGATGTCGAAGAGCCGCGGCAACGTGATCCGGCTCGCGGCGACGGCCGACGAGACGGCCGCGCTGATCCGCAGGGCGCGCACCGACTCCGACGCGGCGATCAGCTACGAGCCGGTACGCCGACCCGAGGTCGCGAACCTGCTCAACATCGCCTCCGGTTTCACCGGCGTACCGCCGGAGCAGCTCGCCTCCGGGCTGGGGGCCGGCGGCGGCCGGGCGCTCAAGCAGCTGGTCACCGAGGTGGTCAACGAGGGACTGCGCGGCCACCGGCAACGACGATCCCTGTACGCCGCAGACCCGGCCCAGCTGCGGCAGATCCTGTACGCCGGCAACGCCGCTGCAGCCACCATCGCCGAGCGAACACTGACCGAGGTGCGCCAGGTGATGTCGATGGACTACTGACCGGTGCCTGGCGGTCCGTTGAGGATCGTCGGCACGTACTCAACGAGCTGGATCCGGCCGTCGAACGTGCGGCTGTCGGTCATCTCGAGGCCGACGTCGGGGTACTCGTCGTAGATCCGCTCGCGCCCGGTCTTCCCCGTGATGACCGGGAACATGACCACCCGGAAACGGTCGACGAGGCCGGCTTCGAGCAAGGTCCGGCACAGCTTCAGGCTGCCGATCGTGCGCAGTCCCGGGCCGTCCTCGGCCTTCATCGAGCGGACGGCCGCGACCGGGTCATCGCTGACCAGGCGAGAGTTGGCCCAGGACAACGGATCTTCGAGGGTCGAGGAGAAGACGACCTTGGGGGCGTCGGTCAGCTGCTTGAGCGCGTCGCCCATGGCCTCCGCGAAGCCGGACATCAGCCGATACGTCGCCGCGCCCATCAGGATCGGGTACTCGCCCTCCGGCGACTCAGCGAGAAAGCCCAGATACTCGGGCCCCTCCAGTCCCCAGTAGCCCGGCCAGCCCTCCGCCGATGCGTAGCCGTCGAGCGAGGTGATGAAGTCCACCAGAAGTTCTGGCATCGAGTTTCCTTTCGCCAGTCCGACCTCCACCGTGCCCGCGGCGACGTTCAACGGCAACTCGACAAAGAACGTGGAGCATCAGGCGGGCCATAACGAGCCTGTTCCTCCACACTGGACAGCGCGTCGTCCTCTTCCGCTCGTCACCCGTTGTTCACCAACGCGTTCATCATCACCTCCTACGCTCGCGACATGCTGATCGACGTTCGCGAGTACATCGACGCTCTGCAGATCGACGGCCACTCGATCGGCGAGGACCACGACGACGACCCGGTGCTGCTCGGGCCGGACGGCCGGGCGGTCGACACCTGGCGGGAGAACTACCCGTACGACGAGCGGATGGACCGCGACGACTACGAGGAGCAGAAGTACCTGCTCCAGGTCGAGCTGATCAAGTTCCAGAACTGGTCGATCGAGACCGGGCAGCAAGCACGTCGCTCGTCTTCGAGGGGCGCGACGCCGCCGGCAAGGGCGGCACGATCAAGCGGTTCATGGAGCACCTGAACCCGCGCTACGCGCGGGTGGTGGCGCTGGTCAAGCCGACCGAGCGCGAGCAGCACCAGTGGTACTTCCAGCGGTACGTGCAGCACCTGCCGACCGGCGGGCGAGACGGCGCTGTTCGACCGCAGCTGGTACAACCGCGCCGGCGTCGAGCGGGTCATGGGCTTCGCTACGCCGGCGCGAGTACGAGCTGTTCATGCAGCAGGTGCCGGCGTTCGAGCAGATGCTGGTCGACGCCGGCGTCCACCTGACCAAGTACTGGTTCTCGGTGACGCAGTCCGAGCAGCGGACCCGGTTCATCATCCGGCAGGTCGACCCGGTCCGGCAGTGGAAGCTGTCGCCGATGGACCTCAGTCGCTGGACAAGTGGGACGCCTACACGGCGGCCAAGGAGGAGATGTTCCGGCGCACCGACACCGATCACGGCGCCGTGGATCGACGATCAAGTCGAACGACAAGAAGCGCGCCCGGCTCAACGCGATGCGCCACTTCCTGTCGACGGTTCGACTACGAGGGCAAGGACGCGACGTCGTCGGCGCGCCCGACCCGCTGCTCGTGAAGCGCGGGCATCGAGGCCGTCGGCGACTGACCGCGTTCAGGTCGTTCGCGGCGAGCGGCCAGCCGCCGCGGGCCAGTCGCCGCCGACACCCGCCGTACGTCCTCGTGCGGTCGCCGACTGGAACGCGTGGTCGCGCACCATCGCGCGGATGTGGTCGGCGGTGACCGGCTCTGCGCCGTTCGAGATCGACTGCAGGGCAAGGTCATCCGCGATCGACTCGATCTCGCCGTCGGATAGGTTGCGGTGCAGCACCAACAGCACCGAGGGGAAGTCGCGCTGCGGGATGCCTTCGGGGTAGCCGGCGTTCAGCCAGCTCAGGATCTTCGCGATCGGAGAGTCGCTCATCCGGTCAGCTCGCCTTCTTGTAGATCTCGGGGATCAGGTGCCGGAAGGTGATGTCGTAGTTGCTGCCCTTGCCGGTCGCGATGACGTACACGATGCCGGACGCGATCGCGTACGCCACGACCAGGAAGATCACCGCCGCCAGCACCTTGCCGACCGGGTTGGGCCGGGCGTCGGAGACCTCGGCCTCGCCGCCGGTGCCCCAGGCCAGCGACCGGATGCCGGTCGGCGAACAGGATCGGCAGCCCGGCGCCGAGGATCAGGCTGGCCAGACGCCACCTTCCAGATGGTCTCGGCGGCGAACTTCAGGTCGTACCCGACGGCACTCATGCGACGGCCTCCTGTGGTGAGCTGCGGCTGGTCGGTCGGCGTCGGTCCCGCCGTCCCACTCGTCGTTGACGTTGTGCGCGCCGACCGCGCTGCCGGCGCGAGCGCAGGTAGATGTAGCCGGCCAGGCCGAGCAGGATGGCGAACTCGACCAGCGAGCCGACCGCCGAGCCGGCGCTGCCGGTGCCGAACACGCGGCCGACGAGCCAGACCGCGGCCCCGACGATCGCGGCGGCGGGCAGGGTCAGCAGCCAGCCCGACACCATGCGGCCGGCGACGCCCCAGCGCACCTCGGCGCCGCGCTTGCCGATGCCGGTGCCGAGGATCGATCCGGTCGCCACGTGGGTGGTGGAGAGCGCGAAGCCGAAGTGGCTCGACGCCAGGATGACCGCGGCCGATGCCGACTCGGCGGCCACGCCCTGCGGCGACTCGATCTCGACCAGGCCCTTGCCGAGCGTGCGGATGATCCGCCAGCCGCCGAGGTAGGTGCCGAGCGCGATCGCCAGGGCGCAGACCAGCTTCACCCAGAACGGGATGGTGGTGAAGCTCGTCCAGTGCCCGGTGGCCAGCAGGGCCAGGGTGATCACGCCCATCGTCTTCTGGGCGTCGTTCGTGCCGTGGGCCAGGGAGACCAGCGACGCCGTGCCGATCTGGCCCCACCGGAAGCCGGACGTCGAGGAACCGCTTGCGCCACCCCGACGGTGACCCGATAGATCAAGTACGTCGCCGTCGCTGCGCAGATCGCGGCGACGATCGGCGAGGCGATGGCCGGCAGGATGATCTTGCCGAGGACGCCGTCGAGCTTGGTGCCGTCACCGGCCCAGTTGACGCCGTTCCAGCCGAGCGACGCGATGGTCGCGCCGATCAGGCCGCCGAACAGCGCGTGCGACGAACTCGACGGCAGGCTCAGCAGCCAGGTGAGCAGGTTCCACACGATGCCGCCGATCAGGCCGGCGAACACGATGGCCAGCAGGTGGTCCTGGTTGACCAGGTGCGCCGGCGACGGCGGCGGCTGGTCGCCGTCGCCGGCTTGGCCGCGGCGAGCGTCTTGACGACGGCGTTCGTCACCGTCAGCGCGACCGAGACCGACAGGAACGCGCCGATCAGGTTCGCCACCGCCGAGATGGCCACGGCGACCTTCGGCTTGAGCGCCCCGGTCGCGATCGACGTCGCCATCGCGTTGCCGGTGTCGTGGAAGCCGTTGGTGAAGTCGAAGCCCAGGGCCGTCACGACCACGAGGACGAGGATCAGGTCTCTGCGCTCACGACGCCAGTCTGGTGCGCAGAGAAGGGACAAATCGGAACCGTCAACTACGGTTCATCCGTTGTTCACGGGGGACCTTGCTGCCTCTGTGCCGCCCTCTAGGGTGGGCCGATGGCGGCGGTCAGGCAGGTCCAGGTCACCTTCGACTGCGCCGACCCGGAGCGGGTCGCGCGCTTCTGGTGCGAGGTGCTGGGCTACGTCCCACCGGAGCCGCCCGAGGGGTATTCGAGCTGGGAGGACTTCCACCGCTCGTTGCCCGCGCAGGACCGCGGTTCGTCGTTCTCCTGCAGCGATCCCTCAGGTGTAGGCCCGCGGCTGTACTTCCAGCGCGTTCCCGAAGGCAAGGTGGTCAAGAACCGGGTCCATCTCGACGTGCGGGTCGGCACCGGGCTGGTGGGTGAGGAGCGGCTGGCCGCGCTCGAGGCCGAGTGCGCGCGCCTGGTCCCGCTCGGCGCGACCCGCGGGCGGCTTCTTCTGGCCGATGACGACAACGAGTCGTGCCTGAACATGCAAGACGTCGAAGGCAACGAGTTCTGTCTCGACTGAAGGCGCAGCGGTAATCTCCAGTTCTCCCGAGGCAGGTTTCCCGAGGAAGGGACGCCGAGATGGCCGACAACGCCGAGACCGCCGTTCTCGCTGGTGGCTGCGCCTGGATCATGCAGCAGATGCTGCGCCAGCCCGACGGCGTCATCTCCACCCGGACCGGCTTCATGGGCGGTGACGAACGACCACCCGACCGAGGAGGACAACGCCGGCCACGCCGAGGTCGTCGAGGTGGTGTTCGATCCCGGCCCGGCTCTCCTATCGCGTGCTCCTGGAGGTGTTCTTCCAGGCGCACCGAGCCGACCTCGACGAAGCGATCGTCGGTTCGGAGTATCGCTCCGAGATCTTCTACACCAGCCCGGAGCAGCGGGCCGTGGCCGAGGAGATCATCCGCGACGTCGACGCGTCGGGTCATTGGCCCGGCAAGACGGTGACCCGGCTGAGCGAGGCCGTGACGTTCTGGGAGATGGCACCTGACGACCAGGACTACTTCCTGCGTTTCCCGGTCGGTTGCCGGCCGCCGTTCCCCGGGCCGCACGACGAGGCCGAGAACGTCTCCGCGTCGGCCTAGCCGGTGACGACCCGGTCCGACACCACGGTCGCGTTCCGGTTGTGGCCGCCGGTCGCGATCGGTGCGCCACTGCTCCTCGGCTGGCTGGCGACGCGGCTCTGGGGCGACCCGGTCGACCTCGGCGCCTGGCGGCTCCTGCTCGGCTGGCTGCTGGTGCTGCTCTTCGTCGGGTGGAACGGCTGGTCGCTATGGCTGTTCGGCCGGCACGGGACCGGCCTGCTGCCCGGGCAGGAGACGAGCTCGATGATCGAGGAGGGGCCGTACCGCCTCTCCCGCAACCCGCTGTACGTCGGCCTGCTCGCGCTCTACCTCGCCCTCGCGCTGCTGATCCCCACGTTCTGGGGGCTGGTGCTGTTCCCGGTCGCCGCGCTGCTCGTCCGGTGGGGCGCCATCCGTCCCGAGGAGCGGTTCCTGCACGACCGGTTCGGTGCGCCGTACGACGAATACACCCAGCGGGTGCGTCGCTGGCTGTGAAAGACCCACCCGCTGCTGCCTATTCGGCGGGAAGTGCCCCTGCTGACCGAAGCGCCTCGTGCGCGGCCTGGAAGGACTGGCGGCCGGCAGGCATGCCGCAGTAGATGGTGACGTGGACCAGCACCTCCTCGATCTCGGCCACGGTGGCGCCACTGTTCAGGGCGCCCCGGACGTAGATCGCCAGCTCCTGATGCCGACCCAGGGCGCCGAGGATGCCGAGGCTCAGCAGCGCCTTTGACTTGCGGTCCAGGGCGGTCCCGCTCCAGGCCCGGCCCCAGGCCAGCTCCGTGACCAGGTGCTGGAACGTCATCATGAACGGATCCGACCCAGTCAGGTTGGCGTCGACGTACTCGTCGCCGAGCACCTCGCGCCGGATGCGCAACCCGCGCTCGAAATCCTCGCTGTCGCTCATGTCCGGACGATACCGCTGGCCGCCCAGGACCCGGTCAGTTGATGTCGAACTCGTTGCCCTCTGGGTCTTTCATCCCGACCGCGTAGTGGTCGAGCCCTCCTCGGACAGAGCACCGGTGATGGTGGCGCCCAGTCCCGCCAGCCGCCTGGCCTCGGCGTCGACGCGCTGCCGCGGACTCTCGAGCGGGTCGGACCGCTCGCCGCCGGCGTGGATGTCGAAGTGCAGCCGGTTCTTCACCGTCTTGGTGTCGGCGACCGCATGGAACCAGATGCCGGCCCGTGGCCGGCCGGGTCACTGATCCGGTCGGCTCCCTCGACCAGCTCCTCCTCGGGCACCCCCAGCTCGCGGTAGTAGTCGTTCCAGGTCGCGAACCCCGCCGGGGCCGGTGCGAGCTCATAGCCCAGGGCAGCGGCCCAGAACCGAGCCAGCAGGTCCGGGTCGGCGCAGTCGATGACCAGCTGGTAGCGGACCGGCATCCGCAAAGGCTAGGGCTAGACCGGGATCGGCGGCTCGGCGAGGTGGCGCGGCGGGCCGTCGCCGTTGCTGTCGGCCGGCGGCACGTAGCCAACGCCGTCGTGCAGCCGCGACCGGCGCCGACCCATGGCCGGCCGGGCGGGCGGCCGCACCGCGGGCGCTTCGGGCCGCGGCGTCACGCCGGCGACGATGCCCTCGGCCATGCCGTAGAGCAGCGGGAGGGCGCCAGCGACAACGCCGCCGGTGCGGTTGATGTTGGCGACGCCGGGCACGATCGGCTCGGCGTTGGCCACGATCGTGCGGACGATCTCGTTGCACTCCTCGAGGTTCGTCGCGACCTTGGTGAGCTGGCCCCCGACGACGTACAGGTAGAACGCCAGCCCGGCGATCAGCAGGACGATGTCGATGACGGAGAGCGCGACCATCGGTTCACATCCTCACTTTGTCGAGCACGCGGCCTAGGAACAGGTGGTGCTCGAGCCCCTCGGCCAGCACGGCGTCGACGCGCTTGGCGGTCTCACCGATCAGTGCCGTGTCGGAGGTGTTGGCCGCGGCTGCCTTGAGCGTGTCGCGGATCATGCAGCACCCGCTGGTCGATCGTGCGCACCAGCAGGACCAGGATCGTAAGCAGCGCTGCGACGGCGAGGACGACGACGAAGCCGCCGATGATGGCGCCCCACCACAGGTTTCGCTGGGTCGAGGTCAGCGCGGCCATCGTTGCTGGAGCCATGCTCGTCATCGTCAGCCTCCCAACCGGGCGCGTCCGCGGTTCAGCCCGGCCACGATGACCTCCGCGTGCTCGATGGTCGTGTTGAGCTCCTTCAGCGCCGCCGTGTTGTGCACGGCCAGCTGGAGCGAGTCGTTGATGTCCTTGGCCTCGTTGCCGATCGAATGGGCCAGCAGCAGGATCGGTACGACGAGGGCGACGACCACCAGGACCACGATGATCGCGACCGTGTAGCCGATCGCCCACCCGGTCGTCGACCCGCTCGCGCGCGGCCAGGCGCGCTCATCACACCGTCTCGCAGAAGTCGCGAACAGGCTTGAGGCTGGCATTGACCGACGGCAGAACCGTTGGCACCGTGGCGTTTGGCTGGCGACGACCGCCAGCCCGCCGATCAGGTTGTTGAGCGTCTTGCGGACGGCCATCAGGTGCAGGATCACCCGGATCAGGCCGAGCGCGGCGGCCGCGATGATCAGTACGGCGATCACCACGGTCACCCAGGCGACGAACGGCATTGGTGTCCTCTCCGCTCAGCCGAGCAGCTTCGCGACGGAGCCCGCATAGCGGACGGCGCCTATGGCGACGTCATGGATGGTCTGGTCGGTCAGGGCCAGCGCCTCGGGCACACCGTCCAGCTCGCCGATCAGCGCCACACCGCCGGTCAGGATGTCGTCGGAGGCGCCGCGAACCCGTTCGAGAGCGGCGAGCACGCGGTTGAGCAACGCCACCAGCACCGGCACGACGACCAGCAGCAGGATCGCGTTGCCGATCCACCAGAGCACCATGGCGGTCTCCTCAGCTCGGTTGGTTGTCGGCTGGTAGGGCAGGAAGAACCGGCGGAACACCCGCAGCAACGCCATGCGCAGCGCCGCAGACCGATGGCGAAGCCGCTGGCCGGCGCCGCGCCGGCGACCTGGTCGGGCGACACGCCACGCTCGATCGCCTCGATCCGGGTCTGCATGTTGGTCGCGAAGTCCCGCATCAGGACCGCGGTGACGTCGGAGATCATGCCGCGGCCGTACTGGGCGGCCGCGCCGGAGAGCTGCAGGTCCTGGACGACGTCGACCTTGGTGCCGCGCGCCGACGGCGCGAGGGTTCGCGGTGACGAGCATCGCGGCCTGGCCGCGGCCCTTCTCATCGGCGCCGGCCGCGTCGACGACGACGCGCTTGGCCGCATCGTCGCGCTCGACAATCGTTGCGGTGCCGGCGAACTGAAGCTTGACCGGACCCATCCGGATGCCGACGCTGCCGAGGTACTTCTCCTCACCCGCTCGTCGTTGACCGGTCGGTGAGCTCGGCGCCCGGCAGGCAGGCCGCGACCTGCGGGATGTCGTCGAAGAACTGCCAGACCTTGTCGAGCGACTGCGCGACCTCGAAGTCGCTCTTGATCAGCATCAGGCCTCCTGGGTGACGGTGCCGGCGTGAGGTACGACGCCGGGTCGCCACGAAGGCGTCCCGGCACCCCACGCAGCAGAAGGAGTACGTGACGCCGTCGTGGTCGACCGGGGGCTGGTCTGGTCGGCCCGCACGGTCATGCCGCACACCGGGTCGACCGCCTCGGTCGCCCCCGAGGCGGCTGGGGCGGTCGAGCCGCGGCCGGTGTGCGGGCCGGCGGGCACCAGGCCGCCGGCGGCGCGCTCGCGGACCAGCTCGGCCAGGATCGCGACCGCGATCTCACGGTGCGAGGTGTGCCCGAGGTCGAGGCCGACCGGGGCGTGCACGCGGTCGAGCAGGTGCTGCGGCACACCGCGGTCGGCCAGGTAGCCGAGCACGCGCCTGGGCCCGGCTGCGCGAAGCGACCAGCCCGACGAACGCCGGGTACGGCCGAGACCGCCTGCTCGACGGCCTCCTCGTCGCCGTGGCCCTGGGTCGCGACGATGACGATCGACCGGGCCGTCCACGTCGGCAGCGGAGAAGTCCGCGCCGTCGACGACCTCGGCCCGCCAGCCCAGGGCGGTGGCCAGGTCGGCCAGTGTCGTCGCCATCGGCGAGCGCCCGACGATGATCAGCTGCGGGGTCGGGACGGCCGGCTCGATGAACACCTCGAGGGCTCCTTCGCTCTGGCACGAGATCGGTACGACGAGCATGCCTCCGGGACCGCGCCGCCGAACTGCTCCGGCGTGCCGAGCAGGATCAGCTTGGTCTCGCGCTCGCGGATCGCCCGCTGGGCCTCGCGGATGACGACCGGTTCGGCGCAGGCCCCACCGATCCAGCCGAAGAGCTGGCCGCCTGCCGTGATGATGGCGCGCGAGCCCTGCTGCCCGGACGACGGTCCTTGCCGCCAGACAACTGTTGCCAGCGCGAACTCCTCACCGAGCGCGGGCCAGCTCGCCGGCCTGCTCGAGGATGTCCCAGCCCTGCAGGGCGTGGCGGGGCGATGGTTCGGGGTGGGGGTGGGAGTGGGTCATGAGTCCGACTTCACCGGCGGGGCGCCGGACACGTCGTGCCGCTGGGTGATGGCCTCGTAGACGCGGTCCGGCAGCAGGGGCATGTCGATATTGCGTACGCCGCTGCCCTTGAGCGCATCGATCACCGCGTTGACGAACGCCGCCGGGCCGCCGACGGTCGCGCATTCGCCGATGCCCTTGGCGCCGATCGGGTGGTGCGGGCACGGGGTGACGACCTCGTGCAGCTCGTATCCCGGTGTCTCCCAGGCGGTCGGCAGCAGGTAGTCCATGAAGTTCGACCCGACGCAGTTGCCCTCCGCGTCGAAGGTGATGAACTGCATGCTCGCCATCGCATAGGCCTCGGTCAGGCCGCCCATGATCTGGCCCTCGACGATCATCGGGTTGATCCGGACGCCGCAGTCGTCGACGGCCACCACCTGCAGGACGTCCCAGACGCCGGTCATCGGGTCGACCTCGACGGTCACGATGTAGCAGGCGAACGGCCAGGTCAGGTTGGGCGGGTCGTAGTAGGCGTTGCCCTCCAGGCCGGGCTCCATGCCGTCCGGCATGTTGCTGTACGCCGCCATGGCGCACTCCTGGATCGTGGCTCCGCGATCCGGTGCGCTGCGGACATAGAACCGACCGAGCTCCCACTCGAGGTCCTCCTCGGAGACCTCGAGCAGGTGCGCGGCGAGCTTGCGGGCCTTGGCCCGGATCTTGCGCGACACCATCGCGACTGCGGCGCCGGCGACCGGCGTACTGCGGGAGGCGTAGGTCCCCATGCCGAACGGCGCGGTGTCGGTGTCGCCTTCCTCGACCACGATGTCCTCGGCCGGGAGGCCGAGCTCGTGGGCGACGATCTGGGCCCATGTCGTCTCGTGGCCCTGGCCCTGGCTCTTCGCGCCGGTGCGCAGGATCGCCTTGCCGGTCATGTGGACCCGCAGCTCGGCGGAGTCGAACATCTTGATGCCGAGGATGTCGTACTCGCGGCTGTTGCCCGCGCCGAGCGGCTCGGTCATCGTCGAGATGCCGATGCCGAGCAGGCGACCGCGCTTGGCGGCCTCCTCCTTGCGGGCCAGGAAGTCTTGGTAGCCAATGGCTTTCAGCCCGACGTCGAGGCACTTGCCGTACTGCCCCGAGTCGGTCAGGAAGCCGAACGGCGTGCGGTGCGGGAAGTCGTCGTCGCGCACGAAGTTCATCCGGCGGAACTCCGCCTGGTCCATCCCCAGGTCGTCGGCCGCGGCCTGCACCATCCGTTCCTGGAAGAACATCGCCTCGGTGACGCGGAACGAGCACCGGTAGGCGACGCCACCCGGCGCCTTGTTGGTGTACATGCCGCGAGCCGTGAGGTGGGCGGCCGGGATGTCGTAGCAGGCGAACGCCGAGTGCATCAGGCCGATCTTGAACTTGCTCGGCTGCGCGTCGGCGAAGAACGCACCATGGTCGGCGTCGGTGTGCATCCGGACGCCGAGGATCTTGCCGTCCTTGCGCAGCGCGAGCTCACCGGTCAGGTAGACGTCGCGCCCGAAGCCGGTCGAGATCAGGTTGCCGGAGCGGTCCTCGATCCACTTGACCGGCCGCTCGAGCAGGATCGAGGCGAGGATCGAGACGACGTAGCCCGGGTAGACCGGCACCTTGTTGCCGAAGCCGCCGCCGAGGTCCGGCGAGACGATCCGGATCATGTGCTCGGGCAGCTCGGCGATCAGAGCGACTGCGGCGCGGACGATGTGCGGCGCCTGCGAGGTCATGTAGACCGTCAGCTTGGACGTCGCCCGGTCGAAGTCGGCGATCGAGCCGCAGCACTCCAGCGGCGACGGGTGCGAGCGCGGGTAGTGCAGCTGGATCTTCGACACCACGTCGGCCGCCGCGAAGGCGCTGTCGGTGCCGGCCTTGTCGCCGACCTCCCAGTCGTAGACGACGTTGTCGTGCTGGTTCTCCTTGTCGTCCCGGATGAGCGGCGCGCCCTCGGCCATCGCCTGGGTCGGGTTGACGATCACCGGCAGCGGCTCGTACTCGACGTCGATCAGCTCGCAGGCGTCCTTGGCGATGTACGGGTCGTCGGCGACGACGACCGCGACCTCCTGGCCCTGGAACCGCACCTTGTCGGTGGCCAGCACGGCCTGCGTGTCATAGCTCAGCGTCGGCATCCAGGCCAGGTTGCGGGTGGCCATCATCTCGCCGGTCAGCACCAGCCGGACGCCGGGCATGCTCCCAGGCCCGGCTCGTGTCGATCGACGTGATCCGCGCGTGGGCGAGCGGGCTGCGCAGGATCTCCATGTGCAGCATCCCGGGCAGCACGATGTCGTCGACGTAGTTGCCCTTGCCGCGGATGAACCGGTTGTCCTCGACCCGCTTGCGGCTGGCCCCCATCCCGCCGATCTTGATCTCGTCCAGCGCCTGCGTCACGTGGTCAGCTCCCGTCCCGTCGGCTCGCCGCGCATCTTCTTCGCGGCCCACAGCACCGACTTCACGATGTTCTGGTAGCCGGTGCAGCGGCACAGGTTGCCGGACAGCCCCCAGCGGATCTCGTCCTCGGTCGGGTCCGGGTTCTCCTCGAGCAGGGCCTTGGCGGCGAGCATCATGCCCGGCGTACAGAAGCCGCACTGCAGGCCGTGCTCGTCCTTGAACCCCTCCTGCAGCGGGTGCAGCTCACTGGCGCCGGCCAGGCCCTCGACGGTCGTGACCTCGTGGCCGTCAGCCTGGACGGCGAGCATCGTGCAGCTCTTGACCGCCTGACCGTCGAACAGGACCGTGCAGGCGCCGCAGTTCGTCGTGTCGCAACCGGTGTGGGTGCCGGTGAGCTTCAGGCCCTGGCGCAGCAGGTGCGCCAGCAACAGGCGGGGCTCGATGTCCGCCGTACGGCGCTTGGCCGTTGACCGTGATCGTCACGCGGCGCACCGGGCGTGCCTTCGGCCGCGCCGGCTCCGACCTCTTCGAACAGACTGGTCATCTCACGCTGCCGTTTCGGTTGTCTGGGCGACGCGGGTCAGGATTCGCGTCACGAAGGTGTGGACGATGTGCCGCTTGTACTCCGCGCTGCCGCGGTGGTCCGAGCGCGGCTGGGCCGCCTCGGCGGCCAGGTCGGCCGCCCGGCCGATGCGTGTCGGCGCCGAGTGGTCGACCGAGCAGGGCGCCCGCGGCATCGGTCGCGTCGATCGTCGACCCGCCGACGCCGGTCAGAGCGATGCCGGCCTGAGTGACCAGACCCCCCGAAGTCTCGATTGCCACAGCGACTCCCGCGGTCGCGAAGTCCCCGACCCGACGCTCGAGCTTGAGGTAGCCGCCCAGCGGGGTGCCCCTGCGGCGCGGGGATCACGGCCTCGACCGCGATCTCGTCAGGCGCCAGGACGTTCTGGAACGGACCAGTCACGAACTCGGCGATCGGGATCGAGCGACGACCGTTCGGGCCCTGGGCGATCGACGTGGCCCTTGAGGGCCGTGACGACCGAGGCCCAGTCGCCCTGCGGGTCGGCGTGGCACAGCGAGCCGACCAGAGTGCCGCGGTTGCGGACGATCGGGTCGGCGATCAGCGGGGCGGCCGCCGCCATCGTCGGCTGGCTGGCCGCGAGCAGGCTGGACCGCTCGAGCGTGGCGTGCCGGCACAGGGCGCCGATCCGGATCGTGCCGTCGGGGTCGGCCCGGTGGTAGTCGAGGCCGGGCAGGTTGTTGATGTCGACCAACAGCTCGGGCGAGGCGAACCGCAGCTTGATCAGCGGCACCAGGCTCTGCCCGCCGGCGAGCACCTTGGCCTCGCCGCCACCACCGTGCAGCAGGTCGAGTGCCTCGGCGATCGTCCGCGGGGCCTCGTAGCGGAACCGCGACGGGTACACGGCTACCTCCGGGTCGGGCGGAGTGTCGGCGGCGGGCCGGGGCGCCCCCTGCGGGTCGGGGACGGCGACCGGGGTCGACTCCAGCGTCGGGGTCCGGTCGCGGCTCCTGGTGCGGCGGCCACGGTCCCTGCACCGGCTGGCCGGCCACCTTGAGGAAGTCGATCAGCTGCGGGAACGCCCACACCGTGGGGCTCTTGCCGGTCTTAGGGGCGTTCTCGAAGAGCTCGTACAGCCGTGGGTTCCCCTGGCTGTGTCCGCTCGACTCGACTGGCATGCCTGGATGCTCCATCGCGGCCAACCGGCCCGCAAGGACGAATTAAGCAATGCCTTACGTCGCTCAGCTCCACAGCGTCACGTGGATCGACGGCTTGAACCGGCCCAGCGCGATGCCGGAGCCACGGAGCATCGCCTGGGTGGCCCGGGGCGTCGTGACGAAGCGGGTCAGCTCGGCCGCCGCCGGCGGCGCGTGCCCGTCGCCGAGCGTGATGATGCTCCAGGTGCCCTGGGCCTGCAGCGTGGGTCCCGAGACCCGCTTGAGGTCGCCGTTGGACAGGTCCTGCGAGGCGGCGAAGGAGACCGTCAAGGCGACTCCGTGGCCGCGCTTGGCCTCCTCGAGCGCCGCCGCGTGGCTCTGGAAGATCTGCTGGTTGTCCTCGGGCACATTGATCCGGCGCAGCATCGTCGGGATGACCTCGGGATCCCCGGCCGCCGACGGCCCGAGCAGCCAGGTCTGGCGGCGCAGCTCCGTGACGCCGGGCTGGATCTTGGTCAACGGATGGTCCGGGTGGGCGACGGCGACGACCTGGTAGGTCAGGAAGTCGGTGCTGACCAAGCCTGGGTCGATGGCGCCGGGCCGGGGGCCGATCGCGACATCGACGCCGCGGCTCAGCAACAGCGACTCGAACCGTCCGGCCGGCTGCACGCTGAGCTCGACGTCGAGGTCGTCGGCCCGGTCCGAGAAGAGCTTCAGCAGGCCCGGCGCCGCATGCTCGGCGAACAGGCTCGAGCTGGCCACGCGCAACAGCCGTCGGCCGCCTCCGGCCTGGCTCACCTCGAGGATCGTCCGCTCCTGCAGGCCGAGCATCTCGGTCGCGCGGCTGGCCAGCCGCAGCCCGCCCGGTGTGAAGGCCAGCCCGGCCGACGTCCGCAGGAACAGCCGGTCGCCCAGCTCCTTGCGCAGCTGCGCGACGTGGATCGACACGGCCGGCTCGGACACTCGCAGGTCCGCGGCGGCTGCCTTCACCGAGCCGAGCCGCACCACGGCGGCGAAGGCGCGCAGCTGCGCCGGGGTCATGGCATCCGCAGCCCGGCCATGCCGCCGTCGACGGCGAGCAGGGTGCCGGTGGTCGACGCGGACAGGGGGCTGGCCAGGTAGGCGATCGCGTGGGCGACCTCGTCGGCGCTGACCAGCCGGCCCATCGGCTGCCGGGCCCGCAGCGCCGCGGCCGCCGCGGCTCGGCGTCCTCGGCCTGGGCGAGCAGCCGACCGACCCAGGGGGTGTCGGCGGTGCCGGGGGTGACGGCGTTGACCCGGATGCCCTCCCGCACGTGGTCGGCGGCCATCGCCAGGGTCAGGGCGGCCACCGCTCCCTTGCTGGCCGCAGTAGAGCGCGCGCTGCGGCACACCGACCGGAGCCACGACCGAGCAGGTGTTGACGATCGCGGCGTGCGGCGACTCGCGCAGGTGCGGCAGGGCGGCCCGGGTGACCCGGGCGATGCCGACGACGTTGACGTCGAGGACCCGGTGCCATTCGTCGTCGTCGTTCGCGGCGACATCGCCGACCGCGCCGATCCCGGCGTTGTTGACCACGATGTCGAGCCCGCCGAGCCGCTCGACCACGGTGGCGATGGCCGCGCTGGACGGAGCCGGAGTCAGTGACGTCGCACGGGCACGCTGGAGCGGACTGGTGCCCTCGACTGCCGAGTACGACCGGTCCAGCACCGCGACCGTCGCTCCGCGGTCGGCAGCAGCGCGCGCCGTGGCCGCGCCGATGCCGCTGGCGCCACCGGTGACGACCGCCACGAGGCCGGCGAATTCGCCCATCAGCCTGCTGCCTCTCCTCGAGAACCGTTATCCGCGTGGGTCGATGTGGATCTTCGGGCCCGGCCCGGCATCCGTCGGGCCGCCACCCGGCCAAGACGTCCGCGACCTCGCTCCAGGCCCACGGTGGCGGCGACCAGCGGCCGCGGGTCGACGTCTCCCGCGGCGTACCGCTCGATGGTGCCGGCCAGGCCCGGTGAGCCGCCGAGGATGCCGACGGCGGTGACGTCCTTGAGAGCCAGCGTGCGGGTGTCGACCAGGCTCGGGGAGCCGGCCAGCCCGATGTAGACGACCCGCCCGCCCGGCTCGACCAGGTCGAGGGCGAGCGCCGGGAGCGCTCGGCGCGTTGGACGCGTCGATGACCGCGTCCCAGGGCAGCGCCGGCAGGTCGGCCGGCCGGCCAGACGCCGGCGAAGCCGAGCCGTCCGGGCCAAGGCCGAGGGTGCGCTCGTCCGCGCCGGCCAGGTGGACCTCGGCGCCCTGCGCCCGCGGCGAACATCCGCGACGAGCAGGCCGATCGTCCCGGTGCCGAGGACGAGGACGCGGTCCCCGGTGCCAGCTCGGCGCGCCAGGACCGCCCGCAGCGCGTTGCCGCCCGGCTCGACCAGCGCGCCGGCCGTGTCGTCGACGTCGTCGGGCAGCGCGATGCAGGGCGACCGCCGGCACGGCCAGCTGCTCGGCCAGGGCGCCGGGCATCCGCCGCGGATGCCGACCTCACGCCGGTGCGCGCAGACGTGATGCCGGCCGGCTGCGCAGCGCTCGCAGTGCCCGCAGCCGATCATCGTGTCGCCGGTGACCCGCCGGCCGAGCCAGGCCGCGGTCGACGCCGGCCCCGACCGCCGACACGACCCCGCACCACTCGTGCCCGAGCCGCAGCGGGTACGTCGCGTTGCCCTGGTGCAGGTAGGCCATCTCGCCGGTGAACAGCTCGACGTCGGTGCCGCAGACGCCCGACCCGGTGCGACGTCGACGACGACCTGGCCGGCCGCCGGCACCGGCGGCGCGACGTCCATGGACCTGGCCCTGACGCGGGGCCGGTGACGACGAAGGCTCGCATCTGGGTCCTCCTGGCTATCGCTGCCGGACTCGATGCCGCGAACCGATAACCGGAAGTGGACGTCGCGGTCGTGCCCGAGCAGAACCGAAGCGCGCAGTGGTACGCCGGCGACGACCGCAACGCCTACATCCACCGGGCCTGGATGCGCCGCGGGCTGCCGGCGCACGCGTTCGACGGTCGCCCGCACATCGCCATCGCCAACACCGCCTCGGACCTGACGCCGTGCAACGCCCACCTCGACGAGGTCGCCGACAGCGTCGAAGCAGGGCGTCTACGAGGCCGGCGGCATCCCGCTGAACCTGCCGGTCGTGTCGCTGGGCGAGACGCTCGTCCGGCCGACCGCGATGCTGTGGCGCAACATGGCCGCGATGGCCATCGAGGAGATGCTGCGGGCCAACCCGATCGACGGCGTGGTGCTGCTCGGCGGCTGCGACAAGACGATCCCCGCCCTGCTGATGGCGGCGGCCTCGGTCGACCTGCCGGCCGTCGTCGTGCCCGGGCGGGCCGATGCTCACCGGCACCTTCCGCGGCGTCAGCCGCTCGGCTGCGGCACCGACGTCTGGCGGCTGTCCGAGGAGGTCCGCGCCGGCACGCTGTCGCAGGAAGAGTTCCTGCGGTCCGAGTCATCGATGATCCGCAGCCGCGGGCACTGCAACACCATGGGCACGGCGTCGACGATGGCGCTGGTCGCCGAGGCGCTCGGCATGACCATGCCCGGGTCTGGCCGGCACCCCGGCGGCGGACAGCCGGCTGCTCGAGCGCGTCCCACGACACCGGACGGCTGGCCGTCGAGATGGTGGCGCAGCACCGCCGGCCGAGCACCGTCCTGACCCGCGGCTCGTTCCTCAACGCGATCGTCGCGCTCGCCGCGATCGGCGGGTCGACCAACGCCGTCGTCCATCTGCTCGCGATCGCCGGCCGGCTCGGGCGTCGAGCTGAGCCAGGACGACTTCGACCGGACCGGCTCCGGACGTGCCGCTCCTGGTCGACCTGCAGCCGGCCGGCCGCTTCCTGATGGAGGACCTGTACCGGGCGGGCGGGCTGCTCGCGGTGCTGCGCGAGGTGCGGGACCTGCTCGACCCGACCGCGCTGACGGTGACCGGCCGGCCGCTGGTCGACTATCTCGACGACGCGCAGATCTGGGACCGCGAGGTCATCCGGTCGCGTGCCGCGCCGCTGCCAGCCGCAGGCCGGCATCGCCGTGCTCTACGGCAACCTGGCTCCCGACGGCGCGGTCATCAAGCCGGCCGCGGCGTCCGAGCATCTGCTGCAGCACCGCGGCCGGGCAATGGTCTTCGACTCGGTCGAGGACATGCACGCCCGGATCGACGACCCGGACCTCGACGTCGATGCCGACTCGGTGCTGGTGCTGCGCGGCTGCGGGCCGAAGGGCTACCCGGGCATGCCGGAGGTGGCGAACCTGCCGCTGCCGGCCGAAGCTGCTCGCAGGCAGGGGTGCGCGACATGGTGCGGATCTGCGACGGCCGGATGAGCGGAACCGCCTACGGCACAGTCGTTCTGCACGTCGCGCCGGAGGCGGCCGCCGGCGGGCCGCTGGCCCTGGTGCGCACCGGCGACATCGATCGTCCTCGACGTCGCCGGCTCGTCGGCTCGACATCGACGCTCCCGGCCGAGGAGCTCGCGGCCCGGTCGCCTTCTGCGGCGACGGCCGACGCGTTCGCGAAGCCCGGCGCGGGGCTGGGAGCGGCTCTACGTCGAGCACCGTCCAGCAGGCCAACACTGGCGCGGACCTGGACTTCCTGGTCGGGCTCCAGCGGCGACCAGGTGTCCCGCGAGTCGCACTGACCGCCCGCCCCGCCACTGCGGCTTCACCCCTCGGATGCGGGTTTTTCGGCCCGGTACGCGGTCCGAAACCCGCATCCAGAGGGTGAAGCCGGGTTCGGGGGGCGAGCGGCTAGCTGGCCGGCTTCGAGACGCTGCGCAGGGTGCGCGGTCGGGCCGACTGGTCGGTCTTGCGCACGGAGTCGAGCAGGGCGATCAGCTGCTCCGACGTGCCCGGGCGGCCGATGTGGTAGCCCTGGGCCAGGTCGCAGCCGAGCCCGCGCAGGGCCTCCAGGACGACCGCGTCCTCGACGCCCTCGGCGACGATCCGCAGCCCCAGGTTCTCGCCGATCGTGATGATGCTGCGGATCAGCGCCGCGCTCGCGTAGGAGCTGCTCGGGCCGCCGAGACCGAAGACGAACGACCGGTCGATCTTGACCTCCTGCACCGGCAGCCGCTGCAGGTAGGACAGGCTCGAGTAGCCGGTGCCGAAGTCGTCCAGCGACAGCTTCACGCCGATGTCGGAGACCCGGCGCAGGGCTGGGACGGCCCGGTCCGGGTCGCCCATGACTGCGCTCTCGGTGATCTCGAGGATCAGCGCTCGCGCAGGCAGGCCGGCCTCGGCCAGAGCCATCGCGATCTTCTCCGGCAGGCCGCCGTCGACGCTGCGCGCGGACAGGTTCACCGCCACCGTGATGTCGAGGCCCGGCGTCGATCCAGTCGCGGCACTGCCGAAGGGCCTTGCGCAGCACCACATCGGTGAGCGGGTGGATCAGTCCGGTCGACTCGGCCAGCGGGATGAACGCATCCGGGCTGAGGAGGCCGTGCACCGGGTGGCGCCAGCGGACCAAGGCCTCGACGGCGACGATGGCGCCCGTCGTGAGGTCGAGCTGGGGCTGGTAGAGCAGCTCGAGCTCGTCCCGCTCCAGGGCCAGGTGCAGGTCCGCCAGCATCGCCAGGCGCTCGGAGCGGCCCTTGTCGAGCGCGTCGTTGTAGAGCACCGGCGCCCCGTGCGCCTTCGCGGCGTACATCGCGGTGTCGGCGTGCCGCAGCATGTCCGACTCGCTGTAGCTGCCGGTCGACACGGCGATCCCGAGGCTGGCGCCGCGTGCTGACGAGGCCCTCGGTCAGCTCGACCGGCTCGGACAGCACGCGCGAGATCTCGGAGGCGACGCCGAGGGCGCTGGCCATCACGTCGCCGGTCGGCTGGAGCAGTACGGCGAACTCGTCGCCACCCAGCCGGGCCACGACCGCCCCCACCGGCACGGCTCGCTGCAGCCGGTTGGCGACCACCCGCAGCAGGGCGTCACCGACGTGGTGCCCGAGGGCGTCGTTGACCTCCTTGAACCGGTCGAGGTCGAGCAGCAGGACGGCGCAGCTGCCGGACGAGCCCGGAGTGCAGCGCCGCGGCTGAGCTCCTCGCCGAGCAGGGCGCGGTTGGGCAGTCCGGTGAGGGTGTCGTGCCGGGCGTCGTGACGCAGCTGCTCGACGACGCGGGTGCCGTGCATGGCGACCGCGAGGTGACCGGCCAGGGTGCGGGTCAGGGTGACGTCGTCCTTGGTGAACGATGTGGCTTCGCCGAGCCGACCGGAGACGATCAGCGCCAGCTCGGCGCCGGCCCCCGGCATCGGGACGATCACGGCGTCGCGCGTGCCGCGGGCCCGGAGCCAGTCGCGCAGCCCGACCTCGGACGTGGTGCGGGACAGCAGGATCGGCTCGTTGGTCGACACAACGCGCAGGAGCAGCCAGTCGGTCGAGATGGGTTCGCCGTCCGACACGACCATCTGGCCGCCGTCCTGCACGCAGAACCGCTTGGTCGGGGTGCCGGAGTCGAGGCCGGTGGCCACGACCAGCTCGATGTCGCTGCAGCGCAACAGGGTCTGCATCCGGCCGAGCAGGCGCCCGGCCATCTCCTCGACCGTCTGCACGCCGCTGCCCTGCTCGACGAACTCGTGGATCAGGGCGAGGGACTGGTGCCGCCGACGCCGGACGAGGTAGGCCTGGAACAGCGCGGCGCACGAGGCCCCGGCGACGCACAGCAGGATGACGCCGAGCGGGCCCGACTCGATCAGCAGAGCCGCCACGAGGGCACACGCCGTACTGGCGACGCTGAAGATCGCGGCCGGCACGAGGATCTGGGCCACCTCGCGCGGGCCGACGCGGGAGCCGTGCAGGTAGATGACGCTCATGACCAGCAGGCTCATGATCAGGTCGACGCTGACGACGACCAGGCAGCAGATGCCGGCGGTGCGGACGTCGAGGCGCGCCCCGACCGGCAGCAGCAGGTGGATGGCGGTGGCCACGGTCGCAGCCTCGAACGCGTAGGCGCAGGCGTTGTAGACCGCCTTGGTGGGGGCCGGGCGAAGCAGGGCGAAGGCCACCAGCCCGCCGAGGACCCGAGCGAGCACCAGGTGCGTCGGTGTCCCGGTGAGGACGCCCAGGACCATCGGGATGCCGGACAGCGAGCAGGAGTAGGCCTGATGCCGGAACTCGATATGGACCAGGCCGAGCTCGCTCAGCGCGAAGAGCCCGCCGATCCCGAGCACGTAGGGCCAGGTCGACATGGCGAAGTCGAGCAACGGCCAGCTGGTCCGGGTGGCCGTCGTCAGCTCGATGCCGGCGATCAGCGCCAGCACCCCGGCGAGCAGCCAGGTCCAGGTCGCCGCAGCGCGGGGAGTGGGGGCGCGCATCACGGGCCGCCCTCGGTCCGCTGAGCCGGGGCAGGGCTGACCCACCGGCGTGCGGTGAGGTCAGGCATCATGCTGCTCCGTAGCCCAAGTGGACGTACTGATACAGGGAGTAACGATACGTCTCACTGTGTGTGATCGTCCGGGAAACCGGCATCGGCGTCACCCAGACAGGTGAGTGCCGGCCGTCGTGCTCAGCGGCCGTCCCGAAGGCGAGCGGTTTCACGATTCATCTATCGGCGCGAGCGCCGCCAGACTGAGCCTGGGAAGCCGTCACTACCCCAAGAGGGTCACTCGGGCCGTGACCGTGCGGCCGTTCGCCCGAACCACCGTCACCTTGATCGCGAGCGGCCCCGGTCCGCTGGGGGCGGCGATCCGCAGCCGGAGGTTGCCGGCGTGCGCCGGATGCAGCACCTGCTCGGCGGCCGAACCGCCCGGCTGGGTGGTGCTGACCGTGACCTCGTCGCTCACCCGTACGCCGGTGATCTTGAATCGCGCGCAGCCGCACGCCGCGCCGGCGTGGGCCTCGAAGCCGATCGGGTGCCGGCCACCGGGCGCGACCGGCGCCGTCGTTCGGGCCGCGTCGGGCGTCGGGGCCGGCGTGGCTGCCTGCGTCGGCCCGGGGGTGGCTGGCCCGGGGGCGGCTGGCTTGGGGGCGGCCGGCTTGGGGGTGCTGCGGGGTGCCCGGGCGTGGGGTGACGCAGGCGACGGCGCTGCTGCCGGCTGGACGGTCGGCTGGACGGTCGGCTGGACGGTCGGCTGGGCGGTCGGCAGGACCGGTCCGGCCCGCTCGACGACCGCGTGGGAGATGTGCCGCCCGAAGATCGGAGCGGCCGCGGCCGGGCCGGCGAGCGGTGCGGGCCGAGCCCGGGCCGACGGCGCCAGCAGGTAGGGGCCGGCGCCCACCCCGGCAGCGGTCACGGCGACTGCAGCGACGGCCACCTTGGCCGGCACCGCCGTGAGCAGGTCACGCAGCCGCCGGTGCGGTGCCGCGGCGTGGGCCACGGCCGCGCCGATCAGCGCGACGATCGGCAGCCCGCGCGAGCGGATGGTCACGTCGAGCTCGGCCAGCGCGGCCAAGGTGGCGTCGCAGTGGTCGCATTCGGCCACATGGTCGGCATACCGCGAAGGCGCCTGAATTGCCATGCGGCACAACGGGTTCCGGGACTCGGCGGCCGTGAGGTCGATGAAGTTCGAGCGCAGCCGGCGACGGGCCCGGATCACCAGCGCCGAGACGCCGTTGGGGCTGGTGCCGAGGAGAGCGGCCACGCGACGCGGTGGCTGGTCCTCGACGACCGAGACCCAGAGCGCGTCCTGCCAGCGGCTGGGCAGCTCCTCGAAGGCCTGCTTCAGCCGGGCCTTGGCCGGAGCCCCACGGAACGGGTCAGCGTCCTCGACCGGGGAGTCGAGGAGCGCGATGTCGTCGGCCAGTGTCACCCGGGCCTTGCTCGCCAGCAGGGTGGCCGCCCGGCCACGCAGGGCGCGGGCGACGTACGGGAAGAAGGTCGACTCCGGGCCGCGGCCGGACCGGATCGCCGCCAGGGTGCGCTCGAACGCCTCGGAGACCAGGTCCTCGATGTCGGCGCGCGGCACCAGCCGGGCTGCGACCCGGCGGGCGCCGGCGGCGTGCCGGGCCCAGAGCTCGCCGTACGCCGCGTCGTCGCCGTCACGCACGCGCGCCAGCAGCGCCGCGTCGTGCGAGTCGTCTTGGGGGTGGTCGCGCAGGTCGATCACCGGGGCAGTCAACCGGATCGCATCGGGTTCTGTCATACCGTTTCCGGATCTGCTGCGGATCCGTCATGATTCCAGCCCTGGACGGTCTAGATGAGGCGTTAGCACACTCCGTGACCGTTGCGTCACGAAAACGACCCTCGACGGTTTGCAGCAGTAGGGGGCGCTGTACGGCTCTACAGGGGGCGCCGTACAGCGCCGCCCCGCCTCCGGGGCCGACCTCGGGGCCGACCCCGGTCCGCGCCGGAGGTATATACGTCTGACGTGGAACTGATGGGCCGGCCCCGAGAGCTCGCCGCCATCGACGCTCTCCTCGATCGCCGGGCCCACGAGGGCGGCGCTCTCGTGGCCTTCGTCGGGCCGGCCGGGTCCGGCAAGACCGCCCTGGCCTCGGCGGCCGTGGCCCGCGCCCGGTCGCGTGGGGTGCCCGTGCTGCGGGCCGGCCGGGTGGCCGGGTCGGCTGACGGCCTGGTCTGGGCCCAGCTGCTGCGGGCGGCCGGTGCACCCGACTCCCTCGCTGCCGGGCTGCTGGCGGCGCCGTCACCACTGGACCTCGACTCGGTCGCCCAGGCGCTGGTCACCGCTGAGCGGCGTCTCGTCGTGGTCGACGACGTACGGCCCGACGGCATCGACCGCGACCTGCTGTCGGCGCTGGCCGGACGGCTGGCCGCGGGGCGCACTGCCGTGCTCGTCACGTCGACGACCCCGCTGGGGCTGGGGGACGACATCGCCCTCGGCCCGTTGAGCGAGGCCGACCTGGCCGACGCGATGAGTCACCTCAGCCCGGGGGCCATCCATGCCGTCTGGGTCGCGAGTCGCGGGAACCCCGGTGCGGCAACGGTTTTGGTGCGCGAGGTCGCCGACCTGGATCCCGCGCTCGACCCGCTCGTCCACCTCGCCCTGAGCGCGACGTCGACCACGCGCTTCCTCACCGTGGACTGGGCGATGGTGCGCTGGCTCGACGAGGCGCTCACCCACCGGATGGACGACGCGTCCCGGGTGCGGTTGCTGGCCAAACTCGCCGCCGAGCTGCTCGGCGACCCGACCTCGACCGCCCGGCGGCGCGAGCTGGTCGACAGCGCCTTGTCCTTGGCCCGAGAGTCCGGGCAGAGCCAGCTGCTGGCGGTGGCCCTGGACGCCCGGTTGCAGGCGCTCTGGGACCCGGATGGTGCGGATGACCGGCTGGCGGCGGCCTCCGAGATCGTCGACCTGGCCACGGCCACCCACGACGACGTGCGGCTGCGACAGGGTCTGTTCTGGCGCTTCGTAGCCCTGATGGAGCTGGGCCGCGTCGGCGAGGCGGAGTCGGCGCTCGCCGCATTCACGTTCGCGGCAACGGCCGCCGGTGACGCGGCCGATCGCCTGATGGCCGTGGCCCGGCACGCGATGCTGGCCACGATGCGGGGCCGGTTCGCGGAGGCCGAGCGCCTGGCCGCCGACGTCGCCGAGGCCGGCCGCCGGATCGACCTGCCCGACCTCGATGCCCTGCTCGGCACGCTGCGCGGGGCGCTGGTCTTCACCCGGGGGCAGGCCCCGTCGCAGGCAGACGCCGACGCCATCTACGCCGCTGCTCGGGAGAGCCCCGGGCACCTGCACGAGGCGACCGGCGCCCTGGTCCTCGCCCTGCGCGGGGACCTCGCCGGAGCCCGGTCCGAGCTCGAACGCACGCTGCCGGCGGTCCGGCACGAGTCCGGGCCCCGGTGGCTGGCTGCGGTGCTGGACCTGGCCGACGTCGCTGTCCTGGTCGAGGATCGCGTGGCTGCCGCGCGGCTCTACGAGACGTTGCGGCCCTACGACGGGCGGTTGGCGGTCCTCGGCGGCGCCAACACCTGCCGCGGTCCGGTCGCTCATGGCCTCGGCGTCCTGGCCTTGCTGCTGGGCGACACCGAAGCCTCGATCCGGCACCTGCGCGACGCGGTGGCGCTCGCGGAGCGGATCGGCGGGCTGCCGTTCCTGGCCGCCGGCTCGGTCGAGCTGGCGACCGCGCTGCGGCGGCGGGGCGGGCCGGGCGACGTGGCGGCCGCCGCCGAGCAGGCAGGGCGGGCAGCCGACCTCGCCGACCGCCTCGGGCTCACGGGCCGGTTCGCCCCAGTGGCCGCAGCGGCTCCGCTGGCTCCGGGACCGGACGAATGGAGCCTGGAGCGGGACGGCGACGACTGGCTGTTGCGCGCGGGCGCCGAGGACGTCCGGCTCCGGGACAGCCGGGGGCTGCACTACCTGCGTGACCTGCTGGCGGCCGGCGGCCAGGAGGTGCCGGCCCTCGATCTCGTCGCGGGTGGCGCCGGTCTGGCCGAGCGCACGATGGGCGCGGTCCTCGACGACGCGGCGCGCGCGGCGTACCGGGCCCGGCTGGCCGCGCTGACCGGCGAGCTCGACGCAGCCGACGCATCCGGTGACCAGCGCCGGGCGGCGGCCCTCGAGGACGAGCGGCAGGAGCTCCTGGCCGAGCTGCGGCGGGCGACCGGGTTGGCTGGTCGCGTGCGCCAGACCTCGCCGGAGGCAGAGCGGGCGCGGGTCAACGCGACTCGTTCGATCCGGGCCGCGATCGACCGGATCGCTCAGGTGGCTCCGGTGGCGGCGGCGCACCTGACGGCGTCCGTGCGGACCGGTGGCGCTTGTCGCTATGACGCCGCCCCGGGCGGTCCCCGCCGTTGGAAGGTCTGACTGAACAACCTGTACGGCGACGAGTTACGCCTCTGGTGTGTAGGCAGAACCCCCACCGGAGGAAGACATGACAGACACGACAACCGGCCCGCACGAGCTGATCGGCGAGGGCCGGTACGCCGGACTGGCCGGCGACCTGCGCGGCATCGACGATGTGCGCGCACCGCTGGTCCTGCTGCACGGGCTGACCTTCAACCGTGCCATGTGGGGCCCGGCCCTGACCGAGCTGGAGCGGATCGACCCGGGCCGTCGGGTGCTTGCTCTGGACCTGCCCGGTCATGGGGAGTCGCCCGTGCGACCGGCGTCCGACTCCGAGACGGAGGCCCGGGCCGTGTACGACGCGGTCCTCGCGGCGGGCCTTGACTCCCCGGTCATCGTGGGCCACTCGGCGGCCGGCATCACGGCCTCGGTCTACGGTGCGACCTACCCGTGCCGGGGCGTCGTCAACGTCGACTCCGCACCCGCGCCGGGCGTGCCGATCGCCGGGCTGCTCAAGTCGCTGGCGGACCGGCTCACACCCGAGTTGTTCCCGCAGGTCTGGCGGATGTTCGAGGAGAGCATGCAGATCGACCTGTTGCCGCCATCGGCCCAGAAGCTGTTGCGGGACAACAACACCCCCGACCGCGAGCTGATCCTCGGGCGTTGGCACGAGCTCCTGACCCGCGACGCGGCGGACCTCGAGGCGTGGTTCCAGATGAGGCTTCGGACGCTCCGGGAGTCGGCGGTGCGCTACATGCTCGTCCTCGGCAGCGAGCCCGGACCGGACCTGGTCGGCTGGCTGCGCCAGGTGATCCCCGGGATCGACGTCCTGGTCTGGCCGGGCAGCGGGCACTTCCCGCACCTGGCTCGGCCTCGGGAGTTCGCCCGGCTGCTCGCGACGACGGCGTCCTGGCCGCGGGCTACCTTGGCGGCGTGACCACTGACGGCTCGTCCCGCCTGCGGGCCGACTGTGGCCGCTGCGTCGGGCTCTGTTGCGTGGCACCGGCCTTCGGCGTCTCGGCCGACTTCGCCATCGACAAGCCGGCCGGTCGGCCGTGCCCCAACCTGCAGAGCGACTTCGGCTGCGGCATCCATCAGGACCTGCGAGGGCAGGGGTTCGCAGGCTGCGCGGTCTTCGACTGCTTCGGGGCCGGGCAGCAGGTCACGCAGGTCACCTTCGCCGGTCGCAGTTGGCGGGACGAGCCGGCCGTCGCCGAGCCGATGTTCGAGGCGTTCGGCGTCATGCGAGCGCTGCACGAGCTGCTCTGGCTGCTGGCCGAGGGCGCGCGGCACGCGACCGGTGGTCCGCTCGAGGCCGGGCTCACCGCGGCGTACGGGGAGATCGAGCTGCTGACCAACGGGACTGCGGCGCAGGTGGCGAGCGCCGATGCGGAGTCCTGGCGGGGGGTCGTCAACCCGATGCTGCTGGAAGTCAGTGCGGCCGTACGGCGGGCGGCTCGGGAGGATCCGCCGGACCATCGCGGCGCCGACCTCAGCGGGGCGGACCTGCGGGCGGCCGATCTGCGCGCGGCCAGCCTGCGCGGGGCCCGGCTGCTCGGCGCGGACCTGCGCGGGGCCGACCTCCGGCTGGCCGACGTGACCGGCGCCGACCTCAGGGGCGCCGACCTGGGCGGCGCGGACCTCACCGGCGCGCTGTTCCTGACCCAGTCGCAGCTGGCGGCGGCCCGCGGTGACGCCGCGACCGCCCTGTCAGCGGAGCTGGGCCGGCCGGCTCACTGGCGCTGAGCCATCCGCGCGTAGAGCCCGACGCTGCCGGCGAGGACACCCGACGAAGCCGACGGCGAAGACCCAGGTGAGCGGCCGGCCGGTGTCGAACTCGGCGTGGGCCCGCACCGCTGCCACGAAGATCAGCGCCAACATGAAGATCTCGACCTGGAGCATGATCTTGAGACAGCTCCAGCGGCGTTCGGTGAAGCCGCCGAGGGCGGCGATCCCCAAGGCGAAGATCGCCCCCATCACGCGCGCCGTCAGGGGCGTGACCAGCCAGGGCCAGTAGTCGACGGCGCGCTGCGGGGCCAGGAACAGGGTCGCGCTCATCGCGGCGGCGGCGACTCCGACGAGGCCGATGAGTCTCCCGATTGCCAATGACACCAACGGCTCCGAGCTGTCCGGTGGCGCCTCCAGTCGGCGGTTGGCCAGCCAGACTCCGAGGACGAGGAACGGAGTCGTGAAGTACAGCGCGACCCAGAGCCAGAACGCGACGTGGTGATGGTTGAACTTGTCCCAGTGCAACAGTGTCGCCACGCCCATCAGCGCGGCGAACGTCGCCACGGGCGGGAATCCGGCCTTGATGGTGTGCCACTGCGTCGCCCGCGTGGCCCGGACGAAGAAATAGGCGCCGCCGAGATACACCGCACCCAGCACCATGGGGGTCATCGTGGGCTTGATCGTCCACGCGAAAAGCCGGTCGGTGTCCTTGGGCCACGGGTAGAGCACCGCGAAGGCGAGCACCAGGAACGGCACGATGACCGCCGCGAGACCGCGGGTCACGGGCAGCACGCGGTCGTCACGCTCCACGCTGCGCAGCATCGCCACCTCCGGAACCACAGTGGCGCCAACGGTCCTCCGACGCTGCGCTCCGCGCAATGGACTCGCGGCAACGAGTACCGCGACCGGGGTCACCCGGCTCGGTGTGACCCGCCCCCGGTCAGCTCGAAGATGCCGAACCCGAACCCCTCCACCTCGACCGTCCCCGCGGCAAATCGAGCCCCCTGGACCAGCAGCGGCTCGCCAGTCACTCGCCCGCCGACCGAGATGCTCGCCGGCTCGCGGCGCGGGTTGACAGCGACCAGATGCGTGCCTCCCCGCACGTAGACGAACGGGTAGTCCGCATGCAGGACAACGGTTTCGGCCCGGCCACCCAGCGCCGGGGTCGCGCGTCGGAGCTCGAGCATGCGGCGTACCAGATGGAGGGTGGAGTCGGGGTCGGCCAGCTGCGCCGCGACGTTCGGCCGACCCGGGTCGGGGTCGATCGGCAGATAGAGGTCGTCCGGGTCGGCCGCGGTCGAGAAGCCGGCGTTGGCAGTGTCGTCCCACTGCATCGGGGTCCGGCAGCCGGCTCGGTTGTAGCCGGGGTGGACCACGCTGCCCTCATGGTTGGGCAGTCCGGGCAGGTAGCGCATCCCGATCTCGTCGCCGTAGTAGATCGACGGCACCGAACCCCAGGTCAACAGGAACGCGTACGCCGCGCCCAGCTGCGCCGCGTCGCGGGTCCCGCAGGCCAGCCGGGAGAAGTCGTGGTCGGCGGTGGCCAGGATGATCGGCCGCCCGGGCCGCCCGTCGCGGGCCGCCTCCCAGTCCTCGATGAAGCCGGCCGTCGAGCCCTTGCCTTCGGCGTCGAAGAAGCACGGAGTGTCCGGATACCAAGGGAACTCGCCCGCGCCGCCGTTGTTGAACAGCACCGAGTGAGCACGGTGGATCACCAGGAAGAAGTCGGCGTCGAACGACGTGTCGAGCCCGGCCTCACTGCGTGGCTCGGACCCCTCCGGGATGATCACGGCGTCCGGATAGGTCACCGCCAGCCAGTCCCGCAGGCCGCGCCAGAGCTTCAGCGTCTCGACGTAGCCGGGGTCGAACTTGACGAGCGAGAAGGCCATGTCGACCCGGAAGCCCGCGACCCCGCGGTCGATCCAGAACGCCATGACGTCCTTCAGGGCCTGGACATTCCGCTGCGGGCCGGGGGCATCGACGGACTCCCGCCAGGGCTCGCCGTCGCGCAGCTCGGCGTAGCCGAAGTTCAGCGCCGGCTGCTCGTCGTAGAAGTTCTTCAGATAGAAACCGGGCCGTGGACCGGGCGAGGGCACCCACGGCGACTGGCCGGGGGCGCCCGCGGAGAGCCGGACGCCGTCGTCGCGGTCGGACCAGATGTAGCGGTCGCCGAGCGGGCTAGGGCCGTCGGCGTTCAGCTCGGCCTGGAACCAGGGGTGCTGGTCCGACGTGTGCCCGGCCACGAGGTCGAGCAGCACCCGGATGCCGCGTGCCTTGGCCTCCTCGACCAGCCGGACCAGGTCGTCGTTGGTCCCGTAGCGCGGCGCCACCTGCAGGTAGTCCGAGACGTCGTAGCCCGCGTCGACGAACGGTGAGGCGAAGCACGGGTTGAACCAGAGCGTGTTGACGCCCAGCCACTGCAGGTGGTCCAGGTGCGCGATCACGCCCGGGAAGTCGCCGATGCCGTCGCCGCCGGAGTCGGCGAAGGACTGCGGATAGATCTCGTAGATGACGGCGTCGGCCAGCCAGCCAGGGTTGGTCATGGCGCCTTTGATATCAGTCCGGGTCCGGCGCTCCGCCATGGGCCGCGACCGACACGCTCTCCCACTCGTGCCAGGTGTCCAGTCGGGACCGGTAGTCGGCCTCCGCGACAGCCAGCGGCCCGTCCCCGAAGAAGATGCGCAGCGGCGGGTGTTCGGCGTCGACGACGGCGAGTACGGCGGCGCGCGTGGCCTCCGGGTCGCCGCGACGTCCCACGCGGCTGGCCCGAGCCCGGTTCGCCTTCTCGCGGAACTCGTCGTACGCCTTGAGCGGCGTCGCGTGCCGGGCGGAGGGACCGGCCCAGTCGGTCGAGTAGCCGGTCGGCTCGATCAGGGTCACGTGGATGCCGAAGTCGGCGACCTCGGCGGCCAGCGCCTGGCTCAAACCCTCGAGCGCCCACTTCGACGCGTGGTACATGCCGATGTTCGGGAAGGCGCTGATCCCGCCGATCGAGGAGACCTGCAGGATGTGGCCGGCGCCCTGCTTGCGCAGGAACGGCAGCGCCGCCTGGGTTACCCAGAGCGCGCCGAACAGGTTCGTCTCGATCTGGTCCCGGGCGTCCGCCTCGCTCAGCTCCTCGACCATGCCGAACTGGCCGTAGCCGGCGTTGTTGACGACGACATCGAGCCGGCCGAACTGCGCATGGGCCCGGCGTACGGCGTCGAAGACGGCCGACCGGTCGGTCACGTCGAGCTGGATGGCGAGCACCTGCTCGCCGAAGCGCTCCTCCAGGTCGATCAGGGTGGAGGTGTCGCGCGCCGTGGCCGCGACCGAGTCGCCGCGCTCCAGGGCCGCGATCGCCCACTCCCGGCCGAAGCCCTTGGACGCGCCAGTGATGAACCAGGTCTTGGAGGTCATGCCTGCGCCAACTCCGAGGCCCCCGGCATCCTTCCCGTTCCGGCCTAGCAGTCCTCGCGCAGGACCCGCTTGGTCGAGGCCGGGTCCTTCAACAGCAGCCGAGCCGGGCGGATCGGCCGCGGCTGGAAGTTGCCACCGCAGTTGGGGCAGACGCCGCCGAGCCGGCTGCTCGACACAGTCGGCGCAGAAGGTGCACTCGTAGGTGCAGATCCGGGCCTGGTCGCTGTCCGGCGGCAGGTCGCGGTCGCAGCACTCACAGCTCGGCCGGAGCTCCAGCACGGGTCACCTCCGGCCGGTCGCTGTCGGTCCCCGGCTCGGTCTCCGGCTCGGCCACGAGCTGCGGCGTGCGCAGCTCGTCGAGCCGGACCAGGGCGATGCCGGCGACGATCAGGACCCCGCCGACGAGCTGGATCCGCTCCGGCAGCTGACCGAGCAGCAGCCACGCGAACAGTACGGCGAACAGCACCTCGGTCAGCCCGACGAACGAGGCCAGCCGCGCGCCCAGCCGCCGAGCGGCCTCGATGCCGGCGATGTAGGAGATGGCGGCCGCCATGACCGACAGGCCGAGCACCGGCACCAGCCAGCTCACCCAGTGGCCGGCCAGGTGCACGTCGACGAACCGCACGTGGATCGGCAGCGCGCCCGTCGCGGCCGTGCTGAGCAGGGCCACCGAGCCGATCACCATCCCGGCCCACGCCATCGTGATCGGGGGCAGCGGCTCCTCGGCGTTGCCGGACACGATGAAGAACAGGGCCAGGCCCACGGCCGCGCCGAGTCCCCACAGCACGCCGATCGGGTCGAGGCTCTTGCTGCCGGTCAGGTCGAGCACGAGGACCAGGCCCGACGATCGCGCCGAACGAGCCGAGCACCGTCAGCCGTCGCGGGCGCTGCCCGTGCCGCAGCCACATCCAGAAGACGACCAGGACGACGCCGAGGTACTCCAGCAGCAGCGCGACGCCGACGCTGATCCGCTGTACGGCGTTGAAGTAGGCCAGCTGGCACGCCGCGACGGCGATCAGCCCGTAGATGGTGACCATCACGGCGCTGCGGCGCAGCAGTCGGGGGTCGAGCGCGCGCAGGGTCGGCCAGTGCCGGCGGAGCTGCAGCACGGCGGGGATGGTCAGCACCAGTGCGGCCAGGGTGATCCGGGTGGTCACGGCCGCGCCCGTCGTCCAGCCGGCGTCGGTCAGCGAGGTGGCGAAGGTGCCGGAGGTGCTGAACGTCGCGCCCGCCGTGAGCGCCAGGAGCAGCCCGCTGCGGTTGCCGTCGGCCCCGTTGGCCCGAGTGGTCGTCGTGCTCATCGGTCCTGACCTCCATCCGATGCTCGCCGTAAGAGGTAAAACGTCTTATGCTCATGACCCTAGAACCATCCGCCGTAAGGAGTCAAGGTGATTTTTGCTCATGACACCGAGGTCGCGCTCGCGGCCGCGGCGGCGCTGGTCAACACCAGCCCGGAGGCCGACCGGCCGGACGGTGCAGGCGTCGAGCGGCTGCCTGACGTGGCGGCCCTGGCCGAGCTGTTCGACACCTGGCAGTGGACCGGGGAGCACACCGGTGGGGAAGCCGAGCTGGTCGCCGTACGGGCGTTGCGTCCGCGCCTGGCCCGGCTCTGGACAGCTGACGAGGACGAAGCGGCCGAGATCGTGAACGGGCTGCTGCGGGACGCTCGCGCCCTGCCGCAGCTGGTCAAGCACGGCGAGTGGGACTACCACCTGCACGCCACGGACCCGCAGGCTCCGCTCGCGGACCGGATGGCGGTCGAGGCCGCGATGGCGATGATCGACGTCGTACGGATGAAGGAGCTGGACCGGCTCCGGGTCTGCTCGGCTGACGACTGCAACAACGTGGTGGTCGACCTGTCCAAGAACCGGTCCCGTCGGTACTGCGACTCGGGCTGCGGCAACCGGGCCAATGTCGCGGCGTACCGCGCTCGTCAGGTCGACCCGGCAGGCTCCTGAAGAAACTCCGGAAAGAAATCTTGCCGGCCGTGTCGATCTGGGTGTCGGCGGATCGACGCGTGGGCACAACACGGCCAGCGAGCCTGGCCCAGACCCTCGAAGGAGACTGAGATGCGATTCCTCTGCTACACCCTGGGTGACCCGTCCGTCGAGCTGCCGCCGCCCTCCCCGGAGATGCTGGAGGAGATGGGCAAGTTCGTCGAAGAGGCGACCAAGGCCGGCGCGCTGCTGGCCACCGGCGGCGTCGCGCCGCTGGAGATGGCCACGAAGGTGAGCTACGACGGCACCGACTTCACGGTGGTCGACGGGCCGTTCACCGAGGCCAAGGAGCTGGTCGGCGGCTGGGCCCTCATCGAGTGCCGCGACAAGGACGAGGCGATCGAGTGGTCGCGACGCTTTCTCGCCATCGTCGGTTCGGGCGAGTCCACGGTGCGCCCGACGTTCTGAGTCCGCCGTGCAGTCAAGGCAGCTGATCCCGCCCGCATGTGGTGGGATCGGCTGTCGTGGCGGACTCGAGCTCTCCGGCGACGGCCAATGCCGCGGTCGAGGCGGTCGTGCGGATGGAGTCGGCGCGGCTGATCGCCGGGCTCGCTCGGCTGACCGGTGATGTCGGGCTGGCCGAGGAGCTGGCCCAGGACGCGGTGGTCGCCGCTCTGGAGCAGTGGCCGGCGAGCGGAGTGCCGCGCAACCCCGGCGCGTGGCTCATGACGGTCTCGAAACGGCGGGCCATCGACCTGTTCCGACGCAACCGCAAGCTCGAGAGCCGGTACGCCGAGATCGGCCGGTCCCTCGAAGCCGCCGAGTTGTCGGATCCCGGGCTGGAGCGCGTTGTGGCCGAGGACATCGACGACGACCTGTTGCGGTTGGTGTTCGTGGCCTGCCATCCCGTGCTGTCTGTGCCGGCACGAGTGGCGTTGACGTTGCGACTGCTGGGCGGTCTGACCACCGTCGAGATCGCCCGGGCCTATCTGGTGCCGGAGCCGACGATCGCGCAGCGCATCGTGCGGGCCAAGCGCACGCTGACCAATGCCGGGGTGCCGTTCGAGGTGCCGGGTCCCGCCGAGCGCGCTGAGCGGCTGGCGTCGGTGCTCGACGTCATCTATCTCATCTACAACGAGGGCTACTCGGCGACGGCCGGTGAGGACTGGCTGCGGCTCGGGCTGTGCCTCGATGCGTTGCGGCTGGGGCGCACCTTGGCCGCGCTGATGCCGCGCGAGGCCGAGGTGCATGGGCTCGTTGCGCTGATGGAGATCCAGACGTCGCGCGCCTCGGCGCGGGTGGGTCCCGACGGGGCGCCGGTGTTGCTGCTGGATCAGGACCGCTCGCGCTGGGACCGGTTGTTGATCGCGCGCGGGCTGGACGCGCTGGGGGTTGCGGAGTCGCTCGGCGATCTCGACGGGCGGTTCACGCTGCAGGCGGCGATCGTCGCCTGTCATGCGCGCGCGTTCCACGCCGAGGAGACGGACTGGACGACGATCGCTCGGCTCTACGGTCGGTTGGCCGAGGTCATGCCGTCGCCGATCGTGGAGCTCAACCGGGCGGTGGCGTTGTCGATGGCGTTGGGACCGGACGCGGGGCTGTCGCTCATCGAGCAGCTGACCGCCGTACCGGCGATGCAGGACTACCACCTGTTGCACAGCGTGCGGGCCGACCTGTTGGAGAAGGTCGGTCGCGTCGTCGGAGGCGGCGGTGGAGTTCGAGCGGGCCGGCGGCGCTGACCCAGAACGCGCAGGAGCGGGGGTTGATGGAGCAGCGGGCGGCTGCTGCTCACGCTGCTGGGTCTTCGTCGTCACCGTAGGTTGCTTGTCGTTGGACAATGGTTGTTGTCTGGGCGGAACCGGTTTGCTGCCAACGTGTTTCGGTTGTTGATCGTTATCTGGTCGTGACCTGGGGCGGTGGATTGGGGGCTGGGACTGTCGGTGGCTTTGTCTAGGTTCGTTGTATGTCCAGCAGGGGTGCGGTCGAGGGTGAGCTGAGCGTCGATGACGCGGTGGGGTTGCTGCCGCGGGTGTTGGACACGTTGGCCTCGGGGCCGTGGTGGCAGTGTTCGGATGCCGAGCTGGCGGAGTTCGTTCGGTTGTTCGCGCGGGCGGAGTCGCGGTGTGCGGCGGGCGGGGTGGCGGTCCTGGCCGAGGCGATGGAGCGGGGTTTGCCGGCCTCGGCGGGGGCCAAGAGTGGTGGCTGCTGGTTTCGGGGTCTGGTGGCGGTCACGCCGGGGGTGGGCCGGGCCCGGGCCGACCTGGCGGAGGCGTTCGGGACCGCCGCCAACCCGGTCCAGGACCTCGGGCCGACCGCGGCCGCGTTCGCGGCGGGGGACATCAGCGTGGGTCATGCCGGGGTGATGGTCCGCACGATGGACGCGGTGGCCGCCCTACCGGAGGTCGACGCGGTGACCGCGGCGGAGGGGCAGGGGTTGTTGTTGGAGGCCGCGGCGGTGCTGGACCCGACCCAGCTGGGCAAGGCCGGGCTTCGGTTGCGGCACCGCCTGGACCCGGGCGCGGCGGACCGGCTGGCTCGTGATGAGGACCGCCAGCAGGAGGCCCGCTACGCCTGGCTGGTCCAAGAGTCGACCGGGATGTGGGCGTTGCGGGGTCTGCTGCCCCCGGTCGCGGGCGCGGCCCTGGCCGCGGCGTTGGACCCGCTGACTGCGCCCCAACCCGCCGTCGACGGGACCCCGGATCCGCGGACCGGGCAGCAGCGGACCGCCGACGCCCTGCACGCCCTGGCCGAACTGTCGTTGGCTGCCCGCCACGGCGAGCCGGGCGCGTTGCCGTCCCGGGGTGGGGCGGCGACCCGGCTGGTCCTGACCGCCGACCTGGACACCCTCCTCGCCACCCTCAACGCCACCACCAGCAACGCAGGTCCGGCCGGGTCGGCGGGGATGGCTGCGGGGTTGGTGCCGCCGGTGCTGGTCACCGGGGACCCCGGCGGGTGGGAGATCAGCCCACTGACGTTGCAGACGTTGTCCTGTGAGGCCGAGGTGGTCCCGGTGTTGACCGACGGCTTCGGCCGGGCCCTGGACGTGGGGCAGACGGTGTACCCGTTCCCGCCGAGGATCCGGCGGGCGATCGAGGTCCGCGACCAGCACTGCACCTACCCGAACTGCCGGTCCAAGCCGGCCTGGTGTCACGTCCACCACCTGGTCCGGTTCGGACCCGACGGGCCGACCAGCGAAGCCAACGGCGCCCTGCTGTGTGGGCGGCACCACCGCCACATCCACGCCCACGGCATGGTCGGACAGATCATCGACGGCCACGTCCTCTGGCGACCGCGTGATCCCGGACGGGTCAGACGACCCACCGGACGGGCAGCACAACGCCCACCTCCAACACTACGAACGCGCCCTACGCGCCCTCGCCCGACGATGGCTCACCCGAAACCCCCACCTCCAACCCCACCCACCCGACACCGGCTAGACGGCCCAGAGGTCACAGCACAGTGAGGTTGGTCAGGCACGTCGGGTCGGCTCGTAGACCGGTCGCGGTTGACCCACTAAGTGGGTCGGTATCGACCGCGCTCGTGATGGCTAGACCTCGGAGAGTGCCGCGGGCGGCGCGTCTCATCTGATGATGGGCGATCGAGGTGATCGCACATCGGGATGCGAGTACGTTCAGGCAGCGACTTCGCGACTCCATCGGCTCAAGGAGGCGCGGAGGGCTCGCGGCCCACGAGGTTCCGGGCCGAAGCAGTGACGAACATGTCGAGGTGACTGAGCCCATGGACGAAAACGAACGCGTCGTGCGTCGGTTCTTCGACGAGGTCTGGTCGGGCGGCCAGTTCGAGGTGATCGAGGAGCTGGTCGCGAGCGACCACCTGCATCACATCTCGGGCCAGACCGTTCAAAGGACCCGAGGGCGTATCTGAACTCGCGAGATGGCTCCGTAGCGCGTTCCCGGACCTGAAGATGATCATCGAGGACGTGATCACGGCGCCGGACACCGTCGTCGTGCGATGGACTGGGGAGGGCACCTACGCCGGCGAGGACCTACCAGCCGCGCAAGGCCGTCGCGTGCGCTACACCGGGATCGACATCGTGCACCTCAAGGACGCGAAGATCGTTGAGCTCTGGGGCAACAACGACGCACAAGGCCTTTGGGAACAACTCGCCTAGGACCGCAGCTCCACGCCGGCAGCTAGCCCTTCACGTACGCGAACGTCTCGACGACCTGCCCCTCGAGACACCCGCATCACATCAACACCCCGCACATGCCCGTCTCCCCAGTCATACCGCCACCGGACGAACGCCCGATCGTCGACGGTCACGACGTCTTCCATCTCGAACCGCGCCCCCGGTGACTGCTCGAAGAACTCCTGGCACGCCGCCAACACCGCGGCCCGGCCCACATGCCGGGTGCCGTCAGGTGGGTCGGTGGTCTCGAAGACGCAGTCCTCATGCACCAGCCCCGCCAACGCGACGATGTCGTGACTGTTAAGCGCGTCGTGAAACCGCTGGATCACCGCACGGGTGTCGTCGCTCATACGCGCAACACTAAGGTGCGGAGCGCCGATCGAGGAGACGCGAGGAGCAGATTCATGGATGCTGACGCCGAGACCAGGGCCAGGATCGAGGAGCACTGGCGGGCCTCGGAGCTGGGGGACAGCGTCACCGAGCACGCGATCTACGCGCCGGACGCGATCCTCGACTATCCCCAGTCGGGAGAACGGTTCCGCAGCCGCGCGACCATCGCGGCGCAGCGCGGTGGACACCCGGCCGACCGACACTTCGCCGTACGACGGATCAGCGGCACCGGCGACCTCTGGGTGAGCGAATGCGTGATCACGTACGACGGCGCGCCCTCGCACTCGGTCAGCATCATGGAGTTCGCCGGCGGCTTCGTCGTCCACGAGACCCAGTACTTCGCCGACCCGTTCGAGCCGGCCCCGGCGCGCGCCGCACTCGCCGAGCCGATCCCGGAGCAGTAGGCGCCGGATGACCTGTCAGCTGCACGCGCTCTGCATCGACGCCAACGACCCGATGCGCGCTCGCTCGCTTCTGGGCCGGTGTCCTCGGCTGGGAGCAGTCGGAGGACGGTCACACCGGCGTCGCGCTCCTGCCCATTGACGACACCGGCTTCCGGATCCGCTTCCCGTCCACCGAGCAGCCGAAGGTCGACCGCAACCATCTGCACTTCGACCTGACGAGCACCTCCCTCGAGGACCAGCAGCAGACGGTGGCGCGGGCGCTCGATCTCGGCGCCCGCAACATCGACGTCGGTCAGCGCCCGGAGGAGGGGCACGTGGTCCTCGCCGACCCCGAAGGCAACGAGTTCTGCGTCATCGAGCCGGGCAACGAGTTCCTCGCCGACTGCGGGTTCATCGGAGCCCTGGCCGGCGACGGCTCGCAGGAAGTCGGATATTTCTGGAGCCAAGCGCTGGGCTGGCCGCTGGTCTGGGACCAGGACCAGGAGACGGCCATCCGATCGCCGTACGGCGGTCCGAAGATCACCTGGGGCGGTCCGCCGCTGATGCGCAGGACCGGCAAGAGCCGGCTTCATTTCGACCTCGCTCCACCCCTTGGCGGCGATCAACAGTCGGAGGTGGCACGCCTCCTCTCCCTCGGGGCGACCCGCCTCGACATCGGCCAGGGCGACGTCGGCTGGGTCGTCATGGCCGACCCCGACGGCCGCGAGTTCTGCGTCCTGGCTCCGAGCTGACCGCGGGTTCGACTCAGCCGGCGTGAGCGGCGACTACCTGGATCTCGATCTCCTTCGTTCCGTGTCGCGGCGGAGTTCAACGGCCGGGTCTGGCTACCTTCCATGATGTGCGCCATTCCCGGTACGACGCAGATCCCTTGGCCGACAACGCCTGGCGGGCCCGCACGGAGCTGCCCAAGGTCGCGGCCGAGGCGGATCTCGTCCTCGAGGACGTGGAGACCGGCTTCTGCGGCGCAGTGGTCCGGGTCGAGAAGATGCCGGGCGGCGTCATCGTCGAGCTCGAGGACCGTCACGGCCGGCGCCGCAGCTTCCCGCTCGGCCCCGGCTTCCACCTCGATGGGAAGCCGGTCGAGCTGACCCGCCCGACCACGACGGCAACAACCCGGACGGCGACGGCGCGGACGGCATCGGGCTCCGTCGCTGTGGCCAACGCGCCGGCCAAGGTCGCTGCCGCCAGCCGGATCTACGTCGAGGGCCGCCACGATGCAGAGCTCGTCGAACGGGTCTGGGGCGACGACCTGCGGGTCGAGGGCATCGTCGTGGAGTACCTCGGGGGCGTGGACGACCTGCCTGAGGTCGTCGCCCGGTTCGAGCCCGGTCCGGCCCGCCGGCTGGGCGTCCTCGTCGACCATCTCGTCCCCGGCTCGAAGGAGGACCGGATCGCGCAGGCGGTGCGGTCGTCAGCCCACGGCCAGCATGTGCTGGTCGTCGGGCATCCGTACGTCGACGTGTGGCAGGGCGTCCGCCCGGCCGCCCTCGGCATCGCGGAGTGGCCGGTGATCCCGCCCGGTCAGCCGTGGAAGGAGGGCGTCATCGCGGCTCTCGACTGGGACGTCCCGACCTATGAGGCGTGGCGGCGAATCCTGGCCAGTGTCAACAGTTTCAGCGACCTCGAGCCCGCTCTGCTGGGCCGGGTCGAGGAGCTGATCGACTTCGTGACCTAGCGCGGGCGCTCGACCGACGCCAGCGCCGTAGCCAGTCGCTCGATGTCGTCCTCGTGGTTGTAGAAGTGGATCGCCAGCCGCAGGTTGCCGTCCCGGGCCGAGCAGACGATGCCCCGTTGCCGCAGCATGCCCGAAAGCTCGGCCGGCTCCGCGCCGTCGAGCGGGACGCTGACGATCGTGCTCCGGTTCGCCTCGGGCAGATCGACCGGATCCCAGCCGATGGCGCTGAGTGCCGCGCGAAGCTCGTTGGTGAGCTGGCGGTTCCGCTCGTAGATCGCGTCCGCGCCGAAGTCGTCGTACACCGTCAGGGCCGCCTGCTCGCCGATCGCCGCAAGCCAGCTGATCGAGCTGTCGAACCGCGATGCGGTGGGGGACAGGTCCATCTGCGGCCCGAAGTAGCTCTCGAACGGCACCCGCCCGGCGCGCCAACCGGCGCTCACCGGCGTGAACCGCTCCTGCGCCGCAGCGGACAGGTAGCAGTAGCCCATCCCGCGCCCCGCGTTCAGCAGGAACTTGTGGTCCGGCGCGACCAGGACGTCGGCGTGCTGGAGTTGCGTCGGCGACCGGGAGCGCCCCAATCAGCTGCGAGCCGTCGACGAAGACCAATGCGCCCACGGCGCGGGCGATTCCGCTGATCGCGGCGATGTCCGACCGATGTCCCGTCGCCGTCTGTACGCCGCTGAACGCCACCAGCTGCGTCCCGCCGTCGACATACTCGGTGACGTCCTCGGGCTCGAGCCCGCCTCCACGGAACGGCACCTGGCGCACCTCGTGACCCTTCAGGGCCAGCTGCCGCCAGGGGAAGTGGTTCGAGCTGTACTCCCGCTGCCCGATCACGACGTTCTGGCCGCGCACCGCCGGACCGAACTGGGCGGCAACCAGACCCGCCGTCGACGAGACCGATGGGATCAGCGCGACGTCGTCGGCTCGGGCACCGATCACCCGAGCCACAGCCGCCCGCGCGTCGTTGGCCGCCTGCTCGCCGCGGGCGAAGTCGAAGCCGTCCTGCGCCCAGCTGTCGACCGCCGCGTGATAGGTGTCGGCGAGCCGCCGGCTGGCCAATCCCACCGCGGCGGTGTTGAGGTAGGCGAGCTCCGCGGTGGCGGGGAACAACTCCCGCGCGTCGCGGATGTCATTGCCCCCCAACGGGGTCGCCGGGCCGGTCACGACTACGGCTCGAGCGAGCTCGGGTCGGCCGGGATGTCCACGGCGTGCCGCTGCAGAGCGGCCAACGGGACCAGCCGCAGCACCGCCTCGTTGGTGGACGCCAGTACGACCGGCGCCGCGAGACCCGCGTCGTAGGCCCGAGCCCAGTTGACGGCGGTCACGCACCACCGGTCGCCCGGGGTGAGCCCGGGGAAGTGATAGGCGGGCAACGGCGTCGAGAGGTCGTTGCCGATGCTGCGCTGATGCTCCAGGAACTCGGCTGTCACCACGGCACAGATGGTGTGGCTGCCGAGGTCCTCCGGACCGGTGCCGCAGCAGCCGTCGCGATAGAAGCCGGTCACCGGGTCCATGCCACACGGCTCCAGCTCGCCGCCCAGCACGTTGCGCTCGCTCACGGCCCCAGCATGTCGTCACGGGGTCGCTCCTGGCCACGGGGCCGCGGGAACGGCGCCAGATCCGGCTCGACCCACCCCGTGCGCGCGGCCGCGCTGGCCAACGTCGACGAGCGGTAGAAGCGGCTCAGCAGGCGCTTGTCCAGCAGCGGTGCGTGGTGTCGCGCGAACTCGCCGAAGTCCCCGATCGGGACCTCCGCGTCGTGCCGCGCGATCAGCTCGACCCATGCTCGGCTGACGGTGGCGTTGTACTTCTGCGGCGCTCCCGCGTATCGAGCCGTACGCCGGATGCCGTCGCTGATCAGGTCGGCCGCCCGCTGAGAGCCGAGGGCCCGCACCGCCAGCCAGGTGAGATGGACGTGTTCGCGATGACCGAACCGTTCACTGTCTTCGGTGGCTCGGGACATCAGGTCCTCGAAGGTCGGCGCCGGCCGGCCCGACTCGGCGGCCGTCATCGGCCGACCTCCGACAGCGCCGTCAGCCCGGCCGAGAGCGCGGTCACCTGTGCGGCTGACAGCCCACGCAGGGCGTCCCGCTCGACCTCGCGCACCGCCCGCGAAACCTGTTGGGCCACCTTGCGTCCAGCCGCGGTCAGGGAGACATTCACGGCCCGTCGGTCGCCGGGTCGCGGCCCTCGCGTGACCAGCCCGCGGCCCTCGAGGCGATCGAGGATGCTGGTGACCGACGACGGCTTGCTGCCCATCGCGGCGCCGAGCTCGGATGCCGTCACGGCGCCCGTGCTGGGGAGGTTGGCGACCGCGTTGATCTCGGCCGGAGTCAGGCCGAGGCCGGTCAGCCGGACGGTGATCGCGTGCAGGGTCACATGGGTCGCCCGTTGCAGAGCGAGCAGGATGGACCCGTCAGATGATGCGTGTTCGGAGGTCACGAAATCGGACTATACGAGATCGTACTAATGAGAGGCAACCCCCGCGGCCGGACAGTTCCCGGCAGCGCGTCCGCACGCCGTGAAGTCACAGAGCCGGCACAGCGCACCACCCGCCGGCGGTTCGCCGGCCGACCGTTGCGCGAGCCGCGCCGCGGTCAGGCGCTCGACCAGAGCGACCGAGAGCTCGGTCAGTGAGTCCCGCTCGACCGGGCTGAGGCTCGCCACCGAGCGCTCAAGAGCCGTCCGTCGCGCGCGCCGAGCCCTCAGCGCGATCCGCCGACCGGCCGGGGTCAACGAGATCGAGCGCGATCGGGCGTCGCCGCCGGCCCGCCGCGTCACGTATCCCAACGCCACCAGGCGATCCACCAGCCGCACCGTCCCGGAGTGGGTCAGGCCGACCACCTGGCTGAGCCGGCGTACGGACCCGGCAGGCGTGAAGTCCAGCATGGCCACCAAGGCCGTCGACGAGGCCGGGTCGAGACCCACCGCGGCGGCGATCGCGTCGGCGACCGCATCGTGGACGCCAACGGCCACGGCCCCCAGCAGGTTGGCCAGCCGCGCGTCTTTCGAGTTGCCCACCCGGCCAAGTGTAGGCAGAGTAAGTATGAGTCAGTCATATATAGGAGGTTGAGCATGTCGCAGCGAGTGCAAGCGCAGTTCGAGGTCACATCGTGGGAGGAGCAGCCGTTCGACGAGCAGGACGGCGCCGCCAAGCTCACCGAGGCGCAGGTCGCGAAGACCTACACCGGCGACATCGAGGGCACGTCAGCCACCCGGTGGCTGATGGCCTACGCCCCCGACGAGTCAGCGGCGTTCGTTGGCGTGGAACGGATCAGCGGGACCGTGGCCGGCAAGAAGGGCACCTTGGTGCTCCAGCACGTCGGGAAGTTCGAGGACGGTGCCGCCAAGGCCACGCTGACGGTGCTCTCCGGCACCGACGAGCTCGCCGACGCTTCGGGCACCGGTGACTTCCTCGCCGACCCAGCCGGCTCGGTCACCCTCGAGCTCACCCTCGCCTGACCGGCCGAGCAGGTAGAAGAGGCCGCAGAGCAGGAGCAGTCCGACCAGCGGGCCGAGGACGAGCAGCTCGAAACCGGCCCGGTCGCCGGCGAAGCCACCCGGCAACGCGTCGTCCGGATGCGGCGTGCCGAAGCCCGGCCAGAGCAGGCAGATGACGGCGAGCAGGCTCCACGCGGTGGACAGCACCGCGACCACTGCGGCCGTCACCGAACCGCCGGGCACGCGGAACGGGCGGTCCAGCAACGGCTTTCGCAACCGCAGCGCCAGGAACGCCGGGAAGATCAGCAGGTAGGCGAGCAGGATCAGCGAGATGGCGAGGGTGAGGGCGGCGGAGAAGTAGCGCTGTGCATCGCCGCGGGTGGCCCAGAGGTCGACCAGCGCGGTGACCAGCGAGACGCCGCCAGACACCAGGGCCATCCGCACCGGCACTCCGGTCCGGGCCGAGATCCGGCCGAGCCCGACCGGCCCGGCGCCGTCGAGACAGGCCGCAGCCTGGGCTCGAGAGGCGCCCATGATCCACGTCGTCCCGCTGGCGACGAGAACCCACAGGAACACCAGTCCGGACAGGGTCCCGACCACGGCGCCGGCCCCGGTGAGGGAGGCGGTCCCGTCCGGCCCGACCGACCCGCCGTAGACCGTGAACACCGTCTGCATCGCGTCGACCAGCCCGTGCAGCGATGTCACCTGCCCGGTCGGCAGGACCACGAGCACGGCCAGGATCGGCACGACGTACATCACCAGCTGCGCTACTCCGGCCCGCGCGATGGCCACCGGGATGTCTCGTCTCGGGTCGACCATCTCCTCGCTGGCAGTGGCCGGCAGCTCGATCCCGACGAACGAGTAGAGCAACACCGGCACGATGGCGATGAAGACCAGGTACGACGGCCGCAGGTCGCCGAGCGCGATGCCGTGCACGCCGTGCTCGACGCCGTACGCGACAACGGTTCCGGAGAAGAACGTCGAGCAGCGCGATCTGGCCGATCGCCCCGCTGGACGGCACCCACTTGCCCCACCGGAGCGGTACGACGCTGGCCGCCGTCGCCACCGACACGAAAGCCGTGGCGAAGACGTACTGCCAGCCGTTGCTCAGGTCAGAGACGAACCGTTGCCACACGGCAATAGCCACCACGGTCAGCGAGCCGCCGAGCCACATCGGCGTGCCCGCCCAGTAGAGCAAGGAGGTGAGCGCGCCGGCGAAGCGGCCGAAGGCCAGCCGGACCCACACATAGGGACCGCCCTCGTGGGGCAGCGCCGCGCCCATCTCGGCCGTGGCCAGCGCCGACGGGATGAAGAACAGGACGAAAAGGACGACCAGCCAGGTGAAGGCCTGCGCCCCGCCGACCGCGATAGCCCCGATGGTGTCGACGACGACCATCGCCGAGATGAGGAAGAAGACCGTGTCGAGCCGGCTCAGCTCCCGGCGCAGCTTCGACTGCTCGGACATGCCCGGCTCCGTCCCTCGCTCCAGCGTGCGTCACTGGCTAAGAGGTTATGCACGTGTCGGACTGTCGCGCAACCGGCAAAATGCTTATGCTGGTGTCGCCTACCTCAGATCACCTCAGGGCCAAGAGCCCTGACCGAGCGAGGAGATACCGCGCATGGCGCCACCCCGGCACGTCGAGCTCCTGGTCGCCTTCACGAACTCGGTCGACCAGGACGAGGGCACCGACGACCTGACCACCCCCGACGAGCTGAGCCACTGGATCCGGGACCACGGGCTGGTCTCGCAGCTGATCCGCTCGACCCCCAGCGACCTCGACCTCGCGCTCCGGCTGCGCGACGCGCTGCACGCAGCGATGGTCGGCAACCATGACGGCTCGTCGCGGCTGGCTGAGCTGGCGGCCGTCGGCCTGGAGCTGCCCCTGGTGATCGACGAGGTCGACGGGCGGCCTGGACTTCGGCCGCGCTGGGACGGTGTGCGTTGGGCCCTGACCGGTCTCGTCGTCGCGGTCAACGAGGCCGTCGCGGACGACACCTGGCGCCGGCTCAAGATCTGCTCGTCGGACGAGTGCGCCTGGGCCTTCTTCGACGCGACGAAGAACCGGTCCCGCACCTACTGCGAGTGGGGCTGCGGCAACAAGATCAAGAGCCGCAACTACCGGGCCCGCCAACGCGCGATGGCTTAGCCGGCTTAGCCGGATACAGGCGGCGGATCCTTCAGGGCGGCCGACAGTAGCGCGCGAGACGACCAGGCCATGACGGCGTCGGCGGCCTGAGTGCTGAGGCCACCGACATCGGTGAGCCAGACCAGCGCCTCGATCCCGGCAACGCTTCGGATCGCCAGGGCCAGCTGATGCACCTGATCCGCTGTCAGCCGCCCGCTCAGCGGGGCCAACGCCTCCTCGATCCAGCCGATAGCCCGACCCTGGCGCAACGGCAGCTGCCGGCGCCGGTCCTCATCGACCGCCAGGTCGAGGGAGAGCCGCAGCATCGACCGTTGCTGCACTTCGGTCGCCGCGACGATCTCCAGGAATGCCGCGATGACAGCGGACAGGCGCTCCTCCACCGCGCTCGGGGCCGGGTCCGGCAGCAGCGACTCGGCGCCGATCTCGGGATGGGCGGCGACGAGGAGGTCGCCCTGGGTCGGGAAGTAGCGGTACGCCGTTGTTCGGGAGACCTCCGCCCGAGTCGCGGTCTGCTCCACCGTTGGTGTCTCACCGTCGGCGACGAGCTCACGCGCGGCGGCGATCAGGGCGTTGCGGGTCCGGTTCTTCTGGTTGACCCGGCCCGTGGTCGGAGGAGGGGTTGACACGCCAGCGATGGTACTGGAGTCTCGTCGTGGTACTTCAGTACCACGAAGCGCAAGCCCAACCATGAGGACGAGGTGAGCTCGATGCCGAGCATCAGCACCGCAGTGCCGATCGTCCGGAGCCAGGCCGAGGGCGAGCAACGGTGGTTCGCCGGCGGTGGCGTCCACACCTGGAAGGCGACCGCCGAGGAGACCGGGGGAGCGTTCCTGCTGTTCGAGGACCTCATGTCTGGCGGCAAGCGCACTCCACTTCACACCCATCCGGATGCCGACGAGTCGATGTACGTCCTCGACGGGGAGATCCTGATGCACCTCGACGGTGCGGAGTACCGGGTGGGAGCCGGCGGCCTGGTGGTCGCGCCGCGCGGCCTGCCGCACGCCTTCCTTGTCCTCAGCGACTCAGCGCGCCTGCTCTGCCTGCAGACCCCCGGTTGTTGCCAGGCCTTCTACTGGGGGGCCAGCGAGCCGCTGCCGCTCGCCGAGGGGCAGGAGCAGACCGTGGACTTCGCCAAGGTCCAGGCGTCGGCGCAGGAGAACGGCGGCATCGTGATCCTCGGGCCGCCGCCCTTCCCGGACCGATGACCACCGCTGGCCCGGCTCCTCGCGGGACCGGGCCAGCAGACGATCGATCAGGCGGGCGAGCCGGGCTCAGCCGAGGCCGAGCGCCCGCTTGAAGGTGAAGAACAGGTCGGTCTGGTTCGTGATCCCCAGGACGTTCGCCGCCTGAGGACCGCTCGGCCGCGATCCGCACCTCCGTGCCGGTGTGCTGCTGCGACGCCGGGAACGGCGTCGTCGCGTAGGAGATCGTCATCGGCGCGCCGTCGGGCGTGGTGAGCGTCGCCGTGACGCCGGTCGTCGTCGAGCCGGTCGCGACGATCTGGCTGGTGTGACCGTGGTCAGCCGTCACGACGACCAGCGTGTCCGGGTGCGAGCGCTGGTACTGCAAGGACCTTGGCGATCGCCGCGTCGAAGGCGACGGTCTCGCCGATCTGGCCGCACGGGTTGGCCGCGTGGTCCTGCTTGTCGATGGACGCGCCCTCGATCTGCAGGAAGAAGCCCTTCTTGTGACCCTTGGACTGGGCCGTCGAGCATCTTCAGCGCCTTGCTGGTCATGTCGACCAGGTGCGGCTGGCTCGCCGTCCGCGCGGCGTTGACCGCGCAGGTCGACGCCGGCGGTGTTGGTCGGTGTCGGGGTCGGGCCGGTCCACTCGAGGTCCATGTTGCCCGGCGCGAACAGGCCCAGGATCGGCTTCTGGTTCGACGCCGCCGCCAGCCCGGCCGCGTCGGTCACGATCTGGTAGCCCGCCGCCTGCGCCTCTGGCAGCACGGTCTGACCGACGAACGGCCCGCCCTTGATGGTCTGGCCGAAGAACGCCTTGCCGCCACCGAGCAGCGACGTCCGGCCGCGTCTGACACCATCTGCTCCGAGATCGACCCGGCGCCGCCGTTCTCGGTGGCGTTGATCGGGCATGGTCGCTGATCACGTCCGGGCCCCTAGCAGCTGCGGCTCGACGACGTGCGAGACGAGTACGGCGGGGGTGGCGTCCTGCGATCTCGGCCGTCGACACGTCACCGGTCCGGAAACCGGCCTCCTTGGCCAGCTCGAGGATGGTCGGCATCGGCGTGCCGTCCGGCAGCACCGAGATCGCGCCGTTGTAGGTCTTGTGGCCGGTCGCCCAGCCGGTGCCGGAGGCCGCCGAGTCGGTCACGTAGTCCGGCAGGCTCGGGGTCGCCTTCTGGACGGCGTACGTCGTGTACTCACCGGTCAGCGGCAGCGAGTCCATGGCCAGCCGGCCGTTCGCGCCCACCTGGTAGTTGCGGGCGATCGTGATCTCGCTGTCGCCCATGCCGTCGCCGAGCAGCATGATCACGTTGCGCGCCTGGCCGCCGATGATCGCCTTGCGGGCGTCCGAGGTGCGGTCGTGCGGCCCGCTGGCCAGGGCGACAGCGCGGGAACGGCCAGAGCCAGCCCGGTGGCGATGGCCAGCGCGGTCGTCGTACGGCGTGATGTTCGAGGCATACCGATACCAATCCGTGAAGAAGTCTGACGTGGACTTGACCAGCGCCTGTAGTTCACTGGCACCGCCCAACGACGCGTCGCCGGTGAGATGGCGGGTCGGTGGCGACCCGGTGAACGTCTGGTCACCTGAGGCCGCTGGCTAGCCTGGGGGACATGACGGCACAGCGCGCCCTGTTCATCGGCGGCACCGGAGTGATCAGCACGGCCTGCGTCCGCCGGGCGGTCGAGCAGGGCTTCGAGGTGTCCGTGCTCAACCGCGGCGCGACCTCCAGCCGGCCGATCCCGCCGGAGGTCCGGGTGCTCACCGCCGACGTCCGCGATCCCCAGGCCGTGTCGGATGCCTTGGGGGACAACGAGTTCGACGTCGTCGCGGACTTCATGGCCTTCACGCCGGATCACATCCAGGCTGATATCGACCGGTTCGCCGGACGCATCGGCCAGTTCATCTTCATCAGCTCGGCCTCCGCCTACCAGACCCCGCCGGCCCGCATGCCGGTCCTCGAGTCGACGCCGCTGCGCAACCCGTTCTGGCAGTACTCCCGCGACAAGATCGCCTGCGAGGACCTGCTCGTCGCGGCCTATCGTGACGACGCGTTCCCGGTCACGGTCGTCCGGCCGTCGCACACCTACGACCACACGCTGGTGCCGTTCGACGGCGGCTGGACGGCGATCGCCCGGATGCGCCGCGGCGCCCCCGTCGTGGTCCACGGCGACGGGGCTTCGCTCTGGACGCTGACCCACCACACCGACTTCGCCCGCGCGTTCGTCGGCCTGCTCGGCAACCCGCGGGTCGTCGGCGACACCTTCCACATCACCTCTGACGAGGCACTGCCGTGGGACCAGATCGCCCGGCTGATGGCCGAGGCCGCCGGGGTCGAGCCGACGCTCGTGCACGTGCCCTCCGACGCGGTCGCCGCGCTGGACCCGGAGTGGGGAGCCGGTCTGCTCGGCGACAAGGCGCACTCGATGGTCTTCGACAACACCAAGATCAAGTCCGTCGTGCCGGGTTGGGTGGCCACCGTGCCGTTCGCGCAGGGCGCTCGCGAGATCGTGGACTGGCACGACGCCGATCCCAGCCGCCAGGTGGTCGAGCCGGAGCTGGACGCGGTGATGGACCGGCTCGTCGCGGCGTACGCCGTAGGCAGCTAGCGGCGCCGGCCATGCCCGCGGACCAGGAGGAGCCGCTCGTCGCGGTCGCTGACGAGCTCTACGCCCTGCCGCCCGAGGAGTTCACCAACGCCCGCAACGCCCGGGCCAAGGCGGTGCAGGCCGACGGCGACCGTGAGCTGGCCGCCGCGATCCGCGGGCTCGCCAAGCCCAGCGCCGCCGCCTGGCTGGCCAACCAGCTGGTACGACGCGACCGCGCCGCGCTCGACCCACTGCTCGAGCTCGGCGCCTCGCTGCGCGACGCCACGGCTCGGCTCGACGGTGCCGAGATGCGCGCGCTGTCGCGGCAGCAGGGCAAGCTCGTCGCCGGCCTCGTCCGCCGGGCCGGCGAGCTGGGCACTCCGTCGGGCAAGCCGGTCAGCCCGGGTGTCGCGCAGGACCTCGACGACACGCTCCGGGCCGCCATCGCTGATGCGGACGCGGCCGACCAGCTCATGGCCGGTCGTCTGGCGAATGGACTGCAGCACAACGGATTCGGCCTCGTCGCGCCGGGCAACCTCAGTCTTGTGGCGACGTCTTCGGCCCCTGCGGACCGGGGCAAGTCGACCGCGAAGTCCGGCACGCGCCGCAAGGCTGGCAAGGCCGGCCAGCCCGCCAAGTCGTCGCGTGACGACCGGCGGGCGGAGCAGCTCGCGGCAGCGGAGCGCGATGTCGCCGATGCCCAGGCAGGAGTCGAGGTGACCGAGGCCGGCCAGGCCCGCGCGGCGGACGACCTCGAGACAGCCGAGCAGACCCTGGCCGAGGCGAAGACCACCCTCGACGAGCTCCGGGAGCAGCTCGAGCGGGCGAAGTTCGCCGTGTCACGAGCCGAAGGCGGACTGCGCCAGGCCAAGCAGTCGCTGGACCAGGTCAACCGGGCCGCGCGAGCCGCGCGCAACGGCCTCGACGACGCCGTCGCCAAACGCGACCGCCTCAGCACCTGACCGAGCCCTACAGTGCTCCGCATGGAGCGGTACGTGATCCGTGGCGGCGCAACCGGTTTCGAGCGGCTTCAGGTCCTGGCCCGCAGCTGGGCGCCGACGACGAGCGCCCTGTTCGACCGGGTGGGGGTGGCGCCGGGCCTGAGCTGTCTGGACCTCGGGTCCGGGGCCGGCGACGTCAGCTTCGAGCTCGCCCGCCGGGTCGGCCCGACCGGTCGAGTGGTCGGGGTGGACATGGACGACGTCAAGGTCGGGCTGGCCCGGGCGGTGGCCGCCGACCAGGGCCTCACTCAGGTCGAGTTCCGGACCGCTGAGCGTCTACGACTGGGCCGAGCGCGACGCCTACGACGTCGTCTACTGCCGGTTCCTGTTGCAGCACCTGACCCGGCCGGTCGACCTCCTGCGGACCATGTGGGCGGCCGTCCGGCCCGGCGGCGCGCTCGTCGTCGAGGACGCCGACTTCGAGGGGTCGTTCTGCGAGCCGCCCAACCCGGCGTTCGACTTCTGGGTCACGGCGTACCAGCAGGCTCTGGCCAACAGCGGCGGCGACCCGCTCAGCGGACGCAGGCTGTCCGCCCGGTTCCGCGAGGCCGGTCTCCCCGCCCCGGAGCTGAGCGTCGTACAGCGGGTCGATGTCGTCGGTGAGGTCAAAGGACTGCCGCACTCGACCATCGCCACCACGGCCGAGGTGATCGTCGACACCGGCGTCGCCACAGCCGAGGAGGTCGAGCAGGCCCTCGCCGGGCTCCAGGCGCTGGCCGAGGACGACGTGACCCTCGTCGGGTCGCCGCGGAACTTCCAGGCCTGGTCCCGTCGTCAGCCATAGGGGCGATGACAGACTGACCCCCGGCTCATCGGGGGCCATCGGCAGAGAGGGTGCGGACCATGCTGGTTGTCACGACGAACGACCTGCCCGGCTGGGAGATCCAGCGGGTCTGCGGCGAGGTCTTCGGCCTCACGGTGCGCTCGCGCAACCTGTTCTCCCAGATGGGCGCGGGCCTGAAGTCGATGTTCGGCGGCGAGCTGGCCGGCATGACCAAGGCCCTGTCGGACAGCCGCAACGAGGTGATGGGCCGGATGATCGAGGAGGCCCGGGCCCGCGGCGGCAACGCGATCATCGCGATGCGCTTCGACACCTCGGAGATGGGCGACGTCTGGACCGAGATCTGCGCCTACGGCACCGCGGTGGTCGCCGTGCCGGTCACCGACGGCGCCCGGCAGACCGCGACGCAGCTCGGCTACCAGGTCGCTCCGGCCCAGGCCTGATCGCTCGTCGAACGGGCAGGCGGGGCACGGCCCGCAGCGTGTAACCTGCTGCCCGCGCCCCAATAGCTCAGACGGCAGAGCGTCTCCATGGTAAGGAGAAGGTCTAGGGTTCGATTCCCTATTGGGGCTCTGCGCGGACCTGGTCGGCAGCCCGCCACACGGCGGTCACCGGCCACCGGACCGCACTCGGCGGGGTAGCTCAGGTGGTTAGAGCAAACGGCTCATAATCGTTGTGTCGCGGGTTCGAGTCCCGCCCCCGCTACACGAGTTCGACGCAGGCGTGCTGGATCCCTTACCCTGATACGTCGCGTGCGCCCGATTCACGCGCGTGCCCCACTGCGTACGAGTTTGCGAGAGAAGGCTGTCCCGTGGCGAGCAAGAGCACGGATGTGCGTCCGAAGATCACGCTGGCCTGCGTGGAGTGCAAGGACCGCAACTACATCACCAAGAAGAACCGGCGCAACGACCCCGACCGGCTCGAGATGAAGAAGTTCTGCCCGCGCGACGGCCGTCACACGGTTCATCGCGAGACCCGCTGACGCAGGTCTGAGCCGGCCTCGGTTCTCGACGACACAGTGCCCGTCAACACAGAGTTCATCGGTCGCGTCTACCCGCCCACACCGGTCTTCGAGATCGGGCGTGAGGCCATCCGGTCGTTCGCCGAGGCCACCGCGGCCGGCAATCCGGTCAATCCGGCCCATGTCGACCCCGAGGCGGCGCAGGCCCTGGGCTACCCGGACGTCATCGCCCCGCCGACGATGGCGATGATCGTCGCCCACCGGGCCAACTTCCGGTACACCGACGACCCCGAGGCCGGCATCGACTACAGCCGGGTCGTCCACGGCGAGCAGAAGTTCATCCACCACCGGCCGATCGTCGCCGGCGACCGCCTGGTCACGGTGCTGACCGTCGACTCGATCCGCGGCGCGGGCGGCCACAGCATGATCGTGCTGCGCAGCGACATCGCGACCGAGGCCGGCGAGCCGGTCTGTACGGCGCTGGGCACCATCGTCGTCCGCGGTGAGGACTCGTGAGCCGGCCCCGAGTACGACGACGTGCAGGTCGGCGACCAGCTCCCGCTCGCGCACCGTCGCCATCACGCGCGAGCACCTGGTCCGCTATGCCGGGGCCAGCGGCGACTTCAACCCGATCCACTGGAACCCGCGGTTCGCGACCGAGGTCGGGCTGCCCGACGTCATCGCCCACGGCATGTTCACCATGGGCGCCGCGGTCGAGGTCGTGACGGCGTGGGCCGGCGACCCGGGGGCCGTGGCGGCGTACGGCGTCCGGTTCACCAAGACGGTCGTCGTGCCGGATCCCGGTCACGCCGACCTCGAGGTCAGTGGCGTCGTCGCCCTCAAGGACGACGAGACCCGCACCGTGCGCGTCGACCTGACCGTGCGCAGCGCCGATGTCACGGTCCTGGGCCGCGCCCAGGCCACGGTCCGTCTGCCTTGACCGCGCCCGCCGGGGTCGCCAGCGAGGTCCTGCGAGCGCGCAACGCCGTCTTCGCCGTCTTCTTCATCAACGGCCTCCTCATGGCCAGCTGGATCTCGCGTATCCCGGCCGTCCGCTCGACCCTCGACCTCTCGCCCGGCCAGCTCGGGCTGCTCCTGCTCTGCCCGGCCCTCGGCTCGGCGCTGGCCCTCCCGACGGCCGGGCACGTGGTGCTCCGGCTCGGGGCGCGCGGGGCCCTGCACGTGTTCTCGGTGGTGTGCGCCGGGGGCGTGATGGTCGCCGGGGCCGGCGTGAGCGGGCACCAGCCGCTGGTCGCCGCGCTGGGCCTGTTCCTGTTCGGGCTCGGCACCAGCCTCTGGGACGTCGCCATGAACGTCGAGGGGGCCGCGGTCGAGCAGGGCCTGCGGCGCTCGATCATGCCGAGGTTCCACGCGGCCTGGAGCCTGGGCAGCGTGGCCGGCGCGCTGGTCGGCGCGGGCTTCGCCGCGGTGGGCGCGCCGCTCGTCGTCCACCTGCTGATCGCGGGCGCGGTCTGCCTGGTCGCGGCCGAGGTGGCCTGTCGCTGGTTCCTCGTGGCCGACCCGCACGGCGATGCCGAGCCCGCGCCGCCCCGGGCCGCGCTGCGGGCCTGGACCGAGCGCCGTACCTTGCTGATCGGCGTTGTCACCCTCTGCGCCGCGTTGGTCGAGGGCGTTGCCAACGACTGGTTCGGCCTGACCCTCGTGGATGGCTATCACCAGCGAGAAGTGTTCGGGGCGTTGGGTTTTGGCGTCTTCGTGACGATGATGACCGCCGGGCGCACGGTGGGCACGATGGTGATCGACCGGTTCGGTCGCGTCGTCACCCTGCGCTGCTCCGCACTCGCCGCGGGCGTCGGGATCCTGCTCGTTGTCGTCGGCCCGTGGCTCCCGATCGCGATCCTCGGCGGGGTGCTGTGGGGAGCGGGCGCGGCGCTCGGCTTCCCGATGGGGATGAGTGCCGCGGCCGACGACCCGGTCTGGGCCGCGCCGCGGCTCGGCGTCGTGACGTCGATCGGCTACCTGGCGTTCCTCGCTGGGCCGCCGCTGGTCGGGTTCGTCGCCGACGGGGTGGGCGTGCGCCGGGCGGTGTCCGTCGTCCTGGTCGCCCTGGTCCTCATCGCGGTCCTGGCGCCGGTGGAGCGCCCGCTCGAGCCGGCCGAAGGGGCCCCGGGTCCGCTGAGCGGCAAGGGCGACGGCGCCTTGACCTCCTGAAGCTTCAGGTAGGTCAGCAGCCGCTGCCCGCCGCGAACGGCGAGCTGGGACAGCACCTGCTGCAGCTCGGCGACGTCGCGGGTCACCAGGGTGATCAGGTAGTCCATCTCGCCCGCCACCAGGTCGGCGGCGATCACCTGCGGCATCGAGCGGAGCATCTCCTCGAAGGCGTTGCTGGCCCGCGGGTCGTGCCGGGTCAGCGTCGCCGCGACGTAGACCGTCAGCGCGAAGCCCGACGCAGCCGGGTCGAGCCGGGCCGCGATGACCCGGATGACCCCGGTCTCCTTGAGGTGCCGGACCCGGTGCAGCGTGGCCGCGGGGGACAGGCCCACGGACCGGGCCAGGTCGACGTTTGTAACATCTGCATCCGTTTGGAGTAGCGATAGCAGGTGAATGTCAATTTCATCAAGCAAAGTGGCCATAGCACCGAACGATAGTGCGTCAGAGTGAGTGTTCGCGGCCCTTGAGCGGCCCGCGAGGGCTGATCATTGAAACGTGAACAACGCTCGTCGCCCCGCCATCCTCGCCCTCGCCACCGCCGGTGTGCTGTGGGGGTCGAGCATGCCCCTGTCCAAGCTCTCCCTCGAGTGGCTGGCGCCGGGCTGGCTGACGGTCGTGCGGTTCGGTCTGGCCGCCCTGCTGCTGGCCGTTCCGGCCCGCCGTCACCTGCGGGCGGCCTTCACTCCGGAGATCCTGGTCTGGGGCGCTTTGGGCGTCGGGGTCTGCGTCGTCATCCAGAACGTCGGGGTCGGTCTGACCAGCGTCAGCCACGCCTCGATGATGGTCGGCTCGATCCCGGTCCTGGTCGCCCTGATCGCCGGCGTCTGGCACCGCAGCCGGCTGTCCGGCGCAGGCCTGGGCCGGCCTTGTCGTGTCCCTGCTCGGCGTGGCCGTGGTCGCCGGCGGCGGTGGCGGCTCCTCCAGCGTGTACGGCGACGGGCTCGTGCTCTTCTCGCTCGCCATCAGCGCCGCGATGACCGTGGCCCAGGTCCGGATGCTCGAGGGGCGCGACCCGATGGCCGTGACCGCCGTGCAGTTCATGGCGGCGGCCGTGACCGCGCTGCCGATCGCCATCGTGACGCGAGGGCACGCCGCCTTCGGTGCCGAGCGTCGGTCCGTTCCTCGGCGTCATCGCCCTGTCCGTCGTCGGGCACGCTGCTGCCGTGGGTGCTGTTCGCCTTCGGCCAGTCGCGGGTCTCCGCCGTCGTCGCCGGGTCGTTCATCAACATCGAGCCGCTGGTCGGCGCTGGCTGCGGCCGCGCTGTTCTTCGGTGAGGCCATCACGCCGGCTCAGATCGGCGCCGGGCTGGCCATCCTGACCGGGGTCGCGCTCAGCACGCTGGCCTCCGCGGTCGACGCCGAGTCGGTGTCTGAGCCGGAGCCCGTCGCGGTGCGGAGGCCGGCGTCGGTGCCGGAGCAGCTGCCGGTCCTGGTCGAGGCCTCGGTCGAGGGTGCGGTGCTCGTGCCCGCCGCGACGCCGCGCGTCCCGCGGATGCCGCGGGTGCCGCAGCGCCGTGCCTCGGGTGCCTCGCCAGCGTGGCCCGCTCCGTGCGGTGTGGGTGGCCGCCGAGGAGCCGAGGACCCGGCCGTCGACGCCTGGAGCTTCGACGACATCTCGGCCGACGACCTGGTGCTCGACCGCTGGGACACCGCGGCCTAGATCGACGACGCGTCGGGCGCCGCGCGCAGTCAGCCGTCGTCGGCCAGCAGGTCCATCAGCAGGCCGTCGTGCCAGCCCCGGCCGTCGGGGTCGCGCTCGTAGCCGCGCAGCACGCCCGACCGGCCGGAAGCCGACGGCCGCGTAGCACCGGATCGCGGCCTCGTTGTCCGCGGCCGGGTCGATGGTGATCCGCCGGTGCCCACGGTCCTCGAACAGGTGCCGGACCATCGTCCGCACGGCGTCGCGCCCGATGCCCTGGCCGTGCACCGCCGGGTCCAGGAACAGGTCGATCGAGGCGTGCCGGTAGTCCGGCTCGTCCTCCTCGCCGTACTGGATCAGCCCGCGGACGACGCCGTCGACCAGGACCGTGAAGACGACGCGCCCGGGTCGCCGAACGGCCACGGCGGCTCGTAGGTCTCGACGCCCCAACGGCTTTCGACCTCGGGGTCCGCCGGATCCGCCGCAGGTCGTCGACCTGGTCGCCGCGCACCGGCACCAGCATGACCCGGTCACCGGTGAGCTCGAGGTCGGGGCCGTCCATGGCGCCGACGTCGGCGGCGGCGGCCGCCAGGTAGGTGCCGCGGCCGTGCACGACCAGGCCGTCGGCGAAGGTCAGCACCTCGTTGACCAGCCCGCCGCGCTGGTTGCGGTAGTTGATGACCAGCGTGTCGACACCGGCGTACGTGCCGAGCACCTCGAACCGCAGGTCGGGCAGCCCGCGCAGGGCCGTGGTCCAGTAGTCGCGGATCGCCGCCTTGCCGCGCAGGACACCGTCGCTGCCGGGCACGACGCGGGTGGCGACGGGCGAGGTGAAGACCGCGTCCTCGGCGAAGTGGGCCAGCACCGCCTCGACGTCGTGGGCGTTCCAGGCGGCGACCCAGGCGGCGGCGAACGTCAGTCGGGAGTCGGGGTGTCGGGCGTCATCAGGGTCCTTCAGTCGTAGAGCGGTCGGGCGAAGGCCACGATCCAGGTCGGCCAGCCGGTCGGGCTGCTCCATGCCGATCATGTGCGCGACGTCGTCCCAGACGACGGCCCGGGCGTTCGGGGCGTTCAGCTCGAGGTGTCGGGCCGTGGGGGCGACGTAGCCGAAGTCCAGCGTGCCGGCGACGGCGAGGACCGGGCAGGTGAGCTCGGCCAGGCGCTCGGCGGCCGGCGGGTCGAGCCGCGATGCGACGGCCCATCTCGTGTCCGGGCTGGTTGATCGCGCGGTCCCACTCGACGACGGCGTCCCGGATCCATTGCGGCGCACGGCCTTCGGGCTGCGCCGGGCCGTCGACCCAGACCTTGACGTCGAGGTCGGCGATGGCGTCCGGGTCCGGCGGGTCGGCCGACTCCAAGCCGCTCGAACTGCTCGAAGATCGCGATCTCCTCGGCGGTGTCCGTCGGCCTCGAAGCCACTGAGCCCGGCGCCAACGCCGACGACGCCGAGCGACCCGGTCGGGGTGTTCGATCGCCAGGTCGAAGGCGAGAATGCCGCCCATCGAGTTGCCGACGAAGACCGCCCGCGTCGATCCCGAGCTGGTCGAGCAGCGCGACCGCGTCGGCCCGCGGGTCGAAGTCGACGTCCTCGGTGGTCGACTGGCCCCAGCCGCGCAGGTCCGGACGTACGACGCGGATGGCCCGCGTCGAGCAGCCTCGCCGTCACCGCGTCCCAGGACTCGAGCTGGGCGATGCCCGGCGTGGAGCAGCACGATCGGCGTCCCCGGGCCCTCGTCGCGATAGCGCAGCCGACCGCCGGGCAGGTCGAGGAACCGGTCCGGGCTTGCTTCCGTCGGTTGAGGCACGTCCCGATCATCACGGGCCGCCCGCCTGGCTGCCAACCGGTTTGCAGTCGGTAGCGTTTGCGCGTCATGGATGCCACCGCCGAGGTCGTCGAGGATGCCCCGCTCGCTGACCTGACCACACTGCGGGTCGGCGGACCGGCTGCGCGGCTGGTGACGGTGACGACCACGGACGACCTGGTCGACGCCGTGCACGAGGTCGACGACGCGGACGAGCCGCTGCTCGTCATGGCCGGCGGGTCCAACGTGCTGGTCGCCGACGAGGGCTTCCACGGGACGGTCGTGCGGATCGCGACGGACGGCATCGAGGTGGCGTCGTCGGACCTGTGCAGCGGGATGTCCCTGCAGGTCGCGGCCGGAGTGCCCTGGGACGACGTCGTACGGCGTGCGGTCGACGAGGGCTGGGTCGGCATCGAGGCGCTGTCGGGCATCCCCGGCTCGACCGGGGCGACGCCGGTGCAGAACGTCGGCGCCTACGGGCAGGAGGTCGCGCAGACGATCAGCTCGGTCCGCACCTGGGACCGGCGCGAGGACCGGGTGCGCACCTTCGCCGTCGGCGAGTGCGGCTTCACGCTATCGCAGCTCGCTGTTCAAGACCGACAGCCGGTACGTCGTGCTCGACGTGACGTTCCAGCTGCCGTTCGGCGACCTGTCCGGGCCGATCGGGTACGCCGATCTGGCTCGGGCGCTTGGGGTTTCGCTCGGCTTCGCGGGTGCCGCTGGCGGATGCCCGCGAGGCCGTTCTGGCTCAGCGGCGGGCCCGCGGCATGGTGCTGGACCCGGCCGACCATGACACCTGGAGCGCGGGCTCGTTCTTCACCAACCCGATCCTGTCGACGGGGGCGTTCGCCCGGTTGGCCGCGCGGGCCGGGCTGGCGGGGGCGGGTGAGCCACCGTCGTACCCCGCCGAGAACGGGGTCAAGACCAGCGCCGCCTGGCTGATCGAGCGGGCCGGCTTCGGCAAGGGCTACGGGATGCCCGGGCCGGCGGCGCTGTCGACCAAGCACACGCTGGCGCTGACCAACCGCGGCGGCGCGAGCGCGGGCGACCTGCTGGTGCTGGCCCGCACCGTCCGCGACGGGGTGCAGGACCGGTTCGGGGTCCGGCTCGAGCCCGAGCCCCGCCTCGTCGGCCTCACCCTCTGACCCTGCAACTAGGGGTGCGGTCGAGCCAGGCGTCGATGTCGGCCAGGGCCTGGCGTCGTACGGCGTCGGGAGCTCGCGAGCCGAGGAACGAGCTCCGGGCCAGGTCGGCAAGCTCGGCGTCAGTGCAGGCGTGGTCCTCGCCGGGCGTAGCGGTACTGGTCGGCCAGCCGCGAGCCGAAGAGCAGCGGGTCGTCGGCGCCCAGGGCGATCCGCGCCCCGGCCGCCATCAGCGGCCGGAGCGGGCACGGCCGGCTGGTCCGGATAGACCCCGAGCGCGACGTTGCTGCCCGGGCAGACCTCCAGCGTGATGCCGCGGTCGACCACGTCCGCGAGCACGGTCGGGTCCTCCACCGACCGGACGCCGTGGCCGATCCGGTCCGGGTCCAGGTTGTCGAGCGTCGTCCGGACGTGTCCGGGCCCCAGCAGCTCGCCGCTGTGCGGCACGGACAGCAAGCCCGCGCCCCGAGCGATGCGGAAGGCCCCGGCGAACTCCCTTGTGTCACCACGCCTTTCGTCGTTGCTGAGACCGAAGCCGATGACCTCACCCGGCCCGTCGCCGGCATGGTGCACGGCGAGCCGGGCCAGGGTCCGGGCATCCAAGCGGGTGCCGCATCCGGCTGGCCGCCACGATCAGCGAGATGCCGACTCCCGTTGCGGCCGAGGCGTTTCGGGCGGCGTCCTGGATCAGCTCGAGGGTCGGGGTGAGCCCACCGAGATGCACCGCGTACGACGTCGGGTCGACCTGGAGCTCGAGCCAGCGCGAGCCGTCGCGGGCGTCGTCCTCGGCCGCCTCCAGCACGAGCCGGCGCACGTCCGACTCGTCGCGGACACACGACCGGGCGATGTCATAGAGCCGCTGGAACCGGAACCAGCCCTTCTCGTCGGTCGCGTGCAGCTGCGGGGGCTGCCGGCGGTCAGCGCGTCGGGCAGGTGCACGCCGTGCCGGCGTGCCAGGTCGAGCAGGGTCGCCGGCCGCATGGAACCGGTGAAGTGCAGGTGCAGATGGGCCTTGGGCAGCCGGGTCAGGTCACGCAACGACTAGGCCCGCCGCTCGCGCACCCAGCGGAAGGTCCGCACCGCGAGGAAGAGACCGACGACGAGCCAGGTCGACATCACGAGCGCGCCCAGGCCGAGGTGCCAGGAGTGCCCGGGCTCGGCGTCGACCATCACCTCCGGCAGGAAGACCGAGCGCATGCCCTGCGCCATCCAGCGCAGCGGGAACGCCGAGGCGATCGCCCGCATCCACTCGGGAATGTTGTAGTAGGGAAAGAAAACGCCGGACAGGAACTGCAGGACGATGACGATCGGCGTCACGACGGCCGGTGCGGAGCGACCGGACTTGGGCACCGCGGAGAACGCGATGCCGAGCGCCGTGCCCGCGGCGGACCCCGAGGAGGACCAGCCAGCCCAGCCGAAGCCAGTGCGCCGCATCGGCCGGGAGGTGTACGCCGAAGAACAGCCGGCTGCAGGCGAGCAGGATGGCCAGCTGCACCACCGTCGTGACGAGGACCTGGCCGATCTTGCCGAGGAAGAAGGCCAGCGGCGGCATCGGCGTACCGCGCAACAGCTTGAGGCTGCCGGTGTCGCGCTCCACCGACAGGCTGATCGCCATCGACTGGAAGCTCGACTGCATCACCCCGCTGGCGACCATCCCGGTGAGGTAGTACTGCGCGGCGCTGATCCCCTGACCGGAGGGCAGCGTGATGAAGTCGTCGCCCGAGCCGAAGACCGACGAGAAGATCACCAGCAGGAGCACCGGGAAGGCCAGGATGAAGACGACCGCCTCGCGCTCGCGGCTGAACTCCTTCAGCTCGATCACGGTGCGGGACAACGCGATCCGCGCGACGCTCGGCGTTTGGGCGGTCATGATGCGGCGGCCTCGCTGTCGACCTCGCTGTTGACCTCGACCGGTCCGATCATGGCCAGATAGACGTCTTCCAGGCTCGGCCGGCGCACCTCGAGCTCGGGCACCGCACCGCCGAACTGCTCGGACAGCGACAGCACCAGAGCGGTCGGCTCGTCGGTGCGACGCTCAACGATGCGGTCGCCCTCGCGCCACCGCACGATGGGCGTGCGCAGGTTGGCCGGCCCGATCTGGTCGACGCGGCCCACGTCGAGGATGACGCCGCCGGCGATCACGCCGACCCGGTCGGCCAGGTGCTCGGCCTCGTCGAGGTAGTGCGTCGTCAGGATCATCGTCGTGCCGCTGTCGCGCAAGGACTCCAGCAACCGCCAGAACGCCCGCCGCGCCTCGGGGTCGAAGCCGGTCGTCGGCTCGTCGAGGAAGAGCAGCTCCGGCTTGCCGACGATGCCCAGCGCGACGTCGAGCCGTCGCCGCTGCCCGCCGGACAGGGCGCCCGCGCGCGTGCCGGCCGACGACGTCAGGCCGACGGACTCGATCACCTCGTCCGGGTCGGCGCGGCTCCGGGTAGAAGCCGGCGAAGTGCCGGACCAGCTCGCGAACAGTCAGCTCACCGGCGTCACTCGTGGACTGGAGCACGATGCCGAGCCGAGCCCGCCAGGCCCGGTCCCGGGCGGCGGGGTCGTTGCCGAGCACCGTGACCTCGCCGGCGTCGCGCTCGCGGAAGCCCTCGAGGATCTCGACCGTCGTCGTCTTGCCGGCTCCGTTGGGCCCGAGCAGCGCGAAGATCTCCCCCGCGAAGATGTCCAGGTCGATCCCGGCGACCGCCGGACGTGCGCCGTAGGACTTCATCAGACCCCGAACCCGTACGACGGGCGCGCCTGGGTCCACCTGCATGGCGCCCACTATGTCGCGCCGGTCGGAGAGCCTGCTGGCCGGTCCGTCCACAGGTCGGTTATGGACGATCCGGGTGATTCGCTAGGTTTGGGCGATGCGCCGGATGTCGTCGGCCCGCAGGGGGCCACTCGCTACTGCTGTGTCCGTTGCTCTGGGCTGCCTGCTCGTGGCCGGGTGCTGCGGGTCAGACCCCGCCGCTGCCCCGACCCCGATGCATCCCGGTACGGCGGCCACCCCCACGACCGCCACCCCCAGCGGCAACCCCACCGACGTCGCCGCCGCAGCCGCCATCGCCGCCGTCCAGAAGCTGTACGCCGAGTACAACGCGATGCTCAAATCCGGCTCGAGCACCGCTTATCGACGCACCTTCACCAAGGCGTGCGACTTCTGCGTCGGAAATGCCGACCGCGTAGACAGGATCCACGACCAAGGGCACGAACATCATCGGTGGGACGATCTGCGCGTCGTGACTCGGCGTCGGGCTCGCACGAGGTCAGCGATCATCTGGTGGTCGTCGAGGGCACCAGTGACCGACAGCCCGAGTCGTCGTCGAAGCTGGAAGCACGAGTCATCGAGCAGTTCGCGGGCGGCGACGCCGTCCGATTTACGTGGACCGTTCAGAGCATCGCCGGTGACGTTGGCTCGTCACTGATGAGCAGGTGCCCAGTGATCCGACGGATGGCGCCTCGTTGATGGCCGCTGGTCATGGTGGCGTCGTCTGCATCGCCGCGCCGGCATCGTCTGGCGCGGCTGAATGCGCGACGCACTTCAACGACGCTCGGACGCGCATCGTCCTGCGGGAAGTTGGCGTTGCTCGTATGACCCGGAGACGCGGACCTTCGGCTATGGGTCGCAGATCACGGCTTCGGATGATCCGGAGGGGTCGAAGTACGTCTACTCGCTTGGTCGACGCCATGCGATGAGAACGCGGGCACCGGTGGGATCTGCGCGAACTTCGCGAACTGTCCGGCCCGGGTCGGATCCCGATGGCGAGCCGTTGCGGGTGGCCCGGTTCCAGGGGGTGCGGGCGGAGAAGGGCCCGGACGGCCGACCGGTCGGCCAGATGGAGCCCTACGGGGAGGCGATCTGTGTGTATGAGGGGAAGTCGGTGCCGATGGCCGACGTGGTCGCCGCCGTTCGGGACGAGCTGGTCAAGCAGGTCGGCCGGCCGACCGTGGCGGTGCAGCCGGCGACCCGCGGGCTGGTCCACTGGCCGATGCTGTTCTCGGCGCCGGCCCAGCACACCACCCAGCTGGCGATCCAACGCCCGCTGGCCGGGGCGATCACCGCAGTCCCGACCTACGTCTGGGACCTGGGATCGGGCCAGACCGCGACCGGGGCCGGGCACCGCTACGCCGAGGGGATGGACCCGCGCTCGTCGGCCACTGACGGCTACTACGTCAAGGGCGTCTACGACCGGCCGGGCGTCCACCAGGTGCAGGTGCAGCTGACCTGGGCCGCCAGCATCCACCTGGGCGCCGGCGCCGGTGCGCTCGATGTCGACCTGGACCCGATCGTGTTCACCGCCGGCGGTTCGGCCACCGTCGTCTCGGCCACCAACCGCCTCTACAGCACCCCCGGCCGATGAGGGATTCGAGCCCCGAGTGACCCAGCAGAGGGGGTCAGTTCGGGCTCGAATCAGGAGAGGCGGCTAGCCGAGCAGCTTCTGGATCCGGCCGACGCCCTCGACCAGGTCCTCGTCGCCCAGGGCATAGGACAGCCGCACGTAGCCACTCGGCCCGAACGCCTCACCCGGCACCACCGCCACCTCGGCTTCCTCGAGGATCAGCTCGGCCAGCTCCACCGAGGTCGTCGGCGTGCGCCCGGCGATCGAGCGGCCCAGGACGCCCTTCACCGACGGGTAGACATAGAACGCGCCCTCCGGCATCGGGCAGACCACGCCGTCGATCTCGCTGAGCATCGACACGATGGTCCGCCGCCGCCGGTCGAAGGCCGCGCGCATCATCGCGACCGCGGCCAGGTCGCCGGTCACCGCGGCGATCGCGGCCCGCTGCGACACGTTGGCGACGTTCGAGGTGAGGTGGGACTGCAGGTTCGTCGCCGCCTTGATGACGTCGCGCGGGCCGATCATCCAGCCCACCCGCCAACCGGTCATGGCATAGGTCTTGGCGACGCCGTTGAGGACGATGCAGGTGTCGGCCAGCTCCGGCACCTGCACCGGCATCGACGAGAACACCGCGCCGTCGTACGTCAGGTGCTCGTAGATCTCGTCCGTGATGACCCAGATGCCGTGTTCGACCGCCCACTGCCCGATCGCCCGCACCTGCTCGGGTGAGTAGACCGCGCCGGTCGGGTTCGACGGCGAGCAGAACAACAGGACCTTGCTGCGCGGCGTACGGGCTGCTTCGAGCTGCTCCACCGAGACCCGGTAGCCCTGGTCCTCGCCGGCGAAGACCTCCACCGGAACGCCGCCGGCCAGCCGGATCGCCTCGGGATAGGTCGTCCAGTACGGCGCGGGCAGCAACACCTCGTCGCCCGGGTCGAGCACGGTCGCGAACGCCTGGTAGACCGCCTGCTTGCCGCCGTTGGTGACCAGCACCTGCTCCGGGCTGACCTCGTACGACGAGTCGCGCAGCGTCTTGGCCGCGACCGCCGACTTCAGGGCGGGCAGGCCGCCGGCCGGGGTGTAGCGGTGGTTCGCCGGGTCCGCCGCGGCCTCGATCGCCGCCGCCACGATGTAGTCCGGGGTGGGGAAGTCCGGCTCGCCGGCGCCGAAGCCGATCACCGGCCGCCCGGCCGCCTTGAGGGCCTTGGCCTTGGCATCGACCGCGAGCGTCGCCGACTCGGCGATGCTGCCGATCCGCTGCGAGATCCTGGCGAGATCCGGGCGGGATCGGAGGCCGGTCGGCTGAGGGAGAGGTCTGCTGGCTCACCCGGCCATGCTCCCACTCGCTGGTTCGCCTGGGCCGCCCGGTCTCGCGTACAGTGGCCCCTCGGGTGGTTGACGACCGCCATGCTGACGCATGCCCACAATCGGTTAGCACGTGGGTACTGAACGTGGAACGGCGTCGGACAGCAGCCGTCACGCCGTCTGTAGGGCAGTGGCTCAATTGGTAGAGCACCGGTCTCCAAAACCGGCGGTTGGGGGTTCGAGTCCCTCCTGCCCTGCGTTGGAAGATCGCCGGATGACAAGGTGAGGTCAGTGACGGATATCAGCACGGCCGACGAGCGCGACCCGCGCGCGTCCGACCGCGGCCCGAGAGGTGCGAAGGCCCAGCGTGGCTTCTTCGCGCGGATCGGGCTGTTCTTCCGTCAGGTCGTCTCCGAGCTCCGCAAGGTCGTCCGGCCGACCCGCAGTGAGCTGATCACCTACACCAGCGTCGTGCTCGTCTTCGTGACGGCCGTCATGGCCTTCGTCTCCGTGCTCGACTACGGGTTCGGGCACCTGGTGCTCCTGGTCTTCGGCGGCGGGAAGTAGCGCCGCAGCCCGCACCACGTACGCCCCCAGATCTACCGAGGAAGCAGGTCAGCACGTGTCCGAGCAGTGGACCGACACCCAGGTCGAGGACGAGCAGGTGACGACCTCCGACGACGCACCCGTCGAGGAGGCCGAGCTCGCTGTCGACCCCACCGACGAGACCGCCGAGACCGCCGACGAGGCGCCCGCTGACGAGGCTCCGGCCGACGAGGCTCCGGCCGACGAGGCTCCGGCCGACGAGGCTCCGGCTGACGAGGCTCCGGCTGACGAGGACGACGAGATCGACCCCGCTGTGGCGTTCAAGGCCGAGCTGCGCCGGGCGCCGGGCGAGTGGTTCGTGATCCACAGCTACGCGGGCTACGAGAACCGGGTCAAGGCCAACCTCGAGACCCGGATCGTCAGCCTCAACATGGAGGACTACATCTACCAGGTCGAGGTCACCATGGAAGAGGTGACCGAGATCAAGAACGGCCAGCGCAAGCAGGTCCGCCGCGTGCGGATGCCCGGCTACGTGCTGGTCCGGATGGACCTCACCGACGAGTCGTGGGGCGCCGTCCGGCACACGCCGGGCGTGACCGGCTTCGTCGGGCACACCCACCAGCCGGTGCCGCTGAGCCTGGACGAGGTCTTCTCGATGCTCGCCCCGACGCTGGAGACCAAGGACAAGCCGAAGACCGCCGAGGTCAAGGTCGTCGACTTCGAGGTCGGCGAGTCGGTCACGGTCATGACCGGGCCGTTCGAGACGCTGCCCGCGACGATCTCCGAGATCAACGTCGACGGCCAGAAGCTCAAGGTCCTCGTGTCGATCTTCGGCCGCGAGACCCCGGTCGAGCTCGCCTTCAGCGACGTCACCAAGATCTAGCCCGCCGGACCCGCACCGCCCCCGTCGTACCAAGCCTTCGTTCCACCACCACCCACAGCAAGGAAGCCAAGGAATGCCTCCCAAGAAGAAGGTCGCAGCCCTCATCAAGCTGCAGATCCAGGCCGGCGCTGCGACGCCCGCCCCGCCGGTCGGCCCCGCGCTGGGCCAGCACGGCGTCAACATCATGGAGTTCGTCAAGGCGTACAACGCCCAGACGGAGTCCGAGCGCGGCAACGTCATCCCGGTGGAGATCACGGTCTACGAGGACCGCTCGTTCACCTTCATCACCAAGACGCCGCCGGCCGCCGAGCTGATCAAGAAGGCCGCCGGGGTCGCCAAGGGCTCGGGCGAGCCGCACAAGACCAAGGTCGCCCGGCTGACCCGCGACCAGGTCCGCACCATCGCGCAGACCAAGATGGAGGACCTCAACGCCACCGACATCGAGGCGGCGGCCAACATCATCGCCGGCACCGCCCGCTCGATGGGAATCACCGTCGAGGGCAAGTAGTTACCACCCAGCAAGACCCAGCACGACCCATCAACACCAGCACCACGTGGCAGGGCCAGCTTCGGCCCGCAGGACCACAACTCCCGCCGTACACCTGATTGAAGGAGCAGCACCATGAAGCGCAGCAAGTCCTACCGCGCCGCGGAAGAGAAGATCGACCGCGACAAGCTCTACGCCCCGCTCGAGGCGGTCCGGATCGCCAAGGGCACCTCGACCACGAAGTACGACGCGACCGTCGAGGTCGCCATGCGGCTGGGCGTCGACCCGCGCAAGGCGGACCAGATGATCCGCGGCACGGTCAACCTGCCCCACGGCACCGGCAAGACGGCCCGCGTCCTGGTCCTCGCGACCGGTGAGCGCGCCGCCCAGGCCGAGGCGGCCGGCGCCGACTACGTCGGGTCGGACGACCTGCTGGAGCGGATCCAGGGCGGCTGGCTCGACTTCGACTCGGTCGTCGCGACGCCGGACCTGATGGGCAAGGTCGGCCGGCTCGGCAAGGTGCTCGGCCCGCGCGGCCTGATGCCCAACCCGAAGACCGGCACCGTCACGATGGACGTCGCGAAGGCCGTGACCGAGATCAAGGGCGGCAAGATCGAGTTCCGCGTGGACAAGCACGCCAACCTGCACTTCATCATCGGCAAGACCTCGTTCTCCGAGCAGAACCTGGTCGAGAACTACGCCGCCGCGCTGGACGAGATCCTGCGGCTCAAGCCGTCGGCGTCCAAGGGCCGCTACGTGCAGAAGGCCACGATGACGACGACGATGGGCCCGGGCATCCCGCTCGACCCGGCCCGCACCCGCAACCTGCTGGTCGAGGACACCGAGTCCTGACGCCGCCGGTCGCGGGGTGAGGATGGCCTCATGCGGCGTACGACGCGGGGCCTCGTCACCACGCTGGGCCTCGGCGTCGTACTGACCGGCTGTTCGCACTCGACGCCGCCACCGCGGATCGACTCGGCGGACGCTTCGGCGTCCGGCTCGGCGACCACCGCGACCACCTCGACCGGCGGCGCGACGGCGGGCGGCCCGATCGCCGGAGCGGTGCTCGCCGCGCGGGTCCGGGCCGCGATGGCCAAGGCCGGCTCGGCCCGCTTCGCGCTGCAGAGCTCGAAGACCTCGGGACCGGACGCCACCGGGGTGCTCGCGATCCACGGCACCGTCGGTCAGCGTCCGGTTCGACTTCACCGACGGCACCGACAAGCTCCGGGTGATCGCGGTGCCCGGCGATCCTGTACGCCGATGTCGGCGAGGTCGTCGACGGCCGGCACTGGCTCGAGGTCACGAGCCGGCGGCACCGACCCGCTCTCGTCGGCCATGGCCCCACTGCTGAGCTACATGACCAACTCGGCCGACGTCTCGTCGCAGACCACGAGCTGGTCCGCGGCCGGCGGCTTCACCCCGTCCGGCCCGACCGACGTCGGCCGGCGTCCCAGCGACGGAGTACGACGGGACGATCCCGCGCGCCGCCGTCCAGGCCGGGCTGCCCGCCCAGTTCCGGGACATCATGCGCAAGGACATCACCGGCGACAGCCACCTGCGGGTCTGGCTCGACGGCGCGGACCGCCCGGTCAAGGTCGTGACGTCCGGCAGCTACGACGGCAAGCCGGACCTGGTGACCGTGACGTACGCGCGACTGGGGTCGCGCGCCGGCGGTCACCCCGCCGCCGGCGGCGGACGTCATCTCGTCGCACTCCTGAGCCGCGGCGCCCACTCGGGCGTCGGCGAGCAGTCGGCCGACTCTGTGGAAAACGCGCGCACGCAGCGTGACGGCCATTTATGGTGGCAGGACTTTGGCCGTCCGCTGCTTAGGGGAGTCCCTGTCATGCGCCACCTGCGCCCGGTTCGCCGTCGTACCGCCCTCGTCCTGACCTCGGTCGCGGTCTGCGCCCTCGCCCTGGCCGGCTGCTCCGGCAGCCTCGGGCGGCTCGGCGGCGGGCGGCTCCGGCGCACGCCAGCAGCTCGGGCAGCTCGAGCAGCACGCCGGCGCATGCGGTCAACGCGTCCGCGCTGGTGACCGGCGCGAGCCACTCCAGCAGCAAGCTCAAGAGCGCGCACATCAGGACGACGTCGGTGCTCGGCGGCAAGACGACCAACTTCAGCGGCGTCATCGCCTATCACCCGACCCGGCTCGACTTCCGGATCGGCGTCGGCCGGCAAGGAGCTGCGGGAGGTGCTGGTCGACAACACGTTCTACATCAAGGTGCCGGGCGGCGCCGGGAGCCGGCTCGAAGCCCTGGATCAGCGTCGGCATCAAGCAGATCTCCCAGCTCTCCGGCATCGACCTGGACTCGTTGCTCAACAACGCCAACGCCGACCAGACCGTGCAGCTGCTGGCCAAGTCCTCGGACCTGAAGTACGTCGGCACCGAGAACGTCGGCGGCGTCAGCACCAAGCACCTGAGCGGCACGGTCGACATCGACAAGGTCTTCGCCGCGCTGGACGCCACGGAGAAGTCGCAGCAGAAGACCCTGCAGTCGATGGTCGACCAGCTCGGCGTCAAGGACTCGCACATCGACCTCTGGGTCAACAGCGACGACATCCCGATCAAGGTCGTGCAGACCTACACCAGCAAGCTCGGCGCCGGGCTCGTCGACGATGCTGCTGACCGACCTCAACGCCCCGGTCGACGTCAAGGCGCCGCCGGCGTCGCTGGTCCAGAGGTTCCCGGGCTGAGGCTCGCCCCACTCGCTGATCGTTCGTCATCTCGTCCGGGTGCAGACAACGCTGCCCGGCGGCTCTTCATTGCAGAGGGATCTTCGTGTTCGCCGTTGTGTCTCGTTCCATGTCCGCGCGCCGGCTCGGCGCGACGCTGGTCGTCGGCGTCTCCGCCGACCGTCGCGCTCACCGGTTGCGGGGGCTCGAGCGGCTCGGGCGAGGGCCGGGCTCGGGCTCGGCCGGGTCGTCGTCGTCCAGTGCGTCGCCGACGCCGACCGTCTCGACCAGTGTCGGCACCAAGGTCGCGGGGGCCGACCTGGCGCGGCGGGTCCAGGCCGCGATCACGCGCGGCGGGCAGCGCCCGGTTCACGATCGAGCGAGTCGGGCACCACCGGGGGCGGCGTGCTCGACTTCACCAAGTCCGGTCTGCGGGCCTCGGTCGCGCTCAAGGACGGCAGCGACAACATCAAGGCGGTCGTGCTGCCGGGCGTGATCTACATCAACAGCGGCGAGGTCGTGCAGCGCAAGCACTGGATCAAGCTGGCCGGCACGCTGCACACCAAGACCCTCAAGACGGCCCAGGCCCAGATCCTCGGCGGCGTCGCGCGTCGTGAGCCCGGCCATGCAGGCGGCATCCTGGCGCTCGGCCGGCGACTTCACCGACCGGCGCCGACGACGACGATCGGCGGGGTCAAGGCCACCGAGTACGACGGCACGGTGCCCAAGGCGGCGTTCATCGCGGCGTTCCCGGTCCAGGCCCGGTCGGCGATCAAGCTGACCGGCGACACCCAGGTGCCGGGTCTGGCTCGACGCCAAGGGCCGGCCGATCGAAGATCGACGTCATCGCCGCCTTCAGCGACGGCGACGAGACCGACACGACGACGTTACTCCGCCTGGGGCTCACGGCGCCGGCGATCAAGCTCCCGGCCAAGAGCGACCCCCTCGTCCGGCAGGTTCTGACCGAGGCGTTTTGACCCACGGGACCGCGGCCCGTACCCTTGGCTCAGCCACAGACCGCTGGTCACCGATCCCGAGAGCACGTCGGGTGACGTCGAAAGTCCCGCTCCGGTGGGCGACCCGCGCAGGTGAACGAAGTGCAGTGTCGATGCCCAGCCCGCAGTCGCTCGCGGCCGGCATCGCCCCTCCGCCCCGTGCATCTGCGCCGGGGCGTTCGTCTTTTCCGGGTCGGCCGTTCGAGCAGCCAGCAAGAACCCGGAAGGAGACCACATGGCGAGGTCGGACAAGGCAGCCGCCGTCGCCGAGCTCACGGACAAGTTCCGCGAGTCCGGTGCCGCAGTGCTGACCGAGTACCGCGGTCTCACCGTGGCCCAGCTGACCCAGCTGCGCCGCGCGATCAGTGCCAACGCGACGTACGCCGTCGTGAAGAACACCCTCACCGAGCTCGCGGCGAAGGAAGCCGGGGTGACCGCGTTCGACGGTCAGCTCGCCGGACCGTCCGCGATCGCCTTCATCACCGGCGACGCCGTTGAGACGGCGAAGGGCTTGCGGGACTTCGCGAAGGCGCACCCGCAGCTCGTCATCAAGAGCGGCTACCTCGACGGGAAGCCGCTCACGCTGCCGAGATCACCAAGCTCGCGGACCTCGAGTCCCGCGAGGTCCTGCTGGCCAAGATGGCCGGGGCCATGAAGGCCTCGCTCACCCAGGCCGTCTACCTCTTCGCTGCCCCGCTGTCGCAGACCGCGCGGCTCGTCGAGGCGCTGCGTCAGCAGCGCGAGCAGGAGCCGGGCGCCGCACCGGCGGAGGCTGCACCCGCAGGCCGCCGGCGACGCGCCGACGACGCAGCCAGTGCCGACGCCGCCGCGGACGCCGCGACCGAGGAGGCTCCGGCCGCCGAGGCCGCCGAGGCGCGACCGAGGTGCGACCGACGAGGCCCGGCCGAGGGCACTGACCAGGGCTGACCGCCCAACCCCGCACCATCCCGTACCAGCACTGGCCCACCAGCCACAGATCGAGAGGACGCCACCATGGCGAAGCTAGGCACCGACGAGCTGCTCGACGCGTTCAAGGAAATGACGCTGCTGGAGCTCTCCGAGTTCGTGAAGTCGTTCGAGGACACCTTCGGCGTGACGGCGGCCGCTCCGGTCGCGGTTGCCGCTGCCGGCGGCGGCGCTGCCGCTCCGGCCGAGGCCGCTGAGGAGCAGGACGAGTTCGACGTCGTCCTCGAGGCCGCGGGCGAGAAGAAGATCCAGGTCATCAAGGAGGTGCGCGCGCTCACCAACCTCGGTCTCAAGGAGGCCAAGGACCTGGTGGACGGCGCCCCCAAGGCCGTCCTGGAGAAGGTCAACAAGGACGCTGCCGAGAAGGCCAAGGCCGCCCTCGAGGGCGCCGGCGCCACGGTGACCGTCAAGTAGTTCGCACCACCGCGCGACGGCCCCGCCCACTCGGGCGGGGCCGTTCGTTCGGCCCCGCCCATCGTCGCGGCGGGGCCGTTCGCGCACCGTCGGCCACGGTGCAGCGCGGGTCGGCGCCGTAACCTGCGCGCCGCACCCTCGTTACCTGGGGTGTGGGCGTCGAGATCACGGTCGAGGGACTGACCAAGAGCTTCGGCTCGCAGGTCATCTGGCAGGACGTCTCGCTGACCCTGCCGGCCGGTGAGATCTCGGTGCTGCTCGGGCCGTCCGGCACGGGCAAGTCGGTCTTCCTCAAGACCCTGGTCGGCCTGCTCCGCCCGGACCGCGGCAGCGTCTGGATCAACGGCCAGGACGTGCCGCGGCTGCGCGAGCGGGACCTGTACGCCGTGCGCAAGCTGTTCGGCGTGCTGTTCCAGGACGGCGCGCTGTTCGGCTCGATGAACCTGTACGACAACATCGCCTTCCCGCTGCGCGAGCACACCAAGAAGTCCGAGTCCGAGATCCGCTCGATCGTCGGGGAGAAGATCGAGCTGGTCGGCCTGCAGGGGGCCGAGGCCAAGCTGCCCGGGCGAGATCTCCGGCGGGATGCGCAAGCGGGCCGGGCTGGCCCGGGCGCTGGTGCTGGACCCGGAGATCATCCTGTTCGACGAGCCGGACTCCGGGCTCGACCCGGTGCGCACGGCCTACCTGAACCAGCTGATCGTCGACCTCAACGCCCAGATCCGGGCGACCTTCCTGATCGTCACCCACGACATCAACACCGCCCGGACGGTGCCGGACAACATCGGCCTGCTCTACCACCGGCACCTGGCGATGTTCGGGCCGCGCGAGATGCTGCTGTCCAGCCAGGAGCCGGTCGTGCGGCAGTTCCTCAACGCCCAGCGGGTCGGCCCGATCGGCATGTCCGAGGAGAAGGACGCCGAGGAGCTGGCCGTCCGAGCGGGACGACCGAGCTGCCGCCGCTGCCGCCGATCCCGCGCCAGCTCGAGCCCAGCACGGGCGGCCCGCGCGTGACCCAGCGGCCGCCCGGTGAGTGGTGCCGGGCCAACGGCATCACGCCGCCGCCCGGGTCGTTCGGCGCCGCCCCGGACGGCTTCGCCCTCGCCGACGCGGGCGGCGTCATGAGCAACCCGGCCGCCGCCGCCCTGCGCTCCAGCGGGAGCCTGTTCGCGCTGTTCCTCGACGTCCTGCGCGCGCTGCCCCGGCGGCCGTTCCAGGGCAAGGAGTTCGTCAACCAGGCGTGGTTCATCGCGAGCGTCACGATCCTGCCGACGGCCCTGGTGTCGATCCCGTTCGGCGCGGTCATCGCGCTGCAGCTCGGCACGCTGACCCGGCAGATCGGCGCGCAGAGCTTCACCGGCGCGGCCAGCGTGCTGGCCATCCTGCGCGAGGCCAGCCCCATCGTCACCGCTCTGCTGATCGCCGGCGCGGGCGGCTCGGCGATCTGCGCCGACCTCGGCTCGCGCAAGATCCGCGAGGAGATCGACGCGCTCGAGGTGCTCGGGCGTCAGCCCGATCCAACGGCTCGTGGTGCCCCGGGTGCTCGCGACGATGCTCGTCTCGGTCCTGCTCAACGGGCTGGTCTCGGTCGTCGGGACGGTCGGCGGCTACTTCTTCAACGTCGTCCTGCAGGGCGGCACGCCGGGGGCGTTCCTCCAGTCGTTCACGGCCGTCGCCCAGCTCCCGGACCTCTGGGCCGGTGAGACCAAGGCCCTGATCTTCGGGCTGATCGCGGCCGTCGTGGCGTCGTACAAGGGGCTGACCGCGGGGGGTGGCCCCAAGGGGGTCGGCGACGCCGTCAACCAGTCGGTCGTGATCACGTTCATGCTGCTGTTCGTCTCGAACTTCGTGCTGACGGCCATCTACTTCCAGCTCGTTCCCCCGAAGCTCGGTTGACCCGATGAGCCTCTTCGACGCGATCAACCGCACCGCGAAGCGGCCCCTCGACGCCCTGGAGGACCTGGGCGGCCAGCTGCTGTTCTACGTCCGCAGCATCGGCTGGAGCGCGCGGACGATCCACCGCTACCGCAAGGAGGTCCTGCGGCTGCTCGCCGAGGTGAGCCTGGGCAGTGGGGCACTCTCGGTCATCGGCGGCACCGTTGGTGTCATTGCGTTTCTGGCCTTCTTCACCGGCACCGAGGTCGGCCTGCAGGGCTATCAGGCGCTGGACCAGCTGGGCACCGGTGCCTTCGCCGGCTTCGTCTCGGCCTACTTCAACACCCGCGAGATCGCCCCTCTGGTGTCCGGGCTGGCGCTCGCCGCCACGGTCGGGTGCGGCTTCACGGCCCAGCTCGGGGCGATGCGGATCTCCGAGGAGATCGACGCGCTCGAGGTGATGGGCATCCCGAGCCTGCCCTTCCTGGTGACCGCGCGGATGATCGCCGGGCTGGTCGCAGTCGTGCCGCTCTACGTCATCGGGCTGCTTTCGTCTTATGCCGCAACGAGACTCATCACCACGGGCTACTACGGGCAGTCCAAGGGGACCTACGACCACTACTTCCATCTGTTCCTGCCGCCGGGTGACGTGCTGTGGTCGTTCGCCAAGGTGCTGGTCTTCGCGGTCGTGATCATCGCGATCCACTGCTACTACGGCTACCACGCAAGCGGCGGCCCGGCCGGCGTCGGCATCGCGGTCGGCAAGGCGGTCCGCACCTCGATCGTCGCGATCAACATCATCGACTTCTTCCTCTCCCTTGCCATCTGGGGCGCGACGACGACCGTCCGGATCGCGGGGTAGCGCCGATGCTGCAAGCCGCGAACAAGCCCTCGGCCGCCCTGCCCCGGCTGGGCCGCCGGTCGGCCGGGCTGGCCTTCGTCCTGGTCCTGGCCCTGCTGGTCGGCCTGGCCGTCGCGGTGTTCCAGCAGCGGTTCACCCCCGTCGTGCCGGTCACGCTGCATGACCGACCACATCGGCAACCAGCTGCAGAACCAGTCCGACGTCAAGATCCGCGGGCTCATCGTCGGCGAGGTGCGCTCGATCAGCTCGGTCGGTCACGGCGCGCGGGTCGAGCTGGCCCTCCAGCCGGCCGCGGCCCGCAGCATCCCGAGCAACGTCTCGGCCCGCCTGCTGCCCAAGACCCTGTTCGGCGAGCGGTACGTCGAGCTGGTCCCGCCGGCCGGCACCGACTCGGCCCGGCGATCAAGCCGCGGCGACGTCATCCCGCAGGACCGCAGCTCGAGTGCCATCGAGCTGGAGCAGGTCTTCGACGACCTGCTGCCGCTGCTCCAGGCGGTGCAGCCGGCCAAGCTCTCGGCCACCCTCAACGCGGTCGCAACGGCTCTGGACGGTCGCGGTGAGCAGCTCGGCAAGAATCTGGTTGCGCTGGATGCCTACCTCAAGGGGCTGAACCCGCACCTGCCGACGCTCACCAGCGACATCCGGCGCCTCTCGTCGGTGGCGACGACGTACGCCGCGGCCGCCCCGGACCTGCTGACGACGGTCCGCAACCTGTCGACGACCGCGGACACCATTGTCGCCAAACAGGATTCGCTCGGTCCGTTCCTGCGTGGGGTGACCGGTCTGGCCACCACCGCGACCTCGGTGCTGCAGGAGGACGGCGACCGGATCATCCGGGTCGGCCAGCTGAGCCGGCCGACGCTGGCGACGCTCGCCCGCTACTCACCCGAGTTCCCCTGCCTGACCCAGGGCCTGACCGCGATCGAGCCCCGGCTGACCGATGCCTTCGCGCAACGACGAGCTGCACATCACGCTCGAGGTGATCACGCCGCGGCCGGCCTACCAGCCAGGGCCAGGAGCCGGTCTTCGCCGACACCTCGGGGCCGGACTGCCGCGGGCTGCCGCACCCGGCCGGCAACCAGAAGCACCCATACCAGCCCAAGCAGTTCGACGACGGCACCGGCAACAGCAGCACCGCCGGTGACGCCCTCCCCGGCGCGCTCGCGATGGGCGATGCCGGTACGCCGGCCGAGCAGCGCGTGACCGGCGCGCTCTTCGCGCCCGAGCTCGGCGCCCACCCGCCGTCGGTGTCGAACCTGCTTCTCGGCCCGATGGTCCGCGGCACGGTGGTGAGCCAGCGATGAAGGTCACCTCGAGCCTGCTCAAGCTGATCGCCTTCGTCGTCGTGACGTTGCTGGCCTTCGGCGTCCTCGCCGGCACGATCGCCAACGTCCAGCTGGGCGACAAGGTGCACTACAGCCGCGATCTTCACCGACGCCGCCGGCCTGCAGAAGGGCGACGACGTGCGGATCGCCGGCGTACGGGTCGGCAAGGTCACGAGCATCGGCGTCGTGTCGCAGGTCCGGCCGGGCCGAGGCCAAGGTCGGGCTCGAGGTGCTGCGCAGCTCGGCGCTCACCGAGGGCACCAACGCGGTCATCCGCTATCGCAACCTGATCGGCCAGCGGTTCGTCGCACTGACCCAGGGGACCGGGCCAGCGGCGTACTCCGTTCTGGCGCAACGATTCCTGACTCCCGGACTCAGCCTGCCCTCGACCTCGACGTCTTGTTCAACGGGTTCAAGCCGCTGTTCGCGGCGCTGTCGCCCAAGGACGTCAACGAGCTGTCGGGCGAGATCATCCAGGTCCTGCAGGGCGAGGGCGGCAGCATCAACCAGCTGCTCGCCCACACCGCCTCGCTCACGTCCACCCTGGCCGACCGCGACGCCGTGATCGGCCGGGTCGTCACCAACCTCAACGACGTGCTCGGCACGGTCGCAGCAGCGCGACGGCCAGCTCGGCAGCCTGGTCGACCAGCTGACCCGCTTCGTGTCAGGGCTGGCCGCCGACCGCAAGGTGATCGGCAGCTCCCTGGCCAACATCAACGACCTCACCGACCAGACGGCCGACCTGCTCGTGGCCGCGCGGCCGCCGCTGAAGGCCGACATCGGCCAGCTGCGCGACCTGGCCGCCCTGCTGAACAAACCGGCCAACACCAAGGTCTTCAAGCAGTTCGCGCAGAACCTGCCGACCAAGCTCGGGGCGATCACCCGGACCGCGACCTACGGCTCGTTCTTCAACTTCTACCTCTGCCATTTCGACGGCACCGTCGTCGTGCCCACGGCGACCAAGGACGTGTCCGTGCCGCTCGCCAACGGCGTCGGCTCGGTCGACGCGGCGAGGTGCTCATGAGGATGCCGAGCGGACTGCCGTTCCGCGAGCGCGACCCGCGGCCGATCGGAGCCGTGGGGCTGGTCGTGCTGGCCCTGTTGGTGGTGCTGGCGTTCAACGTCCAGAAGCTGCCGTTCATCGGCGGCGGCGACAGCTATCACGCCGCGTTCGCCGAGGCGGGCGGCCTGCGGGTCGGCGATCCGGTGCGGATCGCCGGCGTCACCGTCGGCAAGGTCACCGGGGTCGACCTCGAGAACGCCCACGTGATGGTGACCTTCACCGTCCGCGGCGGCCCGCGGATCGGCCGGGAAACGGCGGCTGCGGTCAAGCTGCAGACCCTGCTCGGCAAGAAGTACCTCCAGCTCGCGCCGGCCGGCTCCGGTCACCTGTCCTCGGACCAGGAGATCCCACTGTCGCGGACCACGTCGTCGTACGACGTCGTCGACGCCTTCTCCGATCTCACGACGACGACGGAGCAGATCGACACCGGCCAGCTGGCCAAGTCGCTGGAGACGTTGTCGACCGAGTTCAAGGACAGCCCGGCGGACGTCAAGGCGTCGCTCGACGGGCTGTCGCGGCTGTCCCGCACGGTGTCGTCGCGCGACGACCAGCTGCGCCAGCTGCTGGCCCGGGCCCACGCGGTGACCGGCACGGTGGCCGACCGCAATGCGCAGGTGGCCGCACTGATCCAGGACGGCGACGCGCTGCTCCAGGAGCTCGACGCCCGGCGGGCCGCGATCCACACGCTCTTCCTCAACACCTCGCGGCTGGCCCAGCAGCTGACCGGGCTGGTCCAGGACAACCGGGCCCAGCTGACGCCGGCGCTGGCCCAGCTGCACGGGGTCCTGACCACCCTGCAGCAGCAGGAGGACTCGCTGAGCCGGGGCGTGCGCATCCTCGCCCCGTTCACCCGGGTCTTCGCCAACGCGCTCGGCAACGGGCCGTGGTTCGACGCCTGCGTGCCCAACCTCGTCGTACCGGCCGTCACTCCCGGCCTGCCGTCGATCGGCTGCCCCGGCGGTGGGGCCCGATGAGCCGGGTCTCGCCCCGTGGGCTGATCGCCGCCGCCGTGGCGCTCGTCGTCCTGATGGCCGGCGCGATCGTGCTGTGGCCGGGCTCGTCGTCGGTGACGGTGACGGCGCACCTGTCGAGCGCCGTCGGCCTCTACCCCGGCTCCGACGTGCGCATCCTCGGGGTGCCGGTCGGGCAAGGTCCGGTCGGTCACGCCGGAGGGGTCCAGCGTCAAGGTCGTCCTCGAGTACGACGCGAAGTACCGGGTGCCGGCCGATGCCAAGGCCGCCGTGGTCGCGCCCTCGCTGGTGAGCGACCGCTACGTGCAGCTGCTCCCGGCGTACACCGGTGGAGCCGCCCTGCGCAGTGGGGCCGACATCCCGCTCGCCCGCACCGCGGTGCCGGTCGAGCTGGACCAGATCACCGGCAACCTCGACCAGCTCTCGGTCGCGCTCGGGCCCAACGGTGCCAACAAGAACGGCGCGCTGTCCGACCTGCTGGACACCGCGTCGAAGAACCTCGACGGCAACGGCCAGCGGATCCACGACACCGTCGGCGACCTGTCGCAGGCGACGGCCACCCTGGCCGGCGGCCGGGACGACCTCTTCAGCACCGTCAAGAACCTGCAGGCCTTCACCAGCACGCTGGCCGCCAACGACCCGCAGGTGCGGCGGCTCAACACCGACCTGGCCAGCGTCTCCGACCAGCTCTCCGGCGAGCGCGACGACCTCGGGGCGGCGCTGCAGAACCTCGCCGTTGCCTTGGGTGAGGTGTCGACGTTCGTCCGGGACAACCGGTCGACGCTGACCACCGACGTCAGCCAGCTCGCCGACGTGACCACGGCAGTGGCCAAGCAGAAGGACGCCATCGCCGAGACGCTGCGCAACGCGCCGGTGGCGCTCTCCAACCTTGGCCACGCCTACAACCCGACGTCCGGGACGCTGGACAACCGGGTCGACCTGCCCGGCGCCGAAGGCGTCAGCCAGCTGCTGTGCGGGCTGGTCGGGCACGGTACGACGGCGTCGTCGGCGGCCTCCCTGTGCGACCTGTTCGACTCGCTGCAGGACCGGTTGACGGCGCTGGGTGGGCCGAGCGTCGGGGACCTCCCGCTCGGGCTGCTCGGCTCGCGGCTGCCTGGAGCGCCTGGAGGGACGCCGTGAGGGGCGGGCGGAGTCGCCGTACGCCGCGGGTCTGGCTGGTCGCCGTCGCCGGCGTGGTGGTGGCGGCCCTGACCGGCTGCCAGGGCGCCTATGACCTGCCGCTGCCGGGTGGGGCGGCGATGGGCGGGCCGGGCTATGAGGTGACCGCGCAGTTCGCCGACGTGATGGACCTCGTGCCGCAGTCCGCGGTCAAGGTCGACGACGTGACGGTCGGCAAGGTCGAGCGGATCAGCGTCGAGGGCTGGACCGCGCGGGTCGTGATGCGGGTCAAGGACTCGGTCGCGCTGCCGGCCAACGCCACGGCGGAGCTCAAGCAGACCAGCCTGCTGGGGGAGAAGTACGTCGAGCTGGCACCGCCCGAAGGCGTTGCGCCGCAAGGGAAACTCGCCAACGGGGCGGTCATCCCGATCGCCCGGAGCTCGCGCACGCCAGAGGTCGAAGAGGTCCTCGGCGCCCTGTCGCTGCTGCTCAACGGTGGCGGCGTCGCGCAGCTCAAGGTCATCACGACCGAGCTCAACCACGCGACGCACGGCAACGAGGCGGCGATCCGCGACCTGGTCGGGCAGCTCAACACGTTCGTCGGCGGGCTGGACGCGCAGAAGTCCGAGATCGTGACGGCGCTGGATGCGGTCGACCGGCTGTCCGGACGGCTGGCGGCGCAGCGCCAGGACCTCGCCGTCGCGCTCGACCACCTGCCGGCCGGCCTCAAGGTGCTCGCCGACCAGCGGGCCCAGCTGACCTCGATGCTCAGCGCGCTCGACCGGCTCGGGGCCGTCGGCACGCGGGTCATCCGGGCCAGCTCGGACGACACCGTCGCCAACCTCAAGGCGCTCCGGCCGACGCTGGCCGAGCTGACCAAGGCCGGCGACGACCTGCCCAACTCGCTGCGGCTGCTGCTGTCCTTCCCGTTCCCGGACAACGCGGCCAGCGGGGCGATCAAGGGTGACTACGCCAACCTGCACGCGACCCTCGACCTCAACCTGGCCGAGCTGCTCAAGCAGAACGCGGCGGCCCTCGGGTCCGGCGGGCTGTCCGGGCTGCCGTCGTTGCCGGCCCTGCCTGCCTTGCCGACCCAGCCGGCGCTGCCGACGTTGCCCGGCCTCTGCATCCCGCTGGTCCCGTGTGGCTCGGACGCCGGGGCTGCGGGCGGCGCGGGCTGCGCCGGGGCTGCCGGACGCCAGCGCGCTGAGCAAGCTCCTCGCGACCCTGCCCGCCTGCAACCTGTCAGCACCACAACGGGGTATTCGCGGTTGTGGTGCTGACACGTCGCCGGGGACCCCGGACCCGGGCCTGCTCACCCTGCTGCTGGGAGGTGTCGGCGGATGATCCGGCGTTCGGTCAAGGTCCAGCTGGTGGCGTTCGCGGCCATCACGCTGCTCGCGGTCTCCTTCCTGTCGGCGCGCTACGTCGGGCTCGGCGACCGGCTCTTCGGCGGCGGCTACGTCGTCACGGCCGACTTCGCCGACAGCGGCGGCATCTTCGCCGGCGCGGAGGTGACCTACCGCGGCGTACCCGGTCGGGCGGGTCGACCGGCTGCGGCTCACCCGGGGCGGGGTCCTGGTCGACCTCCGCCTCGACAAGGGCACCCAGGTGCCGACCGACGCCACGGCGGTCGTGGCCGACCGGTCCGCGGTGGGGGAGCAGTACGTCGACCTCGAGCCGCAGCGCGACTCCGGCGCCCTATCTCGCGGCCGGCGGCCGGATCGCCCGGGCCGACACCAAGATCCCGGTGCCGGTGGCGACGGTGCTCCAGGACGTCGACACGACGGTCGGCTCGGTCGACCGCCAACAGCTGGTGACGCGTGGTCGACGAGCTCGGGACGGCGTTCGCCAGCGGGGGCCAGGACCTGCAGCGGCTGCTGGACGCCGGCGACCAGCTGACCCGGTCGGCGACGGCGGCTCTGCCGCAGACCGTCGACCTGATCGACGACGGCAGCACGGTCCTGGCGACCCAGCAGGCGAGCTCGGCCTCGATCCTGAGCTTCAGCCGCGACCTCAAGGCGCTCAGCGGCACGCTCAAGGCCACGACACCGACGTGCGGGTCATCCTCGACCGCGGCACCCTGGCCAGCACCGAGGTCACAAAACTGTTGCAGGACAACAGAACTGGGCTCTCGACGCTGCTCACCAACCTGGTCACCGTCGGCCAGGTCACGGCGACGAACAACGCCGGGCTGCGGCAGATCCTGGTCACCTACCCGGACGTCGTGGCGGGCAGCTTCACCGTCCTGCCCGGCGACGGCACGGCGCACTTCGGGCTGGTCCTCAACGTCGGCGACCCGCCGGCCTGCCTGGCGGGCTACGGCGCGCACCCGGCGGACCGACCCGGACCAGACCACCAACCTGCCGGCCGCTCAACACCGCAGGCCCACTGCGCCGCGCCAGCCGGCTCGCCCACCGACGTCCGCGGCGCCCAGCACGCCCCCGCCCCCTGACCACGCCCCATTCAGGTGCTCCCGAAAGCGGTTCCCCCGAGCGGGTTTTCCGGGTCGCTCGGGGTCTGGGGGCCGCTCGGGGTAAAGCGGGTTGGGGGAGCACGAAGCACGGCCGTAACCCGGGGTGGGCTCGTTTCCCTGGTAGCCGGCACGCATGCCGCACGAGGGACCGCCATGACCGTCGTCACGGGACCGGACCAGGCGCAGTCGCGCGCCGACTCCGACCCGGCCGCAGCACCGGAGACCGAACGACGCCGTACGCCGCGGGGCCGGCTGGTCATCGGCCTGGCCCTCGTCGCCGCCCTGGTCCTGGCCGTCGTGCTCGGCCGGCAGGCGCTCGACCAGCGGGCCCAGACCCAGGACCGCTCGGCCGCGCTCGCCGCCGCCCGGCAGATCGCGGTCAACTTCTCGACCCTGGACTACCGGACCTTCGACCGGGACACGGCCCGGGTGACGGCGGCGGCGACCGGGCGTTCCGCAGCGACTTCGCGGCCCAGGCGGCCCAGATCAAGCAGGTCGTCGTCGCCGACAAGTCCGTGTCGTCGGGCCAGGTGGCCCAGGCCGCGCTCGTGTCAGCTCCACGCCGACGACGGCGCGCGTCCTGCTGGCGCTCGACGCCAGCGTCACCAACACCAGCACGACGACGCCGACCGCCCGCCACTACCGGGTCCAGCTCGACCTGACCAAGGTCCACGGCCGCTGGCTCGCCAACCAGCTGCAGTTCGTCGGATGAGGACCCGCATGACTCCCACCAAGGCCCGAGCCGCCGCCCTCGCCGCTGCCGCCACCACGTCGGCCGGACCGCGCCGCCGAGTCGCCGGCGCCCGGCGCCGGGCCGGCGGCGAGACCGTCATCGAGCTCGGCACCGGCGACCGAGCTGCCCGACACCGAGCTGCCCGACACCGAGCTGCCCGACGCCAGACCAGTCCGACGGCGGTGACCCCCAGCCTCGACCTGAGCCCCCGGGACCGACGCCGCGCAGAGCGTCTCGGTGTCCGCCCGGTCGGAGATCCTGTCCAGCGCCGACGCCCCGGCCGACCTGCCCGGCGAGGACGACCCCACGAGCCGCGCACGGCGACGTCGTCGCCGGCCGTGATCCCGGCCGTCCTGTCGCTCTGCCTGGTCGCCGTCCTCGCCGCCTGCCTGCTCGCGGCCGCTGACCACGCGGCACGACCGGGCGCAGGACGGCGCGCCGGCGACGCGGCCGCTCGCAGCCGCGCGGACCAGCGCGGCGACGATCCTGAGCTACGACTACCGGCACCTGGACAGCCGACTTCGCGGCGGCGACCGCGCTGACGACCGGGTCGTTCCGCACCGACTACGAGGCGACGACGACCAAGGCGGTCGAGCCAGCTGGCGACCCAGACCCAGGCCGTCGTCGTGGCCAAGGTCGTCGCCGGCGGGGTGGTCAGCTCGACCGCCGACCGGGCCACGCGTGCTGCTCTTCGTCAACCAGACGACGACGTCGAACCGGCTGTCCGCGGCCAAGACCGACCTGGTACCGGGTCCAGCTGACGATGACCCGGTCGGCGGCCGCTGGCTGGTCAGCGCGCTCAGCGCTCTAGCCGTCGACCGAGTCGCGTCCGTCGTAGGCCGGTCAGCCGCAGCGCCGCCACGATCGGGGCGAGCCGCTCGAGGTCGTCCGGCGCCGGCCAGGTCCGGGCAGCGCGACGAACACCGTCGAGACCCCGAGCTCGGCCAGCTCCCGGTAGCGCTCGGCGTGGTCCGCGGCCATCCCCGCGTGGTGCGCCCGGGCGTACGCCGCGGCCGCCGTCCGCCCGCGCAGCCGCTCGACCAGCTGGGCCGCGTGCTCGCGGTCCCGGCCGACGACCGGCACGTCCAGCACGGTGACCGCGACCTCGGCCGGGTCGCGGCCGGCCTCCTCGCAGGCCGCCCGCACCAGCGCGATCCCGGGCTCGAGCACCGCCGGGTCCGACGGCAGGTTGCACGCGTCGCCCAGCCGCGCCGGCGATGCCCAGCAGCCGCGGCCCGCGGCCGCCGACGATGACCGGCACCGGCCCGACCGGCCGCGGGTAGCAGGTGGTCTCGGGCAGCTCGACCCACTCGCCCGGAGTACGCCGCCGTGCCCGGTCGCCACAGCGCCCGCATCGCCTCGATGCTGGCCTCGAGCAGGTCCAGCCGCTCGCCGCGCCGGTGGGAACGGCAGCCCGTACGCCGCGTGCTCGCGCCCCCACCAGCCGGCGCCGATCCCGCAGAACGCCCGGCCGCCGGTCAGCACGTCCAGGGTGGCGACCGTCTTGGCCAGCAGCCCGGCGGTCCGCAGCGAGACCGGCGAGACCAGCGTGCCGAGCCGCAGGCCGGGCGCGGCGCCGGCGAGCAGGCCGAGGGTGACGAACGGCTCCGGCAGGTCCTCCCACTCGCGGCCGACCTGCGGGATCTGGATCAGGTGGTCCATCAGGGCGATGCCCTCGAGCCCGACCTGCTGCGCGGCCCGCGCCACCGCGGTCGAGCCAGCCGGCCGGGTCCTCGCCCCACGGGAACCGCGAGAGCTGGAGCACGAGCCCGGGCCGGCCGTCGCCGGCCGGCCGCGGCCGGCGCGTCCGCGGCTCCGAGCGCGGCTGCGCCGGCCGTCGGGCCGGTCGTCGGCGCCGGCGGCGACCGGCACCCGGTCGTCCGCCCCGACGGCGAGCATCAGGTCCCAGCCCTCGGCGTCGAGCTGGCCCCGGGTCGACCCGCATGGCCTTGACCTGGGCGGTCAGCGACGGCGGCCGGCACCGGGCGGTCGCGGGCCCGGTTGCGCGCCCGGCAGACCTCGGCCGGGGTGCACGAACCGGACGAGCGACGGCGGGCAGGCCGGCCGCGCGGGCCAGCTCGCGCCAGGCCCGGCGTCGTACGGCGTCCAGGCCCGAGCGTGTCGACCACCGTGGTCAGGCCGCGGCCGGCCGGGCGGCGACGATCGGTGTCGAGCAGGGCGAAGGCGTCGGCCGAGGCGTCCAGGTCGTTCGGGCCGCTGCCGACGACGGCCCGCAGGGCGTCCGAGGAGACGATCTCGGTGGCCCGGAACTGCGTCGCGGCCCAGGTCGACTTGCCCGACCCGGACGGCCCGACCAGGACGACCAGCGCCGGGTCCGGCACCGGCACGCCCGCCCGTCCGTCGTCACGCCCCGCATCCTCCCAGCCCCCACTCGTCTGGCCGTCAGGTCCGGGTTTGGCCGTCGAGTCCGGAGTCGATGCCCGGAATGTCCGGCTCCGAACCCGGAACCGACCGCCAAACCCGGACTCGACGGCCAAGCACAAGCGGGTGGGGGCACCGGTCGGGAGGAAAGCCGAGGGTGTGGAAAAAGCGCGTTGCCCTTGACGGACGGGCCGTCGGGGGGTCATCTTTGTCGCGAGCCTCTGGGCGCTGCGTGTCGACTACCGCGGCAAGCCAGGGGCCACTGGACGTGCTCGCGTGCACGTGTTACTGTGTGCGCCTTGCGCTGTCTTCCGTCCCCGCCCGCTCTCCGCTGAGTAGCTCGTCGCTCAGCTCACCAGCGAGTTCGGATCCGGGGCGATCGTCATGCGCGCCGAAAGACCGACACGGCCCGTGGAAGGACCATCCTTGGCTGCCTCGCGCACCGCCCACCAGATCGTCACCACCGCTCTCACGGCCTCCGGCCGTATCTCTTTCGCCAAGATCCGGGAACCACTTGAGGTTCCTGACCTGCTTGCTCTCCAGACGGACAGCTTCGACTGGCTGCTCGGCAACGAGCGCTGGGCCGCCCGGCTCGCCGCCGGCAAGGCCGCCGGCCGCGAGGACATGAACGAGAAGTCCGGCCTCGAGGAGATCTTCGAGGAGATCTCCCCGATCGAGGACTTCTCCGGCTCGATGAGCCTGTCGTTCCGCGACCACCGGTTCGAGCCCGCCAAGTACTCCATCGAGGAGTGCAAGGAGCGGGACATGACCTACTCGGCGCCGCTGTTCGTGACGGCCGAGTTCATGAACGCCACGACCGGTGAGATCAAGAGCCAGACCGTCTTCATGGGCGACTTCCCGCTCATGACCGAGCGCGGCACCTTCGTCATCAACGGCACCGAGCGGGTCGTGGTCAGCCAGCTGGTCCGCTCGCCGGGCGTCTACTTCGAGCGCACCGCCGACAAGACGTCCGACAAGGACATCTACACCTCCAAGGTCATCCCGTCGCGCGGGCGCCTGGCTGGAGTTCGAGATCGACAAGCGCGACATGGTCGGCGTCCGCGTCGACCGCAAGCGCAAGCAGTCGGTCACGGTGCTGCTCAAGGCGCTGGGCCTGTCCGAGGCCGACATCCTGGAGCAGTTCGGCGAGTTCGAGTCGATGCGCCAGACCCTGGAGAAGGACCACACCACGGGTCAGGACGACGCGCTGCTCGACATCTACCGCAAGCTGCGTCCGGGCGAGCCGCCGACGCGTGAGGCCGCGCAGAACCTGCTCGACAACCTCTACTTCAACCCCAAGCGCTACGACCTGGCCAAGGTCGGCCGCTACAAGATCAACAAGAAGCTCGGCCTGGAGCAGCCGCTGTCGGCCAGCGTCCTCAACCTCGACGACATCGTCGCGACGATCAAGCTGCTCGTCACCCTGCACGCCGGCAACCCGACGATGCCGGGCACGCGCGACGGCAAGCCGTACGACGTCCGGGTCGAGGTCGACGACATCGACCACTTCGGCAACCGGCGCCTGCGCACGGTCGGCGAGCTGATCCAGAACCAGGTCCGCACCGGCCTGTCCCGCATGGAGCGGGTCGTGCGCGAGCGGATGACGACCCAGGACGTCGAGGCGATCACGCCGCAGACCCTGATCAACATCCGCCCGGTCGTCGCCTCCATCAAGGAGTTCTTCGGCACCAGCCAGCTCTCCCAGTTCATGGACCAGACCAACCCGCTCGCCGGTCTGACCCACAAGCGGCGCCTGTCCGCGCTCGGCCCGGGCGGTCTGTCCCGGGACCGCGCCGGCATGGAGGTCCGCGACGTCCACCCGAGCCACTACGGCCGGATGTGCCCGATCGAGACCCCGGAAGGCCCGAACATCGGCCTGATCGGCTCGCTGTCGGCGTACGGCCGGATCAACGCGTTCGGGTTCGTCGAGACGCCGTACCGCATCGTCACCAAGGGCAAGGTCAGCGACGAGGTTCGCTACCTGACCGCCGACGAGGAGGACGAGCACGTCATCGCGCAGGCCAACGCGCCGCTGACGGCGACAACCACTTCTCCGAGGAGCGGGTCCTGGTCCGCACCAAGGGCGGCGAGGTCGAGTACCGTCCCGGCCGTGGACGTCGACTTCATGGACGTCTCGGCCCGCCAGATGGTCTCGGCCGCGACCGCGATGATCCCGTTCCTCGAGCACGACGACGCCAACCGCGCGCTGATGGGCTCGAACATGCAGCGCCAGGCCGTGCCGCTGGTGCGCGCCGAGGCGCCGCTGGTCGGCACCGGCATGGAGTTCCGCGCCGCGCTGGACAGCGGTGACGTGGTCCGGGCCGAGAAGCCCGGCGTCGTGCAGGAGGTCTCGGCCGACACGGTCACGGTGGCCAACGACGACGGGACGTCGACGACGTACCGGATCGCCAAGTTCCGGCGCTCCAACCAGGGCACGGCGTACAACCAGCACACCACCGTGGACGAGGGTCAGCGGGTCGAGGTCGGCGCCGTGCTCGCCGACGGTCCGTCGACCGACCAGGGCGAGATGGCGCTGGGCCGCAACCTGCTCGTGGCGTTCATGCCGTGGGAGGGCCACAACTACGAGGACGCGATCATCCTGTCGCCAGCGGATCGTCCAGGACGACGTCCTCTCCTCGATCCACATCGAGGAGCACGAGGTCGACGCCCGGGACACCAAGCTGGGCCCGGAGGAGATCACCCGGGACATCCCGAACGTCTCCGAGGAGGTCCTCGCGGACCTCGACGAGCGCGGGATCATCCGGATCGGGGCCGAGGTCGGCAACGGCGACATCCTGGTCGGCAAGGTCACGCCCAAGGGCGAGACCGAGCTGACCCCGGAGGAGCGGCTGCTCCGCGCGATCTTCGGTGAGAAGGCGCGCGAGGTGCGCGACACGTCGCTGAAGGTCCCGCACGGCGAGTCCGGCACGGTCATCGGCGTCAAGGTCTTCGACCGCGAGGAGGGCGACGAGCTCCCGCCGGGCGTCAACCAGCTGGTCCGGGTCTACGTCGCGCAGAAGCGCAAGATCACCGACGGCGACAAGCTGGCCGGCCGGCACGGCAACAAGGGCGTCATCTCCAAGATCCTGCCGATCGAGGACATGCCGTTCCTGGAGGACGGGACGCCGGTCGACATCGTGCTCAACCCGCTGGGCGTGCCCGGCCGGATGAACATCGGCCAGATCCTCGAGGTCCACCTCGGCTGGGTGGCCAGCCGCGGCTGGAAGATCGAGGGCAGCCCGGACTGGGCCGAGGGCATGCCGGCCGACGCCCGGCAGGCCGAGCCCGGCACCCGGGTCGCCTCGCCGGTCTTCGACGGTGCGCGCGAGGACGAGATCACCGGCCTGCTCGACTCGACCCTCAAGACGCGGGACGGTGTGCGGCTGGTCGACGGCAGCGGCAAGGCGATGCTGTTCGACGGTCGCACCGGCGAGCCGTTCCCGGAGGCGGTCTCGGTCGGCTACATGTACATCCTGAAGCTGCACCACCTGGTCGACGACAAGATCCACGCTCGCTCGACCGGCCCCTACTCGATGATCACGCAGCAGCCCCTGGGCGGTAAGGCCCAGTTCGGCGGCCAGCGGTTCGGCGAGATGGAGGTCTGGGCCCTCGAGGCCTACGGCGCGGCGTACGCGCTGCAGGAGCTGCTGACCATCAAGTCCGACGACGTGGTGGGCCGGGTCAAGGTCTACGAAGCCATCGTCAAGGGCGAGAACATCCCCGAGCCCGGCATCCCCGAGTCGTTCAAGGTGCTCATCAAGGAGATGCAGTCGCTGTGCCTCAACGTCGAGGTGCTCTCCAGCGACGGCATGCAGGTCGAGATGCGCGACAGCGACGAGGACGTGTTCCGTGCGGCCGAGGAGCTCGGCATCGACCTGTCCCGGCGTGAGCCGAGCAGCGTCGAAGAGGTCTGAGCCCCACCCGCTCACCTGCGTACGACGACACACTGCGACTAACGACACATCGCGAAGACTGAAGCGAGAGAAGGACACACGTGCTCGACGTCAACCTGTTCGACGAGCTGCGCATCGGGCTGGCCACGGCGGAGGACATCCGCCAGTGGTCGCACGGCGAGGTCAAGAAGCCGGAGACGATCAACTACCGCACCCTGAAGCCGGAGAAGGACGGGCTCTTCTGCGAGAAGATCTTCGGCCCGACCCGGGACTGGGAGTGCTACTGCGGGAAGTACAAGCGGGTCCGGTTCAAGGGCATCATCTGCGAGCGCTGCGGCGTCGAGGTGACCCGGGCCAAGGTCCGCCGTGAGCGGATGGGCCACATCGAGCTGGCCGCTCCGGTCACGCACATCTGGTACTTCAAGGGTGTGCCGAGCCGGCTCGGCTACCTGCTCGACCTGGCGCCGAAGGACCTGGAGAAGGTCATCTACTTCGCGGCGTACATGATCACGTCCGTCGACGTGGACGGTCGCCACCGCGACCTGCCCTCGCTCGAGGCGCAGATCGACGTCGAGAAGAAGGAGGTCGAGAACCGCAAGGACAGCCGACGTCGGCACCCGGGCCAAGCGGCTCGAGGACGACATCGCCACGCTCGAGGCCGAGGGCGCCAAGAGCGACGCCCGGCGCAAGGTCAAGCGAGTCGGCCGAGCGCGAGATGGCCCAGATCCGCCGTCGCGCCGACGCCGAGATCGACCGGCTGTCCAACGTCTGGGACCGGTTCAAGAGCCTCAAGGTCCAGGACCTCGAGGGCGACGAGGTGCTCTACCGCGAGATGCGCGAGCGCTTCGGGCTCTACTTCGAGGGCAGCATGGGCGCGGCCGCGATCCAGAAGCGGCTGGAGGACTTCGACCTCGAGGCCGAGGCCGAGTCGCTGCGCGAGATCATCCGGACCGGCCGTGGGCAGCGCAAGACGCGCGCCCTCAAGCGGCTCAAGGTCGTCTCCGCGTTCCTGACCACGCGCAACAGCCCGAACGGCATGGTGCTGGACTGCGTGCCGGTCATCCCGCCGGACCTGCGCCCGATGGTGCAGCTCGACGGTGGCCGGTTCGCGACCAGCGACCTGAACGACCTCTACCGCCGGGTGATCAACCGCAACAACCGGCTCAAGCGACTGCTCGACCTGGGCGCGCCGGAGATCATCGTCAACAACGAGAAGCGGATGCTGCAGGAGGCCGTCGACGCGCTGTTCGACAACGGCCGCCGCGGCCGGCCGGTCACCGGCCCGGGCAACCGCCCGCTGAAGTCGCTCTCGGACATGCTCAAGGGCAAGCAGGGCCGGTTCCGCCAGAACCTGCTCGGCAAGCGCGTCGACTACTCCGGCCGTTCGGTCATCGTGGTCGGCCCGCAGCTCAAGCTGCACCAGTGCGGCCTGCCGAAGGCGATGGCGCTCGAGCTGTTCAAGCCGTTCGTCATGAAGCGGCTGGTCGACCTCAACCACGCGCAGAACATCAAGAGCGCCAAGCGCATGGTCGAGCGGGCCCGCCCGGTCGTCTGGGACGTCCTCGAAGAGGTCATCACCGAGCACCCGGTGCTGCTGAACCGCGCACCGACGCTGCACCGCCTCGGCATCCAGGCCTTCGAGCCGCAGCTGGTCGAGGGCAAGGCCATCCAGATCCACCCGCTCGTCTGCACCGCGTTCAACGCGGACTTCGACGGTGACCAGATGGCCGTGCACGTGCCGCTGTCGGCCGAGGCCCAGGCCGAGGCCCGCATCCTGATGTTGTCGAGCAACAACATCCTCAAGCCGGCGGACGGCCGCCCGGTGACCATGCCCACCCAGGACATGATCATCGGCCTGTTCCACCTGACGTCGGCGGCGGACAAGCTCGACGACGAGGGCAAGGCGCTCGGCGAGGGCCGCAGCTTCTCCTCGGTGGCCGAGGCGATCATGGCCTACGACGCCAAGGAGCTGGACCTGCGCGCGCGGGTCCAGATCCGGCTGGTCGACCTGGTCCCGCCGGCCGGCTTCGAGCTGCCCGAGGGCGTCGAGCCCGGCCTCGACGGCCTGGTGCCCGAGCTGACCCTGCGAGACCACGCTGGGCCGCGCGCTGTTCAACGAGACGCTGCCCGGAGGACTACGCCTTCATCGACGAGCCGGTCGACAAGAAGAGCCTCGGCGCTCATCGTCAACGACCTGGCCGAGCGCTACCCGAAGGTCCAGGTCGCCGCGACGCTGGACGCCCTGAAGGAGGCCGGCTTCCACTGGGCCACCCGCTCGGGGACGACGGTGTCCATCGCGGACGTCGTCGTACCGCCCCGCAAGGGCGAGATCCTCGAGGGCTACGAGGCCAAGGCGGCCAAGGTCCAGGGCCAGTACGAGCGCGGTCTGATCACCGACGACGAGCGCCGTCAGGAGCTCATCGAGATCTGGACCCAGGCCACCAACGAGGTCGCCAAGGAGATGGAGGCGAACCTCTCGCCGACCAACTCCATCTACAAGATGATCTCCTCGGGTGCCCGCGGTAACTGGATGCAGATGCGCCAGCTGGCCGGCATGCGTGGCCTGGTGGCCAACCCGAAGGGCGAGATCATCCCGCGCCCGATCAAGGCCAACTTCCGCGAGGGACTGTCGGTCGTCGAGTTCTTCATCTCGACGCACGGCGCCCGCAAGGGTCTGGCCGACACCGCGCTGCGGACGGCGGACTCCGGCTACCTGACCCGGCGTCTGGTCGACGTCTCGCAGGACGTCATCGTCCGCGAGGACGACTGCGGCACCGAGCGGGGTCTGCTGCTGCCGATCGCGACCGAGGGTGCGGACGGCAAGCTGCGCAAGCACGACGACGTCGAGACGAGCGTCTACGCCCGCAGCCTGGCCGAGGACGTCGAGGTCAACGGCGACATCGTGCTCACGACGGGCGGTGACCTCGGCGACGTCGAGATCAACCACCTGCTCGAGCTCGGCGTCCGCCAGGTCCGGGTCCGCTCGGTCCTGACCTGCGAGTCCAAGGTCGGCACCTGCGCCGCCTGCTACGGCCGCTCGCTGGCCGCCGGCAAGCTGGTCGACATCGGCGAGGCCGTCGGCATCATCGCGGCCCAGTCGATCGGTGAGCCCGGCACGCAGCTGACCATGCGGACCTTCCACACCGGTGGTGTGGCGGGTGACGACATCACGCACGGTCTGCCGCGTGTGGTCGAGCTGTTCGAGGCCCGTACCCCGAAGGGCGTGGCTCCGATGTCGGAGGCCGCCGGCCGGGTCACGGTCGAGGACACCGACAAGACCCGCCGCCTGGTCATCACGCCGGACGACGGCTCGGAGGAGATGGCCTTCCCGGTCTCTCGCCGGTCGCGTCTGCTGGTGGCCGACGGCGACCGCGTCGAGGTCGGCACCCAGCTGATCCAGGGTGCGATCGACCCGAAGCAGGTGCTGCGTGTGCTCGGCCCCCGCGCCGTGCAGACCCACCTGGTCGACGAGGTCCAGGAGGTCTACCGCAGCCAGGGCGTGTCGATCCACGACAAGCACATCGAGGTCATCGTCCGGCAGATGCTGCGCCGGGTGACGATCATCGAGTCGGGCGACGCGGACCTGCTGCCGGGCGAGCTCGCGGAGCGCTCGCGCTTCGAGGACGAGAACCGTCGGGTGGTCTCCGAGGGCGGGACGCCGGCTTCCGGTCGGCCCGAGCTCATGGGCATCACCAAGGCCTCGCTCGCGACCGAGTCGTGGCTGTCGGCGGCCTCCTTCCAGGAGACCACCCGGGTGCTCACGGACGCGGCGATCCACGCCAAGTCCGACCCGCTGCTCGGCCTGAAGGAGAACGTCATCCTGGGCAAGCTGATCCCGGCCGGCACCGGTCTTCCCCGGTACCGCAACATCCGGGTGGAGCCGACCGAGGAGGCCAAGGCGGCGATGTACTCGATGCCCGGCTACGAGGACCTGGACTTCGCGCCCTTCGGGCCGGGCTCCGGCCAGGCCGTGCCGCTCGAGGACCTCGACCTGGGCGACTTCCGCTAGGCCGGTCGCCCGCTCGTACCGATATCGGCCGCTTCGGACCCGTTCACGGCGGGTCCGAAGCGGCCGGAATCGGCGCCGAGCGAGCCGGCGGTCGTTGAGCCCGTGCAGCAGCCCGAGCACGAACAGGCCGCTTTGACCATGGCGAGCCCGCCCGGGTAATCTGAGCCACCGTGCCCGGTTCACCGGGTGCAGGTTTGCGTGCTGTGCCCGTGCCGGAGATCGGATGCCGGAGCTGGAGGGCGACCAGCACACACTCACCGCCGACACACCCGACTTCGGGTTTCGGACGCACGACCAAGCACGACCCCAGGCACGTACCGCACGACGTAACAGCAGTTCAAGAGCACGCAAGAGACGGAGACTCGGTGCCCACGATCCAGCAGCTGGTCCGCAAGGGCCGGCAGGACAAGGTCGGCAAGACCAAGACCCCCGCGCTGAAGGCCAGCCCTCAGCGGCGCGGCGTCTGCACGCGCGTCTACACGACCACGCCCAAGAAGCCGAACTCCGCTCTGCGCAAGGTCGCCCGCGTCCGCCTGACCAGCGGCATCGAGGTCACGGCGTACATCCCGGGTGTCGGCCACAACCTGCAGGAGCACTCGATCGTGCTCGTGCGTGGCGGCCGAGTGAAGGACCTGCCCGGTGTCCGGTACAAGATCGTCCGTGGCTCGCTGGACACCCAGGGTGTCCGCGGCCGCAAGCAGGCTCGCAGCCGGTACGGCGCGAAGAGGGAGAAGAGCTGATGCCCCGCAAGGGACCCGCACCCAAGCGGCCACTCGTCGTCGACCCGGTCTACCAGTCGCCCCTGGTGACCCAGCTGGTCAACAAGATCCTCACGGCCGGCAAGAAGTCGGTCGCCGAGACGATCGTCTACGGCGCCCTCGAGGGCTGCCGCGAGAAGACCGGCACCGACCCGGTCCTGACCCTCAAGCGGGCGCTCGACAACGTCAAGCCGACCCTCGAGGTCAAGTCCCGCCGCGTCGGCGGTGCGACCTACCAGGTCCCGGTCGAGGTCAAGGCCAACCGGTCCACCACGCTGGCCCTGCGCTGGCTCGTGGGCTTCTCCCGGCAGCGTCGCGAGAAGTCGATGACCGACCGGCTGATGAACGAGATCCTCGACGCGAGCAACGGCCTGGGTGCCGCGGTCAAGCGCCGCGAGGACACCCACAAGATGGCCGAGGCCAACAAGGCGTTCGCCCACTACCGCTGGTAGAGGCTGGCCTAGCGGCCAGCGGGGCCGAAGAGCCCACGCACCTTCAGAACTTTCACAACAGACTCAAGACAAGAGGCGAGAGAAACCGTGGCACAGGACGTGCTGACGGACCTCACGAAGGTCCGCAACATCGGCATCATGGCGCACATCGACGCCGGCAAGACCACGACGACCGAGCGGGTCCTTTACTACACCGGGATCAACTACAAGATCGGCGAGGTCCACGACGGCGCCGCCACCATGGACTGGATGGAGCAGGAGCAGGAGCGCGGCATCACGATCACGTCGGCCGCGACGACCTGCTTCTGGGAGGGCACCCAGTTCAACATCATCGACACCCCCGGCCACGTCGACTTCACCGTCGAGGTCGAGCGCTCGCTGCGCGTCCTCGACGGCGCGGTCGCGGTGTTCGACGGCAAGGAGGGCGTCGAGCCCCAGTCCGAGACCGTCTGGCGCCAGGCCGACAAGTACGACGTGCCGCGGATCTGCTTCGTCAACAAGATGGACAAGCTCGGCGCCGACTTCTACTTCACCGTCAAGACGATCATCGAGCGCCTCGGCGCCACGCCGCTGGTCATCCAGCTGCCGATCGGCGCCGAGAACGACTTCGTCGGCGTCGTCGACCTGGTCGAGATGCGCGCGCTGACCTGGCGCGGCGAGACCGGCAAGGGCGAGGCCTACGAGATCGAGGAGATCCCGGCCGACCTGGCCGACAAGGCCGCCGAGTACCGGCACGCCCTGATCGAGACGGTCGCCGAGTCCGACGACAAGCTGCTCGAGAAGTACCTCGGCGGCGAGGAGCTCACGGTCCAGGAGATCAAGGGCGCCATCCGCAAGCTGACGGTGACCTCGACGCTCTACCCGGTCCTGTGCGGCTCGGCGTTCAAGAACAAGGGCGTCCAGCCCATGCTCGACGCCGTCGTCGACTACCTGCCCTCGCCGCTCGACGTCCCGCCGATGTCCGGCCACAAGGTCGGCGACGAGTCGGTCGAGATCCTGCGCGAGCCGGACTCCAAGGCGCCGTTCTCGGCGCTGGCGTTCAAGGTCGCGACGCACCCGTTCTTCGGCAAGCTCACCTACGTCCGGGTCTACTCCGGCCACGTCGACTCCGGCTCGGGCGTCATCAACTCGACCAAGGGCACGCAAGGAGCGCATCGGCAAGCTGTTCCAGATGCACGCCAACAAGGAGAACCCGGTCGACGCGGCCACCGCGGGTCACATCTACGCGATGATCGGCCTGAAGGACACCACGACCGGCGACACCCTGTGCGACCCGCAACGACCAGGTCGTCCTGGAGTCGATGACCTTCCCGGAGCCGGTGCTGCGGGTGGCCATCGAGCCCAAGACCAAGGGTGACCAGGAGAAGCTGGGCACGGCGATCCAGAAGCTCGCCGAGGAGGACCCGACCTTCCAGGTCAGCGCACGACGAGGAGACCGGCCAGACCATCATCGCCGGCATGGGCGAGCTCCACCTGGACATCCTGGTGGACCGCATGCGCCGCGAGTTCAAGGTCGAGGCCAACGTCGGCAAGCCCCAGGTGGCCTACCGCGAGACGATCCGCCGGGCCGTGGAGAAGTACGACTACACCCACAAGAAGCAGACCGGTGGGTCGGGTCAGTACGCCAAGGTGCAGGTCACGATCGAGCCGCTGGACACCGCCGACGGCACGTTCTACGAGTTCGTGAACAAGGTCACCGGTGGCCGGATCCCGCGGGAGTACATCCCCAGCGTGGACCACGGCATCCAGGACGCCATGCAGTACGGCGTGCTCGCCGGCTACCCGCTCGTCGGGCATCAAGGCCACCCTGCTGGACGGCGCGGCGCACGACGTCGACTCCTCGGAGATGGCGTTCAAGATCGCCGGCTCGATGGTGCTCAAGGAGGCCGTCCGCAAGGCCGACCCCGCGCTGCTCGAGCCGATCATGCAGGTCGAGGTGCGCACGCCCGAGGCCTACATGGGCGACGTCATCGGCGACCTGAACTCCCGGCGCGGACAGATCCAGTCGATGGAGGACATCAGCGGCGCGAAGGTCGTGCGGGCGCTGGTGCCGCTGTCGGAGATGTTCGGCTACGTTGGCGACCTGCGGTCGAAGACCCAGGGTCGGGCGAACTACACCATGCAGTTCGAGGCCTACGCTGAGGTTCCGCGGAACGTCAGCGAGGAGATCATCAAGAAGGCCCGGGGCGAGTAAGCCGGGAAGCCAACCCAGCCAGATAAAGCAGCTCAACACGTAAACAGCAATACCGCCGGTCCGGAACGACCACTGACCAGGACACACGGCGACAATCACCGAGTCCCGAGGAGGACCCCAGTGGCGAAGGCGAAGTTCGAGCGGACCAAGCCGCACGTGAACATCGGCACCATCGGTCACATCGACCATGGCAAGACGACGCTGACCGCGGCGATCACCAAGGTGCTGCACGACAAGTACCCGACCCTGAACGAGGCCTCGGCGTTCGACCAGATCGACAAGGCGCCCGAGGAGAAGCAGCGCGGCATCACGATCTCCATCGCGCACGTCGAGTACCAGACGGAGAAGCGCCACTACGCGCACGTCGACTGTCCCGGTCACGCCGACTACATCAAGAACATGATCACCGGCGCGGCCCAGATGGACGGCGCGATCCTCGTGGTCGCGGCGACCGACGGCCCGATGCCGCAGACCAAGGAGCACGTCATCCTGGCCCGCCAGGTCGGCGTCCCCTACATCGTCGTGGCGCTCAACAAGGCCGACATGGTCGACGACGAGGAGATCCTCGAGCTCGTCGAGCTGGAGGTCCGTGAGCTGCTGTCGTCGTACGAGTTCCCCGGCGACGACGTCCCGGTCGTCCGTGTCTCGGCGCTGAAGGCGCTCGAGGGCGACGCCGAGTGGGGCGAGAAGCTGATGGACCTGATGAACGCCGTCGACGAGTCGGTTCCGCAGCCGGAGCGCGACATCGACAAGCCGTTCCTCATGCCCGTCGAGGACGTCTTCACGATCACCGGCCGCGGCACCGTCGTGACCGGCCGGGTGGAGCGCGGTATCCTCAAGGTCAACGAGGAGATCGAGATCGTCGGCATCAAGGACACGAGCATCCAAGACGACCGTCACCGGCGTCGAGATGTTCCGCAAGCTGCTCGACGAGGCCCGCGCCGGCGAGAACGTCGGCCTGCTGCTGCGTGGCACCAAGCGCGAGGACGTCGAGCGCGGGCAGGTCATCTGCAAGCCGGGTTCGATCACCCCGCACACCGAGTTCGACGCGCAGGTCTACATCCTGTCCAAGGACGAGGGTGGCCGGCACACGCCGTTCTACGACAACTACCGGCCGCAGTTCTACTTCCGGACGACGGACGTGACCGGCGTCGTGCACCTGCCCGAGGGTGTCGAGATGGTCATGCCCGGCGACAACACCACCATGAAGGTCGACCTGATCCAGCCGATCGCCATGGAGGAGGGCCTGCAGTTCGCCATCCGCGAGGGTGGTCGCACCGTGGGCGCCGGCCAGGTCACCGGCATCAACAAGTAAGACTCCGTACGACCGGCCTCAGGCCCGGGCACTCGTGCCCGGGCCTGACGCTTGGCCACTCGATCCGAGTGGATTGGCCAAGCCGGGGGAGCCTCTGGCAGACTGACCCGGTTGCTCTGAGCACGCGGGTCGGCAGTTTTCAGCCCAGCTGGTGCTCAGGCCCCCGGCCCGCACGACCACGGCCGGGACACCGACCGATTCCGATCTCGACCAAGGCACTTCGGTGCCACGCGGCTAGCGCGTGCCGAATGACTCGACACACCCGACCGCGGGGGTCGGGCAGTACGAACCAGCAAGACCCACAGCACCACGCACGACGGACCAGCAGTAGCGGCTACGAAAGAGAGACATCGAGCGATGGCGGGACAGAAGATCCGCATCCGGCTGAAGTCGTATGACCACGAGGTCATCGACTCCTCGGCCCGCAAGATCGTCGACACGGTGACGCGCGCAGGCGCGACCGTGGTCGGCCCCGTGCCGCTGCCGACGGAGAAGAACGTGTTCTGCGTCATCCGCTCGCCGCACAAGTACAAGGACAGCCGCGAGCACTTCGAGATGCGCACGCACAAGCGGCTGATCGACATCATCGACCCCACGCCCAAGGCCGTCGACTCGCTGATGCGGCTCGACCTGCCGGCCGACGTGAACATCGAGATCAAGCTCTGAGGCTTCTGAGATGACCACAGGATTCACAGGGCAGCACCCGCGCGGTGCTCGGCACCAAGCTGGGGATGACCCAGGTCTGGGACGACGGCGGCAGGCTGGTGCCGGTCACCGTGATCGAGGCCGGGCCCTGCGTCGTCACCCAGGTGCGCACCAGCGAGACCGACGGGTACGACGCCGTCCAGATCGCGTTCGGCGCCATCGACCCGCGCAAGGTGAACCAGCCGATGACCGGCCACTTCGAGAAGGCCGGCGTCACGCCGCGCCGCCATCTGGTCGAGATCCGCACGGCCGACGCCGGCGACTACCAGCTCGGCCAGCAGGTCACCGTCGAGCTGTTCGAGGTCGGCGAGGACGTCGACGTCGTCGGCACGACCAAGGGCAAGGGCTTCGCCGGCGTCATGAAGCGGCACGGCTTCCACGGCGTCAGCTCCTCCCACGGCTCGCACCGCAACCACCGCAAGCCGGGCTCGATCGGCGGCTGCGCCACCCCGGGCCGGGTCTTCCGCGGCATGCGGATGGCCGGCCGGATGGGCGGCGTGCGCCAGACCACGCTGAACCTCACGCTCCACGGCATCGACACCGAGCGCGGCCTGCTGCTCGTCAAGGGCGCCGTTCCCGGCCCCAAGGGCGGCACCGTCCTGGTCCGCGATGCTCGTCAAGAGCCTGACCGGGAAGGGGGCCTGAGCATGACCACCGTTGACGTGATCACCCCCAAGGGCAAGTCCGACGGCACCGTCGAGCTGCCCGCGGAGATCTTCGACGTGCAGACCAACGTCCCGCTGATCCACCAGGTCGTCGTCGCCCAGCTCGCCGCGGCCCGCCAGGGCACGCACTCCACCAAGACCCGCGGCGACGTCCGCGGCGGTGGCAAGAAGCCCTACCGGCAGAAGGGCACCGGCCGGGCCCGTCAGGGCTCGACCCGCGCGCCGCAGTTCGCCGGCGGTGGCGTCGTCCACGGACCCCACCCGCGCGACTACTCGCAGCGGACGCCCAAGAAGATGAAGGCCGCCGCCCTGCGCGGTGCGCTCTCCGACCGCAGCCGGCAACGGCCGGGTGCACGTCCTGAGCTCCCTCGTCGAGGGCGACACCCCGTCGACCAAGTCGGCGATCGCCGCGCTCGAGGGCCTGGGCGCGCGGCGCAACCTGCTCGTCGTCCTGGACCGGGGCGACCTGGTCAGCTGGAAGAGCCTGCGCAACCTGGACCGGGTCCACGTGCTGAGCGTCGACCAGCTCAACACCTACGACGTGCTGGTCGCCGACGACGTGGTCTTCACGACCTCCTCGCTGGAGTCGTTCCTGGCCGGCTGCGCCCAAGGGCAAGAGCGCCACGGCCGTCGCGACCGAGTCCGAGGCCGCGCCGAGGTCGAGGTCGCGTCGAGGTCGAGGCCGGAGGTCGAGGTCGGCCGAGAAGCCGGCCAAGAAGGCCGCCGCCAAGAAGGCTCCGGCGAAGAAGGCCGCCAAGAAGGCCGAGCCGCGGCCGAAGGCTGACGCGCGACGAGGCTGACGACGCTGCTGAGGAGGACGCCAAGTGAGCGCCGTGGCCAAGGACCCCCGCGACGTGCTGCTGCGCACCGGTCGTGTCCGAGAAGAGCTACGGCCTGCTCGACGAGGGCAAGTACACCTTCCTCGTCGACCCGCGGGCCAACAAGACCGAGATCAAGATCGCCGTCGAGAAGGTCTTCGGCGTCAAGGTCGCCTCGGTCAACACGATCAACCGCAAGGGCAAGACCCGGCGGACCCGGTTCGGTCCGGGCAAGCGCAAGGACACCAAGCGCGCGATCGTGACGCTGCGCGAGGGGACCATCGACATCTTCGGAGGTCCGGTCTCCTGACCGGGCACGACACTGAGACAGCTGAGGACGAGAACTCATGGGTATCCGTAAGTACAAGCCGACGACGCCAGGGCGCCGTGGCTCGAGCGTCGCGGACTTCGTCGAGATCACCCGGACGGAGCCGGAGAAGTCGCTGGTCCGCCCGCTGCCCAAGAAGGGCGGCCGCAACAACGCGGGCCGGATCACGACCCGGCACCAGGGCGGCGGCCACAAGCGCGCCTACCGGGTCATCGACTTCCGGCGCAGCGACAAGGACGGCGTGCCGGCGAAGGTCGCGCACATCGAGTACGACCCGAACCGCACCGCGCGGATCGCGCTGCTGCACTACGCCGACGGCGAGAAGCGCTACATCCTGGCGCCGAACCGGCTCAAGCCAGGGCGACACGGTCGAGAACGGCCCGAGCGCCGACATCAAGCCGGGCAACTCGCTGCCGATGCGCAACATCCCGGTCGGCACCGTGATCCACGCCATCGAGCTGCGGCCCGGCGGCGGCGCCAAGATCGCCCGCTCGGCCGGCGCCCGCGTGCAGCTCGTCGCCAAGGACGGCCCGTACGCCCAGCTCCGGATGCCCTCCGGTGAGATCCGCAACGTCGACGTGCGCTGCCGCGCCACCGTCGGCGAGGTCGGCAACGCCGAGCAGTCGAACATCAACTGGGGCAAGGCCGGCCGGATGCGCTGGAAGGGCAAGCGCCCGACCGTCCGCGGTGTGGCCATGAACCCGATCGACCACCCGCACGGTGGTGGCGAGGGCAAGACCTCCGGTGGCCGGCACCCGGTCAGCCCGTGGGGTCAGGCCGAAGGCCGCACCCGTCGTCCTGGCAAGGCCAGCGACAAGCTCATCGTTCGTCGTCGTCGCAAGAAGCGCTGATAGGAGCCCCTGGAAATGCCACGCAGTCTGAAGAAGGGCCCCTTCGTCGACGACCACCTGGCCAAGAAGGTCGAGGTGCAGAACGACAAGGGCACCAAGAACGTCATCAAGACCTGGTCGCGTCGCTCGATGATCATCCCCGACATGCTCGGGCACACGATCGCCGTGCACGACGGCCGCAAGCACGTCCCGGTCTTCGTGACCGAGTCCATGGTCGGTCACAAGCTCGGCGAGTTCGCGCCGACGCGGACCTTCCGCGGCCACGAGAAGGACGACCGGAAGGGACGTCGTCGCTGATGGAAGCCAAAGCGCAGGCGCGCTACGTCCGGGTGACGCCCCAGAAGGCCCGCCGGGTCGTGGACCTGATCCGTGGGCAAGCAGGCGAGCGAGTCGCTCGCGGTGCTGCAGTTCGCGCCGCAGGCGGCCAGCGAGCCGGTGTTCAAGGTGCTGCAGAGCGCCATCGCCAACGCCCGGGTCAAGGCCGACGCGGCCTCCCAGGCCTTCGACGAGCGCGAGCTCGTGATCACCGAGGCGTACGTCGACGAGGGCCCGACCCTCAAGCGGTTCCGCCCGCGGGCCCAGGGCCGCGCGTCGCGGATCAACAAGCGCACCAGCCACATCACGGTCACCGTGCTGCACCCGGACCCGGTCGAGCGTCCGGCCAAGCGGGCCGAGAAGGCTGCGTCCAAGAAGGCTGCAGAGCAAGTCCGCCGCGAAGTAAGACAGCAGCCCGCGGCCAAGAAGGCGGCCGCAAGAAGTCAGCCGAGGCAGACAGCCCGCTGAGAAGACGCCGCTCCCGCCAAGAAGGCGGCCGCCAAGAAGACCGCCGAGAAGTCCGCTGAGAAGTCGGCGGAGTCGTCGAAGGGAAGTGCCCAGTAATGGGTCAGAAGGTCAACCCGTACGGGTTCCGCCTCGGCATCACGACGGACCACCGCAGCCGGTGGTTCGCCGACAGCACCAAGCCCGGGCAGCGCTACCGCGACTACGTCAAGGAAGACGTGGAGATCCGCAGGCTCATGTCCAAGGGCATGGAGCGCGCCGGCATCTCCAAGGTCGAGATCGAGCGCACCCGCGACCGGGTGCGGGTCGACATCCACACCGCCCGTCCGGGCATCGTCATCGGCCGCCGCGGCGCCGAGGCGGACCGGATCCGCGGCGAGCTGGAGAACCTCACCGGCAAGCAGGTGCAGCTGAACATCCTCGAGGTCAAGAACCCCGAGATCGACGCGCAGCTGGTCGCCCAGGGCATCGCCGAGCAGCTCTCGGCCCGCGTGGCCTTCCGCCGCGCGATGCGCAAGGGCATGCAGACCTCGGTCCGCGCCGGCGCCAAGGGCATCCGGGTGCAGTGCTCCGGCCGCCTCGGTGGCGCGGAGATGTCGCGCTCGGAGTTCTACCGCGAGGGCCGGGTGCCGCTGCACACGCTGCGCGCCAACATCGACTACGGCTTCTACGAGGCCCGGACGACGTTCGGCCGGATCGGCGTCAAGGTCTGGATCTACAAGGGCGACGTCACGGCCAAGGAGCTCGCTCGCGAGCAGGCCGCCGCGCCGCGCCCGCCGCGCAGCGGCCCGCGTTCCGACCGGGGCGACCGGGCCGAGCGTCCGACCCGCGGCCGCCGTCCCGCGGCCGATGCCGCGCCGGCTGCGGACGCCGCACCGGTCGAGGCCGCCGCTCCGGCGGACGCCGTGACCGAGGCCACGGCCGCGCCGGTCGAGGCGACCAGCACCGCAGACGAACACCGAGACCAGCACCGACGACCAGCACGCCCGAGACGACCAGCGGAACGGAGGCCTGACATGTTGATCCCCCGTCGGGTCAAGCACCGCAAGCAGCACCGTCCGGGTCGGTCGGGCGCGGCCACCGGTGGCACCCGCATCGCCTTCGGCGACTACGGCATCCAGGCCGTCGAGCCGGCGTACGTCACGAACCGCCAGATCGAGTCGGCGCGTATCGCGATGACCCGCTACATCAAGCGTGGCGGCAAGGTCTGGGTGAACATCTACCCGGACCGCCCGCTGACCAAGAAGCCGGCCGAGACCCGGATGGGTTCCGGCAAGGGTTCGCCGGAGTGGTGGATCGCCAACGTCAAGCCGGGCCGGGTCATGTTCGAGCTGGCCGGCGTCGACGAGCCGACCGCTCGCGAGGCGCTGCGCCTGGCGATGCACAAGCTCCCGATGAAGTGCCGGTTCGTCCAGCGTGAGGGTGGTGACTCCTGATGGCCATCGGGACCCCGGAGCTGGCTGCCGGGCCAGCTGCGCGGCTTCGACGACGACCGTTTGGTCGAGGAGCTGCGCAAGGCCAAGGAAGAGCTGTTCAACCTGCGCTTCCAGTCGGCCACCGGCCAGCTGGAGAGCCACGGCCGGCTGCGCGCCGTCCGTCGGGACATCGCGCGGATCTACACGATCATGCGCGAGCGCGAGCTGGGCATCACCGAAGCACCTGAGGACGTAGAGGCATGAGCGAGAACACGCAGTACGACCGAGCCGACGGCCGCCGACGGCGACGGCGACGACCGCAACGACCGCAAGACGCGTAACGGCCTGGTCGTCAGCGACAAGATGGACAAGACCGTCGTGGTCGCCGTCGAGGACCGGGTCAAGCACCCGCTCTACGGCAAGGTCCTGCGGCGGACCAGCAAGGTCAAGGTGCACGACGAGGCCAACGCGGCCGGCGTCGGCGACCGGGTCCTGATCATGGAGACCCGGCCGATGTCCGCGACCAAGCACTGGCGCATCGTGGAGATCCTGGAGAAGGCCAAGTGATCCAGCAGGAGTCGCGGCTCAAGGTCGCCGACAACACCGGTGCCAAGGAGATCCTGTGCATCCGGGTGCTCGGCGGCTCCGGTCGCCGCTACGCCGGCATCGGTGACGTCATCGTGGCGACCGTCAAGGACGCCATCCCCGGCGGCAACGTCAAGAAGGGCGACGTCGTCAAGGCGGTCATCGTCCGCACGGTCAAGGAGCGCCGGCGCGCCGACGGCTCCTACATCCGCTTCGACGAGAACGCCGCCGTGCTGCTGCGTCCGGACGGCGACCCCCGCGGCACGCGCATCTTCGGCCCGGTCGGCCGCGAGCTGCGCGAGAAGCGCTTCATGAAGATCATCTCGCTGGCGCCGGAGGTGCTCTGAGCCATGGCGAACTCCGCTAAGTCGTCGACCAAGACCAAGCCGGTCAAGGTCGCCAAGATGAAGATCAAGAAGGGTGACACCGTCGAGGTGATCACCGGTGCGTCGCAGGCCAACGGCGGCGACCGTGGCAAGCAGGGCAAGGTCATGGCCGTCTACCCCGAGCGCTCGCGGGTGCTCGTCGAGGGCGTCAACCGGGTCAAGCGGCACACCAAGACGCGGCACCAGCGGTCGCGGCACCAAGACCGGCGGGATCGTGACCCAGGAGGCCGCGATCCACATCAGCAACGTGATGCTGGTCGACCCCGACACCAAGAAGCGCACCCGCGTCGGCCTGCGCGAGGACACCGTCACCCGTGACGGCGTCGAGCGCACGGTCCGGGTGCGGTTCGCGAAGCGTTCCGGCAAGGACATCTGAGCATGAGCACTGAAACCCAGAGCACGACCGAGACCGAGCGCGCGCCGTACCCGCGGTTGAAGCAGCGCTACCGCGAGGAGATCGCCCCCGCCCTGCGCGAGGAGTTCGACTTCGGCAACGTCATGCAGATCCCGACGGTCACCAAGGTGATCGTCAACATGGGTGTCGGCGAGGCGGCCCGCGACTCCAAGCTGATCGACGGCGCGATCCGCGACCTGGCGGCGATCACCGGCCAGAAGCCGCAGGTCACCAAGGCCCGCAAGTCGATCGCGCAGTTCAAGCTGCGCGAGGGCATGCCGATCGGCGCGCACACCACGCTGCGCGGCGACCGGATGTGGGAGTTCCTGGACCGGCTGCTGTCGGTCGCGCTGCCCCGGATCCGTGACTTCCGTGGCCTCTCGCCGCGGCAGTTCGACGGGCGCGGCAACTACACCTTCGGTCTCAACGAGCAGGCGATGTTCTACGAGATCGACCAGGACAAGACCGACCGGGTGCGCGGCATGGACATCACCATCGTCACGACGGCCCAGACCGACGACGAGGGTCGCGCGCTGCTGCGTCGCCTCGGCTTCCCGTTCAAGGAGAACTGACCGTGGCCAAGACCGCCCTGATCAACAAGGCGAACGCCAAGCCGAAGTTCGCCGTCCGCGGCTACTCCCGCTGCCAGCGGTGCGGTCGGCCGCGTTCGGTCTACCGCAAGTTCGGCCTGTGCCGGATCTGCCTGCGCGAGATGGCTCACCGCGGCGAGCTGCCCGGCATCACCAAGAGCTCCTGGTAACACCATACCACCTGTACGTCGAAGGTCCGGGTCCCGCTTACGGGACAGCGGAAACCACGGCGAGGAAGGGCCTGAAGCCCAATGATGACCGACCCGATCGCAGACATGCTGACGCGTCTGCGCAACGCCAACTCGGCGTACCACGACACCGTCTCGATGCCCTTCAGCAAGCTGAAGAGCCACGTGGCGGAGATCCTGCAGGCGGAGGGCTACATCTCCTCCTGGAAGGTCGAGGACGCCGAGGTCGGCAAGACGCTGACCCTCGAGCTGAAGTTCGGCCCCAACCGGGAGCGCTCGATCGCGGGCATCCGCCGGGTCTCCAAGCCGGGGCTGCGCGTCTACGCGAAGTCGACCAACCTGCCCAAGGTCCTCGGTGGCCTCGGCGTCGCGATCATCTCGACGTCCGGTGGCCTGCTGACCGACCGTCAGGCATCGCAGAAGGGCGTAGGTGGGGAAGTCCTCGCCTACGTCTGGTGAGGGGCTGACATGTCGCGCATCGGTCGTCTCCCCGTCACCGTGCCCAGCGGTGTCGACGTCGCCATCGACGGCAGCGCCGTCACGGTCAAGGGCCCCAAGGGCACCCTGTCGCACACGGTGGCCGCACCCATCACGGTGGCCAAGTCCGACGACGGCACCATCGCCGTCAGCCGGCCCGACGACGAGCGGGTCAGCCGCTCGCTGCACGGGCTCACCCGGACCCTGATCAACAACATGGTCGTCGGCGTGACCGACGGCTACGAGAAGAAGCTCGAGATCGTCGGCACCGGTTACCGCGTCGTCCCCAAGGGGTCGGACCTGGAGTTCGCGCTCGGCTACAGCCACCCGATCGTGGTGACGCCGCCGGAGGGCATCTCGTTCACCGTCGAGTCGGCCACGCGGTTCAGCGTGCAGGGCATCGACAAGCAGCAGGTCGGCGAGGTCGCCGCCAACATCCGCAAGCTGCGCAAGCCCGACCCGTACAAGGGCAAGGGCGTGCGGTACGCCGGCGAGCAGGTCCGCCGCAAGGTCGGAAAGGCTGGGAAGTAAGCCATGGCAGTCACGGTCAAGCGGGCCAAGGGCAGCGTCGCCGCACGTGGGCGGCGCCACCTGCGGGTGCGCAAGAAGGTCAGCGGAACGCCCAGCCGGCCGCGGCTGGTCGTCAGCCGTTCGGCCCGGCACGTCTACGTGCAGGTCGTCGACGACATCGCCGGTACGACGCTCGCGTCGGCCTCCACGATGGAGAGCCGACCTGCGCAGCCTGAGCGGCGACAAGACCGCGAAGGCCAAGCGGGTCGGCGAGCTGGTGGCCGAGCGGGCCAAGGCGGCCGGCGTCGAGGCCGTGGTGTTCGACCGGGGTGGCAACCGCTACCACGGCCGGGTCGCCGCGATCGCCGACGGCGCCCGCGAGGGAGGGCTCTCCCTGTGAGCTTCACGAACGTCAGAGATCCCAGAAACGAGGAACGTCTGATGCCAGGTCCCCAGCGCAGAGGCGCAACGGGCGCCGGTGGTGGCGAGCGCCGTGGCGGCGGTCGCGACCGTGACAACCGTCGCGACGGTGGCGCGGAGAAGACCGCGTACATCGAGCGCGTCGTCACGATCAACCGGGTCGCGAAGGTCGTCAAGGGCGGCCGGCGGTTCAGCTTCACCGCCCTGGTCGTCGTCGGCGACGGCGACGGCACGGTCGGCGTCGGCTACGGCAAGGCCAAGGAGGTGCCGGCGGCGATCGCCAAGGGCGTCGAGGAGGCCAAGAAGGCCTTCTTCAAGGTCCCGCGGATCCAGGGCACCATCCCGCACCCGATCCAGGGTGAGGCGGCCGCCGGCGTCGTACTGCTGCGTCCGGCTGCTCCCGGTACCGGTGTCATCGCCGGTGGTCCGGTGCGCGCCGTCCTGGAGTGCGCCGGCATCCACGACGTGCTGAGCAAGTCGCTCGGCTCGGACAACGCGATCAACATCGTGCACGCGACCGTGGCCGCGCTGAAGGGCCTCGAGCGCCCCGAGGCCGTGGCCCTGCGCCGCGGGCTGCCCCTCGAGCACGTCGCTCCGGCCGCGCTGCTGCGTGCCCGGGCGGCCGGTCTGGCGGGTTCGTGATGCCGCGGCTCAAGGTCACCCAGCGCAAGTCCGGTATCGGAGGCAAGGACAACCAGCGCCAGACGCTGCGCAGCCTGGGCCTCAAGCGGATCGGCGACGTCGTCGTGAAAGAGGACCGCCCGGAGATCCGCGGCATGGTCAACACGGTGATCCACCTGGTCACCGTCGAGGAGGTCGAGTAAGTCATGGCTGACGAAGGCCAACAGAGAGCCGAGGGCACGGCGGGCCCGGTGCTGAAGGTGCACCACCTGCGTCCGGCACCGGGGGCCAAGACGGCCAAGACCCGGGTCGGTCGCGGTGAGGGCGGCAAGCGCGGCAAGACCGCGGGCCGTGGCACCAAGGGCACCAAGGCGCGCTACCAGGTGCCCGAGTCCTTCGAGGGCGGCCAGATGCCGATGCACATGCGGCTGCCCAAGCTGCGCGGCTTCACCAACCCGTTCCGGGTCGAGTACCAGGTGGTCAACCTGGACCGGCTCGGCGCGCTGTTCCCCGAAGGGGGCACGGTCGGGGTGGACGAACTCGTGGCGAAGGGTGCGGTTCGCAGCGGTCTGCCGGTTAAGGTTCTGGGGACGGGCGAGGTGTCCGTGAAGCTCGACGTGACCGCACACCGGTTCTCGGGAGCTGCCAAGGACAAGATCGTCGCGGCTGGTGGAACGGCAACTCAGCTCTAACCAGCCCTAGCTAGTCAGGAGTTGTCGTGCTCACTGCGTTCGCTCGGGCGTTCCGTACGCCGGACCTGCGCAACAAGCTGCTGTTCACCATCGCCATCATGGCGATCTTCCGGCTGGGCTCGTTCATCCCGGTCCCCGGTGTCGACTACGTCGCGGTGCAGCAGTGTCTGCCCGTCGGCCAACGCCTCGGGCGTGCTCGGCCTGGTCAACCTGTTCAGCGGTGGCGCGCTCCTGCAGCTGTCGATCTTCGCGCTGGGGATCATGCCGTACATCACGGCGAGCATCATCGTGCAGCTCCTCACGGTGGTCATCCCGCGCTTCGAGACCCTCAAGAAGGAGGGTCAGGCCGGCACGGCCAAGCTGACGCAGTACACCCGCTACCTGACCATCGGCCTGGCGGTGCTGCAGTCCGCGACGCTGGTGACGCTGGCGCGCAACCCGCAGAACCTGTTCGGCGTCCAGTGCGCCAACCCGGTCGTGCCCGACACCTCGGCCGCCGACGATCCTGATCATGATCCTGACCATGACCGCCGGCACCGGCGTGATCATGTGGCTGGGCGAGCTGATCACCGACCGCGGCATCGGCAACGGCATGTCGCTGCTGATCTTCACCCAGATCACCGCCCGCTTCCCGACCTCGCTGTGGTCGATCAAGACCAGCAAGGACAGCTGGGCGATCTTCCTGATGGTGATCGCGGTGGGCATCGTGGTGATGGCGCTCGTCGTCTTCGTCGAGCAATGTCAGAGACGGGTGCCGGTCCAGTACGCGAAACGGATGATCGGCCGCAAGATGTACGGCGGCACCACGACGTACATTCCGTTGAAGCTCAACATGGCCGGCGTCATCCCGGTCATCTTCGCCTCGTCGCTGCTCTACCTGCCGGCGCTGCTGACCCAGTTCCAGAGCCAGACCCATCCGCCCGGGCTGGGCCAAGTGGGTCCAGATCAACCTGGTCCGCGGCGACCACCCGGTCTACATCATCAGCTACTTCATCCTGATCGTCTTCTTCACCTACTTCTACGTCTCGATCACGTTCAACCCGGACGAGGTCGCGGACAACATGAAGAAGTACGGCGGGTTCATCCCGGGCATCCGGGCCGGCCGGCCGACCGCGGAGTACCTCGACTACATCCTGACCCGGATCACCTTCCCGGGCTCGCTCTACCTGGGCACCATCTCGTTGATCCCGATCATCGCCCTGGTGCTGGTCAACGCCAACCAGAACTTCCCCTTCGGCGGCACCTCGATCCTGATCATCGTCGGGGTCGGGCTGGAGACCGTGAAGCAGATCGAGTCGCAGCTGCAGCAGCGGCACTACGAAGGCTTCCTGCGCTGATGCGCCTGCTCATCCTCGGCCCTCCCGGCGCGGGCAAGGGCACTCAGGCCGCACGCCTGGCGGCGCACTACGGCGTGCCGGCGATCTCCACCGGCGACATCTTCCGGAGCAACATCGCCGACCAGACGCCGCTCGGCGTACAGGTCAAGGCGATCGTCGACTCCGGCGGCTACGTGCCCGACTCGATCACCAACGACCTGGTCCGCGACCGGCTGGCCCAGGCCGACTGCGCGCCCGGCTTTCTGCTCGACGGCTACCCGCGCACCCAGGCCCAGGTGGCCGAGCTCGACGACATGCTGGCCGCTCGCTCGCAGCAGCTCGACCACGTGATCGAGCTGGTCGTCGACGGCGAGGTCGTCGTGGAGCGGCTGCTCGCGCGGGCCGCCACCCAGGGTCGCAGCGATGACACCGAGGACGTCATCCGCAACCGGGAGAAGATCTACGCCGCCGAGACCGCGCCACTGGTCGACGTCTACGCCGGTCGCGGCCTGCTGGTGCGCGTCGACGGCCTCGGCCCGGTCGACGACGTCGCCGAGCGGCTGGTCGCGGCGCTCGACGCCGCCCACGCTGGTGCCACCGAGTAGTAGTGGACGGGTAAGGCAGAGGCGATGTTGGGGCGAAGCGGACCGGGACTGAAGTCCCACCAGGACATCCAGGCGATGCGGCGCGCGGGCGTGCTGGTGGGCGAGACCCTCGAGCTGATGCGCGAGTCGGCGCGCGTGGGCCTGAGCACGGCCGAGCTCGACGAGATCGCCGAGCGGCACATCCGTGACGGTGGCGGCATCCCGTCGTTCATCGGCGTCCCCGGTGGACCCGGGGCGATCGACTTCCCGGCGACCCTGTGCATCTCGGTCAACGACCAGGTGGTGCACGGCATCCCGGGCTCGCGGACGCTGGTCGACGGCGACCTGGTCTCGATCGACTGCGGTGCGATCGTCGACGGCTGGCACGGTGACGCAGCGATCTCCTTGGTCGTGGGGGACGGCGGCGGCCGAGGACCGGGCGCTGATCGAGTCCACTGCGGCCTCGATGTGGCACGGCATCGCGGCCCTGCAGGTCGGCGGCCGGCTCTACGACGTGGGCGCCGCCGTCGAGGACCACGTGACCTCGCTGGACACGTCCGTACGGGATCGTCGAGGAGTACGTCGGGCACGGCATCGGCCGCTCGATGCACGAGGACCCGCAGGTGCCGAACTACCGGGTGCGCAGCCGCGGGCCCAAGATCGCCGCCGGCCTGTGCGTGGCGGTCGAGCCGATGCTGACCGCCGGATCGCCGCTGACCCGCACGCTGGACGACGGCTGGACGGTCGTCACCATCGACGGCCGCCGGGCCGCGCACACCGAGCACTCGGTCGCCGTGACCGAGGCCGGCCCGTGGGTGCTCACCGCGCTCGACGGCGGCGCGGCCGGCCTGGCCTCGGTCGGCGCCACCCCCGGCCACCTCTGACCCCGGCCATCGACGGCCGGAGGCCCGGATTTCATCATTTCGTGCTCAGCAGGTAGTCTTGGCAGTCGGCTCACGAGCACTTTCGTTCCTTCCAAACCCTGCGGCTGAAGTGGTTGGAGAGGGACGCCGTCAGCAGTGCGCCACGGAACCCATCTCCCGTTCCCTCACCCGAGGGCGGGACAGGCACGGATTTGTGGAGGACCGACCGAAGATATGGCCAAGAAGGACGGCGTCATCGAGATCGAGGGCACAGTTGTCGAAGCCCTGCCGAACGCGACATTTCGCGTCGAGCTGAGCAACGGCCACAAGGTCCTCGCGCACATCTCGGGGAAGATGCGCCAGCACTACATCCGGATCCTCCCCGAGGACCGCGTGGTGGTGGAGCTCAGCCCGTACGACCTGTCCCGCGGCCGGATCGTCTTCCGCTACCGCTGAGCGCACACCACTGTTCGATTCACCCCGATCAACCCCTATACGCACCCCGAGTAGAAGCACAGGGCGATGAAGGTCAAGCCGAGCGTCAAGAAGATCTGCGACAAGTGCAAGGTGATCCGCCGTCACGGCCGGGTCATGGTCATCTGCGAGAACCTGCGCCACAAGCAGCGCCAGGGCTAGCAGCACCTGTACACCGCACCGCACCCACTAAGACCACCCACCCCACGTGGTGGACGACACCTCCGGAGCGAAGCCGGGGACCGTTGGTGAGAGCCAGCGGAACGGTGGTGCACCAGGACTTCGCGACGAGCTGATCCGCGAGGATCACAGAAAGCAGGACCTATGGCACGCCTCATCGGCGTCGACCTCCCGCGCGACAAGCGCGTCGAGGTCGCCCTCACCTACATCTACGGCGTGGGCCGCACCCGCGCCCAGCAGACCCTGAAGGCGACCGGCGTCAGCCCGGACCTGCGGGTCAAGGACCTCGGCGACGAGGAGCTGGTCAAGCTCCGCGACTACCTCGAGGGCAGCTACAAGCTCGAGGGTGACCTCCGTCGTGAGGTCGCCGCCGACATCCGCCGCAAGGTCGAGATCGGCAGCTACGAGGGCCTGCGGCACCGCCGCGGCCTCCCGGTGCGCGGTCAGCGCACCAAGACCAACGCCCGCACCCGCAAGGGCCCGAAGCGCACCGTCGCCGGCAAGAAGAAGGCAGGCCGCAAGTAATGCCCCCCCAGAAGCGCGCCGCGGCCAAGAAGGTCCGCCGCAAGGAGAAGAAGAACGTCGCCCACGGGCACGCTCACATCAAGAGCACGTTCAACAACACCATCGTCTCGATCACCGACCCGGCCGGCGCGGTCATCGCCTGGTCCTCGGCCGGCCAGGTCGGCTTCAAGGGCTCGCGCAAGTCGACGCCGTTCGCGGCGCAGATGGCCGCCGAGTCGGCCGCCCGCCGGGCCATGGAGCACGGCATGCGCAAGGTCGACGTCTTCGTGAAGGGCCCGGGCTCGGGCCGCGAGACGGCGATCCGTTCCCTGACCGCTGCGGGCCTGGAGGTCGGCGTCATCTCTGACGTGACCCCGGTGCCGCACAACGGTTGCCGCCCGCCGAAGCGTCGTCGGGTATGAGTGCCGTCGCGTCGACCCGGCTGACCAGCCAGTAATTAGGAGAGAAGACAGAACATGGCTCGGTACACCGGCCCAGACTGCAAGCGTTGCCGCCGCGAGAAGGTGAAGCTCTACCTCAAGGGCTCCAAGTGCGACGGCCCCAAGTGCCCGATCGAGATCCGGCCCTACCCCCCGGGTGAGCACGGCCGCGCGCGGATCAAGGAGAGCGAGTACCTCCTGCAGATGCGCGAGAAGCAGAAGGCCGCCCGCATCTACGGCGTCCTGGAGAAGCAGTTCCGCGGGTACTACGAGGAGGCGCACCGTCGCCCCGGCAAGACCGGCGAGAACCTGCTGCGCATCCTGGAGTCCCGGATCGACAACGTGGTCTTCCGCGCCGGCTTCGCCAAGTCGCGCGACATGGCCCGCCAGCTGGTCCGGCACGGCCACATCCTGGTCAACGGCCAGAAGCTCGACATCCCCAGCGCACGGGTCAGCGAGAACGACATCGTGACGGTGCGGGAGAAGTCGTGGGAGATGACGCCGTTCGTCATCGCCCGGGCCGAGGCCGGCGAGCGCACCGTGCCGGCGTGGCTCGAGGTCAACCCGAACCGGATGCGCGTGCTCGTGCACGCGCTGCCCTCGCGCCAGGTGATCGACACCCAGGTGCAGGAACAGATGATCGTCGAGCTCTACAGCAAGTAAGAGCTCTGCCGGTACGACGTGCCTGGTGGCCGGACAGAGACCACGCAGGCACGGCACGACGACGAGGCGTCAAATAGCGGACGCCCGTGAGAAAGGAAATGAACAGTGCTCATTGCTCAGCGCCCCGGCCTGACCGAAGACTCGGTCGACGAGTTCCGTTCGCGGTTCGTCATCGAGCCCCTCGAGCCGGGCTTCGGCTACACCCTCGGCAACTCCCTGCGCCGTACCCTGCTCTCCTCGATCCCGGGCGCTGCGGTCACCAGCCTGCGGATCGACGGTGTGCTGCACGAGTTCTCGACCGTCCCCGGCGTCAAGGAAGACGTCACGGACCTGATCCTGAACATCAAGAACCTGGTCGTCTCCAGCGAGCACGACGAGCCGGTCGTCATGTACCTGCGCAAGCAGGGCCCCGGCGCCGTCACCGCCGCTGACATCGCACCGCCCGCCGGCGTCGAGGTGCACAACCCCGAGCTGCACCTGGCCACGCTCAACGGCAAGGGCAAGCTCGAGATGGAGCTCACCGTCGAGCGCGGCCGTGGCTACGTCTCCGCGGCCCAGAACAAGGCCGGCGACGCCGAGATCGGCCGGATCCCGGTCGACTCGATCTACTCCCCGGTGCTCAAGGTGACCTACAAGGTCGAGGCGACCCGCGTCGAGCAGCGCACCGACTTCGACCGGCTGGTCGTCGACGTCGAGACCAAGAAGTCGATGCTGCCGCGCGACGCGATGGCCTCGGCCGGCAAGACGCTGGTCGAGCTGTTCGGGCTGGCCCGCGAGCTCAACGTCGAGGCCGAGGGCATCGACATGGGCCCGTCGCCCACGGACGCCGCTCTCGCTGCTGATCTGGCCCTGCCGATCGAGGAGCTGGACCTGACCGTCCGGTCGTACAACTGCCTCAAGCGTGAGGGCATCCACACGGTGGGCGAGCTCGTCTCGCGCAGCGAGGCCGACCTGCTCGACATCCGCAACTTCGGTGCGAAGTCGATCGACGAGGTCAAGGCCAAGCTGGTCGGCATGGGCCTGGCCCTCAAGGACAGCCCTCCCGGGTTCGACCCGAGCGCGGTCGTGGACAGCTTCGACGACGACGCGGCGTACGCCGAGGACGAGCAGTACTAGAGCTCGCCTGTGCTCGACTAGCCACCCGACGTATCCCACCACGACGAGAGAAGAGACCCGAGAATGCCTACGCCCACCAAGGGGCCTCGCCTCGGCGGCGGTCCGGCGCACGAGCGGCTGATCCTGGGCAACCTGGCCCAGGCGCTGTTCGAGCACGACCGGATCACCACCACCCAGGCGAAGGCGAAGCGGCTGCGTCCGCTGGCCGAGCGGCTGGTCACCTTCGCCAAGCGCGGGGACCTGCACTCCCGGCGGCGGGTGCTCGCCGTCATCCATGACAAGGGTGTCGTGCACCGCCTGTTCACCGAGATCGCGCCCGACGTGGCCGAGCGGCAGGGCGGCTACACCCGGATCACCAAGATCGGGCCGCGCAAGGGCGACAACGCCCCCATGGCCGTGATCGAGCTGGTCCGGGAGCCGTTGTCGCGCAAGCAGGCCACGGTCCGCGAGGCCGAGGCGGCGACCAAGCGGGCAGCCAAGAAGGCAGCACCGGCCAAGAAGGCTGCCGCTGCCGAGGAGGCCGAGGTCGAGACCACCGAGGCGCCGTACGGCGAGGGTTCGGCCGCACCGCTGGCCGATGGCTCCGCGCCGGAGGGCTTCGACATCAAGGGCAACGAGGACTCGAAGAAGTACCACACGCCCGAGTCGCCGTGGTACGACCAGACGGTCGCCGAGGTGTGGTTCGCCACGCAGGAGGCGGCCGAGGCGGCCGGCTTCGAGGCGCCCGAGTCGATGCCCGACGCCGAGGAGGCCGAGGAAGCAGCTGACGAGGCGGCCGAGGTTGCCGAGGACGCCGACGCCGACAAGGCCGACGACTGAGCGAGCGCCTGGACGTTCGCGACGAGCCCGCCACCCCTGACCAGGGGGTCGGCGGGCTCGTGCGCGTTCGGCTGGATCTGGCCTACGACGGCACGGACTTCAGCGGCTGGGCCATCCAGCCGGGGCTGCGCACGGTCGAGGGCGAGCTGACCGCCGCCGTGGCCCAGGTGCTCCGGCTCGCCGAGCCACCGCGCCTGGTGGTGGCCGGCCGCACCGATGCCGGCGTTCATGCCCGTGGTCAGGTCGCCCACGTCGACCTGCCCGAATCGGTCCTCGCCGCGGCCCCCGGGCACAGTGACCGCAGGCCGTTGCCGGCCTTGCGGCACAGCCTGTCCGGCGTGCTGTCCTCGGATCGTGGTCGTGCGTCAGGTCCGCTTCGCCCCGCCCGGGTTCGACGCCCGCTTCGCCGCGCTGCAGCGCCGCTACAGCTACCGGGTCGCGACCGAGCGAGCCGCGCTGGATCCGCTGCGTCGCCGGGAGGTCCTGGTGACGCGGGGCCCGCTCGACCTGACGGCCGATGAACGACGCGTCAGCCCGACTGCTCGGGCTGCGCGACTTCGCCGCCTTCTGCCGGCGCCGCGAGGGCGCGACCACCGTGCGGACCCTGCTCGACTACTCCTGGCGGACCGACGCCGGGCCACGGCCGGCTGACGGCGACGGTGGTCGCCGATGCCTTCTGCCACTCGATGGTCCGGGCCCTGGTCGGGGCGGTGCTCGAGGTCGGCCGGGGCCGACGTGAGCCCGGCTGGCCGGCCGAGCTGATGGCGGCCGGCGTCCGCGACCCCTCGGCCCCCGTCGTACCGCCGCACGGTCTGTGTCTGGAGGAGGTCACCTACCCGGCCGAGGAGCTCCTGGCCGCCCGGGTCGTCGAGGCCCGCGCGCGGCGCGACGAGGACAGACCCACCTAGGATTCAGCCGGGCACCGGGGCAGCGACCACGACAGCAGGGGAGCGCGATGCGGGACCAGCGGCACTATCCGGAGCTGGAGGAGGTCGAGGTCTCGACCGACCTCTTCCTGGCCAGCGTGGACGCTCTGCGGGACAGCCAGGCCCGGGAGCCGACCCTCCTGCCGGACTGGACCCGGGCGCACCTGATCACCCACGTGGCCCGTGCGGCCGAGTCGCTGTGCCGACTGCTGGACTGGGCCCGCACCGGGGTCGAGCAACAGCAGTACGCCAGTCCGGAGGTTCGGACCCAGGAGATCGAGGCCGGCGCCCGCCGGTCGATCCAGGCCCTGGCGGCGGACATGCGCGCCACCGCAACGCTCTTCGACGAAACGGTGCGAGCGTTGCCGGAGGCGGCCTGGAGTGTCGAGGTGACCCCGCGGACCGGTGAGCCGCGCACCCCGAGCGGGATTGTCTTCATCCGGCTGCGCGAGCTCGAGATCCATCACGTCGACCTGGCCGTCGGCTACACCTTCGCCGACATCCCCGAGCCGGTCACGACCCAGCTGATCGACGACATCGTGACCACGGTCGGTGCTCGCGAGGGCGCCGCGCCGCTCCGGCTCGTCGCCACCGACGTCGAGCTCGACCGCGGAGATCGGCTCCGGCGGCCCGGTCGTCTCGGGCGCCCAGGCCGACCTGCTGGCCTGGCTCAGCGGCCGGTCCCCCGGGACCGGCCTGACCGTCGAGGGTGCAGCCGAGATCCCGGCCGCCCCGACCTGGATCTGAGGGCCGCTGCACTCCGACAACGATGCAACTCTGCGTCAGATCTGACGCAGAGTTGCCTCGCTGTCAGAGGCACTGGCCCGAGGAGATAGGTTCCTCGCATTCGAGACAGCACGGACGCCACTCAACGAGGAGAGGCCGCATGACCACCAAGAAGACACCCGTGAAGAAGACGGCGGGCGCGACTGCGAAGAAGGCCGCCCCTCGGCGTCGGGCCGTGCCGCCGGTCACCGGGGGCGACGTCAGCGTGGGCACGGACGCGGCGTTCGCCGACCCGGCACCGGCCACCGACCGTCCCCGGCCGATCCGCGGCATCTCCGAGGTCCGGCACTTCTTCCGTACCAACGACACCCCGATCTACTTCGTGGGAGCGACGCCGTTCAACCTGCTGGGCCTGGACCGCTGGGTCCGCAACTTCACCTACGTCACCTACTACGACGCGTGGGACGGCGCGCACCCGCGGGTCATCACGCCCCGGGACAAGCCCTACGTCGAGTTCGAGAGCGGCGAGGAGATCAACAACTGGCTGCTCAAGAACGCCGAGATGCGCGCGCTGATGCGGCCGGCGCCGGGCGGTCCGCGCCCCAAGGTCGCGATGGTGTTCTTCAACGAGGAGACCGAACAGATCTGCGACGAGCTCGGCTACGACCTGATCCTGCCGTCGGCCCAGCTCCGCGAGCACCTGGACTCCAAGATCGTCACGACCCAGCTCGGTGACGAGGCCGGGGCGCCGAGCGTGCCCAACGTCCTGACCCGGGTCGAGGACTGGGCCGGCGTCGTCGACGCTGCCGAGCAGGGTGGTCTCGGCTCCGACCTGGTGCTCCAGACGCCGTACGGCGACTCGGGCAAGACCACCTTCTTCATCAGCTCCGAGGCCGACTGGGACAAGCACGCCGACGACATCGTCGGCCAGGACGTCAAGATCATGAAGCGGATCAGGAACCGGCCAGTGGCCGTCGAGGCCGTGATGACCCGGCACGGCACGATCGTCGGGCCGTTCATGACCGAGCTGACCGGCTTCGCCGAGCTCACGCCGTACCGCGGTGGCTGGTGCGGCAACGAGATGTTCCCCGAAGTGCTGACCGGCGAGAAGCGCGCGAAGGCAACCCAGCTCGTCCGGCGGCTGGGCAACCGGCTGGGGCAGGAGGGCTACCGCGGCTTCTTCGAGGTCGACGTGCTGGTCGACCTGGACAGCGACCAGGTCTACCTGGGCGAGCTCAACCCGCGGATCAGCGGCGCGTCCGCGATCACCAACGTGACGGCTGGGGCGTACGCCGACGTGCCCCTCTTCCTCTTCCATCTGCTGGAGTTCATGGGCGTCGACTTCGACCTGGACGTCGATGAGGTCAATGACCGCTGGACCGAGCTCGCGTCGTCCGACCTGTGGTCGCAGATGATCATCAAGGAGATCGCTCCCGGCGTGGAACACATCGACACCGCGCCGCCGACCGGCGCCTACCGGGTTGACGGCTCCGGAGCCCTGGTCTTCGCCCGCACTGCCCTGGACTGGCATCAGCTGCAGAACGAGAGTGAGTGCTTCTTCCTGCGGGTCTACGGCGTGGGCGACTACCGCTGGAAGGGCGCCGACCTGGGCGTGTTGGTCACCAAGGGCCGGCTGCAGACCGAGGGCCGCTCGGCCAACGCCGCCAGCGTCCTGACCATCCGGGCCAAACACCTGATCGACTCGATCCGGGCGCGCTACTCCGGCACGCCGTACGACGTGGACGGCGAGCCCGACGCGGCTCCGAGCGTCAACGTGGCTAGCCTGTCCGGGGCAGGAATCAAGTCCGGTTCCGGGGCATCGACAGGGGAGCTCTAACAGGGATGGCGGCAGTGTCACCGGCGGGTCTGCAGGTCACCAACGCGAACTGGCAGACACCGCCGCAACTGGCGTGGGCCTTCCAGCACATCGCCGATCTCTTCCCCGTCGCCCCGATCTCGCGGGGGGTCGGTCCGGTTGCGCCGCTGACCCCAGCGGGTGCGCTGGGAGCATCGACCGGCGCGCTCTCGCAGATCGTCGTGACCAGCCCCTACGACGGCACCAAGTCGACCGTCGAGGGCATCATCGGCACGACGTGGACCGATGGCTGGGCCGTGCTGCACCGCGGTCAGCTCCTGGCCGAGGGCTATGCGAACGACCTGCAGCCGTCGACGCTGCACCTGCTGATGTCGGTGTCCAAGTCGCTGGTCGGCTGCGTCGCCGGAGCGCTCGTCGCCAGCGGCGCGCTCGACGTCGAAGCGCTCGTCACGGCCTACGTCCCCGAGCTGGCGACGAGCGGCTACGCGGGGGCCACGGTGCGGCACCTGCTCGACATGCGCTCCGGGATCGCCTTCTCCGAGACCTACCTCGACGAGACGGCCGAGGTGCGACTGCTGGAGCAGGCGATCGGCTGGGCGCCGCCTCGCCACCAGCCGGTGCCCGACGGGATGCACGAGTTCCTGAAAACGTTGCGGCAGAAGGGTCCTCACGGCGGATCGTTCGAATACCGGTCGTGCGAGACCGACGTGCTGGGCTGGGTCTGCGAGGCGGCGGCCGGCCTCGCGATGCCCCAGCTGATGTCCGAGCTGCTGTGGTCCCGCCTCGGCTGTGAGAACGACGCCAACATCGGCGTCGACGCCCACGGCGACGGGATGTTCGACGGTGGCATCAGCACCGCGTTGCGTGACCTGGCCCGCTTCGGCGAGATGATCCGGCGCGGCGGCGTCTCCCTCACCGGCGCGCAGGTCGTGCCGGAGAGCTGGATCCAGGACAGCTACGCCGGTGGGCCCGACTCCCGTGAGGCGTTCGCGCTCAGCCCGGACGACAACCGGATGCCCGGCGGGATGTACCGCAACCAGTTCTGGTTTCCCTTCCCGGACCGGGATCTGTTGCTGTGCTTGGGGATTCACGGCCAGATGGTCTACGTCAACCCGGCCGCTGAGGTGGTCGCGGTGAAGTTGTCGAGCTGGCCGACTCCGCAGGACGCGCACGCGCTCTTCGCGAATGTCGCGGCCTTCGACGCGATCTCGGCCGCCGTCGCCGTCGCGACCTAGCGAGGGCCGATGGCTGACGTCGTCGTGGTCGGAGCCGGTCCCAACGGCCTGGCCGCGGCCGTGGTGCTGGCGTCGGCCGGCCTGCAGGTCGAGGTGATCGAGGCGGCCGACACGATCGGCGGGGGAGCGCGCACGGCCGAGCTGACCCGACCGGGCTTCCGCCACGACGTCTGCTCGGCCGTCCACCCGATGGCCGTGGCCTCGCCGTTCTTCCGGGCCTTCGACCTGGCCCGGCACGGGGTCGAGATGCTGCAACCCGAGGTCGCCTACGCCCAACCGCTGGACGGCGGGCGGGCCGGGCTGGCCTGGCGCGACCTGGACCGGACGGTGGCCGGCCTCGGCATCGACGGACCGGCCTGGCGCTCGCTGCTCGGACCCCTGGTCGATCGGTGGGAGTCGGTCGTCGCGCTGCTGCTGTCGGATTTCCGCAGCCTGCCCCGCGACCTGCCGACCACCCTGCGGCTGACCAGCCGGATCCTCGAACAGGGCAGCCCGTTGTGGAACGTGCGGTTCGGCGGCGACATCGCCCCTGCGTTGCTGACCGGGCTGAGTGCCCACGCCGTCCTCCCGCCGCGCGGCCTGGCCCCGGCCGGCGCCGGGATGTTGCTCGGCGCCATGGCCCACGCCGTCGGCTGGCCGATCCCGCGAGGCGGCAGCCAGGCCATCGCCGACGCGATGGCGGCTCAGCTGGTGGCCCAGGGTGGCCAGATCCTGACCGGGGAGCGGGTGCGCTCGCTCGCCCAGCTGCCGGCGTCGCGGGCGGTGCTGCTGGACGTCTCTCCGCGCGGCCTGCTGGAGATCGGCGGCGACCGGTTGCCCGCGTCGTACCGGCGGCAGCTGCAGCGCTTCCGCTACGGCGGCGGCGTCTGCAAGGTCGACTTCGCGCTGAGCGGACCGGTGCCGTGGACGGCTCCGGGCTGCGAGCTGGCGGGCACCTTGCACCTGGGCGGCACCCGGGCCGAGATGGCGGCCTCCGAGGCCGAGGTCGCGGCCGGCCGGCACGCCGAACGGCCCTACGTGCTGGCCGCTCAGCCCGGTGTCGTCGACCCCGGCCGGGCGCCGGCGGGGCAGCACACGCTGTGGACCTACGCCCACGTGCCCGCGGGGTCGACCCAGGACCTGGGCGAGGTGGTCACCGCGCAGGTCGAACGGTTCGCGCCCGGCTTCCGCGACCTGGTGCTGGCGCGCAACGTCGTGACCGCTGCCCAGGAGGAGGAGCACAACGCCAACTACGTCGGCGGTGACATCGCCGGCGGCGCTCCGACCCCATGGCAGATGGTGATGCGTCCGGTGCCGCGCTGGGACCCCTATCGGACGCCGATCGAGGGCGTCTATCTCTGCTCGGCCTCGACGCCGCCGGGGCCAGCAGTGCACGGCATGGCCGGGGTGCACGCGGCTCGGCGCGTGCCTGCGGCAGGTCTTCGGCGACCGGCGCGACCCCCTCGACCTGGTGCGCGCCTCGGCCTGACGCGACGGGCGGTTGTGGGTCGCCGGTTCTATGGTCGCGGGCATGAGCATCCCGCCGGTTCTGTCCATCGTCACCCTCGGCGTCCGCGACCTGCCCAGGTCGGTCGCGTTCTACGAGTCGCTCGGCTGGGTTCGGGCGTCGGCGTCGATGGACGAGATCTCCTGGTTCGGGCTGAGCGGCGGCGCGGTCTGGCTGGGCCTGTTTCCCCACGAGGAGCTCGCGGCCGACGCGGGCCTGCCGCGCGAGGGAGCCGGCGACCTCCCGGCGTACAAGGGCATGACGCTGGCCATGAACCTTCCGTCGGACGAAGCAGTGATGGAGGCGTTCGAGACGGCGGTCGCCGCCGGTGCGACCCCGGTCAAGGTCCCGGGGCCGGCCCCGTTCCCCGGGTTGTCCGGCTACTTCGCGGACCTGGACGGGCACCTGTGGGAGGTCGCGCACAACCCCGGCTTCCCGCTGAACCCGGACGGCACGATCACCATCCCGTGAGCCGGGTGCGCACCGCGGTCGCCGACGTGGAAGCCTGGCCCGCATGAGCGAGAACGAAGGGTACGGCGACGGCGAGTACTCCACCGAGGGCGACGACCAGCTGCAGTCCGAGGACACCCTCGTGGACCGCGGCGTCGACGACATCCTGGACGAGGGCTATTCGCCGCCGGAGCGCTGGTCGGTGCTGGAGAAGTTCGGCAACACCGCCGAGGAGGAGCGCGAGGGCGAGAGCCTGGACCAGAAGCTCGCCGAGGAGGAGCCGGATCCCAACCTGGCCTTCGACGACCCGCTGGCCGAGCCCGCCGGCCGCGACGCCGACGACGAGCGCAGCGGTGACGACGACGACCTGGACCTGGACTCCAACATCGACGAGATCGAGCTGGGCGACGACTACGACGGCGAGGTCGGCGACGACCGCTCCGGCCGGCTGGTCAGCCCGGACGAGGGTGCGCACTCCGACACCGAGAAGGACCTGGTCGCCGGCGACGTCGGCATCGACGGCGGAGCCGCCTCGGCCGAGGAGGCCGCGATGCACGTCGTCGAGGAGGAGTAGCCCGCAAAGTCGTTGGCGCGACCCCGCGGGCAGGCGACACACTGCTTGACCGTGGGCTACGTCGATCTCAACGCCATCGTCTACGACCTCCCGGATGGCCGGCGGTTGTTGGACGAGGTGGCTTTCCGGGTCGGCGAGGGCGTCAAGGTCGCCTTGATCGGTCCCAACGGCGCCGGCAAGACCACGCTGCTGCGGATCGTCGCCGGCGACATCGCGCCGCACGGGGGCGCGGTCACACGTTCCGGCGGGCTGGGCGTGATGCGTCAGTTCGTCGGCCAGCTGCGTGATGAGTCCACGGTGCGGGACCTGCTCCTTTCCGTTGCGCCGCAACCGATCCGGGCCGCCGCCGAGGCACTCGACGCGGCCGAGCTGGCGATGATGGAGCGCGACGACGAGCGGATCCAGCTCCGCTACGCCCAGGCGCTCGCCGACTGGGGCGACGCCGGGGGCTACGAGGCCGAGACGCTGTGGGATGTCTGCACGGTGGCCGCCATCGGCACGCCGTACGAACGGGCTCAGTGGCGTCAGGTCCGCACCCTCTCCGGCGGCGAGCAGAAGCGGCTGGTGCTGGAGGCCCTGCTCCGTGGCCCGGACGAGGTGCTGATGCTCGACGAGCCGGACAACTACCTCGACGTGCCGGCCAAGCGATGGCTCGAGGACCGGCTGGTGGAGACGCCCAAGACGGTGCTCTTCGTGAGTCACGACCGCGAGCTGCTGGCCCGTACGGCGACCCGGATCGTCACGCTCGAGCCGGGCCCGGCCGGGTCGACGGCGTGGACCCACGGCGGCGGCTTCGCGACGTACGCGCAGGCGCGGGAGGACCGGTTCCTGCGGCTGGAGGAGCTGCGCCGCCGGTGGGACGAGGAGCACGCCAAGCTCAAGGCGCTCGTCGTGATGTACCGGCAGAAGGCGGCGTACAACTCGGACATGGCCAGCCGCCTGCAGGCGGCGGTCACCCGGCTGGCCAAGTTCGAGGCCGCCGGGCCTCCGGAGGAGCGGCCGAGCGAGCAGCACGTGAAGATGCGGCTCAGGGGCGGCCGGACGGGCAAGCGCGCGCTGGTCTGCGAGGGCCTCGAGCTGACCGGGCTGATGCGGCCGTTCGACCTCGAGGTCTGGTTCGGGGAGCGGGTCGCGGTGCTCGGGTCCAACGGCTCGGGCAAGTCGCACTTCCTGCGGCTGCTCGCCGTCGGCGGGAGCGATCCCGACGTGGAGCATCGGCCGGTGGAGGCGCTGGACATCGCGCCGGTCGCGCACTCCGGCCGGGCTCGGCTGGGGGCGCGGGTGCGGCCGGGCTGGTTCGCCCAGACCCACGAGCACGCCGAGCTGGCCGGGCGCACGCTGCTGGAGATCCTGCATCGCGGCGATGAGTACCGCGACGGGATGGGCCGCGAGCAGGCGGCCCGGGCACTCGACCGTTACGAGCTGGCGCTGGCCAGCGAGCAGACCTTCGACTCGCTCTCCGGCGGGCAGCAGGCCCGGCTGCAGATCCTGCTGCTGGAGCTGTCAGGAGCCACGATGCTGTTGCTCGACGAGCCGACCGACAACCTCGACCTGGAGTCGGCCGAGGCGCTCGAGGTCGGGCTGGACGCGTTCGAGGGCACGGTGCTGGCGGTCACCCACGACCGATGGTTCGCCCGCGGCTTCGACCGCTATCTCGTCTTCGGCGCCGACGGCGAGGTCTACGAGTCGACCGAGCCCGTCTGGGACGAGGGCCGAGTCGTCAGGGATCGCTAGCGAATGGTGAAGGCGCGGACGCCGGCGGCCCAGGTGGCGTCCAGGTCGGACCCCGGGGGATAGCGGCCGTCGATCTCGAGCATCACCATGCCGTGGGCGAACGACCAGAACGCCTGCGCCACAGCCGGATCCCCGGTGGCGACGAACCACGGGTTGCCGGCCCACTCCTCCAGCCCCGGCTGCAGGGCGGACCGGTCGAGCGGTCCGTGCGTGGCCAGCCGGTAGAGGTTGGGCGAGGTCGTGCCCATCCGCCGGTAGGTCCGGGCCAGGGCCTGCGGGTCCTCGCCGGCGGCGTGGGAGACCCGGCCGATCTCCCACAAGGCATCCGAGATCAGCGCGAGCTCGACCGCCGCCTTGCTCGCGAAGTGCTTGTAGATCGACGGTGCCGCGATGCCGAGCTCGTCGGCCAGCCGGCGCATGGTGAGCGCCTGGGGCCCTTCGGCCTCCAGCAACCGGCCGGCGACCTCGACGATCTGCTGGGCCCGCGGCGTACGGGCGGGTGGCGGGGCCGGGGGGTCCAGCCGGGCGCCGGCGGGATCGCGCATCAAGCGGAGAGCCGAAAGACGGGGTGCTTCGGCGCGATCCGGGTCAGCTCCTCGGAGCTGGAGTTGGCATCGACGCCGTCGAAGAACATGCCGACCTCGGCCTTCCAGCGCTTGAGGTAGGCCCGCAGGATGGGCTCGCGCTCGGCCGGCGGCACCTCGACCGCGGTCAGCTCCTCGCGCTTGCGGCCGAGCAGCAGGGTCAACCGGCCGCCGTCGGCCCGCACGTTGCGCACCCACTGGCCTTCACCGCGGGCCGAGACGAGGTAGCGCTCACCGTCGATCGTCAACAGGTTGACCGGCGTACGGCGGGGCAGGCCGCTCGAGCGGCCCTTGCTCTCCAGGACCCGGCTGCCCCACACGCTGACGCCGGCCTTGGTCAGCAGGGCGACCGTGCGGTTGGCGATGTTGCGGGTGAACCAGCCGGGGGCGCGGTAGTGCGGCTGCGATGCTGCGGACGAGCTGCTCATGGGGACTCCTGAGGTCTGGGCTAACGGTGTTAGCCCAGAATGGCTAACGGTGTTAGCCGTTGTCAAGCCCGGGTCCGCGTTTTGACCCTCTGACCTGGGCGCCGGTACCCTCAGAGGTCGCCGCGTGTGCCTGCTGTGCACACCTTCGGCGGATGCTGCCCGACCACCTCGCGAACGAAGGCTATGACCGTGCGTACGTACACCCCCAAGGCCGGCGACGCTCAGCGTCAGTGGCTCGTCATCGACGCCACCGACGTCGTGCTCGGCCGACTCGCCAGCCAGGTGGCCGTGCTGCTGCGCGGCAAGCACAAGCCGACCTTCGCACCGCACGTCGACATGGGCGACTTCGTGGTCGTCGTCAACGCCGACAAGGTCGCCCTGACCGGCGCCAAGCTCGAGCAGAAGCACGCCTACCGGCACTCCGGCTACCCGGGCGGCCTGAAGTCGCGCACGTACGCCGAGATGCTGGACAAGCACCCGGCCAAGGCGGTCGAGAAGGCCGTCCGCGGCATGCTCCCCAAGAACTCCATCGGCCGCGCCCAGCTCGGCAAGCTCAAGGTCTACGCCGGCCCCGAGCACCCGCACCAGGCGCAGCGCCCGGAGCCGTTCGAGATCACCCAGGTCGCGCAGTAACACCCGACTAGTCGCCCAGAACTTCAGACCCAGCACGACATCAGCAGGACATAGGAGAACGAGTGGCCCAGCCCACCAGCACGATCGAGGCGTCCGACGCCGACGAGTTCGTCGACGGTTACGACGACGACGCCGCGCCGAGCAGCTACACCAGCGAGTCCAGCGACCCGGCCGTGCCGGCTCGCCGGCCCAGCGCTTCCGGCCCCGGGGCCGCGACCGGCCGTCGCAAGGAGGCCATCGCCCGGGTGCGCATCGTCCCGGGCACCGGCCGCTGGGTGATCAACGGGCGCGACCTGGAGAGCTACTTCCCCAACAAGGTGCACCAGCAGGCCGTCGCCGAGCCGTTCACCGTCCTGGAGCTGACCGGCGCGTACGACGTGCTGGCCCGGGTCCACGGCGGCGGCGCCTCCGGCCAGGCCGGCGCGCTGCGCCTCGGCATCGCCCGTGCGCTCAACGGCGTCGACGAAGAGGCCAACCGCCCCGCGCTCAAGCGGGCGGGCTTCCTCACCCGCGACGCGCGGATCAAGGAGCGCAAGAAGGCTGGCCTGAAGAAGGCTCGCAAGGCTCCGCAGTACTCCAAGCGCTGACGCACGCGCCGGCCGGCTTCGGCCAGGGGAGCAGGGCAGTCAGCGCGAGGCAGCCATCGGAGGCGGCAGTGGCAAGCATTTTCGGCACCGATGGTGTTCGCGGCCTGGCCAACGTCGACCTGACCGCCGAGCTCGCGCTGGACCTCTCGGTGGCGGCTGCGCACGTTCTGGGCGACGTGGGCATCTTCGCCGGGCATCGGCCGCGCGCCGTCGTCGGCCGTGACCCTCGCGCCTCCGGGGAGTTCCTCTCGGCCGCGGTGATCGCGGGGCTGGCCAGTGCCGGGGTCGACGTCCTGGACGCCGGTGTCCTGCCGACGCCGGCCATTGCCTTCCTGACGGCCGACTCCGAAGCCGACCTCGGCGTCATGCTCTCGGCCTCTCACAACCCGATGCCGGACAACGGGATCAAGTTCTTCGCCCGCGGCGGCCTCAAGCTCGAGGACGACCTCGAGCTCGCAATCGAAGCCCGGATGCGAGAGAGCTGGCAGCGCCCGACCGGCGCCGCCGTCGGACGCGTGACGCCGTACGCCGGGGCTGCCGATGCCTACGTCGCGCACCTGCTCTCCGTCGTACCGCACCGGCTGGACGGGCTCAAGGTCGTGGTCGACTGCGCCAACGGGGCGGCCAGCGTGGTCTCGCCGCGCGCCCTGCGCGAGGCGGGCGCCGAGGTCGTCGTGATCCACGCCGAGCCGGACGGCCTCAACATCAACGAGAAGTGCGGTTCGACCCACCTCGAGGACCTCTGCCTGGCGGTGCTGGCGCACGGCGCCGACGCGGGCATCGGCCACGACGGCGACGCCGACCGTTGCCTGGCTGTCGACGCCGAGGGTCGAGTGGTCGACGGCGACCAGATCATGGCGGTGCTGGCGCTCGCGCTGCGCGACCGCGGCCGGCTGACCCACGACACATTGGTCGCCACCGTGATGAGCAACCTCGGCCTGCTGCTGGCGATGGAGGCCGAGGGCATTGCCGTGCGGCAGACCGCGGTCGGCGACCGGTATGTGCTCGAAGAGATGCGGGCGGGCGGCTTCAACCTCGGTGGCGAGCAGTCGGGGCACGTCGTCCTGGCCGATCACGCGACGACAGGCGACGGCGTCCTGTCCGGGCTGATGCTGCTGTCCCGGATGGCCGAGACCGGGCGCTCCCTGGCCTCGCTCGCCGCCGTGGTCGAGCGGCTCCCGCAGGTGCTGGTCAATGTCGCCGGCGTCGACAAGGCTCGGGCCGGCCACGACGAGCAGGTCGCCGCCGCCGTCGCCGACGCGCAGACCGAGCTGGGCGGTCAGGGCCGGGTCCTGCTGCGGCCCTCCGGCACCGAGCCGCTCGTCCGGGTGATGGTCGAGGCCAGCGACGTCGCGCAGGCTCAGGAGGTTGCCGACCGGCTCGCCCTGGTCGTGCGCGAACGCCTCTCGTTGTGAACGCTGCGCCGTGACGATGCGGCGCCGCGGGGGCCAATCGGCCGGGCCGCTCGTCGTGGGCCTGCTGGTGTTGTTGGGCGTGCTGTTGCTGGCCGTGCTGGTGGCCGGGCATCTGTTCTCGAGTGGCTCCGCGGGTCCTGCTGCTGCCTCGACATCGTGCGCGATCAGCGGGCTGCCGCCGCAGACGGAGACGACCGTGCAGGAGATCGGGGCCGGGCCGCCGTACCGCTACCCGCAGGACGGCGTGACCTTCGACAACCGGGAGCACCTGCTGCCCAAGGAGCCGCTGGGCTACTACCGCGAGTTCACCGTGACCACCCCTGGCTCGCCCGACCGGGGCACCCGCCGGGTGATCGCTGCCGGCGGCACCTCGACCGCCCCCACGACCCTGTATTACACGGGCAACCACTACGCGTCCTTCTGCCACGTCACCGGGGCCCCCTGACGCCGTTGGGCGGGGACGGTCAGAGCTTGCGAAGCCGGATCCGGGTCACCGCGTGGTCCGGGCCCTTGGCCAGGACGAGCGAGGCCCGGCTGCGGGTCGGCAGGACGTTCTCGACCAGGTTGACCCCGTTGATGCTCGCCCAGATCGACTCGGCGGTCGCCACGGCCTCGGCGTCGCTCAACTCGGCGTACCGATGGAAGTACGATCCCGGGTCGGCGAAGGCCGTCTCGCGCAGCCGCAGGAACCGCGCGACGTACCAGCTCCGCACGTCCTCAGCCCTGGCGTCGACGTAGATCGAGAAGTCGAAGAAGTCGCTGACGGCGAGGCTGCTGCCGCCATCGGCTCGGGCCAGCGGCGGCTGGAGGACGTTGAGGCCCTCGACGATGAGGACGTCCGGCCGATGGATCACGACGTGCTCGCCGGGGACGATGTCGTAGGTCAGGTGCGAGTAGACCGGGGCGAGGACCTCATCCTGCCCGGACTTGACCGCGGCGATGAACCGCAAGAGCGCCCGCCGATCGTACGACTCGGGAAAACCCTTGCGCTGCAACAGTCCTCGTCGTTCCAGCTCGTGGTTCGGCAACAAGAAGCCGTCGGTCGTCACGAGCTCGACGCGGGGCGTCTCCGGCCATCGGGCGAGCAGCTCGCGCAGGATGCGCGCGGTCGTGGACTTGCCGACGGCCACCGATCCGGCGATGCCGATGACGAACGGCGTGCGCTCCGGCTGCTCGCCCAGGAACTGGGTCGTGACCTGGTGCAGCGAGCCGGCCTCGCGGACGAAGAGGTTGAGCAGCCGGGACAGCGGCAGGTAGACCTCCTCGACCTCGCGCAGGTCGATCCGCTCCCCGAGCCCGCGCAGCTCGCCCAGGTCGGCCTCGGTCAGCGTGAGGGGGGTCTGGTCACGCAGCCGCGCCCACGCCGCACGGTCGAGCTCGACGTACGGAGAGGGAAGGCTGGCAGCGCCGCCGGTGGCCACGGTCGGCCATTGTGTCCCACTGCCCGCGCGGCGCAGCGCACGGTCGCGGGTCCGACCGCCCGATAGCCTGGACGGCATGTGCGGAATCGTGGGGTACGCCGGTCCGACCGACGACGACGTCGCGCTCACCGTGGTCCTGGACGGGCTTCGCCGCCTGGAGTACCGCGGCTATGACTCGGCCGGGATCGCGGTCGTCACCGACCGCGGCCTGGTCACCGAGAAGCGCGCGGGCAAGCTGGTCAACCTGACCGATGCGCTCGAGGATGACGCGCTGCCGGTCACCCGGACGGCGATCGGGCACACCCGATGGGCCACCCACGGCGCGCCGACCGATGCCAACGCCCACCCGCATCGCGGCGGCAAGGACCGCAAGCTGGCCCTGATCCACAACGGCATCATCGAGAACTACGCCCCGCTCAAGGCCGAGCTGATCGCCTCGGGCATCGAGTTCGAGTCCGAGACCGACACCGAGGTCGCCGCTCATCTGGTGGCCGCCGAGTACGTCGAGACCGGCGACCTGGCCGAGGCGATGCGCCGGGTCTGCCGCCGGTTGGACGGCGCCTTCACCCTGCTGGTCGTGCACGCCGACGCGCCGGGGGTCGTCGTCGGGCGCGCGCCGCAACTCTCCACTGGTGGTCGGCGTCGGCGAGGGTGAGAACTTCCTCGGCTCGGACGTCGCGGCGTTCATCAGCCGCACGCGCGAGGCGATCGAGCTCGGCCAGGACCAGGTCGTCGAGATCACCCCGGGCGCGATCGTGATCACCGATTTCGAGGGAAATCCCGCGCAGGGCAAGGCTTTTCACGTCGACTGGGACGCCGCCGCGGCCGAGAAAGGCGGCTACCCGTCGTTCATGGCCAAGGAGATCAACGAGCAGCCGCAGGCGGTCGCCGACACTCTGCTGGGGCGCACCGACGCCGAGGGCCGGCTGACCCTGGACGAGCTCCGGATCCCGGTCGAGCAGCTCCAGGCGATCGACCGGGTCGTCGTGATCGCTTGCGGCACAGCGTCGTACGCCGGTTCGGTCGCGAAGTACGCTCTCGAGCACTGGTGTCGGATCCCGACCGAGGTCGCCCTCGCCCACGAGTTCCGCTACAGCGATCCGGTGGTCGACGAGCACACGCTGGTCGTGGCCATCTCACAGTCCGGCGAGACGATGGACACGCTGATGGCGGTCCGCCACGCGCGTGAGCTGGGCGCGTTGGTCCTGGCCATCTGCAACACCCACGGCTCCTCGATCCCGCGCGAGTCGGACGCGGTGCTCTACACCCACGCCGGTCCCGAGATCGCCGTCGCGTCGACCAAGGCGTTCCTGGCGCAGATCACGGCGTGCTACCTGCTCGGGCTCTACCTCGCGTCCCTGCGCGGCGGCTCGTACGCCGATGACGCGGCCGCGGTGCTGCGGGACCTGCACGCCATGCCGGCCAAGATCCAGCAGGTACTCGATGGATTGCAGCAGGTCCGCGAGATCGCGCACTGGATGGCCGACACCCGTTCGGTGCTCTTCCTGGGCCGGCATGTGGGCTATCCGGTGGCGCTCGAGGGGGCGCTCAAGCTCAAGGAGCTGGCCTACATCCACGCCGAGGGGTTCGCCGCGGGTGAGCTCAAGCACGGGCCGATCGCGCTGATCGAGCCGGGCCAGCCGGTCTTCGTCATCGTGCCCTCGCCGTCGATGCCGCACGGGCTGCACGCCAAGGTCGTCTCCAACATCCAGGAGATCCGGGCCCGCGGGGCTCGCACGCTGGTGATCGCGGAGGAGGGCGACACCGACGTCACGGCGTACGCCGATGTCGTGATCCGCGTGCCCGCCTGCCCGCCGCTGCTGGCCCCACTGCTGACGACGGTGCCGCTGCAGGTCTTCGCCTGCGAGCTGGCGACGGCGAAGGGCCTGGACGTCGACCAGCCCCGGAACCTGGCCAAGTCGGTCACGGTCGAGTAGCGGCGCCGGACCCTTTCGTGATCCTCGGATGATCGCCGGATGATCGTTGGCGTGGGTATCGACGTCGTCGACGTGGCCCGGTTCGAGCAGACGTTGCAGCGCACGCCTGGCCTGCTGACCCGGCTGTTCACCGACGCCGAACGGCATCTGCCGATCAACTCGCTCGCCGCGAGCTTCGCCGCCAAGGAGGCGCTGGCCAAGTCGCTGGGCGCGCCGGCCGGGCTGCACTGGACCGACGCGTGGGTTCGCCGCGACGAGGCCGGGCGGCCGCACCTGCACGTGCAGGGCACCGTCGCCGCCCGGGTCGCCGAGCTCGAGGTCGCCTCGCTGCATGTCTCGCTGTCGCACGACGCCGGCATCGCGTCGGCCGTCGTGATCGCCGAGGGGGCCGCGTGATCTCGGCGTACTCGGTGCAGGACGTCCGCACCGCTGAGGACCGGGCGATGGAGGTGGTGCCCGAGGGGTTCTTGATGCAGCGGGCGGCGAGCGGGCTGGCGGTGGCCATCGCCGAGCTGCTGCCCGACGGCGTGTACGGCGCGCGGGTGGTGCTGCTGGTCGGGCCGGGCAGCAACGGCGGCGACGCCCTGTGGGCCGGCGCTCTGCTGGCCCGGCGTGGAGCCCGGGTCGACGCCCTGCTGCTGACCGAGACGGTGCACGCCGAGGGCCTCGCCGCCCTGACCCGAGCCGGCGGCCGCACCCACGAGTGCGCGGATCTACACCAATCCGCACTTGGCACGGTGCGTCTCCGTGACGAACCTATTGGCACGGTGCGTCCCCGTGCCAATGAAGTCGGGGTCGTGTGCGGGAGGTGCTGGCGGGGGCGCAGGTGGTGGTGGACGGGATCCTCGGGATCGGGGGGCGGCCGGGGCTGCCGGAGGCGGCCGTTGCGGTGCTGGCGGCCGTGCCGGACGAGGCGGTCGTCGTCGCGGTCGACCTGCCGAGCGGCATCGACCCTGAGACCGGCGAGACGCCCGCCGACAGCGCCGCCCACGTCTGGGCCGACGTCACCGTGACCTTCGGGGTGGTCAAGCCCGGCCTGCTGCTGCCGCCGGGCGATCGCGCGGCCGGCCAGGTGCGCGCTGGTCGACATCGGCCTCGGCCCGCACCTGCACGGCCTGGTGCCGGCCGTCCAGCAGTGGCAGCCACGAGGATGTCGCGGCCGCGTGGCCGGTGCCGGGACCGGGCGATGACAAGTACTCGAGGGGGGTGCTCGGCGTCGTCGCCGGCGGCCCGACGTACACCGGAGCCGCGGTGCTGTGCACCGGTGCGGCGGTCGCCACGGGTGCCGGGATGGTCCGGTACGTCGGGCCGCCGGAGCCGACCGACCTGGTCCGGGCCCGCTGGCCGGAGGTCGTGCCCGGCGCCGGCCGCGTGCAGGCGTGGGCGCTCGGCCCGGGCCTGGACCCCGACCCCAGCACCGAAGCCGGGGCGCACCAAGCCGATGCGGTCCGCACTGCTCTGGCCGAGGACCGGCCGGCCCTGGTCGACGCCGGGGCGCTGGGCCTGCTCGGCGAGCGGTCGGCGCCGACCCTGCTCACCCCGCATGCGGGGGAGCTGGCCCGGCTGCTCACCGAGCGCACCGGCGAGACGGTCGAGCGATCCGCGGTGGAGGCCCAGCCGCTGCGCCACGCCCGCCAGCGCGGCCGAGCTGACCGGAGCGACCGTGTTGCTCAAGGGGGCGACCTGCGTCCTGGCCAGCCCCGGACGGCCGGGTCCAAACGGCCCAGGACGGACCGGCCTGGCTGGCCACGGCCGGCTCGGGCGACGTGCTGGCCGGGATCGCCGGCACGCTGCTGGCCGCCGGGTTGGACGCCATGGCTGCCGGTGCGATGGCCGTCGTCGTGCACGGCCTGGCCGCGCCCGTGGCCAACGCCGGAGGGCCGGTGCCCGCCGAAGCCCTGCTGCGCGCGCTGCCCGACACGATCGCGACGCTGCTTCGCTGAGCCGCGCCGAAGGACCCGAGCCCGCGCGGGCACCCGAGCAGCCCTGACAGACTGGCGGGCGATGAGCACGACAGGCCTGGACCCGACGGCGCCCCGGCCGGTGGCGACGCTGCCGGCGCTCGCCGAGATCGACCTGGCCGCCGTGCGGTCCAACGTCGCCGAGCTGGACCGCATCGCGGGCGGAGCCGCCGTGATGGCCGTCGTCAAGGCGGACGCCTACGGCCACGGGCTCGTTCCCTGCGCGCAGGCGGCCCTCGCCGGCGGAGCCACCTGGCTCGGCGTGGCCCAGCTGGACGAAGGGTTGGCGCTGCGCCGGGCGGGCGTCGGTGGCCGCCTGTTGTCCTGGCTGCACGTGCCGGGTGAGCCGTTCGACCAGGCCCTGCTGGCCGACATCGACCTCTCGGTCTCGGCCGGGTGGGCGCTCGCCGAGATCCGCGCCGCTGCGGTGCGGACGGGCCGGGTCGCCCGGATCCACCTCAAGGCGGACACCGGGCTGTCCCGCAATGGCTGCCAACCGGCCGACTGGCCGGACCTGCTCGTAGCCGCTGCCGCGGCCCAGGCCGAGGGCACGGTCGAGGTGGTCGGCGTCTGGTCGCACCTGGCCTGCGGCGACGCGCCGCAACACTCGACGGTCCGGGCCCAGCGCGAGCTCTTCGAACAGATGGCGGCCGCGGCCGAGCGGGCCGGGCTGCGGGTGCAGCTACGACACCTGGCCAACTCGGCGGCCACGCTGACCGACCCGGCCGCACACTTCGACCTGGTCCGGCCCGGCATTGCGGTCTACGGGCTCTCGCCGGTGCCGGACCTCGGCGATCCCGCGGCGTACGGGTTGATGCCCGCGATGACCCTGCGCGGACGCCTGGCCGGCGTCAAGCGGGTGCCGGCCGGGGAGGGTGTGAGCTACGGCCACGAGTACCACACCGAGCGCGACACCACGCTCGCCCTGGTCCCGCTCGGGTACGCCGACGGCGTGCCGCGCAGCGCCAGCAACCGCGGCGAGACGTTGGTGGCCGGCCGTCGCCGGCGGATCGCCGGCCGGGTCTGCATGGATCAGTACGTCGTGGACCTCGGCGACGGGCCGGACGCCGCGGCCGCGCGGCCCGGAGACGACGCGGTCCTGTTCGGCTCCGGCGCGCACGGAGAGCCGACGGCGCAGGACTGGGCCGAGGCGGCCGGGACCATCTCCTACGAGATCGTCACCCGGATCGGCTCGCGGGTTCCGCGCGCGTACGTCGGCGGGGCCGCATGAGCGCGACCCGCACGCTGGCCCGGGTCGGGGTCGGCCTCGCCGCCGCGGGCGTCGGCGCGGCGCTCGGCCTGGCGGCGGAACGGGTCGCCGCCAGCCGCACGCTGGCCGACGAGGACGCGGCGGTGGCCGGGCTCACGCCGTACGGCTCACTGCGCGGCCGACCCCGCTCGGTGGTCACCGCCGACGGGACCGCGCTGCACGTCGAGGTCGACGATCTGCCCGGCAAGCGGACCGCGGCCGATGATGCCCAGCTGCCGACCGTCGTCTTCACCCACGGTTTCGCGCTCAACCTTGATGCCTGGCACTTCCAGCGGGCCGCGCTGCGCGGGCACTACCGGCTGGTCCTGTGGGACCAGCGCGGTCACGGCCGCTCGGCGACCGGGCCTCGGGGCAGCTCGACCATCGAGTCGATCGGCGCCGACCTGGCCCGGGTGATCGAGGTGGTCGCGCCGACCGGGCCGCTCGTCCTGATCGGCCACTCCATGGGCGGGATGACGATCATGTCGTTCGCCGACCAACACGCCGACCTGGTCCACGAGCGGGTCGAGGCCGTCGCCTTCATCGCGACCAGCGCGGGTGGGCTGGCCGACGTGCCCTGGACCCGCAACCAACTGCTCAGCCGGGTGGCTCACCGGATGGCCCCGAGCGCCCTGTCGGTGCTGGCGCGCCGGCCCGAACTGGTCTCCCGGACCCGCAAGCTCGGGAGCGACCTGGAGCAGGTCCTGGTGCGGCGGTACTCCTTCGCGTCGCCCGTGCCGGCGTCGCTGGTGCGGTTCGCCGCCGAGATGATCGCCTCGACCCGGATCGAGGTCGTCGCCGACTTCCTGCCCGCGTTCGACCTGCACGACGCCCGCGAGGCGCTCGGTGCCCTGCTCGACGTCGAGGTGCTCGTCCTCGGCGGGGCGGAGGACGCGATGACGCCGGCGGAGCACAGCGACGAGCTGGCTCTGCTGCTGCCCCAGGCCGAACACATCGTGGTCCAGGACGCCGGACACCTGGTCATGCTGGAGCATCCGGAAGTGGTCGACCGCGCGCTCTTCGCCCTGATCGACCGCGGGATGCGACGCTCGGAATCCGAGCGCCGCGCAGGTTCGGGTCGACGTCGCACGGTGGTCGGCCTGGCTGCCGCCCGGCGCAAGCGTGGCCGGCAGGCCTCCGCGTGAGCGCGGCCGCGGCGCCCCAACTGCTCCGGTCCGGCTGGGTGCTCGTGCCGACGGCCGAGGCGATGACCGATCTGGGTCGCGCGATGTCGGCTGGCCTGCGACCCGGCGATCTGGTCGTGCTCAGCGGCGACCTCGGCGCCGGCAAGACCACCCTGACCCGCGGCATCGGCGAGGGTCTCGGCGTGCGGGGCGCGGTCACGTCGCCGACCTTCGTCATCGCGCGGGTGCATCCTGCGCCTCCTGGTCGACCACCCCTCGTGCACGTCGACGCCTATCGGCTGGGCTCGCTCGCCGAGCTGGACGACCTGGATCTCGATGCAGGACAGGAGGATTCGGTCACCGTGGTCGAGTGGGGGCTGGGGATGGCCGAGGACCTGGCCGATGCGCGACTCGAGCTGGACCTGATCCGCCCCAAGGCGCAGCCGGCCGGCCGACGGGGCGATCTGGTCTCGGACGCGTCGGACGTCGGGGACGAGGCTCGCACGGTGGCCTGGCGGGCGTTCGGCGGGCGCTGGGCCGACGCGAGCGTCCCCGGGCTCGAGACAACCCCGCCCGCCCGGCCCGCGTAGCCTTCCACCGTGCTGCTGCTCGCCTTCGACACCGCGACGCCGGCCATCACCGTCGCGCTGCACGACGGCTCAGGGGTGCTCGCGGAGCGGACCACGCTCGACGCGCGACGGCAGGGGGAGCTCCTCGCCCCGCACATCGCGGAGGTGCTGGAGCAGGCGGACGTCGATCCGGCGCAGCTGACCGCGATCGCGGTCGGCGTCGGGCCCGGACCCTTCACCGGCTTGCGGGTCGGCGTGGTGACCGCTCGCGTCCTCGCCTCGACCCTGGGCATCCCGGCGTACGGCGTGTGCACGCTCGACGTCCTGGCCGCCGAGGCTTTGCGCTCGGGGGCTGTCGCCGATCGTTTCCTGGTGGCAACCGATGCGCGGCGGCGCGAGGTGCACTGGGCTGCGTACGAGGTCGGACCTGAGTCTGGCCTGGTGCGGGTCAGCGGGCCACATGTCGACCGGCCGGTCGACCTACCGGTCGAGGGCCGGCCGGTCGTGGGAAGGGGCGCGGACCTTTACGCCGTCGAGCTCGGACCCCGCGTGGGGCCAGCGGATCCGGCGGCGTCGGCGCTGGCGGCGTTCGCGGTCGGCGAGCTTGCGGCCGGTCGGCCATTGCTGGCTCCCGACCCGCTCTACCTCCGCCGCCCGGACGCTGTCGTGCCCGGGCCGCCGAAGCCTGTGCGGACATGAACCTGCGGCCGATGCGCTGGTGGGACATCGCCGAGGTGGCCGAGTTGGAGCGCCGGCTCTTCCCGGACGAGCCCTGGAGCACGGAGGCCTTCTGGGCCGAGTTGGCCCTGGGATCCGACCGGCTCTATCTGGTGGCCGAGGACGAACCCGACGCCGACACCGATGACGCCGAGTTGGTGGGTTACGCCGGGCTCAGCTGCCCGCAACGCGCCAGCGGAGGTGACGCAGAGGTGATGACGGTCGCCGTGGCCCCGACCGTCCAGGGATGCGGCGTAGGCCGCGCGCTGCTCGAAGCCCTGATCGAGGCCGCCCGTCGCCGCGGGTCGGGCCGCCTGCTGCTCGAGGTCCGCGCCGATAATGCCTCGGCTCGCAACCTTTACACCGCAGCGGGTTTCGAGGAGCTGGCGATCAGGCCGGGCTACTACCGCAAGCGAGCCGCTGAGGGTGGGCAGCCGACGACGGTCGATGCGCTGGTCCTGGTGCTGCCGTTGGTCGCCGGCCCCGTCGATAGCCTGACGCCGTGACCGACGGCGCCGCTGGTCCTGGGCATCGAGACATCCTGTGATGAGACCGGGGTGGGCCTCGTGCGGGGCGCGACCCTGCTCGCCGACGCCATCGCGAGCAGTGTCGAGGAGCACGCCCGCTTCGGTGGCGTCGTGCCCGAGGTCGCCTCGCGAGCTCACGTCGAGGCGATGGTGCCCACGATCGAACGGGCCTGCGACACGGCGGGGGTGCGCCTGGGCGATGTCGACGCGATCGCCGTCACCAGCGGGCCCGGTCTCTCCGGCGCCCTGCTGGTCGGGGTCGCGGCGGCCAAGGCGCTGGCCGTCGCGCTCGGCAAACCGTTGTACGGCGTTAATCATCTGGCGGCGCATGTTGCCGTCGATACCCTCGAACACGGCCCGCTACCGGAGCCGGCCGTCGCACTGCTCGTCTCGGGCGGGCACTCCTCGTTGCTCCTGGTGCCCGACGTCACGGGCGACGTGCGGCCGCTCGGCGCCACCATCGATGACGCCGCAGGGGAGGCGTTCGACAAGGTGGCCCGGTTGCTGGGTCTGCCCTTCCCCGGTGGTCCGCACATCGACCGGGCGGCCCGGGACGGCGACCCGGCGTACGTCACGTTCCCTCGCGGCCTGACGTCCGGCCGGGACATGCAGCGGCATCGGTTCGACTTCTCGTTCTCCGGGCTGAAGACCGCCGTGGCGCGCTGGGTGGAGCAGCGCGAAGCGGACGGCGAGCCGGTGCCGGTGGCCGATGTCTCGGCCAGCTTCCAGGACGCCGTGGTGGACGTGCTCACCCGCAAGGCGGTCCTGGCCTGCCAGGAGCACGGTGTCGACCACCTGCTCATCGGCGGCGGGGTCGCGGCCAACTCGCGGTTGCGGGTGGTCGCGGAGGAGCGCTGTGCCGCTGCGGGCATCCGGGTCCGCGTGCCGCGGCCGGGGCTGTGCACGGACAACGGCGCCATGGTTGCCGCCCTGGGTTCGCTGGTGGTTGCCCGTGGCCGCCCGGTCTCGGCCCTGGACCTGCCGGCCGACTCCTCGCTGCCCGTCACGACCGTCCTGGTCTGAGTTCGCAGGCAGGATGAGCCCGTGACCACCACCACTGACGCTGCTCCGATTCCCGTCGTCCTCGATGTCGACACCGGTGTCGACGACGCCTGTGCGCTGCTCTTCGCGGCGCGGCACCCGGGGCTGGACCTGCGGGCGGTCACCTGCGTCGCCGGCAACGCCGATGTCGACCAGGTCGTCCACAACACCCTGACCGTGCTCGACGTCGCCGGGGCCGCGCACGTGCCCGTTGGCCGGGGCGCCGACCGGCCGCTGCTCGAGCCGGCTCGCCCGGCCCGCCACGTGCATGGCGAGGACGGGATGGGTGACCTGGACTGGCCGCGCGAGCACTCGACCGGCGCCGTCGCCGTCCACGCGGTCGAGCTGCTCCGTGACACGGCGACTGCGGCCCACGAGCGAGGGGAGCGGCTCACCCTGATCCCGCTGGCGCCCCTGACCAACATCGCGCTCTTCCTGCGCACCTACCCCCACGCGGCATCGGGCATCGGGCGGATCGTCTTCATGGGCGGCTCGGCTGGTCTCGGAAACGCCACTGCCGCAGCCGAGTTCAACATCTGGCACGACCCCGACGCGGCGGCCATCGTGCTCTCGGCCTGCCATGAGCTCGGCATCCCGGTGACGATGTACGGGCTGGACGTGTTCTACGACCTGGACGTCACCCTCGAACAGGCCCGCGCGCTGTCGGCCGGACGCACCGGGACAGCAGCCGACCTGGCCGGCCGGCTGGTCGAGTTCAGCTGCGGCCGCCGGCAGGGATCGGCAGCGACCATCGGCGACGCGGGCGCCGTCTGCGCCGTGGCCGACCCGGACGGCCTCACGACGACCCGGCTGCCGGTGCGGGTCGAGCTGGCCGGCACCTGGACCCGCGGTCGGACCGTCGTCGACGGGCGCACCTCCAGCGGCGACCTGGACAACGACCCGCACGGGGTCGCCCCCACCATGGTCGACGTTGCGCTCGCGGTCGACGCCGAGCGGTACGTCGAGCTGTGGCTGGCGACCATGCGTGGCGAGGTCCGATGACCGGCTCCAGCGCGCGAGCTCAACCGGGCCGGGTGCTGGTGGTCGGCTCGGCCAATGTCGACATCGTGCTCCGCGTCGATCGCCTGCCCGAGGCGGGCGCGACGGTCCTGGCCCACGGTCGGGCCAGCGGGTTCGGCGGCAAGGGAGCCAACCAGGCGGTGGCCGCGGCGACGGCCGGTGCCCGGACCGCGATGATCGGCCGGCTCGGCGACGACCCGATGGGTGCGGCGTACCGGGAACGGCTGGCCGGCTTCGGGATCGACGTCCAGCATCTGCGCGTCACCTCCGGCGTCACCACCGGCACGGCCTACGTCATGGTCGACGACGACGGCGAGAACTCGATCGTCGTCGACCCAGGAGCCAACGCGACGGTCGAGCTCGCCGACCTCGAACCGGTCTCCGAGCTGGGCCCGGGCGATGTCCTGCTGGTGCAGGGCGAGCTGCCGCCGCGTGTGGTGGCCCACGCGATCGCGCGCGCCGACGTGGCCGGCGCGCGCGTGGTGCTCAACCTCGCGCCGTACATCGACCTGCCGGCCGATGCGGTCGCGGTGGCCGACCCGATGATCGTCAACGAGGAGGAGCACCGAACGCTGCAGCTCGCGGCGCCGATCGCCGCGAAGCTGGGCCGGCCCGAGGGCACGCCGCGCTCGCTGCTCGTCACCCGGGGCGCGCTCGGTGCGACGTGGGAGGACATCACGTTGCCCGCAACGGCCGTCGACGAGGGCGAGATCGTGGACACGACCGGCGCCGGCGATGCCTTCTGCGGAGCGCTCGCAGCTGGGCTGGCCGCGGGTCTGGGCCCGGAGGCGGCCATGAGCGCGGCCCTCGGGGCCGGCGCCGACGCCGTACGCCGCTTGGGTGCCCAGCCCAGCTGAGCGCGAACGGCCGGCCGACCGCACCGCAAGGGACTAGGTGCGGGTGGTCCTTCCTGACCAGCCGGTCAAATGATCACCCCCGTTTGGGCGTGCCTTGCCCGAACTGACTGCGGTATCAGGTCCAGACTCGAGATGCTCTTGCCGACAGACAACCAACGGGATCGACGAGGACGAAGGAGGTGCAGGCATGGAGGAGCTACCCGGCTGCCCGGCCTGCGGCGCCCCGTCGACCGTCGAGGACGCCGAGAGCATCCACGGTGTCGATGGGCTCGACGAGATGGTCGTCGTGACCTGCGTCGCTCACCACAGCCTGGTCGGGCCGCGCGATTTGCTCGCGCCGAAGCTGCGCTGGGACGTTCCCGCGCAACGGGTTCCGATGCGCGAAGAGCTGATGTTCGCCCCCGCGCGGGCCTGCGTCTCCGTCCACCGCGGCTGAGCACTCCCGCTCCCCGGGCGCGGCTTTGCTCGCCCAATGCCGCCTTTCCGGGCTCCCAGCCGCCCAGAAATCGGCATTCAGCGAGCACGCATGTCCTCAGGCGCCGGCGGGTCGCAGAACGAGGACCGTCTGCTGGCCGCCGACCCGGGTGATCGCGATGGTCGCCTCCGCCTCGCCCGCTGGCCGGAGCTGCTTGCGCAGCTGCTCCGGCTCGATCGCGACCCCCCGCTTCTTGATGGCCAGCCGCCCGACCCCGCGTTCACGGAGGTAGGCGCGCAGCGTCTTGAGCTGGAAGGGGAGCACGTCCTCGACGGCATAGCTGCGGGCGAACGGCGAGGTCTGCGCTGCCGCGGTGAGCAGGTAGGTCGGACCGGCCGACAGCCGCTGGGCATCGAGGTCCGCCGCCAGTCGAGGCACCAACGCGGCGGCGACGACGGCCGGGTCGGGCTCGTGCAGCCAGGCGCCCGCATGGACCTGTCCGGGCGTCACGATCGGCGGTTCGGCCGCCCCTTCGCCGCGGGTCTCCCGCAGCTCCGCGGCGCTCTCGCCGCCCAGCACCAGAGCCGAGCGGCCGACGTCCTCGCGGGCCAGTAGCCCGAACCACACGCTGCACTCGACCGCTTCGCCCTGCACTGAAACCCATTGCAGCTCAACCTGTTCGGCGTCCGGGTCTGGGAGGTGGCGGTGCGCGATGCCGGGCGGCAGCTTGACGCCCGTGGCGACCGCGCGGCCGGCCAGCGCGCGCACGAACGACCAGGGCGGCGCGAACGCCTCCGGGTCGCTGACCCGGCGGGTGGCGCCGCTCGCCGTGGCCCGCCCCGGCGTACGGCGAGAGGGATCCAGCCACACGCCCGTCCCGGGGTCGAAGGCTCCGAGCGCGGCCAGGTCCATGGTGGTCAGGTCGCCGGCCTGGACGCTCGCGTCCGGCCAGTGCCGCAGGTTGACCGTGGCGACGGCGGCCGTCAGGTCGTCCCGCTCGACGCCGACCACGGTGCGCTCGAAGCTGGCCAGGGCCATGGCATCGGAGCCGATCCCGCAGCCCAGGTCGAGCACCCGGTCGATGCCCGCTCCGACAAAGCGCTGGGCGTGCCGCGCTGCCACCTCGAGCCGGGTGGCCTGCTCCAGACCGTCGGGGGTGAACAGCATGCCCGCGGCGAAGGCGCCGAACTTGGCCTGGCCCCGCAGTCGAAGCCTGGACTGGGTCAGGGCCGCCGCCACCGTCACCGGGTCGTGGCCCTGCTCGCGCAGGTGCTCGCCGAGCCGGATCGCGGTCTGCTCGTCGTACGCCGGGAGAGCCTCCAGGAGCGCCCAGCCCTCCGGGGTGAGCAGGCTCGCCAAACCGGCCAGGTCCATGACCGCGATCCTGCCAGGCTCCGCATCCGCCCAGCCCTGAGCGATCCGCTGGCACTCAGGTTGACCGAGTGCTAACCGCCGACATAGATTCGTCGTTGGCACTCTCCTTGTGAGTGTGCCAATCCAAGAACGCTTGCCAACCAGCTCCCACGCATGAAAGAGGCGACACGTGTCGGTCTCCATCAAGCCGCTCGAGGACCGGATCGTCGTCAAGGCCCTCGAGGCCGAGCAGACGACGGCCTCCGGCCTGGTCATCCCGGACACTGCCAAGGAGAAGCCCCAGGAGGGCGAGGTCCTGGCCATCGGTCCCGGCCGGATCGACGACAACGGCCAGCGCGTCCCGCTGGACGTCAAGGTCGGCGACAAGGTCATCTACAGCAAGTACGGCGGCACCGAGGTGAAGTACTCCGGCGAGGAGTTCCTCATCCTCTCGGCGCGCGACGTGCTCGCCATCGTCGAGAAGTGATCTGACGCACCGCCCCGGTGGCCGGCCGATCTGGCCGGACGCCGGGGCGTTGCTCATCCCCTAGCTCTTCCCTCGCCAAGCCCGCAGAGACCAGACCCGCAGAGACAGACCCGTGAAGGGACAGCAGTAACCCATGGCAAAGACACTGGAGTTCGACGAGAACGCCCGCCGCTCGCTGGAGCGCGGCGTCAACGCGTTGGCGGACGCCGTCAAGGTGACCCTCGGGCCACGCGGCCGCAACGTCGTCATCGACAAGAAGTGGGGCGCCCCCACGATCACCAACGACGGCGTGACCATCGCCCGCGAGATCGAGCTCGAGGACTCCTACGAGAACCTCGGTGCCCAGCTCGCCAAGGAGGTCGCCACCAAGACCAACGACGTCGCCGGTGACGGTACGACGACCGCGACCGTCCTGGCCCAGGCCATGGTCAAGGAAGGCCTGCGCAACGTCGCCGCGGGCGCCGGCCCGGCCAGCCTCAAGCGGGGGATCGACAAGGCCGTCCAGGCCGTCAACGACCGCCTGCTCGAGATGGCCAAGGAGGTCGACGGCAGCACCACGGAGATCGCCCAGGTCGCCACCATCTCGGCCCAGGACCCGGAGATGGGCCAGCTCATCGCCACGGCGTTCGACAAGGTCGGCAAGGACGGCGTGATCACCGTCGAGGAGGCCTCGACGACCGCGATGGAGCTCGACTTCACCGAGGGCATGCAGTTCGACAAGGGCTACATCTCGCCGTACTTCGTGACCGACCCCGAGCGCATGGAGGCCGTCGTCGAGGACGCCTACATCCTCGTGCACCAGGCCAAGATCTCCTCGGTCCAGGACCTCCTGCCGCTGCTGGAGAAGGTCGTCGCCGCGGGCAAGCCGCTGGTCATCGTGGCCGAGGACGTCGACGGCGAGGCGCTGTCCACGTTGGTGGTCAACAAGATCCGCGGCACGTTCAACGCCGTCGCCGTCAAGGCGCCCGGCTTCGGCGACCGCCGCAAGGCGATGCTGCAGGACCTGGCCGTGCTGACCGGCGGGCAGGTGGTCTCCGAGGAGATCGGCCTCAAGCTGGACCAGGTCGGCCTGGAGGTCCTCGGCTCCGCGCGCCGGATCGTCGTGACCAAGGACGACACCACGGTCATCGACGGCGCCGGCGACAAGGCCGAGGTCGCGGGCCGGGTGGCTCAGATCCGCACCGAGATCGAGCGGACCGACTCGGACTGGGACAAGGAGAAGCTCCAGGAGCGGCTGGCCAAGCTGGCCGGCGGCGTGTGCGTCATCAAGGTCGGCGCCTACACCGAGGTCGAGCTCAAGGAGAAGAAGCACCGCATCGAGGACGCCGTCTCGGCGACTCGTGCGGCCATCGAGGAGGGCATCGTCGCCGGCGGTGGTTCGGCGCTGATCCACGCGTCGTCCGCGCTCGACGGTGACCTCGGCCTCACCGGTGACGAGGCGACCGGTGTCGCCATCGTGCGCAAGGCGAGCGCCGAGCCGCTGCGCTGGATCGCCGAGAACGCCGGGCAGGAGGGCTACGTCGTCACCGCCAAGGTGCGCGACCTGCCGGTCGGCCATGGCTACAACGCGGCCAGCGACTCCTACGGCGACCTGCTCGCCGACGGCGTCATCGACCCGGTCAAGGTGACCCGGTCCGCGCTGCGCAACGCCGCCTCCATCGCGGCCATGGTGCTCACCACGGACACCCTGGTCGTCGAGAAGAAGGAGCCGGCCGACGACGCGCCGGCCGGTGGCCACGGCCACGGGCACGGCCACTGAGGTCTGCGCTCGCGATCTAGAACAAGAGCGCTGAGTACGACGCGCAGGGCGGTCGCGGGGCCAGTCGGTCCCGCGGCCGCCCTTCGTCGTGCCGCGGCGGCACATGATGCAACTCGCGTCAGATCTGACGCAAAGCTGCATCAGAGAACGCGGAGAGCCGGGCGAGCAGGCCGCTGAAGCGCTTGTTCTGATGCTCGACGGCGGGGATGATGCCGGAGGCGTAGATCTGCTCGCGCTCATCCTCGGTCAGGGCGCCCCACACGCCGTACGGCTCGCGCACGGTCAGGGCGTGGGTGCGGCACTCGGCCAGGACCGGGCAGGTCAGGCAGACGGCCTTGGCCGCCTCGTCCCGGCCACGGCGGGCCGGGCCACGCTCGCCCTCGGGGTGGAAGAAGACATCGGGGTTGGTCCGGCGGCAGGCACCGTCCATCTGCCAGTCCCAGAGGTCGGCGATCGGACCCGGAAGTCGGGAGATCTCAGCCATGGCCTTTCTCCTTCACGATCATGCCCCGGGCCCTCAGATCTCCGGGTGGTCTCCAGAGCGGTCCTCAGGTGGTGCGGTCGAGCCAGGTTCCGGCTCTGCGGGTGTCGCTGTTCGTACGCTGTCTCTGGACCGTACAACCGCGCCAGAAGTTATTCAAGCAAATCGCGCCAGGGATTGTTCACTCACTCCGTGATGGCCTATATGCCAGTATTTGCGGGAGTTAGGACCGCCGAAACCTCGCGATCCTGGCGCGGTCCGAGAGAAATTCGTCGCCCGCGGAACCGAGAGATCGCGAATCGTGACGCGGTGGAGGTGGCAGCCAGCCGCTCGTCGGCCCACACTGACGGGATGCGCGCTGGCCAGATGGAGGAGGCGGCAGGCGCGATGACCGAAACCACCCGGACGCTGACGGTCGCCGTCGTCGCCCGCCGGCTGGGCGTGGCGCCGGCGACGCTGCGCACCTGGGCCCGTCGCTACGACCTGGGCCCCTCCCTGCACACCGCCGGGTCGCACCGCCGCTACACCCCGGAGGACTTCGCCCGGCTGGTGGTCATGCGCCGGCTGACCCACGAGGGCGTGGCCCCGGCGGAGGCCGCCCAGGTCGCCCTGAGCACGCCGGCGGACTCCCTCGGCGCGGTCGGCCAGGCGGAGATGGCGCAGCTCGACCGGGGCGACCACTACTCGGGCGACGCGGCCACCCGGCAGACCTATGAGTCGCTCGGCCGGCTGGTGCCGCTGCAGGACTCCCGCCGGGTCGCCCGCGGGCTCAACCGGGCCGCACTGACCATGGACGCTCGTGGCGTCGCCCAGCTGCTCCAACGCCAGATCGCCGTCGCCGGTGTCCTCTCGACCTGGGAAGACGTGATGGTCCCGGTCCTGCAGAACATCGGCCGTCGCTGGCAGACCACCGGCGAGGGAGTCGAGGTCGAGCATCTGTTCTCCGAGGCGGCCATCGCGGGCCTCAGCGCCGTCACCGGGCGACTGGACCAGCCCCGGAACACCGCGCAGGTGCTGCTCAGCTGCGCCGAGGAGGAGCAGCACAGCCTGCCGGTGCACGCCCTGGCCGCCGGCCTGGCCGAGCGGGGGGTCTCCAGCCGCCAGCTCGGGGCGCGCGTGCCGACCGACGCGTTGGCGGCTGCGGTCCGCCGTACCGGTCCAGCCGTGACCTTGGTCTACGCCTCCATGCCGGTGCCCGCCCCGACCATCGAGCTGGTGCTGCGACGCACCCGTCCGGGGGCACAGCTGATGCTGGGTGGCCGGGGCTGGGGCGCACCCACGCTGCCGGCGTACGCGGAGCAGGTGGACTCGCTCGGTGCAGCGGTCCGGCGGATCTGCGACATCGTCGCTGCCTGAGGGCTAAGGCCCGGGACTAGTCCCGCCGATAGTCATCTCAGTCGGGTGCGGATGGTCGCACCGGTCGACGACGGTCGAAGGCCGTTTGATGTCCGCGAGAGGTCAGGAGAACTGTGGCAACCGTGATCGTCTGTGACGACGCGCCGATCGCTCGGGAAACCGTGCGAAGGGTCGTCGCCACCGTGCCCGGTGTCACGCGCGTCCTGGGGGCTGCTTCTGGTGAAGAGCTGCTCGGGCGGTGGGGAGCTGAGCGACCGGCTCTGGCCCTGATCGACGTCCGGATGCCCGGGCTCGGCGGGGTCGAGACAACCAGGCGGCTGCTGTCCTTGCATCCGGACGCCTGCGTGCTGATGGTGACCACGGCCGAGGACGTCGACGGGGTCGCCCGAGCGGTGACCTTCGGCGCTCGCGGCTACGTCGTGAAGGACGCCGGCCGCGAAGAAATCGCGCTGGCGATCGTGCAGACGCTGACCGACTCCTACCGGCGCCAGTCGCCGACACCGTCGCGACCGGTCGCCGTGAATGCGCTGCCGAGCCTGACCGAGCGTGAGCTGCAGGTGCTGGGCGGGATGAGCCGCGGGCGCAGCAACTCCGAGATCGGCAAGGAGCTCTACCTGTCCGAGGACACGGTCAAGACCCACGCCCGGCGGCTGTTCCGCAAGCTCGGTGCCGCAGATAGGGCCCAGGCCGTCGCCGTCGGCTTCCGCACCGGCCTGGTTCGCTGACGACCGGCTGTTCCTCCATCGCCCTTCTCGCCGTCCCGTTCGCCGCGTAGGCTCCGCCCTGGCACCAAGGTCTGCGCAAGTCAGCCGTTCCGGCCGACGAGAGGTCCCGGGGACGTGAGTGAGCTACGAGGTGTAACGCCTCGCCGACCCACCGCGATGACACCTGCGATCGACCCTGATCTCGGCCCGGATCTGCGAGGTCTGGTGGCCCAAGCCCTGCGGGGGGACGCGGAAGCTACCGAGAACCTGCTGCGGTCGGTGCGTCGGATGGTGCACCGCTACATCCGGGCTCGCCTCGGTGGTCCGTACGGCGACGACGGCGCTGCTGACGACGCGGCGCAGGAGGTGTGCATCGCGGTGCTGTCGGCCCTGCCCCGCTATCGGGACGAGGGGGTGCCGTTCGAAGCCTTCGTCTACTCGATCGCTGCTCGCAAGCTGGCCGACGTGCACCGGGCCGCCGGCCGGCGCGCAACCCCCGTTGCCGACGTACCGGACGCGATCGACCTGACCGACGGCCCCGAGGCGTTGGCCCTGCGATCGAGCGATGCCGATCTGGCCCGCAGCCTGTTGCAGACCCTGCCCGAGCAGCAGCGCGAGATCCTCCTGTTGCGCGTGGCCGTCGGGCTGTCGGCCGAGGAGACCGGCCGAGCGCTGAACCTGAGCCCCGGCGCCGTTCGGGTCGCTCAGCACCGAGCGTTGCGCCGGCTGCGGGAGAACGCAGGGGCGATGAGTGACCTGCGTGACCAGCGGCCCGACCCCTTCACCACCGACGCGCCGGAGCAGGAGCCGGCTGTCGTCGTGCTCGATGACCCGGCGCCGGCGGCGGGCGTTGCCGGTGGCTCCGGACGAGGGCAGGTGGCCCGATGAGTGGCTCCCGCTTCGTCGACGTGGACCGCTTCGAGGGCGCGTCCTCCCTCACCGAGCTGTTCGAGACCGACGCGCTGCTCGACGCGATCGGAAGTCGAGACGCGTCGTACGCTGAATTGCTCGGCCGGCCCGGGGGGCGCGGTGAGTCGGACCGGGCCATCTTCTTGCTACGCGCCTTGACCGAGAGCGTCGATGCCTCGTTGGCCCATCTCGGCGACCCATTGGACCCGCTGGACCTACTGGACCCACTGGACGAGCTGCCCCAGGTGGACGGCTCGGCCGCAGTGCTGCGGTTCGTCCCCCGAGCCGCCGCCCTCTCCTGCGCGATCGAGACCAGCGCCGTCGACGCGCAGGGCGGGAATGCCTTCCGGCGACTAGCGAGCCGGACCGTGCCGCGGCACCTGCCGCGCGCCAACCGGTTCGTCGCGGCGGCCGCCGGCGCGATGATCGTCCTCAGCGGTGGCGGCCTGGCCGCTGCGGCCACGACGTCACCGGGGCACGGTTGGGGACCGCTGGCGCCACTGTCCCGCGTGCTGCACCCGGGGTGGACCGTCGACAGCGTGGCGGCCAAGCGGGCAGTCGTCGTCCGCGAGCTGCAGCAGGCCGTCGATCAGTCGCGCTCGGGCCAGAAGGTCGCAGCAACCGCGACCTACCGGGTGGCCAGCCGCCAGGCCCACGACCTCCCGAGCGGTCCGGATGCGACCTTGCGGGCTCAGATGGCGGCCGTCGCGCAGCAGATCGGCCTGACCGACGACCCGACCTCGGTCGTCATGCCGCCGGTCGACCTGACGGCGCCGGTGACCATCACCCTCCCGGGTCCGCCGCCCTCCGGGGGGCTCGCGACTGCGCCGCCGTCGTCCGATCCGGGCACGGTCGCTGCGCCCACAGCGGGCGCGGCCCCAGGCACGTTGCCCCCGGCCTCGCCCACCGACCCCAGCGCCCCGTCCGGCACCGAACCAGGCTCGGGCCCGGTGGCGGGGACCGGAACCGGAAGCGAACCGGAACCGGAACCGGAACAGCGCCGAGCGATCCCGGGCCATCGACCGGTTCGACGACCCCAGGCGATGGGACGACGCCCCCGGCCGACGGGTCGTCGCCGGGTGCTCCTGCCGACCCGTCCGCCGGGTCGAACGCTCCGACCGGTCCCCGGACCCCATCTGCTGGACGCTCCGAACGGCGGCACCAGCGCCGACCCGACCGGGCCGACCGTCGGTTCGACCGATCCGACGGCCGGCGCGACCGACCCTGCCGCCGGTGTCACGACTCCACCGGCCACGGTTTCCACGACGCCGCCGGTGGCCGACCCCACGACGCCGCCGACCGGAGTGACCGCCGCCCATCACCACAAGGGCCGGCACCGCGCCCACCACGGAGTGCACCGCGGCAGCTCCACCGCACCGGTCAACACCAGCCCGGCGGGGACCTCGAGCGACCCGACCGCTGCGCCCCCGGCGGCGCTCCGCTGACGTGACCTCGGACACGTCGACGGCCTGAGCCGCACGACGTACGCGCCGATGGTCGGCCGGTCCGTCCGGGAGGTCGAATCCGGCGGCTACCATCGGGGTCTCGGTCCCACTCGGGTCGGGCGATGAACGACGATGGGGCGGAAGGCTTTCGATGGCGGAGTTCACCCAGTCCAGCACCGGCGTCCCCGCGATGTTCGAGGCCATCGGCCTGACCTTCGACGACGTGCTGCTGGTGCCGGTCGAGAGCGATGTGGTGCCGTCCGAGGTCGACACGACGACGCAGCTGTCCCGGCGGATCTCGCTGCGCCTACCGCTGGTGTCCTCACCGATGGACACGGTGACCGAGTCGCGGATGGCGATCGCGATGGCCCGGCAGGGTGGCATCGGCATCCTGCACCGCAACCTGTCCATCGAGGACCAGGCCGCGCAGGTCGACATCGTCAAGCGTTCCGAGGCGGGGATGGTCAGCCACCCGGTCGTGACGCATCCGGACGCGACGTTGGCCGAGGTGGACGCGCTGTGCGGCCGCTACAAGGTCTCCGGTCTGCCGGTCGTCGACGGCGCCGGCCATCTGCTGGGCATCGTGACCAACCGCGACCTGCGGTTCGAGACCGACCACTCCAAGACGGCCGGCGAGGTCATGACCCGGATGCCGCTGGTGACCGCGGCGCCGGGCATCTCGGGTGCCGACGCGATGGGGCTGCTGGCCCAGCACAAGATCGAGAAGCTGCCGCTGGTCGACGAGACCGGCCGGCTGCGCGGACTGATCACGGTCAAGGACTTCACCAAGTCCGAGCAGTACCCGCTCGCCACGAAGGACGATGCCGGCCGGTTGCGGGTCGGCGCCGCCGTGGGCTTCTTCGACGAGGGCTGGAAGCGGGCGATGAGCCTGGTCGAGGCCGGGGTCGACCTGCTCGTCGTCGACACCGCCCACGGCCATTCGCGGGGCGTCGCGGACATGGTGGCCCGGCTCAAGGCCGACCCCGCTGCGGCCCACGTCGACGTGGTCGGCGGCAACGTCGCGACCGGCGCGGGCGCCCAGTCACTGATCGACGCCGGTGCCGACGGGGTCAAGGTCGGAGTGGGGCCGGGCTCGATCTGTACGACGCGGGTGGTCGCCGGGGTCGGCGTACCGCAGGTCACCGCGATCTACGACGCCGCCCAGGCCTGCCGCGCGGCCGGCGTGCCGATGATCGCCGACGGCGGGTTGCAGTACAGCGGCGACATCGCCAAGGCCCTGGTTGCCGGTGGCGACACCGTGATGCTGGGCTCGTTGCTCGCCGGCTGCGAGGAGAGCCCGGGCGAGCTGGTCTTCATCAACGGCAAGCAGTTCAAGGTCTACCGCGGCATGGGCTCGCTCGGCGCGATGCAGAGTCGCGGGCAGCAGAGGTCGTTCTCCAAGGACCGCTACTTCCAGGGCGACGTCCCCTCCGACGACAAGCTGATCCCCGAGGGCGTCGAGGGCCAGGTGCCGTTCCGCGGCCCGCTCGCTGCCGTGGCCTACCAGCTGATCGGCGGCCTGCGGCAGTCGATGTTCTACTGCGGCGCGCGCACCATCCCCGAGCTGCAGGCCAACGGCCGGTTCGTGCGGATCACGCCGGCGGGGCTCAAGGAGAGCCACCCGCACGACATCATGATGACCGTCGAGGCACCCAACTACTCGTCCCGCTAAGGTTTCGCGGTGACCGAGATCGAGATCGGCCGGGGCAAGCGCGGCCGCCGGGCGTACGCCTTCGACGACGTGGCCGTCGTCCCCAGCCGCCGCACCCGTGATCCCGAAGAGGTCTCGGTCGCCTGGCAGATCGACGCCTACCGGTTTGAGCTGCCGGTCATGGCCGCGCCGATGGACAGCGTCATGTCGCCCGCCACGGCGATCGCCTTCGGTCAACTCGGCGGGCTCGGCGTCCTGGACCTCGAGGGTCTGTGGACGCGGTACGACGACCCGGAGCCGCTGCTCGCGGAGATCGCCTCGCTCGACGCGGCGACGGCCACGCCGCGGATGCAGGAGATCTACGCCGAGCCGATCAAGCCGGAGCTGGTTTCCCAGCGGCTCAAGGAGATTCGCGACGCGGGCGTCACGGTGGCGGGCGCGTTGACGCCGCAACGGACCCAGGAGCTCTGGCGGGTGGTCGTCGACTCCGGCTGCGATCTCTTCGTCATCCGCGGCACGACGGTGTCGGCCGAGCACGTGTCCGGGCGGGCGGAGCCGTTGAACCTCAAGCGCTTCATCTACGAGCTCGACGTGCCGGTCATCGTCGGCGGGTGCGCGACGTACACCGCTGCGCTGCATCTGATGCGCACCGGCGCGGCCGGGGTGCTCGTGGGTTTCGGCGGCGGCGCGGCCCACACGACGCGGACCACCCTGGGCATCCACGTGCCCATGGCTTCGGCGGTCGCCGATGTCGCCGCGGCCCGGCGCGACTACCTGGACGAGAGTGGCGGCCGCTATGTGCATGTGATCGCCGATGGCGGCATGGGGACGTCGGGCGATCTGGTCAAGGCGATCGCCTGCGGCGCCGACGCCGTGATGCTCGGCGCGGTGCTGGCCCGCTCGGTCGAGGCCCCCGGTCGCGGCTGGCACTGGGGCCCGGAGTCGCACCACCGTGAGCTGCCACGCGGCGACCGGGTCCGGGTCGGCACGGTCGCACCCCTGACCGAGATCCTCGGCGGTCCGGGCCGCGCGGCCGACGGAATGACCAACCTGGTCGGGGCGTTGCGCCGGGCGATGGCCACGACCGGCTACTCCGATGTCAAGGAGTTCCAGCGGGTCGAGGTCGTCGTCGCGCCGTACCCACCCGACTAGTTCTTCGAGACGAAACCCATTGCGGCAGAAGGCAGGACCATGGATCGCGGAGAGCTCTCCCCGGCCGCGCGCACGGAGGCGCTCGCCGGCTTGGTCGAGGACGAGCTCGATGTGGTCGTCATCGGCGGTGGCGTGGTCGGCGCGGGGGCCGCACTGGACGCGACGACGCGCGGCCTGCGGGTCGGGCTGGTCGAGGCGCGCGACTGGGCATCGGGCACGTCGAGCCGATCCAGCAAGCTGATCCACGGCGGGCTGCGCTATCTGGAGATGCTGGACTTCGGGCTCGTGCGCGAGGCCTTGCACGAGCGCGGCCTACTGCTGCAACGCCTTGCGCCCCATCTGGTTCGACCCGTGCCGTTCCTTTACCCGCTGACCCATCGGGGTTGGGAGCGGCCCTACGTCGGCGCCGGCCTGGTGCTCTACGACACCATGGGCTCATTGGCTCCGGGAGCGCGTGGGCTGCCGCTGCACAAGCACCTGTCCAAGCGGCACGCGCTGCGGGTCGCGCCCGGGTTGAAACACAGCTCGCTGGTTGGCGCCGTTCAGTACTACGACGCGCAGGTCGACGACGCGCGGCACACCTTGACGCTGGTGCGGACAGCCGCGGCGTACGGCGCGCTGGTCGCCAACCGCACCCGAGTGATCGGTTTTCTGCGGCAGGGGGAGCGGGTCACGGGGGTGCGGGTGCGCGACCTGGAGAGCGGCGAGGTGCTCGAGGTCCGGGCCAAGCAGGTGCTCAACGCGACCGGCGTCTGGACCGACGACACCCAGGCCATGGTGGGGGAGCGCGGGCAGTTCCAGGTGCGGGCCAGCAAGGGCATCCACCTGGTGGTGCCGCGCGACCGCGTGCAGAGCTCGAGCGGGATCATCCTGCGCACCGCGACGTCGGTGCTGTTCGTGATCCCGTGGGGGCGGCACTGGATCATCGGCACGACCGACACCGATTGGCACCTGGACAAGTCGCATCCGGCGGCGAGCAGCCAGGACATTGACTATCTGTTGTCGCAGGTCAATCGTTTCCTGGCCCGGCCGCTGAACCGCGAGGACGTCGAGGGCGTCTACGCCGGGCTGCGGCCGTTGCTGGCCGGCGAGTCCGAGTCGACGTCCAAGCTGTCGCGCGAGCACATCGTCGGGCATCCGGTGCCGGGGCTCGTCGTGGTCGCGGGCGGCAAGTACACGACGTACCGCGTGATGGCATCCGATGCCGTCGATGAGGTGGCGCGCGCTCTGGACGGGCGGGTGCCGGAGTCGTGCACGGCGCGGATCCCGTTGCTGGGGGCCGATGGTTACGACGCGGCGTGGAACTCGCGGCAGCGCACGGCGACGCGCTACGGCGTCCATGTGGCCCGGGTCGAGCACCTGCTGCATCGCTATGGCTCGCTCGCGCCCGAGGTGCTCGAGCTGGTCGAGGACGACCCGGACCTGGGTGCGCCGATGCCGGGAGCGGACGACTACATCGCGGCCGAGGTCGTCTACGCCTGCACCCACGAGGGGGCTCGGCACCTGGACGACGTGCTGACCCGGCGTACTCGGATCTCGATCGAGTCGTGGGACCGCGGCGTGGGCGCCGCGCCGGTGGCGGCCGACCTGATGGCGGTGGTGCTCGGCTGGAGTCGCGAGCAGCGCGACAAGGAGGTCGAGCACTACCTGGCCCGGGTCGAGGCCGAGCGACTCTCCCAGGAGCAGCCCGACGACGAGACCGCCGACAGCGCCCGGCTCGGCGCCCCCGAGATCGTCCCCCTCGCCTGACCCGCGCCGTACTCCCGTTCGCGCGCGTCTGCTCCCTCAAAGCCGGTGATCGGGGCGGATTTCGGGCGCCGATCACCGGCTCTCAGGGAGTACGGCGGCCGGATGGGAGCACCGGGGTGTGGACGGCGGCGGGCCGTGTCGGGCGGTCAGGGCATGCTGGGGCGGGTGACCTCGACGAGCGCGGACGAGCTGGGTACGGCGGGCGGCGACGCGGGTGCGGCGGGCGGCGAGCTCCGGGCGGAGGCCGAGGGGCATCTGCGGGCGCTGGTCGGCCGCGACGACGCCCGGTTGCGGGACGACCAGTGGACGGCGATCCAGGCCCTCGTGGCCGACCGGCGCCGGGCCCTGGTCGTGCAGCGCACCGGCTGGGGCAAGTCGGCCGTCTACTTCGTGGCCACGGCGCTCCTGCGCAGCCGGGGGGCCGGGCCGACGGTCATCGTGTCCCCGCTGCTGGCCTTGATGCGCAACCAGATCGCGGCCGCCGACCGCGCCGGCATCCACGCGGTCACGATCAACTCGACCAACAGCGATGGCTGGTCCGCGACCTATGAGGCGATCAACCGCGGCGCCGTCGACGTGCTGCTGGTGAGTCCGGAACGGCTCAACAACCCGGAGTTCCGCGACGAGGTGCTGCCCCGGCTGGCCGCGGCCGCGGGGCTGCTGGTGGTCGATGAGGCGCACTGCATCTCGGACTGGGGCCACGATTTCCGCCCCGACTACCGGCGGATCCGGACCATGCTGGCCGACCTGCCCGAGGGGATCCCGGTCCTGGCGACGACGGCCACGGCCAACGCCCGGGTCACCGCCGACGTCGCCGAGCAGCTCTCGGTCACCGGCACGGCTGTGCTCGACGACGTCCTGGTCCTGCGCGGCGACCTCGACCGGGAGTCGCTGCATCTGGGCGTTGTCCAACTCCCGAGCCAGGCGGCCCGGCTGGCCTGGCTGGCCGAGCACCTTCGCGAGCTGCCCGGGCCCGGCATCGTCTACTGCCTCACGGTGGCCGCGACCCAGGAGGTCGCCGAGCATCTGCGCGCTGCGGGTTACGACGCCCAGGCCTACTCCGGCCAGACCGAGCAGGGCGAACGCCTGGCCGCCGAGGACGACCTGCTCAGCGGGCGACTCAAGGCGCTGGTCGCAACATCGGCTCTCGGCATGGGCTTCGACATGCCGGACCTCGGCTGGGTGGTCAACCTCGGCGCCCCCGCGTCGCCGATCGCCTACTACCAGCAGGTCGGCCGCGCCGGTCGGGCCATCGACCGCGCCGTTGCCGTGCTCCTGCCGGGTCGCGAGGACCGCGACATCTGGGACTACTTCGGCTCGCTGGCCTTTCCCGCCGAGCCGGAGGTGCGACAGGCCCTGGCCATCCTGGGCGACGCGGGCAAGCCGCTGTCGACGGCCGCGCTCGAGCCGCACGTCACCCTGCGCCGCACCCGGCTGGAGATGATGCTCAAGGTGCTCGATGTCGACGGCGCGGTCCGCCGGGTGCGGGGCGGCTGGATCGCCACCGGCGAACCCTGGGCCTACGACGCGGAACGCTACGAGCGGGTGCGTGAGACGCGCCGGGCTGAGCAGGCGTCGATGCTGGATTACATTGCAGCGCAAGGCTGTCGGATGCAGTTCCTGCGCGAGGCGCTGGACGACCCGGGTGCCGCGCCGTGCGGACGCTGTGACAACTGCGGGGGGCTGGAGCTCGCCGCCGCCGCCTCGACCGACCTGGTCGAGCAGGCCCAGCAGCGGCTGGAGCGGCCGGGCGTTACGGTCGAGCCTCGCAAGATGTGGCCGAGCGGCATGAGTGGCGTCGGGGTCGCCCTCTCCGGCCGGATCGCCGCCGAGGAGCAGGCCGAGGAGGGCCGGGCGATCGCCCGGCTGACCGACCTCGGCTGGGGGCGAGCCCTGCACGACCTGCTCCGCGACGGCGCGCCGGACGGCGAGATCCCCGTGCCGCTGCGGCATGCGCTGGTGCAGACGCTGGACGCCTGGGGGCTGCCGGGCGGCCCTCCGGACGGAATCGTCGTCATCGGTTCGGCGACCCGACCGCAGCTGGTGACCCATCTCGGCGACGGGCTCTGGCGCGCTACCTCGGCGTCCCGGTCTTGGCGACCTTCGACGTCCTCGACCCGGACGCGCCCTCGCCCCACGACGTGAACAGCGCGCAGCGGCTGCGAGCGGTCGCGCGCCGGCATCGGCTGGACGACCCGGCCGCCGTGGCTGGTCGGCGGGTGCTCCTCGTCGACGACCGCACCGACACCGGCTGGACCCTCGCCGTGTGTGCGCAGGCGCTGCGGCAGGCGGGGGCGACCGCGGCGTACCCCCTCGTCCTCGCGGCCACGACCTGATCGGACAGCCCGGCTTAGGCTGGGCCCATGTCGGAGACGATCGCTGACCCGCAGCACGACCTGACCGCGACCTACGCGGTGGATCCGGCGCTCGCGCGGCGGCTGACCGCACGGGTCGTCGCCGGTCCGGAAGGCGGCACCCACACCCCGACGGCGCCGTTCACCGGAGCGCCGATCGCGGTGCTGCCGGTGTCCTCGTCGGCCGACGTCGACCGAGCCTTCGCCCTCGCCCGCGCGGCCCAAGCGGCCTGGGCCGAGGTGCCGGTCAAGGAGAAGGCCGCGATCCTGCTGCGCTTCCACGACCTGGTGCTCGACCGGCAGAGCGACCTGCTCGACCTGGTCCAGATCGAGTGCGGCAAGGCTCGGGCGCACGCCTTCGAGGAGATCGCCGACGTCGCGCTCGTGGCCCGCCACTACGCCCGCCGTACGACGGGTTATCTGCGCCCGCGTCGGCGCGGTGGCCTCTTCCCGGTGCTCACGCAGAGCCAGGAGGTCCGCCACCCCAAGGGCGTGGTGGGCATCGTCTCGCCCTGGAACTACCCGCTGACGTTGGCCATCTCCGACGCCCTGCCGGCGTTGATGGCCGGCAACGCGGTCGTGCTGCGCCCGGACCAGCAGACCTCGCTCACCGCGCTGCTCGGCGCCCAGCTGCTTGCCGACGCCGGCCTGCCGGACGGAGTGCTGCAGGTCGTGCTCGGCTCGGGACCGGAGATCGGCGAGGCCGTGATCGAGCGCGCCGACTACGTCTGTTACACCGGCTCGACCGCGACCGGGCGGCAGGTCGCGCAGGTCGCCGCGCGCCGACTGGTCGGCATCTCGCTGGAGCTCGGCGGCAAGAACACGATGTACGTCGCAGCCGACGCCAACCTCGAGCGCGCGGCGGAGGGCGCGGTGCGGGCGTGCTTCAACGGCGCCGGTCAGCTGTGCGTGGCCATGGAGCGGCTGGTCGTGCACGAGCAGGTCGCCGACCGGTTCCTCGCGCTGTTCCTGAGCCGGGTCCACTCGATGCGACTCAGCACCGCGCTGGACTGGAGTGCCGACATGGGGTCACTGTTGTCGACCGCCCAGCTGGACACCGTCACGCGGCATGTCGAGGACGCAAAGGCCCACGGCGCAACGGTTCTGGCCGGTGGTCGGGCTCGGCCGGACATCGGGCCGTTGTTCTACGAGCCGACGGTGCTCGAGGGGGTGACGCCCGCGATGGTCTGCCGCGACGAGGAGACGTTCGGGCCGGTGGTTGCGCTCTATCGAGTCCGCTCCGACGAGGAGGCGATCGCGCTCGCCAACGACACGGCGTACGGGCTCAATGCCAGCGTCTGGACCCGCAACGTCGTGCGCGGCCGGCTGATCGCCGCCCGGATCAAGGCGGGGACCGTCAACATCAACGAGGGCTACGCCGCGGCCTGGGGCAGTGTCGGCGCACCCATGGGCGGCATGAAGGACTCCGGCCTGTCCCGGCGGCACGGCGCCGAGGGCATCACGAAGTACACCGAGGTGCAGAACATCACCGCCCAGCACCTGCTCGGCCTGGGGGCGCCGTTCGGCCTGTCCCAGGAGGCCTGGGCGCGCGCCATGACGATCTCGCTGAAGGCGCTCAAACGAACCGGCCTGCGGTGACCGCTGGCGCTGAGCACTCGGCGTACGACGTCGATGTCGCCGTCGTCGGGTCCGGCTTCGGCGGCTCGGTCGCCGCGCTCCGCCTGGCCGAGAAGGGTTACTCCGTAACGGTTTTCGAGTCTGGGCGCCGGTTCGAGGACGAGGAGTTCGCCCGGACCTCGTGGGACGTCCGGCGGTACTTCTGGGCCCCTCGGCTCGGGTGCTACGGCGTGCAGCGGATCCACAAGCTCCCGGACGTCGTGCTGCTCGCGGGAGCGGGCGTCGGCGGCGGGTCGCTCAACTACGCGAACACGCTCTACGTGCCGCCGAAGGCGTTCTTCGACGACCCGCAGTGGCAGGCGATCACCGATTGGGCCGCGGAGCTGACGCCGCACTACGACCAGGCCGCCCGGATGCTCGGTGTGGTCGAGAACCCCTGTGAGGGTCCGGTCGAGGAGATCATGCGCGCCGTTGCCGACGACATGGGCGTCGGGCACACCTTCCGCAAGACCCCGGTCGGCGTCTTCTTCGGCCGGCCGGATGCGGCCACCGGAGTCCAGGCCCGCGAGCCTGGCCGTCTGGTCGCGGACCCGTTCTTCGGCGGCGCCGGCCCGTCGCGCACCGGGTGCACCGAGTGCGGCAACTGCATGGTCGGCTGCCGGGTCGGTGCGAAGAACACGCTGGTCAAGAACTACCTGGCGCTGGCCGAAGGCCTCGGTGTGCGGGTGGAGCCGCTGCGCACGGTCGTCGACGTCCGCCCGCTCGACCCTCGCCGACCGGACCAGGGATACGCCGTCACCACCGAGCGCACGGGTGCGTGGTTCGGTCGGGACCGACGCACCGTCACCGCGGCCCAGGTGGTGCTGGCGGCCGGCACCTGGGGCACCCAGAAGCTGCTCCACTCGCTGCGCGCCTCGGGTTCCCTGCCCGGCCTGTCCGACCGGCTCGGTCAGCTGACCCGCACCAACTCCGAGGCGCTGCTGGGTGCCGTCACCCGGCACGTGCCGCCCGATGCCGACCTCGCCAGAGGGGTGGCGATCACCTCCTCGTTCCACCCGGACGCCGACACCCACGTCGAGAACGTGCGCTACGGCAAGGGTTCCAACGCGATGGGCCTGCTCGGCACGCTGCTGGTCGACGGCGGCGGCCGCACGCCGCGTTGGGCGCGATGGCTGGGTCTGGCGGCCCGGCACCCCGACCAGGTGGCTCGCGCGGCCTGGGTACGCCGCTGGAGTGAGCGCACGATCATCGGCCTGGTGATGCAGAGCCTGGACAACTCCTTGACCGTCTCCGGACGGCCTCGGCGGACCGGCCGCGGCACGAAGCTGACATCGAGGCAAGGCCACGGCGAGCCCAACCCGACCTGGATCCCATTGGGTCACAAGGCAGTCCGCGGCCTCGCCGAGCGGCTCCAGGCGCGCACCAACGCGCCTGCGGACCCGGGCGGCACGATCGGCGATGTCGTGGACATCCCGATGACCGCGCACTTCCTGGGCGGCTGCGTCATCGGCGAGACTCCAGAGCGGGGAGTGATCGACCCCTACCACCGGGTGCACGGCTACCCGGGGCTGCACATCGTCGACGGCTCAGCGGTTTCGGCCAACCTCGGCGTCAACCCCTCGCTGACCATCACGGCTCAGGCCGAGCGGGCGATCTCGTTGTGGCCCAACGCCGCCGAGCCCGACCGCCGGCCGGTCCAGGGCTCGGCCTACGTCCGGCTCGAGCCGGTGGCACCGAGTCATCCGGCCGTGCCCGCGACGGCCCCGGCCGCGCTGCGACTGCCCGCGCCCCGATGAACCCGGGCCCCACGCCGTGGTCGGTGTCTGACATCCCGGACCAGTCCGGGCGGACGGCAGTGGTGACCGGGGCCAACTCCGGCCTGGGGCTGGAGACCGCGAAGGTGTTGGCCGCCAAGGGATCCCGGGTGTTCCTGGCGGTGCGCGACCCAGAGCGGGGCCGAGCGGCGCTGGAGCAGGTGTCTTCACTCGGCGCGGCCGAGCTAGTCCAGCTGGACCTGGCCGACCAGGCGAGCGTGCGAGCGGCGGCCGCCGATCTGGCCGGGCGCGCCGACCGCCTGGACCTGCTGGTCAACAACGCCGGCGTGATGGCTACGCCGGCCCGGACCACGGTGGACGGGTTCGAGCTCGCAGATGGCGACCAACCACCTCGGGCACTTCGCGCTCACCGGCCTCGTCCTGCCGCAGCTCCTGGCCGCGCCGGAGCCCAGGGTGGTCAACGTCAGCAGCGTCATGCACCGGGTCGGCCGGCTCACCGCCGACGACCCACTGGGCGAGCGGGCCCGCTATCGATCGTGGCCGGCCTACGGGCGGAGCAAGCTGGCCAACCTGGTCTTCACGATGGAGCTGCAGCGACGCCTGGACCATGGAGCCGCGGGGGGCCCTGAGCGTGGCGGCGCACCCGGGCACCGCCGCGACCAACCTGGTCGGCTCGGGGCCGATGCGCCATATCCCGGGGCTGGCCGCCCTCGCGACGGCGGTCAACCGGTTGTGGAGTCAGCCGGCGGCCCACGGTGCCTGGTCCATCCTGCGAGCCAGCACTGACGACGGCCTAGCGGGCGGTGAGTACGTCGGGCCGTCCGGGCCGGGGGAGACCCGTGGCGCACCCGTGTTCGTGCGGGCCGTCCCGGCGGCCTACGACCCGGCGCTGGGTCAGGCGTTGTGGCGGCGCTCGGTCGAGCTGACCGGCGTCGACTTCGCGGCCCTGGGCTGACTGCCGCGGGCCAAGCTGGCGGCAGCGGCCAGGCCGAGGGCACAGCACAACGGGCCGTAGACCCTCCGGTCCAACCGGTCGAACTCCGCGGACGTCCGCCAACCCACCAGCCGATGGGTGTTCCCGGTCAGGCCGGCCAGGCCCCGGCCGAGCAGCGTCACGGCCACGCCGGCCCGGCCGACTCGCGCGACCGGGTGCTCGCGGCCGACGCCCGCGACCAGCCCGGCGGCGGCCGCCAGCGCCGCGGCCACCTCGACGCAGCGCGCGGACGAGGGCAGCGCGTCGACGCCAGCCGCGAGCTGGGCCAGCCGCTCCCGGTCGCGCGCCGGCCAGGTCGAACCCCAGGCCCACGACAGGTGCAGCAGCGACAGCCCCCCGAGGACCGCGGCACCCGCGCGGGTCACGACCCGCAGGGCGGTCACGGGACCGGGTCCGAGGGCTGGCGCTGCCACGACCGCCACAGCGCGGCGTAGGCGCCGCCGGAGGCGAGCAGCTCGTCGTGGCTCCCGAGCTCGCTGATCCGCCCGTCCTCCACCACCGCAACGCGATCCGCGTCGTGCGCCGTGTGCAGCCGGTGCGCGATCGCGACGACCGTGCGGCCGGACAGGACGGCCGACAGGGAGCGTTCCAGGTGCCGGGCGGCTCGAGGGTCGAGCAACGAGGTTGCCTCGTCCAGCACCAGGGTGTGCGGATCGGCCAGCACCAGGCGGGCCAGGGCGATCTGCTGCGCCTGGGCGGGCGTCATCGCTTGTCCGCCCGTGCCGACAGCCGTCCGCAGCCCGAGCGGCAGGTCTTGCGCCCACCCCAGCGCGTCGACCGACTGCAGGGCCGACTCGAGCTGCTCGGTCGACGCATCCGGCCGGGCGAGCCGCAGGTTGTCCTCGAGAGTCCCGACGAAGACGTGGTGCTCCTGGGTCACCAGCGCGACCTGTCCCCGCAGCTGGTCCAGCGGCAGGTCGACAAGCGGCACGCCGCCGACGGTGACCGAGCCGCGCGTCGGCGGATGGATACCGGCGAGCAACCGGCCCAGGGTCGACTTGCCCGCGCCCGACGGCCCGACCACGGCCAGCCGTTCGCCCGGGCGCAGGTCGAGGGACACCGAGTGCAGCACGTCGTGGCCCGGCCGATAGGCGTACGACGCATCGGTCGCCTCTACGTGATCATCGACCGGCACTGCGCCGCTCGGCGAGCGGTCCGGCGGGACCGTCGCTACCCCGATGATCCGGCCCAACGACGCCGCGCCCACCTGCACCTCGTCCAGCCAGGAGAGCAGCTCGTCGACCGGGTCGATCAGTTGCACGACGTAAAGGGTCACGGCGGTCACGGCGGCGACGCTCGCGTGACCGTGGATGGCCAGGAAGCCGCCCCACAGCAGGCACAAGGAGACCGGCAGCAGATAGGTCAGCTCCACGGTCGGGAACCAGACCATCCGCAGCCGCAATGTGTACCGCTCGATCCGGTACGCCGCACCGAGATCGTCCAGGGTGCGCCCGACCCGGCGCGAGCGCAGGCTCAGCGCGTCGACCGTGCGCGCGCCGTCGACCGTCTCGGTGATCGTCCCGTTGACCTCGGCGTACGCCGCTCGCTCGGCCAGGTAACCCTCGGGGGCCCGCTTGAGGTACCAGCGGGTGGACCCATAGAGCAGCGGTGCGCCGATGAGGACCGGCAACGCCACGAGCCAGCCCGCGAAGAACGTCGCGGCGAGGGTCAGAACCGTTGTGACACAGGCGACCAGGACCGACGGCACCGCGAACCGCACGGTCTCCGACAGCGCGTCGATGTCGTTGGTGGTGCGCGAGATCAGGTCGCCGGTGCCGGCTCGCTCGACCGTCGAGAGCGGCAGCGCGAGGACCCGGTCGATGAACTGCTCGCGCAGCTGGGCGAAGACTTTCTCACCCAACACGAACGAGGAGTAGCGCGCGTAGCGCGTCAACACCGACTGCACGATCACCGCTGCCGCGAGGATCAGTGCGTAGCGATTCGCGTCCGAGACGGTCAGCGAGTGCTCGCCGAGCTCCTGGACCATCCGGCCGACGACGGGCGGCGCCACCAGTCCGGCGAGTGCGGCCAACCCGTGCAGCGCCAACACGATGGTCATCGGGCGCCGGTGCTGGCCGAAGAGCCGGCGGGCTTCCTCGCGCACTTCCGCGGAGGTCGCGACGGGCAGCCGTCCGCCGGGGCCGAGGGTGAGGTTCGGAGTGCGCATCACGCCTCCTCCCCGCGCAGGACGACCGATCGGTAGGCCGGCGTGCTGTCCAGCAGCTCCTCATGGGTGCCGCTCGCCCGGACCCGACCGCCGGCCAGGAAGACGACCCGGTCGGCGTGATCGAGCAGCAGCGGGCTGGAGGTGATGACCACGGTCGACCGGCCGGCGCGCGCGTCGCGCAGCCGCTGCCCGATCCGGGCTTCGGTGTGCGCGTCGACGGCGCTGGTGGGTTCGACCAGGACGAGGGTCTCGGCGTCGCGCAGCAACGCGCGGGCCAGGGCCAACCGCTGTCGCTGCCCGCCGGAGAGCGAGCGGCCGCGCTCCTCGAGCCGGCTCTCCAGCCCCTCCGGCAGCGCGTCGACGGCGTCGGCCGCGCTGGCCACCTCGATGGCCGCCCAGATGTCGGCGTCACTGATGTCGACGCCGTCGGGTCCGGCCAGCTCCTCGCGCAGCACCCCGGTGAACAGCCGCGGCTCGGTCTCGGAGACGACCACCCGCTGGCGCACCTCGGCCAGCGGCAGGGCCGAGAGCCGGACGCCGCCGAGCTGGACCCCGGCTGCCGACTCGTTGCCCGGACCGCTCTCGCCGGCTCCGAACCGGCCGAGCCGGTCGGCCAGCGCAGCCGACTCCTCGGGATAGGCCGACACGATGGCCGTCAGCTCGCCCGGCGCGAGCACCAGGCCGGACTCCGGATCCTCCAGCGCCGCCCCGCGTGCGGGTGATGCCCCGCTGACCAAGGGATCGCGCACGGCCGGCCGGACCGACAAGACGCGGATCACCCGCCGGGCTCCCACATAGGCCCGGGTCGCGCGGTCGGCCATCTCGATCGTCGTACCGAGGGGTGCGACCAGGAAGGCGGCGTAGCCGTACGCCGCGACCAGGCCGCCGGCGCTGATTTTGCCCTCGATCGCGAACCGGGCCCCGATCCAGGTGATCAGCACCACGAACACCCCGGGCAGGAGGACGTGGGCGGCGTCCAGGACCGACTGGACCGCCGCGACCCGCACGCCCTCGCGGCGGACCTGCTCGGACTCCCGGGCGTACCGCCCGGCGAACGTCTCCTCGCCGCCGATGCCGCGGAGCACCCGCAACCCGGCGACGGTGTCCGCGCCCAGCGTCGTGAGGCGACCGACGTGCTCGCGCTGCTCGGCCTGCCGGTGGTGGAGCGGGACGATCAGGCCCCCGAGAGCCAGGGTGACGATCGGCACCCCGATCAACACGAGAAGCCCGAGCGGCACCGAGATCCGCAGCAGGATCACCGCGACGATGACGTAGGCCACCACGGCGCCGGTGAACCGGGCGAAGACGTCGTACATCCCGCCGACCCGTTGGGCGTCGCTGGCCACCGTGGCGACCACCTCGCCGGTCGGGATCTGTTGCGGCAGAGCGGATCCCGTGCCGGCGGTGTGTTCGCCGAGCAGCTGGATCACCCGGAACGCCGCCTGCAGCCAGTTCGCGACGGCCGCCCGGTGACGCATGATGCCGCAGAAGGACACCGTCACCGCGAGGGCGAGCACGACACCGGCCCAGCCCACCAGGGCCCGGCCGTCGCCCGCGATGACGCCCTGGTTGATCGCCGCGCCGATCGTGGCCGGCAGCAAGGCCTGGGCGGCGAACCAGAGAGTGCCCCACGTCATGCCGGTCAGCAGCGCCCGCCACTGCTTGCGGGCGATCCACCACAGCAGCCGCCCCGGCGACCTCAGGTCGGGCTGACCGGGGTCGGCATACGGGAGGGAGCGCACAAGGCTCCACGCTATTGACCCGAGCCAGCCGGACGAAACCGGTTATCCCGCTGCCACCGACCGGCCCGGGCACCCAGCGGCGCCGGTTACCGTTCTGGGGTGTCCGATCCGAGCGACCCGCCGCGCAGCGCTTGGCGCACCGCGCGGGAGCCGCGCTGGCTGGGCGCGCTCGGCATCATCCTGGTGCTCTGCGTCGCCTTCGCCTGGCTGGGTCGCTGGCAGCTCGACGTCGCCCGGTCCAAGGAGGCGCCCAAGCACCCCGTCGTCCTGCCGACAGCGCCCCTGGACCAGGTCGTCCAGCCGCAGCAGACCTTCCGCAACGACATGGTCGCCCGGCCGGTCACGGTGAGCGGCGAGTACGACGCGGGCAAGCAGCTGCTCGTCTCGGGCAAGCAGCAGGGCGGTGCCGATGGGTACTGGGTGTTGACCGGTCTGCGCGTGCCGTCGGGTGCGCTGGTCCCGGTCGTCCGGGGGTTCGTGCCGGCGTCGGCGGTGTCCGCCCGGTCGGCCGACCTCACGCCGCCGACCGGTCCGATCGCGCTGTCCGGTGCGCTCGAGCCCCCCGACCCGGCGCCGGCCGACGGGGACTCCCCTGACGTGCCCGCCGGGCAGATCCCCGCGGCCGACACCGCCGACGTCGTCAACCTGTGGGGCAACCCGATCTACAACGTCCTGCTCTACGCCGACGCTGCATCGGTGGGCCCGGCCGGCTCGACCCTCCTGGCCGTGCCGGCGCCGGCGGCCAACCAGGGCGGGCACCTGGACCTGCTCAACGCGGCGTACGCCGTCCAGTGGTGGCTCTTCGGCGTCTTCGCGCTGCTGCTCTGGTGGAGGATGGTCAAACAGGACTCGACCGTCCGCCGGACCGAAACCGCCGCCGCGCCGCCGGATGCCGGGCCGCGCCGATCCGCAACCCGACCCGCACGCCAAGGAGCTCAGCACACCGTGACCGGACCGGCCATCGACTCTGAATCCGCAGCGGCCCGCCGCCAGCGCGGCGCCCGCGGGGCGTTGACTCGCTACCGGTTCATGGCGTTCTTCACCGGCACCATGCTGCTCATCCTGACCTTCGTGGCGATCCCGCTACAGGTCTGGGGCAACAACGACGTGCTGGTGCACATCTTCGGGTTCATCCACGGCTGGGGCTTCATCATCTACCTGGTGACGGTCGCCGACCTGGGCTTGCGACTGCGGTGGAACCTCGTCCGGATCGTGCTGGTCGCGGTGGCCGGCACGGTGCCGTTCTGCTCGTTCATCGCCGAGCACCAGATCATGAAGCGGATCCGCGCAGCGCAGACGGCGAGCGCGGCCGGATAACCTGAGCCGGTGACCGACCCAGCCTCGCCACGTTCCGAAGGCCCGGCCCGACCCGTCCTCGTCGTCGACTTCGGCGCCCAGTACGCCCAGCTGATCGCGCGCCGCGTGCGCGAGGCCAACGTCTACAGCGAGATCGTCCCCCACACCCTGCCGGTCGCCGAGCTGCTGGCCCGCGACCCCGCCGCCGTGATCCTGTCCGGCGGCCCGAGCAGCGTCTATGCGCGAGGGCGCCCCCTCGGTCGACCCGGCGCTCTTCGCGGCCGGGGTCCCCGTGCTCGGCATCTGTTACGGCTTCCAGGCGATGGCCCTGGCCCTCGGCGGCGACGTGGCCCAGACCGGTCTGCGCGAGTACGGCGGGACCGCCGCAGCCGTGCAGCCGGAAGGGTCCACCTTGTTCGACGGCCAGGCCACCGAGCAGTCGGTCTGGATGAGCCACGGAGACGCGGTGCACCGGGCTCCCGAGGGCTTCCGGGTCACGGGGGAGTCGGCCGGCTCGCCCGTGGCGGCGTTCGAGGACGACGCCCGGCAGCTGTACGGCGTGCAGTGGCATCCGGAGGTCGTGCACTCGGCGTACGGGCAACGGGTGATCGAGAACTTCCTGGCCCGCGGGGCGCGGATCGCGCCGAACTGGACGACGGCCGGGGTCGTCGACGACCTCATCGCCGCGGTCCGGGCCCAGGTCGGCGACGCCCGGGTGATCTGCGGCCTGTCTGGCGGGGTGGACTCCTCGGTGGCGGCGGCGTTGGTGCAGCGGGCGGTCGGCGATCAGCTGACCTGTGTCTTCGTCGACCACGGCCTGCTGCGGGCAGGGGAGGCCGAGCAGGTCGAGAAGGACTTCGTCGCGGCGACCGGCGTCGATCTCGTCGTCGTCGATGCGAGCCAGCAGTTCCTGGCCGCGCTCGCCGGCGTCACCGACCCAGAGACCAAGCGCAAGGCGATCGGCCGGGAGTTCATCCGGGCCTTCGAGGGCGCGGCTCGGGACATCTCGGCCCGCGAGGAGGTCCGGTTCCTGGTCCAGGGAACGCTCTATCCGGACGTCGTCGAGTCCGGCGGTGGCGAGGGGGCGGCGACGATCAAGTCGCATCACAACGTCGGCGGACTGCCGGACGACCTCCAGTTCGAGCTGGTCGAACCCCTGCGGCGGCTGTTCAAGGATGAGGTGCGCGCGGTCGGCCTCGAGCTCGAGGTGCCCGAGGCCATTGTCTGGCGGCAACCGTTCCCCGGACCGGGTCTGGGCATCCGGATCGTCGGCGAAGTCACGGCCGATCGGCTGGCCATCCTGCGGACCGCGGATCTCATCGCCCGCGAGGAGCTTTCGGCGGCTGGCCTGGACCGAGACATCTGGCAGTGCCCGGTCGTGCTGCTGGCCGATGTGCGCTCGGTCGGCGTGCAGGGCGACGGTCGCACCTACGGCCACCCGATCGTGTTGCGGCCGGTGTCCTCCGAGGACGCGATGACCGCCGACTGGACCCGCGTGCCCTACGACGTGCTGGCGCGGATCTCGACCCGGATCACCAACGAGGTGCCCGAGGTCAACCGGGTCGTCCTGGACGTGACGAGCAAACCCCCCGGCACCATCGAGTGGGAGTGACTGTCTGCCGTCAGACCGGGACGGACTCCCGAGGGACCGGCCGGCGGTCCATGGCCCGCCACTCGGGGCGCAGGGCCGGCAGCGTGGTGGCGATGGCGTAGAGCACGCCGCAGATGGCCAGGGCCGCGCTGACCCCGAGCCGTTCGCTCAGCAGGCCGCCGACCAGGCCACCGAACGGGATCAGGGCCCAGGCGGCGCTGTTGATCAGGGCCATCACGCGCCCCCGCAGGTGCTCCGGGATCCGCTCCAGCTCGACGGCGGCCAGGATCGGGTTGATCGTGCCGGCGCCGATCCCACCGACGAAGATCACGCTGAGGACGACCCACAGCGGTGCGCCGGAGGCCAGCACCAGGAAGCGCGGCCCGCCGATCAGGAAGAACCCCCACCCGAAGGTCGCGCGCCGCGGCAGCCGGTGACCATAGATGGCCGCCGCGACCGCGCCGATCACCGCGCCGGCGGCCATCGTGGCCGAGACGGCGCCCATCAGCCCGGCGCCGCCGCCGCGCGACCGAGCCCAGACCGCCAGCAGCACCGTGGCCAGCGCGGCGTCCAGCAGGTTGGTCGTGGCGACCATGCCGACGATCGAGCGCAGCAGCCCGTCCTGTCGCAGGAAGCGGGCACCGGACCGCAACCGGTGCAGATAGGTCAGGCCGTCCTCCTCGGCGTCGGGCACGGGCTGGCCGATCGTGCGCGGCACCAGGGTGGCGACGATGAGCGCGCAGACCGCGAACGAGGCGGCATCGACGGCGAGGGCCGCCGGTGCTCCGATCACGACGACCAGCGCCGCCGCTCCGATCGGGCCGATGATCGACGACGCGCGACTCACCCCGTCGGCCAGGCCGAGCACCCGCTCGCGCGGCTGTCCGGTCGCGGACGCCACGGCCGGAGCCATCACGTACTTCGAGATGTCGCCGGGGCCGCGGACCAACCCGGCCGCGGCGACCAGCACGAGCAACCAACCAAACGTCAACTGTCCCAACGCATACAGCACCGGGATGGCGGAGACGACGACGGCGCTGAGCAGGTCACAGACGATGCTGACCCGTCGCGGCCCGACCCGGTCGGTCAGCGGTCCGGCGAGACCCTGCACCACGACGTACGGCGCCATCTCGGCGAAGGCGACGACGCCGGTCCGCAACGGCGACCCGGTGGTGATCAGGACGAAGAGCGGGAGCGCGATCGCCGACAGCCGGGTGCCGACCAGCGAGACGCCCGAGGCGACCAGCATGGCGACGAGTGGGCGACGGGACGGGCGAGCGCTCATCGCGCATCGTCCTCGGCCCGCGGGTAGACCTGCAGCTGCACGTTCACCCGGCGGGCGCCCTCGGGGACGTCGGGGTCGGGGTCGTCGGCCCGGGGCAGCTCCTCGACCAAGGCCCACATCGCCCGGCTCAGCTCCGCGGCCTGCTCGGCGGTCAGCCGCAGGGTCAGGTCGCTCATGGTCCCAGCGCTCTGCCACTCCGGCGGCAGGGTCGGGCGCTCGTCCAGGTAGCGCTGGATGTTGGCGGCGGAGATCTCGACGATGCTGCGCAGGTACGCCTCGCCCTCGGCTGCCGAGTCCGGGTCGGACGACGGTGTCAGATCGAAGGTCGTGACCCGGTGCGCGGCGCGCCACCAGCGCTCCCGGCCGGCGCTGAGGTCCTCGGCGTCGACGATGAAGCCGTAGGTCGCGAGCTGGCGCAGGTGGTAGCTGGTGGCGGCGCTGGACAGGCCCAGCCGCTCGCCCAGCTTGGTCGCGGTCGACGGACCGTCGATCCGGAGCATCCCCAACAGCCGGACCCGGACCGGGTGGGCCAGGCCGCGCAGGGTGCGCGAGTCGACCTGGACGTTCTCCGACGGTTGGACCGGGTGGCTGGAGCTCATGCCCCGACTGTAGCTATCCAAAGACTCCTTTGCAAAGGGTTCTTTGGATAGATCAGGCCTGGGGCATGACGATCCAGCAGGCGACGTAGAGCAGGAGGCCGGCGCCGCTGAACAGGGTCGCGGCGGCGAAGCCGACCCGGACCAGAACCGGGTCAACGCCGGCGTACTGCGCAATGCCGGTACAGACGCCGGCGAGCATCTTGCCGTCGCGGACCCGGGTCAGACGGCGGGGCTGGCTGGCTGCGTAGGAGGGCTGGGATGCGGTGTTTTCGCTCATGCCTTGAGCCTGCGCCTGGAGGTCCGGCCACCGCATCGGGTGAGCCCCTGAGCGGACCCCGGCCGGACCCCGGCCGGACCCCCGCCCAGGCCCTGAGAGTCGGGCCCGCAGACTCAGCCCGGTGGCACCATCGCGGCGATCGCGTCGGCTGCACCTGGCTCGAGCTCAAAGCAGCCGAACCGAAGACGGCTGAGCGGCAGGTGGGGCCGAAGCTGGGTCAGCGGGATCGGTTCGATCTCCCGCAGGTCGACCCGGAGTCGGAAGCCGCCAGCGATGACGGCGCTGGGCTCGGGTTCGGTGCCGGTCACCGTCCCGACGATCGCTATCGCCTGGAACGGCTCTCCGTCCGGGAACGCCGTTTTCGGCGAGTAGACCAGGATGCGGTCGCCGACAGCCATCCGCTCCAGGGGAGCCCGCTTGCCGTGGTTGACCATGATGAACCCCTCGGCCAGGCCGCGACCGGCATGCTCGCGAGAGACCACAATCACCCAGGTGCGCGGGACGACCGACGATGGGGACATGGCCAAAACCTAGTCGCCCCGTCTGACGCTGACCTCTGCCGCAACGGGTTTCACGCTCGGACGGTGACCGGCCGATCCGGCGTGCCGGCTCGGATGACCTCGACCAGGCTCTCGGTGGGCTCGACCCGCGCGCCCGGCCAGACCACGCAGCGCTCGATCCGACCCTCGACGACGGCCCCTTCGCCGACGACCGAAGCGCCGCCGCTCGCGTGCAGGTTGGCGGCCAGATAGTCAGCCGGCGTGCCGCAGTCGATCGCGACATCCTTCGTCGTCATCAGGTCCAGGCGGCCGCGCTCGTGCTCGCTGCGCCAGAGCACCTCGTAGAGCCCGCTCGGCTCCGCGGCCAGCGGCTCGACGTACCGCCAGGGGAGCAGCGCGGCCCCGACGTAGCGGATCGAGCCGAAGTCGGCGCGGTCGCCCGATCTCCTTGCCCAGCAACCGGATTCGCGAGCCGTCCCACCCGTCGACCAGCTCGGAAAGGCCGCCGGGGAGGTAGGCGTCGGAGTTGGTCAGCAGCACGGGTCGGCCGTTGATCCAAGGTCGGAGTGCGCCCAAGGCCCCAGCGGTGCCGAGCGCGATCGGCTGCTCCTCACTGAGGGTGACTCGCTGACCGAGGTGATGGCGCAGCAGGTCGGGCAGGTGATGCAGGTTGACCGCCAGGTGGGCGGGCCCCAACCCGACGTACGGCGAGATCCGATTCAGGGCGAGGTCGACCAACGGTCGGTTAGCGATGGGGCACAACGGTTTTGGCAGCTGGTCGGTCAGCGGTCGCAGGCGTTGACCACGGCCGGCAGCGAGCACCACGCCGGCGAGATCGAGGCCAGCCAGATCGAGACGCTGGCTCACTGCTGTTGGACCCGCCGCAACAGCTCGAGCACGTCGCGGGTCACGGCGTCCTCATCGTGCTGGATCAGCTCCTCGACGCTGCGCCAGGCCACCCGGAACGCCTCGCCTCGGGGAGCGACCACCGGCCGCTCGGCGACCCGCTGGTAGAAGATCACGTCGACCCGCTGCGAGTGCGGCTCGACCAGCGTCGCCGCGGGCAGGTCGGTCTCGATGACCAGGCCCAGCTCCTCGCGGGTCTCGCGCACCACGGCCTCGGCGGGCGACTCGCCATGGTCCAGCAGGCCGCCCGGCAGGGTCCAGCCCTCGCGATGCAGCTGACGCAAGACGAGGACCGACCCGTCGTGGTCGAGGACGAGGAGGGCTCCGACGGTGTAGGTCGGCGAGATGACCCGGACCGCCCACCGCTGCATCCGATGGGGCAGCCGGCCGAAGCCGATCAGCCCGGTCCGATAGATCGTGCGGACCAGTCGCCGCCACAGGCCCCGGAGTCCTCGGGCCTCAGCCATGGTGCTCGCCATGGTGCGTCGGCGTCGGCACGGTGTCGAAGGGGTCCCGGAACGGCACGTCCGCGCGCTGCTCCGGCGTGAGGTCGGCCTGGATGAACCATTCGCGGCCGAAGACCCGTCGAAAGAGGGGTCGGGGCATTCGGATGAAGCCGGCCAGCGTGCGGTCCCCGCCGCCACCGGTGGCCTGGCTGGCGTGCGCGGCCATCGAGGCCCGCTTGGCGTCGGTGAAGCGGCGTACGTCGACCCGATGCGTGATCTCGGACGCCGGGCTGAAGGCTCGCTCGAAGGTCGTCGGGTCGAACTCGGGCGGGAAGCGATAGACCTTGGTGGCCAACCGGATCGCGCGCAGCAGCTGGTCGCGCGGCACCGTCGCCTGTAACACCACGGGGGTGCCCGCCAACTCCGCCGCCCGGCGCCCGACCTCGTGGACCCGCACGTGGTCCGGGTGCCCGTAACCGCCGTTCGCGTCGTACGTCGTGAGCACGTCCGCCTGCTCCTCGCGCAGGATCACCGCGAGGCGTTCGGCGGCCTCGTCCAGGTCCGCCCGGACGAAACAGACGTTGCCGGGCGGGTCGTCCCTGACGTCGGGCGGGAGCCCGGAGTCGGCGTACCCGAGGCACTCGACCCGGGAGACCCCGAGCGTGTCCGCGCTCAGCTGCAGCTCGGCCATCCGGCGCTCGCCGAGGCGGCCGTCGGCCGCATGCGCATCGTCGGTCAGGCCGGCCTCGCCCTCGGTCGCCACGACCACGACCACTCGCCGGCCTTCGGCTGCGGCTAGCGCGAGCGTCCCCGAGACGAGCAGAGCCTCGTCGTCGGGGTGCGCGTGGAAGCTGACGAGCGTGCCGGACATGGGGGTCATCCTTTCTCATCGGCGGCTGATCGGGGCCGCGCCGCTCGCGAGGTGCGAGGATCGCTCGGTGCGGATCGCCCACATCTCGGACTGTTACCTGCCCCGCCTGGGCGGCATCGAGGCCCAGGTCCACGGGTTGGCCCGGCGCCAGATCGCCGCCGGTCACGAGGTCACGGTGCTGACGGCGACCGCCGGGCCACACGGTGAACGGCACGGGGCGGTCGACGTGGTCGACGGCGTCCCGGTGCATCGCCTCGCGATCCCACTGCCGTTCGGGGTGCCGGTGAACCCCTTCGCCCCGAGGGACGTCCGCGCGATCCTGCTCGCCGGCCGCTACGACGCCGTCCACGTCCACGCCGGGGTCGTGTCGCCCTTCGCGTACGACGGCCTCAAGGTCGCGCTCGACCTCGGCCGGCCGGTCGTGGTCACCTGGCACTGCGTGCTCGGCCACAGCGAGCCCCTCGGTCGGGTCTGGGGACGGCTGCGGGACTGGTCGTCGCGGCCCATCGCCTTCACCGCGGTCAGCGATGTGGCGGCCGAGCCGCTGCGCCGGATCCTGGGAGCCGGCGCGGAGGTGCGGGTGCTCCCGAACGGCGTCGACGTCGCCGCCTGGCGGGCGCCCGCGATCGCTCACGGCGACGAAGTGCGGCTGGTCAGCGCCATGAGGCTGGCCCGGCGCAAGCGACCGATCCCGTTGCTGCGCATGGTCTCTGAGGTGCGCGACCGCGTGCCGCAGACGACCCCGATCCAGCTGTCGATCCTCGGGTCCGGCCCGCAGCGGGCCCTGATGCGGGCGGTCATTCGCCGGCACCGGATGACCGACTGGGTCGACCTGCCAGGCCGTCTCGACCACACGGACCTGGTGGAGACCTACCGCCGCAGCGATGCCTACATCGCTCCGGCGCAGATGGAGTCATTCGGCATCGCCGCGATCGAAGCAAGGGCGGCGGGGCTGCCGATCGTGGCGCGTTCGGACAGCGGCATCCGCGAGTTCGTCGAGCACGACGTCGAGGGACTGCTGGCCGACGGCGACGAGGGGATGGTCGACGCCATCGCGCGGATGGTGACCGATCTGGCTCTGCGGCAACGAATCTCGGCGTACAACCACGCTCATCCGCCCTGGCAGGACTGGGACCACGTCGTGGCGGTTGCCGATCTGGAGTATGCCCGGGCGGCCCGGATCCTCGGCCGCGTGGCTGCATGAGCGACGGCGAGCCGGTGCGGCGCCAGCGACTCGCGGCCTACGCGATGGTCGAGTCGGACGGGCGGATTCTGCTCACCCAGCTCTCTCACCGCACCGGGTGGCCCGGTGGTTGGACCCTCCCCGGCGGTGGGGTCGACCACGGCGAGGACCCGCATGACACGGTCGTCCGCGAGACCTACGAGGAGACCGGGCAGCACCTCAGCGACCCGGTCCTGGTCGACGTCGAGTCGGACCATTTCGAGGGGCTTTCACCTCGGGGCGAGCTCGAGGACTTTCATGCCGTGCGGCTGCTCTTCCGCGGCACCATCGCCGAGCCGGGCGCGCCGGTGGTCCACGACGTGGGCGGCACCACCTCGGATGCCCGGTGGGTGCCGCTCGACGAGGCCGACGACCTCGACCTGGTCCAGCTGGCCCGGACCGCGGTCACCCGGCTGCGCGCCGAACGCTGACCCGACGTACGGTCGGGGGATGACCAGCAGCACCACGCGAGGCGCCCCGGCAGTCGGCGTCGAGGCGACCAGCAGCGGTGAGTTCCGTCAGGCAGGGCAACCGGTTCGCCGACCGGATCACCGCCGACAGCGACAGTGCTCCCGGAGAGGGGCCGGACGCGCAGGGTCGTTGGCCGGTAGAGCCCGGCCGCTACCGGCTGGTCGTCTCGCTGGCCTGCCCCTGGGCGCATCGGCAGATCATCGTGCGCCGGCTGCTCGGGCTGGAGGACGCGATCTCGCTGGCCGTCGTCGACCCGATCCGGGACGAACGCGGCTGGCGGTTCTGGCTGGACGAGGGCCACCGCGACCCGGTGCTGGACATCGAGTACCTCAGCGAGGCCTATCTGCGCACCGACCCGACGTACGACGGCCGGGTCACCGTGCCCGCGATCATCGACACGGCGAGCGGGCTGGTGGTCACCAACGACTACCCGCAGATCAGCTTGGACCTCTCGACCGAATGGCGGGCCTTCCACCGCCAGGGCGCGCCCGACCTCTATCCCGAGGCCCTGCGGGCCGAGATGGACCCACTCATCGAGGCCATCTTCCGGGACGTCAACAACGGGGTCTACCGCTGCGGCTTCGCGACCTCGCAGGCGGCCTACGAGCGGGCGTACGACGCACTGTTCGCGCGAGCTGGACGAACTCGAGGCCCGGCTGGCTGACCGCCGGTTCCTGATGGGGGAGCAGATCACCGAGGTCGACATCCGGCTCTTCACGACCCTGGTCCGCTTCGACGCGGTCTACCACGGCCACTTCAAGTGCAACCGGGTCAAGCTGACCGAGCTGCCCAACCTCTGGCGCTACGCTCGAGACCTGTTCTCGCACAACGGCTTTGGCGAGACAGTGAACTTCGACCAGATCAAGCGGCACTACTACCTGACCCACGACATGATCAACCCCACCGGCATCGTCCCGAAGGGGCCCGACCCCCGGGTCTGGGCGACGCCGCTCTAGCGCCGTTTGCGGGCCAGTCCGGCAATCCCCCAGGCGACGAGCGCCGCGCCGACCGCGAGCAGGACGACGGGCACGAGGACCCCGAGGTTGATGTCGACGTCGCTGACCTGATGCACGATGGCCAGCGTCGCCACCAAGGCCAGGATCAGCCCCCACAGCACCGTCGGCACCGACGGGCCGAGCCGACGGGTGTCGGTGCTGGGGCCGGCGGAGGCCATCGCCATCAGTGGCGGGGTCGTCGGCGGCCGGTAGCCGCCGGTCGGTGCCGGCTCGGAGTCGACCGCGGGTCCGTCGGCCGGGATCTCGGTGCCGATCAGGGTGGTCTCAGCGGTCACGGTTGGCTCCTCGTTCATGGGCTCGGGTTCGGGCCGGGACTGGTTCGCCGCGTCGTACGCCGGCTGGCTCGGGTCGCTCACGGTGTCACCTGCTGGATGTCGATCTCGCCGACGCCAACCTTGGCGTCGACAATCAGCTGAGGCGCGCCCGCGCCGACCGTGACCGTGCGTTTGATGCTCGCGCCGCCGAGGTTCCCGTGGTCGTCGTTGCCCGCGAACTGGCTCCCGTCGTGGACGTTCTGGCTGTTCGTGGTGACCGTGACCGCCTGCGGCTTGGGCAGGGAGCCCGCCCCGGCCGACGTACGCACGAGGACCGAGATCCCCTCGGGGACCTTGACGGTCAGCTGGCCGATGCCGACGGTGGCCTTCACGGTGATCGGGTCGGCCGCGCTCAGCGGGGTCTGCGCCAGGTCGCTGAGGTCGAGGGTCGCGTGCCCGATGCCGAGCGCGAAGCCGCCGCTGGCCTCGGCCGCCGTGACCGGACGCCAGGTCCCCTCGCCGACCAGCTGCGTGTGGTCGGCCTTGGGGACGATGCTCGCGCCGATGGTGCCGATCAGAGCGATCAGGGCGAAGAGGGTGACGATCCCCGACCGGCGACCGAGCACGCCGCCGATGATCAGTGCGAGCGCGATGATCCCCAGTGCGACGGCCCAGGCGATCGCCGCCGTGCTCACCGAGTAATCGCCGTTCCGGGTGATCACCACCGCCAGGCCGGCGCCGACGAGCGCGAGGCCGCCGACCAATGCGGCGAACCCGCCGAGGGAGGGCCGCCGGGTTCGGGTCGGCGCCACCGGGGCCGCGCCACCGACGTACGGCGGGACGGGGGCCGGTGCCGTGAGGGTCGCCGCCCCGCCGTACGCCGGGTAGGTCGCGGTCATCGCCGGGCCGGGCTGGCTCGTGGCGGCCGAGCCCGTGGCTCCGGTCGGGGGCGCCGGCGGGGCCGGGTTGTCCGCGGCGGAGGGGTCGGTAGGGGCGGCGGGGGATTGAGCGGGCTGGGGCGCGGGTGGGTAGCCCGGGCCGCCTGAGTAGCCGGGGCCGCCCGGGTAGCCGGGATAGCCCGAATATCCGGCAGAGCCAGGCCCCGGCGTGCCGGAGCCGCGGCCGCGGACGGCCAGGTAGACCACGAGGACGACGACGGCGATCACGACCGCGGTGCCGGTGATCCCCCAGAGCAGACCGAAGAGTCCGCTGTGCCAACCCCAGCCGAGGCCCCAGTGGCCACCGCTCGGCCCGCCGAAGGACAGCAGCGTGACGATGATGGCGCCGATGGCTCCGGCGTCGACCTTGCCGTGCAGGACCTGCTCGCCGTGAATCCGGCCGTCGGGCTCGGGCAGCAGGAGCCAGGCCAGCCCGTAGAGCAGGCCGCCGATCCCGCCGAAGATCGCGAGGACCACGGCGACGACCCGGACAACCGTGGGGTCGATGCCGGTGCGTTCGGCGATCCCGCCGCAGACCCCGCCGACCACCCGGTGCTGCGAGCGGTGCAGCCCGGTCCCGCGGATGGCGTCGAAGAAGCGGGTCAGGCCCGGTCGTCCGTCCGGCGGCCCTGGCTGCGACGGCTGGCTCGACTGACTCGGGTCAGCGGCCGCCGGACCGGTGGGCCCGGGCGGCGGCGGCGGGGCGGCGCCGTAGGGCGGGAGGTTGCTCGTGTCGTTCATAGGTCCACTGTCGTCGGCGCTTGTCCGCCGCACCATCGGGCGTCACCCTGAGCCGACCCTGGTCGCCGGCCGGTTCGGCCGAGAGCTCTCTCGGGGTTTCTCGGGGTCGGGGTTCGGGGCGAGCCCAGGGTCGGTCCCTGACGCTCGAGGGCGCGCGGCGGGCCAGGATGGTCCCGTGCCCGACTCCACCGGGCCGGTGCTCCCGCCCGGCCGCGTTGCTCCACCCCCGCCGGTGACCGCACCCGTTTTCGGGTCCGGTAGCCGGCCGGGATGGAGCACCGCCAACGGCACGGGCCCCGCGGCGCCGACCGCGCCGGCCCCGCCCGTCGGCCCGGCCGGCCCGCCCGCGCCTCCGGTCCGGCCGAGCCTGCGCCGGCCCAGCCAGGGGAGGGTCCTGGCCGGGGTGGCCGCCGGGCTGGCCGAGCATCTGGACCTGCCCGTGCGGGCGATCCGGATCGCCTTCGTGGTGGGTTCGATCGTCACCGGCGGCGCGGGCATCGTCGCCTACGTCCTGCTCTGGGCGCTGACCCCGCAGCAGACCGCCGACCCCGCGGCGCCCAAGCGCCCGGGGCGGGTCCGGGGCGACGCGCCCTACACCGCGGGGTACGGCGGGTATGTCGGAGCGGGCGGGGCCAGCGCCCCCACCGAAGCGAAGCCGCCCCGCGCCGCCGGTGGGTTGAGCCGGGAGCGCGTGCAGGCATTGGTCGGCGGCACGATCCTGGTCGCCGCCGCCCTGGTCTGGCTGCTCTCCCGCGCGGGACTGAACGTGCACGCCGAGATCTGGGTGCCGGTGCTCGTTCTGCTGGTCGGTGCGGGAATCGCGTTGCGGCAGCTGGACATCAGCGAACGCGCACGGTGGCTGACGCCGGCCGGCGGCTCGCAACGGGTCGGCCTCCTGCGGTTGGCCGCCGGTGTCGTCCTGGCCGTCGTCGGCATCCTGCTCCTCGTCGCTCGCGGCACTCGCGCGAGCGACTTCGTGCCGATCGTGGTCGCCTCGCTCGCGGTGCTGCTCGGCGTGGGCCTGGTGCTCGCACCGTGGGGGCTGCGGCTGTGGCGCGACCTGGAGCGCGAGCGGGCGTTGCGCGTACGCGAAGCCGAGCGGGCCGAGATCGCGGCGCACCTGCACGACTCCGTGTTGCAGACCCTCGCCCTGATCCAGCGCAAGCCGGGTGACGCCGCCGAGGTGGCCCGGCTGGCCCGCGCCCAGGAGCGCGAGCTGCGGGACTGGCTCTATGCCGGCACGCCGGCCGGCGCCGAGACGCTGCAGGTCGCCGTGCGCGAGGTGGTGGCCGAGGTCGAGGACGCCCACGGCGTGCCGGTCGACCTGGTCGTGGTGGGCGACCGGCCGGTCGACGAGGCGGCCCGCGCGCTGGTGCAGGCGTTGCGCGAGGCGCTGCTCAACGCCGTACGCCATGGGCGGCCGCCCGTCTCGGCCTACGTCGAGTCGAGCTCCGACGGGGTCAGCGCGTTCGTCCGGGACCGCGGCGACGGCTTCCGGCCCGAGGACGTGCCGGCCGACCGGCTCGGCGTGCGAGAGTCGATCATCGGTCGGATGCATCGACACGGCGGTTGGGCCGAGGTCCGGCGGGTCGAGGCTGGCGGCACCGAGGTCCGGCTGGAGCTGCCGGCCGAAACTAGCGGCGTACCAACGGAATCCGCCGATCCGGCGGATGCCGCAGATCCGAAAGGCGAGTGAGCGCGATGCGCGTGGTGCTGGTCGATGACCACCGGATGTTCCGGACCGGGGTCCGCGCCGAGCTGGCGCGCGACCTGGACATCGTGGGGGAGGCCGACACCGTGGATTCGGCGATCGAGGTCGTCGCTCGCGAGCGCCCCGACGTCGTGCTGCTCGACGTCCATCTCCCCGGTGGCGACGGTGGCGGTGGAGCCGAGGTGCTGACCCGTTCGGCCGGCCTGACCACGGCGGCTGGGGAGCCCGTGCGGTTCCTGGCCCTGAGCGTCTCGGACGCCGCCGAGGACGTGATCGCCGTGATCCGGGCCGGGGCTCGGGGCTACGTCACCAAGACCGTCGACGGCGACGAGCTGTCCAGCGCCGTACGCCGCGTGGCGAGCGGCGACGCCGTCTTCAGCCCCCGCTTGGCCGGCTTCGTGCTCGACGCGTTCGGCACCGGGGCGGGGGATCTGGCCGTCGTCGACGAGGAGCTCGACCGGCTCAGCGCCCGTGAACGCGAGGTGATGCGGCTGATCGCGCGCGGCTACGCCTACAAGGAGGTCGCGAAGGAGCTGTTCATCTCGGTCAAGACGGTCGAGACCCACGTCTCCTCGGTCCTGCGCAAGCTGCAGCTCTCCAGCCGCCACGAGCTGACCCGCTGGGCCGCCGACCGCCGCCTCCTCTGACCCGCGTTGTCTCGAGCAACAGTACGGCGTACGGCGGGCGTCAGGCGATCGCGATGGTGCGGAAGGACTCGGCGTAGCGGCCGTCGGGAAGGCCGAAGCGGGTCGCGGTGCCGCCGGCCCAGGTGCGCAGCATCTCCTCCAGGTCGGGGCGGTGCCCGGTCTGGCTGACGTGGGCCTTCAAGGCGGCCACCTTCCGGGAGAACGTCTCGGTGATGTCCACGACGTGCTCGGACTGCGGGTCGGCCATCAGCCAGAGCTCCGGCACGGTCCAGGCCTCGAGGGCCTCGTCGGCCAGCAGCTCCGGGAACGCGAACGGGTTGCGCGCCGCCGGGTAGACCGCCCGCACCGTCGCCTCGCCGGCCGCCATGTGATCCGGGTGCGAGGCGCCGAGCCGCTCCCACCAGCGCTCCGGGCTCGCGGTGAGCACCCGCCGCGGGCGGACCTGGCGGATCACCCGGACGATGTCCCGGATCAGCCCCTGGCTGACCTCGAGCGTGCCGTCGGCGTACCCGTCCAGGAACCGTACGTCGCTGACCCCGACCTCGGCCGCGGCCGCGCGCTGCTCCCGCTCACGCAAGGCGGGCATCTCGTGCCGGGGCGTGTCGTCGAAGCCGCCGGCGTCGCCCCTGGTGCAGAGCAGGTAGGTCACGGCGATCCCGGCGTCGACCCAGGTCGCCACCGTGCCCGAGGCACCGAAGTCCACGTCGTCCGGGTGGGCGACCACGACCAGCGCCCGCTCCACCTCGCTGTCCGGAATCGTCGCCACGCGGGCACTGTAGTCGGAGCCGGCCCGTAGGCTGGGCCGGCAATGAGCACCCTCTTCGACCATCTCCCCGACCAGCCGCTTGCCGGGCCCGACTTCCTGACGCCCAGCGAGATCAGCACGGCCGCCGAGCCACCGCCGCCGCCCGAGCGCGACCCGGAGGAGCTGCTCGAGGGACTCAACCCGCAGCAGCGTGAAGCAGTGGTCCACGAAGGCAGCCCGCTGCTCATCGTGGCCGGCGCCGGCTCCGGCAAGACCCGCGTGCTGACCCACCGGATCGCCTACCTGCTGGCCGCCCGCAACGTGCGCCCGGGCGAGGTCCTGGCCATCACGTTCACCAACAAGGCCGCCGGCGAGATGCGCGAGCGGGTCATCGGCCTGGTCGGGCCGCGGGCCAACCGGATGTGGGTGTCGACCTTCCACTCCGCCTGCGTGCGGATCCTGCGCCGCGAGGCCGGCAGCGTGGGCCTGAAATCGTCGTTCTCGATCTACGACGCGGCCGACTCGCAGCGGCTGATGACCCTGGTCCTGCGCGAGCTCGACCTGGACCCCAAGCGCTACCCGCCGCGCAGCTTCAGCGCCCAGGTCTCCAACCTCAAGAACGAACTGGTCGACGAGGAGACCTTCGCCGGCCGGGTCGGCGAGGGCGACCACGCCCAGCGGATGCTGGCCGAGGCCTACACGATGTACCAGCGCCGGCTGCGCCAGGCCAACGCGCTCGACTTCGACGACCTGATCATGACGACGGTCAACATCCTGCAGGCCTTCCCGGAGGTCGCGGGTTACTACCGCCGCCGGTTCCGGCACGTGATGGTCGACGAGTACCAGGACACCAACCACGCGCAGTACGTCCTGATCCGCGAGCTGGTCGGCTTCCCAACCGGACCCGGTACGCCGGATGTCCCGCCGGGTGAGCTGGTCGTCGTCGGCGATGCGGACCAGTCGATCTACGCCTTCCGCGGCGCGACGATCCGCAACATCGCGGAGTTCGAGGTCGACTACCCCAGCGCGAAAACCGTTCTGCTGGAACAGAACTACCGCTCCACGCAGACCATCCTGTCGGCCGCCAACGCACTGATCGCCAAGAACCCGACTCGGCGCCCCAAGAACCTGTGGACCTCCAGTGGCAGCGGCGAGCCGATCGTCGGGTACGTCGCGGACAACGAGCACGACGAGGCGTCGTTCGTCGCCGAGGAGATCGGCCGGCTGCGTCGCGACGCCGGGGTGCGGCCCGGCGACGTCGCCGTCTTCTACCGGACCAACGCCCAGTCCCGCGCCCTGGAAGAGGTCTTCGTCCGGGCCAAGCTGCCCTACAAGGTGGTCGGCGGCACGCGGTTCTACGAACGGCGCGAGATCAAGGACGCGCTGGCCTACCTCCGGGTCCTGGCCAACCCGGCCGACACGGTCAACCTGCGGCGGATCCTCAACGTGCCCAAGCGCGGCATCGGCGAGCGGGCCGAAGCCGCCCTGACCTTGCTTGCCGACCGCGAGCGGATCGGCTTCGTCGAGGCCTTGGCCCGGGCCGACGAGGCGCCCGGACTGGCCACCCGCAGCCTGACCAGCATCCGGCACTTCACCCAGCTGCTGGAGGCGCTCGCCACAGTGGCCGAGGGCGGCGGCGGTCCGGCCACGGTGCTCGAGGCCGTGCTGGAGCAGACCGGCTACCTGGCCGAGCTGGTGCAGAGCCCGGACCCGCAGGACGAGACGCGCGTCGAGAACCTCTCCGAGCTGGTCGCGGTCGCCCGCGAGTTCGAGGAGGCCAACCCCGAGGGCACGCTGACCGACTTCCTCGAAGGCGTCTCGCTCGTCGCGGACGCCGACCAGGTGCCGGACGAGGCGATCAGTGACGGCGCTGACGAGCAGGCCCCGCACGAGGACCCGGGCGTCGTCGTGATGATGACCCTGCACACCGCCAAGGGGCTGGAGTTCCCGGTCGTCTTCCTGACTGGCATGGAGGAGGGCGTCTTCCCGCACATGCGCGCGATGACCGACAACGCCGAGCTGGAGGAGGAGCGCCGGCTGGCCTACGTCGGCGTCACCCGAGCGCGCGAGCGGCTCTATCTGAGCCGGGCCGGCGTCCGCAGCGCCTGGGGCGCGCCGCAGTACAACCCGCCGTCGCGGTTCCTGGACGAGATCCCGGAGTCGCTCATCGACTGGCGGCGCACCGAGACCAGCGGCATGCGTGGCTCGACCACGCCGGCCATCGCCCGCCTGGCCCAGCGGGCCGGCGTTCGTTCGCCGGGCAACCGCGAGGTCATCCACCTGGAGCCGGGCGACCGGGTCACCCATGACTCGTTCGGCCTCGGCACCGTGGTCCAGGTCGAGGGCAGCGGCGAGAGCGCGATGGCCCATGTCAACTTCGGCGACCAGGGCGTCAAGCGGCTGCTGCTTCGCTACGCCCCCGTCGAGAAGCTCTGAGGTCAGCAAATCCGTTGTTGATCAACGGATTTCGATGGCTAGCGTACGGCGATGAGCGGTGACTTCAGCGTCGTACCCATGCTGGCCAGGCAGTGGCGCGAGCTGCGCGCCCTACGGCTGGAGATGCTCGCAGACTCGCCGTTGGCGTACGTCGAGGCGCTGGAGTCGGCGCAGCGGCTGACCGACGACGAGTGGCAGGCCCGGGCGATCCACTACACCCGGCCCGGATGTTGCGCCCTGGTCGCCGTCGATGACGCGACCAGCGGCTGGATCGGCACGATGAGTGCGTACGTCGACGACTCGGCCGGCCGGCCCTACCTGGTGGCCGTCTACGTCACGCCGGAGCACCGCGGCCGCGACCACGGGGTGGCCGACGCCCTGCTGGACGGCGTCGAGCAGTGGGCCAAGGCCGAGGGGCTGACCGAGCTCTGGCTCGAGGTGCACGAGGCCAACCCGCGAGCCCAGGCGTTCTACCGGCGGCGCGGCTACGCGCTGACTGGTGCCACCCGGCCCTATGACCTCGACCCGAGCGGCAACGAGCTGGAGATGCACCGGACCCTCTGACCCGCATGGCCGGGCGGGGGACTCAGGGGTGCAGGCCGTGCGCCCGCAGCCAGGGCATCGGGTCGACCGGGCCGCCGCCGTGCGGATGGATCTCCAGGTGCAGGTGCGGTCCGGTCGCATCGCCGGTCTCGCCGACCAGGCCGATCTGCTCGCCCGGCGTGACCTTCTGGCCGACCTTGACCTCGATCTTGGACAGGTGGCCGTACCAGCTGCAGGTGCCGTCCCAGTGCCGGATCTCGATCTTGTTGCCGTAGCCCTCCTCGACCCCGGCGAAGACGATGACGCCGCTGGAGATCGCGTGGATCGGCGTCCCGATCGGCGCCGCCATGTCCTCGCCGGCGTGCAGCTTGCCCCAGCGCATCCCGAACGGCGAGGTGAGCACGTAGTGCGTCAACGGCAGCACCCACCGATGCGCGACGGCCGCCTGCGCGGCGACCACCTGGGCCGTCGAGGCACGTCGCGCGGCGCGGCTGGCCTCCTCCTGGAGGTGGTTGGCCCGCTCGATTGCGGCCGCGGAGAGCTGGGAGGCGCCGTCCAGAGCAGTGTCCTGCGCTGCCGTCCGGATGGTGCCGGTGGTGGCCTTGTCCTGGTGACCGGACTGGGCCGCCGCGGCACCGTCGACGCCAACTGCCACCCCCACGCCGGTGGCCACCAGGCTCAGCGCCGCTGCCGCAGTGGCCGGCACCGTGGCGCCGGCCAACAAGGGGCGACGCGTGGGCAGGCCCGGCTGGCTGGGCCCGCTCGGCTGGGCGCGACGGCGTCCGACGTACTCGCCTGGGGTGGCGTCGGGGGGCACCACGGAACCTCCGGGAGTCTCACCTCGGCGCCAGGGGGAGCGCCGGGCCGACGATAACCGAGCCCGGGTGCCCGCGGCCAGGCCGACAGCGCGGAAGCGTGCTCAGCCGCTGCGGTCGCCGAGCACGGCCACGCCCGGGTCCACGGTGCGGCCCTGCGGGTCGAGCTGGGCCAGCTCGACGCCGATCTCGTGGACCACGCGCCGGTCGATCGCGAACGACAGGTGGCCCACGCCGCGGACCCGCACGTTGCGCGCCGACAGATCGGGGTGCTCCAGCCGGGCGGCGGTCTTGGGGATCATCATCTGGTCCAGGTCGGACCAGAAGGCCAGGAACCGGGTCCGGCAACCGGGCGCGGGTCCGGCCAGCTCGGTCATCAGGTCGCTGCCCGGGCGCAGCTGCCGGCCCAGGCGGACCGGCAGGAAGTACGCCGGGATGGTGCCCGTGTGCGGCGTCCCCAGGGTCACCAGCGTGTGCACCCGGGCGTCGCCGCCGAGGCGCTGCACGTAGTAGCGCGCGACCAGGCCGCCCAGGCTGTGCCCGACCAGGTGGATCCGGTGGTAGCCCGTGGTCGCGACGATGTCCTCGACCGCCTCGGCCAGGCGCCGGGCGGCGGTTCTCACGTCCATCGTCAAGGGCGAGTAGTTCAGCGTCACCACCCGGCCGAAGCCGCGGCGGACCAGGTTGCGGCGCAGGAGCGCGAAGATCGAGGCGTTGTCGACCATGCCGTGCAGCAGCACGATCGGCGTGCCCGCCGCCTCGACGTCGCCCACGACCAGGCCGCGTTGGACGGGCGGGAGCGCGCTCACGGCGTAGCCGAGGCCGCGGTCGGCGCGACGGCCCGCGATCAGACCCAAGGGGTACATGGTCAGGTGGGCGCCGACCCAGGCCGCCTCGCGAGCGGCGGTCCGGACTCCGCGCGGGGTGAGCCAGGCCCGCGTGGGCCACAGCGGCAACGCCGGCGAGGGGTCGGACATCTGGGCAAGGTAACCCGGCACGGCTCCACCCGCCTGCCGGGCGCGCCGCGGCGTACTCTGCGCTGCATGTCCTCCCACCCCTCCGCCGCCGACCCGGTGCGCGTCGTCGTGGCCAAACCCGGCCTGGACGGACACGACCGCGGCGCCAAGGTGGTGGCCCGGGCGTTGCGCGACGCCGGCATGGAGGTCATCTACACCGGCCTGCACCAGACGCCCGAGCAGATCGTCGAGGCGGCCATCCAGGAGGATGCGGACGCGATCGGGCTCTCGGTCCTCTCCGGCGCCCACATGACCCTCTTCGCGCGGGTCATCGCCCTGCTCAAGGAGCGCGACGCCGCCGACATCGTGGTGTTCGGCGGCGGGATCATCCCCGAGGCCGACCTGCCCGAGCTGGCTGAGATGGGGGTGGCCCGGGTCTTCACGCCGGGCGCGCCCACCCAGGACATCGTCGACTGGGTCCGGGCCAACGTCCCCACCTCCTGAGGTGACGAGGGCCACAGGGCGTTGGCATCGACCGGCGGATAGGCTCGCCGAGGCCCTAGCACCGGGTGGCTTCGCGTAGGACGGATGGTTCGTGGATCTCTTCGAGTACCAAGCCAAAACGCTCTTCGAGCGGTACGACGTGCCCGTCTCGCTGGGCCAGGTCGCGACGACGCCCGCCGAGGCGCAGGCCGCAGCCGAGCAGATCGGCGGGGTCACCGTCGTCAAGGCCCAGGTCAAGGTCGGCGGTCGCGGCAAGGCCGGCGGCGTCAAGGTCGCCAAGACGCCCTCCGAGGCCGGTGAGCTGGCCGGCCAGATCCTGGGCATGGACATCAAGGGCCACACCGTGCACCGCGTCCTGGTCGACCCAGGCGCCGACATCGTCGAGGAGTACTACGTCTCCTACCTGCTCGACCGGGCCGGCCGCACCTTCCTGGCCATGGCGTCCTACGAAGGCGGCATGGAGATCGAGCAGCTCGCCGTCGAGCGCCCGGACGCGCTGGCCCGGGTGCCGGTCGATGCGCTCGCGGGGGTCGACGAGGCCAAGGCCCGCGAGATCGTCGCCGCCGCGAACTTCCCGGAGGAGGTCGCCGGTGAGGTCGCCGACGTGCTGGTCAAGCTCTGGGCGGCCTTCGTCGGAAGCGACGCGACGCTGGTCGAGGTCAACCCGCTCGCCAAGGTGCGCACAGCCGACGGAAGCTTCGAGGTCAAGGCGCTCGACGGCAAGGTGACGCTCGACGAGAACGCCGACTTCCGGCAGCCGGGCAACGCCGACCTCGCGGATGCCGAGGCCGGCGACCCGCTGGAGGCCCGAGCCAAGGAGAAGCACCTCAACTACGTCAAGCTCGACGGCGAGGTCGGGATCATCGGCAACGGCGCCGGCCTGGTCATGTCCACCCTGGACGTCGTCGCCTACGCCGGGGAGCGGCACGGGGGCGTGCGGCCGGCCAACTTCCTGGACATCGGCGGCGGCGCCTCGGCCGAGGTGATGGCCAACGGACTGGACATCATCCTGTCCGACCCGGACGTCCGCTCGGTCTTCGTCAACGTCTTCGGCGGCATCACGGCCTGCGACGCCGTGGCCAACGGAATCGTTGCCGCACTGGGGATCCTGGGCGATGCAGCCACCAAGCCACTCGTCGTACGACTCGACGGCAACAACGTCGATGAGGGCCGACGAATCCTGGCCGACGCGGCCCATCCGCTCGTGCGGCTGGCCGACACCATGGACGACGGGGCCGACCAGGCCGCTGCTCTGGCGAACGCGGGGGTCTGACGAGATGGCGATCTTCCTGACCAAGGACTCCAAGGTCATCGTGCAGGGCATGACCGGCTCCGAGGGCACCAAGCACACCGGCCGGATGCTTGCGTCCGGCACCAACGTCGTCGGTGGTGTCAACGCCCGAAAGGCCGGCACGTCAGTCGATTTCGACGGTACGACGCTCCCCGTTTTCGGCACCGTCGCGGAGGCGATGGCCGAGACCGGCGCCGACGTCTCGGTGCTGTTCGTGCCGCCGCCGTTCGCGAAAGACGCTGTGGTGGAAGCGATCGACGCCCAGATGCCGTTGGCCGTCGTCATCACCGAGGGCATCCCGGTCCACGACTCGACCAGTTTTTGGGCTTACGCACTGGCCAAAAATGCAGAAGGCAGATCCACCCGGATCATCGGCCCCAACTGCCCCGGCCTGATCAGCCCCGGGCAGTCCAACGCCGGCATCATCCCGGCCACCATCACCGGACCGGGCCGGATCGGGCTGGTCTCCAAGTCCGGCACGCTGACCTACCAGATGATGTACGAGCTGCGGGACTTCGGCTTCTCGACGGCCATCGGCATCGGGGGCGACCCGGTGATCGGTACGACGCACATCGATGCGCTGGAGGCGTTCCAGGCCGACCCGGACACCGACGCCATCGTGATGATCGGCGAGATCGGCGGCGACGCCGAGGAGCGCGCCGCGGCGTACATCTCCGAGCACGTGACCAAGCCGGTCGTCGGCTACGTCGCGGGGTTCACCGCGCCGGAGGGCAAGACGATGGGCCACGCGGGCGCCATCGTTTCGGGCTCGTCCGGGACGGCAGCGGCCAAGGCCGAAGCGCTGGAGGCGGCCGGCGTCCGGGTCGGCAAGACGCCGTCGGCCACGGCCGGCCTGATGCGCGAGCTGATGCAGGCCCGCTAGGGCCGGAACTGCTCCTCGAGCTGCACGACGTCGCCGGTCAGGCCGCCGTAGCGGTGGAACAACCAGGCCGTGACCCCGCCGGGGTTGTGTTTCATCGCCGCGGCGAACTGGGCCGGGGTGATCCGGCTCGGCTGGTCATCGCCGGTCAACGCGACCGAGCCGAAGATGACGGCGTTCTTGACCACCAGGAAGGTGCGCACCTTGCCGGAGACGTTGCCGATCGCGTAGTCGTCGGCGGCGACCACCTGGTGGCCGGGGTTGGCCTTGTTCCACGCCGCGACCTGGTCCGGTAGCAACCAGGTGGCCCGGTCGAAGGTGATGTCGACCCCGCCGTTGCTCAGGAGCTTGGCCGTGCGCACCCAGCCGAAGTCGGCGTTCTTGTCCGTCCACGGTGTCGGGTGCGGGTCCGAGGTGGTCTGGAACGGCGTGAGCGCCGGGTGAGGTGTGCCCACGGGGGCGGACGTCTCGGTCGGTGTCGGCGTCGGGCTCGGGGTGGTCGCCGTGGTGGCGGGCGGGGCGGCCGAACCGCCCGACGGCGTCGAGGAAGAGCAGCCCGCGAGGAGGGTCAGGGCAGCGACCAGCGTCACCCCTGCGAACCTCCGATGCGGCATGAGCGCTTCCGATTCGCGAATCAGATCTCCCGAAGGCTGCGCTCCGGTCGCACCACGGTAGACGCCGGGCCGGGCCGGCTCGCGACGACACCCCGAGCACGGCGGGGTCCGCCGTCGCAGCCGCCCGCCCGGCGACGATGGGTGCACCATGAGCCTGCTCGAGCGCGTCCGCCCGTCCGCTGGGCCGCCCGCCGGCCCTCGCGACCACACCTCGGCCTACCTGCTGGGTGCGATGAGCGGGCTCCGGGCGGCGGGCATCTCCCTTGGCATCATCGCCGTGCCACTCCTGGCGGTCTGGGCGACGGCGGCCCACGTCACCGCCAGCTGGACCCAGGCGCTGCGCCTGTCGGTCAGTGGCTGGCTGCTGCTCAACCACGTTGCGATCGGGTACCCCGGCGGCCACGTCGCCCTCGTGCCCTTGGGTCTGACGCTGATCCCGGGCCTCGCGATCTACCGGTCGGCCAAGCGACTCGCCGCCGAACCCCTTCTCTCCCAAGGCTTCTCCTCGACCGAGGTCAACCCAAGGCCGAGTCTGGAAGCGCTGGCCGGCCTCACTGCGGCGTACGCCGCATCAGCCGTCCTGCTGGCTCTGGCCTGCTGGTCGTCGTCCGTCCGTCCGGTGGTGTGGCAGGCGCCGTTGGGTCCGGCCGCCTTGGCCGCGGTGGCCGGGGGCGCCGGCCTGCTGCGCGGGCATCCGCACGCGGCCGGTCTACGGGCAAAGGTCGCCACGTGGTTGCCGGAGCGGGTCCGCTGGACGATCCGGCCGGCGCTGGCTGCGGCGGCAATCGTGCTGGTGGTCAGCCTGCTGGGGGTCGGCTACGCCATCGTGACCAACCTGACGCGGGTCGAGGCGCTGCATCGAGCGCTGGATCCCGGGACGTTCGGCGGCGCGGTGCTGGTCGTGGGTCAGGCCGGCTACCTGCCGGACCTGGCCGCCTGGGGGGTCGCCTGGCTGGCCGGGCCGGGCTTCGCGGTCGGATCGGGCACCGTCGTCTCCGCGACCACGGTCAAGCTGGGTGTGCTGCCGGTCATCCCGGTCTTCGGTGCGCTGCCCGGCTCGCCTCCTGCCGCGGGCTGGCTGGTGGGTGCCGCGTTCGCGGTGCCGGTGCTGGCCGGCGCGTTCGCCGGCTGGCGGACCGCCCGTCGCGCCGATGCCGGCGACCTGGGCCTGGTCAGCCGCCTGCTCGACGCCCTCGTGGCCGCCGTCCTGGCCGCCGTCCTGCTGGGGCTCGCGGTCGCGCTCTCCCGCGGTGCGATCGGCCCGGGCCGGCTGGCCGACGTCGGCGCGAACGCGCTCGTCGTGACGCCCTTCCTGGCCCTCGAGCTCGCGCTCGGCGCTCTGCCGGCGGCGGCGATCCTCACCTGGTGGCGGCGCCGGAGCGCGCTGCCCCCGGATCTCGCGGCGCCGGACGAGGTGGCGGCCTCAGCCTCCGCCGAAGCCTCCCTGCAGGTCCCCGAGCCGACGGTCGAACTCTGACTCACAGGCAGCTTTGGCCACCTCGGTGTTGGCGCCCTGCAAGCACTGCTGGCGCTGATAGGTGATCGGATAGAGCGCGAGGGTGGCGACCGCAGCCAGCCCGACCAGGCTGATCGCGACGATGCCGCAGATGCACCAGACCAGCAGGCCGCGGCCCCGCCGCTCGCGCACCAAGGCCCGCGCGGTCCGGATGCCCTCGACGACGGCGATCACGCTGAGGACCACGGCCGAGGCCAGCCACGGCAGGGGGAGCCGCACCGCGAGCAGGGCTGCGACGGCGAACACCGCGAACCAGCCGCCGTGCTGCCGGGAGGCAAGCACGGGCGGTCGGCTCTCCCGCTCGGTGGTCGGCCCGCTCACCCCGCTATGGTCTCCGAACGTGACGGGTCCGGGGACTGCGGGGGCGCAGCGACGCCTGGTCGTGCTGGTCTCCGGCGGCGGCTCCAACCTGCAAGCGCTGCTCGAAGCCTGCGCCGACCCGGCGTACGGCGCCCGGGTCGTGGCGGTTGGCGCCGATCGTCCGGGCACCGGTGGTGTCGAGCGGGCCGCGGCCGCCGGGCTGCCGACGTTCGTCGAGACCGTCGCTGACCACGCGTCGCGTGAGCAGTGGGATGCGGCACTGACCGAGGCCGTGGCCGCCCACGAGCCCGACCTGGTCATCTCGGCCGGCTTCCTGCGGCTCGCCGGGCCGCACTTCCTGCGCGCGTTCGGCGGTCGCTACGTCAACACCCACAACGCCTTGCTGCCCGCCTTTCCCGGGATCCACGGCCCCCGGGATGCCCTCGCCTACGGCGTAAAGGTCACGGGCGCAACGCTTTTCGTCGTCGATGAGGGCGTCGACACCGGCGCGATCATCGCGCAGGTCGCCGTCCCCGTGGCGGACGACGACACCGAGGACACGCTGACCGAGCGGATCAAGGTCGCCGAGCGGGCCCAGCTGGTCGAGTACGTCGGAAGGATGGTCCGGAGCGGCTGGACCGTCATCGGCAGGAAGGTCATCATCCCGTGAGCGAGCAGACCATCGGGCCGGAAGGGCGCACGGCCATCCGCCGGGCGCTGGTGTCGGTCTACGACAAGAGCGGCCTGGAGGAGCTGGCCACGGCGCTGCACGAGGCGGGGATCTCGATCGTGTCCACCGGCTCGACGGCGGCCCGGATCGCGGCGGCCGGCGTGCCGGTGACCGCGGTCGAGGATCTGACCGGCTTCCCGGAGTGTCTGGACGGGCGGGTCAAGACCCTGCACCCGAAGGTGCACGCGGGGCTGCTCGCCGACGTCGGCAACCCCGACCACGTCGCCCAGCTCGCCGAGCTCGACGTCGAGCCGTTCCAGCTGGTGGTCTCCAACCTCTACCCGTTCCGGGACACGGTTCGCTCCGGCGCGAGCCCGGCCGAGTGCATCGAGCAGATCGACATCGGTGGCCCCTCGATGGTCCGTGGTGCGGCCAAGAACCATGCCAACGTCGCGGTGGTCGTCTCCCCCGATCGGTACCCCGAGCTGCTCGAGGCTGTCGCCGCCGGCGGCTTCACGCTGGCCCAGCGCCAGCGACTGGCTGCCGAGGCCTTTGCCCACACCGCGTCGTACGACGTGGCCGTGGCGTCCTGGATGGGCTCGGTGCTTGCGCCGCCCGCGGACGGGTCGTGGTTCCCGGACTGGACGGGCGCGACGTGGGAGAAGCGCGACGTGCTCCGCTACGGCGAGAACCCCCATCAGCGGGCGGCGCTCTACACGCACTGGCGGCCCGGTGTCGCCCAGGCCGAGGTGCTGCACGGCAAAGCCATGTCCTACAACAACTATGTCGACACCGATGCCGCCGTGCGGGCAGCCTTCGGCTTCGACCAGCCGGCGGTCGCGATCATCAAGCACGCCAACCCGTGTGGCATCGCGGTCGGCGACGACATCGCGGCTGCCCACGCGAAAGCCCATGCCTGCGACCCGGCTTCGGCGTACGGCGGGGTCGTCGCCGCCAACCGGCCGGTGTCACTGGCGATGGCGGAGCAGCTCACCGAAGGCTTCACCGAGGTGGTGGCGGCGCCGTCCTTCGACGACGACGCGTTCGAGCTGCTGAGCAAGCGCAAGGCCATCCGGTTGCTCGAGCTGCCCGAGCAGTCGGCGCCGGATCCCATTGAGTTCCGGCCGATTTCGGGTGGCGTGCTGGTGCAGACGGTGGACCGGGTGGATGCCGTGGTCGAGGCCGGCGAAGGCACCGAGGCCGGCGGCGACGACCCCGCGCGGTGGCGCCTCGCCTGCGGGGAGGCAGTGGATGAGGCCACGCTCGCCGACTTGGCGTTCGCCTGGAAGGCGATTCGTGCGGTGCGGTCCAACGCGATCCTGCTCGCCCACGACGGAGCGAGCGTGGGCGTCGGGATGGGTCAGGTCAACCGGGTCGACTCGTGCAAGCTCGCCGTCGACCGGGCCGGTGCCGACCGGGCTCGGGGCAGCGTTGCGGCGTCGGACGCGTTCTTCCCGTTCGCCGACGGGCCGGAGGTGCTGTTGGCCGCCGGTGTGCGGGCCATCGTGCAGCCCGGCGGGTCGATCCGGGACCCCGACGTGATCGCCGCCGCCGAGGCCGCAGGCGTGACGATGTACTTCACCGGCACCCGCCACTTCACCCACTGACCACCCGGCCGGTCGTACGACGGTTGCTCCCCGCCCCGCGCGGTGCTCCGCGAATGACGGTGATCCGGTCCGCCGAACGCGCAGATCGCCGTCGTTCAGGGAGCACCGGCGAGTCCGGACGCCGCTGGGGAGTACGGCGGTCAGGCGCGGGGGATGCCCACGCTGGAGCGAGCTTGGTCGTAGATCCGCTGCAGCACCGGGTCCGGGCTCCGGCCGAGCGACTGGTGCGCCTGGTAGGCGTGCAGCTCGTCGGCCTTGCGGGCCAGCGAACGCTCCAGCTCCGCGCCGCGGTCAGGGTGGTCGGTCAGCACGAACCGCGGGAAGGTCTTGACCAACAGCGTCGCGGCCAGCGCCGCCCGCTGCACCCGGCCCAGGTCAGCCTGGGTGGACTCGTCGTACGGCCACCAGACCTGCAGGGCGTCGCCGGAGATGGTGACGGCGGCACCGCGCGGCACGGCGTCCAAGAGGACGGACATCACCGATGGGCTGAGCAGGTCAGCGGCCACTCGGGAGTCCTCCGCCTGCACCACCCAGCGCTGGTCGAAGTCGACCGACTCGGTGCCCCACTCGGTGCGTGGTGCGGGGACGCCGATGACGCCGCGCGGCAGGAGGGCGATCGGTGGCAGCCAGGTGCCGGACATCTGCACGAGCGCGCCGGCCCATCGCTGGTCGGCGCCCGCGGTGAGCCGATGAGCGATGGCGGACAGGCCGTCGGCAAGGAGCGTGTCCGTCGCGTCGCCGAACGACTGGGCGAACGTCGTCGGTCGCAGCAGCGTCCGGGTCGCCGGCCGGGAGCTGCGGGTCCCTCTGGGTCACGGCCAGCACGCACAGCACACCGGACGGGACGGTCGCCGGGCGACCGGTCCACTGGACCTGACGCACGGAGCCGGCCGCACCGCCCAACCGCCAGGATGGGTGTCCGGCAGCGCGCTCACGGTGCGCAGGACAGCGGCCTGGCCCCACACCTGGGTCCGGACGTCGACCCTGGCCCACTCGCCGGCCCAGCAGGGTGCCGTATCGGGCGCAACGGTGAGGTCCTCGGGCTTGACTCCTGAGTCCGCCCGCGCGAACGCCTCCAGGTCGGCCGATCCCGGCCGAGGCGGCTCCATACCTTGACTGTCCTGGCTCATGCTCTGATCCCCACCCGATCCCACCCCTGATCGCAACGCTGGTGACCAGCGCCGGTCCCCACCTGATCCATGGGGCCTGTTTCGGCACCGGGTCACCGTTGCTTTAGGCCATTCGTGGAAGGATGACGGCCGTGACGGCCACCCTCCTGGACGGTTCGGCAACGGCGGCAGCGATCCGAGGGGAGTTGACCGAACGGGTCACCCACCTGCGGGAGGCTGGCGTCGTGCCCGGTCTGGGCACCCTGATCGTCGGCGACGACCCCGGCAGCCACGCCTACGTCGCCGGCAAGCATCGCGACTGTGCCGCGGTCGGGATCGCCTCGATCCAGCGCGAGCTGCCCGCCGACGCGACCCAGGCCGACGTCGAAGCGGTCGTCGACGAGCTCAACGCCGACCCGACCTGCACCGGGTTCATCGTGCAGCTGCCGTTGCCGCGCGGGCTGGACGAGCAAGCGGTCCTGGCCCGGATCGACCCCGACAAGGATGCCGACGGCCTGCACCCGACCAACCTGGGCCGGCTGGTCCTGGACGTCGCGGCGACCGGCGACGCGCCGCTGCCCTGCACCCCCCGCGGCATCGTCGAGCTCCTGCGGCGCTACGACATCCCGTTGTCCGGCGCCCACGTCGTGATCGTCGGGCGCGGTACGACGAGTGGCCGCCCCCTGGGCCTGCTGCTGACTCGTCGTACCGAGAACGCCACCGTCACCTCGTGCCACACCGGCACGCGGGACCTGGCCGCCGTCGTGCGCACCGGCGACATCGTGGTCGGTGCGGCCGGCAGCGCCGGGCTGATCACCGCCGACATGGTCCGACCCGGGGCCGTGGTCCTGGACGTCGGGACGACCCGAGTCGTCGGCGACGACGGCAAGGCCCGGATCGTGGGTGACGTGGCCCCTGAGGTCCGCGAGGTCGCGTCGTATCTCGCGCCGATGCCCGGCGGGGTCGGCCCGATGACCCGGGCCATGCTGCTGGCCAACGTGGTCGACGCCGCCGAGAGCCGGCTGCTCGCGGCGACTGGCGCTGCCGGCGCGAACGCCCGCTGAGCAGTCAGGTCCAGATGGCGCCGCCCCGCGGGCTCGGACCGTGGTGGGTGGTGTTCGGCGGCGTCGCCGTCTCGCTCGCCTTGATCGCCGACGGCCACGTGCTTCGCGGCGGAGTCGTCCTGTCCCTGTTCCTGGGGCTGGGCGCCGTCCTGCGGGCCCTGCTGCCCTCCAGCCGAGCCGGCGGACTCGCCGTACGGTCTCGCATCTTCGACACCACGGCCTTGCTGACCCTGTCGATCGCCTGTCTCATCCTCGCCGCCCTCCTCAAGCCCAAGTGAGCGGACGGACAACGGGAAGGATCGAGCGGGTCAGGACACGGACGATCCTTCCGGCTGTCGGCGACGTCGCGCCGGGTGGAGGTGGCGTGGTGAGCGCGGGGCCGGACAGCTCGGGAGCTGAGCAGATGGGCGATGCAAGCGGCGTCGAAGATCTCGCCCCAGCCATAGCGCAGTGTGGCGCGACCGGACCGCACGCCGCGTTGTCCGACGGCGGTCCCGGAGGCCCCATCGCCCTCATGCCCGACCGGCCGTCCAGCTCGACCGCGTCGTGAACTCTCGTACTCCACGTCGACGAACCGCACAGTCCGCCCGACAACGGGATGCTGACGTGCGCCGCGTGACAGGCCGTGGGCTCGCTCGACCGGGTTGAGGTAGCGGACTCCAACGGTGAGTGGCTCCGACCTCGAGGTCGGCCAGCAACGCATCAACTCGCGTCGCACGATGGCGCGCGCGGTCTAGCGCGGCGCGCATCGATACCGGGTTGGTCGGAGCGAGCGCTGGCCGACGACCAACCGCCACGTCGGTCAGCGACCGACACCCTGCGCCAGGTCGAGCACCGCGTCCCGACCCACACCCGGGACGGGCCCAGAGTGGGCCGGCGGACGTCAACCTCCTGGGAGTAGCGCACCCGGATCACGGCCTCCGCGGTGACCCGACGGCTGCGTGGCACCAGCACCTCGATCGGTCGGGCCAGATCGGGCGGGACCAGGCCGTACAGCGCTGCCGCGTCCGGCCCGGGGGCGCGCCCAGCCTGCGCGTAGGAGCGCCGCACTGACCGCGCCGCAAACGGCACCGGCCGCTGAACGCGCGTAGGCCCGGCAAAGACCGCTGCCACCGCCTGACCAGCCGGCTCGATCACCGTGGTGAGTCCAACAGCAGCACTGGCCCCGCGAGACGACCCGCTGAGTGCGACTGACGGACGAGGTGTCGGGAACCAGCGCTCGGCAGGAGGGTACGGGCTGCAACTGTGGATGAGAGGGGAAGCATCCGGGTAGGACGGAAGATGCGCGTGGAGCGACGAGCTAGATCAGGCCCATCGCCTGTACGGCGTCGCGCTCCTCGGCCAGCTCGGCCACCGACGCGTCGATCCGGCCGCGCGAGAAGTCGTCGATCGCCAGCCCCTGGACGATCGAGTACGAGCCACCGGACGTCGTGCACGGGAACGAGGACATCAGGCCCTCGGCCACGCCGTACGAGCCGTCGGAGGGGACGGCCATCGAGACCCAGTCGCCCTCGGCCGAACCGTGCACCCAGTCGCGGACATGGTCGATGGCCGCGGACGCCGCGGAGGCGGCGGAGGAGGAGCCGCGGGCCTCGATGATGGCCGCGCCGCGCTTCTGCACCGTCGGGATGAAGTCGGTCTCGATCCAGACCTGGTCATCGACCACGTCGGCCGCGATCTGGCCATCGACCTCGGCGTGGAACAGGTCGGGGTACTGGGTGGCCGAATGGTTGCCCCAGATGGTCATGTGCTTGATGGCCGAAACCGGGCGCTCGGTCTTGTTGGCGAGCTGGGCGATGGCCCGGTTGTGGTCCAGGCGAGTCATCGCCGTGAACCGCTCCCGCGGGATGTCCGGAGCGTTGTTCATCGCGATCAAGGCGTTGGTGTTGGCCGGGTTGCCGACCACGAGGATGCGCACGTCGTCGGCCGCGTTGTCCGAGAGCGCCTTGCCCTGCACCGTGAAGATGGCGCCGTTGGCCTCGAGCAGGTCGCCGCGCTCCATCCCCTTGGTGCGCGGCCGCGAGCCCACGAGCAGGGCGATGTTGACGCCGTCGAACGCGACGTTCGGGTCGTCGCTGATCGAGATCCGGTGCAGCAGCGGGAAGGCGCAGTCGTCGAGCTCCATCGCGACGCCCTCAGCGGTGCCGACGGCGGCGGGGATCTCCAGCAGGCTGAGCTCGACGGGGGTGTCCGGGCCGAGCATCGCGCCGCTGGCGATCCGGAAGAGCAGGCTGTAGCCGATCTGGCCGGCGGCGCCGGTGACGGCGACTTTCACGGGGGAGTTGGTCACGCCAGCGACGCTAGCAAAGCCCTTCGGGGGTCAGGCCGGGCTGGTGCCCTCGGACGGCGACGCGCTCGTCGTCCCCTCGATCAGCGGCTCGTCGCGCTCGCCGGAGATCGCGGCGTACGTCAGGCCGGCGATCGCCGCGCCGACGAGCGGCGCCAGCCAGAACAGCCACAGCTGTCCGAGCGCCCAACCGCCGGCGAAGAACGCCACACCCGTGGAGCGGGCCGGGTTGACCGAGGTGTTGGTCACCGGGATCGAGACCAGGTGGATCGCGGTGAGCACCAAGCCGATCGCGATCGGGGCGAAGCCGACGGGGGCGCGCTTGTCGGTCACGCCGAGGATGACGTAGACGAAGATCGCCGTCATCACGATCTCGCAGACCAGACACGCCAACAGCGCGTAGTGGCCGGGGGAGTGGTCGCCGTAACCGTTGGCCGCGAAGCCGCTGGCGTGGGCGCTGAACCCCTTCTGCCCGTTGGCGATCACGAACAGCACGGTCGCCCCGACGGTGGCGGCCACGACCTGGGTCACGATGTACGGCGCGACGTCGCGCCATTCGAAGCGCTTGGCCACCGCGAGCCCCAAGGTGACCGCCGGGTTGAAGTGGCCGCCCGAGACGTGGCCCACGGCGTACGCCATCGTCAGCACGGCCAGGCCGAAGGCGAGGGCCACGCCGAGGAAGCCCACCCCCGAATTCGGGAAACCCGCCGCCAGGACGGCGGTACCGCAGCCAGCGAGGACGAGCCAGAAGGTGCCGATGGCTTCAGCGCCCAGTCGACGGGGGAGGCTGGGAATCCCAGCGGAGGTGTCGGCCATGGCTCCAGCCTGGCACCGTCCGCGGTCCTGGCTCATCACCTGAGCCGGGTGAGTCCGATATCTTGACGTCGAAAGACTTCCCGAGCGTGAGGACAGCTGATGTCGAAGATCAAGGTCACCAACCCGGTCGTCGAACTCGACGGCGACGAGATGACGCGGATCATCTGGCAGTTCATCAAGGACCGGCTGATCCATCCCTATCTCGACGTCGACCTCCTCTACTACGACCTCGGGATCGAGCACCGGGACGCCACCGAGGACCAGGTGACGGTCGATGCGGCCAACGCGATCAAGGAGCACGGCGTCGGCGTCAAGTGCGCGACCATCACCCCGGACGAGGCCCGGGTGCAGGAGTTCGGGCTGAAGAAGATGTGGCTCTCGCCCAACGGCACGATCCGCAACATCCTCGGCGGCGTGATCTTCCGCGAGCCGATCATCATCAGCAACATCCCGCGGCTGGTGCCCGGCTGGACCAAGCCGATCATCATCGGCCGTCACGCGCACGGCGACCAGTACAAGGCCACCAACTTCAAGGTCCCCGGGGCCGGGCAGCTGACCATCACCTTCACCCCGGAGGACGGGTCGGAGCCGATCCAGCACGTCGTCACCGACTTCGGCGCCGACGGTGGCGTCGCGATGGGGATGTACAACTACAACAAGTCGATCACCGACTTCGCCCGGGCCTCGCTGAACTATGGCTTGAGCCGCGGCTACCCGGTCTACCTCTCGACCAAGAACACCATCCTCAAGGCGTACGACGGGGCGTTCAAGGACATCTTCGAGGACATCTACCAGTCCGAGTTCAAGGCCGACTTCGAGGCCGCGGGCCTGACCTACGAGCACCGGTTGATCGACGACATGGTCGCGGCAGCGCTGAAGTGGGAGGGCGGCTACGTCTGGGCCTGCAAGAACTACGACGGCGACGTCCAGTCCGACACGGTCGCCCAGGGCTTCGGGTCGCTGGGGCTGATGACCTCGGTGCTCACGACCCCGGACGGGAAGACGGTCGAGGCCGAGGCCGCGCATGGCACGGTCACCCGGCACTTCCGTCAGCACCAGGCCGGCCAGCCGACCTCGACCAACCCGATCGCGTCGATCTTCGCCTGGACCGGCGGGCTCAAGCACCGCGGGAAGCTGGACGGTACGCCGGAGGTCACCGGCTTCGCCGAAACCCTGGAGCGAGTCTGCGTGCAGACGGTGGAGAGCGGTGCGATGACCAAGGATCTCGCCCTGCTGGTCGGTCCGGACCAGGGCTGGCTGACCACGGAGGCGTTCCTGGCGGCCCTCGATGACAACCTGGCCCGCGCGATCGGCTGACCGAACCTCGCCCTGACACGCCAGCGACGGGTCGGCTACTTTCCGTCACATTTGGCGAATCTCCGAGCACGGCCTGACGAGAACCTGCCGTTTGGACGCCTTGTCCGAATCCGGTGATCACCTGGTGTCACCAATGTGGAGGAACATCTGAACCGGGAACCCGCGTCCGCTACGCTGAGTTGAGAGCAACAAGAGACTCAAACCGGACAAGGGGATCCATCGTGTTGTCGACCGCCAAGGTCTTGCCGCGCCGCGTAGCCATCATCGGCGCGGTTCTCATGCTGGGGCTCGCGTGGGTCGTCGGCGCCTCACAGCTCACCCGGGCTTCCGCCGCCACGATCGACAATGCGATCACCAGCGTGAGCATCCAGCAGCCGTCGGCCGGGCCGAACACGCCCATGAAACTCAACCTGACCTGGGCGGTGCCCAGCTCGGCCCAGGCGAACGACACGTTCACCCTGCAGTTGCCGGGTGAGCTCACCGCGCTGACGACCGGCTTCGACCTGCTGGCACCGGACGGCTCGGTCGTGGCCACGGCGACGGTGGTCAACGGGCTGGTCACCTTCAAGTTGACCAACTACGTCGACACCCACGACAACGTGCACGGTGCAGCCTTCTTCTCGGTCCGATGGAGCAAGTCCGTCTCGACCGTGACCGGCCCGGTGAACCTCGATTTCACGGCCGGCAGCAAGGTCTTCCATGACACGGTCAACAAGACCGGCACCGACGACTGCTCCCCAGACCGGTCCGCACAAGACCGGCTTCTGGACCCATAAGGGCACGGTGACCGGCGCCGACGCGCTCACCTGGACCATCGACAGCGGCAGTGGGCCGTTTGCGACGGCCAAGTTCACCGACTCACTCAGCGCCGGGCAGTCCTATCGACTGCAGCACGCTGACGTTCCGGCTGCTGGGCATCGACTCCAGCGGCGCGATCACTCCAACCGAACCTTGCCCGCCGGCAAGGTCATCTCGAGTCCTGCACGACCAACTCCCTGACCGCGACGCTCGGCCCGGCGGCGGCGGGCCAGGTGCTCCGGGTCAGCTACCAGACCAACGTGACCGACCCGAGCCTGAAGTCCTACTCCAACTCGGCCGCGGTGAGCATCAACGGTTCGAAGACCACGACGGTTTCGAGCTCGCTGAAGGTGCAGGGAGCCGGCGGCAACGGCAACGGCAACACCAAGAGCCCGTCCACGTCGCCGACCTCGACGCACACGTCGCCGACCTCGACGCACACGTCGCCGACCTCGACGACCAGCACGACCTCGACGACGAGCAGCAGCGTCTCGCCGACGTCGATCCACAGCACGTCCAGCACCGGCAAGCCCACGGTGCTCGGCGTCAAGCTGACGGCCGGGGCCTCGCCGAAGTCGCTCGCCTTCACCGGCGCCAACGTCGGACCGGCCCTGCTGGTCGCCGGCTTGTTGGTCGGTGCGGGGGTCCTGCTGCTCCTGGGGGTCCGGTTGCCCAGCCCCAGCCAGCAGCGCCGGCACTGAGCAGCGACGGCGTGAGCTAACGCGCTGAACGAACGCATGGATCGGCACCTCAGGGGCCGGGAGGCGACGCCTCCCGGCCCCTGAGTCGTCCACGGGCCCGGCCAGACGCGGATCCGTGGGTCACCAGGTCGACCACGCCGAGGACGAGCGCGGCGCCGACGAAGATCAGGGTGACGAAGATGGCGTGCGACAGAGCCCCGGTCGTACGCCGCGCGGTGCTCGGCGCTCCCGCCGCCACTGGATGTCCCGGCCAGGCCGGTGAGCGCGGCAAAGAAGGATGCTCCGATGACCGCCTGACCGACGGCTGAGCCGATCCGCTGGGACGTCTGCAGGACGCCCCCTGCGGTGCTGCCCATCCGAGCATCGACGTCCATCAAGGACAGCGTCTGGTTCGGGGTGATGACGGCGCCCGCGCCCAGGCCGAGGATGAACAACGGTGGCGCGAGCCACAGTGCGGTGTGCCCCTCGGGCGCGAGCCGGACCGTCAGGTCGATCGCCAGGGCGCCGAGACCGAAGGTGATCAGGCCTGCGACGACGAGCGGGCGGCCGATCCGGGTGACCGCGCGTCCGGCGAGCGGCGCCGCAATGACCGACCCCAGGGCGAAGGCCGTGATGCCCGAGACCGGACTCCAGGGCTGTGTAGCCGAGCCCGCGCTGGTAGTAGAGCGCCAGCACAAGCGGCAGGCCGGTAGCGCCGGCGAAGTAGAGCAGGGCCAGGCCGACGCCGACCGAGTACGACGGCCGGGTGAACAGCCGGAGGTCGACCAGCGGGTCCTGCCGGGCGCGGGTCAGGCGCAGCTCGCGCCGGACGAAGATCGCCAGGAGCAGCGCCGCCGGGACGGCCAGCCAGAGCAGGCGGAGGTCCTGGAGCGCGTCGTACTCGACCGCGGCGACCAGGACGCAGAGGGTCGCCAGCCCGAGCAACACGGCGCCGGGCAGGTCCAGTCGGTGCCGCCGGCCGTCGGTGCGCGGGGGCGGGAGCCAGCGCCGGGCCAGGAAGACGATCACGATGCCGACCGGCACGTTGACGAAGAAGACCAGACGCCAGCCCAGGGTCGGTCCGCCGAGCGCGATGAGGGCGCCGCCGACGAGCGGGCCCACCGCCGTCGCGACGCCGACGACGGTGCCGATCGCGCCGAACGCCCGTCCGCGATCGGCACCGGTGAACATCTGCTGGACCAGACCCGAGACCTGCGGGTTGATCAGGCCGCCGGCCAGCCCCTGCAGCACCCGGGCGCCGATCAGGAGGCCGGGCCCGGGGGAGAGCCCGGCCATGGCGCTCGTCACGACGAAGCCGGCGACCCCGATGATGAACATCCGCCGTCGCCCGTGGTCGTCGCCGAGACGGCCGGCGATGATCGGGACCAGCCCGAAGGCGAGGGCGTAGCCGGAGACGACCCACTGCAGCTCGGCCGGCGCCGCGTTCGTGGCGTTGCCGATGGCGGGGAGCGCGACGTTGGTCACGGTCACGTCGAGCAGGGTCATGAAGAGCGCGCCGACGCAGACGCCGAGCGCTCGCCAGCGGGGGGTGGTCGACTCGGGCATCGCGCTCAGTCTGCCGTGGCGCCCCGGCGTACGCCGCGGGGCGTAGGCCCGGGGTGGCCCGAAGGCGGATGCTCGGGACCCAGCCCGCGGGTTAGGTTCGAGCCGTGCGAGATGGGTGGCGGTCAGCGGACGGCCACGACGGCGACCCGTTCCGGCGGATCTACCTCGGTGGTGGCCGCGACGGCGGCTGGGCGGTCGGCTGGGCTCCCGGCCGGCCGAGCTGGGGGCCACGACGGCCGCACGGGGTCCGGAGCCCGATCTCACTCGTGGGCGTGGTGCTCCTCGTCGTCCAGGTCGTCGGATCCGGCGTGGCCGGCCGCCACCAGCCGCAGGCCCGACCGCTGGACGCCGTCGGCTACCTGCTGCTCGTGCTGGGCCCGCTGGCCTGGATCTTCCTGCGCCGCAGGCCGGTCGTGGTCTGCGCGGTGGCGGTCGCAGCGGCGGCGACCTACCTCGGCCTGGGCTACCCGATCGGTCCGGTGGTGGCGTCCGCCGGCCTGTCGTTGCTCGCCGCCGTGGCCCGCGGGCGCCGTTGGGGTGCCTGGATCGTCGCGGGCCTGGGCTACGTCGCACTGCTGGGAATCGGGCAGCTCAGCGGCCATCCGGTCACGCTCGGCCGGGCCGTCGCCGTCGCCGTCTGGCTCGTGCTCCTGCTCGTCGTGGGCGAGGCGCCGCGCTACCGGGCCGAGCAGTTCGCCGCTGCCCGCCGGGCCCGCGCGGCCGAGACGCGGGTGGCCGCGAGCGCGGAGCGGCTGGCGTTGGCCCGCGACCTGCACGACACCATCGGGCACAGCCTGTCGATGATCGCCGTCCAGGCTGGGGTGGCCTTGCACCTGCTGGACGAGCACCCGGAGCAGGCCCGGCCGGCGCTGACCGCGATCCGCACGGCCAGCAAGGAGGCGCTGGAGGAGGTGCGGGCGACGTTGTCCATCCTGCGCGAGGAGGACTTCGAGGGTCGGCCGACTCCTGGGCTGGCTCGAGTCGGAGACCTGGTCGCGGCGGCCCGGGTTGGCGGCCTGGCGGTCACGATCAGCCCAGATCCGTTGGAGGACAGCGCTTCTGGACTGCCTGACGATGTGGACGCCGCGGCCTTCCGGGTGGTGCAGGAGGGCCTGACCAACGTCGCCCGGCACTCGGCAGCCGCTCACGCCACCGTGGCCGTGGTGCGCTCGCCGGGTGCTCTGGAGGTCAGCGTCGTCGACGACGGGCTCGGGATCGACCAGGTCGTCGAGGGCGGCGGACTCCGCGGGATGCGCGAGCGGGCGGCCGCGCTGGGCGGCGACGTCGAGGCCGGCCCGGTCGAGGGCGGCGGCTTCCGGGTCGCCGTACGGTTTCCGCTGGACAACCGATCGGGTGTCGCGTGATCACCGTCGTCGTTGCCGATGACCAGGCGTTGGTCCGGGCCGGCTTCCGGGCGCTCATCGATGCCGAGCCGGGCATGCAGGTCGTCGGTGAGGCGGCCGACGGCGAGACCGCGCTGGCCGTGGTCCGCGAGACGCACCCCGACGTCGTGCTGATGGATATCCGGATGCCCGGTGCCGGTGGCCTGGAGGCGACCCGGCTGATCGGCCAGGACCCGGGCCTGGGTTCGACCCGGGTGCTGGTGCTGACCACCTTCGAGCTGGACGAGTACGTCTTCGAGGCCCTCCGGGCGGGGGCCAGCGGCTTCCTGGTCAAGGACACCGAACCGGCCGACCTGGTGCGCGCCGTGCGCGCCGTCGCGGCGGGCGACGCTCTGCTCTCGCCGTCGGTGACCCGCCGCTTGATCGAGCACGTCGCCGTCGCCGCCAAGCCCTTGCCGCACGAGCGGCCGGACATCGCGCGGCTGACCGAGCGCGAACGCGAGATCGTCACGCTCGTCGGCGAAGGCCTGAGCAATGAGGAGATCGCGCGCCGGCTCGTCGTCAGCCCCGCGACGGCCAAGACCCACGTCAGCCGGTCGATGGTCAAGCTCGGTGTCCGCGACCGGGCCCAGCTCGTCGTGCTCGCCTACGAGTCGGGCCTGGTGCGTCCCGGCTGGCTCTCCTGACCGCAACTGCGGGGGTACGCCGCGCGGCGTACCCGAGGTGCCTCCCAGGACCGGACGACCGAGCAGATGGTCCCGACCCAGGCTGGTCGCATGATCACTCACACGGTGTGTTACCCCGGCCAGGCCGGGTGGGGCTGGTTCCCGCTGATCCCGCTGTTCTTCTTCGGGTTCTGGATCGTCGTGCTCTTCCTGGTGCGGCCCTGGGCCTGGCGCCGACGCGGCTGGGGTCCTGCGGCGTACGGGTATGCGAACGGGCATGGCGGGCCCGGCTCGGCCGAGGCCGTCCTGGCCGAGCGGTTCGCGCGCGGCGAGGTGAGCGAGGAGGAGTACCGGGCCCGGCTCGAGGTCCTGCGCGCCGCCCGCTGAGTTGTCCGGCTGGGCCGGATCGATGGGCCCCTGACACAATGGCGGGCATGTCCGAAGGCTCTGGGCGGCCACGCCTGTTCTCAGGCATGCAGCCGACCGACGACTCCCTGCATCTCGGCAACTACCTCGGGGCGTTGGTGCAGTGGGTGGCTCTGCAGGAGACCCACGACGCGACGTACTGCGTGGTCGACCTGCATGCGATCACCATCGAGGTGGCGCCGGACCTGCTGCGCGAGCGCACCCGGCGCACGGCCGCGCAGTACATCGCAGGCGGCATCGATACGGACCGCTCGGTGCTCTTCGTGCAGAGCCAGGTGCCCGAGCATGCCCAGCTGGAGTGGGTGCTGGCCTGCAGCACCGGCTTCGGCGAGGCGTCGCGGATGACGCAGTTCAAGGACAAGTCGGCCAAACAGGGCAGCGACCGGACCTCGGTCGGGCTGTTCACCTACCCGATCCTGCAGGCGGCCGACATCCTGCTCTACGCCGCGGACCAGGTGCCGGTGGGTGAGGACCAGCGCCAGCATCTGGAGCTGACCCGCGACCTGGCCCAGCGGTTCAACGCGCGCTACGGGCCGACGTTGCGGGTGCCGGAGCCCTACATCGTCAAGGCGACGGCCAAGATCTGCGACCTGCAGGACCCGACGGCCAAGATGAGCAAGTCGGCGGCCTCGCAGGCCGGCGTCCTGGACCTGCTCGACACCCCGAGCTCGATCGCCAAGAAGATCAAGTCCGCGGTGACCGACAACGACCGGACGATCCGCTTCGACCCGGCGGCCAAGCCGGGGGTATCCAACCTGCTCACGATCTACTCCGCACTCACCGGTCGCAGCATCGAGGAGCTCGTGGATGCCTACTCCGGCAAGGGGTACGGCGACCTGAAGGGCGATCTGGCCGATGTCGTCGTCGGGGTCGCGACGCCCTATCGCGAGCGGACGTTCGGCCTGCTGGCGGACCCGGAGTCGCTCGACGCTCTGCTCGCAGAGGGGGCCGAGCGTGCGCGCGACGTCGCATCGGTCACGCTGGCCACGGTCTATGACCGCGTGGGTTTCCTGGCTGGGAAGCATTGACCGCACGTGAGTGACAGCGGACCTCCCACCCTGACCGGGTCGCTCTTCAGCCCCGGGTCGATCGGGGTGGCCATTGCGATCCCCGAGCCCTACGGCTCCCAGCTGCAGTCGATGCGGTCCTCGTTCGGAGACCCGCTCGCCGACGCCATCCCGACCCACATCACGCTGCTGCCGCCGACCGAGCTCGCGACCGGCAGCATGGACATCGTCACCGAGCACCTGGAGAAGGTCGCCTGGCGCCACCGGGCCTTCGAGATGCGGCTGCGCGGCTCGGCGACCTTCCGTCCCGTCTCGCCCGTGGTGTTCGTCCAGCTCTCGACCGGCATCGGTGAGTGCGAGACGCTCGAACGCGACGTACGCGACGGGCCGCTGATCGGCCGCACGCTCGACTTCCCCTACCACCCGCACGTCACGGTGGCCCATCACCTCCCGGAGGAGGTGCTGGACGCCGCGCAGGATCGGCTGGCCGACTACGAGTGCCGGTTCGTCGTCGAGGGTTTCCAGCTCTATCTGCACGGCATCGACGGCGTCTGGCGGGTCGCTCGGGACTTCTGGTTCGGACCGGCGTGAAGGCGGCGTTGCAGCGGCTGAAGGCGACCCGGGCCTATCGCGCGTACCAGTGCTACACCACGGCGCGGGGCGGGTTGCTGGCCGGCGGCATCGCCTACTTCGCCTTCTTCTCGCTGTTTCCGGCCCTCACGCTCGGCTTCGCGATCTTCGGCTTCGTCCTGCGCGGGCATCCCGATCTCTACCGCAGCGTGGTCAACTCGGTCTCGACCACCTTCCCCGGCGTGGTCAAGGACGCGGCCCACCCGGACGGGATCATCGACCCTTCTCGGCTGCCGACGCCCAGCGCGCTGACCATCACCGGCCTGATCTCACTGGTCATCCTCCTGCTGTCCGGCCTGGGCTGGCTGGGGGCCATGCGCGAAGGGATCCGGGCGATGTTCGGCCGGCCGCGCCTGCGGGAGAACGCCGTGAAGAAGAAGCTGCGCGACATCGGTGTGCTCGCCCTGCTGGGGCTGTCGATGCTCGTCTCGGCGATCCTCTCGGCCGCGGTCAACGGGACGACCGGGCGCGTCCTCGAGCTCCTCGGAGTGTCCTCGAGCAGCACCGCCGGCCGGGTCATCCTGCCGGTCGTCGGCTTCCTGGTCGTCCTGGTGGTCGACATCGCGATTTTCGTGGTGCTGCTGCGGCTGCTCAGCAGCGTGCCGATCAGCTGGGTCGACCTGCGCCAGGCCGCCGTGGTCGGAGCCCTGGCCATCGGGGTGCTGAAGGTCGCGGTGTCCTACGGCGTGGTCGGCAGCTCGACGAACCCGCTGCTCGCCTCGTTCGCCATCATCCTCGGGCTGCTGATCGTCCTGAACCTGATGAGCCGGGTCACCCTGATCGCGGCCGCCTGGGCGGCGATCGGGTCCGGCCTGGCTCCGGCCGGGACAGCGGCAGAGTCGGCGGCGATGCCGGCGACGTCGGCAACATCGGCGACATCGGCGGCAGCCGGCACGGGCGCCGCAGCCGGTCGGGTCCCACCTGCGCACGCCACACCCAGTCGAGCTGGAGCCGAACTTCGGCACGCGCTCAGCCGATCGCACGGCGATCGCGGCCGGCGCGGTGCTCGGAGCCACGGCCGCGGTGGGCGTGGCCGCGGTGCGCCGCGCCACCGGGACCCTCGTGGCCATGGCCCGGCGGCGCTGAGCCCGGCGACGTACGGCGCGGGCTGCTCAGCCGCGTCGGCGACGGGCGGCGGAGATCCCGAGGCCTCCGATGATGGCCGCCGCGGCGGCGAGCCCGGCGACGCCGGCCCACCGCATGGTGGGGGAGACCTGGGCCGACCCACCGGCCGACGCCAGCGCCGAGTTCCCGGGCGCCGTGGCTGACGGCTGACCGGCGGCGCCGGTCGTGGCGTGCCGCCGGCGCCGCGGCCGCGAGCTCCGCGGGGGTGACCAAGTGACCGACCGGCGTCGCCGATGCCCCGTGAGCAAAGGCCCAGTCCAGCATCTTCATGGTGGGTCGCCAGCCCTGTTGGTTCAGGCCCTGCTCGGTCACCAGGTAGGTGTGGCCGCCTCGTCGCGCCGCACCGATGTAGGTCCAGCGCGCGGCGACCGTGTAGCCGGTCTTCACGCCGATCGCGCCCCGGTAATGGGTGAGCAGCTCGTTGTGGTTCTGGATCTGGAATCCCTTGGTGCGCTTGCCTTTCACGAGCTTCCCGGGGAAGTGAGCCACCTTCGTGGACACCAAGGCCCGGAAGTCGGGGCGCTGCATGGCGGCCCGGGCGATCAGGCCGAGGTCGTAGGGACTGCTGCCCTGGCCGGGTGAGTCCAGCCCGCTGGGATCGCGCACGACCGTGTCCCGCGCCCCTAGCGCGGTGGCCTCCTGCTGCATCAGAGCCACGGTCTTGGGGACCCCGCCCGCTGCGTTGGCCAATGCGTTCGCAGCATCATTGCCGGAGGACAACATCATGCCGAGGAAGAGCTGCTGCACGGTGTACGTCGAGCCCGCGACGACACCGACCTTGCTGCCGTCGATGTCCTCATCGGCCCGCCGGGCGGTGTAGACCAGGTCGGGGGACAGCCGCGGCAGGAGCGTGAGGGCAGTCAGGACCTTCATCGTGCTGGCCGTCCGCATCCGCAGGTGAACGTCCTTGGCGACCAGGATCTGGCCGGTGGTCAGGTCGGCCAGCAGGTAGCCACGCGCCGGCAGTGCGGGGGGCCGGGGGACGCCGGCCGGCACCTGCCAGATCTCAGTCGTCCGGGCGAGTTCCTGGCCGCCCAGGACCGTTGGACCGGCCGGCGTCGACGCCGTGGGTGTCGTCGCAGGTGCCGGGGTGGGCGTCGAGGTCGCGGCGGCCGGCGCGATCGTCACGGCCAGCCCGGCGGCAACGACCAGGAGCGCGGACGGCGATGAGGCGGGGCGGGGTGTGAAGGCGGGCAGACATGGCGTGGTGAGGTTACTGGGCCGGATGTCGATAGCGTCTGCCGACATGACGAGCGTCGCGGGCTTCACCGCCGTCGTACCGGCCGGGGGCGCCGGCACCCGGTTGTGGCCCGTGTCGAGGGCCGGTTCGCCGAAGTACCTGCTCGACCTGACCGGCTCCGGACGGAGCCTGCTGCAACAGACCTGGGACCGCCTCGCCCCGATCGCCGGGGCCGGTGTGCTCGTGGTGACCGGGTCCCGCCACGTCGCGGCCGTCTGCGACCAATTGCCGGGCCTGCCGGCCGAACGCCTCCTCGTCGAGCCGAGCCCGCGCGACTCGATGCCGGCGATCGGCCTGGCCGCGGCCGTGCTGGCCGAACGGGATCCCGAGGCGCTCCTGGGTTCGTTCGCGGCCGACCACGTGATCCGGCACGACGCCGCGTTCGACGCGGCCGTGCGTGAGGCCGTGGCCGTGGCGCGCGCCGGCTGGCTGGTGACGATCGGCATCACTCCGACCTACCCGGCCACCGGCTTCGGCTACGTCGAGCTCGGTGACCCGCTCGACCAGAGCGACGCACCGTCGGCGGTGGTCGTCCGGCAGTTCGTGGAGAAGCCGGATCCGACGACCGCCGAGAGCTACTTGCGGCACGGCGGATTCCGTTGGAACGCAGGCATGTTCGTGGTTCGTGCCGAGACCCTGCTCGAGCTGTTGCGACTCGAGCATCCGGCGTTGGAGGCGTCGCTCCGCGAGATCGCCCGGGCCTGGGACGGCCCTGACCGGGACGCGACGCTGGCCCGGCTGTGGCCGGACATCGAGGCCATCGCGATCGACCACGCGGTGGCCGAGCCCGCGGCCGCGGCGGGCCGGGTCGCGTGTGTGCCGGCCGACCTGGGCTGGGACGACGTCGGGGACTGGTCCTCGCTCGCGGGCCTGCTCCCTGCTGGCTCGGAGGCTGCGCCCCGGGTCCTGGGTGACGCCGGGCTGGTGCTTGCGCTGGACAGCTCGGGCCTCGTCGTACCCGCCGGTGGTCGCCAGGTCGTCGTCATCGGCCTGGATGACGTGGTCGTGGTGGACACACCGGACGCGGTCCTGGTCATGCCAGCCGACCAGGCCCAACGGGTCAAGGACGTCGTGGCCGAGCTCCGCGCTGACGGCCGCACCGACCTGCTCTAGCCCTGTCTACCCCCGCCGTACTCGCCGAAGGCCGGTTTTTTGGTGGTTCGGAGCGGCCGGAAGCGGCATTCGGCGAGCAAAGCAGCACTCGGCGAGCACGTCGCGGCCCGGGGTGTGGGGTTGGCCTCACCGGCGGGGGCGAGGGCGCCGGGGCCATTAGCCTCACGCCATGGGAGAGGGCATGGCACAGACCGAGTCCGGGCGCGAGCTCAAGGCGCTCTACGGCCCGGACGACCTGGCCGGCTTCGACCCGGAGCGCCGGCTCGGATCGCCCGGGAGCTATCCCTTCACGCGCGGCCCGTACGCCTCGATGTACACCGGCCGGCCGTGGACGATGCGTCAGTACGCCGGGTTCGGCACGGCCAAGGAGTCCAACGCCCGCTATCACCAGCTGGTCGCCGCCGGCACCGGCGGGCTGTCCGTGGCCTTCGACCTACCGACCCAGATGGGCTATGACTCTGACGACCCGATCGCCCACGGCGAGGTCGGCAAGGTCGGCGTAGCCATCGACTCGATCGAGGACATGCGGGTCCTCTTCGACGGCATCCCGCTGGATCAGGTCTCGACCTCGATGACGATCAACGCGCCGGCCAGCGCGCTGCTCCTGCTCTACCAGCTGGTCGCCGAGGAACGCGGCATCGACGCCGCGGCGCTGACCGGCACGATCCAGAACGACGTGCTCAAGGAGTACATCGCCCGGGGCACCTACATCTTCCCCCCGGCCCACTCCCTGCGGCTGATCAGCGACATCTTCGCCTACTGCCACAAGGAGATTCCGCGCTGGAACACCATCTCCATCTCGGGATACCACATGGCCGAGGCGGGGGCGACGCCAGCGCAGGAGATCGCCTTCACGCTGGCCAACGCCGTCGAGTACGTCCGAGCCGCGCAGGCCGCCGGACTGGCCGTGGACGACATCGCCCCTCGGCTGTCCTTCTTCTTCGTGGCCCGCACCACGCTGCTGGAGGAGGTCGCGAAGTTCCGGGCTGCCCGGCGGATCTGGTCCCGGATCATGCGTGAGGACTTCGCCGCCCAGGACCCCAAGAGCCAGGCCCTGCGCTTCCACACCCAGACCGCCGGCGTCCAGCTCACGGCCCAGCAGCCCGAGGTCAACCTGGTCCGAGTGGCGTTGCAGGGTCTGGGCGCCGTCCTCGGCGGCACCCAGAGCCTGCACACCAACGCCTTCGACGAGGCGATCGCCCTGCCGACGGCCAAGGCCGCGCGCCTCGCGCTGCGCACCCAGCAGGTGATCGCCTACGAGACCGACGTGACCAAGACCGTGGACCCGTTCGCCGGCTCCTACGTGATGGAGTCGCTGACCGACGACCTCGAGGCCGCGATCCTCGAGCTGATGGCGACGGTCGAAGCCAAGGGCGGAGCCGTGGCGGCGATCGAGGAGGGCTTCCAGAAGAGCGAGATCGAGCGATCGGCGTACGCCGTGAGTCAGCAGATCGACAGCGGCGAGCGCGTCGTGGTCGGGCTGAACCGGTACCGGCTGGATGAGGAGGAGGCCTACGAGCCGCTCCGGGTCGACCCGCAGATCGAGGCGCAGCAGCGGGACCGGCTGGCCACCCTGCGGCGAGAACGGGACTCGGCCGAGGTCGACCGAGCCCTGGACGACCTGCGCGCCGCCGCCAAGGGCACCGAGAACGTGCTGCCCCCGATGCGCGCCGCGCTGGCCGCCCGGGCCACCGTGGGCGAGGTGTGCCACGCGCTGCGCGACGTCTGGGGCACCTACGTACCGCGCGACACCTTCTGACTCACCCGGCCGGCCGGGTGAGTCGCTCCGCCCGACTAGGCTGGCGCTCACCGTGACCACGCCCGAACCCCTTCCTGCTGCAGCCATCCGAGCCGTCGTCGGCGACCTCGCCGACTCGCTCGTGACGGTGCGTCGTGACCTGCACGCCCACCCCGAGCTGGCCTGGCAGGAGCACCGCACCACCGCCGTACTGGCCGAGTTGCTCACCGAGGCCGGGATCCACGTGCGGCCGTTGCCCACCACCGGCTTGATCGCGGAAGTCGGGCCGGACGCAGGGCTGGGCGAGAGCGAGCTGCCGACGGTCGCGCTCCGGGCCGACCTCGACGCGCTGCCGCTGGACGACCGAACCTCGGACCCGTGGCGCGCGACGGTCGACGGGTTGGCGCATGCCTGCGGGCATGACGTGCACGCGAGCTGCCTGCTCGGGGCCGGCCTGACCCTGGACCGCCTGCACCGGCGCTCCGGCCTGCCTGGCCGCGTCCGGCTGATCTTCCAGCCGGCCGAGGAGGTCATGCCGGGCGGAGCGTTCGACCTGGTCGACGCCGGCGTGCTGCAGGGGGTGAGCGCGATCTACGCCCTGCACTGCGACCCCTCCCGGGAGGTCGGGACGGTCGGGCTGCGCGAAGGAGCGCTCACCTCGGCCGCCGACGCCATCACGGTCCGGCTGACCGGCCGGGGCGGCCACACCTCTCGGCCGCACCTGACCGAGGACCTGACCTATGCCCTCGGCAAGGTCCTGACCGACGTGCCGGCCGCACTGGCGAGGCGGCTCGACCCGCGGTCCGGGTCGACGCTGGTCTGGGGTTACGTTCGCTCGGGCGTGGCCCAGAACGTCATCCCCAGCTTCGGCGAGGCCGGCGGCACTGTCCGGGTGCTCGACGAGAAGGCCTGGGCCCAGATGCGCGAGCTGGTCACCGGGCTGGTCCACGAGGTGGCCGCGCCGTACGGCGTCACGGCCGAGGTCGACTACGTCCGCGGGGTTCCGCCCGTGGTGAACGAGCCCGGATCGGTCGCCGACCTGACCGCGGCGGCTGCGGCGTACGGCGGGCCGGATGCGGTCGGCAGCACCGAGCAGAGCCTGGGCGGCGAGGATTTCTCCTGGTATCTGCAGTCGGTGCCGGGCGCGATGGCCCGGCTCGGGACCCGGACGCCGGGTGGGCCCGTCTTCGATCTTCATCAGGGCGACCTGCGGGTCGACGACGGGTGCGTGCCGGTCGGCACGTCGCTGCTGGCGCAGACCGCCCTGACCCGGCTGGACCGGTTAGTCAGCACCCGCAACTGAATGCACACAACGGACCGGTCACGAATCGGTGAACTGGGCCAGTCGGGCCTGCCCACAGGCTGAGACAGGCAGGTAGAGTCACGCGCCTGAGCCCGCCGGATCCGGCGGGTCGGATCGGCTCGACTCAAGAGAAAAACCGAAGGAGACCCCCTTGCGCAGGGCAATTTCCGTCACGATCGCCGTTGTTGCGGTCGCATCGCTCGCCGCCGCGTGCGGCAGCAAGCCCACCAGCTCCAGCTCGGGAGGGTCCGGGTCGGCCACTGCGGCCGGCAAGAAGTTCACGGCCTGCATGGTGCTCGACACCGGCGGCGTCGACGACCGGTCGTTCAACCAGTCGTCGTACGCCGGGTTCACGGCCGCCAACAAGGCCAACCCGAACATCGCGATCAGCTACGTGCCGTCGAACTCCCAGAACGACTACACGCCCAACCTCAACGCCGAGACGGCCAAGGGCTGCGACACCATCGTCGCCGTCGGTGGCCTGATGGCCGACGCGGTCAAGAAGGCGGCAGCGGCCAACCCCAGCCAGCACTACGCCGAGGTCGACGCGCCCTCCAGCGGCCCGAACGTCTACGGCCTGCAGTACAACACCGCCCAGGGCGGCTTCCTCGGTGGCTACCTCGCGGCGGCCACGAGCAAGACCGGCAAGGTCGCGACATACGGCGGTCTGAACATCCCGCCGGTCACGATCTACATGGACGGCTTCTGGGAGGGCGTGCAGTACTACAACACCCAGAACGGCAAGAGCGTCCAGGTGCTCGGCTGGGACGAGAAGAAGCAGAAGGCCGGCACCTTCGCCCAGAGCTTCACCGACCAGAACAAGGGCAAGTCGATCTCGGAGGCCTTCATCGCGCAGGGCGCCGACGTGATCTTCCCGGTGGCCGGTGGCACGGGTCTGGGTTCCGCGGCGGCGGCCCAGGCCTCCGGCGGCAAGGTCCAGGTCATCTGGGTCGACACCGACGGCTGCGTGAGTGCGGCGCAGTTCTGCTCGCAGTTCCTGGCCAGCGTCACCAAGGGTCTGACCAGCTCGGTCTACACCTACACCACCCAGGCCGCCGGCGGCACGTTCCCGACCGGCAGCTACATCGGTGACCTGAGCAACAACGGCACCGGGCTGACGATCGACAGCAAGACCGTCCCGTCGGACGTCACGGCCTCCCTGGCCAAGGTCAAGTCCGACATCGAGTCGGGTGCCATCAAGATCACCTCGCCGAGCCAGCCCAGCGCCAGCTGAGCACCGGCCGGAGGGGTTGAACGACCCGGTAACGTCACCACGGACGTGAGGGGGAGCGGCATCCTCGCCGCTCCCCCTCACTGCCGTTTGGGGCCGGTGTGCTGGTAGGACTCGGTGCTGGTTCGGTCAGCGCGTACGACGAGGAGGTCGGCTGATGTTGCTCGAGCTGAAGGGCATCACCAAGCGCTTCGGCACTCTCGTGGCCAACGACGCGATCAGCCTGACCGTCGAACCCGGCGAGATCCACGCGCTCTTGGGCGAGAACGGCGCCGGCAAGAGCACGCTGATGAACGTGCTCTACGGGCTCTACCAGCCCGATGACGGCCAGATCCTGGTCGACGGGGAGCCCGTGACCTTCAAGGGGCCGGGCGACGCCATCGCGGCCGGCATCGGCATGGTGCACCAGCACTTCATGCTCATCCCGGTCTTCACCGTCGCCGAGAACGTCGCCCTCGGCCATGAGGACACCAAGGCCATCGGCTTCCTGGATCGCCGCCGGACCCGGCGCGAGGTGGCCGAGGTCTCCGCGCGCTATGGCCTGGCGGTTCCACCCGATGCCCTGGTCGCCGATCTGCCAGTCGGGATCCAGCAGCGGGTCGAGATCGTCAAGGCGCTGATGCGCGACGCGAAGGTGCTGATCCTGGACGAGCCCACGGCCGTGCTCACTCCGCAGGAGACCGACGACCTGATGCGGGTCATGGGCTCACTGCGCGATGCGGGGACCTCGATCGTCTTCATCACCCACAAGCTGCGTGAGGTCCGGGCCATCGCCGACCGGATCACGGTGATCCGCCGCGGCCAGGTCGTCGGCGAGGCCAGCCCGCAGGCCTCCTCGGACGAGCTCGCCTCGCTGATGGTGGGGCGGCCGGTCAAGCTGACCATCGAGAAGGAGCCGGCTCAGCCCGGCGAGGCGGTGCTGGAGGTCGAGTCGCTGAAGGTCATCGACGACCAGGCCCAGGTCGTCGTCGACGGCGTCACCCTTCAGGTGCGGGCCGGCGAGATCTACGCGCTGGCCGGCGTCCAGGGCAACGGCCAGACCGAGCTGACCGAGGCTCTGGTCGGTCTCGAGCAGGTGACTGAAGGGCGGATTCTGTTGCAGGGCAAGGACATCACTCACATCGGCATCGACGACATCCTGGATCTCGGTGTGGGTTATGTGCCAGAGGACCGGCTGCACGACGGCCTGATCGGGTCGTTCTCCATCGCCGAGAACCTCGTCCTCGACACCTACGACGCCGCGCCGTACGCCAAGGGCATCTCGCTGGACCTGGCCGCCATCGGAGCCAACGCCGAGCAGCGGGTGGGGGAGTTCGACGTCCGGACGCCGAGCACTGCCGCTTCCGCCTCCACCCTCTCCGGCGGCAACCAGCAGAAGGTCGTCCTGGCCCGGGAGCTGTCCCGGCCGCTCGACCTGCTGGTCGTGGCCCAGCCCACGCGTGGCCTCGACGTGGGCTCGATCGAGTTCGTTCACCGGCGGATCGTCGCCGAGCGCGACCGGGGAGCGGCCGTCGTCCTGGTCTCGACCGAGCTCGACGAGGTGCTGGGCCTGGCCGACCGGATCGGCGTGATGTACCGCGGCAAGATCATCGGCGAGGTGCCCGGCGGAACCTCGGCCGAGGAGATCGGCCTGTTGATGGCCGGTTCGAGCACCGAGCACGCAGTCGACCCGTCGACCGGCGAGATGGCCGACGTGCCGGGTCCCGACGCCGTGGCGGTCAATCCGGCGCTGGGCGAGAAGGCGGAGGAGGAGTCGTGAGCGACCAGGCTCTCGTCGGCCCTCCGGCCGGGTCCGACCCGTCCGCGCAGACCACGTCACCCCCGCCCGAACCGGACCCCTCGCTCGGCCGACGGATGATCAACGGCGTCATGGAGGGCAACGCCGTCGTCGTGACCTTCCTCTCGCTGGTCGTGGCCCTCGCCATCGGCGCCGTGCTGATCGCGATCGCCGACCCGGCCACCCGGGCCGCGGCGCAGTACTTCACCGCAGCGCCGGCCGACACGTTCAAGGCCGCCTTCACGGCGATCGGCAACGCCTACAAGGCGCTGTTCGAAGGTGCGATCTTCAACCCCACGACAGCAGGTAACGGCACGCTCTCCGGCATCTTCTACCCGCTGTCCGAGACGCTGACCAACGCGACCCCGCTGATCCTCGGCGGCCTCTCGGTCGCGCTGGCCTTCCGGGCCGGGCTGTTCAACATCGGCGCGCAGGGGCAGATCATCCTGGGCGCGATCTTCGCGGGTTACGTCGGCTTCGCCTGGCACCTGCCCGTCGTCCTGCACCTGATCGTCGCGGTCATCGCCGGCGTCATCGGTGGCGCGCTCTGGGGCGGCTTGGTCGGCCTGCTGAAGGCTCGCACCGGGGCCCACGAGGTGATCACGACGATCATGCTCAACTACGTCGCGCTCTACCTGCTCGGTTATCTGTTGTCCGTCCAGGGTTTCCAGGCACCGCCCTACGGTCAGGCGATCTCCAACCCGGTCGAATCCAACGCGCGCTACCCCGCGTTGCTCGGCGGCACGATGCGGGTGCACTTCGGCCTGATCGTCGCCCTGGCCGCGGCGCTGGGCGTCTGGTGGCTGCTGACCCGGACCACGATCGGCTTCGAGCTGCGGGCGGTCGGCGCCAACCAGTTCGCTGCCCGTACAGCGGGCATGAGCGTGGCCCGCGCGTACATCCTGGTCATGCTCATCGCCGGCGCCCTCGCTGGCCTGGCCGGCACGGCCCAGATCCTGGGCACCAACTCACAGATCACCGGTGACATCGACGCCGGCATCGGCTTCAACGCGATCACCGTGGCGCTGCTCGGCCGGGCCAGTCCTGGGGGCACGGTGCTGGCCGGCATCCTGTTCGGCGCCCTGCAGGCCGGTGGCGTGCAGATGTCGTCGAGCACCGGCGTCCCGAGCGAGCTGGTCAACATCTTCGAGGCCCTGATCGTGCTCTTCATCGCGGCGCCGTCTCTGATCCGCGGCATCTTCCACCTGCGCGAGGCCAAGGTCAGCGCCGGCGGCCGGGCCGTGATCGCGAAGGGGTGGAACGGATGAGCACCACCATCGTGCCGCCCTCGGGCGGGGTGCCGCCCCAGCCCAGCTCGGAGGATCTGGTCGTCCACGAGGTGCTGGAGGTGCCGGTCAGCCCGCGCCGCCGGGCGGTGGTCGGCGGGGTGCTGATCGTGCTCGGGCTGCTCTGCATCCTGCTGCTCGGCAAGGGATCGGAGGCCGGGCTGAAGGCGGGTTTCCAGCTCTCCGCCACGGGGAGCTCGGTGCACATCCCGATCGTCACGGTGCCGGCCCGGCTCACCTGCTTCCTGCTCGGCCTGGTCGTCGTCGTGCTGGGCATCTGGCACGTGGCGCGCGGCTTCGGGCGGGTCGCCTTCCGATGGGTGCTGGCGATCTCGGCCTTGGCGCTCATCGTGGCGCTGCTGGCCTGGGCCTGCACCGGCAAGGCGGGCACGACGGTCGACGTGATCGGTCTGCTCTTCCAGGCGATCTTCCTGGCGACGCCGCTCACCCTGGGGGCGATGTCGGGCGTGCTGTGCGAGCGATCCGGCGTCATCAACGTCGCGATCGAGGGCCAGATGCTGATGGGCGCCATGTCCGGCGCGCTGTTCGGCACCATCGCGCACAACCTGGGCGTCGGCGTCATCGCGGCGATGATCTCCGGCGGGCTCCTGGGCCTCCTGCTCGCGGTCTTCTCGATCCGCTACCTGGTCAACCAGGTCGTTCTGGGCGTCGTCCTCAACCTGCTGGCCCTCGGGCTCACGGGCTACATCTTCGACGCCCTGATGGCCCCGAACCAGAACGGCCTCAACAACCCCGGCTTCTACTCCCCGATCAAGATCCCGGTGCTCGGCGACATCCCGCTCATCGGCCCGCTGCTCTTCGACACCACCGTGATCGTCTATCTGGCCTACGTCGTGATCATCGTGCTCGACGTGGCGCTGTTCCGGACCCGCTGGGGCCTGCGCACTCGGGCCGTGGGAGAGCACCCCAGGGCCGCCGACACCGTGGGGATCAACGTCTACCGGACGCGCTACCGCAACGTCGTCTACGGCGGGCTGGTCGCCGGCCTGGCCGGGGCCGCCCTGACCATCGGGTCGACCGGGCCGTTTCAGAAGAACGTCTCCAACGGGCAGGGCTTCATCGCGTTGGCGGCACTGATCTTCGGGCGCTGGAACCCGCGCGGCGCCATCGGGGCGGCGCTGTTCTTCGGCTTCGCCGAGGCCTTGCAGAACCTGCTGTCCATCCTGCCGACGCCGGTGACCATCCCGACGTACTTCCTGGCCATGACGCCCTACATCGCGACCATCATCGCGGTGGCCGGGCTGGTCGGGAAGGTGCGGGCGCCAGCGGCCGACGGCGAACCCTACGTCAAGGGCTGACCCGTGCCATCTGACCTGGAGATTGACTGGAAATCCTTGCGGGACAGGGCGATCGAGGCGATGCGGACGGCGTATGCGCCGTACTCCCAGTTCCCGGTCGGGGTGGCCGGGCTGGTCGACGACGGCCGGGTCGTGACCGGCTGCAACGTCGAGAACGCGTCGTACGGCGTGACGCTGTGCGCGGAGTGCGGGCTGGTCAGCGACCTGGTGCGCACGGGTGGTGGCCGGCTGGTCGCGGTGGCCTGCGTGGACGCCGATGGCCGACCGCTGCAGCCGTGTGGCCGCTGCCGTCAGCTGCTCTGGGAGCACGGCGGCGCAGCGTGCCTGGTCGACGGTCCGGACCGCCCGCTGACGATGGCCGAGCTGCTGCCCTGGGCCTTCGGCCCGGACAACCTGGAGACCAGATGAGCGAAGCCTTCGACGCGGTCGACGTCATCATCGCCAAGCGTGACGGTCACGAACTGTCGGACGACCAGATCGACTGGGTGGTCGACGCCTACACCCGCGGCGTCGTCGCCGAGGAGCAGATGTCGTCACTCGCGATGGCGATCCTGTTGCGCGGCATGGGCCGTCGCGAGATCTCGCGGTGGACTGCGGCGATGATCGCGTCGGGCGAGCGGATGGACTTCTCCTCGCTCTCCCGGCCGACCGCTGACAAGCATTCGACCGGCGGAGTGGGCGACAAGATCACGCTGCCGCTGGCGCCGTTGGTCGCCGCCTGCGGCGTGGCCGTGCCGCAGCTCTCCGGGCGTGGGCTCGGCCACACCGGCGGCACGCTCGACAAGCTCGAGGCCATCCCGGGCTGGCGGGCCTCGCTCTCCACCGAGGAGATGCTGACCCAGCTCGAGGACGTCGGCGCGGTGATCTGCGCGGCCGGGGCCGGGCTGGCGCCGGCCGACAAGAAGCTCTATGCCCTGCGCGATGTCACCGGCACGGTCGAGGCCATCCCGCTGATCGCGAGCTCGATCATGAGCAAGAAGATCGCGGAGGGCACCGGATCGCTGGTGCTCGACGTCAAGGTCGGTTCGGGCGCCTTCATGAAGGACGTTGACCGGGCCCGGGAGCTGGCCGAGACGATGGTGGCGCTCGGCACCGACGCAGGCGTGCGCACGGTCGCCCTGCTCACCAACATGCAGACCCCCCTCGGGCTGACGGCCGGCAACGCGCTGGAGGTCCGCGAGTCGGTCGAGGTGCTGGCCGGGGGTGGTCCCGACGACGTCGTCGAGCTCACCCTCGCGTTGGCCCGCGAGATGCTGGTCAGCGCGGGCCGCGACGACGTCGACCCGGCCGAGAAGCTGAAGGACGGCTCGGCCATGGACGCCTGGCGTCGGATGATCCGAGCGCAGGGTGGTGACCCGGACGCCGAGCTGCCCTGGGCCCGCGAGACGCACGTCGTGCTGGCGCCGGCCGACGGTGTGCTCACCTCACTCGATGCCTACGCGGTCGGTGTCGCGGCCTGGCGGCTGGGCGCCGGCCGGGCCCGCAAGGAGGACCCGGTGCAGGCCGGTGCGGGCGTGCAGCTGCACGTGAAGCCGGGGGCCTCGGTCCGTGGTGGGGAGCCGCTGCTGACGCTGCACACCGACACACCCGAGCGGTTCGAGCGCGCGCTGGAGGCGCTGGAGGGCAGCTACTTCATCGCGCCGTCCGGCTCCCGGCCCGATCTGCTGCCGTTGCTGATCGACCGGGTCAGCTGAGCGGTGGCAGGTACCGCTGCACCGCGGGGCTGCGCAGCCAGGCCAGGTAGGCGACGCGCTGCACCGGGCTCAGGTCGGCCACGGGCAGGAGTCCGGTGAGCTTGCCGTTGGCCGCACTCGTCGATCGCCAGACGCTCGGCCGGCTTTCTGTCGTAGATGGTCAGCGGCGGACCAAAGTCGACGAGATCCGACCGAGACGGCAACTATCGGGTCTTAGTGCCCTACATACTCCCCCGGGGGTACACCGAGTGTCGCCGCCGGTCGGACGCGCTCGGTCGCCGGCGGGGCCAGGCTGGGGGAATGGCAACGAGCAGCGATCGGTCGTTCCGGTTCGGCATCGTGGCGGCGCAGGCTCGCGACGGCGAGGAGTGGGCAGCGACGGCCCGATCGGTCGAGTCCCTGGGCTACAGCTCACTGTTGATCCCGGACAACCTTCACGGTCTGGCGCCGTTCGTGGCCCTGACCGCTGCCGCGACGGCCACGAACGACCTGACCGTCGGCAGCTACGTGCTGGCCGCGCCGTACCGCTCGGCCGAGGAGGTGGCGTGGTCGGCCTCGTCGCTGGACTTGGTGTCCGGCAAGCGGTTCGAGCTCGGCCTGGGCGCCGGCCGGCCGGCCGCGGCGAGCCGAGGCGGAGGAGCTGGGACGGGCGTTCGGCAGCTTCGCCGAACGCGTCGACCAGGTGGCCGCGACGATCGCCGCCGCCCGCCGGCGAACCCCGGGCCTGCGGATCCTGCTCGCCGGTAGCGGTGAGCGGCTCCTGCGAGTGGCCGCCGAGCAGGCCGACGTCCTCGCGCTAGGTCTGCCGCCGCAGGCGGGCGAGGACGCACTGGCGGCCAAGGTCTCCCGGCTCCGCGCGCTGGCCGGTGAGCGGTTCGACCAGATCGAGCTCAACGTCAACCTGCTGGCGATCGGCGACCAGACCCCACCGTGGCTGCGGCAGTTCATCGGAGCCGACGTCGCCGAGCTCGCCGCCCAGGGGTCCGCGGCGGTGCTGACCGGCTCGGTCGCGCAGATGGCCGACACGCTCCAGCGACGGCGGGACGCCTACGGCATCAGCTACGTCGTGACCAACGCCGCCTTCATGACCGCGCTCGCCCCGGTCGTCGAGCGCCTCGCCGGCCGCTGAGCCCGCCCGGCCCGGCCCGGCCCGCGAGACAGTCCGTCGGGCCTCGACGACGACCCGCCGAGCGCGACCGGTCGGACGGCGGCGTGTTCCCGAGCAGACACGACGGACTGTCTGGTTGGAGCCGGCCGAGCCACAGGGGCCGCGGCGGATAGCCTGCCGAGCGTGAGCTCCCTCGACGACGACGTCATCGCCCGCGCCCCCAAGGCCCTCCTGCACGACCACCTGGACGGCGGGCTGCGGCCGGCGACGATCGTGGAGCTGGCCGAGCAGGACGGCTACGAGGGGCTCCCGACCCGCGACCCGCAGGAGCTCGGCGCCTGGTTCCGATCGGCCGCCGACTCGGGGTCCCTGGTGCGCTACCTGGAGACCTTCGACCACACCGTCGGGGTCATGCAGACGCGCGAGTCGCTCGTCCGGGTGGCCAGCGAGTGCGCCCAGGATCTGGCCGCCGACGGCGTGGTCTACGCCGAGATCCGCTATGCGCCGGAGCAGCACCTGACCCGAGGCCTCGAGCTACCCGACGTCGTCGAAGCCGTCCACTACGGTCTGGCCGAAGGCGCGAAACTCGCTGCGGCCCAGGGCAACCCGATTCGGGTCGGCACCCTGCTGACGGCGATGCGGCACGCGGCCAACAGCACCGAGATCGCCCGGCTGGCCATCCGCTACCGCGACGAGGGCGCCCTGGGCTTCGACATCGCCGGCGCCGAGGCCGGCTACCCACCCACCCGGCACCTGGCGGCCTTCGAGTACCTCCGCCGGGAGAACGCGCACTTCACCATCCACGCCGGCGAGGCGTTCGGGCTGCCCAGCATCTGGGAGGCCATCCAGTGGTGCGGCGCCGACCGGCTCGGCCACGGGGTGCGGATCGTCGACGACGTGCGGATCGGCGGCCGGCCGTGGGGCGACGATGCCGATGCGGACGCCGCCGTCGACCTCGAGGACGTCCGGCTCGGCCGGCTCGCGGCGTACGTTCGGGACAAGCGGATCCCGCTCGAGATGTGCCCCAGCAGCAACGTGCAGACCGGCGCGGCCGACTCGATCGCCCATCACCCGATCGGCCTGCTGTCCCGGCTGCGTTTCCGGGTCACGGTCAACACCGACAACCGGCTGATGAGCGGCACCAGCATGTCGCGCGAGATGGGCCTGCTGGTGAGCGAGCTCGGCTGGACCCTGGACGACCTGCGCTGGGCCACCATCAATGCGATGAAGTCCGCGTTCATCCCGTTCGACGAGCGACTCGCGCTGATCGACGAGGTGATCAAACCGGCGTACGCCGCGTTGGCGGAGGGGTAGGGCGCGGCGATAGGCCACTCGTTGGACGCCGTCTCAAGGCGCGGGGGAGCCAGGCCGAAGGCTCGGGTGTGGCGGCATTGTGGTTTGCCGGGGTCGCGCTGAGCGACACCCGGATCAGCTTCGAGGGGCAGAGCGTCCCCGTCCTGGGCGCGCGTGCGTACGTCGAGCAGGACGGCGAGGTCGTGCAGCGCGACTCGCCCAGCCGGGCCCTGTGGCACGGCTTCCTGCAGGTGCTCGGTGGGCCGCGACGCCCCGCGTGAGGTGTTCCTGCTGATCGACGGTCCGGGCTTCCAGTTCGTGGTCCCGTGCGTGCCGACCCAGCTGTCGCGCGCACGCTCGTTCGCGACGGCGATCTGTACGGCGGGTGCCCGCCCGGCCGACGCGCCGATCCGCCGAGGCGCCGGACCGGGCTTCCCCCGGGCGGCCATCGCGGAGCAGGCCGCCAGCTCCACTACCTCGCTGATTCAGGCGGACGACGTGGCTCGCTCAGGTCACGAATGAAGCGGTAGTTGCGAAAGGCACTATCGGATCTCTCGATCCCGAGGCATTCTGGATGGGTGAGCCTGCTGGGCCGGCTCGGGCGACGACGCCGAGACAGCACTCCGGAGGCTGGACGCTGGCGTGCCCGGTGGTCCACCGCCGGAGAGTTGGCCAGCGCCTTCGGAGCAGCAGCGGGAGTGCGCAAGCTGCCCAAACCGGCCACCGGCCCGCCCATCGAGCAGATCTGCGCCGACCTGCGCCGGATCAATGCTGAGATCACCAGGGTGCTGGGCGACCCCAAGCTGCCCGCGCGCTACCACCGGCTGATGGCCGCCAGCTGGGCCTATGACGAGGCGCTCGCGGACGCCTGCCGGGCGGTCGGACTGGAGCCGCCCGCGTGCCGCCCGCTCAACCAGTACAAGCGGCTGGAGACCGAGGCCGAGCTCACCACCCACGGCGTCCAGTGGTGAGGCGACACCGCTGTCCGCTAGCGAGGCAGCCGGCTGAAACTCCGTGGCTGGTTGTGGGTGGGTCGACCTAGCCTGAACTGATGGCCGAGGACGACGTTCAGCTGCTGCCGGACGGCGCGCTGGGCGAACCGATCGCCGCTCCGCGTCGCCCCCGGTGGGCCGCCGCGGCCGGTCTCCCTCGGCCGTTCTGGGTGCTGTTCGCCGGCACCATCGTCAACCGGCTGGGCCAGTTCGTCGAGCCGTTCCTGGCGCTCTACCTGGTGCGCGGCCGCTCGCTGTCGTTGACGACGGCGGGGGCGATCGTCACCTGCTTCGGCGTCGGGTCGTTCATCTCCCAACCCCTCGGCGGCTGGCTGGCCGACCGGTTCGGCCGCCGGACGACGATGGTCGGCGGCCTGGTCGCGACGGCGGCGTCGATGGGCCTGCTCGCTGTCTCCCGCTCCCTGCCCCTGATCGCCGTGACCGCACTGCTGACCGGGGTCGCCACCGACATCTACCGGCCGGCGTCCAGCGCCGCGGTGGCCGACCTCGTCCCGGCGCGCGACCGGACCCGGGCCTTCGCACTGATCTATTGGGCGGTCAACCTCGGGGTGTCGATCTCAGGAGTGCTCGGCGGCCTGCTGGCCGAGCGCGGCTGGTGGATCCTGTTCAGCGCCGACGCCGCGACCTGTCTGGTCTTCGCGGTGCTCGTCGCCCGCGGCGTGCCCGAGACCCGGCCCCAGCGCGAGGTCGGGCAGACGGCCGGTTATGGCCCGGTGCTCCGCGACCGGCTCGCGGTCAGCCTGGGCGTGATGGCCTTCGTCAGCGGCGTCGTCTACCTGCAGGCCTACATCGCCCTCCCGCTGGCGATGACCCGCGACGGACTCAGCCCTGCGGCGTACGGCGTGGCCTATGCGGTCAACCCGGTGACGGTCCTGCTGATCCAGCCGTTCACGCTGAGCTGGCTGAGTCGGCGACCACCGGCTCGGGTCTATGCCATCTCGACGGTGGTCCTGGGCATCGGCTTCGGCCTGACCTACTTCGCGCACAGCGTGTGGGCCTATGGCGCAACGGTTTTCATCTGGACGCTGGGCGAGATCGGCTTCAACTCGATCGGCCCCACGATCATCAACACGATTGCTCCGGCGTCGCTGCGGGGCCGCTACAACGGGTTGATCGGGCTGGCCTTCGGCGGCGCGGCGATGATCGCGCCGCTGGCCGGCACCTGGTCGCTGGCCCGCGGACGGGCCGTCGTCTGGGGCGGCTGCCTCGTCATCGACCTGCTGGTCGCGGTGTTTGCGCTCTCGCTGGCGCCGGCGCTGAACCGGCGGATGGCCGGGCACCCGGCCTGATCCGGCCGCTGAATGGCGCGGTGAATGAGGGTGCGCCGGGGCCGCTCCGCGGGCTAGCCTCGATGCCGTTCCCGGACGAGGAGTCGACATGTGAGCAACCGCTTCCGTTGCCGCCCATACGCTTTGGAGGAGGATCTCATGTCGAAGGACAAGCAGCGCCGCGAGGCGAAGAAGCCCAAGAAGAAGGCGCCGAAGGTCGACCCGGCTGCCCGCCGTACGCCGCCGGCAACGCCGGGGCAGGCCCAACCGCCCCGCTAGCTGCCTTTGGGGTGCCAGACGGTCTTGGTCTCCAGCCAGGTCCGCAGCCGCGAGGTGTCCGGGGTCGGCGCCCAGTCGGGCTCGACCGCCTCGACGCCGGTCCCGGCCGGGCGCAGCACCCGCTTGAGGTTGTCGGCCGCGGCCTGCTCGAGATCGCCCCAGACCACGTTCGCGGCTCCGGCCGCTCCGGCCAGGTCGATGCCGTTGACGTCGGCGTGCGAGGCCAGCCACGGCGCGACCTCGGCCGTATGGCCGGTGAGGATGTTGACCACGCCGCCCGGCACATCGGACGTCGCGAGCACCTCGGCCAGCGCCACCGACGGCAGCGGTCGCAGCTCGCTGGACAGCACGACACACGTGTTGCCGGTGACGACGATGGGCGCGATGACCGAGACCAGGCCGAGCAGCGAAGACCCTTGCGGCGCCAGGGCCGCGACCACGCCGGTTGGCTCGGGTGCCGAGATGTCGAAGTAGGGCCCAGCCACCGGGTTGAGCCCGCCGAAGACCTGCGCGACCTTGTCGCTCCACCCGGCGTACCAGACCCAGCGGTCGATAGCCGCGTCGACGACCCGCTGCGCGCGGGCCGACGTCAGGCCCTCGCTGCGAGCGACCTCATCGGCGAACTGGGCCCGCCGGCCCTCCATCAGCTCGGCCACCCGATAGAGCACCTGGCCCCGGTTGTACGCCGTGGCCCCCGACCAGCCACCGAACGCCGACCGAGCGGCGACGACGGCGTCGCGTGCGTCCTTGCGGGAGGCCCGGGCCGCGTTGGCCAGGAACGCGCCCTTGGCGTCGTGCACGTCGTACGAGCGGCCGGACTCGCTGCGCGGGAAGGCGCCGCCGATGTAGAGCTTGTAGGTCTTGCGGACGTCCAGCCGGGTGTCCTTCGGGGCGCTCGCCGCGCGGGTCCTAGTGGGCAAGGTAGGCCTCCAGCCCGTGCCGGCCGCCCTCGCGGCCGTAGCCCGACTCCTTGTAGCCGCCGAAGGGCGACGTCGGGTCGAACCGGTTGAACGTGTTGGCCCAGACCACGCCGGCCCGCAGCCGGTCGGCCATCCACAGGATCCGCGAGCCCTTGTCGGTCCACACGCCGGCCGAGAGACCGTACGGCGTGTTGTTGGCCTTGCTGACTGCCTCGTCCGGGGTGCGGAAGGTCAGCACCGACAGCACCGGCCCGAAGATCTCTTCACGGGCGATCCGGTGCGTCTGGGAGACATCGGTGAAAACCGTTGGGGCAAACCAGAATCCGCGATCGGGCAGGACGCACGGCGGGCTCCAGCGCACGGCGCCCTCGTCCTCGCCGACCTGGGTCAGCTCGCGGATCCGGGCCAGCTGCTCGGCCGAGTTGATCGCGCCGACGTCGGTGTTCTTGTCGAGCGGGTCGCCGACCCGCAGCGTGGTCAGGCGCTGCTTGAGCCGGTCGACGACCTCGTCGGCGACCGACTCCTGCACCAGCAGGCGCGACCCGGCGCAGCAGACATGGCCCTGGTTGAAGAAGATGCCGTTGACGATGCCCTCGACGGCCTGATCGATGGGGGCGTCGTCGAAGACGATGTTGGCGGCCTTGCCACCCAGCTCGAGCGTCGCCTTCTTGCGGGTTCCGGCGATGGCCCGCGCGATCGCCTTGCCGACCTCGGTCGACCCGGTGAAGGCGACCTTGTCCACACCCGGATGCTCGACCACGGCCCGCCCGGTGGCGCCGGCGCCGGTGAGGATGTTGACGACGCCCGGCGGCAGGTCGGCCTGCTGGCAGATCTCGGCGAAAAGCAGCGCGGTGAGCGGCGTCGTCTCGGCCGGCTTGAGCACCACCGTGTTGCCGCAGGCCAGCGCCGGTGCGATCTTCCAGGCCAGCATCATCAGCGGGAAGTTCCACGGGATCACCTGTCCCGCAACGCCCAACGGCTGCGGGTCCGGCCCGACACCCGCATGCTCGAGCTTGTCGGCCCATCCGGCGTAATAGAAGAAGTGAGCCGCAGCCAGCGGCACGTCCACATCGCGGCTCTCCCGGATCGGCTTGCCGTTGTCCAGGCTCTCCAGCACGGCCAGCTCCCGGGCCCGCTCCTGGATCAGGCGAGCGATCCGGAACAGGTACTTGCCTCGCTCGCGCCCCGGCAGCTTGGACCAGACCGTGTCGTACGCCGCTCGCGCGGCCCGCACCGCACGATCGACGTCGGCGTCCCCGGCCTCGGAGATCTCGGCGAGCACCTCCTCGGTCGCGGGGTTGACCGTCTTGAAGACGCGTCCCGGCGGCCGGGGCGGTGAACTCGCCGTTGATGAACAGCCCGTAGCTGCTGCGCAGGTCGACGATGTCGCGCGACTCGGGCGCGGGTGCGTAATCGAAGGTCGGCATCAGTCCACCGTGACGTAGTCGGGGCCGGAGTAATGGCCGGTGGTGAGCTTCTGCCGTTGCAGCAGAAGGTCGTTGAGCAGGCTGGAGGCGCCGAACCGGAACCAGGCCGGGTCGAGCCAGTCCGGCCCGGCCGTCTCGCTCACCGTCACCAGGTAGCGCAGGGCGTCCTTGCTCGACCGGATGCCACCGGCCGGTTTGACGCCGATCTGGTGTCCCGGTCTGGGCCCGGAAGTCGCGGACGGCCTGCAGCATCAGCAGGGTCACCGGCAGCGTGGCGGCGGGCGAGACCTTGCCGGTGCTGGTCTTGATGAAGTCGGCGCCGGCCAGCATGGCCAACCAGGAGGCGCGGCGGACGTTGTCGTAGGTCGCGAGCTCGCCGGTCTCCAGGATCACCTTCAGGTGGGCCTGGTGGTCGTCGGCATGGCAGGCGGCGCGGGTGGCCGCGATCTCCTCGAAGACCTGCAAGTAGCGGCCGGACAGGAAGGCTCCCCGGTCGATCACCATGTCGACCTCGTCGGCGCCGGCGACCACCGCGTCATGGGTGTCGGCCAGCTTGACCGCCTGGCTGGCTCGGCCCGAGGGGAAGGCGGTGGCGACGGCCGCGACGTTGACCCAGGCGTCGCCGCCCTGGGTCGAGGGCGCCCGTCCGCCGTACTCGGTCAGCGCGTCGATCGCGGTGCCGACCAGGTCGTTGTAGACGCAGATGGCGGCCACGCGGGGAGTCGTGAGGTCAGAGGGGTCGGGCGTGGTGGCCTTCGCGCACAGCGAGCGGACCTTGCCGTGGGTGTCGGCACCCTCCAGCGTCGTCAGGTCGATCATCGAGATGGCCAGGTCGATCGCCCAGGCCTTCGCGGTGGTCTTGATCGAGCGCGTGGACAGGTCGGCGGCCCGGGCCTGGGCGCCGACCTGGTCGACGCCGGGCAAACCGTGCAAGAACCGGCGCAGAGCCGCATCGGTCAGATCACTGGTGCCGACGAGCTCCCGGGCCCGGTCGAGGGGCGTGACATCGGCGGCGGTGCTCACTTGGCTCAGTCTACGGACTCAGTCCAACCCGACAGCGGCGCCGACGTCGGCCCGGAGCCGGGCGAGCTGATCGTGCGCCGCCGCCCGCGCGGCCGGCACGTCGCCGACGTCACCGGAGGCGACGGGCACGATCACCTCGAGGTAGCACTTGAGCTTGGGCTCGGTGCCGCTCGGCCGGACGATCACCCGGGAGCGATCGGCCATCGAGAAGCGCAGGCCGTCGGTCGGCGGCAGGCCAGTGGTGGGCTGCGACAGGTCATCGAGTCCGACGACCGGGCTGCCGCCCAGCTCGGTGGGCGGCTGGTCGCGCAGGTGCTGCATGGCCGCGCCGATCTGGGCCAGGTCATCGACCCGCATGGAGAGCTGGTCGCTCTGGTAGAGCCCGTGCCTCGCGGCCAGCTCGTCCAGCCGGTCCAGCAGCGAGCGGCCTTGCGCCTTCAGGCCCGCGGCCAGCTCGGCCATCAGCAGCGCGGCCGAGACGCCGTCCTTGTCGCGCACCCGCTCCGGGTCGACGCAGTAGCCGAGCGCCTCCTCGTAGCCGTAGCGCAGCCCCGGCACCCGGCCGATCCACTTGAAGCCGGTGAGCGTCTCCTCGTGGCGGATGCCGGCGTCGGCGCACAGCGCGGCCAGCCAGCGCGAGGAGACGATCGAGTTCGCAAAAACTGCGCCCTCCGGGATGCCGCGGTCGATCAGATGAGCGCCCAGCAGCACACCGACCTCGTCGCCGCGCAGCATCCGCCAGCCACCCTCGGTCGCGGGGTCCGGCACGGCCACCGCACATCGATCGGCATCCGGGTCGTTGGCCAGCACGATGTCGGCGTCCTGCTCCCGGGCCGCGTCCAGCGCCGCGTCGATGGCGCCCGGTTCCTCGGGGTTGGGAAAGGCCACCGTGGGGAAGTCCGGATCCGGATCCCCTTGCGAGACAACGACGTACGGCGCCGAGAAGCCGGCCTTGACCAGAGCGGCCACCAACACGTCCCGACCGACACCGTGCAGAGGAGTGTGCACGATTGACAGCTCGCGCGGGGTGCCCGGTCGTGGGACAGCCGCCACGCCGTCCAGGTAGGCAAGCAGGGGCTCGTCGTCGAGCGTGACCCAGCCCTCGTCGGCCAGCGCCACGTCGGACGTGCGCGCGATGGCGTCGATCGCGGCCGCGATCTCGGCGTCGGCGGGCGGCACGATCTGGCTGCCATCGCCGAGGTAGACCTTGTAGCCGTTGTCCTGCGGCGGGTTGTGGCTCGCGGTCACCATCACGCCGGCGTCGCAGCCGAGGTGGCGGATCGCGAAGGCCAGCACCGGAGTCGGCAGCCGATGGGGGAGCACCATGGCGCTGCCGCCGGCGGCCGTGACCACCGCTGCGGTGTCGCGGGCGAAGACGTCGGAGTTGTGGCGAGCGTCGTACCCGATCACGACGCTCGGCGACGCACCCCGACTCCTGCAGGTACGCCGTGAGGCCAGCGGCCGCGCGGATGACGACCGAACGGTTCATCCGGTGCGGGCCGGCGCCGAGCTCGCCGCGCAGGCCGGCCGTGCCGAACTCCAGCAGCCCGCTGAACCGGTCGGCCAGATCGGCTGCGGCGCTGGGGTCGCCGCCTCGAGCCGACTCGATCAGGTCGGCGAGCTCGGCCCGGGTGTCTAGGGTCTGGGTCGTCGTCGCACCAGGCCTGGGCCTGAGCCAGCAGCCCATCGAGACTCGGGTCAGCGCTCACAGCTGCTGCACCACCTGCGCGAGCATCCGGCCGCAGCGTTCGGCGGCGGCGCGGCCGGCCTCGAGCACTTCGGCGTGGTCGAGCGGGCGGTCACTGATCCCGGCCGCGAGGTTGGTCACGAGGGACAGGCCGAGGATCTCCAGCCCGGCCTGGCGGGCCGCGATGGCCTCGATGGTGGTCGACATCCCGACCAGGGTGGCGCCGAGGAAGCCGGCCATCCGCACCTCGGCCGGCGTTTCGTACTGCGGTCCGTGGAACTGCGCGTAGACGCCCTCGGCCAGGCCGGGTTCGACTGCGCGGCACAGCGCGCGCAGCCGGGGTGAGTAAAGGTCGGTCAGGTCGATGAAGTTCGCGCCCTCGATCGGCGAGACGCCGGTCAGGTTGAGGTGGTCGGTGATCAGCACAGGGGTGCCGGGGGCCCAGGACCGGTCCAGGCCGCCGCAGCCGTTGGTGAAGACGATGACCGAACAGCCGGCCGCCGCAGCCGTTCGGACGCCGTGGACGACCGAGCGCACTCCCTTGCCTTCGTACAAGTGTGTGCGGGGCAGGACCAGCGCCCGGCGCCCGGTCTCGCCGATCGCCACCGAGCGGACGAAGCCGCCGTGCCCGGCGACAACCGGAGCGGAGAAACCGGGCAGGTCGGCGGCCTCGACCTGGGCCTCGGTGCGCCCGAGCAGATCGGCCGCCGGGCCCCAGCCGGAGCCGAGGACCAGCGCGACATCGTGGCGCTCCACCCCGGTCAGCTCGGCGATCTGGGCGGCCGCGGCACGCGCGACGTCCATCGGGTCGGCCGCGGAGTCCAACGTCGTCTCGGCGTCATGCCGCCGATCGTGCCAGACCAGCTGGCCCGATCGGCGGCACGCCGCTCACCCTCAGCTGCGGACCAGCTGCACCAGCCGGTTGCGCAGCGCCGGCAGATCCGGCGCCGCGGTGCGGGCCTTAGCCTGCGGTGCCATGGACGCAGCCGTGGGCACCGGGACCGGCAGCGGCTGGCAGGTCGCATCGGCCCGGTTGCCCGCCTTGCGGTGGGGAAGGGTTCCGTTGGCCAGGTAGGCCGCGATCTGGTTGTCCAGGCAGGCGTCGCCGTTCAGCGAGTTCGCATGCGAGGTCCCGCCGGGCAGGGCGATCAGGCTGGAGCGTCGGGAAGAGGCTCCGGGTCTCGAGGCTGCCTTCGTACGGCGTCGCAGCGTCGAGCGTCTCGTCGATCGAGCAGGATCGGCGCGACCTGGCTGCCGTTGATCTTCACCGGCGTGCTGGCCTGACCTGGCCAGTACGAGCAAGGCCCGTTGAACCAGGCGTTGTTCCAGGTGAGGTAGGGCGCCGTCTGGAAGACCCGCCAGTTGTCGGCGAAGACCTTCGTAGATGCTCGACGGCCAGTGCGCGTCGGTGCACTCGGTGGCGAGGTACATCGCGAACCCGTTGTCGTCGCCCGGGCCGTCCACCTCTTCGTAGAGGTCGACCAGCTTGGCCGTGTCCTTCCCGTGCACCCAGGACGCGAAGGTGTCGCCGAGCTGCGAGCCAGGTCTGCTGGTAGTACGCCCGCGTAGCTCGAAGGCGTCGCTGAACTCGTCGGCGCCGACGATCCCTCCGGCCGGATTAGCCTGGAGCTCATTCTGCGTTTGGTACCAGAGGTTTTCGACCGCTTTCTCGGTCTTGCCCAGGTGGTAGACCGAGTCGTACTTGGCCACCCACGCGAACCAGATCTTGGTATTGCGCTCAAAGGCCGGGTCCTGGTCGAGGTTGGCCTGGTACCACACCTTGCGCGGGTCGACGTTGCTGTCGAGCACCATCCGGCGCACGTGAGACGGGAAGAGGGTCGAGTAGACCTGGCCGAGGTAGGTGCCGTAGGAGAAGCCGTAGTAGTTGATCTGACTGCTGGCCCGGTGGCGGCGCGGATGCTGTCCATGTCCTTGGCCGAGTCGACAGTCGTGACGTGGTTGAGCAAGGCGCCGCCGTCCGCGCCGCACTGGGCGGCGTACGTCTTGGAACGCGTGAGCCAAGCCGTCTTCAAGGCGGGGTTGTACGGAACGTAGGCCGGGCGCGGGCCGGCGAAGTAGTTCGGGTCACAGCTCAGCGACGGGACGCTGGCGCCGACACCGCGCGGGTCGAAGCCGATCCAGTCGTAGGCATCGCCGGCGCCGCCGGGCACCAGCTGGCCGAGGAAGGACAAGCCCTGACCGGAGCCGCCGGGCCCGCCGGGGTTGATGAGCATGATGCCCTGGTACTTCGAGGCGGGCACGGAGTGCTTGACCATGGATAGGGCGAGCTGGATCTTCGTGCCATGGGGCTTGCTGTAGTCGAGCGGCACGCTGAGCATGGCGCACACGGCGCCGAACGACGTCAGCCCAGGATCGGAGCAGGTGCTCCAGTGGATGGACGACGCCGTGACGGGCACCGTGGCCGGTGTGCTGGCTAGGTTTGACGAACCGGACGGTCGCTGGGCGGCGGAGGCGGTCCCCGCCGTCGCCAGTCCGGTGACTCCGAGGCCGATGGCCGCGGCTACTGCAATGACTCGCCTCATGAGCGATCCCTCTCTGCGAACTCGCGCGGATAGCAGGAGCGGGAACATCGCTCGGATGCCCCCTGGTCCACCGCATGCCTAGTCGCTGCGAGGGCTCGGCGCAAGAGATTCGACGGTCCGGATCCCCCCAGATCCCGCCGGGATCAGCCCTGCGGGCTCGGTAACGGCGGGGGTGCGCAGGTCGCATCGGGACCGGCGCCGGCCTTGCGGGCCGGTAGCGCGCCGGTCGAGAGGTAGCGCGCGATCAGGTCGTCCTCGCAGCTGTCGCCGGAGAGCGAGTTGGCGTGGCTGGTGCCGCCCGGCAGGGCGAGCAGGACCGAGTGCGGGAACAGCTTGCGCGTCTCCAGGCTGCCCGGGTACGGCGTGGCCGCGTCCAGCGTCTGGTCGACGAGCAGCGTGCTGGCGACCTGGCTGCCGTCGATGGTCAGCGGTGCGTGAGCAGGGGCTGGCCAGGTGATGCACGGCGCGTTGAACCACATGTTCTGCCAGGTCAGGAAGGGCGCGGTGCGCGCGACCCGGCGAGCATCGGCCAGGTTCGTGGCGGCGCTCCTGGGCCACGGCGCGTCGGTGCACTGGGTGGCGAGGTACATCGCGTGGCTGTTGTCGTCGCCGGGGGTGTCGACGTAGTCGTAGAGCGGGGTCAGGTCGGCGCTGGTCCCCTTGTGCACGACGTCGGCGAACGTCGCGGCGAGCTGCGGCCAGGCCTGCTGGGTGTAGCCCGCGAGGGTGTAGATGTCGGACCACTCGTCGCCGCCGACCTGGCCGATCGGGTCCTTCTGCAGGCGGTCCTGGGTCCGGTAGAACTGCGCCGAGACCGCGGCCGGGGTCGAGCCCAGACGGTACGTCGCGTCGTGCGAGGCGACCCACGCGAACCAGAGCCGGATGTTGCGTTCGAAGGCCGTGTCCTGGTCGAGGTTGCCCTGGTAGAAGACCGTGCGCGGGTCGACGTTGCTGTCCAGGACCATCCGGCGTACATGGGTCGGGAAGAGCGTGCCGTAGACCTGGCCGAGATAGGTGCCGTAGGAGTAGCCGTAGTAGTTGATCTGCCTCTGCCCCAACGCGATTCGGATGCTGTCGAGGTCGTGGGCCGAGTCGACCGTGCTCAGGTGGTCGAGCAGGTCGCCGCCCTTCTCGCCGCAGTCCTTGGCGTAGGCGGCTGACTGCTGCAGCCACTCGGTCGGTCGCCTTGGCGCTCGTGGGGACGTAGGGCATCCGAGGGCCGGTCATCTCGCTGGCCTCGCAGCTCAGCGCGGGCACGCTGCTGCCGACGCCGCGCGGGTCGAAGCCGATCCAGTCGTAGTCGCCGCCGACGCCGTGGGGCACGGACGCACCGAGGGTCGCCAGGCCGAGCCCGCTCTGCCCCGGGCCGCCCGGGTTGGCCAGCATGATGCCCTGGTACTTCGAGGACGAGGACGTGTGCCGGACCATCGACAGCGCGATCTTGATCCGGGTCCCGGTCGGGTGGGCGTAGTCCAGCGGCACCGAGAGCAGCGCGCACACGGCGTGGGCCTTCTTCAGGTCCGCGTCACTGCAGGCACCCCAGTGCACCGTCGCCGCGCTCGCGGGGCTCGGCCGACGGCCGGACGCGGCGCTCGGCGACGACTTCGCGACCGAAGCCGGCCCACCCCCGCCGCCCGAACCGCGGACCAACAGCAGTCCAGCCACGACGGCCAGCACCACGGCCGCCACGACCGCGATCGCGATCCCTCGACGCCTCAACTGCCGTCCCCCTCAGGTGTCCTGCTGACTGTCCCCGGCGTCGCCTCAGCCGTGCGGCCGACCCCTTAACGCTGCCACATAGTCGGTGGGCGCACCGGCCCGTTCGGCCGAGTTGGCCACGTCGTCCAGGTAGCCCGCCGAGGGCAGGCCGCCTTCATAGGCGTCCAGCAGGTAGACCCAGGCCAGCACATCGCCCTCGAGCAGGTGCACCCGCAGCTTGACCTTGTGGAAGTGCCCCAGGTCCATGCTCTCCCACTGGTCCAGCGAGCGCTCGTCCTCGTCGGTGAGGTCGTAGACCGCGACGTAGACCTGGTCGGCCACGTCCTCGACCAGGGTGGCCAGGGCGCCGTCCCAGCCGAGCTCCTCGCCGCCGAAGGTCAGCCGCCAGCCGATGACCCAGCCGCAGCCGTGCAGCGGCGAGTGCGGTGCACGTTCGGACATTCGCCGCGGATCGAGACTGACGGCATACGCCGCGTACAGCGCCATGGGCCGCAGCGTAGTTGCCGAGCGTGGGCTTGGTGGTCACCTCGCCGCCGAACCGCTGGTTGGATGGTCGGGTGAGCGCGCGACGGCAACGGGTGGCCATCCTGGGCGGAGGACCGGGCGGCTACGAGGCCGCCCTGGTGGCGGCCCAGCTCGGCGCCGACGTCACCGTCATCGATCGCGAGGGTCTCGGCGGCGCCTGCGTCCTGACGGACTGCGTGCCCAGCAAAGCCTTGATCGCGAGGGCGGATGCCCGGACCCGGTACGTCGAGCAGCAGGGCACCGGCAGCGGAGCCACGGCTGCGGTGCCGGACCTGGCCGAGGTCAACGCCCAGATCAAGGCGCTGGCCGCGGCGCAGAGCGAGGACATCGCGATGCGGCTCAAGCGCGACGGCGTCACGGTCGTTCGCGGCCGCGGACGGCTGGACCCCGCCGATGCCACCTCCAGCCGGCTGGCCGTCCAGGTCGAGACTGGCGACGGGACCGGCAACGGACCGGGGGAGCGCCTGGACGCCGACGTCGTCCTGATCGCGACGGGGGCCTCGCCCCGAGTCCTGCCAACCGCCCAGCCGGACGGCGAGCGGATCCTGACCTGGCAGCAGATCTACGACCTGCCGGCCCTGCCTGAGCGGTTGATCGTCGTCGGCTCGGGGGTCACCGGGGCCGAGCTGGCGCACGGCTACCTGGGCCTGGGCTGCCCCGTCGTCCTGGTCTCCAGCCGGGACCGGGTCCTGCCGGGCGAGGACGCCGACGCCGCCGAGGTGATCGAGAAGGTCTTCCGGCGCCGCGGCATGGAGGTGCTCAACCGCTCGCGGGCGGCCGCCGTGCGGCGTACCCCCGATGGACAGGGCGTGGTGGTCGAGCTCGAGGACGGGCGCACAGTTGAGGGCAGCCACTGCCTGCTCGCCGTCGGCTCCATCCCCAACACCGCGGGCATCGGCCTGGTCAAGGCCGGTGTGGAGCTGACCGAGTCCGGTCACATCGAGGTCGACCGGGTCTCGCGGACCGGCGTGCGTGGCATCTATGCGGCCGGCGACTGCACCGGGCTGCTGCCGCTGGCCTCGGTCGCCGCCATGCAGGGCCGGATCGCCATGTGGCACGCGCTCGGCGACGCGGTCTCGCCGATCAACCTCAAGTCGGTCGCGGCCAACATCTTCACCGACCCCGAGATCGCCACGGTCGGCTACTCCGAGAAGGAGATTCGCGAGGGCACGATGGATGCCAAGACCATCATGCTGCCGCTGGCCACCAACGCGCGGGCCAAGATGGAGCACCTCTCGGACGGGTTCGTGAAGCTCTTCGCCCGGCCGGGCACGGGCATCGTCGTCGGCGGGGTCGTGGTGGCCGCGCGGGCGTCCGAGCTGATCTTCCCGGTGGCCCTCGCGGTCGCGCAGAAGCTCACGGTCGACCAGGTGGCCAGCGCCTTCACGATCTATCCCTCGATGAGCGGGTCGGTGGCCGAGGCCGCCCGACAGCTCCACGTGCGGGCCTGACGCCGGGTAGCGTCAGTCCAGGGGTACGACGCAGGGGTACGACGGCGAGCCGGCTGGGCCGCCGCTGATCACGAGGGAGAGCCAGCATGGGATTTCTGGATGACGCCAAGGGGCTGGCCGACAAGGCCAAGGACCTCGCGCAGGATCACTCCGATCAGGTCCAGCAGGCCGTGTCGAAGGCCGGGGACCTGATCGATGAGAAGACCGGCGAGAAATACAAGGACCAGATCGACAAGGGCCAGAAGTTCGTCGACGACCAGCTCACCAAGGACTGACACCGGCTGCGAGCCGCCGACCGGTTCAGTGACTGCCTGGTGTGCGGGCTCAGTCGGCGACGCGGGTGATGACGACGTAGTCGCCGATCTGGGGCGAGACGTCGAACTGCGGCCCGGCGAACGCCGCGGGCTGGAAGTCGATGTCGGCGAAGGACCAGACCGGCGTGCTGCTGATCCCCGTCGGCTGGTTGCGTCACCTTCAGGATCAGGACGTCGACCCCGCCGAACTGGAGGTGGGCCAAGCCCTTGGCCAGGGTGGCCGGGTCGCTGGTCTGGGCCAGCGAGGCCAGCAGCGAGTGCCGGTAGTCCCAGCGGGTCAGGCCGCTGGCGGCGACCCGGTCCGGCATCAGCCAGTCGGGCCAGGCGTTGTAGGCGAAGATCGCCTGGTTGTCGCTGATCACATCCGGGGTGACGTGCGGCGCCCAGGCTTCGGTGCACGAACCCCACGACATCGTCGTTCGGGAAGCCGGGTGCGGTGACCGGGGCCGGGAAGCGCGACCAAGTCGCCGTTGGGCAACAGGTCCGCGTGAGCCGACATGGACAGGTTGTAGGCCGTGACCGGGTTGGTCGCGTTGTCGTCGACCCCCCGCGGCGCAGGCGCCCATGCGGCCCAGGCGGCGTAGCCGCTGGCGCCGATGAGCAGCGCGCACAGCGTCACCGCGACCAGCCGAACCGGTACGTCGCGGGCGGCCAGATAGCCCCGTGCCCAGGCCCAGACCTCCACCAGCGTCAGGATCCCGGCCACGTCGAGCGCGTAGCCCAGCGACGGCGCCACGTAATAGAGCATGAAGGCGTGCCCGGAGTTCGCGAACCGCACGAGCATCAGGGCCCGGCCGATCAGGACGCCGCCGACGTAAAGACCGAGGGGCGGCGCCCACCAGGTCCGCCGCCAGAGACCGGCCAGCCCCAGGACGCCCGCGATCTGCAGGGCCGCGATGATCGCGGGGCGCGGGGAGATGATGGTGAACGGCGCGAGCACCAACGGCGACCCCAGGAAGAGGTCGGCGACGACGTCGACCTGGCCGGTCAGGTAGGCCTTGGCGAGCGGCACGACGAACCACGAGGCGACAACGAGCGCGACGAGAACCGTTGTGCCCCAACGGATCAGCAGGGCTCGCCGGGTCGTGCGCTCCGCCAGCCACCAGGTGCGGCCGGCAACCATCAGCAGCGCGAGCACGGACAGGAACAGCACCTGGGGGGCCCACGGCACCACCAACCCGATGATGATGCCGCTGACCACCGGATGCAGGGCCCTCGGCCGCCGTCAGGCCACGTGCTCTGAGCGGTCGGGTCGGAGCTCGCAGGTCCGCGAACGTGCCCAGCAGCCACGGCAGGTAGATCGCGAGCGACAGGATCTCGTTGCCCTTGCTGGGCTCGATCATGATCGCGAAGATCGACGTGCTCGCCAGCAGCGCCGGCACGTCGCCGATGAGCCGGCGCCAGAGCAGGAACCCCGCGACGACGGCGAAGCTCACGACGACGGCCTGGGCCGGGCGAAGGAGCTGCCACCCGGGCTGCCCGGTCCAGGCGGCGACTCGGCCCGATGATCATCGGATAGAGCGGCGGGTACTCCGGCGCCAGTGAAGGATCAGCCGCATCGCTCGGGTGCCAGGTCGTCGAGAAGTGCATGACCAGCGCCGACATCCGGCCCGCGTCGCCGGCGATGATGCCGAACCCGTACGGCGTGCCGACCAGGGCCGCCGTGATCGTCACACCCGCCCATGCGGCGTACGTGCCGGCCACCACCCCGACCAGCCAGGCCGAGCGGATCCGGGCGGCCAGGCCGAAGCCGATCATCCCGATCGGGATGCCGATGGCGAGCGGCAGGACCACGCCGTGAGTGGTGAGCGGGTTAACGCCCATCGCGTTGACGGCGACCATGCCCCCGACGAGCAGGACCAGCCAGGTCAGCAGCGCGATCCAGCCGACCGCGCCCGCCCGCACCCAGCCGGTCACGACCCCGAGGGTCCTGGCCACCGGCGTTCCCCTGGCCGGAGCCGCCGAAGCGGCCGCGCTCACTCGCTCTGGATCTTCAACAGGACGGCGCCGCTCGTGACCGTCTCGCCCACGGCGGCGGTCAGGCCACTGATCGTCCCGGCCTTGTGGGCAGTGATCGGCTGCTCCATCTTCATGGCCTCGAGGACGACGACCAGGTCGCCTTGGGCCACCTGCTGACCGTCCTCCACCGCGATCTTGACGATGGTGCCCTGCATGGGCGCCGTCAGCGCGTCACCGCCGGCCGATCCCGCCCCCGAACTCGCCGTCGTACGCCGCGGAGCCCGGGCCCGCTGGCCGCCCCCGGCTGTCGCGGCGCCGGCCGCGCCCAGGCCGGCCGGGAGGACGACCTCGAGCCGCTTGCCGCCCACTTCGACGACGACGCGCTCGCGTTCGCCGGCCTCGGGGGTCTGCGCGGCGCTCGCCGGGTCGAACGGCTCGACGGTGTTGTCCCACTCGGTCTCGATCCAGCGGGTGTGCACGCGAAACGGCGTCTCGTCGTCCGTGGCGAACGCCGGATCGGCCACGACGGCGCGGTGGAACGGCAGCACGGTCGGCATGCCGTCGACGACGAACTCAGCCAGCGCCCGGCGAGAGCGCTCGAGCGCCTGCTGCCGGTCGGCGCCGGTGACGATCAGTTTGGCCAACATCGAGTCGAAGGCCCCGCCGATCACGTCGCCGGAGACGACGCCGGAGTCGACCCGCACGCCAGGGCCCGAGGGCGGGTCGAACCGGGCCACGGTGCCGGGCGAGGGCAGGAAGCCGCGGCCGGCGTCCTCACCGTTGATCCGGAACTCGAACGAGTGCCCGTGCGCGACCGGGTCGTCGTAGCCGAGCTCCTCGCCGGCGGCGATGCGCAGTTGCTCGCGGACCAGGTCGATGCCGGTGACCTCCTCGGAGACCGGGTGCTCGACCTGCAGCCGGGTGTTGACCTCGAGGAAGGAGATGGCGCCGTCCTGGCCGACCAGGAACTCGCAGGTGCCGGCGCCGGTGTAGCCCGCCTCGCGCAGGATGGCCTTCGAGGCGTCGTACAGCTGGGCGTTCTGCTCCGGCGAGAGGTACGGCGCGGGCGCCTCCTCGACGAGCTTCTGGTGCCGTCGCTGCAGGGAGCAGTCGCGGGTCGAGACGATGACGACCGTGCCGTGGGTGTCGGCCAGGCACTGCGTCTCGACGTGGCGCGGCTGGTCCAGGTAACGCTCGACGAAGCACTCGCCGCGACCGAAGGCCGCGACGGCCTCACGGGTCGCAGAGTCGAACAGCTCGGGGATCTCCTCGATCGTGCGGGCGACCTTCAGGCCCCGCCCGCCCCCGCCGTACGCCGCCTTGATGGCGACCGGCAGCCCATGCTCCTGGGCGAAGGCGACGATCTCATCGGCCCCTGAGACGGGGTCGGAAGTGCCGGCGACGAGGGGCGCTCCGGCCCGCTCGGCGATGTGCCGGGCCTTGACCTTGTCCCCGAGGGCGTCGATCGCCTCGGGCGAGGGACCGATCCAGACCAGCCCGGCGTCCAGGACGGCCTGGGCGAACGACGCGTTCTCGGCCAGGAAGCCGTAGCCCGGGTGCACGGCGTCGGCTCCGCTGCGCGCAGCCACGTCCAGCAGCGCGCTCTGCACCAGGTAGGAGTCGGCGGGCGTGCTGCCCCCCAGGGCGTAGGCCTCGTCGGCGACCTTGACGTGCAGGGCATCGCGGTCCGGGTCCGCGTAGACCGCCACGGAGGCGATGCCGGCATCGCGGCAGGCCCGGGCGATCCGTACGGCGATCTCGCCCCGGTTGGCGATCAAGACCTTGGAGATGATCCGGTTGCTGCGGCGGCCGGCCACGCGCGCTCCTTGCTCTCGACTGCTCTCGACGTGCTCTCGACGTGCTCTCGATGTCCGCTCAACGTGCGGTTCAACTGCCTTCGACCTGCTGGTCGGTGCGGTCGGAGCCTAGCGCCGCCGGGTGGGGATCCGGCCGGGGCCGGGCGTGTGGCAAATGGGGGAGGGCCATCGGCGCTCTGTCACCCGATCGCAGCATTGAGAGGGGGCGACACGCCGAAAGTTGATCTCGAAACGGTAACGATGACTCTTTGGGGTCTTCCGACCGCAAAACGTTACCTGTCACGGTACGGAGCATGTCCATCACCCTCCGTCGCTCGAAGCTTGCCTCCGTTGCTGGCGTCATCGCCATCGTGGCCTCCGCCGCGGCCGTGACCCTCGCGACGGGCTCCGCTCAGGCCTCCACGAGCCCGGTCTGGACCGCGTCGACGCCGGTTGCCCCGTTGCTGACGGTGGCGCCGCCGACCACCGCGCAGACCTACGAGGCGCAGGTCCTCTCGGCCACCAACGCCCAGCGCAGTGCGCACGGCCTCAAGGCGCTCAGCGTGACCAGCTGCCTCTCCGGCTACGCCACCTCGTGGGCGAACCACCTGGCCGCCACCAAGACGCTCGTGCACCAGTCGCTGTCGCCGTTCCTCAGCAAGTGCGGCCAGTCCTGGGCGGCCGAGAACATCGCGGACGGCAACGTCACCGCCGCGGAGGTCGTGACCTTGTGGATGAACTCGCCGGACCACCGAGCCAACCTGCTGGGCAGCCACTACACCCACATTGCGATCGGCGCCGCGAAGTCGGGCAGCACCTGGTACGTCGTGCAGGACTTCTCCGGCTGAGCGATCGACGCTGAGCAGTCCGGGTCAGGCTGTGAGGTCAGGGCTGTGAGGTCAGGGCTGTGAGGTCCTGGACGCAGCGGCGTTCCAGCTCGTCCAGCTCGGTCAGGGCCGCCAGCACGTCCAGCCGGCGCTGCTCCAGGTCGGCCCGCCGCTCCCCGATCTGGTCCAGCAGGTAGCGCAGCTGACCGGCTTCGCCCGGCTGCTCGTCGTACATGTCGACGATCCGGGTGATCTGCTCGAGGGAGAAGCCAAGCCGCTTGCCCCGCAGGATCAGGCCCAGCCGGACCCGGTCGCGGGGGTGATAGATCCGGCGAGTGCCGCGGCGCTCCGGAGCGATCAGGCCGCGGTCCTCGTAGAACCGGACCGTGCGGTGCGTGACGCCGTACTCAGCGGCGATCTGCGCGATGCTCAGCCCATCGCCCAGCCCATCGCCCAGCCCATCGGTCGGCTCACTTGCCACGGGCCGCATCCTCGCTTTACCTTGACGTCAACGTCAAGAGCAGGGCGATCCCCGGAGGCTGACGATGCCGTTCGAGCTCAGTAAGGACCACGAGGACTTCCGCGCGGTGGTGCGCGAGTTCGCCCAGGACCACGTCGCGCCGTACGTCGCGCAGTGGGACAGGGAGCATCGCTTCCCGGTCGAGCTGATCCCGCGGATGGGCGAGCTGGGCCTGTTCGGGCTGGTGGTCCCCGAGGAGTACGGCGGGAGTCTGGAGAGTGCCGCCACCGGCCAGGGGGATGACACGGGGGGCGCCTTCACGTCCCTGTGTGTGGCCATCGAGGAACTCGGCCGGGTCGACCAGAGCGTCGGCATCACGCTGTCGGCCGGAGTGGGGCTGGGCATCAACCCGATCCTGTCCTTCGGCACGGACGAGCAGAAGGCGCACTGGCTGCCCGACCTGGTCGCCGGCCGGGCGCTGGCGGCGTTCGGGCTCACCGAGCCGGACGGCGGGTCCGATGCCGGCGCGACCCAGACCCGAGCGCGCCGCTCTGACGACGGCTCGGAGTGGATCGTCGACGGCGCCAAGGCGTTCATCACCAACTCCGGCACCGACATCACCTCGGTGGTGACGGTCACCGCCCGCACCGGTGTCGGCGACGACGGCAAGGCCGAGGTGAGCGCGATCCTGGTGCCCAGTGGCACGCCGGGCTTCACCGTCGAGCCGGCCTACGACAAGCTCGGCTGGCACGCATCCGACACCCACGGGCTCTCGTTCGCCGACTGCCGGGTGCCCGGGGCCAACCTGCTGGGGCGCCGGGGTGATGGCTTCCGGCAGTTCCTCAAGACGTTGGACGACGGGCGGATCGCCATCTCGGCGCTCGCCGTCGGGCTGGCCCAGGCCTGCCTCGAGCTGACGACGGACTACTCCAAGACTCGGCTGGCCTTCGGGGCGCCGATCGGGACCAACCAGGGCGTTGCCTTCCAGGTGGCCGATCTCGCGGTGGCCGTCGAGGCCGCGCGCCTGCTGACCTACAAGGCGGCCTGGCTGCGCGACGAGCACGCGGCCGGTCGTCGCGGGCTGGCGGAGGTCAAGGCCGCCGCTGCGATCGCCAAGCTGCATTCGAGCGAAGCGGCCGTGACGGCGACCCGGGTCGCGACCCAGATCTTCGGCGGCAACGGCTTCATGGAGGAGTATCCGGTGGCGCGGTTCTACCGTGATGCCAAGATCCTGGAGATCGGCGAGGGGACGAGCGAGGTGCAGCGCATGGTGATCGCCCGCGGGCTCGGGCTGCTCAGGTGACGTCCTCGTGACGCATCCCTCGGACCCGCGAGTGGCCGACGTTCGCGCCCGCCTGGCGGCGGCGTACGACGCTTCCGCCGGACCAGACGAGGTGGGCGTCACCCGCTTGGCAAAAGCCTCGAAACTCTATGTGCGAGAGCGGATCTCGCTTCTGGTCGATGACGGCTCGTTCGTCGAGGACGGCCGCTATGCCAACGCCCTGGCCGAGGGCCTGCCGGCCGACGGGGTCGTGACCGGGCGCGGGCTCGTCGACGGCCGGCCCGCCGTGGTCGTGGCCAACGACTCGACCGTGAAGGCGGGCTCCTGGGGAGCGCGCACGGTGGAGAAGATCGTCCGGGCCACCGAGACGGCGCTGCGCGAGGAGCTTCCGGTCTTCTGGCTGATCGACTCGGCCGGAGCGCGGATCACCGACCAGGTCGACCTCTTCCCGGGTCGTCGAGGCGCTGGCCGGATCTTCCACAACCAGGTCGCGCTCTCGGGCAAGGTGCCCCAGATCTGTTGCCTCTTCGGGCCGTCCGCAGCGGGCGGCGCCTACATCCCGGCGTTCTGCGACGTGGTGATCATGGTCGAGGGCAATGCCTCGATGTACCTCGGCTCGCCGCGGATGGCCGAGATGGTTGTCGGAGAGAAAGTTTCGTTGGAGGAGATGGGCGGCGCCCGGATGCATTGCACGGTCTCCGGATGCGGAGACCTGCTCGCGACCGACGATGCCGACGCCATCGAGCAGGCCCGGCTGTTCTTCTCCTACCTCCCGACCTGCTGGCGCGAGCAGCCTCCGTCGTACCCGACCGAGCCGCCCGTCCGAGAGCTTGATTCATCGGTCGTGCCGGAGGTCGAGAGCCAGCCCTTCGACGTCCACGCGGTGATCGAGGGCTTGGTCGACGACGATTCCTTCTTCGAGATCAAGCCACTGTTCGCGGCTGAGCTCGTCGTCGGCTTCGGGCGGCTGGACGGCGAGGTCGTCGGGGTGCTGGCCAACAACTCGGCCGTGCGCGGGGGCGTGCTCTTCTCGGACAGCGCCGACAAGGCGGCCCGGTTCATCTGGCTGTGTGACGCCTTCAACGTGCCATTGCTGTACCTCGCCGACGTGCCCGGCTTCATGATCGGCGCCGAGGTGGAGCGCGGCGGGATCATCCGGCACGGCGCCAAGATGATCACGGCCGTCTCCGAGGCGACGGTGCCGCAGGTGTCGGTGATCCTCCGCAAGGCCTACGGCGCCGGGCTCTACGCGATGGCCGGCCCGGGCTTCGGACCCGACGCCTGCCTGGCCTTGCCGACGGCCCGGATCGCGGTGATGGGGCCCGAAGCTGCAGTGAACGCGGTCTACGCCAACAAGATCGAGGCGATCGCCGACCCGGAGGAGCAGGCCGCCTTCGTGGCGGAGCGGCGCCAGGAGTACGAAGCCGACGTCGACCTGGAGCGCCTGGTGTCGGACCTGGTCCTGGACGGCGTGGTCGAGCCCGAGGACCTCAGGGCGGAGCTCGTGTTGCGCTTCCGCTACGCCGTTGGGCGCTCCCGGCGGTTCAGCGAGCGCCGTCATGGCGTCCCGCCGGTCTGAGCGGGATGCGGTTGACGGCTTCGAGGGCGTGGAGATCGTCCGCGGCGGTGCCGCGCCCGATGAGGTCGCGGCCGTGCTGGCCGTCCTGTCCGCACTGGGGGAGCGCTCGACGGGACCGCCGCGCCCGTCGGGTACGCCGCCTGGCGCCGGACCCGGCTGGCGGCGCTCGCCCGGACCGACGAGTCTAGGCAGGCGATCAGACAGTTAGTTGTCGTGGGGCAATGGTCGCTGGATCGAGCGAGTTACATTGCGTGACAGCCAGTTTCGCTGAGTGGTGTTATGGATCTGTGATCTCGACGGCTCGAACGCCTGTCGGTTTTGTCGGTGGTGCCGTCTAGGTTCGATTCATGGAGTTCGAGGGCACAACCCGGGCGAGTGCGGGGGCGGTGTGGCCGCGAGGCCTCGATGCGCTGGCTACCGCCTTGGACGTGGTGACCGCGGGCCGCTGTGGCGCTCTCCGATACCGAGCTGGCGCCGCGGTGGTCGAGTTGCTGGCTCGGGTCGAGGCGCGGGTCAGGCGGTGCAGGTCGCCGGCCTCGCGCCGGAGGCGGTCGGGCGGGGGGTCGCCCGGTCCGGGACGTCCAAGCAGCCGCCCGGGCAGTGTCGAGGTTTCGCCGGCACGGCCGCGGTCACCGCCGGACTCCGATGGCGCGACGGCCCGGGCCGCTCGAGCTGGCTGAAGGATCTGAGCGACTCGCGAGCTGGCGCCGACCCGGGCGGCGTTCGACCGGCTGGTGACTTCTCGGCCGCATCGCGGGGTTCGACCCGGACCAGCACGGCCTGGCGCAGGCCCAGCGGAGCCGGTCGCGAGCGTCGACGCCGGGCCGAGGCCCAGGCCTGCTGCTCGGACCGCGGCCCGGCTGGACGTCGGCCCAGCTGGGCCGGGCCGGGATGCGGGTCCGGTACCGCCTCGACCCCGACGCCCCGGGCCGGCTGGCCAAGGACGAGGACGCCCAGGAGCGGGCCCGGGAGCGCCTACCTGGTCCAAGAGGCCAACGGGATGTGGCTGCTGGGCGGACACCTGCGCGCCGGTGGCCGGAGCCGCCGCTGCACGCCGTGCTGGACCCCCTGGCCAAACCCCAACCCGCCGCCGACGGCACCCCGGACGCGGCGGCACCGGGCGACAGCGGACCGCCGACGCCCTCAAAACCCTGGCCCAGACCACGCTGGCCGCCCGCGCCGGCCACCCGAACGCCCTACCGACCCGCGGCGGAGCCCACTGCCGGCTGGTCGCTGCTCGCCTCGCTGGAAACCGTCCTCGCCCGAGCCGACCAGACTGGCCTGGCCGGCCTGGCTGGCCTGGCTGGTCCCGCCGCGGTGAGCTGCAGACCGGTGAACCCGGCGGCTGGCCGGTCTCCCCGCTGACCGTGCAAGAACTGGCCTGCGACGCCGAGATCGTGCCCGTCCTGACCGACGAGCACAACGGCCGCGCCCTGGACGTCGGCAAGACCACGATCTACCCGTTGGCGACCACCCGGCACCGACGACGACATCGGCAACGCCTACGACCAACACTTCGAACAACGCTCCGCCAACTCGCGCACGCTGGCTCACCCGCAACCACCACCTCAACCGCCCGAACTCCGCGACACCGGCTGATCGGCCGATCAGTGGCGCATGACCCACACGTCGAGCTCGTCCACCGAGACCTTCCCGGTGACCTCCCAGCCGCTGGCGGTGTAGATCGCGACGTTGGTCGACGTCACCGTCTCGAGGTAGGCGGGAAGTCCGTCCGCCGCCGCGCGCTCGAGCCCGGCGCCCATCACCTGCCGCCCGAGCCGTCGGCCGGCGTGGTCCGGGTGGGTGGCCAGGACACCGAGGTACCAGTGCGGCTCGGTGGGCAGGAGCCGGTGCACGATCCCGTCGTACCGCTCCATCCGCTGGACCGCAGTGGGGGCCATCTCGACGGGGGGCCAGTCCGGCACGACTCCCGGCGGGTTCCAGAGGGCGACCGCGGCGGCGTCGTCGGCGACCCACACGCCGCCGTGGGGTGCCCGCTGGTCGAACAGGTGGCGGGCGAAGATCGGTGCCTGCTCGGCGTACTCATCGCCAGGGAAGAAGTGGTGGAACGCCGGATCGGTGGCGAAGGCCGCAACGACGGTCTGCACCACACGCTCCCGATCGGCGGGAACGGCCGGGCGGACGCTCACCATGAGGCGGGCCTGCGAGGGCGAGTGGTGTCCAGCACGGCCTTGCCCACGCGCAGGAGCAGGGTCAGCAGCCACAGGACCACCATCGCGACGAGCAGACCGGCGAAGCCCCACAACAGTCGTTCGCCGAGCGGTCCAGAACCGATCGCGAAACCGATGGCAAAGCCAGCCACGACGGCAACGAGATAGCCGACGAGGAGGGCCCACACCGTCCGCGACCGCGGCGGGAAGTCCGGGATGGGCCCCGCCGAGTCCTCGGCTTCGGCGAGCGCCGGTTGGAAATGCAGGTGCACGATCCCGGCGTCGTCCATCGTGTACGTCGCGCGAGCCGGTCCCCAGCGGGAGTTGTCCCGACACGGTGGGCGGCCCGGGTCCCAGACGGCCGCGGTGCCCGGCACCTTCACGACCACTCGATCACCGGGCCGGCGCAGCCGTCTGGCGATGCCTCGCGGCGAACGCGCAACCGCCCGGCGCAGGACGACGGCCATCACCGCGGCGTACAGGAGAAACACGACGGTCACGGCCAGGCCGGCGACGCCCCACTGCGACTGGCTCACGGGTCGATTCTGACTCACGGAGCCAGCACGTGGCGCAGGTAGCGCTGCGGGTCGGCCAGGAAACGACGCCAGTGCCCCACCAGGTCCAGGTCCTCCCACGTCGTACGGCGATAGCCCCAGTTCTCGCCGACCAGCACGGTGATCGGGCCGAGATCGAGGCCCTCGGCGAGCAGCTGGCGCGCGACGGGGAGCGTGCGTGGCCAGGCCGAGGGGTTGCCCGGGTCGGGCTCGCGCCGTTGCACGCGGCGTACCGGCAGCTGGCTGAATGCCCCCTGGCTCACCGGGCCAGCATGCCGCACGACCGGCCGGTTTCCGGAGGCGGGGAATCAGGCGAAGAGCCCGCTGGCCCAGTAGTCGCCGGCGTTCTTGACGCCGGGCGGGCAGGCGAAGACGGCGCTGCTGGTGTGTTCGATGTACTCGTTCAGCCGGTCGTTGGCGCCGAGCTTGCGCTGCAGCGGGACGAACTGGGTGCGCGGGTCCTTCTGGTAGCAGATGAAGAACAGCCCGGCGTCCAGCTCGCCGGTGGACTGGTCGGTGCCGTCGGTGAAGGAGTAGCCGCGGCGCAGGATCCGCAACCCGCCGTTGTTCTCGTGCGCCGCCAGCCGGATGTGCGCGTCGGCCGGGATGACCGTAGTGCCATCGGCGCCGGTGGCCGAGAAGTCGGGGGTGTCGAACTCGGCCTTCCCACCGAGCGGGGCCCCGATGACCTTCGTCCGCCCGAAGACGTCCTCCTGGTCCTGCAGGAAGTCCCGGTCCCAGCCCTCGATGTGCATCCGGATCCGGCGGCTCACCAGGTAGGACCCGCCGCGCATCCAGGCCTGGTCGCCCTCGCTGCCGACCCAGACGTACTGGTCGAGGTCGTCAGCATCCTCGGCCTTGATGTTGCGCGTGCCGTCCTTGAACCCCATCAGGTTCCGCGGCGTCGCCTGGCTGGTGCTCGTCGAGGAGGTGCGCCCGAAGCCCAGCTGTGACCACCGCATCGCCGAGACGTCGCGGCCGATCCGGGCCAGGTTGCGGATCGCGTGGAAGGCGACCTGCGGGTCGTTGGAGCAGGCCTGGATGCCGATGTCGCCGTTGGACAGCGTCGGGTCGAGCTCGTCGCGCGGGAGCGCCGGGATGTCGGCCAGCGCCGCCGGCCGCCGAGCCGCGAGGCCGAAGCGATGATCGAAGACGGACGGCCCGAGCCCGAGGGTGATGGTGAGCTGAGCCGGCGGAAGTCCTTGCGCCTCACCGGTATCCGCCGGTGGTGCATCCAGCTGGTCCGAGACGCCGGGCACGGCTTGGCCGGCGCACATCGCCACCGCGGCTTGGGTCCACTCGCGCAGCAGATCCTGCACGTCGCTGCGCTGGGTGCTGGTCAGGTCGAACGCCGCGAAGGCCAGGCGGTCCTGGGCGGCCGTGTCGATCCCGGCCTGGTGCGCCCCGTGGAAGGGCACGGACGCGGCCGGTGTCGGCGACTCGTCGTACGTCGCTCTCGTGACGATCACGCCACCGGCCGCGCCGGCGGCGGCACCGGCGCCGACGAGCGCTGACCCGCCGAGGAATCCTCGACGGGTCAGCTGACGCTTGCGCTCAGACAATGGCCGGCGCGACCTTGCTCATCGTCTCGGCCAGCGTGTTGACCAGGGTGGTCAGCTGGCGACGGTCGGCCTGGCCGACGGTCGAGTAGTCGACGTAGCCGTCCGGCGTCTTGTACGTCGAGAGCGCCTGGCCGACCGCGTCGAACTGTGAGTTGGCCGTTGCGAGCAGCGCCGGGTTGCGCAGCTTCAACGCGGGGGTGAGGACGTCGAGCGCCTCACGGACGCCGGCGATGTTGGCCTCGAAGTCCCACAGGTCCGTGTGGCTGTAGCGGTCCTCCTCGCCGGTGATCTTGCTGTTGGCGACCTCACCGAGCAGGTCGACGGCGCCGTTGGCGATGGCCGCCGGCTGCAGCTTCGCCGTCGGGATGAGCTTCTGCAGCTTGGTGACGTCGGCCATCAGCTTGTCCGCGTAGGGGGCCATGCCCTTGGTGCTGTTGTCCTCCCAGAGCGACTTCTCGATCCGGTGGAAGCCGGTCCATTCGCTCGGGCTGGCGACGTCGTTGACCCGCGCGTCGATCTCGGGGTCCAGGTCACCGAAGCTCTCGGCGACCGGCTCGATCGACTCGTAGTGCGAGCGGGCGGGCGCGAACAGCGCCTTGGCCTTCGCGACGTCGCCGGCCTTCACAGCGGCCACGAACTTCGCGGTGGCCGGGCCCAGCTGGTCGGCCTCGTCGAGCACGAAGGCGCGGTACGCCGCGACCGCCGACGTCAGCGACGGGTCGGTCGTGGCCGTTGCGCTGGCCCCCGCGGCGGGAGTGACGGTCAGCGTGGCCCGGTCCGCCTTGGCGTTGGGGCAGTAGACGACGTACTGTCCCGCGTCGAGCCGCAAGCTGAAGTTGCCGGACAGGCCCGGCGTGAGGTTCTCCTTCTCACCCAGGATCCGGCCGTTCTGGAGCACCTCGGCCTCGGTGACCCGGTTGGCACCCTTGTTGGCGATCGCGAACTTCAGCGGGCCGGCGCCGATGCTGGCCGGAGAGGGCGTGCACCCGTCGTCGGTGAAGTTGATCGTCACCGTGTTGTTGGCGGCCGAGCCACCGGCACCGGGAGCTCGAACCGCCGGAGGACGCGGCGCAGCCGGTGGCCACAAGAGGCACTGCGGTCGCGACGGCGATCACGGTGAGCAGACGGCGGTTGGTCATGGGGGACAAGGCCTTTCGGGCAGAGCAGAACCGCGGAGCGGCGTGCTGACGACGGTGGTGGAAACGGGCCTGCGGGCTACTCGGGAGCGCCCCAGCTGGTGCGGTGCAGTAGCTGGGCTTCAGCTGCGAGAGGGGACCGCCGACGCGGGCTCCTTCGGTTGTCCGGCAACGGGTTTCTTGACCGGTGGTCGCCCTGCGGGCCGCAGCACGAAGATCATCATCGGCACCAGGTAGAGCGCCCACACGACGACCTCGATGACCGTCGGCGTCGGCTGGATGCCGAGGACTCCGGTGAGCAGCGAGGCCACCGGCGTGCCCGGCCGGACCAGCCAGGTCAGGTCGGCCGCTTGGGCCTGGCCGATGTTGACCCAGCCGGCTTCGTGCGCGGTGTGGACCGCAGTCATCACCAGGCCAGCCGCCACCAGGACGAGCACGGCGCTGGTCAGGGTGAAGAAGCGGGCCATGTTGAGCTTGACCCCGCCGTGGAAGATCCCCCAGCCCAGCGCGACGGCGACAGCGATGCCCAACACCGCGCCGATCCCGGCCGTCACGGCGTTGCCGCTGGCCTGGAACGTCGCGAGCAGGAAGACCGCTGTCTCGAAGCCCTCGCGCAACACGGCGAGGAAGGCCATGACAACCAGTGCCCGAGCCGAGCCGCGGGCCAGGGCGGCGGCCGCGGCGCCCTCGAGCTCGCCCTTCATGGCGCGGGCGTGCTTGCGCATCCAGATGATCATCCCGGTCACCATCGCGACCGCGAGGACGCCGACGACCGTCTCGAGCATCTCCTGCTGGCGCTGCGGGAGCGACCGCTCGAACAGCTGCAGCGCGACGGCGATGCCGACGCAGATGGCCACCGCGACGGCGACCCCGACCCACACCTGGCGCAGCGCGTCGCGGCGGCCTTGTCGGGCCAGGAACGCGGCGATGATCCCGACGATGAGTGCGGCCTCGAGTCCTTCCCGGAGGCCGATCACGAACGTGGGGAGCACAGGGGATCCTTCGAGGCGGTAACTAAGGTGTGCCTAACCTAAGCCAGCCTTCCGCGTGCGTGTCAAGTTCGGCGGCGCCTCAGGGGGCGTCGGCCCACAGGCTGGTCCAGGCGACATCGGCCTGGCTCACCAGCCGGCGCAACAACGGCAGGCTCAGGCCGACCACGGCGTGCGGGTCGCCGTCGACGCCGTCGACGAAGGCGCCGCCGAGACCATCGAGCGTGAACGCCCCGGCCACGGCGAGCGGCTCGCCGGTCGCGACGTAGGCCGCGATCTCGGCGTCGGTGATGTCGGCGAAGCGCACGAGCGTCGACGCGACGGCCCCGATCGTGACGCCGGTGCCGCCCTGCTCGCCGCTGTCGCGGGTGTCGATCAGCCAGTGGCCGGTGTGCAGGACACCCTCGCGGCCGCGCATCTGGCGCCAGCGGGCCGCTGCGGCGTCCGGGCTGCCCGGCTTGCCGTGCACCTCGCCGTCGAGCTCGAGCACCGAGTCGCAGCCCAGGACGAGGGCGTCATCCACCTGGGCCGCAACGACTTCGGCCTTGCGTCGGGCGAGCACCAGCGCGACATCGACGGCGGGCAGGTCGGCCCCGCCGTACTCCTCGACGACAGCCGGCTCGTCGATGTCGGCCACGATGACGCGCGGCTCGACTCCCGCGCTGCGCAACGTCTTCAGCCGAGCCGGCGAGGCCGACGCGAGAACGAGCCGAGGGGTTTCGATGGGCACCGGTCCAGCCTAGGGCGACGAGGTTGACGGCTGGGCATCGCGAAGGACATAGCCGCCGGCTCCGGCCAGAAACACTGTCACCGCAACGATGTTCGCCGCGGTCGAGCCGACCGGGTGGATCAGGAAGGCGAACTGACGTGAGTATCCGGCCATGGTCACCGATCCGTAGAGCAGCGTCACCGCCACCAGTACGGCGCTCGGCAGCCAGGCGGCCAGTGGCGGCAGGATGCTGGCAGCGAGCAGGCTGAGGCCACCGGTGATAGCAAGGTTCCGGGCCGTCAGGCGTGCGGCGTCCGGCGACCAGCCGAGCGCGACCAGGCCGGTCGCGCTCATGACGGCCAAGACCACGACCAACCAGACCAGCCGGGCCTGGACCAGCCGAGCGGCGCGAGTAGGTTCCAGCTCTGGTCCCGGGTGCTCGGCGCAGGCGCCGAGGAAGATCCCAGGGGCGGCGGCGAGCAGCGGTCCGAGCCCGATCACGGCGTTGCGGAGCGGGACGTCGAATGGCTGCTCCGGCACGTACGCCGCGGCGACAACTCCGGCCAGCCCGATGCCGATGACGCGGGACAGACCCCGGGAGCGGGCGAACAGCACAGCGGGGTGCAGGCCGGGTCGATGCCTATCCATCAACAGCCGGTCGGCAGGGCAGCCACGAGGCTGCGCGCCTGCTCCAACGTGATGTTCTTGGTCGGATCGCCGGGCGGACTCCGTCTGGGGAACGCCGTGCGGACCAGCCAGAGGGCGAGGCGTTGCCGGTCCTCGAGAGCCTTGATCTCGTCCTCGCCTGCGCCGATGCAGTCCGGGTTCCCCTTGACCAGGTCCCAGGCGACCTCGAGGGGGTTGACGGGGTGGCCGGCCGGCACGGAGATGGCCACCGTGCCGGCCGCGGTGCGCGTGCCCGACGTGAGGCGGGCGTTCTGTTCGACCCTGGTGATGGCCTGGACCGGGCCGAGCCGACCGAGGGTGCGGACGAGCGGGACGCTCACCGCGGTGACGGCGGCGAGGGCCTGGCCGTACTGCGGGTCGACACAGACCACGGGCGCTGATCCTCGGCAGGCCCAGCGCTGCGGATGGGGGTCGGCCTCGAAGCGCCGCTCGTGCTGGCCGGTCAGCACGAGCCCGCCTGTGACGACGAGGCCCAGCGCCAGCCCGGCTCCGACCCAACCCGCTCGACGTCGGGCGGTCAGCACGCCCAGACCGAGCACGATGAGGGAACCCCACCACAACACCTGAGCCAGGACGTACGCCGGGCGGGTGGTCAGTCCGAGCAGGCTGTTGGCCGCAGTGCCGACGTTGACCAGCTCGAGCGCGGGGAGGGTCGACGCGCCCAGGACCCACAAGGCCAGCCAACCCACCGTGAGCACCGGCGCGGCAGCCAGGCTCGGCCACCACCACCCCACCGCGGCGCCGACGGTGACACTCGCGACCACCGCCACGACCGCGGGCACCAGGGGCAACAGGGGGAGGTGGACGCCCTGATGGAGCCGGGCCGCTTGGGCCGTGCAGGCCAGCACGCCGATGCCATGGGCCAGCAGGCCCCACAGCGCCAGGGCTGCGACCCGGGCGCCCTGGACGCGGGCCAAGCTGCGGCCGGTCCCGAGCAGCTCCTCGGCGCCCCGGCGCCGATACTGCACGGACTCCATGGCAGCTACCCCGGCGAGGATCGGCAGGACCAGGGTTGCCGCGTTCGAGGACCAGTACGCCGTCCAGCGCCACTCGTTGGCCCACTCCCGGTGTCGGGACGCCGCGTTGGCCAGCTCGAGCGCCAAGGCAACCGGCCAGGTGTAGGCACCGAACGAGCGGCGCAGAACAGCTGAACCCCACCTCTTCCTTCGACTCCCGGGCCTCACCGCAGCAGCCGCAGGAACTAGGTCTCCAGGGTGGGCTGTCCAGTTGGGGAGGCGGCATCGGCGACCAGCTCGGCGCGCGTGCCGTCGAAGGCCACGCGCCCCCCGTTGAGCACCGTGACCCACGTTGCGATGGCCTCGACATCCTCCACCAGGTGGGTCGAGACAACCACCGTGCGCGAGTCGGCCAACGCGGCCACCAGCTCACGGAAGGCGACCCGTTGCACTGGGTCGAATCCCGCCGTCGGCTCGTCCAGCACCAGGATCGGCGGATCCGTGACCAGGGCTTGGGCCAACATCGCCCGTCGGTGCTGGCCGCCCGAGAGCCGGCTCAGCCGGACGTCGGCGTGCTCACTCAGGCCCACCTGGGCGAGGCTCTCGCGGACCTGTCCGGCCCGGCTCCGTTTCGGAACCGATCGAGCCCAGGCGAGGTAGCCGACGAACTCGGCCACCGTGAATTGCCAGGCCAGTTGGCGCTCTGCGGCAGATAGCCCACCGCCGAGGTCGTCCCGTCGTGGCCGGCGATCGAGACCGACCGCTTCTGACGGGCAAGCCGCCCGTCAGAAGCTTGAGCAGAGTTGTTTTGCCGGCTCCGTTCGGCCCGAGGAGCGCGATCACTCCGCGAGGCCAGGCCACACTCACCTGGTCGAGGGCTAGAACGCCCCCTCGGTAACGGTGGCTGAGCCGCGAGACCGTGACCGCTGATGCCGAGCCGGAGTCAACGACGGGCGTCATCAGCGCCGGCTAGGGATACAGCACGAAGCCGGTCTCGGTGCACGGATCGCTGGCGCTGGGGATCGCCGTACAGACCTGGGCGTTGTCCTGCCAGGCGAATCCGCGCCGGCTGGTGTTGCCGTAGCCGAACTTCCAGCCGTCGGCGGTGCTGTAGCGAGCCGTCTCGCGTTGGACGATCTCGTACCAGCGCCAGCTGCAGACCTGGGTGCCCGGTCCGCAGATGTACTGCTTGTTACGCATCTGCGCACGGGTGTAGGTAGCCACCGGAGTAGTCGTTCAACGTGCCCCACGAGCTACTGGCGTACGACACGCCTCCTGCGACGATGGTGGCAGAGTGAGTCCGGCCGCGACCGAGGCTGCCCTGAGACTGGTCCGCGCTAACCGCATGATGCCCCCTATGGCTCGGTTTGGTAAGCCGAGGGTAAAGGAAGGGTAAATGCGGTGTCTTTGGGTGTTTCTACGAATTGCTCGGGTCAGCAGGACGGCCGAGCGCAGCACGTCCAGCGGCAGCGACCCGACGTCCAACGCCGCGCGGTGGAACTCCTTGAGGTCGAACGCCGGCGCCGGCGCGCGGCCCGGGCGTCCTCGCGCAGCTGCAGCCAGAGCCGCTCGCCGAGCTTGTACGACGGGGCCTGACCCGGCCAGCCCAGGTAGCGGTCGAGCTCGAAGCGCAGGAAGCCGTCGGCCATGGCCGAGTTCGCGGTCAGGAAGGCCCAGGCCTTGTCGTAGTTCCAGGCTCCGCCGCCGACCGAGGCCGGCGCGGGCAGGTCCAGGTGCACGCCGATGTCGACGACGACCCGCGCCGCTCGCAACGACTGGCCGTCGAGCATGCCCATCCGGGCGCCGGGGTCGGACAGGTAGCCCAGGTCCGCCATCAACCGCTCGGCATAGAGCGCCCAGCCCTCGCCGTGGCCGGACACCCAGCAGTCCAGCCGGCGCCAGCGGTTCAGGTCGGCCCGGTTGTAGACGGTCTGTCCGACTTGGAGGTGATGTCCGGGGACGCCCTCGTGGTAGACCGTCGTGAGCTCGCGCCAGGTCGTGAAGGAGTCGACGTCCTCGGGCACCGACCACCACATCCGCCCCGGACGGGAGAAGTCGTCGCTGGGCGCCGTGTAGTAGATGCCGCCCTCGGTGGTCGGCGCGATCCGGCACTCGATGGTGCGCAACGGCTCCGGGATGTCGAAGTGCGTCTCGTTGAGCTCGCTGACCGCCTCGTCGGCCCGCAGCTGCATCCAGCTGCGCAGCTCCTCGGTGCCCTGCAGCACGTTGGCCGGGTCGGTGTCGAGGGCGTGCATCGCCTCGCGAACCGTGCTGCCCGGGAGGATCAGCTCAGCGGTGCTCTGCATCTCGGCGACGATCCGCGCCAGCTCGTCCTGGCCCCAGGCGTAGGCCTCGTCGAAGTCGATGCGTCGCGCCGACGAAGGCCCGCGACCAGAGCGCGTACTTCTCGCGACCGCATCCGTCGGCCTCCGGGGCGAGCGGCAGGATCGACTCCTTCAAGAAGCCGGCCAGCTCGAGATAGGCCGCCGCCGCGGTCTGCGCGGCGTCGTTGAGCTCGGCGACCAGCGAGTCGGGCAGATCGCTTGCAGCAGAGGCGGATTCGGCGAACGTCGACGAAGAAGCCGTCGGACCCGCCGTACGACGTGCACTGCGCGATCACGCTCTCGACCTGCCGGCGCGGCGAGACGTCGGACCGGCTCGCGGCGCTGGACAGCGAGCGCTCGTAACCCTGCATGGCCTGCGGCACCGCCCGCAGCCGGGCGGCCACCGTGGCCCAGTCCTGCGCGGTGTCGGTCGGCATCAGGTCGAAGACCGAGCGGACGTCCTGCACCGGGCTCGCGATGACGTTGAGGTCGGACTCGTCGGCTCCGGAGTCGGCCAGCTCGATCGCCACTCCGAGGCGCTCGCGCATGGCGGCGATGCTCACCCGGTCGATGTCGTCCTGGGCGCTCACGCTCTCCAGCTCGGCCAGGGCGCGCCGGTCCAGGTCGGTCCGGGCCGCAATCCCGTCCGGGGAGTAGTCGGTCAGCAGGTGGTCGTAGCCAGGGGCGCCGATCCGGGTCGCCTTGGCCGGATGCAGCGCGAGGGACTCGTCGAGATAGGCGTCGGCGATCCGGTCGACGGCCGTGGCGTCACGTTCGGGTCGGGGTGCAGGGCTCACCCGCCGACCCTATTGGGCCGCCGGCGTCGCCGCGCGGATTACCGCGGCTCAGCGCGGCGGCGCCGGAGGCGCGCCACGCGCCCGGCCCGGGCCGAGGCGTCCGGGTCAGCGCGCGGGCCGGGTCGGCCCAGCCGCCGCGGGCGGCTGCCGGCGCCGGCCGGCCGCGGCGGACGGCGCCGATCGCGCGGACAGGACGGCGAGCAGCGCGGCGATCTCCTCCGGCGCCGCGTCCCCGCGGACGAGCCGCAGGGTCGGGCCGGCGTCGGGGGTCGGCGCGGTCCTCGCTCACAGCGGGATGTTCCCGTGCTTCTTGGGCGGCAGCGTCTCCCGCTTGGTGCGCAGCGCCCGCAGCGCCCGCGCGACGTAGGAGCGGGTGTACGACGGGGGGATGACCGAGTCGACGTAGCCGCGCTCGGCCGCGATGTAGGGGTTGGCCAGGGTGTCCTCGTACTCGGTGATGAAGCCCTGCCGCAGCGCCTCGACGTCCTCGCCGGCGTCGCGGGCCTTCTTCAGCTCGGAGCGGTAGAGGATGTTGACCGCACCCTGCGCGCCCATGACCGCGATCTGCGCCGTCGGCCAGGCCAGGTTGATGTCGGCGCCGAGGTGCTTGGAGCCCATGACGTCGTAGGCGCCGCCGTAGGCCTTGCGGGTGATGACGGTGACCAGCGGGACGGTGGCCTCGGCGTAGGCGTAGATCAGCTTCGCGCCCCGGCGGATGATGCCGTTCCACTCCTGGTCGGTGCCGGGCAGGAAGCCGGGCACGTCGACGAAGGTCAGCACCGGGCACGTTGAACGCGTCGCAGGTCCGCACGAAGCGGGCGGCCTTCTCGCTCGCGTCGATGTCGAGCGTGCCGGCGAACTGCATCGGCTGGTTGGCGACGATCCCGACGCTGCGGCCCTCGACCCGCGCGAAGCCGACCAGGATGTTGGGCGCGAACAGCGCCTGCACCTCGAGGAACTCGCCGTCGTCGACGACGTGCTCGATGACCGTGTGCATGTCGTACGGCTGGTTGGCCGAGTCGGGCACCAGCGTGTCGAGCTCGCGGTCGAGGTCGGTGATCTCGATCGGCCCGCGGCCGGCCGTCCGTCGTCGTAGGCCGGCGGCTCGTCGAGGTTGTTGCTCGGCAGGTAGGACAGCAGCGCCTTGACGTACTCGATGGCGTCGTCCTCGTCGGTGCCGAGGTAGTGCGCGTTGCCGCTCTTGGTGTTGTGGGTGCGCGCGCCGCCGAGCTCCTCGAAGCGTCACCTCCTCGCCGGTGACCGTCTTGATGACGTCCGGGCCGGTGATGAACATGTGCGAGGTCTGGTCGACCATCACGGTGAAGTCGGTGAGCGCGGGGGAGTAGACGTGCCCGCCGGCGGCGGCGCCCATGATCAGCGAGATCTGCGGGACGACGCCGGAGGCCAGCACGTTGCGGTGGAAGATCTCGCCGTAGAGGCCGAGGCTGACCACGCCCTCCTGGATCCGCGCGCCGCCGCCCTCGTTGATGCCGATGACCGGGCAGCCGGTCTTCATCGCCAGGTCCATGACCTTGACGATCTTCTCGCCGTAGACCTCGCCGAGGCTGCCGCCGAAGACGGTGAAGTCCTGGCTGAAGACGCAGACCGGGCGGCCGTCGACGGTGCCGTAGCCGGTGATCACGCCGTCGCCGTACGGCCGCCGCTTGGCCTGGCCGAAGTTCGTCGAGCGGTGCCGGGCCAGCTCGTCGGTCTCGATGAACGAGCCCTCGTCGAGCAGCAGCTCGATCCGCTCGCGGGCGGTCTTCTTGCCCTTGGCGTGCTGCTTCTCGACCGCCCGGGCCGAGCCGGCGTGCACCGCCTCGTCGTTGCGCCGCTGCAGGTCGGCCAGCTTGCCGGCCGCCGTGTGGATGTCGATCTCGGCTGCTCGGCTCGCGGCTCGACGCTGTCTCGGCCTGCACGGCGTGCGCCTCAGGCGGCACGGCGTGCGCCTCGGGCCGGCACGGCGGCAGCCTAGCCTGGCCGCGTAGCCTGGCGCTGTGCGGGACGCGTGGAGCGACCTGAGCCGGCCGCCGCTGCGCGCCGCGGTCGCCCGGCAGGTGCTGGCGGGCAGCCGCCTGTGGCGCGAGGTCGACGTCGTCGCCGAGACCGGCTCGACCAACGCCGACCTGGCCGCCCGCGCGGTCGGGCGAGGACCTGGCCGAGGGCGTCGTCCTGGCCGCCGACCAGCAGAGCGCCGGCCGGGGCCGGCTCGGCCGCACCTGGACGGCGCCCGCCGCGCAGCGGGCTGGCCGTCTCGGTGCTGCTGCGCCCGCGCGAGGTCGACCCGGCCCGCTGGTCGTGGCTGCCGCTGCTGACCGGGCTGGCCGTGGTCGACGTGCTGCAGCGGGTCTGCGGCCTGCCGGCGCCGCTGAAGTGGCCGAACGACGTCCTGGTCGGGCGACGGCGCAAGGTCTGCGGCATCCTGGCCGAGCGGGTCAGCAGCGCCGTCCGGGCCGGCCGTGGTCGTGGGCACGGGCCTGAACGTCAGCCTGACCGCCGACGAGCTGCCGGTGCCGACGGCGACCTCGCTGGCCTCGAGGGCTCCGCGACCACCGACCGCGAGGTGCTGCTGCGGGCCTACCTGCGGGCGCTCGAGCACCGGTACGACCGCTGGCGGTCGGCCGGCGGCGACCCGCGCGCCAGCGACATCGCCGCGGCGTACCGCGAGACCTGCTCGACGATCGGCCAGGCCGGTCCGGGTCGCCGTCCCGTCCGGCGAGACGTCGACGGGCGAGGCCGACGGGCGTCGACGACGCCGGCCGGCTGCTCGTCCGCACGACGCGCAGGCCGCGACGCACGCGCTGGCCGCGGGTGACGTCACCCACGTGCCGACACGGCATGATCTGCGCATGGCATACCCCCGCAGGCTGCTGGCCGACGGTGAGCAGGTCGACATCGAGCTGCACACGCACTGGAAGGCGCTGGTCGGGCCGGTCGTCGCGTTGCTGGTCATCGTGCCGGTCGGCGTCGTACGCCGCGGCCCGGATCCCGAGCGGCTCCAGCCAGACCGCGCGCGCCTGGTCATCCTCGTGGTCGCGCTGATCGCCCTGGTCTGGCTGACCGTGCTGCCGTTCCTGCGCTGGCTGACCACCGTCTACGTCCTGACCGACCACCGGCTGATCCTGCGCCAGGGCATCATCGCCCGCAGCGGTCGCGACATCCCGCTCGCCCGGATCAACGACGTGTCGTTCTCGCACACCGCGTTCGAGCGGCTGCTGCGGCTGCGGCACCCTCGTCGTCGAGTCGGCCGGCGAGCGCGGCCAGGTCACGCTGACCGACATCCCGCACGTCGAGCAGATCCAGCGCCGGCTCTACGAGCTGGTCGAGGCCGACGAGAGACCGCCGTCGCGACGAGGACGGGTCGGAGCCGGCCCGCACGTGAGCGAACCGCTCGACCGCCAGCTCGCGAGACGTCCAGCGGAGTCGACGAGACGCGAGCGCGTCGAGCTGGCGCTGCTGGGCGAGCCGCGGCGGCTGGGCCGGCGCGAGATCAGCAGCTCGGCCGGCGTCTCGCTCCGCTCGGCCCGCCGGTTCTGGCGGGCCCTCGGCTTCCCGAACGTCGACGACGACGTACGCCGCGTTCACGGCCACCGATCTGCGTCGCGCTGCAGCAGGTCGTGGCCCTGGTCCGCGACGGCACCGTCGACGAGGCGACGGCGCTGGCGCTGACCCGGTCGATCGGCCGCTCGACCGACCGGATGGCCTCCTGGCAGGTGCAGCTGCTGGCCGAGACGGTGGCCGCCGAGCGGGCCGCGGCCGGGCCGACCGGGCCGACCGAGCCGCCGACCGTGACCGACCCGGACGCGCCGCCCGACCCGCGGCACGCGGCCCAGGTCGCGCAGCCGGTGGTCGAGCTCGCCGACCGGCTGGAACCGCTCGTGGCCTACGCCTGGCGCCGGCATCTGGCCGCCGCCGTGGACCGGCTGATGGCCGACGCCGAGCCCGAGGTCGACCACCAGGGCGGGGTGCGCAGCGTCGGGTTCGCCGACCTGGTCTCGTTCACCCGACTGGTCCGCCGCCTCTCCGAGCGCGAGCTGGCCGCACTCGTCCAGCGGTTCGAGGCCCTGGCCTCGGACATCGTCGCGGCCCACGGCGGCCGGGTGATCAAGACGGTCGGTGACGAGGTGCTGTTCGCCGCCGGCAGCCCGCCGCGGCCGCTGCGGCCATCGCCCTCGACATCGCGGCGGCGATGGCCGAGGACGACCTGCTGCCCGACGTCCGCTCCGGCCTGGCGACCGGGCCGGTCGTGATGCGGCTCGGCGACGTCTTCGGTACGACGGTCAACCGGGCCAGCCGGCTGACCGGCATCGCCCATCCCGGCGAGGTCCTGGTCGACGACGCGACGGCCGCCGCCCTGGCCGAGGTCTCCGGCTTCGACCTGTCCGTGATGCGCCGCCGCCCGGTGCGCGGCCTGGGCCGGGTGCGGCCCTGGCGGTTGCAGCGCGCCAGCCCCAGCCCGGTCTAGGGTCGCCAGCGATGAGCAGCCCGAGTAGGGAGTCGACGGTGCCGCCGCCGGAGCCGGTGTGGGTCCGGGTCGAGCACCCGCAGGCCCACGTCACCGAGATCCGCCTGGACCGGCCGGAGGCGCTGAACGCCGTCTCGACCGAGCTGGCCGTCCAGCTGAGCCGCGGCCTGCGCGGAGATCGCGGCCGACCCGACGGTCCGCGCGGTCGTCCTGACCAGCGCGGTCGCCGACGCGCCTTCTGCGTCGGCGCCGACCTCAAGGAGCGCAACCGGCTCAGCGACGACGAGCTGCGGGCCCAGCGGCCGGTGACCCGCGCGGCGTACCGCGCGGTGCTGGACCTGCCGGTCCCGGCCATCGCGGCGGTGCACGGCTTCGCGCTGGGCGGCGGGCTCGAGCTGGCGCTGGCCTGCGACCTGATCGTCGCGGACCACGACCGCGGTCGTCGGGCTGCCGGAGGTGAGCGTCGGCGTGATCCCGGCCGGCGGCGGGACGCAGCTGCTGGCCCGGCGGCTCGGCTGGTCGCGGGCGGCCGACCTGATCTTCACCGCCCGCCGGCTGACGGCCGAGGAGGCTCGCGAGCTCGGCCTGCTCGACCGGCTGGTCGAGACCGGCGAGGACCGCGCGAGCGCGCTGGAGCTGGCCGGCCGGATCGCGGCCAACTCACCCGGTCGGCGTACGAGCGGCCAAGGCGGGCGATGCGGGAGGGCCTGGACCGACCGCTCGCCGAGGGGCTGGCCATCGAGGACCAGCGGTGGCACGACGGTCGCCTTCTCGCCGGACCGAGCCGAGGGCGTGCGGGCGTTCGCCGAGCGCCGCGCCGCCGCAATGGCCGGAGCCCGGCGGGCGAGTAGGTGCCTACGATGCGGCTATGACGCGAGTGCTGCTGGTCGAGGACGACGCCGCGATCGCCGACCCGCTGGCGCGCGCGCTCAAACGCGAGGGGTACGACGTGGACGTCTTCGGTGACGGGCCGTCGGCCCTGGCCGGCGCCGACGACTCGCGCCGATCTGGTGGTGCTCGACCTCGGACTGCCCGGGATGGACGGCCTCGAGGTGTGCCGCCAGATCCGGGCCAAGGGCAGCGTCGTCCCGGTCCTGGTGCTGACCGCGCGGGCCGACGAGGTCGACACGGTGGTCGGCCTGGACGCCGGCGCCGACGACTACGTCACCAAGCCGTTCCGGCTGGCCGAGCTGCTCGCCCGGGTGCGGGCCCTGCTGCGTCGTCGCGGCGGCGACCCGGGCCACATCCCGGTCGTCCGGATCGACCACGAGGGCCGCCGCGCCTTCCTGGACGACAAGGAGCTGCAGCTGACCGCCAAGGAGTTCGACGTGCTGCGCGGTGCTCGTCCGCGAGGCCGGCCGGGTCGTGCCGCGCGAGCAGCTCCTGCGGGAGGTCTGGGCCCAGCGCTGGCTGGGCTCGACCAAGACGCTCGACATGCACGTGTCCTGGCTGCGTCGCAAGCTCGGCGACGACGTCGCGAACCCGCAGTACATCAAGACCGTGCGCGGCGTCGGCTTCCGGTTCGAGCGGGCCGAGTGAGCCGGCGGCTGCACTGACGTGCGCCGACGGCTGGTCCTCTCGACGCTGACGGCCGTCCTGCTGGCGGTCTTCCTGCTCGGCGTGCCCCTGGCCATCGCCGGCAGACCTCCTGCTCGTCGACCAGAGCAAGCACGAGGTCCAGCAGCGCGCCCGCTCGATGGCCCTCTCGGTCGACCACCTGCTCGCGGCCGGCGAGCCGATCGACACGGCCACGCTGACCGAGGCGCTCGGCGGTTCGCTGAGGGGGCACCGGCTCGCCGCGACGGTCCGCGCGCCCGGCCACGCCTGGGCGGTCGGCCAGGTCCCCAGCGGACCGGCGTACGTCGGTGAGTACGAGACCGCCCACGGGGTCGTGGTCGAGGTGCGCGTGGCGCAGGGCGACGTCCGCCTGGACATGGTCCGGGCCGGCGCGGTGGTGCTCGCGATCTCGATCGTCGCGGTCGGCGGCGGCGGTCGCCCTCGGCGTCGTCCAGGCCCGCCGGATCGCCCGGCCGCTGGTCGAGCTGGCCGGCAACGCCCAGCGCCTCGGGGCGGGGGAGTCGCGGATGATCCCCGTCGAGAGCGGGGTCGCGGAGGTGGACCAGGTCGCCGGCGAGCTGGAGCGCAGCGCACGGCGGATGGCGGCGACGCTGGCGGCCGAGCGCGACTTCACCTCGGATGCCTCGCACCAGCTGCGGACCCCGTTGACCGCGCTCTCGATGCGGCTGGAGGAGATCGCGGCCGCCGAGACGGTCCACGGCGCCCAGGAGGAGGCCCGGATCGCGCTCGTCCAGGTCGAGCGGCTGACCCAGGTCGTGCAGGACCTGCTGGCCCGGTCCCGTCGGGCCCATCAGGACTCGACCCAGGCGATCGCCGTGGACGACGTCGTGCGCCAGCAGCAACAGGAGTGGTCGGCCGCGTTCGAGTCGGCCGGCCGAACGCTGCTCGTGGACGGCGAGGACGGGCTGTGGGTCGAGGCCACCGCGGGGGCCCTGGCGCCAGGTGCTGTCGACCCTGCTCGACAACAGCCTGGTGCACGGCGCGGGCACCGTGGTGATGACGACGCGCAGCGCCGGCTCGTCGGTCGTCGTCGAGGTCAGCGACGAGGGCCCGGGGGTGCCGCCCGAGCTGGGTCAGCGGATCTTCGCCCGCAGCGTCAGCAGTGCTGGCAGCACGGGGTTGGGTCTGGCGCTGGCCCGCGACCTGGCGACGGCCGACGGCGGGCGGCTGGAGCTGCTGCACGGCGAACCCCCGACGTTCGCGGTCTTTCTCATCGCGGCCCGCGCGGGCTGACGGGGCGGACTAGCCGGCCGGAGGGTCCTGCAGCTCCTTGAAGACGAACTTGCGGTAGGCCCAGAACCGGAAGACCGTGGCCAGCCCGGTGCCGATCACCGTCTTGGCCAGGTTGTCGGCGAGCACGCCCTCCTGATGGAGCACGTAGCGCGAGAAGCCGAGGCAGGCCATCGTGATCAGCAGGCCGATCGCGTTGATCAGCACGAAGAGCGCGAGCTCGTGGTGCACCGGCGCCCGCTGGCGGTGCCGGAAGGTCCAGTAGCGGCTGCCCAGCCAGGCCACGACGACCGACGCGCTGACCGAGATGGCCGACGCCGTGAGCGGCTTGTCGTGCAGCGGCCCGGTGCCCCCGCCGTACACCAGCAGGTTGTAGACCCCGACGTCGACGACGAACGCGACCAGGCCGACGACGCCGAACTTCAGCAGCTCGCGATAGAAGACGTCGACCGCGCCGCGCATGCCCTTGCCGGGTGCGGTCCCCCCCGGTGGCGTCACGATCGTCGAGCCTAACTCGGCGCCGGTAGGCTCGCCGACCGTGAGGGCCGCATGACGTTTCCCCGGGTCGGGGTGGTCGGTGGCGGTCAGCTCGCCCGGATGCTCGCGCCGCCCGCCGTCGCCCTCGGCGTGCACCTGCGGGTGCTGGCCGAGTCGCCATCGGCCAGCGCCGCCCAGGTGGTGCCCGACTCCCCGGTCGGCGCGGCCGACGATCTGGACGCACTCTCGGCCTTCGCCGACGGGTGTGCGGTCGTCACCTTCGACCACGAGCACGTGCCCCAGACGCGTCCTGGCCGCGCTCGCCGCCGACGGCGTGCCGCTGCGGCCCGGCCCATCGGCGCTGCTCTTCGCCCAGGACAAGGCCGCCATGCGCGCGCGGCTCAGCGAGGCCGGGATCCCGTGCCCGCCGTGGGCCCTGGTTCGGTCGGCCGCCGACCTCGCGGCGTTCGGCGAGCAGGTGGGCTGGCCGCTGGTCCTGAAGACCCCGACCGGCGGGTACGACGGCAAGGGCGTCCTCGTCGTCGACGACCTGGCCGCCGCGCAGTCCTGGCTGAGCCAGGCCGCAGCCTCCGGGTCGGCGCTGCTGGCCGAGGCCCGGGTCGACTTCGTCCGCGAGCTGGCCGTGCTGGTGGCCCGCAGCCCGATGGGTCAGGCGGCGCTCTGGCCGGTCGTCGAGACGGTGCAGACCGACGGCATCTGCACCGAGGTGATCGCGCCCGCTCCGGGCCTGCACCCCGACCTGGCCGCTCGGGCCAGCGCCGCCGCCTTGAAGATCGCCGGAGACCTCGACGTCACCGGAGTCTTCGCGGTCGAGATGTTCGAGGTCCGGGACCCGGAAAGGCCCGATGGCTCAGGCGATTTCGTCGTCAACGAGCTCGCCATGCGGCCGCACAACTCGGGCCACTGGACGATCGACGGCAGCGTCACGAGCCAGTTCGAGCAGCACTTGCGCGCGGTGCTCGACCTGCCGCTCGGCTCGACCGAGCCGACCGCCCGGTGGTCGGTCATGGTCAACGTGCTGGGCGGTGATCATCCCGACCTCTATCGCGCCTACCTGCACGTCATGGCGCGCGACCCCGGCGTGAAGGTGCACATGTACGGCAAGGAGGTCCGGCCGGGGCGCAAGGTCGGGCACGTGACCGTGTGCGGCGACGACCTGGCCGACGTCCGCGCGCGGGCCCAGCACGCCGCCGACTACATCCGCGGGATCATTCTCGAATGACAGCCCAACCGGATGACCCCCAGCCGCTCGTCGGCGTCGTGATGGGCAGCGACTCGGACTGGCCGGTGATGAGCGCGGCCGTCACGGCGCTGGAGGAGTTCGACGTCGCCTGCGAGGTCGACGTCGTCTCGGCCCACCGGATGCCCCGGGACATGCTGGAGTACGGCGAGTCGGCCGCGGCCCGCGGGCTGCGGGTGCTGATCGCCGGTGCCGGTGGAGCCGCCCACCTGCCCGGCATGCTCGCCTCGGTCACCCCCTTGCCGGTCATCGGGGTGCCGGTGCCGCTGGCCCACCTGGACGGACTGGACTCACTGCTCTCGATCGTGCAGATGCCCGGGGGTGTCCCGGTGGCGACGGTCTCGGTCGGCGGCGCCCGCAACGCCGGGCTGCTGGCTGTGCGGATCCTGGCCGCAGGCGCCGACGACCCGGCCGCCGCGCTGCGACAGCGCATGGTCGACTTCCAGGCCGGCCTGCGCGAGGAGGCCCAGGCCAAGGGCGCCCGCCTCCGGGCCCAGCGAACCCGCCCCATCGGCTTCGGCCACTGACTGGGGTCAGAGCAGGCCGAGCTTGGGGGCCTCGATCGCCGGGCAGGCGTCCATGACGACGTCCAGGCCGGCCGCGCGAGCCCGCGCGGCCGCGTCCTCGTCGACGATCCCCAGCTGCATCCAGACCGCACCGATGCCGAGCCGTTCGCGCTGGGCGATCGCGTCATCGACGACCCGCCCGACCCGCGAGGAGTTCACGAAACAGTCCACGACGTCCACCGCGGTGCCGTCGGGGATGTCGGCCAACGTGCGGTAGCCGGCCTCGCCGTGCACCTCGACCGCCCGCGGGTGGACCGGGATGATGCGCTGGCCGATCCGCTGCAGCAGCGCGGCGATGCCGTACGCGTCGCGGCTGCGGTCCTGGGACAGACCCACGACGGCCCAGGTGCCCTGGGTCCGCAGCAGGCGCTCGACCGTCGCCGGGTCGCCGATCATGCCGTCACGGCCCGGGCCAGTCCGGCGCGGAAGGCCAGGACCTCGTCGTACGTCGGGAGGAGGCCGGCTGCGCGGACCTCGGCCAGCGTCGGCGCCTCGGCGTCCTTGGGCGAGAGGCGCAGGTCGAGCTGGCGACCGTCGCGGCCCCGGTCCGGCCACTGGATCGCCAGGTCGGGGTCGCGGGGGTTGATGCCGTGTTCGCGGGCCGGCGCGTAGGGCGCGGAGCACAGGTAGCTCACGGTCGAACCGTCGGCCAGCGAGACAAAGGCGTGGCCCAGGCCCTCGGAGATATAGACCGCGCGCCGGTCGATGTCGTCGAGCAGCACCGAGTCCCACTCCCCGAAGGTCGGCGAGCCCACCCGGAGGTCGACGATCACGTCGAGGACGGCGCCGGAAGGGCAGGTGACGTACTTGGCCTGGCTGGGCGGCAGCTGGGCGAAATGCACGCCGCGCAGGACGCCCGCGGCCGAGACCGACAGGTTGGCCTGTCGCAGATCGAGCGGGTGGCCGGCCACGCGCTCGAACTCGCTCCCGGCGAACCACTCGAGGAACACCCCGCGTTCGTCGGGGCGCAACTGGGGCGTCAGCACCCAGGCGCCCTCGATCGGCAGAGGCGAGATGTCCACGAGTGGCAGGCTAGTCGAGTGCGCATCCTCGTCACCGGCGCTGCCGGCATGCTCGGCCGCGACCTCGCCCAGGACCTCGGGGTGGCCGGCGCCACGATCAGCACCGCGACCCGGGCCGACCTCGATCTCACCGATGCCGACGCCTGCGCCAAGGCGGTCGAGCAGCACGAGGTCGTGGTCAACGCGGCGGCCTGGACGGCGGTCGACGACGCGGAGACGCAGGAGGCCGGCAGCCTTCGCCGTCAACGGCACGGGGGCGGCCAACCTGGCCCGGGCCTGTGACCAGGCGGGGGCCCGGCTGGTGCACCTCTCGACCGACTACGTCTTCGACGGCAGCGCCAGCACGCCGTACGACGAGAGCACCCTGCCGGCGCCGGCCTCCGCCTACGGTCGCACCAAGGCCGCCGGCGAGTGGGCCGCCGCCGCGCTGTGTGCCGACACCCTGATCGTGCGCACCGCCTGGCTCTACGGCGCGCACGGGCGATGTTTCCCCCGGACCATCGCCGCCGCGCTGGCCCAGCGCCCGACCCTCGATGTCGTCACCGACCAGATCGGCCAGCCGACCTGGACCCGCGATGTGGCCGAACTCGTGCGCGAGCTGCTGGCCGCCCGGGCTCCGGCCGGGACCTATCACGCAACGTCGTCCGGGCAGACCTCCTGGCTCGGCTTCGCCCGGGCCGTGGCCGAGAGCGTCGGTGCCGACCCGGCGCGGGTGCGGGAGGCGACGTCCGCGCAGGTCGTGCGACCGGCCGCTCGCCCGGCCTACTCCGTCCTGGGCCACCGCACCCTCGAGCACGCGGGGGTCGACCCGATCGGGCCGTGGGACGAGCGCTGGGCCGTGGCCGCGTCGACCGTGCTGGCCGACCTCTAGACGCCGGCCGGCTAGCGGCCGCGGGCGAGCAGGCCGAGCAGGTAGGTGCCGTAGCCGGACTTCAGCAGGGGCTCGGCGCGCTCCCGCAGGTCGTCGTCAGAGAGGAAGCCCTGGCGCCACGCGACCTCCTCGGGGCAGCCGATCTTGAGCGCCTGGCGCGACTCGACCACCCGGACGAACTCGCCCGCGGCCATCAGCGAGTCGAAGGTCCCGGTGTCCAGCCAGGCCGTGCCGCGGGGCAGCACTTCCACGGCCAGCCGCCCCTGGTCGAGGTAGGTGCGGTTGACGTCGGTGATCTCCAGCTCGCCGCGCGCCGACGGCTGCAGGCCCTGGGCGATCGCGATCACGTCGTTGTCGTAGAAGTAGAGGCCCGGCACGGCGTAGTCGCTCCGTGGCTCGATCGGCTTCTCCTGCAACGAGATCGCCCGGCCTTGGGCGTCGAACTCGACCACGCCGTAGGCCCCGGGGTCAGCCACGTGATAGGCGAAGACCAGGGCGCCGTCCAGATTGATGTGCCGGGCCAACCGGGTGCCCAGGCCGGGCCCGTAGAACAGGTTGTCGCCCAGCACCAGGCTGACCTTGTCGCTGCCCACGAAGTCGGCGCCGATCATGAACGCCTGGGCCAGCCCCTCCGGGGCCGGCTGTTGCGCATAGCTGATCGAGATGCCGTACGCCGACCCGTCACCCAACAGCCGCTCGAACTGCTCGGCGTCGTGCGGGGTGGTGATCACGAGCACATCGCGGATGCCGGCCATGATCAGCGTGCTGAGCGGGTAGTAGATCATCGGCTTGTCATAGACCGGGACCAACTGCTTGCTCAGACCCATGGTGATGGGGTGCAGCCGGGAGCCCGTGCCGCCGGCCAGGATGATCCCGCGCATGGGACCCCACCGTAGTCGCGGGCTAGCCTGTCGCCGTGAAACTGCTCGTGACCGGGGGTGCCGGCTTCATCGGATCGCACTACGTGCGGCAGGCGTTGTCGGGGGCCTATCCCGACCTGGTCGATGCCGACGTGGTGGTGCTGGATGCCCTGACCTACGCGGGGAGCAAGACCAACCTGGCCCCGGTCGCGGGTTCCTCGCGGCTGACCTTCGTGCACGGCGACATCTGCAACGTCGACCTGGTGGACCAGCTGGTCGAGGCGGCCGACCAGGTCGTGCACTTCGCCGCCGAGAGCCACGTCGACCGGTCGATCCTCGGCGCGGCCGACTTCGTGCGGACCAACGTGCTGGGCACCCAGACCCTGCTGGACGCCGCGATGCGGCACGGCGTCGACCGCTTCGTGCACGTCTCGACCGACGAGGTCTACGGCTCGATCGAGACCGGCTCGTGGCCGGAAACCGATCCGCTGCAACCCAATTCGCCGTACGCCGCCAGCAAGGCCAGCAGCGATCTGATCGCCCTCGCCTACGCCAGGACCCACGGCGTGCCGGTCACCGTGACCCGCTGCTCGAACAACTACGGGCCCTACCAGTTCCCGGAGAAGGTCATCCCGCTCTTCGCGACCAACCTGCTCGACGGCGGCTCGGTCCCGCTCTACGGCGATGGCCGCAACGTGCGGGACTGGCTGCACGTCGACGACCACTGCCGGGGGATCGAGCTGGTCCGTTCGGGCGGGCGCGCAGGCGAGGTCTACAACATCGGCGGCGGCACCGAGCTCAGCAACAAGGAGCTGACCGCGCTGCTGCTCGAAGCAGTCGGCGCCGACTGGTCCAGCGTGACGCCGGTCGAGGACCGCAAGGGGCACGACCTGCGCTACTCGGTGGACATCACCAAGATCAACACCGAGCTCGGCTACGCGCCGCGGATGCCGTTCGACCAGGGGCTCACCGACACCGTCGCGTGGTACCGCGACCACCGGGACTGGTGGGAGCCGCTGAAGGCCCGGGCCGCCCTGCCGGCGTGACTCAGGCTGTCGGCCGGCCGAGGGCGCGGTAGGTCCAGCCGGCGGCGCGCCAGGGCGCCGGGTCCAGCACGTTGCGGCCGTCGACCAGCCGGCGTTCCTTGACGATCGCGCCGAGCGCGGCCGGGTCGATCTCGCGATAGGCCGGCCACTCGGTCAGGTGGAGCACGACAGTTGCACCCTGGCAAGCCTCGTCGATCGAGTCGGCGTAGCCGAGATCGGGCCAGAGCTTGCGGGCGTTGTCGAGGGCTCGGGGGTCGTGCACGGTGACATGCCCACCCTGCAAGCGGATCTGGGCGGCGACGTTGAGTGCGGGGGAGTCGCGGATGTCGTCGCTGTCCGGCTTGAACGCGGCGCCGAGCACGGCGATCCGGTGGCCCAGGAAGGAGCCCTCGCACTGCACGCGCGCGAGGTCGACCATCCGGGAGCGCCGACGCTGGTTGATCGCGTCGACCTCGCGCAGGAAGGTCAGCGCCTGGTCGGCGCCCAGCTCGCCGGCCCGGGCCATGAAGGCCCGGATGTCCTTGGGCAGGCAGCCGCCGCCGAAGCCCAGCCCGGCGCCGAGGAACTTGCGGCCGATCCGGTCATCGTGACCCAGCGCGTCGGCCAGGGCCACGACGTCGGCACCCGCCGCCTCGCACACCTCGGACATGGCGTTGATGAAGGAGATCTTGGTGGCCAGGAACGAGTTCGCGGCCGCCTTGACCAGCTCGGCCGTGGCCAGGTCGGTGACGATCCGCGGCGTCCCGTCGGCCAGGCACGCGGCGTACACCTGGTCGAGGAGGTCGGCGGCGGCGGGCGTGCTGACGCCGTAGACCAGCCGGTTCGGGCTCACGGTGTCCTCGATCGCGTGCCCCTCGCGCAGGAACTCGGGGTTCCAGGCCAGCTGCACGTCGGCACCGGCGGGCGCCAGCGTGCGGCGAGCCGCGCGGCCAGCCGGGCGGCCGTGCCGACCGGCACGGTCGACTTGCCGACGACGAGCGTCGGCCGGGTGAGGTACGGCGCGAGCAGGTCGACCGAGGAGTCGACGTAGGTGAGGTCGGCGGCGAACTCGCCGCGTTGCTGCGGGGTGCCGACGCAGATGAAGTGGACGTCGGCGTCGGCCAGGGCCGCGAAGTCGGAGGTGAAGGTCAGCCGGCCGGTGGCCAGGGTCCGCTCGAGCAGGTCGTCCAGGCCGGGCTCGTAGAACGGCGCGCGAGCGGCGGCCAGCGAGGCGACCTTCTCCTCGTCGACGTCGACCGCCACCACGGTGTGCCCGAGGTCGGCCATGCACGCCGCGTGCACGGCGCCGAGGTAGCCGGTACCGATGACCGAGATGCGCACCGGTGGAGGGTACTGGCCTACGTTGACGGGCATGCGCTTCGGAATCTTCGTCCCCCAGGGCTGGCGGCTCGACCTGACCGGCATCGACCCGGCGGAGCACTGGCCGACCATGCTGCGGCCTGGCCCGTCGGGCCGAGGCCGGTCCGTGGGAGTCGATCTGGGTCTACGACCACTTCCACACGGTGCCGATGCCGACCGAGGAGGCCACCCACGAGGCGTGGACGCTGATGGCCGCCTTCGCCGCCGCCACCGAGACGATCCGGCTCGGCCAGATGTGCACCTGCATGACCTACCGCCAGCCGACCTACCTGGCCAAGGTCGCGGCGACCATCGACCTGATCTCGGCCGGACGGCTGGAGATGGGCATCGGCGCCGGCTGGTACGAGCACGAGTGGCGGGCCTACGGCTACGGCTTCCCGTCGGCCGGCGAGCGGATCGCCCGGCTCGACGAGGGCGTCCAGATCATGCGCCAGATGTGGACCGAGGGCACCGCCACCCTGCACGGCCAGCAGTACGACGTGGACGGCGCGCGCTGCTACCCGCTGCCGCTGCAGGCCGGCGGCCCGCCGCTGTGGATCGCCGGCGGCGGCGAGCGCAAGACGCTGCGGATCGCGGCCCAGCACGCGGCGTACACCAACTTCGACGGCGACCCGGAGGGCTTCCGGCACAAGTCCGAGATCCTGGCCGCGCACTGCTCGGACGTCGGCCGGGACTTCGCCGAGATCACCCGCAGCGCCAACTACAACGTCGTCGTCGGGGCCGACGAGGCCGAGGTCGCCGAGCGGATGGGCTGGCTGCGGGCGCACTACGAGGCCCTGCTGCCGGCGGAGCTGGTGGAGCGCAACATCGGCAACTTCACCGACAGCCTGCTCTTCGGCACGACCGAGCAGCTGGCCGAGCGGCTGCAGGGCATGGCCGCCCTCGGGCTCGGTTACACGATCACCAACTTCCCGGAGTCGGCCTACGACACCTCCGGCGTCGAGCTGTTCGAGCGCGAGGTCGTCCCCGCGCTCGCCTGACCGGGCGTGAGCCCACCCGAGCCGGCAGGGCTGATCGCGCCGCCTGCGCGAGCCGGCGCCGTGCCGCCTGGCCGGCCGGGCCCGGTTCCGCGGCTCGAAGCCGTACTGGGAGCAGCGGTACGCCGCGGGCGGCGACTCCGGCGCCGGCTCGTACGGCGCGCAGGCCGAGCTGGAAGGCCGGGGTCGTCAACGGCTGGGTCGAGGCGCACGAGGTCACCTCGGTCGTCGACCTCGGCTGCGGCGACGGCAACCAGCTCGGCCTGGCCGACTACCCGCGCTACCTCGGGCTGGACGTCTCGCCGTCGGCCGATCCGCGCGGTGCATCGAGCGGTTCGGCGACGACCCGACCAAGAGCTTCCTGGCCTACGACCCGGACGGCCTTGCACGACCCGGCCGGCTGGCTGCGGGCCGACCTGGCGCTGTCGATGGAGGTGCTCTTCCACCTGGTCGAGCGCGACGGTCTTCGAGGCCTACCTGCGCCAGCTGTTCGCCAGCGCCGAGCGGTTCGTCGTGATCTGCGCGCGCGACGGCGAATGCCCGGCGGCCCGCACGAGCGCTACCGGCCGTTCACCCCCTGGGTCGCCGCGCACGCCCCGGAGTGGGAGCTCGCTGGAGCAGGCGAGCCCGCCGGCCGGGGTCGACCTGGTCTCCGACCTGTTCCTCTTCGCCCGCCGGCGGTGAGCGAGCCGGCCGACCTCACGGCTGACCGCCCGGTCGGTCCTCGGCCGGCTCCGGCTGGAGCGCGGTCTCGCCGGCGGGCGTCTCGGCCCGGGCCCTGCTGAGCACGATCGGCGTCGGCGTCCAGGGCGTCGTCCGCTTCCTCTACAGCCTGCTGATCGGCCGCTCCTCGGGCCCGGCCGTGCTCGGCGAGGCGCGGCCCCGGTCTCGCTGGCGCTCTTCGCCAGCCTGCTCTGGCCGACGGCGACCGGCGACGGCGGCGGCCAAGTTCGTGGCCATCGCCCGCGGCGGCGCAGCGGCCGGAGGAGGTCGAGGGCGTCGCCCACCACCTGGCCCGGCGCACGGTCGTCTCCGTCGCTGATCCTGTCGGCCGGCGCGGCCGTCGTGGCGCTCACCGTCCTGCACACCGCGCTGGCCGCGGCCGCTGATGACGGCGGCGCTGGCGCTGGCCTACTCGGGCTACGCGTTCACCCGCGGCCTGCAGTTCGGCGCCGGCCAGGTGCCGCGAGCGACGTTCTGGGACGTCGCCACCGCCGCCCTGTCGCTCGTCGTCCTGGTGCTGGTCGTCACCTCGCACTCGGTGCCGGTGCTGCTGCTGCCGCTGGTGGTCGGCTACGCGGTCGTACACCGCTCGCCAACTGGCCGCGGCGGACCCAGCGCCGGGTCAGCGACGCGCTGCGCCGCGAGATGGACGGCTTCGTCGCTGCTGGCCGTCGTCGGCACGCTGGCCAGCGCCGGCTTCCTGCAGCTGTCCAACGTGCTGGCGCGCGCGGCGAACTCGCCGCACGACGCCGGCCTCTACGCCGCGGCGCTGTCCCTCGCGACGCCGGCCTCGCTGCTGTCCCGGTCGTTCAGCCTGGTGCTCTTCCCGTCGATGTCCGAGGCCCACGGTCGCGACGACCAGGCCTCGCTGCGGGCGCAGACCGACCTGGGGACGCGGGCGCTCGTGCTGGTCATGGTCGGCGACGTTCGGCGTGATCATCATCCTGCAGCCGCCCGCTGCTGCGGCTGTTCTACGGCAACGACTTCGAGGCGGCCGGCGCCGTCCTGCCGATCATGCTGATCGCCGTGCTGCTCGGCACGGTGGACGAGGCGGCGGTCAACTTCCTGACCAGCACCAGCCAGCGCGGCATGCGGATCACCGCCGAGTGCCAGCGTGGCCGGCCTGCTCGTCGGCTGCGATCGTCGTGGCTGGTGCTCGTGCCCAGCCACGGCGTGACCGGCGTCGCGCGTCGGCTACCTGATCGGCACCGCAGCCTTCATCGTGCCGATCCTGGCGCTGGTCTGGCGCCGCGAGCGGCACCACTGGACCTGGCTCGCGGTGCGGTTCGGCGCTGGCCGTCGCCGTCCTGGTGGCGCTCGCGGTCGACGAGCAGACCGGTCGACGTCGGGCGCGCTCCCGGCGATCGGGCTGGCCGTGGCGTTCCTGGTGGCCTGGCTGGCGCTGAGCGTACGCCGACGTACGCCGGGTGCTGCCGCTCATCCTTCGACGTTGACGTGCTCGCCGAGCGTGCCCGGGCGGCGGCGACCTCGTCGAGCGCGATCTGCCGGGTGAGCTCGGTCAGCCGGCGCTCGATCAGCCGGAACCGCCGGTACGACGTCGCGGTGTAGCCCAGGAAGGTCACGATCAGGCCGTAGAGCAGCAGGTCGGTGCCACGGCCGACGCCGACCAGGTGGGCGCATCGGTGACCCAGGTCGGCGCCAGGATCGAGACCATGGCCACGAGCGCGAAGCCCAGCAGCAGCACCCGGCGGATGGCCAGGTGGCGCGACGCCGGCGGTGGCGCGCAGCAGGAAGAGCGCGACGCACGCCGACCGCGACGATGAGCAGGACCTGGATGGTCAGCATGGGCTCCTACCTTCATGGTCACGCGTCACTTGAAGAGCAGGTCGACGACGATGTTGATGGCGTTGAGCATCGACTGGCCCTTGGCCGGGAGTAGTCGGTGTAGAGGATGTGCACCGGGTGCTCGGTCCAGCGCAGCTTGGCCTGGCCGACCTGGCTGACGATCTCGGACGCGTGCGCCATCCGGTCCTGGCGGATGTCCAGCGTCTGCGCCGCCGTTCGGTTCATCGCCCGCAGCCCGTTGTGCGCGTCGGTGAGGCGGACCTGGGTGCTGAGGTTGGTGTAGACGACGGCCGCGCGCAGGAACAGCCGCTTGGCCGAGCCCGGGCTCGGTGCTCTCGTCGAGGAACCGCGAGCCGAAGACGACGTCGACGTCGCCCGTGCGCAGGATCGTCGACCATGGCGACGGCGTCGCTGACCTGGTGCTGGCCGTCGGCGTCGAACGTCACGAAGTAGCGCGCTCCGGGTCGCGCAGGGCGTAGGTCAGGCCGGTCTGCAGCGCGGCGCCCTGGCCCAGGTTGACCGCGTGCCGGACGACGACGGCCCCGGCGTCTCGGGCCTCGGCGCCCGGCCGTCGTCGGTGCTGCCGTCGTCGACGCAGACCACGTCCGGGAAGACCTTGCGCGACCTCGCGGACGACGTCGCCGATGACCGGTCGCCTCGTTGTAGAGGGGGATCACGACCCAGGTCTCGGGCACACCGTGATGGTGCCAGATCGGGCGCCGGAAGGCCGTGACGCGCGCTTCGGCAGGTCGCGGCGCTGATATCGTCCTCGGCGTTCGAGCCGGGTCAGCAGGGGTCACCAGGAAGGTACGCAGGTGTCGGCGCAGATCGCAGCCAGTGCCGATGTCGCGACATCGGCCCGGATCGGCGACGGCAGCAGCGTCTGGCATCTGGCCCAGGTCCGCGAGGACGCCGAGCTCGGCGAGGGCTGCATCATCGGCCGCGGCGCCTACATCGGCACCGGCGTCGCCTCGGCAAGGACTGCAAGGTGCAGAACTACGCGCTGGTCTACGAGCCGGCAGAGCTGGCCGACGGCGTCTTCATCGGCCCGGCCGTCGTGCTCACCAACGACACCTACCCCCGCGCGGTCAACCCCGACCTGAGCCTGAAGTCGGCCCACGACTGGGAGCCGGTCGGCGTCACGATCGGCGAGGGCGCCTCGATCGGCGCGCGCGCGGTCTGCGTGGCGCCGGTGACGATCGGCGCCTGGGCGACGGTCGCCGCGGGCGCCGTCGTCACCAAGGACGTCCCCGACCACGCGCTCGTGGTCGGAGTGCCGGCCCGGCGGGTCGGGTGGGTCGGGCAAGGCCGGAGTGCCCGCTGGTAGCGGACGGCGACGGCAGTGGGTCTGCCCGCAGACGGGCGCCCGATACGTCGAGCGCACCGACGACGCACCCCGAGAGGTACCGGATGAGCGAGGTCCCGTGATCCCCGCCGCACGAGCCGATCATCGGTGACGAGGAGCGCGCGGCCGTCGACCGGGTGATGCGCAGCGGCATGGTGGCGCAGGGCCCCGAGGTCGCGGCCTTCGAGTCCGAGTTCGTCGGCCACTTGGTCGCCGGCCGCACGTGCGTCGCGGTCAACTCCGGTACGTCGGGTGCTGCACCTCGGGCTGCTCGCCGCCGGCATCGGCCCGGGCGACGAGGTCATCGTGCCGTCGTTCACCTTCGCCGCGACGGCCAACTCGGTGGCGCTGACCGGGGCGACCCCGGTCTTCGTCGACATCGAGCCGACTACTTCTGCCTCGACCCGGCCGCGGTCGAGGCCGCGGTGACCGAGCGCACGGCCGGGCATCATGCCGGTGCACCTCTACGGCCACCCGGCCGACATGGCGCGCGCTGCAGGCCGTCGCCGACCGGCACGGGCTGCGGATCTTCGAGGACGCCGCCCAGGCCCACGCGGCGTCGTACGACGGGACGCCGGTCGGCTGCTTCGGCGACTTCGCGATGTTCAGCCTCTACCCGACGAAGAACATGACCTCGGGCGAGGGCGGCATGGTCTCGACCGCCGACGCCGAGCTGGCGCGGCGGGTCCGGCTGCTGCGCAACCAGGGCATGGAGCGGCAGTACGAGAACGAGCTGGTCGGCCTGAACAACCGGATGACCGACATCCACGCCGCCATCGGCCGCGTGCAGCTGACCAAGCTGGCCGGCTGGACCGAGCAGCGCAGCGCAACGCGGCGTACTTCGACGCGAACCTCAAAGGCGTTGTGGTGCCGCCGGTTTCGCCGAAGGCGGTGCACGTCTATCACCAGTACACGATCCGGGTGCCGGAGGACCGCGACGGCGTCGCGAAGGCGCTGCGTGAGGAGCACGGCGTCGGCACGGGCGTCTACTACCCGATCCCCAACCACCGGCTGCCGTCCTACCGGCAGACCCTCGACCTGCCGGCGACCGAGCAGGCGGCGCTCCAGGTGCTGTCGCTGCCGGTGCACCCCTCGCTGACCGACGACGACCTGGCCACGATCGTCACCGCGGTCAATAGCGTCGTGGCGGCGGGCGCCTGAGGGCGCGCCCCGATGACCACCGGCACCGCCGGCCCGCGGGTCGTCCTGGCGACCCGGCTGTTCGCCCCCGAGGTCGCCGCGGCCTCGTTGCGGCTGCGCTGGCTGGCCTCGGCCCTGGCCGACCTGGGCGCTCGGGTCGAGGTGATCACCACGACGCCGCCGCCCGGCTCGGACCCGATCGCCGACGACCCTCGGCTCGCGTCAGCCGCTGGCCGGCACTGCGGGACAAGGCCGGCGTGGTCCGCGGCTACCTGCCCTATCTCAGCTTCGACCTGCCGCTCTGTCCTTCGGCTGCTGGCTCGACCCCGCCCGGCGCTGGTCCTCGTCGAGCCGCCGCCGACGACCGGCCTGGTCGTCCGGCTGGTCTGCACGCTGCGCCGCACGCCGTACGCGTACTACTCGGCCGACGTGCTCAGCGACGCGCTGGCCAGCGGCGGCGCGCCGGCTCCGCTCGTCCGGGTGCTGCGGCCCTGGAGTCCTGGGTGCTGCGCGGTGCCGTCCGGGTGCTGGCCGTCTCCGACGGCGTCGCCGAGCGGGTCGACGCGCTCGGCGTCCGGCCCGAGCGGATCTCGTTGGTGGGCAACGGGATCGACACCGACGTCTTCACGCCGGACGGGCCCGTCCAGCAGTCGCCGGGGCCCTACGTCGTCTACGCCGGGACCATGTCGCAGTGGCAGGGGGTCGACGTCTTCGTCCGGGCCTTCGCCGCGGTCGGGCCGAGCATCCGGACGCCCGCCTGGTCTTCCTCGGTCAGGGCGGCGACGAGGACGCACCTGCGCGCGCTGGCCGCCGAGCTCTGCCCGGAGGGCGATCGAGTTCCTCGGGTCGTCCCACCCGAGGAGTGCGCCCGCTGGATCCGGGGCGCCCGGGCCGGGCTGGTGTCGATCAAGCCGGGCATCGGCTATGACTTCGCCAAGCCGACCAAGGTCTACGCCGCGACCGCCTGCGGCGTGCCGGCGATCTTCGCCGGCCGTGGGGCCGGCAACGAGCTGGTCGAGCGCGAGCGGCTCGGCTGGTCGGTCGACCACGACGAGGCCGCCGTCGCCGGCGCGATGTCGGCCGCCCTCACCGGGCCGGGCTGGTCGGCTGCCGAACGCGAGCGGCTGGTCGCCTGGACCCGGGCCCACGCCTCGCTCGCCGCGGTCTCGCGGGCGGCCGCCGCCGAGCTCGCTCGCGCGGGCTGAGCCGTCAGGGCCGGTCGAGCAGGAGCGTCGGCGACGCGCTCGGCGGCGTGCCCGTCGCCGTACGGCGTGGCGTCGGTCGCGGCCGGGTGCGGGCCGGTCGACCGCGGCGGCGAGGTCGGCCGGGTCGTTGCACAGGACGTTCCAGCCGAGGTCGACCGTCTCGGTCCACTCGGTCTCGGTGCGCACCGTCGTGCACGGGACGCGCAGCAGGAACGCCTCCTTCTGCAGGCCGCCGGAGTCGGTGACGACGTGCCGGGCGTGCAGCGACCAGGCGCAGCAGCTCCGGGTAGGGCTGGGCCGGCCAGCACGTGCACCGCGCCGCGCTGCCAGGTCGATGCCCGTAGCGCTCGCGCGGCTGCGACCAGCCGCGGATGGGCGAGCAGCAGCACCGGGTCGGGCGAGCGCGGCGAGCCCGGCGACGATCGCGCGCCAGCCGGTCGGGGTCGTCGGTGTTGTCCGGCCGGTGGATCGTCGCCACGACGTAGTCGCCGGTCGCGACCCCGTCCGGCAGGTCCGGCGCGCTGGTCGCGGACCGAGCGCGGCCGTGGCCAGGCAGACGTCGGTCATCACGTCGCCGACGAGCCGCGAGCGCGCGGCCAGCCCCTCGTCGGCCAGGTGCCGCATCGCGACCTCGGTCGGCGCCAGGCACAGGTCGGCCGCGTGGTCGGTCAGCACCCGGTTGTGCTCCTCGGGCATCCGCCGGTTGAACGAGCGCAGCCCGGCCTCGAGGTGCGCGACGGGCAGGTGCAGCTTCACCGCCGCGAGCGCGCCGGCGAGCGTCGAGTTGGTGTCGCCGTAGACCAGCACCCAGTCCGGGTTGCTGTTGCTGCAGAACGGGTTCCATCGCCGCGAGCATGGCGCCGGTCTGCGCGCCGTGGCCGCCGGACCCGATGCCGAGGTCGACGTCCGGCCGCGGGATGGCCAGGTCGTCGAAGAACACCTGCGACAGCCGTTCGTCGTAGTGCTGGCCGGTGTGCACGATCACGTGCTCGCACCGGCCGGCCAGCGCGTGCGCGATCGGCGCGAGCTTGACGAACTGCGGCCGGGCGCCGACGACGCTGAGGACCTTCATCAGCCGGCCCGCTCCCAGCCGGCTGGCGGCCAGCCGGTCGTAGACGGCGGCGACCGAGGTCGACGCCGCGCGGCCGGGCTGTGGTGCGCGCGCACCCAGTCCCGGGCCGCGTCGGCGTCCGGCTGCAGCGAGCCGTCGACGACCGCCACCGCGGCCTCGACGGCCGACTCGGGCGAGTCGCCCAGGACGGGCGGCCGCACCGCGTCGTACAGGGGCAGTGGGACCGGTACGACGACGGGCACGCCGATGCCGATCGCCTCGAGCTCGCTGGCCGAGAGGATCCCGCCGGCCTGCCCGAGGACGACGGTGGCGCCGGCCAGCAAGCCGCAGGTACGCCGGGTGCGGGCGGGTCGGCACGAGCTCGACCCCGACGCGCGGCGGCCTGCGTCGGCCGCCGGTCCCCAGTCCAGGCCGACCACCCGGGCCCGGCCGGCGAGGGCGCGTGACCAGCTGCCGGGCCGTCTCGAGCTGGGCGTCGAGGCCCTTGACCGGCTCCCAGCGCGAGGCGAAGACGACCGGCGGCCGGCCGGGCGCGGGCGGCCGGCCGGCGGAGCGAGTCGACGTCGATCGGCACCGGCAGGTAGGTCGCGTCCGGCCGCCGGGGCAGCGTGTGCTCGGCCAGGTCGGGGGTCGAGTAGAAGACGTGCAGCGCGCCCTCCAGGGCCCGGTCGATCGTGGCCTGCCACGCGGGTCGTACTGCAGGGTGCGGATGTCGGTGCCGTGCAGGTGGACGACGAACCGCCGGGGCACCAGCCGGGTGTGCTGCACGACGCCGCCGGAGTGCACGTGCAGCAGGTCGGCCGTCGCCGCCTTCGCGGCCAGCCGGGCCAGCCAGGCGGCGCCCAGGACGGCCCGCTGGCTCTGGGCGACCGGGCCGTCCCAGGTCGCGGCCGGTCGCCGGCGAGCGGCAGGAACGACCAGGGCAGGCCGCGGCGATGGGCCTCCGCGATCAGGTGCTTGGCCGTGAAGGCGCAGTCGTTGACATGCAGCGCCCGCACCGGCGCCGGAGGTGCTCATCGGCCGAGCAGCTCGCTCACGAGGTCGCGCTCGACCTGCTCGTCGCGCTCGGAGCTGAGCTCGCGCGCGTGCGCGTCGGAGGCCGCCTTGAACTCGCGCACCTGCGCGGCGTCCAGCCGGCCAGCGCCTCGGTGAACGACGCCTCGCTGAAGTCGGTGGACACGACGCCGAGGCCGAGCTTCTCGGTCAGCCGGGCCATCTCCTCGGCCGGCCCGACGCCGACGGCGAGCCGGGCCTGGACGAAGTCGAAGAACTTGTTCGGCAGCGCGTAGCGCGCGTTGATGTTGATCGGCGGCATGCAGAAGACGCCGACGTCGCAGGCGTTCATGCGCGAACGGCAGCTCGGCCGGCGCGACCGGGTCGTGGAAGCGCACCTGCTCCGAGCCGCGCGGCCAGCTCGCGCAGGTAGGTCAGGTGCTTCCCGCCGTCGCCGCCCGGCACCAGGAACAGGTCGAGGCTGAACCGCGGTCCGAGCGCGAGGGTGCAGCGGATCAGCAGGTCGATGTAGCGGCCCGGCCTGCGCGCCACCGCTGTGCACCAGCCGGATGTGGTCGTCGTCGACCGGCGAGGGCTGCAGGTCGACCCAGGCGCCGGCGTTGCGGACGACCCGCGGTGCACGCCGTACGTCGCGTCGTACCGCTCGGCGAGGGCGTCGCAGACCGTGGTCACGGCCGCGCTGCGCGGCAGGTAGGTCCGGCAGTTGTGGGCCATCAGCGGGGCGACGAAGGTCCGCCAGACCCGGTCGTGGGAGAACTCCTCGGCGGCCCACTCGTGCATGTCGGCCCAGACCGGCGCACCGGCGGCCAGCCGGTGGGCGACCGGCAGGGCCCGGGCGTCGTTGGCCACGACCAGGTCGGGCGCGAGGTCGCTCGGCCGCGGCGAGCTCGAGCGCCTGCTGGGCGGCGGGCGCGGCCAGCTCGGCCGAGCGCAGCTGCCGGGTGGCCAGCTTGAGCACCCCGAGCGGGTGGCGGGGGAGGGAGTTGTTGGCGTCGTCGATCCGCAGGTGCCGGCTCGACCCGGGCGGCTGCGCGCCGTACCCGATGGTCGTGACCTCGCCGAGCTGGGCCAGGACGCCGATCTGGCGGAGCACCCGCGCATCCCGGATGATCGGCGAGAAGGAGACGCAGAGAATCCTCGGCCGGCCCACCGGCGCATCGTAACGGCGTCCGGCGCCCGGCTATGCTCGTCCGTCGTGCGCATCGCCGTCGTAGCCCTGGGCAAGATCGGTCTCCCGCTGGCCGTCCAGTTCGCCGACAAGGGCCACACCGTGGTCGGCGCGGACGTCAACCCCGAGGTCGTCCGGCTGGTCAACGAGGGCGTCGAACCCTTCCCGGGCGAGCACCAGCTGGCCGAGAAGCTCGCGGCCGCCGTCGCCGACGGCCGCCTGACGCGCCACCACCGACACCGTCGAGGCCGTGCGCGGGCGCCGAGGCGGTCGTCGTGGTCGTGCCGCTGTTCGTCGACATCGACGGCGTGCCGGACTTCGGCTGGATGGACGCCGCGACCGCCGCCATCGCCGAGGGCCTGCAGCCGGGCACCCTGGTGTCCTACGAGACGACCCTGCCGATCGGTACGACGCGCGACCGCTTCCGGCCGGTCCTCGAGAGCGGCGGCCTGGTCTGCGGCCGGGACTTCTGGCTGGTCTTCTCGCCCGAGCGGGTGCTGACCGGCCGGGTCTTCGCCGACCTGCGCCGCTACCCCAAGCTCGTCGGCGGCGTGGACGAGGAGAGCACCGGCCCACGGCATCGAGTTCTACCGCGCAGGTCCTGGACTTCGACGACCGGCCGGACCTGGCCCGCCCCAACGGTGTCTGGGACCTCGGCAGCGCCGAGGCAGCCGAGCTGGCCAAGCTGGCCGAGACGACCTACCGCGACGTCAACATCGGGCTGGCCAACCAGTTCGCGCTCTTCGCCTCGCGGGCCGGCATCGACATCCACAAGGTGATCGAGGCCTCGAACTCCCAGCCCTACAGCCACATCCACCGGCCCGGCATCGCCGTCGGCGGACACTGCATCCCGATCTACCCGCGGCTCTACCTCTGGAAGGACCCGGACGCGACGGTGGTCCGGGCCGCCCGCGAGGCCAACGCCGCAGATGCCCGAGCGCACGGTCGCGTTGCTCGAGCCGCTGCTGGGACCGTTGACGGGACAACGGGTTGCCGTCCTCGGGTGCGGCGTACCGGGGTGGGGTCAAGGAGACGGCGTTCTCCGGCGTCTTCGACACCGTCGCCGCCCTGGAGTCGCGCGGCGCGACGGTGCTGGTGCACGACCCGCTCTACAGCGACGACGAGCTGGCCGCGCTCGGCTTCGACGCCTACCACCTGGGCGAGCCGGTGGACGCGGTCGTCGTGCAGGCCGACCATGCGGCGTACGCCGAGCTCGGGGCCGGAGCAGCTGCCCGGGCGTCAAGGTCGTCGTCGACGGACGCCGGATCACCCGTCCGGACGGCTGGGGGAGAGCGACCCGCGTCGTGCTCGGGGAGCCGGCTCCGGCGCCTGCCGCCGTACCCTGAACCGGTGAACGGCGCAGACCTTCGACCTGTTCCGGATCTCCGAGGACCACGAGGCGCTGCGCGAGGCGGTGCGAGCCGTCTGCGAGGACAAGATCGCCCCCCACGCCGCCGACGTGGACGAGCAGGCGCGGTTCCCGCAGGAGGCGTACGACGCGCTGCGGGCCACCGACTTCCACGCCCCGCACATCCCCGAGGAGTACGGCGGGGTCGGGCGCGGACGCCCTGGCCACCTGCATCGTGATCGAGGAGGTGGCCCGGGTCTGCGCCTCGTCCTCGTTGATCCCCGCGGTCAACAAGCTCGGGACGATGCCGTTGCTGCTGGCGGCCTCGGACGAGGTCAAGTCCCGGTACCTGCCCTCGGTGGCGAGCGGCGAGGCGATGTTCTCCTACGGCCTGTCCGAGCGCGAGGCCGGCAGCGACACGGCCTCGATGCGGTGCCGGGCCACGGCCGACGGTGACGACTGGGTGCTGAACGGCCAGAAGTCCTGGATCACCAACGCCGGTGTTTCGCAGTACTACACAGTGCTCGCCGTGACCGACCCGGACGGTCCGCGGGGCGGCAACGTGACGGCGTTCGTCGTCGACGCGGGACGACGAGGGCTTCGGCTTCGGCGCGCTGGAGCGCAAGCTCGGGATCAAGGGCAGCCCGACCCGCGAGCTGCTCTTCGAGCGCTGCCGGATCCCGGGGGACCGCGTCGTCGGTGAGGTCGGGCAGGGGCTCAAGATCGCCCTGCGCACCCTGGACCACACCCGGGTCACGATCGGCGCGCAAGCGGTCGGGATCGCCCAGGGCGCACTGGACTTCGCGATCGGCTACGTCAAGGAGCGGCGCCAGTTCGGGCAGGCGATCGCGCAGTTCCAGGGCGTGCAGTTCATGCTCGCCGACATGGCCATGAAGCTCGAGGCCGCGCGCCAGCTGGTCTACACCGCCGCGGCCAAGAGCGAGCGTGGCGACGCCGACCTGCCGTTCTTCGGAGCGGCGGCCAAGTGCTTCGCCTCCGATGTGGCGATGGAGATCACCACCGACGCGGTCCAGCTGCTCGGCGGCTACGGCTACACCAAGGACTACCCGGTCGAGCGGATGATGCGCGACGCGAAGATCACCCAGATCTACGAGGGCACCAACCAGATCCAGCGCCTGGTCATGGCCCGGCAGCTGATCGCGTAGGCACTCCCCGATGGCGGGGACGTCACCCGCTGCGGGTGATGCTGTGGGCGGAGCCCGGCGGCAATATTCCAAACTGCGCTGTCAGCAACTGGTGCTCGCGGCGCTGTGCTGGCGTGACCTCGGGTCGGTCCAGTCGCGCGTTTCGGATTTGGAGCGACAGACCGCATGAGCAAGCCATTCAACGGAACCGTCAACGTCGACATCCGGGACTCGGTGGAGGACTGGACGCCGTTCGAGCCGGTCAAGGCCCCGGCGGGGGCGCCCAGCGTGGTCTACATCGTGCTGGACGACGTCGGCTTCTCGGCGATGAGCTGCTACGGCGGGCCGATCGCGACGCCCAATATCGACCGGATTGCGGCCGACGGCGTGCGGTACACCCAGTGGCACACCACGGCGCTGTGCTCGCCGACCCGGTCCTGCCTGTTGACCGGCCGCAACCACACGCGCAACAGCATGGCCTGCATCACCGAGGGGGCCAGCGGCTTCGCCAACGCCAGCGGCACGATCCCGCCGGAGAACGGCATGCTGCCCGAGATCCTCGGCGAGCTGGGCTGGAACACCTACATGGTCGGCAAGTGGCACCTGTGCCCGACCGTCGAGATGAACCTCGCGTCGACCCGACGCAACTGGCCGAGCGGGCGCGGGTTCGAGCGGTGGTACGGCTTCCTCGGCGCCGAGACGAGCCAGTGGTACCCGGAGTTGACCTATGACAACCATCCGGTGGACCAGCCCAAGACGCCGGAGGAGGGCTACCACTTCGGTGAGGACATCACCGACAAGGCGATCGAGTTCATCATGGACGCCAAGGCGGTCGCCCCGGACAAGCCATTCCTCCTGTACTACGCCCCCGGCGCCGCGCACGCGCCGCACCACGCGCCGCGGGAGTGGATCGACAAGTACAAGGGCCAGTTCGACATGGGCTACGAAGCCATGCGCGAGGAGACCCTGGCCCGGCAGAAGCAGATGGGGATCATCCCGGCCGACACCGAGCTGCCACCGATCAACCCGCTCGGCACCTCCGAGACCTTCAAGGGACCGGACGGTCAACCCTTCCCTGCATTGGACGTGACGCGGCCCTGGGACTCGCTGTCCGCCGACGAGCAGAGGCTGTTCTCCCGGATGGCCGAGGTGTACGCCGGCTTCCTCTCGCATGCCGACCATCAGATCGGCCGGCTGCTCGACTACCTGGACCAGACCGGTCAGCGTGAGAACACGCTCGTCGTCGTAGTGTCGGACAACGGCGCGAGCGGCGAGGGAGGCCCGGACGGCTCGGTCAACGAGATGAAGTTCTTCAACGGCATCCCGGACGACGTCACGGCCAACCTGGCGATGATCGACGAGATCGGTGGGCCGAGCACCTACCCGCACTACCCGAACGGCTGGGCGATGGCGTTCAACACGCCGTTCAAGATGTGGAAGCGCTACGAGTTCGAAGGGGGCACCTCCGACCCGTGCGTCATCTCCTGGCCGGCCGGGATCGCGGCGAAGGGTGAGATCCGGGAGCAGTACCACCACGCGATCGATGTCGTGCCGACGATCCTCGACGCCCTGGGCGTCACGCCGCCGGAGGCGATCAAGGGCTACACCCAGAGCCACTTCGACGGCGTGAGCATGCGCTACAGCTTCGAGGACCCCGATGCCCCGGGTCGGCGGAAGACCCAGTTCTACTCGATGCTCGGGTCGCGCGCGATCTGGCACGAGGGCTGGAAGGCCGTGACGAAGCACCCGACGATCAGCGGCTGGTCGAACTTCAACGACGACGAATGGGAGCTCTACCACACGGAGGTCGACCGCTCCGAGCTCACCAACCTGGCCGGCACGCACCCGGAGAAGGTTCGCGAGCTGGTGAACCTCTGGTTCGCGGAAGCCGGCGCCAACGAGGGCTTCCCGCTCGATGACCGCTCGGCCCTGGAGATCCTGATCGCCGAGCGGCCGCAGCTCAGTGAGCGCCGTAACCGATACGTCTACTTCCCTCAGCACGCCGAGGTCCCCGAGGCCCAGGCGGTCGTCGTCCGCGGCCGGTCGTTCGTGATCGGCGCCGTGGTCGACGTCCCGGAACCGGGCGCGCAGGGGGTCCTGTTCTCCCAGGGCTCGCGCTTCGGCGGTCACGCGCTCTACATCAAGGACAACCGCCTGCACTACGTCAACAGCTTCGTCGGGATCTTCGAGCAGCTGGTTGTCGGCACCGTGGACATTCCCAGCGGGACGGACCTGATCCTGTCCGCGTCGTTCGAGAAGGACGGCGAGGACCCGCCGCCCGTGGCGACCGGCATCCTGTCGCTGTATCACGGCGACACCAAGGTCGGCGAGGGCCGGATCAAGACTCAGCCGGGGGGCTACATGATCGCCGGTGAGGGGCTGGCCGTCGGGCGTGACGTCGGCGACCCGGTCACCCTGGGCTATCCGGGCGAGCGACCGTTCCGCTTCTCCGGCGGCACGATCAAGCGGGTCGCCGTCGACGTGAGCGGCGAGCCCTACATCGACCTCGAACGTGAGGCGCAGGCCATGCTCATGCGCGAGTAGGCGTCCCGCTTGTCCTCGACCAGCTGTTCCCAGCCAGCCGGACCGGGCTGGCCGACCCCCATCCGTCCCAACCCATGGAGAAGTCATCATGCACTCGTTGAACCAGCTCACCACCAACTTCGGCGACGGCGACGTCCTGCTGTTCATGTTGGAGTTCTTCCTCTTCGTCATCTGGTTCTGGCTGCTGCTCACGATCTTCAGCGACCTGTTCCGCGACCACGAAATGGGCGGCGGCATGAAGGCGGTCTGGATCATCGTCCTCATCCTGCTGCCCTACATCGGCATCCTGATCTACCTGATTGCTCGCGGTCACGGGATGGCCGGCCGAGCCGCCGCGCAACAGGCCCGCATGCAGGAGCAGATGAACGCCCAGATCCGGTCCGTTGCCGGCACTTCGGGCGGCAACGCGGCGGACCAGATCGCGCAGGCCAAGTCCCTGCTCGACGCCGGCACCATCACCCAGGCTGAGTTCGACAGCCTCAAGGCCAAGGCGCTGGCCGGCTGATGACCGAGACAGCGCTCGACGAGGTTGGCCCGATCGACTACGTCGTGGTGGAGTTCCCCGCCGGGGCCAGCAACTTCACCGGCGAGATGGCCGCCGAGCTGCTGTCGCTCGTCGATGCCGGCACCATCCGGGTCATCGATCTGATCATCCTGACCAAGGACGACGACGGCACGATCGACGCCATGGAGATCACCGATCTGGAGGACCTGAACGGCCTGGAGGTCCTGGAGGCCGAGCTGGCCGAGTTCCTCGCCGCGGAGGACGCTGCCCTCCTGGCTGCGGCGATGGATCCCGGCAGCACGGCCGGGGTCGTCGTCTACGAGAACCTGTGGGCGGCCCCCTTCGCCTCGGCGGCCCGCCGGGCCGGTGGCCAGCTGATCGCCAACGGGCGCATCCCCAGTCAGGCGATCATCGCCGCCATCGAGGCCGACGCAGCCCTCGAAGAATCGGGAGCGTGACATGCCACTGAGAGCAGCCAGAGTGGGCCGGGTCGGAGTCGTCCACGCGCCGGTGGCCAAGGCCGCCGTCGTCACTCGAGCCGTGACGCCGGGGCCGGCCCCGGTCGCCAAGGCCGCCGTGGTCACCGCCGCGGTCACGCCCGGCCGACGTCGTCGCATCTAGACGTCGTCGGATCCAGAAGAGGAAGAAGGTGTCCGACATGGCCGAAGCCACTGCGGTGGACCAGCCGGTCCGGGCCGTCAGGCGCCGGACCCGCTCGACGGCGACCCCGAAAGTTGTCCCCCCGGCCACGAGGGTGGAGCGGGTCGCCATCGGCAAGGCGGCCCGGGCCGCCGTGCCGCTGGACTCGCACTCGGAGCTCGACCTGCCGGCCGGACGGGACCCGTTGGGGCTGTTGCTGGCCCAGGCCGAGTCGCGCGTGCAGGAGCTGGTGCCGGTCCGGCACGGTCGGATGATGGTCTCGGCGTTCACCTTCTTTCGGGGTGCCGCACTGCCGATGGCGGCCGACCTGGCCGCCACGCCGAACACACAGCTGCGGGTGCAGCTGTGCGGCGACGCCCATCTGGCCAACTTCGGCGCGTTCGCCTCGCCGGAACGCAAGCTGGTCTTCGACCTCAACGACTTCGACGAGACGCTGCCCGGCCCGTTCGAGTGGGACGTCAAACGGCTCGCGGCCAGCTTCGTCGTCGCGGGGCGGGACAACGGCTACTCGGCCAAGGATCGGCGCCAGATCGTGCTCGAGGCCGTCTCGAGCTACCGGACGGCGATGCGCGCCTTCGCGCGCCAGCCGATGATGACGGTCTGGTACGCGCACCTCGATATCGATGAGGTCGTGAGGGAGATCGGGTCGCAGTACAAGAGCAAGCGGATCAAGCGGACCGAGGAATGGCTGGCCAAGGCTCACACGCGAGACAGCCTCCAGGCCCTGAGCAAGCTGACGACGGTGGTGGACGGTCGTCGGCAGATCATCAGCGACCCCCCGCTGATCGTCCCGGTCGAGGAGCTGTTCAGCAACCAGCGCTCGCAGCAGATCTACCGCCAGCTGACCGCTTTGGTCGGCGCCTACCGCGACAGCCTGCCGTCCGATCGGCAACACCTGCTGGACCAGTTCCGGCTGGTCCAGGCGGCCCGGAAGGTCGTCGGAGTCGGGAGTGTCGGCACGCGGGCCTGGATCCTGCTGATGGACGGCGGCGACGGCGTCGAACCGCTCTTCCTGCAGGCGAAGGAGGCTCAGACCTCGGTGCTCGCGAACTTCGCCGGCGCGAGCACCTACCCGAGCGAGGGTCACCGGGTCGTCGCCGGTCAGCGGCTGATGCAGGCCAGCAGCGACATCCTGCTCGGTTGGCAGAGCACGAAGGGCGTCGACGGGGTGGACCGCGACTACTACATCCGGCAGCTGCGCGACTGGAAGTTCTCCGTTCCCCTCGAAGAGCTTCGCCCGAAAGGGATGCGAACCTACGCCCTCCTGTGCGGCTGGACCCTGGCCCGGGCCCATGCCCGCTCCGGGGACCGGATTGCCCTGGCGGCCTACCTGGGCAAGTCGGAGAAGTTCGACAACGCGATCGCCGACTTCGCCGAGGCCTACGCCGACCAGAACGAACGTGACCACGCGCAGCTCACGGCGGCCGTCGCCGCGGGCCAGGTCCAGGCCCAGTCCGACCTCTGAGTCACCCACTCTCTTGCGCCCGCTAGGAGGGTGGAATGCACTACGCCGACGCAATTGAGGACGTCGGCAAGGTCATCGATGTCGTCGGCGTCGCGGTCATCGTCGTCGGTGCAGCCTTCGCTGCGGGCACGGCCGGCCTGGGTCGCCTGCACGATGAGCCCGACATCTATCGCCGGTTTCGTCAATCGCTGGGCCGGAGCATCCTGCTCGGCCTGGAGTTGCTCGTCGCGGCGGACATCGTCCGCACCGTGGCGATCGCTCCCACCCTGGAGAGTGTCGCGGTGCTGGCCGGCATCGTGCTGATCCGCACGGTCCTGAGCTTCACCCTCGAGGTGGAGATCAACGGACGCTGGCCCTGGCAACGCGAGCCCCAGGCCCTGGCGCTCCCGCTCGAAAGTGACTGAAGGGCAAGTTCCCCGCGTGACCTATCGATCTCCGGGAGGAGAAATGATGAACGATGACCGCCGCATCACTCGCAGCGTGAGTCCCCAGAAGGCCGAGTGAGCTGATGCCTGGTCTGAGCTCGCTCGCGATGCCCGTGTCCCTGCGGGGTTATCACCGTCGTTGGCTGTCCGCCGACGTCCTGGCCGGCGTCACGCTCGCCGCGGTGGCGATCCCGGAGACGATGGGCTACACCTCGATCGCGCAGACGCCCATCGTCACCGGCCTCTACACGATCATCTTCCCCGCCATCGCCTTCGCGCTGCTGGGCTCGTCCAAGCTGCTCGTCGTCGGGGCCGACTCGGCGACGGCCGCCATCATGTCCGCCGGCCTGGCGTCCATCGCGATCTCCGGTCTGACGCCGAACTCGCCGGAGTGGGTGGCCTTCACGAGTCTGACCGCCCTCGTGTGCGGCGGCTTGTTGCTCCTGGCCCGACTACTGCGCCTCGGCTTCCTCGGCGACTTCCTGTCGACCTCGGTGCTGATCGGCTTCCTGACCGGCGTGGGCATCCAGGTGCTGAGCGGTCAGATCCCCGGGATGCTCGGGGTGTCCAAGGGCACCGGCAACTGGTTCCAGCAGCAGTGGCACTGGCTGACCTCGCTGTCGAGTGCGAGCTTGGCCACCTGTGCCTTCTCGGCGGGGGCGCTGATCATCATCGTCGGCTGCAAACGATTCGCTCCCAAGGTCCCCGGCGCGGTCGTTGCGGTCGTGCTCTCCATCATCGTCTCCGCCTCGGTGGACGCCTCCGCACACGGTGTCGCCGTGGTCGGTGCCGTGACCAGCGGCTTCCCGCCGATCGGTTTGCCGTCGGGGATCAGCTGGTCCGACGTGCCGAAGGTGATCGCAGTTGCGTTCTCCTGCATGGTGATCATCATCGCCCAGAGCGCGGCGACGGCCCGGAGCTTCGGCATGAAGCACGGCGATCCGGTGGACGTGAACCGTGACCTGATCGGTCTGAGCGCCGCCAACATCGCCGCGGGTCTCTCCGGCACCTTCGTCGTCAACGGGAGCCCGACCAAGACCCAGATCCTCGATGAGCAGAAGGGTCGCACCCAGCTGGCCAACCTGACCATGTCGCTGGTGACGCTGCTGGTCGTCCTGTTCTTCACCGGCCTGCTCAAGGACATGCCGAAGGCGACGTTGGCCTCGATCGTCTTCCTGATCGGCCTCGACCTGATCGACGTCAAGGGCCTGCAGCGGATCTACCGGCGCCGCAAGGACGAGTTCCTGATCGCCGTCGCGACCGGCGTGGTGGTCTTCGCGGTCGGCGTCGAGCAGGGCATCATCCTGGCGATCATCCTGTCGATCCTCGGGATCATCCGCCGCCAGTACAACCCCGCGAACTTCGTGGTCGGGGTCAACAAGGAGGGAGAGCCGACGTACGAAGCGGCGACGATGGGGGCCCAGAGCGAAGCCCGGCCTGATCGTCTTCCGCTACGACGCGGATCTCTTCTATGCCAACACCAACCGCTTCGTCGACGACGTGGAACGACTCATCACAGCTGCGCCGGACCCGGTGCACTGCCTCGTCCTCGATGCGGGCGCGATCGCCGACATCGACTACTCGGCCGGCATCAGCCTCGGTCACCTGCTCGACTACCTGCGCGCCCACGACATCACCTTCATGCTGGCTCGCGCCGACACACCGCTGCTGCACACGCTCTCGACGTACGACCTGCTGTCGGTCATCGGCACGGAGAACATCTACGGCAACCTGATCGACGCGGTCGATGCGTTCCGGGCTCACAGACCGGCCTAGCCGGTTTCGGGAAGGCGCATTTCTCCACGTACGCTGACCCGCGATGTCTCTCCAGCACACAGGGGCGCTGGGCGCCTGCTTGTATCTCGTGGTCCTGGTGCTGGTGGTCACCGGGCCAGGTGCTGCCGTCGGCTGGTTCCTGCGGTTGCGCGGCGTGGCCCTGTGGGGGGCGGCGGCGCCGCTGAGCGTCTCGGTCGTGGCCGTGGGCGGAATCGTGGCCGCCAAGCTGGGCCTGCACTGGACGCCCGCTGTGTTCCTGACCTGGTGTGTCGTCGTCGTGGTGGTAGCGGCCGTGATCGGGCACTGGCTGGTCCCTCGCCCGGCGGCGCCCGCGGACTCCCGGGGGGTCGCTCTCGCCGCCGGCCTCGGGACGGTCGTGGCCGGGCTGACCGTCGCGGTGAGCTTCCGGCTGGGAGCCGGCTCGCTGCGTTCGGTGCCCTCGCAACCGGACGCGATGTACCACCTCAACCAGATCCGGCACATGCTGGCCACCCGCGACATCTCCAGCCTCACGGCCTCCGGGGTGTTGCACGACCACGGCGGCGGCTTCTACCCCGCCGCCTGGCACGGACTGGCCGTGACCGCTCTGCAGATCGCCCCGATCGAGATCGCCATCGCGAGCAACCTGTTGGCGATGGTCGCGGCCGCGATCGTCTGGAGTGCCGGCTGCGTGCTGCTGGCCCGGCAGGCGCTCGGCCCCCGCCCGGTCGTCACGGCCGCCGCGGCGATCTTCTCGGTCGGCTTCACCGCCATGCCCTACCTGCTCAGCGCCTACGGCACGCTCCTGCCGAACCTCCTCGGGATGGCCCTCGTCCCGGCGCTGGTGGCCGCGGTCGCCTCACTGCTCGGCCTGGGCGTCCAGGACGCATTCGGCGGCCGGCGCCGGGCTGCGCTCGTGCTGGTCGGTGGCCTGCCCGGGCTGTTCTTCGCCCACCCCAGCGGCGTCGCCACGCTGGTGCTGTTGACCTTCGCGATCCTGGTCGTCGAGGTTCCGCGCTGGGGTCTGCACCGTCGGCGCGAGCACCCGATGCTGTTCGTGGGCTCGTTGCTCGTGGTCGTCGCGATCCCGGTGCTCTGGGCCCTGATCAGCCGGGTCCCTCAGGTGCGCAACCTCAAGCGCTACTACAACTTCCCGCCGGATGAGTCCCTGCGCCGCGCCCTCAGCGAGGTCGTCCTGCAGAACCCGCGGTACGGCGCGCCGCTGTGGATCCTCGGCGGACTGACCATCGTCGGTCTCGTGGTGGCGATCCGGCGGCCGCGGGACCGATGGCAGGTCGCCGTCTGGGTAGCCGGCTGGGCGGTCTTCGTCGGGGTGGCGGCCTTCCAGGACGGCATCTCCCGGGCCGTGACCGGGATCTGGTACAACAACTCGCCCCGGCTGGCGGCGATCACGCCGATCGGCTCCCTGGTCCTCGCTACATCGGGGTTCGTGTGGCTACGCGATGCCCTGGCCCGGTGGCTGGAGCGGCGGCCGGCCGGCGGGTCGGCCCGGCCCGTTGGCCGGAAAGCGGTGGCGCTCGGTCTGACCCCGGTGCTGCTCGCCGGGTACGTCGTGCTGACCGGGGGCAACTACGTCCGCGAGCATGCGGCTCGGGTCAAGCCCTACGTCCACCCGGCCCATGGCGTCCTGCTGACCTCCCGCGAGTACGCCGCGCTGCAACGTCTCGGCCCCCGCGTCCCGGCCGGAGCGCTGGTCGCCGACAACCCGTGGCGTGGCCAATCGCTGCTCTACGCGATCGGCGGAGCGCGAGTGCTCTACTACTCCGAGAAAGCTGACAACACCCCCCAGCGGGACCTGATTGCGAAGGAGCTCTACCTCGCAGGCGACGAGAGCCGCCCGGATGTCTGTGCGGCGGTGCGGCAGACCGGGATCGACTACGTGATCACGGGAGGCGCGAACTTCTTGCCGGACCACCAGCGCATCACCCACTACCCGGGCGTCGACCAGGCGGCGGGCGCACCCGGCTTCCAGCTCGTCGCCACCAGCGCGCCGTACTCGCTGTGGCGGATCACGGCGTGTGGCCATGGCTGAGGGTGACCCGTGCTCTCTGTCCTGATCCACTCGGCGCTCGCCCTCGTGGCGGCCGTCGTGGTGCTGCTCGGCCCCGGCCTGCTCTGCACCCGAGCCCTGCGCCTGCGCGGGTTGCCGGCCCTCGCCACCGCGACCGGTCTGACCTGCACCATCGTCGGTGCCGCGGCGACCCTGACGACCCATGGCGTCACGCCCCTGCGATGGTCGCTGCCGCTGCTCATCGCCGCGACGGCGGTCTCGGCGCTCGTGGCCTACGGCATCGGGCGGCTGCTGCCGGCACCGCCGGCGCGGGACGGACACCTGCTGCGCCGCGCCGCCGCCATTGGCACCGGCGTGGGGACCCTGAGCCTGGGCCTGGCGCTCTTCTTGTCGATCCGGCGGCTGGACGCCGTCGTCGCCCAGCCGGACGCGAACTACCACCTGAACTCGATCCGGAGCATCCTGCTGCACGGTGACGCGTCCAGCCTGGACGGCGGGGTCTTCCTCTACGACCGGCCGCACAGCTACTACCCCTCGACCTTCCACGCCATCGCCGCCAGCGCGAGCCAGCTGACCGGCCTGCAGCCGGTGTTCGTGGCCAACGCCGTCTCGGTGATCTGTGGCTCCCTGATCTGGACGCTCGGCTGCGTGCTGCTGTGCCGCCAGGCGTTCGGCCGCAACGGCGCGGCCCTGATTGCCGGCGGCGTCGCGGCTTCGACCTTCGTGGCCATGCCGTTCTGGATCGCGGGCTACGGGCCGTTGTGGCCGCTGGTCCTCGGCTACGCCGTGGTGCCTGGGCTGATCGCCTGCTTGCTCAGCCTGCTGGGGCTGGCGCAGCGCGACACGATCGGTCGACCCCAGTCCGCCGTGCTCCTGGTGACGACCGCCGGCGGTCTGGGCTTCGTGCATCCGGCCGCCCTGGCCACGGTCGTCCTGATCGCCTACCCGTTGGGCATCTTCGGTGTGGTCCGCTGGGCCCGCACCCGCTCGTGGGCCGTGGCATTGCCCAGCATCGTCGCCGCCGTGGTGGCCCTACCGCTGATCTGGTGGGCGGCGACCCGGGAGCCGACGATCCGGGGGTTCGCCAAGGGCTACGCCGTGGGGCCGACCGCCGGGCACCGGCAGGCGGCCGTCGAGCTGCTGACCAGCAGCGCCGGTGGATCGAAGGAGCTCGTGCTCACGTCGATCGTCGTGGTGATCGGCCTGCTCGCCTGCTTGTGGAACCGCCGCCTGTGGTGGGCGGTCGGCACCTACCTGCTGCTGACCGGCCTCTACTTCTGCGTGGCCGCGGTGTCGACCGAGCTGACCCGCCTGGTGACCGTGTTCTGGTACAACGAGCGGCCACGGGTCGCTGCCCTGATCCCGCTGGGCAGGGGTCCCGGTCCTGACCGCCGGGCTGCTCTGGCTGATGACCGGCCTGCGCCGCCTCAGCCGCCTGAGTCGCCCGAACCGCCGGGCCATCTCGGCGCCGGTCGCGATGGTCGTGCGTGCTCGCGGTCTACCTGGTCGGCACCCTGGGCAACAACATCCCGGCCCAGGTCACGCGGCTCCGGTTCTACTACCACCCGGCGCATCCCGACCAGGGCGCTCCTGCCGCTGAGCCGGCAACCCGACCTGATCACGCTGGCCCGGTCCGTGCCGCGCGACGCGATCGTCGCCGTGAACCCGTGGCGCGGCCACGCCCTGCTCTACGCGTTCGGCTCCCGCCAGGTCGCGTTCTACAGCGAGAAGGCGGTCACCACGCCGGACCGGCAGCTGGTCGCCGACCAGCTCTACCTGGCCGGTACGCCGAGCGGCGGCCCGGTCTGCGGCGCCGTCCGCCGGCTGGGCATCTCCTACGTGCTGACCGGTGGGTCCAACTTCCTGCCCAACAGCGGCACCCGGAGCCAGTTCACCGGCATCGACCTGGTGCCCGGAGCAGCCCGGATTCGACCCGATCGCCCGATCCGGTCCGTACACGTTGTGGCGGATCACGGCCTGTTCGTGACACGCGGTACAGCGCGGCGGTCAGGCGACGGCCATGGTCCTGACGGATACTGACCGCCTATGAGTCTCACGAACACCCGGCCCAAGCCGTCGCCCACGGACGGCCCGGAGGTCTCGGTGCGTCCCACCAGCCACCCGCTGCGGGACGCGAGCGTCCTCGCGCCCCCGATGCGCACGCGACGGGCCGTGACGCTGCTGCTGATGACCCTCGTCGTGCCGGGCAGTGCCCAGGTCACGGCCGGCAACCGACGGTTGGGCCGGCTCGGGCTCCGCGTCTGGTTCGGCGTGATCGGTCTGGCGATCCTGCTCGGTGTCGCCTACTTCCTGGACCGGCCGTTCGCCATCGGCCTGTTCACCCGGGGCAGCACGCTGCTGATCCTGATCATCGGGCTGGTCGTCCTGGCCCTGTTGTGGGCCGTGCTCTTCGTCGACGCCTGGCGGCTCGGCTCGCCAGGGCTGCAGACGTCCGGCGGGCGCAAGGTCACCGCCGTACTCTCGGTCCTGCTCGTCGTGTGCACGGCGGTGCCGATGCTCTTTGCGGCCAAGCAGGCCAGTGCCGGAAGGCATTTGATATCAACGGTTTTCGGTGGGAACACGCACTCGGCGGCTGTCGATGGCCGCTACAACGTGTTGTTGCTAGGCGGCGACGCGGGGAGTGACCGTTACGGTCTGCGCCCGGACAGCATGACCCTGGTCAGCATCGACAAGGACAGCGGCCGGACCGTGATGTTCTCGTTCCCGCGGAACATGCAGAACGTGCCGTTCCCGGCCAGCTCGCCGATGCACGCGGCCTTCCCCAACGGGTTCAACTGCGGGGACGCCTGTCTGCTCAACGCGGTCTACACCTACGCCGCGACCCACAAGGGCCTCTACCCGGCCAGCGTCAAGAACCCCGGGGCGCAGGCCACGATGGACGCGGTGTCGGCGATCAGCGGCCTCTCGGTGAACTACTACGCGCTGATCGACCTCAAGGGCTTCCAGAACCTGATCAACGCGGTCGGCGGCGTCACGGTCGATGTCAAGGCGCGGGTGCCGATCGGCGGCGAGACCACCAAGATCAGCGGTTACGTCAATCCGGGTGTGCGGAAGCTGACCGGCTACCAGGCGCTCTGGTACGCCCGGTCGCGCACCGGCACCAGCGACTACGACCGGATGGCCCGCCAGCGGTGCGTGATGACCTCGATGTTGGACCAGCTGAACCCGGAAACGGTGCTGCTGAAGTTCAACGGCATCGCCTCGGCCTCCAGCAAGGTGATCAGCACGAGCATCCCCGAGGGTGACCTGGGTACGTTCGTCGATCTGGCCCTGAAGGCCAAGGCCCAGAAGGTCACCAGCGTGCAGTTCGTGCCGCCGGTGATCGTCCCCGCGCATCCCGACTTCGCCCACGTGCGCGCCCTGGTGGCGGGTGCCATCGCCGCAGCGGAGGCGCCGCCCGCGACCTCGACGGCGAGTGCATCCCACTCCAGCTCGAGCAGCACCCACAGCTCGGCGAGCAGCACGACCGCCGCCAGCTCCCGCGACGCGGTCGACGCCAAGGCCGTCTGCGCCCCGGCGTGACCGAGACCGGCCCGGAGACCGGCTCGGACCCCGCGGCGGGCTCGGGTCCACCGCAGGTCAGTGTGGTCATGCCGATCCTGAACGAGGAACGGCACCTGGCCGAGGCGGTCAAGGCGGCCTTCGACCAGGAGTACGACGGGACGATCGAGGTGGTGCTGGCCCTGGGGCCGAGCAGCGATGGCACCGACGAGATCGCGACCGGTCTCGCTGCGGGCGACTCGCGGATCATCCTCGTCCCCAACGCATCCGGGCGGACCGCCGACGGCCTCAACGCGGCGATCGCGGCGAGCGGCGGCCCCGTCGTTGTCCGCGTGGACGGCCACGGCCTGTTGGAGCCGGACTACGTGCGGACCGCCGTCTCGACCCTCGCAGCGACCGGCGCGGCCAACGTCGGTGGCCTGATGGCGGCCGAGGGGACGACGCCGTTCGAGCGGGCCGTCGCGGCGGCCATGACATCCGTCCTCGGCGTCGGAGCGGCTCGCTTCCATACGGGCGGCGAGCCCGGACCTGCGGACACGGTCTACCTCGGCGTGTTTCGCCGCGAGTGGCTGGACCGGGTCGGCGGATACGACCCGCAGTTCGTGCGGGCCCAGGACTGGGAGATGAACCACCGGATCCGCGCGGCCGGAGGGCTGGTCTACTTCACCCCTGCGCTGCGAGTGCGATACCGGCCGCGGGGCACCCTGAAGGCGCTGGCCCGGCAGTACTTCGAATACGGCCGATGGCGCCGGGTCGTCTCCCGGGCGCATCCCGGCACGGTCAACGCGCGCTACCTGGCCGCACCGGCCGCGGTGGCCGGGGTCGTCGCGGGCACCGTCCTGGGCGCGCTGGTCACGCCGTGGGCGCTGGTGCTGCCGGCTGGCTACCTGGCGCTGGTCGTCGCGGGGTCGGCGGTGACCGGATCCGGTCTCTCGGCGGCGGAGCGCGCTCGGCTGCCGCTCGTTCTGGCCACCATGCACATGTCGTGGGGCGTCGGCTTCCTGACCAGCCCGTCCTCGCTCGTGCCGGACGAGCTCCGGACGACGACGGAGGTCAGCGGTCGTCCGTGAGGTCGTCCGTGAGGTCGTCGAGCAGGGCGGCAGCGATCAGCAGGTCATCGGCGTGGGTGATCTTCAGGTTGCGCTCGGAGCCCTCGACCACGCGGACCGCGACCTGGGGCAGGTAGCGGCGGACCACGCCACAGTCGTCCGTGACCGCTGCCGGCGGCTCTGAGCGGGCCGCGGCCTCGGCCTCGCTGGCCGCCCGGAGCACGTGGGCCGCGCGGATCGTCGCGAGCCGGAAGCCCTGTGGGGTCTGCACCCGCCGCAGCCGGCTCCGGTCGAGTGACTCGGTCAGGACGCCGTGGTCGTCGACGACCACCACGGTGTCGGTGGACGGCACCGCCGCGGTGACGGCCTCGCATCCGGCGAGCGCCTGGACGCAGCGCTCGATCGTCGCCTGGTCGACCAGCGGACGGGCCGCATCGTGCAGGAGGAGGTCGCACTCGAGATCACCGAGATGCTCGATGACAGCCCAGGTGGAGTCGTGCCGGAAGACGCCGCCGGGGAGGACCTCGACCTCGGCCATGCCCCACTCATCCAGTCGATCCCGGATCTCGGCCAGTCGCTCGGGCGCCGCCACGACGATGACCCGGTCGACGACCGGGCTGTCCCGGAAGGCCGCCACCGAACGCTGCAGGACCAGCCGGCCACCGAGCGGCAGCAGCTGCTTCGGGGACGCGCCGCCGACCCGGCGGCCGGATCCGGCCGCGAGGACCGCGGCGACGACCGGTCGGGGGGTCACTTCCGCGACGCCAGCCGTTGGCGGACCCGCCGGGCCAGAGGGCGCGCCGATGCGGGAACCATCGACACGAGCCGCCCCTGGAGGGCATCCAGTCGGTGCCAGCGGTGCCGTGCGCGAAGGCCTCGCCGGACGCGACACCAGGTCGGCCGGCACGCGCTTCGTCGGGCCCGAGCCGGCGGATGGCCAGTGCCCCCGCGCCGGAGCCCACGGCGTACGGCGCGTGCTGGGTGATCGTCACGGTGCCGAGCCGCAGCCGTTCGTCGAGCACTCCGCTAGCGGTCTCGACCCGCAGATACACGTCGTGCCAGCCCTCGCCGAGGTTCGACAGGTCGAGGCGGGCCTGGCCGCGCTGGATGGGCGCGGAGGGCAGCGCAGGCTCGGGGAGGGCTCCGCCGCGTCTGCGGATCACGACCCTGGCTCCCGCGCGCGGGCACACCGGAGACGGACAGGGACAGGTGGCCGCCGAGCCAGGTCGCCGAGCTCACCTGGGCCCTCGTCGCCAGCGCGCTGCCGGTCGGTCCCGGCGCCGACCTTGATCGAGAGCTTGCCGTGCTTGGTCACGTAGGCCCGGACCGTCGGCAGGTCGGGGCGGCGTGACCGCCGCCGGTGGCCGACCGGCGTAGGGCAAGCCGCCGACATTGCCCTCGCCGAGGAAGTCGGCCCGGGCCTGGACGTCCCAGATGCCGTCCTCGAGACGCTGGTCGAAGATCCCGCTCGAGGGGTCGATCCGGGCCTGCACCCGTAGTCCGGGCACCCGAGCGCCGCTGCCGGTCGGCGGAGTCCTGTCGGGTCGTGGTGCACGGCAGGGGCCACTCGATGCCGCTCTGGCGGTGCCGCACGGTCAGCTCCACGCGACCCAGGTCCTCCTGGCGAAGCCGGCGGGCCTCGGCGCCACCGGCCTGGTCGACGGCTCGGTCGAGTTCGGCGCCCAGGCTCAGCTGCCAGTCTGCGCGTCGGCGTCCGCCGGCCGGCCGGATCGCCGGCGCGCCGCGCGAGCGCAGCGTGGCGGTGGCGCCCACGTGGAGCACCCCGTCGCGCCACCGGGCCTGGTCGGCGCGACGTCGATGTCGAGCTGCAGCCGGGCCGCTTGGAGCGCGTCGAAGAGCGCCTTGTCATCGGCCCGCAGCGCCTGCACCCGGACCCGGCGCATGACTCCTAGCCGGCCGTCCAGAGCTGGCCGGCGCGTGGGCCTGCATCATCGGTCCGACCGCCTCGACGATGGTCTGCTGGCGTTGCGCGGGACAGCTCGAGGTAGTCCGCCGGTGCGAAGCGCGAGAAGGCCTGGGCGATCGCGATGACGCGGGCCGAGTCCAGGAGCGGGCCCTCGCCCGCTGCCTGCGGCGAAGACGTCCAGGGCCTCGGCCGAAGTAGCCCCAGTACGATCGCCTGCGAGACCTCGCTGTCGGAGTTGTTGGACCCGTCCTTGCGGTGGATCCAGCGGTAGCACGGGTAGTCGGCGAGCACCGAGACGCGTTCGGGCACGGGGGAGGGCCTGCCCCATGAAGTTGTGGTCCTCCAGCCGCACCTTGCCCTCCGGGAAGCGCATCCCGTGCTCGAGCGACGAACTCGCGGCGAAAGAGCTTGTGCACGGTCGCGGCTGATCGCGAGGTGGTCCGCCACGGGGTCCGCGTCGGCCGATCGTGCGCCGGGCCAGCGGCCAGTACGGCGTCGGCCGGCCGGTCCGGACGACCTTGCCGTAGACGATGTCGGCGTCGTTGGCGCCGCCCGAGGTCGTACATCCGCTCCAGCGCCTCCGGGAAAGAACTCGTCGTCGTGGTCGCAGTAGAAGACGTACTCGCCGCGGGCCTGGTCGGTCCCGACGTTGCGCGGGCGGCCCGGCCAGCCCGAGTTCGGGATCGTGATCGACGCGCATGTTCGGGTGCTCGCTCGCAGCACCGCTGCAGTCGCGCGGGAGTGTCGTCGGTCGAGCCGTCATCGACGAAGATGACCTCCAGCTGCGCGGGCGGCAGGCTCTGTCCGGCCAGGCTGGCGATCAGGCCCTCGATGTTGTCGCCCGGGTTGTAGACGGCGACGACGACCGTGACCTTGACTCACGCTCGATGTCGTGTCTCATCGGGCATCTGGCGTTCCCCTGCTCGTGCTGCCCACGCTGCCCGCGCCGACAGCATCTCATCCACGAGCCGGGAGGCGGCGTGGCCGTCGTCTCGTGGGCTGAACTTCGCGATGAAGTCGTCGTAGCGCGCGGCGTACTCGGCAGTCACGGCGTCGAGGTTCTGCAGCGCAGCGAACAGTTCCTTCTCGGTCGTAACGATCGGGCCCGGCAGTTCGTTCTCGTAGTCCAGGTAGAAGCCGCGCAGCTCGTCGCGGTAGGCGGCCAGATCGTAGGCATAGAAGATCATCGGCCGCCGCAGGCAGGCGAAGTCGAAGAAGACAGATGAATAGTCGGTGACCAGTACGTCGCTGGCGACGAAGAGCTCCTGGATCTCGGAGTAGGCCGACACGTCCTTGATGTGGCCGGCGTGCTCGGGCGGAATGGTCACGGTGCCCACAGACGAGGCCGTGCCTGCGGATCAGGAAGACGACGTCGTCGCCGAGGGCCGCGCGCAGCGCGTCGAGGTCGAGGGCCAGCCGGAACGCGAACTGGCTGGCCGCCGTCGCCTGGTCGTCGCGGAAGGTCGGCGCGTAGAGCACCACCGTCTTGTCGGCCGGGATGCCCAGCCGGCGACGGACCGTCGCCGCCAGCTCGTCGCGGTCCTCGCGGAAGAAGATGTCGTTGCGCGGGTAGCCGACCTCGACCACCGGGCCGTCATAGCGAAAGGCGCTGCGCATCCGGTCGGTGGTCCAGGGGCTGGGGGAGGCCAGCAGGCTCCACTGCGCGGCCGCCTTGGTCACCCGGTCGCGGTAGCCGGAGTCGCGCCCGACGACGGAGTCCAGGTCGTGCAGCAAGCGCTTGAGCGGGGTGCCGTGCCAGGTCTGCAGGTAGACCCCGTCGGGGCGACGCTCGACGTAGTGGGGGAAGTTCTGGTTGTTGACCCAGTAGCGCGCTCGGCCCAGATACCAGAAGTACGACGGCGAGAGTCGCGGCACGACCTTGGTGTGCTCGTCCCGCTGGAAGATCTTGCCGTTGTAGGCCCACACCTTGCGCAGCGGGAGCTCGCGGCGCAGCAGCTCCTCGTAGACGTAGCGCGGGCTGTCGGCGTACTGCCGTCCGACCCCGCTCTCGAACAGCACCAGCGAGTCGTCGGCGGGCAGCCTGCGCAGCACGCGCAGCATGAACCGCATGGCCGGGAAGTACGCCGGGCTGCGTCGGAAGTAGCGCGCGCCGGCCGTCGGGATGTCGGTGGCCGCCATCCGGCGCAGCCAGTTGCTGCTGCTCCTGGCCCGCAGCGCGGCCTGGTAGATGCGCTCGGAGCTGCGGCGGTCGCGGTGGGCCAGGAACCGGTCGGCTCGGCGCTGGTACATCGGGTCCATCTGCAGGCCGTCGTCGACCGTCTGCTTCGATCCGGTCGATCAGGTCCTCGACCGTGAAGACGATCGGGCCGGGCAGCTCGACGTCCAGGTCGAGGTGCGAGCCCCATCGACCCAGGAAGTGCTCCTGGTCGAACTGGTAGTAGAGGATCGGCCGGTGCAGGAAGCTGAAGTCGAAGCCGACGCTGGAGTAGTCGGTGACGAGCACCGCGCTCTCCTTCATCAGCTGCTGGACGTCGACCTCGCCCTGGCTGATGACCCGCACCGGGACGTCGGAGAAGAGTGAGGTGAAGCGCTGCATGTTCGGGTGCAGGCAGAAGACGATCTCCAGGTCCTGCGCCCGGGCGAGCGCGTGCAGCCGTTCGTGGTGCAGGAGCTCGGTCCAGCGGGCGTGGTAGTCGGACTCCAGGTAGAGCTCGGCGTCGGTCAGCCAGTCCCGCCAGGTGGGCAGGATGAGCAGCTGCCGGCGCACTGCCGTGTCCGGCTCCAGGAGCGAGTCGAAGCGGGAGAGCCCGGTGACGACGACTTCGCCCGGTTCGTAGCCGAAGTCGCCGACGATGTACTCGCGCTCGCGTTCGGAGCTGACGACGAAGAGGTCGGTCTCGAAGCCGCCCTGGTTCTTGCCGTAGTTGGGGACCATCCACTTGGTGCCCATGACGCCGTGCTGAAGGAAGATCTTGGTGGCCCGCACGGACCGGATGAAACGCTTGGTGCGCACCGGATAGAGGAAGTCCGGGTGGTGGCTGCTGAAGATCCGGTCGGCCACCAGCGTGGCCCGGATGTGACTCTTGGATCGGTAGGCGAGGACGTTGCCGAGGTCCTGCACGTTGCGCTGGTCAGGGGAGTCGGGTCGCAGGACGTAGTAGGCGTCGACCTCGGGATGGTTCGCTCGCAGATGCCGGAAGAACGCCAGCCCGGTGTCCTGCGCCTTGTAGGGCAGCTCGCCGACCAGCCAGAGCGGCCGCCGCCTCCGGCGCAGGAGGCGCAGGACGTGCCGGGTGCGAAGGGCCCGCGTCCAGATAGTCCATGGTGTCCGGCGCGAACAGGTTGAGCTGGAACGACGTGTGCTTGGCCTTGAACGTGTAGTAGGGCTGGAGCAGTGCGGCGTGCTCACCGCGCTGACCGCTGCCGGACTTGGTGCGGTAGCGCGTCCAGAACTTCGTCCGGCCGACGCGAACGTCGAATGGCTCCGCGTCCGCCTCCGGGCGCGATCGTCACCCAGGCGTCGAGGATGTCGTCATCGAGCCCAGGTAGATCAAGCAGCGGCGTCCAGTCGGCGTCCAGATCGAAGCGATACCAACGGTTTCCGTTGTCCTTGGCCGTCGCGAGCCCGTCGAAGACCACGGGTAGCGGCTGCTCCCAGAGCAGCCCGGTGTTGCGCCCCTTGAACAGGAGTGTGGCCGAGGTGATGTCCGAGTGGTACGACGGTGATCCGCCCGCGCAGCCGGAGCCGGCCACGCGTCGTCGCCAGCCGCGTGACGTAGATGTCGCCGATCGGCTCCACCTCCTGGTCGACGGCGAGCCCCAGATGCCCCGTGCGGGTCGGGTGCGCGGTCAGCCGATGGTCGTCATCGGTGCGCACGGTGGCGACGGCGATCCGGGTCCGCCGGAAGCCGCCGACCCGCAGCCGGTAGAGGCCGTCCCTGCCGGCGGTGGGCTTGCGGACCACCGTGAGCGCGACCTCGGTCTCGGTCTCGAGCCGCCGGACCTCCTCGATCGGCACCGTCGCATCGACGTACAGCTGCAGGAGGTCGCCGTCGGGTCCGGCGAGGCGGACGGCCGCGGCGAGGTCCAGGCAGGCACCGGTAGGAACCGGGTCGCCCGGTCGGCTCGAGCCGCCCGAGCTCGGCCCAGGCGTCGGCCTGCCTCGGCGTACCCCCAGATCGCCTCGCAGCGCACGTCGGCCCGGAAGGTCAGGTCGAGCAGGATCCGGCCGTCGTCCGGGGTGACCTCGAGCAGCAGACCCAGGGTGCGGCTGGTGCGGCTGCTCGCGGCCCCGGGAGCGTCGCGGTGCCGGTGAGGGAGCGCAGCCGGGCGATCGGGTTGCGAGGCAGCTCATCTCGGCCATCGTCAGTCCCGGGAGTCTCGTACGAGCTCGGCAGCGGGAAGTAGCGCTCGAGGAAGGTCGCGACCAGCTGCTCGGCGTCGTGCCAGTCCCGGGTCTCGGCGCCGACGTCGTTGAGGCAGAACATGTCGACGTCCCGAGAGCGCGCGAGGCGAGCCAGCTTGATCGGGGCCCGGCGCTCGTGGATGTCGCAGTAGAGATAGGCCAGCCGGCCGGGCACGGCCCGCCCGGTCGCGAAGCCGAAGTAGTGGGAGAGCGAGGCCGCCGCCGAGACGTCGCTCGGGTGCCGGAAGGCCGAGCGCGACGGTCGTGGCCAGCTCGGCCGGGAACCGCGCCTCGAGGTCGGTCATCGTCGCGCGCGACTGCGGATGGGCGACGTGCTGGAACTTCGCGGTGACGGTGCGGTCGAAGGCCTTCTCGATCAGGTCCCGGCTCACCTTGGCGGCGGCGTCGACCGGCCGGTCGCTCTCGGCGACCGGCGAGAGGTCGATGGTGGAGTCGGTCAGGAAGAACTTCGGCGTGCCGTTGCCGAGGAAGAACTGCTCGGGCGCGACCGGGCGTCCGAAGAAGACGTCGTCGTTGAGGTAGAGGTACTGCTCGGCCAGCCCGTCGATGTGGTGCAGGCGCGCTTCGATGGCGTGCGAGTTGAAGGTCGGCAGTCCGGACCCGTCGGCCGGGAAGATGTCGGCGTGCTCGACCACGGTCAGGCCGGGATGGTCGCGCCGCAGCCAGCTCGGCACCTGGCCGTTGGTCACCAGGTAGACGTGCCGCACCCACCCGGCGTACATCTCCAGCGAGCGCAGCGAGTAGCGCAGCTCCTCGCGGGAAGCGAACCGAGATGCGTTGGCGGACAACGGATGCCGGTCCTGGCCAGCGCTCGCCAGGGCCTCCTCTTTGGCGGCCAGCCAGCGCCGGTCGCTGCCGTCGACCCAGGTGTAGACCGCGTCCACCGGCGTGTGCACGTCCAGGGCGTGAGCTCGGGCCAGACCGTCGTACGTCGTGACCTGTACGCCGTGCACCTCGGCCTCGACCGGTTGTCGCTGGCTCGGCGTGAGATGGCTCGTCCACCGGTTGGTCCGCGGTGCGAGAGCCGTCCCGGCGGGGTGCTCGCCGGCCTGCGTCGTCAGCGGCCAGAACTCGATGTCGCAGCCGAGCTGCTCGCCGCCGAGCACGGTCGTCCCGTGGCCCACGATCCGGGCGACGCGCAGCACGCGGGCCGACACGTCCCTCAGCTGGGGCGGGTCGCTCGCCTGATCGGTGGCCACCGCGAGGGCGTGCCGGGCGGCCGGCTCGTGGTCGGCCGTGACGACGACGACCGAACGCCGCAGGGTCGGTGCGTCCAGCACGGCGTAGGGCACCCCGTGCTCCGACAGCGCAGCCGTGGTGAAGGCCAGGTTGTCCTTGACCGTCGCCAGAGCCGAGAAGCGCTCGACCTGGGTCACCGTGGGTGGCCGCCGGAGGCGTCGCCACGAGAGTCGGTCAGCAGCCAGGACGAGGCTCGGTGGGGTCCGTCGGCCCACGGCTGCACGCAGCCCGTGTGCACCCATCGAGAAAGCTCCTGTTCACTCCTGCCACGCTGAGCCTGCAGGCTATCCGAGCGAGGCGCAGGTCAGCGTCCGCAGCGGGTCAGCCGAGCTGCTCGCTCCAGGCCGCATTGGCCCGGGTCAGGTCCTCTTCGAAGTCGACCTCGACCGCGAACAGGTCGGAGATGTCGACCGGGGTGACCTGCATCCCGTCCTGCTCGATGGCGAGCTCGATCCCGCGCTCGAAGTAGTCCTGCTCCTCACATTCGGCCAGTCGCCGGATCAGCGTCGCCTTGTCGTGTCCGGCGACGAAGTTGATGCCGACGGCCTCACCGAGGGCGCCGCTCACCTGCTTGGACAGCTCGCGCACGAACCCCTCGGCGTCGACGGTGTACTTCACCTCTTCCTCGGCGACCGCCGCGGTGTTGACGGCGATGACCGACCGGTCGGCGGCGATGTACTCGCCCAGCCGATGCAGCACCTCCGGGTCGAAGACGACGTCGCCGTTCATCCACAGCACCCCACCGTCGTGGGCCGCTCGCAGCGCCTTGAGCAGGCTCCGGTTGGTGTTGGTCTGGTCGTAGTTCTCGTTGTAGACGAAGACCGCGTCCGGCGCGGCCTCCATGACGAGCTCCAGCTTGAAGCCCACCACGATCGTGACCCGGGCCGCCGGCCCGAACGCCTGGTCGACGTTCGCCAGCTGCTGGGCCAGGATGCTCCGGCCGTCGGCCAGCCGGGTCAGGGGCTTGGGAAAGGGCCGGCCCAGGCGGGTGCCCATGCCCGCCGCCAGGATCGTCACCTGCACCGGCGGGTGCACCGGGGCCTGATCGTCCACTCGTCCCTCACCTCGCGTGTGTCGTACGTCTCGTAGTGGGGCGTCAGGCTATCCGGGCTGCGCGCCGGACTCGGGGATCCGTCCGCACCGTGATAACTTCCGCCGGGCGGCCCGAACTGAGTTCCCGGGGGACGTCGGGCCCACAGCATGCCGTTGAGGAGTGCGCAGACAATGCTTTTGGTGCGTCGCACCCGCGCTGTGGTCGCCTATCGGCGGATCCTGTGGCTGCTGATCGTCCGTGACCTGAAGGTCCGGTATGCCGGGTCCTTCCTCGGCTATCTCTGGACCATCCTCGACCCGCTCCTGATGACCGGCGTCTACTGGTTCGTCTTCACCCAGGTCTTCCACCGCAACAAGCCGGGCGAGCAGCCGTACATCGTCTTCCTGATCCTCGGCCTGCTCGGCTGGCAGTGGTTCACGGCGACCGTGACGGACACCACCAAGGCGCTGGTCTCGGACAGCCAGCTGGTGCGGTCGACCAACATCCCCCGCGAGATCTGGGTCCTGAAGACGGTCGGGTCCAAGGGCGTGGAGTACCTGTTCTCGTTGCCCGTGCTGGCCTTCTTCATGCTGATCTACGGCACGCCGCCGTCGCGCTACATCGTTCTCTACCCGGTCGCGATCGTGACCGAGGCCGTCCTGCTGACCGGCATCGGGCTGATCCTGGCGTCGGTCACCGTCCTGGTGCGCGACCTGCAGCGCGTCGTGCGGATCGTGCTGCGCGTGATGTTCTACCTGACGCCGATCGTCTACAGCCTGCGCAGCCTGCCGCCCAACCTGCGCCGGATCTTCGCCCTCAACCCCCTGACCGGCATCATCGAGTCCTACCGCGCACTGGTCTTCCCCAAGGAGTTCGCCGGCTGGCACGTCGTCGGAGCGTCGGTGGCCATCAGCTTCTTCCTGCTCGGAGCGGGCATCCTGGTGTTCAACCGGCTCGAGAGCCTTGTCCTGAAGGAGATCTGAGTGTCTGCCCTGATCGAAGTGCGGGACCTCGGCATCGAGTTCCAGCGCAACCGCCGCCGCCGCATCTCGGCCCGCGAGCTGCTCTTCAAAGGGCACAACAGTGCGCCCAAGGGCAGCTTCTGGGCCCTGCGGCACATCGACTTCGAGGTCGGCGAGGGCGAAGCGGTGGGACTGGTCGGCGCCAACGGCTGCGGCAAGAGCACGCTGCTCAAGATGATCGCCGGCGTGCTGATCCCGGACGAGGGGAGCGCCGAGGTCCGCGCCGGCGTCGCGCCGCTCATCGAGCTCAAGGGCGGTTTCGTCGGCGACCTGACAGCGCGCGACAACATCTGGCTGACCGCCGGATTGCACGGCCTGTCGAAGCAGACGATCCAGGATCGCTTCGATGAGATCGTCGAGTTCGCCGAGATCGGCGACTTCCTGGACACGCCGTTCCGGCACTTCTCCAGTGGCATGCAGGTGCGGCTGGGCTTCTCGGTCGTGACCACGCTCGACGAGCCGATCATCCTGGTCGACGAGGTGCTCGCCGTGGGGGACAAGCGGTTTCGCGAGAAGTGCTACAACCGGATGGACGAGATCGTCAGCAACGGCCGGACCCTGTTCCTCGTCTCTCACAGCGAGAACGACCTCCTGCGGTTCTGCCAGCGCGGCATCTACATCCGTCAGGGCGAGATGATCACCGACGGCCCGATCGAGGACACGATCGCCGCCTACAACGTCGACATCGGCCGCAAGACGCCGTGAGCGGTGGCGGCCCACGGCCGTGCGCGTCGTGCTGGTGCTCGACCCGCGGCCGGGCGAGCTACCGGCGGACCAGATCGCCATGCCCGAGGGCGGCACCCTGCTCGACGAGGTGGGCGCTCGAGCCGTCGTCGAGGCCGGCCAGGTCACGGGTCTGGTCCGAGGTGCGGCCGAGGTCGAGGCCCTCCTCTCCTCCGCGGCCGAAGCTCCGGGTCCGATCGCGTTGGTCGATGCCGGCGCGCTCGCCCTGGCGACGACGTACGGCGATGTGGTGGCCGACCCGCGAGCCGAGAGCTCGGCCCTGCGGACGGCGGGCGGGCGGGCGCTCGCGGTGCGACTGGGCCCGGAAGCGGCCCGGGATCCTGACACCCTCGACCTGATCGGCCGCAGCCTGCAGCGGGCGACGCGGGGCGCCGCGCTGGGCGTCCTGGCCGACGCGCTCGTCGCCGCCCGGTGGCCGGTTCGTGCGGTCGCTCCGGGCGACTTCCCGTTGGCCGTCGTGGGCGACCCGGCCGCCTTGGCCACCGCCCTCGGTCGGGAGCGGGAAGTCGACGAGGCCGCGCTTCGGCTGCGGCGCTCCTCGCGCGCCGACGACGGCTTCCTGTCGACCTTCCTGATCCGGCCGATCTCCCGGCAGCTGACCAAACGCGCCGTCCCAGCGGGCCTGCGCCCGGCCGCCATCACGGCCGTCTCGGGTGTCCTCGGCCTCGCGGCCGCCGCGGCCTACGCCGGCGGCGGGCGAGGTTGGCTGGTCGCCGGATCCCTGTTGCTGTTGCTCTCCCTGGTCATCGACTGCGTCGACGGTGAGGTGGCGCGTTACACGCGCACCTTCTCTCCGCTCGGGGGCTGGCTGGACGTCGGGTCGGACCGGGTCAAGGAGTACGCCGTCTACGCCGGTCTGGCCTGGGCCGCTGACCCGCACGCCTGGGGGCTCGCGGCCGCCGCGTTCGCCGTGCTCGTCGTGCGGCACTTCGTCGATTTCGGTTATGCCGCAGCGATTTCCGCCACCACGTCAACCCGGGCGAGCCGATCACCGGTGGCCGCGCTGTCCGAGCGCACCTCCGGCCGGCCGGCGGTGAAGTGGGCCAAGCGGGCCGTCGTCATGCCGGTCGGCGAGCGCACCATCATCCTGGCCGTGCTGACGCCGATCATCGGCCCGCGCTGGACCCTCTGGGTCCTGCTCGTCACCGGGTGCATCGCCGCGGCGTACACCCTGGCCGGTCGGCTCGGCCGGATGGCGGCACTGAGCGGGCGGGCCCGGGTGAGCTGGCTGGCGCCGGCGCTGGCCCGGCTGGTCGAGCAGGGCGGCCTGGTCCTGCTGGTCGGCCTGACCCGGCCGGCCGCGCTGGCCGGCGCCTACCTGCTGCTCGCCGCGATCGCGATCCACCAGTACGACGTGGTCTACCGGAGCCGCCTCACGGGGGCCGACCCCGATCGGGCCCGGACCCGGCTGGACCGGGTCCCGTGGCCGGTGCGGGTGGTCGTGGTGGCAGCGCTGACGCTCGCCCTGCCCGCCGGCCCGCTGGGCTGGGTGCTGGCCGCCCTCGGCGTGGTCGTCGGCGTGGCGGCGGTCGCGGACAGCGTGCTGTGGTGGCGCTCGTTTGTACGCTCGGGCCTGTGACCGAGCGCCCGACGCTGGCCGAGCTGCGCGCCGTCGCCCAGCCCGAGTCGACGATGTCCCGGCGCAACGCCGAGCACTGGCTGGCCCGCCTGCTGCTGCGCAAGATCTCGCTGCGGATCACCCGGGTGCTGATCCGCACGCCGGTCTCGGCCAACCAGCTCACCAGCCTGATGATCGTCGTCGGCCTGCTGGCCGCGGTGGCGGCCGGGCTGAGCGGTCTGGCCACGGCGGTGCTCGCGTTCGTCGGCGTGCAGGTCTATTTCATGCTCGACCTGTGTGACGGCGAGGTGGCTCGCTGGCGCGACACCAAGAGCGTGACGGGTGTCTACCTGGACCGGGTCGGCCACTACTTCGTGGAGGCCGCCCTGCTCTGCGCCTACGGCTTCCGGGCCGGCGGGCAGCACCTGGGCGGCTGGTCGACCGCGGGCGTGGCCGCCGCGCTGTGCGCCGTCCTGGTCAAGAGCGAGTCGGACCTGGTCGACGTGGCGCGGGTCCGCTCCGGCCTGGCCGCCGCGTCGGACGACGCAGCCGCACCGCGCAGCGCGGCCCTGGGCGCAGTGCGCCGAGCCGCGCAGCTGCTCAAGATCCACCAGCTCACGGGAGCGTTGGAGTCGTCGTTCCTGCTGCTGATCGCGGCGGTGGTCGACGCCGCGACGGGCACTCTGCACGGCTCGCAGGTCTTGACCGGGCTGATGCTCGGGATCGCGGCCACGATGGTCGTGCTGCACCTGGCCGGGATCATGGTCTCGCGGCGCCTGCGATGACCCGTGAGTGAGCTCAGCCTCTCGTGCGTGATCCTCACGATGGGCGACCGGCCGGCCGAGCTGGACCGGGCCGATCGCGAGTGTTGCCTCCCAGCAAGGAGATCCGCCCGAGATCCTGGTGGTCGGCAACGGCGTTGACGTCGAGCCCGTTGCCCGCTGCGGCTCGCTTCCTGCGCCTCCCGGACAACGTGGGGATCCCGGCCGGCCGCAACGCCGGTGCGGCCGCGACCTCGGGCGAGCTCGTGCTCTTCCTCGACGACGACGGCTGGCTCCCGGAGACCACCGCCCTGGAGCGAGGTGCGGGCGGCGTTCGCGGCCGACCCGCGGCTGGGCATCGTCTCGTTGCGGATCGCCGACCCCGAGACCGGACGGACCCAACGACGGCACGTGCCCAAGCTGCGCGCGGCCGACCCCGCGCGCTCGGCCGAGGTGACGACCTTCCTCGGGGGCGCCAGTGTGATCCGGCGGAGCGTGCTCGAGCGGGTCGGCGGCCTACCGGAGGAGTTCTTCTACGCCCACGAGGAGACCGACCTGGCCTGGCGGGCGCTCGATGACGGCTGGCGGATCCGCTACCTCGCCGAGGTGTTGATGTACCACCCGGCGACGGCACCCGGCCGGCATGCGGCGTACCTGCGGCTGAACGCCCGCAACCGGGTCTGGCTGGCGCGCCGGCGCCTGCCCTGGGTGCTCGTTCCCGTCTATCTCGGCGTGTGGTCCGCCCTGACCGTCGCCCGAACCCGCCCGCTGGGAGCGGTCCGGGTCTGGTGGGCCGGGTTCGTCGAAGGGTGGCGCACCGACCCGGGGCAGCGGCAGCCGATGAGCTGGCGGACCGTGGCCCGGATGACCCGGCTGGGCCGGCCGCCGATCATCTGAGACCGACGACACAGCCGACGCGCGACGACACACCGAGTGAGGTTCGGGCAAAATCTTCGACGCTGAGTGATGATCGGGTCACAGGTTGTCTCAAATTTGGCCCCAATGGGTTGCACAGGTCACAGCAGTAACGGACTCTGTTCTGCATGCCCTCTCGTCCTGCTGCCCTTCGCGTTGCGGCGCTGACGGCGGCCACCCTGGTCGCGACGGGTCTCGCGGTCGCCTCTCCCGCCATCGCCGCCGGGCCGAAAACCCCGCACGTCCACCCGGTCGACCCGGTGCAGCGCTCGACGCCGCTGACGACCGTCGACCTGGGCGGGGTGGCCCAGCCGCGCGCCCTGGTGGCGCCCTCGGTGACCGTCGCCAAGGCGGCGGCCCGCTCGGCCGAGGCGGTCGGGACCGGCCTGGCCACCGCTGCCCTGACCCCAGCGATCACGGTCAAGAGCGGGATCTCGGTCGTCGGTGCCACCTGGCCGGACGGCGCGATGCCCGCGGCGGCGCGGCTGCTGATCCGCACCTCGAAAGGCGGCACCTGGTCGGCCTGGCAGGCGCTGGACTCCGATGATGGCCACGACCCGGACCCCGGCACCGCTGAGGCGGCGCACGAGCGGGGTGGCACCCAGCCCTACGTCGTGACCGACGCCAGCGCCGTACAGGTGCGGCTGGACACTGCGAGCGGCACCGCGCCGCAGGGGGCCAGCGTCGACGTGGTCGATCCCGGGCACCAGCAGCGCCGACGCCCAGGTCGGCACCGCGACGCCGGGGGCCGCGCAGGCGGCCGCTGCGCAACCGACGATCTACTCGCGCGCCGACTGGGGCGCCGACGAGTCGCTGCGCAGGGCCGCCCCGGTCTACGGCTCGATCCAGGCGGCCTTCGTGCACCACACGGTCAGCCAGAACGACTACACCGCGGCCGAGGTGCCGGCGATCATCCGGGGCATCTACGCCTTCCACGTCAACGGCCGCGGCTGGAACGACATCGGCTACAACTTCCTGGTCGACCGGTTCGGCCGGATCTGGGAGGGCCGGTACGGCGGGATCGCGCTGCCCGGTCGTCGGCGCCCACACCAAGGGCTACAACTCCGAGTCGTTCGCGATGTCGGCCATCGGCGACTACGACACCGCGCACGTGCCGTCGGCGATCGTCAGTGCCTACGAGCGCCTGTTCGCCTGGAAGCTCAGCCTGCACGGCGTCCCGGCGGTCGGCACGGTCGTCCTGAACGGCAAGCGGATCAACCGGATCTCCGGCCACCGCGATGTCGAGTCGACCATCTGTCCCGGCCGATATCTGTACGCCGACCTGCCCGCCATCCGGGCCGGGACGGCCGCCCGGATGGGCACCCTGCCTCGCCCCCAGCTCGCGCGCAGCCTGGACGGCAACGGCAGCCCCGACCTGTTGGCCAGCCCGGGCCCGACGGCGTCGACCTCGTTGCTGGTCTCTGACGCCCAGAGCCCGGTCGGCGGGTCCTCGGTCGTGGGTGCCAGCGGATGGGACTCCCTCGGCCTGCTCACGGTGAGCGCCGACCTCACCGGGGACCATCGCGCGGACCTGGTCGCCCGGGTGCCGTCCACCGGTCGCCTTCGGGTCTACGCCGGCACCGGGACCGGCCATTTCATCGCGTTGCCGGACACCGGTTCCGGCTGGAACTCCATCACCCACCTGATCGCGCCCGGTGACGTGACGGGCGACGGCCGCGCCGACCTCTTGGCGGTCAACGCCGCCGGTCAGCTGCGGCTCTATATCGGCGACGGCGCTGGGGGCGTCCGCTACTCCGGGGTCGTGGGCGCCTCGGGGTGGAACGCCATGTCGATCATCACCGGCGTCGGTGACGCCACCGGCGACGGGCGCCCCGACCTGGTCGCGGTCAACGCCTCCACCCATCTGCTGTACCTCTACCCGGGGGCCGGCGGCGGCCACCTCGGCGCGCGCCGCGAGATCGGCAGCGGTTGGCAGGTCGCCGACCGACTGTTCGGAGCCGGCGACGTGGACGGCGACGGCCGGGTCGACTTCGTGGCCCGCGAGGCAGGGACCGGCCGGATGCGCACCTACTTCGGCACGGGCACCGGCTCGTTCGGGACCATGCTGCGCTGGGGCTCGAGCTACCAGAACCTGTCCACCGTCATCGGCGGCGCAGACCTGAACGGTGACGGCATCCCCGACCAGCTCGGCGTCTACCACGGCGAGCTGCTGCTCTATCCCGGCACCGGTCAGCGCGAGTTCAGCGCGTCCAGTCAGCTCGGCGTCGATCTGCAGGGCACCGACCACGCGTTCGTCGTCGGCGACGTCAACCGCGATGGGTACGCCGACGTGGTGGCCCGCGACACCGCGACGGGCAACCTCGAGCTCTGGACCGACCCGGGTCGCTCCAGCACGCCGACGGCGCCGCGGGTCATCGGGACCGGCTGGTCGGGGATGAACCTGATCGCTCCGGCCGGCGATATCACCATGGACGGCGTGCCGGACATCCTGGCCCGGTCCGCGAGCACGGGAACGCTCTACGTCTACCCGCTCACGACGACCGGTGCGTTCAAGAAGTCCTACGTCGTCGCTACAGGGATGGGCTCGATGACCGAGATACTCGGGGTGGGACCCAACGACGCCGATGCCGCCCCGGACGTGATCGCGCGCTCCAGCTCGGGTCAGCTGCTGCTCTACCCTGGCAACGGTCCCGGCCTTCTGCTCCCGCCGCGCGTCGTGCGCAACAGCACGTCCACCGTCGCGCAGTTCGTCGGCAGCGGTGACGTCGACGGCAACGGGACGGCCGATCTGGTCGCTCGCCTGACCACCGGCCAGCTCTACCTCTACCCCGGTGCCGGCGGCACCGGGGGCTACCTGACATCTCGGTCGCTCGTCCAGAACACATCGGCGGTGGGTCATGAGCTCGGCTGACAACGCACGGCGTCCCCTCCGTCGCCTCCTCGCGATCGCGGCGGCCGGCGCCGTTGCCGCGGCGGGCGCCCTGGCGGTGGCCGCTCCGAGCCAGGCCGACCAGCGCTACCTGGAGCGCGGGCCGGCCACGATCGAGGTCGTCGGCCACGGCTTCGGCCACGGGCGCGGCATGTCCCAGTGGGGCGCCTACGGCGCCGCTGTCTCGGGTCTGAGCTACAGCCAGATCCTGGCCTTCTACTACCCCGGCACGACGCTGTCCTCGCTCAGCGACCCCACGATGCGGGTCCTGATCAGCTCGGACACTGACGGCACGGTCGAGGTGCTGCCGTCGCACGGGCTGTCCTTGTGCCGCGCGGGCCTGGCCACGAGCACCCTGCTACCGACGGCCACCCCGACGGCGTACCGACTGCTCATGTACAGCGGCACCCTGCGCCTGGAGTACTACTACTCAGGCGCGTGGCACCTCTCGGCCATGACCGTGGGCGGCAGCTCCGCGACGTTCACCCGGGGGACCAGCTGCACCAACCTGGCGTCCTACGCGATGACCCTGGTCCTGCCCTCGGGCGCCCATCGCGGCGTCCGCAGCGGGCTGCGGGCCCAGGTCGACGCCGGGCACGTGCGGACGGTCGGCGTGATGACGATGTCGAGCTACCTGTCCTCGGTCGTACCGTCCGAGATGCCCGCCGGCTGGAGCACGGCCGCCCTGCAGGCGCAGGCCGTCGCCGCCCGTTCGTACGCCGAGCGGTACCGGCTGGACAGCGGTGGCCCCACCCATCTGTGGGACATCTGCGACACGACGGCCTGCCAGGTCTTCAACGGCACCTCTTCCGAGTGGCCCACGTCGACCGCCGCGGTCTCGGCGACGGCCGGTCGGGTGCTGACGTACGGCGGCGAGCCGGCCTTCACCGAGTTCAGCGCGAGCAACGGCGGCTGGACGACCGCGGGGAGCTCGAGCACGCCGTACCTGGTCGCCAAGGCGGACCCGTACGACGGCAAGGTCGCGTCGTACGGCTCCTCGCCCAACCCGCACACCTGGACGGCGTCGGTCTCGGTGTCCCGGCTGCGCAGCGCCTATCCCTCGATCGGGACGCTCGAGTGGATCCAAGCCACCGCCCGCGATGGGAATGGTGACTTCGGAGGACGGACCGAAACCGTTGTGGTGCAGGGGAGTTCGGGCCATGTCACGTTGACGGGGTCGCAGTTCGCCTCCGCGGCGGGGTTGAAGTCGATCTGGTGGACAGTGCGCCACGCCTCGCCCGCCTACGACCTCAACGACAACGGCACGGCCGACGTCATCGCCCGCTCGTCGACGACGGGCGACGTGACCGGCTTCACCGGCACGGGCGCAGGCACCCTGGTCGCCGGCACCAGCCACACCGGCTGGGGCGGCAACACCGACGTGCTCCTGGCCGGCGACCTGACGGGCGACGGTCGCGCGGACATCCTCGCCCGGCGGACCGGCACCGGAGACGTCTACCTCTACCCCGGTGACGGGGACGGTTGGGTCAGCGCTGGTCACCTGGTCATGAGCTGGCCTGACCCGGCCCGGCCCGCTGTTCGCCGTCGGTGACATGTCGGGTGACGGGCACGACGACGTGATGGGGATCGACAAGACCACCGGCGAGCTGCTGCTCTACCGCGGCAACGGTGACGGTGGCATCTCCTCGACCCCGTCGGTGGCCGGGACCGGGTGGGCCGGCTTCACCGCAGTCTTCGGCGCCGGCGACGTCAACGGGGACGGCTATCCGGACCTGATCGCCCGCGCGGCCGGCGGCGCCCTGATGCTCTACACCGGCACCGGCACCGGGCGGTTCCACGCCGGCGTCTCGCTCGGCACGGGCTACGGCGGCTACACCCACCTGACCGGCGTCGGTGACCTCACCGGTGACGGGCTCCCCGACGTGCTGGCCACGACGGCCACCGGGTCACTCGTGCTCTTCCCCGGCTCCGGATCGGGGCTCGCCCACGGCCACGTCGTCGGGTCCGGCTGGGCGGCCTACGACCTCATCTCCTGACCGGCGCCCCGGTCTGGTCCTGCACCTCGTCGAAGCTGACGCCGGGTGCGAGCTCGCGCAGCACCAGGCCGTGGTCGGTGACGTCCAGGACGCACAGGTCGGTGATGATCCGGTGGACCACCCGCTGCCCGGTCAGCGGCAGCGTGCACTGGGTGAGGATCTTGGGGGAGCCGTCGCGGGCCACGTGCTCCATCAGCACGATGACGTGGCGGGCGCCGTGGACCAGGTCCATCGCCCCGCCCATGCCCTTGACCATCTTGCCGGGGATCATCCAGTTGGCGATGTCCCCGCCCTCGCTGACCTGCATGGCGCCCAGGATGGCGGCGTCGACCTTCCCGCCGCGGATCATCCCGAAGCTGGTGGCGGAGTCGAAGAACGACGCGCCGCGGCGCAGCGTGACGGTCTCCTTGCCGGCGTTGATCAGGTCCGGGTCCTCTTCTCCGGCATAGGGATACGCGCCCACGCCCAGGATGCCGTTCTCGGACTGCAGCACGATCTCGACGTCTTCGGGCACGTAGTTCGGGACCAGGGTCGGCAGCCCGATGCCCAGGTTGACGTAGGAGCCGTCGGACAGCTCCCGCGCGGCCCGCGCGGCCATCTCCTCTCGCGTGAGCGCCATGTCAGCCGCCCGTCCTCTCGCGCGTCGTACGGCGTTCGATCCGCTTGTCGGCCACCTGGTCCGGGGCCAACGCCACGACCCGCTGGACGTAGATGCCGGGCAGGTGGATCTGGTCCGGGTCCAGCTCGCCGGGGGGCACCAGCTCCTCGACCTCGGCGATGGTGACCCGCCCGGCCATCGCGCACAGCGGGTTGAAGTTGCGGGCACTCTCGTGGAAGACCAGGTTGCCGTGCCGGTCGCCGCGGGCAGCCCGGACCAGCGCGAAGTCCGGGGTCAGCGCGGTCTCCAGGACGTAGCCGCGGCGCTGCCCGGCGACGTCGAACTCGCGGGTCTCCTTGGCCGGTGAGGCGACCTGCACCGACCCATCGCTCCCGTACCGCCAGGGCAGGCCCCCCTCGGCCACCTGAGTGCCGACGCCGGTCGCGGTGAAGAACGCCGCGATCCCGGCGCCGCCGGCTCGTAGCCGCTCGGCCAGCGTGCCCTGCGGGGTCAGCTCGACCTCCAGCTCGCCGTGGAGGTACTGCCGCTCGAACTCCTTGTTCTCCCCGACATAGGAAGCGACCATCCGCCGGATCCGCCGGGCCCGCAGCAGCAGACCCAGCCCCCAGTCATCCACGCCGCAGTTGTTCGAGACCGCCTCCAGATCGCTGGTGCCGGCCTCCAGCAAGGCCGCGATCAGCGCGCTCGGGATGCCACACAACCCGAACCCACCCACCGCCAACGACGCACCATCAGGGATATCAGCGACGGCCAACGCCGCGGAGGGGACCACCTTGTCCATGCCCGGACCCTATCCAGCGGCCGAACGGGTGAATGCTGGGCACTCTGCCGTGGCGCAGGGTGACGGAAGTGACCCGTGGGACGAAGGAACTAGTCCAGGTGTCAAGTCGACGCGCCGAGGCGCCGAAAGGGGACTATGAGCCGACCCCGAGGCGCGTCCGCAGCGAGCTACCAGCCCCGGCATCGCAGCGGAGCGGCTCCGAAGGCGCCGTCCCAGGGGCCGAGCACCGCGGCCCGCGCAGTGAGCTTCGGCTCGGCCGTCCTGACCCTGCCCGCCGTGGTCGTGGGCATTGCGGGCACCGCGGAGTCGGCCGGCGCGGCCGCCACCACCGCCGCCTCGACGCCGCCGCCGTACACCGCTGGTGGAGGCACCCCGGTCGTCACGAACCCCAAGCCGGTCTCGCTCTATCCCACTCCGCAGCCGGCCAAGCCGCTGAGCAAGATCCTCGACATCGCCTCGAGCTACATCCCGCAGGACAGCTGCGACCCGGTGGCCAAGCCGGGCGTCGTGGCGTTCGAGAACCTCATCCTCTCGACGTACAAGGTGGGCTTCAGTGACGGTGCGGTGCGCGATTGCGGCATCGGCGCGACGAGCGAGCACAAGGAGGGCCGGGCCTGGGACTGGGCCATCCCGGCCACGACGAAGGACCGTGCGACCGCCCAGCATGTCGTGGATTGGTTGTCGGCCAACAACGGTGTGATGGCCCGCCGGTTCGGCATCATGTACATCATCTGGGACCGGCACATCTGGGGCGTCTACCGGCCGCAGGACGGCTGGCGGCCCTACAGCGGCGAGTCGGCCCACACCGACCACGTCCACTTCAGCTTCAGCTGGGACGGCGCCGAGAAGCGCACGTCATGGTGGACCGGGGTGCCGGTCACGGTGCCGGATCAGGGTCCCTGCCAGCCCTACGCCGGCCAGCCTGCGCCGATCTACACCGGGCGGAACACCAAGGCGTGCACCACCCCGCCGGCGGCCCCGCACACGTCGTACGCGCTCGTCTGGCCAGGGCAGAGCACGAGCAGCGTCAAGGTCGCCCAGAAGGCGTTGCACGTCAGCGAGAGTGGCACCTTCGACGCCTCCACCCGGACGGCGCTGATCGCCTGGCAGAAGGCCAACCAGGTGCCGGTCACCGGAGTCCTCGACAACGCCACCTGGGCCAAGCTCGTCCCGGCCGTGCCGCCGGGATTGCCGAGCCAGGTCGCACCCGTAGGCCAGGTGACCTACGCACCGCCAGCCACGAAACCCGCCAGCGTCCAGTCCATGGACCAGCTGGCCCATAGCACGAGTGTTTCGCCGTACCTGAAAACCGTTGTCCGCGAGGGGTCTTCGGGAGCGGCCGTGCGCGCGTTGCAGGTCGCGCTGGCGATCAAGCCCAACGACGGCAAGTTCGGCCGGGTCACCCTGGCGGCGGTCAAGGCGTTCCAGAGCTCGCGGCACCTCAAGGCGACCGGCGTGGTGGATGCGGCGACCTGGGAGCAGGTGCAGCGCGTGGCCAACCCGTTGCTGGGCTACCGCACGACGGTCCTGAAGCAGGGGTCGGCCGGTGCCGCCGTCTCGGTGCTCCAGAAGCAGCTGAAGGTCACCGCCGACGGCCAGTTCGGCCCGCAGACAGCTGCTCGCCGTGAAGGCATTCCAGCGCAGCGTGCACCTGGCCTCGACCGGCGTCGTCGCCGTGCCGACCTGGATCGCGCTGGAGGCCAAGAACTACCCCCTCGGCCACAAGCGCTGGTAGTCGGTCCAGCCCCCGCGGATTTCGGCCCCAACGGACCCACCTAGTGGGTCCCGAGGGGCCGAGAATCATTCGAGGCGGTCGGTGACCCGCTCGGCGGAGGCGCGCCGCTCGAGAGCAGCGTCGTCCTCAGCGCTCTTGTCGTTCCGGAACAACACCAGCGACCCATCGACGCTCCACGGCACCCAGCCACGCGCGGACCGCGTCTTGCGGCCCAGCCGAGGTCATGACTCGCGCCTGAGACGCCAGCCCCACCTCAGCTGCTGAAGCGCGCGCCGACGGAACGAGCGCGCCATACGTCCAACTCGCCTCCGGCGTGCTCAGTGCGACATCGTCCGCACCCGGCGTCGTCCACGGCTCGAACCGATCGCCGTACGTCGCAAGCTCCTTCGCCTCGTCGATCGCCCCGGAGGGGAGCGGAGCGCCGGTCCAGGTTCGCGCGAGCCCGGCCAGCGTCACTGCGACGAGCGCGCCCGAGCCGACTGCCGGCTGGGACGTGACCACGACGTCGGCTCCGTCCGCCCCGCCGACCATCGCCTCAGCACCGACGCCCCAGATCGCGAACAGCCAGTACGCCGCGCGCCAATGCGCCGGCAGGTCGAGGGCCACCCGCGACCCCGGCCCGACGTCGAGGTCCTCCTGCAACAGGTTCGCGGCCTTGGCCGTCCAGTTGGCCAGCACCCGGCCGGACAGCTCGATCCGCTCGCCCTGGGTCGGACCTTCGTGGTCGTCGTACCAGGTCAACCGGGGGCGGGTCGGGTCGGATCGGACCAACCCGGCCAACAGTGCCGACGGGGTGTCGTTCGGCGAGAGCACCGGGCCAGCCTAGGTGGGGGAGATAGCGTCCCGGTCGTGACGAGTGCGACGGCTCGCTCCCAGGCCCTGGACCTGGAGGCCGAGGAGTGGGGCCCGCTGCTGCGCGGCGAGCGCCGGGCCGGTCGCTTCCTGTCCCGGCTGGCCGCTGCCTCCGCAGCCAGCACCCTGCTCGGCGGCGCGGTCGCGGTGCCCCTGGCGCTCGCTCATCTCTGGCGTCCGGTGATCGCTCTGCCGATCCTGCTGGTCGTCATCGCGCTCGCCGTGCGCACGTCGCGGTGCATCGTGGCCCGACCGATGCCGCCATGGTCGCTCGTGCTGTGCCTGTTGATCGCGATCGGCGCCGGGGTCTGGGCGGGCGCGACCCATGACCAGCACGTCGTGCTGCGTCGCGACGCCGGCTCCTACGCGCTCTACGGCCAGCAGCTCGCCTCGGCGCATCAGCTGCCGATCGCCGTCGACGTCTCCCGGCTCGGCGGACCCGCCGTCGTCGACGACCCGGACGTCGCCGTCGCGAGTCCCGGCTTCTATCGCGAAGGCAGCGGCGCGGGGACGAAGGTCGTGCCGCAGTTCCTGATCGGCGTGCCCGCCTGGCTCTCGGTGGGGATGTGGTTGGGCGGCTGGACCGGATTGCTCCTGATGCCAGCGATCTTCATGGGTCTGGCCATCGCCTCGCTCGGAGCCCTGACCGCCGCCACCATCGGCCCTCGGTGGGCGCCCCTCGTCGCCGCGGCGACCGCGCTCACCGCGCCCGTGCTCCACTCGGCCCGGTCCACCTACTCCGAGCCGGCGGCCCTCCTCGCGCTGAGCGCGGCCTTGACCCTGCTCGCCTCGGCCACGGAGGTCGGCGCTCGTACGTCGACGCTTTCGATCCGGCTCTCGCGCCGGATCGCCGCCTTCTCCGGCTTGCTGCTCGGTGGCGCCGGCCTGGTCCGGCTGGATGCGTTGCGCGAGGTCGTCCTGATGATCCCGGTCGTGGTCCTGTTGGCCACGCGACGACATCCGGCCGCCCGCCCGCTGGCGCTCGGCGCGATCGGGAGCACGGCAGTCTGCGGGCTGGTCTACCTGGTGCTGAACCGGCCCTACCTGCGACTGCTGGTCGGCTCGCTGCTGCCGCTCATCGCCCTGGGGCTGGTCCTGGTCGTCGCCGGCTTTTTCGTCCTACGGCGGGTACGGCGGCGGCCGAGCGATCCCGAGGATCGGCCGGTCGGGCGCTGGGCCCGCTGGCTGCCCTGGATCTTCGCCGGTGCCATGGTGCTGGTTGGGCTGGCGCTGGTCACCCGGCCGTGGTGGCTCGCCGCTCACACGACGGTGCATGACCCCAGCCGCAGCAGCGTCGCGCGGATGCAGGCGGACCAGGGGCTGCCCGGCGACGGCACCCAGACCTACACCGAGCACAGCCTGACCTGGGTCTCGTGGTGGGTCGGACCGGCAGCGCTGCTCCTGGCCTACGCCGGCGCCGTCCTCGCGGCGTACCGCTGCGGGGTCGTGGTCGGTCGGTGGCGTGCGGTGCTGCCCTGGATCGGGCCCTTCGTCGTCGGGCTCGGCTCGACCCTGCTGGTCCTGCTGCGACCCGGCATCACCCCTGACCATCCGTGGGCCGACCGGCGACTGGTCGTCTCGGTGCTCCCGACCGTCATGCTGCTGGCCGTCGGGGCCGTGGCGGCTCTCGTCCGGCTGGCCCGCCGCCATGCGCCACTCCCCGTCCTGATCCTGGCCGTCGTGATCGGCTCGCTCGCCGTGACCGGCCCGGCCTTCGCCGCGACCCGGCCGGTCGCCGGCCTGCGCACCGAGATGGGCGAGGTGGGTGCGGTCCAGCAGGTCTGCCGCAGCTTCCGCCCGGGTGATGTCGCGGTCGTCGTCAGCGAGCGGGCCGCCAACGAGTGGACCGAGGACATTCGCGGGGTCTGCCATGTGCCGACGGTCGTCGTGCGCGTGCCGCACTCCTCGACCCAGACCGCCGCCGGGCAACAGGCGTTGACCGCTGCCTTGCAGCGGCTCCTGCCCAAGATCCAGGCCGGCGGTGGCAACGTGCAGGTGATCAGCGACCGCCCCGAGTTGCTGACCCCGCTCGGCACGACACCCAGACACCTGGTCGACCTGCAGACCACCGAGGACCCGCGGTTGCTCACCGAACGGCCCGAAGGGTCGGTGCCGCTGGTCGTCAGTCTCTGGTCGGCACCGGCGCCCCGATAGGCTCGCGCCCGCCATGCCGCCCACGACTCCCAACCCCTATGTCACGGTTGTGCTGCCCTGCTACAACGAGGCCGCGCACGTGATGCAGGAGCTCGAGCGCATTACGACGGCCTTGGACGACAGCGAGTTCGACTACGAGCTGCTCGCGATCGACGACGCCTCAACCGATGACACCCTCGCCGTGCTCGACGGCGCGACCGCTCGCTTCCCGCGGATGCGGGTGATCGGCTTCCGTCGCAACGGCGGCTCCGGCACGGCCCGCCGGATCGGCACGCTGGCGGCGCGCGGCGAGATCGTCGTCTGGACCGACGCCGATCTGACCTACCCCAACGAGCGGATCCCCGAGCTGGTCCGGCTGCTGCGCGACGACCCGACCTACGACCAGGTGGTCGGGGCCCGCACCAGCGAGGAGGGGACGCACAAGTTCCTCCGGGTGCCGGCGAAGTGGTTCATCCGCAAGGTCGCCGAGCGGCTCACCAACCAGCGCATCCCCGACCTGAACTCCGGGCTGCGGGCCTTCCGGCGCGAGGTGTCGCTGCCCTACCTGCGGCTGCTGCCGCCCGGGTTCTCCTGCGTCACCACCATCACGCTGGCCTTCCTGGCGAATCAGCACGACATCAAGTACGTCGAGATCGGCTACGCCAAACGCGCCGGCGCGTCGAAGTTCCACTTCCTGCGGGACGCCTACCGCTACATCCTGCAGGTGCTGCGGATGGTGATGTACTTCGACCCGCTCAAGGTGCTCATGCCGCCCGCGTTGTGGCTGCTGGGCATCGGCTTCCTCAAGGGGATCGTCGACATGATCCGGCACCCGTTCTACTTCCCGGCCAGCACCGTCCTGCTCTTCGTCACCGGGCTCACCATCGGCTCGCTCGCCCTGCTGTCCGATCTGGTGGTCCGCTCGCGCGATGGCTGATCGGCAGTCGATCGAGGTTCTTTGGCTGTCCCTCAACGGTTTTCGCATTGCTTTCTGGCTTGAAGCGTCGCACCCTGGAATGTGGGAGGGGACGTCATGGACGGACGACTCGCGAGGTTCTGGCGGCGCGTGCGCAGCGAAGCCACCGAAGCATGGACCGACAGCAACCGGGCGTCGGCGCTCCTGCAGGAGCGCCGTCAGGTCTGGCGGACGAGTGCCCAGCTGCGGTGGGTCAACACGAGCACCGGCCCCCGGTTGATCGGCTCGGTCATCCCGCCGACCCGCCCCCAGCACTGAACCGGCCGACGGCAACCAGGCCGGTCCCGCGGTCGGTGCGCCGGCCCTGGATCGCCGCGAACGGCGTGACGCCGACACGCAGCGCCGCACCGGCCAACGCGCCGGGTTGGAGCCAACGGCCGGACCCGGCTGAGCCGTGGACCTGGTCGGCGGCCTGCGCCCGCGTGGCCGCGCGGTTGGAGACGCGCTCCAACAGATAGCCCAGCGGCCAGCCGTAGTGCACGACCTGCGCGACCTCCAGGCCGGCCGCCGTGAGCAGCGCCCTCACGTCCGCCTCGTCGTAACGCCTGAAGTGGCCGACCTGCTCGTCCGAGGGGCCGAACCGGTCCGGACCCTCGGGCACCGAGACGACCACATGGCCGCCCTTGCGCAGGTGCTTGAGCCACGAGCGCAGTGCACCCAGGTCGTCCTCGATGTGTTCCAGCACCTCGAAGGCGCAGATCACGTCGTACTTCGTGCCCCAGGGCAGCACGCCCGCGTCGCCGTGCAGGACGGTGCCGCCCCGCGGGCGGACCCGGGCGGCGGCGACCTCCCAGGACTCCAGGTCCGGTTCGACCCCGGTGTACGCCGCGTGCCGCGCGATCCGGGCGCCCACCGCGCCCTGGCCGCACCCGAACTCGAGGACGGTCGCCGGATGCAGGCCGGCGAGCAGCGGCTCGACGACGGCCCAGCGCATGGCCCCGCGAGCGGTCAGCGGCGGGTCGCTCGTCCTCATCGGATCTCCTTCGGGTGCAGGCGGGCGATCAAGGGCGCGACCGTGGCGTAGGCCGTGAAGTGGGCCTGGGCCTGGGCGAACGCGGCCGCGCGCAGCCGCTCGACCTCGACCCGGTCGCCGGCCAGACCGATCAGGACGTCGGCCAGCGCCTGCGGGTCGCCCGGCGGGACGAACACGGCGGCTTCGCCGAGCGAAACCCGTTGCGGCACAGTGTCACTCGTCACTACGGCGCAGCCGGCGGCCGCGGCCTGGAAGACCTTGGTCGGCACGACCGACAGCGCCTTGGCCGTCGTCCCGAAGATGCCCAGGCCCACGTCGCACCCGCTGACCAGGGCCGGCAGCTCATCGGCCGGGACCCAGTCCAGCCAGGTCACACCGGGCGCGCGGCCCGCGATCTGCTCAGCCGCCGCCCGGTCCTGTCCGGTGCCGGCCAGCGTGGTCCGCACGGCGTCAGCCGGCAGGGCGCGCACGGCCTCGGCGATGGTCCGGGCGCCCTGCAGCGGGGTGAACAGGCCGACGAAGACCGCGTGCAACGGCTCGGACGGCGGCCCGGCCACGTGCGCGGCGCCGGCGGCGAACCACTCGCGGGTCGCGCCCACCGGCACGACGACCGCACGCGACCGGCCACGGGCCGTGAGCTCGGTCAGCCGCTGCTCGGTGTCGACGAGCACGACGTCGGCCGCCCGCAGCGCCGTGGCGTCCAGAGCTCGGAGCAGGCGTTCCTTCAGGCCGCCGGGGGAGGCCAGCCCTCGGTCACCGGCCGTGCCTGCCGCCGAGACCAGGTGGTCCAGGACGAGCACCGGGCGGGCCGGTCCGCCCGGCCACGGCCGCCGCCATCGGCCCAGCGTGAGGAGCAACCGCGCCAGCAGCACGTCGAAATGACCCAGGTAGCCGACCAGGACCGCGTCGTACGCCGCATCGCTCGCCGCGAGTCGTGGTCCGGCGTCGCGGATCAGGCGGGCCCAGCAGCCGAGCAGGCGGACCACCGCGAGGGGCAGCCGCCAGGGCTGCTGGACCAGGCGGACGCGGTCGGCGGTCGAGAGCCCGAGCGGGTGCACCACCTGGTCCACGTCCTCGCCGTGATCGACCAGGCCCTCCAGGAGGACGGCGACGCGAGGGTGCGCCTGGACGTCGTACGTCCCGAAAGCCAGCCAGCGCACGCGCCCACCGTAGTTGGCCTAGCCTGTGCCGGTGCTGCGCGTGGCTCGGTCCGTCGTAGCCGTGCTCGTCCTGGTCGCCGTGGCCGTCGCCGTCGCTCGCACCGGCCACTCGGCCGCCGCCGACATCCGCAGCATCCCGGCCTGGGCGCTGGTGGCGTCTGTGGCGTGTGTCCTCGCAGGGCTGGTGCCGACCGTGATGGCCTGGCGGATCCTGATGGCCGACCTGGGTTCGACCCTTCCGCTGCGGGCAGCGATCGGCGTCTTCTTCGTGGGCCAGCTGGGCAAGTACCTCCCCGGGTCGCTCTGGGTGGTACTCGCGCAGTCCGACCTGGCTTCACGGCACGACGTGCCCCGGCGGCGGACGGCCGTCGTGGGACTTGTCCAGGTGGGGATCTCGATCGTGGTCGGCCTGGCTCTCGGCGTGCTCGCCGTGCCGGCCTTCGTCTCCGGCGGCCACAACCGGATCTGGCTCCTGTCGCTCGCAGCCATTCCCATCGGCGCCGTGATCCTGCACCCGCCGATCCTGAATCGCCTTGTGGCGTATGGACTTCAGCGTTTGCACCGGGAGCCGCTCGAGCACGACTTCAGCCGCAGGGCCGTCGCCGGCGCGGCGGCAGCCAGCACCGTGGCCTGGCTTCTGATCGGGATGCACCTGTGGGTCTTGGCCGTGGCCCTGCACGCGCCGCCCGGTCAGGCCGTGTTGGCGGCCACCTTCGGCTACGTGCTCGCGGCGTCGATCGGCATCCTGGTCGTCTTCACCCCGGCGGGCCTCGGGGCCCGGGACGTGATCGTCGTCCTGACCCTGTCGAGCGTCATGCCGCGTTCGGCCGCCACCGCAGCGGCGATCCTCTCCCGGCTGATGGTGCTCGTCGCTGACCTGATCGCCGCGACCCTGGGCTGGCTGGTCGAGCGCGGTGAGCGCGCGTGACCGACGACTCCCGCGTCTCGTTGCGGCGGACCTGGCGACCCGGCCGGCCGGTGCCCCTCGGTTCGATCATGGGCATCTTCCGGCATGGGGGCGGGGACCCGGCGTACCAGCGCGATCAGGACGGCACGATCTGGCGGGCCTGCGGCACCCCGCAGGGCCCGGTGACCCTGCGGCTCAGCGCGCGTCCGGCCGACGCCGAGGTGGACGGCGAGGCGTGGGGTCCAGGCGCGGCCTGGATCCTTGATGGCTTGCCGCGGCTGCTCGGCGAGGAGGACGACCCCAGCGGCTTCGAGCCGCGGCACGAGGTGCTGCGGCAGGCGGCCCGGCGGCACGGTGGGTGGCGGGTGCCTCGCTCGGGACTGGTCCTGGAGTCGCTCGCGCCGGCCGCCGTCGAGCAGCTGGTCACCGGTCAGGAGGCTTTTCGCAGCTGGCGACTCCTGCTGGTCCGGCACGGCGAGCCCGCGCCCGGGCCGGGTGCCGAGCGCGGAATGCGGGTGCCCCCCAGCGCTCCGGTCTGGCGGACGGTGCCGTCGTGGGCCTGGCTGCAGGCCGGGGTCGACCCGAAACGCTCGGCCGTCGTCGTCCGGGCCGCGGCCGTCTCCGGCCGACTGGAGGCGACGGTCGGCCGCTCCGGCCCGGAGGCCGAACGCGTGTTGCGGGCGCTGCCGGGCGTCGGGGTCTGGACGGCGGCCGAAGTGCGGCAACGCGCGCATGGCGATGCCGACGCGGTGAGCTTCGGCGACTACCACGTGGCCAAGAACATCGGCTGGGCCTTGCTGGGGCAGGAGATCGACGACGATGCGCTGGCCGAGCTGCTGGAGCCCTACCGCCCCCATCGGTACCGCGTGCAACGGCTGCTCGAGCTGGTCGGTGCGACCCGCCCGCGGCACGGGCCCCGGCTCGCGCCGCGCACCCACCTGCCGGGGTGACTAGTCGACCAGCTCGCGGATGACGAAGCGGGTGTCGTCGTCCCGGCCGACCGACGTCGCGAGGTGCTCCGACCACAGCGCGACGTGCAGGCGTGCGACCGCCGAACCCAGTGCGTACGACGAGCCGCCGGCCAGCTCGATCGACACCTCGCCCATCGCGTCGTTGACGCTGCCGGTCACCAGGTTCGGATGCGCGGCCAGGGCGAGGGTCAGGGCCCGATTGGCCCGGGCAGCAACGGTTTCCGGAGCCACCGACGGCGGCGGCACCGAGTCGTCCGGCGCGCGTTCGCCCGCTCGCAGGGCCGCCCGGACCGCCTCGACGTGGCCATAGCGGAACCAGTCCTGCCAGGAGTCGAGCCCGGTGCCTCGAAGGCTCGGACGCACCCCCGGACCGTCGTCGGCGTTGACGTAGCGGTCAAGGCCGCCGATCAGTGCGGCCGGGACGCCGTCGAGCTTGCCCTTGGCCAGGTCCGCGGCAGCGGCGACCTCGTCGGCGATGGCCCGGACGGTGACCTCGAGCCGGTTGCCATGGGTGTCCACCTGGCCGCGCAGGTCCTCCAGCACGGTGAGGCCGGCCGCTCCGAGGGCGAAATCGGTCACGCCGTCGCGCCAGGGACGGCCCGACGTGTCGGCGATGACCAGGCCGAAGACGACGTCGTGGGCCAGGGCGGTCAGGCGCGCGCGCACCACCCGGGCCTCGTGGTCGCAGTCCGCGGGCAGCACGAGGACCTCGTCCGGCCGGGCGTTGGAGGAGTCGGCGCCGGCCGCGGCCATGACCGGCCCGGCCGCGGCCTCGACGATGACGGTGTCCCCGACCGGGCTCCGCCGGCGGGCCACCACCCGCACGGTCTGCTCGGCGACGACGTCGGCCCTTGCCGAGTTGGCGCGGACCAGACCGAGCGCCTTGGAGACGACCTTGCTCGACACGACCAGCACATCACCGTCGCGCAGGGCCAGGTCGCTGGCCGCGAGTCCCGCGGCGAGCAGTCCGGCCAGGTCGTCGCCCGGCCGGACCTCCGGGATGCCGGTGACCGGCCGGATGTCGACGCGGGCCGGTCCGGCCGCGCTCACCGGTCGGCCGTGGCGGGGGAGCGCAGCCCGAGAGCCAGATCGAGGGCGGCGCCGGCGATCTCGGCAGCGGCGGCGACGTCGTGCATGAGGAGCGGCCGGGCCTGCACGACCAGGCGGTCGTCGACCGAACCGGGAGCAGGCTGGTCGCCGGAGTCGACCAGCCAACCGTCCAGGAAGTCGGCGTAGAGCCCGGCGACGGCCGCGGCAGTGGAGTCGACGCCGATGGCGGCCAGACAGGCGTCGGCGTGCCCGCGGACCGGTCGGCCGCCGACGAGCGGGCACACCCCGACAACCGGAGCGCGGGTGCCCCGGATCGCCTCGCGGACCTCGGGAACCCCCAGGATGATGCCGATCGAGACCACCGGGTTCGACGGCGGCAGCAGGATCACGTCGGCCTCGCGGATGGCCTCCAGGACCCCGGGACCGGGCCGGGCCTGCTCGATGCCGAGGGCCACGATCTGACGGGCCGGCACGGCGGCCCGCAGCCGGACCCACCACTCCTGGAAGTGGATGGCCTTCGTCTCGCTCGCCCCACCGCCGTCGCTATCGATCACCACGTGGGTCTCGACCGGATCATCGGTCATGGGCAGCAACCGGATCCGCTGCTCAGGCAGCCCCCATCGCGCGCACAGCGCCTCCGTGGCCCGGCTGAGGGGGTAGCCCAGGTCGAGCATCTGGCTGCGGGCGATGTGGGTGGCGAAGTCGCGGTCGCCGAGCCCGAACCACTGGGGTTGCACGCCGTACGCCGCGAGCTCGGCCTGCACCGCGTGGCTCTCATCGGCTCGGCCCCAGCCCTGGCCTTCGTCGATGCCGCCGCCGAGGGTGTACATCACGGTGTCCAGATCCGGGCAGACACGCAGGCCGAAGAGCGTGATGTCGTCGCCCGTGTTGCCGATCACCGTGATGTCGGCCTCTCGGAGCGAGGGGTCACCGCTGGCGTCCAGGTAGGCCCGAAGCCCGCGCAGGAAGCGGGCGCCGCCGACCCCGCCCGCAAGTGCCGTTATCTGCATACGACAAGTCTGTCAGCCCCTTGCGGCCCGGCGAGCGGGGAGCCTTGGAGCGCCTCACAACCGGATGACAACGGTTGTCAGGAGGAGACCGTTTCCGGGGGTGGCAGCACGAACATTCGATGACCTGTTCGACTACCGGCCCAGAACTTGTGGAGATATCACTGTTCGGCTTGACTCCGGACGTATGACACGCGTGTAATTCCAGTCATGTCATCCGGCTGGGGGGCTGTTGGACACGCGTCGCGTTGGTCGCGCGACGGTCGTCGAGGGGCGAGGAGAGAGCCGTGCATGAGTTGAAGCTGATCGGGGACACCACGAGCACCACTGATCTCATCGGGCCGGTCGCGCAGGCAGCGGTCGATGTCCTGAGCGAGGTTGACGACGGCGACGAGGGGGAGCTGGGCTGGCAGGAGCGCGCGCTGTGCGCACAGACCGATCCGGAGGCGTTCTTCCCGGAGAAGGGCGGGTCCACGCGCGAGGCCAAGAAGGTCTGCATCGGCTGCGATGTGAGGGGCGAGTGCCTGGAGTACGCCTTGGCCAACGACGAGCGGTTCGGCATCTGGGGCGGCTTGAGCGAGCGCGAGCGCCGCAAGCTGAAGAAGCGCGCCGTCTGAGCGGGCCGCCGGCCCGACAGATGTCCGCCCAGGCGCCTCGATGACGTTGATCGCGAACTCCTCCCAGGTTTCGGTGGAGGACTCCGAGCGCGCTGGCGATGTGGGCCCGGGCGTGGCCGAGGCCCGCTCCGGACCGCCGACCATCACGGCCGTACTCGTTGCTCACGACGGCGCCACGTGGCTGCCCCGGGCGTTGGCGGCCCTGGCGGCGCAGACCCGAGGGCCTGATCGTGTCGTGGCGGTCGACACCGGTTCGCGGGACGAGACCCCGGGCCTGCTGCGCCGAGCGCTCGGCGCCGGACAGGTGACGACGATCGGCCGGGATGCGGGCTTCGGCGCAGCGGTGCAGGCCGGTCTCGCGGCCGCTGCCAGCGCCGGCTCCAGCGATGGCGACAGCCCGCAAGGCCAGGAGTGGCTCTGGTTGCTGCACGACGACTGCGCTCCGGAGCCGGAGGCGCTGCGGCGGCTGCTCGACGCCGTACGCCGCTCGCCCTCGATCGGAGTCGCCGGGCCGAAGCTCGTCTCCTGGGACGACCCTGACGTGCTGCTGGAGGTCGGCCTGACCACCTCCCGCGGCGGCCGCCGGCGCACCGACATCGAGCCCGGTGAGCGCGACCAGGGTCAGCAGGATCACCGCTCCGACGTGCTGGCCGTCGGCACCGCAGGGATGCTCGTCCGCCGCGACCTGTGGGACCGACTCGGCGGGCTCGACCCGTCCCTGCCGATCTTCCGCGACGACATCGACTTCGGCTGGCGGGCCCAGTTGGCCGGTCAGCGCGTCGTGGTCGTCCCGGACGCCAAGGTCGCCGACGCCCAGGCGAGCAGTCGGGGTGCCCGGGCCGTCGACGCGGTCCGCGGCGCGCCACGCCGGGTGGACCGGACCCACGGCCTGCAGGTCGCGATGAACGGCGCATCGCTGATCGCGGTGCCGTTCCTCTTGGCCTGGTTCGCGATCGGCGGCCTGCTGCGGGCGCTCGGCCTGCTGATCGCGAAGGCGCCGCGCCGGGCCTACGACGAACTGGTCTCCTCCTGGGCCGCCGTCCTGACCCCGTGGCGGGTCGTCGCCAGCCGGTGGCGGGCGCGAGGCACTCGGGAAGTCCCGCGCCGCGACATCGCGCAGCTGCTGGCCCCGCGGCGTACGGCGTTCGAGGGCGTGGCCGAGGCCTTCTCCGGCTCACTCGCCGCGCGGCGGCACGAGGTGCTGGGCGGTCCGGGGGCCGAGACCGGACCCGGTGCCGAGGAGGCCGAGAACGCCGAGATCGTTCGTACCCGGCTGACCAGCCGGATCCTGACCAACCCCGGGCTGATCGCCGTCGTGGCGACGGCTGCCGTGACCGCCGCGCTGGCCCGCCGGTTGATCGGGAGCGGCACGCTGCTCGGCGGTCAGCTGCTGACCTACAACGCCTCCGCCGGGCAGGTGTGGCACTCCTACGTGGACGGTTGGACGGGCAGCGGTCTGGGCACCGACGCGCCGCCCTCGCCCTACCGCGCGGTCATGGCTGGGCTGGCCTGGGTCCTCCAACCGCTCTCGGCGCAGCCGTCCGGACTGGCCGTCAGTGTCCTGCTGATCGGGGCGCTGCCGCTCTCGGCCCTCACCGCCTATCTCGCGGCCGGCACCGTCCTGCGCAACCGCTGGATCCGGGCCTGGGCGGCCCTGACCTGGGCCACGCTCCCGACCGTGACGGGGGCGCTCGCCTCCGGACGGGTCGGCGCGTCGGTGGTGCACGTGCTGCTTCCGCTCGTGGTGCTGGGCTTCGCTCGGACGCTGCGCCGGCCCGGTTCGAGCACCGCGGCGTACGCCGGCGGTCTGGCCCTCGCCGTCACTGGTGTCTTCGCGCCCGTGCTGCTGCTCGTCGGCGCCGGGGTGGCGCTCATCGCCCTGGTCCTGGGCGGCTGGGCCCGGCGCGCACGGGCCCTCCTCCTGATCGCGGTGCCCGCCGTCCTGCTGGCGCCGTGGCTCTCGACGCTGTGGGATGACCCCCGGCAGCTGTTGGCTGGGCCGGGTCTGCTGACGACCACCGGCGGCGGTCGTCCGGTCGACCTGCTGTTGCTCCACCCGGCCGGCGGCAGCTATCTCTGGTTGAGCGTGCCGTTGCTGGTTGCTGGGGCCGCCGGCCTGCTGCGCCGCGGCGGCTCGTGGCTGCTCGCCGGCTGCGGGCTGCTCGGCCTCGCCGGACTGGCTCTGGCGCTCGGACTGCCCCGGGTCGCCATCGCGACCGGCACCCCGGCCACCGTGGGCGCCGGGCTGCACGGCTCGCTGAGCGGCTGGGCCGGGACGGGGATCGACCTGCTCGCGATCGCCGCCCTCGTCGCGACCCTGCACGGCATCGACGGCCTGCCCGCACGGCTTGTCCCGCTTCAAGTTCGGCTGGCGCCAGCTCGTGCTGGCTCCGCTGGCCGTCGCCGCCGTCCTCGCGACGGTCGCGACCGTCGTGCTCCTGGTGATGCACCCGATCCACGGCCCGGTGCGGCGCAGCGCCGCCAGGCAGCTGCCGGCCGTCGCCGTCGATCAGGCGGCGAGTCCCTACGCCACCCGCACGTTGGTGCTCGCGGCGTCCGGGTCGGGCACGGTCGGCTACCAGCTGGTCGGTGCAGAGGTCGGCGACGCCGCGCTGACCTTGCCGCTGCCGGACGCCGACCCCATGGTCGCCCGGACGACCCAGACCCTGCTCGACACCAGCGGTGACGTGCAGGCGAGCGGCGCCAGCGATGCGTTGCAGCGGCTCGGGATCGGGTTTGTCGTCGTGGCCGTGCCGGTGCCGGCCGCCGTGGAGCAGCAGCTCGACATCACCTCGGGGCTGACCCGGCTCGGGCAGAGCGGCGGCTACGCCCTCTGGCGGGTCGAGCCGACAGTCACCTCGACGGCCAAGCAGGCCCAACCCCAGCCGCCCGCCCGGGTGCGGCTGCTGGACGCCAGTGGTCGCCTTGTGCAGGACGTGCCCGTTGCCGGCCCGAACGCGCACGTCGACACCACGGTGCCCGCCGGTGGCGCTGGGCGGACCCTGGTCCTCGCGCAGCCGACCAGCGCGCGCTGGCAGGCGACGCTCAACGACCTTCCGCTGCAACCGGTGAACCGCGCTGGGCTGCAGGCCTTCACCCTGCCGGCCGGCGGCGGGCACCTCGTGGTGCAGGCTAGGGACGACCGCCATCGACTGCTGCTGGTCCAGGGGATCGGCTTCATCATCATCGTGCTGCTGGCGCTGCCCATCGGGCGCCGTCGCCGGAGCGACGAGGTGATCGGATGAGGGCGATCATCCGCACCGCCGTGGTCGTGGTCCTCGGCGCCGGTCTCGTCGTGGGTGCGGTGCGCCTCCCGGGGCGGGACGTGCGGATGGCTGGTGCCGGTAGTGGCGTGACGGCGGTGGCGGCGGAGACCCCGGCCGCTCGCGCGCTCACCCGATCAACCACCGTCTGTCCTGGGCCAGAATCCGTTGGTGTCAAACGGATCGACGCCTCCTCAGCCGGGTCGCCGACCACGGTCTTCGCAGCCGCTCCACCGGCCGACCTGGCCACCGCTGCCCTAGCGAGCCAGCATGCGACGCCGAGCTCCGGCCTCGCCGGTTCGGTCTCGGCGACCGCTCTTGGCGGCTCGGCCCAGTTGACCTTCACGCCGTTGTCGGCACCGGGTGTCAGCTCGACCCAGACGTCCGCACCGCGGGCAATCCTGTTGTCCGGCAGCGGATCCCTGGCGCCGGGCCTGGCCGCGGGCCAGACCTCCCTGGCGACGATCGGGGATCTGCGTGGTCTGTCCACGGTGGCCTGCCAGCAGCCGACAGCGCAGACCTGGCTGGTCGGGGGAGCGGGCACGACCGGACACCGCGGTCGAGTGATCCTCAGCAACCCGACTCCGACTCCGGTCACCGTCAACCTCAGCGTCTACGGCACCAAGGGCGAGCTGGTCAGCCCGGCCGCCCGGGGGATCGTGGTGAAGGCGCACGGGCGCAGCATCGTGCTGCTCGATGCGATCGCCCACGGTGAGGTCTCGCCGGTCGTCCACGTGATGGCTTCGGGCGGAGTCATCTCGGCCGTGTTGAGCGACACCTGGCTGGATCACACGACGCCCGCAGGCTCGGACGACGCGGTCGGGACGACTCCGGGCCGGCGTCTGGTGATCCCCGGAGTGCTCGGATCGGCCACTCCCGGCAGCGCGACGTTGCGGGTGGCCGCGACCGACTCGGCCGCCACCGTGCACCTCCGGGTGCTCGGCCCTGGCGGCCCGACCGAGACCTCCGTGCCGGGTGGCCAGATCGCGGTCGCCGCCCACACGGTCAAAGAGGTGGACCTGGCCCAGCTGCCGGTGGGCTACGACGGCATCGAGCTGACCTCGACCGCGCCGGTCGTCGCTGGTGTCCGCCTGACCAGCGGCCTGAGCACTCCGGGCGCCAAGCGCGACCTGGCCTGGACGGCGGCCGAGCCGGCGCTGCAGGGGCTGAGCGGCGTACCACTCGGTCCCTTGGCTGCCCCGTGGAGCCATGCGCTCGCGCTGACCGCGGCGACGGGTGACGCGACCCTGGATCTGGTCTACGTCGGGACGGATGGATCGGAGTCGACCCAGCCGGTCGCCGTACCGGCCGGGACGACGTTGACCGTCCCCGTGCCGTTGACCATGCCCACGACGCCGCCAACACCGGCCTCGACGGTCAGCCCGGCGACCGTCTGGCTGCGGCCACACACCGGCACAGTCTCCGCGGCCTTCACGAGCGCGTACGCCGACCCGAACGGCTCCCTGCTCTCGGTCGCGCCGCTGGTCGGCCTGCCGCTGGCCTACACGCCCGTCACCGTCCGCCCGCTCGGCGGCTGAGTCAGTCGGCCGATCCGTAGCGGGGGTCGACCTCGAGCGGCTCGATCCCGATCAGGTGGGCCACCTGTTCGACGACCACGTCGTGGACCAGGCGCGCGGTGTCGCGCAGGTCGCCGGTGCGCGTCTCGACCGGGCGGCGGTAGACCACGATCCGCGCCGGGTGACCACCGGAGCGAGGGAACAGCCGGCCGAGCGGGACCTCGCCGCGCTCCCAGGGCGCGGGGTCGCTGGGCGGGACATCCTCGACCGCGAACTCGACCTCGGCCAGCTGCTCGCTCCACCGCTGATCGAGCCGCTCGGCCGCGTCCAGGACCAGCCCGTCGAACTGCTCGGCCCGGCTGCGCGACAACGGAAGCCCGCTGGGGACGAGCGGGCCGCGCAGCCCACGGCCGTGCCGGTCGCGGCGCTCACGCCGTCCGCCGGATCCGGGGGACGGGCGTCGGGTCATCGCCATCGGTTGACCCTAGCGGCCGACGCAGGTCCAGGAGAGTTCGCAACTCGCGGGCCGCAATGCGGGGTGCCGTCGGACCCCGGAGGTACGGTCCGAGAGTGAGTTCCCTGCGCCGCTGTTCGCGCACCGCCTGCGCGCATTCGGCGGTCGCGACCCTCACCTACGTCTACTCCGATTCCACGGCCGTCCTCGGGCCGCTGGCGCTGTACGCCGAGCCGCACACCTACGACCTGTGCTCTGCTCACGCCGAGCGGCTCACCGCGCCCCGCGGGTGGGAGGTCGTGCGGCTCTCGCCGGACCTCGACGATCCCGGACCGACCCCGGACGACCTGCTGGCGCTGGCCGACGCCGTCCGCGAGGCCGGCCGCCCCCGGCGACACGCCTCGCCCCAGTCGGCCGAGTCGGCCACGGTCGAGGTCGGCCGCCGGGGCCACCTTCGCGTCCTGCAGGACCCGGCGCAGTAGCCGTTGCCCGAACTGTCCGATCTGGTCGAGAATCGCCGCGCGCTCAAGTCACCCACCTGGTCCTGCCGATAGGCCATTCGGAGCGCCTCACCCCACCCGGTGAAACCGGCGCGTCGACTCCCGTCGTGACCATTCGTGGAAGGCCGCACATGACCCGTTCGCGCTCGCATCAAGCCGGGATCGCCCACCAGGTCCCGCTCGGCTCGCTCACCCAGCGCGACAACCGACACGGCGCTGTGTGCGTCGAGTGCGGCTCGCCTCGGGTGACTCGGCTGTCGCTGAAGCTGACCGATGGCACGCCCGTGCAGTTCACCTCGTGTCACCAGTGCGACCACCGCACCTGGGAGAGCGAGGGCGGCGAGCTGACCCGTGACCACGTGCTGGAGCGCTCGCAGAAGCCAGCGTGAGCCGGCCTCTAGGCTGGATCGGTGACGGGGAGCAGCCAGGACGGCCGACCTGACCTTTCCGCGGTGGTCAAGGCCTACGACGTCCGCGGCCTGGTCCCGGAGCAGATCGATGAGACCACGACCCGAGCCCTCGGCGCCGCCTTCGCCGACCTGGTGGGCTCGCCGGTCGTGGTCGGTCATGACATGCGCCCGTCCTCTCCCGCCCTCTCGCGGGCCTTCGCCGACGGAGTCGCCGCCCGGGGCCTCGACGTCACGCTGATCGGATTGTGCTCGACCGACGGCCTGTACTTCGCGAGCGGCAGTCGAGGCGAGGCCGGCGCGATGTTCACGGCAAGCCACAACCCCGCGCAGTACAACGGGATCAAGCTGTGCCTGCCCGGTGCGCGCCCGGTCGGCGCCGACACCGGACTGCCCGACGTACGCCGCGGGGCCGAGCGCTATCTGGCGGAGGGGATTGCGCAGGTTCAGCAGCAGGGGGCGATCCGCGAGGTGGACCTGCTCGCCGACTATGCCCGGCATCTGCGTTCGCTCGTCGACATCGACGGCATCCGGCCACTCAGGGTCGTCGTCGACGCTGGCAACGGGATGGCCGGACTGACGGCACCGGCCGTCCTGGGTGAGGCGGCCGGCCTGCCAGCCCTGCCACTGGACGTCGTACCGCTCTATTTCGAGCTCGACGGGACCTTTCCGAACCACGAGGCCAACCCCTTGGACCCGGCGAACCTCGTTGATCTGCGGCGCGCGGTGCCCGAGCACGGGGCCGACATCGGTTTGGCGTTCGACGGCGACGCGGACCGGTGCTTCGTGATCGACGAGCGCGGTGAGCCGGTGAGCCCCAGCGCAGTCACTGCCTTGGTGGCCCGCCGGGAGATCGCCCGGGAGCTGGCGGCGGGCCGAGAACCGACCGTGCTCTACAACCTGATCAGCTCGCGGGCGGTGCCTGAGATCGTGGCCGAGGCGGGCGGGCGTGGTGTGCGGACTCGGGTGGGCCACTCGTACATCAAGGCCCAGATGGCGGCCGAGGGGGCGATCTTCGGCGGCGAGCACTCGGCCCACTACTACTTCCGCGACTTCTGGTCGGCCGACACGGGGATGCTCGCTGCCCTGAACGTCCTGGCCGCCCTCGGCACCCAGCCCGAGCCACTGAGCCGGCTGGCCGCCCGAGATGAGCGCTACATCGGCTCCGGTGAGATCAACTCCACCGTCGAGGACGTGCCGGCCGTGTTGGCCCAGGTCAGGGAGGTGTACGACGCGGAGGAGCTGGATGATCTGGATGGCCTCACGGTCACCCACGAGGCCCGCCAGGGCGAGCCGTGGTGGTGGTTCAACCTGCGGCCCAGCAACACCGAACCCTTGCTGCGGTTGAACGCCGAGGGGCCGGATGCTGCCACGATGGCCCAGGTGCGCGACGCTGTCTTGACGCTCGTCCGCTCAGGAGTAGGAGAACCATGACGTCGATCGAACCGTGGTTGCGGGAGATCCTGGTGTGCCCCCGCTGCCACTCGGAGCTGGCCGACCAGCAGAGCGCTGCCGGGACGCCTGAGCTGCGCTGCACGTCAAGCGAATGCGGGCTGGTCTATCGGGTGGAGGACGGCATTCCGGTGCTGTTGATCGACGAGGCGCAGCCGAGCTGATGCCGCTCGACGAGCGTCGGCTGGACGACCCCGAGGCCCTGGCCGACGACGACTCGCGCGAGGTGCTCCGGGCACTTGCGACGGCCGGGGCTCAGGTCCGCGAGGCCGTCACCCTCGCTGGCGAAGCCGGGGCCGACCGGCTCGGGGCCGGCGACCGGCCGCGCTCGGTGCTCGTCGCCTCACTCGGCGGGTCGGCCTTGGTCGGTGATGTCCTGACGTTGCTGGCCGGTCCCGGATCGCCCGTGCCGGTGTCGGTGCGCCGCAACCTGCCGCTGCCGGGGTGGGTCGGTCCGCTGGACCTGGTCGTCGCGGTGTCACTGTCCGGCCGGGCCGCCGGGCCGTTGGCCCTGGCCGCCGAGGCCGCTCGGCGCGGCGCTCGACTGCTGACGGTCGGAGCCGATGAGTCGCCCCTGGCGTCGGTCAGCCGGCAGGCTCGCGGGATCCACGTGCCGGTCGGGCGCGGGCGCACGTCGTCGCGAACGGCCCTGTGGTCGCTGCTCGTGCCGGTCCTGATCGCCGCCGACAGCATGGGACTGGTCGAGGTGCCGGGAGGCGCCTTCGCCGCCACGGCCGATCGACTGGACGAGGTTGCGGATGCCGCCCGGCCCTCCTCGGAGTCGTTCGTGAACCCGGCCAAGGTCCTGGCCGTCGAGCTGGCCGGTGCGGTGCCGGTCGTCCTCGGCGACAGCGACCTGGCCGGCGTGGCCGCCCAGCGCGCGGCCGCCATGCTGTCGCGGACCGCGCGTACCCCCGCGGTCTGGGGCGAGCTGCCGGACGACGCGAGCCAGGTGGTCGCAGCCTTCGACGGGCCGTTCACGGCGACCGGCTCGGGCGGCACCGCGACCGATGACGTCTTCGCCGACCCGTTCCTGGACGGAGCGCCCGGTCCGCGCCTGCGGCTCCTCCTCTTGCGCGATGCCCTGCCCGAACCGATGACCCCCGAAGCAGCTGCGACCGCACGGCTGGCCGACGCCGTCAAGATGACCGCCGAGGACGCAGGCGTGCGCGTCTCGGAACACGTTGCTCTGCCAGGACATCCACTGACTCGGCTGGCCGGCCTCGTTGCGCTCACCGACTTCGCGTCGGCGTATCTGGCGCTCGGGCAGGGCTTCGACCCGGCGATCTCGGCCCACCTGGCCGACCTGCGCGACGCCACCGGCTGAGCCGCCTGCCGCACGACGCCTCTCCTGGAGGGAACCGCACGCCGGTCGAGGGCGTGCTCGGCGATACCAGGTTGGGCGCGGTGGGCACCTCCACGTGGGAATGGGCCCATGACGGCGGTCGGCTGCGGGAACGTCCCGAACGATCGGGTCGTGTCCACAGCGGATCGGGTCGCGATCGCGGGTGGCACGCTCACGCTCTTCGACGCGCACGGCCACGTGCTCGGCCGATACGACCGAGTCACGAACCCGGCGTAGGCCCCTCAGCCCAAGGGTCAGTACGGCGGGTCGCCGTTGTCGGGTGGTTTCTCGGTGGCTGGTGTGGGTGTTTGGGGTTCGAGGTATTGGTAGGGGCGGGATCGATAGGTGTGGCCGGTGCCGGTGGTGTAGGTGAGCTCGCCGTTGGCGTCGCCGGTGACGTCGAGGATGCGGTCGGTTTTGGCTTGGTGGTCGCGTTTGCCGGCGGCGGCCAGGTTGGCCGGGGTGGTCGGGCCGCCGGTGGCGGGTGCCGGTGGTCGTACTCGTGGATGTGGTCGAGCTCGAGGGTGCGGGCGGCGCTGGTCGGGAAGCGGGTGGTGTGGCCGTCCCGGACGGCGCAGAACTGCGCGATCCGGGGCGCTGGGCGGTAGCCGGTGCTGACCTCGATCGCGGTGCCGGTGGCGGGGTCGCACAGGATCCGCCGCCAGGTGGCCTGCTCGGGGTCGTGGGCCAGGGCGCGGGCCAGCTCGGCCGGGATCGGGACGTCGCCGGTGGGGGTGTGCAGGACCGCGGGTGTGTTGTCCAGGCCGAGCAGGGTGGGTCGGCGACGGTGACGTTGATCAGGGTGGCCCCGGCCCGGGACCGCAGCCGCGCGCCGCTTCTTGGCGTGGGTGTCTGGCGGGCTGGGCTGGTCGCGCTGGTCTTGGGGACGAGGGTCAGGCCGAAGGCGCCGGCGGTGAGGTGGCCGACGGCGAGGTCGAAGCGGAGCTGGTCCAGGGTTTCGGGGGCGCCGCCGTTGCGGGCGGCGCGGGCCTGGTGGTCCAGGTGGGCGTAGGTGGCGGCCAGCAGCTCGTCCGGGCCGTGCAGGACCAGCGCGCCGGGCCGGTCGATGGTCGAGGCGTAGTGCGCGACGTGCCGACCGCGCTGGGCGGCCACGGTCGCGTCCTGGACGGTCTCGGGGGCGAGCTCGGCCACCGTGCGGGTCAGGATCGGGCGCAGCTGGTGGGCCGGGATCGACCAGACCGTGCGGGTGCCATCGCGCAGCTCGCGGGCGAGACCGGCTCTGGACTCGGGGGTGGTGTCGGGGTCGGCCGGGTCGGTGACGATGGCGGCGACCAGCTGCTCGGCCTGACCAGGCGCGAGGGCCTCGGCGTGGCTGCCGATCAGACGGGCTTGTGCTTCGTCGATCCGACCCACCTCGAGGGCTCGGGCCAGGGCCGGGTGCTGCTCCAGGGCCAGGGCGAGGGAGAGCTTCTGGTCGGCGGCGCGCAGCGAGACCCCGAGGGCCAAGGAGAGCGACAGGGTGGTGGCCTCCAGGGCCCGCTCGTGGGCGACCTCGCGGTCGCGGGCGCAGACCGCTTCGTGGGCGGTCTCGAACTGCTCGACCAGCGCCGCGGTCGCCTTCGCCTGCACGGCGCGCGGCCCAGGCCTTGACCTTCTCCGCGGCCACGGCCAGGTCGACCAGGTGCCCGCGGGAGGCCTCGGACAGGTCCAGGGTCTCGATCCCGGCCGCTCCGGCGGCCGAGGGCGAGCGGCCAGGTCGGAGCCGGCGCCGGTCAGGTCCGGCCCGCTCCCGCTCGAACCCTGGACTGTCGATCATGTGTACGATTCTATCCGACATGTCCGACAACACGACAAGGTTTGCCCAGCCCCGAATCCCCTTTAGTGCCAACTATTTTCAGCAACCAAAGGTGACTCAGAGCCACAACGAAAAGGCGGCTGAGCGCGCTAGATCGGAACCCGCGACCCACGACGACCAACTCCGCCGAACCAAGCCGCTTGAAGACCCAGCCCCTAGGGTTGCGCGCATGTCCACCGAAGGCGGCACCACGGCGATCCTGGCCGCGCTGGCGGCCAACGTCGGCATCGCCGTCACGAAGTTCATCGCCTTCCTGCTGACCCAGTCGAGCTCGATGCTCGCGGAGTCCATCCACTCGCTCGCCGACTCGGGCAACCAGCTGCTGCTGCTGCTCGGCGGCAAGCGCGCGCGCCGGCAAGCGACGCCCGAGCATCCGTTCGGCTTCGGGCGCGAGCGCTATGTCTACGCCTTCATCGTCTCGATCGTGCTGTTCAGTCTCGGCGGCTGCTTCGCGCTCTACGAGGGTTGGCACAAGTTCCACGACCCCCACGGCATCGACTCCTGGCAGTGGGTGCCGATCGTCGTACTGCTCGCCTCGATCGGGTTGGAGAGCTTCTCCTTCCGGACGGCGATCCACGAGTCGCGACCCCACAAGGCGGGCCGTTCGTGGGTCGGGTTCGTCCGGAACGCCAAGGCGCCTGAGCTGCCGATCGTCCTGCTCGAGGACTTCGGTGCACTGATCGGCCTGGTCTTCGCGATGATCGGCGTGGTCATGACGCTGATCACCGGCAACGGTCGGTGGGACGCAGCCGGGAGCGCGATGATCGGCCTGCTGTTGGTCACGATCGCCACGATCCTGGCCATCGAGATGAAGTCGCTGCTGATCGGGGAGTCGGCCACTGCGGAGGACGTCGCGGCGATCGAGGCAGCCCTCCCCGGCGACGGCGTCGGCCGGATCATCCACCTCAAGACGATGCACCTCGGGCCCGAGGAGCTGCTCGTCGCGGCCAAGATCGCCGTCGAGGCGGGCGACTCCGCGAGCGATGTGGCCCGCGCCATCGACTCCGCCGAACGCCGCGTCCGCGCTGCCGTCCCCATCGCTCGGGTCATCTATCTCGAGCCCGACATCTACGACCGCAGCCGCGCCGCTTCGGCCGAACCAGGCACCGGGCGCTAGACTTCGGAGCGTTCCGGCGCAGGTGATGCCACAGGCCCAGAGGGGCCACGCCGGGTCGATCGAAGGTTTCGCCACTGCTGCCTGCACTCCTGCGGCAGGCGACGCCATACCGACCCGAGACACCGAACGAGACACTGAAAAGGACGTTGCTGATGAATGACTTCAAGGTCAAGGACCTCACGCTGGCCGAGGCCGGCCGGCACCAGATCCGCCTGGCCGAGCACGAGATGCCCGGACTGATGTCGCTCCGCGAGGAGTACGCCGCGAGCCAGCCGCTCAAGGGCGCCCGGATCATGGGCTCGTTGCACATGACCGTGCAAACGGCCGTGCTGATCGAGACCCTCACCGCGCTCGGCGCCCAGGTCCGCTGGTGCTCGTGCAACATCTTCTCCACCCAGGACGAGGCGGCCGCAGCGATCGCCGTCGGCCCGACCGGCACGCCCGAGGCCCCGGCCGGCACACCGGTCTTCGCCTGGAAGGGCGAGACGCTCGAGGAGTACTGGTGGTGCACCGAGCAGGCGCTCGACTGGTCCGGCGCTGCCTATGACGGTGCGGCTGGGCCGAACATGATCCTGGACGACGGTGGCGACGCGACGCTGCTGGTGCACAAGGGCGTCGAGTTCGAGGCGGCCGGCGCCGTGCCGGCCACCGAGCCGGGCGACTCGCACGAGTACCGCGTGATCCTCGACGTACTGCGGGCATCGCTGGCGCGCGACGGCCAGCACTTCACCGCGATGGCCGCCGGCATCAAGGGCGTGACCGAGGAGACGACGACTGGCGTCCATCGGCTCTACGAGCTCGCGAACGTCGGCCAGCTGCTCTTCCCGGCCATCAACGTCAACGACTCGGTGACCAAGTCGAAGTTCGACAACAAGTACGGCACGCGGCACAGCCTGATCGACGGCATCAACCGCGCGACCGACACCCTGATGGGCGGCAAGGTCGCGCTGATCTGCGGCTACGGCGACGTCGGCAAGGGCTGCGCGGAGTCGTTGCGCGGCCAGGGTGCCCGCGTCATCGTGACCGAGGTCGACCCGATCTGCGCCCTGCAGGCGGCGATGGACGGTTTCCAGGTGGCAACGGTCGACGACGTCGTCGAAACCGCTGACATCTTCATCACCGCGACCGGCAACAAGGACATCCTCACGGTCGACCAGATGTCCCGGATGAAGCACCAGGCGATCGTCGGCAACATCGGGCACTTCGACAACGAGATCGACATGGCCGGACTCGAGGAGTTCCCCGGCGTCGAGAAGGTCGAGATCAAGCCGCAGGTGCACGAATGGCGCTTCCCAGAGGACACCGCGGCTGATGGTCGCCCGGCGCGCAGCATCATCGTGCTGTCCGAGGGCCGTTTGTTGAACCTGGGCAACGCGACCGGTCACCCGAGCTTCGTGATGAGCAACTCCTTCGCGAACCAGACCATCGCGCAGATCGAGCTCTTCACCAAGAACGGCGACTACGCCAAGCAGGTCTACGTGCTGCCCAAGCACCTGGACGAGAAGGTCGCGCGGCTGCACCTGGACGCCCTCGGCGTACATCTCACCGAGCTCAGCAAGGACCAGGCCGACTACATCGGCGTCGACGTGGCCGGTCCCTACAAGCCGGACCACTACCGCTACTGAGTCAAGCAACGAAAAAATGGCCCTGTCGGACCCAGCAACTGGGTCCGACAGGGCCATTTTCTTTGACCCACCGAAGGTGAGCCGCGAGGAGAGGCGCGCGAAGACGGAGCCCGGCGTTCGTCCAAGGCGCTCTTGGTTCTTGGGTTCTAGACCCTTCGCCCCGTGAGCCGAGCGACGAGCGCGGCATCCCGGGCCAGCCGGATCTCATCGCGCCGCCGGCGCTCCGCGAGGACCGCCGCCAGGAACGCCTCCGGGTGGGTCGCCGCGGGCGGCAGGGGAGCGACGTACGACGAGACCTCGCGGGCCATCGCCCAGCCCATCGAACGGCGCGCGTCGTGCTGCATCGTCGGGGCCCGGCCCAGGAACTGCCGGGTAGCCACGGCCAGCTGGTCGGGGATCCGGCCGATGTCGGCGATCTGAGCCCAGCCGTACAGCTCGAACGGCATCTGCGGGGGCGGCACGCGCTGGGTGATGCCGCGCTCGCGGACCACGTAGGTGCCGGCCAGCACATCGCCCAGCCGCTTGCCGCGTGACGAAGCCAGCGAGCAGATCAGCGCGGGCGAGCCCAGCAGCAACCAGACCTCGACGACCTCCATCAGCCCGCGGACGAGGGCCTGCCGGAAGCGGATCGGTCCACCGTCGTCGCGCACGGTCCGCAGACCCATCGCCAGCTTGCCCAGGGTGCGGCCTCGGGTCAGCGTCTCCATGGCCACTGGGTAACCGACCACGACCGCGAGCATGCTGACCAGGACGATCGCCGCGCCCGCCGCGCCGTCGACCGAGATGAAGACCTTGCTGTCCAGGTAGATCACCAGGAACAACGCCGCCACCTGAAGGGCGACGTCGAGACCGCCCGACACGGCGCGCGAGGCGAAGGCCGCCGGCTGCAGGTCCAGCGCGACCGCCTCGCCGGTGACGATCGGGGAACTCACCCGAGGCAGGCTAGTCGGCCGTTAGCCTGCTTCGGGTGGATCTCGATGCGTACGTCGCGGCGCACGGCCGCGAGTGGCAACGCCTCGAGGATCTGCTGGGGATCCGGCGGCGCAGCGGCGAGCAGGCCGACGAGCTGATCACGCTCTACCAACGCACCGCCACCCACCTGTCGGTCGTCCGCTCATCGGCGCCGGACCCGATGCTGGTGGGCCGCCTCTCGCGCCTCGTCGCCCGCGCCCGAGCCGCGGTGACCGGCACCTCGGACCCGGCCTGGCGCGACGTCACCCGGTTCGTCCTCGCGACGTTGCCCGCGGCGATCTACCGCATCCGGGTCTGGTGGGGCGCGGTCGCCCTGGGGAGCGTGGCCGCGATGTTCGCGCTCGGTGGCTGGGTGGCGGCCAACCCCATCATCCAGGGCAAGCTGGTGCCGCAGGCCGAGCTGAACAGCCTGGTGAACACCGACTTCCAGAGTTACTACTCGACGTACGCCCATGGGAGCTTCGCGGCCCAGGTGTGGACCCACAACGCGTGGATCGCGGCGCTCTGCATCGCGCTCGGGGTGTTCGGGCTGCCCGTGATCTACCTGCTCTGGCAGAACGTCGTCAACGTCGCGGTCATCGGCGGCGTCATGGTCAGCCACGGCCGGGCCGACCTGTTCTTCGGGCTGATCCTGCCGCACGGCATCCTCGAGCTCACCGCGGTGTTCCTCGCGGCGGCCACCGGCCTGCGGCTGTTCTGGTCGTGGGTCTCGCCGGGCCCGCGCCCTCGCGGCCTGGCGCTGGCCCAGGAGGGGCGGGCGGCGATGGCGGTCGTGATCGGCCTGGTGGGCGTCCTGGCGGTCTCCGGCTTCATCGAGGGGTTCATCACGCCGTCCGGGCTGCCGACGGGGATCAAGATCGCCATCGGGGTCCTCGCGGAGTCGGCCTTCCTGACCTACGTCCTCGTCCTCGGCCGGCGGGCGGTCCGGGCCGGCCTCACCGGCGACCTGCTGGCCGAGGAGGCCGGCGATCTGGTCCCGATCAGGGGCTGAAACTGACCTCCGGAGGGCCTTGCGGCCGGGCCGTCGTACTCGCATGCTGAGCAACACAGATAACGATTTGAAACAGCGAACGCCGAATCACGGGACGATCACGACATTTTGCTAGCCTGCGAGTCGTAACTGTTGCTTGATGTTTGCCGTCCGGACAGGTGTCGGTTCAATCTTTCGCTCACAAGGCAGTAAGGGTGTCGTCCGACGGGCGTCCGCCCGAAGCCGAGCTACAGCGGGATGGAGACAGACGTGCGTCAAAGGTGGGTAGCACTGGCAGGCATGACCCTCGTGGGCAGCCTCGCGGTGACCGGCTGTGGAAGCAGCGGCGGTTCGAGCAGCTCCGGCGGCAGTACTGCGAAGAACGCCGCGACCGCTCAGTCCGCGGCAGCGATGGGTGGCATGGACGCGCTCGTCGCGGCGGCCAAGAAGGAAGGCACCCTGAACCTGATCGCGGTGCCACGCACCTGGGCCGGCTACGGCGCGATCATCGACGCCTTCACGGCGAAGTACGGCATCAAGATCAACAGCGAGAACCCGGACGGCTCCAGCGGCGACGAGATCAACGCCGTGAAGTCGACCAAGGGTCAGCCCAGCGCACCGGACGTCGTTGACGTCGGCAACAGCTACGCGCTCCAGGGTGCGACGGAGGGTCTGTTCGCGCCGTACAAGGTCGCGACCTGGGCCGACATCCCGACCGGCCAGAAGGACGCCGGTGGGCTTTGGTACAGCGACTACGGCGGATACATCTCGATCGGCTGCAACGCCACGAAGATCAAGACCTGCCCGACCACGATCAAGTCGCTGGACAACCCGGAGTACAAGGGTGACGTCGCGCTCAACGGTGACCCGACCAGCGCCAACGCGGCCTTCGAGGCCGTCTGGGCCACGGCGCTGGCCAACGGCGGCTCGGCCGACAACATCCAGCCGGGCATCGACTTCTTCGCCAAGCTCAACAAGGAGAAGATCTACAACAAGACCAAGGTGACTCCGGCCACGGTCGCATCGGGTCAGACCCCGATCGTCCTCGACTGGGACTACCTCAACGTCGGCAACGCGCAGACGCTGAAGAAGAGCGGCGTCAACTGGGTCACCACCGACCCGGCTGACGGCCTGGTCCCCGGCTTCTACGCCCAGGCGGTCAGCATCAACGCTGCTCACCCGGCCGCGGCCCGGCTCTGGGAGGAGTTCCTCTACAGCCAGGACGCTGACGGTGGCCAGAACGGCTGGCTGCGCGGCTTCGCGCGGCCGATCGAGCTGGTGGCCATGCAGGCCAACGGCAAAGCGGACGCAGCGGCGGCCGCGGCTCAGCCGAAGGTCAATGACACCAACCCGTTCAACCCCACGCAGGACCAGGTCACGGCGGCCAAGAACGTCGTGACCCAGAAGTGGGCGGCAGCGGTCGCCTAGTGGCCGCTTCCGAGATCGAGGACCTGGGCGTCACCGCCCAGACCTCATCGACGCTGCAGGGCGGCGGGGCCGGGGCAACCCGGTCTCGCCGCCGCTTCAGCCTCGCGTGGACGGGGCTGCTGCCCTTCTTCGTCTACGTGTTCCTGTTCTTCCTGCTGCCGATCGGGCTGATCCTGTTCTCGGCCTTCCGCAAGGACGGCCCCAAGCACCGTGATCCGGTCACCCAGCAGTTCGTCGCGTCCAAGGTGTTCACGAGCAGCAACCTGACGGCGACGCTGCACGGCATCTACCGGACCTCGATGGTCAACAGCATCCAGCTGTCGGCGATCACCGCCGTGATCGGCGCGGTCTTCGGGATGTTCCTGGCCTACGCCGTCGTGACCAGTCGCAGTGGCGCGCTACGGCAGATCGTCATCGCCGCGGCCGCCGTGATGGCCAACTTCGGCGGCATCCCGCTGGCCTTCCTGTTCATCGCCACGGTCGGCTTCCCGGCCGGTGCCTTGACGGTCTTCCTGCACGACGACCTGGGCATCTCGCTGGGCGACGACCTGCACTTCCAGCTGACCTCGGTGACCGGCATCGGGTTGGTCTATCTCTACTTCCTGATCCCCCTCATGGTGTTGGTGATGTCCCCTGCCCTGGAGGGGCTCAAGCCCCAGTGGGCCGAGGCGGCCGAGAACCTCGGCGCCTCGCGCTGGCACTACTGGCGCTACATCGCAGGCCCGGTCCTCCTGCCCAACTTCCTCGGGTCGGTCCTGCTGCTCTTCTGCTCGGCGTTCTCGGCCTTCGCGACGGCGGATGCGCTGGTGGGCGACTCGTTCCCGCTGATCCCGACCCAGATCTCCAACGTGCTGTCGGGCAACGTGCTCTCCGGCCAGGAGAACCTCGGAGCCGCTCTGGCCTTCGACATGGTGGTGATCGTGTTGCCGTTGACCGTCATCTACCAGCTGCTCCAGCGGCGTACGTCGAAGTGGTTGGCGTGAACCCGCGATGACGACCACCGGATACGGCAGCGCGGAGACGCCGGACCTGATCGTCCCGGGCGCGCCGATGAAGATCGACCAGAACCGCCACTGGGGTCGTGGCGGCAAGACCCGAGCCATCGTGCTGATCATCGCCGCGATCTACTTCTTCGTTCCGCTGATCGCCGCGTTCGTCTTCACGATCCGCAACTCCAACACCGGCCAGATCAGCTTCTCGGCGTACGGCCAGATCTTCGCCAAGCAGCCCGGCGGTCTGATCGGCATCGGCACCGCCCTGACGACCTCGGTCGAGCTGGCCATCCTGTCGATCCTGATCACGCTCGCCCTGATGCTGCCGACGATGCTGTTGCTCCACCTGCGCTACCGCAAGGTGCGGCCGGTGGTCGAGGTGATCACGCTCCTGCCGCTGGTCTTCCCGCCGGTGGTCCTGGTGGTCGGGGTGTCCGACGTCTTCACGTTCACCGGCAACCACTTCACCCACGGCCTGATGTTCCACGTCATGCAGGACATCCGGAACCAGACGCTCCCGTTGGTGCTGGCCTTCCTCTACGTCACGTTGGCGCTGCCGTTCGTCTATCGCGCCCTCGACGCCGGGATCCGGTCGGTCGACGTCAACACCCTGGTCGAGGCCTCGCGCAACCTCGGCGCGAGCTGGATCACGACGTTGTGGCGGGTGCTGATGCCGAGCCTGCGGACCTCGATCATCAACGCGTCGTTCCTGTGCTTCGCGCTGGTGATGGGGGAGTACACCATCGCCAAGATCCTGCTCTTCTCCCGACCCTTCCCGGTCTGGCTGGCCCAGCTGCCGACCACGTCGGGACAGGTCCAGTCGGCCACGTCGCTGCTCAGTCTGATCGTCGTCGAGGTCCTCTTGCTCTTGATCGGCGCCCTCAACTGGCGCAGTCGCACCGAAAGGAACGCCTGACCGATGAGCGCCGTCGAGGCCATCTCCCAGCGCGAAGGCGCCACTGTCGAGTACCGCGACGTCCGTCGCGTCTTCGGGCAGATGTCGGCCCTGGCCGGGCTGAACCTGAAGATCGCACCCGGCGAGCTGCTCGCCCTGCTCGGCCCATCCGGCTGTGGCAAGACCACTGCCCTGCGGCTGCTGGCCGGGTTCGACCAGCCGACCTCGGGTGCCGTCCTGGTCGACGGCCAGGACGTGTCGCGCGTCCCGGCGAACAAGCGCGACATGGGCATGGTCTTCCAGTCCTACAGCCTCTTCCCCACGATGAGCGCGCAGGACAACGTGGCCTTCGGGCTGCGGCTGCGCGGGGAGTCGGGCAAGGCTCGGCGCCAGCGCGCAGGGGAGCTCCTCGAGCTGGTCGGACTGTCCGAGCACCTCAAGAAGTTCCCCCACCAGATGTCCGGCGGCCAGCAGCAGCGGGTGGCCCTGGCCCGTGCCCTGGCCATCTCGCCGCGCGTCCTCCTGCTCGACGAGCCGCTCTCGGCGCTGGACGCGAAGGTGCGCGAGCAGCTGCGCGACGAGATCCGGCGGATCCAGCAAGAGCTAGGTGTGACAACGGTTTTCGTCACCCACGACCAGGAAGAGGCCCTGTCGATGGCTGACCGGGTCGGGGTCATGCGGGCCGGTCAGCTCGAGCAGTGCGCACCGCCCAGCGAGCTCTATGACCGCCCGGCCACGCCGTTCGTCGCGACCTTCGTCGGCACGATGAACCGGATCGACGCCACCGTCTCGGGCGTGGCTCAGGTGCAGGTCGGCGGCCAGCACCTCCCGGCCGACGGCGAGTTGCCGGCGGCCGGCGCCAACGTCGTCATCCTGGTGCGCCCGGAGGCGGTCATCGTGACCCCGGCCAGCGACGGCGACGCCATCGTCGAGACCGCGACCTTCCGTGGCGCCACCATCCGGCTCGACCTGCGCCGCCGTCGCGACGGCACCGCCTTGGTGGCCGACGTCCCCTCGCACCGGGCGGCCGAGCTCCAGGTCGGCACGACGGTCACGACCGCCCTGCTCGAGCGGCCGGTCCTGCGCGCCACCGACTGAGCAGCGGCCGCCGCCTCCGTCATGACGACCGACCGCAGTGCGCTGCGCCCGGGTGCCGCCAACGCGGGCGGCTTCCGTCCGATGGAGCCCGGCGCGGGCGAACCACACCTGGCCCGGACCGAGCTGGCCCAACCGCCCGGAACGCGGCTGGAGCCGCTGCTGGTCGCCGCACACCTGTCCGACCTGCACGTGTGCGACCACCAGTCGCCGGCCCGCGTGGAGTTCCTGGACCGTTGGGCCGACCCCGACTCCCCGATCCTGGACCAGCTGGGCGAGGTCGGCGCCTATCGCGCGAACGAGCTGCTCACCGTGCAGGTGGTCGAGGCGTGCGTGCGGGCGGTCAACGCCGTGGCGGCCGGCCCGGTCACCGGCGCTCCGGTCGACCTGGCCATCTCGACCGGCGACAACACCGACAACTCCCAGGCCAACGAGCTGAGCTGGTACCTCGACCTGCTCGACGGTGGGCGGGTGCATCCCGACTCGGGCGACCTGGAGCGCTACGAGGGGATCGCCGACGACGTCGTCTGGGACGAGCGCTACTGGCACCCGGACAGCGACAAGCCCGACCTGCTGCGCACGCTCTACGGCTTCCCCGACGTGCCCGGGCCTGCTCGACGCGATCCGGCAGCCGTTCCAGGCGAGCGGACTGCGGGCACCGTGGCTGGCGGTCCACGGCAACCACGACCAGCTGCTCCAGGGCACCGTCCCCGGCGCCGGCCGGCTGGCCCAGGTCGCCGTCGGCGCCGCCAAGCCGATCGCGCTGCCGATCGACTGGACGACTGACCAGGTGCTCCAGCTGATGGCCGGGCTGGCGGCCTGCGACCCCAGCGCGGTGGCCGCCCTGGCCGATGCCCAGGTGCGGGCCGTGACCCCGGACGCGGCCCGGCGGCTGGTCAGCCGGACCCAGTTCATCCAGGCCCATGCCCGCGAGCGGGCCCGACCGCCGATGCACGGCTTCACGTCCCCGGAGCGGGCGTACTACCGCCACGACGCCGGCCCCGCGACCTTCCTGGTCCTCGACACCGTCAACGAGCACGGCGGATGGGAGGGCTCGCTCGACCCGGACCAGCTGGACTGGCTGGACGGCGAGCTGTCCGCGGCCGACGCCGACCGTCGCTACGTCGTGGTCGCCAGCCACCATCCGCTCGAGACCCTGGTCAACCCGATCGGGGGCGGCCGGATGCTGGGCCCGGAGGTCCAACGAGTCCTGGCGGCCCACCCCAGCGTCGTACTCTGGCTGGCCGGACACACTCACGCGACGTCGGTCTCGGCTCATGGCAACCACTGGCAGGTCGTGGCGCCGTCACTGGTCGACTGGCCACAACAAGCCCGGATCGTCGAGCTGTCCCGAGGTGACGGCGTGCTGCAGATCGCCGCCACCATGATCGACCACACCGGATCGGCGCCCTGGGACGGCGCCATCGACTCGATCGAGGGCCTCGCGGGGCTGTCCCGAGAGCTGTCCGCGAACGACCCCCAATGGCGCCGGTACGCCGAGCATCCGCGGCTCGGTACGGCGCAGAGCCGCAACGTGCTGCTCTACCTGCCCGACCCCTTCGCCTGAGTCAGCTCGACCGATCAGAGCCGGCCGGCCGCCTTGAGCGCCAGGTAGCGGTCGGCGAGGGCCGGCGGCAGGTGCTCCGGGTCGGCGTCCACCACCTCGACACCCAGCCGGCTGAGCAGTGCGGCCAACCGGGTGCGGTCGGCCAGGGTGCGCTCGGCTGCGGCCGCCGCATAGACCTGATCGGCGTCCGAGCGACCAGCGGCCATCGCCGTGACCGCCGGGTCGCCCACCGAGGCGATGACCACCTGGTGCCGGGCGGTCAGCTGGCCCAGGACGGGCAACAACCCCTCCTCGACCGAGGCTGACTCCAACGCCGTCAACACCACGACCAGGCAGCGCTGGTTGGTCCGGGCCCGGATCGCACCGACGATCGCGAACCAGTCGGCCTCGAGCAGCTCCGGCTCCAGCGGCGCCATGGCGTCGACCAGGGCTGGCAGCAGCGCGGCGCCGGTCGCCCCTTGCACGCTGGCCCGCACCCGCCGGTCACCAGCGAGCAGGTCGACCCGGTCCCCGGCCCGGGTGGCCAGGGCCGCGAGCAGGAGAGCGGCGTCCATCGCCGCATCCAGCCGAGGTGCGTCGGCGACCCGGCCGGCGCTGGTCCGGGACGTGTCCAGCACGAGGAGCACTCGACGATCCCGCTCGGGCCGCCAGGTGCGCACGGCCACGGTCTGCGAACGAGCAGTGGCCCGCCAGTCGATCGAGCGCACATCGTCGCCAACGACGTACTCGCGCAGCGAGTCGAACTCGGTGCCCTGCCCCCGCACATTCACGCTGGTGCGGCCGTCGAGCTCGCGTAGCCGGGCCAGCCGGCTGGGCAGATGCCGCCGCGAGCCGAAGGGCGGCAGCGCTCGCAGACGTCCGGGCACCGCGACCGAGCGCTGCCTCGCGGCCAGTCCCATCGGACCCAGGCTGCGCACGGTGATCCGGTCGGCCAACCGGTCACCGCGACGGGTCGGCGTCAACACCGTGATCAAGCGCCGACGCTCTCCTGGAGGGATGTCCAGCGAATGCCGGTCGACGTGGGCGCCGGCCGAGGGCTGCCAGGCGTCGCGCAACACCCCGCGCACACGTCGAGATCCGGCGTTGGTCACGGTCAAGGTCGACTCGACCGTGCCGCCGAGACGCACCGAGGAGAGGTCGAGCCGTTGGTAGACAAGGGATTTCGGCGATCCGGCTCGCCACAGGTCGACAGCGACGAGGATCAGGACGAGGGCGATCCAGCCGAAGAAGACCGCCCGCCCAGGGGCGATGACGAGCGCGACTGCGCCCGCCAGGGCGAGCAGGGCGCTCCGTCCGGTGAGGGCCACGACGCCGTCAGCGGGGGACCGGCACCGAGGCCAGGACGCCGTCGAGCACCGACTCAACGCTGACGCCCTCGAGCTCGGCCTCCGGGCGCAGGCTGAGCCGATGGCGCAGGGTCGGCCGGGCCAAGGCCTTCACGTCGTCCGGGCTGACGTAGTCGCGGCCGGCCAGCCAGGCCCAGGCCCGGCTGGTCGCGAGCAGGGCGGTCGCTCCGCGAGGGCTGACGCCGAGCGACAGGGACGGCGAGACCCGGGTCGCCCGCGCCAGGTCGACGACATAGCCGATCACTTCCGGGTGGATCTGCACGCGGCGTACGGCGGCAGTGGCGTGGGCCAGATCGGACGGGCCGGCCACCGCGGTGACCCCCGCGCCCCGGAGGTCCCGGGGGTCGAACCCGCGCGCATGCCGGTCCAGGATCTGGACCTCGTCCTCGCGGGGTGGCAGCGGCAGGGTCAGCTTGAGCAGGAACCGGTCCAGCTGAGCCTCGGGCAACGGGTAGGTGCCTTCGTACTCCACGGGGTTCTGGGTCGCCGCAACGACGAAGGGGTCGGGCAGCTTGCGAGGCTGTCCGTCCACGGTGACCTGGCGCTCCTCCATCGCCTCGAGGAGAGACGCCTGAGTCTTGGGCGGCGTCCGGTTGATCTCGTCGGCGAGCAAGAGGTTGGTGAAGACCGGACCCTCCCGGAAGGAGAACTCGGCGGTGCGGGCGTCGTAGACCAGGGACCCGGTCACGTCGCCGGGCATCAGGTCCGGTGTGAACTGCACGCGGGCCGTCTCCAGCGACAAGGCCGCCGAAAGTGCCCGCACCAGAAGGGTTTTGGCCACTCCGGGGACACCCTCGAGCAGCACGTGACCGCGAGCTAGCAGAGCGATGACCAGGCCGGTCACGGCCGCATCCTGGCCCACTACCGCCTTGGCGACCTCGCTGCGTACGGCATGCAGGGCAGCCCGAGCCGCTTCGGTTGCCTGTTGGCTGGTCTGTTCGGTCGACTCAGGAAATTGCTCGGTCACGGTCGTCGTACCTCTCTGTCCAGCCGGTCGAGGTTCTGGGCCAGGGTCACGAGCCCGGCATCGTCGCGTGGTGGGGGGCCGATGAGCATCTCAGCCACAGCCGGACCGGGGATGCCGGTGCGGGTCGCGACCACGGCCACGACCTCACCGGGTGACGCCGTCCGGGGCAGGCCGGTGTGGTCTCGCAGACGGGCCATCGTCGACTCCCGCAGCTGGGCGGCCGCCCGATCCTGGGCTCGGGCCCGCCGGTACATCCGGGCCCGGCCCTCGGTCGTCTCGACGGCTCGGACGACGACGGGGAGCGGCTCAGGCACGAGCCGGCCGAGACGACGGCCGCGCCAGACCAGACAGATCGCCACCACCACGAACAGCTGGAGGGTCACCCAGCCCACCCAGCCCGGCAGCAGCGAAGTGAGCGAATGCTGCTGTCCCGCAACGAAATCACCCGAGGGGACATACCAGATCACGTTGCCGGTCGTCGCCAGCGCGTTGACCATGAGGCTGGCGTTTCCCTCTTTGGCCAGTCGGTCGTTCGTCAGCAGGCTGGGCTGCCCCACCACGACCGTCTGCGGGCTGGTCCCGATCACGAGGAACGACGGGTGCCCATCGACCGGATAACACTGGCTCGCCCGCTGGCGCTCGTCGTAGACGTAGGTGAGACCGCCCGCATCGGCCCGACCGGCCTTGACCGCCGCCGGGTCGGCGCAGCGGCTGTCGGCGGTCTGCCGCCGGTGCACTGCGGCGATCCGCACTCCTGGCGCCAACTGCGCCAACTGCCGCGAGGAGGGCGCCACGAGGACCAGCCGACGCGCGAACTGCGGGCTGTTCTGGAAGGACTGCAACGCCGCGACGTCGCCGTCGCTCAAGAGGTCGGTGCGGCTCACCAGGACGGTGGCGGCCGGGTGAGCGTCGACCGCGGTCGCCAGCCCGCTCGGGGTGCGCGCCACCGCCACACCGACGCCGTGAGTCCGCAGCACCTGGGCCAGCGCCTTGGCACCGTCCGGGCTCACGCTGTCGGGATCCAGCGGCTGGTCGTTGCCCCTTCCGCTCGTCAACACCGTCAGGAGCACTGCGGCCAGCACGAGGGCGGCGAAGCCGATCGGCCAGGCACCCCGTCGCAGCAGCGATCGAGCCGACGCCCCGCCCGAAGCCGGCGTTGGAGCCGGCGCGGTCAGCGGCTGGTCGAGAACCTGACTCATCGGGAACCGGCCAGCAAGGCCGCCCGGGTGTTCTCGACCTGCTCGTCCAGCTGTCGCAACTGCTCGGCATGGGCAGCCGAAGCCGAGACCGAGCCATAGACGACATCGTCGAACGTCCGGGCCCCTGCTCCGAGCGCAGCGATGAGTTGCGGGAGCATCCGCCCGGCCTCTGCGGCGAGCTCGTCCGCGGTGCGTCCGGGCCGCGGATCGATCAGGCCGCGCTCGTCCAGTCGGCGGGCCACGGCGCGCATCGACTCGCGCACGGCCACGTCGTAGCGACCGGCCGCTGCCGCCTGCTGTGCACGGAGCCGGTGCTCGACCCCGCTCGCCAGGCTCCCGCCCAGGACGGCCCGGCCCGACTCGGCGCGCGCTACCGACAGGCGGACCCGTCGGCGGTTCAGCACCGCGACGACCACCACGACGGCGACCGCCACCACGATCAGGGCGGCGAGCTGGCCGGCTCCGAGCCCGGTCCGGGCGGCGATGCCGTCCAGGCGATGCAGCACCCACAGGACCGCCCGTAGCAGCGGGCTGGGCCGGGCCTGCGCGTACTCCCGTTTGGCGAGTTCTTCGCGAGCCCAGGCCTGGCCCGTGGCGCGACCGGGCGAGATCGGCTGGCCGAGATTCACCGGTCGGCCGCCGCGGCCCGCTGGAGCGTCACGTCCAGCCCTTCGCGACGCATCCGCAGGTCGATGTAGAGCAGCGCCAGGATCGCGGCCGAGAAGGGCGCGATCAGCGTCCGGGCGATCACGCCGCCGACCACGGTCAGCAGCACGGCCGCGAACGTCGAGCCGGCATCGCCCACGACGAGGGCGCCGACGATGAACGGGAGCTGCAGGACACCACTCAGCACGCCGGCCAGCAGTTGGGCGAGCAGGAGGATCCCGAAGCAACGCCACCACGACCCGCCGACGAGCCGCCACGAGCGACCCAACGCGGCGCGGACGCCGATCCGCTCCAGCAGCACCGTGGGCGGCGCGAACAGCCAGCGGATCGCGATCCAGGGGACGAGGACCAACGCCGCGATGATGCCGACGGCCAGCAACAGCCCACCGGCGACGCCGCCGCCGGCGACCAGCACCACGATCCCCGGCAGCAGGGCTCCGGCCGCGACACCCCCGACGGTCAGGAAGACGAGCACGGTCACACCGAGCAGCGCCCAGATCCGTCCGCGGGCCCGATCCCACACCTCCCGGATGCCGGGCCGGCGACCGAGCACGGCGTCGCTGACGGCGATGACCAGGATGCCGGTCAGCACGGTGGTCCCGACCAGTTGCAGCAGGCCCGCGAAGAGTGACGAGAGCCCCTCAGCCGCGCTGCCGGCCGTGCTGTCGGAGCTCGAGGTGTCGTTGAGGCTGGCGAAGTCGGAGCGCAGAGCGCCTAGTTGGAGGAGGACGACGACGACGCTGAGGATCAGGTTCACGATCGCCGACAGGCCGAGCATCACCTTCGGGTTCTGCCGGATGGTCTGGACCGCGCCGTCGAGGATCTCACCGAGGGTCAGTGGGCGCAGGGGCACGACGCCCGGCTTCGGCGAGAGCGGTGGGCCATAGGAGGGCGGGAGCTGGCCGTAGCCGAACTGCTGAACGGGTTGGCCCCACGCAGGCGGGGGCTGCCCGCCGTACGCCGGGGGTGGTTGGCCCCACGCGGGAGGTGGCTGCGCGCCGTAGACCGGGGGTGGTTGGGGCGCGTAGTAGGGGGGTGGGGGTCCCCACTGGGTCGGCGGTGGGGCGCCCGGTGGAGCAGATGCTGGGGGCGTCGGCTCACCGTCCGCGGACGGTGGCTGCCACTGCTGTGGCGGGTTCTGGCTCATCACACCCCCAAGGCGCCAGGCGAGGGGCCCATGTTGCCAGAGAGGAGCCACCAGGAAGGGGCAACGGGCCAGAACAACCCCCCGGACGACGGCCGATCGAGCCCGCTCGACCCTGGGAATCTGCTGACTGTCTGCTGACGATCTGCTCGACCGGGCCCCGAATGGCACCGAGGGCCTCGTCGCCGGGTGAGAATGTCCTCGGGCCGCCCTCAGGCGGCCCAAACGGCGGCACCAACGAAGGAGTGGACCGATGAAGGGTCGCGTGCTCGTCGTCGACGACGACCAGGCCCTCGCGGAGATGCTCGGCATCGTCCTGCGTGGTGAAGGGTACGAGCCGATTCACTGTGCCGACGGCGAGGCCGCCCTGGAGATCTTCCGGTCCAGCCAGCCCGACCTGGTGCTCCTCGATGTGATGTTGCCGGGTGTCGACGGGATCGAGGTCTGCCGGCGGTTGCGGGCCGAGTCCGGCGTACCGATCGTCATGCTCACCGCCAAGACCGACACCGTCGATGTCGTGGTCGGGCTCGAGTCCGGAGCTGACGACTACGTGATGAAGCCGTTCAAGCCGCAGGAGCTCGTCGCCCGCATCCGGGCCCGGCTGCGTGGCAGCGGCGACTCGGCTCCGGAGAAGCTCGAGATCGGTGACCTGGCGATCGATGTCGCCGGCCACTCGGTGCGCCGTGACGGCGCGCAGATCAACCTGACCCCCCTGGAGTTCGACCTCCTGGTCGCCCTGGCCCGCAAGCCCTGGCAGGTCTTCTCCCGGGAGATCCTCCTGGAGCAGGTCTGGGGCTACCGGCACGCCGGCGACACGCGCCTGGTCAACGTCCACGTGCAGCGCCTGCGGTCCAAGATCGAACGCGACCCCGAGCACCCGGAGGTCGTCGTCACCGTGCGGGGCGTGGGCTACAAGGCGGGTCCGGCCTAGACCATGCGTCGCCGCCTGGCGGCTGCGCCGTCGTTCCTCCTGCACTTCTGGCGCCGATCGCTGCAGCTCAGGGTCGTGACCGCGACCATGCTGCTCGGCGTCATCGTGGTCACGTCGCTGGGCAGCTTCCTCTACTTCCGGATCGCCGACGGGCTGGTGCAGGACCGGGTGCGCGCAGCACGGGCCGAGGCGGTCCGATCGGCCCGGGACGCGCAGAACTCGTTCTCGGCCATCGACGACCGCGGCGGCCCGAGCGAGCTCAACCAGGCGGTCTTCGACATCGTCCAGCAGATGGCGAGCACGGAGGACCTGCGCGACGTCATCCTCCTGCGCAAGCCGGGCCAGAAGAGTGAGCCGGTCGTGTCCGACCTGTCCACCGGCACGGTCACCCGGGCCATCCCGGACGACCTGCGGCATGCAGTGGACGTCCCGCCGCGGCAGCAGCACTGGCGGTTCGTGACCCTCCACTACGAAGGCGGCGAGCAGAGCGCGGCCGGTGTCGCGATCGGCTCTCTCGTGCAGATCCCGGCGGCCGGCCAGTACGAGCTGTATTTCGTCTTCAGCCTCCAGCGAGAGACCGCCACGGTCGATCTGGTCCGGCGCACCTTCGTGCTCGGCGGCTTCGTCCTCGTGCTGCTCGTGGGCGCCGTCGCCTACGTCGTGACCCGTCAGGTGGTCACCCCGGTCCGACGTGCGGTCGTCGTTGCCGAGCGGTTGTCGTCCGGGCACCTGCAGGAGCGGATGACGTCCAAGGGCGAGGACGACCTGGCCCGGCTCGGGGCATCGTTCAACACGATGGCGGCGAGCCTGCAGGACCAGATCCGCCGGCTGGAGGAGCTGTCGCGGGTGCAGCAACGCTTCGTCAGCGACGTCTCCCATGAGCTGCGGACCCCCCTGACGACCATCCGGATGGCGGGCGAGATCCTGCACGACTCGCGGCACGACTTCACGCCATCGGTGGCCCGGTCGGCCGAGCTGCTGCAGAACCAGCTCGACCGGTTCGAGTCGCTCCTCTCGGACCTGCTCGAGATCAGCCGCTTCGACGCGGGTGCGGCCGCGCTGGACCTCGAGCCGGTCGACCTGCGCGATGTCGTCGTCCGCGCGGTCGACGCCTCTCGGCCCCTGGCCGACCGACGGGGCAGCCGAGTCGTCATCGAAGGTGACCGGGAGCCATGCGTCGCCACTATCGACCCGCGACGGGTCGAGCGGATCCTGGTCAACCTGATCGTCAACGCCATCGAGCACGGCGAGGGCCGTCCGGTCACCGTGCGTCTCGGGAGCTCGCCGGAGGCTGTCGCCGTTGCCGTCGAGGACCGCGGCGTCGGCCTGCGGGAGGGCGAGACCAGTCTGGTCTTCAACCGGTTCTGGCGCGCCGACCCGGCGCGGGCGCGGACGAGTGGTGGCACCGGCCTCGGCCTGGCCATCGCCCTCGAGGATGCGCGGCTGCACGGCGGCTGGTTGCAGGCGTGGGGCCGCACGGGCACCGGCTCGGTCTTCCGCCTGACCCTGCCGCGGGAGGCCGATGTGGTCCTGACCTCCTCGCCGCTGCCGCTCGGTCCGACGAGTACGGCGAGCAATGTCGGCGAGGCGTACGCCCAGATCCGGCCCTCCGACGTTCCCCGGGTCCCCGGGACGACGGTGACCTCGTTGCGCGGGTCCGATGGCTGAGCGCTCGCGCCGGGCCGCGTCGGTCGTCGTCGCTGCCGTGGTGGTCGCCCTGGCCCTCGCGGCGTGTGGCGGCATCCCTGTCACCGGGCCGGTCCATGCGGGGGCCACGCTGGAGGGGCCACCTCCGATCCGCTTCCTCGCGGCACGCCCCGTGGCCGGCATGACCCCAGAGGACATCGTGCGCGGCTTCCTGCGCGCCCAGCCCGACCTGTCCGAGGACGAAGGCGTCGCCCGTCTGTACCTCACCCCGGCCGCGGCCACGACCTGGGCGACGGCTCCGAAGGTCGTCGTCTATCCCGACGAGTCGACGCTGCACGTCGCCGCCGGCGCTGGCGGCACCTACACCGTGACGACTCCGGTCACCGCGACGGTGGACGAGAACGGCGTCTACACCGCTGCCGCTGCCGGAGCCAAGGCGACGCTGCAGCTCAAGCTCAGCCAGGTGCAAGGTCAATGGCGGATCAACGCCGTCTCCAACCCTCAGCAGCTCTGGCTCACGAGCTATGACATCGAGCAGGTCTTCGCCCAGGTCTCGCTCTACTACGTCGCGCCCGGATCGCGGGTGCTCGTGCCGGACCTGAGGTGGTTCCCCCAGACCTCCGGGCTCGCGACGGTCATCGCGCGAGCGCAGCTGGCCGAGCCCCCGCCGTACCTGCGGTCTGCGGTGCTGACCGGCGTCCCTGCGAACACGAGGCTCGCTCTGGACAGCGTGCCGACGTCAGGGTCGGTCGCGACCGTCGACCTGAACTCCGTTGCCCAGCAGACGAGTTCGAGCAACCGGGCGATGATGTGGGCGCAACTCGCGGCAGCGGTCACCCAAGCGCCCGGTGTGGACTCGGTGCGCGTCCTGGCCAACGGCAAGGTGCTGGATCTGCCAGGGGCGTCGGTGGCGTCCGGGGCGTCGGCTGCCGCCCTCGGCTACGTCACCGATGTGCCGGTGTCGGCCAACCCGGTCGCGCTCTCGGCCAAGGCCGGCCGCTCGCTCCTGACCCAGGTGGACGCCTTCGACAGCGTGCCCGCACCGCGAGCCACCATGCCGGCGCTGGGCGTGGCGCTCCGCTCGGTCGCCATCTCCGTGGACGTCCGAGAGTTCGCGGGCGTGACCACGGCCGGCACGCAACTCGTCCGGATGATCGACGGGAAGACGTCGGTCGTCCTGACCGGGACGGATCTCACCGCACCGTCCTACGACAACCGGCGCTGGCTCTGGACCGCGTCCTCCGGCCCGGGCACGCCGACCCGGCTGCGCGCAGCGCTGACCGGACCCGGTGTGGTCTCGAAGGACGTCGCGGCCAGCCTGGCTAGCCCGAGCGCACCCTGGTTGGCCGGCCGTCAGGTGGTCGCCCTGCGGATCTCCCGCGACGGGACCCGAGCGTTGGTGGCGTCGACCCGAAACGGGCAGTCCCGGGTCGACGTCGCCGGGATCGTGCGGGACAGCCGAGGTCGACCGCTCAGCCTGACCACCCCGCTGCTGATCGGCGCCGGGCTCTCCGGCGTGGTCGATGCCTCATGGGTCGACCCGGTCACCGTGGCGGTGCTCGGGCGGGCCGCGAACGACGCCCAGGCGGAGCCCTATCTCGTCACGATCGGTGCCGAGAATGCAGCGCTGCCAGCGGTTCCCGTCTCGGCCGGAGTTCCTGTCGCTATCTCGGCGGGTGACGGCGAGGGCTCGATCGCGCTCGTCACGTCCAAGGGTCAGGTGCTCAACCCCGGTGGCTCGAACGGCTGGGCCTCGGTCGGGTCCGTCCGGGCAACGGGCGTGGCCTTTCCAGGCTGACGGTCCGGGCTGACGGTCCGGGCTGACGGTCCGGGCTGTCCACAGGGGCCGGCTCGGCGCGCCGGGCGGCAGCCGGGACGCCCGAGAGTGGACGAATGAGCCCGCATCGCGCCGCCGACTGGCTGGCCGCCCTGGCGGAGCTCGTCTGGCCGCTGGCCTGCGGCGGCTGCAGCACGGAGGGCGTCCGTTGGTGCCCCGACTGCGCGCGCCTGCTCACCGGCCCGGCGCGATCGACCCGCCCCGTCCCCCCGCCCGCGGGCCTGCCGCCCGTGTGGACCGTCGCGGCGTACGACGGTGCAGTCCGCAACGCGATCGTCTCGTGGAAGGACGAGGGCCGCCACGACCTGACCGGGATCCTGGCCGAGGCACTCACCACCTCCGTGCTCGCTGCCGCCCGGGCCAGCGGCGTACCGGAGCTGTGGTTGGTCCCGATGCCGTCCCGGCCGGCGGCCCGGCGGGCCCGGGGTGATGACCCGGTGCGCGCGCTCGCCGCCCGCGCGGCTGCGGGCTGTCGCCGGGACGGCCGGCTGGTGCGGGTGCTGCCGGTCCTGCGGCACGTCCGCGCAGTGGCCGACCAGTCCGGCCTGGACGCGGCGGCGCGCGCGGCCAACGTCGGTGGGGCCTTCGGGCTGCGGGCGGCGGCCGACCGGATCCTGGCGGAGACGCCGTGCCTGCTCGTCGACGACGTGGTGACGACCGGGGCGACCCTGGCCGAGGCGGCGGCCGTCGTCCGTCGCGCCGGCGGTCACCCGATCGGAGCAGCGGTGGTCGCGGCGACGTACCGCCGACTGGGCGTACCGACCGGTTGCTGACCGCTCGTGGCACCCACGTGTCGACGGGGTCCGAGTGACGCGAGGGACGCGGAGGGTCTAGCGTCACGTCATGGTCCCCCGGACCGGCCGCTGGGAGGTGGTGCCGTCTCGCTGACGGGCCTTGGCCGCCCCGCGCGAAGTCACCCGGCGCAGTTGCGCGCCGAGTCACCGGCTCCCAGGAGGATCGTCGTGGAGATCGTTGTCACTGGTCGGCACACCGAGGTTCCCGAGCGTTTCCGCCGGCACCTGGAGGAGAAGCTGGCGAAGGTCACCCAGCTCGCACCGAGGGTGCAACGGCTCGACGTGGTCGTCTCCCACGAACCCAACCGGCGGCAGTCCAAAGCCTGTGAACGGGTCGAGATCACCTGTCTGGACCGGGGTCCGGTCGTGCGCGCCGAAGCCTGCGCCGACGACCCGTACGCCGCGCTGGACGTGGCCATGGACAAGCTGCTGGAGCGGCTCCGCCGGCTGCGCGACCGGCGCCGGGTGCACCGTGGCCGGCACGCTCCCGAGGGCCTGTCCGAAGCCTCGGCCCGGGTCGACCCCACGACCCCCGCGCTCAACGGCGCGACCGCCGAGCCGGACCTGCCGTTTGTGGCGGAGGACGTCGTCTTCGACGAGGGCGAGAGCCCGGTCGTCATCCGCGAGAAGACGCACACCGCGCACCCGATGACCTTGGACCAGGCGCTCTACGAGATGGAGCTCGTCGGCCACGACTTCTTCCTGTTCGTCGACTCTGGGTGCGGCGTACCGAGCGTGGTGTACCGGCGGCGGGGTTGGTCGTACGGCGTGATCCGGTTGACAGCGGACGCACAGACGCAGCCGGTGGAGCCGGCTCGCGCGGCGACCGGGTGAGTCTCGGTGGGGCCGAGCAGCGTGGGCGTGCCATGATGAGCGACGAGCGTCCGCGGCGATCCGCCGAGGGCGATGGGGGCCGCGATCCGTCGTGACCCCGGCCCGCAATCGCCGGTGCACCGGCCAGCTCGGGAGGAAGCGGTGATAGAGCGCACAGCGCGGGATGCCGGGGGCAACTCCTCGGGTGACCCGATCCGGGTGCTCGTCGCCGACGACCACGCGCTCTACCGGCGCGGCCTGGAGATGGTTCTCAACCAAGAAGCCGGGATCGAGATCATCGGCGAGGCCAGCGATGGTGCCGAGGCGATCCGCCGGGCCGAGGAGCTGCTCCCCGACGTCGTCCTGATGGACATCCGGATGCCGCGTCGTTCCGGCATCGAGGCGTGTACGGCGATCAAGGACGTGGCGCCCTCCACGAAGATCGTCATCCTGACCATTTCCGACGAGGAGTCCGACCTCTACGAGGCGGTGCGCGCTGGCGCCAACGGCTACCTCCTCAAGGACGTGCCGGGTGAGGAGATTGCCGCCGGGATCCGGGCCGTGGCTGGCGGCCAGTCCCTGATCTCGCCGTCCATGGCCTCCAAGCTCCTGACCGAGTTCGGCGCGATGATCAAGCGGGCGGAGGAGCGCCAGCAGGTGCCGGTGCCCCGCCTGACCGACCGTGAGATGGAAGTGCTCCGGCTGGTCGCGCGCGGGATGGCCAACCGGGACATCGCCAAGGAGCTGTTCATCTCCGAGAACACGGTGAAGAACCACGTCCGCAACATCCTGGAGAAGCTCCAGCTGCACTCCCGGATGGAAGCCGTGGTCTACGCCGTCCGCGAGAAGATCCTCGACATCTCCTGACGCTCCTCGTTCGTCGCACCACCCCGGCCCTCGCCACGCCGGCGCCCAAGTTGTCAGACCCTCGCTCCCGCCTTGGTGTCGCTGGGTCTGACACCTCGGCCGCGCGTCATCCACAGCCGCGGCCGCCCGTCCCGTCGTCCACAGCTGGACTACTCCCAATGGCGACGGCCGTCGGCTCAGACCAGCGTCGACGTACATGTACGCCGGTCGAAGATTGCTCGAGTCGATGCCAGACCTCCTCACGACTGCCCGAAGTCAGGAGTGGGTGGTCAGCCGGGCTCAGCTAGCCGCCTCGGGAGTCGACAATCGCGCGGTCGCGCGACACATTGCGGCCGGACGCTGGTCGAGCATCGGTCCGCTGGTCGTGGTCATGCACCGAGGCCCACTGACCGTTGAGGCGCGGCGCTGGGCAGCGGTGGTGAACGGTGGCCGCCTGGCGGCGCTCTGCTCCTGGACGGCCTTGCAGCAGTGGGGCCTTCGCGGTTGGGATCGTGACCAGATACACATCGTCGTCCCGCGGGGTGCGGATCCGATGCCCCTGCCGTTTGTTCGGGTGCACGAGTCGAGGAGGCACACCCAGGTCGACATCGTGGGCCGCCTCGGACTGCCTCCTACGCACGATGCGGCCCGGGCTGCCATCGATACGGCCGCGTGGGACCCCTCGCTGCGCACCGCCTGTGGTCTGCTCGCAGCGACCGTCCAGCAGCGGCTGGCTCCTGTCCAGGCCATCCTCGTCGCCCTCGACAAGGCGGGGCGGGTACGGCATCGCCGCGTAATGGCCGCCACCCTGGCAGACCTTTCGGGGGGCGCCGACGCTCTTTCCGAGATCGACTTCGTCCGGCTCTGCGCCCGAGCCGGCCTGCCGATCCCGCGGCGTCAGGCCGTGCGCACCGACGTCCATGGTCGGCGTCGCTATCGCGACGTGGAATGGACCCGCGAGGACGGCCGGGTCGTCGTTTGTGAGATCGACGGAATCGGCCATGCCGAGATGAGTCGCTGGTATGACGACCTGATGCGTGATGCAGAACTGGCTTTTGCGGAGGCAAGCGAGATCAGGATCCGGCTCCCCGCCATCGCGATCCGAACCCAACCCCAACGCGTGGTGGCCATCCTGGCCAGTGTGCTGATCTGCGAGCCACCGTTGTCAGATTGAGCGATACCAGATCGGGAGCCACGGTCTGACACGTCGGAGGCGGGGTGTCGGGGGGTGGGCCTAGGGTCGGGCCATGGTTGACGACGACTGGCAGGCGCCGCAGGTGGACCGGTTCCCTGAACCCCTGGCGTTGCCCGAGCGCGCCGCCTTGGAGGCGTGGCTGGACTATCACCGCGACACGCTGCTGACCAAGTGCGCCGGCCTGGACGCGGAGCAGCTGCGCCGCCGCAGCGTCCCGCCGTCCAACCTGTCGCTGATCGGTCTGGTCCGGCACATGGCCGAGGTCGAGCGCTCGTGGTTCCGGCGCCGGATCGCGGGAGCCGACCTGCCGGACATCTTCTGTACGCCGGACAATATCGACGGCGACTTCGACGACGTCGATGATGCTGACCCGGCCGAGGCCTTCGAGACGTACGCCGCCGAGCTGGCCCTGGCGCGTGAGGTGGCCGCCCGCCACGCGCTCGATGATTCGTTCACCAGCCGGCGCGGCCATCGACTCGACGTGCGCTGGGTCTACCTGCACATGATCGAGGAGTACGCCCGCCACAACGGGCACGCCGACCTGCTGCGGGAATGCATCGATGGCGTCACCGGCGAGTAGCGTCGCCGCCCGCGAGCGCTTCACCGTCGCTCAGGCCCGCCGAATCGCGTTGGCAGCACAGGGTTTCACCGACCCCAAGCCCTCCACCCCCACGACGAGACATCTGCAACGAGTCATCGACCGCGTGGGCATCATCCAGGTCGACAGCGTCAACGTGCTGGCCCGCAGTCAGTACCTCCCGGCGTTCTCGCGCCTCGGCCCCTACGACGTACGGCTCCTGGACCGCGCCCGTGACCACGCGCCGCGCCGGCTGGTGGAGTACTGGGCCCACGAGGCGAGCCTGATCCCGCCGTCCACCATCCCGCTGCTGCGCTGGCGGATGGACCGCTGGCGGGACGAGGCCTGGGGCGGCATGCGGAGCGTCCAGCGTGACCACGCCGACGTCGTCAAGGCGGTGCTCGAGGAGGTGGTGGCCCACGGCCCGCTCACCGCCCGTCAGGTGGAGAGCCGACTGGCGCACGAGGCGCCGCGGGCCCGCGACCAGTGGGGCTGGAACTGGAGCGTCGTCAAGCAAGCCCTCGAGCACCTGTTCTGGGCCGGGCAGGTCACCTCGGCCGGCCGCAACACCCAGTTCGAACGCCGGTACGCCGCACCGGAGCGGGTCTTCCCGCCAGAGGTGACCAACGCGCCGTCGCTGACCGAGTCCGAGGCGTTTCGCGAGCTCATCGCCATCGCCGCCCGGGCCCACGGCATCGGCACCGAGCAGGACCTGCGCGACTACTTCCGTCTCTCGCCCAAGGACGCTCGGCCGGCCATCGCGGAGCTCGTCGACGACGGCCTCCTCCTGCCCGTGACGGTGGACGGCTGGAACCGCCCGGCCTACCTGCATCGCGACGCCAAGCTGCCGCGGTGGGTGCGGGCGCGGGCTCTGCTCAGTCCGTTCGATTCCCTTGTCTGGCAACGGGATCGGACCGAGGCGCTGTTCGAGATGGCGTTCCGGTTGGAGATCTACGTGCCCGCGCATCTGCGGGTGCACGGCTACTACGTGCTGCCCTTCCTGCTCGACGACGCCCTGGTGGCGCGGGTCGACCTGAAGTCGGACCGCACGGCCGACGCCGGCGCCGGCGTGCTGCGGGTCCACGCCGCCCACGCCCAGCCGCAGGCACCGGAAGAGACCGCCGAGGAGCTCGCCGCCGAGCTGCGGCAGATGGCCGGTTGGCTCGGCCTGGCCCGGGTGGCCGTGGCCCCGCAAGGCGATCTGGCACCCGGCCTGTCCGCTGCGCTCAGCCGGCCGTGAGGTCCTCGGCGGCCTCGGCCGTGACCTCCTCGGCCACGAGGTCATAGCTCAGCAGGTCGTCGGTCGACCCGTCGGGCAACGGGTCGACCCGGCGCTCAACGCCGATCGGCCGGAAGCCGGCGCGGATGGCCACCCGCTGCGAGGCCAGGTTGTCGGTCGCGACCCGCACGCCGACCCGGGGCAGACCCAGGCCACCCGCTTCGATCGGCACGACGGCGTGCCGCACGGCCAGCCGCAGGGCCTCGGTCATGACCCCGCGTCCGCGCGCGTCCGGATGGGCCCAGTAGCCGATCTCGGCCTCGTTGCTCACCCGGCCGAGCTTGAAGATGGTGATGGCGGCCAGGCATCGGTCATCGACCGGGTCGGCGACGCACCAGCACATCGCCCCACCGTCCGCGAGCATGGTCCGCTGGGCCAGCACATACGCCTCAGCCTCCTGCCGGCCGTACGGCGAGGGCAGATCGGACAGCCAACGGCGGCTGACCGCGTCGTTGGACGCCTGGATGATCCGCGGGATGTCCGCGTCGGCCCACGGGCGCAAGACCACCTGGCGGCCGTGGATCCGGGGTGCGTCGAGCCAGGGCCGGGCCGGCGCCATGGGCTCACCGGCGAGCAGGGAGCCCACCCAGCCGTCCTGGCGCCGCCCGCGCGCTTCGAGCAGCCCGCGCACCGTGCCCTCGACCCGGAAGCCGCAGGCCCAGGCGACCCGGCGCGAGCCCCAGTTGCCGACCGCCGCGCGCCAGTGGGCGACGTCGACGTGCAGCGTGACGAAGGCCCAGCCCAGGGCGAGGCGCACGGCCCGTGACATCACGCCCCGACCGCGGGCCCACGGCGCCAGCCCGAAGCCGATCTCGACGCCGGTCTGCCCGTCCGGGCGCAGGTCGACGGTTCCGGCGAAGCGCGGCCGGCCATCGTCCAGAGCCTCGATCGCGAAACCCTTTGTCCCCATGGGGTTCTGCCAGCCCAAGGGCATCGCCTCGGTGACGAAGTACTCCGCATGCGAGCGTTCGTACGGCACCGGGATGGTGGTCCATTCCTGCATGGCCGGGTCCTGGCACTGGACGAAAACCGCATCCACGTCACTGGGGCGATGGGCCCTGAGGGTCACCACCCCGTCGGTCAGCGTCGGCGCCTTGGTCGGCAGTGCGTTCATGCCCGCGACCCTGGCCGATGGCGCGCGTCGAGGGCAACCCGATTGCCCTGGCCTAGCCTGACCTCATGAGCGAGCCGAGCGCCGGAGCCGTCCAGGTCAGCGACCACCCGGACCGGTCTCGCTACGTCGCGGAGGTCGACGGCGCGCAGGCGGGTTTTGCGGCGTACCGGCTCCGGGGGAGCGACGTGATCGTCTTCACCCACACCGAGGTCGACCCGGCGTACGAGGGTCAGGGCGTCGGCTCCTTGCTCGCTCGGGGTGCGCTGGACGATGTCCGCCGCCGGGGTCTTCACCTGATCGCGCTGTGCCCCTTCATCTCGGCCTACATCCGTCGACACCCGGAGTACGCCGACCTGATCGCCCCCTAGCCCCGCCCGAGGGTCAGGGCACCCGTCCGTGCCCGCAGACGTCGTGCCGGAACCAGTGGTCGACGTCGTTCCCCAGCACCGGCAGGTAACCGCGCCGGATGCCCTCCTGCTCAAAGCCGGCGCCGGCCGCGACCCGGCAGGACGCGACGTTCTCGACCACGTGGTCCAGCTGCACTCGCGCCAGGCCCGGCCCGGCCGGGTCGAGCAGCCAGTCCGAGAGCAGCCGCAGGGCCGTGCGGGCCACGCCCCGCCCGCGAGCCTCCGGCAGCGTCGAGTAGCCCACATCGGCAATGGCCATCGGGCCGTCCGGCAACCGGACCCCGATATCGCCGAGCAGCCGCCCGTCGTCTCGGGCGACCACGGCGTACGACGAGGGTCGACCGGCCAGCGCTGACTCCAGCTCGCGCTCCAGCCGCCCCTGCACGGCGGCCAGGTCGACCGGCCGCGGGACGAAGACCGGCGCTGCCCACCGGTCGGAGTCGGGGTCGCGGAACAAGCGCAGGCGGCCCGGCCCGTCGGCTGCGGGATCCCAGACCCGGAGCACGATCGAGTCGCCGCGCAGGCCCTGCTCCGGGAAGGGCGGCAGCAGGCTGGTCTCGCTCACCGACGCAGCGTACGACCGGGGCCGCCCGGGTTGCGTACCATGGCGGGGCCTGGTGTGTGCCGGGCGGCGGAGTCGGACATAGCGGCCGAGAAGCCATCAACTGCTGGGAGTGTCTGCGTGCCGAAGATCGTCGAGCGAATGCTGCGGGCCGGCGAAGGCCGCATCATCAAGAAGCTCTCCGGCCTGACCGACCAGGTCAACGCCCTCTCGGATGACTTCGAGCGGCTATCTGACGCCGAGCTGCGCGAGGAGACCGATCGGTTCAAGGAGCGACTGGCCGACGGCGAGGAGCTCGACAACCTGCTGCCGGAGGCCTTCGCGGCCTGTCGGGAGGCGGCGACTCGCACCCTGGGCCAGCGCCACTTCGACGTACAGATCATGGGCGGCGCCGCGCTGCATCTCGGCAACATCGCCGAGATGAAGACCGGCGAGGGCAAGACCCTGGTCGCGACCGCGCCGAGCTACCTCAACGCCCTCGGCGGCAAGGGTGTCCACGTCGTCACCGTCAACGACTACCTCGCGGAGTACCAGTCCGAGCTGATGGGCCGCGTGCACCGCTTCCTCGGCCTGACCACGGGCGTGATCCTCGGCACGATGGACCCGCCGGTGCGGCGCGAGCAGTACGCCATGGACATCACCTACGGCACCAACAACGAGTTCGGCTTCGACTACTTGCGCGACAACATGGCCTGGGCGGCCGAGGACCTCGTGCAGCGCGGCCACAACTTCGCGATCGTTGACGAGGTCGACTCGATCCTGGTCGACGAGGCCCGCACCCCGCTGATCATCAGCGGTCCGGCCGACCTGGCCACGAAGTGGTACGTCGAGTTCGCCAAGGTCGTGCAGCGGCTGCAGATGGATCGCGACTACGAGGTCGACGAGAAGAAGCGCACGGTCGGCGTCCTGGAGGCCGGCATCGAGCGGGTCGAGGACTACCTGGGCATCGACAACCTCTACGAGTCGGTCAACACCCCGCTCGTCGGCTTCCTCAACAACGCCGTCCGGGCCAAGGAGCTCTTCAAGCGCGACAAGGACTACGTCGTGATGAACGGCGAGGTGCTGATCGTCGATGAGCACACCGGACGACTGCTGGCCGGCCGCCGCTACAACGAGGGCATGCACCAGGCGATCGAGGCCAAGGAGGGGGTGGAGATCAAGAACGAGAACCAGACCCTGGCCACGATCACCCTGCAGAACTACTTCCGGATGTACGACAAGCTCGCCGGGATGACCGGTACGGCGATGACCGAGGCCTCGGAGTTCCACCAGATCTACAAGCTCGGCGTCGTGCCCATCCCGACCAACCGGCCGATGATCCGGGCCGACCAGCCCGACCTGGTCTACCGCACGGAGGAGGCCAAGTTCAGTGCGGTCGTCGACGACATCGTCGAGCGCAACGAGGCCGGCCAGCCGGTGCTCGTCGGCACGGTGAGCGTCGAGAAGAGCGAGCACCTCGCGGCCTTGCTCAAGAAGCGCGGCGTGCGGCCCAACGTGCTCAACGCCAAGGAGCACGCGCGCGAGGCCGAGATCGTGGCTCAGGCCGGGCGCAAGGGTGCTGTCACGGTCGCCACGAACATGGCCGGCCGCGGCACCGACATCATGCTGGGCGGCAACGCCGAGTTCAACGCCGTCGCTGACCTCCACGCGCGCGGGCTGGACCCGGTCGAGCAGCCCGGAGGAGTACGAAGCAGCCTGGGGTGACGCGCTCGAGCACGCGACGAAAGCCGTTGCGACAGAGCACGATGAGGTCGTCGACGCGGGTGGGCTCTACGTGCTCGGCACCGAGCGCCACGAGTCCCGGCGGATCGACAACCAGCTGCGCGGACGCTCGGGCCGGCAGGGCGACCCGGGCGAGAGCCGGTTCTACCTCTCGATGCAGGACGACCTGATGCGGCTGTTCAACGCCGGCATGGTCGACCGGTTCATGTCGACGGCCGGCATCGGCGACGACGTGCCGCTGGAGTCCAAGATGGTCACCCGCTCGATCCAGTCGGCGCAGAGCCAGGTCGAGGCGCAGAACTTCGAGATCCGCAAGAACGTCCTGAAGTACGACGATGTGCTCAACCGGCAGCGGGAGGTCATCTACGCCGAGCGCCGCCAGGTGCTCTACGGCGCCGATCTGCACGAGCAGATCCGGCACTTCCTGGACGACGTCGTCACCGGCTACGTCACGGCGGCCACCAGCGACGGTTACCCCGACGACTGGGACCTCGACCAGCTGTGGACCGCCTTGCGCACGCTCTACCCGGTCGGGATCACCGTCGCCGAGGTCGACGAGGAGGCCGGCGGCCGCGCGGGCGTGACCCAGGAGATGTTGGTGACCGAGCTCTGCTCGGACATCCAGATCGCCTACGACAACCGCGAGGAAGGGCTCGGCGAGGAGGTCGCGCGCGAGCTGGAGCGGCGCGTCGTCCTGTCCGTCCTGGACCGCAAGTGGCGCGAGCACCTCTACGAGATGGACTACCTGCAGGAGGGCATCGGGCTGCGCGCGATGGCCCAGCGTGACCCGTTGGTGGAGTACCAGCGCGAGGGCTTCCTGCTCTTCCAGGCCATGACCGAGGCGATCAAGGAGGAGTCGGTCGGCTACCTGTTCCAGATCGAGGTCGAGGTGCAGCCGGCCGACGGCCCCACCCTCGAAGAGCCCGACCTGGCCGAGCTCTCGGCAGCCGGGGCCAACGGTCAGGGCGAGCCGGGCCAGCCGGCGCGCAAGCCCGCCTTCGTGGCGAAGGGCCTGGACGTCCAGGGCCGCAAGGGCGCGCCGTTGCAGTACTCCGCGCCGACGGTCGATGGCGAGAGCGCCGTCGAGGTCCGCGAGGAGGCTGCGCCGAGCGCCGGGTCGGACGACAACGCGTTCCCGGGCGCCTCGCTCAACGCGCCCTGCCCCTGTGGCTCGGGCAAGAAGTACAAGCGCTGCCACGGCGCGACCCGCGGCCGCGCGACCCCGGCTTGACCCAACCGCTAGCCCTCAGCCGATCGCTCAGCCGATCTCTAGGGCCGTCATGACCCATCGGCCGTCGAGCCCCTCCAGCCGCAACGCGACGGCGCGCACCCGGCCGTGCGCGATGACGACGGCGCAGGCCTCGGCCACGCCGTCTGCGGGTTCGCTCACGTGGACACTGCGGACGATGGCTCGCCGCCCGGGCTGGGGCCGGGTTCGGGCCGACCGCCGCTGCAGCGCGGCGTAGACGTCGGGACTGGTCCAGCGCACCAGCTGGGCGAGCGGTCGTACGCCGGAGAGCACCTCGATCACGGCCTGCACCATCCGACCGGCCCAGGCCTGGGGATCGGGCAGCGCCTCCCGCGCTGTCGGCTGCGGCCCGAAGTGGTCGAAGGGCACCTCGTCGATCGCCTCGTCCGGCGTGGTGACCAGGGCGAGGGCCAATGTGGGTTGGCGCATCCGTGGCAGTTCGGCCGGGTGCCCAGCCGCGCCACGGGGCCGAACTGGCGGCGTAGGGCTCCGGGTCAGCTGGCGGTTCGGTGTCCGGAATCGGCATGGCGCGCAACGCGTTTCGCGGCAGGAGACTGACCTCGGGAAGCGTGGCGGTCATCGGTGGTTTCCGGTGCTGGCCGCGCCGTGCGGAGGCCGGAGCAGCTGCCCGGGCTGCAGCCGGTCGGGGTCGTCCCCGATGACCTGACGGTTCGCGGCGTACCAGCGTGGCCATTCGCGGGCGATCTGAGCTGGGTCGGCTCGTCGTCCGAGATGCCGCTCGGCGATCGCCCAGAGGGTGTCGCCCCGACGCACCACGACGTGGTCCTCGACCGCTCGACCAGCCCCAGCCGCAGCGCTCACGAGGGAAACATCGCCCGGCCGGGTCGACGGCGGAGCGGGTGGTGGCTGTGGCGTCCACCCCGGGTCGGGCAGCACCGGCTGCGCGCTGACCACTGATGCTGGAGGGCCGTTCGCTCCCGTCGGGGCAGCGATGGCGCCGGCGGTGGAGCCGATCACGATGGAGCCCCCCAGCGCCGCGGCCACCACTGACCGGACGAGGGCGGGCGAGACCCGGGTCGAGAGGCGAGCCGCCGACCGGCCGAGCGCGTTCGGTCGGCAGGCCACGACGGCCACGACTGCGCTCAGGGCGAGCCAGCCGAGGAGGAGGGCGGCGACCAGTTCGGCCAGGATCCCGAGCAGTTGGCTGGGCTCCACAGTGGCGCTCGGCAACCCGCGCAGCGCATGCCATTGCCGGCCGGCCGCGACCAGCGACCACCCGGCGCCCAGGGCGGCCGCGCCCGCGGCAGCCACCACGCCCAGGACGCGAGGGGCGGTGAGGCTCCCGACGGAGTGAGGTTCGGTCACGTTCGACTCCAGATGATGCAGTTTGCTGATGTTTGCGTGCGATGAGTGTGACTGAACGAACCGACCCAGGTCAACCATTCGGCTGGGTTTCGGAACAAGCGCCCGAACCGGGCAGGCGTGGCAGGCTGCGTCGATGCGCTGGGATGAGCTGTTCGCCGACCTGGAGGCCCAGCTCGCCGCCGAGGAGTCCGCCGAGCGGCGGGCCGAGGTCGCTGACCGGAGCCGGCGGGAGATCGGCCGGATCGCGCTGCTGGACCGGCTGACCGCCCACCTCGGTGCCGAGCTGGTCGTGGGGGTCACCGGAGGTGGGGTGGTGCGAGGACGCCTGGACGACGTCGCGACCGAGTGGCTCCTGCTCGACGAGCGACCGGGGCGCACGGCCCTGATCCCGACGGCGTCCTGTCTGTGGATCGGCGGCCTGACCCGCAGCGCGTCGGTGTCGCCCGAGCATTCGCTGGCCCGTCGGATCGGACTGGTGTCAGCGCTGAGAACCCTTGCTACACATCGGGTTTCCCTGCAGCTTCAGCTCATCGACGGGTCGGTGCTGACCGGCACCATCGACCGGGCCTACGCCGATCACGTCGACCTGGCCGAACACCACAGCGGTGAGCAGCGGCGTCCCGACGCGGTGCGTGGTGTGCGGGCTGTGGCCCATCGAGCGATCGCGCTGGCTCGGTCCGCCTGACCAGCGGGGCTTGCGTGTGCCCTCAGTCTTCGGCACCGGCGCCGAAGGGGTGCGCCTGCACGAAGTCTCGAGTCTCGGAGTACATCCGCTGGATGTAGGTCTCCAGCTCGCTGGCCTCCACTCGCCACTGGCCCCGACCGCCGACCTTGATCGCCGGCAGCTCGCCGGAGCGCACCAGGGCGTAGGTCTGGGCTGCGGAGATGTTGAGGATCTCCGCCACATCGGCGAGCTGCAAGAAGCGGGGCGGCATCGTCCCAGTGTGGCAGGTGGGCCCACCTGCCCTCGGCTGCCTGCGACAGCCTGTGGATGCGTGTCCGGCCGAACCGGCCGTACGGCACGATAGGCCCGCAGTTCTCGCAAAACGGATGGAACGCACCAGGAGGTCCCCGCGTGACCGCGACAACAGTGCCGCCCGCGCCCGTCGCCAGACGACTGCGCCCACCGAGCTGGCGCGACCGCCGGCTCGTCCTGGGGGTCCTGCTCGTGGCGGGCTCGATCGCCGTGGGTGCGACAGTGGTCAGCCGAGCCGACGACACCCAGCCGGTCTACGCCGCGAGCCATCCGCTGATGCCCGGGCAGGTGCTGACCTCGAGTGACGTGCACGTCGTACGGGTCCAGCTGGGCGCGCAACGCGCCCGGTATCTGGCCGCCGACCGAGCCGTCCGGAGCGGTTCGGTCGTGATCCGCAGCGTCCAGGACGGCGAGCTGGTGCCGACCTCCGCGATCGGCAACCGGCAGTCGGTGACGTCACGCCCGGTCGCCGTCGTCGTGCCGGCCGGCTCGGCCGATGGGTTGCGGGCCGGGTCGCTGGTCGACGTCTGGGTCGCGGCCAAGGGCACCGACCAGCAGTCCTACGCCGAGCCGCACGTCGTCGTTTCCGGTGCCGAGGTGGTGTCGATCAGCTCCGAGGGCGGCGTGCTCTCCAACTCCAGCGATGCGACGGTCCGACTGCTCCTGACCGACGATCTCGTGCCGCAAGTGCTCTCAGCCGTGGACAACGGCGCCCGGATCGACCTGGTGCCCGTGCCCGGCTCGGTCCCCCGAGGTGGTTCGTGAGCGCACCCGCCCTGCCTGTGCTGACGGCCGTCACCGGGGCGTGGGAAGCGGCGCTCGTCAGCGGTTTGGAGCGAGCCGGCGGCGACGTCGTGGTCGTCCGGCGATGTGTGGACCTGCCGGATCTGATCGCGACCGCCGGCACCGGCCAGGCCCGGGCGGTCGTCGTGTCGGCCGACCTGCGCCGGCTCGACGGGGAGGCGCTGTCCCAGCTCGCCTCGGCCCAGGTCGCGGTGGTCGGACTGGTCGACCCCGGCGACGAGCCGGCCGAGCGCCGGCTCCGGCAGCTCGGGATCGTCGAGGTGCTGTCGGCCGACGCGGCGGCCGAGGAGGTGGCCGAAGCGGTCGCCCGCGCGGTGGCTCAGGTCGACGCTCGCTCGCTCGACCGCAGCCCGCGGACCGGGACCGATCGGGGGACATCGATCACCTGGCCGATCCGGCCCGCGCCCTGGCCGCCCTGCCGGACCGGGCCGGAGCCGACACCGAGCGGACCGGCGCGCCATCCGGTGGTGGGCCGGCTGGTGGCCGTGTGGGGGCCGACCGGCGCTCCCGGGCGGACCACGGTCGCGGTGACCTTGGCCGCGGAGCTCGCCAGGTGCGGGCCACTCGAGCCTGCTCGTCGATGCGGACACCTACGGCGGGAGCATCGCCCAGGTGCTCGGGCTGCTGGACGAGGCGCCCGGTCTGGCCGCCGCCGCCCGCGCGGCCGATCACGGCACGCTCGACCTCGATCACCTGGCCCGCGCGGCGCCGGTCGTCCTGCCCGGGCTCCGGGTGCTGACCGGCATCGCCCGTCCAGCGCGCTGGCCCGAGCTGCGGCCGGCCGCCCTGGCCCGGGTGTTCGCCCTGACCCGCCTGCTGTGCGACTGGACCGTCGTTGACTGTGGCTTCTCGATCGAACAGGACGAGGAGCTGATCTACGACACGGCGGTGCCGAGGCGCAACGGTGCGACGCTGGTCAGCCTGGAAGAGGCCGATGTCGTCGTGGCGGTCGGCGCCGCCGACCCGGTCGGGCTCGGGAGGTTGGTGCGCGGCCTCGTGGAGCTGGCTGAGCTGGTCCCGGACGTTCGCCCGATCGTCGTCGTCAACCGCCTGCGGGGCTCGGCCGTCGGCAGCGGCGCCGAGCACCGCGTTCGCGACGCGCTCGAGCGCTACGCCGGCCACAGCGAGCCGCTCGTTGGTGCCGGACGACCGGCCCGCAGTGGACGCCGCCCTGTTGGCCGGCCGCACGCTCACCGAGAGCGCGCCGTCCTCGCCGGCCCGGCTGGCCCTCGCTGAGCTGGCGGCCACGCTCGTCGCGCCCGACCGGCAGGAGGGCCCCCGACGCGCGCGGGGACCCGTCGCGCTCGCCGGACCTGAGGTTCGCCCCTGAGGTTCGGCCCTGAGGTTCGAGCTGGGGTTCGAGCGACGTACCGGTGCCCGTGCCACGATGGCCGGGTGCCGCAACGCCTGACCACGCTGGACGCGTCCTTCCTCTATCTGGAGGAGGAGACGACGGCGATGCACGTCGGGGCGCTGATGACCTTCCAGCCGCGGGAGGGCGGCTTCGACTACGACCGGCTGGTCGAGCTGGTCTCGGCCCGGATCGCGGGTGTCCCGCGTTACCGCCAGAAGGTGCGCACCGTGCCCGGCCACCTGGCCAACCCGGTCTGGGTCGACGACGAGGACTTCGACGTCACCTACCACGTGCGGCAGTCGGCCCTGCCGCGCCCGGGCAACGAGCAGCAGCTGCGCGACCTGGTGGCCCGGCTGGAGGTGCGTCCGCTCGACCGCGACCGACCGCTGTGGGAGGTCTACCTGGTGGAAGGCCTGGCCGGAGGCGGCTTCGCCATCGTCACCAAGACGCATCAGGCGCTGGTGGACGGCATCAACGCGGTCGACATCGGGCAGCTCATCCTCGACCCCTCACCGGCCGACTCCGGCGTGCCCGGTCTGCCGGCCGACACGTGGACGGCTGAGCCCGAGCCCAGCGACCTCGACCTGGTGGTCTCGGCGGTCAGCGATCTGGTGCACCGACCGGGCGATCTGATCGATGCGGTCGTGTCGGGCCTCGGTGAGATCCGGGCCGTCGGCGTGCGCGTGGCCGGGCAGGTTGGCCACCTGGCCTCGGTGGTCGCCCACACTGCGGCCCGTCCCGCGCCCACCAGCCCGCTCAACGCCGAGATCGGGTCGGCCCGCCGGTTCGTCACTGTCGCAACGGATCTAGCGGACTATCGGGCTATCCGGGCCAAGCTGAGCCGATCCGGTGAGAACGAGGTCACGGTCAACGACGTCGTGCTGGCGACGGTCGCGGGCGCCTTGCGCAACTGGCTGCTGACCCGCGGTGAGCCGGTCCGGCCGGCGACGACGGTCAGCGCGTTGGTCCCGCTCAGCGTGCGGGACGACATCGGCGCGACCCGGCTCGGCAACAGCGTGCAGGCCTTCGTGGTGCGCCTTCCGGTCGGTGAGCCGAGCCCGATCATGCGGCTGCACCAGGTGGCCTACGCGATGCGCGCCCACCAGGACACCGGCCGGGCGATCGGCGCCGAGGCTCTGGTCGGGCTGGCCGGCTTCGCCCCGCCGACGCTGCACTCGCTCGGCGCTCGGGTCGCCAGCGCGATGTCCCGCCGGATGTTCAACCTGGTGGTCACCAACGTGCCGGGTCCGCAACAGCCGTTGTACGCCGCAGGGGCCCGGATGCTCGCGTCGTACCCGGTGATGCCACTGGCCAAGGGGCAGGCGTTGAGCATCGGCCTGACGTCGTACGACGGGGGTGTCTACTTTGGGCTGAACGCCGACCGCGACGCGATGTCCGATGTGGACGTGCTGGCGCAGTGCCTGGTCGATGCGCTGGCCGAGCTCGGCACGGGCGGCCGGTGAGCGGCCGGTGAGGGCCTCGTGAGTGGGACCGGGCGACGCGGCCTGGTCCTGGGCGGCGGCGGCGTGCTCGGGGCGGCCTGGATGGTCGGGGCGATGAGCGTTCTGGAAGACGAGATCGGCGTCGACCTGCGCGAGTTCGACGAGCTGGTCGGCACCTCGGCCGGCTCGGTGCTCACCGCCCTGCTCGGTGCGGGGGTGAGCGTGGAGGATCTGCGGCGACATCAGCTCGGCGAGACGATGACGACCGGGCCGCTGGCCGGCTTCCACTGGGACTACGACAACGCCACTGGCGGCGATCTGCCGGGGCGTCCTCGGGTGCGGATCGGGTCGGGCGGGCTGCTGGTGCGCAACGCCCGTCATCTGCGACGCCTCCCACCCACGGCGGTGCTGTCGGCCCTCTTGCCCGAGGGCCGCGGTCGCCTCGACAGCGTCGGCGCGCTGGTGCGGCACGTCGTGCCGGAGGGCTGGGTGGGGCGTGACGGCGTCCGGGTCGTGGCCATGGATTACGAGTCAGGGCAACGAGTTCCGTTCGGCGCGCCGGACGCTCCCGCGGCCGACCTGGCCGACGCGGTGATGGCGTCCTGCGCCATCCCGGGGTGGTACCAGCCGGTGCGGATCGACGGGCGCCGCTACATCGACGGCGGCGCCTGGTCGGTGACCAGCGTGGACCTGATGATCGGCCGGGAGCTCGACGAGGTCTACGTCGTCGCTCCGATGGTGAGCTTCGCCATGGACGAGCCCACGCAGCTGTCCACCAAGCTCGAGCGCCGGTGGCGGGCCCGGGTGACCCGGCGGTGCCTGCATGAGGTCGCACTGCTGCATCGCGGTGGCACCGACGTGACGGTGATCGGCCCCGGCCCGCGGGACCTGGAGGCCATCGGCGGCAACCTGATGGACGTCGGGCGACGCGAGTCGGTGCTGCGGACGGCGCTGGAGACGACGCCCGTCGCGCTGCGGGACGCCGCGGTTCTCGACGACGGGCTCGAGCGGCTGGAAGGCACCCTGGCCGACCTGGATGAGCTCGAGGACGCGGCGGACGATGAGTCTGAGGACGAGCCGGACGTCGAGTCGGACCGGCCGGCGGCCGGCTGATGCGGATCTATCTGGGCGCGACGCTGAGCGAGCTGGCTCACCTGCGCGATGACGGCATCGTGCCGGCCGGCTTCACCGCGCATGCCGTGACGCCGGCCCTGCGCGAGTGGTACGCCGAGGGCGACCTGGACGAGCTGGAGCACGCGGCGTTCCTCCAGGCCGCGCGGGCCTCGCTGCAGCGACTGGCCGAGGATCCCGAGGCCGTGCGGTTGCGGGTCGTGCTCTCCGCCGACGTCGCCGACAGCGCCGTACGCGTCGTGGCGGGCGGTGACGAGGAGCGCGGGCTGGTCGTCGTGGACGCAGACCTGCACCTCGGTGGTCTGGCCAGCGTCCATGTCGACGAGGCGCAGGCTGTTGCTGACGTCACGGCCGCCGTCGAGGCCTGGACCGCGGCCATGGCGGGCGATGAGGATGCGCAGTTCGTGGTCGATGGCGCGGAGGGTCACGACCTGCTGTGGTACGACGTGACCGAGCTGGACGCGGTACTCGCATTGGACACTCGGTAGCGACCGGAGGGGGCTGGGTGAACGAGAAGGGCCGGGTCGAGGCGTTCAGCGACGGCGTCTTCGCGATCGCGATCACTTTGCTGGTGTTGGAGATCCGTGTCCCGCCGGTGCACGGAAGGGAATCGCTCTGGACCGCGCTCGGGCAAGAGTGGCCGTCGTACTTCGCCTATGTCGTCGGCTTCCTCGGGGTCGGGGTGACCTGGCTCAACCACCACACGACGTTCAGCGCCATTGCCCGGGTCAATCGCACGCTGCTGTTGCTCAACCTCCTGCTGTTGATGACGATCTCGGTGATCCCCTGGCCGGTGGAGCTCGTCGCCACGTTCCTGGACCAAGGCTCGAAGGCGTCGGTCGCGGTCGCGGTCCTCGGCCTGGTCATGTCGGCGATGTCGATCACCTTCACGATCTTCTGGCAGTACGTCACGCGCCATCCGGAGCTGTTGCAGGACGGCCTCGACCTCGAGGCCCTACGGGGCAGTCGGCTCCGGTTCGCTGCCGGTCTGGGCATCTATCCGTTACTTACCCTGTTGTCCTTCGTCTCGGCGCCGATCACCCTCGGTTTGCACGGTCTACTCGCCCTCTACTACGGCTTCGACCAGACGAGGGCACGAGCGGCCGCGCCGTCAGAGGCGTGAAATGCTGCAGGAATGGATGCTCGGAGCACCGTCCCGCAGCCCGTGAACGAAACCGTCCTGGACTACGCCCCCGGAAGTCCGGAGCGGGCGCGGCTCGAGGTGCGGCTGGCCGAGCTGCAGGGGGAGCGGATCGACCTGCCGATGACGATCGGCGGCCACCAGCGGATGGGCCGCGGTCCACGGATCGCCGTCCGGCAGCCACACGCCCATCGCCAGGTGCTCGGCACCATGAAGGGTGCGACCAAGGCCGACGCGGTCGATGCCATCGCCGCAGCCAAGGCGGCCGCGCCCGGCTGGCGCGAGCTGCCGTTCGATGAGCGGGCGGCCGTCTTCCTCAAGGCGGCTGAGCTGCTCTCGGGGCCGTGGCGCCAGACCCTGAACGCCGCCACGATGTTGGGCCAGAGCAAGACGGCCTACCAGGCCGAGATCGACGCGGCCTGCGAGTTGATCGACTTCTGGCGGTTCAACGTCCACTTCGCCGAGCAGATCCTGACCGAGCAGCCGCCAGCCAACTCCAAAGGGATCTGGAACCGCACCGACCACCGCCCGCTCGAGGGCTTCGTCTACGCCATCACCCCGTTCAACTTCACCGCGATCGGCGGGAACCTGCCGACGGCGCCGGCCCTGATGGGCAACACGGTGGTCTGGAAGCCGGCGCCGACCCAGACCTTCGCGGCGCACTGGACGATGCGCCTGCTCGAGGCGGCCGGGCTGCCGCCGGGCGTGATCAACCTGGTGACGGGCAACGGCATCGCGGTCTCCGATGTCGCGCTGGACGACCCGGACCTGGCCGGCATTCACTTCACCGGATCGACACCGGTCTTCCAGAAACTGTGGGCCACGGTTGGCGCCAACATCGGCGACTACCGCAACTACCCGCGCATCGTCGGCGAGACCGGCGGCAAGGACTTCATCCTGGCCCACCCCAGCGCCGACCCGGACGTGCTGCGTACGGCGATGGTCCGCGGCGCGTTCGAGTATCAGGGGCAGAAGTGTTCGGCGGCGTCCAGAGCCTATGTGCCGCAGTCGATCTGGCGCTCACTGAAGTCCGAGCTTGCCGATGTCACCGAGAGCCTGACGATGGGTCCGGTCACTGACCTGTCGAACTTCATGGGCGCCGTCATCGACGACCGGGCGTTCGCGAAGCACGCAGCCGCCATTGACCGAGCCCGGTCCAGCGCCAACATCTCGATCGTCGCCGGCGGTCGCTACGACGACTCCGAGGGTTACTTCGTCCGGCCGACGGTGCTGCAGTGCACGGACCCGACCGACCAGGTCTTCACCACGGAGTATTTCGGCCCGATCCTGTCGGTCTACGTCTACCCGGACCGGACCTACGACAAGGTGCTCGACCAGATGGAGTCGATCGCGCAGTACGCGTTGACCGGCTCGATCATCGCGCAGGACCGCTACGCGATCGACGACGCGTCGCGGCGGCTGCGCTATGCGGCCGGCAACTTCTATGTCAACGACAAGCCGACTGGCGCTGTTGTCGGACAACAACCGTTTGGCGGGGCGCGGGCATCCGGGACGAATGACAAGGCCGGTGCCGCCCAGAACCTGATGCGGTGGACCAGCACCCGCTCGATCAAGGAGACCTTCGTGCCACCGGTCGATCACACCTACCCGCACATGGGGCACTGACGATGGCTCAGACCCGCGACGACGACGACTACGACGAGGGTGTGGCCGACGTCGGCGACGTCGTCGGCGCGTTGATCGCCGCTCTGCCGGAGGGCGCCGTGGTGGTCGACCGCGACGTCGTGGCGGCCTACCGCTCCGATCGGGCCGAGACCGTGGAGGCCGGCTGGCCCGTGGCGCTGGTCCGGGCGACGAGCACCGACGACGTACAGGCGACGGTGAAGATCGCTGCAGCGCACGGGATCCCGATCGTGCCCCGGGGAGCCGGCTCGGGGCTGGCCGGTGGCGCGAGTGCCATCGAGGGCTGCATCCTGCTGTGCCTGGAGCAGATGCGGGCAATCCATATCGATGCTCCGGGGATGTACGCCGTCGTGCAGCCCGGGCTGATGAACGCCGAGGTCAAGCACGCGGCCCGCGCCCACGGACTGTGGTACCCGCCCGACCCCTCGTCGTACGAGTTCTGTTCGATCGGCGGCAACCTGGCGACGAACGCCGGAGGCTTGTGTTGCGTGAAGTACGGCGTGACCACCGACTATGTGCTGGCGCTGGAGGTCGTGCTGGCCGATGGCCGGGCCATCCGGCTGGGCGGCCGGACGATCAAGGACGTTGCGGGCTATGACCTCAAGCGGCTCTTCGTCGGCTCGGAGGGCACGCTGGGCATCATCACCGAGGCGACCCTGCGGCTGCGACCCGTTGCCGTTGGCGCCGTGCACGATGGTCGCGACCTTCGCGGACGTGATCGATGCCGGTCGCACGGTCAGCGCCGTGATGGCCATCATGCGGCCGGCGACGATGGAGATGATGGATCGTGCGACGGTCAATGCGGTCGAGCGCTACCGCCGGATGGGCCTGGACACCGAGGCCGGCGCGACCCTGATCGCGCAAAGCGACAGCGGGGGAGCGCAAGGAGCCGGGGAGATCGCTGCCATGGAACGGATCGCGCTCGAGCACGGCGCGACCTTCGTGGCGACGACCGAGGACCCGGAGGAGGGCGAGATGTTCCTCGAGGCGCGCCGACTCAGCTTCACTTCGCTCTTCGAGCTGGGCACCCCGCTCATCGAGGACGTCGGCGTGCCGATCGACCGGATCGCCGAGCTGGTCAAGGGAGTGGAGGACATCGCCGCCGAGCACCAGACGCTGATCGCCACCGTCGGTCACGCCGGCGACGGCAACTTCCACCCCTTCATCAGCTTCGACGCCGACGACCCCGACTCGACCCGCAGGGCCGACCGCGCCTTCGCGGCGATCATCGCCCTGGCCCTGGAGCTGGGCGGCACGATCACCGGCGAGCACGGCGTGGGCGTGGTCAAGGCGCCGTACCTGATCGACCAGATCGGGCCGGACGTGCTGGGACTGTCGCGCCAGATCAAGGGCCTGCTCGACCCGCAGGGCATCCTCAACCCCGGCAAGTTCGTCTAGCGCGTCAGCGGGCGAGCCACTCGTCGCCGAGCTGCTCCTCCTTGGCGATCGCCGCGCGGATCGGGCCGGCGGCTGCCTCCTCGGCCTTGCCGCCGAAGAACGGGATGTTGGCCTTGAGCTGGGAACGGATGGCCACCGCCGTGGCATCGCCTGGCTCGTTCGTCGGCCGCATCGCCATGCTGCCGGTGAGCCGCATCGGCGTGCCGCTGATCTCGACCGTCAGGTTCGCATCGCGCGAGCCGTCGCTGCCGGGCGGACCCCAGTCCTGGGTCTCGTGCACTTCGAGCTTGCCGCCGAGGAACGACTTGGCGAAGTCGGGCAGCGAGTCCATGGGCATGTTGCGCCGGGTGTCGATGACCGTCCGGTCGCCCGGGCTGGTGATGGATACCTCGTGCGACAGGGCCCCGGTTTGCCGACACTTCTCGTCCTGGAACGCCGGGTCGGCGAGCACGGCGAAGGTCCGTTCCGGCGATGCGGCGTAGTGCATGTCGGCGTCGATATCCACGACCGGGAGGTTACCCGGCGCTGTAGTCCACCCCGGTGAGGCGCACGGCGTCGGCGCCCAGCGCCTGCAGCGGACCGGCGGTGCGGCGACGGAGCCGATCGGCTGCCGCGTGGCTTTCGGCCCGGGCTCCTTCGACCTGGTGCTGGGCTCGGGGCAAGGCGTCCCGGCGCCGCAGGGCCACCTCGACCGCGAGCGGCCCGCGGCGCGGTCGCACCTGTCCATCCGCGTCGACGCAGAGGCCGTTGTTCACGACGTAGCCGATCGCATCGTCAGCTCGGGCTCGCGCATGCGCCAGGTCGGTGGCGTAGACCTGCAGGGCCGCGCCGATCTCGTCGAGGCGGACCACCATTCGGTCGACCTCGGCCAGCTGGGTGCGCAGCCGCTCGGTGAACACCTCGGCCAGGTCGCCGGTCCACCCCTGCAAGCCGGCCGCGCTGTGCCACAACGCCGTACGCCGCTCGCGCAAGGCCGCCGCCTGGCGACGCAAGGCGCCGCCGAACGCCGAGCAGGACGCCGGGTCGCCACTGACAACCTCGACCGGGGTCGCGGTCACCGGACTCGGCTCCTCGTCGGGGTCACTGCACCGCTCGGTCGAGCTTGTCCATCGCGGTCAGGTTGATCTCCAGCGGTCGCCGACGCTCCTCGCCGACCAACCGCTCCGTCTCGCCGAGCCGATCGGCGAGCAGCGCGAACGCGTCGACCAACCCGTTGCCGACGTCGGACAGCGTCTCGGTGGCGGCGCCCGCATCGACGTACGGCAGGTAGTCCAGGACGATGTCGGTGACGCCGTGCACCTCGGTGTCGAGCTCGGTCAACCGTTGGAGCACGACCCGCAGCTGGGCAGCATCCACCCGAGGGTCGAGGGTCGTCATGGGCGTGACCCTACTGGTGGGGATGCGCATCTGGCGACGGCCAGCCGGGGGATAGCCGATCCGGCTTACGCTGCTCGCCATGAGTGAGCCGACGGGCGACGCACAGTCATGGCCCGACCCCACCGACGACGGATCTCGCGCCTTTGGTGAGGAAGGGGCCCGACTGACCTACGGCTCCTATCTGCACCTGCCGGACCTGCTCAGCGCGCAGGTGCTGGAGTCCGACCCGCCGGCGCACGACGAGCTCCTCTTCATCACGATCCACCAGGTCTACGAGCTGTGGTTCAAGCAGCTCTTGCACGAGGTCGAAGCCGCGCGCGATGCGATGCGCGACGGCCGGCTGTGGTGGGCCCGGCACCTGCTCGGCCGGGTCGTCGTGATCGAAGGCGTCCTGGTCCACCAGATCGACGTGCTCGAGACGATGACGCCGCAGGACTTCCTGGAGTTCAGGCACCGGTTGGCTCCCGCGAGCGGCTTCCAGTCGGTGCAGTTCCGGGAGCTGGAGTTCATCTCCGGGCACAAGGACCCGGGCTTCCTGGCTCGGTTCCGCGGGCTCACCGAGATCGAGCGTGCGCGGCTGGAGCGGCGACTGGCCGAGCCGACCCTGTGGGATGCCTACCTCGGCGTCCTGGCCGCGGCTGGGCTGCCGGTCGGCGACGACGGAGCCGTACGCCGCTCACTGCTTGCCGTCGCCCGCGACCGGGAGCGGTACGGCGACGCCTGGGAGCTCGGGGAGGCGTTGCTCGAACACGACGAGAAGCAGGCGGCCTGGCGGGCCCGGCACGTCACGATGGTGGAGCGGCAGATCGGCACCAAGTCCGGCACGGGCGGCTCGTCCGGTGCGCCGTACCTGCGTAGCCGGCTCTCGTTGCAGTTCTACCCGCTGCTCTGGGAGCTCCGCGGCGCGCTCTGACTCCTCGCTCATCTGCGCGAGATAGTGTCGCCGTGGTGGTGGGCAACGGCGCCCGCCTGAGTTGACGAGGAAGGCGCAATGTCGCGCGCGCTGGAGGAGTCCCGCACCCAGTTGCTCCGCAAGGCGGCGGAGCTGGCCGAGCGTCAGGGCGGTGATCAGCTCACCGCCTTCCTCGGCGCCTACTACAAGCACGTCGCCACCGAGGACCTGCTGGCCCGCCAGCCCGAGGACCTCCTCGGCGCGGCGTTGAGCCACAAGGCCCTGGCCCAGCAGCGGCCGGTCGGCACGGCCAACGTCCGCGTCTTCACCCCGACCGTCGACGAGCACGGCTGGTCCACGGGGCACACCGTCGTGGAGATCGTCACCGACGACATGCCGTTCCTCGTCGACTCGGTCACGGCCGAGCTGGGCCAGGAGGGCCGGGCGCTGCACCTGGTGGTGCACCCGCAGTTCGCCGTACGCCGGGACGCGACCGGCCGGTTGGTCGAGGTACTGGACGTCACCCCGGGGGCCATCGGCGAGGAGCTGCCGTACGACGCGGTCGTCGAGTCCTGGATGCACCTGGAGATCGACCGGGAGAGCCACCTGGCCGACTGCTCGGCCTTGACCGCACGGATCCAGCACGTGCTGGCCGACGTCCGGGTGGCCGTGGAGGACTGGCCGAAGATGGCCCAGACGGCGCGCGACGTTGCCGCCGCGCTGGTCGAACAGCCGCCACCGACCGTCGATCCGGCGGAGGTGCAGGACGCCCGGCACCTGCTGGACTGGCTGGCCGAGGGGCACTTCACCTTCATCGGCTTCCGGGAGTACGCGCTGGTCGAGGTCGACGGCGAGGAGGCCCTGGAGCCGGTGCCGTCAACCGGGCTGGGTGTCCTGCGCTACGACCCGCAGATGTCGGCGCGGGCCAGCCGGCTCTCGCCCAGCGCACGGGCCAAGGCCCACGAGCCGCACGTGCTGATCGTCACGAAGGCCAACTCGCGTTCGACCGTGCACCGGCCGATCTACCTGGACTACGTCGGCGTCAAGAGCTTCGACGCCGAGGGGCGGGTGACGGGGGAGCGGCGCTTCCTGGGGTTGTTCACCTCCACGGCGTACACCGAGAGCGTGCGGGACGTGCCCGTCCTGGGCCGCAAGGTCGGCGACGTCCTGGCCCGCTCGGGCTTCGCGCCGTCCAGTCACTCCGGCAAGGACCTGCTGACCATCCTGGAGAACTACCCGCGCGACGAGCTGTTCCAGATCGGCGTCGAGGATCTCTACGAAACCGCCACTGCCGTCATGTATTTGGAGGAGCGGCGGCGGACCCGGCTCTTCCTGCGACGCGACGACTACGGCCGCTTCATGTCCTGCCTGGTCTACATCCCCCGCGACCGCTACACGACAGCGGTCCGGCTGCGGATGGAGGAGATCCTCAAGAGCGCCTTCGAGGGCGCCAGCGTCGACTACACGACGCGCGTCTCTGAGTCGCTGCTGGCGCGGCTGCATTTCGTCGTGCGAGTGCCGCCGGGCGCGCAGCTCCCCGACGTGGACGCCGATGCTCTGGAGCGACGACTGGTCGACGCGACGCGCACCTGGGTCGAGGACCTGGGTGAGGCCCTGCGCGTGGACCACGGTGAAGAGGGCGCCGCTCGGCTGATCGGCCTGTACGGCCGGGCCTTCCCGGAGGCCTACAAGGAGGACTTCTCGCCGCGGGTCGGCGTCTCCGACCTGCGCCACATCGAGTCGCTCGAGGGGCCGGATGCGTTGCGGCTCAACCTTTACGAGGAGCCGGGGGCGGAGGCTTGGGAGCGGCGGTTCAAGCTCTACACGACCGCGCCGTTGTCGTTGACCCGCGTGTTGCCGGTCTTCACCCATCTCGGCGTCGAGGTGGTCGACGAGCGGCCGTACGAGCTGGAGCGCAGTGACGGGGTCACGGTCCACGTCTACGACTTCGGCCTGACCCGGCCGACGATGCGGGAGTGGTCGCTGCAGCATCGCGACCAGGCCCGAGAGCTCTTCCAGGACGCCTTCGCTGCCGCCTGGGCCGGAGCCGCAGAGAGCGACGGGCTCAACGGTCTGGTTCTCGGCGCCGGACTGACCTGGCGCCAGATCGTTGTGCTGCGGGCCTACTCGAAATACCTGCGGCAGACCGGATCGACCTTCAGCCAGGAGTACGTCGAGTCGGCGATGCTTGCCAACTGCGGCATCACCAGCGACCTGGTCTCGCTCTTCGAGGAGCGCTTCGACCCGGCTCGGTACGGCGGCGACGCCCACGACCCCGCCCGGACCGCGGCGGCCGACGCGTTGGTTCAGCGGGTGAAGGACGCCCTCGACGACGTAGACAGCCTGGACCAGGACCGGATCCTGCGCTCGATGCTCGCGCTGATCCGGGCGACGTTGCGCACCAACTACTTCCAGCCCGCTGCCGGCGGGCAGGCCAAGCCCTATGTCTCGTTCAAGCTCGACCCGAAGGCGGTCCCCGACCTGCCGGCTCCGCGACCGGCGTACGAGATCTGGGTCTACTCGCCGCGGGTCGAGGGCGTGCATCTGCGCTTCGGCAAGGTCGCCCGCGGCGGTCTGCGCTGGAGCGACCGGCGGGAGGACTTCCGCACCGAGATCCTCGGCCTGGTCAAGGCCCAGATGGTCAAGAACGCCGTCATCGTGCCGACCGGCGCCAAGGGTGGCTTCGTGCCCAAGTCCGGTCCCTCGATGACTCAGGATCGCGAGGGCTGGCTGGCCGAGGGCATCGCCTGCTACACGACGTTCATCTCGGCGCTGCTCGACATCACCGACAATCTCGTTGCGGGACAGGTGGATCCGCCTCCACACGTCGTGCGGCACGACGAGGACGACACCTATCTGGTGGTCGCTGCCGACAAGGGCACGGCCACGTTCTCGGACATCGCCAACGGGGTGGCGATCGACTACGGCTACTGGCTCGGTGACGCCTTCGCCTCCGGCGGCTCGGCCGGCTACGACCACAAGGCCATGGGCATCACGGCCAAGGGCGCGTGGGAGTCGGTCAAGAAGCACTTCCGCGAGCTCGGGCTGGACACCCAGTCGGAGGACTTCACCGTGGTGGGCGTCGGTGACATGTCGGGCGACGTCTTCGGCAACGGCATGCTGCTGTCCGAACACATTCGCCTGGTCGCAGCCTTCGACCACCGCCACGTCTTTGTCGACCCGACCCCGGACGCCGAGACGACGTACGCCGAGCGCCGCCGGCTGTTCGACCTGCCCCGCTCCTCCTGGGACGACTACGACCGGAGCCTGATCTCGGCCGGCGGCGGCATCTGGCCCCGGGCGGCCAAGGCGATCCCGATCAGCGAGCAGATGGCGGCCGCGCTGGGCCTGTCCACGGGTGGGTCGTCGATGACCCCGGCCGAGCTGATGAAGGCCATCCTGGTCGCGCCGGTCGACCTGCTCTGGAACGGCGGGATCGGCACGTATGTGAAGGCCTCGACCGAGTCCAACGCCGAGGTCGGCGACCGGGCCAACGACGCGATCCGGGTCACCGGCAGGGCGCTGCGCTGCCGGGTCGTCGGTGAGGGCGGCAACCTCGGGCTGACTCAGCTCGGCCGGATCGAGGCCGCCCTGAACGGCGTGCGGGTCAACACCGATGCCATCGACAACTCGGCCGGTGTCGATTGCTCCGACCACGAGGTCAACATCAAGATCATGCTGGGTCGGGTCGTGGCCGACGGCGACCTGACCATCAAGCAGCGCAACGAGCTGCTGGTCGAGATGACCGACGACGTCTCGCGACTGGTGTTGCGTGACAACTATGAGCAGAACGTGTTGCTGGGCAACGCCCGGGCGCAGGAGCACTCCATGCTGCCGGTGCACCAGCGACTGATCCACTGGCTCGAGGAGCGCGGCGACCTCGACCGCGCGATCGAGTACCTCCCGTCCGACAGCGACATCGCGCGCCGGCACGACGAGCAGCTCGGCCTGACGTCGCCGGAGTTCTCGGTGCTCGTGGCCTACGCCAAGCTCGTCCTCAAGCGTGACCTGCTGGCGACCGGACTGCCCGATGACCCGTGGTTCGAGCGAACCCTGCGCGACTACTTCCCGCCGCAGCTGGTGGAGCGCTACGGCGACCGGCTCGACGGGCACCCGCTGCGCCGGGAGATCGTCGTCAACTCGGTCGTCAACTCGATGGTCAACCGGGGTGGCATCACCTTCGGCTTCCGGGCCGAGGACGAGACCGGAGCCACGGCCGAGCAGGTCGCCCGGGCCTACCTGATCTCTCGTGAGGTGTTCGGGCTGAGCGGCTTCGTCGCCGACGTCGAAGCGCTCGACAACCGGGTGCCGACGGCCGCCCAGACCCAGCTCTACCTGGAGTTCCGGCGCCTGCTCGACCGCGCGGTCCGCTGGTTCATCCAGAACCGGCCGACCCAGGTCGACATGGCCGCGGAGGTCGAGCGGTTCCGGGACACCGTCCAGTCGATCGCCCCGCACCTGCCCGAAATCCTGGTCGGAGCCGAGCGGCGCCGCCTCGAGCGCCGGGCCGAGGACCTGGTGACGACCGGTGCTCCGGAGGAGCTGGCGCACCGGACGGCCGCCCTGCTCGATGCCTTCTCGCTGCTGGACGTCACCGAGATCGCGGCCGAGACCGGCGTGCCGGCCGACCGGGTGGCGCCGGTCTACTTCACCCTGTCCGAGCGCTACGGCGTCGACGCCATGCTCGGCCGGATCACCGCGCTGCCGCGCGAGGACCGCTGGGACGCGCTCGCCCGGGCGTCCCTGCGGATCGATCTCTACGCCGCGCTGGAGTCGCTCACGATCGCCGTCCTGCGGATGACCGAGGAGGGTGAGCCGCAGCACCGGATCACCGAGTGGGAGAAGGCCAACGCCGACGCGCTGGCCCGGGCCCGCGACACGATCGAAGAGGTGGCCAAGCTCGACAGCAGCGGCATCGCGGCCCTGTCGGTCGCCCTGCGCAGCCTGCGGGCCGTGATCCGCAGCGGTACCGCCACGACCTGGACGCCCGGACCTGGCGCGACGCGCCGCGCGCGTGGCGGCCGGTCGCGCGCCTACCGCCTTAGTCTCAGCGCTATGCCCACGCTTGCCGATCTGGTGCGCGACCGGACCGCGTTGTCGGTGGCCGACGCCGAGTGGCTGCACCTGCTCGTGGGCGACTGGCAGCTGCTGTCGGACCTGTCCTTCGCCGACCTGGTGCTCTGGTTGCCCGAGGACGACGGCACGGCCTGGGTGGCCGGCGCGCACGTGCGGCCCGTCACCGGGCCGATGGTCTTCTTCGAGGACCAGGTCGGCAACCGGGTCGAGCGCGGCCGGCGGACTCAGATCGACACGGCGTACGACGAGTCCCGGATCCTGCGCGAGCGCGACCCGGACTGGAACGCCGACGACGTACCCGTGCGCGAGGAGGCGATCCCGGTCGTGCGCGAGGGACACCCGATCGCCGTGCTGACCCGGCACACCAACCTGGCCGCCGCGCGGATGCCGAGCCGGCTCGAGCTGAGCTACCTGTCAGCGGCCGACGACCTGGCCCGGATGATCGCGGCCGGCACGTTCCCGGTGGCGGGCGCGCCGACCGGCTCGCGGCGCGGCGCCCCCCGCGTGGGCGACGGCTTCGTGCGCCTGGACGCCGAGGGAGTCGTCGACTACGCCAGCCCCAACGCCGTCTCGGCGGTGCACCGGATCGGGCACCCGGGGGAGGTGGTCGGCGCGTCGCTGGCCGAGGTCGTGACGCCGCTGATCCATCACGGCGACGGCGTCGACGAGAGCCTGGCCCTCGTCGTGCGGGGCCGGGCTCCGTGGCGGGCCGAGCTCGAGGCCAACGGCACCAGCCTGTCGCTGCGGGCCATCCCGATCGTGCATGACGGCGTGCGCTCGGCCGCGCTGGTGCTGTTGCGCGACGTCAGCGAGCTGCGCCGGCGCGAGCGGGAGCTGATGACCAAGGACGCGACCATCCGCGAGATCCACCACCGGGTCAAGAACAACCTGCAGACGGTGGCCGCCCTCCTGCGCCTCCAGGCCCGGCGCCTACCGCTGGATGCCGAGGGCCGCGGTGCCCTCGAGGAGGCCGTACGCCGCGTGGGCGCGATCGCCCTGGTCCACCAGACGCTCTCGCAGGGGCTGGACGAGACCGTTGTCTTCGACGACATCGCCGCCCAGACGCTGACCATGATGATCGAGGTCGCCGGACACGACGAGCGGGTGCACGTGCACCGCAGCGGGTCCTTCGGGTTGCTCCGGGCCGAGGACGCGACGCCGTTGGCGTTGGTGCTGACCGAGCTGTTGACCAACGCCGTGGAGCACGGGCTGGCCGGGGGCCAGGGCCGGGTCGAGGTCGATGCTCAGCGGGACATCGGCGACGACGGGCGGGACACCTTGCTCGTGACGGTCGGTGATGACGGCACGGGCATGCCGGTGGCCTTCGACCCGGCGCGGGCCGGCCTCGGCACCCAGATCGTCCAGGCGCTGGTCCGTGAGCTGCGCGGCTCGATCGCCTGGTCGCCCCGCCCGGGTGGCGGCACCGTCGTCACCCTCGAGCTGCATCCGCGCCCGGTCGGCCCGGCCCAGCACTGACCCGGTGATCTGACCGCTCAGGGCGGACCGGCAAACGCTGAGGCCCCGACCGGATGGTCGGGGCCTCAGGAACGTCGGATGGGGTTAGGTCGTGCGGGGTGCGCCTTCAGCCGGCCCGGCGGGCCCGGGCGTTGCGGCGCTTGAGCGCGCGCCGCTCGTCCTCGGACAACCCGCCCCAGACGCCGGCGTCCTGACCGGACTCGAGCGCCCACTTGAGGCAGGTGTCAATGACCTCGCAGCGTCGGCAGACCGCTTTGGCCTCCTCGATCTGCGACAGGGCGGGCCCGGTGTTCCCGATCGGGAAGAACAGCTCCGGGTCCTCGTCCAGGCAGGCAGCGCGGTTGCGCCAGTCCATCAGGATCGTGCTCCTCGTACTCATCGTCGTGTGTGGAGTAGTCGTCGTGTTCGAGTAGTCCTGTGCTGGGTAGTCGTCGTGTCTCGCGGTTCGTGGATGCTCGCCGTTGAGTCCCGGTGCACGCTGACACTGCGTCCCCCTTGCTTGTGCATACTTTCACGAGCGTCAAGCACACTCAAGGGATCGAGCAGTTTCTTCACGGTTGATCCACGTTGCGCAACGAGCAGTCACCTCGTTGTGTTCCTTCGCGATCAAGCCTGCTCCCACATGGCCCGGTGCACAAGATGACTTTCAGGGCAGCCGGGACCCGAAACCGGCAACGAGCCTGCTCCGGACGTGATCTTCGCGACTCGGGCCGGACTCCCGGGTAGCGTCCCGCCGTGGCCTCCCGGTACCCGCGCCGGACGCGCCGACCCCGCCGCCGCCGGGCATCCGCGGCGCCCTGGCGGTGCTGGTCTGGCTGCTCCTGGTCGAGGCCGCGTTCATGCTCGTGCTGGCCGTCGTCCTGGTCGTTGACCTGCTTCACCGCAGCAGCGGCAGACCGCAGCTCTGGGCTGCCGCTCAGCCGAGCTCGGGTCTGTCCCTTTTGGCGGCTGTTGGCCTGGTTCTGATGGCCCGAGGGCTGCGGCAGGAGCGTCGTTGGGCCCGCGTCGCCGGCGATCACCCTGCAGCTCGTCGGCCTGCCCTTCGCCGGGCGGCTGATCGAGTTCGGCGGCGATCCGGATCGCCCTCGGCGTACCGCTGGGGCTGGTCCTGCTGACCGCTCTGGTGCTGCTGTTCGCGACCGCATCGCCGGACGCCTATCGGTAGTCCCGATGCGCAGCCCGGCCCGGACGACGGCTCAGAACAGACCCCCGGCCCAGACTCCCAGTGAGGCGGCGCCCAGGCCGAGGCAGAGGCTGACCGAGACGTTGAGGACGGCCGGCGCCCACAGGCCGTCCTCGGCCAGCCGGAACGTCTCGAAGCTGTAGGTGCTGTAGGTGCTCAGGGCACCGCAGAACCCGGTGCCCACCAGGGCGAAGAGCGTCGGCGACAGGTGGGCCGCGCCGGTCGCGGCGCCCAGGATCAGGCAGGCCACGACGTTGACCAGCATGGTCCCGAACGGAAACGGCGAGTCGTGCCGGCTCTGCACGGCTCGGTCGGAGAGGTAGCGGACCGGGGCGCCGACGGCGGCTCCGCCCGCGACGACGAGCGCGGTGATCATGCCGCCACCGGGCTCGGCCGCAGGAGGGCGCGCGTGGCCAGCGTGCCGGCGACGACCGCAGCCAGGCACGCGACGATGGTTGCGGCGGCGTAGGCCAGGGCGAGCGCCGGCTCGCCGTGGACGGCCATCGCCCGCACGTCGACGGCGTAGGTCGAGAAGGTGGTGAAGCCGCCGAGGATGCCGGTGCCGACGAACGGCCGGAGCAGCTGAGGTGGCCGCCGGGCGTGGCCGAGGGCAGCCATCAGGACACCGATCAGCAGGCAACCGATGACGTTGATCAGCAGCGTGGACCAGGGCCAGGCCCCGGCCGGGTGCTTGATGGCGAGGGCCAATGCGTAGCGAGCCTCGGCACCGATCACCCCGCCCACCGCGACGGCGCCGAGGATCCGCGGGTGATGGTGGTGGAGCTCCTCGCGCTGCCTGCGGTCGTGCAGATCGACATCGGGGTCGATGGACCGGCGGGGCACAGGGCTACCTTCTCAGACGGGCCGTCGGTAGATGATGCGGCACGTGGATCACGTCCCGACGGAGGCGTCATGAGAGTGCGGCCGGTCCGGCTGAACGCCACGATGGCCTGGCTCTTCGTCGTCGGCTCTGCATTGTTTGTGCTCGGCTCCGTCCCGGCGTACGTGAATGCCGTTGGTGGGACGGCGGATTCGGTCACGTATTTCGTCGGGTCGGTGTTCTTCACCTGCGCGTCGTACGCCCAGCTCGTGCAGGCGCAGAGCCCGGCCATGCTCCCGGTGCCCGGTTTGGCGGACGACCAGCCCGCCCCGGCGCGGTTGCGCGGATGGCTGCCGCACGATCGCGGCTGGCAAGCGGCGGCGACCCAGTTCCCCGGGACGCTGTTCTTCAACATCAGCACCTTCGCGGCTCTGGCGCGCAACGCGACGGCCCAGCAGCAGGACCGGCACGTGTGGCGTCCGGACGTCTTCGGGTCGACGCTCTTCCTGGTCGCGAGCGTGCTGGGCATCCTGGCCCTCGGGGGCGGCTTCTGGACCCTCCGGGCCCGGTCACTGCCCTGGTGGATCGCCTGGGTCAACCTGCTGGGGTCGGTGCTCTTCATGGCCTCGGCCCTGGCCAGCTATCTGGTCCCGACCACCGGTGACTTCATCAACAGCCGGCTCTCCGTCGCCGGGACGCTGTGGGGGGCCGTGTGCTTCCTGGTCGGCGCCGCGCTCCTGCTCCCGGCCTGGCGGCGCGCCGTGGCGGTCGTCGGCGTCGGCGGCGGCTGAGCCTGAATCCCACCCCCAGCGGGGGAGGCGCCGAGGCCGCCGAGCGACCTAGCGTCGAGCCAAGTCAGCCGATCGAAGGAGCCCCGCGGTGACCGCCACTCGCCCGACGTACGACGCCGACAGCAGCCATGTTCGGCAACCGTTTCCTCACCCGGGAGGTGCCGACCTCGGAGTTCCCGCAGGACGGCATGTCCGCGCTCGACGCGATGCGCCTCGTCGGTGAGGACCTGGCGCTGGAGGGTGATCCGGCCCGCAACCTCGCGACCTTCGTCACGACCTGGATGGAGCCGGAGGCTCAGCGGATCATCGCCGACAACCTCCATCGCAACTTCATCGACCACGCCGAGTACCCGCGGACGGCCGAGATCGAGCAGCGCTGCATCCGGATGCTGGCCGACCTGTTCCACGCGCCGGGGCCCACGACCGGAGCGCGCACGCAGGGGTCGTCCGAGGCGATCATGCTCGGCAGCCTGTCGCTGAAGTGGAACTGGCGGAAGCGTCAGGAGGCGGCCGGCAAGTCGACGGCGAACCCGAACCTGATCTTCGGCGGCGACGTGCACGTGGTCTGGGAGAAGTTCTGCCGCTACTTCGACGTCGAGCCGCGGATCGTGCCGCTGCAGCCGGGCAAGTACACGATCGGGCCGGACGACGTGGCCCCGCACATCGACGAGAACACGATCGGCGTCGCCGCGGTGCTCGGCACGACCTTCACCGGGCACCGGGACGACATCGTGGGCATCAACAACCTGTTGGTGCGGATCAAGAACGAGCAGGGACTCGACGTCCCGCTGCACATCGACGGCGCGAGTGGCGGGTTCGTCTGGCCGTTCCTCTATCCCCACACGGAGTGGGACTTCCGGCTGGAGCAGGTGCGCTCGATCAACGTCTCGGGACACAAGTTCGGGCTGGTCTATCCCGGCATCGGCTGGCTGATCTTCCGCGAGGTCGCCGACCTGGCCCCCGAGCTCGTCTTCGAGGAGAACTACCTCGGCAAGACCGACGGGACGTTCACGCTCAACTTCTCGACCGGGTCGGCGATGGTGCTTGCGCAGTACTACAACCTGGTGCGTTACGGCCGCTCCGGCTACGGCTACATCATGGAGAACATGCAGCAGAACGCCCATCTGCTCGCCGACAAGCTGGAAGCCATCGGCCTGTTCGAGATCATCGGGCGGGAGGAGGAGCAGCTGCCGTTGGTGGCGTTCAAGCTCGCCGAGCCGCAGAACTACAACGAGTTCGACATCGCCTGGCAGCTCTCGGCCGAGCGCGGCTGGATGGTGCCGGCGTACACGCTGCCGCCGGACGCTCAGGAGGTCACGATCATGCGGGCCCTGGTCAAGGAGACGATGAGCCGGGAGCACGTCGACACGCTCGCCCGGGACATCGCGGAGGCCTGCAAGACGCTGGCGCTGAAGGGTGGCGCGCACGAGTCGGAGCGTCGGAAGGTGATGACCGGCCCGGGTCACTGACGGCGGTTTGGTCAGAGGTAGGACGGGCTAGGAACCCAGCTGTTGCAACGCTTCCCGGTCGATCCGGTAGTGCACCCACTCGTCCAACGCCTCGGCGCCGAGTGAACGGTAGAAGCCGAGCGCCGGCTCGTTCCAGGTGAGGACCCACCACTCGACCCGCGCGTAGCCTCGCTCGACCGCGATCTGGGCCAACCGGGCGAGCAGCGCCTTGCCCAGGCCCGACCCGCGCTGCTCGGGGGCGACGTAGAGGTCCTCGAGCCAGATGCCGTTCTGCCCGGTCCAGGTGGAGAAGGTGACGTACCAGGCGGCGAAACCGACGGCCCGCCAACCACTGTCGGTCTCCGTGTCGCTCACCTCGGCGATCAGGCAGTGCGCCATCGGCGTGCTGCCGTCGGTGGGGAACATCAGGGTGGCGAACGACTCGGCGGTCGACTCGACCTTGTCGACCTCCTTCTCGTACGTCGCGAGCTCGCGCACCATCTCCGCGATCCGTCCGACGTCCGAGGCCACGGCATCCCGGACCCGGCTCTGCCCCACCGTCGGCACCACTGCGTCCTCACTCACGCCCGGCATCCTGCCAGGCCCCGCCCGCGCTGGTCTTGGCCGTCGAGTCCGGGTTTGGCCGTCGAAACCGGTTTTCCGACCGCCTGGCGGTGCCCGGAACCCGGTTTCGACCGCCAAAGCGAGCTCAGGAGCGGGTGAACTCGCCCAGCCAGTCCGGCGGCGGGGCCAGCAGGTCGGCCGTCACGAACTGGACGGCTGGCCGGTTCACGCGCTCGCGAGCGATGGCAATGGCCGTGGGGGAGATGTCGAACGCGGTGGTGTCGTAGCCGAGGCGAGCCAGGTACGCCGCGTCGGCACCGAGTCCTGCGCCGACGACGACGGCGCGCTGCCCGCTTCCGTCGACGTCGCGCTCCCGAGCCCACTGCTCCAGCAACGCATTCGGCGCAGACCGGTCCCAGGGCATCGTCACGGACCCGGCCTGCCCCGCGGCGTACAGCTGTTCGAACCACCCGGTGGGCCGGCCGGATGCGACCGCCGCGTGGGCCAGCGCATCGGCCTCCTGCTGCCAGTTCCGCGGCTCGCTGGTCATCCGGCAACCCTAGGTGCCCGCCCCGAAATCGCGCGCCGGCGGGGCTAGCCCGCGGCCACCTGGACGGGGACGGTGTGGCCATCCTGGACGAGCAGGCCTCGGCCGGGGATCCGCGGAGCATCGTCACCGGGAGCGATCCGCACGCCGAGCAGGTCACCCTCGGCGTACGTCGTGGGGTTGAGGAGTACGCCGCGGCCGGAACGCCGGGTCAGGACCACCAACCCACGGAAGCTCGCTGCCATCTCGGTCGCGGTGCCGCTCACGATGAGCCTTCCGGACCCCGAGCCGGTGCGCTTGAACCATTGCAGGACAACGTCTTCAGCCTCGGTGTCGACGAGGCTCTCGACATCGTCGATGACGACGAAGGCGTCGGGCCAGGCATCAAGGAGTCGGCCGATCGCCTCGGCGTCGACGCGGTCGGCCGGGTGCAGGTCGGGGAGGCTCGAGAGAGGGCTCCACGGGGAAGGCTCACGGTGGTCGATGAGCGCGATGACCGGCCGGTCGCGAGCGAGGAGCCATCGAGTCATCGTGGCCAGCGTCGTCGACCGGCCACTGCGAGGCGGCCCGGCGACGATGAAGGGACCGGGCAGCGTCAGCCCGATCGGCTCAGCCGCGTCGCCGCCGAGCCCGACCAGGGTCCACTCGCCCGGCGGGTTGCCGACGCGGGCCGCGACCTCGGCGTAGCCGGCCTGGGCGGGCAGGGTCTCGATCCGCAGAGGGCGCTGGGCCGGGGTGAACCGCGATTGGTCGGCCCGGGAGTGCTCCGCGATCCGGTCCAACGCGGCCGTCTGCGCCGAGCTGCTCGGCTCGGCGGCGAGCAAGGCCACCTGCACCTCATCGTGATCCGCGACCCGGAGTCCACGCCCTGCCGGTAGGCGCCTCGGCAGGGCGGTGGTCGGGATGCCGCACAGCACCAGATCGGCCGGATCGGCCAGCCGGAGCAGGACCTTGTCGGCCACCAGCGATGCGAGACGGGACATCAGCAAGGACCGGTCGCCGGTGATGGCCACCCGGAGCCCCACGCCGATGCCGTCTCGCATCAGCTGTTGCAGACTCTCGGTCGGGCGACCGTGGTCGATCTGCTCCCAGGCGGCGGCGAGGCTCTCCCAGCCGTCGACCAGCAGCACCAGATAGGGCAGCCGCTCGGTCGCTTCGACACCGGCGTGCTGCTCGGCCAATGATCCGAAACCTGCTGAGGACAAAGCGGATTGGCGCTCAGTGACCTCCTGCAGTAGCCGGTCGAGCAGCCGGACCCCGCGAGCCGTCTGGTCGCTGCCGACGACGACGCCAGCGTGGGGGAGTCGGCGGATGGCCTGGAGGGTTCCCGCGGCGCCTTCGATGACATGCAGATGCACCGCCTGCGGTGCCAAGGAAGCGGCCAGTGATCCGGCGAGGGTGCGCAGACAGGTCGACCGGCCGCTGCGGGATGTGCCGGCCACGAGGAGGTGCCCGCCGTGCACCAGGTCCCAGGCGATGGTCTCCTGGGCCTGGCGATCTGGATGGTCGACCACGGCGTACGGCGCGTGGGCGCCGCCGAGGGGGCGATCGAGGTCGTCGATCGTGACGACGTCCGGGAGTGGGGGAAGCCACGGTCGACGGCTCACCGGCCGGCCGAGACGTGCCGCGGCTTGTCGGGCAGCAGCGGCGAAGGCGGCCAGGTCGCCGCGGTCACCCGGATGACGGTCGTGACCGGAAGGCGTTGCGGTGGTGGGCAACTCGCCGATCTGCTCAGGTGTGACGCGGGTGACCTCGATGGTGGACGGGTCGTCGATTGATACACCAGCGACGCGCGCAGCCTGGAAAGACACCAGCGGGTTCGCTCCGGATCTCGCGAACGCGCGACCCGGCGTGCTCGCGCTGATGGCCGCCGCCTCGCGGGCCTCGATCACGTCCTCGGAGTCCGTCCGGTCGCGCACGCGCAGGGCGATCCGTAGGTTCACGTTGGCGGCGATGTCCGCCGAGACGATGCCGGCCGGACGTTGGGTGGCCAGGATCAGGTGAACGCCGAGCGAGCGTCCAACGGCTGCTATGCGGACCAGTCCGTCGACGAACGCGGGCAGCTCCTCGGCCAGCATCCGGAACTCGTCGATCACCAGGATCAGCCGCGGCAGGGTTGGTGCCTCCGGGCCAGCGATGCGTTGGTACTCCTCCAGGTCCTTGGCGCCCACCGAACGCAGGGCTGCCTCGCGACGCGTGAGCTCGGCTTGCATCGAACGAAGGGCACGCTCGGCCAACTGGGGGTCGAGATCGGTCACCAGGCCCAGCGTGTGGGGCAGCTCGGCGCAAGCATCAAAGGCCGAGCCGCCCTTGTAGTCGACCAGCACGAAGCCGAGCTGGTCCGGAGCGTTGACGACAGCGAGGGAGGCGATGAGCGTCCGGAGCAGCTCCGACTTGCCCGCGCCGGTCGTCCCACCCACGAGGATATGCGGGCCGTCGTGGCGGAGGTCGATCGTGAACGGGCCGTCGGCCGTGACGCCGAGGACGGTTCGGGTCGAGCGAGGTGTTGTGCGCCAACGGCTTTCAAGCGACTGGGAACTCAAGGGATCGATCTCGATGTCAGCGGCGAGTAGATCCATCAACCGCACCCGATCGGGCGGCTCGGCCGATGTCGACTCCGGCGTAGCGTCGCGCAGCGGCGCCATGGCTCGGGAGAACTGCTCGGCCCAGGCCAGGGACACGCCCTCGATGACGATGTCGGAGGCGGCCTCGAGCGCGCCCGAAATGTGGACCGTGGACTCGGCGCCGTCGACCGGCGGCGCCGTCTCGACGACCGCCCCGCATTCGACGGGCAGGTGCGCTCGGTCCCGATCCAGGCAGATGGCGTGCAGCCCAACGCTCGGACCGAGGGCCAGGATCCGGGCCACGCCCGGCACGAGCCGCAGGGCTCGTGCCCCGTCGAGCAGCACGATGACGCGCGGCCCGTCCCACGACGTCGTCCCCAGGTGGGCACGACGAGACAGTCGTTCGTCGAGCACCGCGGTCAGTTCGACCACCCGCTCGCGAACCTGGTCAGCCACGACCGGGCCCCCGAACCATGCTCGGCAGCTACCGCCCGTCCCGACCCGGGTCTGCGGAAGGCGCGCCGCCCAGGTCCAGGAGTCCAGGTCCTCGGCTTCGGCGACCAGGATCATCAGCTGGACGTCCCGCGGGCTGTGCCACCCGGCGACCTGGGCGGCGAGGTTGCGGGCCAGCCCCTCGACGGCGGTTCGCGGCCCGGCTACTCCCAAGACGCCGACCTGGACGAGCGAGACGAGCAGCGGGACGTCCGCGACGAGGGGCGCGCCGCCTTGGACGGGGCCGACGTGGCGAGCCCGGGCAGGGACGCTCGCCCGGCCGACTCGCAGACAGCCGAAGTCGACGTCCCCGGGTCGGCGCTCCCACAGCCGGGCGAGCGGGACCTGGGCGGTGCGCAGCAGCTCGGCCGGGTCGGGTGAGTCCTCCCGGCGACCTGCTGCCTCTGCCCCCACGGCCCGCAGCATCTCCTCGCTCGCGCGAGCGGTCTCCGCCCGCCAGATGGCCAGTGCCTGTCGCTCAGTCGCGTCTGCCTCCGCGGCGCTCACTGAGGACGCTGCCGGCCAGCATCGCGGGACTCATCAACCCGAAGAGCAGATACGTCGGTGAGTGTTGCAACCAGGCCATCGGGCCGGCCACCAGCAACGGAACGATCATGGCCAGCAACGGCATGCGTCCGCGTGGCCGAGCCGGGGGGCGTCCGGAAACGTCACGACGACGTCCGGTCTCGACGGCACGTCGCGCGGTCGACGGTTGATCGAGATGCCGCCGGCGCCGTCGAAGGTCGTTGCGGCCGAGGGAGATCCGTGAGTCCGGAGCTCCAACAGGGAGCCGCCCGCATGTAGCGCTACGCCGAGCGGCCAGATCCGCGGCGTACTCGTGAGGGGTTCGTCGCCGAGGCGAGAGCCGTTCGTCGTGCCGAGGTCGCTCACCTGGGTCGTCGAGTCGGAGACCTCGACCAGCAGGTGGGCGCGGGACAGCTCGGGATCCTCGATGCGCACCTGGACCGTCGGGGACCGACCGACGACGTGCGACCCGGACGCCAGGGCGTAGGACCCGCCAGCGTCCGGCCCGCTGGTCACATCGAGGTGGAGCAGCCCGGTCACCCCCCGGCTGATCGGCGCCGGCCGACCGACGTGGATCACGGCGCCGTCCAGCAGCGGAGGGTGCCCGAGCTCAGCGTCGTCGGCCAGCCTCCAGGACCCGGCGTACAGGTCTGGTCGATGGTCAGCGTGCGGGGGTTGACCGGGGAGGTGCGGCCGCAGATCGCAGACCTGCGATCCCTGCGGCGCCTGGACGAGCAGGTCGACCGACGTCCCGGCGTCGGCGTCGGCGAGGGTCAACCAGAGCCGCATGCGCCGATCGTGACGCGTCCCGCCCGGTGGGCGCGGGTTATCCACAGGGAGCCGCTGCGACGTGACCCAGCACGCCTGACTGGTGCATCGTCAGACCAGATTTCCGACGATCTGGACGAGTTGCCCCGGTTACGACACTCTGTGCGCATGTGAGGTGTCACTGGCCGGTGGCGCGCGATCCGAAGGGGGCACGAGTGAGCGACGGCGTGGACATCGTCGAGGCGGAGGTCCGCGAGCTGGTCCGGCGGGGCGGCGTCGACCCGGTCCGGGACCTTTCAGCCATGCGAGCCCTTGTGCAGGACGCGGTCCTGGACTACGACGAGCGGTCGCTCGCCGGAGGCCTGCCCGGCCTGGTCGACGTGACCGGTGCGGTCAAGCACGTCATGGACGCGGTGGCAGGACTCGGACCGCTCCAACCCTTCCTGGACGACCCGCTGGTCGAGGAGATCTGGATCAACGAGCCGGGCAAGGTCTTTGTGGCGCGCAACGGGATCTCCGAGCTGACCACCACGATCCTGACCGCCGACCAGGTCCGGGATCTCGTCGAGCGCATGCTCAAGTCCTCAGGGCGCAGGGTCGACCTCAGCTCGCCGTTCGTCGACGCGATGCTCGCCGACGGCTCGCGCCTGCACGTGGTCATCCCGGACATCACCCGCGATTCCTGGGCCGTCAACATTCGCAAGTTTGTCGTGAAGGCCGACCATCTCGACGACCTGGTCCGGCTCGGCACCCTGACCCGTCATGCGGCGGCGTTTCTCGCGGCGGCAGCGACGAGTGGGCTGAACATCTTGGTGGCCGGGGGGACCCAAGCCGGCAAGACGACGATGCTCAACTGCCTGGCCGCGGCCATCCCCGGACGGGACCGAGTGGTGACCTGCGAGGAGGTCTTCGAGCTGCGTCTGCCCCTGCGCGACGTGGTGTCCATGCAGTGCCGGCAGGCCAGCCTCGAGGGCACGGGCGAGATCCCGCTGCGCCGACTGGTCAAGGAAGCGCTGCGGATGCGTCCGTCGCGCATCGTGGTTGGGGAGGTGCGCCAGGCCGAGAGCCTGGACCTGCTGATCGCGTTGAACTCCGGACTTCCTGGTATGTGCACCATCCACGCCAACAGCGCCCGTGAGGCGGTCACCAAGATGTGCACGCTCCCGTTGCTTGCCGGGGAGAACGTGAGCGCGTCGTTCGTCGTACCCACCGTCGCGAGCAGCGTCGACATCGTGGTGCACCTGACCCTCGACCGGGACGGTGTACGCCGGGTGCGCGAGGTGGTCGCGCTGCCTGGCCGGGTCGAGCGTGACGTCGTCGAGATCGCCGACATCTTCACCACCCGCGAGGGTGTCCTGGTTCGTGCCGAGGGCTTCCCGCCGCACGAGGACCGGTTCGTGGCTCATGGATTCAGCCTGGCCGAGCTGCTGACCGAGTCGGGGAGTGCTGCGCGATGAGCGGGGCTCTGGTCGGGCTGTTGCTGGGCGCCGGGTTGTTCTGCATCTGGTGGTCGTTCTGGCCGTCCCCTCCCGCACGCCCCTCTCGGGGGCGGGGCGTCGGGTCTCGGCTGCGCGACGACCTCACTCAGGCGGGCGTCGCCAACGTCACCCCCAGGTCCTTGGTCATCACGTGTCTGACCGCCTTCGCCGTCGTGGCCGGTCTGGTGACTGTCGCTACGAGTGTGCCGGTCATCGGAGTGTGCTTCGGAGCCATGGCCGGCTGGGGCCCCATCGCGGTCGTGCGGATGCGGGCCCGGCATCGTCGATCGGCCCTTCGCGACGTCTGGCCGGAGGCCGTCGACAACCTGACCTCGGCCGTTCGCGCCGGCCTCTCACTGCCGGAGGCGCTGAGTCAGTTGGCGGTCCGGGGGCCAGCCGAGCTCCGCTCTGCGTTCGGCTCCTTCGCCGAGGACTATCGGGCCAGCGGGCGTTTCTCGGACTGCTTGGATCGGCTGAAGGACCGCCTGGCCGACCCGGTCGCCGACCGGCTGGTCGAGTCGCTGCGGATAGCTCGAGATGTCGGCGGAAGCGACCTCGGGCGGCTGTTGCGCACGTTGTCCGCCTTCCTGCGCGAGGACGCGCGAACTCGCGGGGAGCTGGAGACCCGACAGAGCTGGACCGTCAACGGCGCGCGCCTGGCCGTGGCGGCGCCGTGGATCGTGTTGGCACTGTTGGCGACTCGTCCCCAAGCGGTCGCGGCGTACGACCGCCCGGCAGGAGCGGCAGTGCTGCTGATCGGTGCCGCCTGCACGCTGGTCGCCTATCGGATCATGATCCGGATCGGGCGCCTCCCCGAAGAGCAGCGGGTGCTGCGATGAACCACGTGTGGGTCGGAGCTTTCTTGGGACTCGTCTGCGGCCTGGGGTGTTGGCTGATCGTGCTGCGGGTGCCGTGGGCACGGCAGCCGACTCTGGACGACCGGCTCGCGCCCTACCTGAGGGACACGCCGCGCCCGAGTCGTCTACTCGCCCGGCGCGCACCGCTGCGCACGCCCTTCCCGGTCGTCGAACGGTTGTTGAGCCCGGTGATGGCCGACGCGGTTGGCGGCGTTGAGCGGGTCCTCGGGGGCGCCACTTCGGTGGGCCGAAGGCTCGAGCGCGCGGGTCGTGAGCCGGACGTCGATGCGTTCCGAGCGGAGCAGGTCGTGTGGGGTGCGGTCGCGGCGGCGGCGGCCGGACTGGCGGCCGGCCTGCTCTGGGCCGGTGGGTCGATCGGACCCGTCCTCGCCGTCGCGCTCGTCCTGCTGGCCGGCGCCGGCGGCGTGGTCGCGCGCGACGCAGCCCTGACCCGCGCAGCCGACCGGCGGGAGGAGCGGATCCTGGCTGAGTTCCCGACCACGGCCGAGCTGCTTGCCCTGGCAGTAGGCGCTGGCGAGGGTGCCGTGGGGGCGCTCGAACGCGTCTGCCGTTTCAGCAGCGGGGAGCTGGCGGGGGAGCTGCGGCGATGTCTGGCCGAGGCTCGAGCAGGGGCCTCGCTGCCCCATGCCTTGCAGCTGCTCGGTGAGCGCACCGGCCTACCTAGCCTGGCCCGGTTCGTCGACGGAATCGTCGTTGCGGTCGAGCGAGGGACTCCGCTCGCCGAGGTGCTGCGCGCCCAGGCGGAGGACGTCCGTGAGGTCGGCCGTCGGGCCCTGATGGAGTCCGGCGGCAAGAAGGAGATCGCGATGATGATCCCCGTCGTCTTCCTCGTGCTCCCGATCACGGTGTTGTTCGCGGTGTTTCCGGGGATCGCCTACCTGTCGTTCCAGATCTAGGAGGATGACGATGTCCGATCTCGTTGTGCAGCAAGGGTTTCTGGTCGAGAGTGCTCGTCGATTCTTGCTATGGGTCGCGGCCGCAGTGACGTCCGTCGCCCGCCGGATGGTTCGCCGGGTCGGTGCCGGACCCCGCGATCGAGGTGACGTGCCCGGTTGGGTGCTGGTCACGATCATGACCGCGGGCCTGGTCGTCGCGTTGTGGGCCATCGCCGGCAAGCGTCTGGGCGAGCTGTTTTCCAACGCGCTCGACCAGGTCGCCGGCGGTCCCAAGTAGCCGTGAGCATCCGCGAGGCGACCGGGCCAGCCGACGCCGGCTCGGCGGTCGTCGACTTCGCGCTCGTCGGGGGTCTGCTGACGCTGATCTTCGCCGCCGTCCTGCAGCTGGGCATCGACCTCTACGTCCACAACATGCTCGTGTCGTGTGCGGCCGAGGGAGCCCGGTCCGCCGCGCGTGCGGACCGGCAGCCCGGTGACGCTGTGCCCGAGTCGAAGGAGCTGATCACGCAGACCCTCAACGCGAGCTTTGCTCAGGACGTGACGGCCTCGACCGAAACCGTCGACGGCGTGGCAACGGTGGTCGTGCGGGTGCGCGCGCCCCTGCCGATCTTCGGCTTCTTCGGCCCAGCCCGTCGACTGGAGGCGACCGGTCACGCGTTCGCGGAATCGCAGTGAAGACAATCGCAGTGAGGACACCGGGACTCGGTCGCCTCGCCGAGGTGTTGGACGACCGCGAAGAGGGCAGCGCCCTGATCGAGTTCGTCTTCCTGGCGGTCTTGATGCTGGTGCCGATCGTCTACTTGATCGTGGCCCTCGGTCGGATCCAGGCCGGAGCGCTCGCCGTCGAGCAAGGGGTCCGGGAGGCGGGACGGGCGTTCGTGACGGCACCCGATGAGCCCTCCGCTCCGGGCCGGGCCCAGGCCGCGATGACCCTCGCCTATCGCGATCAGGGTTTCGACCCGCCACACCCCGGCCAACTCACCGTCTCCTGCAGCGCGACACCGTGCCTGTCCGGCAACGGCCGCGTGAGCGTCCACGGTTCGATCACGGTGGTGCTCCCCGGCGTGCCCGGGTTCCTGGACAAGCTGATCCCGGTCCAGGTGACCCTGAACGCCACCCACGTCTCCACCGTCGACGAGTTCTCCGCCCGATGAATCCGAGGGTGCTTCAACGGATCCGGCGCCGTCTCGTCGACCGATCCCAGGAGGGCGATGTCGAGAGGGATGAGGGTCAGATCCTGATCCTGATCTTGGGCTACGTGATCATCGCGATCTCTCTGGTGATCGTCGCCGTCGACATCACGGCCGTGCATCTGGCGCGCACCCAGCTGTTGGATGCCTCTGACGCGGCGGCACTGGACGCGGCCGACGCGGCCGACGCGCCCAGGGTCTATGGCGCGGGCCTGCCCGGCAGCGTGCCGCTGTCCGAAGGGACGGTGCGTGCGGCGGCCACGACCTACCTGTCGACCTACGCGCCGCCGACCCGGGTCACCGATGTCGAGCTGACCGACACCACAGGGAGCCCGGACGGCCGGACGGCCGTGGTCGAGCTCACGGCCCGGGTCAAGTTGCCGCTCCTGGGTCCGGTCGTGCAGGCCTGGTCGGGCGGCATCACCGTGACCGTGCGCTCCCAGGCTCGGGCCGACGTCGACCGCTAGGCCGGACCCGTGGTTCGCCTGCCTGCCAACCGGGCGGGCCGAAGTGGGCCTCGGGTCCCCAGCAGGAGCTTCCGGGCGACATCTGCCCGCCGAGTTGGTGGGGACTAGGACTGCGGAGCGGCCGAGCCGGTGCCGGCAGAGGAGCCCGAGGCGTGCGGGGTGGCCACGACGTCGACGCCGGAGGGCCAGGTCGCGTCGACGGCGGCGTCGGGGCGAAGAGCACCATCGGCGACAGGTCGAGCCGCGCGGCCAGCTTCTCGACCGAGCGCAGCGTGAGGTTGCGCTCGCCGCGCTCGAGGCCACCCATATACGTGCGATGCACGCCGACCAACTCGGCGAAGGCCTCCTGGGACAGTCCGCGCGCTCGGCGGTAGGCACGCAGATTGCGCCCCACGGCCCGCTGGAGGTCCCCTTCCATGACGGGTTGGAGCGTGCTGGACTGCTACTTGTCAGTCTACAGACCGATAAGTAGCATCTCCGGCCAAACCCCGGCGTAGGCCGCACGAATGTTGCCGTGAGACAACTGACTCGGGACCGGCCGTCGATGGCCAGGCCGGGCCGGAGCGCCGGATAGGCTCGGATCGTGGCCGTCGACTTCCCGAACGAGATCAAGGCCCTGCGGGCCACGGTCGAGTCGATCCAGCAAGTGACCGACTTGGACCGGCTGCGGGGCGAGATCGCCGACCTCGAGAAGCAGTCGTCCGCCCAGGACCTGTGGGACGACCCCGAGGCCGCGCAGGCCGTCACCAGCAAGCTGTCGCACAAGCAGGCCGAGCTCGACCGGATCACCGGCGTGACCTCACGCCTGGACGACCTGGAGATCATGGTCGAGCTGGGGGAGTCCGAGGACGACGCCCAGACCCTGGTCGAGGCCGAGCAGGAGCTGGCCGCGCTGACCAAGACCGTCGGCGAGCTCGAGGTGCGCACCCTGCTCAACGGCGAGTACGACGCCCGCGAGGCCGTCATCAGCATCCGCTCCGGAGCCGGCGGCGTCGACGCGGCGGACTTCGCCGAGATGCTGCTGCGGATGTACCTGCGCTGGGCCGAGCGGCACGGCTACCCCGCGACCGTCCTGGACACGTCGTACGCCGAGGAGGCCGGCCTGAAGTCGGCGACCTTCGAGATCGACGCGCCCTATGCCTTCGGCACGCTCTCGGTCGAGGCCGGCACCCACCGGCTGGTGCGGATCTCGCCCTTCGACAACCAGGGCCGGCGCCAGACCAGCTTCGCCGCCGTCGAGGTGCTGCCGCTGGTCGAGCAGACCGACCACATCGACATCCCCGAGAGCGACCTCAAGATCGACGTCTTCCGCTCGTCGGGGCCGGGCGGGCAGAGCGTCAACACGACCGACTCCGCGGTCCGGATGACCCACCTCCCGACCGGCACGGTCGTCTCGATGCAGAACGAGAAGTCGCAGATCCAGAACCGCGCCGCCGCCCTCAAGGTCATGCAGTCGCGCCTGCTCGCCCTGCGTCAGGAGGAGGAGGCCGCGACCAAGAAGGCGATGGCCGGCGACGTCAAGGCCAGCTGGGGCGACCAGATGCGCTCCTACGTCCTGCACCCCTATCAAATGGTCAAGGACCTGCGCACCGAGTACGAGGTCGGCAACCCGAGCGCGGTCTTCGACGGCGACATCGACGGCTTCCTGGAGGCCGGCATCCGCTGGCGCCGCACGCTGGAGCGCGAAGCCGAGTAGGCGACCGGTCCACAACGGTCCCGCAACGCCGAGCGTTCCGCGCTCCAGGATCCGTTCGAGATGCCGACGTACACTCGCAGAGCGGGCACGCACCGCTACTTTCTGTAACTGTGAGTAACACGTTGTCATTGATCCGTCACCCACTTCAGCGAGGCACCCCCCGGCATGATCCGGTTCGAGAACGTCACGAAGGTCTACGCGAGCGGCCACCGGCCGGCGCTGGAGGCCGTGACCCTGAACGTCGAGCGCGGCGACTTCCTCTTCGTCGTCGGGGCCTCGGGGTCAGGGAAGTCGACCATGCTCCGCCTGGTGCTGCGGGAGGAGGGCGTGACCTCCGGGTCGGTGCTCGTCGCCGGCAAGGACCTCGGCCGGATGCCCTACCGCAAGGTGCCGGCCCATCGTCGTCAGATCGGCACCGTCTTCCAGGACTTCCGGCTGCTGCCCGACCGCACCGTGCACGAGAACGTCGCCTTCTCCCTTGCGGTCATCGGCCGCCCGCGGCACACCATCGCCAAGGTGGTGCCCGAGACGCTCGACCTGGTCGGCCTCGGCGGCAAGGAGAAGCGCTACCCGCACGAGCTCTCCGGCGGTGAGCAGCAGCGGGTCGCGATCGCTCGCGCGTTCGTCAACCGGCCGCCGATCCTGCTGGCCGACGAACCGACCGGAAACCTCGACCCCACAACGAGTTTGGGCATCATGAAGCTGCTCGACCGGATCAACCGCACGGGTACGACGATCGTGATGGCCACCCACGACGACGAGATCGTCGACCAGATGCGCAAGCGGGTCATCGAGCTCCAGGACGGCAAGCTGGTGCGCGACCAGAGCCGTGGCGTCTACGGGTCGGAGCGCTGACGTGCGGTTGCAGTTCATCTTCAGCGAGACCCTGACCGGTCTGCGCCGGAACATCTCGATGGTCGTCTCGATCGTCCTGGTCGCCGCGCTGACCCTGGTCTTCGTCGGCGTCGGCTGGCTGCTGCACATCCAGGTCAACCAGAGCAAGGACTACTGGTACAACAAGGTCGAGGTCTCGATCTTCCTCTGCGGACCCGACGAGCACCGTCGCCAGCTGCTCGGGCGGCACGGTCACGCAGGCCCAGAAGGACCAGATCGAGCAGCAGCTCACGTCGCTGAAACCGTTGGTGGAGAGGGTCTACTACGAGTCGCAGCAGCAGGCGTTCGAGCGCTTCCAGCAGCAGTTCAAGGGCTCGGCGATCCTCAAGGGCGTCACGCCCGACCAGATGCCGGAGAGCTACCGGGTCAAGCTGTCCGACCCCAAGAAGTACGCCGTGATCGCCAGCTCGTTCCAGGGCGCACCCGGGGTCGATCTCGTGCAAGACCAGAGAGCTCTGCTCAGACCGCTCTTCAACACGATCTCCGGGATCTCGTGGTTCGCGGTGATCGTGGCCATCTTCATGGTCGTCGTCTTCGTGCTGCTCAACGTGATCATGATCCGGCTGTCCGCCTTCAGCCGACGGCGAGAGACCGGGATCATGCGACTGGTCGGCGCCTCGAACTTCACCATCCAGCTGCCCTTCGTGCTGGAGAACATCATCGCGACCTTCCTCGGCGGGGTGGTGGCCGTCGGGGTGCTGTGGGGCTTCGTGCAGCTCCTGGTGCGAGATCGGTTGGCGACCTCGTTGACCTTCACCAACTGGATCGGGGTCGGTGAGGTCTTCGCGATCGCCCCGGCCATCCTGGTCGGCGGCATCGTCCTGGCCGCGCTCGTCTCGCTGGTCACGCTGCGCTTCTACCTGCGCGTGTAGCCGCTGCCGGTAGCCTTCCGGCGAGGCAGAGGGAGGTCCGGGCGTGTCCAAGGAGCAAGGCCGCAAGCTGGTCGCCAGCAACCGCAAGGCGCGGCACGACTATCACATCGAGGACGTCTACGAGGCCGGCATGGTCCTGACCGGCACCGAGGTCAAGTCGCTGCGCGCCGGCCGGGCCTCGCTGGTCGACGGCTTCGCCACCGTCCGCGACGGCGAGGTGTGGCTGGAGAACGTCCACATCCCGGAGTACACCGAGGGCACCTGGACCAACCACGAGCCCCGTCGCCGGCGAAAGCTGTTGCTGCACAAGGACGAGATCGTCCGGTTGGCCAACGACACGCGAGAGACGGGGGAGACCCTCGTCCCGCTCGCGCTCTACTTCAAGGACGGACGAGCCAAGGTGGAGATCGCGGTCGCGCGCGGCAAGCGCAGCTACGACAAGCGGCAGGCCCTGCGCGAGCGGCAGGACAAGCGCGAGGCCGACCGGGCCATCGGCCAGCGGCGGGAGATGTGATGCGGGCTCGCCTCGCCGCGGCGGCCGCGGTGATCCTGGGTGCCCTGGCCCTCGTCGTACTCCCGGCCGGGCTGGCCCAGGCCGACGCCGGTGAGTCGATCCCGTCGTACGCCGCGGTCGTGACCGTCGACAAGGACGGCACGATGCACGTCCAGGAGACGATCCAGTACACCTTCGCCGGCGGCGAGCACCACGGGATCTACCGCGAGCTGCGCACCGTCTTCGCCTACGACCCCAGCTCCACGGCCGGCCAGGCGGACTCCTCCTACGGGCCGGGCAACACCAACAAGGTGCGGGTCTACCCGGTCTCCGACGTCCACGTCAGCAGTCCCTACAGGCGCGCCCGCGGACTCGAAGGTCTCGACCGACGGCAACCTGACGACGATCCGGATCGGCGACCCCAACCAGACGGTCGACGGCACCCAGACCTACGTCCTGAGCTACACGATCAAGGGCGCGCTCAACGGTTTCAGCGACCACCAGGAGCTCTACTGGAACATCACCGGCGCCGAGTGGGAGGTGCCGATCGACAAGGCGACGGTCACGGTCACCGCACCCGCGGCCTCGACCAAGGTCGTCTGCTACCGCGGCGGACAGGGCAGCACCGAGACCTGCACCGGGCAACGCCGGCAACCCCTCGACCTTCGCGACCGACACCCTCGAGCCGGGCGAGGGCATGACCATGCTGCTGTCCTACCCGCTCGGCACGTTCAGCAACACGGACCCGATCCTGCGGCACACCGGGATCGCGCGGATCCTGGACGTCTCGCCGTTCTCCCTCGGCCTGACCGGGCTGATCGTGATCGGCCTCGGCGGCCTGATGACCTGGCTGGTCTGGAGCCGAGGCCGCGACGAGGAGTACGTCGGGCTGACCCCCGGCCTGACGCCGCTCGCCGGGCAACCGGACACCGTGAAGAAGGTCGGCCTGCGGCACGGCACGGTCGCCGTGCAGTTCACCCCGCCTGAGGGCATGCGGGTCGGGCAGCTCGGCACGCTGATCGATGAGGAGGCCAACGTCGTCGACGTCACGGCGACCATCATCGACCTGGCCGTGCGGGGATACCTGAAGATCATCGAGATCCCCAAGGAAGGCCACTTCGGCAAGCAGGACTGGAACCTCCAGGTCGTGCTGCCGGCACCGACGGCCGAGCTGCTGCCCTATGAGATGGCGCTGATGCAGGCGATCTTCAAGGGGCGCAACGAGGTGTTGCTGTCGGACCTCAAGAACACCTTCGCCGCCGACCTCAAGGCCACGCAGGCCCGGCTCTACGACGACGTGACCGCGCGCGGCTGGTTCCGCGGCAACCCGCAAACCGTTCGGGCGCAATGGGGTTGGGCCGGGCTGGCCGCCATCGTCGTCGGCGTCGCAGTGACCTGGTTCGGCTTCAGCCAGCAGAGCGTCAACACCGTCATCCCCGGCTTCGGCCTGATCCTTGGTGGCCTGGTCGCGCGGTGGATGGCCAAGCGGATGCCGGCGCGCACCGCCGCGGGCTCGGCTGCGCTCACCCAGGCCAACGGCTTCCGGCTCTATCTGGAGACCGCCGAGGCGAGCCAGATCAAGTTCGAGGAGGGGCAGGACATCTTCAGCCGCTACCTGCCCTACGCGATCGTCTTCGGCGTCGCGGAGCGATGGGCCGGCATCTTCCAGCAGCTGGCGGCCTCCGGCGTCAACGTCGGCATCCCCAACTGGTACGTCGGCTACTACGCGGCCAGCGCGTTCAACTTCGGTGGCTTCGGCTCGGCCATGGAGTCGTTCTCGACCGTGGCGTCGGGCGCGCTCGTGTCGACGCCCTCGTCGTCCGGCTCGAGCGGCTTCTCCGGCGGCGGCGGGTTCTCCGGTGGTGGCGGCGGCGGGGGTGGCGGCGGCTCCTGGTGAGTCGCTCGAGGATCGGGCAGGGTGGGGGCCATGCCTCGGACCATCGCCACGAACACCTCGGTCGACCTGGACGCCCTGCTGGACTTCGTCCGGCCGCGCCATCACATGGTGTTGACCACCTTGCGCCGCGCGGGCGGGGTGCAGTCCTCGCCGGTGACCGCGGGCGTCGACGAGCAGGGGCGGATCGTCATCGCGTCGTACCCGGAGCGGGCCAAGGTGACCAACGCCCGCCGCAACCCGCAGGTGAGTGTGCTCGTGCTGAGCGACGACTTCGGCGGGGCCTGGGTGCAGGTCGACGGCAGCTGCGAGGTGATCGACCTGCCGGACGCGGTCGAGCCGCTCGTGGACTACTTCCGGTCGATCGCGGGGGAGCACTCGGACTGGGCGGAGTACCGCCAGGCGATGGTCGACCAGGGCAAGTGTCTGCTGCGGATCACCCCGACCCGGTGGGGCCCGATCGCGACCGGAGGCTTCCCGGCGCGCCTGGCTGACGGCTGAGGCGGGTAGGCTGGGGCCACAACTCAATAGGGGGGTGAACGGTTTCGACGTCGGTCGTCGTCCCAGGAGAAGCGGGTCGAGGACGCACGGTTATCTCGTTAACGATCCGTGCAAACCAATAGGTGCCAATGAAAACAGCACCGACTTCGCTCTCGCTGCCTAAGCAGAGTTGAAGTCTGTCAGCCCGGGAGTGCTTCCGGCCCGGTAGCTGGCATCAGCTAGGAAGCCACTGCTCTCGGTCCATGTCACGGGGCCCGAGGGAACACTTACGTGACTGAGCCTGGCAGCGACTTGCTTGCGTGATCGCTGGGGCTGAGAAAAACCGCAGCAAGCTGCGCCCGGAGAAGTCCTGGCTCCTCACCGACGGACGCGGGTTCGATTCCCGCCACCTCCACCAACCAACAGAGTCTTCGCAGCGAGAACCGCCTAGGTGGTTGCCGTCGGCGACGATCACCCCCTCGCACCCGTCGTCGGCGAAGACATCGCCGTGACGTGGAAGCGGTTCTAGCGAAGGACCCGACGATGCGGAAGACCTCACCCGCACCGGATGAGGTCATGAACCTCGGAGGGGTTCAGAGTGGGTTCCAGCCGAGAGCGGTTATATCCGGGGCTCGTCGCCTCGAGAAGCGGGTGGGATCACATGTCTGGAAGCACGCGAGCAAGCGAGCGGACCGTCAGCGAAAGGGGTGCCGTCGGAGCCACGTTTGCGGGCGTGCTCCTCATCCTCGCCGGTGGCTTCGGGATCCTGCAGGGCTTGGCCTTCATCGTGAAGGGCAGCTACTTCGTCAAGCCGGCCAACTACTGGATCACGACGGGAGCCTCCAGCTGGGGCTGGACCCATCTGATCATCAGCATCATCGTGCTCGCAGCGGGCTTCGGGGTGGTCTCGGGTGCGGCGTGGGCCCGCTGGCTGGGGATCATCTTCGTCAGCATCCAAGCGCTGGTGAACTTCGCGTTCATCCCGGTGCAGCCCTTCTGGGCCATCACGCTGATCCTCGTCGACCTGTGGATCATCCACTCCCTGTTCGTCCATCGCCGCGAAACCATCTGAGGAAGCGGCATCGCGGGGTGACCTGAGGAGATGGTCGGAATGGACGATGTCCGGGCGCCGTCGGTGCTGTTCGTCTACTTCACCTACACCGGGCAGACGGTGAAGGTCCTCGATGAGGTGGCCGATGTGCTGCGGGGGCGGGGCTGTCAGGTGCACCTGGCCCCCATCGAGTTCACCGATCCGCGCTACGAGAAGCGGTTCGAGACCTTCCCGATGCCGCACCCGTTCCTCGAGGTTCTGGGCATGATCCCCGCCGAGCTGCGGCGCCGGCCGGGCAAGATCGGCATCCCCGACGTCGTGACCGACCGCGCGTACGACCTGGTCGTCTTCGGCTCCCCGACCTGGTGGCTCTCGACCAAGTGCCGATCCGGTCGTTCCTGGAATCGGAGACGGCCAGAAAGGTACTCGTGGGGAAGCCATTCACGGCAGCGGTTGTCTGCCGCCGTTACTGGCGCCACAACCTCAAGACGGTGCACCGGCTGGGGGTCAAACGCGGCGGCAACTTCATCGAGGGCATCCACTTCCGCTATGCCGGAGGCCAGGTGCGCTCGCTGCTTTCTCTCATCAGCTACCTGGGGTCCGGGGAGTACCGCAAGCGGTACTTCGGAGTGAAGATCCCACCGACGAACATCCAGGACGACCAGCTGGAGACGGCGAGAACGTTCGCCTCTGGCTTGGCCGATCGGCTCCTGGCAGCAGCGAGCCCTGCCAACTGAATTGATCAGCTCTATCTACCCTTTGGAGGAGCACGTGACTACATCGAGCGTTCGCCCGGCTCGACACATCCGACCGGTGGGACCGGTCGACGTTCTCGTCGTCGCCTTTCCTGAGGCAAGACCCGACGGGAGCATCGCGGAGGCCATCTCCGCCCTCGTCGCCAACGGCACGGTCCGGATCCTCGATCTCGTCCTGGCCTGGAAGGACGAGGACGGCCAGGTGACGCTGGCCGAGGTGACCGACCTGGACGGCGACGGCATCCCTGACTTGGTGGCGATCCAAGGCGACGTACCGGGCCTGCTCACGGACGCCGACGCCCAAGCGGCCATGGAGGCGCTGCCGCCCGGCTGTGCGGTGGCCCTGTTGGCGTGGGAGAACACCTGGGCGATCAGGGCCAGCATGGCTCTGCGTGAGAAAGGCGCGGTCGTATTGGGACATGAACGGATCCCGGCGAGTGACATCGACGCCGTGATGGACGAGCTCGAAGCCATGCTCGACAACGAGATCGAAAGCTGAGGGACTGAACATGCCCGGAATCATGAGACGCAGGATGCGCCGCAGGGCGATCGTCGGAGGGGCCGTCGTGGCCGGCGCCGCGGTGCACCACGCGCACAAGTCGGCCGCCGAGGAGCAAGCCGCGCAAGAACAGGCCCAGCTCCAGCAGGAGCAGGAGCAGCAGGCGTTGGCCGCCCAGGCCGCACAGCAGCAGGCTGCGGCTCCATCGACCGGACTTGGCAGCGCGCAGATCGACGAGCTGACCAAGCTCGCCGGGCTGCACGACCAGGGGATCCTGTCCGACGAGGAGTTCGCTGCCGAGAAGGCCAAAATCCTGGGCTGACCAATGAGGACGGCCTGGACGTGGGCAGCGCCTGACGTTCACGGCATGCGACGCGCCGTCGTCCTGCTGTCAGCGGGTCGGTTTGCGTGCTCCAAAGTTGCTCAGCCCGTCCCGCGGAGATAGGTGAGTACCGCGAGGACGCGGCGGTGATCGTCGTCCGTGTCCGGTAGGTCGAGCCTCGCGAAGATGCTCGAGATGTGCTTCTCGACGGCGCCCAGTGACACGACCATCGCCTTGGCGATGCCGGCGTTGGTGCGCCCCTCAGCCATCAGGGCGAGCGTCTCGCGTTCGCGCGGCGTGAGTGCGTCCAGTTGGCCACTGCCGGTGGCGGAGCGCGTCCGGACGAGTTCGGTCACCACCTCGCGGTCGAGCGCGGTGCCACCAGCCGCGACGCGTCGCAGCGCGTCGATGAAGTCGGCGATGTCGCTGACCCGCTCCTTGAGCAGATAGCCGACGCCGCCTCCCGGTGAGTCGAGCAGCTCGGCCGTGTACACGGGTTCGACGTACTGGGACAGGATCAACGTGCCGAGCGCTGGATGTGCGGCTCGCGCTGCGATCGCCGCGCGGATGCCTTCGTCGGCAAAGTTCGGGGGGAGTCGTACGTCGATGATCGCCAGTTCTGGATCGTGCTCGGTGACCATGTCCAGCAGCCCCGGGCCGGTGTCAGCGGTGGCGACGACCTCGATCCCGGCGCCCTTCAGCAGGGCGACGAGTCCCTCCCGGAGCAGGGCGTGGTCTTCCGCGACCACTACGCGCATGGCAGTTCCACATGCAGGTGAGTGCCTCCGCCGTCGGGCGAGGCAAAGGTGAGCGAGCCATCGAGAGCCTCGACTCGGGCGCGCAATCCTTCCAGGCCGCTGCCTGTCGGGTCGGCACCACCCGGGCCGTCGTCGGTGACATCGACAACCAGGGTGTTCGGCTGCAGGGCGAGCCCGATTCGCACGCCGGCCCCAGGGGCGTGCTTGGTGGCGTTGGTCAGTGCCTCCGCGATCACGAAGTACGCCGCGTTCTCGACGGCGGGCGGAACTCGCTTGCCATCGTTGTCGGCGCTGACCACCAGCGATGCATGTCCGCGATCGGCCAGCGACTGAGCTGCCGCGATCAGTCCGCGATCCGCCAGCACCGGGGGCGCGATGCCGCGAGCGAGGTCGCGCAGTTCCTGGATGGCAACGGTGGCCTCCTCCCTGGCAGCACGAACCAGCGCGGCAGCTTCAGGCTCGTGGGCGAGCGCGGCCTCGGCCCGGCCGAGTTGCATGGTCAACGCGACGAGGCGAGCCTGGGCGCCGTCGTGCAGATCGCGCTCGATGCGACGCAGTTCGGCCGCTTGGGCATCGACCGCCTGACGGCGGGTGCGACTCAGCGTGTCGACTCGCTCCTGCAGCTCCCGGGCTTGTAGCTGAGGCACCTCCGCGCGCAGGTCGATGAGCGCATGCAACCCGAGGAGAAGGGCCAGCCCCAAGACCGACCACAACACCCACAGACCGGCAGCGCCGACGAAAACCCAGACGAGCACCAGGACCGCAGCGATCGGTGACGCTGACGTCCAGATGCCACCAAACGCGCGTCCGTGCAGTGTTCGGCCGGGCGCCGAGATGCTTCCACCAGATGAAGGGGGCCAACACGACCCCGCAGCCGAGGATCACCCAACAAGGCCAGAAGTAGCCACCTCCGGTCGCGGCCCAGATCACCGTGCTGCCCAGCACCACAAGTGCTGCGAGGGCGATCGAGAAGGCAAACGGGGACGTCGTGGAGCGGCGCTTCGCGCCGTACGTAACGGGGCCTGCACTCATCCTGCGACCTGCACAGTGCCAGCTGCCACCTCCGCATCCTCGCATCCCCGGATGCGCCAGCCACGTTCTCCGAGAAGGGCTACGGCCGCAGGCAGCGCGACGCCCCGCACGAGAGTCGCATCGAGCAGCACCGCCGCGGCGAGGCCGACGCCCAGCTGCTTGAACGTGATGACGCCCATGGTGGCGAAGATCGAGAACACGGCCACCATCACGACGGCGGCGCTGGTCACCGTGCCGCCAGTCGCCGCGACACCTTCGGCAGCCGCCGCCCGCGGAGCCAGACCTCTCAGTCGCGCCTCACGGATCCGTTCGAGGACGAGCACCGTGTAGTCCATCGAAAGACCGAAGAGCACCACGAACATGAACAGTGGTAGCCAGTTGATGATCCACCCGGTCGAGTGGAAGCCCAGCAAGTCCTCGGCCCACGTGTGCTGGAAGACCGCGGTCAGGATCCCGTAGGCCGCCCCGACGGACAGCAGGTTCAGCAGCATCATCGAGGCCGCCAGTAGCGGCGCGCGGAACGCCAGCATCAACAGGACGAACCCGAGCAGCAGCACGAAGCCGATCACCAACGGCGTCACCTCGCTCATCCGATGCGAGTAGTCCACGCTGGAGGCGACGTCGCCCGTGACCAACGCGGCGGAGCTGACCCCGGCGATCGCTGTCGCACTGTCGGCGACGTCACCGCGCAGGCGGTCGACCATGGCCTTGGAGGCGGTGCGCCCGACATCGGGCATCGGCACGTCGACGCGAGCGAGGCTGCCGTCGGCTGAGACGGCAACGGTGACATCGCCTCGGCCACCGGTGACAGCCAACGCGCGATGGCCGAGCTTGGCCAGACCGTCGCGCGCGGTCGGGGTAGCGAGGCCGTGCCCGCTCACGACGAGCTCCGCGTCCTGTGGCGCACCGGGGAATGTCTGCTCGATGGCGTTGGCGGCCTGCACCACCGGGAGGTCCTGCGGCAGGTCGGAGGCTTGCAGGTCACCTGTGTGCATACCGACCATCGGCAGGGCGAGGGCGCCCAGCACGAGCACCGAGCCGAGCAGGGCCAGGCGCGGGCGGTGGGTGACGCGACGGGCCAGTGCTGCCCACACGCCGGTGCGGCGTCCGGCCCGAAGCTGGCGGCGCTCGCGGGCTGCGATGCGGCGGCGGTAGCCGGGGATCCGGCCGCGGTCAACGCGGTCGCCGAGCAGGGCGAGCATGGCGGGCAGCACCGTCAGCGATCCGATCACGGCGATGGCGACGACCACGATCGTGCCCAGACCTATCGAAAGGAAGTCCCCGGCGCCGGTGAGGAGCAGGCCGGTCAGAGCAGCCACCACGGTGAGCCCAGCAATGAGGATCGCGCGGCCCACGGAGGATGCCGCGGCCTCGAGTGCAGAGTCGGTCGTGGCGCTGCCCTGCCGGCGCGCAGGTCCGTGCCCTCGGCGCCGCTCTTCCCGTTCACGGCGCACGTAGAACAGTGAGTAGTCGACTCCGACCGCTAGACCGATGAGTACGACGATGGCCGAGGTCGATTGGCTGTTGGGCGCGAGGTGCGAAACCAGCCCGAGAGCGCCGATCGCGGCCGCTACTGCAGTGATGCCGAGGATCAGCGGCACACACGCTGCCACCAGAGCCCCGAACGCCAGAACCAGGATCACCAAGGTGATCGGCAGCGCGATCAGTTCGGCGTGGCTCAGGTCCTTGCTGATCAGGTCGTTGATCGCCTTGTTCTGCGTACCCTCGCCAGCCTCGCGAACCACGGTCCCGGCGTGTGCTCGTTCGACGACCGCGTCGAGGGCCAGCAGGTCGGCGACGTGGTCTTGCGCCGTGTCGGGGTCACCCCGTAGCTGGACCTGGACAAGCACGGCTCGGCCGCCATCGGCGATCAACTCTCGCGACTGTTCCGGCCCGACCACTGAGGCGACCTGGGGCAGGGCGGCGGCTCTCTTGCTCAGATCGGCCGCTGCGGCCGCGGCTGCACGTGGTGTCGCGGCGGTGATCAGGACACTCTCGGACGCGGGGTTGAGCAGCCGTTCGTGCTGCAGCAGCGCGTCGGCCTGGGCGGACTGGCCGACCTCGGACTGCACGTTCGGTCAAGGACGTGGTGCCGGCCGAGGCGCCGACGAAAATGCAGGCCACCACGAGCAGTAGCCAGGCGGCGATGATCGTTTTTGGGCGACGCTGAGCGGCGCGCGCTGCCGCAGCTGCGAGCCGGCCGGTCGTGGTGCGCGCTGCGGTCGGCTCGCGGGTGTCGGCGATGCTGCGGGCGGGATCGTGGGTGACGGAGGTGCTCATGGATCGAGTGTCGAAGCACGCGAGCGGCCGGTCACTGGAGTCTCCCGGCCTCTGACCCGGGGCGATCCCCCGAGTTGATGGTCGGGTTAACCCCCGGTTGGGCCGCTACGTGCGAATCACCAGGGTCCGCTGATCGCGGCCGAAGCCCGCGCCGTACGTCTCACCCGGCTCGGGTGTGGACGGGAGAAAACCCAGGGACCACGATGTGCCTGCCACGGGGCGCCTTCGGGCCTAGGTAGGGAGAGCAGGATGACAGAGCAGTCCGCGACGTCGAGCGAGCAGTCGGCAGCGAACGACGAGTCACTGAGCAACAGCGTCGATGAGTACCGCCGCGTTCGCGAGGAGCTGGAGCGGGGTGTGCTGCCGCTGGCCACGTCGGTGGACGGGCGCCAGTTCACCTTCCAGGCGTCCCTGCACGGCCTGACGTTGCAGACCGGGGGTTACGTCATCCTCGAAGGAGCGGAGGGCGAGGGCCGACTCGGGCAGATCCTGACGATGCGCTCGGACACCTCCTCGGTCCAGCCGGGCGCCGGCCCGGCTGGTTCCAGTTCGGGAATCCAGATCCGCGCGGCCCGCGGAGACGGCACGATCCTGGACGGGATCGGCCAGCCGTTCCACGATGCCCGGGTCCGTCCCGCGACCCCGGCCGAGGTCGAAGCCTGGTTCGTGCGGGTGCGACCGCACCGCTCCGCGCTGGCGATCGGCGAGCTGCTGCTGGCCCCCGGAGTGACCGCAGCCCTCGATGCCGGCGGCTTCAACCGGCACACCTTCATGTGCGGTCAGTCCGGCTCGGGCAAGACGTACTCCTTGGGTCTCGTCCTGGAGCGCCTGCTCGTGGACACCAGCCTGCAGATGATCATCCTCGACCCCAACTCCGACTACGTCCGACTGGCCGAGATGCGGGAGTCGGCCGACCCAAGCGCCGCTGCGGCTTACGCGTCGGCGGCCGAGGGGGTGGCCGTGTGGCAGAACGCCCCTGAGGCAGCGCACCCGCTGCGACTGCAGTTCGCGGACGTCGACACGGCCGCCCAGGCCGCCGTCTTCGGCCTCGACCCGATCAAGGACCGCGAGGAGTACGCCGCGCTGTCCGGGATCCTCGCGGCGGGCCGCAAGGGTCAGGCGCTCATCACCGGCCTGGACGCCCTGGTCACCTCGGAGAACCCGGACGTGCGCCAGCTGGGCCTGCGAGCAGCCAACCTGGGACTGATGAACTGGTCCATCTGGAGCCGCGGTCAGGGCCGGTCGTTGGTCGACGAGCTCGAGCAGCCGACCTCGCGGTGCCTGGTGATCGACCTCGGCTCCCTGGACTCGATCGCCGAGCAGCGACTCATCGCCGAGACCGTCCTATCGACCCTGTGGCGAAACCGCGCCCGCCGCCAGCCCTGCCTGGTCGTCATCGACGAGGCGCACAACGTCTGCCCGAGCGCGCCGACCGACGCAGTCACCGGGCTCGCCGCGAACTACGCGGCCCTCATCGCCGCCGAAGGCCGCAAGTTCGGGCTGTACCTGCTGACCTCGACCCAGCGTCCGCAGAAGGTGAACGAGGAGGTGCTCACCCAGTGCGACAACCTGCTCCTGATGCGGATGAACTCCGACGCCGACCTCGAGTACCTGCGGGAGACGTTCTCCTTCGTGCCGTCGGGGCTGATCAGGCGGGCCACCACCTTCGGCCTGGGCGAGACGCTGGTGGGCGGCAAGTTCTTCCCCCACCCGACGTACGTCAAGTTCGGTGCCCGGATGTCGCAGGAAGGCGGTGCCGACATCCCGACCGCCTGGGCCAACGCAGGCGAGCTAGGAGCGGGTCCGCCGGACCTCGGCCAGCGCGGCCTGGATGTCGGCCGCGACCTCGTCCTTCCGAATCCCGAGCTGGGCCAGGACGCCGTTGTCGTCCTCGGTCTCGAGCAGCGCGAGGAGCAGGTGCTCGGTGCCGATGTAGTTGTGATTGAGCCGCAAGGCTTCCCGTGCGGTCAGCTCGAGGACCTTGACCGACGAGGCGTCGTACGGAATCAGGCTGGGCAGGGGCTCGGACGCTGGCGGGGGAGTCGCCGCGCGCGTCAACCTCGGGTTGACGTCGCCGAGGGAGCGGTGTCACCGGGGTTCCGGTGGCTGCCAGGTCGCCCCCGTCTCGCGGATGTACTGGTCGACGGCGTCGCCGATGGTGGCGAAGAAGTGCGCCGGGTCGATCGTGCTGGTCAACTCGTAACGCTCGATCTTGTCCCGGACGGGGTCCTTCATCGCGGCGAAGATCAGCGAGACGCCCCGCTCGTTGAGCCAGTCGTCCAGCTCTTGCAGCATGTCCGCGGCCGTGGTGTCGACGTCCGTGACGGGTTCGGCGGCGACGATGACCCAGCGCAGGCCGGGGTGCTGGTCGGCGATCTCGCGCACATGGTGAGCGAAGGTGCGGGCGTTGGCGAAGATGAGGGGCGCGTCGAAGCGGTAGACGACCAGGCCGGGAAGGTGTTCGGCCTCGGGATGGTTCGTCGTGTCGTGCAGCCCGGCCAGTCCGTGGACTCGGCCGAGCTCGACCTGGTGCGGCCACCACGCGCGGCGGAACACGTTGAGGATCGACAAGCCGACAGCGATGGCGATGCCGGGCAGCACGCCGAGGAGCGCGACGCCGAGCAGCGCGGCGATCGAGAGTGCGAACTCGGTACGCCGCTGATGCCACAGCCGCATCGTCCCTGCGACATCGGCGAGCGAGAGCGCCGCGGCAATGACGACGGCACCGAGGGTTGGCTGCGGCACGTACTGCATCAGGGAGGTCGCGAAGACGAGCACGAGCGTGATGACGCCGGCCCCGACCACCCCGGTGAGCTGGGTACGGGCGCCGGCCTGGTCGGCCACGGCAGTGCGCGATCCGCTGGTGCTGACCGGGAAACCCTGGAACAGCCCGGCGGCGATGTTGGCCGCGCCGATCCCGATCATCTCCTGGTTGCCGTGGACGCGCTCGCCGCGTCGCGCGGCGAACGATGACGCCGTCGACATCGTGTCGGCCAGGGCGACCACGGAGATCGCGAGCGCGCCGACGACCAGCATCGACAGGTCGTGCCATGACACCGCGGGGATGGTGAACGGCGGGAACCCTTGCGGCAGTACGCCGATGGTGTCGACCCCGTGCTTCTCGAGGTCGAAGGAGCTGACGATCAGCGAGGAGAGGACGACCGCGACGAGCACAGCCGGCACGCGCGGAAGGATCCGTTGCAGCACCAGGATCCCGACGAGTGACCCGATCCCGAGCGCGGCAGCCGTGGCATTGGCCTTGCCGTCCGCGAGCCCGGTCAGAGAACGCGCGCGCCTCGTCCACGAGGCCGTCGGCGTCGATCGAGAAGCCGAGCAGCTTCGGCAGCTGGCCGACCACGATCGTGATGGCGAGCCCGTTCAGGTAGCCGATCTGGGTCGGCTTCGAGAGCAGGTCCGCGACGAAGCCGAGCCGGAACACCCCCGCCAGCGTCAGGAACAGGCCGACCAGCAGGGCCAGGATCGACGCCAGCGCGACCGCACGCTTGGGGTCCCCGCCGGCGAGCAGCAGCGGAGCGATCGTCGCCGCGACCATCGGTCCGAGCGAGGAGTCCGGCCCCAGCACGAGCACCCGAGAAGGGCCGAAGACGGCGTAGCCGAGTAGGCACAGGATCGAGGTGTAGAGGCCGGTCACCGGCGGCAGGCCGGCGAGCTCGGCGTACGCCATGCCCTGCGGCACGAGCAGCGCCGACAGCACCAGCCCAGCGACGACGTCGCGCGGGAGCCAGCCGCGCTGGTAGTCGCGCAATGCTCCCCATCCGGGGATAGACGTGGGAACGCTGCGGTGCTGCGAGGGCGGCGATTGCGGAGCTGTCGTCATCGGTCAGTTCCCGACCGGAGGGACGATCCGTGGCGGCGCAACGGTTCCACGGCGTCAGCCGACTCCACGCCGGGAGCGGATCGGCGCGCCCAGGCGCCGTAGCGCTGGGCCCAGGGCAAGGCGGTCAGCCCGTGCGCGAGGACGCTCAGGACGACCGTCGTGCCGATGACGCTGAGGACTCTCGAGACGGCGGGCTGGGCGCCCAGGGACTCGTAGGCGATGAGGGCGAAGATGATGGACGCCAGCCCGCGTGGGCCGAACCAGCCGACGAACGCGACGGTCTGGGGTCGCAGGCCAGACCCGAGCAGGGAGAGAGCGACCGGGCCCATCCGCAGCACGGTCAGCGAAAGCACCGCAAACAACAGGTTCTGCCAGCTCACGAGTGGCCGGAGATGGGTTGCCGCCACGACGCCGAAGACCATCCAGATCGCGTAGCCCAGGAAGGTCGAGGTCAGGCCGATCAGCGCCATGCTCTCGTGCAGGTCCCGCACCCGTTTCTGGCTGGCTGCGTAGGCCGCGCCCGCTGTGAACGCGGCGATGAAACCGTTGGCCCCCACCTCATGTGCGCCGTAGTAGCAGAGCAGCGGGCACGCGAGCGTCGCGATCGGAAGCAGCGCCACCTCGGCCCAGCCCCGATCACGGGCCAGCTCGACCAGTCGGCCTGCGGCGTAGCCGATGACGACACCGATGACGACGCCGACCGCGAGGTCCAGCACCGCCGACAAGAGTCGATGCCCCGACGACTCACCCCCGACCCCAGCGGCCGCGGCCACGGCGAGCAGGACGACCGGCGTCACCAGGCCGTCGTTCAGGCCACTCTCGACGTTCAGGATCCGCCGCACCCGCGCCGGAACCACCGGGTTCAGAACCGTCGCTGCGCCTAGGCCCGCGTCGGTCGGTGCGACGGCAGCCGCCACCAGCAGCGCCAGCCAGCCGCCGATGTCCGGAAAGAGACCGCGGGCGAGCAGATAGCCCGCAGCGATCGTCAATGGCAGCCCGATCAGGAGCAGGCGTCCCGTGAAGACGGAGTCGGACCGGAGCTCCCGCGGTTGCAGCTCCGCCGCGTCGTGAAAGAGCACCAGCAACAGGGCCACCTCGGCCAGGCCCCGGACAGCGGCCCCGTCGGCATCCGAATCGACCAGCGTCCGGCCGACCACCCCACCGGCGACGATGAAGATGATCGGGCCGTTCAGATAGACCCGGTCGATCCGGGCCGACTGGCTGACGAAGACGATGACCAGAAAGGCGAAGACGCAGATCGCCGCTGCCATGCAGAGCTGCCCAGGGCTGGCCAGCCCATGCTCGTAGGCAAAGACCACGATCTGCACGCGATCACGCAAGCCGAGCTTGGTCAGGATGTGCGCGATATGGCTCTTGACCGTGCTCTCGCCGAGCAGCAGTCGATCGGCGATCTCGGCGTTGGAGCGACCAGTGGCCAGCTCGCGCACGACGTCCAGCTCACGAGCGGAGAGCAAGGCAGCCGGACCGTTGTCGGCACCGGGCAGCGGGCGGCGGCAGAAGTCCTCGATCAGCCGACGGGTGATGGTCGGCGCGAGCAACGTCTCGCCGCTGTTGACGACGCGCACCGCCGCCGAGAGCTCCTCCCGGCGCGAGTCCTTGAGCAGGAAGCCGCTCGCGCCGGCCCGCATGGCCCGGTAGACGTACTCGTCCAGGTCGAACGTCGTCAGGACCAGTACGCGGGCGCGAGAACCGCTGCGTACCAACGTCTCGGTGGCCTCGATGCCGTCCAGGTCCGGCATCCGGATGTCCATCAGGACGACGTCCGGGTCCAGCTCGCGGGTCCGAGACCAGTACCTGCCGCCCGCTGCCGGCCTCGCCCACGATCTCGATGTCCTCCTCGGCGTCCAGCATCATCCGCAGCCCCTCGCGGACCAGGTCCTGGTCGTCGGCGATGACGACCCTGATCACCGGGCCGACCCGACAGGCAGCCGGGCCGAGACCCGAAACCCGCCCGAGGGGCCCGGCCCGGTGCACAGGTCCCCACCGAAGAGGGCGACGCGTTCGCGCATCCCGAGCAGCCCGTGGCCCGACGTCGTGCCATCTCCTGTCGGCCCGCGGCCGTCGTCGACCACCTCGACGTCGACCGACTCGGATCCGCACCTGACGTCGACGCGGACTCGAGCCGGTCCCGCGTGCTTCAACACGTTGGTCAGTGCCTCCTGAACGATCCGGTACGCCGACAGGTCGACGCCAGCCGGTACGGCGTCCGTGCAGCCTTGCACTCGAAGGTCGATATCGACGCCGGCGTCCCGCATCTGGTCAGCAAGCGCCTCGAGCGAACCGATCCCCGGCTGGCGGCGCGAGGCTGGCCGTGCTGTCCGAGCGCAGCACTCCGAGGAGCCGACGCATCTCGACCAGCGACTCGCGGCCGCTGCGCTCGATCTTCTCCAGGGTGGCCGCGTCAGATCCGCCCTGAGCACGCGCACCGGCAGCCTGCACCACCACGACGCTCAAGTTGTGCGCCACGATGTCGTGCAGCTCCCGCGCCAGGCGCGCTCGCTCCTGCGTGGTCGCCCGTTCGGACTCGAGCTCGGCCGCAGCGGCTCGGGCCGTGGCAGCTGCCCGTTCCCGGCGCTCCCGCACCACCGCGCCGAGCATCCAGCAGGCGAGGATGCCGACGAAGAAGAAGGCCCCGGCCCAGAGCTCGCTGGCCGCGCCGCTACGGATGTCGTGGTTCTCTGCGGCGTAGAGGGTGTAGCCGACGACCGTGACGGCCAGGCCGAGCAGGGCAGTTCGCCGGCTCCCATACGCCGCAACCGAATAGCTCCCGACGGCCGCGACGAAGATCAGCTCCAGTCCCTCGGGGGAGTTCGCGGTGACGACGCGCCTGCAGTCCAACGCCAAGCCACACCAGAACCCACACGAGCAGTGGGTGGCTGCGGCGCCAGTAGAGCGGGACGGCAACGAAGAGCGGGAGCGCGGCGACCAGCCAAGCCGGTCCGGCGATCGGCTCACCGACCGGATTCGACGGCACCCAACTGGCGACCTCGGTGAGCGCGAGCGCGATGAGGACGACCGCGAGGTCCAGGGCCTCGCGGCCAGGCAGCCGGGCTGCGCGCATGGCCGCAATCTACCGACGCGGTGCCGCCCCGACATCGTCCTCACGGCGGATGCCGTTCCCCCATCCGGTGGGCACGAAACCGTCGGGCGGACGGCGTCAGGCCAGCGTCCCGGTGCCTAGCGTCCGTCTGGTCCCGCCGGCCCGTTCTGGGCCGGGTCTACCGAAGGAGCTCCGATGTCCCCTGAACGTGCCCGCCGGTCCTTGCTGGCCGCCGCCTGCGTTGGTGCACCCCTTGCCGGGTTGGTGGCGGCGCTCGCCATCCCGGCCCTGCGAACCACCGAGTCGGGCGAGCTGTCAGCCGTCGCCGCCCATCCCGGGCGGTTCTACCTCTATGCGATCTTCATCCTGCTCAGCGGATACCTACTGGTACCAGCGGTCTTCGCGCTGATGGAACTCATCCGCCCCGCGCGGCCCGGCTGGGCGCTGGCCGCCGGCGTCATCGCCCAGACCGGCATGTTGGTGGCCGTCGGCGACGCGGCCGTCGAGCTGATGTTCTGGCAGATGGGCCAGTCCGGCGCCGACCAGGGCCAGATGACGGCGCTGGCCGACCGCTACGACTCCGCCGCCGGCGCGTCCCTCGTCTACACGATCGGCGGACTCGCAACGCTGGTCGGCGTGGTGATGCTCGGCGTCCTGCTCTGGCGGACTCGCGCCGGTCCCGGCCTGGGCCGCGGCGGCGGTGCCGGTGGGGGCTGTCGCGAACGTCGTCGGCTTCAGCATCGGTAGTCAGGCTCTGCTGGCGGTGAGCTATCTGATCCTGCTCGTCGGCTTCGTGCCCGCGGCTGCGGCCCTGCGGGTCGGATCGCCCGACGCCGCAGTGCCGGCCACCGCCGGGTCTGAGCGGGTGTCTTCCGCCGGGTCCTAGCGCGTACGATCTCGCCATGAGCAGCGCGGGCAGGTCGGCGTCGCCGCTGTCCATGCGCTCTCACCTGCTCTGGGCGATCTTCGCCGCTGCCACGCTCCTGGCGTTCTCGCTGCAGGTGGCCGGGGCGGGCACTCCGGCGGCCGTCTCGATCGCCGCGCTGGCGATGGCTTTGACGTTGCTCAGCAGCGTTCGTTCTCGGCGGGTCGCCGTGGTGGCCGGCGCCGGTGGCCCGACGTACCCGAGTGGGACTGACGCGCCACCGGTGCTGGCCGGACGAGCCACCGACCCCGTGCACCACCCGCTGCGGCCCCGCGCTCCTGGACGGGCCTGACCTCGCCTCGAGCGAGTCACGGTCCCCGTTCCGCCTCTTCCCAGGAGTTTTCGCATGTCCGTTCTCGATCCGCTGTCCCATGCCCTCGCCACCGTCGTCGCCTCAACGCACACCGCCATCGCCTCGCTCGGGATTGACCCGGCGTCCGGTGTCGCTTGGGTGCTCTGCATAGCCGCAGTTGTCGCCGTCGTACGAATCACGCTGCTACCGCTGGCGATCCAGGGGGTGCGCATAGCCCACGCCTCGGCCCGGGCCCGCCCGCAGCTGACCGAGCTCGCCGAGCGCTACCGAGGCCGAAGGGACACCGAGAGCCTGCGCGCGTTTGCCGCCGAACGGCGGCGGATCACGGCCGAACACCGGATCCCTCGGCTGAGTCTCCTGCCCGCACTGCTGCAGCTCCCGCTGTGGATGGCGCTCTACCACCTGCTGCGACAGGTGGCCGCGGGCCTGCCGGTCGGCGCCATGAATCTGGGTCTCGTGGCGTCCCTGGGCGCCGCCACCCTGCTCGGCGTCCCGTTGGCCCAGCGGGGATATCTCGGCGCCGGACTGACCCACCTCGTCGTGGTCGTCGCCCTTGCCGGAACGGCTGCCCTGCTGTCGTTGGTCACCCAGCGGTATCTGGTGGGGCCGAACACCATGGCGGCCGACGTCCCGCAAGCGATGGCTCGACTCCAGCACCTATTGCCTGCTCTCTCAGCCGTCGGGGTGCTCGTGGCGGCCGGGTTCGTGCCGTTAGCGCTGCTCGTCTACTGGGTGTGCAACGCGGTCTGGACGCTCGGCCAGTCGGCGGTCATCTGGCGGTGGTTCCCGACGCCGGGCACACCAGCGGCGGCCCGAGCAGCAACCGGAGGTTGAGCCGCGCGCCCTGCAGGGCAGTCGTGGTCAGGAGCCGTCGAGGAAGGTCTGCGCGTCGTTGCTGGCGAACTGCTGGATCAGCCGGGCGACCACGCCGGACCACCCGGTCTGGTGCGATGCGCCGATCCCGGCGCCGTTGTCGCCGTGGTAGTACTCGTAGAACAGGATGTTGTCGCCCCAGGTGGGGTCCTCCTGGAAGAGCTCGGCCCCACCGAAGACCGGCCGATGCCCGTCCTCGTCGCGGGTGAAGGTCGTCGTCAGCCGCCGAGCGAGCTCCTCGGCCACCTCGTAGAGGTTCATCTCGTTGCCCGAGCCGGTCGGGCACTCGATCCGGAAGTCGTTGCCGTAGTAGAGATAGAACTGCAGCAGGGCCCGGATCAGCAGCAGGTTGACGGGGAACCACACCGGTCCGCGCCAGTTGGAGTTCCCGCCGAACATGCCGTTGCGCGACTCGGCCGGCTCGTAGCCGACCGTGAAGGACTGACCCTCCACCTCGATCGTGTAGGGGTGCTCCTCGTGCCACTTGGAGATCGACCGGATCCCGTGCGGCCCGAAGAACCGGTCCTCGTCGAGCATCCGCTCGAGGATGCGCCGGAGCTTGGTCTCGCCGACGATGGCGAGCAGCCGCCGGCCGTGCACGCCGGGCTTCAACGGGTCGGAGGTGCCCCCGAGCAGGTCGGAGTTGCGGCTGAGGTACTCCCGCAGCTCCTCGGTGACGTGGGGGAAGCGCCCGAGCAGGTCGTTCGACACCACCACGGTGGAGCAGAGCGGCAGCAGGCCGACGAGGGAGCGGACCTTGATCCGCCGACCCGAGCCGTCGGGCATCCGCAGGACGTCGTAGTAGAAGCCGTCCTCCTCGTCCCACATCTCGTCCGGATGGTCGCCGAGCGGATCCATCGCCGAGGCGATCTGGAACCAGGACCGGACGAACTTGATGACGAACCCTTCGTACGCCGGGTCCTGCTCGGCCAGTGCGACGGCCAGCTCGAGCATGCTCTGGCTGAAGATCGCCATCCAGGCCGTGCCATCGGACTGCTCGAGCGAACCGCCGGCCGGCAGCTGGGCGCTCCGGTCGAAGACGCCGATGTTGTCCAGGCCGAGGAAGCCGCCCTGGAACAGGTTGCGGCCGCTCGGGTCCTTGCGGTTGACCCACCAGGTGAAGTTGAGCAGCAGGTTGTTGAAGGCCTGGGCCAGGAACTCGACATCGCCGCCGGCCAGGCCGAGCTCCTCGATGCCTCGTTGCCGGGCCAGGCCCAAGCCGGTGACGAACGACAGGGCCGTCGCGTGCACCGGCGGGTTCACGTCGCCGAAGTTCCATTCGTACGCCGGGATCTGGCCCGATGGGTGGAGGTAGGACCCAGACAGCATCAGGGCCAGCTGCTCCTTGGCGAACTCGGGGTCGACCATCGCCAGCGGCACGGTGTGGAAGGCGAGGTCCCACGCGGCGTACCAGGGGTACTCCCACTTGTCGGGCATCGAGATGACGTCGTCGTTGAGCATGTGGGCCCACTGCTGGTTGCGCACCCCGAGCCGGGTCGGCGGCCGCAGCGGATGGGCCTGGTGCTCGCGCAGCCAGAGGTCGAGGTCGAAGTAGTAGTGCTGCTTGCTCCACAACATGCCGGCGAGGGCCTGCCGCATGACCAGGGCGCGGTCCTTGTCCAACGACGGGGGAGTCATGGCCGCGTAGAACTGGTCGGCCTCGGCCGCCCGCAAGGTCATGACCTCGTCGAAGTCCGCGAACGGTTCGGCCGTCCCCGGCGCGCGTGGTGGTCAGCCGCAGCTCGACCACGACCTGCTCACCCGCGGGCACCGTGCCTTGCCAGTGCGCCGCGACCTTGGTCCCACCCTCGGAGTTGACGGCATCGGCCTCGCCCTGGACCACCGCACGGTCGACCCCGTCCTTGACGTAGGGCGACGAATTCGGTTGTCCCCACAGGCGTTCGGTGTTGGTCTCGTTGTCGCAGAACAGGAGGTCGGCGTCCTGACGGACATAGAGCCAGTAGTCGCCGACGAGGGGGTGCTGCGCGGCGACGCACGGCACAGTCCGCGTCGACCGCCGTCAGCGTGGGCTTGGCCGACTGCTCGCCCCGCGACCAGGTGTTGCGGAACCACAGGGTGGGCAGCAGGTGGAGCGGCGCGGCCTCGCTGCTGCGGTTGTGCACGGTGATCCGCGCGAGCAGATCGGTCGGACCGGCCTTGGCGTAGTCGACCTGCACGTCGAAATAGCGGCCGTCGTCGAAGATGCCGGTGTCGAGCAGCTCGTACTCCTGGTCGCCGAACCCACGCTCGCGGTTGGTCCGCAGCAGGTCGTCGTACGGGTACTCGGCTCTGGGGGTACTTGTAGCGCCACCGCATCCAGGAGTGGGTGGGCACGTTGTCGACGTAGAAGTAGTACTCCTTGACGTCCTCGCCGTGGTTGCCCTCGGTGTTGGTCAGCCCGAAGAGGCGCTCCTTCAGGATCGGATCGGCGCCGTTCCACAGCGACAGGGCCAGGCACATGAGCCCTTGGTCGTCGCAGACCCCGGCCAGGCCGTCCTCGCCCCATCGGTAGGCGCGCGAGCGGGCCTGGTCGTGGGTGAAGTAGTTCCACGCGTCGCCGTTGTCGCTGTAGTCCTCGCGCACCGTGCCCCACTGGCGCTCGCTCAGGTACGGCCCCCACTGGCGCCACCCGCCGGTGCGCGCCTCGCTCAGCCGTTCGCCCTCAGCCGTCATTCGTGCCTCCTGGTCAACAGCCGATCATTGCGGGTCAGCGGGTAACGGCGACACGTCGAAGACATGAACACCCCATCCCGGTCGGGCGACGTAGAGGCTCCCATCGGCCAGGTCGTCCCCGTCCCGGTCGTACGTCGAGTCGCCGACCAGGTCCCGGAGCCGCCAGCGCCGGCCGGCCGCGGAGGAATGCCCGACGTGCACCTCGCCGTGGGCCTCGCGGTCCGCGAGGTTCACCACGACGAGCCGCAAGGCCTCGCCATCGGTCCAGGTCCACGCCAGCATCTGGGCGGCGCTGGTGTCGTCGGGCCAGCCGGAGACCTCACGTCGGCTCCACGTGCCCTGGCGGACGGTCGCCGCTGCGGCCCACAGCGAGTGGTACCAGTCGGCCAAGGCCTGATCGGCCGGCTCGTCGATCCGGCGGTCGAGGAAGACCGGCGTGAAGACCGTGCGACCGTCGGGCTGGCCGTCGTGCCAGAGGGTCAGCCCGGGCAGCGTTGCCGCCAGGACGGCCAGGCACTTCTCCCGGGCCTGGGGCGCGAATGTGCTTGCGGCGCGGGGCTCGTCGTGGTTCTCCAGGAAGCGCAGCAGCCGCCGCTGGTAGTCGATGTCCGCATCCAGATGGCCGCGGGTCGCGGCGACGTCGCCCGACTCCAGGCGGTCGTAGAGCCGTTTGTCGTAGCAGTGGTCGAAGCCGAGCTGCATCAGGTCCCACTCGCGGTCCCAGTAGGCCTCGGCGACGAACCGGAAGTCCGGGTGGCCGCGGCGGACCGCCTCGATCACCTCGGTCCAGTACGTCGGCGATCGCGGCGGGCCGACCCGCTCGCCCCACGTCGCCGTGACCACGTCGTCCAGCATCAGCATCGCCATGTCGCACCGCACCGCGTCGGCGTGATCGGCCACCCGGTCGAGAGCGTGGATCGCCAGCGCCCGCAGGCTCGGCGCGAAGGCATCGACCTGGATGACGTCGGGCCAGGGCGCGAAGTAGGGGTCCTTGCCGCGGGCGAAGATCGAGCCGCCGATCTCGACGAAGCCGGCTGGATTGTTGGCCAGATCGGTTGCGGTGCCGCGGATGAACGCATCCGGCGCGCTGGTCAGCCACGGCGAGTCCGGGGCGACATGGTTGGGCACCCAGTCGACCATCAGCTGCGCCCCACGCGCGCGCAGCTCGGCTCGGGCCGCGTCCAGACCGGCCCAGCCGCCGTAGGCCTCGGCCGGCGTGTAGTCCGGAATGCAGTACGGCGAGCCGACCACGTCGTCGTCGGTCCAGTCCGGCAGCGCTGCGGACCAGGCCGCGCGCAGGTTGTCGTTGGCCAGGGCGATCTCGCGCCCGGCCGCGCTGCGGCCCCACACGCCCATCAGCCACACCATGGTGATGCCCTCGCGGACGACGGCGTCCCACTCGGCGGCCGGGACGGTGCCGAGCGTCACGGGGCGGCCCGACCGACGGGAGAGCTCGGCCAGCCAGACAGCCGTGTTGACCTCGTAGACAACGGGTTCCGGCGTCATCAGCGGCCTCCGAAATCCATGACGACCTTGATGTCGTCGGCGGTCCGGCCGAAGCCGACAGTCACGCTGTCCGGATCCACGCGCCGGGTGACCAGCTGCTCGAGCCAGGATCGATCGGCTCGTTCCAGCACCCTGGCCGCGTGGTAGTAGTGGCGGCGGTTCGCGTTGACCGAGCCGAAGAGCACCAGGTTCTTGAGCACGGCGTCGGTCGCCAGCTGACCGGGCGTCCCGGACGTCTGCTGGTCAGGTGCCCCGACGCCGGTCAGCGCCACGATGCCGCCCGGCGACACGGCGTTGGCCGCGTCCAGGACGAGCTGGGCGACCCCGGTGCACTCGACCACGATGTTCGGGCTGAAGCCCAGATCGGCAACGGTGCCGAAGTGGTAGGTCGCGCCGAGCGCTTCGACGAGCGCGGGTTTCGGTCCGCTGGTGGCCCGGTCGAGCACATGCACCTCGAGCCCGTGCTGGACGCCGATCAGGGCGGCCAACAGGCCGATCGGCCCCGCCCCGACGACCAACGCGGACTGCGGGTCCCAGAAGGTCCGGTGGCCGATCGCCCGGATCTGTTCCCAGGCCTTCGCCACGACGCTCGTCGGCTCGATGAGCACGCCCAGGACGCCCAGGCTGGGTTCGACTCGCACGGCGTACTCCGGCTCGATCCGCCAGCGCTGTGACATGAACCCAGGCATCTGCTTGATGCCGCGCTCGGTGTAGCCGCCGTTGCTGCACATGTCCCACTCGCCGACGGCGCAGTTCGGGCACGGCGCCGGATCCGGGCGACGCACGATCCCGACGACGTGGTCGCCGACCGACAGTCCGGACCGGCCGGGATCGAGCACCCGGCCGAGGGACTCGTGGCCGAGGATCAGGCGCTCCTGACCCGGCGGCGCCCAGCCGTAGTCGCCCCGGATGATCTCCTCGTCGGTGCCACAGATCCCCACGGCCAGCGCCTCGACGAGCACCGACCCGAGCTCGACTCCCGGCTCGGCGACGTCGTCCACCCGCGCCGTACCGGCCGCGCCGGGGACGACCGTCACTGCCTGCATCGGCGCCTCGTGTTCCGCTCGGCTGAGCTGGGCAAGGAACTGGTGGATGGGGTTCGGGGGGATCGTCTCACTCGGGCGGTTGACCGATCGGGTCGGGGTTCCGGCACGATGGTCGGCATGCCCCGCCGTCTGGCTCACTCCCCGAGTCGGCGGGTCTGACGTGCGCGGGTTCCTCGTCGGATCCCTGTGGATCCTGCTCTACCTCTTCTTCTGCCTGATCCCGCTCGGCCTCGCGGTCGGACAGCCGGATGCGCCCGGCCGCACCTTCCTGATCGACTTCTCGGTCGCGCTCGGTTTCGTCGGGCTGTCGATCCTGGCTCTGCAGTTTGCGCTGGTAGCCCGGTTCAAGGTCGTCGCGGCACCGTTCGGCATCGACGCGCTGCTTCGCTACCACAAGCAGATCTCATACGTCGCACTGGTTTTCGTCGTCGCTCACCCGGTGCTGCTCTTCATCGCCGACACCGAGTACCTGAAGCTGCTGAACCTCTGGACGGCGCCGTGGCGGGCTCGCTTCGCCGTCACCAGCGTCGTGTTGCTGCTCGTGCTGATCGCCTTGTCGGTCTGGCGACAGCGCCTGCGGCTCAGCTACGAACGATGGCAGGCAACCCACGGCCTGATCGCCGTGCTCGTGGTGGTCTTCGCCCTGCTGCACGCGAGCCTGGTCGGCTACTACGTCACCGACGTCCTGCGCCGGGTCGTCTACGACGGCTACATCGGGATTCTCGTCTTCCTGCTGGTCTGGGTCCGGTTGATCAGTCCCTTCCTACGGCTGCGTCGGCCGTGGCGGGTCGTGCGGGTCGATGTCGAGCCCGGCAACGCGAGCACCCTGGTGATCGAACCGGTCGGGCACTCGGGCTTCCGGTTCGACCCCGGACAGTTCGCCTGGATCGCGGTCGGCCGTTCGCCGTTCGCCATCACCCAGCACCCGTTCTCGTTCTCGTCCATGGCCGACCCGCCGCCCGGGGGTCCGGTGAGCCTGACCATCAAGGCGGCCGGCGACTTCACCCGCACCATCCCGGACGTGGCGGTCGGCACCCGGGTGTACGTCGATGGTCCGCACGGCGTCTTCTCGATGGACGGCCGTCAGGCGCCGGGCTACGTGTTCATCGCCGGCGGCGTCGGAGTCACCCCGCTCTACAGCATGCTGTTGACGATGCGCGAGCGGCAGGACGTGCGGCCGGTGACGCTGTTCTATGGCAGCGCGACCAGCGAGGAGATCATCTTCGGCGACGAGCTGGCCGAGCTGGCCCGGGCGATGCCCAACCTCGAGGTCGTCCACGTGATCACCCGGCCCGCGACCGGCTGGACCGGCGAGTCCGGCCAGATCACCGCTGACCTTCTGCGTCGTCGTCTGCCGCCGCAGTTCCTTCGCTACCAGTACTTCGTCTGCGGCTCGACGCCCATGATGGACGCCATGGAAGACGTCCTGGTCGAGATCGGCGTCCCGTTCGGCCAGGTCAGCACCGAGCGATTCGACATGGTCTGAGGCGATCGAGATGCGGCAGGTCTGGACGACCCGTGCGGTCCTGATCATCGGGGCCGTGCTGCTTGCCGCCTCCGTCCTGTTCGCCCTCATCCAGTCCTGAGCCATCGGCCGCGCGGCTCGGCCGACCGGCATCGCAAGGGGCTGCCGCAGCATCACGCCTCGCACTAGGCTCCGTCCTGACTGCACGATCAGGGAAGATCCGGGGCGTACCGAGAGGGTCGACGATGACGGACACTGCAACCTCCACCACGATCTCGGTCACCTGGCCGGACCATGACCCGGCCACCTGGCGCAGCCTTCCGGCATCGTCGGCGCCGATCGACCAGGCGCGGGTCGCGAGCCTGCTCGCGGCCGAGTGGACGCGGTTCGAGGAGCAGACGCCGGGCTCGGCCGCGCATCACGCGCGGGCCCTGCACTCGCTGCCCCTCGGCGTCACGTCCTCGTTCCAGTACTGGGAGCCGCACCCGGTCGCCATCACCTCGGCCAAGGGCGCCTGGCTGACCGATGTCGACGGCCGCCAGGTGCTCGACCTGTCAATGGGTTTCGGCGCGATGCTCGCCGGCCATCTCAACCCGACAGTGGTCGAAGCGGTGTCCAAGGCCCTCGAGACCGGCACGCTCTTCGTGACACCGTCGCCGGCTGCCACCGATGCCGCCGAGCGGTTCCAGCGCCGGTTCAGTCTCGACCAGCTGCGCTTTGCCAACTCCGGCACCGAGGCGACGATGTACGCCCTCCGGACCGCCCGCGCGTACACCAGCCGTAAGGCGATCATCAAGATCGAGGGCGGCTACCACGGCGGGTACGACGCGCTCCAGGTCTCGGTGAAACCCGATCTGGCCGAGGCCGGTCCGGAAGCAGCGCCGACACCGCAGGTGCCGTTCGACGTCGAGGCCGGCACCGTCTACGTCGTCCCCTACAACGACCTGCCGCGGTTGGAGCAGGTGCTCGACGAACACGGCTCCGAGGTCGCGTGTGTCTTCATGGAGCCGGTGCTGGAGAACATCGGCATCGTCGTCCCGGACGCCGGCTACCTGGCCGCTGTCCGCGAGCTGTGTGACCAGCACGGGTCGTTGCTGATCTTCGACGAGGTCAAGACGGGGCTCACCGCGGGCGCGGCGGGCGCCTCTCAGCGGCTCGGCGTGACGCCGGACCTGGTGTCGCTGGCCAAGAGCATCGGTGGTGGCCTGCCACTCGCGGCGTTCGGTGGTCGGGCCGAGGTGATGCAGTGCATCACCGACATGCGGATGTGGCATTTCGGCACCTACAACGGCAACCCGCTCGTGGTGGCCGCCGCGGCGGCGATCGACGAGATCGCGACGCCGGAGGCACTGGGCGCGGCCGAGGAGCGCAACGTCACCGCGATGAAGGCGATGGACGAGATCATCGCGGCCAACGACCTACCGGCGCACACCGTCGGCTTCGGCGTGAAGGGCGCGGTCACGTGGTCGGCGACGCCGGTGCGCAACTACCGCGACTACAAGCGGACCGACTTCGCGGTGGCCGAGCTGTCCTGGCTCTGGGGCGTCAACCGCGGCATCCTGACGCCGCCCGGTCTCGACGAGCAGTGGCTGGTCTCGCTGGCCCACACCAGTGAGGACATGGGCCTGCTCGTCCAGGAGTTCCGCGAGCTGGCCGAGGCGCTGCGGGCCTGACGCCTAGGCCTGCCAGACCGGAGCGATCCGCTTGCGGTAACCCCGGCCGAAGACCCCGCCAATGATGGTGATCACCGGACCCGGCACCTCGTGCTGGACCGCGGCGCGCTCCTCGGGCGAGGCGCCGTCGAGCACCCAGGCGAAGAACCGGCCACCTCTCGACGGGCTGACCCGACCGAACGCGCGCCCCATCGCCTTGATCTCCGGGGTGTCGCGCTTGGCCTGGTAGACGCCCTCGAGCTCGGCCTCCTCGTGGTCGAGGTGCTTGAGCGTCACGGCCTGCAGCTGTCGGAACGCCGCCAACGCCGCTGCGGCGGCCTCGGCGCTCGCCGTACCGACCAGGGCCACCATGGCCGTGCGGGTCCGGACCAGCGCCTCGGCCATCGTCTCGTGCTCGGCGTCCATCGCGGAGAGCAGATCGGGGCTGACACCGACGGCTTCGAGGGCCGGCCAGGCGATCTCGTGCTCACCCTCGTGATGGACCGTGAGCTGGTCGTGGAAGTTGTCCCAGGCGGCGCCGAGCTGCTTGGCCCGCGCGCGATTGCCCGCCGGAAACCGCTCGAGCGCGTCGATGAACCGCTCCAGATCGCGCCGGAACGCCCCGTGGATGACCTTGTTCATGCTCATCTCGCTCATGCCACCCGACCCTAGGCCCCGGCGATCGGGTGCAGCGGCCTCGGCGCAGCGGCGGATGCGCACGCCGCGGCTCGGGGCGACGCGCGCGCTCGATCCAGCACGGCGCGCCGGGGACGGTGACGGCGAGCGCGCGCGACCGCGGCCGGCAGCAGGACCATCCAGCCGCACCAGGCGAAGACGACGGTCACCGCGACGGCGGCCGGCACCGCGGCGACCCGAGCGGCTCCGCGCAGCACGATGCTGGCCGAGACCATGCTCCCGACGTAGACGGCGATGAACAGCGAGGTCGGGATCGCCACCAGCGCACCGGTGTCGACCAGGCCCGCGGCGTACAGCCCGATGACCGCCATCCCCAGCAGGCCGATCGCGAGGAGCAGCCGCCGCGCACCGGTCGGCCGCCCGGACAGGTCCGCCGCCATGGTCGCCGCGCCGGACAGGTAGGCGTTGGTCGTGCCCAGGGTCAGGACCACGGCCGCCACCGCGGCCACTGCGTGACCGGCCGGACCCAGGGCGACGGCCAGCAGGTTGGCGAGCGGAGTGTCGGTCGCGGCACCGGCCCCGAGCACGGAAACCGTTGCGGCAGCTAGGCCCAGGTAGATCGCCGCCGTCACGAGGAAGGCCGTGAGAATGACCCTCGGCAGCTGGCGCCGCGGGTTGGCGAAGCGCGCGGTCAGCGGGGCGACGGCTTCCCAGCCGACGAAGGAGAGCATCAGCGTCGAGGCGGCCTGGCCGACCGCGCCCCACCCGTGCGGGGCGAACGGCGTCCAGCTGGCCGCCCGCGCGTGGGAGGCCGAGCCGGTCACCGCTACGACGACCACGGTCACCAGGACGGCCACCAGGCCCAGCTGCGCGGCGACACCGACTCGCACGCCGCCGAGGGCGAGCAGGATGACGAGCACCAGGAGCACGGCGGCGATGCCGGCGCGAGTCAGCCGACCGCCACCGGTCACGGTGGTGACGTAGCTCGCACCGACGAGGCAGACGACGGGTGCGCCCGCGACCACACCGGCCAGGAAGACCCAGGCCACGGCCGAACCGGCTCGCCGCCCGAGCCCGGCCGCGGTGTAGGCCGCGACGCCGCCGAGGGAGGGGAAACGGGTGCCGAGCGCGGTGAAGGTGATGGCGAAGAGTGCGGACAGGGCGAGCAGCCCGGCCCAGGCCACGATCGAGGCCGGGCCGGCCTCGCGAGCCGCCAGGCCCGGCAGCAGGAGCAGGCCCGGGCCGAGCAGCGCGCCGATGTAGAGCGCGGCGCCGCCGGTCGTGGACAGGGTGCTCGGACCGCGGGTGAGGTGTCCTGTGCTCATGCCACGAGCGTGGCCGAAACCGGCTCGCACGCGATGGCAGAGTCCGGCGCTCAGAGCTCGTGTCACGCAATCTTCAGCGACAGACGGGCGGGTACGCTGCACAACATGCCGCAGCATGACGTCGACCGCGTGGATCGTGCCATCGTCACCGAGCTTCAGCAGGACGGCCGGCTGGCCAACGTCGACCTGGCCGAGCGGGTCTCCCTGTCGCCGTCGGCCTGCCTGCGCCGGGTCAAGGCGCTGGAGGCGGACGGGATCATCGCCGGCTACCGGGCCGAGGTCGACCGGGCCAAGGCGGGCCTCGGCCTGACCGTCTTCCTGGAGCTGCGGGCCGAGGGGCACTCGCGGGAGAACTGGATGAACGTCGAGCGCCGACTCAAGGAGATCCCGGCGGTGGTCAGCGCCCACGTCATCTCCGGCGCCGCCGACTTCCTGGTCGAAGCCGTCGTGCCTGACCTGGCGGGCTACGAGAAGCTCCTGCTCGAGGAGATCCTCAGCATCCCCTCGATCGTGGACGCCCGGAGCAACTTCGCGATCCGCACCGTCGTCAACCGCGGCCCGATGCCGTTGGAGCACTGGCGCTGACCTGGTCCCCACGCGGGCTCCCAGCGGCTGGAATAGCCTGCGAGGGTGCCGCAGTTCGGGGATCTCCAGAACGACATCTACGCGCGGGGCGTCGCCGGACAGACGCCCGAACTCCCCATGACGTACGCCGGTCTGCAGGATGCGGCTGAGCGCTCGATGACCCCGCGGGCTTTCGGGTACGTCGCGGGCAGCGCCGGCCAGGAGTCCACCGCCCGCGCCAATGCCGAGGCGTTCGAGCGGTGGCGGATCGACCCGCGGATGATGCGCGAGGTCGTCGAGCGCGACCTGTCGACCGAGATCCTCGGCACCCCGCTGGCCGCTCCGATCCTGACTGCTCCCGTCGGCGCCCTCTCCATCATCCAGCCCGGCTCAGAAGTCGCCGTCGCGCAGGCGACGGCCGAGCTCGGTGTCGGCCTGGTGGTCTCGACCTTGACCTCGGTGCCGATGGAGCAGGTTGCGCAGGCCGCCGGCCCGGCCCGCTGGTTCCAGCTCTACTGGCCGCGCAACCGCGACCTCGCGCTCTCCTTCGTCCAGCGGGCCGAGGCGGCGGGCTACACCGCGATCGTCGTCACGGTCGACACGTGGACGCTGGCCTGGCGACCGCGCGACCTGCAGGAGGGCTTCCTGCCGTTCCTCACCGGGGCCGGGCTGGCGAACTACCTGACCGACCCGGTGTTCACGGCGCTGCTCACCGAGCCGGCCGATGCGGGTCCGCAGGCCGCCAGCCGATCGGCGGCCGTGCAGACCTGGGCCGGGCTGTTCGGCAACCCCACGCTGAGCTGGGCCGACCTCACCTGGCTGACCCGGCAGACGTCGCTTCCGGTGCTGGTCAAGGGCATCGGCCATCCGGCCGATGCTCGCGCCGCCGTCGATGCCGGGGTCGACGGCATCGTGGTCTCCAACCATGGCGGCCGGCAGGTGGACAACGCCAAGGCGGCGCTGGACGGGCTGGTCGATGTCGTCGACGCCGTGGGGGACCGCACGACGGTGCTCTTCGACTCGGGCATCCGCACGGGGGCCCACATCGTGGTCGCCCTTGCGTTGGGGGCCGATGCCGTCCTGGTCGGGCGCCCCTGGGTCTACGGACTGGCCCTGGCCGGCCAGGACGGAGTGCGGCACGTCCTGGGCGGGCTGCTCGCCGAGCTTCGAGATCACTTTGGCCCTGGCCGGGTACGCCACGCCGCACGATGTGGACCGCCAGGCGTCGTGCAGGGCGCCATGAGGCGCGAGCGACCACCGCGGGAGGAGCCGATGCCGCCGCATCTGGCCGCCTTCCCGGCCGACAAGCTGGCCAGCCGGGTGCTCTCCGGCGACCAGCTCACCGCGCGCTGGATCGGTCCGATGTTCTTCGTCTTCGCCGCGATCCTGGTGGTGTGGATCGCGATCCTGGCCATCACCCTTCCCGAGCGGGGGATCCTGCACAACGAAGACGTGGTCTGGGTCGGCTTCGACATCGGGCTGCTCGCCGGGTTGATCTGGACGGCGTGGGCTGCGTTGCGTCGCAACCGTTCCCTGCCGCTCGCGGCCGCGGCGACCGGTGCGTTGCTGATGACCGACGCGTGGTTCGACGTCGTGGGCAGCGACGGCCACGATCGGATGGCGGCGATCGTCATGGCGCTCCTCGTGGAGCTCCCGCTGAGCGCCGTGTGCTGGTGGCTCGCGCTGCACAGCCAGGAGCTCGCCGCACGCCGGGTGAGCCGGTTGATCGTGTGGTGGCGGCAGGTCGAAGGCGGGGACGGGGAGCAGGAGGCAGAACGGGCGGCATCTCCCGAGCCATCGGACGAAGGAAGTCACTAGGGTTTGGTCGTGACTCAGACAACGACCCGGGTGCCGCTCAGCCAGCACGCCGAGGCGACCCGGCACCTGCTCGAGCAGTACGCCGCGATCCCTCCGGGTGAGCCGGTCCGGTTGGCCAAGCGCACGTCCAACCTCTTCCGGGCCCGGGCGGACAGCACCCGTCCCGGCCTGGACGTCTCGGGGCTGGATCAGGTCATCTCGGTCGACCCGGAGGCCCGGACCGCTGACGTCCAGGGGATGACGACCTACGAGGCCCTGGTCGACGCGACCCTGCCCCACGGACTGATGCCGCTGGTCGTGCCGCAGCTGAAGACCATCACCCTCGGCGGCGCGGTCACCGGACTCGGCATCGAGTCCTCGTCGTACCGGAACGGGCTGCCGCACGAGTCGGCGCTGGAGATCGAGATCCTCACGGGCGCCGGCGAGGTCGTCGTGGCGACGCCGGACGGCGAGCACGCCGACCTCTTCCGCACCTTCCCCAACTCCTACGGCACCCTGGGCTACGCGCTGCGGATCAAGATCGAGCTGGAGCCGGTGCACGCGTACGTCAAGCTCCGGCACATCCGGTTCAACGACCTCGACGAGGTGCAGGCGGCCATCGCGCGGATCGTTGACTCGGGGGAGCACGCCGGCGAGGCGGTCGACTTCATCGACGGCACCGTCTTCTCGCCCACGGAGGCCTACCTCTCGCTCGGCTCGTGGGCCGACGCGGCGCCGTACACGAGTGACTACACGGGTCAGCAGATCTACTACCGCTCGATCCAGCGCCGGTCGGTCGACTTCCTGACGATCAAGGACTACCTGTGGCGGTGGGACACCGACTGGTTCTGGTGTTCGCGGGCGTTCGGAGCGCAGAACCCGCAGGCTGCGTCGGGTCTGGCCCAAGAAGTACCTGCGCAGCAACGTCTACTGGAAGATGGTGGCGTTCGAGGACAAGCACCACGTGATGGCCAGGATCGACGCCCGCCGGGGACTGCCGGCGCGCGAGAAGGTCATCCAGGACGTCGAGGTCCCGATCGACCGCACGGCCGACTTCCTGCGCTGGTTTGACCGCGAAGTGCCGATCGAGCCGGTCTGGCTGTGCCCGATCCGCCTGCGCCCCAACGGAACTGCTCGCACTGGCGTGCAAACGTGGCCGCTCTACCCGCTGGAGCCCGACCAGCTCTACGTCAATGTCGGCTTCTGGTCGACCGTCGCGATCGAGCCCGGACGGGCCGACGGCGACGTCAACAAGATGATCGAGGCCGAGGTCGACGCCGTCGGGGGACACAAGTCGCTCTACTCCGACGCCTACTACGACGAGGCGGACTTCTGGTCGCGCTACGGCGGCGGGGACTACCAGGCCGCCAAGCGCCGTTACGACCCCCAGAGTCGGTTGCTCGATCTCTATGCCAAGGCGGTCCGGCGTCGCTGAGTGCGGGCGGCTGGGTGTTGACTGTGAATCACACGAAACGGAGGGTTATACCGAGATGAGCTTGCGACTGGAGCGGGGACAGGACTCCACAGGCCGCCGGGTGAGCATCGGACAGTTGCTGGACGGCGTGCTCGGCCCGGACTCGCAGATCAGGATCACGGCGTTCGACGGCAGTAGTGCCGGTGCGGACGACGCGCCGTACACCTTGCACCTGGCCAACGAGCGCGGTTTGTCCTACCTGCTGACCGCCCCCGGCGAGCTCGGCCTGGCCCGGGCCTACGTGGCCGGCGACCTCAACGTCACCGGTACCCACCCGGCCGATCCTTACGACTTCCTGGCTCATCTCGAGGACCACGTCACGCTGCCGAAGCCGAGCGTCAAGGCCGCGGTGGAGCTGGTGCGCAACACCGGAGTCCGCAACCTGCGCCCGCCGCAGCCGCCGCCGCAGGAGGTCCCGCCGCAGTGGCGCCGCACGGTGCACGGACTGCGGCACTCCAAGACCCGCGACGCCGAGGCGATCCACCACCACTACGACGTGTCGAACACGTTCTACGAGTGGGTGCTCGGCCCTTCGATGACCTACACCTGCGCTTGCTACCCGACGCTGGACGCGACGCTGGAGGAGGCCCAGGCCAACAAGTACGACCTGGTCGCCCGCAAGATCGCGTTGAAGCCGGGGATGCGGCTGCTCGATGTGGGCTGCGGCTGGGGCGGCATGGTCCGGCACGCCGCGAAGCACTACGGCGTCAAGGCGCTCGGGGTGACGCTGTCCCGCGAGCAGGCGATCTGGGCTCAGGCTGCGATCGAGCGCGAGGGGCTGTCCGATCTGGCCGAGGTTCGGTTCATGGACTACCGCGACGTGCGTGAGGGCGGCTTTGACGCGGTGAGCTCGATCGGCCTGACCGAGCACATCGGCGTCAAGAACTACCCGTCGTACTTCGCGTTCCTGAAGTCCCGGCTCCGCCCCGGTGGACGGATCCTGAACCACTCGATCACCCGGCCGGACAACCAGCACGACGGGATCACTCGGGGCGGCTTCATCAACCGCTATGTCTTCCCGGACGGCGAGCTGGCCGGCTCCGGCCACATCATCACGATCATGCAGGACGCGGGCCTCGAGGTGCGCCACGAGGAGAGCCTGCGCGAGCACTACGCGATGACGCTGCGGGACTGGTGTGCCAACCTGCGCGACCACTGGGACGAGGCCGTCGCCGAGGTCGGTGAGGGTACGGCGCGGGTCTGGGGTCTGTACATGGCCGGCTCGAGGCTCGGCTTCGAGCGCAACCGCATCCAGCTGCACCAGGTGCTGGCCGTCAACACCCCGATCAGCGGCGGCGCGGCGTTCCCGCTGCGTCCGGACTGGGGTTCGGTCTGATCCCAAGTACGGGGGTTTAGGCTCCCGATCATGACGGCAGCCCCGAGCGTTTCGAACTCGATCACGGTCCGGCTCGAGCTTCCCGGCCGGCCCACGGCGGTGAGCGAGCTCTCGACGCTGATCGAGCGCGCCGGTGGCCTGGTGAGCGGTTTGGACGTGACGGCGTCGGGCCACCAGCGGCTGCGAGTGGACGTCACGATCATGACCCGCAGCGTCGAGCACGCCGACGAGATCGTCGCCGAGATGCGCACGTTGCACGGCGTCGAGATCGGCAAGGTCAGCGACCGGACCTTCCTGGTCCACCTCGGCGGCAAGCTCGAGATCGTGCCCAAGGTGCCGATCCGCAACCGCGACGACCTGTCGCTGATCTACACCCCCGGCGTCGCGCGGGTCTGCATGGCCATCGCCGCCAACCCTGAGGACGCGCGGCGGCTGACCATCAAGCGCAACACGGTGGCCGTCGTCACGGACGGGTCGGCGGTGCTGGGCCTGGGCAACATCGGCCCGCTCGCTGCGATGCCGGTGATGGAGGGCAAGGCGGCGCTGTTCAAGCGGTTCGCCGACATCGACGCCTTCCCGATCTGCCTGGACACCCAGGACGTGGACGAGATCGTGATGGCAGTGAAGGCCATCTCGCCCGGCTTCGCCGGAATCAACCTCGAGGACATCTCCGCGCCGCGCTGCTTCGAGGTCGAGCGACGGCTGCGGGACGAGCTCGACATCCCGGTCTTCCACGACGACCAGCACGGCACGGCCATCGTCACCGTGGCCGCCTTGACCAACGCCCTCAAGGTCGTCCGCAAGCAGATCGGCGACGTCCGCATCGTCATGGCGGGGGCCGGGGCGGCGGGCACCGCCATCCTCAAGCTGCTCACCGACGCCGGCGCCACCGACATCGTGGTCTGCGACCGCAAGGGAGTCGCGACCTCCGACCGGCCGGACATCGCCGAGCGGCCCGACAGCGAGCTGGCCTGGGTCGCCGCGCACACCAACCCGCGCCAGGTCAGCGGCACCCTCAAGGAGGCCGTCGTCGGCTCGGACGTCTTCATCGGCGTCTCCGGCCCGGGAATCCTGGACGGCTCGGACATCGCCAACATGGCCGACGGCGCGATCGTCTTCGCGATGGCCAACCCCGACCCCGAGGTCGACCCCAACGAGGCCGCGCAGCACGCCGCAGTTGTCGCGACCGGTCGCAGCGACTTCCCGAACCAGATCAACAACGTGCTCGCCTTCCCCGGCGTCTTCCGCGGGCTGCTCGACGCCCGCTCGACGTCGATCCCGGACGAGGTCCTGCTCGCCGCGGCCCAGGCCCTGGCCGGTGTCGTCTCGGACGAGGAGCTCAACGCGGCGTACATCGTGCCGAGCGTCTTCCACCCGGACGTCACCAAGGTCGTGGCGGCAGCCGTGCAGCAGGCGGCGACCAAGGCCGGGGCGGGGGTGTCGGCGTCGTCGCTGTCGAACGACGAGCCGGGCCTGGACGCGTCGGCCGACGGCGTCAGTGACCTCGGTGCGGCTGCGCAGCCATCGAGCGTCTGAACCGCCCGGCGCTGCGGTGGCTGCTCTTCGGGCTCGTCGTGGCAGTGCAGCTCTATGCGCTCTACGCACCGCGGGCACCGAGCAACGGGTCGAGCTGGGGCCTGGACAAGATCGTGCACGCCTCGCTCTTCGCCGGCGTCGTCTGGACCGGCCGCCGGGCCGGCCTGCCGGCGTTCTGGTTGGTCCTGGTGTGTGCGGTCCACGGCCCGGTCAGCGAGCTGGTCCAGTCCCACTTCCTGCCCCACCGCGACGGCACGATCGGTGATGCTCTCGCCGACCTGACCGGTACGGCGATCGGCGCGCTGCTGCCCATCCGCCGATCCGGCGCGCCAGCGGGCAGGATGGAGCCGTGACGAGTGCAGCCCTCGGCAACCTGACCGGCCGCCTGCTGCTGGCGACGCCGAAGCTCGAGGATCCGTCGTTCCGGCGCAGCGTCGTCCTGTTGCTGAACCACGACGAGGACGGCGCGATGGGCGTCGTCGTCAACCGGCCGTTGGAGGTCGAGGTCGCGGTCGTCCTGCCGGCCTGGCAGCCCTACCTCACCTCGCCCGGCGTCCTCTTCCAGGGCGGTCCGGTCTCGCTGGACTCCGCGCTCGGCCTGGTCGCGGTGCCCGGCGACGACGACGAGCCGCTAGGCGTCCGCCGGATCATCGGTTCGCTGGGTCTGGTCGACCTGGACACCCCGCCCGAGGTGGTCGTGGCCGAGCTGTCCGGCCTGCGGATCTTTGCCGGCTACGCCGGGTGGGGCGAGGGGCAGCTCGAGGAGGAGATCGCCGAGGGAGCCTGGTACGTCGTCGATGGCGAGGCCCGGGACGCCTTCACCGACGAGCCGGAGCTGCTCTGGCGCACGGTGCTCCGCCGCCAGGGCGGCGACCTGGCCATGGTGGCGACCTTCCCCGAGGACCCGTCCCTCAACTGACCGGCGCGCCCCTGCTGACAAATCGCGGCCTCGTAGACTTCGCCCCATGAGCGATCCGTACGCCGATCCCACTGCGCCGTCGGGACCTGGGGCCCCTGAGCCCGAGCGGGAGTCGGCTCCGACCCGCACGGCCGTCCTGGAGCGCGAGCTGGTCGAGGATCCGCAGCTCTCCGAGCCGGGGGACCATGAGCGCTTCGCGCACTACGTGCGCAAGGAGAAGATCGTCGAGAGCGCCGTGACCGGCGAGCCGGTGACGGCGTTGTGCGGCAAGGTCTGGCTGCCCAACCGCAACCCCGATCGCTTCCCGGTCTGCCCGACCTGCAAGGAGATCTACTCGGGCATGCGCGGCGCCGGCGGCGACAAGGGCGGCGATAAGGACTGACCCTCGGTCGCCGACCTGCCGGTCCTCATATGGCAGGTTTGGCCCGTGGCTAACGAGGGTCCGAGCAACTCCAGCTCGGGCTCGACCCGGTCCCTCACCATCGGGATGGTCGCCCTCGTCACCCTGACGGCGTTCGAGGAGCTCGCGGTCTCCACGGCGATGCCCGTGGCGGCCACGGCGCTGGGCGGTGTCCGGCAGTACGCGCTGGCCTTCTCGCTCTTCATCACGACCAGCCTGCTCGGGACCGTCCTGGCCGGCGGATGGGCCGATGCGCGCGGTCCACGGCTGCCCTTGATCGCCGGGCTCGGGACGTTCGTTGTCGGGCTGATTGTCTGCGGGATCGCGCCCGACTTCTCCGTGCTGCTGGCCGGGCGGGCGATCGCTGGCTTCGGCGCCGGCCTGCAGATCGTGGCCATCTACGTCGCCGTCTCGGACGGCTATCCGGTGGAACAGCATCCGAAGGTCTTCGCGCGGCTCTCCGCGGCGTGGGTGTTGCCCTCGATCATCGGCCCAGCGATCGCCGGCACGGTCGCCTCGGCCGGGCCGAACAGCTGGCGGCTGGTCTTCCTCGGCGTGCCGCCGATGGCCGTCGTCGCGTGGTTGGTGATGATGCGCGGGATGACCGGCGTCCGGTCGAGCGAGGCTGACCCGGGCACACCGGTGGCGCCGGGGGACACGGCCCGGGTACGCGCGGCCTGGGGTTTCGGCCTGGCCATCGGCGCCTTGCTGATGCAGCTCGGCAGCCAGCACGTGACCAAGCTCTACGGCCTGCCGCTGGCGCTCCTGGGCGTCACCGTGATCGGGGTCTGTGCGCCAAAATTGTTGCCGCAAGGGGCGTTTCGGCTTCGGCTGGGTCTGCCGAGCGTGGTCATCACGCGCGGGCTGCTCACTGCGAGTTTCTACGCCGCCGAGACCTTCCTGCCCTTGTTGCTGGTGACCGAGCGAGGGCTCTCGCCCGCGCGGGCCGGGCTCGTCCTGACCGGAGGAGCGATCGGCTGGTCGTTCGGATCGTGGCTGCTGAGCCAGCCCTGGCTGCACTGGTCCCGGCGCCGGATGCTCGTGACCGGCTCGTTCGTGCTGGCGCTGGGTGTGCTCGCGCTCGTCTCGGTCGGGCTGTCCTGGGTCTCGCCGTACGCCGTCATCCCGATCTGGTTCGTGGCCGGGATGGGGATGGGCCTGGCCTACTCGGGCACCTCGGTCATGGCACTGCTGCTCGCGGACGACGGCGAGGAGGGGCGGGCCTCGGCGTCGCTGCAGCTGTGCGACGGGCTGGGCGGAGTCATGGGCATCGCCGTCGCCGGCGCGGTCTTCGCCGTCACCCATCACGGAGGCGACGACGGGCCGTCGCTGGCGGCGATCTGGGCCGGTCTGGCCGTGGTTGCGGTGGGAGCGATGGCGGCCGGCTCGCGGTCACGGTTGCGGGCCTGACCGGTCAGGGGTCAGGCTCGGTCCGTGGCGGATCACGAGTACGACGTCGACCTGCTCGTCATCGGCTCCGGGCCGGGCGGCCAGAAGGCCGCGATCGCGGCGGCCAAGATCGGCAAACGGGTGTGCGTGGTCGAGCGCCGGCACATGGTCGGCGGCGTCTGCGTCAACACCGGGACCATCCCGAGCAAGACCCTGCGCGAGGCCGTCCTTTATCTGAGCGGTGCCTCGATGCGCGAGCTGTACGGCGCGAGCTATCGGGTCAAGCAGGACATCACAGTGCAGGACCTGCTGGCCCGGACCACGCAGGTGATCGGCCGCGAGATCGAGGTAGTCCGGGCGCAGCTGTTCCGCAACCACGTCGAGCTGATCGCGGGGTCGGCCCGGTTCGTTGACGAGCACACGGTCACGATCGAGGGCGTCGACCGCGGAGAGCGTTCGATCGTCAGCGCGGACAAGATCGTGATCGCGACCGGCACCAAGCCGGCCCGGCCCAGCCAGGTGGACTTCGACAACCTCAACGTCCTGGACTCCGACGGGATCCTGGAGCTGGAGCGGGTGCCCGACTCGATGGTCGTCGTCGGGGCGGGCGTCATCGGCATCGAGTACGCCTCGATGTTCGCCGCGCTCGGCACTCGGGTCACTGTCGTGGAGAAGCGCCCGGCGATGCTCGAGTTCTGCGACCCGGAGATCGTCGAGTCGCTGAAGTTCCACCTGCGCGACCACTCGGTGTCCTTCCGGTTCGGCGAGGAGGTCGCCTCGGTGGCCAACAGCGGGGCCGGGACCGTGACAACACTGGTGTCGGGCAAGCGGATCGCGGCCGACACGGTGATGTACTCCGCCGGCCGGCAGGGCGTGACCGACGACCTCAACCTGGACGCGGCGGGCCTGGAGGCCGACTACCGCGGCCGGCTCAGCGTCGATGAGCACTACCGGACCAAGGTCGAGCACATCTACGCGGTCGGGGACGTCATCGGCTTCCCGGCCCTGGCCGCGACCTCGATGGACCAGGGCCGGCTGGCCGCGTGCCATGCCTTCGGCGAGCCGGCCAACGAGCTGCGCGGCCTGCAGCCGATCGGGATCTACAGCATCCCGGAGATCTCCTACGTGGGCCGCACGGAGGAGGAGCTCACGGCCGAGTCGATTCCCTACGAGGTGGGAGTGTCGCGGTATCGCGAACTGGCCCGGGGCCAGATCGTCGGCGACCCCTACGGCATGCTGAAGCTGCTCGTCCACAGCGAGGACCGCTCGCTCCTCGGCGTACACGTGTTCGGCACTGCCGCAACGGATCTGGTGCACATCGGGCAGGCGGTGATGGGGTGTGGCGGCACCGTCGACTATCTGGTCGACACGGTCTTCAACTACCCGACGCTGTCCGAGGCCTACAAGGTCGCGGCCCTGGATGTCGCCAACAAGCTGCGAGCGGTCGAGCGCTTCGGCGGCTAGCGACGGCTCCGACCCGGCTCGCTGGTGACCATGTGTGAAAATCCGCGACGATGCGTGACGGCCTGAGGCGAGGACGGGACTCATTGCGGGCACTTTGCTCTGCTGTCACCAATGACAGCAGGACAGAGCCCCGGTAGACAGGTCAGCCCTGACAGCAGAGCAAGGGAGGTGCGGTCCAGCGCCGTGCTGTCATCGCTGACAGCAGAGCAAAGTCGCGGCACACACGTGGTCCCGCGGGGCGCGGGGTCGATTTTTTGTTTTTTTGGGACCCGGGCGGGCAGGCTCGATCGCAGTCGGGGCGCAGTCAGGGCGCGTCAGGGCGCCGTCAGGGCGCGGCCTGGCGAAGCAGTGGCAGGACGCGGTGGGGGACCTGGGTGTCCAGCGCGATCAGGGTCGAGGTGCGCAGGACGTGCGCGTCGTCCACCACCTGGTCGATCACGCGCTGCAGGTCCGCGTTGGACCGTGCGACGACCCGCACCAACAGGTCGCCCACGCCGGTGATCGTGTGCGCCTCGATCACTTCGGGGATGGCCGCGAGGTGGAGCGCGACCGCGTCGTGGCCGAGTCCCTGGCGGATCTCCAGCGAGCAGAAGGCCGTGACCGGATAGCCCATCGCCGCCGGATCGAGTTCGGGCCCGAAGCCACGGACGACGCCGTCGCGCACCATCCGGTCCAGGCGCGACTGCACCGTCCCGCGGGCCACGCCCAGCCGGCGCGAGGCCTCCAGCACGCCGACCCGCGGCTCGCTGGCGAAGAGCTCGAGGATCTCGGCGTCCAGCCGGTCAACGCTCATCGGGCCAGAGTGACGCTCGACGAGGCAATCTGTCCAGCAATGCTTGGGCTTGCCATCGGCATTCTGCACAGGTTGCCCACCGTGTCGCCGTCCGGTTGCCCAACCTCCGGGGTGCCGACACCCTGCGACCATGACCGCCGACACCAGCACGCACAGCGAACTCACCGCCGACGAGCGGCAGGCCCACCTGGACCTCCAGCAGCTCAAGCAGCTGGTCGGTCTCGTGGACTACGACGAGCACGCCGACGTCTTCCCCGTCACCGGGTGGGACGCCATCGTCTTCGTCGTGGGCAACGCGGCGCAGACCGCTCACTACTTCGAGTCGGCCTACGGCATGGCGCTCGAGGCCTACAGCGGCCCGGAGACCGGCAACCGCGACCACGCGGCGTACGTCCTGCGCAGCGGCTCCTGCCGGTTCGTCATCACCGGCGGCGTCGACCCCGACAGCCCGCTGCTCGACCATCACCGGGCCCACGGCGACGGCGTCAGCGACATCGCCCTGGAAGTGCCCGATGTCGACCGCTGCATCGAGCATGCGCGCAGCGTCGGCGCCACGATCCTGGCCGAGCCACACGACATCGCGGACGGCCACGGCACCGTCCGGATGGCCGCGATCGCGGCGTACGGCGACACCCGGCACACCCTGGTCGACCGCAGCCGGTACGACGGGCCCTACCTGCCCGGCTACGTGGCCCGCACCTCGTCGTTCGTTCGCCGAGATGGGGCGCCGAAGCGGCTGTTCCAGGCGCTCGACCATGTCGTCGGCAACGTGGAGCTCGGGCAGATGGATGAGTGGGTTTCGTTCTACAACAAGGTGATGGGCTTCGTGAACATGGCGGAGTTCATCGGCGACGACATCGCCACTGACTACTCGGCACTGATGAGCAAGGTGGTCGCGAACGGCAACCATCGGGTCAAGTTCCCGCTCAACGAGCCGGCAATTGCCAAGAAGCGCAGCCAGATCGACGAGTTCCTGGAGTTCTATCGCGGTCCGGGCGCCCAGCATCTGGCGCTCGCCACCAACGACATTCTGTCGACGGTCGACGCGATGCGTGCCGAGGGTGTGGCGTTCCTCGACACCCCTGACTCCTACTACGAGGACCCGGAGCTGCGCGAGCGGATCGGCAACGTGCGGGTGCCGATCGAGGAGCTGCAGAGCCGCGGCATCCTGGTCGACCGGGACGAGGACGGCTACCTGCTGCAGATCTTCACTCGGCCGATCGGCGACCGGCCAACAGTCTTCTTCGAGCTCATCGAGCGGCACGGCTCGCTCGGCTTCGGCAAGGGCAACTTCAAGGCGCTGTTCCAGGCCATCGAGCGTGAGCAGGAGCGACGCGGCAACCTCTAGCGGCGTCGGTGCGCGAAACGTCGGCGTCGGCCGTGGGAGGCTGCTCGCATGACGCAGCCACCGACCCAGCCCTCGTGGCTGCCGCCTGAGGGCTGGTACCCGAACCCGGAGAACCCTGAGCAGCAACGCTGGTGGGACGGCGCGGCCTGGACCGAGCACGTCGCGGTGGGAGCGCCGCTCGCGCCGGGCGCCGTGCCACATGTGCCCGGCCAGCAGCCGGTCTTCGACCCCGGGCAGTCACAGCCGCAGCAGCCGCAGTACGGCCAGACCCAGCCCCAGCAATACGGCCAGCCGCAGCAGCCGCAGCCGTACGGCCAGCCCGCGCCGTACGCGCAGCCGGCGACGTACGGAGGTCAGCAGCCCTACGGTCAGCCCGCCCCCTACGCCGGGCAACCGCCTCAGCCGGGCTACCCGGGGTACCCCGGGTACGCCGGTTACCCCGGCCAGTACGCCCCGCCGGTCGAGCGCGGCATCCTGCCGGACGGCTCGCGGGTGGCCGGCTGGTGGTGGCGGGTCCTGGCGAGGGTCATCGACGGCGCTCTGCTGTGGATCCCGGCCAGCATCCTAGGACTGCCTCAGATCCGGACTATCCATCGCATCTTCAGCGACTACTTCGACCAGGTGCGCGCGGCGAGCGATGCGGGGACGACCGTGCCGTCGTTCGACCTGATGAACAACGGCGACTACCTGCGCGCGGCGACGCTCCTCGGCGCTGATCTACGCCCTCTGCTGGGTCGTCTACGAGCTCGCGCTGCTGAAAGCCTTCGGTGCCACCGTCGGCAAGCTGATCTGCGGGTTGCGGGTGCGGGCCTGGCTGCGCCCAGGACCGTTGCGGTGGAACGAGATCGGCCGTCGGGTGCTGTCCTATCAGGTGGCCTACGCGGTGCCGACGATCGGCCCGCTCTACGTCCTGATCGACGTGCTGTGGCCGCTGTGGGACTCCAAGAAACAAGCGCTGCACGACAAGGTCGCCGGCACGGCCGTCGTCAAGAAGAACGAGCAGCCGCGACCCGTCCAGTAACCGCACCGAAGCCCAGCCGGCCACCGTTTGCGGCCGGTGCCCACGCGGTGATGCTGACCTCGTCCCCGTCGAGCAGGAAGCCGCGTTCGCTGCCGTCGTCCAAGGTGATCGGCTCGGTGCCGTTCCAGGTGAGCTCCAGCAGCGAACCGCGTTGTGCGCGCTCCGGACCCGACACCGTGCCCGATGCGAAGATGTCGCCGGTGCGCAGGCTGGCCCCGTTGACGGTCAGGTGCGCGAGCATCTGCGCGGGCGACCAGTACGTCGTGGCGTAGGGCGGCCGAGACACCAGCGTCCCGTTGATCCGGATCTCGAGTCGCAGGTCCAGCCCGAACGCCGACTCGGGAGTCGCGCCGCGCAGGTAGGCCAGCGGTTCGGGATCCTGGCCAGGCAGCGGGACCCGGGCCGCGTCCAGGGCAGCCAACGGCACCACCCAGGGGCTCAGGCTGGTGCCGAACGACTTCCCGAGGAACGGCCCGAGGGGCACGTACTCCCAGGCCTGGATGTCCCGGGCGCTCCAGTCGTTGAGCAGGCAGACGCCGAAGACGTGGTCGGCGAAGTCGTCGACGTCGACTCGATCGCCCAGAACCGTTGGTACGCCGATGATGTAGGCCACCTCGGCCTCGATGTCCAGCCGAGTGCTGGGGCCGAAGACCGGCGGCCCACCGTCGGGCGGCCGTCGCTGTCCGGCCGGCCGGACGATGTCGGTCCCGGAGACGACGACCGTGCCGGACCGGCCGTGGTAGCCGATCGGCAGGTGTCGCCAGTTCGGGGTCAGGGGCTCGGCGTCCGGCCGGAAGATCCGGCCGACGTTGGTGGCGTGGTGCTCGCTGGCATAGAAGTCGACGTAGTCCCCGACCTCGACCGGCAGCTGCATCCGCACGTCGCTGGCGGCGATGAGGTGGGGCTCGACGACTTCGGCCGAGCCGGGGTGGGTCAGCAGCTCGGTCAGCCAGGCGCGCACCGCGCGCCAGGATGGGCGACCCAGGGCGAGGAAGTCGTTGAGGCTCGCCGACTCGAAGACGTGAGCACCGTCCAGGCCCTCGACCGCCGCGAGCGGGGCCAGGTCGAGAACCCGGTCGCCCACTGCGACACCGACCCGCGGCTGCTCGTCACTCGTCGAGAAGACCCCGAACGGCAGGTTGTCGACGCCGAACGGCGTGTCCTCGGGCAGGTCCAGCCAGTCGGCCGTCATCGGCCGGCGCCACTCGTCGTGGCCGCCGGGGCCAGCAGACCCAGGCCCAGGAGCTCCTCGATCGGGTCGGTGACGCCGCAGCAGCCGAAGGAGGACCAGAAGGCGCGGGCCACACTGGCATCGGCCTCGCTCATCCCGTTGGTCCGCTCGACCAGCGGCTCGGCATCTCGCTCGGCGAGGAGGGTGGCGAGCTCGTCCTCCTCCGCGCCGTTGAGGGCGGCCTTGATCGCGCACAGCAGGTTCAGGACGCCGTGTTGCTCGAACCCGGTCGCCGGGTCGGTCGTCCGGACGGCGTGATGCAGACCGGCGGTGAGCTTGAAGGCGAGGTCGACGTCGATCGCGTGCCGCAGGAACGCCGCCACCTCGGGCTCGCTCGGGAAGCTGTCCGCCGAAGGACCGCCGGTGCGCAGCTTGGCGCCGCCGAGCTCGCCCCGCGGCGCCGGCCACTGCGTCGAGCTGCGTCCGCACGTCACCGTCGCGGCTCACCTCCCACCAGACGGCCCGGGTGCCGCCACTGAGCCGGGCCCAGTCCGTCCGCAGGTCGAAGGCTCGGTCGAGCGGCAGCTCCAGTCCAACGACTTCGAGCCGGCCGGAGGACGCCGCCATGACCACCGCCTCGGCGGCAGCATCGACTCCGTCCGGCACGATGACCCCGATGGGCAAGGGGCCCGGAAGCGACTGCCCGGCAACGAGTTCGGTCAGCTCGGGCACCCGGCTGGCCGGCACGAGCAGGGGTCCGATCAGCGCGGCGTACCAGCTCGCGCGGTGGTGCGCGTGTTCGGCGAGAGCCCGTTCGAGCGATGCGTTGCGGGGCGGGAACATGGCCGCGTCGTCGATCAGTCCGGTGAAGAGCGAAGGGCTCGCGTGGCCCACCTGTCCGGGGTGCAGCGCAGCGTCGTCGGGTCCGATCGGGGACATGTCGGCAGGTTACGCTGGCCGGGCAGGACCAGGACGAGGAGGAGCGATGGCGCACTACCTCAGCGTGGGTGACGTGCCCCACAAGCGGCACACCCAGCATCGCCGGCCGGACGGCGGTCTCTACTACGAAGAGCTGATGGGGGAGGAGGGCTTCTCGAGCGACTCCTCGTTGCTCTACCACCGCGAGCTGCCGTCGGCGATCGTCGATGCCCGGCCCTGGCACCAGCCCGAGCTCAAGACGCACGCGAACTATCCGTTGAAGCCCCGCCATCTGAAGCTGCACGACCTCTTCCCCGGCGACGCCTGGCACGGCGTCGATGTCGTGCGGGGAAGGCGCCTGGTCTTGGGCAACGGCGACGTGCGCATCTCCTATGCGGTCAGCGACACGCCGTCGCCGTTCTACCGCAACGGGATCGGTGACGAGTGCGTCTACGTCGAGAGCGGCAAGGGAGTCGTCGAAACGGTCTTCGGCCGGCTCGAGGTCGCGGAAGGCGACTACGTCATCCTGCCCCGGGCGACGACGCATCGGTGGGTGCCGACCGACGTCGATGCAGTGGGTCCGTTGCGGGCCTACGTCATCGAGGGCAACAGCCACATCGCCCCGCCGAAGCGCTATCTGTCCCGCTACGGCCAGCTGCTGGAGCACGCGCCGTACTGCGAACGCGACCTCCGGGTGCCCGAGGGGCCGCTGCTGGCGGACGACAGCGTGGCCAAGGCCGACACCGACGTCTTCATCAAGCACCGGGGCGACGGGCCGGGCGGGCTGGTCGGCACCATCTACACCTACCCCTTCCACCCGTTCGACGTCGTGGGGTGGGACGGATGCCTGTATCCCTACGCCTTCAACGTCTCCGACTACGAGCCGATCACCGGGCGGATTCATCAGCCGCCGCCGGCGCACCAGGTGTTCGAGGGCTACAACTTCGTGGTCTGCAACTTCGTGCCGCGCAAGGTGGACTATCACCCACTCTCGATCCCGGTGCCCTACTACCACTCCAACGTCGACAGCGACGAAGTGATGTTCTACTGCGGCGGCGACTACGAGGCGCGCAAGGGCTCGGGCATCGGCCAGGGGTCGATCTCGCTGCATCCGGGCGGCCACGCCCACGGACCACAACCGGGTGCCTACGAGCGCAGCATCGGCGCCGAGTACTTCGACGAGCTGGCCGTCATGGTCGACACCTTCCGGCCGCTGGAGCTGGGCGAGGGCGGGATCGCCAGCGAGGACGAGAGCTATGCCTGGAGCTGGAGTGGCCGCGGACCGGGCGACAGCGACGCCCTCGGCAACGGCGACGGCAACGGCAACGGAGGCCCCGATGCCACCTGAGCCATCAGGCCAGCTCGGCCGGCAGGGGCTCGTCGTGGACGATCACCAGGTGGGACACGGCCCGGGTCATCGTGACGTAGAGCCGGCGCAGCCCGACCGCCCGCAATGACTCTGCGGCAACGATGTCCGCCGGCTCGACCAGCACGACCGAGTCGTACTCGAGGCCCTTTGCCTCGCTAGCCGGCACCACCGTGACCCGCTGGTCGGCGTCCGCGTCGAGCGACTCGGCGCCCACGCCGGCCCCTCTCAGCTGGGCGAGGATCCCGGCCGCCCGCGCGTCCGGAGTGATGACCCCGATCGAGCCGTCGTCGCCGAGCGCGCTCCTGACCGTCGAGACCAAGTCGTCGAGCGGGGCGAAGCCGAGCGCGTGCTGTCCCGAGCGCACCGACGTCGCGGGCGGGACGTCGGTGGCGATGTGCGGCAACAGCCGGTTGGCGATGTCCAGGATCGCCTGCGGCACCCGGTAGCCAGCGGTCAGCGGCCGGATGTCGGCGTCGCCGTGGCCGAGGTGACGCAACGTCTCCGGCCACGACCCCGGCGCCCACGGTGTCGTCGCCTGGGCCAGGTCGCCGAGCACCGTGACCGAGCCCAGGGGGCACCGCCGCCCGATCGCCCGGCACTGCATCGCCGACAGATCCTGAGCCTCGTCCACGACGACGTGGTCGAACGCCGGCACACCCTCGATGGCGCCGGTGAGCTCATCGAGCAGCACCAGGTCGGCGGCCGTCCACGGCGCCGACCTCGGTGAGCGCGGGGTCCGGCTCCAGGTGAGCAGCGCCAGCTCGTCATCGGCGAGCGAGTCGTGTGCGCACTCCCGCAGGAAGTCGCCGTCGGTGTAGAGCCGCAGGAGCACGGCCTGGGCCGTGATCGCCGGCCAGTGGTCGTTGACGAACGCCTTGACCTCCTTGGACCGGGCGGTCTTGGCGGTGTCGGCGTCCGACGGGGCTCCACCGGCGTCCTCGACCTGTCGGCGCACGTCCTCGGCGATCTGGTAGTGGAGGCGCTCGCGGGCCACCGTCCACCGCACCCCCGAGCGACGGATGTCATCGACGTACCGGCGGAGCCGTGAGGAGGGCACTCGGTAGCGCACCGAGAAGGCCGGAACCATGAAGTCCTGCAACGGCTTTCGGATGTACGAGCGCACGGCTCGCTGGAGCAGCCCGGCCATCCGCGGGTCGCCCTTCAGGGTCGCGCGACGGTCGTCCTCGGCGATCGCTGGGCGATCGGCCGCGAGCAGCTCATCGACGGTGGACTGGGCCACGCCGACCTCGCCCAGGGTTGGGAGGACCTCGGCGGTGTAGTGCAGGAAGGCCAGGTTGGGGCCGACGACCAGCACTCCGGCGTGCCGGAGCCGCGCCGGGTAGGTGTAGAGCAGGTACGCCGCGCGGTGCAGTCCGACGGCCGTCTTCCCGGTGCCGGGCGCGCCCTGAATGCACAGCGACTGCTCGAAGACGGCGCGGACCAGGTCGTCCTGGTCGGGCTGGATGGTGGCGACGATGTCGCGCATCGGCCCCACGCGGGGGCGTTCGATCTCCTCGCGGAGCAGGTCGCTGGCCAGGCCCAGGCTCTCGCCCTGGTCGAGGTGCTCGTCCTCGTACGACGTGAGCACGCCGTCGTGGAAGCCGAACCGGCGTCGCAGGTGCAGGCCCATCCGGTCGCCGGCCGTCGCCTGGTAGAACGAGCGCGCCACCGGCACCCGCCAGTCGATCACCACGGGGTCGCCGTGAGGGTCGCGGATGTGCCGCCGGCCGAGATGGAAGGTCTCGACCCCGGCGTCCTCGTCGTCACGGTCGATTCGGGCGAAGAACGGCGGGGTGCCGGGGTCGGCGGCCAGGGAGGCCAGACGCCGGGCCCGCAGCCGGGCCAGTCCGACCGCGGCGAGCTCGTCGACCCCGGCGTCCACGATGTGCTCGGCATCGGCGCGCATCGCGGCCATGCACCGGAAGGCCAGGTCCAGCTGTGCCTGCTCGCTGGCCAGCACCCGGTCGCTCGTCATCGACCCCACCCTGTCACGGTGCGCGTGATGGGCCGAGGCGTTTTCAGCCCTCGCGGGTGCCCGGATGGACGAAGCGGCGGACCGAGGCGGGCGCGGCCGGCGCGGTTGCCAACGGGGCGGTCGCCAACGGGGCAAGGGCCGTGGTCGCGGTGTCGGTCAGCACGGCCGAGCGCAGGTCGATCGTCTCCGGCACGCCGGCCCGGTGGTAGGCGCCCTCGGTGAGCTCGAGGACGCGGTTCCAGTTGGTGGTCGACTCGGTCAGCCGGTTGTGTTCGCGCATCGCCTGCAACCGCTCCGGCGCCATCAGGAGGTCGGCGGTCGCCTCGGCCATCTCGGTGTCGCTGCTCACGAGCAGCCCCTCGCGGCCGTGCTCGACGAACTCTCCCACGCCGCCAACCTTCATCGCGACGACGGGCACCGACGCGCAGCGCGCCTCGAGCGCGGCGATCCCGAACGACTCCAGCGTGGCCGGTGCCAGGTAGACGTCGGACTCCGCGTGCACCCGCCGGATCGTCTCGCGGTCGCAGCGGCCGGCCAGCTCGACCCAGTCGCGCATCCGGTGGCGGTCCAGGAAGCGCTCCATGGCGGCCTGCTCGGGGCCGGTGCCGATGATGACCGCCCGGAGCTCGATCGCGGCCGGCACCCGGCGGCGGATCTCGGCCAGGATCCGCAGCAGGTGCACCGGCCGCTTGCGGGGGGCCAGTCGCATCACGCTGACGATCTGCAGCCGCTGGGGGTTGGTGGGCCGATGGCCGACTCGCCACAGCGAGGGGTCGATCCCGTTGGGCAACGTGATGACGTCGTGGCCAGGCAGCATCCGGTTGACGGCCTGGGCGGCCACGGTCGAGACGGCGGTCCACTGCACGGGCAGGTCGGTCCAGCCGGCGATCGGTGCCTTCATCCGCAGGATCGGGGTGGGCACCTTGCACAGCGAGTGCATCGTCATCACGGTGGGCAGGCCGGCCGCGGAGACCGCCCGAGCCGCCTGCCAGGCCAGCGGCGAGACCAACGAGGTGTGTGCGTGCACGACGTCCGGCTCCTGACGCAGGATCGCCGGCCCGGCCTCACGGAGCCCGCTCGGGCTGATCCACCCGGCCCGGCGCGGCAGCCGGACCGTGCGCAACACGTCGTCGGTCATGCCTTCGTCGGGCTGTGAGGTGAACACCGTCACGTCGTGTCCGGCTTCCTGCTGGCGCAGCGCCAGGTCGTGCACTTGCATCTCGATACCGCCGAGACGAGGAAGGAAGACGTCGGTTACGTGGGCGATCCTCATCCAACGCCACCGGCGGAAGCCGTTGCGGCAGAAGGCATTCGGCGTTGGCTGGCAAACCAACCGATGGCCCAGGCACCCCCGACCGGGATCTCGGCCAGGAAGGTGAAGGACCGATAGAGCAGGACGGCGGCCGCCACTTGGGCCGGCGCGCCACCCAGCGCGATGAGGGCAGCTGCGGTGCCGGCTTCGACGATCCCGGATCCGCCGGGCGTCAGCGGCACGGCGGTCAGCAGCCGATCGACCGCGAACGCCGTCAACACGGCAGCGCCGGTGAACTGATTGCCGAGGATGTGCAGGCAGGTCCAGAGCAGCGCGGCCTGCAGAGCCAGGTAGACCACCATTCCGGCGCTCATCTGCGGCCACCGCGCGCGGACGACCCGCAGCATCGCGCGGCGTACGGCGGGCAGCTGGACCTGGAGGTGACTGCGCGCCGTGAAGTGCAGCAGGCGGGCCGGGCCGTTGAAGGCGACGTCGGCCACCCAGCCGGCGGCCCGCATGACCCGGTCGCTGGCGAGCATGGCCAGGATGACGACGACGGCGAGCAGCGCGGAGGTCACGACGGCATGGGCGCCGTGACCGGACAGCGGCACCGCGACCCCGCCGGCCGCGAGGAAGCCGATGACGACGGCCGAGACGCCGAGCTTCGCGAGCACGTTCCAGATGTTGCTCACCATCATGAAGCTGGCGATCTCCTTGCCGGCGTAGCCCCACCGCCTCAGCATCAAGGTGTTGAGCCCGACACCCCACGCGCCGCCGAGCGGAGCCACATTGGCGACGGCGCTGCCCGTGAGGTTCAGGGTCAGTGCGCGTCGACGACGCAGGCCGGGCAGCGAGCCGCTCAACACGAACGAGTAGGAGAACAGGCCGAGCGCCCACAGCACGGTCAGCAGCACGACGTCAGAGAAGGTGATCTGCTTCAGAATCGCGGCGATGTCCCGCCAGGTCGTGCCGGTCGTACGGGGCAGCAGGACGATGATCGTGACGCCGACCGCAACCGCGACGGCCCAGATGATCGGCTTGAGGACCCACATGACCTGCCGGGTCCGTCGGCGGGGGTGGGCCGGCTCGCCAGCGGGTGCACCGGCGTCGGCGACATCCTCGGCGAGGACGGACACGGTGTTTCCCCCAAGCGGCGGATCAGGTCCTGGGTTCGGACGGGGTGAGCTGCGGTCGATGCGGCCGCCCCATGCAGATTCGGAAACCGGCCGACTGCCAGTATGCGCGCTTCACGCCCCGGAAGACACTGACCAGGCCACCCCAGCGTGCCGTAGATCCGGCCGGACCTGGTCAGGCTGTCCGCCGATATCGGGCCTGACGTCCGCCCGATTGATCCCGTTATGGCGCACTTTCTGGACGTGGCTCAGGCCTGAACGACCGGGCGGCCGCTGAGATGGACGCCGGCTGCTCGGAGCTGGCTCATCGCGCTGCTCGTGCTGTCGGTGGCGACGCCGGCGGTCAGGTCGAGGAACACGCGGGTGTGGAAGCCCTCGGTCACCGCGTCCAGGGCGGTCTGCAGGACGCAGTAGTCCGTCGCGATGCCCACGACGTCGATCGACTCGATGTCGTAGGACCGCAACCAGGTGGCCAGGCTCTCCTGCGTGCCGTGCGGCCCGGGCGTCACCCCTTCGAACCCGGAGTACGCCGCGGAGTGGGCGCCCTTGCGGAAGGTGGCCATCAGCAGGTCGGTGTCCAGGTTGGGATGCAGGGCCGCCCCCGCGGTGCCGACCTGGCAGTGCGGCGGCCAGGACGTGACGAAGTCCGGCTGCTCCGGCGGCTCGGCAAAGTGTGATCCCGGGTCCCGGTGCCAGTCCTGGGTCGCGGCAATCGCGGCGTACTCCTCGCCCCGGTCGGCGAGGTAGTCGGAGATGGCGGCCGCGACTCCCGCGCCGCCGGAGACGGCCAGCGAGCCGCCCTCGCAGAAGTCGTTCTGCACATCGACGATCAGCAACGCCCTCGGGACGCTGGCCCCCGTGACCTGCTCGGTCATGACTGTCCTTCCTCGTAGACGGTGGCGATGGCGGGCACTCCCCGGGACAGCTGGTGAGCGGTGGCAGGGAGCTCCGCGACGGCCTGCTCATGCCGGGCGCGGGCGTCCTCGAGCGGCTCCTGGCCGACGACCTTGCCGTCGAGGACGAGCTCGCGCAACAGTGGCCGGTCGTCTCCGTCGTCGGTCGGGCGAACGCCGATCCCGATCACCTCGGCCTGGGCCTGCCCGCGGCTGTCCTTGCGGCGCAGCGCCCACTTGCGACCGCCGATGCCGACCTTGTCCTGGCTGCGCTTGGCGACCGAGACCATCGGCACGCCGGCGGCGGCGCTGCCGACCTCGTCCTCGCGCGCGACCATCTTGTAGACCAGGCCGGCGGTCGGCGCGCCCGAACCGGTGACCAGCGAGGTGCCGACGCCGTAGACGTCGACCGGCGCCGCGGCCAGGCTGGCGATCGCGAACTCGTCCAGGTCACTGGTGACGACGATCCGGGTCGAGGTGGCGCCCAGGGCGTCGAGCTGGGCCCGCACGGCCCGGGCCTGCGCGATCAGGTCGCCGGAGTCCAGCCGGACGGCGCCCAGACCCGGCCCGGCGATCTCGACGGCGGTGCGCACTGCCTGCTCCACGTCGTAGGTGTCGACCAGCAGGGTGGTCTGCGGTCCGAGGCTGTCGACCTGGGCCTGGAAGGCGGCGCGCTCGCTGTCGTGCAGGAGCATGAAGGCGTGGGCCGCGGTGCCACCGGTGGGCACGCCGTACGACCGGCCGGCCTCCAGGTTGCTCGTGGTCGCGAACCCGGCGATGTACGCCGCGCGCGCCGCGGCGACGGCGGCCCACTCGTGCGTCCGTCGCGAGCCCATCTCGATGCAGGGGCGGCCGGCTGCGGCGCCCGTCATCCGGCTGGCCGCGCCCGCGACGGCGCTGTCGTGGTTGAGGATGCTCAGGACCAGGGTCTCCAGGAGCACGGCCTCGGCGAAGGTGCCCTCGACGACCAGGATGGGCGAGCCGGGGAAGTAGCAGTCGCCCTCGCCGTAACCCCAGATCGAGCCGGTGAACTCGAAGGCCTCGAGCCAGTCCAGGGTGGTGGCATCGACGACGTCGGCCGCGGCCAGCCGGGCCAGCTCGCCGGCTCCGAAGCGGAACTCCTCCAGGGCGTCGAGCAGCCGGCCGGTCCCCCCGACCACGCCATAGCGCCGGCCGTCCGGCAGCCGGCGCGCGAAGACCTCGAAGACGCTGCGCCGCTCGGCCGCCCCACTGCGCAAGGCGGCCTGCAGCATGGTCAGCTCGTACTGGTCGGTCAGCAGGGCCGTGCTGGACTCTCGGCTGGACACGACGACGAGCCTAGAGGCCGCGAATCTCTAGAGTGTGAGGGTGTCCACCGCACCGGTCGAGCTCGACCAGCCCGCGTCGTCCGCGGACACCCAGACCGAGCCCCCATGGATCACGCTCGTGTGGAACGACCCGGTCAACCTGATGTCCTACGTGACCTACGTCTTCCAGGAGTACTTCGGTTACGACAAGGCCAAAGCCGAGCGGCTGATGCTCGACGTGCACGAGAAGGGCCGCGCGGTGGTGGCCAACGGATCGCGCGAGGAGATGGAGCGCGACACCGAGGCGATGCACGGCTACGGCCTCTGGGCGACCTTCCAGAAAGACAGCTGAGGCGCTGATGGCCAAGGGCTTCAAACGCACCCGGCACGGGGTCAGCGCCCGCTTGGACGAGGGGGAGCGGACGCTGCTTGCGCACCTGTTCGTCGAGGTCTGGGAGCTGCTCGGCGGCGAGGACGGAGCCGCCGGAGGTGATGTCGGCGGGGCTGGGGCGGACCCGTTGGAGGCGATGGTCGGCATCGGCACCTCGACGGCTGAGCCGACCGACCCGGCGCTGGCCCGGCTGTTGCCTTCCGCGCATCCCGACGATCCCGAGGTGGCGGGGGAGTTCCGTCGCTACACCGAGCAGGGGCTGCGCGCTCGCAAGCGGTCCGGACTGGAGCTGGCCCGGCAGACGCTCGCGCGTGACGGCGCCATGGAGCTGGACCGCACCGAGGCAGCGGCCTGGGTGATCGCGCTCACGGACGTCCGCTTGGTGATCGGCGAGCGGTTGGAGCTCCGCACCGACGACGACGCGATCTCGCTCGCGGCCGAGGTGGCGGAGATGGAGGAGGACGACCCGCGGGTCTTCCTGATCGCGGTCTACGACTTCCTGACCTGGCTGCAGGAGTCGCTCGTTCACGCCCTGCGCCGCTAGGCCCGCGTCGTACGCGCGTCGGAGTCGGGGGACGGTCGGCCGGACGACTTAGGCTTGGCGGTCGTGGCAGACGCACCGATCGGCATCTTCGACTCCGGGTACGGCGGGTTGACCGTGGCCCGCGCCGTGCTCGACCAGCTGCCCCACGAGCCCGTGGTCTATCTCGGCGACACCGCGCGGCAGCCCTACGGCCCGCGACCGATCGCCGAGGTCCGGGCCTACGCCCTGGAGTGCCTGGACGAGCTGGTCGAGCGTGGCGTCAAGCTGCTCGTCGTGGCCTGCAACAGCGCGAGCGCGGCCGTCCTGCACGACGCGCGCGAGCGCTACGCGGTGCCGGTCGTCGAGGTCATCCGGCCCGCGGTACGCCGGGCAGTCGCGGCTACTCGGAACGGCCGGGTCGGGGTCATCTCCACGGAGGCGACGGCGACCTCCGGCGCCTACCCCGATGCGTTCGCCGCCGCGCCGGGAGTGCAGGTCACGAGCCAGGCCTGCCCGCGGTTCGTGGAGTTCGTCGAGGCCGGAGTGACGTCCGGGCCCGAGTTGATCCAGGTCGCTCACGATTACCTGGATCCCGTTGCGGCACAGGACATCGACACGTTGATCCTCGGCTGCACGCACTACCCGCTCCTGACCGGCGTCATCTCCTACGTCATGGGCGAGCAGGTCACGCTGGTCAGCTCGGCCGAGGAGACCGCGCAGGACGTCTACCGGTTGCTGGTCGAGCACAACCTGACCCGCCCGGACGGCCTGGCCGCGCCGGAGCACCGCTTCCTGACGACGGGCGACCCCCACGAGTTCGCGACCCTGGCCCGCCGGTTCCTGGGGCCCGAGGTCGTGACGGCCACCGCGTCCACGGCTGCGGCTGTGCTCTCGTGAGGGCGATCGTGAGCGACGGCTCGTGAGACTCACCGTCGTCGGATGCTCCGGCAGCTTCCCCGGCCCGGAGTCGGCCGCCTCCTGCTATCTGGTCGAGGCCGACGAGCGCGGGCGCACCTGGCGGGTCCTGCTCGACCTGGGCAGCGGAGCGCTGGGGCCACTCCAGCGATACCTGGACCTGTACGACGTGGACGCCGTGCTGCTCAGCCACCTGCACCCGGACCACTGCCTGGACCTGACCGGTTTCTACGTCGCCCTGAAGTACCGGCCGTCCGGCCCGGCCCCCGCCGTCGCGGTCTACGGCCCGAGCCGCACCCGCGAACGGCTGCGACTGGCCTACGACGGGCTGCCGGAGTCGGGGATGAGCGCCGAGCTCGACGTGCGGCCGTGGCAGCCGCGGGTCCCCGTGCGGATCGGCCCGTTCACGGTGACGCCGCACCCGGTCGAGCACCCGGTCGAGGCTTACGGGATCCGGGTCGAGGCCGACGGCGCGGTGCTGGCCTACACCGGCGACACCGACGCGACGCCGGCGCTCGCGCCGCTGTGCACGGGCGCGGACCTCATGCTGGCCGACTCGGCCTTCGTCGAGGGGCGGGATGCGACCCGGGGGGTGCACCTGACGGCGCGGCGGGCCGGTCAGGCGGCGACCGAAGCCGGCGGCGTACGCCGGTTGGTCCTGACCCACATGCCGCCCTGGAACGACCCCGAGGTCGCCCGAGCCGAGGCCGCTGCCACCTGGTCCGGCCCGCTCGACGTGGCGTCGCCCGGCGCGACGTATGACCTCCCCTGATGCCTTTTCGTCGCAGCGAGCCGCCGCGCCAATAGGTTCGTCACGGCGGCTCGCCGCGACCGAAAATAGTTGGGGTAACGACGCGCACTAAGGTCGTGCGCTATGACCAGACCCGAGGGACGTGCGCCGGACCAGCTGCGAGACGTCAGGATCACGCGGGGCTGGCTGGACCACGCCGAGGGCAGCGTCCTGGTCGAGTTCGGCAAGACCCGGGTGCTGTGCGCGGCGAGCTTCACTCAGGGCGTCCCGCGCTGGCGCAAGGGCTCCGGCCAGGGCTGGGTCACGGCGGAGTACGCCATGTTGCCCCGTTCGACCAACACCCGCTCGGACCGCGAGTCGGTCAAGGGCCGGATCGGCGGGCGCACCCATGAGATCTCCCGGCTGATCGGCCGCAGCCTGCGGGCCGTCGTCGACGTCTCCTCGTTGGGAGAGAACACGATCGTCCTGGATTGTGACGTCCTGCAGGCCGACGGCGGCACGCGCACCGCGGCGATCACCGGCGCCTACGTCGCGCTGGTCGATGCCATCGAGTGGGCCCGCGGCCAGGGCATCATCAGCGCCTCGGCCAAGCCGCTCACCGGATCGGTGGCCGCGATCAGCGTCGGCGTCGTCAAGGGCGAGGCGCTGCTCGACCTCGAGTACGTCGAGGACAGCACCGCCGACACCGATATGAACGTCGTGATGACCGGCGACGGCCGCTACGTCGAGGTGCAGGGCACCGCTGAGGCCGAGCCGTTCGACCGCGCGCTCCTGGACCAGCTGCTGGAGCTCGCTGCTGGCGGCTGCGCGACCCTGACCGGTCTGCAGCAGCAGGCGCTCGGCGGTGCGGCCGGGTGAACGCCGGACCCCTCGCGCCGGGTGGGCCTCGGCTCGTCCTGGCCACCCGCAACGTCCACAAGGTCGCGGAGCTGCGCCACATCCTGGCCGAGGCCTTCCCGGACGCCGGGCTGGCCCTCGACCTGGAGACCGAGCTGGTCGGTGTCACGTCGTTCCCCGAGGTCGAGGACGTCGTTGAGTCCGGGGTGACCTACGCCGAGAACGCCTTGCTCAAGGCCCGATCCGTCTGTGCGGCAACGGGTTTGCCCGCTCTGGCCGACGACTCGGGCCTGTCCGTGGATGTGATGGGCGGGTCGCCGGGGATCTTCTCGGCCCGCTGGTCCGGCACCCATGGCAACGACCTCGCGAACCTCGACCTGCTGCTCGCCCAGCTGGGTGATGTGCCGGACGAGCACCGAGGCGCGGGCTTCGTCTGCGCGGCAGCGCTGGTCACGCCCACCGGGCTCGAGCACGTCGAGCACGGCCGTCTCGACGGCACGCTGACCCGCGCGGCGCGCGGCACCAACGGGTTCGGCTACGACCCGATCCTCGCCCTGCCGGACGGCCGGACCTTGGCCGAGCTCGGCGCTGACGAGAAGAACTCGATCAGCCATCGCAGCCAAGCGTTCCGGGCCCTGGCCCCGCACGTCCTCGCCGCGCTCGCCTGAGCCCTCGTCCGAGCCCTCGTCTGACCCCATCGTCCGATCAGCCCGGTGCCATTCAGCTGACCGTCGGCGCGCCACCTTGCGATCTGCTTACCGCCCCGCGCAGACGCAGCCTGCTCCCAGATCCGGATGCGAGGCTGGGGGTGTGAATGTCCGTCGGGCCGCCCTGGCCGGGTTGCTGGCCGGTGCCTTCGACATCGCCGTGGGCGAGCTCGTCGCCGCAGCCCTGCAGTGGTCCGGCAGCAAGGGAACTCCGTCGCCGGTCCTGGCCATCGGCTCGGCCTTTGTCGACCGGACTCCCCGCTGGCTCAAGGACTTCGCGACGTCAACGTTCGGGACCCACGACAAGACGGTGCTGCTCCTCGGCATGGGCCTGATCCTGGCCGCGCTGTCCGCGGCCATCGGCGTGCTGGCCGCTCGGCGGCGTACGGCGGGGTTGATCGCCGTCGCGGCGCTGGGCGGCATCGCAGCGATCGCGGCCCTCACCCGCCCGAACGCCACGGCCCTGGATGCCCTGCCGGCCATCGTCGGGGCCTTCGCCGGGATGGGAGTCCTCTCGGCCTTGCTGGACCGGGCCGCGGCACCCGAGAGCCCGGGCTACAAGGGCCACGACCGACGGGCGTTCCTGCGGTTCGGGCTGATCACGGCCGGCCTGACCGTCGTGGGCGGCGCCACGGCGTTGTGGCTCGGCAAGGGCGAGCGCAGCGTGCAGGAGAGCGCCTCGGCCGTGCGGCTCCCCGCGCCGGCCGGGGCGGTGCCCGTCGTCCCCGCTGGTGCCGAGCTGGGCGTGAAGGGCCTGACCCCCTACGTCACGTCGCGGGACGACTTCTATCGGATCGACACGGCGCTCGTGCTGCCCCGCCTGACCACGCAGGACTGGAAGCTGCGCATCCACGGCATGGTCGACCACGAGGTGCACCTGACGTGGGACCAGCTGCTGGCCCGGCCGATGATCGAGCGTTACGTGACGTTGAGCTGCGTCTCCAACGAGGTCGGAGGCAACCTGATCGGCAATGCGCTCTGGCTGGGTTACCCGCTGAAGGACCTTCTGGCCCAGGCAAATCCCAGCAGCAACGCCGACATGGTGCTGTCCAAGAGCATCGACGGCTTCACGGCCGGTTCACCGCTGGCCGCGCTGACCGACGGCCGCGACGCGATGATTGCCATCGCCATGGACGGCCAGGTGCTCCCCCAGGAGCACGGCTTCCCAGCCCGATTGGTCGTGCCCGGCCTTTACGGCTACGTCTCGGCGACCAAGTGGGTGGTCGACCTTGAAGTCACGCGGTTCGATCTGGCCGAGGGCTACTGGACGCCGCGCGGCTGGTCGGCCATGGGTCCGATCAAGACGGAGTCACGGATCGACGTGCCGCACGACGGCTCTCACGTCAGTGCCGGCACCGTCGCCGTGGCCGGGGTGGCCTGGGCGGTGCACCGCGGCGTACAGAAGGTCGAGGTCCAGGTCGACGACGGTCCGTGGGCGACGGCGCGGCTGGCCGACGACGTGAGCATCGACACCTGGCGGCAATGGGTCTACGAGTGGCCGGCGAGTCCCGGAAAGCACACCCTGCAGGTCCGGGCCACGGACGGCACCGGTGTCGTCCAGACGTCAGTCGGCGCGCCCCCGGCGCCCAACGGGGCCTCGGGGTACGACGAGATCCGCGTCACGGTGACCTGAGCCGGCCGGTCGGTCAGTCGAGTCGGCTCGGCCGCTCGGTCCGGCGGGTCGGTTCAGTGAGCGGTCAGCCGGACGTGGCAGCCTCGCGTGCGAGGAGGCCATCATCCGGATCTCGGCCCTGAGCACCATGCGTCGACCCGAGCCGCGGGCTGTCGTGGCGATCGTTGCCGCCGTCGTCGCGATCGTCGTCGTGATCGGGGTGGCCCGGTCGACCGGCGGAGATGGTCACGGGGTGCGTTCCCAGCCGGCGGGCGTTGGGTCCGCCGAGGCCGGCTCGGCGGCTCCATCGGCGGGGACTGGCTCGGCCGGCGCCAACGGCGACGTGGCGCCCGCGCTGCGTGGTCTGGTCGGCTCGGGGTGCGCCGACTACGCCGCGGCGGTGCCCACTGGCGCCGGCTCGATCCCCTCAATGCCCGCCGAGAGTCTCACCGCGGCACTGACGGCGAACCCCCTCCTCGCTACGTTCGCCCACGGCGTCTCGGGCGATCTCAATCACCAGATGTCGCTCACCGGGACGTTGTCGAGTGGCCAGTTCACCGTCTTCGCACCGATCGACTCGGCCTTCGCCAAAGTGCCGGCCGCGACGCTGCAGAAGGTCACGCTCAGCGCCTCGTCATTGCGAAAGGTGCTGTCCCACTTGATCGTTGCGGGGCAGCTGTCGCCGAGCCAGGTGGTCGGTTCCCACGTGACGCTCGCGGGCGACCCGATCGCCGTGACGAGCTCGGGCGGCCAGCTGACCGTCGGCCCCGCCCAGGTGGTCTGTGGTGGCCTGCGGGCGGCCAACGCCACGATCTACCTGATCGACGCCGTGCCCTCGTTGCGCGGCTGACCTCTCCGGCGTACCAGGCCGCGGCGTGCCGGACGTACGGGACCGGCGTACGGGGATCAGACGGCGGCTGGTGCGGGAGACGGGACTCGAACCCGTACGTCCGAAGACACAGGAACCTAAATCCTGCGTGGCTGCCAGTTACACCACTCCCGCGTCGTACGGCGGGAGCCTACCGGCGCCCACCCGTACTCCCTGGATGGCGGTGATCCGGCCGGTGGTCCGCCCCGATCACCGTCATCCAGGGAGTAACGCGCGGGGGAGGGAGCACCCCGAGTTAGTCGGGCAGGCCCAGGGCCTTGGCGAGCGCGGCGACGTGACCGGTGGCCTTGACGTTGTACTTGGCCAGCGTGACGTGACCGTCCTCGCCCACGACGACCGTCGAGCGGATCACGCCGACGACGGTCTTGCCGTAGAGCGACTTCTCGCCCCACGCGCCGTAGGCGTCGAGCACCTTCTTGTCCGGGTCCGAGAGCAGCGGGTAGGTCAGGTGCTCCTGCTCGGCGAACTGGGCCAGCTTGGCCGGCTGGTCGGGGGAGATGCCGAGGACCTCGTAGCCGTGTCGCTGCAGCCGCACCAGGCTGTCCCGGAAGTCACAGGCCTCGGTCGTGCAGCCCGGGGTCATGGCGGCGGGGTAGAAGTAGACGACGACCTTCTTGCCCGTGTAGTCGGACAGCGAGATCTCCTGGCCGTCGGCATCGGTGAGGGTGAAGGCCGGCGCGACATCACCGGTGGCGAGCTTGGGCACGAGGACTCCCGTCTGGGCTGACTGCTGCTCTGATCGAGTCTGCGATGTGTTCTCGGCCATGATCGCCTAGCCTCGTGCCGCGGGGCCAGCGAACCAGGGCACCCCGGCAACACCAGCGAAGGAGAGCCCGTGAGCCAGACTCAGACGCCGGCGCAGATCGAGGCCGAGATCGAGGCCACGAGGACGCGGCTGGCCGGGACGGTCGACGAGCTCGCCATCCGCGTGCAGCCCAAGGAGATCGCCCGCCGCTCGGTCGTGGACGCCAAGGCCAAGCTGCAGGAGGCGACCCACACCGAGGACGGCTGCCCTGCGCACCGAGCGGGTCGCTGCGGTGGGCGGCGCGGCCGTCCTGCTGGCCGTGCTGATCGGCCTGCGGGCCCGGGCTCGCTCGCGCAAGCGGGGCTGAGCTGGCCGACCTCGGGCCGATCTCAGTGCGAGCTCAGCGCCGTATCGCTGAGGTTCACGTCGTCGCGCGCCGCCACCGGCAGGCCGGCGGCTCGCCACGCTGCGAACCCGCCGTCGACGTCGGTCGCCCGACGCAGCCCGAGCTGCTGCAGCGCTGCCGCCGCTAGCGAGGAGGTGTAGCCCTCCTGGCAGAGGACCAGCACCCGAAGGTCGTACGCCGCGATGTCCAGGCGTGCGGACGAGCGAGGGTCCAGCCGCCACTCCAGGACGTTGCGCTCGATCACGAGCGGCCGGTACGACGGGTGCACCTCGCCCTCGGCCAGCCGCTGGGCGGCCGGCCGGATGTCGACCAGGACGGCGTCGCCGACCAGGCTCGCGCCGGCGGCCTCGAGGACCGTGACCCGGCGCAGCCCCGCGCGGGCGTGTTCGAGCAGCTCGTCGATGCCGACCGAGCCGACGGGCGGGTTCACCACTCGTCCAGGGGTCCGATGCCGGTCAGCTCCAGCTGGCCGCTGTCGATGCTGTAGGTGCGCATGGCGGTGAGCTGCGGCGAGTAGACGTGCACCGAGACCGCCGCCTCGTCGCCGATCGAGGAGACGTCATGCACGTAGGTCGGCCCGAAGCTGCGCGTGCCACCGGGGCCGAGCCGCCGCTTCAGCACACCGCTGCCGGACCAGGTCGACTCCAGTAACAGACCGCGGACGACGACGAAGGTGCCTCGTACGCCGCCGTTCTCGCCGATGTGGTCGTGCCAGCCGGTCGACGTACCGACCGGCCAACGGATCATCCACGCCGCCAGGTCGGGTGCCGTCGGCAGACGCACCCAGGTGCGCTCGCCGGTGCTGACGGGCAGGGAGGAGATCAGGTCGAGGTCCCGGGCGTATCCCCGGGCGATCCGGCGCAGGGCGACCGGCGAATGGGTCGGTTCGGTGGGCCGGTCGGTGCGCAGTGCGAGGTCGGCGTTGACCCGCAGGCCAGGGGCCGGGGAGTGGTCGATCGAGAGAGACATGGGTGCTCCAGGCGAGGGCAGGGGTGATGGGGGCAGCCGATGCTGCGGGTGGTACTCGTCGTGCGGGGGTCGAGCGGCGCCGGAGGTCACGGACACAGGTCGGCCGCAACGCGCGCCAGGTCGATATGGCGGCGCATGTGCAGTCGCAGGGTCACGCGATAAAGACTAGCAGTCCTATAGGGAAAGATTGCTAAAACGCGAAAGCCTTAGGAGGCGCAGTCCCGGCACCGACCGGCGAGGGCGACGTGGCCGGGGTCGAGGACGAAGCCCTCGTCCCGTCGCAGCCGGCTGGCCGCGGTCGCGAGCACGTCGCCGGGCAGGTCGATGACCAGGCCGCAGCTGTCGCAGGTCGCGTGGGCGTGGGGCCCGGCCGCCGTCGTCAGGTGATAGAGGGTGGCCGCCCGACCCGAGTGGATGTGCTGCACGACACCGAGGTCGGCGAGCGTCTCCAGCGCCCGGTAGATCGTCGATCGGTTGACGCCGGGATAGGCCTTGCTGGCGTCGACCAGGATCTCCTCGGCCGACAGGTGCTGCTCGCTACCCGCCAACGCCGCGACGACCGCCCGCCGGGGCTGGGTCATCCGCTCGCCCCGCGCGCGGAGGCCGACCGCGACGCTCTCGACGACGGGCGCCGTCCGATCGGGTGTGGCCATGACCTCATTGTGCGTCGTTTGCCCGGCCCCCGGCTATCCGCGCGGTTACCCTCCGGTAGTGAGCCTCACCCTTCGCCACGTCGCCGCAACGCGGTACGTGCTGCCGTTGCGCGAGGGCGGGTCCCTTCCGGGACTGGTCGAGGCCGACGACCTGGGGATGTACGTCGTGAAGTTCCACGGCGCCGGCCAGGGTCCGAAGGTCCTCGTGGCGGAGGTCGTCGTGGGCGAGCTGGCCCGGGCGCTCGGCATGCCGGTGCCCGAGCTGGTCGTGGTCGACGTCGACCCGCGACTGGCCTCGGCCGAACCCGACCAGGAGGTCCAGGACCTGCTCCGAGCCAGTCCCGGCCTCAACCTCGGCCTGGACTACCTGCCCGGTTCGTTGGGCTTCGAGCCGGCCGTCGACCGGATCGACCCGGAGCTGGCCGCGCAGATCCTGTGGCTGGATGGGTTGACCGACAACGTCGACCGGACCTGGCGCAACCCCAATCTGCTGACCTGGCACCGCCGGCCCTGGTTGATCGACCATGGCGCGGCGCTCTACTGGCAGCACCATTGGGCCACCCGTGAGGGTGCGATCACCCGGCCGCTGCGGACGGCCGACGAGCACGTCCTGCTCCGCCGCAGCGCGCCGTTGAAGGTCGTTGACCCGCTCTTCGGCTCCCTGGTCACCCGCGGCCTGCTGGCCGACATCCTGGCCGCAGTCCCGGACGAGTGGCTGGCGCCCGAGCCGGATGCGCCCGACCTGGCGGCGGTGCGATCGGCGTACGTCGACCTCTTGGTCGCCCGGCTGGCCGCCCGCGCGTCGTGGCTCGACCCCTTGGAGGCGACCCGTGCCGCAGCCGTATGAGTGGGCCGCCCTGCGCGTGGTCCCACGGGTCGACCGGAGCGAGTTCGTCAACGCTGGGATCGTGCTCTACTGCCAGCAGCTGGACTTCCTGGCCGCCCGGATCGAGCTGTCCGCCGAGCGGGGTCGCGCCCTGGATCCGGATCTCGACCTGGAGCTGGTCGGTCGTCACCTGGAGGCGATCGTGGCGCTCTGCGCTGGTGAGCTTTCGGCCGGTCCAAGTGCGAATCGGCCTGCGGGAGAGCGGTTTCGGTGGCTAGTTGCCCCCCGCAGCACGGTCGTGCAGCCCTCGCTCGTGCATCCGGGGCTGACCGACGACCCAGCCGCCGAGCTGGACCGGCTCGTCGCTAGGGTGGTGAGCGTGCCCGGTCGTGGATCCCATCGCGAGAGTCACTAGCGACCGATGCCGGACTACGGGCACGACCTGACCTTCGGCTGTTTCCTGCCCCCGGTCGCGGCGGCGGCCGGGCCGGTGCTCGCGCTCGCGCAGGAGGCCGACGAGCGTGGGCTGGACCTGGTGACGGTGCAGGACCACCCGTACCAACCAGCCTTCCTTGACGCCTGGACGCTGCTGTCGGTCATCGCCGCACAGACCAGCCGGGTGTCGGTCATGCCCAACGTCGCCAACCTCCCGCTGCGCCCGCCCGCCGTCCTGGCCCGCAGCGCCGCCTCGCTGGACCTGCTCTCCGGCGGCCGGGTCGAGCTCGGGCTGGGGACCGGGGCGTTCTGGGATGCGATCGAGGCGATGGGCGGACCGCGGCGTACGCCCGGGGAGGCGGTCGAGGCCCTGGACGAGGCGATCACGATCATCCGCGCGCTGTGGTCGACCGAGCGCACCCCACGGATCGAGGGGCGGCACTACCGGCTGACCGGCGCCAAACCCGGCCCCGTGCCGGCCCACCCGATCGGCATCTGGCTCGGTGCGTATCAGCCACGGATGCTCGCGCTGACCGGCCGGGTCGCCGACGGCTGGCTGCCGAGTATGGGCTACGCCCCGCCTGACCGGCTGGCGGCCATGAACGCCATGATCGACGAATCGGCCACTGCCGCAGGGCGTTCGCCCGCCGACGTACGCCGGTTCTACAACATCGACGCAAGCACCGACCCGACTGCGGAGTGGGCCGGCCGGCTGGCCGAGCTCGCGCTCGGTGAGGGCATCAGCGGCTTCATCGTGACGGTGGAGCTGGGCGGCGGGGCCGCGCTCGCGCGGTTCGCGGAGGAGGTGGCCCCGGCCGTGCGCGAGCTCGTTGCGGCCGGCCGGCGAAGTGCGGGCATCGCTGACGGCGCGGCCGGCGGCGCGGCTGGCGGCGCGGAGCGTTCCGCGGTCGACGTCGACCCGGAGTGGGACGAGTCGACCCGGCCTCATCTGCCCGAGCAGGAGCACCCGACGTACGGCGATGGCACGCGCCTGGTGGAGATCCACGATCACCTGCGCGGCGAGCTGGCCCAGGTGCGCGACCTGATCCGCCAGGTGCGCGAAGGGGCCCTCGACGTCGGGGCCGCCCGGTCGGCGATCAACCAGATGACCATGCGGCAGAACGCCTGGTCGGTCGGGGCCTACTGCGAGAGCTACTGCCGGGTGGTGACGATCCACCACACGCTGGAGGATCGCCGCGTCTTCCCCGACTTGCGGGCCTCCGAACCCATGCTGGGACCGGTGCTGGACCGGCTCAGCAGCGAGCACGAGGTGATCCACGGCCTGCTCGAGGCGGTCGACGCCTCGCTGGTCGCGATGATCACCGACCCGGCGTCGATGGGTGAGCTCACGCGCAGCGTCGACGTCCTGGCTGATCGCCTGACCTCGCACCTGACCTACGAGGAGAGCCAGCTCGTCGGCCCGCTGAACCGCCACGGCATGGGCGCCTAACCCACGCCCGGTGTGCCCCGACGTACCAACTCTTCGTTGGCACGGTGCGTCTTCGTGCCAATAGGTCTGGCACGGAGACGCACCGTGCCAGTGAAATCCGGGCGGGGCGGGGCGGGAGGGTCAGTCGGTCGGCGGCGGGGCGAACTCGGCGAGGGCCTCGATGCTGGGGACGGCGTAGTAGGCGCCGGTCAACGGCGTCGTGTAGCGGGTCAGCTCGTCGCGGATGCCGTCCTCGGCGCCGGCCATCCGCAGCAGCATCCGGTGCAGTCGGGCCTGCTCGAAGCTGAACCCGACGAACATCGTGCCGTGGTCGCCGGCCGTGCCGTACGGCGTGTTGCGCCGGAAGATGTCGAGCTCTTCGCCCGCGTCATCCTCGATCACGGTGCGGGCGACGTGCGATGTGGCCGGCTTGACGTCGTCGTCGAGCTCGATGCTCTCGGCCTTGGTCCGGCCCATGGCCAGCTCCTGGGCCCGGACGCCGATCGCCTCCCAGGCGACCCGGTCGTGCGCCCACTGTTGCACGAGGACAACTGTTGATCCCTCGCCCGGCCGGCCGTCGGGCACGGCCACGATGCTCGGTGCCTCGACCAGCGGCGGGTTCTCGGTGCCGTCCTCGAAACCGGTCAGGTCGCGACTCGAGCCATAGGCCCAGCCGTCGACCTGAGTCGCCAACCTCGCGGTGCCGGCCAAGGCGTCCAGGGCGGACGTGGCCACGTCGAAGACCAGCCCGATCGATGACCCCGCGACCCAGAGCCAGGCATCGTGCTGCGTGGCCGGCATGGTGAAGCCCTCGACGCCCTCGATCGGCTGGTCGAACCCGTGCACCCCGGGCACCGCCAGCGCTGGTGCCGCCTCGGCCCAGAGCGACGGCCGTAGGGCGACGACCAGGTTGACCCCGCCGACGGTGCTCCGCGGCTCCTCGAGCGCAGCCAGAGCCCGCACGAGCTGATCGGCCGAGACACCGGCCTCGGCGTCCAGCTCGAGGTAGGAGTGCGCCGGCGTCCCCAGCGCGAAGATGCCCATCTGCGGCGTACCCATGCCGCGGATTGTGCCGGATCGATGAGTCCAGAGGTCAACCGACGCGGTCTCGGTCGACGGTCCGGAGGGCCACTGGCCTAGTCGACGGCGATCTTCAGCGTGCGGCAGTCGTTGCCCGGCTTCGGGTCGCGATCGCCACTGAGATTGCTGGTGCAGACCCGTACGACAACGTCCCCGGTGCCCGTCACGTTGCCGGTCAGGACGAGGGCCGAGCCGTTCTGGTGGGCCTTGACGAAGCCGGGTTCGCAGGAGTTGCCGTCAGCGTTGATCAACGCGCCCCCGGGGAGGACGCAGCCGACCCGGGTGGTGTTCGCATCGCGATCGATCCCGTTGATCGAGCGCAGGTCGATGGACAGGTCGGCCGGGCCCGGACCGTTGTCGCGAGCGGAGAAGACCAGCGTCACCGAGTCGCCGGCTTCGGCGAAGTGCACGCCACCGGCGACGTACGCGCGGGAGACGGCCAGGTCCGGTCCGTGTGAACCACTCGCGGTCCCGGCGGCGAGGGCGAGGGGGCTTGCCGGCACGACCAGGAGGCCGACCAGCATGGTGGAGGCAGACACGGCAAGAGCGGTACGACGGCGCGGTTTTCGCATGACAGGTTCCCTTCGCAACGGCCCCTGCTGGGCGGAACGTACTGCTGGCCGGACCGGCCTCGCAGCGGAGTCGCCGAAGTGGTGGTAGCGGTGACGCAGGGTCAGGAGGAGGTGAGTTGGCCCGCGGGCAGGGCCACCTCGAATCGGCAGCCGCCAGGGACGTTGGCCACGTCGATCGTGCCGTGGTGCGCCGCTACCACTCCCTGGGCGATCGCCAGCCCCAGGCCGGCGCCGCCGTCGTCCGGTGTCCGGTCAGCCGCGCCCCGCCAGCCCACCTCGAACAACCGGGGCAGGTCCGGCTCGGCGATGCCCCCGCAGCCGTCGACGACCGCGACCCGGACCTGGCCGTCCGGCCGGCGGTCGGCGACCAGCCGAACCGTCCCGCCCTCCGGGGTGTGTCGGACCGCGTTGGCCAGCAGGTTGGTCAGGGCACGGGACAGCTCGTCCGAGTCCCCGGTGACGCGCAGCCGGTCGTCGGCAGGGGAGTCGACGACGATCGCGATCTGCCGGGAGTGAGCCAGGTCGGCCAGCAGGCCCGACACGTCGTCGGCCAGCTCGGCGATGCTGACCGACATGATCCGGCGCGGGGGAGAGCCGGCCGTGAGCCGGGAGAGCTCGAAGAGGTCGTCGACCAGGCCGGTCATCCGCTCCACCGAGACGCGCATCCGGGCCAGGGCGGCCTGCGGGTCGGCGATCACGCCGTCCTCCAGCCCCTCGGCCAGGGCCCGCAGGCCGGCCAGGGGTGTGCGCAGGTCGTGGGACATGAAGGCGACCAACTCGCGGCGGCTGGCCTCGAGCGACTGCTCGCGCCGCCGGGACTCATCGAGCCGATCGCGGGTCACGGCCAGCTCCTCGGACAGCCGCTGCAGCTCGGCCGGGACCGGGCTCGCCGCGCCGCGAACTGGCCGGGCCGGCGTCACGTCTCTCGGGGACTCGCCGCCGACCGCGTCGTCGTAGCTGGCCCCCAGCTCGCGCAGCTCCAGCCCGATGGCCCGGGAGCCGGCCGCGATCCGCCGGCCGAGGAAGGCCGACAGCAGCCCGGCGAGTACGGCGGAGCAGAGCACCGTGATCAGGGCCGTCCGAGAGTCGTGCCGGGACAGGAACATCGCGTGCACGCTGGCCAGCAGGGCCAGGGCAACGCCCAGCACCGGGGTCAGCGAGGCGATCAGCAGCGACAGGGCGACCGAGCGCCCGCGGACCAGGCGCAGGCCGACCGCGCCGAGGATGCCGGCCACGACCGACGCAGGCGACGGAGAGGATGACCAGCGAGGTCAGGTCGCCGCTCACCTCGAAGCCTCGGCCGGATCGGCTCGGCGTCCGCGCCGGCGTGCCTCGGCGCTCGGCGGTCGGCGTCGGCGGCGGCGTCGTCGGGTCGGCGAACCGGTAGCCGACGCCGCGCACGGTCAGCACCAGCTGAGGGTCCGAGGGGTCGGCCTCGACCTTCTCGCGCAACCGGCGCACGTGCACCATGACCGTCGAGTCGTCGCCGAAGTCCCAGCCCCAGACCCGGCGCAGCAGGTCGCGGCGTCCGTAGGCCTGGCCCGGGTGCGCGACCAGGAACGCCAGCAGGTCGAACTCGCGCGGGGTCAGGTTCACCGTCTGTCCATCGACCGAGGCCACCCGGGCCGCCGTGTCGACGGTCAGTCGACCGTGGACGAGCTTGCGCGGCAACAGGTTTCGCTCGCGCAGCTGCTCGTCCCGCCGCAACAGCCCCTGGATACGGAGCACCAGCTCGCGCGGGCTGAACGGCTTGACCAGGTAGTCGTCGGCGCCGAACTCCAGGCCGACCACGCGGTCCTCTTCGTCGCCACGAGCGGAGAGCACGACGACCGGAGTGGCGTCGGCGTCGGCCCGCATCCGGCGCAGCAGCTCCAGTCCCGGCAGACCGGGCAGCATGAGGTCCAGGACGACCAGGTCAGGGCGCCACTGCTGCCACACGCTGAGGGCTTCCAGGCCGTCGGCGACGACTCGGGGCTCGAGACCGGCCTTGAGCAGGTAGGCCTCGACGACGCCGGAGACGGTGCGGTCGTCCTCGACGACGAGCACGCGGGCGGTCACGCCACCGAGCCTAGGCCGCGCCGCCGCACGGGCGATGGCCGAGCCGCCCGCCGTCAGGGAGCCGTAAGGCCGCCAACTCGGCGGGCCGAACTGGCCTTCGCCGGCCCGCCGGCCGCCTGAGCTGGCACTTCGGCCCGCCGAGTTGGCAGGGCAGCAGGCAGCAGCGAGGCCACGGCAGCGGCGGCCGGGGTCAGCCGGCGAGGGCGGTCACCAGCGCGAGGACCTCATCGGGTCCCGGCAGGCTCTCGATCTGGGCCCGGATCTTGCTGGCCGCCAGCTCGAAGCTCAGGTCTGCGAGCAGCTCCCCGACCGCGCGCTCGATCGCCTCCGGCTGCAGCTGCTCGTCGCGCAACCGCAGGCCGGCACCGATGCCGGCCGTGACCGAGGCGACGTCCTGTTGGCGCTGGTCGTGTCGGGGCACCACCAGGTGGGGCAGGGCGTGCAGCAGGGCGCCGAGCAGTCCGCCCGCGCCGCCCTGCGAGACGACGAGGTCGACGTGCGGCAGCGCCAGCGACTGCGGCAGATAGGGCAGCGCCCGCACGTTGTCCGGGAGGTCGCCGACGGCGGCTGACCTCGTGCGGACCCGTGGTCAGGACGACCGAGCCGACAACCGGCGCGATCGACCGCGCGAGCAGGCCGAGGAGCTCCGGCGTACTGAAGGCCGGATCGGCTCCGAGCGTGACGTACGCCGCGGGGTGGGCCAGCCGGGTCAGCCACGAGGGCGTCGGCTGCGGCGGCCCGTCGAACGGGCACCGCGCGCACCGGTCACGACCCCCTCGACGCCGCGCAGGCCGCCGAGCTGGTACGGCGGAGGGCAGGCGTCGAGGTAGAGCTGGCCGGTCGTCCGAGCCGGCCCGGCGTCCGGACCGGCCTGGGCTCGCCAGAGAGGAGTCAGCCGGGCGATCGCCTCGGCCCGCTCGAACGGGGAGCGGGCCGGCGTGGCCCAGGACTGCGTCGACGCAGGGGATGCCGCGCTGGGCGGCGACCAGCACCGCGGCGTACTCGCCCTCCTCGTGGACCACGACGTCCGGCCGCCACTCGGTGACCAGTCGGTCGAGGTCGCTCGCCACGGCGGCCGGCCAGACGTCGGTCAGCAGTCGGCCGGGACCGATGCCGTCGCTGCGCGCGAGCAGGGTGCGCACGAGCGGTCCGATCGGGCGGGCCGGCAGGCCGCAGGTGATCGCCCACGGCACCAGGTCCGGTGCGGTGGCCAGGCAGACCTCGTGGCCGGCGCCCTTCGCGGCCAGGGCCAGCGGGACCAACGGGTGCAGGTGTCCGACGGCGGGGAAGGCGGTGAACAGGATGCGCATGTCCCACCTCCGCCGGTTTGGCCGGATGTCTGATGATTGCGGACAGTAGCCGCACGCTCACACTAGTCGGCTCGCGAGCGGGTGGCTCGCACCTAGTCCTCGTCGTCGCGGGGGAGCGCGGCCGGACGGGTGACGAGGGATCGCGCGAACGGCGCAATCGAGTCACTCATGGGGCCTAATCCAGGCGTTTGCGGTGCGCTGCGCCTCATCCCGTGCGCGGCCCGGACCGATGCACTGGCCATGGAACTGCGCTCCGGTCTCGAACCCCGTGACCCCGCCGCCGCCGCGCGAACGGCCGGTCTGCTCACCCTGCTCGGTGCCGGCGTGAGCCTGTTCTTCGCGGTCGTCCAGCCGCCGTCGGCCGACCTGACCGGCCGGCTCGCCGCGCTGCTGGTGCCGGCTGCTCTCGCTGGCCGCGAGCCTGGCCTTCCGTCGGGCGACCGCGAGCTGGCCGCGGCTGGTCTGGGTGCTGCCGCCGCTGATGGGCGTGGCCGCCGTCGTCGCCCTGGACCTGATGACCAAGGACGCCTCGGCCGCCGGGCAGGTCTTCCTCTGCCTGCCCGGTCCTGTACGCCGCGGCCCAGCTGCGGTGGCTGGGCGCCGCGCATCGCGGCGCTCGCGGCCGTCGGCGGTGACGCGCTCGTGGTCTTCGGCCTGGAACCGCTCTCCAAGGCCAGCGCCGACTTCGGCTACGTCGCGGCCACCTGCCTGACGATGACCTTCGTCCTGGTCCGGGCCCGCAACCACCAGGAATCGCTGGTCGCCCAGCTGCGTCGGGCCGCCGCAATCGACCCGCTCACCGGGTCTGGTCACCCGGCGGGTGCTCGACGAGGCCGCCCAGTCCGCGCTCTCCGGCGCCGGCCAGGACGACGGCACGGCGCTGATCCTGATCGACCTGGACCGGTTCAAGAGCATCAACGACACCTACGGGCACCCGGTCGGCGACGCCGTCCTGGTCCACGTCTCGCAGGTGCTGGCCCGGCAGACCCGCTCGGACACGGTGGTCTGCCGGATGGGCGGCGACGAGATCGCCGTGCTGCTGCCGGGGTGCTCCAACGAGAACGCGTTCCGGCGGGCCCAGGACCTGCTCGACGCGGTGCACGCGCACCCGTTCCAGCTCGACGACGGGACGCTGATCGCGATCTCGGTGAGCATCGGCGTGGCCCAGGTGCCGGCGCACGCGGAGGCGCTCCACCGGCTCTACACCGTCGCCGACCAGGCGCTCTACGAAGCCAAGCGCACCGGCCGAGGCCGGATCAGCGCGCCGCCGCGGCACGACGACAGCACCCAAGAGGCGCAGCTCGCCGACTGACCCCGCCGTGGTCCTGGCCGTCGAAACCGGGTTTGGCCGTCGAAACCGGGTCCTGACCCCGGATCCAGGCGCGGGTAACCCGGTTTCGACGGCCAAAGCAGCGCGGGTGACATCCTGGGGGCCATGCTGCTGCGGAATGCCCGACTGCTGACCGAGCCCGACATCGTCGACCTGCTGATCGAGGACGGCGCAGTCCGTCAGATCGGGCCGGATCTCGTTGCCCCGCAAGGGATCGAGACCCTCGACCTGGACGGCCGGCTGGTCACGGCGCCGCTCGTCGAGCCGCACATCCACCTCGACGCCGTCCTGACCGAGGGCCAGCCCCGGCCCAACCAGTCGGGCTCGCTCTTCGAGGGCATCGCCGTGTGGGGCGAGCGCACCCCGAGCCTGACCGTCGAGGACGTCACCCAGCGAGCCCGCGAGGTGCTCCGCTGGCAGCTGGCCTGCGGCGTCCAGCACGTGCGCAGCCACGTCGACGTCTGTGACCACGAACTCCGGGCCCTGCGCGCGCTGACCGCGCTGCGCGACGAGCTGATGGGCCAGATCGACCTGCAGCTGGTCGCCTTCCCGCAGCAGTCGGTCTTCGGCTTCGACGGCGGGCCGGCCCTGATGCGCGAGGCGATGGAGCTGGGCGCCGACGTGGTCGGCGGCATCCCGCACTTCGAGCTGACCCGCGAGGACGGCGTTGCCTCGGTGCAGCTGGCGTTCGACCTGGCCCAGGAGTTCGACGGCCCGGATCGACATCCACTGCGACGAGACCGACGACGACCATGCGCGGTTCGTCGAGGTGATGGCCGCCGAGACGATCAAGCGGGGGATGAGCGGCCGGGTCACCGCGAGCCACACGACGGCGATGCACTCCTACAACGCGGCGTACGCCAGTCGGTTGATCACGAACATCGCGCGAGCCAGGCTGCACATGGTGACCAACCCGCTCGACAACGCCGTCCTGCAGGGCCGCTTCGACGCCGGACCGGTACGCCGCGGCACGACCCGCGTCAAGGAGCTGCTGGCCGCCGGCGTCAACGTCGCGATCGGGCATGACTCGGTGATGGACCCGTGGTACCCGCTCGGGTACGGCGATCCGGTGCAGGCGGCGTTCATGCTGGCCCACACCGGGCACATGAGCGGCGCCGCGCAGCTGGACACGCTGCATGGAGATGGTGACGACGAATCCGGCTGCCGCACTGGGGGTTTCGGACTACGGGCTGAGGGTGGGCGGACCGGCCGACCTGGTCGTCTTCGACGCGCCATCGGCCGCAGATGCGCTGCGGTTGGTCGCGCCACGCTTCCTGGTGCTGCGCGGCGGCCGGGTCGTCGCACGCACGACGCCGTCCCGCACCATGCTGGTGCGGGACGGCGTCGAGGAGCCGGTGACCTTCCTGCGGCCGACCTTCTAGAAGCTCGGCCGCAGTCAGTCCTGGGTCAGTCCTTCGGGAGGACCAGGACCTCGTCCTGCGGGCCGGTCTGCAGCTGGAAGAACGCGTAGTAGAGGCCGGCGGCGAGCAGGAAGCCGACCTCGAAGGTCAGGTCGCCGAACTTGGGCGACACGTGCTTCGGGAAGACGCCGACGTACTTGGTCTGGTTGGAGAACAGCCAGATCGAGATGACCATCGCGACGAACATCGCGACGGCGCCGCCCCACGGGTTGTGCTTCTTGTCGAAGAGGAAGCCGTCGACCCGATGCCCGCGGCGCAGCCACTGGTCGACGAAGAAGACGCCGAGCCAGGGGCCGATCCAGTAGCGAGATGATCAGCAGGAAGTTCTCGTACTTCGAGCCGGCGTCGGACAGGCCCGACCACGCGACCAGGAAGCCGATCACGCCGAACGACCGCCGCCACGATGGCCCGCCGCAGCTGGAGCGGCAGCTCGATGCCGAGGGCCAGGAACGACATCGTGCCGGAGTAGACGTTGATCGCGTTGGCCGAGATGGCGCCGATCGGTGATGCCCAGCAGCACCAGGTCGCCGATCCACGTCGGCATGACGCCGGTGAAGGCGCCGGTCGGGTTGGGGTTCTTGGTCGCGATGGTCGCCGACAGGGCGCCGACGGTCTCCAGGGCCGCGCAGGAGACGAAGACGCCGAGCCCGGCGTAGAGGCCGACGGCCTGCTTGCTCACCGTCGGCGGGAGGTAGCGGGTGTAGTCGGAGGCGTAGGGGTTCCAGCCGGCGGCGTAGCCGAAGGCGGCGCCGAACGCGATGAGCCAGCCACCGATGCCGCCGCCGCCGTGCGGCGCTGCCCGGGTGCGACTTGGAGATGATCACGATGCCGCCGATGACGAAGACGACGACCAGGAACGGGAAGACGACCCGCTCGAAGGCGTGCAGGAAGTTGTGGCCCAGGAAGGCGATCGCGATCTGGGCGACCACGACGATCAGCAGGGACAGCAGCTTGGGGATGTGGGTCAGCTGGTTGAGGGCGAAGGTGCCGCTGACGCTGTTGACCGCGAACCAGCCGATGCCCGCGATGATCGCGTTGAGGCCGGCCGGCAGCGCGTTGCCGAAGAAGCCGAACGAGATCCGGGACAGGATCATCTGCGGTACGCCGGACTCCGGCCCGCGCGCGGACAGGACGCCGTGGGTCAGGCTGCCCAGGCCGGTGCCCAGCACGATGGCCAGGATCGCCATCGGCACGGACTGGCCGAAGAAGAGCACCGCGATGACGCCGACGAAGACGGTCGCGAACTCCATGTTCGGCGAGACCCAGGTGAAGAACAGCCGCATCGGGTTGCCGTGGCGCTCGCTCGAGCGGGATGAACTCGGCGCCGCCGGGTTCGATGGCGACGACCGCGTCGCCGTACGTGCCTTCTCGGACCTCACCGATGACGGTGAGGGAGTCCGAACCAGTGCCTGTCGATGCCATTCCGCCTGCTCTCCTCGAGGATCTGATCAAGAGGGATGCACACCTTGCCGGAGAGGACGTTAGACCTGTTCCGTTCGCCTGTCCGTAACCTTGACGTAAACGATTTCGGGGTCGTCCCCAGCCGCCCCACCAGCACCAGTCACACCAGCAGACAGCAGCAGGCGACGAAATCGCCACCAGGACAAGGACATATCGCTCGAACTGCACCCGGCTGATCCGCCGGATCGTGATCGCGCCGAGCCAGGCCCCCACACCCATCGCCGGCAGCAGCGCGACATCCAGCAGGACCGAACCCGGGTGGATCAGGCCGAGGCCGATGCTGAACGGCACCTTGATCAGGTTGACGACGAAGTAGAGCCAAGCCGCGGCCCCGACCAGCTCCACGACCGCGTAGCCCGAGGCCAGCAGGTAGAGCGTCATGACCGGGCCGGAGGCGTTGGCCACCATCGTCGCGAACCCGGTGGCGGAGCCCGCGACCGGCGACAGCAGCCGTTGCTGGCTCGGCGTGAGCTCGGGGACGACGGCCTCCTCGGTGGTGACGTCGCTCCCGCCGAACAGCCGCGCCCGCGAGCTCCAGACCTGGGCCGCGAGCAGCACCAGCAGCAGGACCGCGATGGCGACCTTCATCGCGCCGTTGTCGATGTTGGCGATGAAGACGGCACCGACGACCAGCCCGACGAAGATCCACGGGAGCAGCCGGCGGATCAGGCCCCAGTCGGCGTGCCGGCGGTAGACGCTGATCGCCGTGATGTCGCCGGCGATGAGCAGGGGGAGCAGGGTGCCGGTGGACTCCCGAGCCGGCAGCACGGCGGCGAAGAGCACGATCGCGATCGAGGCGACCCCGCTGATCGCCGTCTTGGAGTAGCCGACCAGGAACGCCGCGAACCCCAGCACCAGCCATTGCCACAGCTCCAGATGGGGCATGGCCCGATGCCTCGATCCGTCGCCGGTGTGGGCGGTTTGGTGTAACCCAGCCCGTTACCCTAGTCATCCAACCCAGGACAGGATCTCCGACCGATGACGAACGCCCGCAAGTCCCGCGACAACGCCCGGGAGAAGCTCGAGCAGGTGCGCGCCCAGCAGGCCGCCGCCGCTCGCCGCCGTACGACGCTGATCGTGGCCTCGGTCGTGGTGGCCGTCCTGGTCATCGGCGGCGGGATCACGGCGATCGTGCTGCACAGCAACAAGCCCGGCGTGAGCCTGACCGGCGTGCAGAGCTACTCCGGTCTGACCCGCAACCACGTGACCGGCACGGTGAACTACGCCGCAGACGCCGCCGGTCGGCGGTGACCACGACCCGACCTGGCTCAACTGCGGCATCTACACCTCGCCGGTGCGCAACGAGAACGCCGTGCACGACCTCGAGCACGGCGCGGTCTGGATCACCTACCAGCCCACGCTGGCCGCGGCCGACGTCGCCAAGCTGACCAAGTTCGCCACGGGCCAGACCTACCTCGACCTCTCGCCGTACCCGGGTCTGCCGGCTCCGGTCGTCGCCTCGGCCTGGGGCAAGCAGCTCCGGCTGACCGGCGCGAGCGACCCGCGCCTGGAGGCGTTCGTCAAGAAGTACAAGCAGGGTCCGCAGACGCCGGAGCCGGGCGCGCCGTGCACCGGTGGCACCGGCACCCCCAATGGCTGAGGTGGACACGCACACGGACGCTGACCAGGACGCCGAGACCGCCTTCCCGCCGTACGACGAGGTCGAGCCGCCCGCGGGAGGTGGCCGGCGCTGGCTCCAGATCGGCGCGCTGGTCCTGGCCGGCATCCTCTGCCTGGTCACCGCCGGCCGTCATCGGCAACGCCACGGCAGGGGCGAAGTCGCCCGGAGACTCCTCTGTCGCAGCGGGTTTCGCCCGTGACATGACCGACCATCACGCGCAGGCGGTCGACATGGCGACGATCATCGGCCAGCGGACCCAGAGCGAGGAGATCCGCACCCTGGCCACGGACATCGCGCTCACCCAGACCAACCAGATGGGCCAGATGCAGGGCTGGCTCAACCAGTGGGGTCTCTCGCTCGGACGCACCGGGCCGCCGATGACCTGGATGGACCAGCACAGCATGGACATGGCTCACGCCAAGGGCACGACGACTGCCCACGGTCGATCCGGCCCTGATGCGCTTGCTGCCCGACGGCCGGATGCCGGGCCTCGCGACCGCCGCGCAGGTCAACCAGCTGCGGACGTTGCCGCCGGAGCAGGCCGATGTGCTCTTCCTGCAGCTGATGATCGCCCACCACAAGGCGGGCGTGGCGATGGCCCAGATGGCCGGCGCGCTGACGTCGGAGCCGGTCGTGGACCGGCTGGCCGCGACGATGGTCACCGACCAGCAGGCCGAGATCGCGCAGATGACCCAGATGCTGGCCGAGCGCGGCGCGCACAGTCCGAACAGCTGAGGGAGCAGGGTCATGGATCTGGCCGACTGGGTGGGGCGCGCGGTCGCGGCCAACGAGAGCTGGACGGCGAGCTTCGGGCCGTTCGCCGAGCACCCGTCCGTGGCGGTGTCGGACGACGCCATGGCGACGGCCTTCGCGGCCCTGCAGGAGCGGCTGACCGACAACTACCCCTTCCGGCATCCGCGCTACGCCGGGCAGATGCTCAAGCCGGCCCATCCGGCCGCGGTCGTGGGCTACCTGTCGGCGATGCTGCTCAACCCCAACAACCACGCGCTCGACGGCGGCCCGGCGACGGCCCAGATGGAGCGCGAGGTCGTGGCGTCGCTGGCCACGATGTTCGGCTTCGGCGCCGACCACCTCGGCCATCTGACGACGAGCGGCACGATCGCCAACCTCGAGGCGCTGTTCGTCGCGCGCTCGCTGCACCCGGATCGGGGCATCGCCTACAGCACCGAGGCCCACTACACGCATGGCCGGATGTGCGGCGTGCTCGGCGTCGAGGGTCACGCCGTGCCGGTCGACGGCAGCGGCCGGATGGACCTCGCCGCGCTCGACGAGCTGCTCGTCGGTCGGGCAGGTCGGCACGGTCGTCCTGACCGCCGGCACGACCGGACTCGGGGTGATCGAGCCGATCCACGAGGGCCTGGCCATCGCTCGGCGGCACGGCGTCCGGGTGCACGTCGACGCGGCGTACGGCGGGTTCTTCACGCTCCTCGCGGGCCTGGACGGCCCGGCGGGGCTGGACCCCGAGCCGTGGTCGGCCATCGGCCGGTGCGACTCGGTCGTGGTCGACCCGCACAAGCACGGCTTGCAGCCCTATGGTTGCGGCGCAGTGCTTTTCGCCGATCCGAGCGTCGGCCGGTTCTATCTGCACGACTCGCCCTACACCTACTTCACGTCCGACGAACTGCACCTGGGCGAGATCAGCCTGGAGTGCTCGCGGGCCGGAGCGTCTGCGGCTGCGTTGTGGACGACATTCCAGGTGCTTCCGCCGACGCCGGACGGGCTGGGGCAGGTGCTGGCCGCGGGTCGACGGGCCGCGCTGCGGTGGGCCGAGCTGATCGAGGCGTCGAGCGAGCTGACGCTGTTCCAGCCGCCGGAGCTCGACATCGTGAGCTACTTCCCGACGACGGATCCGTTGTCGCTCAAGGCGATCGACGCGGCGTCGGCGCGAGTGCTGTCCGACGGGATGGCGCCAGGTGAGGACCAGATCTTCCTGAGCACGCTGCGGGTCAGCGCGTCGGCGATGTCATCGCGGCACCCGGATGTCGCCGTCGATGCCGACGGCGCGCGGATCCTGCGCAGCGTGCTGATGAAGCCCGAGCACGAGCCCTACGTCGAGCACCTGCACGAGCGGGTGGTCGAGCTCGTCAGCCCGCCGTACGCCGTAGGGCCAGCTCGGCGAGCAGGGCGGCGCAGTCGGGCAGGACGCTGTCGTCGAAGTCGGCGAGCGGCGAGTGGTTGTCGGCTGCGGTCTCGGGGTCGACGCCAGAGCGGCAGGCGCTGATCATCACGTAGGCGCCCGGCACCTGCTCCAGGACGAAGGACATGTCCTCGGCGCCCGGGTCCGGGTTGGGCCACTCGGAGTAGCGCTCCGCGCCGAACATGTCCCGGATCGTGTCGGCGACGAAGGCGTACTCGGTCGGGTCGTTGACGGTGCAGGGGTAGCCGCGGACGAAGTCGGCCTCGACCTGCAGATCGTGAGCGGCCGCAATGCCTTTCACGGTCCGGACGCTCGCCGCCTCGACCTTCTCGCGGGCCTCGGGGGAGAAGCTGCGCACGGTGGCGGCGAAGTCGGCGTAGGCCGGGATGATGTTCTCCTTCGTGCCGCTGGTGATCGTGCCGACCGTGACGACGACCGGGTCGAAGATGTCGAACTGGCGGGTCACCATGCCCTGCAGGGCGAGCACCATCTCGCAGGCGACCGGCACCGGGTCCTTGGCCCGGAACGGCACCGAGCCGTGGCCGCCCTCGCCGACGACGCGGACGTTGAGCTCGTCGGCGGCGGCGAAGATCGTGCCCGGGCGGCCGAGCCAGACGCCCTGCGGGTCGGTCGGACGAGCCGACGTGCAGGGCGTACGCCGCCTCGACCCGGCGGCCGGCGGCCTCGAGCAGGCCTTGGTCGATCATCGGCTGCGCGCCGCCCGGACCCTCCTCGCCGGGCTGGAACATCAGCACCACGTCGCCGCCCAGCTCGGCGCGCAGCGCGTGCAGGATCCGCGCGGCGCCGACGAGCGCGGCGACGTGCAGGTCGTGACCGCAGGCGTGCATCACGCCGGGGTGCTGGGAGACGTAGGGGACGTCGACCAGCTCGGTGACCGGCAGCGCGTCCATGTCGCCGCGCAGCAGCACCGGCGGCCCGTCACCGCTGCCTCTGAGGACCGCCGTGACCGAGGAGAGGCCCTCGCCGAGGGTGATCTCGAGGTCGAGCCCGGCGAGGGCGTCGAGGACGAGCTGCTGGGTCTGGGGCAGGTCGAGCCCGATCTCGGGCACCTGGTGCAGCGCGCGGCGCAGGGCGACCAGGTCGGGGCCGATCTCGGTGGCCAGGTCGAGGGTTCGCATCGGGCAAACCTAGGGCCTGTCGCGGCGCGATTCGGGGCTGGCGACGGGGTATCTCGGCGGCGGTTCGGCTCCTCCTGGGCCTATGAGGGGACGCCTGCCGGTCGTCGCGCTGGTCGTTGCCGCCATGTCCTGGGGCGTGGCGACCACGGGGACGAAGTACGCCCTCGGCTCGATCGGCCCGTTCGCCCTGCTCGCGCTGGAGCTGCTGCTGGCGGCCGCCGTGCTGTGGGCCGTCGTTGCGTTGCGGGGGTTCCGGCGGCCGTCGTCGCTGCGCCGGGTCGCGCTGATGGGGCTGTGCGAGCCGGCGCTCGCCTACCTCAGCGAGACCGTCGGCCTGACCCGGACGACGGCCACGAACGGGGCCATGATCCAGGGGCTGGAGTGCGTCTTCGTCGTCCTCCTGGCGGCCGTGATCCTGCGCGAGCCGATCGGCCGGGCGGTCGCGATCGCCATCGCGTTGGCCATGGTCGGCCTGGTCGTCCTCGAAGGCGGAGGGGGACTGGCCGGCCCGGGGATCGGCGATGGCCTGGTGCTCTTCGGCGCGCTCAGTGCCGCGGCGTACACGATCATTGCCCGCGGGCTGGACCCGACCGACGACCCGATGAGCGTCACCGCCGTGCAGTTCGCCGTCGCCTGTCTGGTGTCGCTGCCGCTGGCCGGGGTCGCCGTGCTGAGCGGCTCGGAAACGTTGCCGCACCAGTTGGATTCGAAATCGTTGGTGGTCGCGCGCTCTGGTCGGGATCGTGGGGTACGCCGGGAGCTTCGTCCTCTACAACCACGCGATCACGATGGTGCGGGCGGCCCCGGCCGCGGTGATCATCAACCTGATCCCGGCCGTCGGGTTCGTCTCCGCGGTCGTGCTTGTTGGGCGAGCCGCTCACCGGCTGGGCCCTCGGCGGGCGCTGCTGATCTGTGCGTCGGTCGGCGTCTTCACCGTGCTCGAGGCCAAGTCCCCGGACCTGATGGACGCCGAGGTGGAGCCGACCGGTCACGTCGAGCGCTCGAGCCGTCATCCTCCTGCCGGCCACCCAGTCAGGGCTGACCAGGCTCTCGGCCTGACCGCTTCGTCCTGGCCGTCGAATCCGGTTGGCCTGATCCGGGTCTGAACCGTCCGCAGCCGACGGTCACGGCACGGTCGACGGTCAGCGGTCTGGTTGGGCGGGGCGATCCAGGTCAGGGTGTGCTTGAGGTCGCTGCCGGGGCGGCTGACGCTGTTGTTGTGCTTGGGGCTGGCCTTGCGGCCCCACGAGTCGTCGCCGAACCACGGCGGGACGCCGAAGGGCAGGTCGGCCAACGGGATTCGCGTGTAGTCCGCCTCCTTGATCCCGGTCCCGTAGTTGGGTCCGGTGTTGTCGCCGCCGGGGTCCGGCGTCACGATGCCGCGCAGCTGGGTGATCGCGGCCTTCCATGCGGTCGCCAGGGCAGCCGCGTCGCGGCTCGAGGGGTGCGGGATCTTGAGCAGCGGCACGCTCGGGATGCTCGACCACAGCGCGGCGGCGGCCTGCGCCTCCGCGCCGAAGGCCACGATCGCCTGCAGCTTGGAGCCGACCAGCTGGTCGAGCAGCTGGTTGCGCCAGGCCAGGTGATCCGGCTCGGACAGCATCGCCGTGGCGACCGACGCCTTCGACGGCAGCAGCGCGTAGGCGAAGGCGTTGACCAGCGTGTAGGACTTGGTCAGCCCGAGCTTGGTCAGGAAGCCCTGCACCCGTTGACCCGCGTCGCCGACGAGCGTGCGCCCGGCGACGCGCTCGGTCGGGCCGGGGTCGGAGGCGATGCAGAGCAGCTTCTCGCTCTTGTCCAGCCGGCCGCGATAGAAGATCGGGCCCCAGTCGTACCAGAAGTTCGACCGGTGGGTGCCGTAGCTCGGCAGCGCCGCGAAGTGGGCGGCGAGGGCGGCCGGCGGACCGGCGTCGTACGTCGTGGCCATGGTGCGCTCCTGGGTGTCTGGTCGGGACAGTTACTGGGTGGCAAGCATTGAGGTGCAGTAGCGGATCAGGTCGCGGTTGCTCTCGAGCAGGTCGCGCCGAGTCATGACGTACGGCGTGCCGGAGATGCCCAGGTCCTCGATCGGGAATGCCGTCTCCGGCCGCCGAGCGGATGGCCCGGCGGATCGCCAGCGTGTAGCCGACGCCGGCCGGCAGCGGGTCGTACTGGAAGTCGGTGCCGGTCAACGCATCTCGCACCTGGGCCGAAGTCCACACGTTCGCGCCGCCGGCGCCGGTGGCCAGCCCGACGGTCACGAGGGGGCCGATGGCGTGGTCGACCCAGCCGGCCGTGAAGAGGTCGCCGGCCGAGTAGGTGTTGGCGTCCACGACCGCGACCGCTGGACCGGCGTAGGCCCGCGGGGTGTCGTTGCACCAGGTCGGGTCAGTCAGCGGCAGCGGCTGGGCGTACTGATCACCGGTCGAGATCGCGTTGTCCAGCGAGTCGGCCCAGGCCCCGATGTCCATCTGGTTGAACGGGCTGGTCGCCATCGCCCGCGTGGCCGGCGTGGCCAACAGCGAGAAGCGGGTCGGCGAGATGGGCGTCCCGGTGAAGAGCTGCAGCATCCGCTCGGCGGCCCAGATCAGGCCGCCCGGGTTGGAGCGCAGGTCGACGATCAGGCCACCCTGGGGCAGCAGTCCGAGCAGTCGCGCGGCCTCGGCCACAAACGCCTGGTCGTCCTCGACGTCGAACGACCAGATCCGCAGGTAGCCGATTCGCGAGCTCACGGCGCGCGCGGCCAGGTTGTCCTGGAACGACGTGGCGATCCAGCCGTCTCCGGCCGGTGGGTCGAGGTCAGCCGGATGCCCTGTCGCACGGCGAGTTTCGGCCCGCCAGAGGTCGTTGGCGAAGAGCTGCTTCTTGGCCCGGCGCACGGCCTCGGCGGCCAGGTCGGTGGCCTGGCGGAAGCCGGCGTGGCTGCCCGCCGTGGTCGCCGTCGGCGCCTTGCCCGGTGCCAGCAGCGTCCAGGGCAGCTCGATCGACCGTGCGGCGCCCTTGGCCGTGCGGTAGCCGAGCACCACCCACTGCTCGTCCGGTGGCGGGCCATAGTCGAGCGCCCGGAACGTCATCGACTCCAACGCGCGAGCCCGCCGAGAGTCGGGCCGGCCGCCGGTCTCGCGCTCGGCATAGACGTCGACCGCCCGCGTGTAGGGCACGGCGTTCCACCACTCGAGCCGGACGCCTGCCACGAAGTCCGGGTCGTGAGCGGTCAGCTCGTCGGCGACCTTGGTCACCAAGAAGTGCGGCGCGTCGTAGGGGCCGTACTGCTCGGCCAGGAATGGCAGCGCGGCCACATGACCGCGCAAGGCTGCCGGGCCGATGTAGCGGGTGTGCGCGTCCCGCAGCCCAGTCACGATCCCGGTGACGGTCAGATGGAAGTCGTTGTCGGACAATGCATCCGAGCGCTGTCGGAGCAGGGTGAGCGCCTGCACCGGATCCTGAGCGTACGCCGCGCGCTTGGCCGGCAGGTGAGCGTAGACGCCGCCCAGAACGCGTGATCAGCGTGTCGAGCACCTGGGTCCGCTGCCCGCCGTCGAGCAGGGGGACGCCCCGGCTCGCAACCAGCTTGGCCGTCATCGTGATCACCTCCGAGCCTCAGGCGTAGTAGTCGGCGAGCGCATTGAGCACGCCGTCGTGGAAGGGGTTGGCGGCCACGGCTTTGAGCCAGGCGGCGTCGTGGGTCAACGACGGCAGGGGCGGGATGACGATGTCGCCGAGGTTCTGCGGCAGACCGCCGACCGGAGCCAGCCCGGTGGGCATGTCGAGCGAGAGCTGCAGCGGCGCGTCGTCCTGGTCGAGCCGGCCCGCCCAGGGGGCTTGCCCGGTCTGCGCGGCGCGCACCGCGGCCGCCGGATCCTTGCGTACGGCGTTGATCCGGGCGATGACGCTGCTCCAGGCCCACGGCACCCCGGCCGGTGTCGTGCCGCCGGGGCCGCTGGGGTCGGGCCGGGTCAGCGCGAGGCGACGGTGCTCGCCTCCGACGGTGATCGCCGTGGTGTGCGTCGCTCCGGCCGCGGTCATCAGGTCGGCCGTGCCATAGAGCGGGCGACCGGCGACGACCACGAGCTGCACCTGGGTCTCGACGGCGGCGACGATCGCGCCGAACGGCTCTGCTCTCGGGGTCGCGGCCAGGACGACGACGTCGGCGATCGCGCCCGGCTGGAGCCGGCCGACCTGGCGACCCCACGCGGACGCCAGCTCGTCGCCGGGGTTGGCGGTCATCATCTCGACGATGTCCTGGTCGCTCAGGGTCCAGTCGTTGTGGTCGGCCACCGCGCGGGCGACCTTGGCCTCGCCCAGGACATGCTTGGTGCCCGACGGCGCCCAGTCCGACCCCAGGCAGATCTTGATGCCGGCCGCGCGCGCGGCCGGGATCTGGGTCGTCTGGCCATAGAGCCAGAGGTTCGAGAAGGGTGACCAGGCGATCGCGCCCGGCTGGGTCCAGGTGGCCAGGGCGGCTGCGGAGACCGAGTTGGCATGCACAGCAACGAAGTTCGGTTGGAGGCAACCCGCAGTGGACGCATCGGCGTACTCGCGCTGGACGATCGAGCCGAGCTGGCCCTCGCCGCAGTGGTAGATGAAGGCGGAGCCGACCCGGGTGGGCGTCGTGCGCATCTGGTTCGCCCGGGCCGCGAGGTCCGGGCCCTTGAGAGTCAGCACCGAGGCATAGACCCGGTTGGCGTCGCCCGTGCCGAACGTCTCGTCCTCGACGTTGCGGACCATCCACCCGTCGTGCGGCTTGTTGCTGGGCGGTGAGCCCTGGATGCTCGTCGTACCACCGATCAGGGCGCGCACCTCGGCGAAGGCCAACAGCTCCTGCGGGCAGGCGGTGATCAGCGCGTAGGCCGGCCAGGTCGTCGACGCGGCGTAGGAGGCGGCGCGGGTCCAGGAGTTGTGGTCGGGCCACGGAGTCAGCCGTTTGGGTTCGGTCCACAACGGCAACGTGTTGTAGGCCAGATGGTTGTGCAGGTCGACCAGGCCCGGGATGACCAGGGAGGTGCCGACATCGACGACGAGGGCGTCGGCGGAACCCGCCGGCCCGGCGGCCCGACCGCGCGTCACGGCCGCGACGGTGCCGTCGTCGGCGATCCAGACCCGGCCGGCGAAGGCGGCGGAGGTGTCAGCCGCGACCGAGTGGTCGGAGGCCATCGGCACGACGCGTCCCTTGATGCACCACACGGGCACCCTCGCTCTCGTCCCGGCCACCGCGGTGCCCCCACTCGAGCAAAGTGCAGGGGAGCAATAAAGGGAAGAGCCCAAGCACCGCAACGAGATACGCGCTGCCGGGTTTGCACGGCTATGCCGCTTCGGAGCCGCTTCGAAATGCGGGTTCGGGCGACCAGCGCCACCCTGGATGGCATGGCGACGACGATGTCTGCGAAGACCATCGAGACCAAGATCCCCGCGCGGCTCGATCGGCTGCCCTGGTCGCCGTGGCACCGGTTGGTGCTGGCCGGTCTCGGCACGGTGTGGATCCTGGACGGCCTCGAGGTCACCATCGTGGGCTCGCTGTCCGACCGCCTGACCGAGCCGGCTAGCGGCCTGGGACTCACCGCGAGCAACATCGGCTTCGCGGCCGCGATGTACGTCGTGGGCGCCTGCGTGGGGGCGCTGTTCTTCGGTCACCTGACCGAGAAGTACGGCCGCAAGCGGCTGTTCATGGTGACGATGTTCGTCTACCTGGTGGCCACGGTCCTGACCGCCTTCTCCTTCGCGCCCTGGTGGTTCTTCCTCTGCCGGTTCCTGACCGGCACCGGCATCGGCGGCGAGTACGCCGCGATCAACTCGGCCATCGACGAGCTCATGCCAGCGCGGTTGCGCGGCCGGATCGACTTGATCATCAACGGTTCTTACTGGCTCGGCGCGGCGGCCGGCGCCGCGCTGACCATCGTGCTGCTCAACCCCAGCGTGCTGCCGAAGGACATTGGCTGGCGCGTGGCCTTCGGGTTGGGCGCAGTGCTCGGCCTGGCCGTGCTGCTCGTGCGCCGGAGCCTGCCGGAGAGCCCGCGCTGGCTGTTCATCCACGGCCGCGACGAGGAGGCCGAGCAGATCGTCGCCGACATCGAGCGGCAGGTCGCGGAGGAGACCGGCGATCAGCTGGATGACGTGCCGGACGACAAGAGCCTGGAGATCAAGCAACGCGAGACCACCAGCTTTGTCGAGATCGGGCGCACGTTGCTCTCGACGTACCCGAAGCGCACGCTGCTGGGACTATCCCTCTTCGTCGGTCAGGCGTTCCTTTACAACGCGGTCTTCTTCACCCAGGGGCTGGTCCTGACGACGTTCTTCGGCGTCGGCTCGGGCTCGGCGGGCTGGTACATCCTGCCGCTCGCCCTCGGCAACTTCCTCGGCCCGCTGCTGCTCGGCCGCCTGTTCGACACCGTCGGACGCCGCGTGATGATCAGCGTCTGCTACATCGGCAGCGGCCTGCTGCTCGTGCTGACCGCCACCGTGCTGGGCTCGCTCAGCGCCACGACCTTGACCCTGATGTGGTGTGCCGTCTTCTTCCTGGCCTCGGCCGGCACCAGCGCGGCGTACCTCACCGTCAGCGAGATCTTCCCGATGGAGACCCGGTCGATGTCGATCGCGCTGTTCTACGCCGTGGGCACCGGTCTGGGCGGCATCATCGGGCCGCTGCTCTTCGGCAAGCTGGTCGCCACCAACCACCTGCACAACGTCGCCCTCGGCTACTACCTCGGGGCGGCGCTGATGATTGCGGGCGGCGTCGTGGAGGCGTTCATCGGCGTGGAGGCGGAGCAGAAGCCGCTCGAGGAGGTGGCCGCCCCCTGTCCGAGGAAGAGGCCGAGACCGACGCTGAGGCAGGGTCAGCATCGGCGTAGGGTCCCGCTGTCAGAAGCAGTCGATACCGTGCCGACATGACATCTGCCGACCGCGCGCGCACCCTGCTCGACCTGCACACCGCCCCCGAGCTGCTCGTCCTGGTCAACGTCTGGGACGTGACCAGCGCCCGGGCCGTCGCCGCGCCAGCCCGGCTGCCGGGCCATCGCGACCGCGAGCCACTCGATCGCGGAAGCGCACGGCTACGAGGACGGCGAGAACATCCCGCTGGATCTGATGCTGGCCGCCGATCGAGCGGATCGCCAGCGCGGTCGACCTGCCGGTGACCGCCGACCTGGAGGCGGGCTACGGCGACGTGGGCTCGACCATCCGCCGGGCCATCGGCGTCGGGGCGGTCGGCGCCAACATCGAGGACGCGATGAAGCCGTTCGCCGATTCCGTTGCGGCCGTGCGGGATGCCGTCGCGGCTGGCGAAGCCGAGGGTGTGCCGTTTGTCCTGAACGCACGCACGGACGCCTATCTGTTGGCCGGTGACCGGGACCGCGAGGCGGTCTTCACGGATGCCGTCGAGCGCGGCCGGGCGTTCCTCGACGAAGGTGCGGCCTGCGTCTTCGTCCCCGGTGTGGCCGACCTGCCGACCATCGAGCGGTTGGTCGGGGCCTTGGGGGAGCGCAGCCATCAGCCTGATCGCTCCGATCGGCGGCGCGCCGCTGTCCGAGCTCGAGCGCGCTCGGCGTGGCCCGAGTGTCCGTTGGGCCCTACGCCCAGATCCTGGCGATGCAAATCGCTCGGCTCATTGGCCGCCGATCTGTTCGCCGGTGGCGCCTTCCCGGCCCTCGAGGGCGGCGACGACTGAGACCCCAGCCGGTCAGCCGGAGCCGGTGACGCTATCGGCGCCGACCCCCAGCCGGCGGGCCAGTGACATCGCGTCGTACGGCGCTCGCACCTTCACGTCGTTGTCGAAGTAGACGTGCACGCTCCGGACACCCGGCTGCTCGGCCCAGCCACGGACCCGGTCGGCCCACACGTCCAGGTCGGCCTCCGGGTAGCCACTCACATAGAGCTGGTCGGCGCCGTGCAGCCGCACGTAGACGTGATCAGCGGTGACCGCGTCGATCCGGGGCCAGCTCTCCGCCCCATCGGTGACCGCGATCGCGACGCCGTGGCGGCGACAGAGGTCGACGAAGTCGTCCGAGACGAAACTCGGGTGACGGACTTCAATCGCGTGCCGGATCGGGTTGCGCGCGTGACCTTTTCGCGCCTTGTCCCACAGCGGCTCGTCGCCCGCACTGCTGATAGATGCGGTCGTTCTCGCGCGCTAGGGCGGCGGCCGCGCCCTCGGTGCGAGGCAGCACGGCGAAGAAGTCGGCCAGCTGACCCCGGTCGTACTGGAAGTTCGGCGGCAGCTGCCACAGGATCGGCCCCAGCCGGTCGCCGAGCAGCAGCGGGCTGGAGGCGAAGAACGGCGCGAGCGTTGAGCGCGGGTCGCGCAGCCGCTTCATGTGCGTGATGAAGCGACCGCCCTTGACCGCGAACTCGAACCCCTCGGGCACCCCGTCGCGCCACTGCCGCCAGTTGGCCGGGGGCTGCAGCGAGTAGAACGACCCGTTGATCTCGATCGTGCGCAGCCGGCTCGCGGCGTACTCGAGCTCAGAGCGCTGGGCCAGCCCCTTCGGGTAGAAGTCGCCTCGCCACGGTGGATAGCGCCAGCCCGAGATGCCAACGCGAACCTCGGCCGCCTGCCCGGCGATCTCCACCACGCGGTCATCCTCCACTAGGAACGGACCGCGCGGTCCACGCGAGCAGTGCGGCCAGCGCCAGCAACGCCGCAGCCACGGCGAGCGCGACGGGCACGCTCACGTGCAGCACGAGCAGCGCGCCGCCGATGGCGCCAACCAGCATCGCGGTCACCGCTAGCAGGCGCCGGGTCACGGCCGGCCCGCCGTGGCCGGAGTGCAGGTCGGCCGCGAGCCCGGTGAGGGTCATCGTCAGCACGGTCGTCGTCAGGTCGGGCACCGCGATGTGCCGGGCGGTCGCGTTCTGCACGCCCATGGCGATGGCGAGGATCGCCGCGACCAGTCCAGTCACCACCGAGCCCAGCGAGCTGCCGGCCGCCCAGGTGATGCCCAGCGCAGTGAGGAGCAGGGCGACCTCGAACGACGTCGCGACCCGCACCAGCGGCGTACGGCGATCGCCGAAGTGGCGCGTGACCGGACCGGCGCCCAGTGCGCCGACCAGGAAGCCGCCCAGGGCAGCCAGCGAGGCACTGAGGGAGAAGCCGGGCGCGCCGGCGATGGCGAAGCCGATGAAGACCACGTTGCCGGTCATGTTGGCGACGAAGACCCGGCCCAGGGCCAGGATGCTGACTGCGTCGACGACACCGGTGACCACGGTGAGGACGAGCAGGATCGCCGGCAGGCGGCCATGGCGCGGATCGCGGAACAGCCAGCGCAGCCGGGACGTGCGGGGCTCACCGGGGGCGCCCCCAGAGCCTTCGCCGAAGCCGACCCGCTGCTCACAGGAGCGGCGACCTTCGCTCCAGCAACACGACGTCTCGCCAACGGCCGTGCTGTTGACCGAGGCGCTCCCGCGTGCCGACGACCCGGAAGCCGGCCCGGGCGTGCAGCGCGATGCTCGCGGCGTTCTCCGGGAAGATGCCCGACTGGATGGTCCACACTCCCGCAGCCTCGGTGGACGCCACCAACGCCGCAAGCAACGCGCTGCCCACACCCCGTCCTCGGGCCGCTGGGTCGACGTAGACCGAGTGCTCGACGACTCCGGCGTAGACGCAGCGCTCGGAGACCGCGCTGGCGGCAACCCATCCCATGACCCGGCCGTCGTCGTCGACTGCGACGTAACGGTGCTCGGGGAGACGACTGGCGCTGAAGGCGGACCAATCCGGAGCTCGGCTCTCGAAGGTCGCGTCGCCCTCATCGATGCCGGCCTGGTAGATCGCGAGCACGGCGTCGGAGTGGTCGTCGGTCATCGGCAGGACCCGCACGGCCCGAGCCTAGATGGTGTCGTCCGTCCGCGAGCGGCGGGCCGGGCTGCTCCTTGGTGCGATGGAGCAGCCAGTTCGTGCCGTCCGTGTGGATCAGCGCGAACCGCTGCGCGATCTCGCGGCCGTGCAGGACGAAGAGCAGCCGTCGGTCGGTGCGGTCGACCTCCTCCCACCAGCCGATGTCCGCGATCGACTTGTCGGCATCGGTGTAGGTCAGATGGTCCAGGTCGTGGTCCGGCACTGCCACCGCGAGATGGTTGCCGGTGCCGGTCGGCAGACCCCGCGGCACCGCCCATGAGCGCAGCACGCCGTCTTCCTCGAGCCGCAGGTCGAAGTGCGGTCGGGGTTTGCGGTGGTCGTGCAGCACGAAGGCGGGGTGGTCCGGGCTCACCCGGCCAACCTACGGCCGCCCCCGCGGCGGGATACTTCACCCGGGACGAGCCGAGGCCCCAGCGCTGCCGGGAGGTGTCATGGCTGATCCGCTCGAGCTCCACTTGGTCGGCACCTTCTCCGTGCACCGCGGTGGTGCCGAGATCAATGCCTCCGAGCTGGGCAGTCGCAAGGGACGCTTGCTGCTCAAGGTGATCGCGGTGCGTCGACCCCAGTTCGTGCCAATCAGTGACCTGGTCGAGGTGTTGTGGGCCGGAGAGGACCCGCCCAGCCAGCCGGTCGAGAACATCGCCACGCTGGTCAGTCGGCTCCGTCGGGCGATCGGCCCGGACGCGATCGTCGGTGGCCGGGCCGGCTATCAACTCGCGGCCGGGCCGGCGGTCGAGGTCGATCTCGACCGCGCGGCCTTGTGGATCGACGAGTCGGAGGCTCGCCTGGCGGAGGGAGAGCCCGCGCTGGGGGTGGTGGCGGCACAACGCGCGCTGGACCTGATCGGCTCCGATTCGGTCCTCGACGACGAGCCCGCGGCGGAGTGGGCGGAGCCGGCTCGGGCCCAGCTGATCTCGTTGCAGCGCAACGCCCGGGTGGCGTTCGCGCAGGCCGCACTCGAGGCCGGGGCCGGCCAGGCGGCGCTTGCTCCGGCGCAGGCCGCATACCTCGCCGACCCGTACGACGAGACGGCCTGCCGGCTGCTCATGCGCGCGTTTGCCGCCATCGGGGAGCCGGCCAGAGGGTTGACGGTCTACGCCGAGCTGCGTGACCTGTTGGCCGAGGAGCTGGGAGTCGACCCGGCGCCCGAGACCCAGGCTCTCCATCTGAGCCTCCTCCGCGAGGAGCCGCCCGCGCCCACCCGGGCCGCCGCGGCCGCTGGGGCCGAGTCGATCGGACTGGTCGGGCGGACGGACGAGATGCGCCTGCTGCGAACAGCCTGGAACGCAGCGGCCGCGGGCAGCGGAGCGGTAGTGCTCATCTCGGGCGAGGCCGGCATCGGCAAGACCCGACTGTCGGACGAGATCGCGGCCGTTGCCGAGTCGACCGGCGGCACCGTCGTACGAAGCCGGTGCTACGAGACCGAGCGGTCGCTCTTCCTGCAACCAGCCGTCGATGCCATCACCACGGCCGTCCAGGTGCTGCCTCCCGACCGGACTCGGGCGGCCGCAGGGGAGTGGTCCGGTGTTCTGGCCACCCTGGTGCCCGGCGCCGCGGGGGTGCTCGCCCCGACCGACGGAGTCGGGGCGGCCGAGCTGTCGGCGACCCCTGGACGAGGGACGGTGGAGGTCGAGCGCCGGCGCGCCTTCGAGGCGATCACCACCTTCCTGCGCCGGCTCGGCGGGGCGACTCCGGTGCTCGTCGTCTTCGACGACCTCCAGGTCGCCGGCCGGGCCAGCATCGAGCTGCTGCACTATCTGGCCCGACAGGTCGGCGGGAGCCGCCTGCTGGTCGTCGGCACCGTGCGCGCCGACGAGGGCCGAGACGCCCTGCAGGCCCTGGCCGACGTCGCCACCCGGATCGATCTGGGCGTCCTGCCCGCCGCCGCAGTCGACCGGCTGGCGACCGCTGCCGGTCTGGCCGATCGCTCGGCATCGGTGCTCCAGCGCACCGGCGGCCACGCGCTCTTCGTCGTCGAGTCGTTGCGCGCGCTGTCGGCCGGCGACGACGGCGTGCCCCACTCCCTGCGCGAAGCGGTCGTCACACGAGTCGCGCGGGCGGGGGCGGCGGTCGACGACATGCTGCGGGCCGGGGCGGTCCTGGGTGCGTCCTTCTCACCCGTCGTCGTCGCCCGCTTGCTCGACCAGCCGCTTCCGCACGTCCTGAGTTGCGGCGAGGACGCGCTCGCCGCCCGCCTGCTGGTCGCGTCCGGGCGGGACTACGAGTTCGCCAACGACCTGATCCGGGAGGTGCTCTATGCGACGACGCCGGAGCCGACCCGGCTGGCCTTCCACGCCCGCGCGGCCGACCTGCTGACCGACCGCCCCGAGGCGGTTGCCGTGCATGCCGAGGCCAGTGAGGACTGGGCCCGGGCGGCGCGAGCCCTCCTGGTGGCCGGAGAGCAGGCGAGCGACCGGTTCGCGGTCGACGACGCCGACGAGCTCCTCACCCGATGTCTCGAAATGGCCGACCGGGCAACGGATCTGGAGCTGCGAGCCCGTGGCCTGCTCGCGCGGGCCAACGCGCGCAGTGCCGGCGCGGCGTACGCCGAAGCCCTGAGCGACTTCGAGGAGGCCGAGCGACTGTCCCGGCAGGTCGGGGACCGGCGACTGCAGATGCAGGCGCTGCGCGGCCTGGGTGGTGAGGCGCCGACCGTCCTCGGGTTGGGCATGAGTGTCACCTCGGCCCACCTGCGTCACGCGTTGCAGCTCGCGACCGACTTGGGCGATCGCGCGATGGAAGCCGATCTGCTGGGTTGGTTGGCCGTGTTGTCCTGCAACGCCTTGCAGTTCGAGAGCGGCGTCGACTACAGCGCTCGGGCCGTCCGCGCCGCCCGGGCGTCCGCAGACGACGAGGCTCTGGCGGCAGCCTTGGACGGTCGCAAGACCGCGCTCGCCTACCTCGGCGAGATCGACCAGCTGGTGCCCGTCCTGGCCGAGCTGGAGCCGTTGGCCTACCGGCTCGACCATCCGCTGCGCCTGCACTGGATGGTCTTCGAGTCCGGCTTCCCGGCCCTCGCGGCGGGCGACTGGGCCGGCGCCACCGCGTGGGTCACGCGAGCTCTGGAGACCTGTCGACGCAGCGGCCAGGTTGCCTACGAGGCCTGGCACGTCGCCCACCTGGGCCTGCTGGCCCGGCTGCAAGGTGACGACCAGGCCGCGCTCGATCTGGGCTGGCAGGCGATCGAGCTCAACCGGGCAACGCCCCACCCCTGGTGTGGGGCAGCTGCGGCGGCGCTCCTCGGCACGACCCTGCTGGAGGTCGGCGACCGGGCCGGTGCGGTCGACATCCTGCAGGTCGGTCGGGAGCTCGCCCTGCCGGAGGGGTCCCAGTCCTATCTGCTGCGCTGCCTCGCGCCACTGGCCGAAGCCGATGGCCGACGCGACACGCTGGAACGGGCGGACGCCCTGCTGTCCCGGGTGCACACACCGTCGGGCGCGGCCTGGATGGGCGGCGACTTCGCCTACCTGAGCATCGCGCGGGCCTGGCTGGCCGTCGACGAGCCGGCCCGAGCCCGGGCCGTGCTCGCCCCGTTGCTCGAGGTTGCCGCTCGGGTGCCGTGGGTCGGTCCGCTCGCCTACGCCAGCCTGGTCGACGGGCGGGCGGCTGCCCTGCTGGGCCAGGCGCAAGAGGCGCGGTTGCTCGTCGATCGGGCCGCCGAGCTGGCCGCTCGTTATGGCCTGCGCCGGCTGGCCGCCGAGGCCGCCGACGTCACGATCGCGCTCGACTGACCACCGGACCTCAGCAAGACGTCAGAGCAGCTCGACGATCCGCTCGGCCGCCCGCCGGGCCCCATCGGTCTCGACCGGGACGTAGTCGAGGTCGCCACGCTGGCCGCGCCCGAGCTCGCGGGCCATGGCGGCGGCCAGCTCCTCCGGTCCGGTGTCGGCGTAGTCCAGCCGGGTCCCGGCGCGGTAGCGCTCGAGCCGGTGCCGCACATGGAAGTTCTGCTCGAAATGGTGTTGCAGCGGCACGTAGAGGAAGGGCCGCCGGTTTGCGGTCAGCTCCATCGTCGTGGTCAGCCCGCCTTGCACCACCGCCAGATCGCACACAGCGAGGTGCCGGTAAAGGTCGTGGACGTAACCGTGGACCTCCAACCCCGGGTGCTGGGGCAGCCGAGCCGGGTCGATGCGCGGACCGGCGACCACGATCATCCGCAGCTGCGGCATCAACGCCTTCGCGTGCGGGTACGCCGCGATCACTCGCCGCAGCAGATCCTCGCCGACGCCCGACCCACCGACGGTGACGACGCAGACCTGCTCGTCGTCGCGGTAGCCCAGCGCGGACCGGACGGCCTCGCGGTCGGCGACGGTGGCCGGGTCGAAACCGCTGACGTAGCCGACGAAGTCGAAGTGCTCGCTGGTCCAGTCCCGGATTGCCGGCAGGTCCGGTCCGAGGCCGTCCGGCACGATGTCGTCGGGGTTGCCGACGAAGAGCGCGCGGTCGCGCAGCCGCGGGAAGCGCTCGATCTGCTCGACCATCTCCGCGTTGTAGTCAGCGGTCAGGCCCGCTTCCCGAGGACCGCCGTCCGGCATCGGCAGCCAGCCCACGAAGTCGGTCAACCAGACGTACGGCGATCGCTTGAGCTCGGGGTTCTCGTGCAGGAAGTAGTCGAGCTCCCAGGCCTCGTCGCCCACCCACGCGTCGTAGGGCTGGTCGCGGACGAGGTCGGAGAAGACCATGAAGTTGTTGACCATGATCTCGTCCATCGCCCGGATCGAGGCGAAGGCGTGCAGGTCGTGTTCGCCGCACTCGGACTCGAAGTGCGCCGACTCGCTGGCCAGGTAGGCCGAGGCCGGGTGGACCGACTCACCTCGCCGTTCCAGCAGCTCGGTGAGCGGGTGCTGAGCCAGCCAGTCCACCTGTACGTCGGGCCGGATCTGGCGCAGCTCGTCGACGATGGCGATGTCCCGGCGCGAGTGGCCGAGGCCGATCGGCGAGGACAGGAAGAGCAGGCGGCGCGGTCGGTCGAGTGGCCGGGTCCATCGGCGTACCAACGGTTTTGGGGCTAGGGCGGCTACGAAGTCGCTCAGCAGATGGTTGACCACGACGGGTTCTCGCGTCTGCGGGAGGTGACCCGCGCCGGCCAGGGCGACGAACTCCCCGCCGGTGATCTCTGCGACCGACCGGCCACGGTCGATCGGCTGGCAGCGATCACCTTCGCCGTGGATGACGAGCACCGGGCAGCCCACCCGCTGCAGGCGTTGCTCGGTCTCGGCCCGGTCGGCGACCGAGATCGGCCCGTCGTCGTTGAGCAGCATCGTCTCGGCGTCGGTCTCCATCGCCCAGCCGACCGCGTCCTCGAACTGTTTCGTCGAGTGCGGTTCGCAGAGCAGCTCGGAGAAGAAGAACTCCGCATAGCCGCGCCAGTCCTGCAGCCAGTAGTTGCGGTTCTCCTTGTCCCACCCCTCGTAGACGTCGTGCACGGCCTCGAAATCGCCGGTTCGCGTCGAGTGCGGCGGTGACAGGTGGGGCGCCCAGGTGGAGACACTGACCACGCCGAGCACCCGGTCCGGATGGTTGGCGGCGGTGAGCAGGGCGTACCAACCGCTCGTGCAGATCCCCACGAGCACAGCGGATTCGATCCCGAGATCATCCATCACCGCGATCGTGTCCGCGACGAACTCGGTATCGGCAAACGCTTCGACGTCGCGCGGGCGGTCCGAGCGACCGTTGCCGCGCGGGTCGATGGTCACGACCCGCGACCGTCGCGCGAGGTAGGGCACCTGGGCCTTCCAAGCGCGAGCGTGGACCATCGGGTCGATCGGGACGAACACCACCGTGGGCCACGGTTCGCCGACGACGGGCGAGGCTGCGTCGTACGCCTCGTAGGCGATCTTGACGCCCCCACGCTCGACGAATCCGGTCTGGTCCGGGTATCTGGCGCGCATCCTGGGCTCCCAACGCTGTCGTTGCCGCTTCTCGGATGGTGCTCTGTCCCATTGCAGCCCGATCGCAATGAGTCTGCAACGCCTCCCAGCAAGGTGAATCCGGTCGGACACACGTCCGGCCCTGCGAACGTCCGGACACCGGACATCTCACCCCTGGAGGACCTGATGGCCATCGACGAAGCGAAGCTGGGCGAGTTCCTTGGCAAGTTCGTGACCGACCTCGGCGCGACGGTGGCGGCGGGCGCCGTCGTCGTCGGACACCGGCTCGGGCTCTACGCAGCGCTGGCGAGCGGCCCGGCCACGCCGGCCGCCCTCGCCTCGCGCACCGACACCAACCCGCGCTACATCACCGAGTGGCTGCGCGGGCAGGCGGCGGGCGGCTACGTCGAGTACGACGCGGCCACCGACACCTACTCGATGACCGAGGAGCAGGCGTTCGTGCTGTCCGACCCGGACGGCGCGGTCTATGCCCCCGGGGCCTTCGTCCTGGCGCTGGGCGCGCTCAAGGCCGAGCCCCGGATCACCGAGCGGTTCCGTTCCGGCGAGGGCCTGGGGTGGCACGAGCAGGATGAGGACGTCTTCGTCGGCTGCGAGCAGTTCTTCCGGCCCGGCTACATCGCCAACCTGGTCCCGAGCTGGATCCCGGCGCTGGAGGGTGTCGAGACCAAGCTGCGCGAGGGTGCTCGGGTCGCCGATCTCGGTTGCGGGCTCGGCGCGTCCACGGTGCTGCTCGCCAAGGAGTACGAGAACTCGACGTTCGTGGGTTCGGACTACCACGCACGCTCGATCGAGCTGGCCGAGAAGCGAGCCAGTGACGCCGGCGTGGCGGACCGGGTCTCCTTCGAGGTCTCCTCGGCCGCGAGCTTCTCGGGCTCGGGCTACGACCTGGTCGCGACGTTCGACTGCCTGCATGACATGGGTGACCCGTTGGCGACGGCCAAGCACGTGCGCCAGGCGATCGCACCGGACGGCACCTGGCTGGTCGTGGAGCCGTTCGCCGGCGACACGGTCAGCGACAACCTGAACCCGGTCGGGCGGGTGTACTACAACTTCTCGACCCTGCTCTGCGTGCCGAATGCGCTGTCCCAGCACGGCGGTTACGCGCTGGGAGCGCAGGCCGGGGAGGCAGCGATCCGGCGCGTGATGACCGACGCCGGCTTCACCCGCTTCCGTCGCGCGACCGAGACGCCGTTCAACCTGGTCTACGAGGTGCGTCCGTAGTTTCACCAACGCTGTGCTCACGCAATGAGGCAACTCTGCCCCTCGGACCGCCCGTCTGGTCTGACGCAGAGTTGCCTCATTTGCGGGCGAGGCGGCCAACCTGAACTAGATTGGGGTCGTGACCCCCCCTGTTGATGGTTCCCCCGGTATCTGGCGCGAAGTCGACGGGGAGGCGGTCCCGATGGCGGAGGCCACCACCGCTTGGGCCGATGCGGCTCGGCCGGTGCTGATCTCGACGGCCGAGCACTACCGGGGCTACATCACCTACAACCAGCTCGCTGGCGCGGTCCAGGAGAGCTCGGGGGTCCGGACCCGGTCCCAGGTGCGCACCTGGATCGGCGCCGTGCTGCAGCTTGTCGCCGATGACTGCCACCGCCGCGGTGAGCCGACGCTGACGGCGCTGGCCGTGCACTCCGACGAGACAGTCGGCCCCGGCTACGCCTACGCGTTCGGCCTGACCGGACAGCCGGCGCCCGCGGATCTCGACCAGCAGGCGGCGGAGGACCGACTCGCCTGCTACCGCTCGTTCGCCAAGGACCTCCCCGAAGGCGGCGGCCGCTCGGCCCTGACGCCGAAGCTGATCGCGGCCCGGCGTCGCTTCGCCCGGCTCAACGAGAAGCCGGCCGCGACCTGCCCCACCTGCTTCACCCAGCTGCCCAGCAGCGGCCAGTGCGAGTACTGCGCCTGAGGTTGTTGCTCGGCTCTTAACTCCGACAAAGCCGCCCAGATAGTGGCAGCGTGACCCCCGCTCTGGGTCTTGCTTCGCAGCGTCTTTGTTTTGAGGCCCCGGCGCTACGGCACGTAGTTGAAGTGGTCGGGGTCGGGGCCGGTGCGCTCGTCGCGGTTCAGCCCGGAGATGTCGGCCAGCTCCACGTCATCGAGCTCGAAGTCGAAGACGTCGAAGTTCTCGGCGATCCGGCTCGCCGTCACCGACTTCGGGAAGACGATGTCGCCGCGCTGCAGGTGCCACCGGATGGTGACTTGAGCCGCAGTCTTGTTGTGGTTCTTGGCGATTCGCACGATGGTCGGATCGTCCAGCACCTTGCCCTGGGCGATCGGCGACCAGGCCTCGGTGGCGATGTCGTGCTCGGCGTCGAAGGCCCGCAACGGCTCCTGCGTGAGATAGGGATGGATCTCGATCTGGTTGATCGCGGGCCCGATCTCGGTCTCGTCGTGCAGGCGGCGGATGTGGTGGGCCTGGAAGTTCGAGACGCCGATCGCCTTGGCCCGCCCGGACCGGTAGATCGCCTCCATCGCGCGCCAGGTCTCGACGAAGTCGCCGATCTTGGGCAGCGGCCAGTGCACCAGGAACAGGTCGAGGTGCTCGAGCTGCATGACCTCCAGGGACCGGTCGAAGGCGGCCAGCGCATCGTCGTACGCGTGGAATCCGTTGTTGAGCTTGCTGGTGATGAAGACCTCGCCTCGGTCGAGGCCGGAGTCGCGGACGGCCTCGGCGACCTCCTGCTCGTTGCCGTACATCTGGGCGGTGTCGATGTGTCGGTAGCCCGCCTCGAGGGCGGTCAGCGTGGCGTCGCGGGTCTCGTCCGGCGGGATCTGGAAGACGCCGAAACCGAGCTGCGGGATCTGGACGCCGTTGTTCAGGGTGATCATCGGGACATCAGTCATGGGCCCCAGCCTGGCCTACCCGCTGGCGCCCTGCACCTGCACCCCCGGCGCGCAGGGGGAGGCCACCAGGGTGAGAATGGGAGGCATCGTCCGGTAAGCCACCCCTCCTGGAAGGCCTCATGTCTCTCTACGACATCGCACTGCGCACATTGGACGGCCAGGACACGACGCTGGGCGCCTACTCGGGGCAGGCGCTGTTGCTGGTCAACGTCGCGTCCAAGTGCGGGCTGACCCCGCAGTACACCGCCCTGGAGCAGCTGCAGAAGGAGTACGGCGACCGCGGCTTCAGCGTCCTGGGCTTCCCCTGCAACCAGTTCATGGGGCAGGAGCCCGGCACCAACGAGGAGATCGCGGAGTTCTGCAGCGCGACGTACGGCGTGACCTTTCCCTTGTTCGACAAGATCGAGGTCAACGGGCCGGGCCGGCATCCGCTCTACACCGCGCTGACAGCGACCGAGGATGCCGAGGGCGAGGCCGGAGATGTCGAGTGGAACTTCGAGAAGTTCCTCGTCTCGCCGGCGGGCGATGTCGTCCAGCGGTTCCGCCCCCAGACGGTGCCCGACGACCCAGCGGTCATCTCGGCCATCGAGGCCCAGCTGCCGTAGGGCTGGCGTACGGCTGGCGTACGGCTGGCGTGGCGATGGAGGGCGTACTGTCGGCCGGGACGGAGCCATCGGGGCTTCGGCACGGATGCGTTCCGAACGGAGCACCATGGCCGACAAGTCCCCCCGGCAGCACCTGTCCAAGAAGGCCGGCTCGTCGTTGAAGGAGAAGCGAGCGGCCAAGCAGGCCAAGTCCGCCGCCAAGAACTCGATAACGACTGAGCCGGCTCGCAAGAAGTAGCCCGGACGGGCGGCTAGCGTCGGGTCGTGATCTACCGGGCCACCGAGCTGCTGGGGTACCCGCTGCTGCGCGGCTACTTCCGACCCGAGGTGACCGGCCGGGAGTTCGTGCCCCGGTCCGGTGCGGCCATCGTCGTGGCCAACCACCTCTCGGCCGCCGATCAGGTGCTGACGCCGATCAGTGCCGGACGACAGGTCTGCTACTTCGCCAAGGCGGAGTACTTCGACCAACCCGGCGTACGAGGACGGTTGCGCAACTGGTGGTTCCGCGAGCTCGGCCACATCCCGGTCGATCGCGACGACACCCGGGCCGCCGCCTCCACGATCGCGACCGGCACCGAGTTGCTGGCGAGTGGCCGCGTGCTCGGCATCTATCCCGAGGGCACCCGCTCCCGCGACGGACGGCTCTACAAGTTCCGCACCGGCGTGGCCCGCCTGGCGCTGCGTTCGGCCGCGCCGGTCGTGCCCGTCGGGCTGGTCGGCACCCAGGACGTCCTGCACCCGGGCGACCGGCGCTGGCATCGAGCCCGGGTCGCTGTCCACTTCGGCCGGCCGCTCGACTTCTCCGGACGGCGGGAGGACGAGCGCTCGGCCGTGGCCTTGCGCGAGATCACCGAGACCATCCGCCAGGCCGTGCAGCAACTCTCCGGCCAGGACTACGTCGACAGCTACGCGCGCTGACCTTCGCTCGGCTATCCGTTGCGGGGTAAGGGTTTCGGTGTTTGGGCCGGCGGGTGGAACAGGTGACAGGACACCTCGACCGACGAGTCGACGACCGGGAGCAGCTGGGGGACGGCTCGCGCCGCGAAGTCCACGCGGACTCGGCCGTCCTGCTCGCGCATCGCCTTGACGCCGGTCCAGAGCGGCTCGGCCCGGTTGGCTACGCGCGCCTGCTCCAGCAGGCTCAGCTCAGCGCCGGCGCCTCCGGTCCCCGGCTGCAACAGGCCGACACCGGGCTCGGCCTCCGGTTGGTCGAAGTTGGCCTCCTCGCCCACCAGCGCGGCCTCCTCGGCGAACTGCTGAGCCGGTACGCCGGTCCAGCGCTCCTCCAGGACCATCCGGATGTCGCGGGTCTCCCAGCCGCACGGCCCGAACGCCTCGGGGCAGCGCGGGTGGAAGGGGCAGCCGGCAGGCGGGTTGGCGGCATCGGGGACCTCGCCGCGGGGTAGGTCCCGCGTCATCCCGCGCGAGGGGTCGGGATCGGGGACCGCTCGCAGCAACGCCTTGGTGTAGGGGTGACGTGGCTGCTCGAAGATCTCGGCGGTCGGGCCGATCTCGACGATCTTGCCGAGGTACATGATCGCGATCCGGTCGCAGAAGAAGCGGGCGCTCGCCAGGTCGTGGGTGATGTAGACGTAGGACAGTCCCAGGTCGCGCTTGAGCTCCTCGAGGAGTCCGAGGATCTTGGCCCGGACGCTCATGTCCAGCATCGAGATCGGCTCGTCGGCCACGAGCAGCTCCGGGCCGAGGGCGATCGCGCGCGCGATGACCGCTCGTTGCTTCTGGCCGCCGGACAGCTCGGCGGGGTACTTCGTCGAGAAGCGCCGCGCCGGCGCCAGTCCCACTCGCTCCAGCGCGGCGTCCACGGCCCGGTCCCGGTCACTGCGGCCGCCCGCACCCCGCTTGGTGTCGTGCAGGTTGTGGATCCGCAGGGCATCGGCGATCGCCTTGCCGACGGTCATCGACGGGTTCAGCGAGGCGTGCGGGTCCTGGAAGACCATCTGCAGCTTGCGGCGCAGCGGGCGCATCGACGACTCGGACCGGCCGACCAGCTCCTGCCCCCGGTAGGTGATGCTGCCGCTGGTGGGCCGGACCAGCCCGAGCAGCGCTCGGCCCAGGGTCGACTTGCCCGAGCCGGACTCACCGACCAGACCGAGGACCTCACCCTCGCCGAGGTCGAAGCTGATCCCGTCGACCGCGCGGACCGATCCGGCCGAGCCGCCCACCAGTCGGGCCAGGGCGTTGCTGCGCAAGGCGAAGTGCACGTTGAGGTCGCGCACCGAGACGATCGGTGTCGTCGTCGTGCTCGTGGAGGTGGTCACCTCAGGCTTCGTCGGCAACGGACACCTCCCCGCGCTCCAGGGGCTCGAGCAGCTGGCCGCTCGGCGGGTCCAGCAGCCAGCACTCGGCCTGCTGCGAGCCCTTCACCACCAACGGCGGCAGCTCGTCGGTCGCACAGACCCGCATGGCGTGCGGGCAGCGGGGGTGGAAGCGACACCCGCTCGGTGGCCGGACCAGGTCGGGCGGCGCACCCGGGATCGAGTGCAGCTCCTGGGTGGACAGCGAGATCGTCGACTGCAGCAGGGCCTGGGTGTAGGGGTGCTGCGGGTTGGCAAAGAGCTCGCGGACCGGACCCTTCTCGACGATCCGCCCGGCGTACATCACGGCCACCTGGTCGCAGGCCTCGGCGACGATGCCCAGGTTGTGCGTGATCAGCAAGATTGCCGGATGGAAACGCTCCTTCAGGTCCTCGATGATGCGCAGGATCTGCGCCTCGACCAGCACGTCGAGGGCGGTGGTCGGCTCGTCGGCGACGATGAACCGCGGACGCAGCGCCAGGGCGAGCGCGATCATGATCCGCTGCCGCATGCCGCCGGAGAACTCGTGGGGGTAGTTCCGGTAGCGAGTGGGCGGGATCCCCAACGCGCGCAACGAGTCCAGGGCACGGGTACGCCGCTCGGACTTGCTCAGGTCGGGCTCGTGGCTCTTGAGCTCCTCGTCGAAGTGGTCGCTGATCCGCATCAGCGGGTCGAGCCGGGTCATCGGCTCCTGGAAGATCAGCCCCATCCCGCCACCGCGCAGGCTCTCCCGCTCCTTGGTGGAGAGGGCCAGGATGTCCTGTCCGTCGAAGTGCAAGGAGCCGTCGACCGCCGCGCCGCGGGGGAGCAACCCCATCAGGCCTCGGCCCAGCGTCGACTTCCCGCAGCCGGACTCGCCCACCAGGCCGAGCACTTCTCCCGGCGCCAGGGTGAAGCTCACGCCGTCGACGGCTTGCACCGGTCCGGTCGGCCCGGCGTACCAGACCCGCAGGTCGTCGACGTCGAGCACCGTGCCCGTCGGAGCGGTGGGGGAGGTCGGTCCGAGGTCGATACTCACTTGCTGGCCTTCCGGCGCGCGGGCAGCACGACTTGTTGCAGCTTGGTGGTCCGCAGCAGCGGGTTGAGCACGTCGTTGAGGCTCTCGCCGACCAACGTCACGCCGACGACCAGGGTCACGATGGCCAGGCCGGGGAAGAGACCAGTCCACCAGATGCCGGCGGCCGTGTCGGACAGCGCCTTCTGGAGGTCGTAGCCCCACTCGGCCGCAGAGGTCGGCTCGATGCCGAAGCCCAGGAAGCCCAGTCCGGCCAGGGTCAGGATGGCGTCGCCCGCATTGAGGGTGGCGATAACCGGCACCGTCTGGGCGACGTTGCCGAAGACGTAGCGCCGCATGATCGCGCCCGGCCGGGCGCCGAGGGCGCGCGCGGCCTCGACGTACGGCTCCTCTCGGGCGGCCACGGTGGCGTTGCGGACGACCCGGAAGTACTGCGGCACATAGATGACCGTGATCGCCACGGCGGTCGAGAGAATGCTGGCGTTCTTGCTGCTCCGGCCGTTGGAGATCGACACCTCGATGACGATGGCCAGCAACAGCGAGGGGAAGGCGAAGAGCGCGTCGGTGACCAGCACGAGCACCCGGTCCACCCAGCCGCCGAAGTAGCCGGAGATCAGCCCGGCCGGCACGCCGACCACGATCGACAGCAGCACCGCGAGGACGATCACCTCGAGGGCGGTCCGCGCGCCGTAGACCACCCGGGACAGCACGTCGGTGCCCGAGACCGTCGTGCCGAACCAGTGCTCGCTGGAGGGCGGCATCAGGGTGCCGAAGTCCTTGCCGTGGGCCGAGGCCGCGTCGAAGGTGTAGGGCGCGATCAGGGGGGCGAAGATGGCCAGGATGAAGAAGAACGTGACGATGATCAGGCCGGCGAAGAGCATGCCGCGCTGGAAGCCGGACGTCGCGCGGATCGCGGACACGCCGGGGATCCGGCTGCGGCCGCGCTCGGCCAGTCCGGCCTCGCCGACCTCGATCTCGGGCAGTGCTGCGGTCATCAGTACCTCACCCTCGGGTCAATGATGGCGGCGATGACGTCGATGATGAAGCTGATGATCGCGACGATGATCGCGATGGCCGTGACGATGCCTTGCACGGCAACGAAGTCCAGGTTGATCAGGTACTGAGCGAGGGAGTAGCCGATGCCCTTCCACTCGAAGGTCTCCTCGGTCAGCACGGCACCGCCGAGCAGCGAGGCGATCTGCAGGCCCATCACCGTCACGACCGGGATCATCGCGTTGCGGAAGGCATGTCGCCGCATCACCTGTCGCTCCGGTACGCCGCGGGCGCGAGCGGCCTCGACATAGTCGGAGCGCAGGGTCTGCAGCAGGTTGACCCGGACCAGCCGGATGAAGACGCCGCCGACCAGCAAGCCCAGCGTCACGGCCGGCAGCACGGTGTGGCGCATGACGTCCGTGACGTCGTGCAGGTTGCCGTGGATGAGGGCGTCGAGGATGAAGATGTGGGTGTCCGGGCTGATGCCCGTGATGTCGAACTCGACGTCCGGGCTGGCCCGGCCGGAGGCGAAGAACCACTGGAGCTTGATCGCGAAGAGCAGCTGGAGGAGCAGGCCGAAGAAGAAGACGGGCGTGGCGTAGCAGAGCACGGCGAACAGCCGTAGACCGACGTCGGGCGCCCGGTCGCGATAGCGGGCGGCGATCCGGCCGAGCGGGATGCCCACCGCGAGCGCGACGAGGAGTGCCCAGAAGGTGAGCTCCAGGGTCGCGGCGCCCTTGACGACCAGGACATGGCTGATCGCCTCGTGGTCGGTGAGCGCCGTGCCGAAGTTGCCGTGGAGGAGCCCAGTGATGTACTCCCAATACTGCTGCAGGACAGGGCGATCCAGCCCCGCCGCGTGTCGCTTGTCGGCGATCTGCGCGGCGCTGAGCCGGCCGCCGAACTCGGCCTCGATCGGGTCGCCGACCACGCGCATGATGAAGAAGACCAGCGTCACCAGCAACCAGACCATGGGGACCACCAGCAACAGGCGGGTGATCAGGTAGGTCCGGAGCGAGCCGGAGGTGCTCTTCGTCGTGGACATCAGCGGGACCCTAGCGGTTGGCCGGCCCGAGAGCGCCGGGCAGGCGCGGCCGAAGCCGTTGGCCTGCCCGGCGGTCCCGGGCGGTCAGCACGTCAGCGAGACGGCGAGCTGCGTGCCGATCCGATGTGGACAGATCAGCTCTTGCTGAACAGCCAGAACCGGAACTGGTAGGTCGGGTCCAGGGTCTCCTGAACGCCGCTGACGTTGGAGCGGACGGCCGCGACCTGGTTGCCCGAGAGCAACGGCAGGAACGGCATGACCCCGGTGGCCAGGATGTTCTGCAGCTTGGTGAACGCCTCGGTGCGAGCGTCCCCGGTCTGCGTCTCCTCCTGGATCAGCAACGGCGTCGTCTTCTCGGCATCACACGGACGGTTCTTCTCGCCCTGGTCGCAGTAGTGCGCGTGGACGAAGTTGTTCTCCGAGATGAATGGGCCGAGGTAGTTGTCACCGTCGACGAAGTCCGGGAACCAACCCAGCTGGTAGATCTGGTAGGTGTCCTTGACCCGGGCCGGGTTGTAGGTCGCCCACGCGGTCGAGGACAGGCTGACCTTGAACAGGCCGGTCGCCTCGAGCTGACGCTTGATCTCGGCGTACTCCTGGTCCGAGGTCGGGCCGTAGTGGTCGGTCGTGTAGTCGATGTTCAGCTTGACCGGCGTCGAGACCCCGGCCTGCTGCAGCACCTGGGCCGCCTTGGCCTTGTCCGGCGCACTGCCGTAGGCGTCCTTGAACGCCTCGGTCGCACCGGCGATCCCGTTCGGGATCATCGAGTACGCCGGCTGGTAGGTGCCCTTGTAGACGTCGGTCGCAAGCGCCTGGCGGTCGACCGAGTAGGCCATCGCATGGCGAATGGCCTCCTGCTTGGCCGTCGTGCCGCCCGGCATCGTCTTGAGGTTGAAGACCAGGTAGCGCAGCTCGCCACCGGAGCCGGTGAGGACCTTGACGCCGCTCGCGGTCTTGAGCGAGTTGACGTCGGTCGGCGTCATCGAGCGCCAGGCGATGTCGATCGCGCCGGACTGGACGTCGAGCTTGAGGTTCTGCGACTGCGTGTAGTACTTCAGCGTGATGTCGCTCGTCTTGGCCTTGTTGGGGCCGACGTAGTTCGGGTTGGCCGCGAGCCGGACGAGCTGGTTCTTGTCGTAGTTGGTGATCTTGTAGGGCCCGGAGCCGATGACCTGCGCGTCCGGGAGCTCCTTGTCGGCCGGGAAGACCTTGCTGTCGACGATCGGGCCGGCCGAGGTGCCGAGCACGAAGGGCCAGGTCTGGTCGTTGGGGTTCTTCAGGGTGAAGACCACCGTGTTGGCGTCGGGCGCGGCCACCGAGGCCATGTTCCCGATCAGCGAGGCCGGACCGTTGGGGTCGTTGATCTTGTTGATCCGGTTGAAGGAGAAGACCACGTCGGCCGACGTCATGACGTCACCGTTGGAGAACTTCTGGTTCGGCTTCAGCTTGCAGGTGTACGCCGTGGGGGAGGTGAAGGAGCAGCTCTGGGCCGCGTCGGGCTGGGGTGCCTTCGCGCCCGCGGGGACGTTCATCAGGAACTGGTAGATGTTGTCCTCGAGCAACAGCGAGCCGTTGTCGTAGGAGCCGGCAGGGTCGAGAGCGATCACGTTGTCGGTCGTCCCGATCGTGATCGGCTTGCCGCTGCTACCGCTGGTGCTGCTGCTCGGAGCTCTTCGCCTTGCCTTGGCCGCAGGCGCCCATGGCGACGACGAGAGCCGCCCCCATGACGAGCACCAGCCCTTTGCGTCCGATCCGTGTTGCTCGCATGTCTCCCTCTCTTCGGCGGGCAGGTGGCCCGCAACGATCCCGGCTGTGGTCAGTCGGCACGTGAGTTCCGCGAGCCTAGCGACGCCGAACCGGTCAAATCGGCCTCGGACGACAACAATTCAGTGACGGCCGCTAACGAACCGGTCGATTCGCCCCGTCGGCGACCTTCTCCCGGAAGAACCGCGCAGGGGCGAAGTCGGTCGCGACCAGGCCGGCCGCAGTGAGGTCCTCCGGCAGGGAGCCGCCGGTGGCGACGGCCGCCCCGAGCCGGGCCAGGGCCGGCGAGGTCTGTACGCCGATGCCGCCCTGGCCGGCGAACCACAGGAAGCCCGGCGCGTCCGGGGCGAAGCCGACGACCGGCAAGCGGTCGGGAGCAAAGCTACGCAGACCGGCCCACGACGTCGTCACATGCCGCGGCGCGAGCAGGGTGGCCTCGTCGATCAAGTCCAGGGCCTGAGCGATGTCGAGCTGCTCCGGCCGGGGATCGCCCGGCGGCATCGGCGTCTCGTCGACCGGTGAGCAGAGGAACTGTCCCGTCTCGGGTTTGACGTAGAACCGGTCGGCAACGTCCACGAGCATCGGCTGGCCGGCCGGATCGCGGACGCCCGGACCGCCCGGCACGGTGAAGACGGTGCGCCGCAACGGCCGGATGCCGATCGGCGCCACGCCGCAGCGCTCGGCCACGTGGTCGCACCAGGCGCCGGCTGCGTTCACGAGCAGACCGGCCCGGTGCTGCTCGCCGCTCTCGTCCGTGACGATCCAGGTCGACCCGTCGTACGCCGCGTGCTCCAGGCCTCGTCCGCGCAGGATCTCGCCGCCGAGCGCGCGCAGGCCGCGGACGAAACCTTGGTGGAGCGCCGCCACATCGACCTCCATGGCCCGAGGCTCCAGCAGCCCGGCGGCGGCCACGCCAGGTCGCAGGAAGTGACAGGCGCGCTCCGTCTCGGCCGGCCCGAGCAGCTGGACGTCCGGCACCTGGTGACACACCTCGGCGTGGAGGGCCTCGAGGGTCGTGGTGCGCGGCTCCTGGGCCAGGTAGAGCAACGACATCGGCGTCAGCGGGCTCGGCCCGAAGCCGTCGGGAGGCGCCTCCAGGAACGGGCGACTCGCGATGGTCAGGGCCCGGATCTGCCGGCCGCCCAACGTCTCCACGAAGGTCGCCGCCGACCGTCCGGTCGCGTGGAGTCCGAGGGTCTGCTCCCGTTCCAGCAGGCCGACCGTGCGGTCGGCCGCCAACGCCCAGGCGATGGACGCGCCGGCGATCCCGCCACCGACGACGAGGACATCGACGTTCACGCGGTCAGGCCCATCAGCCGGGCGCCGTTGTGCCAGAGGACGTTTCGCAGCCAGTCATCACCTAGTCCGAGCCGATGCAGAGCCTGCAGCTGCTCGGCGTACGGGTAGGGGATGTTGGGGAAATCGGCGCCGAGGACGACCCGGTCGCCGAGGTCGGCCAGTCGCCGGATGTAGTCGGCGGGCAGGGGAGCGAAGACGTTCGAGAAGTCGGTGCCGGCCATGGTGGTGTCGAGGTGCACGCGCGGGAACGCCTCGACCAGGTCGGCGAACCCGTCGTACTCGTCCATGCCGAGATGGGCGATGACCAGCACCAGGCGCGGAAAGCGACGCGAGCAGCTCGCGCACGGGATCGGGCCCGGTGAACCGTCCCGGCTTGGGCGCCGAGCCGGCGTGGATGACGACCGGCGCGCCCGCGTCCTGCAGGTGCCCCCAGGCTCGGTCCAGGCGTTCGTCGGCGGGGGAGAACTGGCCGACCTGGACGTGCATCTTGAACAGCCGGGCGCCGGCGTCGAGGGCGGCCGCGACGTAGTCGGCAACGCCCTCCTCGGGGTAGAGCGTCGCCGAGTGGACAGCATCGGGCACCCGCTCCGCGAAGTCGGCGCACCACTCGTTGAGCCACTGCGCCATCCCGGGCTTGTGTGGATAGGTCAGCGACGGGATCGCGCGAACTCCGAAGCCCCGCAACGTCTCCAGCCGCTCTTGCTCCCCGAGTCCGGTAGTGGATCGGCCAGGCCAACCCGTAGTTGGCCTCGGCCTGGTCGAAGTAGTCCCAGACCTTGCGCAGCATCGCGTCGGGCAGGAAGTGCACATGGATGTCGGCCAGTCCAGGCAACCCCAACCCTTGCCAGTACGCCGGGATGTCCGCGTCAGTCGCCGGCGCTTCAGGCATCTCCGCACCCTAGCGAGGTGCTCCTTCCCCGGCGCGTTGCTCCCCCAGCAACGGTGATCGACAGTGGTTCCGCGGCGATTCACCGTCGCCCAGGGAGTACGGCGCTCGGCTGGGGAGTCGCCGTCGAACGTGCTCCACGGTGTCGCTCCTCGCGTCAGGCCGGCGGTGATCGCCGATCTCGGCGGCGTCGCAGCACGAAGAAGATGATGAGGCACCAGATCGACGACCAAGCGCGACCACCGGCGCGACCCAGCTGATGCTGGATGCCCCCGTGGAGGCGGTGGCCGGCGTCGCCGAGGGGGTCGCCCCGGCCGCAGGCGGGGTGCCTGCCGCTGCGGCCTGAGACGTGAAGGTGAACTTGCCCGAGACCGGGTGCCCGTCGGCCGAGGTGACCCGCCACTCGATCGTGTACGGCCCCGCCGGCGCTCCCGGCTGGACCGCCTGGTGGACAACGTGATCCACGATCCGCACCGGTCCGGACGCGACGTTGCCGGACGGACCGTTGACGAGCACCTGGCTGCCGACGGCGAACGCCACCTGGTCGAAGGTCAGCGTCACGTCCGAGGGGGTGACCGCGACGGTGCTGCCGTCCTTGGGGTTGGTCTCCTCGAGCACGTCATGGGCCGACGCCGGGCCGGCCGACAACAGCTGGGCGCCGACGACCAACAAGACAGCTATGGCCGCGAGCACCGATCCCCGGCCGGCCCGTCGCGCTCCGAGCCGGGTCATCGGGACGTCCGCCCGCGCCAGCCCTGCGCGGCCGAGAGGCCGAGACCCACCAGCGCGAGGACCAAGGCCGCTCCGGCCAGCCAGCGGGCCGTCGAGTCGGCCGGATCGCCGCTCCCGGACGCGGCGGCGTTCGACGCGGACGGGCTGGCCGTTGGGCCTGACACCGGCGTCACCATGAAGCTCGGCGCCGGGATGCTCCGGCTCCGGCTGGCCCGCGACGGTCGGCTGGTCCCAGTTGACGACCGTGCCGTCCGAGTAGAACTGCTGCGCGGCGAACGTCACCGCACCCGAGGCCGGCAACGGGCCGGCCGAGATGGAGAAGTCCTGGAACTGCTCGGGGGCGATCCACGAGGCCTTGCTGGTCGCGGTCCAGCTGACGGTGTGCGGTGCCGTCGTGATGGTCGTGCCCTCATCGACGATGGGCGTGGCGAGCTTGGCCTCCACGACGGCAATCCGCCAGCCGGCCATCGGTTTGACCTCGACCTCGGCCAGCGGGTGGTCGGTCGGCAGGGTGACCACGACTTTGACCGTGCTGGCGGTGGGTTCCTCGCTCGGCACGCGGAAGGTCATCTCCGCCTCGGTGCCGGGCGCGGTGCTGCTCGGGGTGACGACGACGTGGGCCGAAGCGACGGCCGCGGAGACGACGACGGCGCCCAACGCGCCGACGACCACCAACCCGGTACGTCGGGTCCGCCGAGCATGTCGGCGGCGGGGAGGCGGAGACTGCTCGATAGCAGCTCATCAGGGTCCTTGGGGTGCAGGCGCGCGGCCGGGGCCGGACGCGACGAAAGGGTGGCGAGAGCCGTCCGGTTCGCCTGTGCCGCAAGGGTCGCGAGGACGCTCGGGCGGTCAGCCGACGACCGGAGCCACCCTGGGCGGACCCCGACGCAAGAGCCGGCCCGGCCACGACGCGGGCGCGAGCGGCGGTCCGGGGCCGAGCCAGGGCGACGCGACGCGCGGCCAGGACCGGCATCGAGCCGGCGAGCGGCCGGTGGACCAGCCGGCCGCCCCAACGCCAGAGCAGCGACTCGCCGTACGCCAGGACGAGCGTCGTGACGACGGTGGCTGCGACGTGCCCGAGCAGCATCGCGCTGAGCGAGAAGTGGGCCGAGGCGGTCGACGCTGCCATGCCCGTCATCCCCGTGCAGTCGAGCACCGGACCGGTCGAGCCGTGGCCGAAATGGGCGTGCGGGTCACCGCTGACGGCGCAGCCGGAGCCCGCGGTCAGCCACATCAGCGCCTCGTGCAGCAATAGTTGCGAAGCGGCAACTGTCATGCCGATTGCCGGCAGTCCGCGACGGCGGCTGGTCAGAGCCAGCGACACCGCACCCATCGGTACGCCGAGGATCAGCAGCGCCCACAGGGACGGGGCCTGCCCGCCGCCGAGCAGGTGCCCGGTCAGCGCGAGCGCGACGCAGACAACTCCCAGCGCCGCGGCGCGGACACCGCGGGACAGCTCCGGAGGCGGGGCGGTCCACGCGGCGATCCTAGTTCGGGCCGGACGGCCAACCCGAGCACCCCGAGTGGCGGGCTGTCGGGCCGGCGGGATAGACCAGACCCATGACCAATTTGCCCGATCCGGCCGAGCTCGACCTCCGACCGCTGCCCGGGAGCGAGCGCGACCCGGCGCCCGGCCTGGTCGCGAGCAACGCCTCCGTCCCGGCCGACACCCGCATCGAGGTCACGCTCGTGGTCCGCCGTCGGGATGGCCAGGCGCCCGACCCGGCCGGCGGAGCGACGCTCACCAGTCAGCAGTTGGCCGAGCGGTTCGGCGCATCACCGGCCGACCTGCAGCTGGTCCGCTCGACCCTGACCCCGCTCGGCGTCGAGATCGTGGCGGTCGACCCGGCCAGCCGGCGGGTGCGGATCGCGGGGTCGGCCGCCCTGCTGAGCCGGGTCTTCGGCACCAGCCTGGAGCAGGTGACCAGCACCGGCCCGAGCGGTGAGGCGACCAGCCATCGGCACCGCACCGGCGGCCTGAGCGTGCCCGGCGCGCTGGACGGCGTGGTCACCGCGGTGCTCGGCCTGGACGACCGGCCGCAGTCCCGGACGAACTTTCGGCTGAGCGCGGCCGACCCGAAGGCGTCGGGGACGAGCTACACCCCGATCGAGCTGGGCGCGATCTACGACTTCCCGCCGGACACCGACGGGACGGGCCAGAGCGTGGCCATCATCGAGCTGGGCGGCGGCTTCGAGCAGTCCGACCTCACGGCGTACTTCCGCGGGCTCGGTCTCTCCGGCGTCCAGGTCCGCGCGGTCGGCGTCGACGGCGCGACCAACGTGCCCGGGAAGGACCCGCAGGGCGCCGACGGCGAGGTCGAGCTCGACATCGAGGTGGTCGGCGCGCTCGCACCGAAGGCCGACATCGTCGTCTACTTCGCGCCCAACACCGACGACGGCTTCCTGGACGCCGTCACGACCGCCGCCCAGGCCAGCCCGGCCCCAGTGGCGATGAGCATCAGCTGGGGCCAGAGCGAGGACCAGTGGACCGCCCAGGCCCGCACCGCGATGGACGACGCCTTCGCCGACGCGGCCACCCTCGGGGTCACCGTGACGGCGGCGGCCGGCGACAACGGCAGCAGCGACGGGCAGAGCGGGGGCGGGGCGCACGTCGACTTCCCGTCCTCCAGCCCGCACGTGCTGGCCTGCGGCGGCACGTCACTGCAGGCCGACGCCGGCCACCTCGACCGTGACCAGCGAGACGGTCTGGAACGACGGCAGCAGCGGCGGCGCCACCGGCGGTGGCGTCAGCGACACCTTCCCGGTTCCGGCCTGGCAGCAGGCGGTCGGCGTGCCCGATCGCAGCGGCTCCAGCGGTTCGAGCGCGACGGGGCGGGGCGTGCCCGACGTCGCGGGCAATGCCGACCCGCAGACCGGCTACCAGGTGCGGGTCGACGGCAGCGACCTGGTGATCGGCGGCACCAGCGCGGTCGCTCCGCTGTGGGCCGCGCTGGTCGCGCGGCTGGCCCAGGCGACCGGGCAAGCCCCTCGGCCTGCTCCAACCGACCCTGTACGCCGCGGTCGCGGCCGGCCAGGTGGCCGCCGGCTTCCGCGACGTCACGCAACGGCGACAACGGCGCCTACTCCGCGGCCGCCGGCTGGGATGCGTGCACCGGCCTCGGCGTACCGGTGGGCCAGCAGCTGCTGACCCACCTCCAGTCCTGACGGCGGGACCGGCCTACTCGTCGTCGATGCTGCGCGTCTTGGCCAGCTTGCGCCGGGAGGAGACGAAGCCGCTGAGCGCCAGCAGCACGCCGAACGCGAAGATCAGCGTGCCCATCACGTTGACCTGCGGCGGCACGCTGCCACCGGTGCGCTGGGCCGCGGCGTAGACCCACAGGGGGAAAGTCTGGGTCGAGCCGTTGTTGAAGCTCGTGATGATGTAGTCGTCGATCGACAGCGCGAAGGCCAGCAGGGCACCGGCCATGACGCCCGGCAGGATGATCGGCAGCGTGACCTTGAAGAACGTCGTGACCGCGTTGGCCCCGAGATCTCGGGACGCCTCCTCCATGGACGGATCCAGCCCGGCCATCCGGGCCCGCACGGTGACCGCGACGTAGGCGATGCTGAACATCACCTGGGCCAGGATGATGGTCAGGAAGCCGCGCGGGATGCCCAGCGTCAGGAACATGCTGAGCAGCGCTGCACCCAGGACGATCTCGGGGGCGGCGATGTTGGCGAAGAGCAGCAGGTTGACCGAGCCGGCACCGCGGAAGCGGTACTTGCCCAGCGCCATGCCGATGCCGGTGCCGAGGACGGTCGCGATCGCCGTCACGACGAGCGCGATGACGAGCGAGTTGCGCAGCGCCGTCGTCAGGTCCGGGATCGCGAACAGCTCGCGGTACCACTTCAGGGTGAAGCCCTGCCATTTGATGTTGAACTTGCCCGTGGCGTTGTTGAAGCCGAAGACGATCATCACGATGATCGGCGACGACAGCCAGACGATGACCGCCCAGCCCCACACCGGCAGGACCCAGCGACCCTTGCTCCGCCGGCCGGGCCGGATGAGGCGCGGGGGCTCCTCGATGGTGGACTCGACCGCTGTCCCAGCGACGGCGCTCATCAGGCGCCGGCCATCTCGAGCGCGTCCTCAGTGCCGAGCACCCGGGCGTAGAGGAAGACGCCGATCAACAAGCCGGCCATCAGGATGAAGGACAGCGCCGCGGCCGTCGGATAGTCGAGGTTGGTGAAGTACTCGGTCTGGATCACGTTGCCGATCATCGTGGTGTTCGTGCCGCCCAGGATCGAGGCGTTGACGTAGTCGGCGGCCACCGGCACGAAGGTCAGCAGGACGCCGGCGAAGACGCCCGGGATGGACAGCGGGAAGATCACCCGCAGGAACGCCGAGACCTTCGAGGCGTACAGGTCGGCCGAGGCCTCCAGCAGCGCCGGGTCGACCCGCTCGAGCGCGACGTAGATGGGCAACACCATGAACGGCATGAAGTTGTAGGTGAGCCCACCGATGACCGCGACCGGTGTGGCCAGGATGTGGAAGTCGGCTGACACCAGCCCCAGGTCCTTCAACGGCGACAGGATCATGCCGTTGTCGGAGAGCATCTGGTTCCAGGACTGGGTCCGGATCACGAACGAGACGAAGAACGGCAGCAGCAGCAGGAAGAGCAGGCTGGCCTTGTGCGCTCCGCCGCGGAAGGCGATCCAGTAGGCCACCGGGTAGGCGATCAGCAGGCACAGGCCGGTCGAGATCAGGCCGTAGATGATCGAGCGCACGAACTGCACGTGGTACTGCGACCAGGCGTCGCTGTAGTTGCTCCAGGTGAAGGTCTGCTTGAAGCCGTTGACCAGGTCGCCGGTCATCGTCGACACCGACAGCATGACCAGCGTCGGCACGACGAAGAAGATGACCAGCCACAGCCAGCCGGGCAGGACCAGATAGTACGGCGCGAGCCGGGCGCGCAGCCGAGCCGCTCATGACTGGTAGATCGGCTCGAAGATGGACTCCCAGATCTTCTCCTCCGCCGGATCCAGGACCCGGTAGCGGTGCAGCTTGGAGTAGTCGGCCACCGCCGGGTAGATCAGCGGGCTGGTCGAGAGGCCCTCGTAGTAGGTCTTGTCGTCGCCGGTGTCCTCCGCGGCCTCCTTCTTGAAGATGGCCTGGGTCGCCGGCACCGGGGTGATGTAGTTGACGTAGTCGGTGATCAGCGCCTGGATCTTGGGGTCGTAGACGAAGTCCATGTAGGTCATCGCGTCCCGCGGGTGCTGGGCGTGCACCGGGATGCACATGTTGTCGGTCCAGATCGCCGCGCCCTCCTTGGGCACGACGAAGTCCAGGTCGGCGCCCGAGGCGTTGGCCTGGAAGATGTCGCCGGACCAGGCCATCGAGGCCCAGATGTCGCCCTTGGACAGCGGGTCGATGTAGTCCTGCGCGTAGTACTTGCGGACGAGCGGTCGCTGCTTGGTCAGCCAGTCGGCCGCCTTGTGCCAGTCGGCGACCGGTGGACGTCTCGGGGTTGATCCCGATGGCCAGCAGGCCCGAGCTCGGCAGGTCGGCGGTGTCGCCGAACATCCCGATCTTGCCCTTGAGCGCCGGGTCCTGCAGGTCCTCCCAGCTGGTGATCTCGTGGCCGACCCGCTTCTTGTCGTAGCCGATGCCGGTGATGCCGGACTGCCAGGCCATCGTGTAGACGTTGCCGCGGTCATAGCTCGGGTCCTTCACCAGGTCGCTGGCGAAGGCGTAGAAGTTCGACATCGCGTTCTGGTCCAGCGCGACCAGGTAGTCGAGCTCGAGCAGCTTGTCGAGATAGATGCCGTTGGTGATGACCATCAGGTCGTAGCCCGGTGCCCTGACCCGAGGCCAGCTCGGGCTGGATCTTGCCGAAGAACGAGTCGTTCTCCTGGATCACCTCGTCGTACTTGACCTTGATGCCGGTCTGCTTGGTGAACATGTCGATCGAGGGGTGGTCGTTCTGGTTCTTGGAGTCGACGTCGATGTAGAGCGGCCAGTTGGCGAAGTCGAGCTGACCGGTCTTCTTGGCCGCGGCCCAGTACTTCGTGATCGCGTCTCGCGCCGCCTGCCCGCCGAGCGCCGTGCCCTTCTGGCCCGGGATGCTGCACGCCGGCCAGGATCAGGCCGAGCGCGCCGAGCCCACCGCCCTGCAGGGCCTGGCGGCGGGTGATGCCGCCAGCCGTCCGGGGGCTGAGCAGCCCGCGCGCGATGTCGACCGGGATGACCGGACGGCCGGGAGTCTGCTCGCTCATGAGGCCATCGCCGGGGCCGGCTCGGGCGTCGGGCTGCTACTCGCCAGGGCCAGTGAGTGTTCGGGCCGCCAGGACAGCCACACGCTGTCGTCGCGCTCGGCCAGGTCCGCGGGAGTCGGAGGCGTTCTGCACGAAGACCGTGAGCGACCGCGCCGTCCGGCGTGAGCACGTCGTACTGCGTCGATGTGCCGAGGTAGATGACTTCCTTGACCCGGCAGCGCAGCGCGCACAGGCCGGCCGCGGGGCGCTCGGAGCCGAGCACGATCTTCTCCGGCCGCACGGTCAGGTCGAGCGGCTTCCCGACCGTGGCGCCGGCAGCAACCGCATCGGGTACGACGATCGACTCGTCGGCCGTCGCCTCCAGGACGGCCGTCGTGCCGTCCAGGGACTTGACCACGCCGGTCATCAGGTTGGACGTGCCGATGAAGCCGGCCACGAACCGGGTCCGGGGCCGCTCGTAGACCTCGCGCGGCGCGCCGAGCTGCTCGATCCGGCCGGCGTTCATCACGATCAGCCGGTCGGACATGGTCAGCGCCTCGTTCTGGTCGTGGGTGACGAAGACGAAGGTGATGCCGACCTCGCGCTGGATCCGCTTGAGCTCGAGCTGCATCGCCTGGCGCAGCTTGAGGTCCAGGGCGGCCAGCGGCTCGTCCAGCAGGAGCGCGCGGGGGCGGTTGACCAGGGCCCGGGCCAGCGCGACTCGCTGCTGCTGGCCACCGGAGAGCTCGCGGGGCATCCGGTCGGACTTCCCGTCGAGCTGGACCAGGTCGAGCATCTCGTTGACCCGCTTGGTCGTCTCGTCCTTGGGCACCGACTTGCGCTTGAGCCCGAAGGCGACGTTCTCGAAGACGTTCATGTGCGGGAAGAGCGCGTAGGACTGGAAGACCATGTTGACGTCGCGGTGGTTCGGCGAGACGCCGACCACGTCGTCGCCGTAGAGCAGGATCTGACCCTCGGTCGGCTCCTCGAAGCCGCCGATCATCCGCAGGGTCGTCGTCTTGCCGCAGCCCGAGGGGCCGAGCAGCGAGAAGAACTCACCCTCGCCGATCACCAGGTCGACCCGCTCGACCGCGGCGACGACGCCGCGACGGGACTGGAAGTGCTTGGCGATGCCGACGAGCTCGATGGCGGGGACGGGGCCGGGCTCCATCACTGGGCCGGGGCCGGAGGGCTTTGTCACTTCCGCGTTGGACATAAAACCGCACGTTAGTCCAACGAACCCCACTTGGAGAGCCCACTGCGGCAACGAATTCCGCACAGTCGACTCAGAGTTAACCCGACCGTTACGGGAGTCCGCCCAAGCCCCATCAGGACGGACATTCGGCCCGTCACCGAGGGTGCCGGAACCGGCGCGGTCAGTCCGTAGGCTGCGGTCAGTCGACGGCGAGGGTGACCTCGGTGGACTTGACGAGGACGGTGACGGGCGTTCCGGCGGCGAGCCCGAGGTCGTCGGCCGCCTCGCGGGTGATCGAGGACGTGACCTGCTGGCCACCCTCCAGGGTCACCTTGACGACGGCCATGGCCTCGCCGTACGTGATCGCGTTGACGGTGCCGGCGAGCTGGTTGCGAGTCGAGAGCTTCATGGCGTGCAGGTTAGGGAGGCATCGGGATGCTTGTCACATGACAACGCAGTTGCGGACCGATCGGGACATCCAGCATGCAACTGCGGGCCCTCCCAGGGGCTCAGAGCTCGCCGGCGGCCGCCAGGGCCAGCGCCTCGTCGTCGCTGAAAAGGCGGGAGCGGGTCAGGAACCTGAAGCCGGTCGGTCCCTCCAGGGAGAAGCCGGCACCACGGCCGGGGACGACGTCGATCGTCAGGTGGGTGTGCGACCAGTACTCGTACTGCTCCCGGGACATCCACACCGGCACGAGCTCGCTGGCGCCGATGTCGAGGTCGCCGAGGTGCACGTCGGCGTCGCTGGTGATGAAGTCGCCGTCGCGGATAGCACATGGGCGAGGACCCGTCGCAACAGCCGCCGGACTGGTGGAACATCAACGGGCCGTGCTGCTCCCGGAGGCGACGGAGCATGTCCGCCGCCTCCGGGGTCACAGCAACCCGACTCGACCGATTTCTCTCACTCAGGCTCGCTCGGCTTAGAAGAAGCCCGAGCTTGCTGGCGCTGTAGCGACACCAGCAGGTTCTTCGTCTGCTGGTAGTGGTCGAGCATCATGGCGTGGTTCTCGCGGCCGATGCCCGAGGACTTGTAGCCGCCGAACGCCGCGTGCGCCGGGTAGGCGTGGTAGCAGTTCGTCCACACCCGGCCGGCCTGGATGGCCCGACCAGCGCGGTACGCCGTGTTGGTGTCCCGCGACCAGACGCCGGCTCCGAGGCCGTAGAGCGTGTCGTTGGCGATCTCCATGGCGTTGTCGAAGTCGGTGAACTTCGTGACCGAGACGACCGGGCCGAAGATCTCCTCCTGGAAGATCCGCATCTTGTTGTTGCCCTCGAAGATCGTCGGCGCGACGTAGTAGCCGCCGGAGAGATCCCCGCCGAGGTCGACCCGCTCGCCACCGGTGATGATCCGGGCGCCTTCCTGGGTGCCGATCTCGATGTAGGACAGGATCTTCTCGAGCTGGTCGTTGCTGGCCTGCGCGCCGATCATCGTGTCCGTGTCGAGCGGGTAGCCCTGGACGATCTTCTTGGTCCGCTCGGTCGCCGCCGACAGGAACGGGTCGTAGATCGACTCCTGGATCAGCGCGCGGCTCGGGCAGGTGCAGACCTCGCCCTGGTTGAGCGCGAACATCGCGAAGCCTTCGAGCGCCTTGTCGTAGAAGTCGTCGTCGTGCGCCGTCACGTCGTCGAAGAAGATGTTCGGGCTCTTGCCACCGAGCTCGAGGGTGACCGGGATGAGGTTCTGGCTGGCGTACTGCATGATCAGCCGGCCGGTCGTGGTCTCGCCGGTGAAGGCGATCTTGCGGATCCGCCGCGAGGAGGCCAGCGGCTTGCCGGCTTCGACGCCGAAGCCGTTGACCACGTTGAGAACTCCCGGCGGGAGGATGTCCGCGATCAGCTCCATCAGCAGCATGATCGACGCCGGTGTCTGCTCGGCCGGCTTGAGGACGACGGCGTTGCCGGCGGCCAGGCGGGCGCGAGCTTCCAGGTCGCCATCAGCAGCGGGAAGTTCCACGGGATGATCTGGCCGACGACGCCGAGCGGCTCGTGGAAGTGGTAGGCCACCGTGTCGTCGTCGATCTGCGACAGGTGCCCCTCCTGGGCCCGGATCGCGCCCGCGAAGTAGCGGAAGTGGTCCACGGCCAGGGGCAGGTCGGCGGCCAGCGTCTCGCGGACCGGCTTGCCGTTGTCCCAGGTCTCGCCGACGGCCAGCATCTCGAGGTTGGCCTCGATCCGGTCGGCGATCTTGTTCAGGATGTTGGCCCGCTCGGCGACCGAGGTCTTGCCCCAGGCCGGCGCCGCCTTGTGGGCCGCGTCCAGGGCCAGGTCGATGTCCTCGGCGGTCGATGCCGCGACCTCGCAGAAGGTCTGGCCGGTGACGGGCGAGGGGTTCTCGAAGTAGTTGCCCTTGACCGGTGCGACGTACTCGCCGCCGATCCAGTTGTCGTAGCGGGGCCGGTAGGTGACCTTGCTGCCGTCCTCGCCGGGACGTGCGTAAACCGCCATGCTGACTCCATCGTCGCCGCGGGGCCGGGCCGGGTGCCCGACACGCTCGCTTCGACGCTAGGTCCGCCCACCGTTGCAGGACCGTTGCACGGACTCGGCTAGCGCGAGCTCGTGCCCCAGCCGTTGCGAGGTGGGCCCGGATCTGCGCGCTGCGGGGCGAGCCGGCCGGGCAGGGTCTCCAGCGCGGCGGCCCACAGCTCGAAGTCGAGCCGGCCGTGCGGGGTGTCGGCCATCCGCAGCAGGGCGTCCGGGTCGCCGGCGGCGAGCAGGGCCGCCCGGAGGTCGCTGTGCAGGTCGCTGCGCAGCTGGACGATGCCGGGTGCTTCCGAGGCAGGAAGCACCGGACCTCGGTAGGCCGCGACCGCCGCACTCGGCTGACCCGTGCGAAGGTACTCGCGCACGACATCAGCGTCGGTCGGTAGCCCGCCCGGCAGCCGGTAGGGCCGTGAGTCCATGTGGAGGCCGCCGAGCACCTGGCGCAGGCGGCTCAGCTCGGCCCGCACGGTCACCGGCGCGGACTCGTGCGCATGCAGCTGCGACCGCCACCTCGTCGGCCGTCAGGCCGTCCTGGGCCCCGCTGAGCAGCAGCAGGATCTCGCTGTGCCGCAGGCTGAGCCGCGTCGTACCCGTCGGATGCCGCAGCGTGCCGGTGTGCGCGCCGAGGACCTCCAACCGGTTGTACGTCGCGGGCGCGTTCCCGCTGCTCGGGTGAGGACCGTTGGTCCCGTGGCCGATTCGCAGCAGCTTGAGCTCACCCTCGGCCGGCCGCGACCGTGGCTTTGACCAGGGACAGCGCTCGCGGCGCGGCCACGTCGTCGCCGCCGGTCAGGTCGAGCACGCCCAGGATGGCGCCGGTGTCCGGGTCGTGGATCGGGGCGGCCGAGCAGCTCCACGGCACGACGTCGCGGGCCAGGTGCTCGGCGGCGAAGATCTGCACCGAGTGGTCCAGAGCGAGCGCGGTGCCTGGGGCGTTGGTGCCCGCGTCACCTTCGGCCCAGCTGGCCCCGGCCATGAAGTGCATGTCCTCGGCCATGGTGCGCAGCCGATGCTCGCCTTCCACCCAGAGCAGCCGCCCGGCGGCGTCGCTCACCGCGACGAGCATGCCGTCGTGAGTCGCGTCCTCAACCAGCAGCCGGCGGATCAGGGGCATGACCGCCGAGAGCGGATGCGCGTCGCGGAGGGACTCCAGCTCGTCGTCCAGCAGCAACAGGGGCGCGAGCGCGTGCTCGGGGTCCAGGCCGAGCTCGACACAACGGCGCCACGACTCGGCGACCAAGCTGCGCACCTGGGCCGGGGCGCGTCCACTGGAGACGAACTGGTCGTGCGCCACCGACAGCGTGCGGGAGAGCGCCCTCGGATCGGCTCCCGCCGGCCAGGCCGACCACGGGTTGACCAGGTGCGCCCGGTCGCCCATGTCAGCGAGTCTGTCCCGCCGACCACACCAGGCGCAGGGCCGGGCGCGATTCGACGTGGCATCCGGTGGGGGCCCCGGCGAGGCGGTGTTGCCAGGCGGCGATGTCGATGACCTGGTCGAGATGGTCGTTGAGCCAGCCCTGAGGCAGGCCGGCCGCCGTACTCAGTGCGCTGAGGCTGCGACCGGCGGCCAGCCCGAGCAGGACGTAGCTGCCCAAGTCGGCGATGCCGTGCTCGGCCGCCGCGCCCGTGGGATCCGCTGGTCATCGTGGTCATCGGCCGAACCTCATCTGCGGATGTGCTCGGGCGTGCTGTCAGCGTGTGTGCGCAGATTTCAGACTAGATCACCGGTGGCTGAGGATTCAATGAACGGCTGGGAACCACCTTGTCCTGCGACCCCCGCGGAGTTAGCGTGCGGGGAACCCCACTGCTGGCCTCAACCGCCAACCCCAACCGCGCACGAGCTGGAGGCTTCCCATGGCGATCGACCCCGAGACCACCGCCGTCGTCCTGATCGAGTACCAGAACGACTTCACCTCCGACGGCGGCGTCCTGCACGGCGCGGTCTCCGAGGTGATGGACCAGACCGACATGCTGGCCAACACCCGCCAGGTCGTCGACGCGGCCCGCGCGGCGGGGGCCACCGTCATGCACGCGCCGATCACCTTCGCCGAGGGCTATCACGAGATCAGCTCGCACCCCTACGGCATCCTCAAGGGCGTCGTGGATGGCAAGGCCTTCGTGAAGGGCAGTTGGGGCGCGGCCATCGTCGATGAGCTCGCCCCGGCGGAGGGCGACATCGTGATCGAGGGCAAGCGCGGGTTGGACACCTTCGCCAGCACGAACCTCGATTTCATCCTGCGCAGCAAGGGGATCACGACGCTGGTGCTCGGCGGCTTCCTGACCAACTGCTGCGTCGAGTCGACCATGCGATCGGGTTACGAGAACGGCTACCAGGTCGTGACGCTCACCGACTGCGTCGCCGCGACGTCGCCGGAGGAGCACGACAACGCCCTCAAGTACGACTACCCGATGTTCTCCCAGCCGATGGCCTCCGCGGACTTCATCAGCGAGCTCGGCGGCGAGTGACCGAGGGCTGCCCGCTCGCCGTCATCGGCGTCGCTCGGACGGCCCGGTCGAGCCGCGAGACCACGCCGGTGCAGTCGTCGCTCAACCGCGACGAGGTGGGCGTGGTCGAGGTCGACGAGCAGTACGCCGAGGGGCTGGACGGCCTCTCCGGCTTTGACTACGTCTGGCTGCTGGCCTGGCTCGGGTCGGCGTCGTCCGAGCAGCCGGGGTCGTTGTCCGGGACGGCTGGTGGCGAGGTGCCGCTGCGTCAGGTGCCGTTCCTGCTGCGGCCGGAGGGTCGCGAGATGGGGGTCTTCGCCACCCGGGGCCCGCGGCGGGTGAACCCGATCGGCCTGAGCCTCGTCCGGCTGCTCGAGGTCGACGGCCGCCGGCTCCGGTTCGCCGGCGTCGACCTGGTCGACGGCACGCCGATCCTGGACATCAAGCCGTACGTCGCGCAGTTCGACCGGCCGCCGGGTGAGCCCCGCAGCGGCTGGTTCGACTCCGTGCCCCTGCGCGAGGAAGTGACGCCTGCGGACCTGGCGCCGCCGCCGCCGCGGGCTTAGCGTTTGTCCCATGCACGTCCGGTCGTCGGCAACGATCGCGCTGGAGGGCTGGCCGCCACCCACGATCGAGATCCAGGCTCTGATCGCGGCGCTGGAGAACTGCGGCCACGACGGCGCCGGAGGTTCGGCCACGGCGTTCCAGCACCTCAATGAAGTCGACCTCACCTTCGGCTTCGAGGTGGGCGACGGCTCCCGGGCCGACAGCCGAGCCCAGCAGATCGTGCACACCGCAATGGCTCGCCTCTACGGCGGCCCGATCCACGTGCACGTGAGCATCGATGAGATGGCCGAAGTCGCCGAAGTCGCTGAGGCCCACGGGGTTGCCGTGGATGCCGAGGTTGCCGAGACAGCGCGGCCGGCGGTGGTCATCGACCTGACCGAGCGGGTTTCATCGATCGAGCCGGCCGAGCTGACCGAGCCGGTCGAGCTCGGGCTGTTCTGCGCCGCAACAGGTTGCGAGCGCGCGGCTGCGGCGTACTCGGTCTCGGTCCGGCCGGCCCAGCGGACCGATGCCGAGGTCGAGGTGGTCGTGCACCTGTGCGCCGGGCACGCGGACTCCCTGGGGGAGCAGGCGCGCCCCACCGTCCGTGGTCGTGACAGGCTGGGGAGCCGCTGAACGCGACGAGGACCCTCCGGAGGAAGCGTGACCGTGCTCGTCGCGCCGTTCTCCGGCCAGGTGGTGCGGCCCTCGTGGGCTGCGCGGGTGATCAGCCCGCTGCATGACGTCCTCACCGTCGAGGAGCGCCGGGCGATCATGGCCGACGACCCGGACAGCTATCTCTTTGTGACCAGCGATCCGCTCGACCTGCCGCACGCGCCCGGCGGCGACCCGAGCACCGCGAATGCCGTTGCCCAGCAACGACTCCTGGCGGCCGGGGCCTACGACGCGCCCGTGGCTGCTGCGGCGTACGCCTATCGGATGACCCAGGGTGGTGACGGGCACACCGGCGTCGTGGTGCAGGTCTCGGTCGCGGGCTTCGGCGACGGTCGCGTCCTCGGTCACGAGGGCGTGCAGCCGGAACGGGTCGACGGGTTGGTGCGTCACTTCGACGCCGTGCCTCGCCGCTCCGAGCTCATCTCCCTCGTCCATCGGGACGACGCTGAACGTGGCCGACCTGGCTGCGAGGGTGGGCCGGACCGACCCCATCCTGGACACCCTGGACGTGAGCGGGGTCGGCCAGACCGTCTGGCGGGCGGGCGCCGCGCAGACCGCGCAGCTGGTCGAGCGGCTGGATGGCCGGCAGCTCTACATCGCCGACGGCCATCACCGAATCGCAGCGGCGGTGCGTCGCTGGGAGCGGGACGGACGTCCGGACGACGCCACGGTCCTGTGCGTCGTCTATCCGGAGCGCGAGATCCGGCTCTATGCCTTTCATCGGCTGGTGCACGGTCCCGTGGATGTTGCTGCCCTGCTCGCAGCCGCGGCGCAGGACTTCGACATCCGACCCGCCGCCGGTCCGACGCTGTCGTCCGGCCGGTTCGGTCTGTACGCCGCCGGTCGTTGGTCGGAGCTGGTGCCGAGGTCGGCGCCGTTGCTTCGAGGCGTGGCCGGGTTGGACGTCACGATCTTGGACCAGCAGATCCTTCGGCCGCGGTTGGGCGTCGTCGCGGGTGATCCGCGGCTGGAGTTCGTGCCCGAGCTGCGGCCCCTCGCTTCGACCCTGCGGGCGTGCGACACGGATGGGGGAGTGCTGTTCACGCTGCAAGCGCCGTCGATCGACGACCTGGTCGCGGTCGCCGAGCGCGGTGAGGTGATGAGCGCCAAGAGCACCTACGTGCAGCCCAAGCCGCGCACCGGGATCTTCCTGCTCTGACTCGTGCGACACCGAACGCGGCCGCGCGGTCAGCGGCAGCCACTCAGAACCCGTGACCGGGGTCGTTCGTCTCAGAAAGCCCTCAGGTTCGCCCTCGTAACATCCGCGCGAGCGGTTCCATCAGACGGCCGTACGGCGCGGTCGGTGAGTAAGGAGGCGAGGCCATCAAGGTCGACGATGCGGCAGTGAACGGCCCCCGGACGTCGTGGACGCACCCCGGCTTGGTGCGCGTGCCGGAGATCACGATCTTCTTCTGGGTCATCAAGGGACTGTCGACGGCCATGGGCGAGTCGACCTCGGACTACCTCGTGCACGTCATGCCTCCGGTGGTGGCGGTGCTCCTGGGTTTCCTGGCGTTCCTCGCCGCACTGGCTCTGCAGCTACGTCGGCGCCGCTACATCGCGCGGTGGTACTGGTTGGCCGTGGTGATGGTCGGCGTCTTCGGAACCATGGCGGCCGACGTCCTACACGTCGGTTTCCACGTCCCATACGTCGCGTCCTCGGTCCTCTACGCCGTCGTGCTGACCAGCGTCTTCGTCACCTGGCGCCGGACTGAGGGCACGCTCTCGATCCACAGCATCACCACCGAGCGCCGAGAGCTGTTCTATTGGGCTTCGGTCGCGGCGACCTTCGCGCTCGGAACAGCCGTCGGTGACATGACCGCAGTGACCTTCCATCTCGGCTACTTCGCGTCAGCGCTGCTGTTCGCCGGCCTGATGGTGCTGCCGGCGCTGGGCTATTGGGTGCTGCACCTGAACGCGGTCGCCATGTTCTGGACGGCGTACGTCCTCACGCGTCCGCTCGGAGCTTCGGTCGCCGACTGGCTCGCCAAGCCGCCCGATCGGGGCGGGCTCGGACTCGGAGATGGAGCCGTGGCGCTGGCCCTGACCGCTGCTCATCGCAATTCTGGTCGGCTACTTGACGATCTCCCGGGTAGATGTTCCGGCCCCAGCCCTCGGCGCCAGAGCCCCGGCGGTCATGAGCGGTCGAGCACCTCACCGATCGACAAACTGATCTGCATTCAGCCGGTGTCGCGGAGTTCGGGGTTGCGGGCCAGCCAGCGCTGGGCGAGCTGGTTGAGGGCGTGTTCGATGGCCTGGGTGTGGGCGTTGACGATCGGCTCGCCATCGGGGTCGTCCCGCCGGCGCGGTTGCCAGGCGACGTGGCCGTCGACGAGGTGGCCGGTCCAGCCTTTGGCGTGCACGTAGCGGTGGTGTCGGCCACACAGGAGAGTGCCGTTGTCTTCGGCCGTCGGCCCGCCGCGCCCGAACGGCAATAGGTGATGGCCGTGACACCAGGGTGGTGGCGCCGTACAGCCAGGGAAGGTGCAGTGCCGGTCCCGTAGCTCGATGGCTTTGCGGATTCTCGGCGGGAACGGATAGATCGTCTGCCCGACATCCAACGCCCGACCTTCGTCGTCGATGACGACGGGAACGGTCTCGGCCTCGCAGGCCAACATCTGCGCCGTCAGCGGTGAGATCATCGTGCCGCCGGGCTGGCCGGTGGAGATGGTGGCCGGCGGGACACCCGCCGTGCCGTGTCGCTTGGCGAGGTCGGCGCGCAGGGTCGTCAGGTCGGCGGTGGCGATCAGCCGGACCGGCGACCCATGCCGAGTCGGTAGCGATCCGGGCCCGCCGGGAACGGCGGTGATGGCGAGTTGGGCCATCTGGACGAACGCTTCGGCTCGGCGTCGGGAGGCTGTGCGGGGGTCGGGGGTGCCGTCGTGAGCCGGGCGGGGTTTGGCGAGTACGTCGATGACGGTGTTGACGATGGCGCCTTCGACCGGGGCCAGGTCGAGTTCGCCGTGCCACATCCCGGTCAGCGGGCTCTCCACCAGGTAGGCGCCCTGCGCCTGCAGTTGGGCGTCCTCGTCCTTGGCCAGGCGCCGACCGGCGTCGCGGTCCAACAAGTAGCGGGCCCGGGCCGCTGCCTTGCCGAGCTGGGCCACGTCCAGGCGATCGGCGAAGTCCAACAGGACCCCCAACGCCTCCGCCTTTGTCACCGCATCGACTCCGTCTGGACGGGCATCGGTGCCCGGGATCGCATCGATCGCTGCCGAGGTGCGGACCAGGACTCCAGCCTGCGCCGCCGAGATCGCTCCGGCATCGAACGCCGCCCGCGTTCGCGTCAGGTCCGGGCCGTCCGCATTTGCTGAGTCCACCGGATCGCCGGGATCAGCGCCCGGGTCGCCGGCCGCCTGCGCCGCCGCTGCGGCGGCCACGCAGCGGGTGGCAGTGCCTCGGCCAGCTCGGCCCGCGCCCGAGCCTGGGATGGGGTGACGGGGACCAGCCCGCGGAGCCAGGCCGCGCCGTTGATCGCCCCCTGAGTGGTCGGCACGCCCCGGCTGATCGCCTCGGCCAGCGCCCCGACCTGCGCGGCCGCGACCCGCGACTCCAACCGGTGCAGCTCGACCACCGCTGCCGCCAGCTCGCCCTCCGACAACGCCCACCAACACCCCGACGTCAACCCGTCCAGGGCAGCGCCCAGCCCGGCCAAGGCCTCCGCTGACCTGGACCGCTCCCGCGCTGCTGCCCGGGGTGCTGCCCTCGAACTCCATGAATCGAACCTAGAGGTCACCACCGACAAAACGACCCGGGATCCGGACCCGGCTCGAAACAATCTCAAACTTTGACTCAGGCGAATCAGACTGTTACATATAGTGATCGGTCTGATGTGCGAGTTGTTGTATGACAACTATACGCGACGCCGTCGGCAACTGGGAGGATGCAGCATGGAGACGATTCCGGCACCGGTGCAGGCCGCGCTCGATGCAGCCAACGACCACGACATCGACGCGTTCCTCGCGTGCTTCAGTGCGAACGGCGTCGTCGACGACTGGGGTCGCGAGTTCCGCGGCCCGGTCGCCATCCGGGAGTGGAGCGACAGCGAGTTCATTGGCGTACAGGTCTCGATCGAGGTCACCAGCGTCCTTCAGTCCGGCGCCGTCACGACGATCGGCGTACGCGTCGGAGGCAACGGGTACAACGGCGGCGGAGCCTTCGCCTTCACGGTCTCCGACGGCCAGGTGAGCCGGATGACCATCACCGGGTGAGCCGGCAGAAAGCTCCCAGCAAACCCACGTATCAACGGCCCGGCCCAGCGCTCCTCGTGGCGGATGTTTCCTGACCCCTGACAGGAGCGACCATGAGCTCGCACATCACCCGACGAGTCTGGGTGCAGAACGCCGCAGTCGGCGAAACGGTCCTGCGCTCGCGGCTAGATGCCTTACGCGCCAGACGGATGGACGATCCTGACCCGGAGGCCGACGCCATCGACGCGGGCGTCCGCAACCTACTCGACAAGGCGGCCAACGCGGCGTACCGCATCGATCCGCGCCCGCGGCGGATCTCCAACTGGTGGCGCGGCAGCCTGCTCGAGGCGGCGTTCCAGAACCTGCACGCGGCCGAGGCCGAGATCGCCCTGCTCTATGACCCCGGCGAGCTGCGGGCCGAACTGCCCGAGGCACTGGCCCGGGTCGAGGAGGGCCTGCAGAAGGACGACCCGCGGCGAGCGGACGCGCAACGCGTTGCCACGTCGACCGATCCGCCCGATCCCCATGCGGTCAGCCGGATCATCGAGATCGGCTACTCGGCCTCGGACCAGAGCCACACGCGGGTACGCAACTTCCGCAACGTCGTCGTGATGGCCGCCGCCATGCTCACCATCTTCCTGGTCGCCTTCGTCGCCTACGTCGCGACCCATCCGCGGTCCGTGCCGTTGTGCTTCCGTCAACCGATCACGCAGACGACGGCGCTGGCGGCGACGCCATCGACGCCCGCGGGCGGGATCGAGGTCATCTGTCCGACCTCCACGTCGATCCTCGGCCAGGGTGGCGGCCCGGCCGGCCGTGACGTTCTCGTCGTGGGCCTGGTCGGTCTGATGGGCGGGGCGCTTGCCTCGGCCGTCTCACTGCGCAACGTGCGGGGCACCTCCACGCCGTACGACGTGCCCGTCGCTCTCGCGCTGTTGAAGTTGCCGACCGGCGCCCTCACCGCCATCGCGGCGCTGATCGCGATCCGCGGCGATTTCGTGCCCGGGCTCAGTGCCCTCGACTCCCAGGAGCAGATCCTGGCCTACGCGCTGGCCTTCGGCTACGCCCAACAGCTGCTGACCGGGCTGATCGACCGGCAGGGCCAGAGCATCCTGTCCGGCGTGCCGAGCAAGGACTCCGCCAGTCAGCGACCGAGCACCGCCCTCGGCAACGGTCTCCCGGCCACTTCCACCGCCGCCTCGGCCGGGGCGACGACGGACACCACGAGCCCGGACGACGACGATGACGACCCGGAGGCAACGGACGACGACCTGGACGACAGCGACGTGCCGGACCCAGCACCGCGGGACGTCGCCGACCCCACGATCCTCGACGACTCCGGCACGGTGCAGGACCTGCCCGATGACGACGATGATGACGACGACGACGACACCGCCGATGACGTGGATGCCAACGCGCTGCCCGACGACGGCGGTACGGCGAGTGCTCCCGCCCTGACACCCGCGTCGGCCCCGACACCGGGGTCTGCTCCGACGTCACCTCCGGCGCCGATCGACCTCGGCCAACCGGCTCCGGTCGGGGGGACGACGCCGTGAGCACCGCCCTGCAACGGCTGATCGCCGTCGAGCGCAGCCAGCTCGGCACGGCCGAGTCACCGCACGGTTCCAACAACGTGAAGTACAACACCGCCTACTACGGCCACAAGGTGCACAACGTCGGCTCGACCAACTACGCGTGGTGCGTCGTCTTCCAGTGGTGGTGCTTCCAGAAGGCCGGGATCCCGACCTCGATCTTTCCCAAGGCGGCCAACGTCTTCGCGGTCCGCGACTGGTACAAGAAGCGCGGCCGGTACAGCTCCAGACCCCGCGTCGGCTCGCTCGCGATCTTCAGCTTCAGCCACATCGGGCTGGTGGTGAAGGTCAACCGGGACGGCACGGTGCACACCATCGAGGGCAACACCGACGTCAGCGGTGGTCGCACCGGCGGCATGGTGATGCTCAAGACCCGCTCGCGGGACATCGCGGGGTACTGCCACCCGAACTACGCCAAGGCCGTCGCCCGGCCGGCGCCGAAGGCCAAGCCGGCCGCCAAACCGGCGGTGAAGGCGCCTCCCAAGCCGGCGGTGAAGGCGGCTGCGAAACCTGCAGTCGTGAAGCCAGCAGTCGCCACGGTCGCGCCGGCTCATCCGGCATGTCGCGACGCGTCCCGTCCACACCGCTGTCCAGGCGGGCGGCGTCGCGGTGCCCGGCGGCAAGGTGCTGACCGTGCAGTTCACCTCCGCCTCGGCGAACACCGGTGGGTTCTGGAAGCCGCCGGTGGGGACCAAGCGGGGCTACAACCTGGTCACCGGCGGCGGGGTCTTCATCGCCGAGGTGACCGTGGAGTCGGCCGGCCTCGGGACGGACGCGCCCCTGGAGTTCCGGCTCGTCGAGGTCGACCCGGCCGACCACTACAAGACCGTGAAGCTCCACCCCGCGGGCGAGGTCAGCGGCTCGGCGACCGGGACCCGGCACACGACGACGTTGTCGAGCATCGGTCCCGGGAATCACCTGTGGCTGCAGCTCTCCTGCCCTCAGCCGGCAGTCGTGCCTTCGGTCACCGCCGAGGTCGTCCTGCTCTCGCCGTAGCCGGCGGACCGCGACCGGCGGCGCCCGTCTCGCAGGACCAGTGCCAGCGAGATGAGCATCAGCGCCGCCAGGCCGAGCAGGGGGACGGTGTCGCTGGTCAGCTGGGACAGCCCGGCCGCCAGTGGTGCGCCGATCGTCTCGCCGCCCGCGAAAGCCAGGTTGAAGAGCATGGTGCCCATGGCCACCACCAGGCCAGCTCGCTCGGCCGCGTCGGTCAGCAGCCAGGCGGCCGGGATCCCGAAGCCCGTGACGCAGCAGCCCATGAGCAGCACGACGAGCAGCGCCAAAGGTAGAGCTGAGCTGGGGATGGGCAGCAGCGCGAGGAGGACGGCCGCGCCGGCCAGTCCCACTCCCATCGGGAGGCCGGCGCCGCGCCGGTCGGACAGCCGCCCAGTGAGCGGTGAGACGACGGTGCTCACAGCAGAGGCGCACAGGAAGGTGCCGCCGATCACGACCGCATGCGCTCCGAACTCGTTGAGCCGCAACGGGATCAGCGTGTTAGTGGCCCCGATCGCCATCGCGTCCAGCATCACCAGCCAGCCACCGAGCAGCAAGCCGCGGGTGGCCAGGACTCGGCGCGGTCGGTGGCCGATGATCCATCGTTTGTCGCTGCGGCGCGGGGGTGCGCAGCACCCAGACTCCGACCGCCAGGGCCAGCCCGGCGATCACGCTGAAGAGCACTCGGCCACCAACGGCGACCGCGATCGTGCCGATGACGGGTCCGATCAGGGTCCCGAAGATCGCCGCGGCCAGCACCGATCCCAGCACCTCGCCGCGACGGGCGGTCGGAGTCGCCGCTATGACCCAGGTCAGCGCACCGCCCCAGATGCAGCCGGAGGCAATGCCCTGCACCGCTCGTAGGCCATCCAGGGCCGGCAACGATCCGGCGAAGCCGAAGGCGGTCAGGGCTATGGCAAAGATCAGCAGGCCGATGAGGGTCGTCGGCCGGACCCCGATCCGGGTCGCCAGCCAGCCGCCGATGAGGGCTCCCGGGATCAGCCCGGCGGTGTACGCCGCGGCCAGGACGCCGATCTGGGCCTTCGAGGCTCCGACGGCCTCGGCGTAATGGGGGAGCATCGGTGTGACCGCGGAGTAGAGCGAGGACTCCAGCAGGAACAGGACCTGCACCAACAGCAGCAGTCGCGGTGGCGGCATCGCCTCGCTCAGACCCGGCGCTGTGTCCGGCCGTTCCCGGACCACGTCCGTCCTGCCTCTCCGTCCCGCCTGCGGATCGTCCCGCAAGAGCGCTACCGGCGGTCTACCACATCAGGCCCGATGCAGGGCCACCACGGGGATGGTGCGGATCCCCGCCGTCTTCTCTTCGTACTCCGCGAACCCCGGATAGCGCCGGGCCTGCTCCGCGAAGATCCGGTCGCGCGCGTCGCCCGTGACGTCCTCGACGGTGACGTCATAGGTGTCGGCCCCGAGCTCGACCGTCGTGTGCCCGGAGGCCAGCAGGTTGGCGTACCACTCGGGGTTGCTGGGCGCGCCACTCTTCGAGGCGAAGACATAGACCGTCGCTGGGTCCGACTCGTCCGCGAGGTACATCACCGGAGCCACGAACTCCCGCCCGCTGGTGCGACCGCGGTGATGGAGCAAGAGCACCGGCGCTCCCTCGAACGGCCCGCCGATGCGGCCCTCGTTGGCGCGGAACTCCGCGACGACCGGCACGTTCCAGTCACTCACCTCAGCCATCCGCGGACCGTAACACCTGGTCGTTGACGCGGCGGCGAGGGAGCCCGAACACTGGCCGACATCGTCTGCTCGACCAGTTGCTCGATTCGGACCTCGAGGAGTGCCATGCGTGGCGGCCAGGAGTTCATGCGCGAGGTTCGGGAGGTCGTGCTCGCTGAGCGGCGGCGCAGTCGCCCGGGCACGATCGCGCGGCGAGACCTCCTGCGAGCGGGTCTCGTGGTCGGTGGCGGCGCGGCCCTGGCCGGCGCCGGCGGCCTGGTTGCGCCGGCGGCGGCAGCGACGGGCGCTGACTGGTGCGTCGCCCGACCGGAGCGCCCTGAGCGATCGGAGCGAGCCGGTGATCGTCGTGGGTGCCGGGCTGGCCGGGCTCAGCGCGGCGTACCGGCTCGCGCAGGTGGGGATCCGGGTCGAGGTGCACGAGGCTCGCGCCGACCGGGTCGGTGGCCGATGCTGGACTGCACGGGGGATCTTCGGCGACGGCCAGGTCGCGGAGCACGGCGGTGAGTTCATCGACACCGAGCATCACGAGCTGCAGCGGCTCATCGTCGAGCTCGGCCTCGAGCGTGAGGATCGAGAGCACCCGCCGGCCGCGAATGTCACCCCAGGACAACAGTCGTTCGAAGTCCTCCAGGGCCGCGCGATCGAGCACCTGCCGAGTCATCAGTGGGTGAAACGACTGGTGCGGCAGGCGAATAAGTTGCATAACTACAACTATCGTACGACGGATCCCTACACCCGCGCCTTCGACCAGATGAGCATCCGGGACTGGATCATCGACAACGTGGATGTCACCGGGGGTACCGGTTCGGACGTCGCCGGCCGGATCTCGTGGAGCACCGGTGACTACTGGGGTGGCGACATCAACCAGGTCAGCGCACTCGGGCTGGTCGACCAGTTCGCCTACCCGGTGGACCGCAAGGCCGACGAGCGCTGGCACGTCAAGGGCGGGAACGACCAGGTGCCGCAATTGCTGCGCGAGCGACTCGAGTCGCTGCAACCGGGGTGCGTGGTGCTGGACAGCCCGCTGACCGGGCTGCGTCGGGTCGGCTCGCAGATCGCCCTGCGCTTCGGCGCTGACTCCACCTGGCGCCGCAGCGCGCAGGTGATCATGGCCCTGCCGTTCAGTTCTCTTCGCAAGATCGACATCGATCCGGCCGCGGTCAGTCCGTTGAAGTGGCAAGCGATCCACGAGCAGGCGATCGGGACCAACGCCAAGATCCTGCTGCAGTTCGACCAACGCTTCGATCACTTCACTATCCGGGCCGGCCAACAGGCGGGTCGCCCGTGGAGCGGCGTCTCGGAGTCCGACCTGTGGCACGGTGACAGCTGGGACAGCTCACTGACCCAGCCCGGTCGCAGGGGACTCCTCACCGTGTTCACCGGCGGCTCGTACGGCGCGAGCTTCCCCGTGACGACGGCGCACGGCCCAATCCCGGACGTCCTTCGGCGGCAGACGCTCGACTACCTGGATGGTTTCGTCCCGGGAATCTCGGCGGCGTACTCCGGTGTGGGCTGGGCAGATTCGTGGGTCGATGATCCGTGGACCCACGGGTCCTACACCTACTTCGCGCCGGGGCAGTACACCCGGTTCAGTGGCTTCAACGGCAAACCCGAGGGTGGCTTGCACTTCGCCGGTGAGCACACGAGCGTCGAGTGGTTGGGCTACCTCAATGGCGGCGTAGCGACGGGGGAGCGGGCCGCCCGCGAGGTCGCGGCCGCCCTGAAGGGGTCGGCCGTCCTGGGCCGGATGCCGGCCAACCTCGCCGCATCCTCCGCGGCCTAGGCGGCTCGGTCCATGGGGTCCGACCAATGAAAGCCGTTGTCCTGCAAGCCTTCGGCGGCCCGGATCAGTTGACGTTGGTTGACTGGCCGGATCCAGTGCCCGCGGCCGGCCAGGTGCGGATCGCCGTACACGCGGCTGGCACGAACCCGGTGGACGCGAGCAACCGCAGGGATGGGACGTGGGCCGGGCTGACCCTGCCGTGCGTGCTGGGTTACGACGTCGCGGGTGTGGTCGATGCAGTGGGAGCGGACGTCGATGGACTGACCGTGGGCGACCGAGTCGTTGCCATGACCCCCTTCCCGGCGGGCGGCGGTGGGTACGCGGAACTGGTCGTCGTGCCGGCCGACCACGCGGTCAGGTTGGATCCGGCGGTCGATTTTGTCGACGCTGCGGCCTCGCCGATCGCGGGCGGCACGGCGCTGGAGGTGCTCGACCGGCTCGGGCTCGCGGCGGGGAGCACGCTGCTCGTGCTCGCCGCCAGCGGCGGCGTCGGGTCGTTCCTCTTGCCGTTGGCTGCCCACCAGGGGTTCCGAGTGATCGCGGTGGGATCGGCCCCGTCCCATCAGCGGCTGCTGGCAGCGGGGGCGTCGGCCTGCATCGACTACCGGTCGGAGAGTGTCGCCGACCGGGCGATCGAGCTGGCCGGCGGGCGGGTCGATGCGATCGCGGACCTGGTCGGAGGGCCGGCCCTGGCCGCTGCCCTGCCCGCGGTCGGGCCGGGCGGAACGCTCGCCTGCATCGAGACGCCGGACCTCGACGTCGAACTGTTGGTCGACGGCAACCTCACCCTGCACGGGATCTTGATCACGAACCAGCGACAGCGGTTGGTCCGGCTGGCCAACCTGCTCGCCCAGCGGGTGATCCGTCCACACGTGGCGCACGTGTTGCCGCTGAGCCAGGCGGCCGAGGCGCATCGCCTGGTGCAGTCACAGCACAGCGGTGGGAAGGTCGTCCTCGCCGTCAGGGAGAGCTGACTCGCTGACGGCTCAGGTCAGGGCCGTTGCGCGACGGTGAGCAGGATGGCCGACGCCTCGACGGCTTCCAGACTGTGCCGCGACCTCGGCATGGTCAGCAGGTCACCGGGTGAGCCGTTCCAGGAGACGTCGCCAGCGACCAGGCGAATCCGGCCCTGAAGCACCTGCACGGTGGCCTCGCCCGGGCTCTCGTGCTCGGCCATCGACGAGCCCGCCGTCAGCGCGATGAGGGTCTGCCGGAGGGAGTGCTCGTGCCCGCCGTACACCGTCCGCGCGCTGCGCCCGCTCGGTGCCTGCGCGGCGAGCTGGAGCTGGCCGCGCACCAGGGCCGTCAGGGACTGTTTCTCCATGGCCTGACCGTAGCGCTCACCCGGCGCTCCTACTCAGGAGACCGGCTTGACGGTCCAGTCCGGGTGACCCGGCATGGGAGGTGTCGTCGTGCCGTAGAGCCACGCCCGCAGGAAGCCACCGAGATCCTGTCCCGTCGAGGCCGACGCGAACGCGATGAAGTCGTCGGTCGATCGCGACTGGCCAGCCTCTTGCTGGGCCCACCCGCGTTCGAGCCGCTCGAACGCGGCCTGGCCGACCTTTTGCCGCAAGGCGTAGAGCACCAGCGCGCCGCCGTAGTAGGCGTTGTTACTGAACTGCTTGGCCCGGTCCAACGGCAGGGCGACCGGACCGTCCGCGGCCCGGTAGCGGTCGCCGAGCGCGTAGATGTGCCGCATGAAGGCGTCCAGGGTGGTCGCGTTCGTGAAGGTGTCCGTCGCCAGCTCGCCACGCGGTGCCGCCCAGGTCAGCTCGTACCAGGTCGCGTGCCCCTCGTTGAGCCAGATGTCGCTCCAGGTGGCGGGCGAAACGCTGTCGCCGTACCACTGGTGGGCCAGCTCGTGGGTCATGGTCGGCGCCCACACGCCGCGTGGGTAGCCCGTCCACCACGTCGTGTCGAAGAGCGAGAGGGTCTGGGTCTCCAGGGCGAAGCCGAGGTTCGGAGCCGTCACGACCAGCGTCCCGTAGAGCGGGAACGGGTAGCGGCCAGCGCGCGCGATCATCCACCTCAGCTGGCTGGTCTCGACCGCCAATCGCTTGTCGTAGTAGGCGCGTTCGCCGGCCGGGACGACGTCGCGGACTTGGACGCCGTCGACCGTCCCTCGGTTGATGATGCTGTACTTCCCGACGACCAGCTGGGTCAGCTCGGTCGCCATCGGAGCCCGCTCCTCGTAGGTCCAGACCGTCCGGCCGGCGCTGGTGTGCCGACTCGTGAGGACCCCGTTGGCGACGGCCGTCTCTCCGGCGGGCACGTCCATCCGGAAGGAGAAGGTCGCCTTGTCGCTGGGGTAGTCGTTGGACGGGTAGACCAGATGCATCAGGTTCGGCTGTCCGGCCACCGCCGAGCCTTCGGCGGTCTGGAAGAACGCCACACTCGAGGGAACGTCCGGGTTGATCACCGTCGGCTCAGCGGTGAAGTGGCGCACGGTGACCACGAAGGTCGCACCGTCCGGGATCGGTCGCGCCGGCGTGATGACCAGCTCGGTGCCGTGGCGCAAGAACGCAGCCGGCGCGCCGTCGACGCTGACCGTGCCCAACCCGCTGCCCAAGAAGTCGAGGTCGAACCGCGAGAGCGCTTGGGTGGCCCGCGCCGTCATGGTCATCGTCCCGTCGATCCCCTGGGACGGCGCGCTCGTGGCGTAGCGCAGGTCGAGGTCATAGTGCTGCGCGTCGTACCCGCCGTTGCCCAAGGCCGGATAGAGCCGGTCGCCGAGACCTCGTGAGCCCGGGCTGGGCCGGCTGACCGCCGAGCCCACCCCAGAGCCCACCGCGCCCTGGGCGGGTAGGCCGGCCGCGAGCACCGTCAGCGACACCAGGGCGGCGAATCCCGTCACCGCGACGGAGTGTCGGAGGGCTCTGGGCATCATCGACATCATGAGTCGGACGCTAGCGGTGCGCGCGCCTGGCCGACAGACCCTCGTCCGGCGGCCACGGTGACGCGGCGCAATCGCGTCCGGCCGGACGGCGAACTGGTTGCCGTTCCCGATCGGGGCCTGTTCTGGGGCAACCGCGGCCCGTTGCTCGGCCAGGACGGCGAGCTCGCGCGCTACTCCAGTGGCCGCCGCTGGCTGATCTGCGTCCTGGAGTTCAAAGGTCGGCGCCGCGTGCAGTGGACGCCGGGTCGACTGACCGAGCTCTACTTCCTGGACGAGGCGACCGGCCTGGCCGCGGGCCATCGACCGTGCGCGGAGTGCCGGCTGCCTGCCCACCGGGAGTTCGCTGCGGCCTGGCTCCGCGCGTATCCCGACCAGCCAGCCACCGTCCCGGTGATCGACGCCCGGCTGCACGCCGACCGCCTGGTCGCTCCAGGCCAGAAACGCACGTACGTCGATCGCCTCGGCGCCCTCCCCGACGCCACCATGGTGGCGGTGGACGGTCGCCCCTGGCTGGTGCTCGGCGGCCGGCTGCTCGCGTGGACCCCCGCTGGGTACGTCGAGAGTCGGCCCCGCGCGGCGGCCGGCGGGCGCCGGGAGGTGATCGTCCTGACCCCGCGAGCGACCGTCGCCACCCTGCTGGCCGGCTACCGCCCGGAGCTGCACTTCTCGGCACAATGACCGGACGGCGGGCACAGATCAGGGTCCTCGCCGCGGGCTAGGTACAAGATGTGGGCGGCGCGCTCGCGGATGTTCGCGCCCTCAGGCGGCGTCCGCGTTTTCATGAAGGGGTCATGGACCAGTCGGCAACGGGACCTCGAGCGCGGTTGCGCCGTTCGGCCCGTCTAGTACCGATCGTCCTGGTCCTCGCCACCGCCGCCACCGTCACGGCTGCCGCCGCGGGCGCAGGACCGGCCGCCGCCGCGAGCCGGCCCATCGAGGCTCGGGCCGCCTACATTGCCTCGACCGCGGCTGCGCCGGAGGTCGTCGTGCTGGCGGTGCCCGACCTGCTCTGGAGCGACGTCTCGCCGACGAGGACCCCGACCCTGTGGCGGCTGGTGCGTGAGGGTTCGACCGGCGTCGTCTCGGTCAAGTCGAGCTGGGACCTGGCCGGCTGCGCCGACGGCCTGCTGACCCTTGGCGCGGGCAGCCGGGCGGCCGCCGAGCCGCAGGCGGGCGCGCCCCGGCCGTGTGCCAACCCGAGCGCCCAGCAGCCCACCGACCTGACCCGCCGCCTGGCCACCACGGCGGGCCTCGGTGCGCTCTCTGCGGCGCTCTCGGCGCACGGCGTCCGGACCGCCGCGCTGGGCCCGGGCGCCGCGCTCGCCATGCCTAACGCCGACGTCACCGCCCCGCTCTCAGCCGGGCTGGCCGGCACCCAGGGGGCGCAGGTCGTCGTGGCCGTCGACGACGCGATCTACACCGCGCCGGCCGCCGCGCGTCGTTCGGCGGTCGCCGCCGTCGACCGCCAGGTGGCGGCCCTGGTCGATCCGTTGCCCTCGAGCACCACGGTGCTGGTGGTCGGCAGCAGCGACCGACCCGCTACTCCCGGCTCGGCTCGGGGCCGCGGCGGGCCGCCGGCGAGCGCTCACCTGCACGTCGCCATCGCGCACGGTCCGACCTATCCGCCCGGCTGGTTGAGCTCGCCGTCGACCGAGCGCGCGCCGTACGTCGAGTTGATCGACATCGCACCGACCGTGCTCACCCTCGTGGACGTGCCGATGCCGTCATCGGTGGTCGGTCGGGCCTGGCGCTACGCCGGTGGCCCGACCAGCGCGGTCACCCGGGTAGCCCACTTGCGCGACCTCGACGTGAAGGCTGTCCAAGGAGCGCGCTGGCGACCGGTCTTCATGTGGACCCTGTCCGGGCTCGCGTTGCTGGTCTCTGCGGTTGGCCTACTGGTGCTGGTCCGCTGGCCTCGCTCGCGGGCGCGCCGGGTGATGGAGTTCGGTTGTTACCTGGTGGCCTTGCTGCCCTTCTCCTCTTGGCTGATCCAGCTCCTGCCCTGGTGGCGGTGGGACATCCTGGCGCTGCCCTTGCTGCTGCTGGCGGTCAGCGCCGTCGCCGCCCTGGGGGCGATGCTCGCGGCCCGGCGCCATCCGGCAGGCGGCGTCCTGGTTGTCACGGGAGTCAGCGCCCTGCTGCTGTTGGTCGATCTGCTGAGCGGCACGCTGGTTGCAGACCTCGGCCCTGCTCGGCGACTCACCGATCACCGCCGGCCGGTTCTACGGCGCGGGCAACACCGCGTTCGGTGTCCTGGCCGCCTCGGCACTGATCGGGGTGGCGCTCGCCGCCGCAGTGCCGGCCGACCGGCCCCGACGCACGGCTATCCGCCTGGCGGTGGTCGCGGGGGTCGTGCTGCTGGCCGTCGCGCTGGTCGACGCGGTGCCGACGCTGGGCGCGGACGTCGGTGGCGGCCTCGCCCTCATGCCGTCGGCGCTGGTCGTTGTCCTGCTGCTGGCCAGGGTCCGGCTCGGCGCCCGAAGACTCGTCGCGGTCATCGCCATCGGGGCGATCCCGGTGGTGGCCTTGGCTCTGTGGGACTACCACCGCCCACCGGCACGACGTACGCATATGGGGCAGTTCGTCGCGCAGATCGTCGACGGCCAGGCCGGGAACGTGATCAGCCGGAAGATCTCGGCCAACGTGGGACAGCTGGTCGCCAGCCCGTTCCTGCCGCTCGTGATCGGCACGATCGTGCTCGTCGTCGTGGTCCGACTGCGGCACCGGCCTCTGGTCGAACGCACCCTGAGTTCGACCCCCGGACTGGTCCCAGCCATCTGGGGCTTCACGCTCTGTGCCGTCCTCGGCGCCCTGCTGAACGACTCCGGGGTCACGGTGACTGGCATCATGCTGTCGGTGGCCCTTCCGGCGGTCACGGCTCTCGCGCTGCGCGTAGACCCCATCGACGACCGCTGACGGGAGGTCACCTGTGGCAGTTCAGACCCGGCCCCAGGTCGGCCCCGCGTCGATCCGCGCGGGTCGCGACTGGCTGTGGCTGCCGAAGTGGCTCTCCCGGCATCCCTGGGTGATCACCGCGGTTCTGGCCGCCGTCCTGCTGGCCCTGCCGGCCACCGGCGGCGATCTGGCCGCGCAGGAGTACCACGCCTGGCTGTTCAAGGCTCACGGTGCCCTGCTGTGGAACAACTACTGGTACAGCGGGCACTTGGTCAGCGGCTACAGCCTGCTCTTCCCGCCGATGGCCGCGCTCGTCGGGACCCGCCTGCTCGGCTCACTCGCGGCGGTGGCCGCTGCGGCAGCGATGAGTGCGCTGCTCGGTTGTCCACGCGCGGGGCGGGGCCTGCGGTTGGCCGGGGTGTGGTTCGCCGTCGGCATCCTCGGGCCGCTCGTCGTCGGTCAGCTGCCGTTCGGCATCGGCGTGACCCTGTCGGTGGCCGGCCTCCTCGCCGCCGTCCGGAACCGCCCCTGGCTCGCGGCGGTGGCCGCGCTGGCCGCCAGTCTGACCAGCCCGCTCGCCGGCGCCTTCCTGCTGATGGTCGCGCTCGCGTGGGCCACTGAGGTCGGCGTACGACGGGCAGCGCCGTTGGCCTCGGCGGCGATCGGCGTCGTGGTCGCGTCGTTGCTCGGAGGCGGCGGCTACTTCCCGTTCCCGCTGAGCGCGCTGCTGGTGGTGCTGCTCTTCTCGGGCGGCGGGCTGGTCCTCGTGCGCCACGACTATCGCGCCGTCCGGTGGGGGCTGCTGCTCTACGGCCTGTCCGCGCTGGTGATCTTCGCTGTCCAGAATCCGGTGGGCGGCAACATCACCCGACTCGGGGCGCTGGTCGGCGGGCCTCTGGCTGCGGCGGTCCTGGGCGCTCGGCGCCGCTGGTGGACGCTCGCCGTCGTCGCCGTTCCCTTGCTCTGCTGGCAGATCTGGCCTGGGGTCACCGCGTTGACCCGATCGGTCGGCGACCCGTCCAGCTCCGCGTCGTACTACACCGGGTTGAACTCGTTCCTGGACACCCAAGACGTGGCGCGCGGGCGGGTCGAGGTGCCAACGCTGCGCCAGCACTGGGAGTCGTACTACGTCGCGCAGACCTTCCCCCTCGCCCGCGGCTGGGAGCGGCAGATCGACCTGCGCGACAACGACGTGCTCTACCAACCGGACCTGACGCCCGACCAGCTGCACCAATGGCTGGTCAGCTCCGGTGTCGGTCTGGTGGCCCTGCCGGACGCGCCGCTCGACTACTGGGCCCGCCGCGAGGCGGCGATCATCTCGGCCGGACAGCCGTGGCTGACGCCGGTGTGGAGCGATGCGCACTGGCGGGTCTGGCGGGTCTCGGACTCACCCGGCCTGCTGACCGGGCCGGCCCAACTCACCGCGCTCGGCGTCAGCTCGTTCCAGCTGGCGGCGACCGGCTCAGGCACGAGTGACCTGCGGGTGCACTGGAGCCCGTTCTGGCAGGTCACCGCCGGACGGGCCTGCCTGCGCGAGGGGCCGGACGGCTGGATGACCGTGCAGACCGCCGGTCCCGGACCGGTCACCGTCACGGCGCGGTGGAGCCTCTCCGCCGTCTTCCACCCGGCGAAGGCGATCGGCAGCTGCGGCTGATCGGCGCCTACAGGCCCTGGTGCAGCGAGTCGTGACCGACCACGCGGGCCAGGTGGACCCCGAACTCCAGCAGCTCGCCCTTGAGCGCGGCCTTCTCCAGTCCGGAGAGCTTCGGGCCGACCGTCTCGTCGTCCGGTCGCTCCCACCCCGCCGAGGCGTACGCCGCGTCCAATGCGGCCTGCACCGGTGCAGGATCGACGCCGCTGAGCTCGGTGGCCAACAGCCGGTCGGTGATCCAGGTCCGCATGTTGCGGAAGCCGAGGTCGAAGTCGTTGCGCCGGTAGGCCAGTTCGAAGAACCCGCCGAAGTGGAAGAGGAACGCGCCCGCGCACTGCTGCTGGTCCTTCGGGTCGATCGAGGGGGAGACCAGGTCGATGCTGACGTGCTTGCGGCCTTCGAGCCCGCTGGCCTCGCGGACCAGTGCGTCGATCAGCGGCTCCAGGTCAGTGGGGTACGACGCCGCCCGCGCCTGGCGCGCCGGATCCGTTTGCTTGCCGACGATCTCGGCGATCTTGGCCTTGTCCTCGCGGACCTGCTTGAGCGAGTCGGTGATGGCGGCGACGACCGAGTCCCGCACCTTCGCGGCGACATCGGCGGGCACGCCCTGCGCCTCGACCGCCTGTTTCAGGGCCGCCGTGAGGGTCGGGGCGATGTTGCTGGTCCAGGCCAACCGGGCGTTGGTCTTCTGCAGCTGCTTGAGATCGTCGTAGATCGACTGGGTGGTCTGCGCGTGCAGGGCCCGGGTCGCGGTCTTCACGAAGGGTGGCGGGTCCTCGTTGGTGCCGGACCAGGGTGACGAGGTGTGCGGTCCCGAGGGACCGGTGTCGTAGTGGATCAACAGGAACAGCCGGTCGTCGGCACTGTCGATCTGCCCGCTGAGGTCGATGGTGCGCCCGAGCGGCTCGTTGTCGGTGGTGCCGCCGTCGGTGTACCAGAACCAGTCGGTGAAACCTTCGAGACCGGCGGCGGCGTAGGCGGCCGCGTCGTCGTGCCGGTTGATCCGCTTGGCCGGAAAGCCCATCGCGTTGGAGCCGGAGGCGATCGCGCGCTCGGCCTGATCCACCCAGTCCGTGGTGGCGGGCGTGAACTCGTGGTCGTACCAGTCCTGGAACGTCGTCGCCGCGATCGGCGGGACGTCGGGCCGCTGGAGGTCAGCGACCTTGTAGGTCAGGCCGGCCAGGCTGGTCAGCGAGAGCGAGACCCGCACCGACTCGGTCTGCGGTTTCACCCCGGCCGCCGGAGCCGCCGGCGGACCCGCGAGCACCTCGCCGGCGATGCTGGTGAGGGCGTCGGAGGAGAGCGGATAGTCGCCCTTCCCCTTCATGGCGCCGAACGAGGCTTGGTCGACCCAGGCCGCGCTCATCAAGGCCACCGGATCCTTGCCCTGCAACAACACCTGAGCCGTCATCAGCGCGGTCATCGAGCCGGCCGAGGCCGCGCCGATCGAGTCGATGACCAGGACGTCCTCGCCGAGGGTCTGCGCCGTCACGAGGAGCGCGGCCAAGGCCCCGCCCTCGTAGGCGCCCAGGGAGACCGCTCCCGGGATGGTCAAGGACAGCCGCAGCTTCGCCATGTCTGGACTCCTCAGGGGGGCCAATGGGTGCGGCCGGGCAGCCGACACTCACGGGAACCCCTACAGGAGACCGCGCCCGGGCCGGAAATACAACGTCAGCGCGCCCAGCCGAACGACCCCACGACGACGGCTCCGCTCGGCGCCGGGGGCTCGACACAGCGCGAGCCGATCTCGCGTTGGAAGTCGGCGAAGGCCGGCAGCGTCGCCAGCGGGTTCTCCGGACCGTCCTGCTCGGCGACGTGGACGAAGCGAGTGCCGTCATCGAGCCGGTAGGTCGTGTAGCGAAAGCCCGCTGGCTGGAGCTCGGCCAGCGCGGCGTAGACGGCCTCGACGAGGCGCGCGTTCTCGTCCGCGGCTTCAGGGGTGGTGCGGTACTGGACGATGACGTTGGCGCTCATGTCGGGCTCCCCTTCGCGGACGGCTGTTGATCCGGCCAACGTACCAGGAGACTTGCGAAGCGCAAGTGTCGTTGCGTACCGCAAGTACGACGTTAAGGTGGGCCCATGCCTGAAGCCCAGTCGTCCGCGCGCAGCTACGACCAGCTGTGTGGCATTGCGACGGCGCTCGACGTGATCGGGGACCGTTGGGCGGCCCTGGTGGTGCGCGACCTCCTGCTCGGCCCGCTGCGCTTCGGCGATCTGGTCGATGGGCTGCCGGGTATCGGCACCAACACGTTGACGGCGCGGCTCAAACATCTGGAAGGGGCTGGGGTCGTCCGTCGCCGGCTCGTGGACCCGCCCGGGCGGGGCACGGTCTACGAGCTCACCGAGCTCGGCGGTGAGCTCGAGCCGGCCCTCATGGCCCTCGGTCGCTGGGGCGCCAAGAGCATGGGCCGGTTGCCGGCCAGCGCGGCCACTCGATCGCGCTGGTTGGTGGCCGCCATGCTCGCCTTCCATGACGACTCCCATCGGGTGAGCCGCGCGACGACCTGGCACCTGCGCCTCAGCGACGGAGACTTCACCGTGCGGGCCGTGGGTCGCGAGCTGGCCATCACGGCCGGGGCCCCCGCGGCGGCCGACCTCGTGATCACAGCCGACGACACGCGGTGGCACGCGCTGTTGTCGGGAGGGCTCTCGCCGGCGAAGGCGCTCCGGGCCCGGCAGGTCACTGTTGATGGTGACCCCGCGCTGCTGGGCACGCTGATCTCGCTTTTCGCCTTTCCGGCCGTCGAGGCGAGTCGCGCCGGCTGAGCGGGGAGTTCGCTCGGTCAGTCGGGCTGAGCCTCGTCCGTCGGCTCGGCGGTCGAGGGCTGGTCCAGAGCGGGTAGCTCCTCGATCCGGGCGCCCTCGTCGCGCCGGACCATCAGCAGCGGGACGCTCTCATTCGCGTCACCCCAGAAGGTGAACCAGGCATCGGCAAAGGAGCTGTGGTCGGCCTCCAGCTCGGTCGGCTCCAGGCCGGGGCGCGTGATCCGGAACCTGGGCATGCCGCACAGCGTCGTCCTGGCTGTTGGCCGGCGCAAGTCCGGGATCCGTTGGGGGACAGCCAAATTGCCAGGTTTAGTGGGACATCGTCGTACACCGGCAGGGAGACACAAAAGGAGTGGCGAGCGGTCCGGCGGACCGCTCGCCACCCCAGTCGGTGGTGACTGCTCCTCGTTGGCTCAGTCAGCCGGGCCGGTGGCCAGCGTGACGGTCACGGTGTGGCTCTGGCCGTTGGTGTCGACGTAGGTCACGGTCGTGCGGTCACCCGGCTCGTGGCTCGCCATGGTGCTGGTGAGCTTGCTCGCACTGGTGATGCTGGTCGAGCCCACCTTGGTGATCTGGTCACCAGCGACGATCCCGGCGTTCGCTGCCGGCTGGCCGTCGACGACCTGCCCGACCACCACGCCGCCCGAGCTGCTGTCGGAGCTGACGCTGATGCCCAGGAAGGCCGGGTAGCCGATGTGGATCGACGTCGTCTCGTTGCCCGACATGATCTGGTTGGCGATCGAGCGGGCCGAGTTGATCGGGATCGAGTAGCCCTGAGCCGTCCCGCCCGAGCTGGCGGCGGTGTCGATGCCGACGATCTTGTTGCTCGAGTTGTAGAGCGGTCCGCCCGAGTCGCCGGCCTGGATGTCGGCGTTGGACTCGATCAGCCCGGACAGCTTCTCGGCGTTGGCCCCCTCATCAGAGGCGGTGATCGACTGGTTCAGCGCCGTGACGGTCCCGGCAGCCGCGCTCGGCGTGCCGCCCGCTCCACCCGCGTTGCCGACGCCGGTCACCGAGTCGCCGACGCGCACCGAGTCGGAGTCACCGAAGTTGGCCGTGGCCAGGCCGGAGGCGCCGTCGAGCTTGATGACGGCGATGTCCTTCGACGGGTCGGTGCCGACCACCTTGGCCGTGTAGGTCTTGCCGGTGGAGACGATGGTCACCTTGATCGACGTCGCGCCGTTGACCACGTGGTTGTTGGTCAGGATGTCGCCGTTGGAGTCCAGCACCATGCCGGTGCCGGCCCCTGCTGCGCTCTGGTAGCCGAGCTGGGTGTTGACGTCCACGATGCCGACCGACTGCTTGGCCGTCGCCGTGGCGCCCGTGCCGGAGCCGTCGCTGGACGAGCCGCCGAAACCGCCGGGCGGCAAGGAGTTCGGGTCGGTGCTGTTGCCGAAGCCGAACTGACCGAACGGGTCACTCTGCGAGCCGCCGTCGGACGACCCGTCGGACGAGCCATCGTTGGACGAGCCGCCGTTGGCCGAGCTGTTGGGCGCGCCGTTGGCGGACGCACTGGGGATCTGGACGATCCGCGTGTGGGACTGCGTCGTACCGAGTCCGAAGCCGAGGCAGGCCACCGCGACGAACGCCGCCCCGGCCGCGCCGATCTTCATCGCCTTGGGGTGCGCGCGCAGGCCCTTGGGTGCCGGCGGGAAGCCCGGGGCGTACTGCGGGGCGGTGGGGTACTGGCCGCCGGTGGGGTACTGGCCGCCGGTCGGGTACTGCGGGCCGGTCGGGTACTGGGCGCCGGTCGGGTACTGAGCGCCGGTCGGGTACTGGTACTGGCCGTAGCCGGCCGGGGGGCCGTAGGGGTTCTGCCCGGCGGGCGGCGCGCTCGGGGGGACGGGCGCCTGCGCCGACGGGTAGCTGGGGGGGATAGGTGCGGTGGGGGGTTGCGGGCTCGACGGGATCGCTTGCGTCCACGCCTGCTGCTCGGAGGGCTGCTCCGGCCCTGGCAACTGTTCGGTCATGATCGTTCCTGGCCTCCTTGCCGCGGGACGTTCCCACCGGCATGGGGATAGTTCTAGTGGTCCATCCGGGGAGTTGACTGGAGCGTTTCCGGACGTTACCTGGGAGTTAAGTGGACGCTCTGTGAAGGTCAGCCGCGCTGGTTCGCCCACGCCTTCTGGGCCAGCAGCTCGGCCACCAGGACCTCCGCCAGCAGGCGCACGTCATCCACGTGGTCCCCGGCGTACCGCAGCGACATCGCTGCCTGCGGCAGTTCGGCGCCGACCGAGACCACGGTCGACGCGCGCTCGCTCGTCCAACGCAACAGCTCGTCCTCCCAGTGAGAACCCGCGAAGAGCAACAGCCGGTAGTCGGTCGTCTTGGTCAGGTAGACGTCGACGTGGCTCCAGTCTCCGGTCTCGCTGCCGACAGCCTGCCGCCGCGGCCCTTCGCGCAGCATCAATGCAGCCTGGTGAGCAGATGAGAGTCGACGGGCCGGCGCCACCACGTGTGTCCCGTCCGGGCCTAGCAGCAGCTCGCTCAGTCGAGGCAGCCAGTCGGCGCGCCCGGCCAGCAGGTCGGTCGAGGCCTCGGCTGCGGCGCGCACCAGCCCGGCGGTGTCGGCGTTGGTGCCGGTCAAGCGGCGCTCGAGGGCGAGCAGTAGTGCGAGCGTGTGCTGGTAGGTCCGGCAGGCCACGCCCCCGACCTCCGCACCGGCCAGCATCGGTACGACGGACTGCACCGTCTGAGCCAGAGCCGAGCCGGAGTCGTTGGTGAGCAACACGACGGGGCAGCGATCGACGTACTGCGATGCGGCCTGGCGGTTTCACGCGAACCGCCACCGGCCGACACGGCGATGACGACCGTCTCCGGACGGGGCGGGGGCAACAGGTCGCTGCTCGACAGCTCGGCCACGGCGTCGATTCCATGGCTGCGTAGTCGCGCGGCCGCGACCGAGCCTGCGTAGTGGGAGGACCCCATGCCGATGAAGAGCAGGCGCCGGGTCGTCGCCGGCACGTCGGCCCAGGGATCGTCGCGATCGAGTGCGTCGGCCAGCCGGCCGAGCGCCTCCGGCTTGGTTTCCAGGTCGGTCAGAAACCCCTGAGCATCCACCTGCGCATGGTGCCGCATGCGGTGGGACGCAACGGGTTCGGGCCCCGGACTCGAGGGGATGCGGGCGGTTGACCATCTTCCGGGTCGCGTGCAGGGTAGGTCAGCCCCTCACATGACCGGGCAATGGACGTTGGGGTTCCACATCGCGGACGGCCAGCCGGGTTGGGCTTGCACAGCCAGACGAGCAGCGAGTCGATGGTCGGAAGGCCTTAGCGGTTGGGCGAATCCGGCTGGGTTGAGCCGGACCACCGCCGCACAGCGCCACCCGCGCACCGGCCGCGGCCGCGAGCATTCAGGGCTGGTGCGAGCAGGTCGCTGCCCGGCAGAGCCGCGGGAAGGGTCGCTCGGTCGTTGTCGGCGTAGCGTCCGGACCAGTGGTCGGCCGTCCAGGAGGGTCAGCGCATTCGACGCCATCGCTAGGACCGGACGGCAGGCGGTGCTCGGCGGCGAAATGGTGCACGTGGTCGAGGTTGGCCGATGCCAGCACGACCGGAGCGGCCTTGCCGGTCAGGGCCTGGTCCAGTCGATCCATCGACCTGCGAGCGGGTCGGCAAGTCGATGCGTGACGGCGCCGCACGTGCGCCTGCGGCCATCCGGCCACTCGTCTCACCCCGACCTCGTCGGACCCGGTCGGGCGCTATGGTCTCACCGCGTCGCCGGTGGAGGAGGTGGGTGTGGAGCTGCCGAGCGTCTCGCTCGAGCTGGCTGGTCTCGCACGATCTGGAAAGTGCCGGACGGCCACTGCGTGAGCTGGTGGAACCCACTGCACCCGGGTTATCCGTACCCGGAGATCAGCGGCCTGTTGCTGCAACTGCTCGCCGACATCGACGCGGCCCCGACGAGACGACGTGAACTCGCAGCCGCCCTGCTCGCCGACCTCGATGCTGGCCAGGGGATCCGCCGTGGGGAGCACGCCTACACGTTCGACACCGCGATGGCGGTCCGTGGGCTGCTGGCCGACGGACATCAGAACGAGCGGACTGAAGATGGCCGCGCAGTTGTTGATCACCGCGGCCGAGCAGCGCAATCCGGCTGCCGGTGGCCGGTATCCTGGGCCTGCGACCGAGGGGACGCCCTGGTCGATGTCCTTCGGGGCGCACCAGGCCAAGATCTGTGGGGCCCTCCTGACCGCTCGCGCCGCCTGGGGTCCGGTCCCCGGCGTCGACGACGCTATCCAAGCCTGCGCCGACGCGGCCCTCGCGGTGCAGGAAGATGACGGTCGGTGACGGATCCACGACGCGTCCCGGGACACCTACGTGCATAGTCATTGCTATGCGGTTGAAGGTTTGATGATGCGGGACGCCGTTGCGGCGCAGGGGGATTCGCCATGGTCGCTACCGGTCCTTGCAGGGGCTCGATGGCTGGCGGACGTGCAGCGACCGGACGGCAGCCTGGGGGCCTGGCACGACGGCTCGGCCGACAGCGGGCCGGCCCGCACCGACGCCACGGCCCAGGCCCTGCGGATCTGGACGCTCGTGGATCGGGACCGGTTCGCGGAGCCGGCCGTCCGGGCCGCAGCCGCGCTCCGCCGGAATGTGGTCGGCTCCCGAGGCGTGCGATACGAGGCGGGCAGCGACGACCTTTGCTCGTGGGCCACCATCTTCGCGGTGCAGGCCCTGTCCTGGCTGGAGACTTCGGACGCCGGCTCGGCCCGACGGATCGTCTGAGCTGCCGATGAGCTGCCGATGAGCTGCCGATGAGCTGCCGATGAGCTGCCGATGAGCTGCCGATGAGCACGTCGTCGTCGGCGGCGCGCGGGGGCGTTGGCGTTGCTGACGGCCGCCGCGCTGTCGCCGGACGGTCTCGAGCCGCTCCTGGCGGACGGCGGCCTGACCGTCGTCGACTCGGGTCCACGCGAACGGTTCGGCGCCGGCCGGTTGGGGGGCTACCGGGTCCGCTCGGACACACGAGGGCGCGTTTTCGCGGAGTCGCTGAGCTGGCTGGACCGGGGGTCCGATCAGGCGGTGGCCGACCTGCTCGCCCGGGTCGACACCGACGATCCGGTGCCGCTGCCGGCTGCCGGCCGCTTGCTGGCCTTGGCAGGAGCTCAGTTGCTCGGGCGACTCGAGGCGGACCCCCGGGTCTCGTTCCTGCCGGCACGAGGCTGGTCTGCCTCCGGCCCGATGGCGACCGCACGTCGTTGACCCTGCGAGCCAACGGCCGGGTCCGGACCCAGACCGCTCGACGGGTCTTCCTGGCCCTCGGCGGACGGCCGAGGATCCCACCCGAGTTCGGCGTCTTGGGGCGGCAGCTGATCCACAGCGACGCGGCCCTGCGCTCGTACGGCGGTCGAGTCCTGCTCGCGGCCCTGCCGCGCCGTCACCGACGGTGCTGGTTGTCGGCGGGTCGCACAGCGCCTTCGCCGTGACCGGCCGGCTGCTGCGTTCGCGGGTTCCGTGGGGGAGCGGCGCGATCGTCGTGGCTCACCGCAGCCCGGTGCGGGTGACCTATCCGGACGTGGAATCCGCATGGGCGCAGGGCGTCTCGGTCACCCCCGCCGACGTCTGTGCGGCGACGGGCGTGGTGAACCGGTTCGGTGGGCTCCGGGCCGACGCGGCCGCCTCTATGCCCGGATCCGCAGTGGTGCCGAGCCGAGAGTGCGCCTGGTGGACCTGAGCGCCGGCGAGCAGCAGATCACAGACCTGGTCCCGGCGTCAGGACCGGTCATCGCGGCAACTGGCTACGAGTCCGGTGTGTCCGGGCTCTTGGCCGAGGAGGAGGTGACCGAAGGCGCCGAGAGGGTGGAGCCCGGTTGGGATGGCATGGGCCGGCTACGCGGTGGGTCCGGCGACGTCGTACAGGGTGTCTTCGGGTTGGGCCTGGGCACCCATCGGCCGCGGGGGCCGGGCACCGGCGGTGAGCCGTCCTTCGCCGGGTCGATCGACGGTTTCTGGTTCTATCAACACATCGTGGCGCCGGCTCTATTGGGCCTGCAGATGTCCTGACCCGAAGTCGGTCGTCGAGGCGGTCGGCCCCGACCGCTGGTCGAGGAAGCTCGCGATGGTGGCGACGCTCTTGGCCGACGCCGTCCCGTCGCCGTAGAGGTCGATGACCGTAGCCATCGTCGCCAGTGCCTCGCGGTCGTCGAGCAAGTGATCCGCCTCGGCGACGATGCGATCAACGGACGTGCCGACCAGCCGCGCAACGCCGGCCTGCACGCCCTACATCCGCTCAGTGCGGTCGCGCAGCACGAGCACCGGAGTGCCAGACTCGGAGCCTCCTCCTGGATCCCGCCGGAGTCGGTCAGGATGAGGCTGGCGCGAGCCATCAGCCGGACGAACTCGCCGTACGGCAGTGGTGAGGTCAGGATGACGTTGGGGATTCCGTCGACGAGCGCGAACTCGGTTGCCGCGAAAGGGTTTGGATGCAAGGAGACCACCAGCGTGGCCTCCGGATGGGTCCGCGCAATGACCTCTACCGCCTGGGCCACGCGAGCCAAGGGAGCTCCCCACGACTCCCGGCGGTGAGCAGTGACGACGATGACCGGCGGGTCCGAGCGGCGTCCGCCGTCGAGGGCTCGGAGTCGCGGATCAAGGAACTCGTCCTGGCGAGCCAGCGCCAGGCGCAGGGCATCAACGACGGTGTTGCCGGTGAGATGGACGACGTCTGGCTGGACGCCCTCGGCGATCAGCCGGTCCGCGGCCGAGCGGGTGGGGGCGAAATGCAGGTCGGCCAGGAGCGTGGTCATCTGGCGGTTGAGCGCCTCGGGAAAGGGCGCCTGGAGGTCACCGAGCGCAGCCCGGCCTCGACATGGGCGACGGGAAGCCGTTCGTAGTGGGAGGCCAGGGCGACCCAAGGACCGATGTCGTGTCGCCTGCACCACGACGATGCCGGGTCGGCGGCGGCGCAGGACCGGGCCAGCCGGGCCAGCACCGCGCCATGACGGTTGACAGCTCACGGCCGGCGTCGGTGACGACGAGATCCTCATCCGGCTCGATATCAACGAGATCCAGCACCTCGGCCACCGTGTGCCGGTGCAGACCCGTGGTCACGACGACCGGCGACAACTGGGGGTGGGCGTGTAGCGCCAGCACCATCGGAGCGAGCTTGATCGCTTCGGGCGCGTCAGATCACCACGAGGACCTGGGCGTTCTGCATAGATTCTTCCTGATTAGGCGGCGTCCCGACGATACGACGGACGCGAACGTACGCCGTGGCCCGCCCACTCGCGGTCGGAACGCGTGCTTGCCCTCCCAGCGCGCAGCAGCCACCCTGGTCAGGGCCGCCCGCAGGCGGTGGACGCAGAGGCCCGCGGAACGGGGGAGTCACAGGTGCTGAAGACCGGGGAAGGGCTGACGGCTGGGCGCGGTCGACGCGACGAGTTGGGTAGGAGCTCGGCCTGCGCTCGGCCGTCGTGCGGACGGCCGCTCCGGCCTGGTCAGGTCCGAAGGGCTACTGGGCCGCTGCGGGCATTGCCGGACTTCGTGATCGTCGGCGACCAGAAGGCCGGGACCACATCGGTCTACGCGTACCTGAGTGCGCACCCGCACGTGCGGCCGGGGCTCTTCAAGGAGGCGCACTTCTTGGACCTCCAGTTCGCGCGCGGCGAGCGGTGGTACCGCTCGATCTTCCGCTGCGGGCTCAGCTGACCCGGGCTCGGGCGATCACCGGCGAGGCCAGTCCTATTACCTGTTCCATCCGCTGGCCGCCGAGCGAGCCGCGCGGGTTGCGCCGGCCACTCGCGTCATCGTGCTGCTGCGCGACCCCGTGGACCGGGCCTGGTCGCATTACCGGCACGAGGTCGCCGCTGGCCGTGAGGCCCTGGGCTTCATCGATGCCGGGCGCGAGATCGGAGACGCAGACAGATGGTGCGCCGTCAGGGACTCGAACCCCGAACCCGCTGATTAAGAGTCAGCTGCTCTGCCAATTGAGCTAACGGCGCAACGGGAGTGGACCCTAGCACCGGCAGCACCAGGAGCCACTTCACCGGGTGAGTGACGGGACTTGAACCCGCGACAACCTGGACCACAACCAGGAGCTCTACCAGCTGAGCTACACCCACCATGAGCCCAGGGGACGAACCCAGGGATCGGCGTACATCGTAGCGGGGCCGCAGCCCCGATCCGAACGTGATTCGGGCGGCGGGCTACGCCTGGGCCGGCTTGACCTCGTACGTCGCGGCCAGGGCCCGTGCGGCATCCGAGTCCGGCCCGGGCTGCGGCACGAAGACGGCGGCCCGGTAGAACTTCAGCTCCTCGATGCTCTCCGTGATGTCGGCCAGCGCCCGGTGGCCGCCGTGCTTCTTGGGGGCGTTGAAGTAGACCCGGGGGTACCACCGGCGGGCCAGCTCCTTGATCGAGGAGACGTCGACCATCCGGTAGTGCAGGTAGGTGTCCAGCTCGGGCATGTCCCGGGCGATGAAACCCCGGTCGGTGGCCACCGAGTTGCCGCCCAGCGGCGCTTTCCCCGGCTCCGAGACGTACTCGCGGATGTAGGCCAGGACCCGGTCCTGGGCCTCGGTCATCGTGACCCCGTCGGCCAGCTCGTCGAGCAGCCCCGAGGCCTCGTGCATCTCGCGCACAACGGGCGGCATGTGCTCCAGGGCCTCGGGCGGGCAGGCGATGACGACGTCGATCCCCTCACCCAGGACGTTGAGCTCCTCGTCCGTGACCAGCACGGCGACCTCGATCAGGGCATCACGCTCGAGGTCCAGACCGGTCATCTCGCAGTCGATCCAGACGATCTTGTCCTGAGGGCGATCGCTCACCCGCTCACCCTAGGCGGTATCGCCGTGCCGTCCTCCGGATGGCCGTTTCGTCGGCATGGCGGACAGCAGCGCCAGCAGGCCGCACGCCCCGACGACGATCGCGGCCAGGACGCCGGCGCGGCCCCAGCCACCGCCCGTCAGGCCGAGCACCAGCCCGGCGCAGATCCCGGCCAGGGCACCCCACGCGAGCAGGTCCCGGCGGATCCGTCGATGCCAGGGGGTCGCGGCGACGCGCCGATGACCGCTGCCGGGCATCTCGTATCTCCTTTCGCGGCGGGGATTTTCGCAGTATGCGGTGTCGCTAGCCTCCTGCCTCATGACCACGCCGTACGCCGGTCAGATTGCGCCCGTCCCGCGTCCGGCGCGGGCCCGGGTGCTGCGCGGGCTGCTCATCGCGCTGGTCGCCACGGTGTTCCTCGCGTGCGGTCTGGTCGTCCTCGCCATCATCGGCACCGACACCGGAGTGACCGGCGTGCTCGTCGGCCTGGCGCTCGCAGCCGTGCCGGTCTTCGTGGTCGTCCCGGCCTTCCTGTGGCTGGACCGGTTCGAGGCTGAGCCGACGGCGCTGCTGCTCTTCGCCTTCGGCTGGGGCGCCGCAGTGGCGACGCTGATCGCGATCCTGGTCAACTCGACCTCGATCGCCCTGCTCAAGGCGTCGGGCGGTGACGTGACGGTTGGGGCGGTCCTCATCGCCCCGATCGTGGAGGAGACCTGCAAGGGCGCGGCCGTCCTGCTGGTCTTCCTCTACCGCCGGCGCGAGTTCGACGGCGTGGTCGACGGCATCGTCTACGCCGGGATGGCCGGGATCGGCTTCGCGTTCACCGAGAACGTCCTGTATCTCGGCCGCGCGCTCGCCGACTCGGGCGTGGACGGCCTGGCCGCGACGTTCGTCCTGCGCTGCGTCTTCGGGCCCTTCGCCCACCCACTCTTCACGATGGCGACCGGGGTCGGCTTCGGCATCGCAGTGACAACGCGCAGGCGGTCCGTCCGCTACCTGGCCCCGATCGCCGGCTGGCTGGTCGCCGTACTGCTCCACGCCGGCTGGAACCTGTCCGCTGTCGCCGGTCTGCGGGGCTTCGTCACGGCCTACGTGCTGCTTCAGCTGCCGATCTTCCTGGCGGCGGTGGGCTTCGCGCTCTGGGCCCGCCGTCGCGAAGGCCGGCTCATCGGCCAGCACCTGGCGGTGTACGCCGAGACCGGCTGGCTCACGCCGGAGGAGGTTCGGATGCTCGCCTCGATGCCGGCCCGACGACGCGCGCGATCGGCAGCCGCGCCGGCTGGGCGGGCCCCAGGCGGCCCGGGCGATGCGGGACTTCCAGGACTCGGCCAGCGAGCTGGCGCTGCTGCGAGAACGCATGACCCGGGGGGCCGCCGGACCGGACGCGCAGGACACCGAGCGCGACCTGTTGGGGCAGATCTCGGCCCGACGGCGGACCCTGGCCCAGGCTGGCAGCATGCCGACAGACTGAATTCAGGGTTCTCCCAGGTTCGGTGCCTAGGTTCCTCGTTAGTCGACTCCCGGGCTCCCGGCCAAAGATCGCTCAGGGGACGACTCGCCAGCGGAGTCCCCGACCAGGTCGCCCCCTGACTGGGTCGGGGCCCCGCTGGCACCTATCTCATCTCCAGGCCCCTGGGCGACTCGTCCCGGGCACCCACGACGCACCTATCCACGCAGTGAGATTTCGCCGGATTGCGGCTGGGCCAAACGTGGTACAGCGCGGCGAAACGGTCACCCGTTGTGGTGAAACCGCCGTGCGTCCCGGGCCAGTGCAACTAGTCTGATGACTCGCGCCACTGCGGCCGAGTTCACCCCCTGAGAACTCGTTCCGCGACCCCGGACGGCGCGACAGTGGCCCCTGGCCCCTCTTCGTGAGTGGGCCGGGGGCCACGTCCGTGTGTTCACCAGGCAACGCTGTCGAGGGTTCAGGGCAACCCGGTCGACAAATCCTGCCGCACCTGACATTGCGCCCTCGGCAGGATTCGAACCTGCGACCGGCGGATTAGAAGTCCGCTGCTCTATCCAGCTGAGCTACGAGGGCCGGCGGGTCGGCGATGACGATGCCCGCGACCGGCACCGAGTGTAGGCAGCGACGGTCCGCACATCGCGTCGACGCTGCGCCGCGCACACCCGCGGAGTCGAGTGCATGGCAGGCTGTGCGCCGTGGTGGCCGACGATCAGCGCGACCTGCTGCTGCTGCACGCTGTCGAAACGCTTCGCCGCCAAGTCGACGAGCTCGCGCTCCCGCTCGAGCTGGCCGACGTCGCGACCGCCCGCACCGAGCGACGAGCGTTGCGCGCGCAGCTCGACGACTACGTGCTGCCCTCGACTGCACAACCGGGACGCTCCGCTGCTCGCGGTGGTCGGTGGCTCGACCGGGGCGGGCAAGTCCACGCTGGTCAACTCCATCCTCGGTGAGGTCGTCAGTCCCGGCGGAGTTCTGCGGCCGACGACCCGCTCGCCGGTGCTGGTCCATCACCCCGACGACATCACGTCGTTCACCAACAAACGCATCCTGCCCGACCTGGCGCGGATCACGACCGACGCTCCGATCGCTGACGCTGCAACGGGTTCCGGCGTGCGGCTGGTGACCTCGCCTGCTCTTCCAGCTGGACTTGCCCTCCTCGACGCGCCGGACATCGACTCGGTCGTGGCGAGCAACCGCGCCCTCGCCCGGCAGTTGCTGGCGGCTGCCGATCTCTGGCTCTTCGTCACGACGGCGGCCCGCTACGCCGATGCCGTGCCGTGGGATCTGCTGACGGATGCGGAGCAGCGAGGGACCTCGTTGGCGATGGTCCTGGACCGCGTGCCGCCCGAGGCGATCGAAGAGGTGCGCGGTGACCTGGCCCAGATGCTTCGGCGGCACGGCTTGGGCAACGCCCCGCTCTTCGTCATCCCCGAGGTGCCGCTCGTCGACGACCTGCTGCCGGACGACGTCATCGATCGGCTGCGCTCATGGCTCACTGCGCTGGCCCTCGATGACAAGGCCCGATCGATGGTTGTCCGGCGGACCCTGACCGGCACGCTGAAGGCGCTGGACGGGCGCGTCGGCACGCTGGTGGTCGCTGCCCAGTCCCAGCGCGACGCCGTCCAAGACTTGCGGGGCGATGTCGCCTCCGCCTACGACGCGGCCAACGCGGCGATCGAGAAGGGCCTGACCGACGGCACCTTGCTGCGCGGCGAGGTGCTGGCCCGGTGGCAGGAGTTCGTCGGGACCGGCGAGCTGCTGCGCAACCTCGAGTCCGGCGTCGGCCGGATCCGGGACCGTGTGGTCTCGGCGGTGCGCGGCCGGCCCGCGCCCAGCGAAGAGCTGGGCGAGGCGCTCCAGACGGGCGTGTCCGCGCTGGTCACCGCCCAAGCGCTGGAGGCCGCGGCCGATGCCGCGCGTCGGTGGCGCGCGACACCCGCGGGAGCGTCCCTCCTTGCCGGGCATCCGGGACTCGACAAGCCGTCGGCCGATCTGACCGACCGGGTGAGCCGGATGGTCCGTGACTGGCAGACCTTCACGTTGCAGCTGGTGCGCGACGAGGGTGCCCGGCGCCGCTCGGCCGCGCGGGTGCTCTCCTACGGCGTCAACGGTCTGGGCGTCGTACTGATGCTGGTCGTGTTCAGCCAGACCGCCGGGCTGACCGGCGCCGAGGTCGGGATCGCCGGCGGCACGGCGATCGTGGCGCAGCGGTTGCTCGAGGCGGTCTTCGGTGATCAGGCTGTGCGGATGCTCGCTGCCAAGGCCCGCAGCGACCTCGAGTCGCGCATCCAGGCCGTGCTGCACACCGACCGCGAGCGGCTGGACGACGTCCTCGATGCGCTCGAACTCGACTCCCGGCCGACCGCGATGGACCAGGCTCAGCAGCTCGAGTCGGCCCTGGGCGCTGTGGCGGCCAACCGATGAAGGTCGGTCGCCGGGCCAAGGCCCCGGACGTCCTGGCCCGGGCGGCGGCGGTCGAGGAGGCCCTGGACGCGGGGCGAGAACACATGCCCGCCCCGGCGGTGGCGCAGGCCGAACTCGTTGTCCGCCGGATCGACGAGCGCCTCGGCCTCTCAGGTGGCCACACGGTCGTGGCCCTCGCGGGTGCGACCGGCAGCGGGAAGTCCAGTCTCTTCAACGAGATCGCCGGCATCGAGCTGGCCGCGGTCGGGGTCCGCCGACCGACCACGTTGGAGACCGAGGCCTGCATCTGGGGGACCCAGGGCACGAGCGAGCTGATGGACTGGCTGCACCTGCCGAGCCGGCACCGGATCACCCGAGAGTCGGCCCTGGATGCCGGCCGTGAGACCGACCTGCAGGGCCTGGTGCTGCTGGACCTGCCGGACTTCGACTCGACCTCGCTCGGGCACCGCGACGAGGTCGAGCGGCTGCTGGCGTTGGTGGACGTCTTCGTCTGGGTGACCGACCCGCAGAAGTACGCCGACGCGGCGCTGCACGATCGCTACCTGCGGCCGATGTCGGGGCATGACGGGGTCTCGGTGGTCGTCCTCAACCACGCCGACCAGCTGCCGCGCGAGGCGGTGGAGGAGTGCCGGCGCGACCTGGCTCGGCTGTTGGCCGAAGACGGGCTCGAGGTGGAGAAGGTCCTCGTCACCTCCGCGCTGACCGGAGCCGGCGTGCCCCAGCTGCGGTCACTCATCGCTGACGCCGTGCACTCCGGCGCCGCAGCGCGCGAGCGGCTGTCCGCCGACCTGGACGCTGTGGGCGCCGCGCTCGCCGACTCGGTGGCCGACCAAGAGGCCGATCCGGCTGCGCTGCAGGGGGAGCGGGTGCTGGTCGAGGCACTGACCCAGGCGGCCGGCGTACCCCCTGTCCTGGACGCGATCGAGGAGGACTATCACCGCGGCGCGATGGCGGCCGGTGGTTGGCCGGTGACCCGTTGGGCTCGCTCCTTTCGGCCAGATCCGTTGCGGCGCTTGCGTTTGAGCTCGCGCTCAGGCCGCGGCAGCGACGGGGAGGACGGCGACGGGCCGGACAGTCTCGACCTGGCTTTGCGCCGCAGCTCGGTGCCGGCCCCGACCCCGTCGCAGCGCGCTCGGGTCGCCTTGGCGGCCCGCCAGCTGGCCGATCAGGCGGCCGATGGTCTCCCCGCGTCGTGGGCCGATGCCGTGCACGATGCCGCGGCCCCTCCGGGCCCAGACATCTCGGACGCGTTGGATCAGGCCGTGCTCGGCACCGATCTCGGTCTGGGTCGGCCCCGATGGTGGTCCGTCGTCGGTGGCTTGCAATGGCTGCTGGCGACGGTGGCGCTGCTCGGATTGGTCTGGCTCATCGCCTTCGGGATCTTCAGCTGGTTCGGCCTGCCCAAGATCCACACGCCGCACATCGGCCCGTTCCCGGTCCCGACGGCCCTGCTGATCGGGGGGCTGCTTCTCGGTTTCTTGCTGGGGGTTGTCGTCCGGCTGGTCGCCAACCGCAAGGCCCGGGCCCGGCGGGCTCGCGCTGCTCGGCGACTGGACGCCGCCATCGCCGATGTGGCGCTCAAGGAGATCACCCAGCCCGTGCTCACCGTGCTCGAGGCGCATCGCCGTACCCGCGAAGCGCTGGCCCGCGCCCGCCACTGAGCCGGACCACCCGCGCTCCGTCCACAGGTCGGGGTCCTCGTCCCACCGTCCACAGGTGAGGTGCTCGCTCCGCCGGCGTGTCCGGGCCGTCCCGCAGTCTCGGCCCGACCGGCGAGCGCCGGATCGGATCAGACAAGGAGAGCCGAGATGGGCGAGACCTATGTGACGTTGTGGGGCAACATCGCGACCGACCCCAAGAGCATGAGTACGCCGAGCGGCGTGCGGATCACGAAGTTCCGGTTGGCCTGCACGGCCAGCCGCCGGGACGCGCAGACCGGGGAGTTCACGGACGGAGTCACGTCCTGGTACTCCGTGTCCTGCTGGCGGGAGCTGGCCGTCAACGTGGCCGCCTCGCTGCTCAAGGGCGACCCGGTGGTGGTCTACGGCAAGCAGGTCGTGCGGGACTGGGAGGCCGAGGACGGCCGCAAGGGCACCGACGTGTCGATCGACGCGCTGTCGGTCGGGCACGACCTGCGACGGGGCCAGGCCCGCTTCAACCGGATCCGGCGGGACCAGCCGGCCGGTGCGCCGGGAACCGGGTCGGAGTCGGCCGAGCCGACGGACCCGAGCGACCTGACCGAGCTCCCGGAGCTGGCGGCGGCCGCCGGGCCGTTGGCCGCAGTGCCAGCACTGGAGGCCGCCTCTTAGGGCCGGGTGGGAGCGGCGGCCGGGCGGCGCTCGTCAGGAGGAGTGCCGCCCGGCCGATAACCTGGCGCGGTGCCAGAGTTCATTTACGTCATGTCCAAGGCCCGCAAGGCCCACGGCGAGAAGCTGATCCTCGACAACGTCACCCTCTCCTTCTACCCGGGAGCGAAGATCGGGGTCGTCGGGCCCAACGGCGCCGGCAAGTCGACCGTGCTGCGGATCATGGCCGGACTGGACCAGGCCTCCAACGGTGAGGCTCGGCTGACTCCGGGCTACTCGGTCGGGATCCTGCAGCAGGAGCCGCCGCTGAACGAGGCCAAGACGGTGCTCGGCAACGTCGAGGAGGGCGTTGGCGAGATCAAGGCCAAGCTCGACCGCTACAACGAGATCGCGGTCGAGATGGCCGAGAACTACTCCGACGAGCTGATGACCGAGATGGGCACCCTGCAGGAGGCCATCGACGCGGCCGATGCGTGGGACCTGGACTCCCAGCTGGAGCAGGCCATGGACGCCTTGCGCTGCCCGCCGCCCGACGCCGACGTCACCGTGCTCTCCGGCGGGGAGCGTCGTCGGGTCGCGCTGTGCAAGCTGCTCCTGCAGAAGCCCGACCTGCTGCTGCTGGACGAGCCGACCAACCACCTGGACGCCGAGAGCGTGCAGTGGCTGGAGCAGCACCTCGCGTCGTACGCCGGGGCGGTCTTGGCCGTCACGCACGACCGGTACTTCCTGGACAACGTGGCCCAGTGGATCCTCGAGCTGGACCGCGGCCGCGCCTACCCCTACGAGGGCAACTACTCGACGTACCTGGAGAAGAAGGCCGAGCGGCTCGAGGTCTCCGGTCGCAAGGACGCCAAGCTGCAGAAGCGGCTCCGGGAGGAGCTGGAGTGGGTCCGCTCCAACGCCAAGGGTCGGCAGACCAAGTCGCGGGCCCGACTGGACCGGTACGAGGAGATGGCGGCCGAGGCCGAGCGCACCCGCAAGCTCGACTTCGAGGAGATCCAGATCCCGATGGGTCCTCGCCTGGGCAACCTGGTGATCGAGACGAGCAACCTGACCAAGGGCTTCGGCGACCGGGTGCTCATCGACGACCTGTCCTTCACCTTGCCCAAGAACGGCATCGTCGGGGTCATCGGGCCCAACGGGGTCGGCAAGACCACGCTGTTCAAGACCGTGGTCGGGCTGGAGAAGCCGGACGACGGCGAGGTGCGGATCGGCGACACGGTGCTCATCTCGTACGTCGACCAGGGCCGCGGCGGCCTCGACCCGGCCAAGAACGTGTGGGAGACGGTCTCGGACGGCCTGGATTACATCAAGGTCGGCAACACCGAGATCCCGTCCCGGGCCTACGTCGGCAGCTTCGGTTTCAAGGGACCCGACCAGCAGAAGCGAGCCGGCGTCCTGTCCGGCGGTGAGCGCAACCGGCTCAACCTGGCGCTCACCCTCAAGCAGGGTGGCAACCTGCTGCTGCTCGACGAACCGACCAACGACCTGGACGTCGAGACCCTGGGCAGCCTGGAGAACGGCCTGCTCGAGTTCCCGGGCTGCGCGGTGGTGATCAGCCACGACCGATGGTTCCTGGACCGGGTCGCGACGCACATCCTGGCCTACGAGGGCGACGACGAGGACCCGGCCAAGTGGTTCTGGTTCGAGGGCAACTTCGAGTCCTACGAGAAGAACAAGGTCGAGCGGCTCGGCCTGGAGGCGGCCCGCCCGCACCGGGTGACCTACCGCAAGCTCACCCGCGACTGACCTCGGTCGAGGAAGGGGCGCAGCGGGGGTCAGTGGCTGCAAGTAGCTCAGTGGTGTGCTCATCTGCACCAATCGACTATTGGCACGGTGCGTCCCCGTGCCCATAGGTCTGGCACGGTGCGTCCCCGTGCCAATGAATGGCCTGGGGCTCATCCGCGACTGACCATCCGCAGGGCCAGGTCGGCGTAGAGCGCGCCGACATCCTCAGGGGAGCGGGCGCCGGCCGGGTCGTACCAGCGGGCCACATCGACCACCAGCGAGAGCAGGGCGAGCGCGGTTCCGGGCACATCCGGGACCACGAAGGCGCCGGCGGCGACCCCGCTGGTCAGCAGGTCACGAACCCGGGCTTGGATCTCTCGCCGCAGCCGCCGGATCACCTCGCGATGCTGGGGCGTCAGGGCGGCCAGCTCGTACTGCACGACCCGAGCGGTCCGGCGATGGCGCGCGTGCCAGGCAGCGAAGTCGCTGACGACCGCCTGCAGCTGACCCGCCGGATCGCCGGGTGCCCGCTCGGCGGCGGCGATGACGATCCCCAGAGCGGCCTGGTGACCGACCAGGCTGAGCTCGTAGAGCAAGTCCTCCTTGGTGGCGAAGTGCACATACACAGCGGCCGGGCTGAGGCCGACCCGGGCCGCGATGTCTCGAGTCGTCGTCGCGTGAAAACCCTTGTCGGCAAAGGCTTCGGCGGCCGCATCGAGCAGCCGCTCGACAGCGGCAGAGCGCTGCGCCTGCTCGGTCGACGTCATCGGGGGCGTCCGGCTCAGTCCTTCGGTCCGCCGGCGACGTAGATGACCTGCCCGGAGACGTACGACGCGTCCTCCCCGACGAGGAACGACACGACGCCCGCGATGTCGTCGGGCTGACCGACCCGGCGCAACGGGATCTGCTCGGCGGCCATCGTGTGGAAGTCCTCGACCGTCATCTTCAGCCGCTCGGCCGTGGCGGCGGTCATCTCGGTGGCGATGAAGCCGGGCGCGATCGAGTTGACGGTGACGCCGAAGGCGCCGAGCTCGATGGCCAGGGTCTTGGTGAAGCCCTGCATGCCGGCCTTGGCCGCGGAGTAGTTCGCCTGGCCGCGGTTGCCGAGCGCCGAGGTGCTCGACAGGTTCACGATCCGGCCCCATCTGGCCTCGGTCATGAAGCCCTGGCACGCCTGGCTCACCAGGAAGGCGCCGCGCAGGTGGGTGCGCAGCACCGCGTCCCAGTCGTCCTCGGTCATCCGGAAGAGCAGGTTGTCGCGGGTGATGCCGGCGTTGTTGACGAGCACCGTCGGGCCGCCGAGCTCCTCGGCGACGCGGCCAACGGCCGCCTCGACCTGCACGGCATCGCCGACGTCGGCGCCCACGGCGAGCGCCGTACCGCCCTCGCGTTCGATCGCCGAAACCGTTCCCGCACAGGCGAAGGCGTCGAGATCGAGGACGCCGACGGCGAAGCCGTCACGGGCCAGTCGGAGCGCCGTCGCGGCGCCGATACCGCGCGCGGCTCCGGTCACGAGCGCGACGCGCGGGGTCGGGTTGGTGCTCACATCAGCCTCCTGGCTGGTCGGGGACGGCGGTCGAACGGTCCGAGAGGTCCGGCAGGTACGGCGCGAGTTCGGGCACGCCCGCCACGAGGCCGGCCAACGTCGTGGGCAGGTCGGTGTGCAGCACGGCGTACATCCCCAGCTCGCGCGCGGCGTCGATGTTGGGTTGAAGGTCGTCGACGAACGCGCACTGTGCGAGCTCCAAGCCGAGCTGCTCGGCCGCGAGTCGGTAGATCGTCGGGTCGGGCTTGCGCAGCCCCACGTCGCCGCTGATGACCCGCACATCGAGCAGTGGCTCGAGGTCGGCCCAGGGGTAGGCCATGGCCGAGCCCCAGCTGTTGGACAGCAGGGCGGTACGCAGCCCGGCCGACCGGGCCGCGCTCAGCATCACCAGCGCGTCGCGGTCAAGGTCGAGCGCGTGGAACATCCGCTCGACCAGCCCGATGGGTGGCAGCTCCGCGCCGTCGATCCGGCGCAACCGCGCGGCCAGCTCGGCCGCGAAGCCGTCGTCGGAGAGCTCACCGGTCTCCAGCCGGTGCATCGGGTTGTCCGGGGTGTCCCGCCACTCGCGCAGCAGAGCCACGAACTCCTCCGGCGAGACCTGCTCGTGGGTGAGCCACGACTCGAACGCGGTCCGGATCGGCACGGTCAGGACGCCGCCGTAGTCGACGACCAGCGCGCGGATGTCGCTCACGACGGGCCGTCCTTGAGCCGGATCATGCCTTCCTGGCCAACGGTGGCGGCGTGCTCGCCGTCGGCGGTGAACATCCGGCCGATCCCCAGGCCCCGACCACCGTGGGCCGACGGGCTCTCGGTCGCGTAGAGGATCCACTCGTCGGCGCGCACGGGCCGGTGGAACCACATGGCGTGGTCGAGCGAGGCCGGCCGCAGCCGCGGATCGCTCCAGGCGAGCCCGTGCGCGCGCAGGGCCGACTCGAGGATCGAGTAGTCGGAGGCGTAGGCCAGCACGGCGGCGTGCAGCAACGGGTCATCGGGCAGGGTGCCGTAGGTCTTCATCCAGACCGACTGGTGCGCCTCAGGATTCGGGTCCGGCACGACGTAGATCGGCGGCTCGACGTGACGCAGGTCGATCGGCCGCGTGCCCTGCCAGGCGCGGGCGACCGGACTGTCGATCTGGTCGAGCAGCACGTCCATCGGCGTCAGCTGGTCGGGAGTAGGCACGTGGGGCATCGGGTCCTGGTGGTCCAGCCCCTCCGCCGGCGTCTGGAAGGAGGCGATCATCGACAGGATCGGTAGGCCGCGCTGGAGGGCGTGGGTGCGCCGCGCCGAGAAAGAGTTGCCATCACGCAATCGTTCGACGCTGAATTCGATCGGCTCGTTGCTGTCGCCGGGGCGCAGGAAGTAGCCGTGCATCGAGTGCACGGCCCGCTCCTGCGGCACGGACCGGCCGGCCGCGATCAGTGACTGGGCCAGCACCTGCCCGCCGTACGCCCGGCCGTGCGGCTGGGGCTGGCTGCGCCCCACGAAGCGGTAGTGCTCGCCGTCGGTCGCCGCAGCGTCCAGCGGGCTCAGGTCGAGCACGTCGACCAGGTCATCGAGCGGATCCACGCAGCCTCCAGGACGCACGCCGATGCGCTTGACACCGTCCAGCGCACGCCGGACGCTGGTAAGCAAGCGCTTAGTTCGGACCAACCCTAGCGAGAACCCGCGGAGGAGACCACGTGCAGCGGACCATCTTCGAGCCCGAGCACGAGGCCTTGCGGGCATCGGTCCGCGAGTTCGTCGCCCGCAGCGTCGCGCCGCGCTGGGAGGAGTTCCGCGCGGCCAAGGCCTTCCCCCGTGACCTGTGGATCGAGGCCGGCAAGCAGGGCTTCCTCGGGCTCACCATCCCCGAGGAGTACGGCGGGAGTGGCGTGACCGACTGGCGGTTCGTGGCGGTCGTCGGCGAGGAGCTGGCGCGGGCCTCCGCGGCCCTGTCGTCCTGCATGGGCATCCACTCCGACGTCGTGGCGCCGTATCTGGTCAACCTCACCACGCCCGAGCAGCGCGAGCGCTGGCTACCGCGCTTCTGCACGGGGGAGCTGTGGACGGCCATCGGGATGACCGAACCCAGCGGCGGCAGCGACCTGGCCAACCTCAAGACGACGGCCGTGCTCGACGGCGACGCCTACGTGGTCAACGGCTCGAAGACCTTCATTACCAACGGCTACAGCGCCGACCTGGTCCTGGTCGCGGTGCGCACCGACCCGACCAAGCGGTCCAAGGGGATCACCCTGCTGGCCATCGAGGACGGGATGGACGGGTTCACCCGCGGCCGCAAGCTCGACAAGGTCGGCCAGGACGAGTCCGACACAGCGGAGCTGTTCTTCACCGACGTACGGGTGCCGCTCGACAACGTCGTCGGCGAGGTCGACAAGGGATTCGCGCACATGATGGACAACCTGGTGCAGGAGCGGATCGGCGCCGCGGTCAACAACATCGCGCACGCTCGGGGGATCCTCGAGGAGACCATCGAGTACGTGAAGGAGCGCAAGGCCTTCGGCAAGTCGGTGGGATCGTTCCAGTACAACAAGTTTCGGGTGGCCGAGCTGGTGACCCAGGCCGAGGTCACGCAGGCCTTCGTGGACCAGTGCATCGTCGCGCACTGCGCCGGCACGCTTTCTGCTGTCGATGCGGCCAAGGCCAAGTGGTGGTCGGCCCAGGCGCAGAACGACATCCTCGACGCGTGCGTCCAGCTCTATGGCGGCTACGGCTACATGAACGAGTACCGCGTGGCCCGGGCCTGGCGGGACGCCCGGGTGACCAAGATCTGGGCCGGTTCGAACGAGATCATGAAGGAGATCATCGGTCGCGACCTCGGCCTCTAGGCCGCGCTCACAACCGCTCGCCGGCCTCGACCGGCGCCGTGATCGTGTTGCCCGGGGGTGCAAGCGGGCACTGCCACTTGTCGTCGTAGCGACACGAGGGGTGGTAGGCGAAGTTCAGGTCGATCACCAGGCCGCCCTGCTCCCCGTCCCAGGAGCTGCCGAGGTCGGCGCCCTTCGCGGTGTCCAGCAGGTAGCGCCCCGCGCCGTACGACGTGCGGCCGGCCGTCCCGTCCTTGAGCGGCAGGAAGAGCCCGCCGCCGTACTGCTCGAGCCACCACACGTCCAGGCTCCCGCCGATCGGGTCGGGCAGCGTGACCCGGCCGGCGTGCCGCATCCGGATCTCGCCGTCGTTGGCCGAGTGGACCAGGCGCAGCTCACCGTCCTCGACCGCCTCCACCGGCAGCTCCCAGCGCAGCGCTGGGTTGTAGGGCCAGATCGGTGCGCCGGTGGTGCGCATCGGGTCATCGGGCTTGAGCGGGCTCTGGGGGTGGTCCCGCAGGAGTTGGTCGCGGCCGCGCTGCCAGAGCCGATGACCGTCGGCCGGGTCGCGTTCGGCTCGCACGCCGGCGTAGAGCGTCGCCACTCGCCGTCGCCAGTCGAGCAGGTCGAGCATCGGTCCCGGCGAGGTCATCTGCACTCCCTGAGGCTAGGCGGTGCTGGCCGTGGGCGGGCCGGCCGCGATGCGCCGGTCGAGCTCGCGGTTGCCCTCGTCGGTCGGCGTGAGGTCCCAGGCGCCCTCCATCCACCAGGTCGCGCCGGCCTCGGCCCAGCGGGCGGGGTCGGACGGTTCGGTGCGGCCGTCACCGTGGGAGCGGCCCTCGGCAATGACGTCATAACCGGCCCAGGGCAGCCCGGCGGCCTCGCGATGCGACCGGGTCAGCCGGACCAGCTCGGCGAGGGTCTCCGGCGAACCGGCATCGGCCGCTCCCTCAGCACCGATAACGTTGGGCACCAAGCCTTCCCAGCGCGCAGCGCGCTCGAGCGAGGGCGTGCTCATCAAGCCGTCAGGCGTCAGGCGTGCGGCGCCGACGACCCAGACCGGTGGGTACGGGCGCTGGACCGGTGGGTCCGGGAGCATGAAGTCGGTCGGGCGCACCTGGTAGTGCCGGCCGTCGTAGCTGAACGGCTGACCGCGCATCAGACCGGCGTAGACCTCCAGGCCCTCGTCGAGCAGCTGCGCGCGGGTCGCCCGGCCCTGGTCGGCCTCGAAGGCGGTCCACCCCTCGTGCAGCGCGCCGAGCCCGACGGCGAGCTGGACCCGGCCGCCGCTGAGCTGGTCCAGCGTGACCACTCGCGTGGCCAGGTCCCACGGCCGCATCCGGGGGAGCGGTGTGAGCATCGTGCCGAGTCGGAGCCGCTGGGTCGCCACGGCGGCCGCGGTCAGGCTGATCCAGGCGTCCACGCCCCAGAGCGCCTCCCAGACGAACAGCCCATCCCAGCCGGCGACCTCCGCGGCCTCCGCTCGGCGGGCGACGGCAGCGGCGTCGCCGAAGGGCAGCACGATCCCGAACCGCATCGCTGGGCTCATGGCCAGGACCCTAGGGCGGGGCACCGACAACGGCGGGTGCGAGAGCATGGCGCCCATGTCGTCGTACCGAACCCTCGTGCCGATGCGCTGGTCGGACATGGACGTCTACCAGCACATCAACAACGTGCAGGTCGTCCGGCTGCTGGAGGAGGCCCGAGTGCAAGCCTTCACCGCGTGGGACGACCCGCGCGAGCGGCCGGTCCTGGAGAGCGGGGTGCTCGTGGCTCGCACCGAGGTGGAGTACCTGCGCCAGCTGGACTTCCGGATCGCACCGATCGCGATCGATCTCTGGGTCAGCAAGATGTCCGGGGCGACGATCGAGCTGGGCTACGAGGTGCGCGAGCCGGACGACGACTCGCCGCCCTATGCGCGAGCCGAGTCCACGTTGGTGATGTTCGATCTCCAGGCCGGTCGGCCGCGTCGGCTGAGTCCCGTTGAGCTGGAACGGCTTTCGCAATGGACGGGCGACCCCGTCACCATGCGTTGGCGCCGGTGAGCCGCCGGTGAGCTGCTGATGAGCGCTGATGAGCAGGACGCCCCAAGCCTGCAGTTGGCCGACACCGAGACGTTCCGCGACCTCGCGACGTACCTGTCGCGGGCCCGTCGGGTCGACCCGGACGGCGCGGCCCGGTTGATGGCCGCGCGAGGTGTGCTCGCGGCGTACGTCTCCCCGGTGCACGGAGCTCCCGGCCCGACTGTGCTGGGGCTGCGGGCCGTCGCCCTCGCCGACGCGGACGCCGAGCTCGACGTGACCGTCCCGTTGGCCGCACTGGGCGATCGGTTCGCCGCCGCCGCTCCGGGGAGCACCGAGCTGGCCGTGCCGCCGATGCGGGCAACCGATGCGGGGTGGGCCGGGATCTCACCGCCACGCAGCGGCTGGGAGCTGCGGACGGCGCTGGACCCGGCCGAGCTGACCGCCGCCGCCCAGGCCGGCGTGCAGGAGGTGGCCGCTGCTTTACCGGAGGCGGTGGGCGGCCATGTCGTCACGCAGGTGCGGGCGGCCGTCTGGGGCCGCGAGCTGCCGACCCTGCCTGGGGTCGCCGCCGGCGCAGCGTTCGCCGCCGACGCCCTCGGCTTCCTCGACCCCCAGGAGCCGGTCGCGGTGCGCCAGGCCGGTCCCTGGTGGCGGCTGAGCACCAGCCGCGGTCACGTCCTGGTGCGCGCCGCCCTGCTCTAGCTGATCCGCAGCCAGGCGCTGGTGTCGACCGGCAGCCGGCCGTCCAGGGTGAGCTCGCCGCTGGCGACGAGCAGCTCGGCCCCTTCGGGCAACGCCGCGGGCTCGGACCCCAGGTTGGCGATGACCAGCACGTCGCCGTTCGCCGCCGTGAGGAGTCCCGGCGCAGCCCCGTCGACCCAGGTCAGCTCGCCGGTCCCGAGGCCGTGCTCCCGGCGCAGCCGCAGACCTGCGCGATAGAGCTCGTAGGTCGATCCCTCGACCCCGCGCTGGACGTCGAGCGCGTAGCGCGCGAACGACTCCGGCTGCGGCAGCCACGAGGCCGCACCGTCGTTGAACCCGTACGACGGACCGCGCCCGTCGGTCGAGATCCACGGCACTGGCACGCGGCAGCCGTCGCGGCCCCGGTTGGTGTGTCCGGAGCGCACCCAGGTCGGGTCCTGTCGCGCGTCATCCGGCAGCGTCGTGTGCTCGGGCAAGCCGAGCTCCTCGCCCTGATAGAGGTACGCCGACCCGGGCAGCGCGAGCATCAACAGCGTTGCGGCGCGGGCCCTTTGCAGCCCCAGGGCCTCGTCCGGCTGCGGGTCCCCGACGCCCAGGCCGTGGCGCCACGGCGTGCCGGCGGGCAAGCCGTAGCGCGAGGGATGCCGGACCACGTCGTGGTTGCTGAGCACCCAGGTCGTCGGGGCGCCGACCAGCGCGCTGGCGGCCAGCGAGTCGTCGATGACCTCCCGCAGAGTCTGGGCGTCCCAGTCGGCCTTGAGGTAGTCGAAGTTGAAGGCCTGGTGCATCTCGTCCTGCCGGATGTACGCCGCCAGCCGGTCCGAGGGCATCACCCAGGCCTCGGCGACCATGATCCGTTCGCCGTCGTAGCTGTCCAGGATCTTGCGCCAGCGCTGGTAGATCTCGTGCACCGCGTCCTGGTCCCACATCGGCGGGTGCGGGTGGACCAGCGGGTTGGGGTTGGTCAGCCACTCGAGCATCGTCGGGTAGTCGGGCAGGCCGCTCTCCTTGGCCAGCCCGTGGGCCACGTCGACCCGGAAGCCGTCGATGCCCCGGTCCAGCCAGAAGCGCAGGACGTCGTCGAACTCCTGCCGGACCTCCTCGTTGGTCCAGTCCAGGTCAGGCTGGGTGACGTCGAACAGGTGCAGGTACCACTGACCGGGGGAGCCGTCGGCCTCGGTGATCCGGGTCCAGCCCGGCCCGCCGAAGACGCTGACCCAGTCGTTCGGCGGTTGCTCGCCGTGCTCGCCCTTGCCGTCGCGGAAGAGATAGCGAGCGCGCTCGCGGCTGCCTGGCCCTGCGGCGAGCGCAGCCTGGAACCAGGCGTGCTCCGAGGAGGTGTGGTTGGGCACCAGGTCGATGATCACCTTCACGCCCTGCTCATGCGCCTGCCGGACGAGCTCGTCGGCGTCGGCGAGGGTGCCGAAGACCGGGTCGATGTCGCGGTAGTTGGCCACGTCGTACCCCGCGTCGTTCTGCGGCGAGGTGTAGAAGGGCGAGCACCAGATGGCGTCCACACCGAGCTCGACCAGGTGCGGGATGCGGGAGGTGATGCCCGGCAGATCACCGATCCCGTCGCCGCTCGCGTCGGCCCAGGAGCGGGGGTAGACCTGATAGATCACGGCGTCTCGCCACCACGAAGTCACGGGTCATGAGGGTACTCGAAACGGTTCGACCGACTGAGCTATGGCCCGGCGAGCAGGAGCGTGGAGGATCGCCGACGCCATAGCCGGTGCGACTCCTAGTGGCCGCGGTGGAGGTCGGCGACGAGCCGGCCCGCTACGCCCGACCCGTCCACGGCGGTGTTCCTGCGGGAGCAGCTGCGGCTGTCCCGATGGCGAGGCGAAACGGCGGGTCGACCTGGCCCACGCGATCACCCCGCGGTCGCGTTCACCGGGGAAGTCCTGCCCGCGCCGCTGTCCGACCCTGGCGGCCGGGATCAGCGCCGGTGAGGTCTCCGGCCGAGCACGCCCGGATCATCATGGAGACCATCGCCAAGCTCCCCGGCCCGGTGCGCGAGGCAGTCCGGGGCCGGTGGTGGAGGCCGAGATGGTCCACAGCCGCGGCCAAGGTCACCCCGGCCGACCTGGAGGTGCTGGCCAGGGAGGTGATGGTCCGGGCCGACCCCGACGGGACCCTGCGCGACATCGACCACGCCGACACGCAGCGCGGGCTGCGGTTGTGGAAGAAACGCGGGCAGGCCGGGTACACCCTGCAGGCCGACCTGAACCAAGAAACCGGTGAAGCCGCCCGGGTCGTGCTGGACGCCTGGTCCAAACCCGCCCCCGCCGGCCCGCCACCACCGAAGCGGCCGAGCGCGGGTCGGCCGAGCAGCCCGGCCAACCCAACGACGAGTCGGGCGACGAGTCCGGTCGGGCCCACGCCAGCCGCGGTGGTGGTGCCGGGCACCGGGACGACCGCCCCCACCAGGTGCGGATGCACGACGCGTTCGGCGACGTGCTGAAAGCCGTCCTGAACTCCGGGGACCTGCCCGCCTGCGGCGGCACCCCGGCCGCGATCGTCTGGCACATCAACGACGAGGCCCTGCTGCGCGACCGGTACGGCCTCGCGGTCTCCGAGCACGGCACCCTGCTCCCGATCGGCGACGCCCTCCGACTGTGCGACCAGAGCCGCGCTGTACGTGCTGATCGAGAACAGCAAGGGCGTCCCGCTCTACCTCGGCCGCACCTCGCCGGATCGCCACCCCCGGGCAAACCGTCGCCCTGGCGGCCCGAGACCGCGGCTGCTCCTTCCCCGGCTGTGGTGAGTCGGACCGCTCCCTAGACTTGCCCGGTGACTGCCGAGCTCCCCGTCCGCGACGACCTGCGCGGCAGCACGCCGTACGGCGCTCCGCAGCTCGACGTCCCGGTCCGGCTGAACACCAACGAGAACTCCTACGACGTGCCACAGGATGTCGCGATCGCTGTCGTCGAGGCCGTCGCCCGCCAGGTACAGCACCTCAACCGTTATCCCGACCGCGAGTTCGTCGAGCTCCGCGCCGCGCTGGCCGGGCTATCTGAGCCAGGCCACCGGGGAGCCGGTCGAGCCCGAGCAGGTCTGGGCGGCCAACGGATCCAACGAGGTGCTCCAGCAGCTGCTCCAGGCCTTCGGCGGCTACGGCCGGCGCGCGCTGGGCTTCACACCGGCGTACTCGATGCACCCCCGGATCGCCCAGGTCACCGGCACCGCCTGGGTGGACGGCCATCGCGGCGACCCGGCCGCCGGCGACTTCGACCTATCGGCGACGGCGGCCGCCGAGCAGGTGCGCGAGCTCGACCCCGACGTCGTCTTCATCTGCTCGCCGAACAACCCCACCGGCACCGCCATCGAGCTCGACGTGGTGCGGGCGGTGTACGACGCCAGCGATCACGCGGTCATCGTTGTGGACGAGGCCTACGCCGAGTTTGCGCGCGCCGGCACCCCGAGCGCCCTAGAGCTGCTGCCGGGACGACCACGGCTGGTCGTGACCCGGACCATGAGCAAGGCGTTCGCCTTCGCCGGGGCCCGGGTCGGCTACCTCGCCGCCGACCCAGCGGTCTGCGACGCCCTTCGATTGGTCCGCCTGCCCTACCACCTGTCGGCACTGACCCAGGCCGCGGCTTGTGCCGCGATCGCCCACGCACCAACGCTGTTGGCGACCGTCGACGCGATCAAGGAGCAGCGCGACCGGATCGTCGAGGAGCTGCCCGCGCTCGGCCTGCGGGCGGTCCCGAGCGATGCCAACTTCGTGCTCTTCGGCGGACTCGACGACGAGCAGTCGGCGTGGGCGTCCCTGCTGGAGCGCGGGGTGCTGGTCCGCGACGTCGGCCTCCCCGGGCATCTGCGCGTGACGGCCGGCACCGAGCCCGAGACCACGGCCTTCCTCGTCGCGCTGGAGGCGGTCACGTCCGCTGCGCGATCCGCGATGGCCAGGCACGAGAGCAGGGAGAGCGCGTGAGCAGGCGGAGCGCCGGCGGCCGGGTCGGGGCCGCCAGCCGGGCGACCACCGAGAGCCGGGTGGACGTGGAGCTCGACCTCGACGGCACCGGCGCCTCTCAGATCTCGACCGGGGTGCCGTTCTACGACCACATGCTGACCGCCCTGTCGACGCACTCGCTGATCGACCTGAAGGTCAGCGCCGAGGGCGATCTCGCCGTCGACGCCCACCACACGGTCGAGGACGTCGCCATCGTGATCGGCCAGGCACTGGCGCAGGCGCTGGGGGACAAGGCCGGGATCGTTCGCTACGGCGACGCGCTCGTGCCGCTCGACGAGGCCCTGGCCCACGCCGTCGTCGACGTCTCCGGGCGGCCCTACTTCGTGCACTCCGGAGAACCCGACGGCATGGCCTACGTCCTGATCGGTGGCGGTGGCAACCAACCGCCCTACACCGGTTCGTTGACGGCTCACGTCTTCGAGAGCCTGGCCCATCACGCCGGCATCACGCTGCACGTCCGGCTGCTGTCCGGTCGCGACCCGCACCACATCGTGGAGGCTCAGTTCAAGGCGCTGGCCCGAGCCCTGCGCCAGGCTGTCGAGGCCGACCCGCGTCGCAGCGGCGTGCCGAGCACCAAGGGCAGTCTCTAAGCGCGGCAACGGTTCTCACTCCTTCATGCCACTCTCCGAGTCACCATCCGAGCCCGTCCGCGGCGGGTCCCAGCAGCGTGTCCTGGTGCTCCTGCGCGACACTCGGGGGGCCGCGGTGAAATGGGCCCGCCGGGGACTCGGGCCGGTCACGGTCGTGCCCGGTCTGGCCTGGACCCTCGTCGTGCCCGCTGGCCCTGCGCGCAGCGCCCCGCCGTACGACGATGAGCTCGCCCTGCTCGGCGGCCGCCCCGTGCCGCGCAGCCTGCGACCGTGCGCGTCCCTCGTCGCTGACGACGATCGGCTGGCCGTCCAGCTGCAGGGATCGACCTGGCGGGCGGTGACCCGGTGGCTGGTCTGGACCCGAGGGATCGGGCTGACCCGGGTGCCTGATCTGGAGACGGCGCCCCCTCAGCTGCTGGCCCGGCTCCTGGCGCCGACCCGCACTTCCGGTGACCGGCTGGCCGCGGTCCTCGCGCGCGATGGCCGGCACCCGGCCCAGGTCGCCGATGCCTTGCTGGAGGCTCTCGCGCTGCCGGGCGTCGGCGTCCTGTCCGGGTCGGTCCGCCCGGGCGACCTGGTGGGCGCGGTGAGGGTGGAACCCGAGGAGCACCGGGTCGCCCGGTTCGACGCTCAGGTCAGCGACGAGGACCGCGCGGCGCGGGACAGGGGAGACCGGCGATGAGTGCCAAGGTCGCGGTTCTGGACTACGGCTGCGGCAACGTCCGCTCCGCCGTCCGCGCGCTGGAGCGCGTGGGTGCCCGGACCGAGCTGACCGCCCGCCGCGACGTCGTCCTGGAGGCCGACGGGCTCGTCGTGCCCGGCGTCGGCGCATTCGGTGCCTGCCTGACCGCACTCCAGTCGGTGCACGGGGGCGAGCTCATCGGCCGACGATTGGCGGGCAGCCGGCCGGTCCTCGGGATCTGCGTCGGCATGCAGGTGCTCTTCGACGCATCCACCGAACCGGGGTCCGAGACGACCCCGGGCCTGGCCGAATGGCCCGGTCAGGTGGAGCGGCTGGAGGCGCCCGTGGTCCCGCACATGGGGTGGAGCCCGGTGTTCGCCCCCCGGGGGACCCGCTTGCTGCGCGGCGTCGAGGAAGAGCGCTTCTATTTCGTCCACTCCTACGCAGTGCGGCGGTGGGAGCTGGAGACGCCGGCCGAGTCCCCGATCGCCGCACCGATGGTCACCTGGGCCGAACACGGCGACCGGTTCGTCGCGGCGGTCGAGAACGGCCCGCTCTCGGCGACGCAGTTCCACCCCGAGAAGTCCGGGGACGCTGGAGCGGTCCTGCTCGAGAACTGGGTTCGTGGGCTCGGATGAGCGATAGGTTCCGCGCGTGAGTGCGAAGGCCCGGCGATGACCGATCGCCTGATCCTGCTGCCGGCCGTCGACGTGGCCGACGGGCAAGCAGTTCGCCTGGTTCAGGGCGAGGCCGGCAGCGAGACGCACTATGGCGATCCGCTGGCCGCCGCCCTCGCCTGGCAAGAGGCCGGCGCCGAGTGGATCCATCTGGTCGACCTCGACGCGGCGTTCGGTCGAGGCGACAACCGCGAGCAGCTCGCCGAGGTCGTCGGCCGCCTTGACGTTGCGGTCGAGCTCTCCGGTGGGATCCGCGACGACGCGACTCTCGCGGCGGCTCTCGACACCGGCTGTGCGCGGGTCAACCTCGGCACCGCGGCCCTCGAGGACCCGGACTGGACGGCCGGGGTGATTGCCCGGCACGGAGAGGCGGTGGCGGTCGGGCTGGACGTGCGGGGGACGACGCTCGCGGCCCGCGGCTGGACCCGCGAGGGCGGCGACCTGTGGGCGACGCTGGCCCGGCTCGACCAGGCCGGCTGCGCCCGCTACGTCGTCACCGACGTCACCAAGGACGGCACGCTGCGCGGACCCAACCTCGGTCTCCTGCAGGAGGTGTGCGCGCGCACACCGGCCCCGGTCGTGGCCTCCGGCGGCATCGCCAGCCTGGCCGACCTCGAGGCACTGCGCGGCCTCGTCGGCGACGGCGTCGAGGGCGCGATCGTCGGCAAGGCGCTCTACGCGGGGGAGTTCACGCTGCCGCAGGCCCTGGATGTCGCCGGCCGCCCGAGCCCGACGAACTGACCAAAAGCCGCGTCGAGCCCGAGCCGTCCGTACTAGCGTCAGGAAGCGATGACAGCGGACTCGGCGGGCATCCCGTTCCCGGGGCGGACCCTGCCGTCGGCGGCCTTCGCAGGGGATGACGGCCGGCCCGATCCCGAGCTGGCGCAAGCGCTGGCTGGTTGGGGGGCCGATCAGCTCGACGAGGTGGCCGTGGTGACCGCTCTGGCCGCGGCGCGGTTGTTCGTCGCGGTGGTCCCTGTCGTCGATGAGGGTGCGCATATGGCCCTGATGACGGTGACCGGGGTCGATGGTCGACGCGCGCTTCCGGTCTTCACGAGTCCGGACGCACTGCAGCGCTGGCGGGCCGACGCGCGCCCGGTGCCGGTCCCCGCGCAGCGGGCGGCGCTCTCCGCGGTCGCCGAAGGCTGCGACCTGCTCGACCTGGACCCCGCCGGGCCGGTTCCGTACCTGGTCCGCCGACCGGCCGTCTGGTGCCTCGGCCGGGATCAGACCTGGCTGCCGTCGTACGCGGATCCGGCTGTGGCACAGGAGATCTCGCAACTCGCGATGGCTCAGGGGCTGCTCGCGCGCTGCGAACGAGGCGACGGGTCGGAGCTCCGGATCGTGTTGGGAGTGCCGCCGGGTCTGGCCGCGGATGACGTGGCCGCCGTCGTCTCTGGTTTCGAGCGCGCGATCAGCCGGAGCGAGCGGGTCGCTGAGTGCGTGGACTCAGTCGAGCTGACGCTCCGCTCCCTTGAGGAGCCGACGGGGCACCGATAGGCCGGGCCCCGCGGGTCGTTTCGCGAAATTGTGTGAGGTTTGGCACGATGCCGCTGATGCCTTTCGAGCCATACCGCGCAGTAGTGCGCACAGCAGGGGTGCCTCGGCTCTTCGTCGTCGGTTTCTTGGCCCGCGCGCCGGTCATCGCGATGAGCGTGGTGCTCACGCTGCACGTTGTCCTCAGCCTGCACCTGGACTACGCCCGCGCCGGCCTGATCGCCACCGTCCTGACCGTGTCGGCGGCGGTCGGCAGCCCCTGGCGCGGACGGGCGATCGACCGGCTGGGGCTGCGGCGCGCGTTGCTGCCTTCGATCGTCCTCGGCGGCGGCATCTGGCTGATCGCGCCCTTCGTCGGGTACGAAGCGTTGCTGGTCATCGCAGCCATCGGTGGCGTCTTCGGGTTGCCGGCCTTCTCCGTCATCCGCCTCGCCCTGTCGGTGGCCGTCCCTCCGGAGGAGCGACGAGCGGCCCTGGCCCTGGATTCGATCAGCGTCGAACTGGCCTTCATGACCGGCCCGGCGCTGGCCGTGCTCGCCGCGACCACCTGGTCGACCGACGGGGTCCTGCTCGTCGTCGGCGCCGCCCAGATGGTGGCCGGCGCTGTGCTCTGGCTGCTCAACCCGCCGGTGCGCAGCTCCGCGCCCACCGGGTCGAGCCGCGCCGGCCGTGACGGTGACCCCGCTGCTGAGCCGACGACCGGACGAGATTCGGCTGCGACCCGGCCCCGACACCGCGCAGTCGTCGACCGGTCGCGCCGGGCCTGGTTCACGCCGGCACTGCTCGCGGTCTACGTCGCGGGCACCGGTGCCGCCCTCGTGCTGGCCGGCAGTGAGGTGGCTGTGGTCGCGCAGCTGCGCCATCTCGGGCATCTGTCCTTCACCAGCGTCGTGTTCGTGATCTGGGGCATCACCTCGATCGTCGGCGGGTTCGTCTACGGCGCCCTGCACCGGGAGATCGCCCCACCCGTGGTGCTGTTCGGGCTCGCGGTCCTGACCTTGCCGATCGGCCTGGCGAACGGCCCACTGGGCGTTGCCCTGCTGATCGGGATCTCCGGCCTGTTCTGCGCGCCCGCCCTGACGGCGACCTCCTCCGCGGTGGCGCATCTGGTGCGCGAGGAGTACCGCGGCGAGGCGATGGGCTGGCAGGGGACGTCCATGACGATCGGTAGCGGTCTGGGCGCGCCCCTGGCCGGCTTCGCCACCGACCGCTGGGGCCCTGGAGCGGGCTACGTCGCGGCCGGCGCTGTCGGCATCGGGCTGGCCGCACTTGCCGGCGGCATGGCGCTGGCCTTCGCGGGCCGGCGGGTCAGACCGACCGGCGGTGGCGAAGGACAGCGACCGCCAGGTCGGTAGTCAGGTCGGCAGTCAGGTCGGCAGCGAGATCGGCGGCGAAGGCCGACGAAGGCGGCGCCGAGCGGAATACCGGTGCTCCCGTGCCTGCTGATACCCTCGTTGACTGACCCACCCGGGTGCTGCCCGGGTGCGCAAAGTGGAGTTTCGCTCCCACCCGCGTCGAGCGCACATCCGGACCTGGTCGGTCCGCCGTGCAGGTCGCCGGGTCCGGTCACCGCCCGGCATCCCAGCCGGGTTTTCGGCGTACGGCGATGGCCGTCACCGGAACCGGTGCGAGGCTCCCAGTTGCAGGCGGCGACGGGAGCCTTTCTCGTTGTCGCGGGTCACCCGCTCGACTACGAGGAGAACCACATCAGCGAGCCCCGCATCAACGACCGCATCCGGGTCCCCGAGGTCCGGTTGGTCGGCCCCAACGGCGAGCAGGTCGGCATCGTGCGGGTCGAGGACGCCCTTCGGCTGGCCGCCGAAGCCGACCTCGACCTGGTCGAGGTCGCTCCCAACGCTCGTCCGCCCGTGTGCAAGCTCATGGATTTCGGCAAGTTCAAGTACGAGTCGGCCATGAAAGAGCGCGAGGCGCGGCGCAACCAGACCAACACGGTCATCAAGGAGATCAAGCTCCGGCCGAAGATCGACCCGCACGACTACGGCACCAAGAAGGGCCACGTCGAGCGGTTCCTCAAGGCCGGCGACAAGGTCAAGGTGACGATCATGTTCCGCGGTCGCGAGCAGTCGCGTCCGGAGCTCGGCTTCCGCCTGCTCCAGAAGCTGGCCGAGGACATCGGCGAGCTCGGTTTCGTCGAGAGCACGCCCAAGCAGGACGGCCGGAACATGATCATGGTGATCGGCCCGACCCGGAAGAAGGCCGAGGCCAAGGCCGAGGAGCGCCGCCGGCGCGAGCAGGCCCACGCCCAGCGGTCTTCGCACACCGAGGCGTCCGCTCCCGTCGCGGAAGCCGCCGAGGCACCGACCCCGGCAGCTGCACCTGAGCCCGTCGCCGCGGTGATCCCGGCGCCCGAGCCGACCCAGCCCACCGAGCCCACCGAGCCGGCCGAGCCCACCGAGACGGTCGAGACGACGGTCGAAGCCACAGACGCGACGCCGGCGGACGCGAGTCCGGCGACGGAGGTCACCCAGGAGGCAACGCAGACACCGGAGGCGACGCCAGCCGAGGCGGCTGCGACCACCGAGCCGACAACGACGCCAGCCCGGCCCAAGCCCTCCGTCCCGGCCAAGAAGGCGGCCGTGAAGAAGGCGGCACCGGCCAAGAAGGCCGCCGCCAAGCCGGCGGGCGCGCCGGCCGGCGCCGCACCCGCAACCAAGACGGCGACCAAGAGCGCCGCCAAGAAGGCCGCCGTCGAGAGCTGACGGCCCAGATTTCGGCGCCACATCGGTGGCGCCGCAGCCCGTGCCGGGACCACGAGGTCCCGGCTGATGCGAAGGAGAACGGCGAACCATGCCGAAGATGAAGACGCACAGTGGTGCGAAGAAGCGCTTCCGGGTGACCGGCAAGGGCAAGATCATGCGTGAGCAGACCAACGTGCGGCACTACCTCGAGCACAAGTCCTCGCGCCGGACCCGCCGGCTCTCGATGGACGTCGTCGTGGCGCCCGCGGACGCCAAGAAGATCAAGAAGCTGCTCGGCCGCTGAGGCCGCCTCGTTCGTCCAGCCAGATCGTCACCAGACCATCCCCCAAACCATCACCCAGACCGTCACCAGACCGGCAGGTCTCAGCAATAGTCAAGGAGCACTCACGTGGCACGCGTGAAGCGGGCAGTCAATGCCCAGAAGAAGCGCCGGGTCGTCCTCGAGCGGGCCAGCGGCTACCGCGGGCAGCGCTCGCGGCTGTACCGCAAGGCCAAGGAGCAGGTCACCCACTCGATGGGTTACGCCTACCGCGACCGCCGCGCCCGCAAGGGTGACTTCCGGCGACTGTGGATCCAGCGGATCAACGCGGCCGCACGCGCCAACGGCATGACCTATAACCGGTTCATCCAGGGGCTGAAGGCCGCCGAGGTCGAGGTCGACCGTCGGATGCTGGCCGAGCTGGCCGTCAATGACCCGGCAGCGTTCACGACGCTGGTCGAGCTCGCCCGGGCGCACGTGCCCGCCGTCGCGAGCGTCGACGCCGCCGGCGACGCCGCCTGACCGGCCGGACATCGCGGCCGGCGAGCTGTACGCACCGCGTCGGGACACCGTGCTGACGAACGCCCGCTCCGAGCGGGTCCGTTCGCTGAGCGGCCTGTCCCGGCGGGTCGTGCGTCAGCGCGCGGGCCGCTTCCTGGCCGAGGGACCCCAAGCGGTCCGCGAGGCCCTCGGCGAGCACGCCCGACGGACCGCAACCGCGAATCCGGGCCTCGTCCACGAGGTGTTCGCCGACCCCGAGGCCGCTGAGCGGTACGCCGATCTGCTGGGCCGCGCGACCGCGGACGGCGTCGTGGTCACCCTGGCCGGGAACGACGTGCTGGCTGCGCTGTCTGACACGGTGCACCCGCAAGGCCTGGTGGCCGTCTGCGACCTGGTCGACCGCCCGCTCGGCGACGTCCTGGCCACCATCGACGGCCACGCCTCGGCCGGCGCTCATCGCCGTACTGTCCCGCGTTCGCGATCCGGGGAACGCGGGGACGGTCGTCCGGGCCGCCGACGCGGCCGGGGCCGACGCCGTCGTCCTGACCGACGAGAGCGTCGACATCCACAACCCCAAGTGCGTCCGGGCCAGCGCGGGCAGCCTGTTCCACCTTCCCCTCGCCGTCGGGGCGCCGTTGGCTGATCTGGTCGAGGAGCTGCGAGCGCGCGGCTGCGCCGTCCTCGCGGCCGACGGCCGACCGGAGGCCGTCGACCTGGACCACCTGCTGGACGCCGCAGCCGAGGGTGTGGGACCACTCGTGGGTCCGACGGCGTGGATCTTCGGCAACGAGGCGTGGGGGCTCTCCGAGCCGGAGTTGGCGATGGCCGACCAGATCGTCCGGGTGCCGATCCACGGCCGGGCCGAGAGCCTCAACCTGGCCGCCGCCGCCGCTGTCTGCCTCTACGCCTCCGCGCGGGTGCGCCGTGCGGCGTAACCCGCTGACGGGGGCCTCGCCCGACGAGCCCCGCGAGGAGACAGCTGTCCGGGCGGCTACACCGGCGCAGCCCGTCGAGCAGGCTAGAGTCGCGGCCATGGGCACGGGGGTGGGCCAGGCGGGGAAGGTTGCGCCGGGCACCACGACGACTCTGAGCCCCGATGAGCTGCCGGACGGGCTGGTTGTCATCGGGGCCGATGCCTGTATCTCCGAGTTCAACACCGCGGCCGAGCGGATCACCGGCCTGCAGGCCGTCGACGTCGTGGGCGCCGACGTCCGCGACGTCCTTCCGCTGCAGGACCGTGAGGGCAACAACTGGTGGACCGCCACCGATCCCTGGGGTGGTCTGGAGACCCGCAGCGGTCATCGGGAGAAGCTGCTGCTGATGGCTGGGGCGCGCGAGCTCCTCGTCACCACGCGCTACGTGCGCAGCGGCCGGGGCGAGCCGGTCGTCCGCGTCGTCGTCGGCCTCCGCGACACCGAGAACCGCCGCCGGGCCGAGGTGGCCCAGGCCCAGCTGCTGTCCACCGTCGCCCACGAGCTGCGCTCACCGCTGACCTCGGTCAAGGGCTTCTCGGCCACCTTGCTGCGCCGCTGGGACCGGTTCAGTGACGACCAGAAGCGCCTGATGTTGGAGACGATCGAGGCCGATGCGGACCGGGTCACCCGCCTGATCGGGGAGCTGTTGGACATCTCCCGGATCGACGCCGGTCGTCTCGAGGTCCGCCGCCAGCCGGTGGACCTCGTCGCCGTCGCCAACAAGCACGTCGAGCGGATGGTCGCCAGCGGCTACGACGACGAGCGGTTCGTCGTACTGGCACCCAAACCCCTGCCCGAGGTCTGGGCCGACCCCGACCGGGTCGACCAGGTGCTCGGCAACCTGCTCGAAAATGCCGTGCGCCACGGCGGCGGGACCGTCACGCTGACGGTTGTGCCCGACGGGTTGAGCTCGGACGAGGCTGACGGCACCGAGGCGGTCGCGGTCAGCGTCTCGGACGAGGGCGAGGGCATCCCCGTGGACCACTACCCGTTGGTGTTCACCCGGTTCTGGCACGGGCGCAGCCGCGGCGGCACCGGACTGGGCCTGTACGTCGTCCGGGGCCTGGTCGAGGCCCACGGCGGGCGCATCTCGGTCGGGCAGGCCGACGGTGGCGGGGCGCTGTTCCGATTTACGCTGCCCGCGGGCGCGCCCGAACACCTCGCCTGAGGCGGTTCGACGGGGGCGCGCTCGGGCCGGGCCGCCCAGCGCACGCGGTCGCTCCCGGCGACCGACCCCCACTCACTTAGACTCACCCGACTCGGCAGTCACCCCGGCACCCCTGAGCATCCAGGGGAATCCATGAGATGGAACGGATCGATGTCCGCACCCAACAAGTCCTACGACCCGGTCGAGGTCGCCGCCCTGGCGCCCGAGGCCATCGACGCCGCCGTGGAGCGGGCCCTGGCCGCCTTCGCCGAGGCCGATGACCTGGATGCGCTCAAGGCGGCCCGGCTCGCCCACGCGGGCGACAAGAGCCCGCTCTCCCTGGCCAACCGCGAGATCGGCGCGCTGCCGCCGGCCGCCAAGGCCGACGCCGGCAAGCGCGTCGGCCAGGCTCGTGGCCGGGTCACGGCCGCGCTGGCCCAGCGGCAGGCCGAGCTCGAGGCCCGCCGAGCCCAGCTGGTCCTGGTCGAGGAGACGGTCGACGTCACGCTGCCGACCGACCGGGAGCCCACCGGAGCCCGGCACCCGTTGCAGACCCTCCAGGAGCAGATCGCCGACATGTTCGTCGGCATGGGCTGGGAGGTCGCCGAGGGGCCCGAGGTCGAGGCCGAGTGGTTCAACTTCGACGCCCTCAACTTCGACGCCGACCACCCGGCCCGGCAGATGCAGGACACCTTCTTCGTCGACCCGCCGGAGTCCGGGCTGGTCCTGCGCACGCACACATCTCCGGTCCAGATCCGCACCCTGCTCGAGCGGGGCGCGCCCACCTACGTCATCTGCCCCGGCAAGGTGTTCCGCACCGACGAGCTGGATGCGACCCACACCCCGGTCTTCCACCAGATCGAGGGTCTGGCCGTCGACAAGGGCCTGACCATGGCCCACCTCAAGGGCACCCTCGAGCACTGGGCCCACCTGATGTTCGGCCCGGACATCACGTTGCGCCTGCGCCCGTCGTACTTCCCCTTCACCGAGCCCAGTGCCGAACCGGACCTGCTGTGTTTCGTGTGCAAGGGCGCCGACCCTGAGTGCCGCACCTGTGGCGGCAGCGGCTGGATCGAGTGGGGCGGCTGCGGCATGGTGCACCCCAACGTCCTGCGGGCCTGTGGGGTCGATCCGGATGTCTACTCCGGCTTCGCTTTCGGCATGGGCGTCGAGCGCACGCTGATGTTCCGCAACGGGGTGGCCGACATGCGGGACATGATCGAGGGCGACGTGCGGTTCAGCCGTCAGCTGGGGGTCGGGCTCTGATGCGCATCCCCATTGGCTGGCTCGCTGACTACGCCGATCTCCCGCCCGGTGCGGACGCCGCGGCCGTGGCGTCCGCGCTCTGGCGGGTCGGGCTGGAGGAGGAGGGCGTGCACGGTGGCTCCCTCTCCGGCCCGGTCGTGGTCGGGCGGGTGCTCGACTTCGTCGACGAACCGCAGAAGAACGGCAAGACCATCCGCTGGTGTCACGTCGACGTCGGCGAGCACGGCCCGGAGGGCGAACCGGCTGGTACGCCGCGCGGGATCGTCTGCGGCGCAAGCAATTTCGCTGTCGGCGACCTGGTCGTCGTGTCGTTGCCCGGCGCCGTGCTGCCTGGTGGGTTCGAGATCGCGGCCCGCAAGACCTACGGGCACGTGTCGGACGGGATGATCTGCTCCGCGCGCGAGCTCGATCTCGGCGACGACCACGCCGGGATCCTGGTCCTCGCGACGATGGGCTTCGGTGACGCCGAGGGAGTGCGCCCCGGCGCCGACGCGATCGCACTGCTCGGGCTGGGCGAGGAGGTCCTGGAGATCAACGTGACCCCCGACCGCGGCTACTGCTTCAGCCTCCGCGGCGTCGCCCGTGAGTACGCCACCGCGACCGGCGGGAGCTTCCGCGACCCGGCCGCCGTCGAGCTGCCGCGGTCGGACGGCCCCGGCTTCGCGGTCCGGCTCGAGGACGCCGCGCCGCTGCGTGGGCACGTCGGCTGCGACCGCTACGTGGCCCGGATCGTCCGGGGGGTCGACGCATCGCGCCCCTCGCCGTACTGGATGCAGCGCCGGCTGCGTCAGGCCGGGATGCGCGCAATCTCGCTCGGTGTCGACGTCACCAACTACGTGATGCTTGCCACGGGACAACCGTTGCACGCGTTCGACCTGGAGAGGTTGACGGGACCGATCGTTGTGCGCCGAGCCGCGGCGGGGGAGCAGCTGACCACGCTGGACGACATCGAGCGCACGCTGGACGCGGAGGACCTGGTCATCACCGACGAGGGCAGCCGGGTGCTGGCCCTGGCCGGCGTGATGGGCGGTGCCAGCAGCGAGATCGGGGCCGCCACGCGCGACGTCCTGGTCGAGGCCGCGCACTTCGACGCCGGCACCGTTGCCCGTTCGGCCCGCCGGCACAAACTGTCGACCGAGGCCAGTCGTCGCTACGAGCGCGGCGTCGACCCCGAGCTCGCGCCGTACGCCGCCCAGCTGGTCGTCCAGCTGTTGACGGAGTACGGCGGGGGAGCGGCCGATCCCGCCGTGACCGATGTCGGCGAGCGGGAGCCGACGCCGGTGATCGAGCTGCCCCTCGACCTGCCGACGCGGCTGGTCGGCCTGGACTACTCGCCCGCTGTCGTGGAGCGGGTGCTCACAGCCGTGGGTGCGCAGGCCGAGGTGGCCGGGTCCACGGCTCGGGTCACGCCGCCGTCATGGCGCCCCGATCTGCGCATCGCGGTCGACCTGGTCGAGGAGGTCGCCCGGCTCGAGGGCTACGACCGGATCCCGTCGATCCTGCCCGTCGCGCCCCCTGGGCGGGGCCTGACCACCGCCCAGAAGGGTCGTCGCGCCGTCTCGCAGGCGCTCGCGGATCGCGGTTGCGTCGAGGTGCTGAGCTATCCCTTCGTCTCCCCCGACATCCACGACGCCTTCCTGCTGCCCCCGGACGACGCGCGGCGGCAGGCGATGCGCCTGGCCAATCCGCTGTCCGAGGAGCAGCCCGAGCTGCGGACGTCGCTGCTGGCGACCCTCCTGCCGGTGTTGCGGCGCAACGTCAGCCGCGGCAGCCGTGACCTCGCGGTCTTCGAGCTCGGGATGGTGACCCGCCCGGAGGCGACTCCTGCGCGGGCCCTTCAGCCGGGAGTCCAGGCGCGTCCCTCCGATGCCGAACTGGCGGCGCTGGAGGCCACCGTCCCGGACCAGCCAACGCGGATCGCCGTAGCCCTGGCCGGTCAGCGCGAGCTGCGCGGCTGGTGGGGCGAAGGCCGGCCGGCCGACTGGTCGGACGCCGTGACGCTGGCCCTCGCGGTCGCCGGCGCGCTGCGGGTCGAGCTCGTGGTCACGGCCGACGCCGACCATCGGCCGTGGCATCCGGGCCGATGCGCCGCGCTGCACCTGGCCGACGGCACGTTGATCGGCCACGCCGGCGAGCTCCATCCGCAGGTGGTCGAGACGCTGGCGCTGCCGGCGCGCACGTGCGCGGCCGAGCTGGACCTCGATCGACTGGTCGCGGCCGCGCCCCAGGTCGTTGCGGCCGCGCCGCTGTCGACCTTCCCGTTGGCGCTGCAGGACGTTGCCCTGGTCGTCGACGCGGCAACGCCCGCGGCTGACGTCGAGGCGGCACTGCGCGAGGGCGGCGGACCGTTGGTCGAGTCGGTCGAGCTCTTCGACCTCTACTCGGGGCCGCAGGTCGCCGAGGGCCAGCGCTCGCTCGCCTACCGACTGGGGCTGCGCGCGAGCGATCACACCTTGACCAGCGAGGAAGCCACCGCCGTCCGCGACGCCGCCGTGGCCGAGGCGGCCCGCCGGGTCGGGGCGGTCCAGCGCACCTGAGCCGTGCTCCCCGCGCGGCGCGGTGCCCCGGTCACGGCGAGTGCGGCGGTCAGCGGGGGAGCAGGAGCACCTTGCCGGTCGTCCGCCGGCCCTGCAGGTCCTCGTGGGCCTGTCGGGCCTGCTCGAGCGGGTACGTCGCACCTACCCGGACGTCTAGCGTGCCGGCCGTGACGGCGTCGAACAGCTCGCCCGCCCGCCACCGCCGTTCCTCCGGGCTCGCGACGTAGTCGCCGAGCGTCGGCCGGGTGACGAAGAGCGAGCCCGCCGGGTTGAGCCGCTGCAGGTCGAACGGCGGGACCGGGCCGCTGGCGGCGCCGAACAGCACGACCATGCCCCGGCGTCGGGTGCAGCTCAGCGAGGTCTCGAAGGTCGCCCGACCGACGCCGTCGTAGACCACCGGCACGCCCACGCCGCCGGTGACCTCGCGGACGGTGTCGGCGAGATCGTCGTAGCTGACGACGTGCTCGGCGCCGGCCCCCCGGGACAGCTCGGCCTTCTCCGGCGTCGAAACGGTGCTGATCACGTGGCCGCCGAGCGAGCGGACGAGCTGGGTCAGGAGCAGACCGACGCCGCCCGCGCCGGCGTGGACGACCACGACGTCGCCCGGCTGGACGGCGTACGTCGAGCGGCAGAGGTAGTGCGCCGTCATGCCCTGCAGCAGGATCGCCGCGGCGACCTGGTCGCTCACCCCCGCGGGGACGGGCACGCAGGCCGCGGCTGGGAGGCGGACCTGCTCGGCGTAGCTGCCCGGCGCGCCCTGCCAGGCCACCCGGTCGCCGACCGCAAGGTCGGCCACGTCGGCGCCGATCGCGACGATCCGGCCGGAGCCCTCGCCGCCCAGGACGACGGGCAGCGGCAGGTGGTACATGCCCGAGCGCTGGTAGGTGTCGATGAAGTTGACCCCGCTCGCCGCGACCTCGACGACGACATCGGCCGGGCCGGGCTCGGGGGTCGGTAGGTCGGCGAGCTCGAGCACCTCGGGACCACCCGTCGAGCGGATCAGGACTGCGCGCACAGGCACCTCCAGGGCCGGCTGAATGAAATTCCTGCTCTGTGTATGATCATGCAGAGCGAGTCGGCGCCGGCGTGAGACCCGGCCACCGTCTGAGCACAGAGTGTCAGTCACGAGTGTGAAGGAGAGGCAGCCGATGGGCATCCGGGTCGGTGTCGCGGGCGCGAGCGGCTACGCCGGTGGCGAGCTGCTGCGGCTGCTCCTCGGTCATCCCCAGATCGAGGTCGGCGCGCTGACCGCGGCCGGTTCGGCCGGCAGCCGCCTGGGCGAGCACCATCCGCAGCTCGTGCCGTTGGCCGACCGGGTCATCGAGCCGACCACCGCCGACGCCCTCGCGGGTCACGACGTCGTGGTGCTGGCCCTGCCGCACGGCGCCTCGGCCGCCCTCGTTGCTGACCTACCGGCCGAGACGGTCGTGGTCGACTGCGGGGCCGACTTCCGGCTCGCCGATCCGAGCGCGTGGGAGCGGTTCTACGGCGGAACCCATGCCGGGAGCTGGCCGACGGGACTGCCGGAGTTGCCGCTCGCGGACGGCAGCAAGCAGCGCGACATCCTGGCCGGCGCCCGGCGGATCGCGGTGCCCGGCTGCTATCCGACCGCGATCGCCCTGGCCCTGGCTCCGGGCTTCGCAGCCGGGCTGCTCGAGCCGGCCGACCTGGTCGTGGTGGCGGCCTCTGGCACGTCGGGCGCCGGGCGCTCGCTGAAGCCGCATCTGCTGGGCGCGGAGGTCATGGGCTCGATGACGCCCTACGGCGTGGGCGGTGGTCACCGGCACACGCCCGAGGTCGAGCAGTACCTGCTGGCTGCCGGCGGTGAACCGGTGAGCCTGTCCTTCACGCCGACCCTCGCCCCCATGGCCCGCGGCATCCTGGCCACCGCCACGGCCCGGGTTCGGGCGGGAGTCGACGAGACCTCGTTGCGCGCGGCCTGGAACGCGGCGTACGGCGAGGAGCCGTTCGTGCACCTCCTGCCGGCCGGCCAGTGGCCCCGGACCGCAGACACCCTGGGCGCCAACGTCGCGCACCTGCAGTTGGCCCTGGACGAACGGGCCGGCCGGGTCGTGGTCGTGGCCGCGATCGACAACCTGACCAAGGGCACGGCGGGCGCCGCGGTCCAGAGTCTCAACCTGGCCCTAGGGCTCCCGGAGACGCTGGGTCTGCCCCTGATCGGCGTTGCCCCGTGAGTGTCACTGCTGCGCAAGGGTTCCGGGCGTCGGGTGTCGCTGCTGGGCTGAAATCCACTGGTGCGGCTGACGTCGCCCTCGTCGTCAACGACGGCCCGATCGCCGCCGCCGCCGCGGTCTTTACGACGAACCGGTGCCGGGCCCACCCGGTCCTGTGGAGCGAGCAGGCGAGCGCGGACGGCGTGGTGCGCGCCGTCGTCCTCAACTCGGGCGGGGCCAACTGTTACACCGGGCCGGCCGGCTTCCGTACGACGCATGCCACGGCCGAGCAGGTGGGCGAGCTGCTGACCGTCTCGGCGGGTGATGTGGTCGTCTGCTCGACCGGCTTGATCGGCGAGAAGCTTGACGAGACAAGGCTTTTCGCGGGTGTTGCCGCCGCGGCAGGGGCGTTGGAGGCCGACGGCGGTCCGGCCGCCGCGGCCGCCATCATGACTACTGACACCCACCCGAAGCAGGCGAGCAGCGGCGGCGAGGGCTGGATTGTCGGCGGCATGGCCAAGGGCGCCGGCATGCTCGCGCCCGCGCTGGCGACCATGCTCGTGGTGATCACGACCGACGCCCACGTCGACGCCGAGACCTGCGATCGGGCCCTGCGGGCCGCGACCCGGGTGACGTTCGACCGGCTGGACTCCGACGGCTGCATGTCGACCAACGACACCGTGCTCCTCATGGCCAGCGGCTCCAGTGGGATCGCGCCGAGCGAGCGTGACTTCGCCGACGCGGTCCGGGCCGTCTGCCACGACCTGGCCCAGCAGCTGATGCGCGACGCCGAGGGTTCCGACCACGACATCTCCATCGAGGTGGTCCAGGCGGCGAGCGAGGACGACGCGGTCGAAGTAGGCCGGGCCATCGCGCGCAGCAACCTGTTCAAGGCCGCGGTCTTCGGCCGGGACGCCAACTGGGGCCGGATCCTGGCCGCCGTCGGCACCACTCGGGCCACCTTCGAGCCGGACGAGCTGGACGTCGCCATCAACGACGTCTGGATCGCGCTGGGCGGCGAACCGGGGGAGTCGCGCGACCTGGTGGACCTGAGCGGGCGCACGGTCCACGTCGTCGTCAACCTGCACGCCGGGTCGGACACGGCCACCGTCTGGACCAACGACCTGACCCACGCCTACGTGCACGAGAACTCGGCGTACAGCTCATGACGGCGAGTGCGAAGGCGCAAGTCCTGGTCGAGGCGTTGCCATGGCTGGAGCGGTTCCACAACGCGCTCGTCGTGGTGAAGTACGGCGGCCACGCGATGATCGACCCCGAGCTGACGGCGGCTTTCGCCGAGGACATCGTCTTCCTGCGCTACGCCGGATTGCGGCCGGTCGTCGTGCACGGTGGCGGCCCACAGATCAGCGCGATGCTGGACCGACTCGGCATCACCAGCGAGTTCAAGGGCGGCCTCCGGGTCACCAGCGCCGAGGCGATGGACGTGGTCCGGATGGTGCTCACCGGTCAGGTCGGTCGCGGCCTGGTCGGGCTGATCAACCGGCACGGACCGTTCGCCGTCGGCCTGTCCGGCGAGGACGCCCACCTGTTCGGAGCTCGCCGCCGCGGCACCGTCGTCGACGGCGAGGACGTCGACCTCGGAATGGTCGGGGAGGTGGTCGAGGTCCGGCCCTCCGCCGTGCTCGATCTGCTCGAGGCCGGCCGGATCCCGGTGGTGTCGACGGTGGCTCCGGACATCGACGCCGACGACGGGCAGGTCCTGAACGTCAACGCCGACACCGCGGCGGCCGCCCTCGCGGTGGCCCTCGGCGCCGAGAAGCTGGTCATCCTCACCGACGTGGAAGGCCTCTACGCCGACTGGCCGGACCGCACCTCGCTGGTCAGCCGGGTCGGCGCGGGTGAGCTGGAACGCCTGCTCCCGAGCCTCGAGGCCGGGATGGTGCCCAAGATGGAGGCCTGCCTGCAGGCCGTCCGGGGTGGCGTCCCTCAGGCGCACGTGGTCGACGGCCGGGTGGCCCACTCGATCCTGCTGGAGGTCTTCACCTCCGAGGGCGTGGGCACGATGGTGCTGCCCGATGAGTGAGCTCGTGACGTCCACCTCGTCCACCTCGTCCACCACGCCGTCGGCCGACCCTGCGCTCCCGGCGACCGGCGAGGACTCGGCCCGCTGGCTCGAGCGGTACGCCGGCTCGGTCATGGCGACCTACGGTCGGCCGCAACGAGTCCTCGTGCGCGGCGAGGGGTGCTGGGTGTGGGACGCCGACGGCCGGCGCTACCTCGACTTGTTGGGTGGCATCGCCACCTCGACCCTCGGCCACGCCCATCCGCTGCTCGTCTCGACCGTGACCGCTCAGCTCGCCACCCTCGGCCAGGTCTCCAACTTCTTCGCCACGGCGCCGCAGATCGCCCTGGCCGAACGGCTTTTGGGCATCCTGCAGGCCCCGGCCGGCTCGGCGGTCTTCTTCTGCAACTCCGGTGGCGAAGCCAACGAGGCGGCGTTCAAGATGTCCCGCCGCACCGGGCGCACCCGGATCGTCGCGGCCGAAGGTGCCTTCCACGGCCGCACCATGGGGGCGCTGGCGCTCACCCACAAGGCGGCCTACCGCGAGCCGTTCGCCCCGCTCCCGGGCGACGTCGTCCACGTTCCGTTCGGCGACGCGGCAGCGTTGCGGTCCGCGGTCGACGAGACGGTGGCTGCGGTCTTCCTCGAGCCGATCCAGGGCGAAGCCGGTGTCTTCCCGGCCCCCGATGGCTACCTCGCGGCCGCGCGCGCGGCCACGTCGGCCGTTGGCGCCCTGCTCGTCTTGGACGAGGTGCAGACCGGGATCGGCCGCACCGGAGCCTGGTTCGCGCACACCCGGCACGGCGTCGTCCCCGATGTCGTCACGGTCGCCAAGGGTCTGGGCGGGGGCATCCCGATCGGCGCCGCGGTCGCCCTCGGCGAGCGCGCGGCCGGCTTGCTCGGTGCCGGTCAGCACGGCACGACCTACGGCGGCAACCCGATCTCCACCGCCGCCGGGCTGGCGGTGTTGCACGCGATCGAGCGGGACGACCTGTTGCTCAACGTGCGGCAGGCAGGGGCGCGGCTGCGAGCCGGCATCTCGGCCCTGCACCATCCGCTCATCACCGAGGTGCGCGGCGAGGGGCTGCTGTTGGCGATCGGCCTGCGCCAGCCGGTGGCGGCCCGGGCCGTCGCCAACGCGCTGGACGAAGGGTTCATCGTCAACGCCGTCGCGCCCGACGCCCTGCGCCTCGCGCCGGCCCTGATCCTCGGACCGGACCAGGTCGACGCGTTCCTGGCCGCGCTCCCGGCCATCCTCGCTGTGACGTCCGAACGGACGTCCGATCTGACTCCTGACGCGACCCCGACGAAGGGCGACTGAGATGCTCCGGCACTTCCTGCGCGACGACGACCTCACCCCGGCCGAGCAGCTGGCCGTCCTGGACCTGGCCGGTGCGATGAAGCGCGACCGCTATGCCTTGCGCCCACTCGACGGGCCCCGCGCGGTCGCGGTCATCTTCGACAAGCCGTCGACCCGGACCCGCGTCTCGTTCAGCGTCGGCATCGCCGAGCTCGGCGGCTACCCCCTCGTCATCGACGCGCAGTCCAGCCAGCTCGGCCGCGGTGAGCCGATCGCCGACACCGCACGGGTCCTCGACCGGCAGGTCGCCGCGATCGTCTGGCGCACCTTCGGCCAGGACCGGCTGGAGCAGATGGCTGCGGCCAGCTCGGTGCCGGTCGTCAACGCCTTGACCGACGAGTTCCACCCGTGCCAGATCCTGGCCGACCTGCAGACCGTGCGAGAGCACCGCGGCGAGCTGCCCGGGCTGACCCTGACCTACCTGGGCGACGGCGCCAACAACATGGCCCACTCCTATCTGCTGGGTGGCGCGACCGCGGGGATGCACGTGCGGATCGGCGCACCCGAGGGCTACCAGCCCGACCCGGTCGTGTTGGCCACAGCGGCCGAGATCGCCCAGGGCACAGGGGGTTCCGTGCTCGTGACGAGCGACCCGGCCGAGGCGGCAACGGGCGCCGATGTCCTCGCCACCGACACCTGGGTCTCCATGGGCCAGGAGGGTGAGAAGGGCGAGCGCGCCTCGGCCGCGAGCCCCTTCCCGCCGTACGCCGTCGACGCCGCTGCGCTGGCTCGGGCCGACGCGAAGGCGATCGTCCTGCACTGCCTGCCGGCCTATCGCGGCCTGGAGATCGCCGCCGAGGTCATCGACGGGCCGCACTCGGTCGTCTGGGACGAGGCCGAGAACCGGTTGCACGCCCAGAAGGCCCTGTTGACCTGGCTGCTGGAGCAGCGATGATCGCGCTCACCAAGGTGGCCCGGCACCAGCGGATCGCCGAGCTGCTCGAACGACAGGCGGTCCGGTCCCAGCCCGAGCTGGCTCAGCTGCTCGCCCTCGACGGGGTCGAAGTCGCGCAGGCCACGCTGTCGCGTGACCTGGACGAGCTCGGCGCGGTCAAGGTCCGCGCGGGCACCGGCCTGGTCTACGCCTTGCCGGCCGAGGGGGGCGACCGGACCCCGCGGGTGGCGGTGAGCCAGGACGCGCTCGATGCCCGGCTGGCCCGGCTGTGCGCGGAGCTGCTGGTCAGCGCGGATGCCTCGGCCAACCTGGTGGTGCTGCGGACGCCGCCCGGCGCCGCGCAGTTCCTGGCCTCGGCCCTGGACCACGCCGCCCTGTCCGACGTGCTCGGCACGATCGCCGGCGACGACACGGTGCTCGTGATCACCAAGGCTCCCGACGGTGGCGCCGAGCTGGCCGAGCGCCTCGTCGTCCAGGCCTCCGGCTCGAACGACCCCGCCTAAGACCCACCAACCATCCACGAGAGCCATCCACGAAAGCGACGAGGACACCCCAGATGAGCAAGGTCTTGACCTCCCTGCCGGAGGGTGAGCGGATCGGCATCGCGTTCTCCGGCGGCCTGGACACCTCCGTGGCCGTGGCCTGGATGCGCGAGAAGGGCGCCGTGCCGTGCACCTACACCGCCGACATCGGCCAGTACGACGAGCCGGACGTCCAGGGGGTGCCGGCCCGGGCAATGCAGTACGGCGCGGAGCTGGCTCGCGTCGTCGACTGCCGGGCCCAGCTGGTCGAGGAGGGCCTGGCCGCATTGGCCTGCGGCGCCTTCCACATCCGCTCGGGTGGGCGGACCTACTTCAACACGACCCCGCTGGGCCGCGCGGTCACCGGCACCCTGCTGGTCCGGGCGATGCACGAGGACGGCGTCGACATCTGGGGTGACGGATCGACGTTCAAGGGCAACGACATCGAGCGGTTCTACCGCTACGGCCTGCTCGCCAACCCGGAGCTGCGGATCTACAAGCCGTGGCTCGACGCGAGGTTCGTCGACGAGCTCGGGGGCCGGGCCGAGATGAGCCAATGGCTGACCGAGCGGGGCCTGCCCTACCGGGACAGCCAGGAGAAGGCCTACTCGACCGACGCCAACATCTGGGGCGCGACCCACGAGGCCAAGACGCTCGAGCACCTCGACGTCTCGCTGGAGTCGGTCGAGCCGATCATGGGCGTGGCCTACTGGGACCCGGCCGTCGAGATCCTCCCCGAGGAGGTGACCATCGCCTTCGAACGCGGACGTCCGGTAGCGATCAACGGCCAGCGCTTCACCGACGCCGTGGCCCTGGTGCACGAGGCGAACGTCATCGGCGGCCGCCATGGCCTGGGCATGTCGGACCAGATCGAGAACCGGATCATCGAGGCCAAGAGCCGGGGCATCTACGAAGCGCCGGGCATGGCGCTGCTGTGGGCGGCGTACGAGCGGTTGGTCAACGCGATCCACAACGAGGACACCATCGCCAACTACGTCGCGCAGGGACGGCGCCTGGGCCGGCTGCTCTATGAGGGTCGTTGGCTGGACCCGCAGTCGTTGATGCTGCGCGAGCCGATCCAGCGCTGGATCGCCTCCGTCGTCACCGGCCAGGTGACCCTGCGGCTGCGCCGCGGCGACGACTACACGATCCTGCGCACCGAGGGACCGGCCTTGTCCTACCACCCGGACAAGCTCTCCATGGAGCGCACCGAGGGGGCGGCCTTCGGACCGACCGACCGGATCGGGCAGCTGACGATGCGCAACCTCGACATCGCCGACTCCCGCGCGCTGCTCGAGCTGTACGCCGGACAGCCGCTGGACCAGGGTCAGGTCCTGGTCGAACACGGCACGCTCTTCGGCGAGCTGCCGGCGGGCGGCGCCGACCGGATCACGGCCAACCCGGGTATCGCCGGAGATGAGGAGGCGGCCCTGGAGAGCGCGGCGATGGAAGTCGGGACGGACTGATGACCGCTCACGCCGGACCGGGCGAGGGGACGAACGCCGGTGCGCTGTGGGGCGGCCGGTTCAGTGGAGCGCCGGCCCAGGCGCTGGCTGCCTTGTCCAAGAGCACGCACTTCGACTGGCGCCTGGCTCGACACGACATCGCCGGCTCCCAGGCTCACGCCCGGGTGCTGCACGCCGCCGGACTGCTGGACGACGCTGAGCTGGCCGGGATGGTGGCCGGGCTGGACGCGCTCGCCGCCGACGTGGCCTCTGGAGCCTTCGGCCCCGGGCCGGACGACGAGGACGTGCACAGCGCGCTGGAGCGCGGGCTGATCGAGCGGGTCGGACCGGACCTGGGTGGGCGGCTCCGTGCCGGGCGCTCCCGCAACGACCAGATCGCCACGCTGATCCGCATGTATCTGCGCGAGGAAGCCCGTCGGGTCGCCTCCGGCGTCCTCGATGTGGTGGATTCCCTTGTGGCGCAGGCGAAGTCACACCCCGACGCCGCGATGCCAGGTCGCACCCACCTGCAGCACGCCCAGCCGGTCCTGCTGGCTCACCACTTGCTCGCTCACGCGTGGCCGCTGCTGCGCGACGTCGACCGGTTGCGTGACTGGGACGCTCGGGCGGCGGTCTCGCCGTACGGTTCGGGCGCGCTCGCCGGCTCTTCGCTCGGGCTCGACCCCGCGGCCGTGGCGGTCGACCTCGGCTTCGACCGGCCGGTCGAGAACTCGATCGACGGCACCGCCTCGCGCGACGTCGTGGCCGAGTTCGCCTTCGTGGCCGCCATGATCGGGATCGACCTGTCGCGGATCGCCGAGGAGGTCGCGATCTGGGCGACCAAGGAGTTCTCCTTCGTCACCCTCGACGATGCCTACTCGACGGGGTCGAGCATCATGCCGCAGAAGAAGAACCCGGACGTCGCGGAGCTGGCCCGCGGCAAGGCCGGGCGCCTGATCGGGGACCTGACCGGCCTGCTGGCCACCCTCAAGGGCTTGCCGCTGGCCTACAACCGGGACCTGCAGGAGGACAAGGAGCCGGTCTTCGACCAGGTCGACACCCTCGAGCTGCTCCTGCCGGCGATGGCCGGGATGGTCGCCACGTTGCGCTTCGACACCGCCCGGATGGCGTCCTTGGCGCCGCAGGGATTCGCCCTCGCCACCGACATCGCCGAATGGCTGGTCCGGCGGGGGGTGGCCTTCCGGGTCGCTCATGAGGTGGCCGGCACCTGCGTGCGGGTCTGCGAGGAGCGGGGGCTCGAGCTGTGGGAGCTGTCCGATGAGGTGCTGGCGGCGATCTCGCCCGACCTGACGCCGGAGGTCCGTTCCGTGTTGTCGGTCGAGGGCTCGCTGGCCTCGCGGGACGCGGTGGGAGGCACGGCGCCGACCCGGGTCGCCGAGCAGCTGATCGCCGCCGAGGCGACGCTGCAGACCGCCCGGGTCTGGGCCACGCCGTCCTGACCCGTCGGGCCACTGCGGGCCCAGTGTGGAACGCAGTGTGGAAACAGTCACACTCCGCAGGCCCCTGAACGCTTTGCGGTCGACCCCTCGCCTGGGCAGACTGCGCATGAGGTCAGCGACGGAGCGGGCCTCGCTCTGGAATGCCTGCGAGAGGTTGCGTCGATGAGCGTGCAGGACAAGCCGGCGTACTCGGCCGGTGTCGGTCATCCCGGCCGGGCCCAGATTGCCGAGCGCACGCTACGGACCGACCGCTGGTGGGTCTCGCCGTTGCTGTACGCCATCTTCTTCACGGCCTGGCTGCTCTACGGCATCATCCGGACGGCCACGCAGCGGAACTACTACGTCGCCGAGTTCCACTACCTCTCGCCGTTCTCCTCCCCGTGCCTGTCCACGTCCTGCGTCCCGGGGTCCGCGACCTTCGGGACGCCGTTCGGGAGCTGGCCCCCGCTGGTCCCGTTCGCCATCCTGACGCTGCCCTTCCTGCTGGCCTTCCGCCTGACGTGTTACTACTACCGCAAGGCCTACTACCGCTCGTTCTGGCTCTCGCCGCCGGCCTGCGCCGTGGCCGAGCCGCACGGCAAGTACACCGGTGAGCGCCGCTTCCCCCTGATCCTGCAGAACGCCCACCGCTACTTCTTCTACGCCGCAGTGGTGATCTCGCTGATCAACACCTACGACGCGATCGACGCGTTCCACGGCAAGGACGGCAAGTTCGGGATCGGGCTCGGCACCGTGATCATGGTCGCCAACGTGATCCTGCTCTGGCTCTACACCGCGTCCTGCCACAGCTGCCGCAGCATCACCGCCGGCCGGCTGAACCACTTCTCCAAGCACCCGATCCGCTACTGGGTCTGGATGCAGGTGTCCAAGCTCAACACGAAGCACATGCAGTTCGCGCTCGTGACGCTGGTGTCCCTCGTCGTGACCGACGCCTACATCGGGCTGGTGTCCGCGGGTCACCTCACCGACCTGAGGATCTTCAATTGAGCGAGCTCGAGCGGCATACCTACGACGTCCTGGTCATCGGGGCCGGCGGCGCCGGCCTCCGCGCGGCCATCGAGGCCCGCGAGCAGGGGCTGCGCACCGCCATCATCTGCAAGTCCCTCTTCGGCAAGGCCCACACGGTCATGGCCGAGGGCGGGATCGCCGCGTCCATGGGCAACGTCAACTCCAAGGACAACTGGCAGGTCCACTTCCGCGACACCATGCGCGGCGGCAAGTTCCTCAACAACCCGCGGATGGCCGAGCTGCACGCCAAGGAGGCGCCGCAACGGGTCTGGGAGCTCGAGACCTACGGCGCGCTCTTCGACCGCACCCCCGAGGGCAAGATCAGCCAGCGCAACTTCGGCGGCCACGAGTACCCCCGCCTGGCCCACGTCGGCGACCGCACCGGCCTGGAGCTGATCCGCACCCTGCAGCAGAAGATCGTCTCGCTGCAGCAGGACGACCTGCGCGAGCACGGCGACCTGGACGCCCGGATCCGGGTCTACGCCGAGTGCACGGTCACCGACCTGCTGCGCGACGAGTCCCGGCCCGGCGGTCCGATCTCCGGCGCGTTCGCCTACTGGCGCGAGTCCGGCCGGTTCGTCGTCTTCGAGGCACCGGCCGTGATCCTGGCCACCGGTGGCATCGGCAAGTCGTTCAAGGTCACCAGCAACTCCTGGGAGTACACCGGCGACGGCCACGCCCTGGCGGCCCGCGCCGGCGCGACGCTGATCAACATGGAGTTCATCCAGTTCCACCCCACCGGCATGGTCTGGCCCCCGTCGGTCAAGGGGATCCTGGTCACCGAGTCGGTCCGTGGCGACGGCGGTGTCCTGCGCAACAGCGAGGGCAAGCGCTTCATGTTCGACTACGTCCCCGATGTCTTCCGGGCCCAGTACGCCGACACCGAGGCCGAGGCCGACCGTTGGTACAAGGACCCGGACAACAACCTGCGCCCGCCGGAGCTGCTGCCGCGAGACGAGGTTGCCCGGGCCATCAACAACGAGGTCAAGGAAGGTCGCGGCTCACCCCACGGCGGGGTCTTCCTGGACGTCTCGACCCGGCTCTCGGCCGACGAGATCATCAAGCGGCTGCCGTCGATGCACCACCAGTTCAAGGAGCTGGCCGACGTCGACATCACGGCGGAACCCATGGAGGTCGGCCCGACCTGCCACTACGTCATGGGCGGCGTCGAGGTCGACGCCGACACCCAGGGCACCCGGGTCCCCGGTCTGTACGCCGCGGGGGAGGTCTCCGGCGGCATGCACGGCTCGAACCGGCTGGGCGGCAACTCGTTGTCCGACCTGCTGGTCTTCGGCAAGCGCGCCGGCACCGCGGCCGCTGACTACGTCGGTGGCCTGGGCGAGGCCCGGCCGACCGTCGACGACGCCGCTGTCGAGGCGGCCCAGGTCATCGCCGTACAGCCGTTCGGCACCGGTGAGGAGCCGGCCGGGGCGAGTGAGAACCCGTACACGCTGCACCAGGAGCTGCAGCAGGCCATGAACGACCTGGTCGGGATCATCCGGCGCGAGGCCGAGGTCGCGGAGGCATTGGAGCGCTTGCAGGGCTTCAAGGAGCGCGCGACCCGGGTCCAGGTCGAGGGCCACCGGCAGTTCAACCCGGGCTGGCACCTGGCCCTCGACCTGCGCAACATGCTGCTGATCTCCGAGTGCGTCGCCATGGCCGCGCTGGAGCGAACTGAGAGCCGCGGCGGCCACACCCGCGAGGACCATCCCGCGATGGATCCGGAGTGGCGCAAGGAGAACCTCGTGCTGGAGCTCGTCGCGCAGCAGCCGGTCCAGATCGCGATGCACCACCAGCCGGTGCCCGAGATCCGGCTCGATCTCTTCCAGCTCTTCGACCCCAAGGAGCTCGGCAAGTACTTCACCGACGCGGAGATGCACCGATTGGACACGGGACTGGACGCGAACGAAGGAGAGGCGAAGTGAGCTACGACGCGCACTTCCGGGTCTGGCGGGGCGATGCCGACGGCGGAGAGCTGAAGGACTACACCGTCGAGGTCAACGAGGGCGAGGTCGTCCTCGACATCATCCACCGCCTCCAGGCCACCCAGGCCGGTGACCTGGCCGTCCGGTGGAACTGCAAGGCCGGCAAGTGCGGCTCGTGCAGCGCCGAGGTCAACGGTCGGCCGCGGCTGATGTGCATGACCCGGATGAGCACCTTCACCGAAGGCGAGACCATCACGGTCACGCCGATGCGGGCGTTCCCGGTGATGCGCGACCTGGTGACCGACGTCTCCTTCAACTACACCAAGGCCCGCGAGATCCCGGCCTTCGCGGCACCCGACACGGCGCCGGGCGACTACCGGATGGCCCAGGTCGACGTCGAGCGCTCGCAGGAGTTCCGCAAGTGCATCGAGTGCTTCCTGTGCCAGGACACCTGCCACGTCGTCCGGGACCACGAGGACAACAAGGAGTCGTTCGCCGGCCCGCGCTTCCTGATGCGGATGACCGAGCTCGACATGCACCCGCTCGACCAGCGCAAGGGCCGGGCCAGCGAGGCCGTCGACGACTTCGGCCTGGGCTTCTGCAACATCACCAAGTGCTGCACCGAGGTCTGCCCCGAGCACATCAAGATCACCGACAACGCGCTCATCCCGTTGAAGGAGCGCGCCGTCGACCGCAAGTACGACCCGCTGGTCTGGCTCGGCCGCACCATCACCCGCCGCAAGGGCTAGCCGCTGGGCGACCGCTCGAACCGGTCGAAGACCGCTTGCACGGCCGGCGGACTCGCACGACCATCGTCGCCGGTCTGCGCGCTGTTCGGTCGTCTGCTCGGCTGGGCCCTGCGCAGGCCGGGTAGACGTGCGGGCTGATCGGGCCGCTGCGCGTCGGAAATGCGGCCAGGCGATCTGCACCATCAGGCCGATGGCGGCACGCATCGCGTTCCGCTCGTCGTGGACCAGCAGGTGTGTTGGTTGGGCACCGCCACGAACCGTCCGTACGCCGGTCGCTCCGACCCCAGCGAGTTGCGCGGCGAGCTCGTCGAGCGTAGCACGCGGGCGCCGCCGTACCGGTCGTTGCTCAGCAGCGATGCACGACCGAGTCCGGTCGCCGGCCGCGCGGGAACGTCGTGGCGTTCCGGTGGCGACGGGCCCGGAGGTTGCGATGGCTCGCAGCAGCGCGTCGAGTCGCCGATGATCACGACGCCACGTCCGGGTCGATGCGCCGGATCGCTCGCCGTACGCCACCGCGATGCCGACGCTGATGCCGGGCCAAGCGGCCTCTCGCGCCGGGTCAGTGCGGCGCAATGTCTGCGGACCGGGCCACCAGACCACGACCGCAGTTGGTCGAGCCGTCGCTGGTGAGTGGTTCCTGCCGCCGTGGCCGGCCGCGACCGCGTCGGCTTGCTCATCGATGATGGTGGCGCCAGGCGTCGACCAGGGTTGATGGGACAGCTCGACGGCCAGGTTGTGCAGGCCGAACGGCGTATCCCGAGCGCGACGAGCGCCACCATCGGTACTCGGCGTCGTCTCGATGCCGCGTTCGGCCAGCGCCTGCTCGGTAGAGCGCGCTGAGGCTCTCCGCCTGGGGCACGGAGCAGCATCGGCAGCGCCGAATCGCGCGGCCCGTCTGCCGAGGGCGACCACGGCCCGGCGCCGCTCGAGTGACGACGCCGCCAGATCACGAGCCGAGGGTACGGGCGACTGGCCCGCGGGCTGGTCTGATCTGGTTCGATCGGGCGATGCGACTCGGGCGGTCCTTCTTCGCGCGGTCCTCGCTCGAGGTCGCACCCGAGCTGCTCGGCTGCCTGCTCGTCGTCGACCGGCCGCCCGGACCGGTCACGGTCCGGCTCACCGAGGTCGAGGCGTACGACGGGGAGACCGACCCCGGATCGCACGCCTTCCGCGGGCCCACGCCGCGCAACGCGGTGATGTACGGCGCGGCCGGCCATCTCTATACGTACTTCACCTACGGCATGCACTGGTGCGCCAACATCGTCTGCGGGCCGCCTGGGGTGGCCACGGCCGTCCTGCTGCGCGCGGGTGAGGTGGTGGCCGGACTCGACATCGCCCGTGAGCGCCGGCCGCCGTCGGCAACCGATCGCGATCTTGCTCGCGGCCCGGCGCGGCTCGCCTCCGCACTGGCCCTCGGCCGGGATGACAACGGCGCCGACCTGTGCGCCGGGCCGTCGGGGATCCGCCTGCAGCGCCGCGAGCCGGTGGCCGACGAGGCTGATCCGCCAGGGCCCTCGGGTCGGGGTCTCCGGTGCCGGCGGCGACGCCACGGCGTACCCCTGGCGGTTCTGGATCGAGGGGGACCGTACGGTCTCGGCGTACCGACCGGCGAAACCGCGGCGACCACGCACGCCATGATCGGGCAGGCTTGGCCGTCAGGACCTGGGTAGTCAATCGAGCGAAGGACCGCCGTGACCGACATCGTTGACGAGCTGCGCTGGCGTGGGCTGCTCGCCCTGTCCACCGACGAGGACGCTCTGCGCGCGGCGTTCGCAGCCGGGCCGGTGACGTTCTACTGCGGCTTCGATCCGACCGCGCCCAGCCTGCACATGGGCAACCTGGTCCAGCTGCTCACCATGCGCCGGCTGCAGGACGCCGGACACCGCCCGCTGGCCCTCGTCGGAGGCTCGACCGGCCTGATCGGTGACCCCAAGCCGACGGCCGAGCGCGCGCTCAACTCCAAGGAGACCGTCGCGGCCTGGGTCGAGCGGCTGCGTGAGCAGGTCGGCCGCTTCTTGTTGTTCGAGGGCGACAATCCGGACAACGGGGCGACCATCGTCAACAACCTGGACTGGACGGCGCCGATGTCGGCGCTGGACTTCTTGCGCGACATCGGCAAGCACTACCGGGTCAACACGATGATCCGCAAGGACGCGGTCGCCGACCGGCTCGCCTCGCAGGAGGGCATCTCCTACACCGAGTTCAGCTACCAGATCCTGCAGGGACTGGACTTCCTGGAGCTCTACCGCCGCTACGGGTGCACGTTGCAGACCGGCGGGAGCGACCAGTGGGGCAATCTGACCAGCGGCGTCGACCTGATCCACCGGGCCGAGGGCGTGGCCGTGCACGTGCTGGCGACCCCACTCATCACGAAGGCCGACGGCACGAAGTACGGCAAGACCGAGGGTGGCTCGGTGTGGCTGGACGCCGAGATGACCTCGCCGTACGCCTTCTTTCAGTTCTGGCTGAACGCCGAGGACGCGATCGTCGGCACCTTGCTGAGGGTCTTCACCTTCCGATCTCGCGAGGAGATCGAGGCGCTCGAGGAGTCGGCCCGGGAGCGACCCCACCTGCGGGAGGCCCAGCGGGCGCTGGCCCAGGAGGTCACGACCCTGGTGCATGGTGCCGCGGCGGCCCAGCGGGTGGAGGCGGCCGCCCAGGCGCTGTTCGGCCGAGGCGACGGCGGACGAGCTGGCCGGTCTCGACGCCGCGACGCTGCGGGATGCCACGGCCGAGCTGCCGCAGGCCACCGGACAGGTGGGGGACCGGTTCGTCGACCTGATGGCGGCCACCGGCCTGGTTGCCGGGCGCAACGCCGCCCGTCGGGCGGTTGCCGAGGGCGGCGCCTACCTGAACAACGCCAAGGTGACCGACCCGGAGCGCGCCCTCCTGGCCGAGGATCTGCTGCCCGGTGGGGTGGTCCTGATCCGTCGCGGCCGGCGCTCCCTCGCCGCGGTCACTGTCAGCGGCTTCCTGAGCACGGACCGGGCCGCTCGGGACCCTGCTGGGGGTGGTTCGAACCACCCCCGGAGAGGTGCTACTGTTGGTCCTCGAACCCCGCAGTGAACCTCGATCCATCGTGCCGGGCTGGACCCGGAAGATGGTTTGACTCGCTGTGACGGCTCGGCTAAGTTAGAACGGTTGCCCTGAGACCGGTCGAGAGACCCAGATCAGTGCGCGTCTGTTCCTTGAGAACTCAACAGCGTGCCAAAAAATCGATGCCAGATTTAACCCCGAACACGGCATCGGCCAAGAGCCATCAGGCTTGCGGCTGAGACGTGTTGGGATTCCTTTGGTATGAACCAGCATCCGAGAAATCGGATCTGCTCATTGCCAAGATCACCAGCTTCGGCTGGTTTCTTCAGATGTCGGCGTGGGATCCGCTTGCGGACCTGCGTCGTAAAAGACATCAACGGAGAGTTTGATCCTGGCTCAGGACGAACGCTGGCGGCGTGCTTTACACATGCAAGTCGAACGGTGAACCGGTGCTTGCACCGGGGATCAGTGGCGAACGGGTGAGTAACACGTGAGCAATCTGCCCCGAACTCTGGGATAACTGCGGGAAACCGCAGCTAATACCGGATACGACCCAAGGAGGCATCTCCATTGGGTGGAAAGTTTTTCGGTTCGGGATGAGCTCGCGGCCTATCAGCTTGTTGGTGGGGTAATGGCCTACCAAGGCGACGACGGGTAGCCGGCCTGAGAGGGCGACCGGCCACACTGGGACTGAGACACGGCCCAGACTCCTACGGGAGGCAGCAGTGGGGAATATTGCACAATGGGCGAAAGCCTGATGCAGCGACGCCGCGTGAGGGACGAAGGCCTTCGGGTTGTAAACCTCTTTCAGCAGGGAAGAAGCGAAAGTGACGGTACCTGCAGAAGAAGCACCGGCTAACTACGTGCCAGCAGCCGCGGTAATACGTAGGGTGCAAGCGTTGTCCGGAATTATTGGGCGTAAAGAGCTCGTAGGCGGTTTGTCGCGTCTGCTGTGAAAACTCAGGGCTTAACCCTGAGCCTGCAGTGGGTACGGGCAGACTAGAGTGTGGTAGGGGAGATCGGAATTCCTGGTGTAGCGGTGGAATGCGCAGATATCAGGAGGAACACCGGTGGCGAAGGCGGATCTCTGGGCCATAACTGACGCTGAGGAGCGAAAGCATGGGGAGCGAACAGGATTAGATACCCTGGTAGTCCATGCCGTAAACGTTGGGCGCTAGGTGTGGGGCTCATTCCACGAGTTCCGTGCCGCAGCTAACGCATTAAGCGCCCCGCCTGGGGAGTACGGCCGCAAGGCTAAAACTCAAAGGAATTGACGGGGGCCCGCACAAGCGGCGGAGCATGCGGATTAATTCGATGCAACGCGAAGAACCTTACCAAGGCTTGACATACAGAGAAAACTGTCAGAGATGGCAGGTCCTTACGGGCTCTGTACAGGTGGTGCATGGTTGTCGTCAGCTCGTGTCGTGAGATGTTGGGTTAAGTCCCGCAACGAGCGCAACCCTCGTTCTATGTTGCCAGCGGATAATGCCGGGGACTCATAGGAGACTGCCGGGGTCAACTCGGAGGAAGGTGGGGATGACGTCAAATCATCATGCCCCTTATGTCTTGGGCTTCACGCATGCTACAATGGCCAGCACAAAGGGCTGCGAGACCGCAAGGTGGAGCGAATCCCAAAAAACTGGTCTCAGTTCGGATTGGGGTCTGCAACTCGACCCCATGAAGTCGGAGTCGCTAGTAATCGCAGATCAGCAACGCTGCGGTGAATACGTTCCCGGGCCTTGTACACACCGCCCGTCAAGTCACGAAAGTCGGTAACACCCGAAGCCGGTGGCCCAACCTTTTGGAGGGAGCCGTCGAAGGTGGGACTGGCGATTGGGACTAAGTCGTAACAAGGTAGCCGTACCGGAAGGTGCGGCTGGATCACCTCCTTTCTAAGGAGCATCTGGCGTCCCTCGGGGCGTCCAGGGCCCGCTTCGGACGATCGTTCCGAAGGGGTAGCTCAAGGGTGGAACATCGATTAGTTGGCGTCGCGATCAGTTGACCGCACCTAGTACTCCTCTCCCGCTTGCGGGTCGAGGGTGGAACGGTCCGGGAGGCTGGAGCGGCGCTTCGGCACGCTGTTGGGTCCTGAGGGAACGGGCAAGCCCCGTACCTCACGGCCGGCCTTCGGGCCTGGCTGCGGACCGACACCCCCGCGAACCGCCGCTGCGTCACCATCCCGAGCTCAGCTCGAGGCGCTGATGCAGCTGCAGGCGCGGACCAGGTGATCGGGACCGCCCGTACCTTGAGAACTGCACAGTGGACGCGAGCATCTTTGTGGCCAAGTTAATAAGGGCACACGGTGGATGCCTTGGCACCAGGAGCCGATGAAGGACGTAGGAACCTGCGATAAGCCTCGGGGAGTTGGTAACCGAACTGTGATCCGAGGATTTCCGAATGGGGAAACCCGGCTGGGGAATAATAAAGCCCAGTCACTCACGCCTGAACACATAGGGCGTGAAGAGGGAACGTGGGGAAGTGAAACATCTCAGTACCCACAGGAAGAGAAAGCAACCGCGATTCCGTAAGTAGTGGCGAGCGAAAGCGGAACAGGCTAAACCGATCGTGTGTGATAGCCGGCAGGCGTTGCATGGTCGGGGTCGTGGGACTTTTCAGCTATCACTGCCGTGATAGCAGGGAGTTACAAAATTGCGTCATAGTCGAAGGGCATTGAACGGCCCGGCATAGAGGGTGCTACCCCCGTAGACGAAATGTCGTGATCTCCCGAGAAGCATCCCAAGTAGCACGGGGCCCGAGAAATCCCGTGCGAATCTGGCAGGACCACCTGCTAAGCCTAAATACTCCCTGGTGACCGATAGCGGACAAGTACCGTGAGGGAAAGGTGAAAAGTACCCCGGGAGGGGAGTGAAATAGTACCTGAAACCGTGTGCTTACAATCCGTCGGAGCCTCCATAGCAGGGGTGACGGCGTGCCTTTTGAAGAATGAGCCTGCGAGTTAGTGTTACGTGGCGAGGTTAACCCGTGTGGGGAAGCCGTAGCGAAAGCGAGTCCGAATAGGGCGATTGAGTCGCGTGATCTAGACCCGAAGCGAAGTGATCTACCCATGGGCAGGTTGAAGCGCGGGTAAGACCGCGTGGAGGACCGAACCCACCAGGGTTGAAAACCTGGGGGATGACCTGTGGGTAGGGGTGAAAGGCCAATCAAACTTCGTGATAGCTGGTTCTCCCCGAAATGCATTTAGGTGCAGCGTCACGTGTTTCTTACCGGAGGTAGAGCTACTGGATGGCCAATGGGCCCTACAAGGTTACTGACGTCAGCCAAACTCCGAATGCCGGTAAGTGAGAGCGTGGCAGTGAGACTGCGGGGGATAAGCTCCGTAGTCGAGAGGGAAACAGCCCAGACCACCAGCTAAGGCCCCTAAGCGTGTGCTAAGTGGGAAAGGATGTGGAGTTGCCTTGACAACCAGGAGGTTGGCTTAGAAGCAGCCACCCTTTAAAGAGTGCGTAATAGCTCACTGGTCAAGTGATTCCGCGCCGACAATGTAGCGGGGCTCAAGCACACCGCCGAAGCTGTGGCATTCACACATTGCCCGGCACGACCTTCGGGTCGTGTCCAAGCGTGTGGATGGGTAGGGGAGCGTCGTGTGGCCAGGGAAGCGGCGGAGTGATCCAGCCGTGGAGGCCACACGAGTGAGAATGCAGGCATGAGTAGCGAATGACGGGTGAGAAACCCGTCCGCCGAATGACCAAGGGTTCCAGGGTCAAGCTAATCTGCCCTGGGTAAGTCGGGACCTAAGGCGAGGCCGACAGGCGTAGTCGATGGACAACGGGTTGATATTCCCGTACCGGCGAGAAACCGTCCATACCGAACCCGGTAATGCTAAGAGCCTGAAGCCGGCTGACTCTTCGGAGGAGGCACGGTGGAGCGCTCGAACCGAGCCAGTAGTAGGTAAGCAATGGGGTGACGCAGAAGGGTAGCCTCCGCGTGGCGATGGTAGTCCACGTCTAAGGGTGTAGGGCGAGGTGTAGGCAAATCCGCACCTCACATAGCCTGAGACCTGACAGTGACCGCGATAGCGGGAAGTAGGGTAATCCCATACTGCCGAGAAAAGCCTCTAGCTAGGTTAAAGCCGCCCGTACCCCAAACCGACTCAGGTGGTCAGGTAGAGAATACCAAGGCGATCGAGTGAATCGTGGTTAAGGAACTCGGCAAAATGCCCCCGTAACTTCGGGAGAAGGGGGGCCCGCAGGGTGACGGCACTTGCTGCCTGAGCCCTAACGGCCGCAGAGACCAGGGAGAAGCGACTGTTTACTAAAAACACAGGTCCGTGCGAAGTCGCAAGACGATGTATACGGACTGACGCCTGCCCGGTGCTGGAACGTTAAGGGGACGGGTTAGCCTTTCGGGGCGAAGCTCAGAACTTAAGCGCCAGTAAACGGCGGTGGTAACTATAACCATCCTAAGGTAGCGAAATTCCTTGTCGGGTAAGTTCCGACCTGCACGAATGGCGTAACGACTTCTCCGCTGTCTCAACCGCGAACTCGGCGAAATTGCACTACGAGTAAAGATGCTCGTTACGCGCAGCAGGACGGAAAGACCCCGGGACCTTTACTACAGTTTGGTATTGGTGTTTGGTGCGGCTTGTGTAGGATAGGTGGGAGACTTTGAAGTCGGCACGCCAGTGTCGGTGGAGTCAACGTTGAAATACCACTCTGGTCGTTCTAGATATCTAACCTCGGTCCGTGATCCGGATCAGGGACAGTGCCTGATGGGTAGTTTAACTGGGGCGGTTGCCTCCCAAAAGGTAACGGAGGCGCCCAAAGGTTCCCTCAGCCTGGTTGGCAATCAGGTTTCGAGTGTAAGTGCACAAGGGAGCTTGACTGTGAGACAGACATGTCGAGCAGGGACGAAAGTCGGGACTAGTGATCCGGCGGTGGCTTGTGGAAGCGCCGTCGCTCAACGGATAAAAGGTACCCCGGGGATAACAGGCTGATCTTGCCCAAGAGTCCATATCGACGGCATGGTTTGGCACCTCGATGTCGGCTCGTCGCATCCTGGGGCTGGAGTCGGTCCCAAGGGTTGGGCTGTTCGCCCATTAAAGCGGTACGCGAGCTGGGTTTAGAACGTCGTGAGACAGTTCGGTCCCTATCCGCTGTGCGCGCAGGAAACTTGAGAAGGGCTGTCCTTAGTACGAGAGGACCGGGACGGACGAACCTCTGGTGTGCCAGTTGTTCCGCCAGGAGCACGGCTGGTTAGCTACGTTCGGAAGTGATAACCGCTGAAAGCATCTAAGCGGGAAGCACGCTTCAAGATGAGGTTTCCATGGGGTGTTCCCCGAGAGGCTCCCAGCTAGACTACTGGGTTGATAGGCCGGATGTGGAAGTGCGGTAACGCATGAAGCTGACCGGTACTAATAAGCCGATAACTTGATACAAAGATGCTACGCGTCCACTGTGCGGTTCCCGAGATACGGTCGGTTGAATCGCAATACTAGAACTGCCATATCTCCATAGAGTTTCGGCGGCCATAGCGAAGGGGAAACGCCCGGTTCCATTCCGAACCCGGAAGCTAAGCCCTTCAGCGCCGATGGTACTGCGCGGGTGACTGCGTGGGAGAGTAGGACGCCGCCGGACATACTTCACAGATGACCACCCGGGCAACCGGGTGGTCATCTGCATTTGTGGTGTAGTGATGTGCTGACGCCGGCTAATGCCGAGGCGTCGGCTCCACGACGAGAGGACTGGCGTGGCCCCCGAGGATGGTCCGCGACGCGGCCGGGACGACCGGTCGCCAGGCGGAGCCGGACGTTCCAGTTCGCGGCCGGCTCGGGACCGAGCCCAGGCCAGCGGTCCGACCGCGACTGACCGCGGGCGGGGTCCGGGTCGACGTCCCGGGGCCGAGCGTGACCGCGTCCGATGCTCCGGTGGCCGGGCCTCGACGGGACTCGCCGACCGAGCCGAGGCTGCCGGATGACGTGCGGGCCGCGGACCTCGATCGAGCCATGCGGGCGGAGCTCAAGACGCTCAGCGCCGTCAACGGCGAGACGGTCGCGCGCTACCTGGTGCAGGTGGGCCGGCTCCTCGACCTCGATCCCGAGCTGGCCTACGCCAACGCGATGGCCGCCCAGCGGCGAGCCGGGCGGGTGGCCATTGTCCGGGAGGTGACCGGTCTGGCGGCGTACCGGACCGGGCGCTACGCCGAGGCGCTCGCCGAGCTGCGGGCGGCCAAGCGACTCTCCGGCTCGGTGCATCTGCTGCCGTTGATCGCGGACGCCGAACGTGGGCTCGGTCGGCCCGAGCGGGCCCTCGAGCTCGCCGGCAGCGCCGAGGCGAAACGACTCCCGGCGGCCGAGCGCGTGGAGATGACGATCGTCGTGTCGGGGGCGCGCCGCGACCTGGGCCAGCTCGAGGCCGCAGTGGTGGCGCTGCAGACTCCCGACCTGAAGCAGGACCGGTCGCCGTGGTGGCCGCGATTGGCCTATGCGTACGCCGACGCCCTCGACGCCGTTGGCCGGACCGAGGAGGCCCGGGCCTGGTTGGCGCGGGCGGCGGCCGCTGACCCGGACGGCGAGACCGACGCCGCCGAGCGGTTGGCCGAACTCGATGGCATCGGCGAGGTCTTCGACCTCGATCCCGAGGACTGACCCGCCTCGAGCGCGACCTCGTTATCCACAGATCGTCCGCGTCGTCCCACTGTCCACAGGTCGCGGAGTCCCCAGCCGGCGATGTCCGGCGGCGCGGACAGGCTGGCCCCTCAACGACGAGGAGGTCTAGATGGCACAGCGGTCGACAGCAGGCGCGGGAACGGCTGGCGCACAACGGCGGCGCGCGTCGGCGCGTGGGCCCTCGGCCGGCGACGAGGACGATCGGCCGGGCGGTGCGGCGCCGGTCAACGAGGTTCATCTGGTGGGCCGGGTGGCCGCCGCCGGGGAGAGTCGCACGCTGCCCAGTGGGGACGCGGTCACGGTGCTGCGCGTCGTGGTCGCGCGACCGCAGACCACTAGGCGGGGACCCAGGACCCCGACGGTGGACACGGTCGAGTGCGCGATCTGGACCGCGAGACTGCGTCAGCGGGCGTTGGCTCTGCCCGCAGGCACCATGGTCGAGATCGACGGCGCACTGCGGCGACGGTTCTGGCGCACGCCGGGCGGTCCCGCGAGCCGCTATGAGGTGGAGGTGACCTCGCTGCGCCGGGCCTGATACCAATGGGTTACCAATGGCGCGGACGTCCAGTCGGAGCCCGGGAGGTCGTGTGTCAGAGGTGACGCCGGTGAGCTGGCGCGAGTGCTCGACCTCCCCGGGGGCGGAGTACGACGTGTTGCTCCTGGACCTGGACGGTGTCGTCTACGTCGGTCTTCAGGCCGTCCCCGCAGCTGTGGTGAATCTCAACCGGGCCACGGACACTGGCCTGCGCAGCGCCTACGTCACGAACAACGCGTCCCGGCCACCCCAGGTGGTGGCCCAGCATCTGCGGGACCTGGGCCTCAGCGCGGACGATGACCAGGTCGTCACGAGCGCGCAGGAGGGCGCCGAGCTGCTCGCCCGCAGCCTTCCGTCCGGGGCGCGGGTGCTCGCGGTCGGTGGACCCGGTGTCGCGGCCGCGCTGGAGGAGGTGGGGCTGGCGCCGACGACCCGCTGGGACGACACCGTGACCGGCGTCCTGCAAGGCTTCGGCGTCGACGTGGGCTGGCGGGACCTTGCGGAGGCGTCGTACGCCGTGGCGGGCGGTGCCACCTGGGTGGCGACCAATCCGGATCTGACGGTGCCGACCCCGCGGGGCACGGCGCCGGGCAACGGTCAGCTCACGGCGGTGGTCCAGCGCACCACCGGCGTTGAGCCGCAAGTGACCGGCAAGCCCGGGAAGGGCCTGTTCGAACTGGCCGTACGCCGGTGCGGCGGCAAGCGCCCGCTGGTGGTCGGCGACCGGCTGGACACGGACATCGCGGGAGCGGTCAATGCGGGGTTCGACTCCTTGCTCGTGCTGACCGGAGTCACCGACGTCGCGGCCTTGCTCACCGCGGGGCCGGGAGAGCGCCCGTCGTACCTCGCTCGCGACCTGGCCGGGCTCTGGAGCGCCCAGCCCGGCGTCCAGGCGGCGGACGGTTGGTGGGTCTGTGCAGGCACCCGAGTGCGGCTCGAGGACGGGCACCTCGAGGTCGGCGGGTCGGTGAGTGAACAGGTGGACCGAGAGATGATCGGAGCCGGGGACGCCGATCTGAGCCTCCTGCGCGCCGCGGCCTCGGCCGTTTGGGAGGCTCAGGACGCCGGCGCCGAGGTGGACGTTCTGGCCACTGTGGACCTGATCAGTGGCCATGCCGGGTAGCGTTGTGCGGTCACCCACCGGGATACCCCGGCAGGATGGGTCCCGGTCGGAAGGAGAGCGCCATGTTGGATGACATGCGTGGGTACCTGCAAGGTGCGAGTGGACTGACCGATCTGCCGCGCAAGCGGGCTCAGGAATTGGCCGCGACGCTGGTCGCAGCTGGCTCCACCGGCCCTGCCGGCGCCGTCACCGCTCAGGTCTCGACCCTGGCCGAGGATCTGATCAACGTCGCCAAGGCCAACCGCGACGCCATCCGGGAGATGATCCGCGGTGAGGTCGAGGTGGCGATTGCCCGGCTCGGTCTGGTCCCGGCGAGCGAGCTCGTCGCGGCTCACCGCAAGATCGCCGAGCTGGAGGCGACCATCGCCGAGCTGAAGCGCGGCGGGGCGGGTCGTTCGGCCGCCAAGGCGTCGAGCAGCCGGCCGAAGCGCTCGACCGTGAAGCGAGCCGCAGCCTCGGCACCCGCCGCCGCGAGCAAGAAGGCGGCCGGCCCGCGCGCAGCCGGAGCGACGGTCACGGGCACTGACGGTGTCAGCACTGCCCCGATCAGCCTGCCTGAGTCAGGCACCCCGGACGTCACCGCGCCGGAGGTCGGCACGCACCTCACGATCGAGGACACCCCTGCGCCGCTGGCTGCGAGTTGGGACCGGGGAGCGGAGCCGACCACGTGAGCCAAGGACCTGACGGATCGAGCGAGCACGACGAGCCGGGTGATCGCTCCGGCGAGGTTCCCCGGGATCTGGCCCACGCCGCGGACGAGGAGCGCGAAGGGGATCACGGAGACGACCGGGTGCAGCCGGCTGATGATGCCGAGGGCGCGGACGCCGGTCGTGGACAGTACGTCGACGACGGGCCGCCGCGCACGGGCGACCCAGCAGTCGACGCCGCGCTGGCAACGGCGGACGCCGTGCGCGGCGCCGATCCGGCGCAGCAGTTGGAGACCTACATCGGCACGCACCGCTCGCTGCAGGATCGCCTGGCCGACTCCGGCGCGTGATCCGGTGCCCCGGATCGACGCGGAGCTGGTTCGCCGTGGCCTGGCCCGATCGCGGGCGCACGCCGGTGACCTGATCCGGGCCGGCCGCGTGCTGGTCGACGGGGACCTCGCGGCCAAGCCCGCCCAGCCGGTCGTCGACCGGACCGTGATCGATGTGGTGGGGGAGCCCGAGGACCTCGATGTCGGCCGCGGCGCGGCCAAGCTACGTGGCGCCCTGGCCGATTTCGCCGACCTGGCCGATCCCGCTGGCGGCGTCGCCGTCCAGGGCCGGCGCTGTCTGGATGTGGGGGCGAGCACCGGCGGCTTCACCCAAGTCTTGCTGGCGGCGGGCGCTGCGTCGGTCGTCGCCCTCGATGTCGGCCACGGGCAGCTCGCGCCAGCCGTCGCTGGCGACCCTCGGGTCCAGGAAATGTCCGGGACGAACATCCGCAGTGTCGACGTGGATGACGTCGGTGGACCGTTCGAGCTGGTGGTGGCCGACCTGTCGTTCATCTCATTGACCCTGGTGATGCCGGTCCTGGCCGAGCTCATGCTGCCGGGCGGCGACCTGGTCGGGTTGGTCAAACCCCAGTTCGAGGTCGGCCGGGACCGGCTCGGCAAGACGGGCGTGGTCCGGTCGCAGGAGCAGCGCGACGAGGCGGTCGAGTCGGCCCGAGACGCGGCGGCCCGGGCCGGGCTGACCGTGCAGGCGGTGGTGCCCAGTCGCACCGTGGGCGCATCGGGAAACCTGGAGTACTTCCTCTGGGCCCGCCGATGAATCCCCCGATGGACCCACAGACCAACCCGCAGACGAGCGACGCCGCCCCGGACGACCCGCCGCGCCGGATCTTGATCGTCTCCCACACCGGCCGGCCCGGTGCCGTGGCCGAGGCGACCGGGATGATCGGCCAGCTGCTGAGCGCGGGCGTGCAGGTCGCGCTCCTGCCCAGCGAGGCCGGCGCCCTGGGCGCCGGACGGGACGGCGTCGTGGTCGCCGACCCGGACCGGCCGGCGGCCGGGTCTGAGCTGATCATCTGCCTCGGCGGCGACGGCACGATCCTGCGCGGCGCGGAGCTCGGTCGCGACGACGGCGTTGCGGTGCTGGGCGTGAACCTGGGCCACGTCGGCTTCCTGGCCGAGGCCGAGCAGGAGGACCTGCACCTGTCGGTCGAGCGGGTCGTCGCGAGGGACTACGACGTCGAGGAGCGGATGGCGATCGACGTCGTCGTCAGCGTCGCCGGCGTCGAGGTCGCCCGATCCTGGGCGCTGAACGAGGCCACGGTGGAGAAGGCGGCCCGGGAGCGGATGCTCCAGGTCGTGCTGGAGGTGGACGGCCGCCCGCTGTCGACCGTGGGTTGCGACGGCGTGGTCATGGCCACGCCGACCGGCTCCACGGCGTACGGGTTCTCGGTGGGTGGGCCGGTCATCTGGCCCGAGGTCGAGGCGATGCTCTTCGTCCCCATCTCGGCCCACGCGCTCTTCGCCCGTCCGCTGGTGGTCGCGCCGGGCTCGCGACTGGCCGTCGAGGTGCTGGAGGACACCGAGGGTTCAGGGGTGCTCTGGTGCGACGGCCGGCGCATGGTCGAGCTGCCGCCAGGCGCCCGGATCGAGGTGACCCGCAGCCAGACGCCGGTGCGCCTGGCCCGGCTCACCCGCGCGCCGTTCACCGATCGGCTGGTCGCCAAGTTCAACCTGCCGGTCAGCGGCTGGCGCGGCGGCCGGGCCCGGCGGGGCTAGTTGTCGCCTGCTGGCACCTAGGCTGACCCCGTGCTCGAGGAGATGCGGATCCGCGGCCTCGGTGTGATCGGTGAAGCCGTCCTGGAGCTCGGGCCCGGCCTGACCGTCGTCACCGGCGAGACCGGCGCGGGCAAGACGATGGTCGTCACCGGCCTGGGCCTCCTGCTGGGCACCCGCGCCGACGCCGGCGCCGTCCGCACCGGCTCCGCATCCGCCCTGGTCGAGGGACTGGTCCGGGTCGACCCGCTCGGCCCGGTCGCCCGGCGGGCTCGCGAGGCCGGCGCCGAGCTGGACGACGACCTTCTCGTCGTCGCCCGCACGGTCACCAGCGAGGGTCGCTCCCGGGCTCACCTGGGTGGCCGCTCCGTTCCGGTAGGTCTGCTGGCCGAGCTCGCCCCCGAACTGGTCGCGGTGCACGGCCAGTCGGACCAGATCCGGCTCCAGTCACCGGCCCGGCAACGCGATCTGCTCGACCGCTACGCCGGGGACGATGTGTTGGTGCCGCTGGCGGCGTACGGCGAGTGTTTCGAGCAGCTCCGCCAGGTGCAGGCCCGGCTGGACGACGTGCGTACCCGAAGCCAGGAGCGGCGGGCCGAGGCCGAGCTGCTGCGGCACGGTCTCGGCGAGATCGAGGTCGTCGACCCGCAGCCCGGCGAGGATCTCGCCCTGGCCACCGAGCTGTCCCGGCTGACCCATGCCGACGCCCTGCGCGAAGCGGCCGAGCTGGCCCACCGCTCGCTCAGTGGCGACGACGACCCGATGAGTGAGACCGCGAACGCGGCGTCGCTGCTCGCCGCGGCCGGCCGCGCACTGGAAGCCGCGACCGCGCTCGACCCGGCCCTGGCCGAGCTGTCGACCCGACTGGCCGAAGTGGGTTTCCTGACCGGCGACATCGCCACCGAGCTGTCGGCCTACGCCACCGAGGTCGACGCTGACCCGGCCCGGCTGGCCGCGATCCAAGAGCGGGTGGCTGCACTGCGCGGGCTGACCCGGCGCTATGCCGACGGTGGCACCGTGGACGAGGTCCTGGCCTGGGCCGAGCGTGCGGCCCTACGCCTGGCCGACCTGGATGACGACGGCACGCTCCGGGAGCGGCTCGAGGCCGAGGTTGCGGGGTTGCGCGGTCGGCTGGCCGAGCTGGCCGAGCAGGCGAGCCACGGGCGGTCGGCGGCGGCGGAGCGGTTGAGCGAGCTGGTCGGTGCCGAGCTGGCCGAGCTGGCGATGCCGCACGCGCGGCTCGAGGCCGCGGTCAGCCAGCGCCAGCTGGACGGCCACGAAGGGGCCGCTGGCGAGGAGTCGGGCCTGCTGGTGAGCGACGGTCGTCGGGTTGCCTTCGGCCGGCACGGGATCGACGAGGTAGAGCTGCTGCTCAGTCCTCATGACGGAGCGCCGGCGCGGCCGCTGTCGCGCGGTGCCTCCGGCGGCGAGCTGTCCCGGGTGATGCTCGCGCTGGAAGTGGTGCTCGCGGGGTCGGACCCGGTCCCGACCTTCGTCTTCGACGAGGTCGACGCGGGGGTCGGCGGCCGCGCCGCGGTGGAGATCGGCCGCCGGTTGGCCCGGCTGGCCGAGATCGCCCAGGTGCTCGTCGTCACTCACCTGCCCCAGGTTGCGGCGTACGCCGACCGGCACCTGGTGGTGACCAAGTCCGAGGACGGCAGCGTGACCGAGAGTGATGTGATTGCGCTCGACGACGCCGGTCGGGTGCAGGAGCTGGCCCGGATGCTCGCCGGTCAGGAGGAGTCGCGGACCGCGCAGGCTCACGCCAAGGAGCTCCTGGCGACCGCCCGGTCCGAAGGTCGTTAGCCACTGGTCTGCGCGGGGCTGCGTGGAAGGATGGGCCCGATGCGAGTGCCCCTCCTGCGCCGACAACCCCGCGAGCCACTGGCGTCGGGGCTCTCCGGGGTCGCCCGGGTGGACGCCCGCACCAAGAACCTCACCAAGCGACTGCAGCAGGGCGAGATCGCCGTCATCGAGCACCTAGACATCGACAAGGTGTCCGCGGAGGCGCTGATCGCCTGTCACCCGGTCGCCGTCATCAACGCCGTCGCGAGCACCAGCGGGCGCTACCCGAACCTCGGGCCCGAGATCCTGGTCGACGGCGGCATCCCGCTGATCGACCAGGTCGGTCACGAGGTGATGCTCGAGATCCAGGAGGGGCAGGTCGTCCGGGTCGACGAGGGCCGGATCTACGTCGGCGACCAGCTCGTGGGCCAGGGCGTGGTTCAGACGCCGGAGACCGTCGCGGCTGCGATCGTCGACGCCCGCGCCGGCCTGGCCGTCCAGCTGGAGTCGTTCGCCGCCAACACGATGGAGTTCCTCCGGCGCGAGCGCGAGCTGTTGCTCGACGGCGTCGGAGTGCCGGAGATCCGCACCAAGATGGACCGCCGGCACGTGCTGGTCGTGGTCCGCGGCTACCACTACAAGGACGACCTGGCGACGTTGCGGCCCTACATCCGGGAGTTCCGTCCGGTGCTCATCGGCGTCGATGGGGGAGCCGACGCGCTGCTGGAGGCCGGCCATCATCCGGACCTGATCGTCGGCGACATGGACTCGGTCTCGGACCGGGCGCTCAACTGTGGCGCCGAGATCGTCGTCCACGCCTACCGGGATGGCCGGGCTCCGGGCCTGGAGCGGGTCAAGGCGCTCGACCTCGACCCGGTGCTCTTCCCGGCCACCGGGACGAGCGAGGACGTGGCCATGCTGCTCGCCGACGACAAGGGCGCTGAGCTGATCGTCGCGGTCGGCTCGCACGCCACGCTGGTGGAGTTCCTGGACAAGGGCCGGTCCGGCATGGCCAGTACGTTCCTGACCCGGCTGCGGGTCGGCGGCAAGCTGGTCGACGCCAAGGGCGTGAGCCGGCTCTATCGCTCGCGCATCTCGATGCTGCAGATCAGCGTGCTGCTCCTCGTTGGAACGCTGGCGCTGCTCGCCGCACTCTGGTCGACGACCGGCGGCCAGACCGCCCTGGGCCTGATCGGCGCCCGCTGGGACGACTTCATCTCCTGGCTGCAGGGCCTGTCCTGACCTCCCACGGACGCCGACGGTGGCGACGGTCTGTTGCCGACGCTGAACAGCCTGTGGCGGAACGGAATTCACTCTTTTGATAGGTATCAGACTGGGCGTTCACGGTCTCGTCAGTGTCGATGGTCAAGGGGGCCCGTCTGGGTCCTCCAGCGGGTCCGTTCTTCGATATGCGAGGAGTGGATCACCATGTCCACCAACAGGTTCACGAAGAAGTCCACGAGATGGCCGGCCATGATGGCCGTGTCAGTCGCAGTCGCTCTGGGCGCGTTCGCGCTTGCCGGGCCCGCGCAGGCCAGCACCGACACCCCTTCGAAGCACGTCCCTTCCGCCACCCCCTTCGCGGGCACCCACACGGGCAAGAGCGCGGCCGCCGACCTCTCTTCGGCCCTGGCCAAGCCCAAGGGCTACGTAGTCGTCAGCAGCGCGGCGTTGACCAGCAACGCCGGCACCCAGACTCACGGCACTGTGGCTTGTCCCAAGGGCAAGGTGCCGCTGGGCGGCGGCGTCTTCTTCAGCTCCGGGAGCGTGCTCGCCAACATCAACAGCTCATACCCGACGGCAACCGGCTGGTCCGCTGACGTCAACAACGCATCAGGGTCGGCGAGCAGTTTCAGCGTCTATGTCACCTGCAGCAAGAAGCCAGCGCACTACGCGCAGGTCTCCGGGGCGGCCGCCAGCGTCAGTGCTGGGGCGCAGGTGTCCAACATCACCGCCACGTGTGCCGCTCCCGCCAAGCCGCTGGGTGGTGGCCTGTTCTCGAACAGCACGAGCACGTCGGCCAACGTCAACAGCTCGATCCCGGTGACCGGCGGCTGGCGGGTGGACGCCAACAACGCGTCGGCGTCGCCCGAGAGTGTGACGACCTACCTCGTGTGCGGGACGCTGAACAAGTACCACGAGGTCACGGGCACGGCGGCGACCAACGGCTCCGGCACTCAGACCGGTGTGACGGTCGCCTGCGGCACGGGCGTTGCCGTCGGTGGTGGTGGCTTCTCCAGCTCGGGCTCGACGGCGGTCTCGCTCAACACGACCTACCCCGTGAGCGGCGGCTGGCGCACCTACGAGAACAACAACAGCACGGGCGCGGCGTCGATCACGCCGTACGCGATCTGCTCGGGCTGACCTCGGCCCCCACCGGGTCAAGGACCCTCGCGCCGGCCCGGCGTCGCCCTCCCTGGGCGCGCCGGGCCGGTGGGCTGTCGCAGCGCCGATCGCCGTGGGTCAGTGCGGTCGTCGAGGCCGGCCGGGTTCCCGTGGCTGGGTAGGCTTGGCTCTCATGCCGCTGCGACGCCGACGGACCTCGCGGTCCTTGCTCTTGCCGGCGGCCTCCCGATGATCGACTTTCGCTATCACATCGTCTCGATCGTCTCGATCTTCCTGGCCCTCGCCGTCGGCATCGTTCTCGGCGCCGGGCCACTGCAGGGCCAGCTCGGCAACACGCTTGACCTCCCAGGTTTCCGACCTGCGCAAGCAGAAAAGCGCCCTGAACCAGGAGCTGCGCGACGCCAACCAGACGATCACGGACACGAACGCGTTCATCAAGGCGATGACCCCGCAGCTCGTGAACGACCAACTGACTGGCCGCTCGGTCACCGTGGTCCGGCTGCCCGGCTCCGACGACAGCATCGCCCAGGGGCTGAACGAGCTGTTGACCGAGGCCGGCGCCCAGGTCAACGGCACGGTCAAGGTGACCGATGCCTGGACCGACCCGACCAAGAAGGCGTTCCGCGACACCCTGGCCAAGAGCCTGGCTCCGCTCGCCCTGCCTCAGGAGCCGGCCGGGGCCAGCCAGGACCAGGACCTGGCGGGGGTCCTGGCCCGGGGGCTGGTCGTCTCCGACGACTCGGCCGCCGACAAGACCGACTCCGCGGCCACCACCGCGCTGCAGGGGCTCAAGACCGCCGGCCTGATCGACTACTCCGGCGACGGTCCGAAGACCTCGACGATGGCGGTCGTGCTGGCGGGGCCGCCCACGCCGGGCGAGCCGAGCCAGCAGCAGCAGGCCGAGGCCTCGTCGTACGCCGCGATCGCGCGAGCCCTCGACGCCGAGAGCCAGGGCACGGTCGCTGCGTCCGACCCGGCCTCGACCCAGCTCGGCGGCACCCTGCAAGCCATCCGATCGGACAAGCAGGCGGCCGCCGCGGTCTCCACGGTGGACACCGCCGACCAGCCCATGGGCCTGATCACGACGATCCTCGCCCTGCACGAGCAGCTGGACGGGAAGGCCGGCCAGTACGGCGTGGGCATCGGCGCCCAGAAGATCGCCCCCACCACGACGGTGCCGTGAGCCGGCGTCTGCTGACCCTCCAGATCGCCGCCGCGGCCACCGCGGCGGCCGGTCGAGCGTTGCGCGGGACACCCCCTGGAGGCGCCGAGGTCTGGGCCCGGCAGAACCACCGGGGCGAGCCGGTGACGCTGCTCGAGGGACCGGCGTACGCCGCGGGTGCGGCCACCGGAAGCCTGCTGGCGCCGGGGGTGGCACCCAGCGTCCGAGCGGCGGGCGCGCTCGCGACGCTCGGGGCGGCCGGGCTCGGGTGTTATGACGACCTGGCGGGCAGCTCGTCCAGCCGAGGACTCGGCGGCCACCTGCGGGCCCTGGCCCGCGGCGAGATCAGCACCGGCACGATCAAGCTCGGCGGGCTGGGCCTGACCGGACTCGTCGCCGCCGGCCTGGTGCACTCCGGTGACCGGCGCGGACGCGTGGGCCGCCTCGCCGACGTGGCGATCTCGGGCGCGCTGATCGCCGGCACCGCCAACCTGATCAACCTCTTCGACCTGCGACCCGGGCGAGCGCTGAAGGCGGTCGCTGCCCTCGGTCTGCTGACCGGCGCTTCGGGCGGCCCCAGCGGTCCGTTGGCCGGCTGCGGTCGTCGGCCCGGCGTTGGCCGCGTTGCCGGCCGACCTCGGCGAACGTTCGATGCTCGGGGACTGCGGCGCCAATGCCGCTGGTGCGCTGCTGGGTGTCACCTGGGCGGCGGGGCGTTCGCGGCCGACCCGGATGCTGTTGCTCGCCGGCGTGACCGGGCTGACTCTGGCCAGCGAGCGGGTCAGCTTCACCGCCGTCATCGAGAGCACGCCCGCCCTGCGCGCCCTGGACCAGCTCGGCCGCCGGCCCGTCGACCCCACGCCGTGACCCCGCGGCGCGTCGCCGGCCTGGTCAGTGCCGCCGGGCTGATCGCCTCGGTCACGGTGGTCGCACGCATAGCCGGCTTCGGCCGGTGGCTGGTCTTCTCCCATGCCGTGGGCGCCACCTGCACCGGGTCGGCGTACTCGACGGCCAACCAGCTGCCCAACGTGCTCTACGAGATCGTTGCCGGCGGCGCGCTGTCGGCCGCTGTGGTGCCGCTGCTTGCCCGCCCGATGGCCGACCGCGACGAGGCCGAGGTCAACCGCACGGCCTCGGCGCTGTTGACCTGGGCTGTCGTGCTGCTGGTGCCGGTCGCCGCGCTCCTGGCCCTCCTGTCCAGCCCGCTGATCGATGCCCTGGCCCCCGAAGGTGGTTGCGGCGCAACGGGTTTCCACTCCACGGCCGTGCGGATGCTGCTGGTCTTCGCGCCCCAGGTCGTGCTCTACGGGATCGGCATCGTGCTGGCCGGCATCCTGCAGGCGCAGTACCGCTTCGTCTGGCCGGCCGCCGCTCCGCTGCTGTCCAGCGTCATCGTGATCGTCTGCTACTTCGTCTTCGGGTCGCTCGCCGGGGCCGGCCGCGACGACCTGGCCCGCCTGCCGGTCAGCGCTGAGCTCGTCCTGTCGGTGGGTACGACGATCGGTGTCGCGGCGCTGAGCCTGCCGCTGTTCTGGCCGGTGCTGCGCTCGGGCGTCAAGCTGCGGGCGTCGCTGAGCTTCCCGCCCGGCGTGGCGATCCGGGCCCGACGGCTGGCTGCCGCCGGCGTCGTGACCCTGCTCGCCCAGCAGGTCGCCGTCGTGATCACCCTGTTTCTCGCCAACCGTCGTGGCGGCCCGGCCGCGCTGAACGTCTACCAGTACGTCCAGGCGGTCTACGTGCTGCCCTACGCCGTGTTGGCGGTGCCGCTCGCGACCTCGGCGTTCCCGCGGTTGGCCGCAGCGGCCGGTGGGGTGGACGACGCCGGCTACGCCGCAACCCTGGCCCGCTCGACCCGGCTGGTCGTCCTGGCTGCCCTGAGCGGGGTCGCCCTGCTCGTCGCCACAGCGCCGGCCGTCGGGTCGTTCTTCTCGGCCATCGACGCCGGCCGCAGCGGATCCGGCGCCGGCACCGGGGCGGTCGCCCTGAGCGGGTTGGCCGCGACCTTGACCGCGTTCGCCCCGGGACTGTGGGGCTTCGCGCTGATCGCCCACCTGGGTCGCGCGCTCTATGCCGATGGGCGCAGCCGGTGGGCGGCCGGGGCGACAGCGACCGGCTGGCTGGTCTCGGGGCTGGCCGCGATCGCCATCGTGCTGGCGGCGGTCGGCGCCGGCTCGACCGACCCGCGCAAGACGTTGGTCGGGATCGGGCTGGCGAGCAGCGTCGGGATGACGGTGGCCGGAGTCCTGCTCCTGGTGGGCGTGGTCCGGGGCCGGGGCGCAGCCGGACTGACCGGTGTCGCCCGAGCCCAGGTCGTTGCGCTGGTGGCCGCCGGCGTCGCCATCCTCGGCGGGCGGCTGTGCACCTCGGCCACCCTGTCGCCGGGAGTGGGTTCGAGTCTGCTGGCCGGCGTCGTCGGAGCGGTCGTCACCGTCGTCCTGCTGGTCGCCGTCGTCCTCGTGGCTGATCGCGGAGATGCCCGGGCCCTGGTCGGCCGGCTGGGCCGGAGCGGCTCGTGACCCGGCGGCTGCGGGTGCTGATGGTCCTCGGCACCAGCGCAGGCGGCCTCGGTCGCCACGTCCGAGACCTGTCGGCATCGCTGGTCGCGGCCGGGCACGAGGTCGTTGTCGCCGGGCCACAGGCGACCCAGGACGCCCTCGACCTGTCGGGGTCGGGCGCCCGCTTCGTCCGGGTCCCGATCGCCGAACGCCCTTCCGTGACAGGCGATCCCCGCTCGATCCGGACATTGCGCACCCTGGCCAAGGGCGCCGACGTGATCCACGCCCACGGCCTCCGGGCCGGGGCCTTGGCCGGTCTGGCTCGCGGCAAGGCCGGACCGCCACCGCTGGTCGTGACCCTGCACAACGCCCTGGTCGCCGGAGGGGCGGTGGCCGCGGCGTACGCCGGGTTGGAGCGCATCGTCGCCCACCGGGCCGACCTGGTGCTGGGCGTCTCGGCCGACCTGGAGGAGCGGCAGCGCGAGCTGGGCGCCCGGCGAGTCGGGCCCGCGGTCATCGCGGCGCCCCGGCCGGCGCCGCTGAGCCGGCCGGTCGAGCAGACCCGGCAGCAGCTCGGCGCCGAGCCCGGCACGAGGCTGATCGTGTCGGTGGCTCGCCTGGCCGAGCAGAAGGGCCTGCCTGCTCTGCTCGACGTTTCGGCCCGACTCAAGGCCGCCGACCCGGGTGCCTTGATCGTCGTCGCGGGGGACGGCCCAGCGAAAGACGTGTTGCAGCAACGGATCTCGCGCGATGACCTGCCGGTGCGACTACTCGGTTGGCGTGATGACATCACCGACCTGCTGGCCGCCGCGGACCTGGCGGTGTCGTCGGCGGTCTGGGAGGGCCAGCCGATCTGGCTCCAGGAAGCGCTGATCGCCGGGGTGCCGATCGTGGCGACCGATGTGGGTGGCACGGCTCAGGTGGTCGGCGAGGCGGCGGTGCTGGTGCCACCCAACGACTCGGCCGCCCTGGCCGACGCCGTCGTCGCCCTGGCCGGTGACGCGACGGCCCGCGAGCAGCTGGCCGCGGCCGCCCGTCGAAGGGCGACTGAGCTGCCCGACCCGGACGCGGCTCGCGACGCGGCACTCGCCGTCTACGTCGACCTGCTCTCGGCTGACGCCGGCGACTGTTAAAGTCGAAGTCCGTGGCGCAGACCAAGCACATCTTTGTGACCGGGGGCGTGGCCTCATCGCTCGGCAAGGGGCTCACCGCCTCGAGCCTCGGACATCTCCTGAGGGCGCGCGGACTGCGCGTGACCATGCAGAAGCTGGATCCCTATCTGAACGTGGATCCGGGCACGATGAACCCGTTCCAGCACGGCGAGGTCTTCGTGACCGACGACGGCGCCGAGACCGATCTGGACATCGGGCACTACGAGCGGTTCCTCGATGTCGACCTGGACCGCCGGGCCAACGTCACGACCGGCCAGGTCTACAGCGAGGTGATCGCCAAGGAACGGCGCGGTGAGTACCTCGGTGACACCGTCCAGGTCATCCCGCACATCACCAACGAGATCAAGGCCCGGATGCTCGGGGTCGGCGACGGTGTCGCGGGCGGCGCGGCCGCGGACATCGTGATCCACGAGATCGGCGGCACGGTCGGCGACATCGAGTCGCTGCCCTTCCTGGAGTCGGCCCGCCAGGTGCGCCAGGACGTCGGGCGCGACAACGTCTTCTTCCTGCACGTCTCCCTGGTGCCCTACCTCGCGCCGTCGGGTGAGCTGAAGACCAAGCCCACCCAGCACTCGGTGGCCGCCCTGCGCCAGGTCGGCATCCAACCGGACGCGCTGGTCTGCCGGGCCGATCGCGAGATCCCAGCCGCCATCAAGCGCAAGATCTCGCAGATGTGCGACGTCGACCTCGAAGGCGTCGCCACCGCGGTCGACGCGCCGAGCATCTACGACATCCCGAAGGTGCTCCACGCCGAGGGTCTGGACGCCTACGTCGTCCGCCGGCTCGGGCTGCCCTTCCGCGACGTCGACTGGCACGAGTGGGACGAGCTGCTGCGCCGGGTTCACCACCCCGAGCACGACGTCGAGATCGCCCTGGTCGGCAAGTACGTCGACCTGCCTGACGCCTATTTGTCGGTCACGGAAGCGTTGCGGGCCGGGGGTTTTCGCAATGACGCCAAGGTGCGGCTGCGCTGGGTCGCCTCCGACGAGTGCGCCACTCCCGAGGGTGCCCGCAAGGCGCTGGCCGGCGTCGACGCGATCTGCGTCCCCGGCGGCTTCGGCGTGCGCGGCATCGAGGGCAAGGTCGGCGCGCTGCGGTGGGCCCGCGAGCAGCAGGTGCCGGCGCTCGGTCTGTGCCTGGGCCTGCAGTGCATGGTGATCGAGTACGCCCGCAACGTGGCCGGCCTGACCGACGCCTCGTCCACCGAGTTCGACCCGGACAGCGCGCACCCGGTCATCGCGACGATGGAGGAGCAGAAGCACATCGTCAGCGGCGAGGGCGACATGGGCGGCACCATGCGGCTGGGGCTCTACCCGGCCAAGCTCGCGGAGGGGTCGCTGGTGCGCGCGACGTACGGCGCGAGCCAGGTCTCCGAGCGGCACCGCCATCGTTACGAGGTCAACAACGGCTACCGCGGCGACCTCGAGCAGGCCGGTCTGGTCTTCTCCGGCACCTCGCCGGACGACTCGCTCGTGGAGTTCGTCGAGCTGCCGCGCGACGTCCACCCCTACTACGTCTCGACCCAGGCCCACCCCGAGCTGCGGTCGCGGCCCAACCGGGCCCACCCGCTGTTCGCCGGCCTGGTGGCCGCCGCGGTCGACCGGCAGCGGGAGAGCCGGCTGGTCGAGGTCGAGCGTCCCCGCGAGGCTGCGGTCTCGCTGCCGTGACCGATCCCACCGCCGATGAGCAGTACGACGAGCAGCCGCACGACCTGATCCAGCCCCGGCCGGTGCTGGAGAGCGAGCTGATCCACCACGGCATGGTCTGGGACGTGCGGGCCGACCAGGTCGACCTGGGGGAGGCCGGCGTCGTCCGGCGGGAGTACATCCAGCACCCGGGCGCGGTCGGCATCCTGGCCATCGACGACCAAGGACGGGCCGCCGTCATCGACCAGTACCGCCACCCGGTCGGCATGGTGCTGTGGGAGGTCCCGGCCGGATTGCTCGACGTGGCCGGCGAGCCGCCGCTGCTGGCGGCGCAGCGCGAGCTCGGCGAGGAGGCCGACCTGGTCGCCGCGGACTGGCGGGTCCTGGTCGACTTCATGAACTCACCGGGTGGCACGTCGGAGGCCTTCCGCTGTTACCTGGCCCGCGGACTCAGCCCGGTGCCCGAGGCCGAGCGGCATCAGCGGCACGGCGAGGAGCTGGCGATGACGGTGCGGTGGGTCGCCCTGGAAGAGCTGCGGGACGGGATTCTGGCCGGCCGGCTGCACAGCCCGAGCCTCGTCATCGCCGTCCTGGCGGCGCTGGCCGCGCGCGAGGCGGGCTGGGACACCCTGCGGCCCGCGGATGCCCCCTGGCCCGAGCACCCGGCGTACCGCTAGCCCCTGTGCTCCCATCCGGCCGCGTTGCTCCCGCGCGGCCGGTAGATCCTGAGCCGCATCGGGGTCAGATCACCGGTCAGAATGGAGTACGGCGGCCGGATGCGAGCACGCCGGAGTACGAGGGTGCAGGACCGGGGGCTGCGCCCTAGACTCGCGCCAGCCGCAGCAGGCGGCCCGGCGGGCGGCAACGGCGCCGCCTCCGGCTCACAGCTTTGGAGCGCAGCGTGAAGGTCGGCATCCCCCGTGAGGTCAAGAACAACGAGTTCCGCGTTGCCATCACGCCGTCCGGGGTCCACGAGCTGGCGGCTCACGGCCACGAGGTCTTCGTGCAGAAGGAAGCCGGCGTCGGCTCCTCGATCAACGACGAGGACTACGTCGCGGCCGGCGCCACGATCCTGGACACTGCGGACGACGTGTGGGAGACCGGCGACCTGATCCTGAAGGTCAAGGAGCCGGTCGCGGAGGAGTACCACCGGATGCGCGAGGGCCAGACCCTCTTCACCTACTTGCACCTCGCGGCCGATCGGCCGCTGACCGAGGAGCTCGCCAAGCGCAAGGTCACCGGAATCGCCTACGAGACAGTCGAACTCGCCGATCACTCGCTCCCGCTGCTGGCTCCGATGTCCGAGGTGGCCGGCCGGCTGGCGCCGCAGGTCGGGGCCCACACGCTGATGCGCGCGCAGGGCGGTCGCGGGGTGCTGATGGGCGGCGTCCCCGGTGTCTACGCCGCCAAGGTGGTCGTCATCGGAGCCGGCGTCGCCGGACAGAATGCCGCGGCGATCGCGCTGGGCATGCAGGCCGAGGTGCTGCTGCTGGACCGCAATGTCGCCCGGCTGCGGCAGGTCGATGCGATCTACCAGGGCCACTGCCAGACGGTGGTCTCCAACTCCTTCGAGGTCGAGCGCGCGATCTCCGATGCCGACATGGTGATCGGCGCGGTCCTGGTCGCGGGCGCCAAGGCGCCCAAGCTGGTCTCGAACGAGCAGGTCTCGCGGATGAAGCCGGGCAGCGTGCTGGTCGACATCTCCATCGACCAGGGCGGCTGCTTCGAGGACTCCCGCCCGACCACGCACGCCGACCCGACCTACCCGGTGCACAACTCGGTCTTCTACTGCGTGGCCAACATGCCCGGCGCGGTGCCGCACACCTCGACCTACGCCCTGACCAACGTGACGCTGCCCTACGCCGTGGAGCTGGCCAACCGCGGCTGGCGAGAGGCGCTCAAGGCCGACCACGCCCTGGGGCTGGGCCTGAACACCTACGACGGACACGTCACCTACGGCCCGGTCGCCGAAGCCCACGGCATGGCGTCGATGACGCTCGACGAGGCCCTGTCCTGACCGACCCGGCCGCGCCGCCGCCCACGGCGCTGGAGCGGGCGGCGACGGGCTGGCTGGACCACTTGCAGATCGAGCGCGGCGTGGCGGTCAACACGCTGGCGTCGTACCGGCGCGACCTGCGCCGCTACCTGGCCTTCGCGACCGCTCGCGACCTGGCCGAGCCCAGCGCGGTGACCGAGCGGGACATCACCGACTTCTTGGCCGCGTTGCGGGCCGGGGACGCCGAGCATCCGCCGCTCGGCGTCTCCTCGGCCGCGCGCACCTTGGTCGCGGTGCGCGGGCTGCACCGGTTCTGGCTGTTGGAGGGCGTCACCGAGACCGACCCGGCCGCGGGCGTCCGGCCGCCGACCCCGGCCAAGCGGCTGCCCAAGGCGATCACCGTCGACCAGGTCGAGGCCCTGCTCGCGGCGGCCTCGCTCGGGGACACCCCCACGTCCTTGCGGGATCGGGCTCTGCTCGAAGTGCTCTACGGCTGCGGCGCCCGGATCTCCGAGGCGGTCGGCCTGGACGTCGACGACCTCGACCTGGAGGCCGGCGCGGTGCGGTTGAAGGGCAAGGGCGGCAAGCAGCGCGTCGTACCACTCGGGTCGTTCGCGCGAGAGGCAGCGTCGGCGTACCTGGTGCGGGGCCGTCCCGTCTTCGCGGCCCGCGGCGTGGGCTCCCCGGCGGTGTTCCTGAACAGCCGCGGCGGCCGGCTGTCGCGCCAGAGCGCCTGGACGGCGTTGCGGGCGGCGGCCGAGCGGGCCGGGCTGGCCGGCAAGGTCAGCCCGCACACGCTGCGGCACTCCTTCGCCACGCACCTGCTCGACGGCGGCGCCGACGTGCGCACGGTGCAGGAGCTGCTCGGCCACGCCTCGGTCACGACGACCCAGATCTACACCCTGGTCACGGCCGAAAAGCTGCGCGAGGTGTACGCCGCGGCCCATCCCCGTGCGCTGTGACCACCGGCCTGTCGGCGCAGATGACATCCACGGCGTGCCGGGGCTAGGGTCGCCGTCGTCGTGGGTCAGACTGGGGGAGTGAGCAGCTCGTGAGGGTGTCGTGAGTACCGAGACCGACCGGCCGATAGCCGGGACCGAGCCGGTGATCGACCTCACGGGGGCGACTGATGGGGCGGACGGGAACCACGGGACTGAAGTGACGACGACCGACGCTGTCCTGGGCGCCACCGGTCGCGAGCTGCCGGACTTCCCGGTGCCGACCCCGCTGACCTCACATGGACCCGCGCGGATCATCGCGATGTGCAACCAGAAGGGCGGCGTCGGCAAAACCACGACGACCATCAACCTGGGGGCGGCGCTGGGGGAGTACGGCCGCAAGGTGCTGCTCGTCGACTTCGACCCGCAGGGCGCGCTCTCGGTCGGCGTCGGGGTCAACCCGCACGAGCTGGACACCACGGTCTACCAGCTGCTGATGGACCGCAATGTCGACATTCACGACGTCATCCAGCACACGTCGTTCGAGAATCTCGACCTGCTGCCGGCCAACATCGACCTGTCGGCCGCCGAGGTCCAGCTGGTCGGCGAGGTGGCCCGCGAGATGGTCCTGGCCCGGGTGCTCAAGCCCGTGCTCGACGACTACGACGTGATCCTGGTCGACTGCCAGCCCTCGCTGGGCCTGCTGACCGTCAACGCCCTGACCGCGGCGCACGGCGTGGTGATCCCGCTGGAGTGCGAGTTCTTCGCGCTGCGTGGCGTGGCGCTGCTCGTCGAGACGATCGAGAAGGTCCAGGACCGGCTCAACCCGCGGCTGGAGATCGACGGCATCCTGGCCACGATGTACGACAGCCGCACCTTGCACAGCCGCGAGGTCGTCGCCCGCGTCGTGGAAGCCTTCGGGGACAACGTGTTTCACACGGTCATCTCGCGCACGGTGAAGTTCCCGGACGCCACGGTGGCTGCCGAGCCGATCACGACGTACGCCGCGACGCATCCGGGCGCGGAGGCCTACCGCAGCCTGGCTCGCGAGCTCATTGCCCGTGGCGACGCCGCCTGACCTCGAGGTCCCTGCCGTCGACGTGCCTGCGGTCGCGGTGCCGGGTGGGGTCCTCACGTCGCGCTCGTCCGGGCAGGCCTTCGAGGTGCATCTCGAGGTCTTCGAGGGGCCGTTCGACCTCCTGCTCGGGCTGATCTCCAAGCACAAGCTCGACATCACCGAGGTCGCGCTGGCCAAGGTCACCGACGAGTTCATCGGCTGGATCAAGGCCTACCGCGAGGTCAACGGCACCGACTGGGACCTGGCCAAGGCCAGCGAGTTCCTGGTCGTGGCGGCGACCCTGCTCGACCTCAAGGCGGCCCGGCTGCTGCCCTCGGCCGACGGGCCGGACGAGGAGGACCTCGCGCTGATCGAGGCCCGCGACCTGCTCTTCGCCCGGCTCCTGCAGTACCGCGCGTTCAAGGGCATCGCCGCCGTCTTCGAGGCCCGGATGGCCGACCGTTCCCGCCGGCTGCCGCGGCAGGTCGGCCTGGAGCCGCACCTGGCCCAGCTGCTGCCCGAGCTGATCTTCGGCATCACGCCCGACCAGCTCGCGGCCCTGGCGGCCCGGGCCCTCACGCCGCGTCCGGACATCGGGATCGGCCTGGAGCACCTGCACGCTCCGGCCGTCAGCGTGCGCGAGCAGGCGGCCATCGTCGTCGAGCGGCTGCGGCACTCCGGCACGGTCAGCTTCCGCTCGCTGGTGGCCGACGCCGAGGTCGGCGTCGTGGTGGCCCGCTTCCTGGCCCTGCTCGAGCTCTACCGCGAGGGTGCGGTCGCGTTCGAGCAGGTCGATGCGCTCGGCGAGCTGTCGATCCGGTGGACGGCCGAGGACGACCGCGAGTTCGGCGTGGGCGACGAGTTCGACGACACTCATTCGGGAGGCGGCCCGAGCGATGCTGCCCCACCGCAGGAAGGCGAGCGATGACCGACGTACGCGACGGGCCCGACGTACCCGAGGAGTTGTCAGACCCAGCGACACCAAACCCGGAGCCCGAGCCGGACAACTCCGTGACCGGCCCGGTCGTCGATGTCGATGAGCTGCCGGGCGGCGCGGCCGGTGCGCTCGAGGCGGTGCTGATGGTCGTCGACGAGCCGATCTCGGACGTCGCGCTGGCCACGGCGCTCGGTCTGACCAGGGACCGGGTCCGCGAGCTGCTCGCCGGGCTGGCCGCCGACTACGCCGAGGCCGGCCGGGGCTTCGAGCTGCGCGAGGTCGGCGGGGCCTGGCGGTTCTACAGCAACCCCGCGTACGCCGCGGTGGTCGAGGCCTTCGTCCTCGACGGCCAGCAGGCCAAGTTGACCCAGGCCGCGCTGGAGACCCTCGCCGTCGTGGCCTACCGCCAGCCGGTGGCGCGCGGCCGGATCTCGGCCATCCGCGGGGTCAACGTGGACGGCGTGATGCGAACGCTGGTCTCCCGGGGCCTGGTCGAGGAGACCGGGTCGGACCACGAGACGGGCGCGATCCTCTACGGCACGACCACGCTCTTCCTGGAGCGGATCGGCCTGTCCAGCCTGGACGAGCTGCCCGCGCTGGCGCCGTTCCTGCCCGAGGTGGATGCGCTGGACGACCTCTCCGGTGACCGCACGGCATGAGCTGGCCGGTCAACCGATTGTCGGTCGACCGGTCCAGGTGGGGATGATGGAGCCATGAGTCCTCAGCCGCACCGCGGCCGCACCGGCAAGCCCGGCACGCCAGCACGCGGCAAGCCGGGCAGCCCGCGCGGTGGCGCCAAAGCCGGCGGCAAGAGCGGCGGCAAGGCAGGCAGCAAGTCAGCGGGCAAGGCGCCGAAAGTGCCGGTGCGCGACGTGCACGACCCCGACGGCATCCGGCTGCAGAAGCTGCTCGCCCAGGCCGGCATCGGCAGCCGCCGCGCCTGCGAGGACCTGATCACGGCCGGCCGGGTCATGGTCGACGAGCAGGTCGTGCGCGAGCTCGGGGTGCGCGTCGACCCGAACCGGGTAGCTATCCACGTCGACGGCCTGCGGGTCCAGCTCGATGAGTCGAAGGTCTACCTGGCCATCAACAAGCCGCTCGGTGTCGTCTCCACGATGGACGACGAACGCGGCCGCCCGGCCCTGTCGGACTTCGTCGGGCAGCGCAAGGAGCGGCTCTTCCACATCGGCCGCCTCGACATCGACACCGAGGGCCTGCTCCTGCTCACCAACGACGGCGAGCTGGCCCACCGGCTGCAGCACCCGTCGTACGGCGTGCCCAAGACCTACCTGGCCGAGATCCGGGGGCCGGTGGCCCGCGACGTCGGCAAGCGGCTGCGCGCAGGCGTCGACCTGGAGGACGGCACCATAGCCGTCGACAGCTTCCGGATCGTCGACTCCCAGCCCGGCAAGGCCCTCGTCGAGGTGGTCCTGCACGAGGGCAAGCACCACGTCGTACGCCGATTGCTGGAGGCCGTCGGTCACCCGGTGCTGCAACTGGTGCGCACCGATGTCGGCCCGATCCGGCTGGGCGAGCTGCGCTCGGGCAAGGTGCGCTCGCTGACCCGCGACGAGGTCGGGCGGCTCTACTCCGTCGTAGGTCTCTGACCGCGCAGTACGTCGAGGGCGCGAGGGTCACAGCAGGGGTCGAGAGCGCGGCGGCTAACCTTCCAGCGGCTCGGCTGACACAGACGTGGGAGGAGATCCGGTGGCGGTGCGCGCAGTGCGGGGTGCGGTCCAGCTCGACCGCGACGAGCGTGAGCACCTGCTCGCGTCGGTGCAGGAGCTGGTCCGGGCTGTGTTGCAGGCCAACGACTTCGAGATCGATGACCTGATCAGCGTGTTCTTCACCGCGACGCCCGACCTGCACAGCGAGTTCCCGGCCCTGGCCGCGCGCGAGCTCGGGCTGGGGGAGGTGCCGCTCATGTGTGCCGTCGAGATCGACGTCGTCGGGGCGATGCCCCGGGTCGTCCGGCTGATGGCGCACGTGGAGACCGATCGGGCCCGGGCCGACATCCAGCACGTCTACCTGCGCGGTGCGGTCGCGCTCCGCCGCGACCTGGCTCAGTGACCGGGCCATGACCCTGCCCGACCTCCTGCCGCCGGCCGGCCTGCCCGCCGCAGTCCGCATCGTCGGCACCGGCCTGCTCGGCACCAGCCTGGGCCTGGCCTTGCGTCGCCGGGGCGTGGCGGTCGAGCTGTCCGACCCGTCCCCGACTGCGGTCGCACTCGCGGTCGATCTGGGGGCTGGAGCCTCCAGCCTGGGCGGAGTGCCGATCGGCCTGGTGGTCGTCGCGGCGCCGCCGGACGTGGTCGCCGAGGTCGTCGCGGCCGAGCTTGCGGCTCGCCCCGAAGCCGTGGTGACCGATGTGGCCAGTGTCAAGGCGGGCCCGCTGAAAGCATTGCAGGACAGGGGAATTGATCTCGACCGCTATGTCGGTGGCCATCCGATGGCCGGTCGCGAGCGCTCCGGAGCGGTCGCCGCTCGGGCCGATCTCTTCGCCGGCCAGCCCTGGGTGGTGTGTCCGCACGAGACGAGCTCGCCGGTCGCGGTGGCGACGGTCCGGGCCCTGGCCCAGGCCGTCGCGGCCGTCGTCACCGAGCTCGATGCGACGGAGCATGACGAGGCCGTCGCGCTGGTCTCGCACGTGCCGCAGCTGCTGGCCAGCCTCACCGCGGCCCGGCTGGGTGCGGCGCCGCCGGCGGCGCTCGCCCTCTCCGGCCAGGGCCTGCGGGACGTGACCCGCATCGCGGCGAGCGATCCCGAGCTGTGGACCCAGATCCTCGGCGCCAACGCCGCGGCGGTCGCCGAGGTGCTGCTGGCGGTGCGGACCGACCTGGATCAGACGCTGGCCGCCCTGGACGCGTTGGCGGCCGAGTCGGCGGCGGTGCCCGCGCGAGGAGCCCGCGGCACGGTGGCCGACCTGGTCGCCCGGGGCAACGCCGGCCAGCAGCGGATCCCCGGGAAGCACGGCGCCCCGCACACGTCGTACGCCGCGGTGCCGGTGCTCGTGCCCGACCGGCCCGGCGAGCTGGCCCGGCTGCTGCACGACGTGGGGGCAGCCGGGGTCAACCTGGAGGACCTCCGGCTCGAGCACAGCCAAGGCCAACCGGTCGGGCTGGCCGAGGTGATGGTGCTGCCGGGGGCCGCCAGCACCCTGGCCGCGGCGCTGCGGGCGAGTGGGTGGACCGTCCACGAGGCCGACCTGGAGTGAGCACGCGTGGATCGAGCGTGGCCGCGGAGCGGATAGCCTCTCGGCGTGCCGTCTGATCCCTCCCACTCCCCGGTGGCCGACCTGACCGGCCGGCCCAGCCGCCGCATCGTCGTGGCCATCGACGGGCCCAGCGGGTCCGGCAAGTCGACGGTGTCCCGGCGCGTTGCCGAGCGCCTGGGGCTGGACTACCTGGACACCGGCGCGATCTATCGGGCGCTGACCTGGTGGTGCCTGGAGCAGGGGGTCGACCCCGGCGAGGAGGCCAACCACGACCGGGTGACCGAGCTGGCCCGCACGATTCCCCTCGAGCTGGGCTCCGACCCGGCCACTCCGACCGTCCGGGTGGCCGGTCGAGACATCGCCGCCGCCATCCGCGAGCCGCGAATCTCCACCCAGGTCAGTGCCGTGGCGACCAACCTCGATGTGCGGGCGGTGCTGCGCGTCACCCAGCGCCGGCTGATCGCGGCCGGAGCGCGCGGCTGCGTCGCGGAGGGCCGGGACATCACCACCGTCATCGCGCCGGACGCCGACGTCCGGATCCTGCTCACCGCCGATCCCGAGGCCCGGCTCCATCGCCGTGCCGTCGAGCTGCACGGCGAGGCCGGCGAGGAGGCGCTCGCGGCCACCCGCGACCAGGTCGTGCGCCGCGACCGTGACGACTCGACGGTGTCGAGCTTCATGAGTGCGGCCGACGGCGTGCACACGATCGACTCCTCGGCGCTGACCTTGGACCAGGTCGTCGACACCGTGTTGGCCGACATCGCCGCGCGGACCGGCGTGCGAGCCGGGGACGTGCACGCATGAGCATTGAGCCGCTCGCGCCGATCCGGGCCTCGGTCGGTCACGGCATCGGCGCCGTCCTTTTCCGCACCGCGTGGCGGGGGCGACGCTATGGCGCGACCAACGTGCCGGCCGAGGGTCCGGTCCTGTACGCCGCGAACCACACGAGCTTCATGGACGGCCCGCTCGTCTTCGGGCTGGCCCCGCGGCCGGTGCACTTCATCGTCAAGGAAGAGATGTTCCACGGCCCGATCGGCTGGGTGCTGCGCCAGTGCGGCCAGATCCCGATCGACCGCTCCGTCGCCGACCGGACCGCGCTGATGTCCGCTCTCGGCGTGCTGAAGCGCGGGGACGTCGTCGGGATCTTTCCCGAGGGCCGGCGCGGGCGTGGTGACCTGTCGGAGGCGCACGCCGGCACGGCTTGGCTGGCGATGCAGTCCGGGGCACCCGTCGTACCGGTGGCCATCCTCGGCACCCGCAAGACCGGCCAGTCGATCAACGGGTTCGCGCCGCCGCTGCGCCGGGTCGTGACGGTCTTCGGGCCGTCGTTCCACCTGGTGCGGCCCCAGGGCATGTCGACCCGCGAGGCGATGACCGTGCTGACCGAGGAGCTCCGCGAGCGACTGTCCGCGCACATCCTCGACGCGAGCAAGCGGCTGGACATGCCCCTGCCCGCCGACGACCAGGCCGAAGGCTCGGCGTGAGCGACGACACCGGCGATTTCGGGGACGACCGGCGACATCGGCGATCGGGTCGCCGAGAGCCTGCTCGCCGGGCTCGACCAGTACGAGCTGGACGAGGAGGACCGGGCGCTCCTCGAGCACAGCCCGGACCTGCTCGACCGTCCGGCCCCGGGCCCGCTGCCCGTCCTGGCGGTCGTGGGCCGGCCCAACGTCGGCAAGTCGACGCTGGTCAACCGGATCCTGGGCCGGCGTGAGGCCGTCGTCGAGGACGTGCCCGGTGTGACCCGCGATCGCGTTGCCTACGAAGCGAACTGGGCCGGTCGAGGGTTCACCCTGGTCGACACGGGCGGCTGGGAGAGCAAGGCCAAGGGCATCCAGATCCGAGTGGCCGAGCAGGCCGAGATCGCGATCGAGATGGCCGATGCGGTGCTGTTCGTGGTCGACGCGACGGTGGGCGCGACCGACACCGACGAGGCCGTCGTCAAGGTGTTGCGCCGCTCCGGCAAGCCGGTTGTGCTGGCCGCCAACAAGGTCGACGACCCGCGCACCGAGGCCGACGCCGCGGCGTTGTGGTCGCTCGGGCTGGGCGAGCCCTATCCGGTCTCGGCCCTGCACGGGCGGGGCAGCGGTGACCTGCTCGACGCAGCGCTCGCAGTCCTGCCGCCCGTCAGCCAGGTCGGCGGGGCCTACGCCGAGGGCGGGCCGCGGCGCGTGGCCCTGCTCGGCCGGCCCAACGTCGGCAAGTCGAGCCTGCTCAACAAGCTCGTCGGCTCCGACCGGGTGGTCGTCGACTCGGTGGCCGGTACGACGCGCGACCCCGTGGACGAGCTGATCGACCTCGGTGGGCGACAGTGGCGGTTCGTCGACACGGCCGGCATCCGGCGACGGGTGCACCAGACCCATGGCGCCGACTTCTACGCCTCCTTGCGCACCCAGGCTGCGCTCGAGAAGGCCGAGGTCGCCGTCGTCCTGGTCGATGCGCAGGACCCGATTGCCGAGCAGGACGTGCGGGTGGTGCAGGAGGTCATCGACTCCGGCCGCGCGCTGGTGATCGCCTACAACAAGTGGGACCTGCTCGATGAGGAGCGCCGCTACTACCTCGAGCGCGAGATCGAGAAGGAGTTCGTGCAGGTGCCGTGGGCGCCGCGCGTCAACCTGTCGGCCCGGACCGGGCGGCACCTGGACCGGCTGGTGCCGGCGCTGGACGTCGCGCTGGAGTCGTGGGACGCCCGGATCCCGACTGGCCGCCTGAACGCCTTCCTGGGCGAGATCGTGGCCGCACATCCACACCCGGTGCGCAGCGGCAAGCAGCCGCGGATCCTCTTCGCCACCCAGGCGGCGACCCGGCCGCCGCGGTTCGTGCTGTTTGCCAGCGGCTTCCTGGAGGCGGGTTACCGGCGGTTTGTCGAGCGCCGGCTGCGCGAGGCGTTCGGCTTCGAGGGGACGCCGATCGAGGTCAGCGTGCGCGTGCGGGAGAAGCGCGGCAAGCGCTGATCCGCCGGGCTCAGAGGGCAGGTGCGGGGTGGGGGGGGGGGAGGGCCAGGTCAGCGCTGTGGTCGCGCCGATGAGGAACATCGCCACGACGATCAGCAGCGTGACGAGCGCATGCCGGTGAGTGCTCATGCCGTCCATGCTCGCTGCCGCACCTGTCCGGCCGGCGCCCTCGGCGTGACCGTTGGGTGAGGGTCTGGCCAGGATTCGGGGCGGTCCAGTTGGCGGTCGGCTGAAGCGGGCGTGAACGGCGGCCGTGAACGTCGCGGCGAGGGGCGGGTCGCCTGAGGTAGCCTTCCGGTGCTTGCGAAAGCAGCATCCCGGGATGTGGCGCAGCTTGGTAGCGCACTTGACTGGGGGTCAAGGGGCCGCAGGTTCAAATCCTGTCATCCCGACCGGGTGTCACTGCAGGTCAGAGGGCGTTTCCGATCCGTCGGAGACGCCCTCGCTGCTGTCGTGGTTCGTGGTGCTGCATCGGCAGGTTCGGCCATGGTCTTGAGCCGGTTCACCCGGATGGCCTAGCGGCGGGACTTCCTGACTCTGGCGCGCACAGCCGAACACTAAGCGCGATCGATCGGATACCCGTCGTGACACGCCGGGTGCGGCCGATGTGGATGGACCGGGCGCCGCTGGGTTGTCCAACCTGAGTCGGCGCCCGGTCCCCCGACCGTAGGGCCACTACATGACGACGAGGTGGAGGCCGCCTGAACTCCGGGGTGCGACGAGAGCCCCGGAGGCGCTGGAGGACGGGTCGCCCTACGCTGCGGGCGTGTACAGCTCGCGACGGGTCCGGATCTGGCTCTGGCAGGGGCTTGCCTGGCTCGTGCTCGGCGTCATCGCCGGCGTCACCGCAGCAATCACCGGCACCTGGATCCTCGGGATCCTCTCGGTGATCTGGGTGATCGTCGGGCTCACCTTCCTGACCTGGTGGCACCGCAATCGTGCGGTGACCCAGGCGTAGGGCAGGGTCCTCGCCGGGAGGCAACCCGGCCGACGACCAACTCGGCGGGCCGAAGTCTGCGTTGCGTCGGCCGCTAGCGGAGGGATGGGGGGACTTCGGCCCGCCGAGTTGGCGGGGAGCGGTTGTCCACATGGGTGGTTTGCCCGATGCACAACGTTCGGTACCTTGTGCGGCATGCGCCAGGGGGCTCGTGCGGGCAGAGCTGTGGTTGCCGGGCTGATCTCGTGCGTGCGGTCGCGGTCGGCCTGGTGGTGCTGGCCGGGTGTTCGGGCTCGGACCCGGCGCCGATCGATGCGCCGACCGGGCATCCGGGCACGGCCCCACCGACGACGACGGCCAGTGCGACCCCGACCCAGGATCCCGGCCCGGCCGCGATCGCGGCGGTCCAGCGGATGTTCGATGCCTACAACGCGATGCTGAAGTCCGGCTCCTCCACCGCCTACCGCGCCACCTTCACCAAGGCCTGTACAGAGTGCGTCAGCGATGCCGACGCGGCCGAAGCGAGTCTTCATGAAGGCCCAGCGACTTCGAAGGCGGGGAGTGTCACCGTCAGCGGCGTCCGCGTCGACAGGACCGTTCCCGAGCTGAAGCTGGTGGCACGTGAGGGCACGGTGAAGCAGAGGGCCGCCGACGATCCTCGCACGGCGCAAGGTCGTGGACCGTTTCGACGCCGTTCCTTCGACGCCCGGTCGGTTGGAATGTCTCCCTGGTCGGAGGACCGATGGCTCGTGAGTCAGGGCGACGGTCCTGCGATGAGACGCGTCGCGATGCTCGTGCTGCTGGTCGTGGACCTTGCTGGCAGCCTGATTGCGCTGGCCTCGAGTCAGCTCGCGCCGACGCCTGCCGCTCGCATCCTTCATCGATCATGGGCACGCGTCGACCTGCACCCGTCTGGCCTGGAACTACGACCCGAAGACGAAGGCGTTCGACCGTGGACACGCAGGTCACGTCCACGGACGACCCGACGGGCAGCCTCTACGTCTACCGCCTGGTGGCGGTGTGCACGGCGAATACCGGTGGGGGCGCGGGACACGTTGTGCGGGCTGGCCGTCTCGTGTCCGGATCTCACGGACGCCAACGGGGAGACGCTGAAGGCGACGCTCTGGCAGGCGTTGCGGGCGCGGAAGGCTCACGGTGGCCAGCCGCGAGGGTCCCTTGCTGCCGGTGGGTAAGCCGGTGTGTGTGTATCGGGGGCGGGCGGTGCCGATGGCGGCGGTGGTGGCGGCGGTGCGGCAGGAGTTGGTCAAGGCGGTGGGTCGGCCGCGGGTGGCGGTGCAGCCGCCGGGTGGTCGCACGTTGGTGAACCTGCCGGTGGTGTATTCGGCGCCGGTTCAGCATGAGACGACGCTGCAGGTGACGGTGCCGGTGCCGGGGGCGATCACGGCCGACCCGTCCTACGGGTGGGATCTGGGTGGTGGTCAGCGCGGCAGCGGGCCGGGTCATCCGTACACGCAGGCGGTGGATCCGACCGGGCCGGAGGCGGGCGGCTATTACGTCGAGGGCGTCTACCCGCAGGTCGGCCGGCAGAAGGCGACGCTCACGTTGACCTGGAGCGCGACGATCCAGCTCGGCGGTGGACCCGGCGCGCTGGCGGTGCCGTTGGACCCGATCGTGTTCACCGCGACCAGCACCATCGAGACCGTCTCGGCGACCAACCGGCTCTACGGCCAAATCCCCAGCCCCACCCCCAACTAGGCGGCGACCTCATACCGTTCGGCGGCAACGGTTTTCAGCGTCGAGAGCACGGCGGCCGTCGCACCGTCATGCTGAGCACCCGCCCGCACCGCCGCGAAGATGAGCCGCGAGGCCGTCGTACCGATCACTGGGCAGACGACGATCCCGCTGTGCCGCAACGGCTGGGCGAGCTGAGGGACCAGCGCGACGCCGGCGCCCGCAGCCACCAGGGCGCCGATCGCGTCCCAGTCCTTGCTCTCGTGCCGGATGTCCGGACTGAACCCCGCGGAGGCGCAAACGGCCAGCGTGATCTGGGCACACGGGTCGTACTCGTTGGACGCGACCCACGGCTCCGCCGCCAGGTCGCTCAACCGGACCCCGCCCGGGTCGGCGAGCGGATGTCCTTGGGGCAGAACGGCATCCATCCGATCGGTCAGCAGATCGACCCGGTGATAGTGCGGGTCGTTGCGCCGCGGCGCGCCGCGATAGTCGGCCGCGATCACGATGTCGACGTCACCGCCGTCCAGTCGAGTGAAGATCTGCGGCGGCTCGTCCTCGATCGCCCGCACGTCCAGGCCGGGTCGCTCCGTGCGCAGCCGCGCGATGGCCGGCGCGACGACACCCGAGATCGCCGTCGACAGCGACGCCACTCGGACCTCGCCCGCGTCGCCCTCCTGCCAGGCCGCCAGATCGGCCCGGGCCCGCTCGAGCTGCTCCATCACGACGCTGGCGTGGCCGAGGAGCAGCCGGGCCTGCCCGGTCAGGCGGACGCCGCGGCCGTGCTTCTCGAGCAGCGGCACGCCCACCTCTCGGGACAATCCGGCCAGCTGCTGAGACACGGCGGACGGCGTCAGGTGCAAGGCCGATGCCGTCGCGGCGACGGTGCCGCGGTGGTCCAGCTCGCGCAGGACGCGCAGCCGGCGGAGGTCGATTGTGAAGTCCCGACTGATGGGTTCCATCCGGAAAGACTAGATGGACTGCACGGTTGAGCGCGAGCAGACTGTCGTACGTGACCGGGAGACTCCACTCATGACGCGGCGCGGCACCCTGCTGTTCATCGCCCTGGGCCTGGCCTGGGGGATCCCGTACCTGCTGATCAAGGTCGCCGTCGTCGAGCTCTCGCCGGTCGTCCTCGTCTTCGCCCGCACCAGCCTGGCCGCGCTGCTGCTGGTGCCGATCGCCTTCGCCAAGGGCGCCGTGCGACCGGTCCTGCCGCACTGGCGGATGCTGATCGTCTACTCGGTCGTCGAGATCGTGGTGCCCTGGCTCTTCCTGACCCGGGCCGAAGAGCGCCTGTCGAGCTCGCTGGCCGGGCTGCTCATCGCCGCCGTGCCGCTGGCCTCCGTGGGCGTGGGCTACGCCTCGGGTCGGCGCGAGCACCTCGGTCGGATCGGCGTTCTCGGGCTCCTGGTCGGCTTCGCGGGCGTGGCCTTCCTGGTCGGGGTCGACGTCCACGGCTCGGCGCTGTCCTCGGTCGGCGAGATGGTCTTCGTCGTGCTCGGCTACGCCACGGGCGCGACCTTGCTCGGACGCTCGCTCGGTCAGGCGCCGGGCCTCGGCGTGGTGGCCGCGTCGTTCGTCATCTCCTCGGTCATCTACGCGCCGTTCGCCATCCCGCAGCTGCCGCACCACCTGCCGCAGGCCAAGGTCATCTGGTCCGTGGCCCTGCTCGTCGTGATCTGCACGATGGTCGCCTTCCTGCTGCTCTTCGCCCTGGTCTCGGAAGTGGGCTCGGTCCGCGCGACGACGATCACCTACGTCAACCCGGCGGTGGCGGTGGTCGCGGGCGCGCTGATCCTGCACGAGCAGGTGACGGTCTGGACCGTGGTCGGGTTCGCGCTCGTGCTCGGCGGCTGCCTGCTCCTGTCCCGCAGTCGCCGTACGCCGCGAGCCGAGACGGCACAATGGACCGGTGAGTCCGACGTCCACGGTGGTCCGAGCCCCAGCGAGATCGACCTCGCTGCGGCTGGGTGACCGCGAGATAGGGACGCCCGTCGTCCTGGCGCCGATGGCCGGGATCACCAACGCGGCGTTCCGTCAGCTCTGCCGCGAGGCCTCCGCCGACCTCGGCGGGCCAGGGGTCCTGGTCAGCGAGATGGTCACCTCCCGAGCGCTGGTCGAGCGGACGCCGATCTCGATGCAGCTGATCCAGCACGCGCCGGGGGAGTCCCCGCGCAGCGTCCAGCTCTACGGCGTCGACCCGGCCACGGTCGGCGCGGCCGTGCGGATGCTCGTGGACGAGGACCGGGCCGACCATGTCGACCTCAACTTCGGCTGCCCGGTCCCCAAGGTCACCCGCAAGGGTGGCGGCGCCGCGCTGCCCTGGAAGACCGGGCTGTTCCGGGCCATCGTCGCCGCGGCGGTCGAGCGCGGCCGAGCCGGCCGGGGTGCCGGTCACGGTCAAGATGCGGATCGGCGTCGACGCCGACCACATCACCTACCTCGAAGCCGGCCGGATCGCCGAGGGCGAGGGTGCGGCCTGGGTCGCGCTGCACGCCCGGACCGCAGCCCAGCACTACTCCGGGCAGGCCGACTGGAGCGCCATCGCCCGGCTCAAGGAGACGGTGACCTCGATCCCGGTGCTGGGCAACGGCGACATCTGGTCGGCCGACGACGCCCTGCGGATGGTGGCCCAGACCGGCTGCGACGGAGTGGTGGTCGGGTCGCGGCTGCCTCGGCCGGCCGTGGCTCTTCGCCGACCTGGCCGCGGCGTTCGCGGGCGGGCAGGTGCGGGTCCGCCCCGACCTCGGCACGGTGGCCGTGACGATGCGCCGGCACGCCGAGCTGCTGACCGAGCACTACGGCGACGAGGGCAAGGCCTGCCGTGACCTGCGCAAGCACATCGCTTGGTACCTCAAGGGATTCGTGGCCGGGGGCGCCATCCGCTCGCAGCTCGGGCTGGTCGACTCGCTCGCCCACCTGGACGATCTGCTCGCCACGCTGGACTGGACCCAGCCCTGGCCGGGCGACGCCGCCGAGGGCCAGCGCGGACGAGCCGGTACGCCGCAGAGCCGGGTCGCGCTGCCCGACGGCTGGCTGGACTCCCAGGAGACCGACGAGGAGCTGCTGGCCGACGTCCGGCTGGCCGAGCTCAGCGTCTCCGGCGGATGACGGGCACCGCGCCCGGCCCCAGCGAACGCACTCAGGCCTGGGCCTCGACGATGGCCGGGCACGTCGATGACCGCGGCATCGTCACGGCCCACGCGGACGGCGGGGCCCGGCTCTCGCCGTACCCGGTGGTCGGGCGGGAGCAGCGCGAGCAGATCGAGCGGGCCTGGCTGCGCCCGGGCGCGACCCTCGCCGACGGGGCGGGGGACCGGGCCGACCCGAGCCGGCCGATGCCGACCGCACCTGCTTCGAACGCGACCGCGACCGGATCCTGCACTCCAGTGCCTTCCGGCGGCTGGCGGGTAAGACCCAGGTCTTCGTCTTCCCGGCCGACCACCAGCGAACCCGGCTGACCCACGCCCTCGAGGTGGCCCAGGTGGCGACCGGCATCGCCCGCGCGGCCGGGCTGAACGCCTCGCTGACCGAGGCGATCGCGATGGGCCACGACTGCGGCCACGGCCCCGGCGGCCACGCGAGCGAGGAGGCGTTCGACGCGTTCCTGGCCGAGGGCTACGACCATGCGGTGTGGGGAGCGGACGTCGTCCTGACGCCGCTCAACCTCTGCGCGCAGACGCTCGACGGCATCCGCAACCACTCCTGGGCCCGGCCCACGCCGTCCACGCCCGAGGGTGAGGTCGTGAGCTGGGCCGACCGGATCGCCTACTGCGCCCACGATTTCGAGGACGCGGTGCAGGCCGGGGTGATCAGCGCCGACGACCTCCCGGCCGAGGTCGCCGACATCTGCGGGCGCACCCGGCGCGAGCAGCTCGGCGCCTTCATCTCTGCGGTCGTGACCTGCCTGACCGAGCAGGGGATGGTCGGCATGGCCGAGGCTCCGGCCGACGCGCTCGCGCGGTTGCGGACCTTCAACTACGAGCGGATCTACTCGCGGCCGGAGTCGATCGCCCAGTCCGAGGCCGTCGTGTCGTTGCTCCGCGCGCTGGTCGAGCACTTCGCCGGCCACCCGGACGCGCTGCCGGACGAGCATCGTGCCTCCGAGCGGGAGCCGGACCCGGTGCGGGCGGCCGTGGCCTACGTGGCCGGGATGACCGACCGCTTCGCCTTCGCGACCGCCGAGCGCGAGCTGGGCTGGCCGGCCTCCCGGTTGCCCCGCGGCATCGACGTACCCCGAGGCTGAACCGCGCCGAGCGCGGCCGACAGTGACAAGGTGAGGCCATGACCGAGCAGACGTCGTACGTCGTGGTGGGTGGTGGCCTGGCCGGGGCCAAGGCGGCCGAGGCGATCCGGGAGGCCGACCCGGACGGGGCGATCACGTTGGTCGGCTCGGAGACGCGCCGGCCCTACGAGCGGCCCGAGCTGTCCAAGGGCGTCATCGGCGGCAAGAAGTCGCCGGACGACCTCTTCGTGCACGACGAGGGCTGGTACGCCGAGCACGACGTGCAGCTGCTGCTGGGCACGGCGGCGACCGGGATCGACCGCGACCGGCAAGTGGTCACCCTGGCCGACGGGCGCGAGCTGCCCTATGACCGGCTGCTGCTGGCCACCGGCGCGACGCCCCGCGAGCTGAAAGTCCCGGGAGCCGACCTGCCCGGCGTGCACTACCTGCGCACGGCCGAGGACTCGCTGGCCCTGGTCGACGCCATCAGCGCCGGGCAGAAGCTCGTCGTCGTCGGCGGTGGCTGGATCGGCCTGGAGATCGCGGCCGGCGCGCGGGAGAAGGGCCTCGACGTGACAGTTGTCGAGCCACAACCGACCCCGCTTTACGGCGTGATGGGTCCGGAGGTCGGCGAGCTGTGGGCCCAGCTGCATCGCAGTCACGGGGTCGACGTGCGAACCGGCTTGCAGGTCAACGCAATTGACGAGACCGACGGCCGGGCCAGCGGCGTCGTGCTGGACAACGGCCAGGTCATCGCGGCCGACTTCGTCGTCGTGGGTGTCGGGGCCGCACCGAACCTCGACCTGGCCGACGCGGCCGGCCTGGTGGCCGACGGCGGGGTGCCGGTCGACACGCACCTGCGCACTCGCGATCCGCACATCTGGGCGGCCGGCGACATCGCGCTCGCCGACAACGCCTGGGCCGGCCGGGCTCTGCGGGTCGAGCACTGGGCCAACGCCAAGAACCAGGGCGCCTTCGCCGGCCGCAGCATGGCCGGAGCGACCGACGAGTGGGGCGACCCGCCGTACTTCTTCACCGACCAGTACGACGCGGGCATGGAGTACTGGGGGTGGGCCGACCCCCGCGTGGACCGCGTGGTCCTGCGCGGCCGCCCGGTCGACGGCGCCTACGTCGCGGTCTGGCTCAGCCCGAGGGGCACGGTCGACGCCGCCATGCACGTCAACCAGTGGGACGACTCGGACGCGGTCAAGGCGCTGGTCCAGGGCCAGGTCGCCCTCGACGTCGACCGCTTCACCGACCTCGACGTACCCCTCACCGACCTCTCCTGACCGCCAGAGTCGGGCGACCTGGTCCGTCGGAGCGGCCACTTAGACTGACGCCTCGAGGTCGGGGGCGGACAGGAGCACGTGGTGGCGGGTCGGATCAGGGCGGAGGACGTCGCGCTCGTCAAGGAGCGGACGTCGATCGAGGACGTCGTGCGCGAGCACGTCACCCTGCGCCCGGCCGGCGTCGGCTCGCTCAAGGGCCTGTGTCCCTTCCACGACGAGAAGTCCCCGTCGTTCCACGTCCGGCCGCTGCTCGGGGTCTTCCACTGCTTCGGCTGCGATGAGAGCGGCGACGCCATCTCGTTCGTGCAGAAGGTCGAGCACCTCACCTTCCAGGAGGCGGTCGAGCGCCTGGCGGCCAAGTGCGGCGTCGAGCTGCGGTACGAGGACGGCGGTGGCCGGCCGCGCGAGGAGGTCGGCCGGCGCACCCGGCTGATCGAGGCGCACCGGATGGCCGCGCAGTTCTACGCCGAGCAGCTCGCCGGCAGCAGCGGCGGCGGGGGAGCGAGCGGGGCGAACGGTGAAGCCAACCCGGCCCGCCAGTTCCTGGCCGCGCGCGGCTTCGATCGGGACGCGGCGACCAGGTTCGGCGTCGGCTACGCCCCGCGGGCCGGCGAGGTGCTCTCGAACCACCTGCGCGGACGCGGCTTCACCGACGACGAGCTGGTCGCGGGCGGGCTGTCCGGGCGGGGCAACCGCGGCCTCTACGACAAGTTCCGGGGCCGGCTGGTGTGGCCGATCCGCGACATCACGGGCGACGTGGTCGGTTTCGGGGCCCGCCGGCTCTATGACGACGACCGGATCGAGGCGAAGTACCTCAACACCGCCGAGACCCCGATCTATCGCAAGGCCACCGTCCTTTACGGCCTGGACCTGGCCAAGAAGGCCATCGCCCGCGACCGGCAGGCCGTGATCGTCGAGGGCTACACCGACGTGATGGCCTGCCATCTGGCCGGCGTCGACACCGCGATCGCCACCTGCGGCACCGCCTTCGGCTCGGACCACATCACGGTGCTGCGGCGGATCATGCGCGACGAGGCCGAGGTGACCCCGGCCGAGGTGATCTTCACCTTCGACGGCGATGCGGCGGGCCAGAAGGCCGCGATGCGCGCCTTCGCCGAGGACCAGCGTTTCGTCTCCCAGACCTACGTCGCGGTCGAGGCGAGCGGGCTCGACCCGTGCGAGCTGCGCCAGCAGCACGGCGATGCGGCGGTGCGCGAACTGATCGCGGGTCGGGTGCCGCTCTTCGAGTTCGCGGTCCGCACGACGATCGCCCGCTTCGACCTGGACGCGGTCTCGGGCCGGATGCAGGCGCTGCGAGCCGCCGCCCCGGTCGTCGCCGGCATCCGCGACCGCGCCTCCCGGCCGGAGTACGCCCGGCAGCTGGCCGGGCTGCTCGGCATGCCGGTCGAGACGGTGAACCAGGCCGTGACCAGCGCCGCCCGCGAGTCCCCCCGCAGCTCAGACCCACGCCGTACGGCGAGTGCCCAGCCGGCATCGGCCGCATCGCCGGCAGAGGTGGGCGCCGCTGGAGCTGCCGCATCGGCGGACGAGGGGGCCGAGCCGGTCGACGAGGCGAGCACCGAACCGGCGCCGCTGCCCCGGCCCAACCTGCGCGACCCCGACGTGGCTCGCGAACGCCAGCTGCTCCAGGTCGCGCTGCAGGCCCCGAAGTCGCTCGACGCGGCCGAGTTCGACGCGCTCAGCGCCGAGGCGTTCGGTGAGCCGGCCTATCGAGTCGCCCACGAGGCGATCCGGGGGGCCGGGGGACTAGCGGCCGCGGTTGAGCTGTCCGGCGAGGCCTGGGTCGAGAGCGTCGCGATGGCCGCGAGCGAGCAGGCCCGACCGGTCGTGACCCTGCTCGCGGTCGCGCCCCTCATGTACTCCGGCGACGACGGCCTGCGCCGGCTGGCCCTCTCGCTGCAGGTCGGCGTGGCCGAGCTGGACCTGGCCCGGCAGGACGCCGAGGTGCACAGCCGGATCCAGCGGCTGGACGCGGCCGGCGACGCCATCGGCAGCCGGGCCGCGTTCGTCGAGGCCGAGGCGATCGTGCGGCGACGCACGGCGCTGCGCGAGCGGCTGGGCTGAGCGCCGATGGCCCGGTTCGGTCGAGGCCCGACCCTGCCTGCCCAGGTCCGCTCGCTGCTCGAGCTGGACAAGGGGGAGCGGGTGCTGGCCGCTGCGCGGCTGGTCGACAGCCGGTGGCTGGTCGCGACCACACTGGCGTTGCACATCGTGGGCCCGGACGCCGCTCGCGGCGACACTCACCGGCCGTGGGACCAGGTGGCGGCAGCGGTGTGGTCCGACACCGCCTCGATGCTGCAGGTGACCTGGGTCAGCGGCGGCGCCCAGCTCGTCGTCGAGCTGGCCGGCGAGGGTGGACATCTGCCGGAGGTCGTCCGGGAGCGGGTCGAGGCGAGTGTCGTCGCGTCCCGCCGGTTCGACGTCCAGGGCCGCCGGGGAGTGCGGGTCGCCATCCGGCGTACCCATCCCGGCGCGGAGCTCACCACCCAGGTGGTCGCCGATCGTGGGGTGAATCTGCACGACCCGGCCGTCGCGGCCCGGGTCGCTGCCGAGCTGGCCGATCTGCGCGAACAGGCCGGGATGCGGCCCGTGAAGCTCCCGCGGTTGGACTCGAACCAACGGCCGTCCGATTAACAGTCGGATGCTCTGCCAACTGAGCTACGCGGGAATGGCGACGCGACAGGTTATCGCACGCTGAGCCCCACCAGCCCCACCCTCCGGTCGGGCCTGGCCGGTCTCGGGTGGCGAGGGTGGGTGCCCGGTGCTTGTGTGTCGTGGGGGCAAAACCCCCGCGTCCAGCTGCATCTACCTGCAGCCACCTGAATGGAGAGGTCTCCCACCGATGAGCCCAACCCGCAGACTGCGCAGCCTGAGTCTCGTGGCGGTCGTCCTGGCCGCCGCCACGGTCGTCGTCGGCATTCCGGCCGCCGTCGCCGGTCACGAACCGCCGGCGCCCAACCCGACTCCGACCCGGTCCAGCCAGATCAACAACCTCACGCTGGTCGAGAACCAGATCAAGTACTACTACGGCGACCCCACCGGCACCGGCGTCGCGACCGCCTCCTCGCCGTACGCCAAGGAGGTCAAGGGGGTCGAGCAGCGCATCACCGCGTTGCTGGCCGCGAAGGCGAACAGCCATCAGCCGGGCAAGAAGGCGATCGTGCTGGACGTCGATGACACCAGCCTGCTGACCTACAACTACGAGATCTCGGTGCAGTTCGCCTACACGCCGGCGTCCAACGCGGTCTACGTCGACGGCAAGAAGTTCCCCGCCGTCTTCGGCATGAACACCGTGGCGACCTGGGCGACCCACCACGGCTACTCGCTGTTCTTCGTGACCGGCCGGCCCTCGACCCAGCAGCACGCGACGGTCCGCAACCTGGCCAAGGTCGGCTTCCCGACGGCGACCAAGGTCTACACGAAGGACCAGACCCGGCCGTACCTGTCCTCGTGCGCTCCGACGTGTACGACGATCCAGTACAAGTCGCTGACCCGGAAGCTGATCGAGTCGCAGGGCTACGACATCGTGGCCAACGTCGGCGACCAGTTCTCCGACCTCGAGGGTGGCTACGCGGACCACGGCTTCAAGGTGCCGAACCCGATGTACTACCTGCCCTGACCGACCCTGCTCAGGATCGGTCCGCACGACCCGACGCGCAGGTCGCCGAGGAGTGAGCCTCGGCGACCTGCGCGCCTCGCACGCCCGCAGAGGGCTCCAACCCGCGGGCAAAGTCCGTGTCGCGGCCAGGAGGCGCGCTCGACACCGTCTGATACCTGTCCCGCCGAGGTTTTTCGAGCCAATAGAGTCACTGGCGACCAGGGGCGGTAGCTCAGCCGGTTAGAGCAGCGGGCTCATAACCCGTCGGTCGTGGGTTCGAGCCCCACCCGCCCCACTTATCCCGATATCAAGGGGCTCTCGGGGGCTTAGCCGACGTGCTCGGCCAGGGACACGATGATGCCCTCAGGTCCGCGGACGTAGGCCATCCGCCAGGTGCCTTCGTACTCGCCGATGCCACCGACCAACTGGTAACCGTCCGCCGCCAACCGATCAACGGCCGCCTGGAGGTCATCCACCTCGAACGCCACGTTGCGCAGCCCCAGCTCGTTCGCCGGGGCGGTCGGCGAACCGGGCAGATGGTCGGGCCGGACGAAGGTTGACAGCTCGAGCATCGTGCCGCCGCCCGGGGCTTTGAGCATCACGATCTCGGTCCGCGAGTCGGGGATGCCGATCACGGTGTCCAAGAACTCGCCCTCGACGAACGTCCGACCCTCGACCTCCAGCCCGAGCCCGACGAAGAACGCCGTCACGGCGTCGAGGTCCGCGACGGTGATGCCGACGTGGTCGAAGCGCCGTACAAAGGGCATCGGCTCCACCTCCGTGTTGTTGGACGACGCTCAGTCGAGACAGAACTCGTTGCCCTCGACGTCCTCCATCACGATGCACGACTCGTTCATGTCATCGGCCGGCAGCAGCCGTTGGCGGACCGCGCCGAGTGGGAGCAGCCGTGCGCACTCCGCCTCGAGCGCGGCCAGGCGCTCGGCACCCACCAGCCCGGTGCCGACGCGCACGTCGAGATGCAGCCGGTTCTTGACGACCTTGCCTTCGGGCACGCGCTGGAAGAACAGTCGCGGTCCCACCCCTGTCGGGTCGACGCAGGCGAAAGCCGAGCCTTGCGCCTCCGCTGGCAGCGAGCGATCGAAGTCGCCCCACGTCGCGAACCCCTCCGGGGGAGGCGGTACGGCGTAGCCCAGCACCTCGCACCAGAAACGCGCGACCCGCTCAGGCTCCGCGCAGTCGAACGTGATCTGGACCTGCCTCACTGTCGCCATCGACCCACCCTAGAGCGGTGCCGCGGAACAGGGTGTTCGTGGCGCCACCGACCCAGACGGTCCCGTCGGCGTCGGCCGTGATCGTGATGTCGCCGGCTCGGCCCAGCCGCTGGCCTTGGGAGACGCGGTAGCCGCCCGTCACCGCGCCGGAGCGCAGGAACCATTGCGCCACAGCGGCATTCATGCTGCCGCAGACCGGGTCCTCCGGGACGTCGACCCCGGGTGCAAAGGTGCGCAGCTCGAACGCGTGCTCGCTACCCTCCGGATTGGCGCCGATGGCGCCGACCATGGCCGTCGGGATCCGCGACAGGTCCGGCTCCAGATCGAGCACCTCCTGCGCGGTCGCAAGCTGTACGACGGCCCAGCCGGGCCCGTTGTCCACCCACTGGTGGGCGATCACGTCGTCGGGATCGATCCCGAAGGCGTGGACGATCTGGCTCAGGTACTCCGGCTCGATGTCGCCGCTACGCCGGGTGGGCGGCGCCGCGAACGACAGCAGTCCATCGCGTCGCCGTACCTCGACCAGACCGGCTTCGCACTCCTGGACGATGCCCGCCGATGCCTGGGGCGAGCCGCCGTGCTCCAGCCACGCATGCGCGGAGCCCAGGGTCGGATGGCCCGCGAAGGGCAGCTCGCCGCCGGGGGTGAAGATCCGCAGCCGGTAGTCCGCCTCGGGCTGGCTCGGCGGCAGGACGAACGTCGTCTCGGACAGATTCGTCCACCGGGCGATGCGCTGCATATCGGCGTCGTCGAGGGCCTCGGCCTCGAGGATCACGGCCACCGGGTTGCCGAGATAGGGGGTGGGCGAGAAGACGTCGACCTGGGCGAACGGGAGTTCGCGTCTCATCCGGGTCATCCCTGGACGGCGTCGGCGGCCGCGAGCGCGTCGGCGACGAGGTCGGCCGAGTCCTCGTTGCCTGCGGCCACTCGGACCAGGCCCATGGGAAGGCCTGAGGCGACAAGCTGTTCGTCGCTGAGCATCCCTCGCCACATGGCTGCCGGGTGCACGGCAAGTGACTCCACGCCGCCCAGGCTGGCCGATCGTCGCGCCAGACGCAGGTGGCCGACGAAGGCGTCCGCGGCCTCGAATCCGCCGGCCAGCTCGAGGGCCAGTACGCCGCCGAAGCCGCTCATCTGCTCTGCGGCCAGCTCGTGCTGCGGGTGGGACGGCAGCCCGGGGTAGTGCACCCGGGTCACGGTGGGATGGCGCTCCAACGCTTCGGCCAGAGCTTGCCCGTTCTCGTTGTGCCGGGCCATCCGCAGCGGCAGAGTGCGCAAGCCGCGCAGCAGCAACCACGCATCGAAGGGTCCGAGGACGGCACCGGTGAGTAGGGCGACGTCCCAGATCCGGTCCAAGAGCCGCGCGGGACCGGCGATGACTCCGGCGGACACGTCCGAGTGGCCGTTGAGGTACTTGGTGGCGCTGTGCCAGACCAGGTCGATGCCGTAGTCGATCGGTCGCTGGTTGAGCGGGGTCGCAAAAGTGTTGTCCGCCAACGTGATCAGATCATGAGCCCGAGCCAGCTCGGCGACGGCGCGGAGGTCGGTGACCTGGAGCAGCGGGTTGCTCGGCGACTCCACCAAGATCAGCCGGGTCTGCGGGGTCACGGCCTTCGCGAAGGCCTCGGGGTCGGTCTGGTCCACCTGCGTCGTCGAGATGCCGAGCCGCGGCAGGAGGTTCAACAGCACCGAGGCCGTGCCGCCGTAGGTCGACTTCTGTCCGATGACGTGGTCACCCGCCGACACCAGGGCCAGCACGGTCGTGGTCAGCGCCGCCATCCCCGACGCCGTGACCATGGCCCCCTCGGCGCCCTCGAGTTGGGCGATCACGCGCGGCGACCTGGGCGTGGTTGGGGTTGCCGTAGCGCGTGTAGAAGTCCTTGCCCCGCGACTCGACGGCAGCCTGCGCGAATGACTCCGAGTCCTCGGCCCAGAAGGCGGCCGTCTGGTAGATCGGCCGCGCGAGCGACTGGCTCGGATGGACGTCTCGGTCGCCGTGAATCACGCCGGTGCTGACACCCGTCATCGTCGTCGCCTCTCCGCGCAGCCGTTGGTTCGGGCCCAGGCTGCTCGACCAGGGCGCTCAGCGCTGCCAGTGTCGGCAATTTCGGCAGCACCTGGCCCGATTCACGGGCACCAGATGGTGCTAGACGCTGCTGTAGAGCAATATCCTGCCAACATGGACGACGTCGATCGATCGATTCTGGCTGTCCTGGACCAGGACGGACGGATCAGCAACTCCGAGCTCGCCGAGCGGGTCGGCCTCTCGCCGTCGCCTTGCCTTCGGCGGGTACGCCGACTGGAGCGGACCGGTGTGATCCGCGGCTACCGGGCGGACATCGACCCCGCCGCGATCGGCCGGAGCCTGCGCGTCCTGGTGGGCGTCCGGCTGCTGCGGCACGCCCGGACCGACGTGGTGGCCTTCGAGCGCGCGGTCGTCGCACTGTCCGAAGTGCAGTGCACCTTCCATGTCGCCGGCAACTACGACTACATCCTTCAGGTCGAGGTCGCCGACCTGCCGGCGTACGAGGACTTCCACGCCAACCGGCTGGCCAGCGTGCCGGGCGTTGCCGCCGTCACCAGCTACGTGACGATGAAGACGCTCTCCCGATCGGCCAAGCTCGCAGAAGGCCGGCCAGGACCTCGGGCGATCCGACCGTCGTGGCCTTAGCTGGCCGTCGATTTGGCCGGCGGCGCGCCACTCGAACGCAGCGTGCCCAGCCGGCCGAGGGCGTCGAACCAGAAGCGCGCTCCCAACGTCAGCGCGAGCGCGGTCAGCAGCCAGCCGACCACCCGCCAGAACCACTGACCGAAGTCCTTCGATGGCTCTTGGGCCCCAGCCCAGCCGAGCGGGATGCCGAGGCCGTGCAGCTTGCTGATCTCCTGCTGGCCGTTGTTGAGGCAGGCCGTCGGGATCGCCGGCTGGGTCGCACCGGGCGTCGCCTTGGCGGTTGGGCACGGCGCGGCCGTGACCGCCTCGGCCACGACGGCGCTCTGGATCGCGCGACTCGAGTAGACCGCCTGCGCGACACCGATCGCGTTGACGTTGAACAGCACCACGAGCAGCGCACCGCAGGCCAAGGAGAACCAGCGCACGTGCCGCTTGTACCAGCCGGACACCCGATCCATGTGGTCGTCGTACCAGCCCTCGACCAGTGTCCGGAACTTCGCGACGTCGTTGTCGGCGTTCTTGGCGAGCGTCGTGAGTGCCGACTTGAACGGCTCGGGCAGCGTCCCGATCGTCGTCTCGAGGGTCGCGAAACTGGTGTGCCCGGCGTCGTCCGGGAGCAGGTAACCGACGACGGCCTGCGCGAAGGCGCGTGAGGACAGGTACGACGGCATCGCACGCAACGTCTTGCGGCTCACCGCGCCAGCGTCTGCGGTGGCATCGCCTGCCAGAGCGCCGATCTGTTGGGCGCCCTGGGTGCTGACGACGCCGTCGTTGAGCAGAGCGGTCAACAGTCCGCGGGCGCTGGTCTGAGCATCGGCCGTCGCGTCGCCAACGGCCATAGTGCGCACGGCGGCACCGCTGGTCGGGGTCTTGCCGGCGGTCGATGCCCCCAGAACGAGGCTGCGGATGCCGCGCACGAGGTAGTCGGCGCGAAGGCCGAGGAATCGGCTGATCGCCTCGGTGATTGCCGACGTCATGCCAGCGAAGACGGCGAAGATCAGAGCGAGCGCGATGGCCACGTCAAGCACAGGCGAATCGGGCATGTCCCAGCACTCCCAGCCGAGGCGTCCCCCTGCCTGTCTCGCACCCTAGACCCGAGTGCAGCAATCCGTCCGTCAGGGCCGGAACAGGGTCGCGAGCCGGGCCGCAGCCTGCCGTTCTCCGCCGGGGGCGATCCTTCGGTACGTCGGCTGCTCACGTTGCGCTCGGATCATGGCGGATGCCAGGTCGGCCGGGCTCGTCGACGCGAAGTCCATCCGCGTCCCCGCACCGTAGTGATTGAGCCGGTGGGTGACGAAGTGTTGTTGCTCCCAATGTCGTGCGAGCGGGAAGTAGACGAAGGGCCGTTGGGCCGCAACGAGTTCCATCGTCGTCGACAGCCCTCCCTGCACGACGGCCACGTCCGCACAGGCCAAGTGTTCGAACAACGCAGGCACATAGCCGCGCTTCTCCAGGCCCACGACATCCGGAAGCTCGTTGGGAGGCAGGCGCGGCCCGGTGACCATGACCATCCGGGCCGCCGGTTGCTGCTGGCGCACCCGCGCGAACGCCTCGGCGGTCAGCTCCAACAGGTCGCGGCCGACGGTCGTGCCACCAACGGCGGCCACGAAGAGCGGGTAGCCCGTGCCGTAGCCGAGCTTGGTCCGGAGCGTAGCCGGGTCGCGATACCCCGCCGGGTCGAAGGGCACGACGTAGGGCACCGACGTGAACCATTCCCTTGTCCAGTCACGGATCCCGGGCAGCCCGGGTCCGAAGGTCACGTCCGGCAGCTCATCGACGCCGCCGATGAAGATCGACTGGTCTCGCACACCCGGATGCCGACCGAGGTGCTCGATCATCTCCGCGTTGTAGTCGGCGCACAGGTCGGCCTCTCGGGGGTCCCCGTCAGGATCGACGGGCAGGAAGCCGATCACGTCGGTCAGGAACGCGTACGGCGCGATCTTGCGTTCCGGATGCTCGTGCAAGAAGTGATCGACCTCCCACGACTCGTCACCGATCCACGCGTCGTACGGCGTCTCACGGACCACGTCGTCGAAGAGCATGTAGTTGGCGCAGAAGATCTCGTCCAACCGCCGGAACGCGTTGAAGGCGTGCAGATCATGGTGCTCCGACTCGCCCTCCCAGTGCGCCGATTCCGAGGCGAGCTCGGCGCTCGCGGGGTGAACGATCTCGCCCGCCGCTTCGAGGACGGCCGTCACCGGTGGCTGCGACAACCACTGGATCTCCAGGTCGGGTACCTGATCGCGCAGGGCCCGAGCGATGGTCAGGTCGCGCAGGACGTGACCCAGACCGATCGGTGAACAGATCCACAGCGCCCGTCGCTTGCCGTCGCGCGCGAACAGCCACGGTGAGGGTCGCGGTGCGGGCTTCGTGTGGTGGTCGACGAAGCGCTTGATCAGGACGTTGACCGCGACCGGGTCGCGCGCGTGGGGGAGGTGGCCCGAGCCCGGCAGCTCGACGAACTCGCCTCCGGTCAACTCGGCGAACCGTCGCCCCCTGGCGATCGGCTGACACCGGTCCTCGGTCCCGTGCAGCACGAGCACCGGGCAGCTCAGGGCCTCGGACAACGTGACGGCCTCGTCCTCGGTGGCCGGCCGTAGCGGTGCGTGTCCCCGAGCCGACAGGGTCGCCGCGTCAGTCTGCAACGACCAGGCCACGATGTCGTCAAAAGCCTTGGAGGAGTGGGGTTCTGGCAGCAACTCGGCCGAGTGGTAGTCGACCCAGCCCCGGTAGTCGTCTCGCCATCGCTCCGCATCTGCCGGCTCCAGCGGGGTGTCGAGCGGCGGAGCGAGTGGATGGACACCGGGCGCGATCGCGACCAGCCCACGCACCCGATGAGGCTGGGCCGTCGCGAGCAGCAGGGACCACTTGATCCCGGAGCAGAGCGCGATCAGGAAGGCCGTTTCGGTCTGCGTGGCGTCGAGGACGGCCGCAGCATCTCGGGCGTAGACCTCATCGCCGTACGCCGTCACCTCGGTTGGTCGGTCCGAGCGGCCATTGCCGCGAGGGTCGAAGGTGACCACGCGATAGTGCCGGGCCAGGTAAGGCACCTGGGCTTTCCACTGGCGCCCATCGACGACGGGAAAGGTCGGCATCAACAGGATCGTTGTGGGGCCGTCCCCGAAGACCTCGAAGTAGCTGCGGACACCGTCCTGCGTTGCGTAGCCGCTCGCGTCCGGCTCGCGGGCCCGAGTCATCGGTCAGCCGCCGGCCTGCAGACGGAGGCCGTCGAGCAGCAGGTCCAGGCCGGCGCGGAACTGGTCGGTGTCGTCGTGGACGGCGAACTCATCGACGATGTGGTGCAGGAACGGGAAGGTCTCGGGGTCCAGCTGGCGCCACTGGTCGGCGTAGCGGCCGATGAACTCATCCCGGTTGGTCGTGCCGTCGAGGATTTCTTGCGGCGGCTCCTGACCCAGGTCGGCGGCGATCCCGATCACGAAGCCGAGGACCGCGGAGACGGCGTGGAAGCTCTCCCGCGGGGTGAGGCCGAGGCGCAGCACCTGCTCGCCGAGCCGCTCGTAGATCAGCAACCCGTTGGGCTGCACGCCGGTGTCCCGCATGAAGTAGGCCCCGAGCCAGGGCCGATCGACGATGGCGTCGAACAGGGTGATCGCGATGGCGCGCAGGTCCGCGATCGGGTCCTCGCTCCCGGTGAGCTGTTCGGTGTCGCTGAGCACTCCCTGGAGCACGTGGTCGGTGGCCCGGTCGAGGAGCTCGTCCTTGCTGTCGACGTACCAGTAGATGCTGCCCACGCCGGTGCCGAGCCTCCCGGCCAGCGCCCGGAAGGTCAGGGCCGGCTCGCCGGCCTGGTCGAGGAGGGCAACGGCCTCGGACAGGACGGCCTCCATCGAGTGCGACGCGCGGCGCCGCCCCTTGGGCTTCGCGACCGGAGCCTTGTCGGTCATGGCCTTGTCGGTCATGACGTCCATCCCACCACAGGTTGCATCGCATCGAACATTGTTCTATCGTACATGGAACGACGTTCGATCATCGAACTCTGTTCCATCCGGGAGTACCTATGAGCCTCAACACGACGCAAACCGACCAGGCTGACCACAGCGTGCCGGCTGTCTCGACGCGGACCTACCCGTCCCTGCGCGCGGCCTGGATCCCGCTGTTGGCGCTCTGCCTGGCGTTCTTCGTGGAGATGGTCGACAACACCCTGCTCACCATCGCGCTGCCGACCATCGGCCGTGACCTGGGCAGCGGCACGACCGCCCTCCAGTGGGTGACCGGCGCCTACTCGCTGACCTTCGGGGGGCTGCTGCTGACCGCCGGCTCGGCCGCCGACCGGCTCGGCCGCCGCCGGGTCCTGCTCATCGGTCTGTCCGCCTTCGGGCTGATCAGCCTGACCGTCCTCGCCGTCAACTCAGCCGGCGAGCTGATCGCGCTGCGCGCGGCTCTCGGTATTGCCGCGGCCGCGATGGCCCCCATCACCAACTCACTCGTCTTCCGGCTCTTCGACGACGAGGCCCTGCGGATGCGAGCGATGACGCTGATGATCATCGTCGGCATGAGCGGCTTCACCCTCGGCCCACTGCTGGGCGGCACCGCCCTGGCCCACGTGCGATGGGAGTGGCTGCTGGTCGTCAACGCGCCGATCGCCCTGATCGCCTGGATCGGCGTGCGACTCGGCGTCCCGGCCGACCGCGCCGAGGACCTGACCGGTGACAAGCTCGACCTCCCGGGAGCGGTCCTGAGCATCATCACGATCGGCCTCGCCTGCTACACCCTGACCAGCGGCGTCGTCCATGGCTGGCTCTCGCTCGCGACCTTCGGGTCCGCCCTCGGTGCGCTCCTCGCGCTCCTCGCGTTCCTGCGGCACGAGCACCGCACGCCACAGCCGATGCTCGACCTCGGGCTCTTCGCCAACCGGACCATCCGTGGCTCCACGATCGCTCAGCTCGGCACCGCGATCGCGATGGCCGGCGTGATGTTCAGCCTGATCCTGCACTTCCAGTTCGCCTACGGCTGGACGCCCGTGCGGGCCGGCCTGGCCAACCTGCCCTTCATCATCACGATGATCGCCGCCACTCCCGTCTCCGAGTTCCTCGTCAAGCGCTTCGGTCACCGGATCGCCTGCCTGTTCGGCGCCGTGCTGCTGGCCGGCTCCCTCGGCGGCCTCGCCTGGGGTGTCGACCACGGCTACCTGGCGATCGCGGTCTTCATGGTCACCTTCACCGTCGGGCTGCGCACCGTCATGACCATCTGCGCTGTCGCCCTCGTCAGTGCGATGCCCAGCAACCGCACCTCGATCGGCGCGGCGCTGAACGACACCGCGCAGGAGGTTGGGACGAGCGTCGGCACGGCCGTGGTCGGAACCCTGATTGCTGCGCTGGTGACCGTCACACTGCCCGCCGGCACCTGGAGCCACGAGCTGGTCGCCTCGTTCTTCCACGGGGAGCGCGTCATCTTCACCGCGCTCGCAGTGATCGTCGGGCTCGTCGCCGGAGCGGGTGCCCTGACCCTGAGCGACTCCCGCGCGACCGACGAGCACGTCTAGGGTCTGGTCCATGGCCCTCATCCACCGAGCCACGCTTTCTCCGTCGAAACAGGAGCTCATCGAGACCTGGCTCCCGACGCGGTCCTGGGCGTCGGGTCTCGGGCCGATCGACAAGCTCGCGGAGTACCGCTTCGACGATCCCGCGGGCGAGGTGGGCGTCGAGACGATCCTGTGGCAGACGGCTGAGGGCGCGATCGTGCAGACCCCGCTCACCTACCGGGCCGCGCCGCTCGCCGGGGCCGAGGCGCACCTGATCGGGACCACTGACCACTCCGTGCTCGGGAACCGATGGGTGTACGACGGCTGTGGCGACCCGGTCTGGGCCGCCACGCTCGCCGCGGCGATCCTGACGGGCGGCACCCAGGCGCAGATGTACTTCGAGGAGGACGGCGGACGCGTCGACGTGCCACCGCGGATGCAGGTGCAGGGCAGCGGCCGCCTCGCGACCGGCGTCCCAGACGTGACCTCGATTGACTCGGTGAACGACGAGGGCGCCACCACGACGGTGCGAGCCGGAGACCTTGAGCTCACGCTGGCGCGCATCGTGGGCTCACCGCTCGAGGGTGACTTTGAGCTCGCGGGTCGGATCGGCGAATCCGGTGAGACAGCCGTTTTCGCGAGTCTGCGTCGTCGCTGAGGTCCGCCTGGCATCGCCTGGTCCACGGGGCCTTGGTGCTCCCCTCCGCGCGCGTTGCTCCCTGGAAGCCGGTGATCGCGCCCGGTTTTTGGCCAGATCACCGGCCTACAGGGAGTACGGCGGCAGGGCGGGCCTATCCTGAGCCCCGTCTCGACCGGGGAGGAATATGCCCGATCTCGTGGCGCCCTGTCTGAGCCGGCGGTCGGAGGACCACGATGCACGACGCGACGAGTACTGACGTTGCCATCGTCGTCCTGATCGTTGGCCTGCGACTCGTCGTACCGCTGTTCATCCCTCGGTTCCCGCTGCCGGCGATCTTGCTGGCGCTGATCATCGACGCGGCCGATCAGACGATCTTCCAGAAGAATCTCAGCCCGCAGTTCTGGCACCAGATCGAGGACGGCTATCAGGGCTACGACAAGGCCTTGGACGTCTACTACCTCTCTCTGGCCTACGTCGCGACGATGCGCAACTGGACCAACCGGACGGCGTTGGTGACGGCCCAGTTCCTCTGGCTCTACCGGTTGTTCGGCGTCACCTTGTTCGAGGTCGTCCGGGACACCTCCGACCCGTCCTCGTATCGCTGGCTGCTGCTGGTCTTCCCCAACACGTTCGAGTACTTCTTCATCGCCTACGAGGCCATCCGGCTGCGCTGGGACCCACGCCGGCTCAGTCCGCGGCTGGTCATCGGGATCGCGGCGTTCATCTGGATCTTCATCAAGCTGCCGCAGGAGTGGTGGATCCACGTCGCCCAGCTCGACCTGACCGACGAGATCGACGCCCACCCCTGGATCCTCTACGTGATCATCGCCTTCGTCATCGCCGTCGTGGGCATCGGCTGGTGGGCGATCAAGTACCGGCTACCGGCGGGGGACTGGACCTTCCAGGTGCTCGCCCCGCCGCTCCCGGCCGGAGTGGAGACCGCCGCCGAACGCACGGCCCGGCAAGCGCTGTGGCGGCTGTTCGACTGGAACCTGGTGGAGAAGATCTTCTTCATCGGACTGGTCTGCATCGACTTCGCCCAGATCCTGCCGAGTACCACCGCGACGCCGGCGCAGGTGGCCGTGGCCATCGCCGTCGTGGTCACCATCAACGCGGCGGTCGGACTGGCGTTTGCCCGTCGCAGCTGGACGGTCGAGAACTTCGTGCTGCAGTTCGTCCTGCTCGCAGCGTTCAACCTCGGGCTGGTCTGGCTCGCACGCGCCCTCAGCAGCCGGTTCGACCCCAACAACGCGATGTTCTTCGTGCTGCTCATCACCCTGATCGGGTCGCTCTACGACCGCTACCGGCCGGTCCGGGAGATCCACCGTGAGGTGGCTCCAGTGGCTCAGCCAGTGCCGTAGTTAGAAGAACGTGTGCGCGCCGACGAACGCCGTCGTGGCCGTCGTGGCGACGAAGCCGGCCACCAGGACCGAGGCCACCAGGACGCCGCCGAGCGCTCGTCGTCCGCGCGAGCCATTCGTCGGGAGCACCGCTTCCCGAGCCTGGGCCAGCTTGTGGCCCATGACCGCCAGGGCCTGACGGGCCCACGGGTACTCCAGGGCAAGCAGGGCAAAACCGGCCGCGATGGTCAAGAGTCCCGGGCCGGGCAGGACCAGCATGGCCACGCCGGCCACGATGACCAGCGGACCGGCCACGGTCACACCGACCTTGAGGAGCAACCCCCGCAGCATGCCTTTCTCGGCCCATGAGTCGAGCCGGCCGAGCAGGGCGGCGGCGCGAGGGGCAAGCAGGGTTTGAGGCAAGGCTGAGCTCCTGATGAAACGGGTGGGGGAGATTGATTCTCGCAGCCTCACCTGTGAGATCCCTGACTGCTGTTAGCCCAGGACTTTGGCCTTCTCGGCTGCGAACTCCGCGTCGGACAGGATCCCCTGGTCGTGCAGCCCGGCGAGCTTGGTCAGCTCGTCGATCTGGGTGCTGCTCGAGCCCGGCCGATGGGGCCGCGGCCTGCTGCTGCGCGGCCTGGGCGGCCAACGCTTGTTGTTCCTGCTCCTGCTGCATCTGGGCCTGCTCTTGCGCAGCTTGGTCCTCGGCGGCCGACTTGTGCGCGTGGTGCACCGCGGCGCCGGCCACGACGGCCCCACCGACAATGGCCCTGCGTCGCATTCTGCGTCTCATGATTCCGGGCATGTGCAGTCCCTCAGCTTTCGATCTCGTTGTCGATCATGGCTTCGAGCTCGTCCATCACGGCGTCGATGTCATCGGCCGGGATCCGTTCGTGGGCCAACAGCACTGCGCCCTTCTCGCGCAGGGCCATGCTGGCCCTGATCGCCCAGGTGTTCTCCCAAGCCAACAGGGCGACCGCGCAGCCCGGCGGGAGCGCCTCCATGGCGGCCCGGGCATCGGCGTCGGTGAGCAGACCGGGCACGTCGCCCTGGATTGCCACCAGGTCCGGAATGCCGTCGCCGTCCAGGTCGGTCACCTCGGCCAGCGTCACCTCACCGGAGTCGTCCTTCCAGGCCAGGACGAGATCGAGGATCCGGACGGTGCCGTTGGCGACGAGGGCGGAGATCGCGTCCGCAATGCTCCCGTCGGGTCTCGCGTCGGGGAAGCGCGACCACGATGACGTCGACCGGTCCCACCGGTCGGATGTGTCTAGCCGGGCGAACGCTCGCTGTGGCTCACGTGCTCCTCCGAAGGGTAGGTGGGGCTGGCCCCGGACACAGACTCCCACGTTTTCGTCGCCACCGGTCTACGCGAGCTGTGGGCGCCGCCCCCGATCCAGTCACCCGAATCGGGGGAGGCTGCGGACGCTGCCGGATCCCTAGTGTGACTGCGACGGAAGGAATCTCATGAGCGCTGAAGCGCGGCCGTCGCAGGGCTATGGGGTCCACTCCGAGGTTGGCCGGCTCCGCAAGGTCCTCGTCTGTCGGCCTGGTCTCGCGCACCGCCGCCTGACGCCCTCTAATGGCGACGACCTTCTTTTCGACGACGTGTTGTGGGTGGAGAACGCCCAGCGCGATCACGCCGACTTCGTCAACAAGATGTCCAACCGTGGCGTCGAGGTCGTGGAGCTGCACGACCTGCTGGCCCAGACGATGGCCATCCCGGACGCGCGAGCCTGGTTGCTGGACCGCAAGATCGTGCCCAATCAGGTCGGTCTCGGACTGGTGGAGGGCACGCGGGCGTTCTTGGAGTCGCTGCCGACGGGGAGCTGGCCGAGTTCCTGATCGGTGGTCTGGCCACGACTGACCTGCCGGAGGACTTCCGTTCCTCGTACGTCGCGTTGGCCCGGGAGTCGACCGGCGCCCGTGAGTACCTGATGCCGCCCCTGCCCAACACGCTCTACACGCGCGACACGACGTGCTGGCTGTACGGCGGGCTCACCCTCAACCCGCTCTACTGGCCGGCCCGGCACGACGAGACCCTCTTGATGAAGGCGATCTACCAGTTCCACCCCGACTTCGTCGGGTCGACCGTGTGGTGGGGAGATCCCGAAGAGGACTGGGGGCAGTCGACTTTCGAGGGCGGGGACATCATGCCGGTCGGCAACGGCGTCGTGCTCATGGGGATGAGCGAACGGACGTCCCGGCAGGCCATCACGCAGGTGGCCGCGGCGATGTTCGAGCAGGGTGCCGCCGAGCGGGTCATTGTCGCCGGGATGCCCAAGCTCCGAGCGGCCATGCACCTGGACACCGTCTTCACCTTCGCCGATCGCGACATCGTCACGCTCTACCCGGACATCGTCTATCCGATCCATACCTTCTCGCTGCGCCCGGCGGATGCCGGCGGTGTCGAGGTCACGGAGGAGAAGGGGTCGTTCGTGGAGGTGGTAGCCCAGTCGCTCGGGCTGGCCGAGCTGAGGGTTATCGAGACCGGCGGTGACGTCTACGCCTCCGAGCGTCAGCAGTGGGACAGCGGCAACAACGCCGTCGCCGTGGAGCCCGGCGTGGTCTTCACCTACGACCGCAACACCGTCACCAACACGTTGCTGCGCAAGGCCGGCGTCGAGGTGATCACGATCGTCGGGGCCGAGCTCGGCCGTGGGCGTGGCGGCGGGCACTGCATGACCTGCCCCATCGTGCGCGACCCGGTTGACTACTGAACCGCTCGAGAGGCGGCAGTTCCATGAGCGTTGCCCCGCCGGAGGCGCCGGCCGAAGTCACTGGCCCAGCGAAGATGTCGGTGCCCACGCTGACCGCGATGGTGGTCGGGTCGATGGTCGGCGCCGGTGTGTTCTCGCTGCCGGCGCGGTTCGGGGTGGCCACCGGCATCCTCGGCTCGTTGATCGCCTGGGCAGTGGCCGGCGTCGGCATGCTCATGCTGGCCTTCGTCTTCCAGAACCTGGCGATCCGCAAGCCGCACCTGGACTCCGGCGTCTTCATCTACGCCAAGGCTGGGTTCGGCGATTACGCGGGCTTCAACTCCGCGATCGGCTTCTGGGCCAGCACCATCGCCGGCAACACGTTCTACTGGGTCTTCATCTCAGCCACGCTGGGCGGGTTCTACTCGGGCTTCGGTGACGGCGCGACCGTGCTGGCGACCGCGCTGTCGACGGTCGGGGTGTGGCTGTTCCACACCTTGATCGCCCGGGGGGTGCGGGATGCTGCGGTGATCAACCGGATCGTGACGGTCTGCAAGATCATCCCGATCCTGGTCTTCATCGTCGTGCTGTTCTTCTCCTTCGACGCTGGAGTGTTCTCGGCCAACTGGACCGCCACCGGCTACGGGGATCTGGGCAACCTCGGTGAGCAGGTCCGCAACACGATGCTGATCACCACCTTCGTGTTCATCGGCATCGAGGGCGCCACGGTCTACTCGCGCTACGCCAGGAAACGCGAGGACGTCGGCAAGGCAACGGTTCTGGGGTTCGTCAGTGTGCTGGCGCTCTTCGCTTTGGTCACCCTGTCGAGCTACTCGGTCTTGCCGCAGCCGCAGCTCGCCGCAGACCCGTCAGCCCTCGATGATCGGGGTGTTCCAGTCCGTCGTCGGCGACTGGGGAAAGACGTTCATCAGCATCGGCGTCATCGTCTCGGTCCTGGGCGCCTACCTGGCCTGGACCCTGATGGCCGCCGAGGTGATGTACATCCCAGCGCGCAGCGAGGACCTCCCTGAGTTCCTGGGACGGGAGAACGAGAAGGGCACCCCGATCACCGCCCTGGTGGTCACCTCCCTGGCCGTGCAAGCGTTGCTGGCCCTGACCCTGGTGCTGAGCGATGCGCTGAACTTCATGCTCGACCTGAGTACGAGCCTGGCGCTGCTGCCGTACTTCCTGGCCGCCGCCTACGCCCTCAAACTCGGGATGACCGGAGAGTCCTACGAAGAGGTTGGCGCCGGGACGCGGCGCAAGGAGACGATCATCGCCGGGGTAGCAACGGCGTACACCCTGTTCCTGTTCGACGCCGCCGGCCTGAAGTTCATCGTGCTGTGCACGGTCATCCTCGCCCCCGCCACCCTGCTCTACGTCAAGGCCCGCTCCGAACGCGGCCGGCGCATCTTCAGCCCCACCGAGATCGGACTCTTCGCCCTCATCCTGCTCGGCGCCATCATCGGCGTCGTCGGACTCTGGACCGGGCGCATCACGATCTGACCGTGGTGTGCCAGAGATCGGTGAGGTGTCTGGCCAAGCGCCCGCGCAGATTATGGGCGATCAGCGGCGGGGGATATCCGCAGAACGCCGTTCAGGAAAAAAAAGAATAGAGCAGAGAAAAAAAAAAAAAAAAAAAAAAAAAAAAAAAAAAAAAAAAAAAAAAAAAAAAAAAAAAAAAAAAAAAAAAAAAAAAAAAAAAAAAAAAAAAAAAAAAAAAAAAAAAAAAAAAAAAAAAAAAAAAAAAAAAAAAAAAAAAAAAAAAAAAAAAAAAAAAAAAAAAAAAAAAAAAAAAAAAAAAAAAAAAAAAAAAAAAAAAAAAAAAAAAAAAAAAAAAAAAAAAAAAAAAGCTAAACCGACAAGCTCGCTGCGCTGCATTGTGAGACTGATGAGGCGGTCAAGTACAGTAACTAAGCGAACGATCGAAAAGACGACTGCCGCTTCGAACGCCTACAAACGCGACCATTAGCCGGCCGGCCTCCGATCAAGGGCAACGGCAGAGTCCTCTTCACGGCAGAAAGAACGAAAAAACTGAGAGAAAAGAGAAAAAAAAAAAAAAAAAAAAAAAAAAAAAAAAAAAAAAAAAAAAAAAAAAAAAAAAAAAAAAAAAAAAAAAAAAAAAAAAAAAAAAAAAAAAAAAAAAAAAAAAAAAACAGGTACGAAAAAAAATCGACATCAAGAACTGAAAACTCGTTCAGCGTGACACGCCGGCATCGACCGACAGGCCAGACGAGGGCTACCAACCGAACGGAGTCATGTCGCCAGGGCGACGATAAAATCGGCGAAGCTAAAAAAGGGCCCTCACGTCAAGGACGGCGCCAGAGAAGTTCGTCTACGAATACACGGTGGTTGTGTCTGAAGGGTGAACGCTGCTGTGCTAACGTGCTTCTTGAAGGGTAGGTGGGGCTGGTCCGGACGTCCAGGCTTGCAGGTTTTCGTGACCGCCGATCGGCGGGATCTGTGCGGGCAGCCACGAGATCCGTGTCGCCCGATAGGGGGAGGTTGGAGATAGCGAATGCAGGTTGTGGCGAGGTAGGTTGTCATGCGCAGGGGGTTCGCCTACGACGTCGAGCGTGACGGCGCCAAGGGTGGTTGACGTCACCCGGGTCGACGAGCGGTGCGAGAGCGTGGAGGGTGGCACCGCGTTAGCTCGAGAGGTTGGTCGTCGAGTCGACCCACGGCCGGCCTCTTCGTGGGGGACGAGACGTCACGGACATCGACATGATCGGAGTGTCGATCGAGTTGCGCGGCCGGAGGGATGCGCTCGAGTGGAGTGAGTAAGAGTGGAGCGCGGGAATGCAGAATGTGCGAGCGTGCGTTGCTGACGCTGCGCGGGGAGCGGTGGGGCTGGTGGTTGAGCGGGGGCGAAGTGTGCTGGATGGGGCTAGGCTGGCACGGCAGCGCGTGCAGGTGCGAGCGCTGCGAGCTCACGAGGGCTGAAGATGGCAGCCAGGTTGGCGACTCTTCACACGGTTGCTCGCATCGCGTTGGTGGCGTTGCGGCTGGACGCTCTGGTGCGCCTGAGCTCGAGGCGATGTACTTCGCGGTGATCGGCTTCTCGAAGGCGTCCTGTTCCTGGCGACAGATCGCCCACGAGCATGCTGGGGGGCCTCGTGGCCCATCCGGCCTACGCGTCGTTTCGGGTGATCTGGGCGATCGGCGTCGCGGATCGTTGGCGACGGTACAACGGTGTCCTGCGCAGCCAGCTCGCCTTGCTGGGATTGCGGTGGGCATGGCCACGGCGGCACTGCTGATCGGGCATCAAGACGGTCGAGCCGCTGGTGAGCTTGATCTTCACCAAGCTCCGGCTGCCGGCGGACTCGACGACGAACCGGCGCGTGCTTGCGGTCATGGCTCACTACGAGAAGTGGGGCGATCGGTGGTGTCGAGCAGGATCACTCGACGGGTGGCGCGACGGGCCACCCGGCGTGGGACGCTGCCGGTCAGCGCGCCGATCAACGCCCGGTGCCCATTCGCCCCCATCGCGATGCAGTCGACATGGAGCCGTTCTGCCTCGCCGACAATGACCTCGGCCACGTGTTCCCGTGGGGCGTTGCGGACCAGGCCGCTCGCCGAGACCCCCCGCAAACGCAGCGCAGCAACGGCAGCCTGCACGCATTGCCTCGCTTCTTCCGCGCTCTCGAGGCACACGCGCACCGGTCCCCGATTGACGTCCCACGGGCGGACGTACAGCACCCAGGCCATGGTCGGCCGCTTGTCGCTCACCTCGTTCACGGCGTCCAAGGCCGCTCGGGCAGCTCGAGAGCCGTTGAAGGGGAACAGGATCCGGAGCGGGTCACGGTCGCTGTCGCCGCCCACCTCTTCGGCCCGGGGCCAATCCGGCCGGGGCGTGGGCGCGATGACGAGCTTCATCAGGTACAGCCCGGTGTTCACGAGAGTTCCTGATCGAACGCGCGGACCAGCGGTGAGCTCGGCAGGCTGCGTCGCTGGCGCTTGGCCATGATGACGGCGGCGACGATCAACCACAGCGGGAGGAGCAGGTAGGTGACGAGGCCGCCCGGTGGGATGCCGGCGCTGCCCAGGGCGCCGAGGAAACCGCAGACGAGGGTGACAAGGGCGAACCACTTCGGCAGGACGGCGTTGCGCATGCCGCCCAGGCCGGTCGCGATGAAGGCTGTGGCCAGGCCGATGCCCAGTCCTACCCAGCCGAAGTAGGCGACGAAGCTCAACATGCGAAGGGAAGCGTCGTCCCTTGCGTCGGCTGCCCCGTTGATGAGCCCCCAGTTCCAGACGACCATCTGCGAGATGCCGGCGACGGCCACGATCCATCCGCCGTAGGAGATGGACGAGTACGTCGCTTCGCCAGCCTCGGCCGACCGGAGAAGGTTGCGGATGGCTGTGGCGAAGAAGAGCAACGAGATCCCCATCAGGACCAGGCAGGCAACACTGGCGTAGTTCAACCCGAGATGACCGCGGATAACGGTCGTCGCGGCCAGCCCGGGCCCGTCCTTGGTGTACTCCCGTTGCAGGGCGTCCTGCCCGATCCAGCAGACACCGGCAACAACACCACTCCACGGCAGCAATTTCTCGAAGGTGCTTGTCGACATGACCGTTCCTCTCCCACGTCGGGCCGGCGTGGCTCGCCGACGCCGCCACCATGCGTGGCCGGCCGGCCTGGCGGCATGAGTCAGATGTCCCGGTCGGCTCGGGAACAGTTCCCGGGTGCCTTTCGGGCGAGGCACGGGGCGATCACACTGCTGCCATGAGTTCCGTGGCCTTCGTGGTCGCTGCGTCGGTGCCGGTGGCCGTCGGCCTCCTGGTGCTGCGCCACGGCCGACAGCCGGTGATCGGGAGCCTCCTGATCGCACAAGGCGTGAGCTTCGGTGTGTTGCTGGGGTTCCCGGCCGAGGGCTCGAGTCGCGCCGGCCTGATTGCGGATCAGCTCACCGCCGGAGCCTGGGTGTTCCTCTTCCTATGGCTCGTCCTGATCGCCTACCTGGTGCCAGACGGTCACTTCGCCTCGCCACGATGGCGCGCCTGGGTCCGGATCGGCCTGATCGGCGTCGTCGGATTCCTGATCGGCTCGGCAGGGGACGTCGCCAGGCTTCAAGGACGCGCACGGGGCACGGCGCCGCCGCTGCCATGGTTGCCCGCGCCCGTCTCGGAGGTGGTTGGAGCCGTTGGTCTGCTGTTGACGGTCCTGCTGCTGTTCGGCTCGGTGCTCGCTGTCCGAGCCCGGCTGCGCCAGTCGTCAGGAGACGCCCGCCTGCAGCTGCTGTGGCTGGTGTGGGGCGCCACCAGCCTGCCCGTCGCCCTCTCGCTCGCCTGGCTCGGACACTTTGCCTTCGATGACAACGCGCTGGTGACCGGCTTCGCGCTCGTACTGGCCGGTGTGGCTCTGCCGCTGGCTGTGGGGATCGCGATCCTGCGGTACCGCCTCTTCGACATCCAGGTCGTGCTGAGTCGCACCCTCACGTACGGCGCCTTGGTCGTCGGGGTCGTTGCTGTCTACGCCGCGGTATTGCTGCTCGCTCAACGGTTCTCGAGTGACCGCGCTACCGGTGGCCTGGTGGCGGTCGGAGTGGTTGCTGTCGCCGTGCATCCGGCCTACGCGTGGGTGCGGACGCGCACGGAGCATTGGGTGTACGGCGACCGATCCGACCCGGTCGCCGCCCTGCGCCGGCTCGGGGCCAGCGTTGAGGCGGCCGATCCGCTGCACCTCGCGGAGTCCATCTCACATGCGGTGGCCGAGGCCATCAAGGTCGACGACGTCTGGATCGAAGGTCTGGTCGAGGCCGCGCCCGGGGAGGTCAACACTTGTCCGGGTGCCGCTGGTGCACCGCGGTGAGCACATCGGCAACCTGGTCGTAGATCTCCCACCCGGGCGCACGCTCTCCGCCCGCGACACAACGCTCCTGCACGACCTGGCCCGCCAGGCGGCGGTCACGGTGCGGGCCGGGCAGCTCGCCGCCGAACTGCAGGCCGCCCGATTGCGCCTCGTCACGGCCCGCGAGGAGGAGCGCAAGCGGCTCCGTCGCGACCTTCACGATGGTCTCGGGCCAACGCTCGCCGCGGTCGTGCTGAAACTCAATGCCGCTCAGGCCCAGCAGACCGACAGCGAGCGCAATGCCCTACTCACCGAGACGCGCGAGGAAACCCGGGCTGCCATCGCCGAGGTCCGACGGCTCGTCGACAACCTCCGACCGCCAGCGGTCGACGAGGTCGGGCTCGCTCAGGCTCTCCGACAACGGGCCGCCTCTCTTTCGTCGACATCGTTGGTCTACGAGGTCCACGGCCCCGAGACGCTAGCGGCGCTGCCCGCGGCCGTGGAGGTAGCGGCGTACCGAATCGTCTCGGAGGCAATGACAAACGTCGCCAAGCACTCGGGCGCAAGCCGATGCGTCGTACAACTCACGCTCGGAGAGTGTCTGGCGCTCGCCGTCGTCCGACAACGGCAACGGTGTCCCAGGCCCGGTCGGCAACGGCGTTGGTCACACCTCAATGGCCGAGCGGGCCGCCGAACTGGGCGGCTCTTGCTCCGTGACCGCCCGTCCGGGCGGGGGCCTGGTCATCATCGCGGAGCTTCCGGTGGTAGCCGCTCCGGGCCGGGAAGGAACGTCATGACCCGCGTGGTCATCGCCGACGATCACCCAGCGTTTCGCCGTGGTCTCGAGCAAATGCTGGACGCGGCCGAGGACATCGAGGTCGTCGGCGTCGCACAGACCGGGCAAGAAGCCGTCGACTGTGTCCTGCAGACCTCGCCCGACGTCGTGCTCATGGATATCCGCATGCCCGGCCTCGACGGCATCGAGGCGTCTCGCCGCATCCGCACGAGCGAGATCCCTGCTGCGATCCTCGTGCTCACGATGTACGAGGACGACGACTCGGTCTTCGCGGCCATGCGGGCCGGGGCTCGCGGCTATCTCCTCAAGGGCGCCGACCAAGACGAAATCGTCCGAGCAGTTCGGGCAGCCGCGGCAGGCGAGGCGATCTTCGGCCCGGAGATCGCCTCGCGGGTCATCGACCACTTCACCAGGCGTACCGGTTCGACAGCTGCCGCGTTCCCCTCACTCACCGAACGCGAGCGCGAGGTGCTCGATCTGGTGGCCGCCGGCAAGGGGAACGCCACGATTGGCCACGAGCTCATGATCAGCCTCAAGACCGTCCGCAATCACGTGTCCAACATCTTCACCAAGCTGCAAGTGAGCGACCGATCGGCCGCCATCGTCAGGGCTCGCGAAGCCGGCCTTGGATCAGCGCAAGACTCCGATGAGAAGCAGCACGGTGCCAATCACCATGGCCGGCGCCAGGGTGACGAGGAGTAGATCGATGATGCGTTCCTTGCCGTTTGACGCCCGGTGGTCGCCAGCGGCTCCGGGCGCGAACCGGCGACCGGCGCCCCACAGCGAGCCCAATTGCGTTGCCAGCCAATTGGCGTAGGCGCCGTAGGTGAGGAGCGCGACGGTCACGACTTCAGCCGCGTGGGCCAGCGTCACCCGTGACCACATCAGGCCGACAACCATCAGGAACGGCCCGTTGGTCATGCCCTGGAGATGGCTCGCAACACCCATGCGGGGGTTCCTCAACAGCGGGACGGCCAGCCCGGTCAGCAGGCCGAGCAGAAAGAGCACCAGTCCGAGCGTGAGCAGGAGGTCCTCCACGACGGCCAAACCTAGCGGCCGATCGCGTCCCGTTCACGTCACGGCGAGCGGCGAGAAGTGCTCGTGGACGATCTTCCAGTCACCGTCGTCGACGAGGACCATCGTCACCTGCTGGTCCAGGGCGACGGCTGAGCCGTGCATCGCGGCGGTGAAGTGACCGTTGAACGTCACCAGCCCGACGTCGCCGTAGACAGCGATGGTCAGGTCCCGCATGTCCACGGCCGGCCCCTCCAGCGCGCTGAACATCGCGCGTTCGCCCGCTGCGTTGCTGGCCGCGTCCGCCGCGCGGTGCACCGTCCTTGAACGAGGTGAAGCCGGGGCCGTAGCAGGTGGAAGGACTCCAGGCGCGTCGAAGTCACGGGCCGCCGCGGCGACCCAGATCTCGTCGAGGCGGCGGCGGATCGCGCTCTGTCGCTCGGAGTCGCTCTGGGGGATCATTGCCGTGCTTCGGTCGATGGCGGTCACGACGTTCCTCCTCGGGTCGGAGCCGAACGTCGTGGACGCTACGACCTGCCTGTGAGGTCAGCCATGACTCACGATCCGGAACCCATGACCGGACGTCCGGCCGGGGGCGCCGACGTGCTGTCGGACGTCCTGCGCGGCGTCGGCTGACCGGCGCGCTCTACTACCGGGTCACCGCGACCAGCACATGGCCGGCGATCCGGGTCCCCGAGGGTCGGCTCCTCACCGGGGCTTTCGGCCCGCGGACGCGCACCGTCGTGTCGTACCACGTGCTGCTCGAGGGGTCCTGCTGGACCGGCCTGGCGGACGGCCGACCGGTGCAGCTGCAGGCCGGTGAGGTCGTGATCTACCCGCACGGCGACGAGTACTACCTGTCCTGCGACCCGCCTCCGAGCCGGCGGTTCGGCGTCGACCGACGATGCCGCTGAGCTGGTCGGCCTGCTCCGCGGCGTGTCGTCGGGCCAGCGCACCGGCCTCGTTCACCTTCGGGGACGGCGAGCGAGCGCACCAGCTTTGTCTGCGGCTTCCTCGGGTCTGGGTCGCAACCGTACGACGCGGTGCTGGCGCAGCCTGCCGCCGATGCTGCACCTGACGTGGACCGAGCAGCGGCTGCGCCCGGCTGGTCGAGCTGGCATTGGCCGAGCTCGATGGGGCACCCGGCGGCGCGTCGGTCCGCGAGCGGCTCAGCGAGTCGATGTTCCTGGAGACGGTCCGGCAGTACCTCGGCAAGTCGAGCGCCGTCGGCGGGGTTCCTGGGGGTCGTCGACCCGGTCGCAGCTCGCGCGCTCGTCCTGATGCACGAGAACATCCGAGCGGCCGTGGACGCTGGTCTCGCTGGCCGACGCGGTGGGCGTCTCGCGATCGGTCCTCGCGGAGCACTTCGCCCGGGCGGTCGGCCGTCCACCGATGCAGTACCTCGAGCAGATCCGAATGCAGCATGCCGGAGGAGTTGCTCGCCGAGCAGTGCGGCGACGGTCACCGCGGTCGCCCGAGAGGTCGGCTACGGCTCGGACGCGGCGTTCAGCCGGGCCTTCAAGCGCTCGACCGGCCTGGCTCCGTCCCGATGGCGGGAGGTCAACTAGCGTCGGCCGTGTGAAGAGTGTCTCCGGAGCGAGTCGAGGCTTACCTCGTGAGTCAGACCGAGCCCAAGCAGGCCGACCTTCGCCAATTGCACGCGCAGATGCTGGCGGAGTTTCCCGATGCCACATTGTGGTTCAACGATGGCACGAACGAGGACGGCAAGGTCGTGGCCAACCCCAACATTGGCTACGGCGAATACACGATCACCTACGCCGATGGAGCGTCGAGAGAGTTCTATCGGATCGGCCTGAGCGCCAACACGACCGGCATCTCGGTCTATGTGCTTGGCCTCGACGACAAGACCTTCCTGGCGCGCACCTACGGAGCCTCGATCGGCCGGGCCACCATCACGGGCTACTGCATCAAGTTCAGACGACTCTCAGTCGTCAACGCCGATGTGCTTCAGGCGGCTATCCGACACGGCATGAATGTCGACCGGGCACAGGCTAGCGAGGCCTTACTGGACGTGGCAGTTGGCTGGTTCGGTCGGCTGGTCGACGCGTCGCGGCTGACCGTTCGGGATGAACTGGACGGCGATCGTCTCTGCATTCTCCGTCGTCTCGGTTGACCAGCGTGTGTACGTCCGAGCCGCCTGAGTCGACGAAGCTCTCGCCTTTGCTGTAACTGACGCCGGCGCAATGCTTCTGGTCGCTGTCGTAGTTCGTGATCGTCCCGGCCACGACGATGATCAGGCTCGGCCCGGGATGGGAGTGCCAACCGGTCGTCTCGCCCGGAGTGAACTTGTTGTCGACGACATAGGTGTCGGTGAGCCCGAAGGTCTGGAGCAAGGTGAACCAGGGGCGCCGGAGAGCGTGTGACCGTGACCGAACAGCGTCGTCGGCGTGATGGTGGACTGCGCGAGAATCGTTGACTGCGCCGTGTTGGTGGTCGCCTGCGCGGGCGCGAGAAGGATTCCCGTACCCAGCAGTGCGCCGATCGCGACGCCGACATGCCATTTCCGAATCTGCTTCATGACGACATCGTCCGTCGACCGAAGACCTGTCGACATACCCCGTTCTGCGGATACCCTTGGCGGCAGATCGGCCGTACTCTCCGCCGGGGGCCGTGATGTCCGTTCCAGTGCGAGTCAGCGAGGCGGATCTGCGCGCCCTGGCCGGCATCGTCAGCGAGCGCCGTCCGGACGCACCGGCGCAGGAGGGTTTGCCACCCTCACTGTTGGCTGACCTGGCCGCCCAGATCAGTTGCGACGTGGTGGCGTTCGCCGGCTGGGACAGCGGGCGGCAGCAGACCTGGTTCGTGCAGGCGAATCCGTGGCTGTCGCACCTGGGCCCCGATCCCATCGATTCTGTTGCGATCGACGTGGATCCGGTGCACTGGCAGCACTACCGGGACTGCGCAGTGTGCAGCTACCCCGACCACAGCGGGATCTGCGCAGCGTCGTCGGCATCAGCGACTTCTACTCGGCCCGGCAGTGGAGGAGCGTCGGCAGCCGATGCGGAATCTGTCGACCACTGGGCTTCCAGCACGACCTCATGCTGACGCTGCCTTCAGTGCCCGGCCCGGTCTCCGGCCGCACTGAGCGACTCCTCTTCTTCCGCGAGCGCGGGCCGGATTTCTCCGAGCGGGACCGGGCGTTGTTGACCTTGCTGAGGCCGCACCTGAGCCAGGCGTACCTCGACGCTCAAGGCGACCGGCATCCCACGCCGCGCCTGACGCACGCGACAGGAGGAACTGCTCCATCTGCTGGCGATCGGTCACACCAACGCCCAGATCGCCCGGCGGCTCGGTATCTCCGAAGGCACCGTCCGCACGCATCTGAAGAACATCTACGAGCGCCTCGGCGTATCCAGCCGGACGGCTGCGGTACTCGCGCCCTGACTTTCAAGTCGCGGATTCTCAGTCAACGCTACGTTGGCGAGAGTGAAGACGACGCGCCTGCGAATGACCGGACTGTTCAGTGCAGCACTACTCGTCGGGGTGGCTGCCTTACTCCCTGGCTCGGTCTCGAGCGCCGCGTCCGGCCCGACGAACAGTCCCAAGGTGGTCACAACGGGCGCAACGTGCGGCACCACCACCAACACCGAATACGCCACGGGCACAACGGCCGCGGCCATCGGCTGGGCCGGCAACCAGCAGGCGGTCGTGGCCTGCTTGAGCGGCAGTTTCGTCGTGATCAACAACCAGCAGACCTACGGCTACGGCGTGTACGACGCGAGCCCGACCACCTGGGTCAACGCCGAGGGCTACCTGCCCGCGCTCGTGACGACGTTCCACCACGGCGGCGCCGTCATCAGCATCACCAACTTCGGTGACAAGGTGAGCATCGCCGGCAACCCGTTCGTCGTGATCTACAGCCGGGTCTCGGTGACCAACCCGACGGGCGCGCCGATCACGCATCGACCCGCAGCCGACGTCGAACCTGACCCCGCTCAACTCGGCTCCTCTCGTGGTGGCCGCGCACCGGACCGTGAACCACGACTACGCCGCGGTCTCCGACCAGTTCGGCGGCAGCGCAACCGAACCCACGGCCACCCAGCTCGCGGCGGCGGGCGGCTACGCCTCGCACTACGCCCACATGCGGTCGTTCTGGAACGCCCAGCTCCGTCAGCTCGCGCAGATCAAGCAGCTGCCGGACCCGACGCTGATCGACGCCTACAAGACGGGCTTCATCTACACCCAGATCACCCGGGCGGGCAGTGACCTGAAGACCGGCGTCAACGGCTACGACAAGGAGTACAGCCACGACGTCATCGGCATCCTGGCCAACATGTTGACCCAGGGCTATCGCACCGACGGCACGACGAGCGACCTCGACCTGCTGATGAACGCCCGCGACACCGTCGGCACGCAGGCGCAGTACGACGACGGGATCTGGAAGTACTCCTGGCCCTGGGCGATCTACCTGCAGAAGACCGGCGACCTGGCCTCGGTGAAGGCCAACTTCGACACCCCCGGACCGCAGGGCGACGCGCTGCAACCGAGCATCAAGGACAGCGCTCACGCCATCGCGGCCGCGCGCACCGGACCCGGCGGGATCATCGAGAACACCCCGGACATCGACGCCGACGGCTACTGGACGATCGACGACTACTCCGCGCTGATGGGCCTCGCGTCGTACAAGTGGCTGGCGCAACAGGTCGGCGACCAGACCGAGGCGACGTGGGCCAACAACGAGTACAACAGCCTGCTCGGCGCCGTGAACCAGACACTGACCACGACCATCACGAGCAACAACCTGGACTACATCCCGTGCTCGATGGTGGAGCCGAATGACGACAACCGATGCAAGAACCCGCAGGACGCCAACTGGGCCGCGCCGTTCCTGTTCGGTCGCTGGGCCTGGGACGGCTATCTGTTCGACGCCGCGATCAACGGGCCCGGCTCGGACCTGATCGACGCGACGTACGACTACGGCTTCGGCCGGCTCCAGGGCATCCTGCCGCCGAACACCCTTGGTGGCTATGGCGACACGGACTACAGCACCGGCTACAACGCCGGCTACGGCGAGTGGGGCCTGGCCAGCAGCCAGCACCGCGACCAGGGGATCCTGGACTACCAGTTCATGATCAAGAACACCCAGAGCGGTCCCTACTCCTGGTGGGAGAGCGTCGAGGCGCCCGACCCGACCTCGCCGTGGATCGGCAACCACCCGACGTGCGGGCGCGGGCGCTTCGCCGCACGCCTGGGGCTCGGCCGACGCCAACCTGACCCTGCTCGACTCGCTGGTGGCCGAGCGCGGCGACGGCAGCCTGATCGTCGGTCGCGGCGTGCCGCAGGCCTGGACCTGCAGCGGACAGCCGATCACGTTGACGAATGTGCCGATCACGGGTGGCCAGCACCTGGGTCTGTCGATCCGCGCGAGGGGCACGCAGGTCACGTTGACCCTGACCGGTCACCGCCCGGCCGGTCCGGTGCTCTTCCAGCTGCCGGCCTTCGAGGGCAACCTGGCCCACTCGAGCGCCGGGGCCATCGACCCGGCGACCGGCACGGTGACCCTGTCCGCCAGCACCCGCTCGGTGCGGGTGCAGCTCGCCCACACGGCCTGCGCCTGACCGGCAGAATGGACCGGTGCAGATCCGGACGACCGAGGCCTCCGACTGGCCGGCCATCTGGCCGACCTTCCGGCAGATCGTCGAGGCGGGCGAGACCTACGCCTACCCGGACGACCTGACCTCCGAGCAGGCCCGCGCCTACTGGCTCGAGCCACCGCCTGGCCACAGCGCCGTCGCGGTCGACGACGGGGTTGGTGGCGCGGGTCAGGTCCTGGGCTCAGCCAAGATGGGGCCGAACCGGCCCGGTCGCGGGGCCCACATCGCGACCGCGAGCTTCATGGTCAGCCCGGCGGCGCAGGGACGCGGAGTCGGGCGAGCGCTGGGGGAGTACTTCCTGGAATGGGCGCGGGACAACGGTTTTCACGGCATGCAGTTCAACGCAGTGGTCGAGACCAACACCGCTGCCGTCGGGTTGTGGCGCTCCCTCGGATTCCAGGTGATCGGCACGGTGCCGGAGGCGTTCGACTCAGCCAGTCATGGGCTGGTCGGCCTGCACGTGATGTACCAGCCGGTCAGCGCTCGGGGCCGGCCAGTTTGACCTCGTGCCGCACGATCGCCTCGTGTGAGCCATAGTCACCGGTGACCAACACCAGATCGACGTCGTTCTGCAGGACCACCTCGAAGCCGGTGCGCCCGACCTCGACCGCGGTCACTTCCAGACCCGGGACCGGCCCCAGCAGGCTCTCCTCGACCGCTCGATAGGCGGTGTCACGCACCAGCCGGACCGGCGGGCGGCTATGGCGACGGCGCTGGCCCAGAACGTCGGCCACGCACGGCGCCCCGGTCAGCTCCGTCGTGATGACGATCCCGCTGGCCCCGTCCTCCAGGGTCACGCTGAACACGCTCACGAGCGTAGCCCCGGGCTGACCGCGCTCAGCGCCACGAACAGCACGATGACCGCGGCCGTGACGACGCCGGTGGTCGCCGCGACCCGCAGGACCGTGTAGCGCGGCTGTCCGTAGCGCGGGTTGCGCAGCCGGGCGTCCATCCGGTCGGCCGGTCGGCGCGGCTGCCAGAGGCGCAGAGCCAGCAGCGCGAGCAGCGGGATCTGGGCGACCCACACCGCGACCCGCCAGGGGCCGGCGACCCGCACGTGCGGGCCGAGGGCGAGGGCGTGCCAGAGGGCCAGGGCGTAGACGAGCGCGGCGAACTGGTGGGCGACCAGCCAGACCCGGGCGCCGAGACGCCGGCGCAGGTAGTAGGACGGACCCAGCAGGACGGCGCCGTAGAGGGACAGCACGCCGAGGGTGTAGGCCGAGCTTGGAGACCTGCGAGGTCTGCGGCACGAGCGCGACCAGCCACGAGCCGCCCGGCGCGCCTAGTGTGAAGGCCAGGATGTGGGCGATCATCAGCCCGATGACGGTCAGGTTGAGTTGTCGATGCCAGGCGAGCAGCCGATGGCGTTGCCGGACAATCGTTCTGGGCACCTTGGTGCCGATGATCAGGCCGAGCAGCAGACCGGCGTAGGACCAGATGAGCGCAGCGGCCCCCGTCGCGCTGACCAGGGCCGTCGCGAAGCCGGTGATCTCGTCGCGGTGGGTCCGCGCGATGAGCAGGTAGAGCGCCCAGGTCACGGCGGCCGCGACCGCGGTGTGCAGCACCACGCTCCGGACCCGGATCACCTCGACAGCCTGACACCGCGACGTATCGTGGCGGAGCAGGGGTGCTCCTGGCTGTAGCCGACCAATGCGAGAGGCGGGACCATGGCGCCCCCACAGCCGTTCGACCCGGCCACCAACGGCTTCGCGTTCACCAACTCCTGGCCCCAGGAGCCGGCGGTCTCGGTGGCCACCGCCTTCGGCCCGATCAACATCGGCAACGCCGCGGCCGGTCTGTGCGGGGGCATGGTCTTCGCTGCCCTCGACTACTGGTACGCCGGACAGCCGGCGCCGAGCGAGCAGCCGGGCCCGGGCACTGCGCTCTACAAGTTCCTCGTCAAGCGGATCATCGACAGCTGGCACGTGCCGACCGGCGTCGCGCAGTACTACCAGTGGATGAACCTGCCGGACGCGGACGCCGGCTTCACGGCCTTCGGCCACCACGTCGTCGTGGAGCGCGGGCTGGCCAGTCGGACGATCCAGCAGCAGTGGCCGCTGATCCGGGCCGATCTCGACCGGGGGCTGCCCAGCGCGCTCGGCCTGGTGACCGTCGCCTCCCACAATCCCGGCGACCTTGGCCACAACCATCAGGTCCTGGCCAGTGGCTACGACGTCGACGGCTCCTCGATCAGCGTGCGGGTCTATGACCCCAACAGCGGTCAGGACGACGGCGTGACCATCTCGTTCGACACCAGCGCGCCGACCAAGGCCACGAAGTTCGTCAGCAACGTCAACATCGGTCGGCCAATTCGCGGCTTCTTCCGCACGTCGTACAGTCCGGTCAAACCGCCTGCGGCGTAAGGCGATCGTTCAGAACGCGGAGCCGGCCAGATAGACGGCCGTCCCGACGGACAGGATCACGATGCTGACGACGAGAACCGCCAGCATGCGGGTCTGCGGCAGCGGTTGGCCGCCGCGCATCGCGACGTCGCGCAGCTGATAGGTGCGCAGGGCGCTGGCTCCGACGACCGCGCCGAGGACGCAGATCAGGGCGGCCAGGATGTCGACCGACTTCGACAGGTTGGCCACCCGAGCCAGGGAGGCCAGGCCGACACTGCCGGCCAGCAGGGCCAGGGAGGTGCGCACCCAGGCCAGCGCGGTGCGTTCGTTGGCGAGTGAGAACCGCGGGTCGGGCTCGGTCACGCCTGAGAGTCTCCACCATCGGCCAGACCGAAGATCTCCAGGGCGAAGGCCTGCACCTCGGCTTCATAGCGCAGGTGGTCGTACCGGCCGGCCGGTCCGACATGGGCGCCCGCCCCGAGCTCGACCCGGAAGAGCAGCGGGCGCCGTCGCCTCCGGCCCGGCCGTGGCGCGCAGCCGGGCCACCCACTTGGCCGGCTCGTGCACCAGGACCCGCGGGTCGTTGACGCTGCCGGTGACCAGCAGCGGCGGCCGGTAGCCCTCGGGCGGGTTGTCGTAGGGGGAGTAGGCCAGCATCCAGGCGAACTCTTCCGGCCGGCGCGGATTGCCCCACTCGTCCCATTCGATGACGGTCAGCGGCACCGACTCGTCCAGCATCGAGGTGACGCAGTCGACGAACGGCACCTCGGCGATGACCGCGGCCCAGCGCCGCGGGGCCAGGCCCATCGCCGCACCCTGGAGCAGCCCGCCGGCCGACAGGCCACGGGAGACGATCCGGGCGCCGTCGACGACCCCGTCGGCCAGGGCGTCGGCCGCGACGACGAAGTCGCTGAACGTGTGGTGCTTGGTCGCCTTGTGCCCGTCGTCCCACCAGTGCCGGCCACACTCGCCGCCGCCTCGGACATGGGCCTGCGCGTAGACGACGCCGCGGTCGAGCAGGCTGATCAGCGCCGGGTCGAACTCGGGCCAGTCGCACGACTCGTAGGCGCCGTAGCCCCAGAGCAGGCAGGGCGCCGTGCCGTCCAGGGGAGTGTCGGCCCGTCGGGCCAGGCTGACCGGGATCCGGGCGCCGTCCGCCGCCGTGGTCCAGATCCGTTCGGTCACATAACGATCCGGGTCGTACGTCGGGACGTCGAGGCGCTTGACCAGAGTCCGGGCACCGGAGGCGAGGTCGACGTCGAACCACTCGGGCGCCTGCACCAGACTCTGGCTCCGGACCCGGACCGTCGACGCCTGCGGGTCCTCGTTGCGGGCCAGGCTCACCTGCCCCGCCGGCGGCTCCGCGGTGATGTCGTGAGTCGCGGCCGAGTCCAGGTCGACGACGCGCAGGAAGGGCAGCGCGTCCCGGCGTCCCCCGACCACGACCGACCGGCCGATCACGTCGACCGACTCCCACCGGATGGCCGGGTCGGGCCCCAGCACGTCGGCAACGTCGGTCGGGTCCGCGGGGCCGTGGGATCTGAGCTTCGTGCGCACGACCCGGAACTCCGGTGCGCCGTCGTTGGTGACGATCACCAGATCGCCGAGGTCGCCCGAGGCCCGGTCGCCCGCTGGGAGGTGGTCGACGAAGTACTCGACGCTGGGGCGCCGGGGCCAGATCACCTGCGGCGCTCGGGTCGGATCGTCGGCGGGCAGCCAGGACAACTCGGTGCAATCGCGGCTGCCGGACAGCAGCACCAGCAGCTCACCGCTGCGGGTGCCGTGGACCTGGAGCTCGAAGCTCGCGTCCGGCTCCTCGAGGACCAGCTCGTCGCCGATCGGGTCATCGAGGGCGCCGATCGTGTGGCGGCGGACCTGATGGGGGCGGTTGGCCGCGTCCGGCACCGTGTAGAAGAGCGTGCTCGAGTCGGCCGACCAGGCCGAGGTGAAGTAGCTCCGCTCGGCGACCGGTCGGTCCTCACCCGTCCCCAGGTCGCGGATCCACAGGGTGTAGACCTCGTTGCCATCCGTGTCCAGGGACCAGGCCAAATACCGACCATCCGGGCTCGGGTCGCACACCCCGAGGTCGGCGTAGTCGTAGCCCTTCGCGACGTCGTTGAGATCGAGCAATACCTGCTCTGCGACAGGAAGATCGGCGGTCTGCGCCGCATCGGCCCGGGAAAGATCACGATCTGACATGCAGAACAGCGGGTACTCCTTCCCGATGACGGTCCGCGTGTAGTAGACAGGGCCACCACGCGACCAACTGACTGACGAGTCAGCCGGAAGGGTGCGACCTGACATCTCTGCAAACAGTCTGTCCTGGAGCGGCCGTGAGTGAGCAGTTCGTGAGTCGTAGTAGCGCCGTTCGGCGGCGAGGTACGCCATCACGTCTGCGGAACCGGCCTGCCGCATCCAGTCGTAATCGTCGATCCGGCGTACGCCGTGAAGCTCTGACACGACTGGTCGGCGCTCGGCGATCGGTGGGTTCTCAGGTGGAGTCTCAGGCACCCGCGGAAACTAGCGCAGGTCCGGCGTGACGAGGCGTCACCGGGGTCGGGGTCTGGCGAGCCTCGCCGTCCTCGGCGTTGTCTTCGCGATGTTGGCCAGCGCCTACGTCGGGTCCTCGGCCAATGCTGCTGCGACCCCCTCGCCGACGCCGTCTCCGACGAGCAGCAAGCCGGCGCCGATCCACACCTCGACGACGTTCACCATCGGGGTGACCCAGGACGTCGACTCGACGAACCCGTTCACGGGTGTCACCGCTGCGGCGTACGAGATCTATCAGCTCGACTACGACTTCTTGATCGGCTACTCCCAGACCGACTTCTCGGCCGTGCCGCGCCTGGCCGAGTCGTGGACCCCCTCGGCCGACGGCAAGACCTGGACCTACCACCTGCGCCACGGCGTGAAGTGGTCCGACGGCGTCCCCTTCACCTCGGCCGACGTGGTCTACACGCTCAACCGGATCATCAACGGGACCTACGAGCAGACCAACTTCGGCAACTACGTCGGGAGCATCGCATCGGTCCGTGCGCCTGATCCCTACACGGTCGTCATCAAGACCAAGACGCCCTCGTCGGTGATGCTCCACCTGGACATCTACATCCTGCCGCAGCACATCTGGTCCAAGGTCAGCGAGAAGGAGGTCCCCAACTACACCAACGAGCCCACGCCGGGCCACCCGATCGTCGGGACCGGCCCGTTCATGCTGACCCAGGTGGTCAAGGGCCAGTTCATCCGGATGGACAAGAACCCCTACTACTGGGGCCCGCCGACGCACATCGACCATCTCGTCTTCCGGGTGTTCAACAACCAGGACTCGATGGCTCAGGCGCTCAAGCGGGGCGAGATCGACTTTGCCGACGACCTCGACGCCGGGGTCTACAACGCCCTCAAGGGCCAACCCGGAATCACGACGGTCGACGCGCTCTACGGCGGGTTCTCCGAGATCGGCATGAACATGGGTGCCCAGACCACGGACAACAAGCCGATCGGTGACGGCAGCCCGGCGTTGAAGGACCTGGCCGTCCGGCAGGCGATCAACTACGCCATCGACCGCAAGACGCTCGTCGACAAGGTCTACGGCGGCTATGCCGAGCCGGCGACGACGATCATCCCGAGCCTGTTCGCCGACCAGCACTGGGATCCCGGCCCGCTGACCTTCAACTTCAACCTGGCCAAGGCCAACCAGATCCTCGACCAGGCCGGCTACACCAAGGGCTCCGACGGCATCCGCCGGCTGCCGGGCACGAACAAGCCCCTCGTCCTCCGGTTGGACGGGCGCAGCAGCTCCGACACGAGCCAGCGAGTCGTGCAGTACGTCGCGGGCTGGCTGAAGCAGATCGGCATCCAGGTCAACCTCAAGATCGTGTCGGAGGACACGCTCACGGCGTACATCGGTGCCGGCACCTACGACCTCTTCGAGTGGGGCTGGGTGGATGCTCCCGACCCCAACTACCAGCTCTCCGTGTTGACGTGTGACAACCGTTCGTACACCGACAGCGGCACCGTCTATCCGGGCCTGTCCGACGCGTTCTACTGCACCAAGCAGTACGACGACCTGTTCCAGCAGCAGGGAGAGGCAGTCGACCCGGCCAAGCGGATCGAGATCGAGAAGCAGATGCAGAAGCTCATCTACCTCTCCGGGGCCTACGCCGAGACCGTTTATTACGACGACAACCAGGCCTACCGCTCCGATCGCTGGACCAACTTCCGAGCCCAGCCACCCGCCGGGCCCAACGCCAACAACGCGTCGTCCAAGCCCGGGGTGCTGCTCTTCCAGAACGGCACGTACTCCTACAGCTCGATCATCCCGCTGTCCGCCGACGGTGCGCCGCAAGGCCCGACCGTGGCCCAGGCCGGTGGTCTGGTCGTCGGCCTCGGCGTGCTGTGGGCGCTCGGCTTCGGCATTGTCCGGCTCAGGCGACCGCCCCAGGACGAGGTGGAGTGAACAGATGAGCATTCCTATCGATGTCTCGTCGATCGACGCTGAGACAGCCCATGAGAGCAGCGGCCGCGCGGGAGGTGGCCTGGGCATCTACGCCCTGCGCCGGTTCCTGACCGCGATCGGCACGCTGATCTTCGTCCTGATCTTCAACTTCGTCCTCTTCCGGCTGCTGCCCGGCGACCCGGCAGCGCTCTACACCAAGGGCCGCAACGTCGACGCGGCAGCTCGGCGCCGGATGGAGGAACAGCTCAACGCCAACAAGTGGCACCAGTTCCTGACCTACATCAAGAACCCGTTCTCGACCGACTTCCGGTCGGCCCAGTTCTCCCGGCCGGTGTGGGATGTGATCGGCAGCCGGGTCTGGCCGACGGTGCTGCTCCTGGGGATCAGCACGATCCTGGCGACGGTCATCGGCATCTGGATCGGGATCAAGGGCGGCTGGCGTCGCGGTCGTTGGTTCGACCGGACCTCGACCGGTGTGACCCTCACGCTCTACGCGATGCCCGAGTTCTGGCTCGGGATGATCTTGTTGATCCTGTTCTCGACCGGGATCGGCCCGTTCCCCGGGATCTTCCCCAGTGGCGGCGAGATCTCACCCGGTGTCGACGCCAACTCCCTCGCCGGCTGGGTCAATGTCGCCTGGCATCTGGTGTTGCCGGCGACGACGTTGACCCTGATCTATCTCGCGGAGTACAGCCTGGTGATGCGCGCCTCCTTGGTCGAGGAGCTGGGGCAGGACTACCTCAAGACCGCGCGAGCGAAGGGGCTGATGGACCGGATGGTCCGTCGCCAGCACGCCGTACCCAACGCTCTGCTTCCAACGATCACGTTGGTCTTCCTCAACATCGGTTTCATCGTCTCGGGGGCGATCACGGTCGAGACCGTCTACTCCTGGCCCGGCTTGGGCCAGCTCTCCTACGAGGCGATCCGGGGGCCCGATATCGCTCTGCTGCAGGCGATCTTCCTGCTCTTCTCGATCGCGGTCGTCGCGTTCAACGCCATCGCCGACGTCGTGGTGGCCGCCGTTGACCCGAGGGTCCGGACATGACGGCCACGACGGCAACGCCCACGAGGAGCGGGTCCATCGCCTGGGCTCGTCGCAGGGCGACGCTCGCTCGCTTCGGCCGGGCGTTCCTCAAGCGCAAGTCGGGTGTGGCCGGGCTGATCATCCTGGCCATCTTCGTCGCGGTGGCGCTGTTGGCTCCGGTCCTCTACCCCAAGGACCTCCTGGACGTGACCAAGGCGACCGGACCGGTGATGCAGCCGCCGTCCCCGGGCTTCCCGCTCGGCACGGATGAGAGCGGCCGCTCGGTGCTGGCCCTGCTGGTCTGGGGCACCCGGATCTCGCTGGTCGTCGGCATCGCGGCGACCGTCATCTCGATGGTGATCGGCACCTTGATGGGGATCGCCTCGGGGCACTACACCAACTGGTTCGGCGCGCTCCTCGAGCGGGTCACCGACTGGTTCCTGGTCATCCCGTTCCTGCCGCTGGCGATCGTCCTCGCGACCCTGCTGGGCGCCTCGCTGCTCAACGTGATCGTCGTGATCGGCATCACGTCATGGCCGGGCACGGCCCGACTCGTGCGCGCGCAGACCCTCTCGGTCGAAGCCAGGCCCTATCTGGAACGAGCGCGGGTGCTCGGTGGCGGCAACTGGCACCAGATCACCAAACACGTCCTGCCCAACGTCATGCCCCTGGTCCTGGCCAACACGACACTGACAGTCGCCATCGCGATCCTGTCGGAGACCACGCTGACCTTCCTGGGGCTGGGCGATCCGCTGCACGTGAGCTGGGGCACGATGCTCGACAACGCCTTTAGCTCCGGCGCCATCACCCTGGGCGCGTGGTGGTATCTCATCCCGCCAGGCGTCTGCGTCGTCATCGTCGTGCTCGCGTTCACCCTGGTCGGCCGCGCACTCGAGGCGATCGTCGACCCGCACCAGTCGACGGAGGCCTGAGACCGATGAGCCTGTTGGAGATTCACGATCTGTCGGTCACTTACCGCACCCAGGAAGGCCCCGTCCCGGCCGTCCGCAATATCTCGCTGACCGTCGATGCAGGCACCGCTGTGGGGCTGGCGGGCGAGTCCGGCTGCGGGAAGTCGACCGTCGCCTCCACGGTGCTTCGGTTGACGCCGGCGTCCGCGACGGTCACCGGGCAAGTGCTGCTCGACGGCCAGGACGTGCTCCGGATGAACTGGGGTCAGCTGCGCGCGGTGCGCTGGGCCGGCGCCTCGATCGTCTTCCAGGGCGCGTTGCACTCGCTCAATCCGGTGCGCAACGTCGGCAAGCAGATCGCCGAACCCGTGCTGCTGCACGACCGGACCCAGAACCGCAGCTCGGCGGCCAAGCGGGTCGACGAGCTCCTGGAGCAGGTCGGCCTGCCAGCGCGGTTGGCTCGCTCCTATCCCCATCAGCTGTCCGGCGGGCAGAAGCAGCGCATCATGATCGCGATGGCTCTGGCCTGCCGCCCGACCATGGTCGTGGCCGACGAGCCCACCACGGCGCTGGACGTGATGGTGCAGGCCCAGGTGCTCGAACTGCTGACCAGTCTGGTCTCCGGCGCCGGCGTCGGCGTGCTGATCATCAGCCACGACCTGTCGGTGCTCGGCACCACCTGCGACCGGGTGGCGGTCATGTACGCCGGGCGCGTCGTCGAAGAAGGCCCGGCCAGCCAGGTGTTCGAGGCTCCGATCCATCCCTACACGCGGGCGCTGTCCGGCGCCTTCCCGACGATCGGCGACCCGGCGTCACGGTTCGCGCCGAAGGGCCTGCCAGGAGACCCGCCGTTCGCGACCGACCTGCCGCCCGGCTGCCCTTTCCACCCGCGGTGTGCCGTCGCCATCGACGACTGCAAGCGGATCGACGTGCGGCTGGAAACCGTTGCTCCCGAGCGCAAAGCAGCCTGCCTGCTGGCCAAGCCCGTGGTGCCCGCAGGCGCCGTGCAGGAAGGAACGACCGCGTGACGACCACGACCGATCCGGTGGCCCCGCCCCCCTCCGCGCCGGAGTCGGAGGGCGGGCCGATCATCGAGGTCGCCGACCTGCAGGTCACGTTCCGCACCCGCGGTGGCGCTCAAGCCCGGGCCGTCGATGGAGTCAACCTGGCGATCGGTCAGGGCGAGATCATCGCGCTGGCCGGTGAATCCGGCTGCGGGAAGACCACACTGGCTCGCACGATCCTGGGTCTCGAGCGGCCCTCCGGGGGCGAGGTGCGCTACCGCGGCCAGGCGCTGGGCTACTCGGCAGGCGCGCTGAAGTCCTACCGCCGCGAGGTCCAGCTCGTCCTGCAGGACCCCACCGGCTCGCTCAACCCGCGGCACACCGTCTACGAGGCCGTGGCCGAGGGCCTGCGCGTGCACAAGGTGCCGGGCAACGAGCGCGACCAGGTCGCCGAGGCGCTCTCGCGGGCCGGGCTCCGCCCGCCCGAGCGGTACTTCCTGCGTTACCCCCACGAGCTCTCGGGTGGCCAACGCCAGCGCGTGGTCATCGCCGGCGCCCTGGTCCTCAACCCGAAGGTGATCGTCGCCGACGAGCCGGTCTCGTCGCTGGACGCGTCGGTGCGTGGTGAGATCCTCGCGCTGCTGCTGAAGCTGCGCGAGGAGCTCGGGCTGACCATCCTGGTCGTCACCCACGACCTGGGCCTGGCCTGGAACATCGCGGACCGGCTGGCCGTCATGTACCTCGGCCGGGTCGTGGAGATCGGCTCGACCGAGACCGTCCTGGACGAGGCGCGGCATCCCTACACGAAGGCGCTGCTGTCCGTCGTACCGGAGGTGCAGCGGCTGGAACCCATTGTCCTGCAAGGGGAAACGCCTGACCCCACCAAGATCCCCCAGGGGTGCCGGTTCAACCCGCGCTGTCCTGCGCTCGCCTCGGGCGAGGCGGCCGCCGCCGGGGTCGCGCACTCGTGCACGACCACACCGCTGGGGATGTTGTCGGCCGAGCGCACGCATCAGGTGGCGTGCTTCCTCGCGGACCGATGAGCGCACTCCAGGCGGCTCTGCCGGCTCCGCACTACATCGACGAAGACCATTGGCGACACGAGCGCGACGTCGTGCTCCAGCGTGAGTGGTTCTGTGTCGGGCGTCGGCTCGAGCTCGGCCTCTCCGACCCGAACCGGCTCGCGGTGGTCGACGTCGCGGGCGAGAGCGTCGTCGTCACGTCGGACGAGAGCGGCGTGCTCCATGCCTTCTTCAACGTCTGCCGGCATCGCGGCTCGCAGGTCGTCCCGGTCGACCCGGACGCCGAATCGCCGGCCCCCTGCGGCGCGAAGTCGCTGCGCTGTCCCTACCACTCGTGGACCTACGGGTTGGACGGCCGGCTGCTGCGGGCTCCGCACACCGAGGACGTCGAGGACTTCGACCCGAGCCGGTTCGGGCTCTCGCGGGTCGGGGTGGCGGTGTGGGGTGGCTTCGTCTTCGTGCACCTGGCGCCCGAGGGTGAGCCCGATCTGCTGACCAGCCTCGGCGAGGTCCCGGAGCGCTTGGTGCGCTACCCGCTGGACCGACTTGTCGTCGGACAACGAATCGTCTACTCGGTGCGGGCCAACTGGAAGGTCATCGCCGAGAACTACAACGAGTGTTACCACTGCGCGGGCGTCCACCCGGAGCTCGTCCGGTTGGTGCCGGCCTTCGGCCGTGGCGGAGCCGACCTGGACTGGGACGGTGGGGTGCCGATGCGCGAGGGCGCATGGACCTTCACCGCCTCCGGCACCACCAACCGCCGCCCGTTCGCCGGACTGGACGAGGACGAGCAGGTGCGCCACAAGGGCGAGCTCGTCTATCCGAACCTGATGATCAGCCTGTCCGCCGACCACGTCGCCGCCTTCGTCCTGGTGCCGACCGCAGCCGGTCACACGACGATCGTCTGCGACATCCTGGTCGACCCCGACGAGGTCGAGCGGGAGGGCTTCGACGTCTCTGACGCGGTGGACTTCTGGGACATGGTCAACCGGCAGGACTGGGCGATCTGCGAGTCGGTGCAGCGGGGGATGGCCTCGCGCGGCTACACGCAGGGCTGGTTCGCGCCGATGGAGGACGCGAGCCTGGACATTCGGCGCTGGCTGCTGCCGCGATTGGAGCGGTCGTGACGAGCGAGATCACCGAGGTCGACTACGTCGTCGTCGGCCTGGGCGCGCTGGGCAGTGCCACGGCCTGGCAGCTGGCCCGCCGCGGCGCGTCGGTCGTGGGTCTCGAGCAGTTCGAGCTGGGTCACGCGCGGGGAGCCTCGCACGACACCTCGCGGATCATCCGGCACAGCTATCACACCCCGGCGTACGTCGACCTGACCTTTGCGGCGTACGACGACTGGGCCGACCTGGAGTCGGTCGCTGGTGAGTCGTTCGTGACGATCACTGGTGGTGTCGACCTCTTCCCGCAGGATGCGGCGATCCCGATGGACACCTACACGTCCAGCCTGGATGCCTGCGATGTGCCGTACGACGTGCTCACGGCCGACCAAGCCATGGCCCGCTGGCCCCAGTTCAACCTCCCGGCCGGCACCTCGGTGCTGCATCAGGCTCGCACCGGCATCGTGCCAGCGGGTCGCAGCACCGCGACGACGCAGCGGCTGGCGGTCTTGGCGGGCGCCACGCTGCACGACCGATCGCCGGTGACCGGCTTGACTGACTTCGGTGACCACGTGGATGTGGAGGCGGGGAACCGCACCTTCCGCTGCCGCCGGGTCGTGGTGACGGCCGACGCCTGGACCAACGACATCCTGGGTCACCTCGGCGTCGAGCTGCCCCTCGTCGTCCTGCAGGAGCAGGTCACCTACGTCCAACCGGCCGATCCGAGTTCCTTTGCGCCGGAACGGTTCCCGGTGTGGATCTGGATGGACGACCCGAGTTTCTACGGCTTCCCCTGCTATGGCGCCACGACGATCAAGTCGGCTCAGGACTGCGGTGGGCACCCGGTCGATCCGCACACCCGCAGCGGTGACGTCGAGCCGGAAGCCGAGCGCCGCCTGGTCGACTTCGTCAGCACCCTGCTGCCGGGAGCGGGCTCGGCGGTGGTCAACTCGAAGACCTGCCTTTACACCCTCACCCCCGACCGCGACTTCGCGATCGGTGCGCTGCCGGGTCACGAGGGGGTTGTCGTCGGGCTGGCGGCCGCTCATGGGATGAAGTTCGCACCGACCTTCGGTCGGCTGCTCGCCGACGTGGCCTCGACGGGCAGGACCGACACCGACATCTCGCCGTTCGCGCCAGGGCGTGCAGCACTGACCGAGCCCGTGACCTCGACGAGCTGGCTGGTCTAGAACGGTGGTTCGCCGCCGTAGTCCGGTGGCGGTCTGGTCGGCTTCGGTATCGATGGTGGGTCGAGCGGAGCGTTGAGGCCGAGCCCGGGGATGGGTCTCATGTGTTGCGTGTGGCCAGGAGTGGTAGGTGCGCCCGGAGCGGGTGCGGTAGGTGAGACAGCCGTTGGCGTCGCCTGAGATGAAGAAGCCCCGGTCGGTTTTGAGGCGGTGCTCGCGCAGTCCCTCGACGGCCAGGTTGTCGGTGCTGGTCGACCCGCCGGTCATTGGGTTGACGTGGTCGAACTCGTCGATGTGGTCGAGCTCGATCCGGCGGCGGGTGGTCGAGGTCGGGAAGCGCGAGGCGTAGCCGTCGCGGCAGATGACGAAGTCCCGCAACGCTTGACTGGGCTGGTAGGTGTGCGAGATCGACCGGACCTGCCCGGTCTGGGGGTCGCACAGGACCATCCGCCAGATCGCGTTGCCTTTGTCGTAGGCCAGTTCGCGGACCACCTCGGCCGGCAGGGGAGTGTCGCCGTCCGGACCATGCAGTACGCCGGGCTCGTTGCCGCCGGCCAGGGTCGGCGCGGGCGCGGTGACGTTGATCAGGGCACCGGAGCGCGGTGGTAGCTCGACCTGGTGGTCGGGCGCGGGTGAGTCGGCCGGGCGTTGGGGTCGCACGACGTGCAGGCCGAAGGTCCCTTCGGTCAGCCACCCGATCGCGATGTCGAACCGCAGTTGGTCCAGCGAACCTGACTCACCGGCCCGTCGAGCCTGACCGGCCGTGGCGTCCAGGTGGGCCATGACGGCGGTCAGCTGGTCCTCCGGCCCGCGCAGCACGAGCTCGCCGATGTTGTCCGGTCCGCTGTAGTAGCGCACGCCCCGCCCGAACCGTCCGGCGTCGGCGCGTGCGGTCGACGCTCTCGGGGTCGAGTGCTGCGGCTTCGCGTCGGATCACGGTCTTGAGCTTGGCGATCGGCAGGTCCCAGACGCGGGCGCCGGGCCGCTGCAGCTCACGCACCAGCACGGTCCCGCTGTCGGGTGCCGCGGGGTCGCAGACCAGGGCCGGGACCAGCTGCTCGCGCACCCACGGCTTGAGGGTGCTGAGCTCGCTGACGATCGTGCGGGCCTGGGCGGTGTGGATCCGGCCGGTGGCCAGGGCGAGGGCCAATTCGGGGTGCCGGGTCAGCGCCAGCGCGAACCGCACCTCCCGATCGGCCGCGGTCAGCGAGATGCCGAGCTCGAGCGAGAGGTTGGCCGCGACCTCGGATCGGGTCAGCGCTGCGTCGTCGAAGGCGTGCGAGGCCCGTGCCTGACCGGTCCGCTGATGCTCGACGAAGGTGCGCGTGTAGACCTGGGCAACCGCCTTGGCCCGGGCGGCGGCCGCCCAGCCCTCCACGCGCATCGTGGCCCGGGCCAGGTCGAGGGCCTCGACGTCGCCGGCGAGGGTGTCGGGGAGTTGCTCGAGCCCGGCCAGGCCGTTGGCCACCAGGACCGACAGGACGGCTCCGGAGCAGTCCGCCCACTCGCGCTCCACCGAGCAGGGCGCCGCCCCGACAGTGGTTGAGTGGATATCGAACATAGCAACGATTATAGTCGAACCGGACAACCCGCGCAACCCTTAAGATCAACCAATTTCAGTGCAGCAGAGAGGCGAATTGGCGATCGAAGAGGGCCAGCCGCACGGAAGGTGAGCCGCGAGCCGAGACCAGGCCGGAGCGAGAGCCGCGCGCCGTACCGAGCGTCTTTGTCTTGTGCCCTACGAGACCAGCGAACCCGCCGGCAAGTCCCAGCTCTCGCTCGGTGAGCTCGGCCACCCACAGGTTCAGCTCACGCCGGCTGACCACGCCCTTGTGCACGGTGACCTGCACGGCCAGACCGTCCAGCATCGCGGTGATCCGCCACGCCGCGGCGTGCGGCTCCGGGCAGGTCAGCTCACCGCTGGCCACGCCGTCCTCGATCACGGCGGCGACGGCGTTCTTCCAGTGCACGTCCAACCGGCGGGACACCCGGCGCAAGGCGGGCTCGCGCAGGGCGGCGGCCCAGGCATCGATCCACAGTGGCCACCCCGAGGCGCTGCCGACCGGACCGTAGAGGCGCAGGATCGCCCGGAGTCGCTCGGTCGAGGGGCCCTTCGACGCGACGGCATCATCGAGGCGTTGCACGTCGCGCGCTGCAGCGTCAGCGAAGGCGGCCGCGAACAGCGCTTCCTTGGTGTCGAAGTGATAGAAGACCAGTGCCGTGCTCACCCCGAGCTCGGCCGCGATGTCGGCGACCCGGGTGTGGGCGAAGCCGCGCCGCTCCAGCTCGTGGGCGGTGGCGCGCAGGATCTCATCGCGTCGTACCTCGCCCTTGCGCCTACTCACGGCGTGACCATACCGGGGCGTCAGGCCAGGTCGCGCGGATAGACGCGCGTCCAACTGCGCTTGCGGATCGGCTGGTCGTTCTCGCTGGCGTCCAGGTCGATCCGCACGGTGAAGTTCTCCTCGTCGGCAACCACCTCGAGGTCCGAACCGACCAGGACGCTTCCGGCCGAGGTGTCGAGCGCGAAGCTCACCCGAGCGGTGGCTCGCTGCCGGAAGGTACGCCGGTCGACCTCCACCCGACCCGAGTAGTGCTCCTCGAACTGGCCGTACGGCGTGGGGTAGGTGCCGCCGTGGTCGATGACGGCCCGCGTCGTGCGGGTCAACGACGTCATGCTCGATCGCCCAGGTCACGCCGTCGGCCTCGCCCTCGGGCACCTCGCCGCCGGGCGCGAAGTCCGGCGCGGGGTAGGTCGAGGCCGTGGCGAGCGCCGGCAGGGTCAGCTCACCACCGAGGATCTCGATGGTGACCGGTCGTGGTGGCGCGACAGTGTTCGGCCAGTCGGCGCCGGCGATGGCAACGCGCAGTCGCTGACCCGGGACGAAGCGGTAGGCCGTTGCCTCCAGCTCGACCTCCACGTCGTACGCCTGGCCTGGTGTCAGCGCGTCGGCGCGGTCAAAACCTTCGCGCCGCGTGAGGTTCAGCGTGCCGCGACTGACCAGAGCCGAGGTGCCGTCGGGGAAGACATCGCACAGCCGGACGGCAATCGTGGCAACGGGTTCGGAGGTGACCACGCGCAGCGCGACCAGTGGATGGCCGGCGAACTCCAGGCCGCTGGCGCCGATCTCGCTCAGGTCCCAGGTGAGCGAGGCGTCGTCGTCGGTTCGCTGATCCAGCGACTGGCCGTAGGGCAGGTGTCCCGCGCAGGAGATCCATGCAGCGGTGCCGATGTCGGGCACGACGTGGTAGGGCGGCCGAGCATCCAGCGGAAATCGCTGCGGCGCAGCGCCTTCGACCGGCCAGTCATCCGTGCGCCAGAAGCCCAGCTGAGTGTCCAGGTCGGGCTCCGGGCGAGTCGACTCGCGGACGAACCAGGTTGCGGCCGGCTCAGCGTCGGTGCCGTTGTCGATGCCGCGCAAGTGGCGGTCCCACCAGCGAGCCATCTCCCGGACCAGGTCGATCCGCGGACCCGGCAGGGACGACGACGGCGACATGTGAGCCCACGGACCGGCGAGCAGGCGATAGGGGACCCCGGCCCGCCCCAGCGCCTCGATCGTGCGAAAGGTGTTGTTGCGATAGCCATCGGCCCATCCGGCCACGATCATCGTCGGGCACTCGATGCGGTCGTAGCCCGGCCGCAGCGTGCCCTGGCGCCAGTAGGCATCGGAGCGCTGGTGCTCCATCCAGGTCAGCAACCAGGGCTCGAAGGTGTCGATCCGCCGTAGCCACTCGTCGTGCCAGGCATCACCCCAGAGCTCCGGCGTCGGGGGGAGCGCGTTCATCGGCGTCATGTAGTGGCAGTAGTCGATCAGGTCGAGCCACTTCAGCAGCCCGCCCATGTAGTGGACGTCGTCGGTGAACCGGTCGTCCGAGGAGTAGATCGCGCAGACCGCCTTGAGCGCGGGCGGTCGCTCGGCGGCCATCTGCAGCGAGTTGAACCCGCTGTACGACGTCCCGAACATCCCGACGGCGCCCGAGCACCACGGCTGATCGGCCAGCCAGGCGATCACCTCGGCCAGGTCGGCCTGCTCCTGCACCGGGTACTCGTCGGTCGCATCGCCTGCCGACGAGCCGGTGCCGCGCAGGTCGAGGCGACAGACGGCGTAGCCGTAGGTGTCCCGCAGCTCGTCGTACTCCGGCCGGTACGACGAGGTGAGATCGTCCTTGCGATAGGGCAACGCCTCGAGCAGGCACGGCGTCGGCTGATCCGGACCCGCGTCGGCCGGGAGATAGAGGGTCGCCGACAGGCGGGTGCCGTCGGACATGGTGAGCCACTGGTGAGCGGCGGTGCCCTTAGCCACGGCCGTGCTCCTTCAGTAGCTCCATGACGGCACCGGCTGGAAGCCCCTGGGAGGCGTTTCCCTGATGTCCCACAACGGTTTCGGCTTGCAGCAAGCTGTTGAGCACGGCCGTCTCCGTCGCATCGACCACCGCGGCGAAGTAGTCGTTCAGCGCCGACCCCTGGACCGGCGTCTCGGTGCTGACCTGACCCCTCGGAGCCCGCAGCCCGGTCGCGGCGGCGAAGAAGATCTCCCCGCTGCCGTGATGCGCGGTGCTGCCGGTGCGAGCCAGCCCGAGCCCGGCCCGGCGGGCCAGCCGGGCGCAGGCCGCGGCGTCGAGCGGTCCGTCGGTGAGGACCACGACGATGCACGAGCCGGCGGGTGGCGCCTCGGGCGGCGGCGGGTCCGGCAGCGGGAGCAGCCGCCCGACGGGGACGCCGTCGACCGTCAGGCGCGAGCGCTCCCCGAAGTTCGTCATCACCACGACGCCGACCGTGCTGCCGTCGGGCACCAGCCGCGACGACGTGCCGATGCCGCCCTTGAACCCCAGGCACGACATCCCAGTGCCCGAGCCGACGGCACCCTCCGGCGGCGGGACGAAGGAGCCCTCGCTCTCGCGCGCCGCGGCCAGCGCGGCGGCGACGTCGTCGCGGCTCACCTGCATCCGCCGCGGGTCCGAGAGGAAGCTGTCGTCGCACTCGGCCACGACGGGGATGATCACGTCGGGGTCGCCGATCCCGTCGTCCTCCTCCATCAGCAGCTCGCACGCCGCGTCATAGACCCGGCCGAGCTGCATGGTCGAGGTCAGGAAGATCGGCGTCTCCAGCAGCCCCCATTCGGCTGCCGAGAGGAAGCCGGTGCACTCACCGGCGCCGTTGAGCACCGCACCGCCAGCGGGAATGGGGAAGCGAAAGGGGTTGCCGCCCGGGTCGATCACGGTCACGCCGGTGCGAGCGATGCCCCGACCTTGTGGGGGTGCCGGCTCGTCCCGCCAGACCGTCGCGTGGCCGAGCCCGACCTCCGGGACATCCAGGACGGAGTCGGTTGGCCCGGCGGGGAGATCGCCGATCCTGATTCCCAAGTCAGCAACGCGCGGCATCGTGACAGCATGCCGCAATGAACCTCGACTTAACCATGGTGTGGTCCACCGACGTCCTCCTGCATGAGCCGGGTGGTGAGATCTGGGTCGGCATCCGTACGCCGGGCACCGAGCTCCCAAACCGGGCCGAGGTGCTGCGCCGGGCCGTCCTGGCGGCAGGCGCCCGCGAGGTCACCGCTACGGCCTGGACCGACGACGTGCTCGCCGGCGTACACGATCCCGCCATGACAACCTGGCTGGCCCAGGCCTGGTCGCTGTGGGTGGAGGCCGGCTTCGACCGCGACCCCGGGCAGGACCGGGTCGTGCCCTACTTCTTCCCGACGCCATCGATGCTGTGCGGCTTGCCGGACCGTGAGCCGGTTGCGGTGCACGCACGCGCGGGCCGCTACTGCTACGACACCATGACCCTCATCGGCCCCGGCACCTGGGAGGCGGCCCGGGCGGCCGTCGACGTGGCCGCCACCGCGGCCGAGCTGGCCTGGTCCGCGCAGGGCGTGACTTACGCTTTGTGCCGACCCCCCGGCCATCACGCGACTCCGTCTGCGTTCGGTGGGTCGTGCTACCTGAACAATGCGGCCGTCGCCGCGGAGCAGCTGCGTCGAGGCGGCGCCGAGCGGGTCGCCATCGTCGATCTGGACGCTCATCACGGCAACGGCACCCAGGCGATCTTCTACGACCGCGACGACGTGTTCTACGCCTCCGTCCACGTCGACCCCGGTGCCGGCTGGTTCCCGCACGTCGCCGGCTTCGCCGACGAGCGGGGCCGGGGAGCCGGCGAGGGCTACAACCTCAACCGTCCGCTCGCCCCCGGCACCGGCGACGACGGCTGGCTGTCCGCCGTACGCGAGATCCGTTCTGCCGTGGACGATTTCGCGCCAGACGCGCTGGTCATCTCGCTCGGACTCGATGCCGCCAAGGTCGACCCGGAGAGCCCGTTGGAGGTGTCCGAGGACGGCTACCATGCCGCGGGGGAGATCCTCGCCGGCCTCGGCCCGACGGTCGCCGTGCAGGAAGGCGGCTACGACCTGGAGTCGCTGGGCCGGTTGGCCGTGGCCGCGCTCAGCGGACTCGCGCAGCCGGTCGGATGACCGCGTCCGCCTGGTCGCGGGTGCGGCTGACCAGGGTGGCGTTGGCCTCATCGCTGCCCAGCGTTCGTGCAGCGGCCTCGTCGCTCGATCGGCCGAACTCCTCGTGCCGGGCCTGGAGCCGGCGTCGGCGCTCCTCGTCGTCGAGCTCGATGAACCAGCACTCATCCAGTTGGAGCCGCACCAGCCACCACTGTCCTTGCGGCAGCAGCAGATAGTTGCCCTCGGTCACTACCAGGTCGACGGTCGGCTGGATGGGGATGCTGGCCGCGATCGCGTCCTCGATCGCGCGGTCGAAGCGGGGCGCCCAGACCGTCTCCTCGCCCGGCTCGCGGATCCGTCGCAGCAGCTCGAGGTAGCCGGCAGCGTCGAACGTCTCGGGTGCGCCCTTGATGTCGGCCACACCGAGCGAGACCAGGGCCGAATGCGCGAGGTGGAAGCCGTCCATCGGCACCAGCACCGCCGAACGCCCGGCGTGGTTCACCGCTTCGACGAGCTGCTCGGCGTAGGTCGACTTGCCGGCGCCCGGCGGACCGGTGACGCCGAGGAGCGAGCGACCCGGAGCGTCGGCCAGCTTGATCGCCGCCAGCAGGGCGTCGGCCTCGGTCAGCTCGGGGTGCACGGACGTCACCCGGACAGGGAATCCGGGGCGGCCCGGTCCTGTCCAGCCCGTCTCATCGGCGAACGTGACCGATCCCGGCAATCCGGGCCATTTCGCGGGGCGACGGCCGGCGGTCGAGCCGGCGCTCGAGGAGCGCACGGGCCGGCTCGCATCGCCCGGCCTCCAGGAAGCAGAAGAGCAGGGTGTCCTCGACCACCTCCCGCTGCGCGGCGCTGCCACCCACCCGCCACAGCGCCGGGAGGACAGCGGCCAACGCGTCGGCGGCCTCGCTCGGCCGGCCGTCGACGAGCAGCTGAAGCCCTCGGGCCACCGGCGCGACGGCGCTCACCATCACGACGTCGCCGGTCGACTCGGCATAGCCGGCCAGCCGGCCCAGCGCAGGGGAGTCCCCCGCCGCCGCGCGGGCGACAGCGACGTGCAGTGCGGCGAAGGCGGTCCGTGGCCGCTCCATGGTCGCCGGGTCCACGGCCGACAGCACGTCGTCGATCGGCAGCTCGTCACTCCAGGCGCCCGCCAGCTGCGCCCGCCAGAGCAGGGACGCCGAGTCGACCAGCGCACGCATCCCGGTCACCGCGGGTGGAGCGAGCTGGGCGGCGTACCGGCGGCGGACGGCGATGTCGTCGCCCATCGAGAGCTCGTGGAGGGCGGCGTGCCAGGCGAAGTGGGCTCGGTGCGAAGCCGCCCGCCCGCAGGAGTCGATCCACGGATCGAGGAAGGCCAGCCCCCGATCGTGGTCGCCGGTCTCGTAGTAGACGTGAGCCCGGGCGTGCACTGCGTGCCCCGAGGACGGCACTTCGGCCAGGGCGCGCTCGCTCAGCTCGGCTGCTTCGTCCCAGCGCTCCTGCTCCTGCCGCATGAAGGCGAGCATCCCGGCGTACCACCAGTCCGACCCGTACGCCGGAGCCAGACCCTCGACGAGGGACCAGGCCTCCTGGGGGACCTCGGTCGCGCCTCCGAAGGCGATCGTCGGGACCGCGATGCTGACGGCGAGGGCATCCTCGCCGTACCGGCGGATGTGGGTGAGCAGCTGGGCTGATGCGGCCGGCCCCGGTCGGCGGATCCGGGCCTCGATCGCGGCCACGAAACTGCGCTCGCGCTCGTCGCCGCGCACCCGCACGGCCGCTGCGGCCGCGTCGAGGGCCTGCTCGACGTCGATGGCTGCACCCCACTCGTGGCCGAGCAGGGCCAGCCCCGCGTGAGCCAAGGCGAAGCCCGGGTCGACAGCGGCCGCATGCTGCAGGGAGATCTCCGCTCCGGACTGCACCCGCAGCAACGCTTCCAGCGCGGTGCTGTAGGCGATCGCGGCCTCCGGCGAGGCGCTCATCGCCAGGCCGTAGCGGTCGCGCGGCCGGCGCACCGTCTGCGGCTGGGGGAGCTCGCTGATGACGGTCGCGGCGAGATCGCGCGCCTGCGCGCGGATCTCCGGGATCGCCGTCGACTCATAGAGCTGGCCCCGGCGCAGCGCGCCGAGCCCCCACAGGCCGGCCTGGACGTTCCCGTCCCCGCCGACCAGACGGCCGGTCGGGTCGGTGTCCAGTCCGAGCCCCAACTGACCCGGCCGGACCCGTTCGGAGGTCAGCAGGTCGAGCAGGAGAGCGCTGTCCCGGCGCCGCGCCTGGTCGCGCGGCCCGGTGCAGTTGACCACCGCGACGGCGTCGATCTGCGCCCCGTCGGCGAGCTGCACCCGCAACCCCTCGGAGGACTCGGCCACGCCGGCGACCTGGCCCGCTCGCACCGTGAGTGCCCCGCTCTGGCGCAGCGCAGCGATCTGCTGGGCGACCGGTGCTGCCATCCGATGCCGTCGCACCTCCCAGATGCGGGCCTCTCCGGCCAGGAACTGCTCTCGGTCTGCGAGCGAAAGTCGTTGCCAGAGAGTCGAGTTCAGTGGCCGCAATCCGTCAATCGCCGGCCGCCAGTCGCCCGTACGACGAGTAGTCTCCGCGACGTGCGACGACAAGGTCTCGGTCAACGCGGCCAGCGTCAGGTCGCCGTCCGGAAACTCGGGCGGAGCTGCTGGAGTCACCAGGTCGACCCGGTGCGCCGACGGGAGCAAGCCGTGGCGGGAGATCGCGTGCACGGTGCGCCCCGGACGGGCCAGTGCGCTCGCCAGGTCGACCATGGTCAGGCCGGTGCCGACCAGGACCAGGTCGCCGTCCAGGCGGTGCAGCCGGTCGAGAGCACCCTCGGCCCAGGGATCGGCGACGAAGTGAGGCGACCGGCGCAGGGCCCCCGGTGCCCAGCCGTCGTCCGGCTGGCCACTGCCCAGGGCCAGGACCACGGCGTCGACGTAGCGCGTGCCGTCCTGGCCCACCCGCACCCGCCAGCGGCGACCCAAGGGCACCAGCCCGGTCACCTCGTCGACTACCCGCTCGAGGCGGACCGAGTCGCCGGCCGTCGTGAGGCTCTCGTCGAGGACGTCGCGCAGGTAGTCGCCGTAGAGCATTCGCGGCGCGAAGGCAGCCGGCTCGGCGTACTCCGGTGCGTGCACCCGCAGCCACTTCAGGAAGTGGTCCTCCTGGTCCGGCCAGGCGCTGATCCGGCCGGCCGAGACGTTCAGCCGGTGCCGCGGGTCGGTGGTCGAGTAGGCGACGCCCTCGCCCGTGTGCGGCCGGGGATCGATCAGCACGATCTCGAGCGGCTGCTGCCGCTGACCGGCCTGGACCGCGAGCTGGGCCGCCACCAGGGTCCCGGCCGCTCCGGCGCCAACGACCGCGATGCTGCAACAACCCGAGATCTCGCCCACGTCCGCCCGCCCTATCTCTGAATCCCTATCGAATTAGCAGGGTATCGAGAAACGGCGCCGGCGTCCGGGCGTTCGGGGGAAGAGCGGTGTCAGCTACCGCTGTTCGAGGTGATGCCGACGGCGCCGATGTTGCCCCGGCCGGCGAGGGCCAATGCCTCGACGAGCGGCATCGGGCGGGCCAGGCTGTACCCCTGGCCGACTCGGCAACCGAGGTCGCGCATCATGTCCGCGCTGTCTGTGCTCTCGATGCCCTCGGCCACGACGGTGAGGCCCATCGCGTGGCACATGGCCACGACGCCCTGCACCAGCTTGCGGGTGCGGCTGTCCTCGATCGTCTGCACGTAGGACTTGTCGATCTTGACCAACCGGACCGGGAAGCGGTTCAAGTAGCCGATCGAGGAGTACCCCACGCCGAAGTCGTCGACCGCGAGCCGGGCACCGGACTGGGCGATGGCTTCCAGGGCGGAGGTGGTGTCGATGTCGTCGCCGAGCAGCACCGACTCGGTGAGCTCGATCACCAGATCGATGTTCGGGTAGTCGGCGATGAAGCGGCGGACCTGCTCCAGGAGGCGAGGCTCGCCGACCTCGAGCGGCGAGACGTTCACCGACAGGGACAGCGTGGAGTCGGTGGCCTGCTCGAAATTGGCTGCGGCATCGTGCAGCACGTCCATGACGTGGCTGCCGAGCTGCGACATCAGGCCGAGCTGCTCGGCCAGTGGCACGAAGATCGCGGGCGAGACCGAACCGAAGGACTCGTGCTCCCACCGGGCCAGGGCCTCGAAGCCGAGGACCTTTCCGGAGACCAGGTCCACGAGCGGCTGGAAGTTCAGCTGGATGTGACCCGCGGCCAGCGCGCGCCGTAGCTCGTCCTCGAGCTCGAGGCGGTAGAGGGTCTCGGAACGCAGCGAGGGCTCGAAAACCATGATCCGGTTCTTGCCCAGACCCTTGGCGCGGTACATCGCCATGTCGGCCTCACGCATCAGGTCTGAGGCATTGACGTCGTCGGTGCTGTGGGCGATGCCGATGCTGGCCTGGATGCGGGTCACGTTGCCGGACACCAGGAACGGCGTCTGGAGAGACTCGAGCAGCCGGGCCGCGATGTCCTCGGCCTGGACGATGCTGTTGTGCGAGACCACGACCGCGAACTCATCGCCACCGAGGCGGGCCAACAGGTCTCGGGAGCGCAGGCTCTGCCGCAGTCGGTCGGCCACCGCCACGAGCAGCTCGTCACCGACGTCGTGGCCGAAGCGGTCGTTGACCGCCTTGAAACCGTCCAGGTCGCAGTAGAGCACCGAGGTCATGCTGCCGCCCGTGGCGAGCGCGGTCTCCAGGCGATGGCCGAGCAGGGTGCGGTTGGGCAGACCGGTCAACGCGTCGTGCTGGGCCTGGTAGGCCATCTCATCGGTGAGCAGGCGACGACTCAGGTTGGCCGCCGCGAGCGCGGTCAACGCGGCCAGCGCGTCCGCGTCGTTCTTGGTCAGGGCCGCCGAGGAGTGAGCCGACCGAGCCACGAGCCAGCGCGGGCCCTGGCCGGGCACCTCGAGCTGCTGGCCGATCTCGCGGCCGGTGGGCGGCCGCTCGCGCAGCTCGGCGACGCTGTGCCGGAGCACGCGCTCGGCCTGTTCGATCAGCGCGCGCTGGATCGAGCCGGGGTCGGCCCAGTCGGGTGCCTTGGTGGCGGCGTCGAGCAGGCCGCCGAGGCGCATCTGGGCGAGCCGGGACTCGCTGACCGAACGCACCGCGACCAGGATCGTGGCGATCGGGACGAGGAGCAGGCCCAGGGTCCAGCGCGGCGCCTGGTCGAGCAGGACGGCGGCCAGGAAGCCGATGGTCGACACAGCCACGAAGACCAGCAACGGGAGCAGGGCCGATCGCCAGCGGATGTCGATGGCCTGCTGGCTCTCGAGCGCCAGCGAGACCGCCGTCACCATCAGGTCGACCAGGAAGTATGCCGCGCAGGCCAGGCTGATCAGGACGAGCGAGGACAGGCTGAGGTCGTTGGCCCGGCCGCCGATGGACAGGATCAGCACGAAGACGCCGGCCCCGAGGGCGGTGACCCCCACATTGAACAGGCGGTTGCGCACGGCCCGAACGCAGAAGGTCTGGCTGGCGATCTGGCCCAGGGACCAGACCACGAGGGCTTCGGTCGGGCTACGCGTGAGGGTCAGGAAGACGAGGGCGCTGATCTCGAAGCCGATCACCGCATCGCCCCCCGGCTGGGGCAGGACGACGGGATAGCGCGTGATCAGGGCGATCAGCGGCACGGCGGCCAGGTCGATCAGGTCGAACGGATGGCCGTGGGCCAGCCAGCTCCACGTCGAGGCACAGATGATGGCGACGCCGACCAGGACGACGATCGTGTCCAGGGCAACGTCCAGCCCGCGCGGGTAGCGCTGAGGGCTCATCCCAAAGCCTCCGATTGGATGACGACGACAGGGTCTTCAAGTGGTCATCAGGTCCGGTATCGGCAGGGGTCGGGCCGCTCTCAAGCACCCACAGTGACCCAATCGGGTTACCGCTCACTGTCTGTGGTGACGGACCGGGCAATTCGCTTCAGAAGGTGAACGGCCGGGGCGGTGCGTTGACCGTCGCCCGGGGGCACTCCGCGAGGGTGAGGCCGCCGAAGCCGAGGGCCTCGTCGGTCAGGGAGGCGACGGTCCAGCCGGCCGCGACGCCCCCCGCGGTCACCGTCACCCGGTAGAGCGTGATCTCGTACTTGGTCGGCGTGCCGTAGGTGACGTGGATGGTTCCCATCAGCTCGGGGGAGCCGGAGCCATCGGCCGGCAGGGGGCCGTCGAACCGGCTCCACAGCTGCGGCTCCGATTGCCACTCGCCGCCGTTGGTCAGGTCGCGCCGGGCCAGCTCGACGAGCACCCGACGCGCCGCGTGCTCGGGCACGATCGCCGCCGGCCGGATGACCTCCCAGACGCCCTCGGTCGCGGCTCGCGCGGGATCCGAGCGGTCATCGGTCGGGTCCGTCGTCGTCGGGTCGGCGGTTCGGGCCGCCGCGTCCAGGTCGATGGTCAGATCGCCGGCCGGGTCCGGCGCGCCGTCCTCGGTGGTGTCGACCGCACCATCGTCCGCGACCGCGTCTGCGGCCCGCCGGGTGCCGCGATCCTTGCGCCGGAAGCCGAACAATCCCGAAGAACGAGACGAACCGGCCACGACGAGCCTCCTTCGCGTGATCCGGCGAGCTGACCGCGTGCCGTCTTGCTGGTACTCATGGTGCTCGTGGGGCACACTGGACCCTGGCGCCACGCGCCATGGTACGCCGGGTGGTTTGTCGGGCAAGGCCCGCTGTGAGAGGTCGTCGGGGAAGACGTCCCTTGTCTCAGCAGGAGGTCCGATGTCCGGTACGACGACGCGAGGTGTGCTCTTCGTGCACTCCACGCCCGCTGCGCTGTGCCCTCATGTCGAGTGGGCCGCCGGCTCGGTACTCGATGTCCGTACGACGTTGCAGTGGACGCCGCAGCCGGCCGAGGCCGGGTCCGTGCGCGCCGAGCTGTCCTGGCAGGCGCCGCAAGGCACCGGTGCCCGGCTCGCTTCCGCCCTCCGCGGGTGGTCGCACCTGCGCTATGAGGTGACCGAGGAAGCAAGCCCCGGCGCCGACGGGTCGCGATGGAGTCACACGCCCGGGCTCGGGATTCATCACACGGTCATCGGCGTGCACGGCGACGCGCTGGTCGGCGAGGACCGGCTCCGTTCGGCCGTGCAGGCCTCCGGCGGCGACCCCCGGCTCCTGCTGCAGGAAGTGGACCGCCTGCTCGGCAAGGCCTGGGACGAGGAGCTCGAACCCTTCCGGTACGCCGGCGCCGGCGCCCCGGTCCGCTGGTTGCACCGCGTCGGCTGACGGGCCGGACCCTTGTGGGGTCCGGCCCGTCAGTTTTGGTGCGGGGTGGTGCGGGGTGGTGCGGGGTCAGGCGGCGATGTGGATCGGGTCGTCCACGGCCAACTCCTCGTGCTTGATCGACAGGCCGAACACGGTGATGACCGCGGCCGCCAGGATCATCACGCTCGCGACGACGAACGCCACCGTGTAGCCGTGGGTCGACGCGACCGCGATCGCATGTTGCGACGGGTGCCCCTGGGTCGCGGCGTACTCCGGCTTGATCTTGGTCCGGAAGACGCCATAGGCCACCGTGCTCAACGCGGCCAGGCCGACCGCTCCACCCATCTGCTGGGCGGTGTTGAGCACCGCCGAGGCGATGCCCGCCTCGTCCTTGCCGACGCCGTGGGTCGCGGTCAGCGTGAACGGGATGAACAGCAGACCCAGGCCCAACGACATGGCCAGGATGCCGGGCAGCAAGCCGCTCCAGTAGTTCGAGTCGACCGTGAGCTGGGTGAACCAGACCATGCCGGCGCCGGAGAGCAGAGCACCCAGAGCCGCGATGTAGCGCGGGTCGATCCGTGACAGCAGGGACGAGGCCACCTGGGCCGAGAGGCCGATGCCGATGGTGAACGGCAGGAAGGCGACGCCGGCCTTGATCGGGCTGTAGCCCAGCACCTGCTGGACGAACAGGCTGATGAAGAAGAACTGCGCGAACATCGCCGCGCCGACCAACAGCATCGACAGGTAGCTCACTCCGCGGGAGCGGTCCTTGATGATCCGCAGCGGCAGCAGCGGCTGCTTGCTGCGGCTCTCGATCACCAGGAACGCGGCGATCAGGACGACGCCGAGGATGATCCAGAACCAGGTGCCGAACTTGCCCCAGTTGCTGCCGGCCGGGTTTCCGGCCGCATGGGTCAGGCCGTAGACCAGCGAGGCCAGGCCGCCGGTGGCGGTCAGGGCGCCGGGAAGGTCCAGGGACATCCCGCGCTGGGGCTCGGACTCACCCAGCACCCGGGGAGCCATGAAGGCTACGAAGAGCCCGATCGGCACGTTGATCAGCAGGGTCAGCCGCCAGCCGTAGTCGTGGTTGGTCGAGTGGAGCTGGGTCAGCACGCCGCCGAGGATCAGCCCGATGGCGGCGCCGGCGCCGGACATCGCGCCGTAGACGGCGATCGCCCGGTTGCGCTTGGGGCCGGCCGGGAAGGTCGTGGTGATCAGCGACAGCGCAGTCGGTGAGGCGATCGCGGCCCCGGCGCCCTGCAGGAGGCGGGCCAGGATCAGCCAGGTCTCGCTCTGGGCCAGCCCGCCGAGGCCGGAGGCCAACGCAAAGACCAGCACGCCGGTGATGAACATCCGGCGTCGCCCGAGCAGGTCGCCGGAGCGACCACCGAGCAGGAGCAGGCCGGCGAAGGCCAGCGTGTAGCCGGTGACGACCCACTGCAGGTTCTGCTGGCTGAAGCCGAGGGCGGTCTGGATGTGCGGCAGCGCGATGTTCACGACGGTGCCGTCGAGGATGATCATCAGCTGGGCGGCCGAGATCAGGACCAGGGCGATGCCCAGGTGACTATGGCCGTGATCGTTGTCGGCGGACGCGGCGTGGGTCGGCCGAGCCAGCCGGATCGGACGGGACTGCCGGGTCGGCAGTCGCGGTGTTCTCTGTCATGACAGTTCCTTCGTGTCTTCTCGAGTGTTCTGGATCTTCTGGTGGAGGTCAGGACGACAACGGCACGTACGCCGCATGTCGGGCAGGGATCGGCCAGGGATCGATTCGGCCATGGCCGGGCACTGGCGGGTGGACGGGGCGATGGACGGGCGTTCAGTCCGGGGCGGCGCAGCCCCGACAGGCGGGCAGGACCACCTGGTCGACAATCTGTTCGATCAGCTCCGGTCCGACCGCCTCGTTGCGGGCCAGCGCACGGAAGATCGCGATCGAGGGCAGCACGCTGCCGATCAGTGTGAGGTCGACGTCATCGGCGATCTCGCCTCGAGCCTTGGCTCGCTCGAAGATGGTGCGGGTGCGCTGCTCCACGGGCGCGAGGAAGCGCTCCTGGAACGCGACGGCCAGTGCTTCGTCGCGCTGCATCGCGGTGATCAGCGCCCCGAAGACTGCTCGGGGCATCTGGTCGGTGAGTCCACCCTCGCTGCAGGCGGCCGAGAGCAGGTCGCCGCGCAGCGTGCCGGTGCTGGGGGCTTCGTCCGGCAGGCAGTTCTTCAGCCAGACCAAGGCGTCGACGACCAGGTCGGCTTTCGTCGTCCAGCGGCGGTAGAGCGTCGCCTTCGACGCCCGCGCCTCCGCGGCCACGGCGTCCATGGTGAGCCGGTCGTAACCGCTCGTCGCCAGCAGCCGCATGGTCGCATCGAAGATCGCGCTCTCGCGCTCACCCTCGATCCGGGGCCGGGTTGCGGTGCGGACGGCGTCGATCACGACTGGAGGCTCCCTTGGATGAAACGAAACTGTTTCGTTCCATCGCGACGCTAACGCCGCCCGCGGGAAAGTTCAAGTCCCTTTTCGCGAAGCCTCCCGGCTGTTCGCTCAGAGCGGGATGTTGCCGTGCTGGCCGCGAGTCTGCGGCGCCGCGGCGATCGCCCGAGCGAGCGCGCCTCGCGTCTCCTCCGGCTGGACCACCTCGTCGATGACGCCGATCTCCACGGCGCGAGCCAGGCCGCCGGCCAGTTGCTCGTGCTCCACCGCCAGCTCGGCCTCGACCTGCGCCCGCATGTCGTCCGGCACCTCGGCCAGCTTGCGCCGGTGCAGGATCCGGATCGCCGCGATCGCGCCCATGACGGCGACCTCGGCCGTTGGCCACGCGAAAACCCTTGTCGCACCTAGGGATCGGGCGTTCATGGCGATGTAGGCGCCGCCGTAGGTCTTGCGCGTGACCAAGGTGACCCGGGGCACGACCGACTCGGCGAAGGCGTGCAGCAGCTTGGCTCCGCGGCGTACGACGCCGTCCCACTCCTGGCCGACACCGGGCAGGTAGCCGGGCACGTCGACCACGACGATGAGCGGCACCCCGAAGGCGTCGCACATCCGCACGAAGCGCGCGGCCTTCTCGGCCGAGGAGGAGTCCAGGCAGCCGCCGAGGCGCATCGGGTTGTTGGCGATCACGCCGATCGTCCGGCCGCCCATGCGGCCGAGCGTCGTGGTGATGTTCGGCGCCCACTTCGGGTGCAGCTCAAGGGATTCCGCCGGATCGTCCACCAGCGCCTGGAGCAGCGGGTGCACGTCGTAGGCCCGCTTGGCCGACTCCGGGAAGCTGGCCGCGAGATCGCGTTCCTCGACGGCATCGACGTCGAGCGTGCCCTGGTCACCGAGCAGATGGGTCAGCATCCGGGCCTTGGCGAAGGCCTCCTCGGTCGTCTCGGTGACGACGTGCACGACACCCGACCGGCGGCCGTGCGGCTCCGGGCCGCCGAGCCGCAGGGCATCGACGTTCTCACCGGTCACCGAGCGGACGACGTCCGGACCCGTCACGAAGACCCGGCCCTCCGGACCCAGGATCACGATGTCGGTCAGTGCCGGCCCGTACGCCGCGCCACCGGCGGCCGGGCCGATGACGCAGGAGATCTGCGGGATCTTGCCGGACGCGCGGGTCATGATCGCGAAGACCAGGCCCACCGCGTGGAGCGAGACGACGCCCTCGCGCAACCGGGCGCCGCCGGAGTGCCACAGGCCGATGATCGGCACGCCGTCGGCCAGGGCCCGCTCGTAGGCGACGACAACGACCGCACAGCCGGCTTGCCCCATCGCACCACCCTGGATCGTGGCGTCCGAGGCGAAGGCCACCGCCGGTGTGCCCGCCACCAGGCCGCGTCCGGCGAGCATGCCGCTGTCGTCGCGATCGGTGATCAGCTCGAGGGTGCCGTCGTCGAAGAACGTGGCCAGCCGCAGCTCCGGGTCGCGCTGGTCGACCTCTACGGTCTCGACCGCGATCCCGGGACCAGCCTGGGTCGGCGCGCTCATGCTCAGGCGCTCCGTACGGCGAGGGCCACGTTGTGGCCGCCGAAGCCGAAGGAGTTGTTCAGCGCGACCATCTGCTGACCGTCGGTGCCGATCGGCCGGGGATCCTTGCGCACCACGTCGAGGTCGATCTCCGGGTCGAGGTCCTCGACATTGATCGTCGGCGGGGCCTGGCGGTGATAGACGGCCAGGATGGTGAAGATCGACTCGAGCGCACCGGCCGCGCCGAGCAGGTGCCCGGTCATGGACTTGGTCGCCGAGACGGCCACGTTGTCGGTCGACGAGCCCAGCGCGAGCCGGATCGCCTTGGCCTCGGCCGTGTCGCCGACCGGCGTCGAGGTGGCGTGCGCGTTCAGGTGCACGACCTCGCTGGCCGAAGCGCCCGCCGCCTCCAACGCCAGCTTCATGGCCCGTCCGGCGCCCAGCCCCTCGGGCTCGGGGGCGGCGATGTGGAAGCCGTCCGAGGTCATGCCGGAGCCGGCGATCTCCGCGTAGATCCTGGCCCCGCGCGCCTTGGCGTGCTCCTCGGTCTCCAGCACGACGACCGCCGCGCCTTCACCGAGGACGAAACCGTCGCGGGAAACGTCGTACGGGCGGGAGGCGGTCTCGGGCGTCTCGTTGCGCATCGAGAGGGCCTGCATGGCCGCGAAACCGGAGATCGGCAGCGGGTGGATGGCGGCCTCGGTGCCACCGGCCACGACGACATCGGCCCGGCCGCTGCGGATCATGTCCGCGGCGTAGGCGATCCCTTCGGCGCCGGACGCGCAGGCACTGACGGGGGTGTGCACCCCGGCGCGAGCGCCCAGCTCGATGCCGACGGCTGCCGCCGAGCCATTGGGCATCAGCATCGGCACGGTGAGCGGGAAGACGCGGCGCGGGCCCTTGGTCTTCAACGTGTCGTAGGAGTCGAGCAGGGTCCAGACCCCGCCGATGCCGGTGGCGATGACGACGCCGAGCCGCTCGGGATCGAGCTCCGGCGCGCCGGCGTCGGCCCAGGCCTCGCGGGCTGCCACGAGGGCGTACTGCCCGCAGGGGTCCAGGCGCCGGCCCTCCACGCGAGCCAGCTGCTCGGTCGGGTTCACGGCGACCGAGGCGGCGAAGGTGACCGGGATCTCCAGCTCGGCGACCCAGTCCTGGGTGAGCGTCCGAGCGCCGGAGCGTCCGGCGAGGGCGGCGTCCCAGGTGGTGGGGACGTCACCGCCGAGAGGCGTGGTCGCGCCGAGGCCGGTGACCACGATGCGTGGGCTGGTCGATGCCATCTGGAGGTTCGCTCCTTGGTGGGCTGGCGTGGGTGGGTTTCGAGGGCCCGCGGAGGCGGGGGCCCGGTCGCGCCGGCCGGGGTCGGGTGACCCCGGCCAGCGACGCTGGTTCAGTCGAGCCGTCGGGCTGGGTCAGGCTCGATCAGGCTGGGTCAGCCCTGAGCTTGCTGGATGTAGGCGACTGCGTCGCCGACGGTCGACAGGTTCTTGACGTCGTCGTCCGGGATCCGCACGCCGAACTTCTCCTCGGCGTTGACGACGATCGTCATCATCGAGAGCGAGTCGATGTCGAGGTCGTCGGTGAACGACTTGCCCGGCTCGACCGACTCGACCGGCAGGCCGGTCTCTTCGTTGACGATCTCGGCGAGACCGCTGAGGATCTCCTGCTCGCTGCTGGCCATTCGGGCTGCTCCTTGCTGATCGGGTGTTGATGGGTTTCTGAGGATGCTGCTGATCGTGCCGGACCTGAGTTGAGTACGCCGGGATGCCGGCCTAGGGGAGTGTCACGACCTGGGACGCGTAGACCAAACCGGCGCCGAAGCCGATCAGCAGCGCCAGGCCGCCGTGCGGAGCCAGGCCGTCTTCGAGCATCCGGTCCATCGCCAACGGGATCGAGGCGGCGCTGGTGTTGCCGGTGGTCTGGATGTCGCGGGCGACGGGCACCTCGGGCGGCAGCCGCATGGCCTTGACCATCGAGTCGGTGATCCGGTTGTTGGCTTGGTGCGGGATGAAGGCGTCCAGGTCCTCGGCGCTGATGCCGGCCTTCTCCATCGCCTGCTGAGCGACCGGTGCCATCTGCCAGACGGCCCAGCGGAAGACGGTCTGCCCCTGCATGGTCAGGGCCGGCCAGTCGACCTTGTCCTCGCTGCTGCCCTTGAGCTGCATCCAGCTGTGCTTCTGCGAGATGGCCTGCCACTGGGCCCCGTCCGAACCCCACACCGTGGGGCCGATGCCGGGGGTCTCGGACGGTCCGATGACGACGGCACCGGCGCCGTCGCCGAAGATGAACGCCGTCGAGCGGTCGGTGATGTCGGTGATGTCGGAGAGCCGCTCGACGCCGACGACGAGGACGTACTCGGCGCTGCCGCCGCGGATCATGTCGTTGGCCAGGCTGACGCCGTAACAGAAGCCGGCGCAGGCCGCCGACAGGTCCATCGCGGCGGCCGGCGTGGCACCGAGGCGGTCGGTGAGAATCGCTGCAGCCGAAGGGGTTTGGAGCAAGTGGCTCACCGTCGCGACCAGCACGGCACCGAGCTGGGAGGGGTTGATGCCCGCCCGCTCCAACGCCGTGCGCGCGGCCGCCTCGGACATGGCCAGGACGGTCTCGTCCTCGCCGGCCCAGCCGCGCGTGATGATGCCCGAGCGCTCCCGGATCCACTGGTCCGAGGAGTCGATGTGCTCGCAGATCTCGTCGTTGGTCACGACTCGCTTGGGCCGGTAGCTGCCGACGCCGAGGATGCGGGCGTGCCGCGCCCCCGACGGTGGGCTGATCTGGGCTCGCGCAGTCGCAGCCCGCGCAGTCGATTCGGTCATGATGACGCCGGCACCTCCACAGGATGCAGTCGCAGCAGGGGTTGGCCGGGAGCGACGGGATCGCCGTCCTCCACCAGCCACTCGATCACCTCTCCGCCGTGCGGAGCAACGACCGGGTAGGTGTCGCGCAGGGTCTCCACCTTGGCCACTTCGGCACCGGCCTCGACATCGCTGCCGGCGGCGAAGCCGGTGAACTGCACGGTGCCCTTGGCCGGCGCCACGACCAGTCGCCAGGTCGGGTTGGCCGCGAGCGGGCTGGGCTCACCGTGCGTCTTGATCATCGCGCGGGCCTGGTCGATGTCGTCCGGCGTCTTGACCGCGAGGACCTCGACGCCGGGGAGGGCGCGCTTGGCCAGGTTGGCGAGCGTGCCCGCCGGCGGGATCTCGATCAGGCCGGTGACGCCGAGGTCGGCGAAGGTCTGCATGCACAGGTCCCAGCGGACGGGGTTGCTGACCTGGCGGACCATCCGGCGCAGCACGTCGCGGCCGTCATGGACGACGGTGCCGTCGGCGTTGGACAGCAGCTGGCTGCGCGGGTCGTGCGTCGTGATGGCCCGGGCGTACTGGCCGAGGACGTCGACGGCGGGCCGCATGTGCTCGGTGTGGAAGGCGCCCGCGACCTGCAGCGGGATGACCCGCGCCTTGGCCGGCGGGTCGGCGGCGAGGGCCGCGAGCTGCTCCATCGTGCCGGCCGCGACGACCTGACCGGCGCTGTTGACGTTGGCGGCGGTGAGGCCGTGACGGGCGATGGCATCGGCGACCTCGGTCTCGTCACCGCCGACGACGGCGCTCATGCCGGTCGGCGTGATCGCGCTGGCCGCGGCCATGGCCTTGCCGCGCTCGCGAACGAAGACCATCGCTTGCTCGGCGCTCATGACCCCGGCGGCTGCGGCGGCAGTGATCTCACCCACCGAGTGACCGGCGCCGGCGCCGACCTGGCGGAAGCCCTCGGCCGGGTGCTCGAAGAGGGCCAGCAGGCTGACCAGCCCGCTCGCCACGATCAGCGGCTGGGCGATCGCGGTGTCCCGGATCGTGTCCGCATCGGAGGTGGTGCCGTGGGTGACCAGGTCGATGTCGGCGACGGCCGAGAGCCAGGTCAGCCGGTCGCGGAAGCCGGGCAGCTCCAACCACGGAGCGAGGAAGCCGGGGGTCTGCGAGCCCTGGCCAGGACAGACGATGACGAGCACAGGGCAAGCCTTCCGGTCGCGGAGTCGGGAAGCGGTGGGGGACGCGGACGAACTCTGACCGAAGGATATAGAGGTTTCCTACAAACAGCGCGCGCGGCGGTGGCTCAGGACAGCGGCGGCCGGCTCGGTCGCTGCGGGGTCGCCGCGAGCCGGCCGAGCGCCAGTGCCGTCCGCAGGACGAACCCCTCGCGGGGGTCGGTCGCGTCGTACCCGGTGATCTCGGTGATCCGGCGCAATCGGTAGCGAACCGTGTTGGGGTGGACGAACAGGGTGCGCGCGGTGGACTCCAGGGCGCTGCCGGACTCGACGTACGCCGTGGCCGTGTCGAGCAGGGCGCCGCCGGCCTCCACGAGCGGCCGGTAGATCCGGTCGACGAGCGCGCGCCGGGCCGGCCCGTCGCCAGCCAGGACGCGTTCGGGCAGGAGGTCGTCGGCCAGGACCGGGCGAGGAGCCTCGGCCCAGGCGCGCACCGCGACCAGGCCGGAGAGCGCGGCCCGGGCCGAACGTCCTGCGGCGTACAGGTGGGGGACCGTCGGGCCGACGACGACCGGCCCCTCGCCGAACCGTTCGGCGAGGGCACCCGCATCGCCCAGCGGGTCGGTCACCGACCCCAGGATCGCCACCAGCCGGTCGCCCTGGACGGCAGCGAGCAGCTCGCGGCCGCGGTGGCGCGCGCTGCGTCGCAGGGCATCGACCGCCTCTTGCACGGGCACGGGCGGCGTCAGGCCCGCGATGACGGCCACCTGGTCGATCGCGCCCCAGCCGAGGGCGGTGGCTCGGGAGTGCAGCGACTCGTCGGCCTCGCCGCGGAGCACGGCATCGAGGACCAGCGACTCCAGGCGAGCATCCCAGGCACCGCGCGACTCGGCCGCCTCGGCGTAGACGTGGGCTGCGGCGAAGGCGACCTCACGGGAGTACCGCAACACGGCCTCGCGCAACACGTCCTCGTCACCTGGGGCCGCGAGGGCGGTCACCTGCTCCTCCACGATCTCGATGACGGTGCGGACCATCTCCAGCGTCGCGCCCAGGCTGACCGAGCGGACCAGCTCTCGCGGGGCGGTGCCGAAGACGTCCGGCGGCACCTGCAGGGGGGCGTCCGGTTCGCGGAACCAGGCCACGAACGCACCGATGCCGGCCTGCGCGACCAGGCCGACCCAGGAGCGGTCCTCGGCGGAGAGCGCGCGGTACCACGGCAGGCGCTCCTCCATCCGGGCCACCGCCGCCGTCGAGAGGGTCCCGACGCCGGACTCGACCCGGCGTCGGGTGGCCGCGCTGGGGCCGCGGCGGGGTGGCGGCCAGCTCCGGCGGGGTGGTCACGCCCCCGAGGGTAGTTGTCGGCTCGCCACAATGGCAGGTCAGGGCCGTGGCCGAGCCGTGACCTCCGGCTCGACCTGGCGCTGAGCTCGGCCGCGGTCGAAGACCACCCGATCCGAGGGAGGCGGCGTTCATGACCGTGAGTTACCGTGGTCGTGGCCACAGCAGCCCTCCTAACCCGCGGGGGTCCATGTCTGGATGCCGTTTGCTGTTGCCGGGAAGGGTTCTATGTCGTTCCTGGATCGACTGCGTCGACGCGTCTCGACCGTGACCCGGCCGCGCGCGCCGCTGCCCGAGCGCCGGGGTCCACGGGTGCGGCAGGTGCACAGTGGCACCGAGGGCGCCCTGCGCGAGCAGCTCGCCGCCGACCCCAACGATGCGGTCGCGTTCGCCGAGCTGGCCGAGATCGTCCGGCGGCATGCGGCGCAGGGCCATGGGCCCGGTGCACCGGCCTCGAACACCCCGGAGTCCCGGGCGACCGGGGCCGACGACGCCGTGTGGGCGCTCGCGGAGGAGCTGGCGCACAGTCCGCGGGCCTGGTTCCCGCTCGTCGAGCTGGCCCGGCTCTCGGTCGCCGACGACCTCGATGGTGCGATGCGCCGCCTCTCGACGGCCAGCGACCGCGACCCGACCGGTCAGGCCCTGCTCGAAGGCCTGCTCGTCCTGCGCGAGGCCGGCCTGAACGATGCTGCGCTCTCCCTGGGCACCGGGCACTGGCGTCCGGCCGAGCACAAGCCCGAAGTCGGTCGCGAGATGGTGCTGGCCGCGCTCGCTGCTGGTCGGCTCGGCGAGGCCAAGCGACACCGGGCGGCCATGCTGGCCAGTCCGGACACCGCGCAGACGGCGGCCCTGGCCGCCGATCTGGAGAAGCAGATCGCCAAGGCCAAGCCCAGCAAGTCCTACAGCTGAGTTCTGGCCGTCAGAACCGGGTTTGGCGGTCGAAACCGGGTTTTCCGGGGCTGATCAGCGGCCTGAAAACCCGGACTGGACGGCCAAACCCGGAATCGACGGCCACGACCTAGGCGTCGCCGCCGGCGTTGCCGCTGGTGCCGGCGCTGACGTCGAGCAGCCGGTACTGCTCGGCCGCCCGGCGCGGAGCCGACGGGTCGACCTCGCCGCGCCGGGCCAGCTGCTGCAGCGCGCGCACCGCGATCGACGGGCCGTCGATGTGGAAGTGCCGCCGGGTCGCCGGCCGGGTGTCGGACAGCCCGAAGCCGTCGGCGCCCAAGGTCGCGTAGTCGCCCGGCACCCACTCCCGGATCTGGTCGGGCACCTGGCGCATGTAGTCGCTCACCCCGATCACCGGGCCTGGCGCGTCGGCCAGCTGGCGGGTGACGTACGGCGTGCGCTGCTCGCCCTGCGGGTGCAGGAAGGCCTGCTCGTCACAGGCGAGTCCGTCTCGGCGCAGCTCGTTCCACGAGGTGACGCTCCAGACGTCCGCCGCGACGCCGAAGTCGCCGGCCAAGAGCTCCTGCGCTTCCAACGCCCACGGCACCCCGACTCCGGAGGCCAGGATCTGTACCCGCGGGCCCTCCATGCTCTGGCGGTTGAGCAGGTACATGCCCTTCAGCGACACCCTCGACGTCGAGGTTCTCCGGCTGCGGAGGCTGCACGTTGGGCTCGTTGTAGACGGTCAGGTAGTAGATGACGTTCTCCGGGGACTCGCCGTACATCCGCCGGAGGCCGTCCTTGACGATGTGCCCGATCTCGTAGGCGTACGCCGGGTCGTAGGCGACGATCGCCGGGTTGGTGGCGGCGTAGATCAGCGAGTGGCCGTCGCTGTGCTGCAGTCCCTCGCCGGTCAGCGTGGTCCGGCCGGCGGTCGCACCGATCAGGAAGCCGCGGGCCATCTGGTCCGAGGCGGCCCAGATGCTGTCGGCCGTGCGCTGGAAGCCGAACATCGAGTAGAAGGTGTAGATCGGCACCATCGGCTCGCCGTGCGTGGCGTACGACGTGCCGGCGGCAGTGAACGCCGCGACCGAGCCGCCCTCGTTGATGCCGACGTGGATGATCTGGCCGGACGTCGACTCCTTGTAGGCCAGCATCAGGTCGGCGTCGACCGACAGGTATTGCTGCCCGTGCGGGTTGTAGATCTTGGCCGTCGGGAAGAACGAGTCCATGCCGAACGTGCGGGCCTCGTCCGGGATGATCGGCACCACGCGGGGGCCAAAGTCCTTGTCCCGCATCAGGTCTCGCAACAAGCGGACGAACGCCATCGTCGTCGCGACCTGCTGCTTGCCCGACCCGCGACGGGTGACTTCGTACGCCGAGTCCTCGGGCAGCTTCAGCGAGGTGCCGCCGACTCGTCGCGAGGGCACGCCGCCGCCGAGCTTGGCCCGGCGGTCGCGCAGGTAGCGCAGGGTCTCGTCGTTGTCGTCCGGCCGGTAGTACGGCGGCTGGTAGGGGTCGCGGTCGAGGTCCTCGTCGCTGATCGGGATCTTCAGGCTGTCCCGCAGCAGCCGCAGGTCCTCGGGCGTCAGCTTCTTCATCTGGTGGGTGGCGTTGCGGCCGGCGAAGTGCGGGCCGAGGCCGTAGCCCTTGATCGTCTGGGCCAGGATCACCGTCGGCTGACCGGTGTGCTCCATCGCGGACTTGTACGCCGCGTAGACCTTCCGGTAGTCGTGGCCGCCGCGCTTGAGCCGCCACACGTCCTGGTCGGACATCTTCTCGACCAGCTTGGCCGTGCGCGGGTCGCGACCGAAGAAGTGCTCCTTGATGTAGGCCCCGTCGTTGGCCCGGAAGGTCTGGTAGTCGCCGTCCGGCGTGGAGTTCATCAGCGAGACGAGCGCGCCGTCGCGGTCCGCGGCCAGCAGCGGGTCCCACTCGCGGCCCCAGACGACCTTGATGACGTTCCAGCCCGCGCCGCGGAACGACGACTCGAGCTCCTGGATGATCTTGCCGTTGCCGCGCACCGGGCCGTCGAGCCGCTGCAGGTTGCAGTTGACGACGAAGGTCAGGTTGTCGAGCTCCTCGAACGCCGCGACGTGCAGCAGCCCACGGCTCTCCGGCTCGTCCATCTCGCCGTCGCCGAGGAAGGCCCACACGTGCTGCTGGCTCGTGTCCTTGATCCCGCGCGCGTGCAGGTACTTGTTGAACTGCGCCTGGTAGATCGCGTTCATCGGGCCGAGACCCATTGAGACGGTGGGGAATTCCCAGAAGTCCGGCATCAGCCGCGGGTGCGGATAGGACGGCAGGCCGCCGCCGGGATGCGAGACCTCCTGGCGGAAGCCGTCGAGCTGGTCCTCGGTCAGCCGCCCCTCGAGGATAGGCCCGGGCGTAGATGCCGGGGGAGGAGTGGCCCTGGATGTAGATCTGGTCGCCGCCGCCCTCGGCGTCCTTGCCCCGGAAGAAGTGGTTGAAGCCGACCTCGTAGAGCGTGGCCGACGAGGCGTACGACGAGATGTGACCGCCGACGCCGATGCCGGGCCGCTGCGCCCGGTGGACCATGATCGCGGCGTTCCAGCGCAGCCAGGCGCGGTAGCGGCGCTCGACCTCCTCGTCACCGGGGAACCACGGCTCGTCCTCGGGCGGGATCGTGTTGACGTAGTCGGTGGCGGTGATGCTCGGCACGCCGACCTGGCGCTCGCGAGCCCGCTGGATCAGCTTGAGCATCAGGTAGCGCGCGCGGGTGCGGCCTCGCTCATCGACGACGCCGTCGAGCGACTCCAGCCACTCGGCGGTCTCGTCGGGGTCGATGTCGGGGAGCTGGCTCGGGATCCCGTTGAGGATCGGGCCTAGCTCTTCACGTCCGGCCACGCGCCGTCCCTTCTCTCACGGTTCTATCCTGCACCAGGCGTCGCTGGCCGGCGTAGACGGTCATCGTCGGTGGGCGCAGGAAGCCGATCAGGGTGAGCCCGGCCTCCTCGGCCAGCTCGACGGCCAGGTGGGACGGTGCCGAGACGGCAGCCAGCACGGGGATGCCGGCCATGCTGGCCTTCTGGGTCAGCTCGAAGGACGCGCGTCCGCTGACCATGAGGATGTGATCGGACAGCGGCAGCCGGCCTTCGCGAGCCGCCCAGCCGACCACCTTGTCGACGGCGTTGTGCCGGCCGACGTCCTCCCGAACCACGAGCAGCTCGCCCTCGGCGGTGAACAGGCCGGCCGCGTGCAGTCCGCCCGTGCGGTCGAAGACCTTCTGCGCGGACCGGAGGGCATCCGGCAGGTCCATCAGCACCTCGACCGACAGCTCCGGCAGCGCCTGCTGCACGTCGTACCGGGACTTGGTGCGCACCGCGTCGATGCTGGCCTTGCCGCAGACGCCGCACGAGGACGTCGTGTAGAAGGAACGCTCGAGGGAGACGTCCGGGGGCGGCACCCCGGGGGCCAGGGTCACGTCCACCACGTTGTACGTCGGGCGGCCGTCCTCGCCGGAGTCCAGGCAGTGCATCAGCCGGGCCACGTCGCCGGCTGACCCCACCAGCCCCTCGGTGAGCAGGAACCCCAGGGTCAGGTCGAAGTCGTCGCCGGGTGTCCGCATGGTGACCGACAGGGCCCGCCCGTCGACCCGGATCTCCAGCGGCTCCTCGACGGTGAGCGTGTCCGGCCGGCTCACCGTGCGTGGACCGTCGGGGGTGAGCTCGATCCGCAGGGCGGGCGCGCGCGAGGTCACCCGGCCCACGATCAGGCTCCGGTCCGCTGGATCATGGCTCCAACAGTAGGCCTGTATGTCCCGCTCAGAGTCTCGGCTGTGTCTGTTGTTGTGTCTCTGCTGGCGGTCGCGCGCTTGCCTTCCCGACCCGCCTCTAGTGGACTACTGCGCGTGGAGCAAGGAACAGGTGCGGCCCCGACCAGCGTCGCGGGCCGCGGAGCAGGTGGTCTGGCGACCCGTCTGGGCTGCCAGCCGGGACAGGTCGTCCAGGAGTTCGGCTACGACAACGACGTCGATGACGCACTGCGGACGGCAATCGAGGAGACCGTCGGTTCCGAGCTCGGCGACGGGGATGCGAGCGACGAGGTCGCGGATGTCGCACTGCTGTGGTGGCGGGACGAGGACGGCGACCTGGTCGACGCCCTGGTCGACGTGCTGACCAATCTGGCCGAGCGCGGCGTGGTCCTGCTGCTGATCCCCAAGACCGGCCGCGAGGGCCATGTGCAGGCCAGCGAGGTCGAGGAGGCCGCGCTCACCGCCGGGCTGCACGCCACCACCAGCCTGTCGGCCGGCGCGGACTGGATCGCGACCCGGTTGGTGGCGCCGAAGGGCGGTCGACGGTGAGTCGAGCCCCAGATCGGTGACGTGGCACCGGATTTCGAACTCCGTAGCCAGCACGGCGAGCCGATCCGCCTCTCGGACTTCCGGGGTGCCAAGTCGGTCGTCGTCGTCTTCTACCCGTTCGCCTTCTCCGGCATCTGCACCAGCGAGCTGTGCGAGATCCGCGACGACCTGAGCCGCTTCCAGAACGACTCGGTGCAGGTGCTGGCGATCTCCTGCGACTCGGTGCAGACGCTGCGGGCCTACGCCGAGCGCGACGGCTATGACTTCCCGCTGCTGTCGGACTTCTGGCCGCACGGCGCCGTCGCGCAGGCGTACGGCGTCTTCAACGACAAGGTTGGCGTCGCGACGCGGGGCTCGTTCCTGATCGACACCGACGGCGTCGTGCGCTGGAGCGTCGTCAACGAGATCGGCGAGGCGCGCGACCTCGCCGGCTACCACGCGGCGTTGGCGTCGGCCTAGCGAGTCGTCGTCCCCTGCTCCAGGGCCTGTAGCTCAGCTGGTAGAGCACCGCGTTTACACCGCGGGTGTCGTCGGTTCGAACCCGGCCGGGCCCACCAAGAAAGGTTGAGATTTTCGCTGACGATCCGGCATAACCGGATGCAGCATCCGGTTGGCCCAAGGAGGAGAAAAGTCCATCGGCGGGAGGCCCGATGAAGCAGCTGTCGCGCGTCGAGCCCACCTGGCGCCTGCCCGAGGTCGCGAAGGTCGCCCCTCTCGGGCCGGAGAATGCGGTCGAGGCACCTGACCTGAGCGAACCAGCGGCCACGACGGGCATCGCAGGGCGAAGGCTCGAGGCGGCCCGCGAGCTGGCCCTGGTCGCAGCGCTGTTCGGTCTCTACGAGGTGGGCCGCAACGTGGCCGCCGGCCACGTCAGTCGCGCGTTCGCCAACGCCGGCTCGCTGTGGCACCTCGAGCGGTGGCTGCACCTTCCGGACGAGGCGACCCTGCAGGCGCCCTTCGTCAGCCACCCGGACCTGGCCCACGCGGCCAATGTCTTCTACGCCAGCGTCCACTTTCCGCTGACCGTCGCCACGCTGGTGCTGTTGTGGTGGTTCCGCCCCGACGACTACCGGTGGACCCGCACCGTGATGGCCGCGATGACCTTCGCCGCCTTGCTGCTCCAGACCGCGATCCCGCTGGCCCCGCCGCGGATGCTGTCCGGAGTCGGCCTGGTCGACCTGGCCCACCTCTACGGGCCCAGCGTCTACGGGACAGCGGCCAACAGCGGCTTCACCGACCAGTTCGCGGCCATGCCGTCCCTCCACGTCGGCTGGGCGGTGTTGGTTGCGGTGGCGGCGATCCGCGCGCTGCGCAGCCGGTGGCGGTTCCTGGTGCTCCTGCATCCGGCCCTGACCCTGACCGTCGTCCTGGTGACGGGCAACCACTACTGGCTGGACGGCCTGGTCTCGATCGTGTTGCTGTGCTTGGCGATTGCGTTGGAGCCGGCACTCAACGCGGCGTACGGCCGGGTTCGATCGGCGCGCAGACGGAATGGTCCCGTTACGGCAAATGGGTGATTCCTGCCCTGGTATTCAGCGGATTGCAAGCCCATCCTGTAAGGGTCCATAGCGTCGGCACTCCTACCTCAGCTACGCGCATCGCAAGGGCGAAAACCCCCAGGTCAGTGGCGGATTGGCTGGTGTCTGTGCAGTCCTTCGGTCCGGTTGGCTTCCGGTGAGCTGCGGGTTGTCGGGAGCTGCTCCGACGGGGAACTCGGCGACACGAGCGACGTGCGTCAGTGACTTCGCGAAGTCATTACCCTACGGTGCGTGATCGTGGACACTGACCTCGCCGAGGACCTCGCACCGACCGTCGAAGACCCCGACCCGGCCGCCGACACCGCCTGCCACCGCAACGACGGTGGCCGACATCGTCCGCGAGCTCGAGCGGATCTACCCCCTGGCCAGCGCGGCCGACTGGGACTCGGTCGGCCTGGTCTGCGGCGATCCCTCGACCCCGGTCAGCAAGATCCTGTTCGCCATCGACCCCACCCAGGCGGTGGTCGAGGAGGCCAAGGAGTACGGCGCGCAGCTCCTGGTCACCCATCACCCGCTCTTCCTGCGCGGCGTGCACTCGGTTGCGTCGACGACGGCCAAGGGGCGCGTCGTCCACGAGCTGCTCAGTGCCGGCTGCGCGCTCTACGTCGCCCACACCAACGCCGACGCCGCGGCGCCCGGGTGTGTCCGACGCGCTGGCCCGGGTGATCGGCCTGGAGGACCTGACGCCCTTGGTCGGTCGAGCCGGTCGAAGGCGACGCCGAGGACGGTGCTCGTTGCCCGCGGCGACCGGGATCGGCCGGGTCGGCAACCTGCCGACCACCGTCTCGCTGCACGAGCTCGCCCTCATCGTGGCCGGCGCGCTGCCGACCACCGTCCAGGGTGTGCGAGCGGCCGGCCCGGAGGTCGGGCGGGTGCGCCGGGTCGCCGTCTGCGGTGGCGCCGGGGACACGCTCTTCGACGCCGTACGACGCAGTGGGGCCGACGCCTACGTCACCGCCGACCTGCGTCACCACCCGGCGCTGGAGGCCCGCGAGGACTCCGACGGCACGCCGTGGCTGGTCGACGTGTCGCACTGGGCGAGCGAGTGGCCGTGGCTGGCGGGCTGTGCCGACCGGGTGATGGCCGCGCTGGGGAGCGCGCAGACTACGGTGGAGGCGCGCGTCTCGACGACGCGCACCGACCCGTGGACCATGCACGTCCCCAGCCGAGGAGGTCAGGCCTGAACGCCTCGCCCAGCGACCAGCAACGCCTGCTCGACCTGCAAGCTCTGGACACCCGGATCGACCAGATCGCCCACCGTCGCTCGACGTTGCCCCAGCACGCCCAGGTCGCCCAGCTCGAGGAGCGGCTGACCGAGCTGCGCGACGAGGTCGTCGTGGCCGAGACCGAGCAGACCGACATCGGCCGCGAGCTGGTCAAGGCCGAGGGTGACGTCGAGCTGGTGCGGCAGCGCTCGGCCCGCGACCAGGGCCGGCTGGACTCCGGCCAGTCCTCGCACAAGGACCTGGAGCACCTGCAGCACGAGATGGCGACGCTGGCCAAGCGGCAGAGCGACCTCGAGGACGTCGAGCTCGAGGTCATGGAGCGGCTCGAGACGCGCGACGGCGCCGGGCCGAGGAGCTGCGCGCCGAGCGCGACCAGTTGACGACCGACCTGGAGCAGCGCCGTCGCCGATCGGGACGCGGCCCTGGCCGTGCTGGACGCCGAGCTGGGCGAGACGACTCAGGGGCGGGACAACCTGGCGGCCGGCTTGCCGGCCGACCTGGTCACGCTCTACGAGAAGATCCGGGTCAGCTCGGGCACCGGCGCGGCCCCGCTGCATCAGGGCCGCTGCGAGGGATGCCGGATCGAGCTCACCCCCACCGACCTGCAACGGATCCGCAGTGCGGCCCCGGACGAAGTGCTGCGCTGTGAGGAGTGCCGCCGGATCCTGGTCCGGGTGCCCGAGTCGGGACTGTGACCCGACGGCTGGTCGTCGAGGCCGACGGCGGCTCCCGCGGCAACCCCGGGCCCGCGGCGTACGGCGCGCTGGTCCGTGACGGTGACACCGGTGAGCTGCTCGCCGAGGACGCCAAGTACCTCGGCCACACGACCAACAACGTCGCCGAGTACTCCGGCCTGGTGTCCGGTCTGGGATTGGCCAAGGCCATCGACCCCGAGGCCGCCGTCGAGGTGCGGATGGACTCCAAGCTGGTCGTCGAGCAGATGTCCGGCCGCTGGAAGATCAAGCACGAGGACATGCGCCGGCTGGCGCTGGAGGCCCGCGCGATCCTGCCCCGCGAGCAGGTGAGCTACGTCTGGGTCCCGCGCGCGATGAACTCCGCGGCCGATCGCCTGGCCAACGAGGCGATGGACCTGGCCGCTCGGGGGCGCGAGTGGACCCGGCCGCCCGAGTGCCTACGCTGGAGGCGAACCCTCGCCGGAGAGTGGCTCGACCCCGAAGGAGCAGACCGCGCAGATGACGCAGACGACGGCACCCAGTGACGGCGGGTCGGTCCGCCTGGCCTACCGGTTGTTGACCGGACCCGACGACGCGGCGTTCTGCGAGCGGGTCAGCGCAGGCACTCGCCGAGGGCTACCAGCTGCACGGCAACCCGGCCATCGCCTACAACGGCGAGCAGGTCGTGGTCGCCCAGGCCCTGGTCGACCCTCGCGTGCTGGGCTTCGGCTCATGACGTACGCCGGGGACCTGACGCCCACCGAGGCGTTCGACCTGGTGCGCGACGACCCCGACGCCGTGCTCGTCGACGTCCGCACCGAGCAGGAGTGGGACCAGGTCGGCGTGCCCGACCTCAGCGAGCTCGGCAAACAGGTCGTCTTCCTGGAGTGGCAGCAGGGCCCGCAACGCCGGCTCAACCCCGACTTCGTCAGCCAGCTGGCCGAGGCCGTGCCCGCGGGCGCCCACGTCGTGATGATCTGCCGCTCGGGGGTGCGCAGCGTGGCCGCGGCCGACGCCGCGACGGCAGCCGGCATCGGCCCGGCGTACAACGTGCTCGAGGGGTTCGAGGGCGGCGGCGGCTGGCAGCGCAGCCAGCTGCCCTGGCGTCAGCGATGACGGGGAGTGCGGGCGACCCGCGAGCGCGGGCTGGCGGCCGGACACCCTCGCGGTGCGAGGAGGGTTGCAGCGCAGCGGTTTTGACGAGACGGCCGAGGCGCTCTACCTCACCTCCGGCTACGTCTACGCCAATGCGGCGGAGGCCGAGTCGGCCTTCGCCGGTGACATCGAGCGCTACGTCTACTCCCGCTACGGCAACCCCACGGTCACGACCTTCGAGCAGCGGCTGCGCCTGATCGAGGGCGCGCCCGCCTGCTTCGCGACCGCGACCGGGATGGCCGCGGTCTTCACCGCTCTCGCCGGCCTGCTCGGCCAGGGCGACCGGGTCGTGGCGGCCCGCAGCCTGTTCGGCTCGTGCTTCGTGATCCTGGACGAGATCCTGCCGCGCTGGGGGGTCGAGAGCGTCTTCGTCGACGGTTCCGACCTGGACCAGTGGCGGGCGGCGCTCGCCGAGCCGACCACGGCCGTCTTCTTCGAGTCACCGTCGAACCCGATGCAGGAGCTCGTCGACCTGCGGGCGGTCTGCGACCTCGCCCATGCGGCCGGCGCTCAGGTCGTCGTCGACAACGTCTTCGCGACGCCGCTGCTGCAACGGCCGATGGAGTTCGGGGCCGACATCGTCGTCTACTCCGCGACCAAGCACATCGACGGGCAGGGACGCACCCTCGGTGGGGCGATCCTGGGCACCGAGGAGTTCATCGACGGGCCGGTGCAGAACCTGATGCGGCACACCGGTCCTTCGATGAGCCCGTTCAACGCGTGGGTGCTGACCAAGGGCCTGGAGACGATGAGCATGCGGGTCGCCAAGTCGTGCGCGTCGGCGCTGCGCATCGCGCAGTGGCTCGAGCAGCAGCCGAAGGTGGCGGCGGTGCGCTACCCCTTCCTGGAGTCGCACCCGCAGCACGCCCTGGCCCCGCCGCAGATGTCCGCCGGCGGGACCGTCGTCACGTTCGAGCTGGACGGCGGCAAGGCCGAGGCGTTCCGGCTGCTCGACGCGCTCCAGATCATCGACATCTCCAACAACCTGGGCGACTCCAAGTCACTGATCACGCACCCGGCGACGACGACGCACCGCCGGCTGGGCGAGGAGGCCCGGCTGGCGGTCGGGATCACCGACGGCATCGTGCGGATCTCGGTCGGGCTGGAAGATCCCGACGACCTGCTCGAGGATCTCGAGACCGCCCTGACCAAGGTCTGAGCCGGGCGCGGCTAGCCGGTCAGGCTGAGGGCGGCGGTCGTGGTGACCATCAGCAGCGGGACGACGACCAGCCCGCGCAGGAAGAAGCGGCGCGTGGAGACCTCGACGCCCACGGCCTGGCAGCGTTCCCGCCACAGCAGGGTCGCGAGCGAGGCCCACAGGGTGAGCAGCGGCCCGCAGTTGACGCCGAGGAGCAGGGCGACCAGCCGGGTGGGTGAGGAGTCGGCGACCGGCTCGAGCGCGAGGTAGGCCGGCAGGTTGTTGAAACCGTTGGCGCTCAACGCTCCGGTCGTGGCCAGGCGCAGGTGGTCGGGCCAGCTCTCGCCGGTGCCGGCGATCCGGGCCAGGAGGTGGGGCAGGCCGTGGACCTGCAACGTCTGCACGACGAAGAACAGGCCGATCACCAGCAGCACGAGCCGCCAGGGGACGTGCGAGGGGTGCAGGTCGGCCGGCCGGCGCACGGCGAAGACGCGCGACCAGCAGCGAGGGCGGCGATGCTGGCCGGCCAGGCCGGCTGCACCCCGAGGGCGAAAGCCGGGCGCCAGGGCCAGGCACACGCCGGCCGAGACCCAGAGCAGCACTGGATCCTCGATCGGCGGTTGAGGCGGTCGTTCGTAGCGTCGTCCGCAGGTCACGATGGAACATCGCCGCCAGGACCAGCACCGTCACGACCACCGACACAAGGGCGGGCAGCCAGCTGATCGCGACGTAGCCGCGGACGTCAACGCCGAGGGCCTGGAACCTATGCAGCGCAAGGAGATTCGTCAGGTTGGAAACGGGCAGGAGCATCGATGCCGTGTCGGCGAGCCAGACCGTGGTCATCGCGAACAGCGCGGGTGAGATGCCGACCTGTGCGGCGAGGGCGAGCGCGACCGGGGTGAGCAGCACGGCCGTGGTGTCGAGGGACAGCACGATGGTCGAGGCGGTGGCGAGCAGCACGATCAACAGCCAGAGCGCCCAGGTGCGGCCGCGGCCGACCCGGGCCGCGAGGTGGGCCGCCGCGTCGAACACGCCGGCGTTCTGGGCCAGCTGGGCGACGACGGTGATCGCGACCAGGAACACCAGGACGGGCGCGATCCGCCGCAGGATCGACTTCCGGCGTCGCTGACCGGCAGCAGTCGTGTGGCCACGGCCGCCGCGGCGGCCACCAGGGACGCCCACCACATCGCGCTCAGTCCCCGCGCAGGACGACGTCCAGGGTCCACGGGCGCCCGGCCCGCTCGGGTCCGGACAGCTCCACCTCGAAGGCGCCCGCCGCCAGCTCGGCGACCTGCTGCACCGTGCGAGGGACCGTTGTGCTGCTGACCAGGTGTCGCGTCAGCTGACCGCGGGTCAGCTTGGCCAGGTGGGAGACGACGCTGCGCCGGCCGGCGACCTCGCGGACGACCCGCACGGCGAGCCAGCGGTCGGCCTGGGGTCCGGTGGGGCTCCACATCGCGGCGTACCCCGACGAGCGGCAGTCGACGATGACGCTGCGCCCGGCGAGCTCGTCCAGGACCGGCCGCAGGCGGGGTCGCCACCAGCTCGCCAACGGGCCCAGACCGGGCAGGTCAGCGGTGATGCCGAGGCGGTAGGGCGGGATCCGGTCGGCGGGCCGGAGCGCGCCCCACAGGGCGGAGGCGATGACGATGCTGCGTCCGGCGCGACGCCGGGCCGTCGGGTCCAGGCCGGCCAGGTCGAGGGCTTCGTAGAGAACCCCGGTGAAGACCTGCCCCGCAGCCGCGGCCGGTGTCCGGCGCAGGTGCACGTTCGCGGCGACCTCATGCGCGCAACGACGCACCCACGTCCAGCCGTTCGTGCGCGTCGTCCAGGGCGCTCGTCGCGACCAACCGGTCGAGCATCTCCTCGCGGGCTGCTGCCAGCTCGGGGAAGGACAGAGCGTCGATGGCGACCGGGTTGCCGCGGCGGCGGGCCGGTGACTTGCCCTCCGAGGGCGGCAGGAGGACGAGCACGAGGAGCAAGGTTAGGCGGCAGAGACCGCCCGGGCGCGCTGGGGCCTGCGTAGGGTTGGGGCATGCCGCTGCGGATGATCACCATTCCTCCGGCGGCTGGCGCTGGCGCCCCGACCGTCGGGACGGTGGACCCGGGTGATCTGACCCAGGCCTTCGCCGAGATCCGGACCGAGCTCGAGATTCCGGACGGTTTCCCGGCCGACGTCGAGGCGGCGGCCGCGGAGGCGGCCGCCCATCCGCAGCTGCCGACCGCTCGACCTGACCGACCTCCCGTTCTTCACGATCGACCCGCCGGGGTCGACCGATCTGGACCAGGCGATGCACCTCGAACGCACCGCCACCGGCTACCGGGTGCGCTACGCCATCGCGGACCTGCCGGCGTTCCTGCCGGTCGGTGGGCCGGTCGACATCGAGGCCCGTCGCCGCGGCCAGACCCTCTACGCCCCCGACCGGCGGGCGCTGCTGCACCCCCAGACGCTCAGCGAGGGCGCGGCCAGCCTGCTGCCCGGCCAGGTGCGCCCGGCCTACGTCTGGGACATCACCCTGGATCGGGACGGCGAGGACGTCGAGGCCGACGTCAAGCTGGCCCTGGTCAAGAGCGTGGACCGGCTCGACTACGCCCACGTCCAGGCCGCCGTCGACAGCGCGGCGGGCGACCCGCGCTTCGAGCTGTTGCGGGAGATCGGCGAGTTGCGGCTGCGCTTGGAGCAGGCCCGCGGCGGGGCCAGCCTGCCGATCCCCCAGCAGGAGGTGCTGGTCGAGGACGGGCGCTACCGCCTGCAGTTCCGGCCGGCGCTCGCCGTCGAGGACTGGAACGCCCAGATCTCGCTGCTGACCGGCATGGTCGCGGCCGACATCATGCTGGGTGGCCAGATCGGCATCCTGCGCACGATGCCCGGACCGGATCGCTTCGCCGTGGCGCGCTTCCATCGGCAGGCCGCCGCCCTCGGTGCTCGCTGGCCGGCCGAGCTGCCCTACGGCGCCTTCTTGCGCACCCTGGACCGCACCGACCCGCACCAGTTGGCCATCGTGCACGAGGCCGCGGCGCTGTTTCGCGGTGCGGGCTACACGCCGTTCGTCGGTGACATGCCGGAGCAGGCCGAGCACGCCGCCGTCGCCGCGCCGTACGCGCATGTCACGGCGCCCCTGCGCCGCCTGGTCGACCGGTTCGGTCTGGTGGTCTGTGAGGCGCTGTGTCGCGGAGCCGACGTTCCGGCCTGGGCGCGGGATGCGCTGCCGTCGATCCCCGCGGTGATGGCCGAGTCCGACCGCATCGCCGGGCAGCTGGAGCGCGCCTCCACCGATGTGGTCGAGGCCGCCGTCCTGGCCCCGATGATCGGCACGTCGTTCGACGCCGTCGTCGTCGACGTGCACCACAACGGCGATGGGCTCGTCCAGATCGCCGACCCGGCCGTCCTGGGTGCCGTCTCCGGACCGGTCGAGCTCGGGTCCTCGATCAAGGTCACGCTCGTCGAGGCCGACCTGTCCCGGCGCGTCGGTCCGGTTCGCCCCCGCCTGACCAGGCCCGTCCGCGGTCCCTCGCTGACCGGAGGGCAGAAGTCCCGGTTTCCGGTCTCGAGCCATGTCGGACCGCCACTTCTGCCATCCCGGCGGCGCCCAACCCGTCGTCGTGGCCCGCTACTGTTGCGCTGCGGATGAGTCGGTCGGGCGGCCGCGTCGCAGTGAGGCAACTCGCTGTGCCGAGGAACGTCCGGGCTCCGTAGGGCAAGGTGGTGGGTAACGCCCACCCGGGGTGACCCGCGGGACAGTGCCACAGAAAACAGACCGCCGGGGCTTCGGCTCCGGTAAGGGTGAAACGGTGGTGTAAGAGACCACCAGCGTGCCGGGTGACCGGTGCGGCTCGGTAAACCCCACCTGGAGCAAGACCAGACAGCACGCGTTCGAGGGCGGCCCGCCCGAGCGTGCGGGTAGGTCGCTGGAACGTGCCGGCAACGGTACGTCGAGATGGATGGTCGCCACCTGGGCGCGGGCAACTGCGCTCAGGGACAGGACCCGGCGTACAGACCGGCTCATCCGCACCCGTGCGTCACTTCACGACGGCGACGCAGTCCGCTCCGCTCGTCGTGGCGGCAGTGGTGCTACTCCCGAGGTAGACGTAGCGCCAGCAGCCGGAGACCTTCTGTGGATGTGCCCGGTCAGCCGGCCGGTGCTGGTGCTGCCGGTCGTCAACTCTCCTCAGTCGAAGTAGCAGTCGCTCTGCCCGGTCAACGTCCAGCCCAGGGTGTCGCCCGGGTCGGCCGTGCCGGTCACCGAGTAGTGGATGAGCGTCGATGTCCCGGATGTGTCGTTCGGTGCCGAGAACCTAGCCGGGTCGACTCGTCCTGTCAGGAGGTTTCGTCAGGTTATTTGCCGATCTTGGCCATCGATGTGGGGTCGGCCTGCTGTCCGGCTGGCTCCCCGTGCGCCAGATGGTCAGGTGTGCAGCCTGCCCGGGACGACAGCCCAGCGGGACAGCAAACCGACCAAACGGTTATCGGTCGCAGCGCCGCTGTGCTTGAGGCCGTTCTCGGCTGCCTCCCCGTTACGATCGCCGCGTGACCGAGAACCGACTGGCCCAGCTCCTGCACGGCCGCAGCCTGGCGATGTTCGACGGCGGCATGGGGACCCTGCTGCAGGACAGCGGACTCGACGCGGGCAACCCCGGTGAGCTGTGGAACGTCGAGAACCCGGAGGCCGTCCGCCGGATCCACGAGCAGTACGCCGAGGCGGGCGCAACCTTCCTGACCACCAACACCTTCGGCGGCAGCCGGCCGCGGCTGGACCTGCAAGGCCTGGGCGACCGGGTCGAGGAGCTCAACCGGGCCGCCGCGCTCATCGCCCGTGAAGTGGCGGACGCGCACGGCCTGCTCGTGGCGGGCGACCTCGGCCCGACCGGGGAGCTGCTCGAGCCGATGGGCACCATGACGCCGGACGAGGCGCGCGAGATCTTCGAGGAGCAGCTGCGCGCCCTCGTTTCCGGCGGCATCGACGTCGTCCTGATCGAGACGATGAGCGACCTCGCCGAGGTCGAGGCGGCGGTCGCCGCCGCACGCAACGTCGCGCCCGACCTGCCGATCATCACCACGCTGAGCTTCGACACCAACCTGCACTCGATGATGGGTGTCTCACCGGCGCAGGCCGTCACGACCCTCGGCGCCCTCGGCGTCGACGCCGTCGGCGCCAACTGCGGTCGCGGGCCCGGGGAGATGGAGGCGATCGCGGAGGCCCTCGTCGCCGCGCGACCGCCGGGGCTGCTGCTCATCGCCCAGACCAACGCCGGTCTGCCGCAGCTCGTCGGCGATCACTTCGAGTACGACGCGCCGCCGCACGAGTTGGCCGATCATGCGATCCGTTTGCACGACGCGGGAATCGACTTGATCGGCGCCTGCTGCGGATCGACCCCGCAGCACGTTCGGGCCATGCACGACGCGCTCTCGGTCTAGCGCCGGCTCGCCGCCATGGCCCACGAGATCGCCTGCGCGGCGCTCTCGCATCCCAACGCCGAGGGGCATCGGCACGTGCTGTCGGTCGGTCTGGTCGACGGGCGCAACCAACCGGTCGAGACGGTCCGGTTCCGGATCGCCCAGGGTGACTCCTACTTCACGTTCGGCGCGGGACGCGTGGCGTCGGTGCGCGTCTACGACTGTTGGTGCGGCGCCAAGACCATCCGATCGGGGCCGGACGCGATCTTGGCCAACAACCTGGAGAACCTGCGCGAGTGTTGAGGCCGGTCACTCCTCGGTGGTGATCCGGATGCTGCGCAGCCGCCTCCCGGCGTAGACCGTGCGCGGCGGCGGTCACAACGACGAGCAGGATCAGGCCAGTGGGCAGCCCGACCGCGGAGGTGACGCTGAGGTCAGCGGCCCGGGCTCCCACGATCGAGTGGGTCAGCGCCAACGACCACTGCTGCACGCTCACGGCTTGGGCGCCGGGCACGTAGCCGCCGACGACCGACTCCCAGACCAGCGCATAGAGCAGCCCGATCACCACGGCGTTGCGGGTCAGGATGGCCAGCAGCAGGAAGAGCGCGCCGTAGGCGATCCCGGCCACCAGCACGCCGGCGGCGTAACCGATAGCGACGTGCGCCGCGCCGCCGGCGACAATGAAGCCGGCCAAAAGCGTTGGTAGGGCCGCGAAGAGGACCGCGACGGCGATCGACACGGCCAGCTTGCTGTTGACGATGACCTGACGGCTCAACGGCTTGGCCAGGAGGTAGACCACCGAACCGTCGTCGATCTCCGGGCCGATCGAGCCGGTCCCGGCGATCAGGCAGATCAGCGGCACCAGGAAGCCCATCGCGAAGGCGCCCAGCAGGTTGACCGCGGCTTGCGCGTCCTGCCCGTGCACCAGCCGGACGGCGATCGCCAGCAGCAGGAGGATGGCGGGCAAGGCCATGAGCAAGATGGCCCGGCGCCGACCCAACAGGCTGCGCCAGGTGAGCTGCAGGACAGTGGCGTTCATCGGGCGACCAGGTAGGAGAAGACCTTCTCCAGGGACTCGTCGGCCGGAGTCACCTCGAACAGGCGCACGCCGTGCTCGCGAGCGAAGACCGGCAAGCGGTGCGCGAAGCGCGCATAGTCCGACGCCTGCACGCTGAGCGCTCCGTCCCGCAGCTCGACGCCGGTGGTCGAGCCGTCGGCGATGAGCGCAGCCGCCAGCGCGCGGTCGTCGCTCGACCGGATCGTGTACTGGTGAGGCCGCTCGGTCATCAGCCGGCGGATCTCGCGGAAGTCGCCGGACGCCGCGTGCCGGCCGGCGACCATCACCTCGATCCCACCGGCGATCTGCTCCACCTCCTCCAGGATGTGCGAGCTGAACAGGACCACCCGGCCCTGGCGGCCCAGCTCGTGCAGGAGGTCCATCAGCTGGAGCCGCTGGCGCGGATCCATCCCGTTGAACGGTTCGTCGAGCAGGAGCACGTCGGGGTTGTGGACCAGCGCTGTCGCCATCTTGATCCGCTGCTTCATCCCCTTGGAGTAGGTCGAGATGTCACGGTCGCGGACATCCATCAGGTCGACCGTGGTGATCGCGGCCCGGGCCGCGCCCGCGGGATCGGGCAGTCGTTGGAGCCTGGCGTTGGCGACGACAAAGTCCCAGCCGGTCACGCCGTCGTACATTGCCTCGCGCTCGGGCACCAGGCCGATCCGGCGGTAGATCTGCTCGTTGTGCCAGGTCGGCTCGCCGCCCAGTGTCACCGTGCCTGATGACGGCGCGAGGAAGCCGCTCATCAGGTGGATCAGCGTGGACTTGCCGGCACCGTTGGGGCCGAGCAGGCCGGTGACGCCCGGCCCGATCCGCATCGAGACGTCGTTGACCGCGACGACGTTGCCGTACCAGCGACTGACGCCGTCCAGGACGAGATCCGGGGGAGTGATGGGCACCGTGGTCATGACGTGGCCACCTGGCGGTACCGGAGCTGGAGCGCGCCGTAGCAGGCGGCGATCACGGCGATCGTGACGACCATGAAGACCAGGCCGCCGGCGGTGCCGGGTGGTCCGGCTTGAGTCTGGGTCGTCGCGCCGAACAGCCACACCTGGATCCCATCGACCAGACTGAACGGCGAGAGGACGCCGAGATAGCCTGCGAGAGAATGGTTTCCGTTGTCGATGGCGAGCCCCTGCAGGATCGCGCTCACCAGGCTGAGCACCAACAGGACCACGATGATCGCGGCCACGCCGAAGCCGCGCTTGGGCGTGATCGAGGCGACCAGCAGGCCGATGCCCGCGAGGACCAGCGCGAAGATCACGGCGCCCCCCAGCCCGGTGAGGACCCCGCGGGTCTGGGCCCAGAACGGCAGCTTGCCCAGCAACGCCCCGACGTACAGGACCAGTAGCGGGATGCTCATCAGGGCGAAGAGCGCGGTCGCCATCGCGGCGAACTTGGCCAGCACGTAGTCGCTGCGACTCAGCGGACGCGAGAAGTAGAGCGGCATCACCCGGAAGCGCAGGTCCCGCGAGACCGTCGCCGGGGACTGCGAAGCCACGAACACCGAGATCGCGGTGCTGAGGTCGATGGCGTAGCTGGTGTAGGCGAGCGGCAGCTTGCCTGCGTTGGTCAGGCCGGCGACCAGAGCGATGATCAGCGCCGGCAGCGTGATGACGACGAGCAGCAGGATCGGCATCACCTTGGACTTGGCCGACCGCCCGAGGCCGTAGGCGCCGCGGAGGCTCTCGACGTAGAGCGAGCGGAGCAGGTAGCCCCGGCCCAGCCGCGGCCCGTCGTACCGGCGGAAGCCGATGTCGTGAATCACGCCATGCTCGACCTGGTCAGGCGGTGGCGTCATCGGCCCCCCTCTCGGCGATGTCCAGGGACGGGTCGGCCCGGAAGATCTCGGCCATCCGGTGGCGCCGCCGCTCCATCCGCAGGAGCCCGATCCCGAGGTCGACCACGCGGTCGCGGACGATGTCGTACGTCGTGTCGCCAGCCAGCTCCACCTCGAGCTGGCGGCCCGCCGGGTGCACGACCAGCCCGGCCCGCCCCAGCGCGTCGGCCAGCTCGGCCTGTCGCTCGTCGACCTCGACGGCGATGATCCGGCTGGCCGAGGTCACGTCAGCCGTGGACGAGGAGCGGAGCAGCCGGCCGCCATCGATGACCACGACGTGGTCGCAGACCTGCTCCAGCTCGCCGAGCAGGTGGGACGTGACCAGCATCGGGATGCCGAAGTCGGTGCCGACGCGGCGCAACAGGGCGAGCATCTGGTCGCGCCCGGCCGGGTCGAGTCCGTTGGTGGGTTCATCCAGGAGCACCATGCCCGGGTCGTGGACCAGGGCCTGGGCCAGCTTGACCCGCTGCTTCATGCCGGTCGAGTAGCCGCCGATCGCCCGATAGCGCTCCTCGTAGAGCCCGACGTGCCGCAGCGTGTCGGCCGTGCGCTGCCGGGCCGCGGCCATGGGCAGGCCGGACATCCGCGCCATGTGGAGCACGAACTCCGTGGCCGAGACGTCGGGCGGGAGGCAGTCGTGCTCGGGCATGTAACCGACACGTTGGCGGATCTGGGCCCCGTCGGTCGCCACGTCGAAGCCGAGAACCTCGGCCCGGCCGGACGTCGCCGGGAGCAAGCCCAGGAGGATCTTGATGAGCGTCGACTTGCCGGCCCCGTTGGCGCCCACCAAACCCACGATCCCCGGCTGCAGCTCGACGTTCAGCTGGTCCAGCGCGGTGACCGCGGCGTACCTCTTGGTGAGGCCTTGGATCGTGATCATCATGACGACACGAACCTAACCTGCCGATGTCTGGTCTCGTCGTACCCGCGCGGCACCGCCCCAGGTTGGCGTGCGAAGGTCGTGCCCGTGACGCCTCTGGCCTACGTCCTGATCGTGGTCGTGCCGCTCATCGCCTTCATCACCGTTGGCCTCGCCCTCCTTCCGGGCCGGCCGGCCCCGGGGAGGACCTGGCAGACGCCGGCGATCGAGGCCCGGATCGCGGCTATCGACGAGCAGCTGGCCCGCCAACAGGCCGGACCGACCTCGGCCGGGACGCGAGCACAAGGATCTCGAGCGGGAGCGGCAGCGGCTCCAGACCGAGCTCATGCGACGCGGGCTGGGCCGCTGGACCCCCGAGTGAGCTCCCGAGCCGGGAGCTGGCCGTGAACCGGGAGGTGGACCTAGCGTCGGACGCTGCTGGTGCCGCTCAGGTGGGTGCCTTGGGGCGGTCGCGGCAGGGCGCTGCTGCGCGCGAAGAGCGCGAAGTAGGACTGGGTTGTGCCGCTGAAGTTCGGTTGGGCGCCACCGACGACCAGCCCCTGCGGCGTGACCAGCAGCGCCCACGTGCCGGGGTAGGTCTTGCCGACGGTCGGCGCGAAGCTGGGGTCGATCGCACCGGTCGCCGGGTCCACGGCCGCCAGGGTATGCCGAGTGGCCGTCCCGAACTGCGGGCCGAAGTGACCTCCGACGACGACCTTTGGCCCAACGACAGCAACGACCTGGCAGTTGCCGTCGGCCGCGATCGCCCACTGAATCGCCCCGGTGGAGAGGTTGTACGCCGCCAGCCGGCCACCTGGACCGCCTTGGGCAGCGAACAGCTGGGTGCCCGTGATGGCGATGGACAGCACCGGGCAACCGCCCAGGGCGGTGCAGGCGCCGGTCGGGTTCCACGACGTGACGGCGCCGGTCGAGCTGCTCACCATCCCCAGGTCGTTGCGGGCGGCCGCACCGAGCGTCGCGAAGTTGCCGCCGACCGCGTAGGCAGCTCCGGCCGGGGACCGCGACGAGGGAGAACACGTTCCGTCGACGGTCGGCGCGAAGGAGCCGTCCAGAGCGCCGGTGGAGGTGAGGAGCTTGGCCAGGCGCGGCTTGCTTGATGCCGGCGATGCGGGTGAACGCAGCCGCCTACCACCAGCTCGCTCCCATCGACCAGGAGGGTCTGGACCCGGTCGTTGGGCTCGGGGTCGAAGGCCGTCACCGCGCCACTGCCCGTCGTCGACACGGCGGCCAGATTGGCTCGCGCCTGGCCGTCCACCGTCGTGAACGTCCCCCCGAGGTAGAGCGTCGTGCCGCTGGCGTTGAGCGCGAGCGAGAGGACCGAGCCATCGACCGTCGGGGTCCAGCCGGGGTCGGCGGCCCCTGTCAGGAGGTTGATCCGGGCCAACCGGGTGTAGCTGGTGGTGGCCGACCCGGTCGGCGCGTGCAGGCCGGTGAAGTCGCCGCCGAGGTAGACGTAGTTCCCGTCCGTGGCCAGCGCGTGGACAGCGTCGTTGGGCATCCAGGTGGGCGTCGGGACGCCGGCCACGCGGAAGAGATTGGTGCCCGGCCCCGGGACACCCGGGGTCGGCAGCACGCTGCCCGAGGGGCGAGTCACGGTGGCTGCTGGTGCCGGCGGCGAGAAGGCTCTGGGCGCCGGCGGTCGGTTGGCGCCCGTCCTGGCGGTCGGGCCACTGCCGTGCCCGGGCCGGGCGATGCCGCACTGGCTGGCGCACGCGACGGACCCGTGGGCGCGCTGGGGCCGCCCGCGAGGCCGGGGTGAGCCAGCGCCGTACCGGCTGTCGGTGCTGTTCTAGCGGTCGATGCCAGGGGTGGCCCTGCGGGCCCAGGCAGGGCGAGACCGGTCACCAGCAGCGCCGCGCCGGCCAACCCAGCGAGGGCGCCGCGTGCGGACAGCACCGTCCATCCAGCGGGCGGGCTGAGTGGCATTGTCGGGGCCTCCGTGGCGGTCGTGTGGTGCCTGTCGTGCTCGTGGTTCGGGGCTCCCGATCCTGCGGGATCCAGCCTACGGACTACTGGGCCGGGCCGGGCCGATACGCCAAAGGCGATGGCTCCGGTTCGGCTCCCGGTCCCGACTGCGACACTGGCGGCGTGGAAGCCCACATCCTGCTGGCCGACGCGGCCCAACGCAGCGCCGAAGGCAAGGTGCACGCCCTCGGCCTGGGCTGGACGGTCACCGTCACGCCGCTGCCGGCCCAGGCCGTCGTGGTCTTCATCAAGGTGCCGTGGGACCTGGCCAACCAGACTCATCGCGCCGTGCTGACGCTCATCGACGAGGACGGCCGGCCGGTGCAACCCGAAGGCCCGGAGGGCGGCCAGGTCCGACTCGAGAGCGAGTTCGAGACCGGGCGACCGGCGGGTGTGCCGCTCGGGATGCCGCTGGACGTCGCGCTCGCCGTCTCGATCGCGCCGGGGATGGCGCTGCCGCCTGGTGGCTACGTGTGGCGGCTCGAGATCGACGGTGAAGGCCAGGACACCTGGCGAGCGGCCTTCCACGTGCGCGCGCCCGGCTGACCGACATCGCCGGGCCGATTTGCTCGTGAGGTAAGGCTTACCTATCCTTCCGAGGTGCCCACGGTCCTCGCGAAGAAGAAGTGCTGCAAGGACCGTCCTCGCTGCAGCAAGTGTCCGGTGACCCTCAAGCGGCTGGCCGACGCCGGCTACGCCGAGCGCGAGTCCCGCCGTGAGTACGACGTGGCGAAGAAGATCCCCAAGCCGGTCAAGGCCGCCGCGCGCACCCGGTAGTCGAGGTAGTCGCCACCCGGTAGTCGCCAGGGGCAGCGCCTCGCGGCAGGCTGGGCGCTGTGAGCAACCCCGAGCAGGACCGTCTCGCCGATGCTGGTGGCCAGTGGCGACGATGGGGACCGTTCGTCGCGGCCCGGGCGTGGGGGACCGTCCGTGAGGACTACTCGGCCAACGGCGAAGCCTGGACGTCGTTCCCGCACGACCACGCGCGCTCGCGGACCTACCGCTGGAACGAGGACGGCCTCGCGGCCATCTGCGACCGCGATCAGTTCCTCTGCCTGGGGCTTGCCTTGTGGAACGGCGTCGACCCGATCCTGAAGGAACGAGCGTTCGGCCTCACTGGCCCCGAAGGCAACCACGGGGAGGACCTCAAGGACTGCTACTGGCAGCTCGATGCGACGCCGACGCATTCCTGGTTGCGCTGGCGCTACCACTACCCCCAACGGGCGTTCCCGTACGACGACCTCGTGGCCGAGAACGGTCGCCGCGGGCAGGACCAGCCGGAGTACGAGCTGCTGGACACGTCGGCCTTCGACGACGACCGCTACTGGGTGGTCGACGTGACCTACGCCAAGGCCGCCGCCGATGACATCTGCCTGAGCATCCAGGTGACCAACGCCGGGCCAGAGGCGGCGACGCTGCATGTGTTGCCACAGCTGTGGTTTCGCAACACCTGGGCCTGGGGGCAGGCGGGCCGAGAGGCGGTGCCGTCGATCCGCGCCGGGGCTCCGGGCTCATTGGTGGCGTCCCACGCGACCCTCGGCGACGTGGCCCTGACCTACGCCGCGTCTGACGGCTCGGCCACACCATTGTTCTGTGACAACGAAACCAACACCGTTCGACTCTATGGACAAGCGGGCCGATCGGCGTACCCGAAGGACGGGATCAACGACCACGTGGTGTCGGGGGCGCCGACCGTGAACCCGGCGCTGACGGGCACCAAGGCGGCCGTGTGGCACCAGGTGACGGTGGCCCCGGGCGGGTCGACCGAGATCCGGCTTCGTCTGTCGGCCGGCAGCACCGTCGCGGATCTGGGTGAGGGGTTCACGGCCGTCGTGGCCCAGCGAGCCCAGGAGGCGGATTCGTTCTGGCACAGCGTCTCTGGCGTGGACCAGCTCGACGAGGAGGGCCAGTCGATCGCCCGGCAGGCGCTCTCCGGTCTGCTGTGGAGCCAGCAGTTCTACCACTACGATGTGCGGCTCTGGCTCTTCGGCGACAACGTCGAGCCGCTCCCGCCCGCGCAACGGCTGTGGGGGCGCAACGCCCGATGGCAACACGTGGATGCGCACGACGTGATCGTCATGCCGGACACCTGGGAGTACCCCTGGTTCGCGGCCTGGGATCTGGCCTTCCACTGCGTCGCGCTGGCCCACGTGGACCCCGAGCTGGCCAAGTCGCAGCTGCTCTTGCTCGAACGTGAGTGGTACCAACACCCCAACGGCCAGCTGCCGGCCTACGAGTGGGCCTTCGACGACGTCAACCCGCCGGTGCAGGCCTGGGCGGCGTTGCGGGTGTTCAGCCTCGACGGCCGGCGTGACCTCGACTTCCTGACCCGGATGTTCCACAAGCTGCTGATCAACTTCACCTGGTGGACCAACCGCGAGGATGCGTTGGGGGACAACGTGTTCACCGGAGGGTTCCTGGGCCTGGACAACATCGGCCCGATCGACCGGTCGCACCTGCCGCCCGGCCTCTCGCTCGCTCAGGCCGACGCGACGGCGTGGATGAGTCTCTACTGCCTGGGCATGCTCAACATCGCCGTGCAGCTGGCCGGTCACGACCCGACGTACGAGGATCTGGCGGTCCGGTTCTTCGAGCACTTCGCGCTGATCGCGGAGGCCTTCGACCAGCACGGGCTGTGGGACGAGCAGGACGGCTTCTACTACGACCAGCTGCTCTCACCCGAGGGTGACCGCATGCCCATCCGGGCCCGGTCCTTCGTGGGGCTGATGCCGCTCGTGGCCACGGCGGTCCTCGACGAGGACATCGTGCGCCGGCTGCCGTCCTTCGGCGAGCGGCTGGAGACGTTCCTGCGCAAGCGGCCCGACCTGGCCAGCTGCGTCGACCAGGTCAACGAGCGCGGGCAACGACTGATGTCGGTCGTCAACGAGGAGCGGCTGGCCCGCATCCTGCACGCGCGTGGTGGACCCGGCCGAGTTCTGGTCCGGGCACGGCATCCGGTCGCTGTCCAAGGCGCACCTGGCCGACCCGGTGCGGGTCGACGTCGGCGGGGTGATCGCGGCGGCCGACTACGAGCCGGGTGAGTCCTCGACCCGGCTCTTTGGCGGCAACTCCAACTGGCGCGGGCCGGTCTGGATGCCGGCCAACCTTCTGCTCGTGGACGGGCTGCGCCAGCATGTGCGCTTCCACGACGTCACCGTGCCCGGCGCGCCGGGCGGCGAGTGCTCGCTCTCGATGCTGGTGGATCACCTCGGCGCTGACCTGGTCGGGCTGTTCCGGCGCGGCCCGGACGGCAGGCGCCCGATCAATGCTCGGCGGCCGCGGCTGGACCGAGGACCCGCGCTGGAGCGGGCAGGTGTGGTTCAACGAGTACTTCCACGGGGACTCGGGCGCCGGGCTCGGAGCCGAGCACCAGACCGGCTGGACCGCCTGCGTCGCCGACCTCCTCCTGCACCCCCGCCGGGCCTAGCTGGTCTGGCCGTCCACTCCGGGTTTGGCCGTCGAAACCGGGTTTCGGCACCGAAAGCGGGTCAGGAACCCGGACTCGACGGCCAAACCCGGGTTCGACGGCCAGGACCAGGCGGGCTCAGGCCTGGCGCTCGTGGGCCAGGCGAGCGGCGCCGACGATGCCGGCGCTGTTCATCAGCTGGGCCGCGACGATCGGCGCGCGCAGGTGCAGCAGCGGCAGGAACTTGTCGGCCTTCTTGCTGACGCCGCCGCCGACCACGATCAGGTCGGGCCAGAGCAGGTCCTCGACCCGGCTGAAGTAGACCTGCAGCCGCTCGGCCCAGGCCTCCCAGGACAGGCCCTCCTGCTCCTTGATGCTGGACGCCGCGCGCTTCTCGGCGTCATGCCCGTCGATCTCCAGGTGGCCGAGCTCGGCGTTGGGGATCAGCGTGCCGTCGTAGAGCAGGGCGGAGCCGATGCCGGTGCCGAGGGTGGCCATGAAGACCAGACCCTTCGTCGCCCGGGCCGCGCCGTAGCGGGCCTCGGCCACGCCGGCGGCATCGGCGTCGTTCATCAGGTGGACCGGACGGTTGACCTTCTCGGAGAGCAACGCCGCGCCGTTGGCCCCGATCCAGCTCTGGTCGATGTTGGCCGCAGTGCGGACGACGCCGGATTTCACGACGGCCGGGATGGTGACGCCGACCGGCCGACCACTCGTCTGCGAGCTGAAGTCGTCGACGATCTTGGCGACGATGTCGGCCACGGCGTCGGGGGTGGACGGCTGCGGGGTGTCGATCCGCATGCGGTCGGCCACCAGCTCGCCGGTCTGCAGGTTGACCGGGGCGCCCTTGATGCCGCTGCCGCCGATGTCGATGCCCAGCCCGATCTCGTGGTCCATGGTGAGTTCCTTTGTCTGCATTGGAGGTCTGCGGGTCAGGGGCCAGGGGCCGTCAGTGGGCCGTCACGGGAGCGTGAGGATCTCGGCGCCGTCCTCGGTCACAACCAGCGTGTGCTCGAACTGGGCCGAGCGACGACGATCCTTGGTCACGACGGTCCACTTGTCCGGCCACATCTCCCAGCTCTCGGTGCCGAGGTTCAGCATCGGCTCGATGGTGAAGGTCATGCCGGTCTCGATGACGGTGCTGTAGGCCGGAGCCGCGTCGTAGTGCGGCACGATCAGCCCCGAGTGGAAGCTCGTGCCGATGCCGTGACCGGTGAAGTCCCGCACGACGCCGTAGCCGAACCGCTTCGCGTAGGACTCGATCACGCGACCGATGACATTGAACTCGCGCCCCGGCCGGACCGCCTTGATGCCCCGCATCATCGCCTCGTGCGTGCGCTCGACGAGCAGCCTGGACTCCTCGTCGACCTCGCCCACGAAGTACGTCGCGTCGGTGTCACCGTGCACGCCGTCGACGAACGCCGTGATGTCGATGTTGACGATGTCGCCGTCCTGGAGCTCCCGGTCGTCCGGGATGCCGTGACAGATGACCTCGTTGACGCTGGTGCAGATCGACTTCGGGAAGCCCTTGTAGCCGAGGGTCGAGGGGTACGCCCGGTGGTCGAGCATGAACTCGTGGGCGATCCGGTCCAGCTCGTCGGTCGTCACGCCGGGAGCGATGGCGGCGGCTGCGGTGGCCATGGCCTGGGCGGCGATCTGGCTGGCCCGCCGGATCCGCTCGATGGTCTCCGCGTCCTTGACCTCCCGGCCGGTGTACGGCGCGGGGCCGGGTCGATCGACGTACTCCGGTCGCGGGATGCTCGCCGGCACCGGCCGACGCGGCGACACGAGCCCGGGGGCAACACTGCCGTGGGTAACAGGCATGGAGGGAGTCTAGGCAGGGTGGTGCTCCGCGGCCGCTCCGGCCAGACTGGGCCGATGGAGCAGTGGTGGTACAACGTGAAGACCGGGCAGGTCGAGCCGGACGACAACCATGGCCCGAACCGCGACGTCCTGGGCCCCTACGCGACCCAGGAAGAGGCGTCGCGCGCGCTGGAGATCGCGCGGGAGCGGACCGAGAAGTGGGACCGGGAAGACCGCGAGTGGGAAGCCAGGGACAAGAAGTCCTAGCCGAGAAGTCCGCTAGCGCTGCCCGGCCACCGAGTCTCGGCGCGCTCGATGCTCTCGGCGGTTCGCCGGCTGAGCCGGCTGAATCCGCCGACGATCGAGGGGAACGACCGCGGCGCCGGTCGGGAGCCAGCCGGTCCAGGCCAGAGCCCAGCCAGGCCGGAGGCCGAGCTGACCAGGTGTTGGGCCAGATCCAGGCCCTCACTCGTGCCACCCGGCGCGAGCAGCCCCGCGTGCCCGACGGTGAACCGCTCGTGAACCAGGTCATCGAGCTCGGGGTCGCCGCCGTCGACCGAGACGACCGTGGCGCCGGCGCGCCGGGCATCGGCCACCCGCTCCAGCAGGGCCTCGGGAGCCCGTCCGGGCGCGACCAGGAAGACGGTCTCTCCGGGGGCAGCGCTCAGCAGCCGGTCCAGCCCGACGGCCAGGTGCGGTGGCGCGTCAGCCGGGGGAGCCCACCGGACCAGGGTCGGCCGCAGCTGCTCGAGCGCGCCGCGCCGGGCCTCGTCGTCGAGGTGGGCGGTCAGGTGCCAGGGCTCGTCCTCGAGCGGGCCGACCACGAGCAGCCCGCCCGGGCGGCGGGTGCCGGCGTACGGCCTGCCCGACGCTGAGGGCCCGCGTCCACCAGCCGGTGTCGCGCAGCCGGTCCCGCAGCCGCTCGATCTGGTCGCCGTCCATGCCCTGCTATCGGCAGGATCGGACCGCCATTTGAGCCGGTCACTCGGTCAGTCGAAGCTCTGCTCGGCCGAAGGGAACGTGCCGTCGGAGACTTCGGCGGCGTAGGTCCTGGCGGCGGCCAGCAGCGTGCCGCGCAGGTCGGCGTACTGCTTGACGAACTTGGCCATCTTGCCGCCGCGCAGCCCGGCCATGTCCGGCCAGACGAGCACCTGGGCGTCGCAGTGCGGTCCGGCGCCGATGCCGATGGTGGGGATCCGCAGCGCCTTGGTGACCTGTTCGGCCACGTCGGCCGGCACCATCTCGATGACGATGGCGAACGCACCGGCCTCCTCCAGCGTGCCGCGCGTCGTCGATGAGCTGCTCGGCGGCCTCCCCGCGTCCCTGGATCCGGTAGCCGCCGATGGCATGCTCGCTCTGCGGCGTGAAGCCGATGTGGGCCATGACCGGGATGCCGGCCGCGGTCAGGGCGGCGATCTGCGGCGCCACCGCCCGGCCGCCCTCGAGCTTGACCGCGTGGGCCCCGCCCTCCTTCATGAACCGGGTGGCCGTCTCCAGCGCCTGCTGGGGCCCGGACTGGTAGGACCCGAACGGCATGTCTCCGACCACGAGCGAGTGCTTGACGCTGCGTGAGACGGCGCCGATGAGCATCAGCATCTGCTCGACGGTGACCGGAATCGTTGTCTCGTAGGCGAAGACGTTGTTGCCGGCGGAGTCGCCCACGAGCAGTACCGGGATGCCGGCCTCGTCGAAAATCTCGGCGGAGTACTGCTCGTACGCCGTGAGCATCGCCCAGCGCTCGCCCCGCTCCTTCATCGCTTGGAGCCGGGGGATGCGCACCTTCTTCAGCGAGCCGGGGGAGCGCCCGCCGCCCGCGATCGGTCCGGTCCCGTACGGCGCGGGCTGCTCGGCCTGGCCGCTCGTCTGGCCGCTCGTGCTCTCGCTCATGGCGTCTCCGATCGGTCGGGTCTTCGGCTCAGGACTCGTGCTCTCGCCAGCGGCTCGTCACCGGCAGCCGGCGGTCGCGGCCGAAGGCCAGCGGCGAGATCTTCGGCCCCGGGGCGAACTGGCGTCGCTTCCACTCGGCCCGGTCGACCAGCGTGACGATGTGGTCGACCACCTCGGCGTCGAAGCCGGCCTCGAGCAGCTCCGAGCGGCCCATCGCGCGCTCGACATACGCCTCCAGCACCGGGTCGAGCACGTCGTACGGCGGGAGGCTGTCCTGGTCCATCTGCCCGGGGCGCAGCTCGGCCGACGGTGCCTTCAGGATCGAGCTCTCCGGGATCGGCTCGATCCCGCCGCGACGCAGGGCCTCGCTGTTGCGCCAGCGGGCGAGCTGCCAGACGAGGGACTTGGGCACGTCCTTGAGCGTCGCGAAGCCGCCGACGCTGTCGCCGTAGAGCGTGGAGTAGCCGACGGCGAGCTCGCTCTTGTTGCTCGTCGCGAGGACCAGATGGCCTTCGGAGTTGCCGATGCCCATGAGGATGACGCCGCGCACCCGGGCCTGAAGGTTCTCCTCGGCGATCCCGGTGAAGCGGAGCTGTTCGAGGAACGCGTCGACCATCGAGCTGATCGGCTCGACCCGGTAGTGGCCGCCGATCCGCTGCATCAGGTCCGCGGCGTCGTCCCGGCTGTGCGCGCTGGAGTAGTCGCTGGGCATCGAGATGCCGTAGACGTTGTCGCCGCCGACGGCGTCGGCCGCGATGGCCGCGACCAGGGCCGAGTCGATGCCACCGGACACGGCGACGGCGACCGTCCGGAAGCCGTTCTTGCGCACGTAGTCGCCCAGGCCGACGGTCAGCGCGGCGTAGACCTCGGCCGTCTCCGGCAACGGCGACGCGAGCGGCGCCGGCAGCGCCGGGTAGGGCCCGAGCTCGGTCTCGCTCACCGTGACGTGCTGCACGCCCGGCGGCGGGTCGACCGGGTCGACCGTCGAGGTCTTCAGGTCGAGGTCGACGACCAGCAGGTCCTCCCGGAACTGCGGACCCCGCGCCAGCACCTCGCCCCGCACGTCGACGACGAGCGAGTCGCCGTCGAAGACCAGCTCGTCCTGACCGCCGATCAGGTTGACGTAGGCCAGGGTGCAGCCGGCCTCGCTCGGCCCGGCGCGCGGTCAGCGCCAGCCGGGTGTCGTCCTTGTTGCGTTCGTACGGCGAGCTGTTGATGACCAGCAGCAGCTCGGCTCCGGCCTCGCGGGTCTTGGCCACCGGGCCGCCGTCCTGCCAGAGGTCCTCGCAGATCGCGATGGCGATGTCGACGCCTCGGACCCGGACGACGGTCAGGTCGTGGCCCGGCACGAAGATCCGGAACTCGTCGAAGACGCCGTAGTTGGGCAGGTGGTGCTTGGCGTAGCGGGCCACGACCTGGCCGCCGAACAGGACGGCGGCGCAGTTCTGCGGCATGCCCTTCGGGATGCCGGTGCGGCCGTCCTCGCTGACCTCGCCCTCCTCGGTCAGCTCGGCGATCTCGATGTCGCGACCCCGCGCCCGGTCGAGGTAGCCGACGACGACCGGCAGCTCGCCGTACCCGTCCGCGGCCAGGTCGGCCGCGAGCTGGTGCAGCGCGTCGACCGAGGCTTCGACGAACGAGCGGCGCAGCGCGAGGTCCTCGACCGGGTAGCCGGTGAGGTACATCTCGGGGAAGGCGACCAGATGGGCCCCCGCCTGCTGGGCCCGACCGGTCCACTCGCGAACGGTGGCCGCGTTGCCCGTCAGGTCACCGACCGTGGCGTTGACCTGGGCGAGCGCGACGCGCAGCTGGGGCACGCCACCAGCCTAGGTCAGCGACGCGATACGACGAGGGTCTGGGCACCGGTGCCCACCACGCGCGGCGTTCCGTCGCTGACGTCGCGGAAGGTCGTGCTGGCCAGACCGGTGCCGGCCGGACCCAGCCGGGTGCGGGAGTCGAGCAGCAGCCACTCGCCCTCGGGCTGGCGGAGCAGGTGCACGTCGAGGTCGATGTTGAGGAAGGCCCACTCGTCCCAGGCCAGCTCGGAGGAGACGCCGCTGCCCGAGTCGCCGACGATGACGGCGCGCTGCAGCCCGCTCATCGGCGTCGGGTCGACGTCGGCCGGCACCAAGGGGATGCGGGGACGGCTCCAGACCTGCGCCGGGCCGGGCTCGAAGCCCCCGCCGACGACGGGTCGCCACTCGATGTGACGGGCATAGGGAAACGGCCCACTGCGGCGTCTCGGCGACGTCGTCCGGGCCGGGAACGGCCGGATCGTCGCCGGTCACCGCCGGGGTCGGCTCCGGCGACCTCGCGCCGGATCAGCCAGATGCGCGAGTGCAGGCAGGTGCGACCGGCGACGCTCAGCTCGCTGTCGACCAGCACGACCGACCGGCCACTGCGCACGACCCGGGCGTGGACCTCGACCGGGCCGACGGGCACCGGGCCGAGGAAGTCGACCGCCACGCGGTACGCCGCGAGGTCGTCCCGGGTCGCGCGAGCCTGCGAGCTCGGCCTGCGCGCACCAGCAGGGCCGACGGTGGGACCGCCGTGCTGCATCTGCTCCGACCAGGGTCCGGCGCAGGCCGCCGTCGCCGCCCACACGCCCGGCTCGGGGTCGACCGGGCGTGAAGAAGGAGTCGACCACGCGGCGGACGCTACCTCGCGCCCGGCGAGGGATGACCCTCCGGACGCGGTGAGACGTCCGAAGGGCTGCCCGTCGGTACGCTCCGATCAGGGCACGACGGCGAAGCCGGTGAAGGCACCGGCCCCCACAGAGTTGGCGCCGGTGATGCCACTGACCTTGGCCGGAGTGCTCGAGTCGTCGTTCGCGGCGTTGCCCGGAGCGGCGCCCCAGGCCCAGACGTTGCCGCTGCCGTCGAGCGCGGTGTCACCCGTGCCACCGGCCGCGATCGCGCTGATGGTCGGTCGGGCAGCCCGATCGTCCTTGACCGGCACCTTGCTCATGCTGTTGCTCGTGAAGGCTGTCCGTCGCCGAGCTTGCCCGAACTCGTTGTCGCCCCAGGTCACGACGGCGTGGTTCGCCGGCGTGCCACGGTCGGAGAGCAACGCCATGCCGCCGGAGATCGCGATGACGTTGCCCAGCTTGCCGCCGACGTTGCCCACGTCACCTGGGTTGGTGCCGCTCGGCGCGAAGACCTGAGCCGGGGTGGCATGAGCAGCGGTGTCGGTCGCGATGTTCTGGCCGAGCATCGCACCGTCGTTGTCACCCCAGGACCAGACGTTGCCGTCGTTGTCGAGGGCGAACTGGGCGCCGCCCTGGGCGATGGCCTTGATGTTGCTCAGGCCGGCGATCTGCACCGGGACGTCGCTCTCGCTCCCGGCTGCCGCCGTACCGAGAGAGCCGTTGTCGTTGGGTCCCCAGCCCCAGACGGTGCCGTCGCTCTTCAGGGCGAAGCCGGCCGTGATCGCGATGACGTTGCTCAGGCTCGGGATCTGGGTCGGCGTGAAGTTGTCGGTCGTGGTGCCGTTGCCGAGCTGGCCCTGGTCGTTGTAACCCCACGACCACACGTTGCCGTTGGTGTCGAGCGCATAGCCGTCGGAGGGCGAGCCGGCGACGGCCGAGATGGCCGTGAGGCCGGTGACCTCGGTCGGGATGCTGCAGTTCTCGTAGCCCTGGTCCTTGTCCGGCCGGTTCAGGTAGAGCGGGGCGAGCACCTCATGGCCCCAGGCCCACACGTGTCCGTCGTTGGTGACCAGCAGGTCGCCGTCGTCGACGGCCTGGACGTCGTGGACCAGCGACATGGTGACCGGTGCGGTCGAGGAGTTGACCGTCGCGTCGCCCAGGTCGCCGACCTCGTTCTCGCCCCACGAGCGCACGGTGTCGCTGGTCGGGACCACCGACGGCGCCTTGGCCAGGAAGTAGCCGGCCACGTCGGACAACACACCGAGCGAGCCGCCGGAGCCGTTGAAGAAGGTTGCCTTGCTGCACAGACCGGCCTGCACGATGGCCATGTTGGCGGTGGTGACGCCGGCCGCGTAGTTGAGGTTCGACACGACCTGCGGGGTCGGGGTCGTCGGGGAGACCGTCAGGTAGCCCGCGCGGGCCTCAGCGGTCGCGGTGACGTTCATGGCGACGGCGGAGACGTTGGTGACCGGGATGCCGCCGACGTTGACCACCTGGACGTCGACGTTGGTGCCGCCCGGAAGCGCGCCGGACGGCGTGCCGAGCTGGCTGCGGGTGTCCAGGATCCGGTGCGGCGACACCGGCACGAAGGCGCCGGCGGAGGTTGCGGTCCCGGAGAGGTAGTAGCCGGCGACGTCGGCGACCAGGTCCAGGGTGCCCGAGGAGCCGTTGAACAGCGTGACCTGCCCATTGGTGCCGAGGGCGACCGTCACCAGGTTCGGCACGTTGGTCTTGGCCAGGAAGTTCAGGTTGGAGGCGGTCGGGCGGACCGCCCCCGTCGGGTAGGCGGTGAGGTAGCCGGCCTTGGTGGCGTTCGTTGCGGTGACGTTCATGACCACGGCAGCGACACCGGTGGCAGGCACGCCGCCTGCGCCGCCCGACCCGGCCACGGTGAGGTTGATCGAACGCTGAGCCACGACCGGCTTCTTGGCCGCGCCCACACCGGACCGCGTGTCCAGGATGCGGGTCGGTGCCAGCGGCGTGAACATGCCGGGCTGCGCGACGGTGCCACCGCCGAGGTAGTAGCCGGAGACGTCGGCGACGATGTCGACCTTGCTGCTCGAGCCGTTGTAGATCGACACGGCGCCGCCGGTGCCCACGCTCACGGTGACCAGGTTGGCGACGGTCTGCTTCTTGACGAAGTTCAGGTTCGAGGCGGTCGGCTGCGGCGAACCGGTCGGGTAGACCGTGAGGTAGCCACCGGCGGTGGCGACGTCGGTGACGGTCACGTTGAGCACGACGGCCGCGACGTTCGAGGACGGGATCGGGCTCACGCCGGCGACGGCGAGCGTGACCGTGCCGTGGCCGGCGACCTGGGCCTTCGGTGCACCGGTGCCGGCTCGGGTGTCCAGCAGACGACTGGGAGCGAGCGAGACAAAGGCCCCGGGCTGGCTCACGGCGGCCGGCGTCACCTTCGTGGTGGCGGCCTGAGCCGGACTGACGAGCGCGCCGAAGCTGGCGAGAGCGACGACGGAAACGGCGGCGGTGAGACCGGCGCGGGCGTGCGGCATCAGGGGTCCTTCGGGTTGGAGGCCCGCGAAGACTAACCCGGCGATGTCGCCTCGCACTGACAGTTCGGAAGACTTGGCCGCCAATGGGTGTACGACCGTGACCCGCGGTTCGTCGGCTGGCCCCAGTGCTGGCAGGCTGTGCGCCATGGACAGGCAGCAGGAGTTCGTGCTCCGCACGATCGAGGAGCGCGACATCCGCTTCGTGCGGCTCTGGTTCTCCGACGTGCTCGGCACCCTGAAGTCGGTGGCGGTCGCTCCGGCCGAGCTCGAGGGAGCCTTCGCCGAGGGGATCGGATTCGACGGGAGCTCGATCGAGGGCTTCGCGCGGGTCTACGAGTCGGACATGCTCGCCCGGCCGGACTCCTCGACGTTCCAGGTGCTGCCGTGGCGCGGTGAGAACCCCGGAACGGCGCGGATGTTCTGCGACATCCACCTCCCGGACGGCAGCCCGAGCCTGGCCGACCCGCGGCACGTGCTCAAGCGGGCGCTGGCCAAGGCCGCCGACCTGGGCTTCACCTTCTATACGCACCCGGAGATCGAGTTCTTCGTGCTGCAGCAGGGGTCCAAGCCGGGGGAGCCTCCGGTGCCGGTCGACCAGGCGGGCTACTTCGACCATGTGCCGCACGGCACGACGCACGACTTCCGTCGCGCGGCCATCACCATGCTCGAGTCGATGGGCATCTCCGTGGAGTTCAGCCACCACGAGGGCGCGCCCGGCCAGAACGAGATCGACCTGCGGTACGCCGATGCCTTGACCACCGCGGACAACATCATGACCTTCCGCACGGTGATCAAGGAGGTCGCGCTGGAGCAGGGCGTCTACGCGACGTTCATGCCCAAACCCTTTGCGCAGCACCCTGGTTCGGGCATGCACACCCACATGAGCCTGTTTGAGGGCGACCGGAACATCTTCCACGAGGCCGGCGCGAACTACCAGCTCAGCAAGACCGGTCGGCACTTCATCGCCGGCCTGCTGCGGCATGCGAACGAGTTCACGGCCATCACGAACCAGTGGGTCAACTCCTACACCCGGCTCTGGGGTGGCGGCGAGGCTCCGGCGTACGTCTGCTGGGGGCACAACAACCGCTCGGCGCTGGTCCGGGTGCCGATGTACAAGCCGGCCAAGGGGCAGTCGACCCGGGCCGAGATCCGCTCGGTCGACGCGGCCTGCAACCCCTACCTCGCCTTCGCGGTCATGTTGGCGGCGGGTCTGAAGGGGATCGAGGAGGGCTACGAGCTGCCGGACGAGGCCGAGGACGACGTGTGGAGCCTGACCGACGCCGAGCGCCGGGCGATGGGCATCGCGCCACTGCCAACCAACCTCTCCCAGGCCATCCGGCGGATGGAGGAGAGCGAGCTCGTCGCCGAGACGCTGGGTGAGCACGTCTTCGACTTCGTGCTGCGCAACAAGCGGGCCGAGTGGCTCGAGTATCGCTCGCAGGTCACGCCGTTCGAGCTGGAGCGGTACCTCCCGGTGCTCTGAAGATGCCGGCTCAGCGCGAGTCTTCACTCGCAGGACAGTTGGCCCGGCTGGGTTTTCGCGACCCGGCCCGGGCCGAGCGGCTGCTCGGCGATCCGGCGCTGGCCGGCCTGCTGGACCCGCTGGAGGTCGTCTTCGACGATGGCCTGCTCGCCGCCCTGTCCAGCGTGCCGCAGCCGGACCAGGCGCTGCTCGGCCTGGTCCGCCTCATGGAGTCGCTGACCCGATCGAGCGAGCGCGACGACGCACTCGGCCGCGAGCACCATCCGGCCGACCCGGCGCGGTTGCGAGCAGTTGTCCGTCGAGGCGGTCCGGTCCGGGACCGGCTGATGGCGGTGTTGGGCACCTCGCTCGCCCTCGGCGACCACCTGGCCAAGCACCCGGGTGACTGGACCGTCCTGGAATCGGACGAGCCGCGCAGTCAAGCCGAGCTCACCGCCGAGCTGTTGACCGCCATCGGCGCGAATCCCGTTGCGGCCCAGCCGATCGGCCGCGGGGGTGCCGTGGCCTACGACCAACTGCGCCTGGCCTACCGACGGCGGCTGCTCGCCATTGCCGGCCGCGACCTGCGCAGCTCGGATCCCGCGGCCGACTTCCCAGAGGTGGCGCGGGAGCTCGCGGACCTGGCCCAGGCCGCGCTGGAGGCCGCGCTGGCCATCGCCCGGGCCGAGCAGCCGGCGGGCGCGGCCGCGTGTCGGCTGGCCGTCATCGGCATGGGCAAGACCGGGGGACATGAGCTCAACTACGTCAGCGACGTCGACGTGATCTTCGTGGCCGAGCCGGTCGAGGGCGGCGAGGAGCTGGCGGCGATCGAAGCGGCCACCTGGTTGGCCGCCGCGCTGATCCGGGTCTGCTCGGCATCGACCTCCGAAGGCACGCTCTGGCCGGTCGATGCGGCCTTGCGTCCCGAGGGCAAGCAAGGCCCGCTGGTGCGCACGCTGGCCAGCCACGTCAGCTACTACGAGCGCTGGGCCAAGACCTGGGAGTTCCAGGCCCTGCTCAAGGCGCGTCCGGTCGCGGGGGACCTGGCCCTCGGTCAGGCGTACGTCGACGCCCTGGCGCCGCTGGTCTGGTCGGCGGCCGAGCGCGACAACTTCGTCGCCGACGTCCAGGCGATGCGACGTCGAGTCGAGGAGCACGTGCCCGCCGATCAGGCCGACCGGCAGCTCAAGCTCGGCAAGGGCGGCCTGCGGGACGTGGAGTTCAGCGTGCAGCTGCTGCAGCTCGTCCACGGCCGGGCCGACGAAACCCTGCGCAGCCGAACGACATTGGACGCGCTGGCCGCTCTCGCGGCCGGCGGCTATGTGGCGCGCGACGACGCAGCCGGTCTGGACGCGGCGTACCGGGTGCTGCGTTGCCTCGAGCACCGGGTGCAGGTCCACCGGCTCCGACGTACCCACCTGATGCCCATTGAGGAGGAGCAGCTGCGCTGGCTCGGCCGGAGCATGGGGCATCGGGCCAACCCGGCTCACTCGGTGCTGGGCCAGTGGCAGCGCCAGGCTCGCGAGGTGCGCCGGCTGCACGAGCGCATCTTCTATCGACCCCTGCTCGCCGCGGTGGCCCGGCTCAGCCCGGACGAGGCGCGGCTGACCCCCGAAGCGGCTCGAGAACGACTGTCTGCCTTGGGTTTCCGCGACACCGCGGGCGCCATGCGGCACATCGCCGCGCTGACCGACGGGGTGAGCCGGCGGGCCGCGATGCAGCGCACGCTGCTGCCGGTCATGCTCGGCTGGTTCGCCGACGAGGCCGACCCCGACGCGGGTCTGCTGGCCTTCCGCCGAGTCAGCGAGCAGCTCGGGGGCAGTCACTGGTACCTGAAGATGTTGCGGGACAGCGGATCCGCCGCCGAGCGGCTGGCTCACGTCCTGTCCAGGAGCCGGTACGCCGCGGAGCTGCTGCAGCGAGCACCCGAAGCCGCGTTGATCCTGGGCGACGACAGCGGACTTCGGGCTCGGGAGGGCCCGGAACTGCGGAGCGAGGTCCAGAGCGCGATCCGCCGCCACGACGCTCCGGCCGACGCCCTGGAGGGCGCCCGAACCATCCGGCGTCGCGAGCTGTTCCGGACGTCGGTGGCCGACCTGGTCGGGGTGGCCACGCTGGAGCAGGTCGGTTCGGCGTTGACCGACATCACGGCCGCGGTCGTCGACGGCACGCTGGACCTGGCCATGCGGTCGGTGGAGCAACGACTCGAAAGGCCTTTGCCGGCCAGGGTTGGCGTGATCGGGATGGGCCGCTTCGGCGGCGGCGAGCTCGGCTACGGCAGCGATGCCGACGTGATGTTCGTCTACGACCCGGTCGGGGACGCGGATGAGCAGATGGCCCAGGAGGCGGCTGCCGCCGTGGTTCAGGAGCTCCGGAAGCTGCTGTCCGCGCCCGGCCCGGACCCGGCGATCGAGCTCGATGTAGGCCTGCGGCCCGAGGGCAAGAACGGCCCGCTGGTGCGCAGCCTGGACTCCTACCGCAGCTACTACCTGCGCTGGTCGTTGGTCTGGGAGGCTCAGGCGCTCCTGCGGGCTGCCCCGGTGGCTGGCGATCCCGAGCTCGGCAAGGCGTTCGAGCAGTTGGTCGAGCCGGTCCGGTGGCCGGAGCGCGGTCTGAGCCTGCAGGACGTGCGCGAGGTTCGCCGGATCAAGGCCCGGGTAGAGGCCGAACGGCTGCCCAAGGGAACCGACCCGAGCCGGCACTTCAAGCTCGGTCGCGGCGGCCTGGCCGACGTCGAGTGGACCATCCAGCTGATCCAGCTACGTCATGCCCATCAGGTCCCCGCGCTGCGGACCACCGGCACGCTGCCGGCGCTGGCCGCCGCCGTCGATGCGGGCCTGCTCGACCCGGACGACGGCGCCGTACTCGCCGAGGCCTGGTCGCTCGCCTCCCGCTGGCGCAACGCGGCCGTGCTCTGGCGCGGCCGTGCGGTCGATGCCCTGCCCGGTGACGGACGCGACCGCGACGGCATCGCCCGGATCGTGGGCTATCCGCCGGGGCACGGGGAGCAGGCCGAGGACGACTACCTGCGGCTGACCCGGCGCGCTCGCTCGATCATCGACCGGATCTTCTACGCCTGACCCGGCGCGCCCTCAAGAGCTCTCGAGAAGCCCCCGACGAGCGGCGCACGCAAGCCGTACTCTTCCGGGGCAAGACGCCCACGCCCGGGCAGATCGGTTCTTCGGCCCGCAGGGGGTTGCCGCATGGCTCGTCGTCGTCGTTTTCGCATCGTTCTGGTCGCTGCGCTGGCCGTGGTCACGGGCTTAGGCGCTAGCGCCGGCTGCCGGCGCGGCCTCGGCCACCACCGCAGCCACGCTGTCCGGCGTCGTCACCGATGCCGTGACCGGCCAGCCCATCGCGGACGCCTGTGTCGAGGTGCAGAGCACCGATTTCACGTTCTTCGACGCGACCTGCACTGACGACACGGGCGCCTGGACGATGAACGGAGTGACGGCGGGCGCGGCGTACCTCGCTGGACGCGGCGGCCGACGGCTACGCCGAACAGGTCTACAAGGGGAAGTTCGACATCAACGACGGCACGCCGGTCACGGCTCCCGCCGTCGTGAACTTCCGGCGGACCCACCCGGGTGACCTGGTGGGTAGCGTCCACAACGCCGACGGCTCGGTGCCGACGGACTCGATCTGAACGCCGAGCGGGTGGGCGCAGGTGGATGCGAGCTTCAGCGGCTCGGTCGACCCGACGACCGGTGTCTTCGACATCGCGGTGCCCGGCGGGCAACGTACGTGATCGAGTACCAGACCGGTCCGTTCGACCTTTATGCGCTCGGGTACGACGAAACGCGGTGCGGCCCAGACCTTCTCGGTGGCAGGCGGATGGTACGACGACGGTCGGGGCCGTTGATCGTTCCCGGCCGGGGAGTCGATCTCGGGCAGGATCACTGCCGCCGGCGACCGGGCAGCCGCTTGCGGGGATCTGCGCCACGGTCTTCGCCAGCCGCGCCACACCGAACAGCGGGGGCGTCCAGGAGCAGTGTACCGGGATCGACGGCACCTACAGGTGCAGTTTGGCCTCGCCAGGGCAGTTACCGGGTGGAGTTCATCGACCCGAACAGCACCTACGGCTTTCAGTACTTCCCGAACTCGGTCGGCTTGACGCCGGCCACGGTGCTCACCCTGGGCGCCGGAGCCAGCGCGGTTCGAGACCGATGTCGATGCGGCCCTGCAAGCCGGCGGCAGTGATCAGCGGGAGGGCAGTGGACGCCCTGACCGGCCGGCCGATAAAGCAGGCCTGCGGCTCCGCCTACCTGGGTCGCTCGACCACCTACCCCTACGGGCAGACGCGGAACCTGCAGCGGGGCGGACGGCCGGTTTACGGTGACCGGGCTGGCGGCCCGGTCGTACAGGTCGTTGACGAGTGGGCACGAACGACCTCGCGACCTACGCGCCATCGTCGTCGACGCGAGGCCGGAGCGCGGCTGTACACGACAAAGGTCGGCCAGACGCTGAACATAGGTGACGTCCGGGTGGCCCCCGGCGGAACGGTTTCGGGCGTCGTCGAAGGACGCCGTGACCGGGCCGGCCGATCTCGGACGTGATCGTGGGGCTGGGCTACGGGCCGCGGGTCGGCGACGGCGGTCGCGTTCTCGGCGACGACGGATGTCGACGGCCACTACACGATCGAGCACATGCCGGCCGGAGCGCAGAAGCTGGTGGCCTGGACCTTCGACCCGGCGTACGCGCCGTCCTGGTCCGGCGGGGCGCCCGATCCGTCGCTCGCGAAGGCGCTCACAGTGACCGAGGGTGGTTCGGCAACGGCGAACTTCACGCTCCGAAAGGGTGGCACGATCACCGGCCGGGTCGTCGACGCGAGTGGACACCTGGTCAGCACGAACTACGTCCTCGAGGCCTATAGCGTCGCGAGCCCGCAGCAGGACCTCGGCCTGAGCAGCGATGTGACCAAGGGGGTCTTCACGATCGAGGGCCTGCCGCACACCCCTGTCGTCCTGGCCTTCTTCGGCAACCGCTACCCGAAGGCCGCTGTTCTATTACGACGGATCCACGACGCGCTCTGACGCGACGCCAGTCAGCGCCGGGCCGGGAGCCACGGTGACGATCACAGCCCGAGGCGTCGGCCGCTGGACCCGGTCGTAGGCTGGCCGGATGACGCCGCAGGAGCTGGTCACGCTCACGCACCTGCGCCGGGCGCGCGACCTGATGGACCGCGAGTACGCACGGCCGCTGGACGTCCCCGCGTTGGCGCAGGCGGCGTACATGTCGCCGGCGCACTTCTCCCGGCAGTTCCGAGCCGCGTACGGCGAGACGCCCTACGGCTATCTGATGACCCGCAGGATCGAGCGGGCGATGATGCTCCTCCGGCGCGGTGACCTCAGCGTCACCGACGTCTGCCTGGAGGTGGGCTGTACGTCGCTGGGCTCGTTCAGCTCCCGGTTCACCGAACTCGTGGGGGAGAGCCCCGCGGCGTACCGGGCTCGTGACCACAGCGCGATGGCCGGCGTACCGGGCTGCGTCAGCATGGCCGCGCTGCGGCCGGCCCGCTCCTGAGGCCGTCGTGCGACGGCGCCCAAGCCGAGCAGGATCGGAGAAGCGCACGGCCGGCCGAGGCATCTAGCGTGATGGCCATGGACCTCACACTGCAGAGCACCATCGTCACCGTCCACGACCCCGACCTCGCCATCGCCTTCTATCGCGACACCCTCGGCCTGGCCGTCACCCAGGACGTCGCGTTCGGCGACTTCCGCTGGGTCACCGTGACCTCGCCCTCGGACCCCGAGGTGGGCCTGGTGCTGACCCAGCCGCACGCCGGCCGGTCGGCCGAGGACGGCGACGCGCTGGAGGTCCTGATGACCAAGGGCGCGCTGCACCAGATCGTCTTCCGCAGCGCCGACGTCGATGGCGACTTCGAGAAGGTGCAGGCCTCGGGGGCCGAAGTGCTGCAGGAGCCGATGGACCAGGGCTGGGGTGCGCGGGACTGCGCGTTCCGTGACCCGTCGGGCAACACCGTGCGGCTCTCGCAGAAGGTCGGCTAGCCCTGGTGGCTGGGTGATGTTGACCATCCAGCCGATGCCGAACTGGTCGATGCACATGCCGAACTCGTCGCCCCACATCTGCTTCTCCAGCGGGACGGTGACCGTGCCACCGGCCGAGAGCTTGCCCCAGTAGCCGCGCAGCTGGTCGGCGTCGTCGCCGGAGAGGCTGACCGCCATGTTGTTGCCGACCTGGTGGTCCATCCCCGGCGGGGTGTCGGCCGCCATCAAGGTGAAACCGCTCGGCGTCTCCAGCCGGCCGTGCATGATCTTGTCCGCGATGGGTGAGTCGGCCTGCCCGAACTCGCCGAACGTGCTGAGCGCGAGCTCGCCGCCGAAGACTCCCTGGTAGAACTCCAGCGCCGGTCGGGCCGTGTCGCCGAAGCTGATGTACGGGTTGAGCAGACTGGCCATGGAGGGCTCCTTTGCCGGGTTCGCGAGCAGGTCTCGACAGACTAACCCGGCAAATCGCCAGCAGCGGCGGCAGCGACGCCCGCATCGGGATCGGCATGGCCATCGCCATGGGCGGCAGGGCTCGGTTGCGGCGGTCGCCCCGGGGCGCAGCCGGTCCACGAGCAAGCCGATCAGGATGATGACTGCGGCCGTCAACAGGACGGTCGCGCCCGCGCTCTCCTGACCGACCTCGAACGGCGCCGTCTGGATCAGCAGGCCACTGGAGATGGCGGAGCCCAGCGCCCCGACGATGGTGGCCACGAGCACCACCCCGGTGCCCGACCTCCCCCCGTGCAGACGCCGGCGCCCCCACCAGACCAGCCCGGCCGCGAGAGCCAGCCAGATCAGGATGGGCTGGGTCCCGAAGGTCTTGCGGGGGATGGCCGACTGGGGCAGGCCCGAGGTCCCGAAGAACACCGAGCTGACCGACTGGGGCACGGCGGCAGTGATCGCCGTCCAGACCGGCGGGCTCAGTGAGCTCGGCAGCTCGGTCGCGATGATGTGCAGCGTCGCCACCGGATGGGCGAGCAGCCAGTGCAGCCACCAGCTGTTCCAATGTGCGGTGGCCCACGCGTCCATGCCCGGGCAGCTGGCCGCGGTCTTCTGCACCCAGGCCGTCGTGCCGTGGTTGGAGACCTGGCTCGGGGTCTTGGGGATCATGCATCGCGGCGCGGACGATCGCCGAAGGTCTCGGATGACGGCCTTGGCCACGGGACCGTTGCCGGAGATCGGGTAGGCGTAGGCCACGGTGCTCCGGGACACACCGAACTCGGCGCTGGCCCGCCAGGCCGGGTCGGACCGGATGTTGTAGACGTAGCTGTAGAGCGAGAACACGAGCAGCGCTCCGGCGACGACGACGCTCACCAGGATCCGGGCGGCGTCCGTGGCGGCGCCGGGCCGCCGACGCAGACCGAAGACCAGCGCCGCGACCGCCCACGCGATCAGGACGGGGAAGATGTTGGGCCGGGTCATCGTGAACCACAGGGCGACGAGCAGGAACAGCCCGGCCCGCGCCCAGGTCGGCTTGCGGAACCAGCGGATCGCGAGCGCCAGCGACAGGATGCCGGTCGAGATCGACACCGACTCGCTCAGGATCGCGAGCTGCCATGACGCCACTTGCGCGGTGCACCCGACGACCAGCAGCAGGCCGGCCACGATTCGTCGAATGGCGGTGCTGCGGATGCCGGCCGCAGCGGTCAGCGCGAGCACCGACCAGGCGAAGATCGACAGCGCCGTCTGGGCCAGGACGATGGCCTCGTCCGATGGCCACAGGGCCATCCAGGCCGTGACCCCCCACGGGCGCACCGATCGCCCCCACAAGCTGCTGCGCGAGAAGTCCAGGAACGAGCCGTGGGTCCGGTAGGTGTTGGTGTCCGGGTACAGCACCGGACCGCTGCTCACCACCTCGAGGAACTTGATGACGAGGAATGCCACGAGCATCGACCGGATCACCGGATCGGCTCCCGGCCGGTCCTGGGCTGCACTGCGGGCAGGAGGACGCGGGGGCATTCCGAGAGGATAGAGGTCGAGTGATTTGACCTGTTCCGACGGGAGCGCTGAGGATGAAGCATGACCACTCGGACACAGGGGCGCAGCGAGGGTCTGACCTCCTCGCACGGTGGGCGCGAACCCCGCATCGGCATCGTTGTGGTCGCCTACAACGCCGCGTCGACCCTGGCGGACACGCTCGACCGGATCCCCGCAGACATGCTGCCTCGGCTGAGCGAGGTGATCATCTCCGACGACGCGAGCCACGACGACACGTTCGAGCTCGCGCAGCGGTGGGGTGCGGCGGCCGGCCCGTTGGCGACGACCGTGGTCCGGCACACCAAGAACCTCGGGTACGGCGGGAACCAGAAGGCCGCCTACCGGCTGGCGATCGATCACGGGCTGGACATCGTCGTACTGCTGCATGGCGACGGTCAGTACGCGCCGGAGTGCCTGGCCGAGATGCTCGCGCCGTTCGAGCACGGCGACGTGGCGGCGGTCTTCGGCTCCCGGATGATGGAGCCGGGCGCAGCCAAGAACGGGGGCATGCCGTTCTACAAGCGGGTCGGCAACCGGATCCTGACGACCTTCGAGAACCGGGTCCTGGGCACCGACCTGACCGAGTTCCACTCGGGCTATCGCGCCTATGCGACGAGCACCCTGGCCGCCGTGCCGTTCGAGGCCAACAGCGACGGCTTCGACTTCGACACCCAGATCATCGCCCAGGTCGTCCAGGCCGGCGGCCGGATCGTGGAGGTGCCGATCCCGACGTACTACGGCGATGAGATCTGCTACGTCAATGGGATGAAGTACGCCCGGGACGTCGTCCGGGACGTCGTCGAGTTCAAGCTGGCCACCAAGGGATTCGGCACGCAGGAGTGGGTGCCGACGCCCGAGGAGTACCTCTTCAAGGAGGGCGACGGTTCCTCGCACGCCCTGATGTTGGAGATGCTCGAACAGCTGCCGGCCTCGCGCATCCTCGACCTCGGCTGCTCGGGTGGTCTGTTCGCCGAGCGGGCGCGCGCCGCGGGACACCACGTCACCGGCGTGGACTACATGGAGATCGACGGTGTGCGGGAGCGGACCGACGAGTTCTTCGTCGCCGATCTCGAGCAGGGGATCCCGGCCGAGGTCGGCGGCCGGTACGACGTGGTCGTGGCCGGCGACATCATCGAGCATCTGGCCCGCCCGGCCGACCTGCTTCGCGACATTCGGCGAGTGCTCCGCCCCGGGGGACAGCTGTTGCTCTCGGTCCCGAACTTCGGCCACTGGTATCCGCGAACCCGAGTCGCCACAGGGCTTTTCGGCTACGACCGACGCGGCATCCTGGACAACACGCACCTGCGCTTCTTCACCCGCTCGACCCTGCGCCGTACGGTCCGTTCGGCCGGGTTCGACATCCTGCAGGAGTCCGCGACCGGGCTGCCGCTCGGGGCGATCGGAGGCTCGGACGCCTCCGCACCGCTGCGGGCAGCCCGTCGCATCGACGCCGCCCTGGTGCGCTCGCGCCCGACCCTGTTCGGCTACCAGCACGTGCTGCGGCTCGTGCCGCACGCCCAAGAGGCGATCTACGCGGACGGACTGGACCTGAGCCGAGGCACGGGGTCGGACACCGTTGAGACGGATACCGACAGCGTGCGAGTCCGTTCGGCCTGATGCCGTCTCATGGTCAGGCGCGGTGGGCCCGCCAGTGGGCGGGCGCCTGGCCGAAGGCCCGCTTGAACGCCCGGCTGAAGGCCTCTTCGGAGGTGTAGCCCACTCTGGCTCCGATGTCGGCCACGCCGAGGTCGGTGGTCCGCAAGAGTCCGGAGGCCAGGCTCAGCCGCCACTCGGTCAGGTAGCGGATCGGTGGGCGCCCGAGCATCTGGTTGAAGCGATCGACCAGGACGGTCCGCGAAACCATCACGGCGCGGGCCAGGCCATCCACGGTCCAGGGCCGGGCCGGGTCGGTGTGCAACAGTGAAAGCGCCTGTCCGACAACGGGATCGCGCAGGGCAGCCAGCCAGCCGGTGAGTTCCGCATCGTCGCTCTGCTCGAGGTAGAGCCTGAGCACCTCCGTGAAGAGGAGCTCGGACAGGCGCTGGTCGGACCCGCCGCCCCCCGCGGTCGGCCACGGCGATTGCAGTGCGTAGTGGATGCTCGCCTCGACCCAGGCCGCCGCCGGGCCGGCGGGTGGCCGCACCACGAAGAGCGAGGGCAGTGCCCTCAGCACCGGATCGAAGAGAACGGCGTCGCCCCGCAGGTAGCCGCAGACGACCATCGAGTGATCGCCCTCCCCGCCATAGACCAGGTGGGGGAACGCGGTCCACGGCGGCGGTGGCAGGAGGGTCGTGATGGAGACCGGCACGGCCAGGTCATGGGAGCGCATCGCGTGCGCATCGCCGTACGGCATCACTACGACGTCACCCCGGGCGACGTCCCGCCGGGTGCCGTCGGCCATCTCGATCAGGAACCCGCCCTCGGCCACGATGTGGAAGATCACCAGGCTGCCCGGGCTCGCCGGGAGCGCGCCGGCCAGCTCCCTGGTCGGGGGGGAGGTGTAGGCCCACGGGGCGCGGAAGTCGGCTCGGAAGAAGATCGCGCCGTTGAGGCGCACGAGGTCCAGCACCTCGCGAACGACCGCGAACCGGTCCGAGGGCTTCGGCGCGTTGGCACGATCCGGCGTCTGGGTCAAGAGCGGCGGCCTCCCGGTCATGGTGCTGCGCGCGGCCAGGCACTGATAGTAGAGCGAGCGCCAAAGTGGCGTAACCCCAGATGTTTTCGCGTCTGGAGAGCACATAAGGAGCAATCCAATGCCGAGGTTCATGGACATCCACGAGGGATTCGTGGGCGTCACCCAAGAGCAGTTCGACCAGGCCCACCAGGCCGACGTGGCCATCCAGGGCGCGGAGGGCGTGAGCTACGACCAGGCCTGGCTCGACCCGGAGACGCGGCACGGCGTTCTGCCTGGTGACCGGGCCGAGCCGGGAAGCGGTCATGCGGGTCCACGCGCGGGCCGGACATCCCACCGACCAGGTCTTCGAGTTGCCGATCGCGGCCCGCTGATCGTCGTGGGTCGCTCGGTGAGCCCAGGCCCCCGGAGGACGAACGGCGCGTCGACGCTGCTCTTCCGGGGGCCGGCCCCGGCTCGTCCCGTCGGTGCTGGGAAGGACCAGGAACGTTCGAGAATCGGCTGTCGAAACCGGGCATTGCGGGCTATGGTCGCGAATGTTGGGACATCGCCGCCGCGCGTCACGTCCTTGCCGTCAGCAGCTCGGTGACGGCTTCGAGCAGCCCCGTGGGCACTTGCTGGGTCTGGAGCGCGGCGATCTGTTGAGGCACCGAGCGATCCGACGTCAACGTGGTCCACATGGCCGCCTTGGCCTCGAAGCCGTACTGCGCCCGACGGATCAGGTCCAGGACCCGTCCCGACGCGTCATGGGTCCTCGGCTGGAGGCCCGGCCCGAAGCTCACCTCCGCCGGGGCATCGGCGCTTGTCTCGATGACCGATGCCTCGGCGACGACGCCCAACAGCCGGACGGTCCAGGTGCGTCGGGCCGGGATCGCGTCAGTGGCGCCCCGTGCCGGACCGATGGTGAGTGTGCCGCTGGCCTGGTCCCACCGGATGGGGGTCGTGACGGAGCGGATCGTGTCCAGGCCTTGACCAGCGCCGTCGTCCTCGACCAGGTCGAACTCGCCATCGGCTCCGGGCGCCAGCAGGATCTCGAATCGCTCCGGGTTGCTCGTGGCGTCGAGCTCGTCGGCCGCTGCCAGCGGCAGGATGCCGCCGGCCCTCAGCAGGGCCGGGATCGAGCCGTCCCCCCGGTGCAGCGACAGTTCGCGATCCCCGTCGTAGACGACACCGGTGAAGATGTCGACCCAGGTCCCCGCGGGCAGCCAGGCGCGAACCCTGCCCTGCAACGAGATGGGGTCGCGAGGGCTCGTGATCGGCGCGACCACGAGCTCGGAGCCGAACACGAACTGGTTCGGCACGTCGTACGCCGCTGATGTCTGAGGTGCGACGTAGTACATCGGCCGCACGAGCGGGATGCCCTCTCGAGCGGCTCGGTGGTTCATGGTGTGCAGGTAGGGGACCAGGCGGTGCCGGAAGCGCAACGCGTCGTCCATGGCTCGCTCGGTGTCGCCGGAGTACATCCAGGGTTCCTTGAGCAGGAACGGGTTTCGCGAGGAGTGCAGTCGCAGGATCGGCGAGAAGACCCCCAGCTGGAGCCAGCGCAGGGCCAGCTCGTCGTCGCGGCGGCCGAAGAAGTGACCACCGATGTCGTGGCTCCACCAGCCGTAGCCGATGTTGGAGGCCGTCGCGGTGAACTCGGGCTGGAAGTCCAGGGACGCCCAGGAGATCACCGAGTCCCCGGAGAATCCGACCGGGTAGCGGTGGCTCCCCGGCCCGGCGTACCGGGAGAACGTCATCGGGCGCTTGCCCTCTCGGCCCGAGTCGAGGAAGTGGAAGTGGTTGAGCATCCACAACGGGTCGACGCCGGCGATCCGCGAGTGGTGACCGGACTGCCAGTCGATCCACCAGAAGTCGACGCCGTCGTCCTCCAGCCGCCGGTGCAGGATCTCGAAGTAGGCCCGCAGGAACTCCGGATCGGTGATGTCAAAGGAGATCGGCGCCTCGGCCTCGGTGCTGCGCCCCAGCGCCGCCGCCATCTCCGGATAGGCGTCCTCGAAGGCGCGCACGCCATCGGCCGGATGCACGTTGAGGGTGACGTGCAGCCCCTGCCGGTGCAGCTCGGCCAGGAAGGCGGGCGGGTCGGGGAAGAGGTCGCGGTTCCAGCTGTAGCCCGTCCAACCGCTGCCGTAACGCGGATCGACCCCGTCGACCGGGTGCCAGTCCATGTCCAGCACGGCGACCGAGAACGGCACGTCGTCGGCCTGGAAACGTTCCATCAGCTCGAGGTAGGTCTCGGACGTGTAGGCGTAGTAGCGGCTCCACCAGTTGCCCAGGGCCCAGCGCGGCAGCACGGGCTGCTGCCCTGACAGGGCGTAGAACGCCGTCAGCGCGTCCTGGTGATCGTGGCCGTAGGCGAAGACGTAGAGGTCGATCCGACCCTCCCCGCGCCGGCCGACCCAACCCTCGTCATCGAAGACGAACGACGCCGAGTCGTCGAGCTCGGCGAAGCCCCACCGCGACACCACGCCGGGCCCGAGCGGCGTCCGGCCGTCGACTCCGTCCAGAGTGCGCGCCGTGCCACCGAGGTCGTCGACGTCCTCCCCGAACCGCCAAACACTGTGGTACGACGAGATGTTGCCGCGCACCTGCAGCTGCAGGCCGGCTGGCGAGAACGGCCCTCGGTCGTAGGTCAGATGAAACCGCTCGGTCAGCACTTCCACGCTCGTCGGCGTCTCGACCACGTCGTACGCCGGGACGGGGAGGTCGCGATGGATGGCCAGCGTCGAGGCGCGATCCTCGAAACCACCGTCGGGTGACCACTCCAGTCGAACCAGGCCGTCGGTCAGGACGGTGATCCGCCAATGATCGCCACGCAGGACGGCGCCTTCGTGCGCGAGGGGAGTGGCCGGAAGGCGGTACAGGGGATCCACCGCTCCACCCTATTGAGGCGGCGCCGTTCGCTCCTGGCGGGACCTAATGCGTGCCGGGCTCGTGCTGCAGGTGGCTGGCCGGCTCGAGCTGGAAGGTCGAGTGCTCCACGTCGAAGTGGCCGACCAGGCAGGTCTGCAGCTCGTCCAGCAGGCGCGGCGCGTGCCCGTCGCTGAAGCACGAGTCGTCGATCACGACGTGGGCGGACAACGTCGGCAGGTTCGAGGTCACGGTCCAGACGTGCAGGTCGTGGACGTCGTGGACGTGGTCGTTCTCCATCAGGTGCCCGCGGATCTCGGTCAGATCCATACCGGCCGGTGCGGCTTCGAGCAGGATGCGGCCGGACTGGCTGAGCAGGCCGTAGGCCGCGTGCAGCATCAGGCCCACGACGACGAGTGAGGCGATGGAGTCGGCGCGGTCGAAGCCGGTTGCGATGATGACCAGCCCGGCGATGAACGTGCCGATGAAGCCATACAGATCGGTCAGGATGTGTCGGTAGGCCCCCTCGACGTTGAGCGAGGATCGGCTGCCCCGGGCCAGGATCCAGGCCACGACCAGATTGACGCCGATCCCGACGACGGCCACGACGAGCACCACTCCGCCCTCGACCGGCGCCGGATGGATGAGGCGTTGGATGGCCTCGACCCCGACGACCCCGCTGATCACCAACAGCGTCGCGCCGTTGCCCGCGGCGGACAGGATCTCGGCTCGCTTCCAGCCGAAGGTCCAGGCGCCGCGAGCCGGCCGTTCGGCCAGCCGCAGGGCCCAGAGCGCAGCGGCGATGGCGCCGATGTCGGTGAGCATGTGCCCGGCGTCGGAGAAGAGGGCCAACGAGCTCGCGACGATCGCCGCCACGACCTCGACGACCAAGAAGGCCGACAGGAGCACCAGGGCCCATGTGAGGTGGCGACGATCGCCGGACGCGGTGACGCCGTGCTGGTGCCCGCCCTCCGCGTGCGCCGTACCCATCTGTGCTCCTGACCGATTCGCTGGCTGTCCCTCGAAAGGTACTTCGTGGCCGCCCCCACTAACATCGCCCCACCACGTGTCGAACGCACCGGCCAGGAGGGTGGGGGAGCTGTGAGCACACCGATGACCGATGAGGAGATCCGACAGCGAGCCGCCGACCTGGTCGCGCAGATGACCGTGGCCGAGAAGGCCGGCCAGCTCACGCAGTACTTCTACTTCGGCTTCGAGCCACCCGAGCTGCCCGGTCCGCCGACGGACAATCCGCACGGGCTGAGCCAGTCGGCCGCAGTCGACGCGGCGGTCGCCGGCGGCGAGGTCGGCTCGCTGCTCTTCGTCACCGATCCGGCCGAGACCAATCGGCTCCAGCGACTCGTCATCGATGGCAACCGGCTGGGGATCCCGGCGCTCTTCGGCTTCGACGTGATCCACGGACTCCGCACGATCTTCCCGGTGCCGATCGCCATGGCTGCCTCCTGGGATCCGGCGACCATCGAGGCCGGCCAAGCCGTCGCCGCCCGTGAGTCGCGGGCCGTCGGCATCCACTGGACCTTCGCGCCGATGGTCGACATCGCCCGCGACGCCCGGTGGGGCCGGATCATCGAAGGCGCCGGGGAGGACCCCTACCTCGGTTCGGCGGTGGGCGCCGCGCAGGTCCGGGGCTTCCAGGGCGCCGAGGTCGGCGCCCCCGAGCGAATCATCGCCGGCCCCAAGCACCTTGCGGGCTATGGCGCCTCGCTCGGCGGCCGGGACTACGACGAAGTCGACCTGTCCGACTCCGAGCTCTGGAACGTCTATCTGCCGCCGTTCCAGGCGGTCGTCGAGGCGGGCGCCGGCAACATCATGACGGCCTACATGGATCTGAACGGGGTCCCGGCGAGTGGCAACCACTGGCTGCTCGCCGACGTGTTGCGCGGGCAGTGGGGCTTCGACGGCTTCGTGGTCAGCGACGCGAACGCCGTCCGCAACCTGTGGACCCATGGCTTCGCTCGCGACCTGACCGACGCGGGCGCTCGGGCCCTGACCGTTGGCGTCGATCTCGAGATGGCGGTCCTGGACCCGGCGTACGTGCATCTTCCGGAGGCGGTCGCCTCCGGTGCCGTCCGCGAGGAGGACCTGGACACGAGCGTACGGCGGGTGCTCGAGGCCAAGCTGCGGATGGGGCTCTTCGACGACCCGTTTGTCGATGAGGCCCGGGCCGCCGAGGTGCTGTCCGACCCGGCCCACCGCGAGGTCGCACGGATGGCTGCAGAGCGATCGGCGGTGCTGCTCCGCAACGAGGGGGCGCTGCTGCCGCTCGACGCGGGGTCGCTGCAGTCGATTGCCGTCATCGGACCGATGGCTGACTCCCAGCGCGACACGTTGGGGCCGTGGTGCTTCGACTTCGACCTCGACGAGACGGTGACCGTGCTGGACGGCATCAAGGCCCGCGTGGGCGATGCGGTCCAGGTCGGCCATGTGCCGGGGATCCGTCCGGCGCTGCGAACCTTCCCCTCGATGTTCGACATGTTCGCCGGCAACGTGCCGACGGAGCCGGAGGGCTTCGACGACGCCGGTGAGCTGGCGCGGGCGGTCGATCTCGCGCGCAGCGCGGACCTGGCCGTGGTCGTGGTCGGGGAGTGGCAGAACATGATCGGCGAGATGGCCTCCCGCTCGTCGATCGCGCTGCCGGGCCGTCAGCTCGAGCTGCTGCAAGCCGTCGTCGAGACCGGCACGCCGGTCGTGCTGCTGGTCATGAACGGCCGGCCACTCGACCTGCGGTGGGCCGCCGAGCAGGTGCCGGCGATCTTGGAGATCTGGTACCCCGGCAGCCAAGGTGGCACCGCCGTCGCCAACCTGCTCTTCGGTGACGTGTCGCCGGGCGGCAAGCTGCCGTTCAACTGGCCGCGCACCGTCGGGCAGATCCCAATCCCCTACGCGCACAACATCTCTCACGACCCGGACAACCAAAGCCGGCGCTACTGGGACGAGGAGAGCACGCCGCTCTTCCCCTTCGGTCACGGCCTGAGCTACGCGACGTTCGAGTACGCCGACCTGCGGGTCGACCACGAGCGCATCGGCGCGCAGGGCAGCGTCGGCGTCTCGGTGTCCGTCACGAACACCTCGGATCGCGCGGGCGATGAGGTCGTGCAGCTCTACCTGCACCAGCGTCACGGCCTGGCGTCACGGCCCGTGCGTGAGCTGAAGGGCTTCCGGCGGCTCGCGCTGGCTCCGGGGGAGTCGCGCCGGGTGGAGTTCACCCTCGGACCGGCCGAGCTGCGCTACTGGAACGCCGCGGTCCGGGACTGGGTGGTCGACGAGTCGACCTTCGATGTCTGGGTCGGCGGTGACTCCACCGCCTCCTTGGCTGCGGCCTTCGAGGTGTCGGGTCCCTGAGGTCCGCTCGACGCGCTGTTACATCTCCTCGTGCACGTCCGGGTCGCCGCCGAACAGCCGGCCGTCGGGGCGACCGAGCGCGGTGATCGCGGCCACCTCGTCGTCAGTGAGCTCGAAACCGAAGACGTCGAGGTTCTCGCGTTGACGCTCGGGCGTTGCCGACTTCGGCACCGGGATCGCGCCGAGCTGGAGATGCCAGCGCAGGATCGCCTGGGCCGGGGTCACGCCCAGCCGGGACGCGGCCGCGGTCACTGCCGGCTCGGCGAACGCGGGCTGGCCCTTGCCGAGCGGGCTCCACGACTCGGTCTGGATGCCGAGCCGCTCGTTCACCTCACGCATCCGCTGCTGCGGGAAGGCCGGGTGCAGCTCGATCTGGTTGACCACCGGTGGGACGCCGCTGTCGTCGATGATCTGGGTGAGGTGTGCCTCGGTGAAGTTGGAGACGCCGATCGAGCGCACCAGCCCCTGCCGCTGCAGCTCGACCAGCGCCCGCCAGGCCTGGACATGTTGGCCGACGCTCGGGTTCGGCCAGTGGATGAGGTGCAGGTCCAGGTAGTCCAGCCCGAGCCGGCCCAGCGAGTCGTGCACGCTGGCGATCGCGTCGTCGTACCCATGGTGGCGGCCGGGCAGCTTGCTGGTGATCTGCAGCTCGGCGCGCGGTACGCCGGAGCGGCGGATCGCCTCGCCGACCTCCGTCTCGTTGCCGTAGTTCACCGCCGTGTCGATCAAGCGGTAGCCGATCTCGATGGCGCTGACGATGCTCTCGATGCCCGGCTCGCCCCGGAGGGGATAGGTGCCGAACCCGATGGCCGGCAACGTGTTGCCGTCGGACAGGGTGTGCGTTGGCGTCATGGCCGCAAGTTACCGGCCCGGCGAACTGCCGGCTCTTGGGGTTCACTGTCCCTACGACGTCAGGACTGCACCAGGACCGCACCAGGCCACAGCACGAAGGAGGCGCCGTGTCCGACACGCCGTGGGAACCGCCGATCGCCGGAACCGAGGAAGCGCACGTGATCGGCTCGTTGGATCGGCTGCGAACGACCTTCCGGTGGAAGGCGGACGGCCTCGACTCGGCCGGTCTGAACACGCGCATCGGCGCCTCGACTCTGACGCTGGGGGCGCTGCTCAAACACCTCGCGCTGGTCGAGGACCACTGCTTCAGCGTGCGCCTGTCCGGCGCGCCGCTTCCCCGACGTACCGTCAGTGGCCGGTCACGACGGCGGTGACGACTGGGAGTTCGAGTCGGCGCGCAGGACAGCCCCGAGCAGCTCTATACGTTCTGGGACGACGCGGTCGCGCGGTCGCGGACGACCGTGGCGGCGGCGCTCACGGACGGTGGGCTCGACCAGCCGATCCACCAGTCGACCAGGGATGGTCGCCACCCGAGCCTGCGCCGGCTCCTCTTCGACCTGATCGAGGAGTACGGCCGCCACACCGGGCAGGCCGACCTGATCCGCGAGGCGGTCGACGGCCGGGTGGGCGAGGACCCACCGGCGGGGTGGGCGCCAGAAAGTCCTTGACCAACGGTGTCGAAAACGGGGTCAGTCGGGAGGCGTGATGGCGGCCAGGCCGGCCCGCAGAAAGGCGAATCCCTCGGCCATCTGGCCGCCCGCCCCGGATCCGGGGCGCTCCAGCGCAATCGCGCGCATGGCGAGCAGGAACGACATGGTGGCGCCGGCGAAGGCTTGCGGGCCGACGTCCTCGGCCGAGCCTTCGACGTCGCGAGCGACGGCGGCGGCGATCTCGCCCTGGAGCTGGTCGTAGAGCCGGTGCGCGCGGGCCCGCAGGTCGGGGTCGTGGGCCACGACCAGGTTGCGCAGGCGCGCGATCTCCGGATCCGGCTGCTCCCGGGTCGCCTCGTCGGTCAGCCAGGCCTGGAGCCGGTCGACGACGTCACCAGAACCGGTCCGCAGGTGCTGCGCGGCCCGGGCGATGTTCTCGTCGACGCGCTCGAAGAGGATGTCATCCTTGACCGGGAACCAGGTCGAGACCGTGCGCGGTGCGACGTCGGCCCGCTCGGCGATGCGCGGGATGGTGGCCGCGGCGTACCCGCCTTCGATCACCAGGTCGGCCGCCGCTCGGACGATCGCGCGCTGGGTGTCGCGGTTCTTGCGCTCGCGCAGGCCGAGCGCGGTCTCGCCGGTCGGAAGAGAGGTGGGCACGGCCCGACCATACAAGAATTTGCATGATCATGTGAAGTTGCAATGAGATGCAAGTTTGCTCTACCGTGCGGAGTGACGTCACAACCCCCGTTCATCCCTCCACTGAGGATTCTCATGGCCACGCTGCTCCACCGCCTCGGCGCGTTCGCCGTTCGTCGCCGTCGCACCGTCCTGGTCGGCTGGCTGCTCGCCGTCGTCCTGCTCGGGGGGCTGGCGCTCACCCTCAAGGGCACGTTCTCCTCGCAGTTCTCGATCCCCGGCACCGAGTCGCAGCGCGCGGCGCAGCTCGTCGCGGAACGCATCCCGGGCGCCAATGCGGACGCCGCCAGCGGGCGCGTCGTCTTCGCAGCTCCCGCCGGTGAGACCCTGCAGACGGCCAAGAGCAAGGCCGCGATCACGGCCAGCGTCGCCGGGCTCGGGAAGGTTCCTGATGTCTCGTCCGCGACGAATCCCTATGTGACCCAGTCGATTTCGAAGGACGGCCGGATCGCGTACTCGGACGTCCAGTTCACCCTCGATCAGGCGGACGTGTCGGCCACGCAGACCGACGCCATCGCCGCGGCCACTGCACCCGCAGAGCAGGCCGGTCTGCAGGTCGAGTACGGCGGGTCGGCCGCTCCGGTCGCCGCAAGCTCCAACGTGGGTGAGGGCCTGGGCGTCGTGGTCGCGCTGCTCGTGCTGACCGTGACCTTCGGCTCGCTGCTCGCCGCCGGGCTGCCGCTGCTCACCGGCGTCATCGGGGTGAGCGTGGGCGCGCTGGGCATCCTGCTGGCCAGCGGCTTCACCAGCCTGGGGGACACCACGGTGACCCTGGCCGTGATGCTCGGCCTGGCCGTCGGCATCGACTACACCCTCTTCATCCTGTCCCGGCACCGGACCCAGGTGAAGGACGGCATGACCATCGAGGCCTCGATTGCCAAGGCGATCGGCACGGCGGGGTCGGCGGTCGTCTTCGCCGGGGCGACGGTCGTCATCGCACTGGTGGCGCTGACCGTCACCGGCGTGCCGTTCCTGGCCCAGATGGGCATCGCGGCCGCCGGCACCGTGGCCGTCGCCGTGCTGCTCAGCCTGACCTTCGTGCCTGCCCTGCTGGCCGTGGCGGGTCGCCGCGCGGTGCGGGGCAAGACGTTCTCGGCCGAGCTGCACGACCCGACCGCCGGCGAGCGGCCGACCTTGGGCACCCGATGGATCACGCTGGTGATCCGACGCCGCTGGTTCGCGATCGGGGCCGTGACCGTCGCCCTGCTCGCCCTGGCCGCACCGGCCCTGCACATGCGCCTCGGCCTGCCGGACGACGGTTCGTCTGGGCCCAAGACGACCCAGCGCCAGGCCTACGACCTGCTGACCGAGGGCTTCGGGCCGGGCTTCAACGGGCCGCTGGCCGTCGTCGCCGACCTGACCGGCGTGTCCGACCCGCAGCAGGCCGCGGACGCCACGGTGGCGCATTTGCGCACGCTGCCGGACGTCGTCGCCGTCGCTCCTCCCGTGCTCGATGCCGGCAAGGACCTGGCGATCATCAGCGTCGTGCCCGGCAGTGGACCGTCAGCCGCGGCCACTCAACACCTGGTCAACGCGATTCGCGCGGACGCCCCGAGCATCAAGCAGCAGACGGGCGCCGAGCTGGCCGTCACTGGTCAGACGGCGACGAACATCGATATCTCGCAACGGATGTCGGACGCGCTGCCGCCGTACCTCGCGGTTGTCGTCGGTCTCGCGCTGTTGCTCCTGATGATCGCGTTCCGGTCGTTGCTGGTGCCGCTGACGGCGATCGCGGGCTTCCTGCTCACGATCATCGCGTCGTTCGGCGTCGTCACCCTGGTCTTCCAGGACGGTGTCTTCGCCGGGCTGTTCGGCGTCGCTCAGACCGGGCCGCTGGTCAGCCTGCTGCCGGTGCTCATCATCGGCGTGATCTTCGGGCTGGCCATGGACTATCAGGTCTTCCTGGTGTCCCGGATGCGCGAGGAGGTCAGCCACGGCGCGACGCCGCGCGCCGCCGTCCGCGACGGGTTCCGGCACAGCGCCCGGGTGGTCACAGCGGCCGGACTGATCATGATCTCGGTCTTCTCCGGCTTCATCCTGACCAGCGACCCGATCGTGAAGTCGATCGGGCTGGCCTTCGCCGCCGGCATCCTGATCGATGCCTTCCTGGTCCGGATGACGCTGATCCCGGCCCTGATGGCGGTGCTGGACCGCCACGCCTGGTGGCTGCCCCGCTGGCTCGACCGGATCGTGCCCAACGTCGACATCGAGGGCGTCCACCCAGCACGGCACGGGCACGACGTCCGTCGAGACGTTGGATGCTTCCCTAACGGCCAGCACGTCCTGATCACGGGCAACTTCGGCACCATCAATGGAGCCGTCCACAACCAGGTCGCCGAGTTCACCGTGACATCAACCGGACTCGACGTGGACGCCTGGCACGCGCCGCTGTTCGACGCGAACGTCTGCAACCCGCTCTACAACCAGTGGGTCATGGATGCGCAGTTCTCCCGGACTCGTCGTACTTCGTGGTCGACGGGACCGGCGCCTACGGCAACGGCCTGTCCGGCCTCTGCGACTCGGTGGAGCGCTGGAGCGTCGACCCGACCAACGCCAACGCGTCCCCGACCTGGGTCGAGAAGGCGGGCGGTGACTCGTTCACCTCCGTCGAGGTGACCGACACCGCGATCATGTCGGCGGTCACTTCCGGTGGCTGAACAACCCGTTCTGCGGCGACACTCCGTGCCAGGGAGCCATCGACTACCGCGGCCTGGGCGCCCTGGATCCGGTCAACGGTCTGCCGCTGGACTGGAACCCCGGTGGGGTCATCAAGCTCGGCTACTACGACTTCCTGCCGACCGACAAGGGACTGTTCGTCGGGGGCGACTACCTCGTCACGGGCAACTGCTCGTGTGCAGGGCTGGCCTACTTCCCGCTGGCTGGTGGGCACACCCCGCCGGCCTCGACGGTGGCCACCCTGCCGGTCGATGTCACGCGGCTGGGGCAGACGGGTGGCGGCGGCCAGACCAACGTCCTCTACCGGATCGACGCTGCAGGTCCGGCGTTGCCCGCCATCGACAACGGTCCGGACTGGGCCGCTGACAACAGCGACCCGAGCTTGTACCGGCCCAACGGCAGCAACATCGCCGGCTACGACACGGTGGCCAACGTCAATCCGGTGGTGCCGTCGTCGACGCTGATCGGGATCTACAGCCAGGAGCGCTGGTACCCGGACGACACCAGTGGTCACTGGTCGTTCCGGTCGCTGGCCGGCACCCACGTGCAGGTCCGGCTCTACTTCGCCAACCGCTACTCCGGCACCTCGCAGGCGGGTCAGCGCGTCTTCAACGTCAACGTGGATGGTCAGGCCTTCCTGAACCACTACGACATCGTGGCCGATACCGGTGACCAGACCGGGACGATGAAGTCGATCGACGTGACCAGCACGGGTGCGATCACGATCGACTTCCAGCACGTGAACGAGAACCCGCTCATCAACGGCATCGAGCTGATCAACCAGGACGTCCCGCCGCCGGCTCCCGGCAGTGGTGACACCGTGGACCAGGTCGCCTACGACGGCACCTCGGTCGGCGCTCCGACCAGCCTGCCCGGTAACGGCATCGCGTGGGGCAACGCTCGGGGTGCCTTCGACATCAACGGCAACGCGTACGTCGCAATGTCCAACGGCACGCTGACCAAGCAGACGTTCGACGGCACCAACTTCGGTACGCCGTCGGTGGTCAACTTGAACGGGCTGACCAACTTCGCCAGCGAGATGCAGCAGATGACCGGCATGTTCTACCTGAACGGCCACATCTACTACACCCAGGCCGGCAGCGGCCAGCTGTTCAGCCGCGGTTTCGGCGCCGACCTGGACGTGGTGGACGCCAACGAGTCGGTCGTCGCGAACAACCTGTCCGACGTCGACTGGTCCCAGGTCCGAGGCATGTTCTACGCCAACGGAAACCTCTACTGGGTCAACCATGCGACGGGCGACCTGATGCGTACGGCGTTCGTCAACGGTGCACCCCAAGACGGCACGACCACGGCCGTCAGCGGGCCGGGGATCGACTCCGCAACGTGGGGGGTCCGGGCCCTTCTCACGACGGCGGCGACAACGCCCAACACGCCCCCGGTCGCGGTGCCCCAGGTCACCTGCACTGGCCTCACGTGCTCGGCTGACGGGAGTGCTTCCCACGATGCCGAAGGGCCGGTCGCGTCGTACAGCTGGACGTTCGACGACGGAGGGACCGCGAGCGGCGCGCACGCCAATCACACGTACCTCGCGGGCGGGACCTACAACGTCACCCTGAAGGTCACCGACAGCGGCGGGCTCACCAACTCGGCGATACAGCAAGTGACGGTAGCGCCCTCGAGCACGGCGATCAGCTACGTGGGCGGTTCGGCGGCGGCTCCGACGTCCACCTACGTGAAGACGTTCACCACCACCGTCCCGGCGGGCGTCCAAACCGGCAACGAGATGTTGTTGTTCGGCGCCATCAATGCCACGTCGGCCGACGCGACGCTGTCGGCTCCGGCCGGCTGGACGCTCGTCCGATCCGTCTCCTCGACGACCGACGACATCCAAGGGGCGATCTGGAGCAAGGTGGCCACGGCGACCGACGCGGGCAGTGCGGTGACGATGAGCTCGAGCAAGTCGGCGAAGGCCACCCTGCAGTTGGTGGCCTACAACGGGACCAGTGCAACGAACCCGATCGTCGATTCGGCTCTGACGTCCGAAGGGACGGCGAGCAAGACGCACGTCACGCCGACCCTGTCCAACGGGATCGCGGGCTCGTGGTTGGTCTCCCTCTGGAGTGAGAAGACATCAACCACCACGGCGAGCTGGACCACCACGACGAGCGGTGCTCAGCGCAACCTCACCGTTGGCCTCACCGGTGCGCACGTGTCGAGCCTGCTCATGGACAGCAACGCGCCCGTGGCCACCGGCACCGTCGGCGGCAACACTGCGACGGGAGCAGCCAAGCTCGCGTCGGACCTCATGGGCTCCGTGCTGCTCCGACCTGGGAGCTGATTGCGCTACCCGCCGGCCGAGTCGTCCTCGGCGTCCTCTTTGGCGGCGGCCTTGATGTCCTTGGCGGTCACGTCGTCGATGGCTGAGCTGACAATGGCGTCCGCCGCGGCCAGGGCCTTGCGGATCTCGACGACCCCGGGGTCGGACACCATGGCGAGGATCCCGGAGTGGCCAGGCACGATCACGTTCTCCAGTTGATCGGCGAGCTCGCTGCGGTGGTGCAGGTTGCGGACCTTGCCGGCGCCGGCCCCTGCCGCGCCCAGGACGACGGCGCTGCCGATGATCGACGGCGGGAAGATCACGCCCAGGGCGATGCCGCCGACCAGGCCCCACCGCATGCCCGAACGGGTGCTGTGATCGGTCGCCTTCTGGATCTCGAGCTTGCCGTCGGCCTCGCGCTTGACCACCACGACGCCCTCGATCGCGACCGTGCGGCCGTCCTCGATCGACTTCAACGCCTCATAGGCGTCCCACGCAGTCTGGGTGTCCGCGAAGTCGGCTACCAGCAGCGTGTAGGCGCCGTCGCTCGCAGCCGCGATGAACGAGTCATCGGACGTGGTGGGCGCTTGGTCGTCGGTCATGTTCTCTCCAAGTGACTGATCGGGCGGTCCATCCCATGCTGGGATTGATCGATGAGGTGGCGCGTCACCCGGCACGGGTGAGGTCCGCAGCATCCGCCCCGGGGGGCGGGTCGACGTCGCCGTACGCGCGCACAGCGCCCGACTGCCCGGTATCGCGGCGGTCGCAGACAGCCAGCCCGGCCTGCGGTGCCACCTCCACGCCGCCCCAGCGGATGACGTTGTACTCGACGGCGCAGGCGCGGCCATCGTCGGTAACCGTGCAGTACTCCAGCCTGGCATCGACATCGCCGGCCGCGAGTGCGCGTGGATACTCACCGACGATGTCCGGCAGATCCAGGGCGGCATCGGCCTGGAGCAGCGGCGGTCGGTTGGCTGAGCGGCCGGTGAGTGGCCGGGTGCTGAAGTAAAGGCGGATCTCTGCGATCCGTCCGTCACCGTCGTGGTCCGCGGCCAGGGACAGCGGCAGGCCGATCCGTCGGCCGTCCTGCTCCGGGTCGAGGTGGAGCACGACCTCTTCGATGCCGCGCGACGGCGTGAGGATGACGTCGACGTCCTCGACCTCGGCCGTCCGGGCCGCGAACCACGACGTCATCTCGGCCACGAACTGGCGGAAGGCCCGCTCACCCTTGATCCGCCCGCGCACCGGATGATGCACCTCCGGCACGCCGGCGAACGACCCGAGCAGCGCGTCGATCTCGCCGGCCAGCAAGCCGTCGAAGAAGGGCACCGATCGGAGACTCTCGCGCTCGCGCCGATCCAGGATCCGCTGCAGCGCGGGGGCGGAGAACATCTCGGGCGCCCAGGGCACGGCATGAGCATGCCACGCGGCCAGCCGCCGGGTGGTCTCGCAACCAGGGTGACTCCCGGGTGCGAAGGCCGCCGCCGCCGAGCAACGTAGGGCCCATGCCAGCTCACCTGACCCCGGGCGCCGTCCTGCCGGACTACGCGCTGCCCGACCACACCGAGACCGTGCGCACGCTCAGCGAGATCCAGGGCGACGACCCGATGATCCTCACGCTGGCTCGCGGGCACTACTGCCCCAAGGAGCACCAGCAGCACCTCGAGCTGGCGGCGTTCCAGTCCAAGATCGCCGTCGCCTACACGCAGATCGCGACGATCTCGACCGACGTACATCACACCCTGCAGGAGTTCCGGGCCTCGGTCGGCGCCCAGTGGCCGTTCCTCTCCGACCCCGAGCGAACGGTCCAGCGCGATCTGGACATCCAGGAGTACACCGACCCCGACAACGACCCGATGATCCCGCACACGCTCGTGCTCAAGCCCGGGCTGGTCATCCACAGCGTCTACAACGGCTATTGGTTCTGGGGCCGTCCGTCCATCGACGACTTGTGGCGCGACCTGCGCGAGGCGACCCGCGAGATCCGCCCGGACTGGGATCTGAGTACGCCGGGTCTGCGCGCGGCCTGGGACTCCGGCGACCTCTCGTCGTTCCACGGCTGGGACAAGAAGGGCCGCTAGCCTTCCGGTGCACACTGGCGGGCGTGACCACCTGGTATGCCAACCCCAGCGCCCGGGCCTGGTCGTCGGGCGAGCCCGGCCCGTCGGCCCGGTCGTTCCACGAGTCGCTCCCCGCTTATCGGCCGACACCGCTGGTGTCCGTGCCCTCGATCGCGGCCGAGCTCGGCGTCGGCCGCGTCCTGGTCAAGGACGAGTCAGAGCGGATGGGCCTGCCGGCGTTCAAGGTGCTCGGAGCCTCATGGGCCTGCCGGCAGGTCCTTGACCGCCAGCCGGGAGCGGAGCTGGTGACGGCGACCGATGGCAACCACGGGCGGGCGGTCGCCCGGATGGCCGCCCAGTTCGGCACTGTCGCAACCGTTTTCGTGCCCGCAGTCATGCTCGAGCACACGGCCGCCCTGATCGAGTCGGAGGGCGCCCGAGTGGTCTGGACCGCCGGTGACTACGACGAGGCGGTCCGCTCGGCGACCCGCTACGCCGACGAGACCTCGGCCCGAGCGCTGGTCCAGGACACGGCCTGGCCGGGTTATGAGGAGGTGCCAGGGTGGATCGTCGACGGCTACGAGACGCTCCTGGACGAGATCGACGAGGCCCTCGGCCAGTCGCCTGACCTGGTCGCCGTGCCGGTCGGCGTCGGATCGCTGGCCCAGGCCGTGGTGGCGCACTACCGGCGCAGCGGGCGTCCGCATCCGACCGTCCTGTCCGTGGAGCCGGACACGCTGCCTGCCTGCTGGCCAGCCTCGTCTCCGGTGAGCCGACAACGGTCCCGACCGGTGCCACGGTCATGGCCGGGCTCAACTGCGGCACCGTGTCCAGCGCGGCCTGGCCGGTCCTGCGCGCCGGCTGTGATGCGGCGGTCGCGATCACGGACGCCGAGGCGCTCCAGGCCTCGGCCGACCTGGCCGCCCTCGGCGTTTCCTCGGGGGCATGCGGAGCCGCTCCGCTGGCCGGCGTCCGGGCCGTCCTGACCGGCGGCACGCGGCGCGCCGCGCTCGACCGGCCCGAGGATGCGGTCGTCGTGCTGCTCAGCACCGAGGGCCGCCAGCCGTGACGCTCGACGACCTCGACCAGCGGGTACGCCGCTGGCGCCACCACCTGCACCAGCATCCGGAGTTGGCCTTCACCGAGCACGCCACCGGGGAGTTCGTCGCCGGTGTCCTGCAGAGCCTCGGCTTCGAGGTAGCGCGTGGCGTGGGTGGCACGGGCGTCGTCGGCTCCCTGACCCGCGGCCGCTCGGATCGCTCGATCGGGCTCCGGGCCGACCTGGACGCCCTGCCACTGAACGAGCCACGCACCCGGGCGTACGCCTCCCTCACCCCGGGCACGATGCACGCCTGCGGACACGACGGCCACATGGCGATGGTGCTCGGCGCTGCGGCCGCTCTCGCCGAGGGGCCGGCTTTCGACGGCACCGTCCGGATGATCTTCCAGCCGGCCGAGGAACCGGGACGGGGTGCGCAGGCGATGCTCGACGACGGCCTGTTCGACCGCTTTCCGATCCAGGCCCTGTATGGCCTGCACAACCTCCCGGGTCTGGCCACGGGGGACCTGCACACCCGAGCGGGCCCGATCATGGCGAGCGAGGACAACTTCGAGATCCGGGTCATCGGCCGGGGCGGTCATGCCGCCCGCCCCCAGATGGTTGTCGATCCGCTGGTCGCGGGGGCCGAGATCGTGCTGGCCCTGCAGACCGTGGTGGCGAGAAACGTCGACCCGGCCGAGCCAGCAGTACTGTCCTGCACCGACTTTCGCACCGATGGCGCTCGCAACGCCATCCCCGGGGAGGTCGTCATCACCGGCGACACCCGCAGCTTCACGCCCGCGGTCCAAGCCCTGCTGGAGCAGGGCATCCGCACGATCAGTGATGGGGTGAGCGCAGCCCACGGTGCGACCTGTGCGGTGACCTACACGCACGAGTTTGCACCGACGATCAACGACCCGCAGTGCGTCGCGTCGTTCGTGCAGGCGGCGACCGCGGTCCTCGGAGCCGACCGGGTGGACCCCGACTGCGCGCCGATCATGCCCAGCGAGGATTTCGGCGTCTTCGCCCGGCATGTGCCGGCCTGCTTCGCGTTCATCGGCAACGGAATCGAGCCCAGTGCGGGCGGAATGCCATTGCACAGCCGCGACTACGACTTCAACGACGCGGCGCTCCGGGCGGGCATCGATGTCTACGTCGAACTGGTCCGGACGGCCCTGGTCGGGGGATAGCCATCCGGCGGGAGGTCAGTCGTCGTTCTCGGAGGTGTCGACCAGAGCATCCAGCGCGGCCAGGTCCTCGGCGGCGATGGCGAAGTCGACGTCGGCGTTCTCGACGATGCGCGACGGAGTGGTCGACTTCGGCAGCGGCAGCACGTCGTGCTCGAGCAGGTAGCGGATGCACAGCTGGGCCACCGTCTTGCCGTACTTCTGGGCGATCTGATCGATCTCCGGTCGGTCGAGGATCGCGCCGGTCGCCAGCGGCGAGTAGCCCTCGACCAGGATGTTGCGCTCGGTGCAGTACGCGGTGACATCGGGCTGGGTGTGGCCGATGAACCAGCGGATCTGGTTGACCAGCGGCGTCACGGTTGATTCAGACAGGAGGGAGTCGATGTCGTCACCTGTGAAGTTGGAGACGCCGATGGACCGCACGCGGCCGGCGGCATAGAACTCTTCCATCGCCCGCCAAACGGCGATGTTGCCGGCCCGGCAGTCCCGGCCGATCTCGGTCCACGGCCAGGGTGCGTGGATCAGGTAGAGGTCGGCCGGGCCCAGATCCAAGGCCCGCTCAGTCTGTTCGAAGCTGGCCCGGGCTCCGTCGTAGTCCTTGACCTCGGCCGGCAGCTTGGTCGTGACGAAGATCTGGTCCCGGGGGATACCGCTGTCGCGGATCGCGCGGCCGACGCTGGCCTCGTTGCCGTAGGCCCGGGCGGTGTCGATGTGCCGGTAGCCGGCTCGGAGCGCGGCAGCCACCGCGTCGTACGCTGGTGCGCCGTCAGGGATCTGCCAGGTGCCGAAGCCGATCTTCGGGATCTCCACGCCGTTGGCGAGGGTGAAGGTGTCGGTCAGCGCGGGCATCTGTTCTCCTGGAATCTGGACGTCTCAAGGACCCTACCCGCGGGCTCAGCGAGGACTGGAGCAAGAACATGTACGTCAGCACGTCGTTCGGCACCACCACGGCCGAGGCCGTCGACTTCCTCTCCCAGGCGGTCTTCGGGGACCTCGTCTCGGTCGGCCCGGACGGCCTGACCTCCACCCCGCTGCCTCTGCTCTACGAGCCCGCGGCCGAAGGCGACGGTCTCGGCACGGTCGTCATGCACCTGGCCCGCAACAACGACCACTGGCAGCACGCCGACGGCCAGGAGGGCTTGTTGATCGTGCGCGGCCTCAACGGTTACGTGCACCCCGGGTGGTACCCGAGCAAGGCCGAGCACGGTCGCGTCGTCCCGACCTGGGACTACGAAGTGGCGCACGTCCGCGGCCGGCTCGCCGTCCACGACGACGTCGAATGGCTGGCCCGGGCGGTGCGGTCGCTGACCGAGCGCCACGAGCTGGCTCGACCGCATCCCTGGTCGGTCGAGGATGCTCCGCCGAAGTACATCGAGGGTCAGCTGCGGGCCATCGTCGGCCTCGAGTTGGCGGTCTCGGCCGTCGAGCTCAAGGCCAAGATGAGCCAGAACCGCCCGGAGCGCGACATCGACGGCGTGGTCGAGGGCCTGACTGCCGATGGCCGCCCGGACCTGGCCCGCGTCGTCGAGGCCTGGCGACCGGTCAGCGACTGAGCGCGGCGCCGAGGTCGACGGCGCGGACGGGCTCGGGCGTCTCGTAGCGGGTCATCGTCCGGGTCGAGCGCGGGATGAAGGCCAGGGCCATGATCGCGGTGCCGACCAGGCCACCGACCTCCAGGACCCGGACGGCGCCGAAGGCATTCGCGGCCGGCCCGGCGAGCAGGTAACCCAGCGGCAGCAGCGCCAGCGAACCCATCCAGTCCCAGGCCGAGACTCGGGACAGCAGCTGCGGCGGGATCCGTTGTGCGAGAGCGGTTTCCCACCACACGCCGAGCAGGCCGATCCCGACGCCGGCCAACATGGTGACGGCGTAGAGCACCGAGCGGGGCGGTCCGAAGGCGAAGAGCGCGATTTGGGCCGGCCAGGCGAAGGCGACGAGCACCGCCGTACGCATCGGGTGACGCGGTCGCCACCGGCCCCCGCCCACCGCCCCGAGGATCGTGCCGGCTCCCCAGAAGGCACTGGCGATCCCGAACACCGCCTCCGTGCCGTAGACCTCGCGGGACACCGCTGGCCCGAGGACGAAGAACGGCGCGAGCGCCACCAGCAACGCAGCCGAGAACGCCGAGATCGAGGCCCACACCCACGGTCGGGCCGAGACGGCGCTCCAGCCCTCCTTGAGCTCGGCCAGGACCGTGTCCGAGACGTGCTCGCCCCCACGGTTGCGCGCCCGCACCCGGGAGAGCATCAAGGCCGAGACGGCAAAGGTCGCCGCATCCAGCCCGAAGGCCGCCGCGCCACCGATGGTGAAGATCAGCGCCGTCGCCACGGCCGGGCTGAGGAACTGCGCCAGCTCGCGGCTGATACCACCCAGGGCCTGGGCCGACTGGATCTCACCTTCCGGCACGGTCTGCGGGATCAACCCGGTGTACGCCGGCTGGAAGAACGCCTGCGCCGATCCGTAGAGCAGCCCGATCACGACCATCTGCCAGATCTGCACCACGCCGAAGCCGATCAGCAGCGCCAGCACGGCGTGCAAGAGGCAGCGGGCGGAGTCCGAGACCACCATCACGGCCTGCCGGGGCAGGCGATCGGCGATCACCCCACCCAGGAGCAGCAGCAGCACGAGCGGCAGGACGTACGCCGTGAGCACCAGGCCGACGTCGCTCGGGTTGCCGGTCAGCCGGGTCACGAACAGGCCGACCGCCACGACGACCAGGCCGTCGCCGATCACGCTGATCGACTGGCTCACCCAGAGCAGTCGAAAGTCGCGCGAACGCAGGGCGGAGATCACTTGCTTGACGGTACCTAGTCCCGACGCGATGCACCTCCGAATATCGGCGCACCGAGGGTGTCCGGTCTCCGGCGGCCTCGCCCGGATCAGGCCCGCAGCCGGAACGGCGGGTACTCATCGGTGACCAGGATGAAGGCATAGGCGACGACCCGGTTGTTCCAACGGATGACGCCCTCGACGTACTCGAAGAGCCCGCGGGGGTAACGACCGGTGAACAGGATGGCGAACCAGGCGCCGACGAGCGCGAAGAACGCGCCGAGGTAGAGGACAGCAAGGACGACATAGTGCGGGATGGCGAGGAACCACTTCACCAGCGGCAGCCACCGGTTCAGGCCTTGGGCGGCGTCGGGATAGGCGACGTCGAGGTGGACCGACTGGTGGTCGTCGGTCGACGGGTAGCGGTCGTCCATCAGGGCGAAGTAGACACCGACCCGGTTGACGAAGCGCAGCAGCTCGAGATTCCAGTCGAACCACCAGCGCGGGTACTTCTGCCGGAACAGGATCATCAGCAGTGGCGGCAGGAACAGCAGTCCGGTGCCGCCGATGGCGACCACGGTCGTGCTCTGGCCTGCGGCCGCGTTGGTCCCGCTCTCGTAACCGCCGATGCTGGCGAGCACGATCGCGATCGGGATGATCGTGAAGACCCGGAAGGCACTCGTGGCCCGGTTGAGGGCGCGCTCCGGGTAGTCGACCGAGAACGTGACGGACGTGTCAGGGGGCCGGCTCATAGGTGGGTTGGCGGGCTGGTCGGTAGTCATCTGCTCAGTACCTCTCTGTCGGTTTCCTGGTCGTCATGGTGATCAGTGGGATCGGCCTCGGCGCCTAGGTCGCTGGCACCCTGCCTACTCCATCGGACCAGCGGTGGCTCCGGCACGAGCGTGGACGGGCGCGTTCCGGCGTCAGGTGCTGGTCAGCACGACGAGCTGCTGGGTGGCCCGGGTCATCGCGACGTAGCGGTCAACGGCTCCCTCGATGCCCGCGCCGAACCGCTCGGGATCGACGAGGACGACGAGGTCGAACTCGAGACCCTTGGCCAGGCGCGGACTCAGCGACCGGACCCGGGGTCGGTCTCGGAAGGCCGGATCCCCGATGACGCAGGCGACTCCGTCGGTGTGCGTGTCGAGCCAGTCCTCGACCGTCTCGACCAGGTCCGCTGTCGAGCCGTGGAGCACAGGAGCGCCGCCGGTACGAATCGAGGTGGGCACGTTGGCGTCCGGCAGCACGGCTCGGATGACCGGCTCGGCCTCGGCCATGACCTCCGCGGGTGTCCGGTAGTTGATGCTCAACGAGGCCAACGTGATCCGGTCGAAGCCGACCCGCTCGAGCCGCTGCTGCCACGATTCGGTGAACCCATGTCGGGCTTGGGCCCGATCCCCGACGACGGTGAAGCTGCGGGAGGGACAGCGCGCGAGCAGGATCTGCCACTCGGCATCGGTCATCTCTTGGGCCTCGTCCACGACGATGTGTGCGAACGGGCCGGCGAGCCGGTCCGGGTCCGCGCCGGGCAGGGTCGTCTGGTCCACCCACAGCGTCCGGGCATCCTCGCCCCGCAGCATGGACATCACCTTCATCTCGGAGTCGTCCGTCGCGATCAGGTCGTCGACGACGGCCGAGATGCGTTCACGCTCAGCGGCGACAGCTGCCTCCCGTCGGCGCTGGCGTCGCGTTGCCTCCGGATCGCCGAGTCGCTGTCGGGCGGCGTCCAGGAGAGGTAGGTCGGACACGGTCCACGCCTGGGCATCGCTGCGCTGCAACGCCCGCACGTCGTCGACGCTCGAGCCAGGGCGCGCACGTGCGCAGATAGGCGGGCACCGACCAGAGGTCGCTGACCAGGTCGGTCGCTGCGATCAGGGGCCAGGCCCGATTGAGGACTACTTGAAGTTCGTTGTCCTGCTGCAACGATTGCCGCAACAGGGCCTCCGGGACGTCCTCGTCATGCTGGTCGATCAGGATCCTCACCAGCTCCTGCCAGATCTGCTCGCGAGCGTCGTTGTGCGGCGTACCGGGGTCGGGTGCGTCGAACGCCTCGGTCCAGTCCGCAGCGGTGACCCGGACCTCCGCCCAGTCGGTCGTGACCGTCAGCGCCTTCGTCGGCGGCTCCTCGTAGAACCGGACGGCCGCATCGATCGCCTGCACCAGGTCGACAGACGACTTCAGCCGCGCGACTCGCGGATCGGTCTCTTCCGGTGCCGTGGCCCCTTCGGGGACGAGGTCCCGCAGCGTGCAGGTCTGCACGCCCTCCTCGCCCAGGCTAGGCAGCACGTCCTCGACGTAGGCCAGGTACGGCTCGTGCGGACCGACGATCAGCACGTCACCGCTGTGGTGGCCGAGGCGCGGATCGGAGTAGAGCAGGTACGCCGCGCGGTGCAGGGCGACGACGGTCTTGCCGGTGCCCGGGCCGCCATCGACGACGAGCGCGCCGCTGGAACCCGCGCGGATGATGGCGTCCTGGTCGGCCTGGATCGTGCCCAGCACGTCGCGCATCCGGGCCGTCCGGTTGCCGCTGAGGCTGGCGATGAAGGCCGACTGGTCGTCCAGGGCGGGGGAGTGCCCGGCGAATCCGTCCGGGGTGAAGACCTCGTCCCAGTAGTCGGTGATCCGGCCGCGCGTCCAGCGATAGCGCCGGCGGCTGGTCAGCCCCATCGGGTTGGCGTGGGTAGCGCCGAAGAACGGCTCGGCCACCGGACCGCGCCAGTCGAGCAGGAGTCGCCGGCCGGTGCTGTCGGTGAGGCCGAGTCGCCCGATGTAGACCGGCTCGGGGTCGTCTGCGCGCACGATGTGACCAAGGCACAGGTCCAGTCCGAACCGGCCCAGGGCGCGGAGTCGCGCCGTCAGCCGGTGGATCTCCTGGTCCCGGTCCAACGCCCGCTGACCGGTGCCGCCCGGCGCCTTGCGCTCGATGTCGAGCCGCTCGGACAGGTCGGCGATGCTCTGCTCGAGGCTCTCGGCAATGGCCGCGAAGTGCCGCTCGTCTCCGGCGATCAAGGCCGGATCGGCCTTGGCGTTGAGGTGGGTAGGAAGGTCAAACACGCTGGTACGCAAGGGGTTCCCCTCATCAGCTCCGATCCGAACCCCGGCACAATAGGCGCAAAAATCGAGGCTCATGAGGGCGGCCGATCTCTGCTATAACTGAAAGAGAGGGGTTGAGGTCGTTCACCTGCCGCCTCCGCCCCCCAACAATGGTTTCGCCGGCCGTCCGTATCAGGGACAGTTGGCCGCCCTCCTCGGTGATCGCAGTCAGGAGGCGAAGACCGATGGCAAAGTACGCGCTCGGTTACGACGACGCGGAGATCGCGCGGCTGGACGCTCAGGCTGAGTTCGTCCGCGAGCCGACCCGGATCCTGCTCGCGGAGTCCGGGATCGGTCCCGGGATGCGGGTGCTCGACCTGGGCACTGGCCTGGGCCACGTTGCAGCAGCGGTCGCAGATCTGGTCGGTCCGGGCGGACACGTCGTTGGTGTCGATGTCGACCCACGAATGATCGAAGTGGCGCAGGCGCGGACCGGCTCGCCGAGTCGTTCGCCGTGGCGGTCTACCCGTTCGTGGACGGCGAGAGCTTCGACTGGGGCGGCTACACCGCCGAGCATCGCCGGGCGGTCCTGGACCTGCTGCTCGTCGTTCACGCGGCTGGGCCCGAGGTGCGCGATCGGGCCTTGGTCGACGACTACGCGATTCCGTTTCGGGACAGCATCGCCGCCGCCCTCACGGCGACGGCCGCCGCCGGCCCGAGCTGGGCCCTTACGCGGGTCCGGCGGCTGAGCTCCTCACCGCTCAAGCATTGGCGTACGTCGCGCGCTGGCCCGCTACGACGGCCTGGTGTCTGCGGCGCGGGCCGACCCGCCGGCGCTCGTGCTGACCCACGGCGAACCCCATCCCGGCAACACGATGCGCAGCCACGGACGCTGGCTGCTGATCGACTGGGACACCGCTCTGGTGGCGCCGCCGGAGCGGGACCTGTGGGACCTCGACCCGGGCGACGGCGGCATCCTCGCGGCGTACGCCTCGGCCACCGGCACCACGCTGCGGCGCGAGCTGCTCGACCTCTACCGACTGCGCTGGGACCTGACCGAGATCGGCCTCTGCGTGGCCCGTTTCAACGAACCCCACGCCGGCACCGCCGACGACGAGGAGAGCTGGACCATCCTGCAGGAGACGGTGGCCAGGTTCGCCGGCTGAAAGGTTCAAGCGGGCCGGCTAAGGCCTGCGGCGGGCCAGCAGTGTGGAGTCGTCGATGTCGACGGTGACGCCGTCGCGGACGGCGGTGCGCGGGCGCTGCTCGACGACGATCGGCTCGAAATCAGCCGGCAGACCGGGCAGCAGATCCTCGGCCACGAACATCGCCCGGCGATGGCTATCGGTGAGCTGCGCGGCGAAGACCTCGGAGGGCGCGTGACCCACGACGAGCAGATGCCCACCCGGCGCGACGGCCTCGGACAGCCGTCGGACCACATCGACCATCCCGCCGTCCGGTGGGTGCAGGAAGTGCGTGGTGACCAGGTCGAAGGTGCGTCCGTCGGCCGCGAAGGTCCGGGCGTCGACCTGCCACCAGTCGACCCGGTCGGCGACCCCTGCATCCGCGGCGTGCCGAGCGGCCCGGGCCAACCCGTTCGCTGCGAAGTCGGCCCCGGTGACCTGCCAGCCCTGCTGAGCCAGCCAGATGACGTCGCCGCCCTCACCGCAGCCGACGTCGAGTGCGGTCCCCGGGATTCAGCGGGCTCACCTCGGCCACGAGCTGGGCGTTCGGGTGGCCGCTCCAGACCTGCTCGTCACCGGAGTACCGCTCCTCCCAGCTCGACGGCTCGAACATCTCTGCCATCGGGCCGGTCGGTGGATGCGCGTCATGGTGAGCCATGGCATCAGCCTGGCCACCACTGGGCAGCCCTGACAAATTCAGCGCCGCCGGATTCGGGAATCCCGAGATCGCGCACTCCGGTCGCTCGCCTCAGAACCAGGACGGACCGTGCGGGGTGTAGTGCTCCTCCATCTGTCGCGCCTCCTCGTCCGAGAGCTGCAGATCGAGCGCCGCGACCGCCTCGGTCAGGTGGTGCGGTTTGGTGGCTCCCACGATCGGCGCCGAGACGAGGGGGTTGCGCAGAACCCAGGCGAGCGCGACCTGGGCCATGGTGACGCCGCGCGTCTCGGCGACCTGCTGCACGGCGTTGACGACGGGCTCGTCCAGAGGCGAGTCGAAGGCCTGCACCACGTGGTCGGTGCTGGAGCGCGTGGGACTGCTCGCCCCAGGGGCGGGCCAGTCGGCCTTTGCCGTTGGGGGAGTAGGGAACGAGCCCCACGCCCAGGTCCCCGCACATGGCCATCAGCTCGGGTTCGTCCTGGCGGCGGAGCAGGTTGTACTGGTTCTGCATGGAGACGAACGGGGTCCAGCCGTGCAGCGCCGCCGCGTGCTGGAGCTTGGCGAACTGCCAGGCGTACATCGACGAGGCGCCGAGGTAGCGGACCTTGCCGGCCTTGACGATGTCGTGCAGGGCCTCCATGGTCTCCTCGACCGGGGCCTCGGGGTCGAAGCGGTGGATCTGGTAGAGGTCGATGTAGTCGGTGCCGAGCCGGCGCAGGGAGGCGTCGACCTGTTCGAGGATCGCCTTGCGGGACAGGCCGCCTCCGCCGGGGCCGTCGTGCATCCGGCCGAAACCTTGGTGGCCAGGACGATGTCCTCGCGGCGCGAGTAGCGGGTGATCGCTCGGCCGACGAGCTCCTCGGAGGTGCCGTGCTGGTAGCTGTTGGCGGTGTCCCAGAACGTGATGCCGAGCTCGATCGCCTGGCGGAAGAACGGCTCGGCCTCGTTCTCGGTCAGGGCCCAGCGGTGCGCGCCGGCGGCCGTCGGGTCGCCGTAGCTCATGCAGCCCAGTGCAAGGCGGCTGACCTGCAGGCCGGTCTGTCCCAGTCGGGTGTACTCCATGGTGGTGTCTCCTTGGTCGACGTTAGGCAGGTGGGGCCGGGCGTAGCGGTCGGCTGAGCCGCGGCGTACTGCTCGTCGGTGACGGGTTCGAGCCAGGTGGTGGACTCGCCGTCCTCGGTCTCCTCGAGCATCGCGATGTGGCACATGACGGTGCTGTCGGTGCCGCCGTGCCAGTGGTCCTCGCCCGGCGGGGTCCAGACCGTGTCGCCGGCGCGCATCCGGATGACGGTCCCGTCGCGACCGCCGACCAGGCCGACGCCCTCGGTGACGTGCAGGGTCTGGCCGACGGCGTGGGAGTGCCAGTTGGTCCGGGCGCCGGGGGTGAACCGGACCAGGGCGGCGACGAGCCGCGACGGCGGCTCGGGCTGCTTGATCGGCGTGAGGTAGACGTCGCCGGTGAACCGTTCGGCCGGCGCCTTGGCCGTGTCGTTGACAGAGGTGAGCTCCATGACGGTTCGTCCTTCGATCGGGTCAGGCGGTGAGCAGGGTCTTGATGGCCCGGCGCTCGTCCATCGCGGCGTACCCCTCGGCGACCTGGTCGAGCGGCAGGGTGAGGTCGAAGACCTTGCCCGGCTCGATCCGGCCCGTCGAGGACCCGCTCCAGGAGGTCGGGCAGGTAGGCGCGGGCGGGCGCCGGGCCGCCGCGGAGGCCGACGTTCTTCCAGAACATGTGCGGCTGCGGCAGATCGGTGAAGTGGGGGACACCGACCCAGCCGACCATGCGCGCCGGGCCGAGCCGACTTCAGTGCCTGGTCGACGGACTCGTCGGTGCCGACGCACTCCAGCACGGCGTCGGCGCCGATCCCGTTGGTGAGCTCCTTGACCGCCTCGACGCCCTCGTCGCCGCGGGCCGAGACGATGTCGGTGGCGCCGAAGTCCTTGGCCAGCGCCTGCCGGTCGGCGTGCCGGCTCATCGCGATGACCCGCTCCGCGCCGAGCTGGGCCGCGGCGAGTACGCCGGACAGGCCGACCGCGCCGTCGCCGACGACCACCACGGTGCTGCCGGGCCGCACGTCGGCGCTGACCGCGGCGTGCCAGCCGGTGCACATCACGTCGGACAGGGCCAGGATGCTCGGCACCATCGCGTCGTCCGGTCGCTCGGGCGTGGCCAGCAGCGTGCCGTCGGCGTTCTGGACCCGGATCAGCTCGGCCTGGCAGCCGTCGTAGCCGGTGACGTTGAGGCAGTTGGAGTGCATGCCGGCCTGGCAGACCGGGCAGGTGTTGTCGCTGGTGAGGAAGCCGCCGACGACGAACTGGCCCGGCTGCACCGTGGTGACGTCGGCGCCGACCGCCTCGACGATGCCGACGTACTCGTGCCCGATCGGGGTGGGCTCGGTGACCTCCTGGATGCCGCGGTAGCGCCAGAGGTCCGACCCGCACACGCAGGCGGCGACCGTGCGGACGATCGCGTCGGTGGGCTTGACGATGGTCGGGTCGGGCCGCTCCTCGAAGCGGACGTCGCGGGTGCCGTGGATGATCGCGCCGCGCATGGCTGGTCTCCTTCGGTTTGGTTGGTTCGGGTGGGTTCGGCGGTCAGTAGCCGGTCGGCTCGCGCGGCGTGTAGTGCTCCTGAAGTCGCCGACCTCGTCGTCGGTCAGGGTGAGATCGAGGGCGGCGACCGCGTCGGCGAGGTGGTGCGGCTTGGTGGCGCCGACGATCGGTGCCGCGACCGACGGGTTGCGCAGCACCCAGGCCAGCGCGACCTGGGCCATCGGCACGCCGCGGCCTCGGCGATGGCCTGCACGGCGTCGACGATCGGCTGGTCGTCGTGCGGGAGCACCCAGCGCGCGGTGGCATCGGTCTCGCTGCGGGCGGTCTGCTCGCCCCACGGCCGGGCCAGCCGGCCCTTGGCCAGCGGGCTCCACGGGATCGAGCCGACACCCTGGTCGGCGAGCAGGCCGAACATCTCCCGCTCCTCCTCGCGCTGCATCAGCGAGTACTGGTTCTGCATCGAGACGAACCGGGTCCAGCCGTGCCGGTCGGCGGTGTGCTGCAGCTTGGCGAACTGCCAGGCGTGCATCGACGACGCGCCGAGGTAGCGGACCTTGCCGGCCTTGACGACGTCGTGCAGGGCCTCCATCGTCTCCTCGACCGGCGTCTCCGGGTCGAACCGGTGGATCTGGTAGAGGTCGATGTAGTCGGTGCCGAGCCGGGTCAGCGAGGCGTCGACCTGCTCCAGGATCGCCTTGCGGGACAGGCCGGAGCCGCCGGGGCCGTCGTGCATCGTGAAGAAGACCTTGGTGGCCAGCACGACGTCCTCGCGGCGGCTGTAGCGGTCGATCGCGCGGCCGACGATCTCCTCGGAGGTGCCGAAGCCGTAGGCGTTGGCGGTGTCCCAGAAGGTGATGCCGGCCTCGACGGCCTGCCGGAAGATCGGCTCGGCAGCGTCGTCGTCGAGGGCCCACTCGTTGAAGCCGCGGCTGGTGTCGCCGAAGCTCATGCAGCCGAGGGCGATCCGGCTGACGGTCAGGCCGGAGCGGCCGAGTTTGGTGTATTCCATTGCGTGTGCTTCGCCTTTCGGTCAGTCTCGAGGGGTCGAGGCGAAGCGTCGCCGGGCGGCTCGGCCCGAAGACGGTGTTGGCACGGGCGCCGTAGCGGTCGTAGTGGCGTGGAACGCCGCGTCGATCGCATGGCCTCGGTCAGCCGTCGTGCCGCGGGACGAAGTGCCACGTCGCGTTCCACGCGGCGCGGCCCGGATGGTCCGCGGGCCGCTCGCGACGGCCCGTTGGTGACCAGGGGTCTCGGTGCCGTAGGCGCGATCGCACGCAGACGTCTCGCCGGACCGGACGCCCAGATGGTCGCGAGGAGCGCAGCGTCCCGTCGGGCCGGCGCGACGCGATCTGCAGCTCGTCGGCGTCGCCGATCCGGTGCAGCTTGTCGGGGCCCACCCGGCTGGGCTCTGCTCGTGCGTGTCATCGGGACGACCAAACGCCATCCGCGTGCCGCGGGGCAGTGCCTGCCCTTCCGGGTAACGGCAGTACCTCCTTCGCGCGGCCGAGGGCGACCTACCGTGGACGGCATGAGCGACCCGCCGACCCGCCGACCACCGATCGCAGGTCCGCGAGTTCCTGGTCTCCCGGCGCGCGCGCATCACGCCCGAGCAGGCCGGCCTGCCCGCGTACGGCGGCAGCAACCGCCGGGTGAAGGGACTGCGCCGCGAGGAGGTCGCGCTGCTGGCCGGGGTCAGCATCGACTACTACGTGCGGATGGAACGCGGCAACCTGGCCGGCGCCTCGGACGCCGTCCTGGACGGCGTCGCCAACGCGCTGCAGCTGGACGAGGCCGAGCGTGCGCACCTGTTCGACCTGGCCCGCGCGGCGCAGCCCGGCCCGGCCCGGCAGCGCCGGACCAAGACCAGCGGCGTCACCGACGGCATGCAGCAGATCCTCGACGCCATCACCGACGCGCCGGCCTGGGTCCGCAACGCCCGGCACGACATGCTCGCCGCCAACCAGCTGGCCCGCGCGCTGTACGCGCCGGTGCTCGCCGACCCGCGGCGGCCGGCGAACAACGCGCGCTTCGTCTACCTCGACCCGGCCGTCGCAGGAGTTCTTCGTCGACTGGGAGCGCGCCGCCGACGACATCGCCGCGATGCTGCGCTCGGAGGCCGGCCGCAACCCCACGACAAGCAGCTCGATCGAGCTCATCGGCGAACTGTCCACCCGCAGCGACGATTTCCGCACCCGCTGGGCCGCGCACAACGTGCGCTTCCACCGCACCGGGCACAAGGTCCTGCACCACCCCGTCGTCGGCCGCCTCGACCTCGACTTCGAGGCGATGGAGTTCCCGGCCCACCCCGGGCTGACCCTGCTCGTCTACACCGCGGCGGCGGGCACCCCGACCGCCGACGGCCTCAAGCTGCTCGCCAGCTGGGCCGCCAGCCAACCGCGCGTCGATGCGAACGACGCGGGGTCGAGAAGCGAGACGATAACGGGATCTTCCGTGACCCACGTCCTGGCCATCGACCAGGGCACGTCCGGGACCAAGGCCGTCGTCGTTGATGAGGGGGCGCGGTCCTGAGCATCGCCGAGGAGGAGCTCCGTCCCGCGTACCTGGCCGACGGCGGGGTCGAGCAGGATCCCGACGCGCTGCTCCAATCGGTGCTGCCGGCCGGTCGCCAGGCTCTGGAGTTGGCTGGGGTCACGCCGTCGGCGGTCGCCCTGGCCAACCAGGGGGAGACCGTCCTGGCGTGGGACAGGCGCAGCGGGAGCCCCTGTCGTCCGCCATCGTGTGGCAGGACCGTCGGGCGGAGTCGGTCTGCGCGGACCGAGCCGAATCGGCCGAGCTGGTCGCCGAGCGAACCGGGCTGGTGCTGGACCCGTACTTCTCGGCGCCCAAGATGCGCTGGCTGCGCGACAACGTGACCCGCGCTGGCGTCGTCACGACGACCGACACCTGGCTGGTGCACCAGCTGTGCGGCGCCTTCGTCACCGACGCGTCGACGGCCAGCCGGTCCCTGCTCACTGACCTCGACTCGGTGACCTGGGACCACGAGCTGTCGGCCTGTTCGGACTGGACTCGAGGAGTTCCCGGAGATCGTGCCGAGCGACGTGGTCGTCGGGACCACGTCGTCCTCGGTCCGGAGGTGCCGGTGGCCGGCCTGATCGTCGACCAGCAAGCGGCGCTGCTGGCCGAGGGCTGTCTGGCGCCCGGGTCGGCCAAGTGCACCTATGGCACGGGGGCCTTTCTGCTGGCGCAGCTGGGGACCCACGCCAGCCGGTCGTCCCGCGGTCTGAGCACCTCGGTGGCCTGGACGCTGCGCGGCGAGACGTCGTACTGCCTCGACGGGCAGGTATTCACCGCCGCGTCAGCCGTCCGCTGGGCCATCGACCTCGGCTGGTTCCCTCCGCGGACGAGCTGGACGCCGTGGCCGCGTCCGCCGGCGAGACAGCGACGGCGTGCTCTGCGTCCCCGCGCTGGGCGGACTGGGTGCGCCGTGGTGGGACGCGAAGGCGACGGCGTCCTTCACCGGGATGACCTTGAGCCACCAGCGAGGACATCTCGTCCGCGCCCTGCTGGAGGGCATCGCGGCCCAAGTGGCGGCCCTCGGCGACCTGGTCGCGCAGGACTCGGGCCAGCCCCTCACCCGCCTCCGGGTCGACGGTGGGCTGACCCGGTCGGCTGTCCTGATGCAGGCCCAGGCCGATCTGTCCCAGATCCCGATCGAGGTCTACCCCTCCGCTCACGCGACACCGCTCGGGCGCCGCTGCCTGTGCCCGGCTGGCGCTGGAGCCCGGCGCCGACCTCGGGTCCGCGGTCGGAGAGTGGGTCGCGGAGCGGATCTACGAACCGCGCTGGTCCCCGGACCGGGCGGCCAGCTATCTGGACGCCTGGCAACGCGCGGCGCGGCCGCCACCGCACCGGGGCGCCGAGGTCGCGACAGAGTGAGGACGTTCGACATCGCCGTGATCGGGGCCGGGATCGTCGGCTCCGCCATCGCCCGCGATCTCGCTGGCACAGCGAGCTCCGGTCGTGCTCATCGAGGCCCGGGCCGACGTCGGCGACGGCACGAGCAAAGCCAACACCGCCATCCTGCACACCGGGTTCGACGCCACCCCTGGCACATTGGAGTCGCGACTCGTGGCCCGCGGCCACCACCTCCTGGGCGACTACGCCGCTCGCACCGGCATCCCGGTCGAGCGAACCGGGGCGCTGCTGGTCGCCTGGGACGACGAGGAGCTCGACAAGCTGCCGAACTCCAGGCCAAGGCCGAGGCCAACGGGTACGACGCGTGTCAGCTGGTCGACGCCGCCCAGGTCTACGAGCGGGTGCCCGACCTGGGGCCGGGCGCGCTCGGCGGCCTGACGGTCCCTGACGAGTCGATCATTTGCACCTGGACAACCAACCTCGCTCTGGCGACCGACGCCGTACGCCGCGGAGCGGTGCTGCGTCGCGATGCTCGGGTCGTCGGCGTCCGCCGGGGCGAGGGTCCACCCGGCTCGTCACGACGACAGGCGACGTCACGGCCCGGTGGGTGATCAACGCGGCCGGGCTGGGCGCGGACCACCTCGACCGAGCTTCGGTCACGACCGGTTCACCGTGACCCCTCGCCGCGGGCGAGCTGTTCGTCTTCGACAAGCTGGCCCGGCCGAAGGTGCCGTGCATCGTGCTGCCCGTGCCGAGCTCGCGCGGCAAGGGCGTGCTGGTCAGTCCGACGATCTACGGCAACGTCATGCTGGGCCCGACATCGGAGAATCTCACCGATCGCACAGCCACCGGGACATCGCAGGAGGGGTTCGACTTCCTGATCGGCAAGGGTCGCCGACTCATGCCGACGCCTGCTGGACGAGGAGGTCACCGCCGCCTACGCGGGCCTGCGGGCAGCCATCGGCGGTGACGACTACCTGATCGACCTCGATCCGAACAGCACTATGTGCTGGTGGGCGGCATCCGTTCGACCGGCCTCACCGCGGGGATGGCCATCGCCGAGCACGTCGTGGACCTGCTGCAGCGCAGCGGCCTCGACCTCACCCCGCGCAGCGATCTGCCCGAGCCGCCGAGGATGCCGGCGATCGGCGAAGCCGGTCCTCGCCCGTACCAGGACGAGGCGCGGATCCGGGACGACCCGGCGTACGGAGCGCTGGTGTGCTTCTGCGAGCGGGTGAGCGCGGGCGAGGTCCGGGACGCCTTCGCCTCGACCATCCCGCCCGCCGATCTGGACGGCTTGCGCCGGCGTACGCGCGTGATGAACGGTCGCTGCCAGGGGTTCTACTGTGGCGCGCACGCGCGAGACCTGTTGGCACCAAGGGATCTGGCGCCCGAGCCGAGGCTCGAGGCGCTCTCGAGCGTCGAGCACCGCTCGAGGAGGCGGCCGTCGTGATCGTGGGTGGCGGACCGGCCGGCCTGACCGCTGCGGCCAAGCTCGCCGGGCCAGGTCGAGGCCCGGTCCTGGTCATCGAACGAGAGGCGGCGACCGGCGGGATCCCTCGGCACAGCGACCACCTCGGCTATGGCCTGCGCGACCTGCGTCGCTTCGTCTCCGGACCGGCCTATGCCCGCCGGCTGACGTCGATGGCGCGGGATGCGGCGCCGTCCTGGAGACCCAGGCGATGGTGACCGGCTGGGCGGGCGACCGCCGGCTGGAGGTGACCGCTCCGAGCGGGCGGCGAGTGGTGAGCGCCGACGCGGTCGTGCTGGCCACGGGCGCGCGGGAGCGACCGCGCTCAGCACGGCTGATCCCCGGTGACCGGCCGGACGGCGTCTTCACGACCGGGGAGCTGCAGAACCTGGTCCAACTGAGCCACGCCGAGGTGGGCGCGCGGGCTGTGGTGATCGGTGCCGAGCTGGTCAGCTGGTCCGCCGTCCTGACCTTGCGGGAGGCGCACTGCGCCACGGTGGCGATGACCACGGAGTATCCCCGCAGCGAGGCCTATGCGGCCTTCCGCCTGGCCGGCCGGCGGCTGCTGCGCGGGCCAGTGCTGACCCGGGCCGAGGTGGTTGCCATCGAGGGCCGGGAGCGGGTCAAGCGCGGTTGTGGTGACCCACCTGGACTCCGGGCGGCGCCGCCGCATCGAGTGCGACACCGTGATCACTACGGGCGACTGGGTCACCGAGAACGAGCTGGCCCGCCTCGCCGGCATCGCCGTCGACGAGGCGACGGGCGGGCCGCTCGTCGACGGCGGGCTGCGGACGAGCGCGTACGGGGTCTTCGCGGCCGGGAACCTGCTGCATCCGGTGGACACCGCCGATGGCGCGGCGCTGGACGGCAGGCGGGTCGCGGCGAGCGTGGCCGCGTGGCTGCGGGTCCCGTGCCGGCGGGCCCGGCGCGCGGATCCGGGTCAGACCGCCCATGCGCTGGGTGGCCCCGCAACTCGTCGTACGCAGGCGGTCCGCGCCGCGGACCAGCTCCTCCTGTGGGTGGACGAGTACCGCCGCTTCCCGAAGCTGCGGGCCACGCAGCGCGGGCGAGTGCTGCGCGAGGCGCGCGTGGCCTGGCCGGCCGCGCCGGGGCGGGTGTTCCGGGCGCCGTGGTCACTGGTGGCTGACGCCGATCCCGACGGCGGGGACATCACTCTCGAGCTGCGCTGATGGCAACTCCTTCGTGCGCCGGATCGCCGGGGAACGTCTCGGCATCATCCCGGACGAGATGGACAGTGGACACACGCCCGCGCTGAGCCATCCGGAGGAGCTGGCCGACCAGCTCCAGTCGTCACGGAGATGGGCTCTAGCGCCACGGCGCGCGGCGTGGCGACCGAGTGGTTCGGGGGCATGGCGCCCGCCCCACCACGGGCAACTGCGCCACCCTCCGGTCGCGTCGCCCAGGCTCTGCGCCACGCCCCCGACGACGGCAACGTTAAGCGCTCGTGGCATCGGCGGGATCACCCGTTATGGATGAGACCGAGCGGCCCGACGGGTCGGCTCCGGCGCACCAGAAGGAAGGATCCTCCGTGCCCGAGCACGGAAGATCCTTCCCCCAGGAGGGGTTGGTTAGCCTGAGCGCCGTGCTCACGGTGACCAGACCAGAAGCTGCTGACCGCCCAGCGTGGGAGAGCTTGTTCCGCGCGTACATCGACTTCTACGAACGCAGCGAGCCACAAGCGATGTACGACCGAGCGTGGGAAGAGTTTACCCACGACAATCGTCTCCATGCCCGAGTGGCCAAGGTCGACGGCCAGGTCGTAGGGATCGTCCATTTCCTCGAGCACCCCAGCACCAGCTCAGCCGACGTCTGCTACCTGCAGGATCTGTTCACCGCGCCGGCGGCCCGAGGCCAAGGCGTCGGTCGGGCGCTGATCGAGGCGGTGGCCGACCACGCTCGCGCGCTGGGCTGCGCCCGGGTGTACTGGCAGACCAAGATCGACAACGTCGTCGCGCGCCGGCTCTACGACGGCATCACCGAGGATTCCTCGTTCATCGTCTACCGGCTCCCGCTCTGAGCCTCGACCGGCTTCTTCGGCAGCAGGAGTGAGAGCAGGGCGCCAGCGGCCGTGAAACCGGTCGCCCACCAGAAGGCGTGCTCGAAACCGTCACTGAGCGGGTTGGCTCCATGCGAGGCGGCCGTGGCGTTGACCAGGATGACCGCGAGGACGGCGACCCCGAACGAGCCGCCGAGCTGCTGGGCGATCCGGGTGATGATGCTCGCGTCCGGCACCTCCGAGCGCTCCAGGCCGAGGTAGGCCCCCGACATCAGCGGGATGAAGACGGCGCCGACCGCGAGCCCGCGGACGACGAGGACCGCCATCAGCCACCAGGTGCTGGTCGTGCTCGTGGCCAGGGCAAACGGCACGGTGGCGATGGTCATCAGCGCGAAGCCGGCCACCGCCACCCACCGCCCGCCGATCGAGTCGGTCAGGCGTCCGGCCACGGTGCGCGAGGCGAGAGCGCCCACGCCCTGGGGCACCAGCAGGAGGCCGGCGTGCAGGGCATCCTGACCCCGAACCTGTTGCCAGTAAAGGGGAAGCAGCAACATCGCGCCGTACAGGGCAATGCCGGTGAAGAAGATCAACAGCGAGGACATCGTCAGGGCCCGGTGCCGGAAGAGCTGGATGTCGACCAGCGCGCCCTGACCGCGGCGCAGTGCCCAGCCGATGAAGCCCGCGACCAGCGCTAGGCCGGCAACCAGAGGTGCCAACACCTCGGCATGGACGAAGCCGCCGGCATCACCGACTCGGCTGAGGCCGTAGACGACGCCGATCACACCGGGGGAGAGGAGCAGGACGCCCATCAGGTCGAGCGGCACCCGGCGACCGCGTTCCCCGGTGGGGAGCAACCGTACGGCGAGGGCCAGGCCCACGACCCCGATCGGCAGGTTGACCAGGAACAGCCACCGCCAGGACAGGCCGTTGAGGATCAGCCCGCCCAGGACCGGGCCGAGGATGGGGCCGAGCGCGGCCGGCAGGCTGACCGCGGCCATCAGCCGGCCGAGGTTCCGGCCGTGGGCGGCCTGCATCAGGATGGTCGCCATCAGCGGCATCATCACGCCACCGCCCAGACCCTGCAAGCGCGAAAAGCGATGAGCGACGTGGCATTCCAGGCCAGGGCGCACAGCGTGGAACCCAGCAGAAAGACGGTGAGCGCCGCGAGCCACAGTCGTTTGCTGCCGAGCCGGCTCTGCAGCCAGCCGGTGAGCGGGATGCTCACGAACATCGCCAGCAGGTAGGCCGTGCTGACCCACTGGATCGTCGAGACCGAGGAGTCCAGCGCGGTGCCGAGCCGGTCCAGGCCGACGCTGACGATCGTCGTGTCCAGGATGACCGTGATGGCGCCGGTGATGATGGCCGCGGCCATCCGGCGCAGTTCCGGGTCGATCGCGGTGTTGGCGTCAGGGATGGGGGTGGTGGTGCTCGGGGCGGTGGACACGGGGCGTTCTCCGATTAGATGCGACGCTGTCTCTTATCGCCTCACCGTACGACGCGTGGTTAAGATACGCAAGTGGATCTTGAAGGTCGACCAACGATGACTCGCCGGCGGGGCGCCGAGCTCGAGAACGCCTTGTTGGACGCGGCGTGGGAGGAGATCGTCGAGCGCGGGTACGCCGCGATGACGATCGAGTCGGTCGCCGAGCGCGCGGGCACGAGCCGGCCGGTGATCTATCGCCGGTGGCCGACCAAAGCCGATCTGGTCCGGGCCACGCTCGCGCGCACGATGACCCGCGACCCGATGCCGCTGCCGGACACCGGCAGCCTGCGCGGTGATCTGATCGCGATCATGCAGTACGCCAACGCACGACGGATCGGCACGACGGCGCTGCTCGCGTCGTACCTCGGGGCGTACTTCCAGGAGACCGGGACCAGTCCGGCGGAGCTGCGCGAGACCGCGCTGGGTGATCGCGTCTCACCGATCGACGCGGCCCTCGACCGTGCCGTCGCCCGCGGGGAGGTGGACCCCGAGCGGCTCACGCCGCGTGTGCGGACCGTGGCCTTCGACCTGTTCCGCCACGAGGCGTTGATGACCCTCAAGCCCGTGCCCGACCAGGTCATCGACGAGATCCTCGACGAGGTCTTCCTGCCGCTGGTGGCTCCCCGTGACTTTCGTGACCGTGGCAATAGCGCCCAGGCGACCCCAACTGCCACGGCGAGTTTGACTGGTGCGACTTTGGTCGCCAAGGGCGCCGCCGTAGATGTTTCGTTCGTCTACAGCTGCGCGCCGGGCGGCAGCTTCGACGGTATGAATGTGGATCCGTTGACTCAACGTGTGAGCCGTGGTCGCGTCACCACCTCAACCGGCCTCGCACCAGTCGTGTGCGATGGCGTGCAACACGGGGTCGTGGTCAGGGTGTTGGCGCAGGTGCTTGCGTTCAAGAAGGGCGTGGCGCTGGCGAACTGGGACCTCACTGCCTGCGACGACGACGTGAGCTGCATTGACGTAACTGGCTCTGACACGGTCAAAATCCAAGCTCACTAGAACGCGGTTGGGCGGGACTGTTTGGCATTCTTGGGAGTCGCTGTCCGGTCGGGTGGCGCCACGTGCAGCCCCTGCGCGCTAGATGCGCCCCGGACCCCGGCCGGGCAGCGCCCCGGGGGGCCACCTGGTTTGCGTTCGCAGCCGACTCTAGGAAGGCCTCGAGGTTCACTCGCTTGCCCGTAAACGCAGACGGTACGAACTACGTAGGCTGAAACGCATGAGCGCCCCGGACGATGACGACCCGTTGACGCCGCCGTTCGACACCAAGATCGCCATCCTGGTGCGCGACGATCTCGAGGCCTGGCAACGGCTGAACGTGACCGCGTTCCTCGCGTCGGGGATCGCCGCGGCCAACCCGCACCTGATCGGCGAGCCGTACGTCGACGGTGACGGCGCGGCGTACCTGTCCGTTGCTGGGACTGCCCACGCTGGTCTTCGAGGCGAGCGGCGAAGTGCTCGGACTGGCTCGGGCCCGCGCCGCGGCCCGGGACATCCCCTGCGCCGTCTACGTGCGGGAGATGTTCTCGACCGGCCACGACGCGGCCAACCGCGGCACGATCGCCCAGGTGCCCTCGGCGGAGCTGGAACTGGTCGGGCTCGCCCTGCACGGGCCGAAGAGTCAGGTCGACAAGGTGATCAAGGGCGCCAGCCTGCACCGCTGATCGACCAAGATTGCGGCCCCGATGGACCCATCTACTGGGTCCATCGGGGCCGCGACGCGCGACAGCTGAGGGAGGGTCTCAGATGTCGTAGTACAGCTCGAACTCGTGCGGGTGGGGGCGCAGCCGGATCGGGTCGATCTCCTGGGTGCGCTTGTAGTCGATCCAGGTCTCGATCAGATCCGGGGCGAAGACGTTGCCCTCGGTCAGGTAGTCGTGGTCGACCTCGAGTGCGTCCAGCACCTCGGGCAGCGAACCGGGCACCTGCTGGATCGACGCGTGCTCCTCGGGCGGCAGCTCGTAGAGGTCCTTGTCGATCGGGTCCGGCGGCTCGATCCGGTTCTTGATGCCGTCGATGCCGGCCATCAGCATCGCCGAGAACGCGAGGTACGGGTTCGACGACGGGTCGGGCACGCGGAACTCGATCCGCTTGGCCTTCGGGTTCGACCCGGTGACCGGGATGCGCACACAGGCCGAGCGGTTGCGGGCCGAGTAGACCAGGTTGACCGGCGCCTCGTAGCCCGGCACCAGCCGGTGGTAGGAGTTCACCGTCGGGTTGGTGAACGCCAGCAGCGACGGTGCGTGCTTGAGCAGGCCGCCGATGTACCAGCGCGCAGTGTCCGACAGCCCGCCATAACCAGCCTCGTCGAAGAACAGCGGCTCGCCGTCCTTCCAAAGGGACTGGTGGCAGTGCATCCCCGAACCGTTGTCACCAAACAAGGGCTTCGGCATGAACGTCGCGGTCTTGCCGTGCGCGTGGGCGACCGACTTCACGACGTACTTGAAGAGCATGACCTTGTCGGCCGACTTGGCCAGGGTGTCGAAGCGGTAGTTGATCTCGGCCTGGCCGGCGGTGCCGACCTCGTGGTGCGAGCGCTCCACCTGCAGGCCGAGCTCGTCCAGCCGCAGGACGATCTGGTCGCGCAGGTCGGCGTAGTGGTCGACCGGTGGCACGGGGAAGTAGCCACCCTTGTACGGCGTCTTGTGGCCGAGGTTGCCACCCTCCTCGACCCGGCCGGTGTTCCAGGCGGCCTCGATCGAGTCGATGTAGTAGTAGCCGGCGTTCTGCTTGGTCTCGAAGCGCACGTCGTCGAAGATGTAGAACTCGGCCTCGGGCGCGAAGAACGCCGTGTCAGCGATGCCGGTCGACTTCAGGTAGGCCTCGGCCTTGGCCGCCACCTGGCGCGGGTCGCGGCTGTAGGGCTCGTCGGTGTAGGGGTCGACGATGCCCATGTTGACGTTGAGCGTCTTCTCCGCGCGGAACGGGTCGACGTAGGCCGTGGCGAGGTCGGGGATCAGCTTCATGTCCGACTCGTGGATGGCCTGGAAGCCGCGGATCGAGGACCCGTCGAACATCTGGCCGTCAGTGAAGAACTCTTCGCCCACGGACTCGGCCGGCACGTTGAAGTGCTGCATCACGCCGGGCAGGTCGCAGAAGCGGACGTCGACGAACTTGATGTCCTGGTCCGAGATGAACTTCAGGACCTCATCGGCATTGGTGAACATCCAACCTCCTTCAGGCAAGGGCCCAATGCCGCTCGCCGCGATCACGGTAGGAAACGGGGGTGTCGGCCCAGTGTCCCGGATGTTTCGGCTTCGTTACCAGCGGCCCACCCCGGTAACGGCAGCCGACCTGGCCCGTAGTCTGGCCGACATGGTGGACCGCCGGGATCTCGGCTCGTGGCTGCAGGGCCCGGGCAGTCTGAACCCCGACGCCCAGCCACCCGGTGTCCGGCTCGGACTGCCCGCCGAAGGCCCCGGCTCGGTCGCCCGCTTCGGCCGGCGAGCGGGCGCCATCATCGTCGACTACGCCTTGTGCACCCTGATCGCGACGCTCTTCGGCTACCACTTCGCCGGCCACAACACCGGCGCGGCCGCGTTCTTGCCGTTGGCCGTCTTCGGGGTGGAGAACCTGCTGCTCGTCGGCACGGCCGGCTTCACGATCGGGCATCGCCTGTTCGGGATGCAGGTGCGACGCCTCGGCGGTGGCCTGCCGGGGATCGTCCCGGCCCTGGTCCGCACCATCCTGCTCTGCCTCGCCGTGCCGGCTCTGATCTGGGATCGCGATCAGCGCGGCCAGCACGACCGGGTGGCGGGCACGGTCCTGGTCCGGCTCTAGCGAGTCTCTAGCCAGTCTCTAGCCGGTACGGCGACGTCGGGCCGAGCGGGCTCGTTGGAAGGTCCGCTCGAGCTCCTCGACGGCGGCCTGAGCGTCCCGGCGTTGGTCGGCCCGGATCTGGTCGTGGCTGACCGAGCGTGCGGCATTGGCGAGGGATCCGGCGCAGACCGCCTGGTCGACGGCGCGGCCGATCACGGTCAGGAGCCCGAGGTGCGGAACGTTGGCCATGACCACTACTGAACCGGGTCGATGTTTCGAAGCGATGACCACACCGCAAAGAGCATGTGCAGTTCTCGCGCCAATCCCGGCGACCCGCCGTCACCCGCCGTACGCCGTAGGGACTCAGCGGCCGCGCATGGCCCGACGGTCCGGGCGAGCCTTGGTCGGGTCCATGCCCTTGGGCACCGGCATCTTCACGCCGCCCAGGGCCTTGAGTCGCTTGTTGACCGCGTCGACCTCGGCCTTGGTGATCTCGGGGCGCATCCGGCCAATCTTCTTGGCCAGCTTCTGCACCGGGATCTCGCCCTCGCCGGTGCCAGTACGCAGCAGGTGCACCGGCACGTTGGGCACGACCCGGTTGACCCGCTTGCGCTCGGACTCCGCGAGCCGCGCCGCCCGCGAGGGTGGCCCCTCGGAGACCAGGATCACGCCCGGGCGGCCGATGGCGCGGAAGACCAGCGCCGCGCTGGTGAAGTCACCCGGTCGGGTCGCCTCCGCGGCGATCGGCTCCTTGTCGAAGTACCAGCCGCGCCGCAGCGCGCCCAGCGCTGCCCCCGAGGCGCCGGGCTGGCCCTCCATCTGCCGGTACGCCGCGCGCTCGGCCCGCCGCCCCATGATGATGAGGGCGGCAAGCACGGCGAACGGGATGCTGATGATCGTGAAGTAGATCCAGTGACCGATGGCCACGCCGAACGCCACGAACGCGCCGATGATGATGACTGCGGCCCCGGCCATCCACCAGGTGATCGCCGGATCGACCGCGCGGGCCGCCTTGTAGACCTGCCAGATCTGGGCGAACCGCCCCGGCTTCTTGTCCGCCTTGGCGGCGGCCTTGGCCGCTGCCTTGGCTGCCCGTGCGTTCGCCCTGTCCTCGCGTGCCATGCCGCTCAGGATACGGGTCAGGAGCGGGCCTGCTGCGCCACGAGGCTGGCGGCCTCCTGGCGCGCGGTGCCCTGCTGGGCCAGATGCGCGAGGTGCTCCGGGATCGCGGCGCCGCGACGCTGCATCGCCTGGGCCCAGAGGCGCCCGGCCCGGTAGGACGAGCGCACCAGCGGCCCGGCCATGACGCCGGCGAAGCCCAGCGCCTCGGCTTCCTCGGCGAACGCCACGAACTCTTCGGGGTTGACCCAGCGGTCGACCGGGTGATGCCGCGCGCTCGGCCGCAGGTACTGGGTGATCGTCAGCAGGTCGGTGCCCGCGTCGTGCAGGTCGCGCAAGGCGGCGCTGACCTCATCGGACGTCTCGCCCATGCCCAGGATCAGGTTGGACTTGGTGACCAGCCCGGCCGCCCGCCCCTGGCTGATGACGTCCAGGGAGCGGTCGTAGCGGAAGGCCGGCCGGATCCGCTTGAAGATCCTCGGCACGGTCTCGACGTTGTGCGCGAAGACCTCGGGGGCTGCGTCGAAGACCAGCTGCAGCAGCTCGGGCTTCCCGGAGAAGTCCGGCACCAGGATCTCGACACCGGTGCCTGGGTTGAAGGCGTGCACCTGGCGGATGGTCTCGGCGTAGAGCCACGCGCCCTCGTCCTCGAGGTCGTCGCGGGCGACGCCGGTGATCGTCGCGTAGCGCAACCCCATCGCCTGCACGCTCGTCGCGACCCGGCGCGGCTCGTCCCGGTCCAGCGGGGACGGCTTGCCGGTGTCGATCTGGCAGAAGTCGCAGCGCCGGGTGCACTGCTCGCCGCCGATGAGGAAGGTCGCCTCGCGGTCCTCCCAGCACTCGAAGATGTTGGGGCAGCCGGCTTCCTGGCAGACCGTGTGGAGTCCCTCGCGCTTCACCAGCGCGTGGAGCTCGGTGTAGTCCGGGCCCATGGTGGCCTTGGTCTTGATCCACGAAGGCTTGCGCTCGATCGGAGTCTCGGCGTTGCGCGCTTCGACCCGCAACAGCTTGCGGCCTTCAGGGGCAATGGTCACCCCTTCAGGGTAAGCCTGGCCGCGATCGCTGTGCCGGTGGGCCCATAGGGTCGCGCCCATGGACCTTCGCGTGTTCGTCGAACCCCAGCAAGGCGCGTCGTACGACGACCAGCTGCAGGTCGCCCGGCTGGCCGAGGAGCTCGGCTTCGAGGGCTTCTTCCGTTCCGACCACTACCTGTTGATGGGGCAGTGGGCACCGGAGGGCATGACGGGGGAGCCGGGGCCGACCGATGCCTGGACCACCCTGGCCGGGCTGGCCCGAGAGACCTCGCGGCTGCGGCTCGGCACGCTGGTCAGCTCGGCGACCTTCCGCCACCCGGGCATCCTGGCCATCCAGGCGGCCCAGGTCGACGCGATGTCCGGTGGCCGGGTGGAGGTCGGCCTCGGGGCTGGGTGGTTCGCGGAGGAGCACGCGGCGTACGGCATCCCGTTCCCGTCGGTGGGCGAGCGGTTCGACCGGCTGGAGGAGCAGCTCGCCGTCATCACGGGGTTGTGGTCGACGCCGGTGGGCGAGCGGTTCAGCTTCACGGGCCGGCACTACGAGCTGGCCGACTCACCGGCGCTGCCGAAGCCCCTCCAATCGCCGCTCCCGGTCATCGTGGGTGGTCACGGCAAGCGGCGTACGCCCGCATTGGCGGCCCGGTTCGCGAGCGAGTTCAACGTGGGCTTCTCGCCGGCGGCCGAGGTGGCCGAGCTGGTGGCGGGCGTGCGCGCGGCCTGCGTCGCGATCGAGCGCGACCCGCAGAGCCTGACCTGCTCAGTGGCCCACATCCTGTGCTGCGGTACGACGAGCGGGGAGCTGGACCGTCGGGCCAACGACGCGCGGAGCACGGTGGCCAGCCTGCGCGAGGCGGAGGCGTTCGTGGGCTCTCCGGACGAGGTCGTCGACCGGATCGGGCGGTTCGCGGAGGTGGGCGCCGGGCGGTGCTATCTGCAGTTCAACGGCCTGGCCGACCTGGCGCACCTGGAGCTGGTGGCCGAGCGGGTGCTGCCGCAACTGGGCTGAGGCCTTCCCACCGCGCCGCCGTCGCCGGCTCCGCTCAGGCGCCCCTCGTCGAGGTCCCGACCACCCCCAGCGTGGCCGGGCCCTCGACGGCGAACGCCGCAAAGCGTTCCTTCCATCTTTGTATCGGCAGAATTTCGCGTGCGGTAATTGTCCGAATCGACAAAGACCGCCCCTATTGGGCGGGGAGTGCTCGTAGGAGTTGGACGAGCACACCCCCGATGAGGGGTGACTCGCTCAGGCTCCGGCCTCGACCTGCCGATGGATAAGGCGTCACGCGGGCATCGGCCCGCCGGGCCACGAGGGAGGCGTCCGATGAGCAGTATTCACCTGACCACGGGGTCGGCCACGACGACGCATCCGGTGATGCGGGCGACGGCCATGTCCTCGCTGATCGGCCTGGTGGCCGGGCTGGTGCTCGGACTGGTCACGCAGGCGCGGGAGCACGACGCGGGCTGACGTCCGCGCGCTCTAGCACCTCAGACATCCGCCGCTCGACGAGCGGCATGACCTCCTCAACGCTGACGTCCCGGCCCAGCTCGGCGCTCAGTGAGGTCACGCCGGCATCAGTGATCCCGCAGGGCACGAACGTGTCGAAGGCCCGAAGGTCGCAATCGCAGTTGAGCGCGAAGCCGTGCATCGTCACGCCCTGCGCGACCCGGATGCCGATCGCGCCGATCTTGCGGTCCGGCCCCCGGCCGTCCGCCAGCACCCAGGTGCCGCTGCGACCCTCGACCCGGCCCGCCTCCACGCCCAGGTCGGCGCACACGGCGATCATCGCTGCCTCCAGCCGCCGGACGTGGCTCACCACGTCGATCGGGTCAGGCAGCCGGACGATCGGGTAGCCGGTGATCTGACCCGGTCCGTGCCAGGTGATCTTGCCGCCGCGATCGACGTCCACGACGGGCGTGCCGTCGAACGGTCGCTCGTGCGGTTCGGTCCGCTTGCCAGCGGTATAGACGGCGGGGTGCTGCAGCAGGATCAGCGTGTCCGGTCGATCGCCCGAGACGACCTCGGCGTGAATGCTGCGCTGGAGGTCCCAGGCCTCGAGGTAGGGGACGACTCCCGGCTGCAGGATCTCGAGCATGGCTCCAGGCTACGCGGCACCGGCCCCGACCTGATGTCCGACGGGTGCGGCATGCTGGCTCGCGACACGATGCGCTGGCACCTGGCCACGACCTGACTCGAGGGAAAACGGGGAGTACGACGTCATGACGCAGGACACGCTCGAGCCAACGAGCCCGACCGGACCTCCGCCCAAGCCCACCCGACCGCGGTTCCTCGGCGCCTTCATCCTGTTGGCGGTCGTCGCCTTCCTGATCGGCGCCTTGGGCGGCAGCTTCGAGAGCAAGCTGAGCGACGTCCAGAAGAACGACAACTCGGCGTTCCTGCCGTCGTCGGCCGAGTCGACCAAGGTCGCCAACGAGTCGGACAAGTTCATCACCGTGCAGAACATCCCCGGCTTCCTGGTCTACCAGCGCGCGGGCGGGCTGACCGACGCCGACAAGGCCAAGATCGCGGCCGACCGGGAGAAGATCGCCGCCCTGAGCGGGGTCGACGCGACCCAGCTCGGTGCGGTGCAGTACTCCTCGGACGGCACGACCGCCTCGCTGTCCGTGCCGCTGGTGGCCTCCCGGGGCGGCACCGATCTGACCGGTCCGCAGCTCAGCGACAACGAGAAGGCGGTCATCAAGATCGCCCAGACCGGCAACCCGCCGGGCCTGGTGGCCCACAGCGCGGGCGCAGGCGGGCTGTTGGTGGCGTTCATCGACGCCTTCCAGGGCATCGACGGCAAGCTGCTCGGCATCGCCGGGCTGGTCGTGATCATCCTGCTGCTGCTCGTCTACCGGAGCCCGGTGGTGTGGGTCTTCCCGCTGTTCAGTGCGGTGCTCGCGCTGGGCCTGTCCTCGATCGTGATCTACGTCCTGGCCAAGAACGGCGTGATCACCCTCAACGGGCAGAGCCAAGGCATCTTGTCGGTGCTGGTGATCGGCGCCGGGACCGACTACGCCCTGTTGTTGATCAGCCGGTATCGCGAGGAGCTGCACGACTACGAGGACCGGGTCGACGCGATGATCCGAGCCTGGCGGGGCGCTGCACCACCGATCTTCGCCTCGGCCTGCACGGTCATCATCGGCTTGCTCTGCCTGCTGGTCAGTGAGCTCAACTCCAACCGCGGCCTGGGGCCGGTGTGCGCACTCGGCATCGCCAGCACGCTGTTCATGATGCTGTTCTTCCTGCCCGTGGCCCTGCTCTTCCCGGCGGTCCTGATGGCGCTGCTGGCCACGGGGATCGTCGCCGGCATCGGGGGTGCCGTGCTCGGCGGAGCCGGGTCGCTGCTCGGTCTGGTCCCGCTCGGGATCTTCATCGGGCTCGGCCTGGCTCGACGCAGGGCCCTGCGATCCGGCCGGCAGGACCTGCCCTGGTATGCCAGCGCCCCGGCCGGCCGGTGGATCTTCTGGCCGCGCACGCCCCGCGTCGACCACGCCGTGGACATCGCGACGCACGGGGTGTGGGGCCGGATCGCCGCGGGGATCGGCCGCCATCCTCGACGGATCTGGGCCATCACCGCGGTGCTGCTGTTCGGTGCCGTCGCCCTGATCCCCGGCCTGCGGACGAATGGGCTGCCGATCACCCAGGGCTTCACCAACCGGCCGGATGCCCTGGTGGGACAGAAGATCTACGACGCGAAGTTCGACCAGGGCGCCGGCACACCGGCCGTGATCACGACGAACGCCAGCCAGGTCCAGGCCGTGATCGACGCGGCCGCCAAGGTCAAGGGAGTCGCGACCGGTCCCGGATCGGTCTGCGTGCAACCCGACTACGCGAAGCTCGCGGCTGCGATCAAGGCGGCAGCAGCGAGCGGTGGCGCCCCACCGGTGTCGGCGTCCGGCTGCTTGCCCGACTCGCTCACGGTCTCGCCCATCGATGGCCGGACCGTGGTCAACGCCCAGCTGACCTCGTCCTACGACAGCCAGGCCGCCTACGACACGATCAAGGCGCTGCGCACGGCGGTCCATGCGATTCCCGGCGCGGATGCCCTGGTCGGTGGCCAGGCCGGGATCCAGCTCGACACGCTCGACGCGTCGGCCCGAGACAGCCGGGTGATCATCCCGCTCGTCCTGGTCGTCATCCTGATCGTGCTGATGATCCTGCTCCGGGCCTTGCTGGCGCCGTTGCTGCTCATCGCGACGGTGGTGCTGTCCTTCACCGCGACGCTGGGGATCTGCTCGGTCGTCTTCAACCACGTCTTCCGATTCGCCAACGCCGACCCGTCGTTCCCGCTCTTCGCGTTCATCTTCCTGGTCGCCCTGGGGATCGACTACAACATCTTCCTGATGACCAGAGTTCGTGAAGAGACGCTGCAGTTCGGCACGAGATCCGGTGTGCTGCGCGGACTTTCGGTCACTGGAGGCGTGATCACGTCAGCCGGCCTGGTCCTCGCCTCGACCTTCGCCGTGCTGGGCGTGCTGCCCATCGTCTTCCTGGCCGAGATCGGCTTCGCGGTGGCCTTCGGCGTGCTGCTCGACACCTTCGTCGTGCGGTCCCTGCTGGTGCCGGCCCTGGCCTACGACATCGGCCGGACGATCTGGTGGCCGAGCAAGCTGTCCCGAGTCGCCCAGCCGGGACCGGACCGGCCCGGCCTGCAGGTCTGAGGGCGCCGCCTCGCGGTCCGCGCAACCGTCAGGGCGGCGGGGGGAGTCGGCGCGGCTCGAGCCGCTCCTCGACGACGTCGGTGTCCACGCGGCGTACGACGTAGGCGCCCTTGCCGGGGGTCTCGGTGACCGCCTCGACCAGCTCGGTGCCGCGGTAGACCAGGCCCACGCCGTCGTCGGTGCAGTGGGTCACGCCCAAGGTGCCGTCGCCGACCAGCTCGTGGATCAGCGGCCGCCGTCGCGGCTCGGAGTCGTAGTGGACACCATTGTCATAGGGCAAGAGTGCTAGCCCGTTGGTCACTGGATCGAGCTCGGGGCGGAACGAGTCCGTCGTGCCACCCTTGAACCAGCAGATCGAGCCGGCGCTGACGCCGGCGAGGACGACGCCGGCCCGCCACACCCGCGGCAGGATCTGGTCCAGGCCGTGGGCGCGCCAGACGGCGAGGAGGTTGACCACCGAGCCGCCGTTGACCCAGACCACGTCCTGCCCCAGCAGGTAGCCCTCGATGTCGTCGACGCTCGGCATCGGGAAGAGGTTGAGATGGCTGAGGTCGAAGCCGTCCAGCCGGGCCGCCTCGTCGACCTCGGCGTTGAACGAACGCTGGTCGCCAAGCGCCGTCCCGACGTGGGTGATCCGGGGAGCGCGCCCGGTCACGCCGGAGAGGTCGACCGCGTGGTGGACGAGTGAGTTGAACCGGAACCGCGAGCGGGTGCCCAAGCGCAGGCCGCCCGATGTCGCCAGGATCGTGGGGGAGTCCGCCGGCATCCTGCGACCCTAGCCGGGTGGGCGCCGGCGCGGCTCGCCGTGAGCCTGGCCGCACCCTGTGGACAACTTCGCCGGCCAGCGTCGCAGATGCGATTGGGTCGACAGGTGAGCCAGACAACGCCCCGCCCGAGGCACTCACCCGAGTCGCGCGAGCTGGAGCAACCGCCCGATGTCCCCGGCTATCTGATCGAGGCCCCCCTTGGTCGCGGGGCGTCGGCCGAGGTGTGGTCGGCTCGCTCGTGCTCCGACGGCCGGCGGGTCGCGGTGAAAGTCGTTGCGCTGCAGGCTAACTCGGCCGATAGCCGGACGCCGGGCACGCAGCCGGACGCCGCTGCAGCCGAGCTGGCCGTCCTGCGTGGCATCCACCACCCGCATGTGCTCGAGCTGATCGACGACATCCGCCTGGCCGACGGACGGATGGCGTTCGTCCTCGAGCTCGCCTCCGGAGGCAGCCTGGCCCGCGTGGTGCGGGCCCGCGGATACCTGACCGTCGGGGAGACCGTGACCGTCGTCTCAACCCTGGCGACCACCCTGCGCGATGTGCACGACAGCGGCGTGACGCACGCTGATCTGGCTCCGGGCAACGTGCTCTTCCACCTCGACGGGCGGCCGATGCTCGCCGACGTCGGTCTGGCCCGGATCGCGGGTGTCGCGGCCCACGCGGAGGGAGGCACGCCGGGCTTCGTCGACCCAGCCGTGGTGGCAGGGGCGCCAGCCGGGCCAATGGCCGACGTCTACGGACTCGGAGCGCTCGGCTGGCTGTGCCTCACGGGGGCCGCACCCCGCCCGGCGCTGCTGCGCCGGCCACTGGCCGAGACCCACCCGAGCGTTCCGGATCAGCTCGCGGCGCTGCTGGAAGCCGCGCTCGACCCGGACCCGCTCCGGCGGCCCAGCCCGGTCGAGCTGGCTCACGGCGTCTTCCAGGCCGCCCCGGCCGAGCCGGTGCGACTGGCGGGTGACTCCGACCCGGCCGAGCAGTTGACCCATCGGCTCCGCGCCCTCGCGGCCGCCGACCCCCGACCGCCAGCCCCGGCCGGCAAGCGACCGCTGATCAAGCGGGCCTCGGTCCCGTGGCGATCGGCTCGGCTTGGCCGCTCTGGTCGCGCTCACCGTCGGCGCGAGTCTCGTCGCCACGCGCACTCCGGCGGCTGCAGACCGGACCCCGGTCTCTGCGGCGACGACGTCCGCCGGACCGACGTCGCCGTCCTGGTCGAAGGTGGTCGGCGACCTGTCCTCAGCGCGGGCGGCGGCCTTCGCCCGGCCATCCACCGGGCCGGCCGGCTTCGACGCGTCAGGTTCGGCGGCGTGGTCAGCCGACGCCGCGGCCTTGGGTCAGCTGGACCAGGACCACCTGAGCTATCGCGGCCTCCGGCTGACGGCTGTCCGAATCACGGTGTCCGCCGCCGCCCCCCGGCGGGTCAGCCTCCGCGTCGCAGTGGGCACCTCGGCGTACGACGTGGTCGACGCTTCGGGTGCGGTGCTCACGCATCAGGCGGCTGGCCCGGCTCGCTCGGTCCGACTCGATCTGGTGCTGACCGCGGTGGGCTGGCGGGTCGCCCGATCGCTCGCGGGCTAGCCGGGCGTGCTCAGTCGTCCCGCATCACCCAGGACGCCGCCGCGTCGATGTCGTCGTGGATGAAGTCGAAGCCCGCCTGATCGAGCTTGAAGGGCAGCACGCGCTGGCTGGCCAACACGGTCTCCTCGGCCATCTCACCGAGCACCAGCCTCAGGGCGGGCCCGGGCGCGGGCAGGAAGCTGGGCCGGTGAGCGGCCCGGGCGAGCGCGTTGACCACGTCCACCTGATGCACCGGCTGCGGCGCGGTCAGGTTGACTGCGCCGCTCACTTCGTCGGCCATGAGCAGGTAGTGGATCGCGCGTACCTCGTCCTCGAGCGTGATCCAGCTCCACCACTGTCGACCGGGACCGAGTGGCCCGGCCAGTCCGAGCCGGATGAGCGGGAGCAGTCGCGCGAGCGCGCCACCCTCCCGGCTCAGCACGATGCCGTTGCGGGTCGTGACGACTCGGATCCCCGCCGACTCCAGCTGCATGGCCTCGTGCTCCCAGGCCTTGGTGACGTCGGCCAGGAAGCCGGTGCCCGGAGCTGAGTTCTCAGTCAGGAGTTCGCCGGCCCGGTCGCCGTACCAGCCGATGGCCGAGGCGCTCACCAGGACAAGCGGTTTGGGCTCGAGTGCCTTCATCGCCTGCACGATGGTCCGGGTGCCGTCCACCCGCGACTGGAGGATCTCGCGACGGTAACTCTCGCTCCACCGGTGATCGCCGATCCCAGCTCCTGCGAGGTGTACGACGCCGTCGACACCAGCCAGGGCGCCTAGGTCAACATCGCCGGTGGTGGGGTCCCAGTGGACGTCGCCCGGTTCGAGCGGCCGCCCCGAGCGCACCAGTCGCCGGACGTGGTGACCCTGAAGCCGCAGTCGGTCGACCAGAGCCCGCCCGATCAGGCCGGTGGAACCCGTGACGGCGAAGTCCATGGCGACATCTTGGCGCTTCGTGTCCGGATGAGCACGTTGCGAAGCGCGGCGATATTTGGCTGGAAACCCTTGTCAGAGGCCCAAATCGGACTCAAAAGAGCCGTCCTCGAGGCGTTCCTTGACGCTTGACAAGAATCGCGCGGCGTCGGCTCCGTCGACCAACCGGTGGTCGTACGACAGGGCCAGGTAGACCATCGAACGGATGGCGATCGTCTCGCCGCCGTCGGGGTCGGCGACGACGACCGGCCGGCGCACTACGGCCCCGGTGCCGAGGATCGCCACCTGCGGCTGGTTGATGATCGGGGTGTCGAACAGAGCGCCCCGGCTGCCCGTGTTGGTCAGGGTGAAGGTGCCGCCGCCGAGCTCGTCCGGCCCGATCTTGTTGGTACGAGTGCGTTCGGCGACGTCGGCGATCTTGCGGGCCAGCCCGGCGATGTTCAGATCGCCGGCGTCCTTGATCACCGGGACGAGCAGGCCGCGCTCGGTGTCGACGGCGATGCCGAGGTTCTCCGAGCCGTGATAGGTGATCTCCTCGCCGTCGATGCTCGCGTTGACCATCGGGTAGATCTTCAGGGCCTCGACGACGGCCTGGGCGAAGAACGGCAGGAACGAGAGCTTGACGCCCTCGCGAGCCTGGAAGTCGGCCTTGGCCCGGTCGCGCAGCCGCGAGATCTTTGTCACGTCGACCTCGACGACCGTGGTCAGCTGAGCCGATACCTGCAGCGACTCGACCATCCGCTGAGCGATGACCCGACGGAGCCGGGTCATCTTCTCGGTCGTACCGCGCTTCGCGGCAACCGCAGGAGAAGGAGCGGTGGCCGGGGCGGATGCAGGAGCGGCCGGTGCTGCGGCGGCTGGCGCCTGAGTCGCTGCGGCCGCCGCTTGGCGAGCTGCCTCCTCGGCCGCCTGCTGGGCCTTGGCGACATCGAGCACGTCCTGCTTGCGGATCCGGCCGCCGACGCCAGTGCCGGTGACCGCCGATAGGTCGACGCCATGCTCGGTCGCCAGCTTGCGGACCAGCGGGGTCACGTAGGTCGCCGCGTCGCCGCCGAGCGGGTCGGCGGCGGAAGCCGGCGCTGACGCGGACGGTGCAGGCGGGGGAGTCGAGGCCACCTGCGGAGCGGGCTCAGGCTCGGGCGCTGGCTCCGGCGCTGGCGCCGACTCGGACTCGGGTGCCTGCTCCGGCTCGGGCTCCGAAATCGCCTCCGGCTCGGGCGGGCGCCTCGGGCTCGGGCTCGGGCTGAGACTCGGGCTCGGTGGGGGCCGCCGGTGCGTTGTCCGTCTGCTCGCTCGCGGTGCTCGATGCCGAGCCGGAACCGACGACGGCCAGCTCGGCGCCGACCGGCACGGTCTCGTCCTCGCCGACCAGGATCTTCTGCACGACACCGGCGACGGGCGACGGGACCTCGGTGTCGACCTTGTCGGTCGAGACCTCCAGCAGCGGCTCGTCGACCTCGACCGACTCGCCCTCGGCCTTGAGCCAGCGGGTGACGGTGCCTTCGGTCACCGACTCGCCGAGTGCGGGCATGGTGACCGTCGTGCCCTCGCTCGATCCGCCCTGCACCCCGGCGGCGGGCGCCGGCTGGTCCGAGCCCTGGTCCGGCGCCTGCTCGGTGGACGGAGTGGACGGCTCGGGCTCTGCCGCGGCCTCGGGCTCTGCCGCGGCCTCGGCCGGCGGCTCGGGCTCTGCTTGCTCGGGCTGCTGGGCCGGCTCCTCGGCCTGCTGCCCGTCGTCCTGAGCGGCCCCTTGGCCGTCCGACGTGTCCGCGCTCGGCGCCGCACCGTCGCCGATCACCGCGAGATCCGCACCGACCGGCACGGTCTCGTCCTCGCCCACCAGAATCTCCTGCACGGTGCCAGCGACCGGGGACGGGATCTCGGTGTCGACCTTGTCGGTCGAGACCTCCAGCAGCGGCTCGTCGACGGCGATCTCGTCGCCGACCTGCTTGAGCCACCGGGTCACGGTGCCCTCGGTGACGGACTCACCGAGCGCTGGCATGGTCACCCGCTCAGACATGGGCTGAGGTCTCCTTCCGGTCCCGGCGTGCGCCGGAGTCGAACTCTGTGACGTGCGGTCTGCTGGCCGACGATGGCGAGCCTAGGCCCTCGGGCATGGTCCGTCGTGGCGTCATTCGTGCGGTGTCAGTCGTGGGTGTGCAGCGGCTTGCCGGCCAGGGCCAGGTGGGCTTCGCCGAGCGACTCGTTCTGGGTTGGGTGCGCGTGGATGAACTGCGCGACCTCCTCCGGGAAGGCCTCCCAGTTGACGATCAGCATGGCCTCGCCGACCTGCTCGCCCATCCGGGCCCCGGCCATGTGGACTCCGACGACCGGCCCGGCCTTCTCGCGAACGACCTTCACGATGCCGGCCGTCTTCAGGATCTGGCTCTTGCCGTTGCCGCCGAGGTTGTACTCGTAGGACTCGACGTTGTCCTCGCCGTACTTCTCCTTGGCCTGGGCCTCGGTGATGCCGACCGAGGCGATCTCGGGGTCGCAGTAGGTGACCCGCGGGATGCCGGAGTCGACGATCGGCACGGGCCCGAGCCCCGCGATCTCCTCGGCGACGAAGATGCCGTGCGCGAAGCCGCGGTGCGCGAGCTGCAGGCCGGGCACCAGGTCACCGACGGCGTAGACGTTGTCGAGGTTGGTGTGCAGCCGCTCGTCGGTGGTGACCCAGCCGCGGTCGACGGTGACGCCGACCTCCTCATAGCCCAGCCCGGCCGAGCGGGGCCCACGGCCGACGGCGACCAGGACCAGGTCGGCCTCGAGGGTGTTGCCGTTCTCCAGCGAGACCTTCACCCCCGAGTCGTCCTGGGTCACACCGGAGAACTTCACGCCGGTGGTGAAGTTGATCTTGCGCCGACGGAAGGCCCGCTCGAGCTGCTTGGAGAGCGACTCGTCCTCCAGCGGGACCAGCCGGGGGAGCGCCTCGACGATGTGGACCTCGGCGCCGAAGGACTTCCAGACGCTGGCGAACTCGACGCCGATCACGCTGCCGCCGATGATGACCACGCGCTGGGGGACCCACTCGAGGTTCAGGGCCTGGTCGCTGGTGACGACGCGCCCCTCGATGGTCAGCCCGGGCAGGGTCCGCGCGTAGGACCCGGTCGCCAGCACGACGTTGCGGCCGCGGACCTGCCGGTCGCCGACCTGCACGGTGTCCTTGGCCACGAGCTTGCCGTGGCCCTCGATCAGCTCGACGTGGTGTGCCTTCACCAGACCCTGGAGGCCCTTGTAGAGACGGTCGACGACGCCGCCCTTGTAGGCGTTGACGCCGACCATGTCGATGCCCTCGAGCGTGGAGCGCACCCCGAAGCTCGCACCCTCACGGGCGTTGTCGGCGACCTCGGCAGCGTGCAGCAGCGCCTTGGTCGGGATGCAGCCGTAGTGCAGACAGGTGCCGCCCACCTTGTCCGACTCCACCAGCGCGACCGACATCCCGAGCTCGGCGGCGCGGAACGCACACGCGTAGCCGCCGCTTCCGCCGCCGAGAATCACGACGTCGAACACCTGATCCTGGTCGGCCACGGAACGCTCCTTTGCATGTCGGACGTTCATCACACCTGGGTGTCGCGCGATGATCGCCTGGATGGCAAGGGACATCCTGTCATCCAGAGACGTGGAGGTGAGCAGTGGCCTGGTTGCGCCGACGGCGTCGGGCAGGGGGTTCGTCGGACCCGGGGAGTCGACCGACGAACGAGCAGGTCAAGGTGGCGATGACCCACCTCAAGGACTTCGTGGCCACCCGCGCCGGCGTCGAGATGTACGTCGAGCCGCGAACGACTGTGACCCCGCCGACCATCGTGCTCATCGCGACGAGCGGGGAGTGGACCCGCCGACGGATCGCCGACGAACGGGCCGCCTTCGGCCTGGCCAAGGAGCTCGGCGTACCGGTCTATGACGTCCAGCTCACCGGCTACCCGGCCCGGATGCGGGAGTGGAACTCCCGCCAGGCTCAAGGCAACCAACAAGGGCTCTCGACCGACCCCCCGGGCGGTCCGGCTAGCCGGCGGCGACCAGGTCCTCCGCCAGCGCGACCAGGGTCCGCACCGCCACGCCCGTGCCGCCCTTGTGGGTGTAGCCGAACGGCTTCTCGCTGTTGAACGACGGGCCGGCGATGTCCAGGTGGGCCCACGGGATCTGCTCCTCGCTGCCCTCCTGGGTGCCGACGAACTCCTTGAGGAAGAGCCCGGCCACGAGCATGCCGCCCATCCGCTCGCCCATGTTGGCGATGTCGGCCACCTGCGAGTCCATGCTGGCGCGCAGCTCCGGGGGCAGCGGCATCGGCCAGAACTCCTCGCCCGTGCGCTCCGCTGCCCGGCCGATCTGCTCGCGCAGGCGGTCGTCGTTGCTCATGACCGCCGACACCCGCGTGCCGAGCGCCACGACCTGGTGGCCGGTGAGCGTCGCGACGTCGACGATCAGGTCCGGGTGCTCCTCGCTGGCGGCGACCAGCCCGTCGGCCAGGACCAGTCGGCCCTCGGCGTCGGTGTTGAGCACCTCGACCGTGCGACCGCCGTACGTCGTCATCACGTCGGAGGGGCGCTGGGCCGAGCCGGAGGGCATGTTCTCGGCCATGCACAGCCAGCCGGTCACATGGATGGGGAGCTTGAGATCGGCGATCGCCTTGATGGCGGCGGCCACCGCTGCGGCGCCGGCCATGTCGGACTTCATCGTCTCCATGCCGGCCGGCGGCTTGAGCGAGAGGCCGCCCGAGTCGAAGGTGATGCCCTTGCCGACGTAGGCGATGTGTCGCACGGCCTTGGCCGGGCGGTAGTCGAGCCGGACCAGCCGCGGCGGGCGGGTCGAGCCCTTGCCGACGCCGATGATGCCGCCGTAGCCGCCCTTGGCCAGGGCCTTCTCGTCCAGAACGGTGGCCTTGATGCTGGTGCCCTTGACGTCGGCGACGACCGCGTCGGCGAACGCCGCGGGCGGCAGGTCGCCGGGGGCGGTGTTGACCAGGTCGCGCGTGGAGCGCACGCCGGCCCCGATCGCCTCGGCCCGAGCGGCCGCCTCGCGGACCGCCTTCTCGCGCGGGTTGGCGCCGATCACCGTGACCGAGCCGACGGGGGCCTTGGTGTCCTTGGCGGTGCGGCCGCGATGCCGGGCGAAGCCGTAGGCCCCGAGCAGGGCGCCCTCGGCGATGGCGCCGACGGCCGCGGCATCCGCTGTCGGCAGGGCGATCGCCACCGACGCGGTGCCATCCAACGCGCGCGTCGCGGCGCCCGCGGCCCGCCGGAGGGTCTCGCTGTCGTACGCCGCGCGCCCGGCCGGCGCCGCGCCGAGGCCGGTCAGGACCAGGACCGGCGCTGCGACCGCACCATTGGAGGGGATTCGCACGACCTGGTCGGGCTTGCCGCTGACCCCTAGGCCGGCCAGCGCACCGCCGAGGCTGGTACGCAGGGCGCGCGGCAGGTCCGGGGCGCCGCGACCGGCGGCCAAGCTCGGACCGTCCGGCCCGGCGACGACGCCGATCACGAGGGCGTCGGCCTTGACGTCGGCCGGGGACTTGTCGCTGATCCGAAGTGTGGTCACGACGGCGATGTTATGGCAGCGCGGCCTTGGGTACGTTGCCTGGCATGGCTGACCCCGATGAGTCCCCACGGCAGTCTCCACTGAATGCGCGGCACGTCGAGCTCGGCGCGAAGATGGCCGACTTCGGCGGGTGGTCGATGCCGATCGAGTACCCCGGAGGCGGCGTCGTCCGCGAGCATGCGGCCGTCCGGGAGCGGGTCGGGATCTTCGACGTCAGCCACCTCGGCAAGGCGTTGGTGCGCGGGCCCGGAGCCGCGGACTTCGTCAACGCGACGCTGTCCAACGACCTGGGCCGGATCGGCGTGGGGCAGGCGCAGTACACGCTGTGCTGCGACGACGCCTCGGGCGGAGTCGTCGACGACCTGATCGCCTACCTGCGCTCGCCCGACGAGGTGTTGCTCGTCCCGAATGCCGCGAACACCGCCGAGGTGGTCCGCCGGCTCTCCGCCGCGGCGCCGCCCGGTGTCGTGGTCACGGATGAGCACACGGCGTACGGCGTGATCGCGGTGCAGGGTCCGCGCTGTGACGAGGTCCTGGCGGCGATCGGGTTGCCCACGGACTTGGCCTACCTGCACTTCGTCGACGCCGAATGGCAGGGTCGACCGGTCGTGGTGTGCCGGACCGGCTACACCGGTGAGCGAGGCTACGAGCTGTTGCCCCGCTGGGCCGACACCGAGGCGTTGTGGGATGCGCTGCTGCCAGCCGCCGCCGCTCTCGACGGCCTGCCCTGCGGGCTGGGCGCACGCGACACCTTGCGCACCGAGATGGGCTACCCGCTGCACGGTCACGAGCTCTCGCTCTCGATCACCCCGGTCATGGCCCGGGTCGGGTGGGCGGTCGGCTGGGGCAAGGACGCCTTCTGGGGTCGTGAGTCGTTGCTCGCCGAGCGAGAGGCGGCCCGATCTGGCGTCGGCCGATTGGCCTGGGGCCTGCTCGGCACCGGTCGTGGCGTCCCGCGCGCCGAGTGCGTGGTGCGCTCGGCCGACGGTGCCGAGGTCGGCGTCACGACGTCGGGGACCTTCAGCCCGACGTTGAAACAGGGCATCGCGCTGGCCCTGCTCGACCGCTCCGTCAGCGAGGGCGACGAGCTCGTGGTCGACGTTCGCGGCCGCGACCTACCTGTCCGTGTGGTCAAGCCCCCCTTCGTCGAGGTCTCGACGCGGGCCTGACCTCGACCGACCGTCGGGAGGGCAGAAGTCGCGGTCCGGGCCTAAACAAGAACGCTGGGGGTGGCTTCTGCCATCCGTTCGGTCTTGTCGAGGACCTGACTCGTCACCCGCCTCCGAACTTGGACAGTTCCCGAGCGAGCGGTCCTGGCACACGGCAGAAGGGCTAGCCGTAGGTCGGGTGTTGGGGCCAGCCGGGCGGGGAGTCCTCCCAGTCCTGCTGCCGCCCGTAGACGGTCAGGTCGAGGATGTCGTTGACGAAGACCAGGCGGTCGACGCCTCGCGAGGTCGTGCTGTAGGTCCGGTAGACCTCGTCGCCGACCCGCAGGAACGCGCTGAGCATGAAGCCGCCGCCGGCACCACAGTCATCGGCGAACGTCGTGCCCCGAGATGAGACGAAGGGCAGCGTCCAGCCCATCCGCTCCTTGTAGGCCTCGATCTGCGCGAGCGGCATGTTCGAGACGGTGACCCAGGTGACCCCGTTGTCGGCCAGGCCGGCCAGCCCGGTGGTCGGCACGCTGTTGGTGAACCAGGTGCAGCCCGGGCAGTAGTCGTCCGGACCGTTGTCCATGAACTGGTAGACGACCAGCCGGTCACGACCCTCGAACAGGTCCAGCAGGGTCCGGTCGCCATCGGGGGTGTCGAACACATAGTCGTTGGCGAACCGCACCATCGGCAGGCGCCGTCGACGAGCGGCCAACGCGTCCTCGGCGCGGGTCAGCTCCTTCTCGGCGACCAGCAGCTCGGCGCGGGCCTGCTGCCACTCCTCGGGCGAGACGATCTCCGGGGTGTCCATCCCGCCATCGTGGCCCCGACCTCAGACATTCGCAGTCTCGACCAGTCAGGTGGCTGCGCTCTGCTGAGCGGCTCGCAGCAGCGGCAGCACGATCAGCGCGGTCGCGCCGCCCCCCAGGTGGCCGGCCAGGTCGACGAGCGGCTCCAGGCCGAGGGCGTCGGTGGCCCGAACCGTGGCCGGGTCATTCGACCGCGACGCGGCCTGCCACCACCAGGTGGCCAGGATGGCGATCCGGGAGGCGCACAGGGCGGCTGCTGTGTCGGAGGCACCGTCCAACAACAGCGGCGTACGGCGACCCGCCGCACGCAACAGCATCGCGACCTGCGCGGCCAGTTCGGGCGAGCCAGCCGCGTCCAGCAGCGCGACGGCGTCGTCCTGGAGAGCGCGGGCCGGCCGGGTCCGGTCACGGATCCCGGCCACCAGATCGGCCCACTCAGCGTCGGTCAAGTGAGGGGAGTCACCGACGACCTCGGTCGCCGAGAGCCGCAACAGCAGGGCCACCAGCGCGCCGCTCACCTGATCGTCCACGTCGCCCGTGATCACCAGCAGGTCGCACCCGCCGTCGACTGCGGTATCGACCGCCGCGATGCCGGCTTCGACTCCTTCGACCAAGGTCGAATCGGGCTGTAGCGCAACGACATTCAGGCTAACCCCGGGCTGACCCAGCAGCTCGTGCACCGGGTGGCTGGCCGGTGGCTCGGCACCGACCGCGAGCAGGCGGACGCGCTCGAGGGCTCGCGGCGGGAAGGTGCCCTGGACGCCGCCGAGCCAGATCGCCCACTCGGCCAATCGGCCCAGGCGGCCCGCTGTCGGCGTACCGGATCCGGCCTGTAGGCGCCCGGCGTCCTCCGCTGGTCGGTCGAGGCGGGTGACGCCCTCCGCGGCCCGGTCGAGGGCGGCCCGCAGCTCGCGGAACGGGTCCTCCGGTAGCGGCTCGGGCTCCTCGGCCGGTTGCTCGGGCTCCTCGGCGGGCGGGTCGGGCTCCTCGAGAAGCGGCTCTTGCTCCTGCTCCTCCGGCGACTCGCTCACAGGTCTCCTCGTCGGCGCTGGGGTTGGGCCGCCCACACGGCTGGGTCACGGTGGTGGCGATGATTACGGTAGCCGCATGGCCGGATCGCACCACCGTCGTGGATTGAGGGGGCGGCCGTGAGCGGCGACGGGCCGATCCTCCCGATCGGCTTACGCGTCCGCGGTCGCCGGGTGGTGGTTGTCGGCGGGGGACCGGTAGGCCTGCGCCGGGTCACGGCCCTGCTCGAAGCGGCCGCCAACGTCGTGCTGGTCTCGCCCGAGGTCCAGACCGCGCTCGCCGACCTGGCGGACCGCGGGCGGATCGAGTGGCTGCCGCGGGACTACGCCGCGGGCGACCTCGCCGGGGCCTGGTTGGCGCTCGCGTGCACCGCCGATCCGGGCGTCAATGCCGCCGTGCTTGCGGAAGCTGACGCGGCTCGGGTGTGGTGCCTTCGGGCCGACGACGCCAGCGCCGCGAGTGCCTGGATGCCGGCGACCGGCCGCACCGGTCCCGCGACCGTCGCCGTGCACGCCGACCGCGATCCGCACCAAGCGGCGAGCCTGCGCGACGCCGCCGTCGGCGCAGTGGCCGACGCGCTCAGGAGTGGCAGGGCCCCTCGCAGCCGGCCCGGCGCCGAACCGCGCGGCCGGGTCGTCCTGGTCGGCGGCGGACCGGGCGATCCCGGGCTGCTCACGGTCCGTGGCGCCGAGCGGCTGGCGGCCGCGGACGTCGTGGTCGTGGACCGGTTGGCTCCGCTGGCCGTGCTGGACGGGCTGCGTCCCGACGTCGAGGTCATCGACGTCGGCAAGATTCCCCGTGGCCGGTTCACCCCCCAGGAGCAGATCGACGCGCTGCTGGTGGAGCACGCCCTGGCCGGCCGGACCGTCGTGCGGCTCAAGGGCGGCGACCCCTTCGTCTTCGGTCGCGGGCGCGAGGAGGTCGACGCCTGCCTGGCCGCCGGCGTCGCGGTCGAGGTCGTGCCCGGCGTCAGCAGCGCGATCGCCGTGCCGGGTCTGGTCGGCGTCCCGGCCACGCACCGGGGACTCTCCCAGGGCTTCACTGTCGTGTCCGGCCACGCGGCGCCCAGTGACCCGCGCAGCCAGGTCGACTGGCCGGCCCTCGCCAAGAGCGGCACGACGCTGATCCTGCTGATGGCGGTCGACACCCTTCCGGCGATCGCTGAGGCCTTGCTGGCCGGGGGGATGGCGGCTCGGACCCCGGTCTGCTGCATCCAGGAGGGCGGACTGCCCGGACAGCGGGTCCTGGCGTCGACCCTCGCGAACGTCGGCGAGGTCGCAGCCGCCCAGGGCCTTCGACCGCCCGCGGTGATCGTGATCGGTGAGGTCGCCGCGTTTGCGACGTCCGGCGCAGTGGCCGACCCGGTCGCTACGGTGGGGCCATGAGCTCCAGTTCGTGGACCTGGCGGTACGAAGACGCCGACGGCAAGAGGATCACCAAGCCCGCGGCGCAACAGTTTCCGTCGCAGTCCGACGCCGAGTCCTGGCTGGGCGAGGAGTGGCATGGACTGGTCGACAGCGGGGTCGACGCCGTCTTCCTGATCGAAGACGACCAGGTGGTCTACGGACCGATGAGCCTGCGCCCGGCGGAGTAGCTCAGCGGGTCAGCAGGTTCAGCAACGCCCGACCGTACGCCGCGCTCGCATCCGCGTCGTCGAACTCGATCGCGGCACCGTCCACCTCGATCACCACGCGATGCCGGTCGCCGTCGACCTGCAGGCTGCGAAAGGCCGGACCGAGTGCGGTTCGCAGCTGCTCCTCGTGCGGCAGCCACACGGCCTGGTCGACGGTGACCGAGTCCAACGCCCACTCGACGGTGCCGTTGAAGGCCAGCACCGGCCGGCCGCCGAAGTGCTGGACGTCGACCGTGAGGTCGCTCAGGACGAAGCTCTGGTCCGACAGGTCCGGCATGTCGATGACGAACCGATCGCCTGAGGCGGGCGACCAGGTGAGCCCGGCCGTGCGGAGGGCGCGAGCCAAGTCGAGCCCGATCACTCGATCATCTCCGGAGGTACGGCGGCCAGGGCCGCCTCGATGGCGGCCGCCAGGGCCCGGGCCGTCTCAGCGGTGAGTTCCAGCGCGACCCGAGCCGACGGACCCTCCTGCGGCGCCAGGAAATCGATGTTGAGGCTGTGGCCGGCCTGGGCGTGCACCGGGTGGTCGTAATAGACGCTGGCCGTGGTCGCCGCGAACCAGCCGTTGGGTCCCTTGGCGCTGCCGGACACGGGAATCCGCTCGGTGACATAGGTGCACATGTTTGGTCTCCTTCAGCTCAGCTGCCGGCCGTAGAACGCCTCGATCCGCTGCCACCCGTCGACCGCTGACTCGACCCGGTAGGCCGGGCGGTCGATCGAGAAGAACGCGTGACCGGTGTCGTCGTACGACGTGTGCTCGAAGTCCTTGCCGTAGCCGCGCAGCAGCTCGTCGAGCTCGCGGACCTGCTCCGGCGAGGGGTACGAGTCGTCCTTGCCGAACAGCCCGAGCAGCGGACAGGACAGGTTGGCCAGGTCGTCGTAGAGCGGCCCGATCTTGAGCGGCCAGCTCTCCGGCGGCGTGCCAGTGACATAGGCGCCGTAGCAGTCGACGGCCGCGTCCAGGTCGAGCCGGCACGCAGCGAGGACGCTCTGCCGCCCACCGGAGCAGTAGCCGATGACGCCGACCTTTCCATTGCTGGACGGCAACGATCGCAGGTACGCCGCAGCACCCCCGACATCGTCGACGAGCTGGTCGTCCGTGATCCCGCCGGAGGCGCGCACCGTGGCCGCAGCGTCATCCGGGTCGGCTCCGGGCGCCTGCCGCCAGTAGAGATTGGGGCAGACGGCGTCGTAGCCCATCTCGGCGAACCGGCGGACGAACTCCTTGGTGCCGCGGTCGTAGCCCGGCATGTGATGGATGACCACCACGCCACCGCGAGGGGCGTCGTCGCTCGGGCTCGCGGCGTAGGCCTCGATCTCGTCGCCGTCGCTCGCCGCGATCTGCAGCGTCCTCGCGGTCAGGTCACCCTTCATGGTCCAGCTCCTTCGTCGGTGGTCAGGGACGCTCAGATGCCATACGCCGATCGCCGGACCGCGTCGTAGCGTTCACGGACGGCTGGACCCCAGTCGCTCGCTGACGGCTCGGTCTCGGCCAGCACGTCGCGCTGCCAGGTGGGCGGGTGCTCCTCGCCGCTCAGGACCCAGGCGGCCTGACGAGCGGCGCCGAGCGCGACGTACTCGGCCTCGGCGGGCACCACCGCCGGAACGCCGAAGATGTCCGGCGCCGCCGATCGCACGGCCTGTGACTTGGAGGCGCCGCCGATCAGCACGACTCGCTCGGCCGGCACACCGTTGGCCCGCATCACGTCGAGCGCGTCGGCCAGGCCGCAGAGCATGCCGAGCACCGCCGCTCGGGCCAGGTTCTGCGGGGTCATCGTGGCGCGGCGCAGGCCGTGCAGGCTGCCGGCAGCCTCGGGCAGGTCGGGGGTCCGCTCGCCGTCCAGGTAGGGGAGCAGCGTCAGGCCGCCAGCGTCCGGATCGCCCTCTGCCGCAAGGCGATCCAGGCCGGCGAGGTCGGTGCCGAGCATCGTCGCCGTCGCTGTGAGCACCCGCGCCGCGTTGAGCGTGCAGGCGAGTGGAAGCTCACGGCCCGTCGCGTCGGCGAAGCCGGCCACGATGCCCGAGCCGTCATGGGTCGGGACATCGGTGGCGGCAAAGACGGCGCCGCTCGTGCCGAGGGACACCGCCACCTCACCGGGCAGGAGGCCCAGCCCGAGAGCCGCGGCCGCGTTGTCACCGGCACCGGGCCCGACCAGCAGGCCGTCTGCTGTGTGCCCGGCCGTCTCGGCCGGCCCCAGCACCCGGGGGACGGCCGCGCCGTGGCCGAGCGCCTGCTCGAGCAGGTCGAGCCGGTAGTCGCCCGCCGCGGACGACCAGTAGCCGGTGCCGGAGGCGTCGCTGCGGTCGGTCGTGGGCTCATGCCGGCGATCCAGGAGCCGCCAGGTGAGCCAGTCGTGCGGCAGCAGGACGGAGGCGACGGCGGCCGCGTGGTCGGGCTCGTGCTCGGCGAGCCAGGCCAGCTTGGTCACGGTGAAGGCGGGCAATGGCACGCTACCGACGGCGTCGGCCCAGCCCTGCGGGGTGAGGCGCTCGATCATCGCCCGGGACTGCGGCGCGCTGCGGACGTCGTTCCACAACAACGCCGGCCGCACCGTCTCGCCGGCCGAGTCGAGGGTGACCATGCCGTGTTGCTGGGCGCCCACCGAGAGAGCGCGCACCCCGCCGAGGTCAGCCTGGTTCGTGGCCGACCCGAGTGCATCCCACCAGGCTCGAGGGTCGACCTCGGTGCCGTCGGGGTGCGCGACGCCGGCCTGCCGGACGACCTGGCCGGTCTCGGGATCGACGACCAGGACCTTGCAGGACTGGGTGGAGGAGTCGATCCCGGCGACCAAGGCGCCGTTGCCGCTGTTGCGCGCGCTCACGCGCGCACGCTACCCATCCCGGTCCGCCGGCAGCTCACCGCTACCGGGGCCGAGCCGCTGGCGCGTGCTCGCGGGTCATCGCCGGGTCGGTCACCACGACATCACCGAGGGCCTCGTCGATCCGGGCCATCAGCTCGGCCGGGATCTCGACCCCGCTGGCCTTGACGTTCTCGGCAACCTGCTCCGGCCGGGAGGCACCGACCAGTGCCGCGGCGACGTTGTCGTTGGCCAGCACCCAGGCGATGGCCAGCTGCGCCGGCGTCACGTCGAGCTCCTGGGCGATCGGCACGACCCGCTGCACGGCCGAGAGCACGTCGTCGCGCATGAACCGGCTGATCATGTCGGCGCCGCCCTTGTCGTCGGTCGCGCGCGACCCGGCCGGAGGGGCCTCGCCGGGCTTGTACTTGCCGGTCAGGACGCCCTGGGCGATCGGGCTCCAGACGATCTGGCTGACCCCGAGCTCCTGGCTCGTCGGGATGACCTCCTCCTCGATGACCCGCCACAGCATCGAGTACTGCGGCTGGGAGCTGATCAGCTGGATCCCGAGGTCGGTCGCCAGCTGGTGACCGGCCCGGATCTGGTCCGCCGTCCACTCGCTGACGCCGATGTAGAGCGCCTTGCCCTGCCGGACGACGTCGGCGAACGCCTGCATCGTCTCCTCGAGCGGAGTCTCGGTGTCGTAGCGGTGGGCCTGATACAGGTCGACGTAGTCGGTCTGCAGCCGGCGCAACGAGCCGTTGATCGACTCCAGGATGTGTTTGCGCGACAGGCCGGTGTCGTTGTGCCCCTTCGGTCCGGTGGGCCAGTAGACCTTGGTGAAGATCTCCAGCGACTCGCGACGTTCGTCCTTCAAAGCATCGCCGAGGACGGTCTCCGCCGCGGTGTTGGCGTAGACATCCGCGGTGTCGAAGGTCGTGATGCCTGCATCGAGCGCCGCGCGCACGCATTGCGCCGCAACGTCGTTCTCGACCTGGGAGCCGTGGGTGAGCCAGTTGCCGTAGGTGATCTCGGAGATCTTCAGGCCGCTGTTGCCGAGGTATCGAAAGCGCATGCGCCAACCCTAGGCAACCGGAGGTGGCTCCGCATCGGCGGGCCGGTTCGGACCGGTTCGACTCGGTCCGAGTGCTAGGAGGGGTACTCGCCCCGGCCGACCTTCGGACGCGGCATCCGCCAGCGTCGCAGCTGCAGCGCCCGCGTCACGGCGTAGAAGACGACCCCACGCTCGACCGACCCGAACTTGGCGGTCAGCTGCTTGGTCAGCCGGTAGCGCAGGTAGAGCGAGTCGAGCAGGAAGGCGAAGACCATGCCGTAGGTCACGACGATCGCCGGGAGCGCCAGGTAGGCCTGGCGGGTCAGGGTGAGGACGAAGACGATCACCACGAGCGGCAACAGGAACTCACCGACGCTGTAGCGGGCATCGACGAAGTCGCGGACGTAGCGACGCACGGGGCCGGCATCGCGCGCCGGCAGGGCCTTCTCGTCACCGGAGAGCATCGCCGCGCGTTGGCGGGTGCGCTGCTCGCGCATCTGCTCCCGGGACGCCTTCGAGGCGTTCTTGCGGTCGCTCGGCACGAGCGGTCGCTTGTTGGCGGCCTCGGCGACACTCCGCTTGGGGGTCGGCCGGTTCTTGGCCCCAGCGCGTTCCGGCTCGACCGGGGTAGCCGTCCCAGCCGACTTGTTGCGTCCGAACATCGGGCCAGACTACTTGCCAATCCGCCTCCCGTTAGCCTGCCCAACCATGACGTCCAGCCCCTCCACCACCGGCGACCCCGGCGGCGCCATCGACCCGGCCCGGCTCAGCGCCCTTCGATCCGCGGTGGCCCGCCAACTGCCCGGCGTACGGCGTGATCTCGAGGCCCTGGTCCGAATCCCCAGCGTGTCGGTCGGCGAGGCCGACCAGTCCCTCGTCGACCGCAGCGCAGCAGCGGTGGCCGACCTGCTGCGCGCCGAGGGTCTGGACACCGACATCGTCGTCGAGGGTGGCCGCCCCGCCGTGATCGGGCACCTGCCCGGACCGGAGGGGGCGCCGCACGTCGTCCTCTATGCCCATCACGACGTCCAGCCGGTAGGTGACGTCGGGGCCTGGACCTCGCCGCCGTTCGAGCCGCAGGAGCGCGATGGGCGGCTTTACGGTCGGGGAGCGGCCGACGACAAGGCGGGTGTGATGGCGCACTTGGCCGCGATCCGCGCCCACGACGGGGCGCCACCGGTATCGGTCACGATCTTCGTCGAGGGCGAGGAGGAGGACGGTTCGCCCTCGCTCGGCCGGATCCTCGACCGGCATCGCGACCGACTCGGTGCCGATGTGCTGGTCCTGGCCGACTCCCTGAACTGGGCGATCGGCCAGCCTGCGCTCACCACCAGCCTGCGGGGTCTGGTCGAGTGCTACCTCGACGTCGCCACGCTCGACCACCCGGTGCACTCGGGGATGTTCGGCGGAGCGGTCCCAGACGCCGTGATGGTGTTGGTCCGGCTGCTGGCCTCGATGCACGACGAGCGGGGCGAGGTCGCGGTGGCGGGTCTGCACGCCGGCGACGCCGCCGACCTGGACTACCCCGAGGCCCAGCTCCGGATCGACGCGGGCGTGCTGGACGGCGTGGAGCTGATCGGCACCGGCGCGTTGACCTCCCGGCTGTGGACCCGGCCGACCGTCACCGTCACCGGGATCGACCTGCCCTCGACCGGGCAGGCGTCCAACACGCTGCAGGCCCACGTCCGGGCCAAGCTGTCCGTCCGGGTCGCCCCCGGCCAAGCCGCCGCCGAGGTGTTCGAGGCGGTGCGGCACCACCTGCTGGCGCAGCCGGCCTGGGGCGCCCGGGTCGAGGTCACCCTGAAGGAGACCGGCGAGGCGTTCGCCGCCCAGGCCGAAGGGCCGGCCTACGACGCGGCGCGAGCTGCGTTCGCCGACGCGTGGGGGGTGCAGCCAGTGGATGTCGGCATCGGCGGCTCGATCCCCTTCATCGCCGAGTTCGCCGCCACCTTCCCGGAGGCCGCGATCCTGGTGACCGGGGTCGAGGACCCGGACACCCGCGCGCACGGCGTCGACGAGAGCCTGCACCTGGGTGAGTTCGAGCGGGTCTGCGTCGCTGAGGCGGTCCTGCTCGAGCGCTTGGCCACCCTGCCGCGCTGATGCGCGTCGTCCTCGCCCCGGACGCCTTCGCCGGACGGCTCTCGGCCGGTCAGGTGGCGGCGGCCATGGCCGCCGGGTGGGCCGAGGCCGCGCCGGTCGACCAGCTCGACCTGGCGCCGCTCAGCGATGGGGGACCGGGCTTCGTCGAAGTGGTCCGTGCGGCGGTGGGTGGCGATCTGCTGCCCACCACGGTTTCTGGTCCGCTCGGTGAGTCCGTGCCCGCCACCGTGTTGATCGCCGACGGCACCACCGCCTATGTCGAGGCCGCGGAGGCCTGCGGCTTGCACTTGCTGGCGCCGGCCGAGCGTGACCCTGGGCGGACCACGACGTACGGCGTCGGGGAGCTGGTCGCGGCGGCCGTCGCAACCGGCGCTCGCCGGGTCGTCGTGGGCGTCGGCGGGACAGCGACCAATGACGGGGGAGCCGGGCTGCTCGCTGCCCTCGGGGTGGGCTCGTCCGAGCTGCTCGGTCGCGGCGGGCTCGCGCTCGCGGACATCGACGCCGGCGCGCTCGCCGGCCTGGCCGAGGCTCGCCAGCGGTTCAGCGGGATCGAGCTCGTCCTCGCGGGCGCGACCGACGTGGCGCTGCTGGGCTTCCACGGCACGAGCGCGACGTACGCCGAAGGCAAGGGTGCGACGCCGGAGCAGGCCCAGGCGCTGGAGGCGGCCCTGGGGCACTACGCCGATCTGGCCGCGGGCTCCCTCGTCGCCGGTCGGCCGTTGCTGGGCAAGGGCCCGGCAGCCGCGCCCGGTTCGGGTGCCGGCGGGGGACTGGGCTTCGCCCTCCTCCTGCTGGGTGCGACCTACCAGGACGGCGTCGGGGCGGTCGCGGAGACCATCGGGCTGCCGGACCGGATCGGCCGCAGCGACCTCGTCGTCGGTGCGGAGGCGACCTTCGACTGGCGTTCGCTGCGCGGTGGGACGGTCGCCAGCGTGGCCGCCCTCGGTCTGGCGGCAGGCGTGCCCAGCGTCGTGCTGGCCGGCGAGGTGCTCGTCGGCCGGCGCGAGTCGATGACGCTGGGCCTGTCCGGCAGCTATCCGATGGCCGAGCGCCCGGCCGATCTGCCCGATGTGTGGCGGGATCCGGTCGAGGCGGTGCGGGCGCGGACGGCCCGGATCGCCCGCACCTGGACCCGGCCCTGAGCTCCGGCTTACCGACCCGGGTGACCCCGTGTGAGGCGGTGGCGCGAGAACGTCGGTCGCACGACGTACGCTGGTGGGGAACAACCACCGCAACCGAGCGGTTCACGCTGCCGGATGCATGCCCGCTGCTTCGAGAAGGATGGGGACTCCCACCGATGAGCGCTCAGACCGACGCCACCCAGGCCACCGAGCCGACCACCGAGACGCACGGCGTCGAGGTGACCGCCGTTGCTGCGAGCAAGGTCAAGAGCCTGCTGGAGCAAGAGGGTCGGGACGACCTGCGGCTGCGGATCGGCGTGCAGCCGGGTGGCTGCTCCGGCCTGATCTACCAGCTCTACTTCGACGAGCGCAGCCTGGACGGCGACCTGGTCCGTGACTTCGACGGCGTCGAGGTGGTCGTGGACCGGATGTCCGCGCCGTACCTGTCGGGCGCGACGATCGACTTCGCCGACACGATCGAGAAGCAGGGCTTCACGATCGACAACCCCAACGCCAGCGGCAGCTGCGCGTGTGGAGACAGCTTCCACTGAGGTCCGCCTGAGGTCCTCGCAGACCTGACCGCTGGTCCACCAGCCGGTCGATGACAGCACTGATGCGCACGGCGGGCTAGCCTTCCCGCCGTGCGCATCGCTGTCACCGGCTCCATCGCGACCGACCACCTGATGACCTTCCAGGGGCGGTTCGCCGACTCCCTGGTCGTGGAACAGCTCGACAAGATCTCGCTGTCCTTCCTGGTGGAGGAGCTGGAGATCCGGCGTGGCGGGGTGGCCCCGAACATCTGTTTCGGCATGGGCAACCTGGGCCTGCGCCCGTTGCTGGTCGGCGGCGCCGGCTCCGACTTCGACGACTACCGCGGTTGGTTGGAGCGCCACGGCGTCAACACCGCCGGCGTGCGCATCTCCGAGCTCAAGCACACGGCCCGGTTCGTCTGCACGACCGACTCCGACCACGCGCAGATCGCGACCTTCTACTCGGGCGCGATGAGCGAGGCCCGCAACATCGAGCTCGGCCCGCTCGTGGCCCGCGAGGGCGGCACCGACCTGGTCGTGATCAGCGCCAACGACCCGGAGGCGATGCTCCGGCACACCGAGGAGTGCCGCACCCGCGGCTACGCCTTCGCCGCCGACCCCTCCCAGCAGCTGGCCTTCGCCGACGGCACGACCATCCGGGCGCTGATCGACGGCGCGGCATACCTCTTCAGCAACGAGTACGAAGCCGCCCTGACCGAGCAGAAGACGGGCTGGAGCCCCGAGGACATCCTCGAGCGCGTCGGTGTGCGGGTGACCACGCTCGGCGCGCAGGGTGCCCGGATCGAGGTGAAGGGCGAGGACCCGATCCACGTGCCCGTCGCCCGCGAGCTGCGCAAGGTCGACCCCACCGGCGTCGGCGACGCGTTCCGAGCCGGCTTCCTGGCCGGATTGGCCTGGGGACTGACCCACGAGCGGTGCGCCGAGATCGGCTCGATGCTCGCGACCTACGTGATCGAGACCGTCGGCACCCAGGAGTACGAGCTGGGCCGGGGCGGCTTCCTCACGCGGTTCGAAGCGGCGTACGGCGCGGCCGCGGTCGCCGACGTGGAGCCGAACCTGCGGTGCCTGCGGCCCTAGGTCCGCAGGAGCCGCCGCCCTCGACGTGGGCCCTCGGGGTCGAGAGCGCGCGGCCCGGCGAGGACCTGGTGGGCGTCGGAGCCGACCTGGCGCCCGGCACGCTGCTACTGGCCTATCGCCGAGGGCTGTTCCCGATGGGGCTCGGCCGTCGGGGGGCCCGGCCGCTGGGCTGGTGGTCGCCTGACCCCCGCGGCATCCTGCCGCTGGAGCGGTTGCATGTGTCGCGCTCGCTGCGCCGTTCGATGAAGCGCTATGAGGTGCGGGTGGACACGGCCTTCGACCGGGTCGTCGCGGGTTGCGCCGCTCCGGGCCGCGAAGGTCGCTGGATCACCCCATCGATCGCCCAGGCCTACGGCGAGCTGCACCGTCTCGGGTGGGCCCACTCGGTCGAGTGCTGGTCGGCCGGAGAGCTGGCCGGAGGCTTGTACGGCGTGGCGATCGGCGGCCTGTTTGCGGGGGAGTCGATGTTCTCGGCCCAGCGGGACGCGTCCAAGACCGCGCTCGCCGGCCTGGTGGACCTCCTCGCGGCCGACGCCAGCAGCTCCTCGGGAAGTTCGCTGAGTGGCTGCCCACCTGGGAGTCAGCGGCTGCTCGACGTCCAGTGGCGGACCGACCACCTCGCCACGCTCGGCGTGATCGAGGTGCCCCGATCCGACTACCTGGCCCGGCTGACGGCCGCGCTCGAACTGCCACTGCCGGCCGCCTTCGCGGGGTAGGCGGGGGCGGCACGCCGTACGTTGCGCCGGGCCCACCCTGCCGGGTTCGGGCACAGTGCCTGGAGTAGGGTTGCGGCCGTCGTCAGCCGTCTTCAGGGAAGGTGCCATTCGTGCGCTCAGGCTCGCCGACCCGGCGCCGTGTGATCGGCGTGGCCGGGGCAGCAGCGGGATGCATCTTCCTGCTCAGTGGCTGCTCCAACGCCATCTCTCGTGGCTTCCTGCCGAAGGCTGTGACCGAGAACGGCAAGCGGGTCACCGACCTGTGGGACGGCTCGTGGATCGCGGCCCTCGGCGTCGGCGTCCTGGTCTGGGGTCTGATCCTGTGGTGTGTCGCGGCGTACCGCCGCAAGAAGGACGACCCGGAGTTCCCCGAGCAGCTGCGCTACAACGTGCCGATCGAGATCCTCTACACGGTCGTCCCACTGTTCATGATCGGCGTGCTGTTCTACTTCACCGCGCGGGACGAGACGGCGCTGCTCTCCACCAGCGTGAAGCCCGACATGGTGGTGAATGTCGTTGGCAAGCAATGGAGCTGGGACTTCAACTACACCACGCAGCAGGTCTTCGAGTCGGGTACGCAGGCCGAGCTGACGGGCAAGCCGCTGCCGGAGAACTCGCTGCCAGTGCTCTACCTGCCGGTCGGCAAGCGGACCGAGTTCGTCCTCACGTCGCGGGACGTCATCCACTCGTTCTGGGTGCCGGCGTTCCTGCAGAAGCTCGACATGATCCCGGGCAAGGTCAACCGCTTCCAGGTCGTGCCGACCACGGAAGGCACCTTCGCCGGCAAGTGCGCCGAGCTGTGTGGCGCCTACCACTCGCAGATGCTCTTCGAGGTGAAGGTCGTCTCGCAGGCCGACTTCGACGCCCACATCCAAGCCCTCAAGGACGCGGGTCAGACCGGTTCGCTGCCGGCAACGGACAGCCGGTCGCCCCTCGAACCTGGCCAGGAGGCTCTGTTGCAAGGTGCGGGGAGCGGCTCATGACGACATACCGCGAGGCCGAGTGGGTGGTGGCGCCGCCGCGTGAGCACACGTTGGGGCGGACGTTGGTGCGGTGGGCGACGACGACTGATCACAAGGTGATCGGGAATCTGTACTTCATCACCTCGTTCATCTTTTTCTTGATCGGTGGCTTGATGGCGCTGCTGATCCGGGCGGAGTTGTTCGAGCCGGGGTTGCAGATCGTGAAGGACCCGGAGCAGTACAACCAGTTGTTCACGATGCACGGCACGATCATGTTGTTGTTGTTCGCGACGCCGTTGTTCGCGGGGTTCACCAATGCGTTGATGCCGTTGCAGATCGGGTCGCCGGATGTGGCGTTCCCGCGGTTGAACATGTTCGCCTACTGGTTGTACCTGTTCGGTGGGTTGATCGTCTCGGCCGGGTTCCTGACGCCGGGGGGTGCGGCGGCGTTCGGCTGGTTCGCGTATGCGCCGTTGTCCAACCAGGTCTACTCCCCGGGTCTGGGTGGTGACCTGTGGGTCTTCGGCCTGGCGTTGGCCGGGTTCGGCACGATCCTGGGTGCGGTCAACTTCATCACCACGATCATCTGCATGCGCGCGCCCGGGATGACGATGTTCCGGATGCCCATGTTCACCTGGACTGCCCTCGTGACCAGCGTGCTGGTCCTGATGGCGTTCCCGGTGCTGGCCTCGGCGCTGCTGGCCCTGGGGGCGGATCGGCGGATCGGGGCGCACATCTTCGACCCGCAAAACGGTGGGGCGATGTTGTGGCAGCACCTGTTCTGGTTCTTCGGCCATCCCGAGGTCTACATCATCGCGTTGCCGTTCTTCGGCATCATCAGCGAGATCCTGCCGATCTTCTCCCGCAAGCCGCTGTTCGGCTACAAGACGCTGGTCTTCGCGACGATCGGGATTGCGGCGCTGTCGGTGACGGTGTGGGCGCACCACATGTACGCCACGGGTCAGGTGTTGTTGCCGTTCTTCGCGTTCATGACGATGTTGATCGCGATCCCGACCGGGGTGAAGTTCTTCAACTGGATCGGCACGATGTGGCGCGGGTCGTTGACCTTCGAGACGCCGATGCTGTGGGCGATCGGGTTCTTGATCACGTTCCTGTTCGGCGGGCTGACCGGCATCATCTTGTCCAGCCCGGCCCTGGACTTCCAGCTCTCCGACTCCTACTTCGTGGTCGCCCACTTCCACTACGTCGTCTTCGGCACCGTGGTCTTCGCGATGTTCGGCGGCTTCTACCTGTGGTGGCCCAAGTTCACCGGCCGGATGCTCGACGAACGCCTGGGCAAGGTCCACTTCTGGATGCTGTTCATCGGCTTCCACACCACCTTCTTGATCCAGCACTGGCTCGGGGTGATCGGCATGCCCCGCCGCTACGCCGACTACCTACCCGGCGAGGGCTTCACCTGGGCCAACCAGCTCTCCACCTGCGGCGCGTTCCTCCTCGGCGCCTCCACCCTGCCGTTCCTGTACAACGTCTGGCACACCTGGAAGTACGCCCCCCTGGTCGAGACCGACGACCCCTGGGGCTACGGCGCCTCCCTGGAATGGGCCACCTCCTGCCCACCCCCACGGCACAACTTCACCTCCATCCCCCGGATCCGCTCCGAACGCCCCGCCTTCGACCTCCACCACCCCGAAATCGCCGCCGCCGAAGTCCCCCTACACCACAACCCCGTAGACGAACTCCTCGGCGGCGCCCAAGTCGGCCCCACGGGCGGAGGGCACTGAGATGAAGGTCGAGACCTGGCTGTTTGGCGCCGGTGCCCTGTTCTTCGCACCGATCGGAGTGGTCTACGGCATCCTGACCGACTGGGACGAGCCGGTCGGCCCGGTCGGTCTCCTGCTCACGGCCGGCCTGTCGATCCTGATCGGCATCTACCTCTTCATCACCGGCCGGCGGATCGACCCGCGGCCCGAGGACGACTGGTCCGCACCGATCGAGGCCGGCGCCGGCGACTACGGCTTCTTCGCGCCGCACAGCTGGTGGCCGTTGCCGCTCGGGGCGTCGGGCGCGGTCATCTTCCTGGGTCTGGCGATCGGCTGGTGGCTGGTCATCATCGGCATCGGGTTCGGCACGATCGCCATCGTCGGGTGGGTCTACGAGTACTCCAGGGGCGCCTTCGCTCACTGAGATCGGCCTCGGGGAACCCGGTTCGGGCTACCCGCCAGTAGCCCTGGAGGAGCGCCCGGACGCACCGCGGCGCGCCGTCTCCCCAGATGGACGATGTGTACGACGTACCGCTCTGCTGTGGTTACTCTTGTGGTACACGCGCGCCGCCCACCCGGGCTGTCGCGCGTCTTAGAGACCACGGGCTGGCGGGGAGTCGGCCTCGAAGGAGCATTGTGGCTGGTTCCACCCTCACCACGCGGCGCGCGCGCGCCGGCTGGGCCGCTGCGGCCATCACCGCGACGGCACTGCTGGTCAGCGGCTGCCAGGGCAGCGCCCACGCGCAGAGCCCCGCCGCAGCCGGGTCCAGCCCGAGCACGAGCAGCTCGTCGCCCGACCACGGCGGCTGCGGCCTCGCTGAAGATCTCGCCGGCCAACGGGTCCGCGTCGGTCCGACCAGACACGACGGTGACCGTCACCTCGACCGGCGGTGCCATCGCCAGCGTCGCCGTCAAGGACAGCAAGTCGCACGCCGTGAGTGGCACGCTCTCCAGTGACGCGATGACCTGGACCGCCCGCGCGCTGCTGCGACCCGGGTCGACCTACACCGTCGAGGCGACGTCGGCCTCCGGCACCACCACCAAGAGCAGCTTCGCCACGTCGTCGGCGAAGGTCACCGCGACGTACCACCTGCTCACCGCGCCCGGCGCGGTCGTCGGCGTCGGGATGCCGCTCGGTGTCCAGTTCGACACACCCGTCAGCGACGCCGGCAAGGTAGAGGTCGAGAAGCACCTCTCGGTCACCACCAGCCCGCACGTCGACGGCTCCTGGGGCTGGCTGACCGACACCCAGGTCATGTTCCGGCCCTCGCACTACTGGGCGACCGGTACCAAGATCACCCTGCATGCCAACCTGACCGGTGTGCGCACCGGCACCGGCAAGTACGTCGCCAACGACGAGTCCACGTCGTACAGCATCGGTGCGGCCATGATCAGCACGGTCAACATGTCGACCCACAAGATGACCATCACCCGCAACGGCAAGGTCATCAAGACGCTGCTCGTCAGCACCGGTCGCCCGGGCCCGAAGACCGAGACCCGCAACGGCATCAAGGTGATCATCACCAAGGAGCCCGTGCACGTCATGGACTCCGCCTCGATCGGCATTCCGAAGGGTTCGCCCGGCTACTACCACATCACCGCACAGTGGGCGATGCGCCTGACCTGGAGCGGTGAGTTCCTGCACTCCGCGCCCTGGTCGGTCGGCTCGCAGGGCAGCGCCAACGTCAGCCACGGGTGCACGAACCTGAGCCCGTCCGGCGCGCTGTGGCTGTTCAACCAGTCGCACATCGGCGACGTCGTGAAGTACGTCGGCGGTCATCGCGCACTGGAGCAGGGCAACGGCTACACCCTCTGGAACTACACCTACGCCCAGTGGGAGAAGCGCTCCGCCCTCGCCTGACCAGCGCTCGGATCGCGAGACAAAGACGCTGAGGACGACGCGCCGGTACGGCGCGGGGCTGGGCCCTGCTCGCGGGTCACGCTCCGCCCAGCACGCCTCATTGATGCAACTTTGCGTCACATCTGACGCAGAGTTGCCTCAATAAGTAGCCGCACGCGCTGCAACCATGCACGCCTTCGGTGAGCCGCGAGCAGGACCCAGCCCCGCGCCGTACGGGCGCGTTCGTCCTCAGCCGCTCTGGTCCGGACCAGCTGCAGAGGTGAGGCCGGGCGGGTTCTGAACTGAGCGGGATCAGTGGCTGTCGATGGCGGAGACCGACTCGCCAGCTTCGACCTCGGCGTGACCGTGGCCGTGGTCGTGCGCCGCAGCCAGCTCGGCCGGGGTGACGGGCTCGATCCGGTCATCGAAGTAGAACCGGGACACCTTGGCCCAGAGCCGCTCCTTGGCGGCTCCCTTGCGGCGTACGCCGCGGTCGTCCTCGTCCGGGGCGAGCGGGACGGGCGGGAGCGCCTCGTGCTGGACCAGCCGCCAGGAGACCATCGGGTCGAGCGGCTCGTGGACCTCGATGAACTCGCCGTGGGGGAGTCGCACGATCCGGCCGGTCTCCCGGCCATGCAGCACCAGGTCACGGTCGCGGCGCTGCAGGCCGAGGCAGACCCGCTTGGTCACCCAGAAGGCGATCGGCGGTGCCACGAACAGCAGCACTTGGAAGGTGTTGGTGATGTCGTTGATCGAGAGCTGGAAGTGCGTGGCGATCAGGTCGTTGCCGCCGGCCAGGAAGAGCACCAGGTAGAACGAGATGGCCATGACGCCCAGCGCGGTCCGGGTCGGGGCGTTGCGCGGGCGGTCCAGGATGTGGTGCTCGCGCTTGTCCTTGGTGACCCAGGCCTCGATGAACGGGTAGGCGCCGGCGATCGTGAAGAGCGCGCCGAGCAGCAGGACGCCAGGGATGAAGACGTTCAGGCTCAGCGTGTAGCCGAAGGCATGGATCTCCGGGAAGCCAGGCATCAGCCGCAGCGCGCCCTCGGTGAAGCCCATGTACCAGTCGGGCTGGGCGCCGGCCGTGACCGGCGATGGATCGTAGGGTCCGTAGGCCCAGATCGGGTTGATGGTGGCGACTGGCGGCCAGCAGGGCGGTGACGCCGAAGACGATGAAGAAGAAGCCGCCGGCCTTGGCCAGGTAGACCGGCATGAAGGGGTATCCGACGACGTTGTCGTTGGTCCGGCCGGGGCCTGGGTACTGGGTGTGCTTCTGCAGCGTCACCATCAGGATGTGGGCGGTGAACAGGCCCACGATGATCGCCGGCAGCAGCAACACGTGGATCGTGTAGAGCCGCGGGATGATCGCCGTGCCCGGGAACGGACCACCGAACAGGAAGAACGTCAGGTAGCTGCCGATCACCGGGATCGACTCCATGAAGCCCGAGGCGATGCGCAGCCCGGTGCCGGAGAGCAGGTCGTCCGGGATCGAGTAGCCGGCGAAGCCCTCGAGCATCGAGAGCAGCAGCAAGATGACGCCGATGACCCAGTTGAGCTCGCGGGGCTTGCGGAAAGCGCCGGTGAAGAAGACCCGGAACATGTGCACCGTGATCGCGGCCACGAAGATCAGGGCCGACCAGTGGTGGATCTGCCGGATCAGCAGGCCACCGCGGACGTCGAAGGAGATGTCCAGCGTGGACTTGTAGGCCTCGGACATCGAGACGCCACGCATCGGCACGTAGCTGCCGTCGTAGACGACGTGACCGGCCGACGGGACGAACCAGAAGGTCAGGAACGTGCCGGTGAGCAGCAGGATGATCAGGCTGTACATCGCGATCTCGCCGAGCATGAACGACCAGTGGTCGGGGAAGACCTTGCGCATGAAGGTCTTGGCCGGCTTGGCGATGCCGATCCGGTCGTCGGCCCAGCCGGCGAGACCGCCGGCCACCTTCGCTCCAGGACTGGTGCTCATCCGCGCTCCCAGAAGCTCGGTCCCACTGCTTGTCAAAGCCATGCTGCGCCACCAAGTATCCCTCGGCGTCGACGGTGATGGGCAGCTGGGGAAGCGGTCGGTTGGCCGGCCCGAAGATCACCTTGCAGTCGTGCGCGACATCGAAGGTGGACTGGTGGCACGGGCAGAGCAGGTGGTGGGTCGTCTGCTCGTAGAGGCCGACCGGGCAGCCGACGTGGGTGCAGATCTTGGAGTAGGCCACGATCCCCTGGTAGCCCCAGTCCAGCTCCCTGGCGCTCTTGATGTCGTCCGGGTCGAGCCGCATCAGCAGGACAGCGGCCTTGGCCTTCTGGTCGAGCTGGTCGTCGGGCGGCAGCTTGTCGATGCCCTCGGGCATCACGTGGAAGACCGCGCCGATGGTGACGTCGGAGGCCTTGATCGGCGTCATCACCGGGTCGCGCATCAGGCGCAAACCCTTCTTCCAGAACGTCGTCGAGAGCTCGTTGCCCGGGAGCGGGCCGAGTCCGCCGACCAGCTGCAGGGCCAGCGGCAGGGCGAAGAGACCAAGGGCGCCGCCGAGGGTGTACTTGATGAGCGGACGGCGCCCGACCCCGGAGGACGCTCCACCCTCGGCGAGCGTGGCCACCGCCTCAGCGCGGTCCTCGTCGCTGCTCCGCATCGCGTGCCGGTACTCGATGACTTCCTCGTCCGGCATCAGCGTCTTGGCCCAGTGGATCGCGCCGGCGCCGATGCAGAACAGGCTGACGCCCAGGCAGATCCCGAAGATGAAGTTCTGCGCCCCGATGGTCCCGAAGCCCGGGACGAAGATCGTCTCGGTGTCCGAGACCGTGAAGTAGGCCACGATGAAGCCGACGGTGGCCACCATCGAGATCAAGAACAGGGCCGCGACCTGCCGCTCCGCCCGGCGGGCCGCGATCGGGTCCGTGTCGCCCATCCGGTGGTGGTGCGCCGGCAGTCCGGGGTTCGGGAAGCGAGCGGGCACTTCACCGCCGTCGGCGTGGACCAGGTCCTGGCCCGGCCCGTCATGAGCGCCATCCTGGCCGTTGACGCCCGGGTGCTCTTGCAGGTCGCTCATCGCGTGAGATCCGTTCCGCTGCAGTAGTTCCCGCCCTGTCGGCTGCTCGCACTCATGATGACTTCGATCCCAGCCAGACCGCGCAGCCGATCAGAGCCGTCAACCCGAAGACCCAGACGAAGAGGCCCTCGGGGATGGTGCCGAGGTTGCCGAGGGTGAGGCCACCCGGGCTCGGCGTGGTGTGCACGTTGTGGAGGTAGGCGATGATGTCCTGCTTGTTCTGCGGGCTGATGTTGCTGTCGGCGAAGACCGGCATCGACTGGGGGCCGGTCAGCATCGCCTCGTAGACGAAGCGTCCGGGGACGCCCATCAGACTCGGGGCCGACTTCCCGCGGGTGAGCGCACCGCCGGACCCGGCGAAGTTGTGGCACATCGCGCAGTTGACCCGGAAGATCTGGCCGCCCAGGGCGATGTCGCCGCCGGCCGGGTCGGTCGCGGACGCGGGCGGGATCGCCGGCCCGGGAGCGAGCGACGCGACGTACGCCGCGAGGTCGGAGATCTCCTGCTCGCTGAAGAGGACGGCTCGTGGCTGGATCTGCACGGACGGCCCGGCCGCCGGCATCCGGCCCGTGCCGACCTGGAAGTCGACTGCGGCCGCTCCGACGCCGATCAGCGTGGGTGCGATCGACGTGCCCTGCGCGTTGATGCCGTGACAGGTGGCGCAGTTGGTCAGGAAGAGCTTCCGGCCGCTGTCGATCGAGCCGGCCGCATTCGTGTCAGCGTTGGCGGAAGTGGGATTGGCTGCGGCGTAAGCGAAGCCAGTAATGAGGAGCCCCGCGAGCAGGATCAGCACAAGCATCATCGGATGACGCCTGCGGGCTGCTAGTGCGCTCACGACCACTTCCTCGTCTCGGGCTGCTGGGCTAGCTGGGCTGCGGGGGTGGGACGGTTCACTTCAGCAGGTAGATCGTGGCGAACAGCCCGATCCACACGACGTCGACGAAATGCCAGTAGTACGACGTGACGATCGCGCTGGTTGCCTCGTGATGGCCGAATCGTTTGGCCATGAAGCTGCGGCCGATGATGAGCAGGAAGGCGATCAGGCCACCGGTGACGTGCAGACCGTGGAAGCCGGTGGCCAGATAGAAGATCGAGCCGTAGGCGTTGGCCGGGATGGTCAGGTTGTCCCGGGTCAGCCCGGCGTACTCGTAGATCTGCCCGGCGATGAAGGTGGCCCCGAACAGATAGGTCACGACGTACCACTCGCGCATGCCCCACTGGCCGAGCTGCCAGATCTTGCCGGTGCGGCCGGGCTGGAACCGCTCGGCCTTCCAGACGCCCATCTGGCACCAGACGGAACTGATCACCAGGACCAGGGTGTTGCAGGTGGCGAAGGGCACGTTCAGCTTGGCCGGTTCAGTGACCCAGAGGGCGGGCACGACCGACCGGATCGTGAAGTACATCGCGAAGAGTCCCGCGAAGAACATCAGCTCGCTGGCCAGCCAGACAATGGTGCCGACCGACGTCATGTTCGGACGGTTCACCGGTGCGTGCGCGGGTGCGTCCAAGGTCGTTGCAGTCGCCACGGCGGTCATTATTGCCCTACCGCCGCGCCGATGGTGCTGCGACCCCCCGGCGGCCTGCCGATAGCATCCGTGACCATGGCGACCACGCACCCGGCTCCCCTCCCATCCTCGCTCGAGGGCGCCTCGGCCAGCCGACCCAAGACCCTCACGGTGCTGCTCTACAGCGACGACTCCACCGTGCGCGAGAACGTCCGCCTGGCCGTCGGGCGCCGACCGGCCGCTGACCTGCCCGCCGTGGAGTGGATCGAGTGCGCCACCGAGGCCGCCGTCGTGGCCGTCGCGGACGAGGGCCGGGCCGACGTGCTGGTCCTGGACGGCGAGGCGGTGCCCTACGGCGGGATGGGGATCTGCCGTCAGCTCAAGAACGAGATCTACAACTGCCCGCCGATCCTGGTCCTCACCGGCCGTCGGGAGGACGCCTGGCTGGCCTCCTGGTCCCAGGCCGACCTGGCGGTGCCTCACCCGCTCGACCCGGCCGCCGTCGCGCACGCCGTGGCCGACCTCGCTCGCCGCAGACTCGGCTGAGCCGGTGAGCCTGTCGACCTCCGCGGCCGGTCCGGCGCCCGAGGTCACCTGGCCCCTGCTGCTCACGACCCTGATCGCGCGCAAGGACCTGTCCCGTCAGCAGGCCGAGTGGGCGATGGGCCAGGTCATGGACGGCGAGGCGACTCCAGTGCAGCTGGCCGGCTTCCTGGTCGCCTTGCGGGCCAAGGGCGAGACGGTGCAGGAACTGGACGGCCTGTCCCGGTCGATGCTCGAACACGCGGTGCGGATCGAGGTCCCGGGGGACTGCGTGGACGTCGTGGGCACCGGCGGCGACCGGGCCCACACGGTGAACATCTCGACGATGGCCGCCCTGGTCGTGGCCGGAGCCGGCCACCGGGTGGTCAAGCACGGCAACCGGGCCGCCTCGTCGGCCTGCGGCGCTGCCGACGTCCTCGAGGCCCTGGGCGTACGCCTGGATCTGCCTCCCGGTCGGGTCGCCGAGCTGGCCACCGAGGTCGGGATCACGTTTTGCTTCGCGCAGGCCTTCCATCCGGCCTTCCGGCATGCGGCTCCGGCCCGCAGCGGCCTCGGCGTGCCGACGGCCTTCAACTTCCTCGGCCCACTGACCAACCCGGCCCAGCCGGTCGCCTCCGCGGTCGGTGTCGCCGACGTCCGGATGGCTCCCCTCGTCGCCGGCGTGCTCGCCGAACGGGGTCGCTCGGCCCTGGTTTTCCGCGGTGAGGACGGGCTGGACGAGCTCACCATCGCCGGTGCGTCACGCGTCTGGGCGGTCGCCGGCGGTGTGGTCACGGAGCACCGGCTCGACCCGGCCGAGCTGGGCATCCCGCGCTCGGGCCTGGAGACGCTCCGTGGGGCGGACGCGACGTACAACGCCTCGGTCGTCCGGGCGGTGCTGGCCGGTCAGGACGGCCCGGTCCGCGACGCGGTGCTGCTCAACGCGGCCGCCGCTCTGGTCGCGGCCGGGGTCGGCGACCCGGCCGGCTCGTTGGTCGCCCGGATGGGTACGGCGCTGGTGCTGGCGGCCCGCAGTGTCGACGACGGCGCGGCCGAGGCCCTCCTGGAACGCTGGGTGCCGCCTCCGCCGCCTGACCGGCCGAGGAGATCGGGTCAGACGTCGTCGAGACCGAGAGCGAACGCCGCTTCCAGGTCGTGCTGGGAGTAGGTGCGGAAGGCGATGTGGGTGGCGCTGCGCCGCACGCCCTGGACCTTGCCCAGCCGGTCGGCGATCACGTCGGCGAGCTCCTCGTGCCGGCGGACCCGGACGATGGCGATCAGGTCCATCTCGCCGGTCACCGAGTAGACCTCGCTGACGCCGTCGAGCTCGGCCAGCGCCTCGGCGACCTCGGGGATGCGGTCGGTCTCGGCCTGGATCAGGACGATGGCGGTGATCACTCCGCGAGCCTAGCCCGCGGCGGGTCACTGCGGACCGAGGCGGCCTGGCCCTGGAGGCCGTCCGCTCACTGGTCCTTATCCGCCGCTGGGGGCCCCGGAGGGGACGGCACCTGCCGGTTGGTGCAGAGGGCGACTCGGTCGCGGCTCGTCGAACGGTGAGACCTCGGTCGCCCGGGCCGCGAGCGGCTCGAGCTGCCAGCGCTGGCCGCCCGCGCCGTGGACCGGACAGCTCCATTCACCGGAGACATTGACGAGGCGCACGCCGTCGCCCTCGAGCCAGCGCAGGATCCGCTCGGTCTCCTCGGCACTCGCGGCCGGCACGGGTCCGATCGGCTGGGCCACGACCTCGCCGGAGCGAGCCAACGCCTCGACGTAGGGCATCGGGTCGGCGCCGGGCGGGCTGACACAGGTGCCGGCCAGCCGGCCGTGGCGCACCAGCACCAGCTCCCAGCCGCCGACGCTCATCCGCTTGGCCGCGATCAGCTCCGGCGCGGCGGCGAGCGGGGCCAGGCGTTGGCCCCGGGCGGCAGCCCGGACCAGGGTGAGCATCCGGTCGCGTGTCACCGCGGCCTCCTCGAAGCGCTCGCCGTCGGCCAGCCGGCCGATCCGGGCCCGCAGGGTCGCGACGACCGCGCGGGCATCGCCGGTCATCGCCGCGATGGCCTGGCTGACCAGACCGGCGTACTCGTCGGCAGGCTGGGCGCCGGTGCACGGCGCGCCGCACCGGCCCATCTCGGCCAAGACGCAGGCCGAGCCGCTGCCGCGTCGGGAGAGGCGCTGGGTGCATTGCCGCAGCGGGACGGCCTCGTGCAGGGCCAGGACCGCCTGCTCAGCGCCGCGCTTGCTGCCGAACGGCCCGAGGTAGGCCGCGCCGTCAGCCGCCACCTTGCGGACGATGGACAGCCGCGGGAACGGCTCGACGGTCAGCTTGACCCAGGCCGACCGCTCGGGAAACCGGGACCGGCGGTTGTAGCGCGGTTTGTATTCGGCGATCAGCCGCAGCTCGCGGACCTCGGCCTCCAGGGCGGTCGCGCACGGCACGGCATCGACCCGCTCGGCGATGCCGACCATCTCGGCCATCCGGGTGCGCTGCTCGGAGGCCGTGAAGTAGCTCCGGACCCGCGAGCGGACGTCGCGGGAGGTGCCGACATAGAGCGGTCGGCCGCGACCGTCGCGGAAGACGTAGACCCCCGGGCCGGAGGGCAGCCCGTCGGCGAGGTAGCGCTTGCGTCGCTGCTGCGGCGTGACCCGTGACGTGAAGCTGGCCAGCTCCTCGATCGAGGTGACGCCCAGCGCACCGACCCGTTCCAGCAGACCGTGGAGCACGTGAACCGTCGCCCGGGCATCGGTCAGCGCCCGGTGGTCGGGCGCCACGGGGGAGTGGAACACCTGGGCCAGGGTGGACAGCTTGTGGTTGTGGGCCTCGTCCCGCGTCACCACCTGTCGCGCCAGGTGCACCGTGTCAAGCACCCGGAACGGTGGCCAGGGGTGACCCGTGGCCACCGCCGAGGCGCGCAGGAAGGAGATGTCAAAGCCCGCATTGTGAGCCACCAGCACGCTGCCCCGCGCGAACTCCAGGAACGCTGGCAGGACGGTGGCCATCCGGGGCGAACCGGCCACCATCGTGTCCGTGATGCCGGTCAGCACCGCGATGAAGGGCGGGATGGGCTCTTGCGGGTTGACCAGCGTCTGGAACTCCCCGAGGACCTCGCCGCCGCGGACCTTCACGGCACCGACCTCGGTGATCTGCGACGTCTCGGCCGAACCGCCCGTCGTCTCCAGGTCGACCACGACGAAGGTCACCTCGGCCAACGGGGTGCCCAGGGAGTCGAGGGTGCCCTGGACCGCGGTGACCATGGAGCCGACGGTAGGTGCCGGGCCCGACAGTGCCAGGCAGGCGCGCGGGAACCCTCGCAGCCGCCGCCCCTCACCCGGCGTACGCCGCAATAGGCTGCGCGGCATGGCGATCGCTGCACCCGGGCCGGACGACACGACGCGGTGGCGGTGTCGGCACTGCGGCAACCTCACCCGGTTCGACGTGACGCGCAGCTCACGGGTGGTGGAGTTCGTGCACTTCGACCTGGCCGGCGCGGTCAGTGTCGAGGACACCGAGGTGCTCAGCGACCAGGTCGAGAAGGTTCGTTGCCGATGGTGCGACGCGGTCGACAGCGTGGATCTGGTGGCGCGCAAAGACATCCCCGACTGACAGCCGGCGCCGCCGGCCCGGTCCCCAGCTCTCACGAGGTCTTGCCGGTCGTTGCCGTCGTTGTCAGTCGTTGTCAGTCGTTGTCGGTGCCCGCAGTTAGCGTCCGTCCCACCGAAGCGGCAGGGCGCCGCACCCGGGGATGGAGGTGACTCGTGCTGATCGACTGCGATCACTGCGCCGTTCGCGGGCTGGCCTGCGGTGACTGCGTCGTGACGGTGCTGCTGTCCCGGCCGCCATCGGGGGTGCAGCTCGACGACGACGAGCGAGTCGCCATCGGGGTCCTCGCCGACTCCGGACTGGTGCCGCCGCTGCGACTGGTTCGGCCGGCCCAGGAGGAGACGCCACCTACCATGACGGGGTGACCGATCCCGGGCCGCCGGAGTCACCTGGCGCGGCCTCCACCCGCCCCCCGGTCCTTCGGGCGGTCGCTTCTTTGGTCATCGTGATCGTCGTCCTGGCGATCGTCGCCGGCGCGGTGATGGGGTTGCGGGCCAACAATTCTGGCTCGTCGAACGGTGGGCCACCCGGCTCGCTCGTCAAGCTGGCTGCTGGTCCGAGCCCGTCGATCGTGCCCACGACACCCGACGTCCAAGCTGCCCGGAAGGCCGGTCTTGCGGACCTGCTGCGCCGGCGTGAGCACGCGGTACTCGACCACGACGAGACCTCCTGGCTGGCCACGATCGACCCCCGGCAGACGGTCTTCCGCGCGGCTCAGGCGGCGGTCTTCGCCAACCTCGAGAAGCTGCCGATCAGTGCGTGGCACTACAGCGACGCCGGCCCGGCGCTGCCCCTGGCCAGCCAGCGGCAGTCCGCCCTGGGCGCCGACGCCTGGGCGGCGAACGTCGAGCTGGGCTACCGGTTCGGGGCCGCCGACCGCACCGATGTCCAGAGTGCCGAGACGTGGACGGTGGTCCAGCGGGCCGGCGTCTGGCTGCTGGCCGGCGACTCCGACGGGCCGGCCGATCCGGAGATCTGGGACCTCGGCCCGCTCACCGTGCTCACCGGAGTCCACAGCGTCGTCATCGGCATGGGGTCAACGGCATCGCTGAAAGGCTATGTCTCACAGGCTGATTCGGCAGTTGAACGAGTCAGCGCGATATGGGGCAATGACTGGCCACGGCGGGTCGTGGTGATCGTGCCGCGGACCCAGGCGCAGGTGGGCCGGCTCTTGGGTCGCAGCTCGGCCAGCTTGTCGCAGATCGCGGCGGTCACGACGGGGGAGCTGACCGCCGACACCGGTGGGCCCGCAGGTGGTGCCGACCAGATCATCGTCAACCCGGCGGGCTTCGCCCAGCTCGACGCCCTCGGCCGACGGGTCGTCATCACCCACGAGACGACTCACGTGGCCGTCCGAGCCAGCACGCCGCGCGGTGTCTCGATCTGGCTCTCCGAGGGCTTCGCTGACTACATCGGCTTCTCGGGGGTGCACCTGGCCCGCACCGACATTGCCGCCGACGTCCTCGGGGAGGTCCGCCGTGGCACCGGCCCGACCCACCTGCCGGACACCGCCGACTTCGACGCTACGACCACGACCATCGGTCCGGCGTACTCCGCGTCCTGGCTGGCCTGCGAGCTGATCGCTGATCGCTACGGCCAAGCCCGGCTGATCGAGCTCTACCGCGTGGCGGCCGGTGCACTGCCCGCCAACGGCGTCACCTCCGAGGAGTCACCGGACGAGGCCACCAGCGCGGCTATCCGTGCCGTGCTCGGCGGGTCCGAGGCCGGCTTCACCCGGAGCTGGCTCAGCTACCTCACCTCGCTGGCCCGGCAGTGATGTCTCCGCCGGTACGGCGAGAGAGACCAGCACCAGCGCGGCCACGAGCCAGAACTGGTTGTAGAACGCCTGCTTGTTGACCAGGTTGGCCACCAGGAGGACCAGCGCGAACCAACGGAGCAGCTGACCCAGATCGGGCTGACGGCGGTGGACCAGCCAGGCCCCCAGGGCCAGGACGGCCAGCACGACGATGCCGGGCAGCCAGAGCGGCGGTCTGCGGTGCAGCTCGTGCATGGCCGCCAGATAGAGCGTGTTGGCCGACAGGATGGGCCAGAAGTGCAGCAGCTCGGTCACCGTGTCGTGCCGGAAGTCGGCCGGTGACGCCAGGAACCACGGCAGCATCAGCGCGCCCGCGAGTCCGGTCGAGGTCGCGGTGCGCCGCCAGCCGAAATCGCGCCACAGGGCCAGCATCGGCAACAGGAGCACGATGTGTTGCTTGCTGGCGAGCGCGAGCGCGAGGGGGATGACCGCCCACCACGCGCGGTCCCGGTTGACGAGCAGCGCCCAGAGCGCGAGCAGGGCGAACAGGAGCGGCTCGGTCCAGGCCTGCTCCACCTGGGTCGTCGTGCCCGGCATGAGGACGAGCAGGGCGGCGGCGGCCCAGGCGGCCTGACTGCGCCACCGGCCCAGGGCCAGGACCGCCAGGGCACCGACCACCGTCCAGGCCAGCAAGGCCCAGCGCACATCACCGAACAGCCACCGCCCGGGCGCGAGGAGCACCAGCATCCATGGCAGGTAGGTGAAGGCATCGGTGACGCCCGGCGAGTGCTTCCAGGTCATCGCATACGCGTTGGTGCCATGCCGCAAGCCGTCGGAGGCCTGCTGCAGCATGACCCAGACGTCGATCCGGGGCGAGGGGTCGGCGTGGATGATCCAGGCGCCGGCCACGACGTATCCAGCGAGGGCGATCCACGGGACAAACCGCCGGGATCGTTCGCCGGCGGCCCAGGCGACTGCGGCGAGGACCGCGGTGAGGGCCAGGACGTCCAGGATGGCCCGATGGGTCGAGGCTCTCGCATAGGTGAAGCTCGGCACGATCCGGATGACCATCGCGACGCCGACGAGCAGCAGTGGCACGGTCCATCGATCGCCGGCGACCGAAAGCTGGTTACGTCCACTGACGAGCAGTCCCAGCAGGAGCGCGGTCACGGTCAGCACCGCGACGATCAGCAGCTCGAAGCGCACGACGCTCCAGGTGATCGCCGCCGCCATCGTCAACCAGACCAGCGGCCACGCCAGCGACCCGACCGTCGGCCGGGCCATCGGGCGGGACGGAGCCAGCCGGGGCGTCTGCACTACGTCCTTTCGCTCAGGAGTAGAGCGACTCGACCTGGCCGGCGTAGTCCTTCATCACCAGGTTGCGCTTGAGCTTCAGCGAGGGCGTGAGGTAACCGTTGGCCTCGGTGAAGTCGTCAACCAGGACGACGAACTTGCGGATCGCCTCCGCCTTGCTGACGGCCTTGTTGGCGTCGTCCACGCCGGCCTGGATCGCGGCGCGGACGTCAGGGTCGGCGGCGGCCGCGGCAACGTCCATCGGCGGCTTGCCGTTGTTGGCCAGCCAGGTCGGCAGCATCTCGTCATCGAGCGTGACCAGGGCCGCGATGAACGGCTTCTGGTCGCCGACCACGATGGTCTGGGAGACCAGCGGGTGGGCCCGGAGCCGGTCCTCCAGGACAGCCGGCGCGACGTTCTTGCCGCCGGCGGTCACCAGGATCTCCTTCTTGCGGCCGGTGATCCGCAGGAAGCCGTCGTCGTCGAGCTCGCCGACATCTCCGGTGTGGAACCAACCGTCCCGGATGGCCTCGGCCGTCGCAGCGTCGTTGCGCCAGTACCCCGCGAAGACGTGATAGCCCTTGACCAGGATCTCCCCGTCTTCGTCGATCCGGACGGTGACTCCCGGCAGTGGCTGACCGACGGTGCCGATCCGCAACGCCGCCGGGCGGTTGACCGTCGAGGGCGCCGTCGTCTCGGTCAGCCCGTAGCCCTCCAGGACGACCAGCCCGATGCCGCGGTAGAAGTGGCCCAGCCGGTTGCCCAGCGGGGCGCCGCCGGACACGGCGTACTCGACCTGTCCGCCGAGAGCGGCGCGCAGCTTGCCGTAGACGAGCCGGTCGAACACCGTGTGCTTGAGCCGCAGCAGCGGCCCGGCACCGCCAGTGTCGGCCGCCTCGCTCCACGCGACAGCCGTGTCGGCCGCGGCCCGGAAGATCTTGCCGCGCCCATCGGACTCGGCTCTCTGCTCGGCCGAGTTGTAGACCTTCTCGAAGACGCGCGGCACCGAGAGGATGAAGGTGGGTTTGAACTCGCCCAGGTCCTCGACCAACGCCTTGATGTCAGCCGTGTGGCCCATGGTGACGCGCGTGCCGACGCAGAGCACTTCGATGAACCGCGCGAAGACGTGAGCCAGCGGCAGGAAGAGCAGGGTCGAGGCGCCCTGGTGGAGCAGCTCACCGAAGACGGCGTTGGTGTTGTTGGTGAGGTCGACGAAGTTGCGGTGGGTCAGCTCGCAACCCTTGGGTCGTCCGGTGGTGCCGGAGGTGTAGATGATCGTCGCCAGGTCATCCGGCCCCGTTGCGGCGAGCCGGTCCAGGACGGCCTGCTCGTCGGTGTCGGCGCCGGCGGTCACCAGGTCGTCGAGGGCGCCGGACTCGATCTGCCAGACGTCCCGCAGGTCGGGCAGGTCGCTGCGCACCTCGCCCACGATGCTCGCGTGGGCCGGGCTCTCCACGACGACGGCTACCGCGCCGGAGTCGCTGAGGATCCATTGCACCTGTTCGGCCGACGACGTCTCATAGATCGGCACCGTGACCGCGCCGGCGGCCCAGATCGCGAAGTCGGTCAGGGTCCACTCGTAGCGGGTGCGGGACATCAGGGCGACGCGGTCTCCCGCGTTCACGCCCGCGGCGACCAGCCCTCGGGCCAGGCCGATGACATCGTCCCGGAACTGTAGGTGCGAGACGTCCTGCCAGCGCCCGTTGACGCGTCGGCGAAAGGCGGCGCCCCGGGGATCCACCTCGGCGTTGCGGATCGCGTAGTCCGCGATCGTCTCGGTGGTCGCCGGGACGGCCAGCTGAGGGGCGGTGAACTCCTGCACACGAACTCCCTCATCATCGACGGACGGCCGACCCGTCCGCCGGACCGACGGCGCTGACTTTACCGGCGCAGGCTGTCCGGGCCACGAATCCTGGATGATCCTCGACGTGGACGGTGAGGATCTGGCCGACGACACCTTCGTGGCCGCGCCGCCGGCCGCTCTGGCCTCCGCCGTCCATGAACGGGCCCGGTGGCGGCGCTGGTGGCCTGATCTGGCCCTGACGGTCGAAGCGGATCGAGGCCGGTCAGGTCTGCAGTGGCGGGTCAGCGGCGGCCTCAGCGGTACGGCGGAGATCTGGCTCGAGCCGGTCGGCGACGGCACCGTCGCTGCACTTCTACCTCCGGGCTGGCCTCAGCGACGCCGAACGGGCTCGCCGTACCCTCGCCTGGAAGCGCTCAGTGCACGAACTGAAGGACGACCTGGAGGCCGGTCGAGCCCCGGGTACGCCGGTCGGCGGCTCAAGGTGAGCACCCGATCGGCCGATAACGGGCCGTGGCTGACTACGCAGGATCCCGCCGGGCGGCGCCCACGCTGAGCGCGCCCGAGCAACCGCAGGCCCTCGCCGAGCCGGACGCAGCGCTCACCTGCCCGCAGTGCGGTTCGTTCGTCCGGGCCGACCAGCAGTGGTGCACCTTGTGCCTGCACGTCCTGCACGCACCAGAGCCGGACCCGAACCCGAGCCGGAACCCGAGCCGGAACCCGTGCCCGAAGCGGTGACCCAGCCGGCGACGGTCGGCCGACCCGACCCCGTCCCCGACCACGTCCACATCCGCGACCCCGCCGACCGACTCCGCCGCGTCGCCCGATCACGCACCGTCGCGCCTCACGCCAGAGGCCGAGGCCGCCGCGCAGGCCCTGCTCGAGCAGCTGGCCATCGAGTCCCGTCGAGAGGGTTTCCAGGTGCCGTGCGTTCCTGCAGTCCAAGGCGCAGAAGGCCGTGGCCGTCATCGTCGTGACGAGCGTGCTCTCCACCCTGGTCGTGGTCGCCATGGACGTCGCCGGAGCGATCTTCCACTAGCGGCTCCCGCGACGACCGGACCTGACCGGTCGACCGGGGCCCGGTAACCTTCGGGCGGCACGCCGTACGGCGCGCACAGCCGATCGCCCGGGGAGGTCAGGATGGCCGACCGCACCGAGTCGCGGATCACGATCGAGGCCCCAGCGGCCGCCGTTCTCGACATCATCGCGGACTTCGACGCCTATCCGGAGTGGACCGGAGCGGTCAAGGCAGACCGAGACGCTCGCCACGGACGTCGACGGCTGGGCCGAGCAGGTCCGGTTCGTCCTGGACGCGGGGGCGATCAAGGACACCTACGTGCTCGGCTACGACTGGGACGTCGCCCAGGACGGTTCGGGAACCGTGTCGTGGCACCTCGTGGAAGCCCAGGTGCTGAAGGCGATGGAGGGGGCCTATGTCCTCGAGCCCATCGCCGAGGGCACCGAGGTGACCTACCGGCTGATGGTCGACCTGAAGATCCCGATCCTGGGGATGCTGCGCCGCAAGGCCGAGAAGGTCATCATCGATACCGCGCTGAACGAGCTCAAGAAGCGGGCCGAGGGCTGAGCCGTCGTGAGAGTTCTGTTGTTCACCGGCAAGGGTGGCGCTGGCAAGACCACGACCGCCGCGGCGACGGCTGTCCGGGCGGCCCGGGCCGGGCTGAAGACCCTCGTCATGTCGACCGACTCGGCTCACTCGCTGGCGGACGCACTGGCCGTCGACCTCTCCGGTCAGCCCACCGAGGTCGCCGGATCGCCGGTCGAGATCGAGCCCGGGCTGTTCGGCCAGCAGGTCGACGCCCGCGCGCGGGCCCGGCGCTGGTGGGGTGAGGTCCAGGACTACCTGCTCGACCTGCTCGACACCGTGGGCATCGACCCGGTCGCGGCCGAGGAGCTCACCTTGCTGCCCGGCGCCGAGGAGGTCCTCGCGCTGCTCGAGCTGCGCGATCAGGTCACCCGCGGGCCCTGGGATCTCGTGGTGGTCGACTGCGCGCCGACGGCAGAGACCCTGCGTTTGCTGGCGCTGCCCGAGGCGCTGCGCTGGGCGATGCAGCGGGTCTTCCCAGCGACCCGACTAGCGGTGCGCGCCACCCGACCCCTGTTGGGCCGGGCGGTCGGGGTGCCGATGCCGCGCGAGGAGGTCTTCGCCTCCCTGCAGCGGTTGTACGTCGAGCTCGGCGGCGTCCAGGAGGTCCTCGCGGCCACCAGCACGTCGGTCCGGCTGGTGCTGACTCCCGAGCGAGTGCCGCTGGCCGAGGCTCGGCGCACGCTGACCTCGTTGTCGCTCTACGGCTACCGCGTGGACGGGGCCGTCGCCAACCGGGTCTTTCCCGAGCAGGCCGGCGAGTGGGTCGCTGGCTGGGCAGCGCGTCAACGCGAGGTGCTCGATGAGGTGGCCGCGTCGTTCGCTCCGATGCCGGTCCTGCACGCGGCGTACCAGTCCAGCGAACCGATCGGACCGGACGCGCTCGCCCGGCTCGGTGAGCAGCTCTATGCCGGGGCGGCCGAGGAGCCGTGGGCGGCGTCGGATCGGCCGGAGCCGATGCGCGTCGAGCGATCCGGGGAGGAGTTCGTCCTGGTGCTTGACCTGCCTCTCACCCGTCCGTCGGAGGTCGATCTCGAGCGGCGCGGCGACGAGCTGTGGCTGCTCGTCGGCGGCCATCGCCGCGTCCTCTCGCTGCCGAGCGCACTGCGCCGGTGCACCGTGATCGGCGCGGCAGTGCGCGACGGGACGCTGCGGGTGCGGTTCGAGCCGGACCCGGACCTCTGGCGGCCACTGTGAGTGCGGAGGGCCAGTCCCCCCCTCCGGTCGGCAGTTTTGCCGAGGAGTCGGCTCGGCTGCTTCTTGCCTTCCGGGAATGGGCGAGCCGAGGTCAGGAAGCAGCGAACAGCTTTGCCGCACAAGGCGACTCGAGCAGTCACGAGCGTGGTTCGCACGACGCCGCACGGGCCCGAGTGTGCCTTTTGCCCGATCTGCCAAGGCCTCTCGATGCTGCGTGGCGCCAAGCCCGAGGTCGCCGAACACCTGGTGGAGGCGCTGAGCTCGTTGGCGGCAGCCGTGTCGGCGATGCTGCCCCGGGAGGAGCCGGCCCAGCCCCGGCGTTCGCAAGGGTCGGCCCAGCACATCGACGTCTCCGGCGACGAGACGGCCCCGCCGGCGTCCCCGACGTCTTCGGCGGGCTGATGAGCGGCTCCGAACCCCGGCCACTGGAGCGATGGAGCGAGGCGCGCGAGCGGCGGCGCGCCGAGCGGCGCTCTGAGCGGTACGCCGAGCCGCTGCGGCCCCTGTCCGCACTGCTCCAGCGGCCGACCATCGGCATCGATATCGGTGGCACCAAGGTCGCCGGGGGAGTCGTCGACGTCAACGGCCGGATCCTGGAGCGCGGTCGGCGGGAGACTCCGGACCGCAGCAAGAGCCCGCAGGTGGTCGAGGACACCATCGTCGACCTGGTGGGCGAGCTGGCCAGCGGCCACGACATCGCCGCCGTCGGCATCGGCGCCGCCGGCTTCGTGGACGCTGCCCGGGCCAACGTCCTGTTCGCCCCACACCTGTCCTGGCGCGGCGAACCGCTTCGCGACGCCATCCACCAGCGGCTGCGGCTGCCGGTCGTCGTGGAGAACGACGCGAACGCCGCCCTCTGGGCCGAATGGAGATACGGCGCGGGCGTCGGCGAGGACAACCTGGTGTGCGTCAACCTCGGCACCGGCATCGGCGGCAGCATCATGATCGGCGGCGAGCTGCAGCGCGGGAAGTTCGGTGTGGCCGGCGAGTTCGGCCATATGCAGGTGGTGCCCGGCGGTCACCGCTGCGAGTGCGGGAACCGCGGCTGCTGGGAGCAGTACGCCAGTGGCAACGCCCTGGTGCGCGAGGCGCGAGAGCTAGCGGTGGCCGACTCGCCGGTGGCGCACGGTCTGCTGGAGCGGGTGGACGGCGACCCGGCTCGGCTCACCGGTCCGATCGTCGCGGCCGCCGCGACGGACGGCGACCCGGCGGCCATCGAGCTGTTCGAGGAGGTCGGCCATTGGCTGGGCGTCGGACTGGCCAACCTGGCCGCCGCCCTCGACCCCGGCGCCTTCGTCATCGGGGGCGGCGTCTCCGAGGCGGGGGACATCCTGATCGGACCCGCGCGCGAGGCCTACCGCCGCCAGCTGACCGGTCGGGGCTTCCGGCCGGAGGCGAAGGTCCTGCGGGCCCGGCTCGGCAACGACGCGGGGCTGATCGGCGCCGCCGACCTGGCCCGCGAGCACACCCGCATCTTCCGCCGTCGCAAGACGCGCCCGCCCCGAAGGAGCCGTAGCTCGTGACCGACTCGTCGTACCCGCCCCCCGCGGGAGCTGAGCAGCTGCGGGTCCTCACCTACAACCTGCACGACCTCAAGGACGACGACGACGCCATCGCCCGGGTGATCCGGGCCGTGCGCCCAGACGTCGCCTGCCTGCAGGCGATGCCGCGGCATCCGTTCTCGGGACACCGGATCGGTGCGTTGGCCGATGCCTGTCGGCTGGTCTGGCCGGGCGGCGGATCGTCCAGCGGCGGCACGGCGGTGCTCACCTCCATGCGGGTGGACGAGCGGGTCGCCCAGAGCGAGCGGCTGCCGGTCAGCGGCGCATTCACCCGTCGTCGGGGCTACGCCGCCGCGGTCATCGCCGTGCCGGGCGGTCCCACCCTGACGGTGGCCAGCGTGCACCTGAGCCTCGAGCCGGACGAGCGGGTGCGGCACGCCCGTGCGGTGCTCCGCCAGGTGCAGTCGCTCGGGCCCGCGCCGTACGTCATCGCCGGCGATCTGGGCGAGGCGCCGGGTGGTCCGGCCTGGGCCGCCTTCGAGACGGCGCTGAGTGACCCGGCGGAGAGGGCCGAGCCGGGCCAGCAGTCGACGTACCCGGCACGATGGCCGCACCGGCGGATCGACGCCGTGCTGGTCTCGCCCGGCGTCACCGTGCGGTCGGTGCGGGTGGCCGGTCCGGACGACGGCGTGGACCCGGGTGACCTGGTAGCCGCCAGCAACCATCTCCCCGTCATCGCCGACCTCGAGCTCTGACGTCGAGTTCAGACCTGGGCCTAGGTGCGCCAGCCGGGGGTGAGTTCGCCGGCGAGCTGCTCGAGGAAGAGGCCGATGTCGGTCACGACGCCGCGCGCCTGCGAGGACCCGCGGTCGGCGAGCTTGGTCACCGTTGCTGGGTTGATGTCGACACAGACCAGTGGGACCGCGGCTGGCAGCAGGTTCCCGGTTGCGACCGAGTGCAGCATCGTCGCGACCATGATGGCGAAGCCGACGTCGTGCAGCTCCGCCCGCATCGCGCGCTGCCCGTCGATGACGTCGGTGATGACGTCCGGCAGCGGTCCGTCGTCGCGCACCGAGCCGACCAGCACGAACGCCTTGTCGTGCAGCACCAGCGAGTGCATGACGCCGCCGGTGAGCACACCCTGCTCGACGGCGGCCGCGATCGACCCGGCCCGCCGGATCTGGTTGATCGCCCGGATGTGGTGCTCGTGGCCGTGCTCGACCCCGCGCCCCTTGGTCAGGTCGACGCCGAGCGAGGTGCCGTAGAGCGAGGACTCGATGTCGTGCGTCGCGATGGCGTTGCCGCCGAAGAGCACGTCGACGTAGCCGGCCTCGACGAGGGCGACCATCGCGGGCGCGGCCCCGGTGTGCACCACGGCCGGCCCGGCGACCCACAGGATCCGTTGTCCGGCAGCCTTCGTGGCGCGCATCTCCTCGGCGATCTGGCGCACCAGCAAGGCCTGCGGCTTCTCGCTGGAGACCTCGGAGTTCATGAACTCGAAGATCTCGCCGTCCGCACCGTCCTCGGAGTAGGCCGCGACCGGCAGTACGACGCGCACTCCGGCCGCGCCGCAGACGATCCGGTCGCCCGCACGGACGTCGCTGACCGGGATCGTCCGCACCTGGGACTGCGCGCCCTCGCCGGTGACGACCAGCCCGCAGTCCATCTCGGGCTGCTGGACGTCGACCCAGTGGCCACCGCCGATGCGGACCTGGGTCCCGAGGTTGGTGGTCGAATAGAAGTCGTCGGGGAAGACGCCGTCGGCCTCGACCACCCGGATCCGGGCTTCTCCGGGGTCGGTGAGGTTGACGCCGTGGGCGTTCAGCCGCATCAGGATCGAGTCGAGCCGCGGGTCGTCGTCGGCCTCGACCCGGATCCGCGCATAGGACTCATCACCGTGGTCGCGGCCGACCACGAACTTCTCGATGACGTAGTCACCGCCGAGCGACAGGACGTCGTCGACACAGCGGGTCAGGACCCCCGTGTCGAGCAGGTGGCCACGGATCTCGACGGTCTCGGAGCGCTGCACGGCCTCACACTCTCAGATCCAGACCGTCCAGACCCAGACCCAGATCCAGACCAGACGGGCTAGACGACCGCGCCGTCCTCCGGTCCGTCGTCCGAGCGGTTGTTGGGCAGTCGGGCCACGATGGCGGCGAAGCCTCCGATGAACGCGAGCACCGCCAGGAGGATCCAGAACCGCCCGACGTCGGTCCACCACAGCGAGGCGAAGAACAGGAACAGCGGGCCACCCAGGACCGCGATCCAGGCCAGCCAACCGATCGCGTCGCCCCGGGGGAGCGGGGGCGGCTCGGGCGGCACGTAACCCTCGGGCTCGGCCGTGGGAAGTTCTTCGCGCGGTGACCAGCCGGTCGGAGCGAGCGGCACATGCGGTCCGTCGTACGCCGAGAACGACATGGGTGCCGGGTCATCACTCGCCGGCGGATCTTCGGGGACGTCCTCGTGGGGCTCGACGTCCTCCTGGACCGGCCACGATCCGACCGGGGCCGGACTCTCGTCGTCCCAGCGGGCGACGATGTCGGCGAAGGCGGCCTCGACATCGAGCCGGCTGCGCCCTTCGGCGTCGCGCTCGTCGTGACTCATGTCGCTCATGCGGTGACCCGGCGGACGAAGTCGGCAGACAGCTTGAAGATCTGCTCCGCGTCGTTGTCGAGAGTTGCCACGTGGTAACTGTTGTCCAGGACGATCTCGGTGACGTCCGTGCTCGACACCCGGGACAGCAGGAGCGCCGAGCTGCTTGCCGGCACCACATGGTCGACCGTCGAGCGGAACAACAGCAGCGGCTGGGTGACCTGGGGCAGGTCGTGCACCACGACGTCCCAGGCCTGGACGAGCGAATGCAGCGCCTTCAGAGGCGTCCGGGAGTAGGCCAGCTCGGTCACGCCCTCCTTGCGCACGTCGTTGCCGATGGCGGGGAACGACGGCACCAGGTGCTTGACGACGGGCAGGACGGCCAAGCGCCGGTCCTCGGTCCGGAAGGCCGGGTTGACCAGCATCAGCCCCGCGACCTCGGTGCCTCGCTGCTCGGCCAGCCGGGTGACCAGGGTGCCCCCCATGGACAATCCGGCGACCACGACCTGGGAGCACCGGTCGCGGAGTTCGGTGAAGGTCGCGTCGATGACCGCGAGCCAGTCCTCGAATCGGGTCCGGTTCATCTCCTGCCAGGTCGTGCCGTGTCCCGGCAGCCGGGGCAGCCGCACCGTGAAGCCCTCGGCGGCCAGGTGCTCGGCCCACGGACGCATGCTCTGCGGGGTGCCGGTGAAGCCGTGGCTGATCAGGACGCCGACAGCGCCCTCAGATCCCTCACCGTCATGGCTGAAGGGTTCGGCGCCGGGCAGGACGGGCACGTCACCTCCAGGTGAGAGCGATGGCGGGACCGCGCAGGTCCCGGCTCGCCACGGCGAACGGGGATGTTCTGACGCCTGCATGGTCCCATGCCCAGGTGGGCAGGTCGAGAGTCACGACGGGTGACCCGCCCATCCGGCTGGTCGCGCGCCGGGGCGGTGGCGCCAGGCGCAGAACGGCCTACAGTTCTCGCGTCGGACGGATTGCGGCCCGGATCGGAGGTGGACGGCGTTGTTCTACTGGTTGATGAAGACGATCGTGCTCGGCCCGGTGCTGCGCCTGCTCTACCGGCCGACCGTGGAGGGCATCGACAACATCCCGCAGGACGGCCCCGCCATCCTGGCCAGCAACCACTTGTCGTTCTCGGACTCCATCTTCCTGCCCCTCATGCTGGACCGGAAGGTCGTCTTCCTGGCCAAGGCCGACTACTTCACCACGCCCGGGGCCAAGGGCAAGCTGACGGCCCTGTTCTTCAAGCTGGCCGATCAGCTGCCCATCGACCGCTCCGGCGGCCGCGCGGGTGATGCTGCTCTGCGGACCGGCCTGCGGGTGCTCGGCCGTGGCGACCTCCTGGGCATCTACCCGGAGGGCACGCGCTCGCCCGACGGTCGGCTCTATCGGGGCAAGACGGGCGTGGCCCGGATGGCGTTGGAGGGCCTGGTGCCGGTGCTGCCGGTGGCCATGGTCGGCACCGACAAGGCCCAGCCGATCGGGCGACGAATCCCCAGGATCGTGCCGATCACCATCAAGATCGGCGAACCGCTCGACTTCCGGCGCTACGAGGGCATGGAGGGTGACCGCTTCATCCTGCGGTCGATCACCGACGAGATCATGTACCGCCTGATGGAGCTCTCCGGCCAGGAGTACGTCGACATCTACGCCGCGACCATGAAGGAACGGCTGGCCGCGGCCAAGAAGGGCAAGGCGCCGGAGCCGACGACCGTGCACGGCCAGGCGCCCGGCTTGCGTTCCTCCGGTGCGGCGCCGTCGACGCAGGGCCTGGACGACGGCGACGACAGTGCGTCGAGCGGAGCCCAGGATGAGCACGACGAGGACGACGACCAGTCGCCCGAGCAGGCCGCTAGCTGATCGCGATCTCGGCGCCGCCCCGCTCCCAGCCGAAGACGGCCAGCAGTCCGGCGCGCGACACCGAGACGCAACCCTCGGTCCCTCCGCCGTGGTCCACGTGCAGGAAGATCGCGGACCCCCGGCCGGGTGTCCGGCTCAGGTTGTAGCCGATGACCTGGGCGTAGTCGTAGGCCGGGCTCTGGTCGAGTGACTCGGCCGACGTCCACCGGCCCGCCGCAGGAGTGCGCTGGTGGGTGTTGTAGAGCGCCGAGCTGCTGTCATCGACCCAGACGTCGTGGCTGTCCACCGTGAACCAACTCGCGTCCAGGCCGGGGTTGTTGCGAACGCCGAAGCCACCCAGGAGGCTGAAGACCCCGGCCGGAGTCTTCAGGTCGCCCTCGCGCTTGTCGGCCGAAACACCATGCAGGCCAACGTGTCCGGCGTAGGGACCGAGTGAGAGCAGGTAGCGAGGCCCGCTCCGGCGGCAGGCTCGGATGGTCGCGCTCGACCCGCTGGAACGCACCACGACGACCTGCGCCGCATGCACGCCGGACGGCACCGAACAGGTGGCGGCCGCCGGGATGGCCCGTGGTGGAGTGGTGCGGCTGGTCGTGCTGCGGCTGGCCGGTTCCGGTAGGCGACGAGGCAGCAGGCTCGGCGTGATCGACGGCAACGGCGTGGCGCCCGCGGCGGGGCTGGTGGTCGCGGTCGTCGGTGTCGGCCGGGGTGGGCCGGCCCTCGGGTGCGCCGAGCCGCAGCCGCTGGCCAGCAGCATCGCGGTGATCGGGATAGCCGCGATCGCTGTGGCGCCGGTCCGGCCGGTCACTGGATCTCCATGTGCTGCAGATCGGGCTCGCTCCACCGGCCGCCCCAGAAGAAGCCGACCCGCGTGAAGGCGCGGACCGCGGCGCTCGAGGAGGACGTGAAGACCCCGGCCCCGGTACGCCGGTGCAGGAAGTAGCTCGTGGGGTAGACCCGGCCGCTGGAGTCGACGTAGGGGTTCTCCAGGTCGTTGATGTCGATCGCCCGGCCGTAGGCGTGGTTGGACCAGACCTTCTTGGCCTCCTCGCCGCCGACGTACCGGCAGTTGAACGCCGAGGTGTTGTCCGCGTCCATCGCCGCGTAGTCGTCGGCGCCCGGGCCCTTCGGGTCGTGACCCCAGGTGGAGTCCATCGGCCGCATCATCCGGATCCGGAAGCGCTGGTCGTAGAGAGACGTGAACGCGTCCACGGTGCGGTTCGCGATGCCGGCAGCCACGACCAGGCTTCCGCGATGCCGGATGCCGTCGAAACCCCAGTAGTTGACCTGGATCAGCCGCAGGCCGCTCCGACCGACCGGGCAGCCGGGCGTCCAGGAGTAGCCGACCATGCGCTCCCAGACCGAGTTCGGGATCGAGCCGACCGTGGCGTGGACGCCGGAGCCAACCGCCGGCGGTGCCGAGGGGAAGCGAACCTTCGGCTCGGCGCCCCGCAGCGGCACGACGGGCAATCGGTCGGCGGCCACGGCCTTGGTCACCGTCGGCCGGGCGGTCGCGGTCGGAGTCGGTGTCGGCGTGGGGGTGGAGGTCGTCGTCGCGGTCGAGGGAGTCAGCGCGCTGGTGGCGTCCGCGGCTGGATGCGCATTCGACGTACAGCCGGTCACCGTCACGCAACCCGTCGCGAAGGCAACTCGCGACCGCGACGACGGCGAAAACCGTTGGGCGAGAACGCCTCATCGCGCCGCCTCGCGCAGCCGAGTCGAGGATCACCGGGTCGATCCGGCCCGGCCGCAGGCGCTCCTCGAAGTTCTCGACGCCGGCCCAGGACTCGAGGGCCCCGTCGACGGTGGCGCCCGAGTGTCCAGCTCTCGCAAGCAGGCGCAAGCACCTCCGCCGCCAGGTCGCCCTCGAGCGGCAGCATCGTCGTCTCGTCCGGCGCGTCGAAGTAGAGCCGGTGCAGCTCGAGCAGCCGAGCCAGCTCGGTCACCGGCTGCGGGTGGTCGTCGACCCGCAGGTCGACCTCGATGTCGTGTCCGCCGTAGCCCCCGCCGGGCGAGGCGACGAGGAGCGCGGCCGACTGCCGGCCCCGTCGGTCACCACCAGCGGAGTCGCCCGCCAGCGAGGACGGCGAGGAGTCGTTCGGCCAGCCGCTCGCCGGCTCCCTCGCGCCAGGCCGCGTGCATCGCCACCACGACCTCAGGGCCGGTCAGGATGTTGCCCTGCAGCGCAACGTCGCCGTCAGCGATGCCACCGGCCCAGGCCAGGCACTCCGCGCCGGTGTGGGACGCCGCACCGGCAGGGGAGACGACGCCGACCTGCCGGCTTGCGGACTGCGGGTCGGCCGCGACGAGGGCGGCCACCGTCTCGTCGGCCGAGCGGCCCTCGGCGAGCAGCGCCCCCGCCTGGGCGCGATAGGCGACGTTTGCCCAGGCTTGGGTGGCGATGGCGCCGGTGCCGGCCCAGGCCGAGGGCACGATGGCGCCGACCGAGAGGAACTTCGAGGCGACCGCCACGCCGTACGACGTGCCGTCTCGTCCGACGACCGAGAACGTCATGTCCGGCGACCCTACTCAGCCCGGCCAGGGCGGCGTCCGGCTCCGATCCTTCTCACTCCGCGGGCACCCGAGCGGCCTTCGTCCCAGACGCCACTAGCGTTGTCGCCATGAGAATCGGTGTGCTGACCGGCGGCGGAGACTGCCCCGGGTTGAACGCGGTGATCCGCGCCGTCGTGACCAAGGGCGTCAACGTCCACGGCCATGAGTTCGTGGGCTTCCGGGACGGCTGGAAGGGCCCGGTCGAAGGGCTCACCCGCCCGTTGGGGTTGGCCGATGTCGACGACATCCTGGCCCGCGGTGGCACCATCCTCGGCTCGTCGCGGACGAACCCCTACAAGATCGACGGCGGCGTGGACCGGATCCGCGACACGTTCGCAGCGCACTCGCTCGACGCGCTGGTGGCGATCGGCGGCGAGGACACCCTGGGTGTCGCGAAGCGGCTGACCGACGACGGCATCGGCGTCGTGGGCGTGCCGAAGACGATCGACAACGACCTGGGCGCAACGGATTACACGTTCGGCTTCGACACGGCGGTCGCGATCGCGACCGAGGCGATCGACCGGCTGCACACGACGGCCGACTCCCACCACCGCACCCTGGTGGTCGAGGTGATGGGCCGGCACGCCGGCTGGATCGCTCTGCACTCCGGCCTGGCCGGCGGCGCGGACGCGATCTTGATCCCCGAGCAGCCGTTCGACCTCGACGAGGTCGTCGGCTGGGTGGAGAGCCGCTACCAGCGCGGTCGCGCCCCGATCCTGGTCGTCGCCGAGGGCGCGGCGCCGGCGACCGGTGGTGAGGCCCTGCTCAACGGCGAGGTGGATGCGTTCGGTCACGTGCGGTTGGGCGGGATCGCGGCCTGGCTGGCCGAGGAGGTCGAGCGGCGCACCGGCCACGAGTCGCGCTCGGTCGTGCTCGGTCACGTGCAGCGTGGCGGGACGCCCACGGCGTACGACCGGGTCTTGTCCACGCGGTTCGGCCTCGAGGCCATCGACGCGGTCCACGAGAAGGACTTCGGCAAGATGGTCGCCCTGCGCGGCACCGACATCGTGCGGGTGCCGCTCTCCGAGGCCACCGCCGAGCTGAAGACCGTCCCCCCCGCGCGGTACGACGAGGCGCGGGCCTTCTTCGGCTGACCGGGCTCGGCTCACGGGACCGGCTGGCTCTGACCGTGACCGGTTGACACTGACCGGTTGACACTGACCGGTTGACACTGACCGGGCTGTCCGCATGCTGGAACTCGCGGTCTCGCGCCCAGAGCGCTTCTAGTCTGGTGCGGTGAACGTCGAGCTGGCTGACATGGACCCGGTGGACCCGCTGACGGTCGAGGGGCTCGACGCCTGGCGCTACCTCGAGGCCGCGCAGCAGCCGCAGTGGCCGGATCAGCATGCGTTGGCCGCCGCCGTGGCCGAGCTGTCAGTGCTGCCGCCCCTGGTCTTCGCCGGTGAGTGCGACAACCTGCGCGAGCGGCTGTCGGCCGCATCGCGCGGTGAGGCCTTCGTGCTCCAGGGCGGCGACTGCGCCGAGACCTTCGTCGACGCGACCGCCGACAAGATCCGCAACCGGATCAAGACGGTGCTGCAGATGGCGGCCGTGCTGACCTACGGCGCGAGCGTGCCGGTCATCAAGCTGGGCCGGATGGCCGGCCAGTTCGCCAAGCCGCGCAGCAGTGACGACGAGGTCCGCGACGGCGTGACCCTGCCGGCGTACCGCGGCGACGCGGTCAACGACTTCGCGTTCTCGCCCGAGGCGCGGCTGCCGGACCCGAGCCGGCTGGTCCGGGCCTACCACACGTCGGCGTCCACGCTGAACCTGATCCGGGCCTTCACCCAGGGCGGTTTTGCCGACCTACGGCACGTGCACGAGTGGAACCGCGGCTTCGTCACCAACTCGGCCAACGCGAAGTACGAAGCGCTGGCCGGCCAGATCGACCGGGCCATGCGGTTCATGGCGGCCTGCGGCGCCGACTTCGACGCGTTGCGCGCCGTGGACTTCTACTCCTCGCACGAGGCGCTGCTGCTCGATTACGAGCGGGCGCTCACCCGGATCGACTCGCGGACCGGGTTGCCCTACGACGTGTCGGCGCACTTCGTCTGGGTCGGTGAGCGGACCCGCAAGATCGACGGCGCGCACGTCGACTTCGCCGCGCGGGTGCACAACCCGATCGGCGTGAAGCTGAGCGCCAAGACCAGCCCCGACGATGCGTTGGCGTTGATCGACAAGCTGGATCCGGACCGGACACCGGGCCGGCTCACCTTCATCACGCGAATGGGTGCGGCGACCGTCCGCGACGCGCTTCCGGCCCTGGTCCAGAAGGTCACGTCGAGCGGAGCGCAGGTCACCTGGATCTGCGATCCCATGCACGGCAACACCTTTGAGTCGCCGAGTGGCTACAAGACCCGCCGCTTCGACGACGTGATCGACGAGGTTCGTGGCTTCTTCGAGGTGCACCGCGGGCTGGGCACGGTGCCCGGTGGCCTGCACATCGAGCTGACGGGCGACGACGTCACCGAGTGTCTGGGCGGCGCCGAGAAGATCGACGACGCGGCCCTGGCCACTCGCTACGAAACCGTCTGCGACCCCCGGTTGAACCACCAGCAGAGCCTGGAGCTCGCGTTCCTGGTCGCCGAAATGCTAGGGGGCCACTGACGTGGCGGCGGTGGCCGGCGGACTAGGCGCGCCCGGCCACTCCCCAGGGCGACCGGTCGACCTGCGCAGCGACACCGTCACCCGGCCGAGCGCGGACATGCGCCGGGCGATGGCCGAGGCCGAGGTCGGCGACGATGTCTACGGCGAGGACCCGACGCTCAATCGGTTGGAGCAGACGGTCGCCGGCCTCCTGGGTCACGAAGCCGGGCTGTTCACGCCGTCCGGCTCGCTGGCCAACCAGCTCGGGATGCGGTTGCTCGTCGGGGCCGGCGAGGAGATCCTGGCCGACAGCTTGGCTCACGTGCTGAGGGCCGAACTCGGCGCTGCCGCAACGTTTTCCGGGATCACGAGCCGCACCTGGTCGGCGCCCCGCGGCCAGCTGGACGCCCAGATGCCGCTGGCGATGATGGCGCCCAACGCAGGACCGCACCTGGTGTCGACGGCCGCGATCGCGGTCGAGAACACCCATAACTTCGGCGGGGGCACGGTCCAGTCGCTCGACCAGATCGAGACGTTGCGGGTGGCCACCCAGGAGGTCGGGGTGGCCATGCACCTGGACGGCGCTCGGCTGTGGAACGCCCACGTCGCCACTGGCGTGCCCCTCGCGGCGTACGGTCGCAACTTCGACACGGTGTCGGTCTGCCTGTCCAAGGGGCTGGGCGCCCCGGTTGGCTCGGTCCTGGTCTCCTCGGCCGAGCGGATCGCCGAGGCGCGGGTCTGGCGCAAGCGGTACGGCGCCGGCATGCGACAGGCCGGGATCCTCGCCGCGGCAGGCCTGTTCGCGATCGAGCACAACATCGACCGGTTGGCCGACGACCACGAGCACGCGCAGATCCTCGCCTCGGCGATCCACGACGTCGCGCCCGAGGTCACCGACCCGGCGCACGCTCCGACCAACATCGTCGTCCTCGACCTCTCCGCGCACCGACTGGATGCTCCGGGCCTGGCCGCGGCTGCCGCCGAGCAGGGCGTGCGGGTGTCGGCACTCGGGCCGCGCTCGGCCCGGCTGGTGACTCACCTGGACGTCGACACCGACGGCGCCAAGCACGCGGCCGACGTGCTGGCCGGGCTGCTCGCGGGCTAGGCGCCCTCGTGGTGCAGGAGCTCGCTCGGCGGTGACTCCTCCGCCGTGCCCTTCCGGCCGGGCAGCTCCACGGCGTACATCGCGGCGAGGACTAGGACACCGCCGATGAGCATCCGCGCCGTCAGGGGCTCCCCGAACGCCACAGCGAAGGCAGCTGCCGCAACGGGTTCCATCGTCATCACGATCGCCGCGCGGGTCGCGGTCAGGTGGGCCTGGGCCCAGGTCTGCAGGAACATCGCGAGCGCACCCGCGATCAGCGCGGTGTAGATCGTCGCGAGCCAGGCGTGGGTGTCTGGCGGCAGCGTGATCCCGTGGGGCGCCGCACCGAGCGTGCAGACGGCGGCGATGGCGACCATCTGCACAGCGGCCAGGCCTAACGCGTCGCCGGTGGAGGACCACAGCCCGAGGCCGATGATGTGTAGGGCATAGAGCACGGCCGAGGCCAGGATCAGCAGCACCCCGCCGTTGAGCGCCGCGCCATTCAACGACAGGACAGCGAGCCCGACGGTGGACAGCGCGACGGCGACCCAGGTCATCCGCCCGACCCGATGACCGAGCAGGACGAACCCGAGGATCGGGGTGAGCACGACGTAGGTGCCGGTCGCGAAGCCGCTGACCGAGGCCGGCGTGCGAGCCAGGCCTTCGGTCTGCAGGATCTGGGCCACGCCGTAGACCGCGCCCAGGCCCAGGCCGCGCACGGCCGTTGCTCGCGACAGGCGACGGACGTTGCGGTGGAAGACGATCGCCAGCACCAACCCGGCCAGGATGAAGCGAACGGCCAGGAAGTCGAGCACCGGCATGGTCTGGACGACGTTCTTGATCAGGACGAACGTCGAGCCCCACATCACGGTGACCAGCACCAGCGCCAGCGTGGCGAGCCGTTCACTGGGCAGCCGGTTGGCGCGAGCCGCCCCTGGCCTGATCACCGAGTCAGGATGTCAGAGCACGCAGCGTGCGCTGCTGCTGGCCCGGCTCACCGGATGGCGACGTTGACCGTGCTGCCCTTGGGCGCCTTGCTGGTGCCGTTCGGGCTCTGCGCGACCACGTTTCCGCCCACGATCCAGGGGAAGACGTGGGTCACCTGCACCTGGAAGCCAGCGGCGCGCAGGATCTTTCGAGCGTCCTCGACCGACTTGCCGGTGACGTCGGGCACGACCACGAGCGGCGGGCCCTTGGAGACGACCAGCGTGACCGTGTCGCCACGGTGGACGGTGCCGGGGTCGGGCGTCTGGGAGATCACATCACCGCTCGGCACGGTCTGGTTGTACTTCTGCGTCGACTTCACGGTCAGGCCGGCTTGTTGGAGGCTCGAGGTGGCCTGGGTGGCCGGCTGGTTGGTCCAGTCGGCCAGCTGCACCGGCGCCGGGCCCTTGCTGACGACCAGGTCGACCGGTTTGGTCGGCGCGAGCAGGGTGCCGGCGCCTGGGTCGGAGGAGATGACCAGGCCGGTCTTCACGGTGTCGCTGTACTGCTGGGTGACCTCGCCGAGGGTCAGCTTGGTCTTGGCCAAGGCATCCTCGGCCGCTTGCCGCGAGAGGTTGGCGACCTTCGGCACCGGGTAGCGCTCGGGGCCCTTGGAGATGTCCAGGGTGACCGTGCCGTGCTTGGCGATCGACTGGCCCGGTGCCGGGTCACTGGTGACGACCGTCCCGATTGCGGCGGTCTCGCTGAAGACGGGAGTTCCCTTGGCGTGCAGAGCCTTTTGACTGCAGGATCTGGGTCGCGGCGGCGGTCGTCTTCGCGACCACATCCGGCACCGGGACCTTCGAGCCGGGGCCCGCCCCGACGTACCAGCCGGCGGCGCCGAGCAGCAGCGCCAGGGCCAGGATGACCACCGCGGCCGTGCGGCCGCGGTGGCTCTTGTGCGGTGCGGCAGGGCGGGGCGGCGGTTGGGTGAGATCGAGGACGCCGGTCGGTGCTGACAGGACGGCCACCGAGGAGGCAGCGGGCGGCGACGGCGGTCCACCGGGTACGACGAACGACCCGGCCGTCGGCACCATGACGGTGGGCTCGCCGGCGGAAGGCACGCCGTCGAGCTCGTCGGGCGTCAGCGAGGCGCGGGTGCGCCTGGCCTCGACGAGCAGGTCGCCGGCATCGGCGGGGCGGGCGTCTGCGTCCCGCGCGGCGGCCGAGCGCACGAGCGCGTCCAGGGCGGGTGCCAGCCCGGGGACGAAGGTGGACGGCGCGGGGACGTCGGAGTGCACGTGCTGGTAGGCGACCTGGATCGGGGTCTCGCCGGCAAACGGTTTGCGTCCGGTCAGCATCTCGAAGAGCAGGATGCCGACGGCGTAGACGTCGCTGCGGGCATCGGCCACGCCACGTTCGACCTGCTCGGGGGCGAGGTAGGCGACGGTGCCGAGCAGCACCTTGCTGTCGTGATTGGTCGTTGCGGTGGTCACGGCCCGAGCCAGTCCGAAGTCGGCGACCTTGACCCGGCCGTCGTCGGCCAGCAGGACGTTCTCGGGCTTGATGTCCCGGTGGATGATCCCGGTCCAGTGGGCCGCGGCAAGCGCGTCGAGCACTGGGTCGAGCAGGGTGAGCGCCTCCCGGGGGGTCAGCCGGCCGCGCTCGTTGATCAGGTCGCGCAGCGTGCGACCGGGCACGTACTCCATGACGAGGAACCACGAGCCCTCGTCCTGGCCCTGGTCGTAGACCGCGACCACTCCGGGATGGGAGAGCCGCGCGGCCGAACGAGCCTCGCGGATGAAGCGCCGGAGGAACTCCTCGTCCTGGGCCAGATCGGCGTGCATCACCTTGAGCGCGACCTCGCGGTCGAGCCGTTGGTCGACCGCGAGGTAGACGGTCGCCATGCCGCCGCGGGCGATCCGCGACTGGACGGCGTACCGACCCTCGAGCACACGGCCCACCAAAGGGTCCGCGACGGTCGTATCCACCCGAGGAGTCTACGTTCGAGTCGGCACGACCTCTGGGAGCGGAGTGTCGCCGCTGTGGCGTGGTTCGGCCGGTTTCGTGAAGCAGCAATGCAGAGGAGATGGAGCCGAGATGGAGCCGTGACCAGAGCCGATCAGACCCCGTCAGAACGGGGCAGACCGCTCGGCCTCGGAGTCAGTCGAAGCGGGCGTGCAGGGCAAGGACGCTACGGACGTAGGCCTTGGTGTCGGCGAACATGCCATGGGTCTGGACCGATCCCAGGCCCTGGTAGTAGCCGGCCACCGCGCGAGCGGTCGTCGTACTGCGCAGCAGCGCATGCAGGACGACCACGCCGGCCGTCACGTTGTCGGCCGGATCCAGCAGGTCGAGCCGACGCCCGACCAGCGTGCTGGCCCACTCGCCGGTTGACGGCACGACCTGCATGACGCCGATGGCGTCGGCGACCGAGACCTGCCGCTGGTTCCAGCCGGACTCCTGCCAAGAGACGGCGAGGGCCAGGCTCGGGTCGACGCCGTACCGGCGGGCGGTTCGCAGGACCAGCTCGCGCGTGGCCGTGCGCGAGGGGACGCGGCGCCGAGCCAACAGCGCGCGGTTGTGGTCTGCAGCCCGAACCGTGGCCTTCGGGTAGGTGCGACCGGCAAAGCTGTCGGCCGAGCTCGACGCGGGACGCGCCGACCCCGGGATCTGCAGGGTCTGGCCGGCTCGAATCAACCCGAGGGGACCGAGCCGGTTGGCCTTGCGGATCGCGGCCTGCGTGGTGTGGAAGCGCAGGGCGAGCAGGCTGACGCTGTCACCGGCGTGCACCCGGTAGCTCTGCCGACTCGGTGTCGGCGTGCGCCGCTTGGCGACGGCGCGGGCCGCCGCCGCCGGCACCCGCAGGTGCTGACCGGCGTAGATCCGGCCCCGACGGTCCAGGTGGTTCGCCTGCAACAGCACGCTGGGGGAGATCCGATAGCGCGCGGCCAGGTCCGAGATCGTGTCGCCCGATCGCACGACATGGGTGACGTACGCCGGTCGCGCGGCCACCGGGGCCTGGTGCGCGGTCGGCGGGACCAGCAGGACCTGTCCGGTCCGGATCCGACCGGCGCGTCCGCTCAGGTGGTTGGCCGCAACCAGGGCGGACATCGACGTGCGGTGGGCCGCGGCGAGATCGAAGATCGTGTCGCCTTCGCGGACCCGGTAGCGCACCCAGTCGTGGGGAGCGGGCCGGCTCTGCTGAGTGAGCGCGACCGCGGCGACCGGGAGAGCGGGAAGGGCGATGGGCATGGAGAGGAACCTCACTCACGAGCGGCTGACGTCGTACACCTGAGTCCCGTGCGCCGGATGTGGCGGATGCTGCAGTAGTGACAAATGGGACTCTCGTGACCGTACACCGATCGAGCGGGCCTGACGAGCGCGCTCCGTGGCAGGCTTGGCCCTCGTGTCCGACGTTGACCTTCCGCCCACTTCCCCGCTCGACCAGCTGGTCGAGGAGTGGTTGACGCTCCCGCAGGTGGCCGCCCTGCTCGGGGTCCAGATCCGCGGGGTTCGCCGACTGCTGCAGGAGCGCCAGCTGGTGGCCGTCCGGCGGGCGCTGGGCGGAGACGACGGGCCCGAGCTCTGTGTGCCCGCACCGCTGATCAAGGACGGCACTGCGCTCCCGGAGCTGGCCGGCACGGTGACCTTGCTGCGGGACGCTGGCTACGCCGACGAGGAGGCGCTGGTCTGGCTGTTCACACCGGACCCCACCCTGCCCGGGTCGCCGGTCGAAGCCATGCGGGCCGGTCGCAAGACCGAGATCCGACGCCGCGCCCAGGCCCTGGCGTTCTGAGCGGCGCGCTCGGCATCTGATGCGCCAGCTGAGCTACGTGGGGATGCTGGCGTTCTGCCTGATCGGCACCCTTCCCCTCGAGCTCTTCCTGCACGTCGGGGTCTACCGGCAGTGGCGGCGGCTGGTGCTGAGCGTCGTACCCGTCGTGGTCGTCTTCGTCGCGTGGGACCTCTACGCCGTGTCTCGCCACCAGTGGTCCTTCGACCCCCGGCAAGTCCTTGGCGTCACGCTCCCTGGCGGCCTGCCGATCGAGGAGGTGGCGTTCTTCATCGTCGTACCGATCGCGGCGATCCTGACGCTGGAGGCCGTCCGCACCGTCCGTGGATGGCCGGTCGGCGACGAGCCGGAGAGTCGATGAGCTACACCGCGCTGGTCCTGGTCGCGGTGCCGGTGTCGGTCCTGCTCGACGTTGTCGTCCTGCGGACCCGCCTGGTCACGCGCCGGGTGTTCTGGGTCAGCTACGCCATCGTGCTGGCCTTTCAGCTCCTCACGAATGCGTGGCTGACCGGCCGGGGGATCGTCCGGTACGACGCGGGGGCGGTCGTCGGCGGCTCTGCGGCGGTGGCGTTCGGCCACGGGCGCCTGCTCTTCGCGCCGGTCGAGGACATCGGCTTTGGCTTCGCCCTGGTCCTGCAGTCGCTCGCCTGGTGGGCGTTCTGGGGGCGACGGGCGGTCAGCCGGCGGCGCGTCGGGCGCCGAGCGAGCTGAGGTACGCCGCGCCCGCAACCTGCGCTCGCCGGCGAGTGGGGACGCTGACCCGGTCCGTGAGCACCTGGTAGTCGGCGCGCTCGACCTCGTCCAGGATCCCGCCGTAGAGCTCGATGGCGGTGCGCAGGCAGGGCCGGCTGCTCGGTTCGACCAGATCGACGCCTGGGGCCGCCTCGGCGTAGAGCTCGCGGGTGCGGCCGATCTCGAACCCGATCAGCTTGCGGATGTCGTCGGTCACCTCGCCGGCCGCGAGGTGCTCGCGGGTGACTCCGAACCGGTCCAGATCCTCCTGCGGCAGATAGACGCGGCCGCGGATGAGGTCCTCGCCGACGTCGCGGATGAAGTTCGTGAGCTGGAACGCTTCGCCGAGGGCGCGGGCCGGTCCGGCGGCCGCAGGCGTCAGCGGGCCGAGCACCGGCAGCATCATCAGGCCGATCACCATCGCCGAGCCGTGCGTGTAGCCCTGCAGGTCGGCGTAGGTGTCGTAGCCGGTGACCGTGATGTCCATCTGCATCGACGCCAGGAAGTCCTCGAACAGGGCGAGGTCGATGTCCAGGGTCCGCGCCGTGTGCGCCGCGGCGTCGATGACGGGATCGTCGGACTGGCCACGGGCCAGGTCCCGGGTTGCCTTCTTGCTCCAGGCGATCAGCCCGGCCGGGTCCGGCTCGGCCGCGTCGATCAACTCGTCGGCCCAGCGCGCGAAGCCGTAGAGCGCCCAGACATGAGGTCGTTTCGCCGGCGGAAGCAGCCACGTCGCGAGGTAGTAGGTGCGGCCGTGCTGGGCGGTCAGCTGTCGGCTGCGCTCGTAGGACGCCCGCAGCGCGGGGTCGCGAATGCCGGCCGCCGTCAGGGCGTGACCGTGCGCGGGAGACCTCACACCCCGCATTCTCCGCGAGGTCGGCCCGCGGTTGCTCCCTCGGCGCGATTCGCCCCCGCCCCGAGACACTTCGTCGTCGTTCCAGCCGAACGCGCCGACCGGCCGGGGCTGGGCCACGGCGAGCCGCCGCTGACCAACGACGAAGTGTCTTGCGCGCACGCCTGTGGATGAGCGCGGCCTCGGAGCCGTGGACCTTGCCATCGTTGCTGGGTGCATCCGCTGACCGCCCTCGACCTGCGTGGCGGGGTCGCCCGGTGGACCGAACTGGTCGGTCTGGGGGTGAGCCGCGTGCCGTTGCTCCGGCTCTCGGCCCAGGGCCAGATCGCGCGGCCTGCGAGGGGGGTGTTCTGCCGCCCGGAACTTGTCGGCACGCCGGCCGTCCTCGCCATCCAGGCCTCAGGTCAGCTCACCTGTCAGGCGGCTGCTGCGGCGCTCGGACTCGAGGTGCTCTCCGGAGCCGAGGAGTGCCACGTCCGCACCCGGCCCAACCCTCGCCCGCACCCTGGGGTCGTCGTCCATCCCTGGGGTTGGGGCGGATCGGGTCGCGTGGCCGCCGTCATGTCGGTCCTGCACGACTGCGCCGTGTGCCTCCCGGTGATCGAGGCCGTTGTCATCATCGACTCCGCATTGCGACGCGGCGTCGTGACGGTGCAGGACTGGCCGGCCGTAGCGGCGGCGGGGCCGCACGGTCGGCGGGTTGGCGAGGTGCTCGCGCTGGCCGACCCACTGGCCCAGTCCGTCCTGGAGTCCGTGGGACGCGTGGCGCTCAGTCTCGCTGGGATCGCCTGCGTGGAGAGCCAGGTCTACTTTTCCGCGGTGGGTTGGGTGGACCTGGTCGTTGAGGGGTGGCTCGTCATCGAGCTCGATGGTTGGGAGTTCCATCGAGACACATTCCAGAACGACCGGCGGCGGGACGCCGAGCTGAGTCGGCAGGGCTGCATCGTGCTGCGGTTCACCTACGCCGACCTGATGAGTCGTCGCGAGTGGTTCATCGACGTGGTGCGAGAGGTCCTGGACCGCGGACGGCCACCCTTCGCGATGCGGCGAGACCGGCCGGCTTGAGACAGTCGGTCGGAGGTCCCCGACGGACACGCCGGGGGACGCCGACCTGAGAGCGGCGCGTCGTCGGCGAATCACGACGGACTGTCTCGGGTCAGAGCCAGGCGCGGGAGCGGTAGGCCGGGTCGCGGCCCAGGATCCGCTCGGCAGCGAGCCGGCCGCTGATCAGGACCATCGGCACGCCGACCCCCGGGACCGTGCCCGACCCGGCGAAGACGAGGTTCTCGCCGACCAGGTTGGGCGGCCGGAACGGCCCGGTCTGGCCGAACGTGTGGGCCGCGGCGAACGGCGTGCCGCTCTCCATGCCTCGGGCGGCCCAGTCGACCGGCGTGAGCACCGACTCGACCTCCAGGCCGTCGGCGAACCCGTCGTAGCCCCGACGTTCGAGCTCGATCAGGACGTGCTCCCGATAGGCCGGCCCGACCGCGCCCCAGTCGACCGGTCCGTCCAGGTTCGGTGTCGGCACGAGCACGTAGTAGACCGCGCGGCCATCGGGCGCCAGCGTCGGGTCGGAGAGTGTCGGCGTGCTCACGAGCAACGACGGATCACTCTGCAAACGGCCGCCCAGGATCTCCTGGAAGGTCGACTCCCAGGCCCGGCCGAAATGGATCTCGTGATGCACCGCGCCCTCGTAGTGGCGGCGCGACCCCGCCAGCAGCAGCCAGCACGACGGCGAGTGCCGCAGTGGTTTCGGCGTCTCGCCGAGCAGCTCGCGCTGGGCCACCGGCCGGTCGGGGGTGAGGACCACGACGTCGGCGGGGATGCGTTCGCCATCGGCCGTCCGCACCGCGACGGCCCGTCCGGCCGATCGCTCGACCTCGACAACCGTTGTGCCGTAACGAATCTCGACGCCGTGCTTCTCCGCCGCTGCGGCCATCGCCATGGGCAGCGCATGCATCCCGCCCCGCGGGAACCACACGCCCGCCACCGAGTCCATGTAGGAGATGACGGCGTAGATCGCCAGCGCTTCGTACGGCGAGAGCCCGGCGTACATCGCCTGGAAACCGAAGAGGCGCTGGAGCCGCTCGTCCGGCAGGTACGACGCGAGCACGGGCGCGAGGCGCCGGAAGCCGCCGGCGAGCGCGAGCCGCAGCAGGTCCGGGCGCACCAGGTCCAGCGGTGAGTCGATGTTGCGGTCGATGAAGCTGCGCATCTCCCAGCGGTAGAGCCGGGTCACGAACTCGACGTAACGCCGGAAGCCCTGGGCGCTGGCCCCGCCACAGACGGTCGGCGATCTCCTCGGCCATCGCCTCGACGTCGGTGTGCACGTCCAGCCGGGAGCCGTCGGCGAAGTGCGCCCGGTAGGCCGGCTCGACCCGGACCAGGTCCAGCCAGTCCTCCATCCGCTCGCCCACGGCGTCGAAGCAGTCAGCGATCAGCCCGGGCATGGTCAGCACCGTCGGGCCCGGGTCGATCCGGTAGGTGCCGGCGCCGTCGGGGGCCGCCAGCTCGAGCAGCCCCGCGCGACCACCCGGCACGGCAGCGGCCTCCAGCAGAACGACCTCGCGACCGGCTCCGGCCAGGCGCATCGCCGCCGACAGACCGGCCAGGCCGGCACCCACAATGACGATGCGGTCGCTGGGTCCGCGGACCCGCATCAGGCCTGCCGGGACGTCGCGGTCCAGATCAGGGCCGAGAGCACGCCGCGCGCGGGCTCGCAGACCTCCGTGAGCGCGAGGGCCGCACTCGCCGCGCCTGCCCGCTCCTCGATCATCGACTCGACGGCGTCGAGGGCACCGCTGCTCTGCAAGGCCTCGCGCACCTCGCCCACACCGTCGTCGTCCAGCTCCGGGTCGCCGAGATGGCGCTCGACGACCGCGCGCTGGTCGTCGGTGCCCAGCCGCGCGAGCTGGGCGATCAGGACCGTGCGTTTGCCCTCGCGCAGGTCGTCGCCCGCTGGCTTGCCGGTCACGGCTGGGTCCCCGAAGACCCCGAGGATGTCATCGCGCAGCTGGAACGCCTCGCCCAACGGAAGGCCGTACGCCGAGAGCCCGGCCCGAAGTTCGTCGTCGCCGCCGGCCATGGCCGCCCCGATGAGCAGCGGGTGTTCGACCGTGTACTTCGCCGACTTGTAGCGGACGACCAGCAGGGCCCGGGCCAGGTCGCCCGAAGCGGTGGCCTGTTCGAGGACGTCGAGGTACTGGCCGCCCATCAGCTGGGTCCGCATGGTGTCGAACGGCTCGCGGCCGGCCGCCAGGGCCGCCGCGCCGAGTCCGCTGGTCGCGAACAGCTCGTCGCTCCAGGACAGGCAGAGGTCACCCGCAAGGATCGCCGCCGCTTCGCCGAAGCGGCTGCTGTCCCCGGCCCAGCCGAGCTCCTCATGCAGCGCCGCGACCTGCCGGTGCATGGAGGGCCGGCCGCGCCGGGTGTCGCTGCGATCCATCACGTCGTCGTGCAGTAAGGCGGCCGCCTGGAAGCACTCGAGCCCGGCAGTTGCGGCGACGATCTCGGGGCAGTCGGCGCCCCCTGCGCCGCGCCAGGCCCAGTAGCAGAAGGCGGCCCGCAGGCGCTTCCCGCCCGAGAGGAGGTCGCGCACCCCGTCCAGCAGGACGCTCATCTCGGGACCGATCTCCTCCAGCCGCGCCTCCTGGCGGGCCAGATGGTCATCGATGACCTTCTGCAGTCGGGTCCGCAGGTCCTCGGCGTCCAGCGGGTCGCCGGAGCGGCCCAGGTCAGGCCCGGGCCACGACGGCCGGGGTCCGCTGAGCGGCCTCGACGGCACCGTTTCCACGCCCTGAGGGTAAGTGCTCGGCCTGTCCACGGCTCGGGCGGCTGCGACAGATCGCGCCATCGCGCCCCTACCCTGGGGCCATGGCCAGTGCTCCGGGTGCCCGTCCGGGTGTGCGGGGACCGCTGACAGCCGAGCCGACGGTGCACGAGAGCCTCAGTGAGCTGATCGCCGCGGGCACCCCGTCGTACTCCTTCGAGTTCTTCCCGCCCAAGTCCGATGCTGGCGAGGCGACGCTGTGGCAGGCCATCCGCCGGCTGGAGCCGCTGCAGCCGACCTTCGTGTCGGTGACGTACGGCGCAGGGGGGTCCACGCGCGAGCGGACGCTGGGCATCGTCGAGCGGATCGCGCTCGACACCACGCTCACACCGGTCGGCCACCTGACGGCCGTCGACCACTCGGTCGCCGACCTGCGACGCATCGTCGGCGGCTTCGCGGCCGCCGGGGTGCGCAACGTGCTCGCGCTGCGGGGCGACCCGCCAGGGGACCCGCAGGCCGAGTGGGTCAAGCACCCGGACGGGCTCGAGTACGCCGAGCAGCTGGTCGCCCTCATCAAGGGTGCGGGTGACTTCTGCGTCGGCGTTGCGGCCTTCCCGGAGCGGCATCCGCGCTCGCCGGACTGGGACAGCGAGATCGAGCATTTCGTCGGAAAGGTCCGTGCCGGAGCGGATTTCGCCATCACCCAGATGTTCTTCCGGGCCGAGGACTACCTGCGGCTGCGTGATCGGGTCAGCGCGGCCGGCTCCGATGTGCCGATCATCCCCGGGATCATGCCGGTCACCAACGTCGGTCAGATCGAGCGGTTCGCGGTGCTGTCCAACGCGGTCTTCCCGCCAGACCTGGCCGAGCGACTGCACGCCGTCGAGGACGACCCGGTGGCTGTGCGCGAGATCGGAGTGGAGGCGGCGACCGCCCTGTGCCAGGAGCTGTTGGCCGAAGGCGTGCCGGGGCTGCACTTCATCACGCTGAACCGCTCGACCTCGACGCTGGAGATCTTCGAGCAGCTCGGTCTGGCCGGTGTCCGAGCCCGCGGCTGATCCAGCCGCCGGTCCGGCGTTGAGCCGCGAGGAGTACTTCCGCCGCTGGTCGGAGCTGCACGAGGGGATCGACCCGGCCGGCGTTCGGTTCGTGCGCGGCTGGCTGTCCATCGCCTACGCGGTGGCCCGGCCCCTGGCGGCCGCTCGGATCCCGCCGATCGTGGTGACAGTGGCCGGGCTGCTGGCGGCCATCGCGACCGTGCCGGTCGCGGGCCTCGGTGCCCGATGGCCGTTGCTCGGACTGGTCATCGTCGTGGCGTCGGGCCTCCTGGACAACCTCGACGGCGCGGTCGCCGTGCTCACCGATCGAGTGACGGCCCGGGGTGCGTTGGCCGACACGGTCTGCGACCGGCTGGCCGACGCGGCGTACGGCGGGGCGTTCTGGGCCTTGGGTGCGCCCGCCTGGGTCGCGATCGCGTGGGTGGCGTTGAGCTGGCTGGCGGAGTACGTCCGAGCGCGCGGGCACGTGCTGCTCGGGCGCACCATCGACGTGGTGACCGTCGGGGAGCGGCCGACCCGGATTGTCCTGTTGTCCTTCGCGATGGCCGGTTGTGGCCTGGTGCCGGCACACGCCGACGACATCGCGACGGTGTTCGCGGTCGCGGCGATGGGCACGGCCTTCGTCGGGCTGGTCCAGATCGTGACCGCGGTCGCGCGCCGGCTGCCCTGACCCGAGGGGGTCAGGCCCGGCCGATCATCTGGGCGACGATCGCCGCCGAAAGACCCACGAGGGGGAGCCCCCCGCCGGGGTGGGCCGAACCGCCGACCAGGAAGAGGCCGTCGACGGGGGAGCGGTTGGCCGGCCGCAGGAACGCGGCCCGGGCTCCGTTGCTGGACGAGCCGTAGATCGAGCCGCCGACACTCCCGGTTGCTCGCTCGAGATCCGCGGGTGTACGAATCTCCTTCCACAGCAACCGATCCCGTACGTCGTAACCGCGCTCGGCCATGACCGCCAGAACGCGATCGGCGTAGCGAGCAGCGACTTCAGGTGCGTCCCAGTCGAGGCCGCTCGCCCGGTCGCCGGGCGTGTGGCGGGGCGCGTTGACCAGCACGAACCACGCCTCGTGGTCGTCATCCGGCCGCAGCGCCGGGTCGTCGGGCGCCGCGATGTAGACGGCCGGGTCCGGCGCGGCCCGGGGCCGGCCCCGATGCGGTCCCGATCCGAAGACCGAGTCGAACTCGTCGTCGTACGCCGCGGGGAAGAGCACGGAGTGATGGGCGAGCCCGGGCGTGCGACCCCGCAAGGCCAGCATCAGCACGAAGCCGGACAGGGACGCGGTGCTCCGGCGCAGGTCCGCCAGCGGGCGCCGACTCGCCTGCGGTGCAACGAGATCGGCGTAGAGGCTGCGGGCGTCGATGTCCGAGACCACGATGTCCGCGGGCAGTCGGCCACCGTCGGCGAGACGCACGCCGCTGACTCGGCCTCCAGTGAGCTCGATCTCGCTCACTCGAGACCCGGTGTGGACCGTGGCCTTGCGGTCCAGCACCCGCTGATGGAGCGCCAACCCGAGCTGTCGCAGACCGCCCCGGACGTACCACGCACCAAACGTCTGCTCCACGTACGGCACGGTCGCCAGCACGGCCGGCGCTCGGCGCGGGTCCGACCCGGTGTACGTCGCGTAGCGGTCCAGGAGCATGCGCAGGTGTGGCTCGGGCAGGTAGTCCTGGCCCAAGCCCCGCAACGACTTCCAGGGCGCGATGGTGCGCAGGTCCGACACCTTGCGTGACTCGCGGAGCAAGCTCCGGACTCCGTCGAGCGGGGACTCCAGGAACGGCCGGCGCGTCACGTCCCACATCTGCCCGGCCCGGTCCATCAGGGTCGCCCAGTCGGCGCCGGCGCCCGCGCCAAACGCCCCGTCGAGCGCCGCAGTGACGCCTGCGCGAGAGGCGTTGGGCAGGTCGACCTCGAGGCCGTCGGCGAACCGGTAGTGACAGGCGGGGTCGACGGGCAGCAGGTCAACCTCGGACTCGAGGGCGCTGCCGGTCTTGATGAAGAGGTCGCGATAGACCGCGGGCAAGGTCAGCAGCGACGGCCCGGTATCGAAGCTGAAGCCGTCCCGGCTGAACCAGCCGAGCTTGCCGCCGATGTCGTCGGACTGCTCGCAGACGGTGACCCGATGGCCGAGCGTGGCCAGCCGGGCCGCGACGGCCAGGCCGCCCATGCCCGCGCCGACAACGACGACCTGGGCCACGGGCGGCGAGTCTAGGCCGACGCCTCACTCACGGCAGGGCGCGCCCCTTCCAGGACAGACGGCCCGCGTGGTGCAGCCGCCACGACCGAGCCGTCAGTCCGGACAGCGTGCCGATCGAGAGCGGGTGGGCGAGCACATCGGGCCAGACCCGTTGACCGGTGCGCCGGGCGACGAGCACCCGGCCGAGGACCGCTGCGGCATAGCCGATCAGCCCGACCCGCGACCGGCGAAGCAGCATCGCGGCAGGGGGCACGACATAGGCGAGACCGAGCAAGGAGTTCGCACCGACCGCACCGGCCGGTGACCCGAAGGCGGACCACAGGGACTTGGCATAGCCGTCCCGCAGCTCCCCCCAGCCGTCGTACATCCGGCAGGCGGCCAGGTCAGTGCCGTCGACCATGCCGCCGGAACCGCCGACGGCTTTGACCGCGCGGACCAGGGCGATGTCGTCGAGCACCTGGTCCTTGACCGCTGCGTGACCGCCGGCTCGTTGGTAGGTCGCGCGATCGACCACGAGGAACTGACCATTGCCGGCCGACAAGGACGGCCGGGTCGAGCGTTCGGCTCGACGCAACGGCAAGGTGGTCAGCCAGGACCACTGCAGGAGAGGTTGCAGCAAACGTTCGGCGGGCGACTCGGCCTGTTGTCTGGGATAGGGGCAGACCAGGTCTAAACCGCTGTCCCGCAACAGTTCCACGGCCGACCGGATGGCCTGAGGTGCCAGTCGCACGTCGGCATCGACGAAGATCAGCGCTGTGCTGTCCGAGTCCGCTAGCTCGGCCAGCTGCGCGCACGCGTGCGGCTTGCCGAGCCACCCGGCGGGGAGCGGCCGACCGGGGACCAACCGGACCCGCGCGTCGGTGCCAGCCAGACGGCGTACGACATCGGCGGTGCCGTCGGTCGAACCGTCGTCGAGGATCACCAGCTCGGCCTGGCCGGAGCATTCGTCGAGAGCAGGCAGCAGCGCCCGCAGACTCTCCTCGACCCGGAGCACCTCATCGCGCACCGGCAGGAGCACCGACACCCGTTCAGCGAGGGCCCCGGGATGCTGGCTCGGCCGTCGCAGCTGGCGCAGGTTGAGCACCGTGTGCGCGGTGAGAGCCGTGGCCAGCAGCGTCCCCGCGACGGTCAGCCCGTCGGCCACCCGGATCGCTCGCCGGCTCAGGTCGGCCATCGCTCCCGCACCACGACAAGGTACGGCGCGACGAAGGCACCCAGCAGCAGGCCGCCCCAGAGGGCGACGGCCGGCCGGTCGAAGAACACCGCGTTGCCGACCACCGACCCGAGCCAGGTCCAGGTCAGCAGAACGGCGGGGACGATCACGGCCGGCGGGACGGCTGATCGGGCGTCGCCGGCGTGGGACAGCACCGCGTCCGCCGCCGTCATCAGCAACACGGCCACGAGGAGCCACCCGCCCAGGTTGGTGAGCGGCACTGTTGTCACGCCTGGAAGCCCAGGGCCGGGGTGCCGCCAGGTCCAGTTGCCGGCGGCAACCATCTGCGGGTCCAGGAAGACGTCCCAGGCCGCGAGGGCGCCTCCGGCGACGAGACCAGTGGCGAGAACCCTTGCGGTGCCATCGATTTCGGTGAAACGACTGATCAGCAGACGCGCCATCAGCAGGCAGGGATAGGCCATCATCAGCCAGGCGAGCGGCACGAGCAACGGCACTCCCGCCACCGTCGGCCCGAGTTGGTGGGAGTAGTCGTAGTGGCCAAAGGGGAAGCCGCTGGCGACGCCGATGACCTCGGCCAGGAAGGCGCCGGGCACGACGACGAGCACCAACCGGAGGGTCCACGACCAACCGCGGACGGCGCCCGCATGGGTGACGGAGGCTGCGGCGAAGGCGATGACGGTGAGCACGCTGAGCCGTCCGAGCCAGGAGTCCGGGGCGAGCGGGTAGGCGATCTGGGCCAGCACCGTCACTGCGGTCAACGCCAGCGGCACGCGCAACCGCGGGTCACCGGCGGTGGGATTCACGGCGTTCGGCCGGCGTAGGTCCCGTCGATCCCGAGGACCTCGAACCGCGCGAACAGCTCCTCGGCGTACCACCGCTCTTCGCTGGTTCGTCGTACGGCGAGTTGGTGCGCCGCGCGCCGGTGCGCGAACTCGGTCACCGCCTGCGCCGATGACCAGATCGAGAACGTCCCCTGGAAGCCGATCGGTGCCTCCCCGAGGCCGATGGCCAGGCGGACGCCGTCGACCCGCGGCAGGTCCTCGGCCACCGGGGGCACGGCGCGCCAGAAGGTCGGGAGCTTGGTCACGGCGATCCGGGCCCGGGTGATGCTGGCCACCGGGCCATCCACCCGACGGGGCGGCGGTGACCCGAAAGGTTCACGGCCGCCCCATCGGCCCCGGGAGGTCAGCGGGGCGAGCCGGACCCGCAGCCGTTCCTGCGCGATCCGGTCCCAGGAGCGGACGACCGGCGACTGCTCGAAGTCGTCGGCCGCCGCGGTCGACCGCCACGAGGCCACGATCGCCCAGTGCCGGAAGTCGCTGCTGCCGATGGTGAACGACGTGCCGTTGCCGGTGCCGAGCAGGCGGGCGAAGGCCAGTCCGGGCACCCGTCGTACGGCCCGGCGATCAAGCGCCATCCGGCCCAGCGCCGAGGGGATCCGCCGACCTGGGACACCGAAGACGTGAACCGTCACCAGCTCGACCGGTTCGACCAGGTCGATCGAGTCGACCAAGTCAGGCGACTTCGACCGGTTGACCGGCGGTGAGCCGGAGCAGCTCGTCGTAGGTCGTGGGGAAGACCGCATGCGGATGGCCGGCGGCCGCCCACACCACGTCGTACCGAGCGAGGTCGACGTCGATCAGGGTGCGCACCGGGGACGTGGTGCCGACCGGCGCGACGCCGCCGATGGCGAAGCCGGTGTGCTCGCGGACGAAGTCGGCGTCGGCGCGACCCAGACCGGCGATGCCGAGCAGGTCGGCCACCTTGTGGACGTCGACCTGGTGGCTGCCCGAGGTCAGCACGAGCAGTGGTTCGTCGCCGTGCTCCCCGGCGGTCGTGAAGACCAGGGATTTCACGATCTGGGCCACCTCGACACCGAGCGCGGTGGCGGCGTCCTGGGCGGTGCGAGCGGTCTCGTCCAGGATCCGGACCCGATCGGTCGATCCCGCGCTGCGCAAGGCATCGGCGACCCGGACGACGCCGGGATGAGCGAGCAGCGGGGACGAGGCGGCCGCGTCCAGGGAGTCGGTCATGCGGCGGAGATTAGCGGTTGACGCGTCCCGATGGGCTGGGTATAGAGTCAAGGTATCGAACAGATGTTCGAAAGCATTCAGGCTGGTCCGTTGGTCAATCCTGGCGCAGCGAGCCGGTTCGAGTGGCGGTTTCGAGGATAGCGAGAGGGGTGGACGGATGGTCCGGCGCTACGACGAGGTCATCGAGGTGCGAGAGACCTCCACCAGCGGGCCGGCCCACTTCCTCTGGCGCGGTCGGGTCTACGCAGTCCGGTCGGTCCTCGGGCACTGGCGCGAGCGCCGGGCCTGGTGGCTGGAGGGAGCCACCGCCCGGCTGCTCGGGCTGGACCCAGACCCAGACCCAGACCCGTACGGCGGTGCTGATCGGGCTGATCGGACTGACGCTGCCGACGATACGAGCGCCACGGAGGAGTCGGCCCGGGTCGCCGAGGTGCTCGAGCGAGAGATCTGGCGGGTCGAAGCCGGGGCCGGGCGCAGCGGGGTGGTCGGGGTCTACGACCTGGGCCGTGACGTGGTCGAACCCGGCGCCCACTGGCGACTGCTGCAGGTCGCCGACTGATGCCGCTCGTGGGGGAGGGAGAGCGATGACCAGCACGACCATCACATCGGGCCGATCCAGCGCGTCCAGCACGGCCAGCGCGGTGAGGGCGACGGAGGGGAGCGGCGCGGCGCCGGTCCCGGAGGCGGCCCTGGAGCTGCTGGAGCGGTCCCGGGCCGGCCTGTTCGCAGCCGCCATGTCGGTCCACGCGGGGGAGCGGTACGTCACAGCCCACCTGTCCGCGCTGCGCGCCGCAGCGGCGGTCCTGGCCACCAGAAGCCGGCCGAGCCGGCGCAACTCCGGGCCACGCAGCGTCTGGGAGGTGCTCCCGCGGATCGCCCCCGAGCTGACCGAGTGGGCTGCCTTCTTCGCCGCGGGCGCCGACCGGCGGGCCGCGCTGGAGGCCGGGCGGGTCGAGACGGTCCCGGTCCGCGCGGCCGATGACGAGCTTCGCGCCGCCGAGACGTTCGTGGCCCTGGTGGAGTCCGGGCTGGGGGTGGCCCATCCGGGTCGCCTGCCGCTGGTGGCCTCCGGGCTCCGCCCGGCCCGGCCGTAGCCCGGCCGATGACTGAGTTTGCCGATGACTGAGTTCGCCCATCTCCACGTCGCCTCCGGCTACTCGTTGCGCTACGGCGCCTCCACCCCGCAGACCCTGGTCGAGCGAGCCGCCGAGCTCGGTCAGCCGGCCCTCGCCCTGACCGACCGGGACGCGCTCTACGGCGCGGTCCGGTTCGTGCGGGCCTGCCAGCGCACCGGGGTGGCACCGATCCTCGGGGTCGACCTGACGGTCCGGGCGAGCTGGCCTCCAGAACTGCCCCCAGGGCTGGGCTCAGAGCCGGCCTCGGCCCACACATCGGCGCGGACTCTCAGGCGGAACCCGATGCGGACCCCCGCGCGGACGCCGGTGCGGGGTGGCGCCGAGGTCGACCCGCGACATCCGCGGGTCACCGTCCTGGCGTTGGGTGGGTCGGGTTCGGGGTCGGGTTCGGGTTCGGGCTTGCCGCCTGGTCGCGGGTGGGCCCGGTTGTGCCGACTGGTCTCGACGACCCACCTCGGAGCCGAGCGGGGGATGCCGGTCGCCGATCCGGGTCTGGTGGCCGAGCATGCCCGCGACCCGCTGACCGGACAGGCGGCGCTCGTCGTACTGCTCGGGCCGGCGTCCGACGTCGGGCGGGCCGCGCTGGCCGGCCGCAGCGACGCCGCGCTGGCCACGCTGTGCCGCTGGCGGGACGCGCTGCCGGCCGGTTCGCTGGCGGTCGAGGTGGTCTGTCACGGCGGCCCGCCAGGAAGCCCGGCGAGCGTCGGGCACGCGGCCCGGATGCTGATTCTCGCCCGGCGGGCCGGCGTGCCCGCTGTGCTGGCCAACGCGGTCCGGCATGCCGACCCGGCCGGCGCGGCCACCGTCGACGTCCTGGACGCCGCCCGGCGGCTGGTCGCGCTCGACACCCGGCACCTGGATCGGGTCACCACCGCGGGCCACCTCCGGTCGGGCACCGAGATGATCCGGGTCGCCGAGGACATCGCCGCGGCGGCCGGCGCGGGCGACCCCGAGCAGGTCCGGCAGCTGCTGGCCGACACGATGGCGCTGGCCGAGCGGTGCGTGCTCGACCCGGAGGCCGACCTCGGCGTGGGGTCGGTCCATCTGCCCGAGCCCGCCGTCCTGGGCCTGCAGCCGGACCAGGACGCCGACGCGGTGGTCCGGGCCCGCTGCGAGGGGGCTGTCGCCACCCGTTACCCGGGTCGGGGCGAGCGGGAGCTGCGTGCCGTCATGACCCGGCTCGACGAGGAGCTGGGCGTGATCGCCCAGCTCGGCTACCCGACGTACTTCCTGACGGTGGCCTCGGTGTGCGACCTGATTCGCGACCTGGGCGTGCGGGTCGCGGCGCGCGGCTCGGGCGCGGGCAGCCTGGTCAACTACCTGCTCGGCATCTCCGGGGTCGACCCGATGGCGCACGGGCTGCTGATGGAGCGGTTCTGCTCGCCGCTGCGGGCCCAGCTGCCGGACATCGACGTCGACGTGGAGTCGGCCCGGCGCACCGAGGTCTACGAGCACGTGCTGGCCCGCTTCGGCGGCGAGCGGGTGACCTGCGTGTCGATGATGGACACCTACCGGGTCCGGCACGCCATCCGTGACGTCGGTGCCGCGCTCGGGATGCCGCCGGTGGAGATCGACGCGATCGCCAAGGCCTTCCCGCACATCCGGGCCCGCGACGCCCGCAGCGCCATCGCCGAGCTGCCCGAGCTGCGGGCCAGCGGCCTGTCGGCTCCCCGGCTCGACCTGCTCTTCGAGCTGGTCGAGCGGCTCGACGGACTGCCTCGCCACGTCGCGCTGCACCCGTGCGGCGTGGTGCTCTCCGACGGCTCGTTGCTGGACCGTACGCCGGTCGAGGCGAGCTGGGCCGGCTTCCCGATGAGCCAGTTCGACAAGGACGACGTCGAGACGATGGGCCTGCTCAAGCTCGACATCCTCGGCATCCGGATGCAGTCCGCGATGGCCCATGCCGTGCAGGAAGTGGCCCGGGTCGATGACGTGCAGGTCGACCTGGACGACCGCTCCTGCCTGGCGCTGGACGACGAGGCGACCTTCCGGCTGATCCGCTCGACCCACACCCTGGGCTGTTTCCAGATCGAGTCACCGGGGCAGCGCGAGCTGGTCGGCAAGTTCGCTCCGGAGACCTTCGATGACCTGATCATCGACATCTCCCTCTTCCGGCCCGGCCCGGTGAAGTCCGACATGGTCACGCCGTTCCTCTTCGCCCGGCAGGGCTGGCGCGAGAGCGAGTACCTCCACCCGAGCCTGGAGCCGGCCCTGCGCGAGACCCACGGCGTCGTGGTCTTCCACGAGCAGGTGCTGCAGATCGTCTCGGTCACGACTGGGGTCACCCTGGCCGAGGCCGACGAGGTACGCCGCGCACTCGGCTCCCCGGCCGGGCAGCGGGACGTCGAGGCCTGGTGGCGGCCGATGGCTCGCTCGCGGGGCTACAGCGCAGCGGACATCGAGCGGATCTGGTTGGTGCTCAAGGCCTTTGCGTCGTTCGGTTTCTGCAAGGCCCATGCCGCGGCATTCGCCCTGCCGACCTACCAGTCGGCCTGGCTCAAGGCCCACCACCCGGCCGCGTTCCTGGCCGGAGTGCTGACCCACGACCCGGGGATGTATCCCAAACGGCTGATCCTGGACGACGCTCGCAGCCTGGGCATCGCCGTCCTCGGGCTCGATGTCAACGCCTCCGACGACACCTACCGGGTCGAGAAGGTCACCTCGTGGGACGAGCCGCCGCCAGCCATCCTGGGCCAGCTCGAGGCCGGTCCGGCGCATCCGGACGCCGGTCCGCGTCCGGCCCCGCCGCCCGACCTGCCGGACGGGCGGGCCTACGGCATCCGGCTCTCCCTGGCCGACGTCAAGGGGATCAGCGCCGCCGAGGTCCAGCGGATCGTGGCCGGTCGGCCCTACCGCTCGCTGGCCGACTTCTGGCACCGCGCCCAGGTCTCCCGGCCGGTGGTCGAGCGACTGGTCATGGCGGGCGGCTTCGACAGCCTCTACGGCCTGGGTGGGCTGGCCGCCCGGCTGCCGGTGCGCCGTCGCGGCCAGGTGACCCGTCGAGACCTGCTGCTGCAGGTGTTCGAGCTGGACAGCTGGACCCGGGCCACCACCCGCTCGGCCCGCCGAGTCGGTGCTGCGGGCGCCGGCGGTGCGAGCGGGCGCCCGGCGGCGATCCGCGGCCAGCACGTCCCGCCCGACCTGTCAGCACCAGAGCGGTCGATACCGCGCGCTGGTGCTGACAGCTCATGGACGTCATGGACGGAGCGCCAGTTCGATCCGAGAGACGTGCGGTTGATGGCGGCGGCCCAGTCCCAGGCCCCTCGGGCCGCGATCCCGGCCGAGCAGCAGGACGTCCAGCTCACCCTGGACCTGGGCGACGCGCCGGACCGGACCCGGGCCACCGGTCTGCCGGAGATGTCCGGGGCCGAGCGGGTCAAGGCCGAGCTGGAGGTGCTGGGTCTGGACGCCAGCGCCCACGTGCTGGAGTTCTACGACCCGCTGCTGCGGGCGCTGGGCATCACCCGGTCGCGGGACATCCTGGCCCAGCGCAGCCGGGCCGAGCTGCTCGTGGCGGGGGTGAAGGTCGCCACCCAGACGCCGCCGGTGCGTTCGGGTCGGCGGGTCGTCTTCCTGACCCTGGACGACTCGACCGGCCCGGTCGACGCGACGTTCTTCGAGGATGTCCAAGGTCCTTATGCCGCAACGGTTTTCCACTCCTGGCTGCTCCTGGTGCGCGGCATCCTGCGCCGCACCGGGCCGCGCGGGGTCTCCTTGCGAGCCACCGGAGCCTGGGAGCTGTCCGCGCTGTGGGAGGCCTGGTGCGACGGCGGGCTGGTCGCGGTGCACCGCGCGCTCGACGACGCCGAGATCCAGGCCGAGGCCGTGCGCGCCGACCAGGTGCACGCGGCGTACTCCCACTCGGCCATCGCCGGTGCAGCGGCCAGCCGGTCCTCGCGACCGGTCCTGGCCGGCACCCCGCCCGGCCCGGAGGAGGAGGGTGCGGCGGCCGGCGGCATGGGCGGTGGACCGGGGCACCGACGGGTCCTGGTGCACGCGAGCGGGTTCAAGCAGTCGCCGTACTCCGATGTGAAGCCGCCCGGCGAGGACGTCACGGACGGCCGCAAGCTGGCCAGGGCCAAGAAGGACGCGCTCGGCGACCCCAAGGCCCCGCGCAAGCTCTGGCACGCCAGCCCCGGCAGCTCCGGCCATTAGGACCGTCTCGACGACCACGAACGGATCGTGTGAATGACGGACCGGGCTGGGAGGGTGGAGGCATGAGCGCGAGCAGCGGCAGCCGGTACGTCGCGCTGTTGCGCGGCATCAACGTCGGCACGGCCAAGCAGGTGGCGATGGCCGACCTCAAGGCGCTGCTGGAGCGGCTCGGCTACACCGACGTGAGGACCCACCTGCGCAGCGGACAGGCCGTCTTCACCGCGCAGGGTGCAGCGACGACGAAGGCCGCCGCCCGGCTGGCGAGTGACATCGAGCAGGCCATCGAGCAGCACCTGGGCATGGAGGTCCGGGTCGTGGTCCGCACTCGGGCCGAGCTGGCCAAGGTTCTGAAGGCCAACCGGTTCGCGACCCCCGACCGCGATCCGGCCAGGGTGTTCTGTGTCTTCCTCTCCGAGCCGGTCACCGCTACGGCCCTGACGGCGATCGACCCGGCGGCCTATGCCCCGGAGGAGCTCGCGCTGGCGCCCGGTGGCCGGGAGATCTTCCTGTGGCTGCCGAACGGCATGGGCACCAGCAAGCTCGGCACGGTCAAGTGGGACCGGGCCCTGGCCGCGAAGGGTCTGGTCGCCACCGCCCGCAACTGGCGCACCACGACCAAGCTGCTCGAGCTCCTCGATGGCTGACCTGGCCGTTGCTCCGAGCCCAGCCCGGAGCGCGCGATGGCGGCGGCCGGCCTCACTAGGGTGGTCGCGCGGATCGCACCCGCGATCCCGCCCACACCAGCGAAGGGGAGACCCGCGGTGCCCGACTCCGTGTTGTGGGACACCGTCTGTGGCCTGCTCCCGGGCGCCTCGCAGCAGACCGTCGACGTGCTCGACCTCGGCGGTGGCACGGGTGGGCTGGCAGTGCCACTGGCGGCTCTCGGCCACCGGGTCACCGTCGTCGATTCCAGCCCGGACGCCCTGGCCGCATTGGACCGCCGGGCCGACGAGTCCGGCGTCGGTGATTCTCAGCGCAGTGGGACCCTGGTCGCACAGCAGGGCGACGCCGACGACCTCCAGGTCGAGGCCGCCGCGTTCGACCTGGCGCTGTGCCACGGGTTGCTCGAACACGTCGATGACCCTGGCCGAGCCCTGGCCGGAATCGCGCGGGCGTTACGTCCGGGCGGCCGGTTCAGCCTGGTCGTCGCCCAGCGCAGTGCCGCCGTGGTGGGCTCGGCCCTGGCCGGTCACCTGGCCCGGGCCGAGGCCCTGCTCGACGACCCCGACGGACGTTGGGGCGAGACCGACCCGCTCGCCCGGCGGTTCGATCGGGCCCAGATCAGCGGCCTGGTCGAGTCGGCCGGCTTCACGATCGACGACATCCACGGCTTGCGAGTGCTCGGTGACCTGGTGCCGGGTCAGCTGCTGGAGTCCGACCCCGCGGCCCGGGCCCGCCTGCTCGACCTGGACGCGCGCCTGGCCGGGCAGCCCGACTACGCCGGCCTGGCCGGGTCGCTGCACCTCCTGGCCCACCGCCCGATCGCGCCGTCGAGTGAGCCGTCGGAGTAGGCCGTGAGCCGGCGTCAGGTCCAGCGCCCGGACGCGTTCGACGACAGCGGCGCCGACGACACCCGGTGCACCGTGCTGCACGTCGACATGGACGCGTTCTACGCCTCGGTGTCCCTGCTGGAGCATCCCGACCTCCTCGGGCAACCGGTCATCGTCGGCGGCAGTGGCAGCCGGGGTGTCGTGCTCTCCGCGACCTACGAGGCCCGCACGTACGGCGTGCACGCCGCGATGCCGATGAGCCGGGCCCGACGGCTCTGCCCCCGAGCGACCGTCCTGCCCCCGGACTTCGACGCCTACCAGGCCGCCTCGCGCGGCGTCATGGCCGTCTTCGCCGACGTGACCCCCCTGGTCGAGCCGCTCTCCCTCGACGAGGCGTTCCTCGACGTCTCCGGAGCGGTCCGCCGGCTCGGAGCGCCGGCCGCGATCGGGGAGCTGATCCGCAACCGCGTGGCCGACGAGCAGGGCATCACCTGCTCGGTGGGGGTGGCGGCCAGCAAGTTCGTGGCCAAGCTGGCGTCGTCGATGGCCAAGCCGGACGGGCTGATCGTCGTACCTCCCGAGGGCGTCGTGTCGTTCCTGCATCCGCTGCCGGTCGGGGCCCTGTGGGGGGTGGGGGACAAGACCGAGGAGGCGTTGCACCGGCTCGGCCTGCGGACCGTGGGTGATATCGCTCACACCCCGCGCGACACCCTGATCCGGGCGCTCGGCCAGGCCTCCGGTGCTCACCTGCACGAGCTGGCCTGGGGCCGGGACCCGCGCCGGGTCGTGCCGATGGTCGAGGACCGCAGCATCGGCCACGAGGAGACGTTCTCCCGGGATGTCGACGACCCGCAGGTGATCGGCCGCACGCTGCTCAAGCTCGCCGAGCGCAGCGCAGCCCGGTTGCGGGCGACCGATCAGGTGGCCCGGACCGTCTCGATCAAGATCCGGTTCGCGGACTTCACCACGATCACCCGGTCCAAGACCTTGAAGGACGCGACCGACGTGGGCCGTGAGGTCTACGCGACCGCGATGGGCCTCTACGACGCGCTCGGTCTGCAGCGCGCCCGGCTGCGGCTGGTCGGTGTCCGCCTCGAAGGGTTGGTCGACGCCGACCAGGCACCCCGGCAGCTGGCCCTGGACGAGCGGCCGATCGGCTGGCGGGAGGCCGACCGGGCGGTGGACGCCGCCAGCGCACGGTTCGGTGCGGGGTCGGTCCGGCCGGCCAGCCTGGTGCCCGACAAGGCCTCCCCACCGGACCCGAGGGCGGGTCGTCCGGCGGGTCGTGAGGCAAGTCGTCACTGAACCGCAACCTGTGAGACATGTTCTGTATGTGCGTCCGGCTATCGCAGTCGCGAACGGCGACCTATCCTTAGGCCAGGGACGCATCACGCCGAAGATCACTTCGACGGCGTAGTCGGTGCCGTCGCCACTTTTGTCGTTGCGGGAGGTCATCGTGCCGCTCTCTGAGCACGAGCAGCGGCTGCTCGAGCAGATGGAGCAGCAGCTGTCCGTCGAGGACCCCAAGTTCGCCTCTGCCATGCGAGGGTCGGTCGCCCGAGCCAAAGCCCGGCGCCGGATCATCCTCGGCGCCCTCGGTGTGCTCGTCGGCCTCGCACTCGTGCTGCTCGGCGTGGCTCAGGGGATCATCGTGGTCGGCATCGTGGGCTTCGCCGTCATGGTGGCCGGAGCCTGGCTGGCGATCACGCCGGAACGGCGCAAAGGCCCGGTCGGTGCCGTTGCTGCCGACGGCACGACCCAGGTGCACCAGGCCCGCGGACGCGACGGCCGGGGCCGTCGAGGCCGAAAGGCCCGGCGAGGCAACAACTCCGGCGGCACGTTCATGCAGCGCATCGAACAGCGCTGGGAGCGCCGCCGCGACCAGGGCTGGGGCGCCTAGCCCGCAGCACCTCCGGCCGTTGTCGCCTTCACGCGAGGACGGCAACCAGCCAGGTCAGGGCCATCGCCACTCCGGCGACGAGCTCGATCAGCACGCTCCAGCCGGCTGCCTTCGCCGCCTGCCGGGTCGACCGGGTTGCGGCCTCGTGGCTGCGGAGCCGGGCCCATTCGGCCAGGTAGACCCCCAGGACGAAGCCGATCGGCAGACCGATGACCGGCAGCACGAAGAAGCCCACCAGGCCCAGCGCCGCACCGGTGGCGGTGCTCGCCCAGGGCACCCCTGCTGCCCGCAGTCGCCGCCCGGGCACGACGTACTTCACCACGGTCCCGGCCACGAGGAAGACCGTCGCGACCGCGAGGGTGACCCACCCCAGAGGGCTGCGCAGGTCGAGCGCCCAGACCAGGATCGCCGCCCAGACGAGGATCAGACCGGGCAAAAGGGGCACGATGACGCCGATCAGCCCGACCGCGATGGCCAAGCCGATCAGCAGCTCGCCGCCCGTGCTCATGAACCCGACCCTGGCAGAGCGCCGAGCCGTGCGCAGGGCTCAGCCCTGGCCAGACTCCGGCGAGCTCGCCTCCACAGATGGGTCGAGGGCCCCGGCCGAAGCCGGGACCCTCGAGAAGTGGACCTGGGTGAGCTCAGCGCTCGTCGATCGGTGCCGTCCCCGATGCCTCGGTGAGTCGGTCCGACTCGTCCTGAACCTCCGTCGCGACGCGGCGCAGGGCATCCCCGTGCACGCGGCCGTGGTGGGCGCAAAACAGCAACTCGGCGCCACCGGCGAGGACCACGCGGACATATGCCTGCGCGCCGCACCGGTCGCAGCGGTCGGCTGCGGTGAGCGAACTGGCTAGAGCAGCTGTCACGAAACCTTCCTCCATGTCGGATGCCTTCCCCGAGGGGATCGACATCGCTTGCGCCTGTCACAACAGTCAATCATCCCGACGCGTTCCCGCGTCGGACCTCAGCGGTGTTCGCTCAACGCGGACACCTGCAGTTCGGAGCAACCGGCTCCGAGGTTCACTGCGTCTTCGTCGGTCTTCGTCGGTCTTGGTCGCTCTTGGTCGGTCGTACGTCTCTGCTTCCAGTATCTCCCGAGGATGTCTCGGTCATGTCGCAACCTTGTCGCGAGCCAGTGACAAAGCCGATCCCACTCGCCCGACCGGCCCGGCGCGGCGGCGCCGTCGTGGACCGGGAACGTCGGGCAGCGACGCTAACCTGACGATCGACATCCGGTCGTCTTCACTCCCATCGGCCGGTTCGGACCCGATCTGGAGAAGACTGGAGCACAACTGCCCGTGGCTGCCCAGCCGACCGATTCGATGCTCTCCCGCCCGGTGACCCGGCGCGCCCCGGCCGGCGACTACACCGCCCGTCACCTCTCGGTGCTCGAAGGGCTCGAGGCCGTCCGCAAACGCCCGGGGATGTACGTCGGCTCGACCGACACCCGCGGGTTGATGCACTGCCTCTGGGAGATCATCGACAACTCCGTCGACGAGGCCCTCGGCGGACACTGCAGCCGGATCGACGTGGTCCTCCTCGCCGACGGGTCGGTCCTCGTCGGCGACGACGGTCGCGGGATCCCGGTCGACGAGGAGCCCAAGACCGGGCTATCCGGGGTCGAGGTCGTCTTCACCAAGCTGCACGCCGGTGGCAAGTTCGGCGGCGGTTCCTACGCCGCCTCCGGTGGCCTGCACGGCGTCGGAGCGAGCGTCGTCAACGCGCTATCGGCCCGGCTCGACGTCGAGGTCGACCGCGGCGGCAAGGTCCACGCCATGAGCTTCCGCCGCGGCGAGCCGGGCGTCTTCGCCGATCCGAAGGCCGGCCCGTCGCCGGACGCCCCCTTCACGCCGTACCTCGATCGGTCCGAGCTGCGGGTGACCGGGCGGGCCAAACGAGGCGTGACGGGCACCCGGGTGCGCTACTGGGCCGACCGGCAGATCTTCATCAAGGACGCGGGCTTCAGCTACGACGAGCTGGTCCAGCGGGCCCGGCAGACGTCGTACCTCGTGCCCGGCCTGACCCTCGTCATCCGGGACGAGCGGGGCCTCCCGGACACCCCAGGAGCCGAGGGACCGCACGAGGAGACCTTCTGTCACCGCGGCGGCATCGTCGAGTACGTCGACTACCTGGGCACGGGCGAGGCCGTGACCGACGTCTGGCGCCTGGCCGGTTCTGGGCACTTCCGCGAGACGGTGCCGGTCTTGGACGAGCAGGGCCACATGACGCCGACGGAGGTCGAGCGGGAGTGCGCGGTCGACATCGCCGTGCGCTGGGACAGCGGCTATGACACCAAGGTCCGCTCGTTCGTGAACATCATCGCGACGCCCAAGGGCGGCACCCACGTCGCCGGCTTCGAGCAGGCGCTCACCAAGACGTTCAAGAAGCAGATCGAGGCCAACGCCCGTCGGCTCAAGGCCGGCGGCAAGGACGACCGGCTCGACAAGGAGGACATCCTGGCCGGCCTCACCGGGATCGTCACGGTCCGGCTGGCCGAGCCGCAGTTCGAGGGGCAGACCAAGGAGGTGCTCGGCACCAACGCCGTGCGCGGCATCGTCGCCAAGGTGGTCGAGAGCGAGCTGACCCGGCTGCTGACCTCGACCAAGCGCGGCGAGAAGCAGCAGGCGGCCCTGCTGCTGGAGAAGGTCGTCGCCGAGATGAAGTCGCGGATCAGCGCGCGACAGCACAAGGAGACCCAGCGCCGGAAGAACGCGCTGGAGTCGTCCTCGTTGCCGGCCAAGCTGGCCGACTGCCGCACCGATGACGTCGAGCGCAGCGAGCTGTTCATCGTCGAGGGGGACAGCGCGCTGGGCACGGCCAAGCTGGCCCGCAGCTCGGAGAACCAGGCGCTGCTGCCGATCCGGGGCAAGATCCTCAACGTCCAGAAGGCCTCGATCGCGGACATGCTGCGCAACGCCGAGTGCGCCTCGATCATCCAGGTGATCGGCGCCGGGTCCGGTCGCACGTTCGACCTGGAGTCGGCGCGCTACGGCAAGGTCATCCTGATGACCGACGCCGACGTCGACGGCGCGCACATCCGGACCCTGCTGTTGACGCTGTTCTTCCGCTACATGCGGCCGCTGATCGACGAGGGCCGGGTCTATGCCGCCGTGCCTCCGCTGCACCGCCTGGAGATCGTGAGCCCCAAGAAGGGCCAGGAGCGTTACGTCTACACGTATTCCGAGGCCGAGCTGCGCCGGGTGCAGACCGATCTCGACCGCAAGGGTCAGCGGTGGAAGGAACCCTTGCAGCGCTACAAGGGTCTGGGTGAGATGGACGCCGACCAGCTGGCCGAGACGACGATGGACCCTCGTCGTCGTACCCTCCGGCGGGTCAAGCCGGGCGACGCCGAGGCGGCCGAGCGAGTCTTCGACCTGTTGATGGGCAGCGACGTGGCCCCCCGCAAGGACTTCCTGGTCGCCGGGGCCAGCGCCCTCGACCGAGACCGCATCGACGCCTGACCCACCCGCGCTCTTATCGGCGCGGTGAGCCGCCGCGACGAGACCTATTGGCACAGTGCGGCCTCGGCACCGGGTTCGGTACGGAGGGGCACGTTGGCGTGACGGGCGCGCGGTCAGGGGGTACGACGGACCGGGTACGACAGGTGCGTGACGCCGTCGCCCTCAACCACGGTGGGGTTCTCCAGGGGCACCGGGCCGGCGGCCGAGCGCGCGAAGAACGGGATCCCCTGGCCGAGCAGCACCGGCACGAGGTCGACGTCGATCCGGTCCAGCAGCCCCTCGTCGAGGGCCTGCCGCGCGATGTCGGCGCTCGCGACGGCGACGACCCGATCGCCGGCGGCGGCCGAGGCGGCGGCGATCGCGCTGGCGACTCCGTCGGTCACGAAGGTGACCGGCCAGTCCGGATGGGCCCAGTCCACCGGAGCCTGGTGGGTGACGACAAAGATGGGTACGCCCAAGGGATGGCGGCCGCCCCAGCCGCCCGTGAGGTCGAAGAGCCGGCGTCCGCACACGAGGGCGCCGGCCTGGTCCAGCGCCTTGCGGAGCTGAGTCGCGCTGGCCGCTGAGGTGCGGAAGGTCCATCGGTCATCGCGGGTCGGTGTCTCGATCGGGCCGTTGCCGAACCAGCCGAACAGCTGATCCACGCCGTCGGAGGGGTCGGCGATGTACCCGTCCAACGACATCGACATGTTCGCTACAACAGTGCTCACGGCGTGCTCCCTCGTCCCGTTTCGTCTGTCCGCGGCCCGAACCGGCCGTCACCTGGGAGTCGGAACGATCGGCCGGTTCTCGACATCCTGGGCGGCCCGATTCGCGTTGGCACGGTGCGTCTCCGTGCCAGACCTATTGGCACGGTGCGTCCCCGTGCCAATCAGGAGTTGGTGCGATCCCGCACAGTCAGGGGGTTGGCAGGACTCGGTCAGGCAGTCGGGGGTTGGCGGGACTCGGTCAGGGGAGCCGGGCGGGGTTCTGGACCGAGTGGGTCTGGGCCGGGCCGGAGGCCAGCTGCAGGATGCTCACGAACGCCGAACCCAGCAGCGAGACGAGCAGCAGCGCGGCCACACTCACGCCCATCACCCGCCGCCAGCCCCGAGCTCGGCGGACGCCGCCGGCGAAGTTGCCCATCAGGAAGATCTCGCCCTCGGGCCCGTAGCCGTTGAAGCTGCTCGTGCGCAGGTGAGCCCAGGGGTCGGGCATGCCGGTGGCTTCCTCGTCCCACGGCTGCTCGTGCATCACGACTGCCATGATGCACCGCGAACCTGATCGCGGCACCCCTGCCGGGCGCCGACGTCAGCGACCGCCGCCGACGTCGAGCAACGTCCCGGTGACGTACGACGCGTCCGGCGACATCAGCCAGAGGATCGCGGCCGCCACTTCTGCCGACCGGCCGGCCCGCCCGAGTGGGGTCTCGGGACCGACCCGCTCCAGCCGCCCGGGCGCATGGATGCCGGTGTCGATGACGCCCGGCCGCACGCCCACGACCCGGATGCCCTCGCCGGCCACCTCCGCGGCCAGGCCGACGGTGATCGTGTCGACGGCCGCCTTGCTCGCGGCGTAGTCGACGTACTCACCGGCTCCGCCCCGGACCGCCGCCCGGGAGGAGACGGTGACGATGACGCCGCCTCGGCCCCCGTGGGCCCGGGACATCCGCCGGACGGCCGCGCCAGCGCACAGCAGCGTGCCGACGCACGTTGACCCGCAGCACGCGCTCGATCCGCTCCGCGTCGAAGTCCTCGACCCGCGCGAGTGGGGCGACGATCCCGACGTTCGCCACCAGGGCGTCGAGCCGGCCGTACGCCGCGTCGACCTCGGCAAAGACGCGGGCGACCTCCTGCTCGAGGGCCAGATCGCCCTGTACGGCGATGGCCTGAGCCCCGGAAGCCTGACAGGCCGAGACCACCGCTTGGGCTCGCTCGGCGTCAGCGCGGTAACCGACCGCGACGTCCCAGCCCGACGCGGCCGCGAGCTCGGCCGTGGCCTGGCCGATGCCGCGGCTGGCCCCGGTCACGAGCACCACCGGCCGCCCACCCGGATCGCTCATCGGGCCTCCTCGGTGACCAGCTCAACGTCGTACGGCGTGGAGGGGTCGGGGGCGCGACCGCACGAGGCTGCGCGCAGCGGGCCGGGGGCACCGCGGCGGACCTCGACCGACCAGTGGCGCCCGTCGTCGTGCCGGACCTGGGCGCTCCAGGACGCCTCACCGGTGGCTCGCAGCTCGGTGTGGAGCGCCTCGATCGCGGTCTCGCCGATGGCGGCGCGCACCGTCGACTCGGCGGCCTGGGCCGGTGGCGCCAGGCTCGAACGGCCACGGTCGTGCTCGGGTCCGAGCAGGTCTCGGGGCAGCCGGTCCATGGCGGCCGCGTCGAGCGTTGCGACCGCCAGCCGCGAGTCGAGGCGGGCCAGGGTGACCCCCCAGGGCAACAGCACCGCGGTCGGTGAGAACCGGTGCCCTCCGGTGTGCGAGGTCTCCCATACCTGGCCCGGTCGCTGGGTGTGGGCGTCATGAGCGAGCGGTCGGCCGAAGACCGCGCAACAGACGTCCCGACGCCCGTTGGTGCAGACCAGCAGCAGGGGCCGGTCGGTTGCCTCAAGACCGGGCAGGCTCGCACGGACAGACTCGAGGTCGCCGCGGGCGAGAGCGCCGAAATCCATGCCCGCCAACGCAATTGGCGAATCGACGTGCCCGGTCAGCAACCATGAACGGCCCGGCACGGCCGAGGCCACCGCCACGAACCGCTCGAGCCGGGGCGTCTTGTCGGCGTGCCGACGAGCGGCCCGGATCATTGCCAGCCGGCCACCGGCCCCGCCGACCTGGGCGCGCAGCCGCCGGCCCAGCGCGGGGTCGAGATGCGACTCCACGACCGCGTCATGCCCCCACGGCCCCGGTTGCTCGACCGCGACCCAGCAGCTCGCGGGCGCTGCCGAGCCGTAGGCCGGCTCGCCGACGGCCGCCGTCGAGAGGGAGCACGCGCTGGCCGGGAGGCCACTCACGTCGGGCCGGGTCGTCCGGTCGCACCGAGGGCGGTCGCCGCGGGCCCGGCGATGGCAGCGACCGGCGTGCTGCCCGGCGTGCCCGAACCGTCGCGCCGGCCGGTGGCCCCGGGCAGCTCGACGGCGACGCCGCTCCCGCTCGCCGCGCGGGCCGGAGCCGGACCGGCCCAGGCCCGGATCAGCTCGTCCTCGCCCTTCAGGAACCGGTGACAGCGCACCCCGCCGGTCGCGCGGCCCTTGGCGGGGTACTCGGCGTACGGCGTGACCTTGACCGACCCCGGCTCGGTGCCGGGCAGGGAGGCCGACGACCCGGAGATCGTCACGACGACGCTGTCGAGGGCCGGGTCCAGTGCGCTGAAGGCGACCACCCGCTGCCCAGCGGCGAGCTTGATGCCGGCCATGCCACCCGCTGCCCGGCCCTGGGGTCGCACCGAGGCGGCCGAGAAGTGCAGCAGCTGTCCGTCCGAGGAGATGAAGGCCAGGTCCTCCTCGCCGGTGGCCAGCTCGACCGCGCCGACCACGGTGTCGCCATCGCGCAGGCCGATGACCTCCCACTCGTCGCGGTTGGTCGGGTGGTCGGGCAGGACGCGTTTGACGACGCCCTGCGCGGTGCCGAGCGCCAGCCCCTGGGAGCTGGCCTCCAGCGTGGTCAAGGCCAGGACGGCCTCGCCTGGTGGCAGGTCCACGAACGCACCCAGCGGCGCGCCGCCCGACAGGCTGGGCGGCCCACTGGTCGGCGGCAGGGCCGGCAGCTCGAGGACCGACAGGCGCAAGACCCGGCCGCGGGAGGTGACCAGACCGATGTCACCGCGGGCCGTCGCGGCCACCACCGAGGTGACGACGTCGTGCGACTGCCGGTCGCCGCCAGTCGCCAGCGGCTCCGGGCTGCTCGTGCGGGCCAGCAACCCGGTCGAGGAGAGCAGCACCCAGCACGGGTCGTCCGAGACCTCCAGCGGCACGGCGGTGGTGGCCGGTGCCCCGGCCGACTCCAGCAGGACCGTACGACGGGGCGTGCCGTGGGCCTTGGCGACATCGGCCAGCTCGGTCGAGACGAGCTCGCGCAGCAGCGACTCCTGGTCGAGGATCGCGCGGAGCTCCTCGATCTCGGCCAGCAGCTGGGACTTCTCGGTCTCCAGCTCGAGCAGCGAGAACTTGGTCAGCCGGCGCAGCTGCAGGTCCAGGATGTACGTCGCCTGCGCTTCGCTGAGCCCGAAGACGGCCATCAGGCGTTCCCGGGCGGCCGCTGCGTCGTCGCTGCTGCGGATGACCTGGATCACCTCGTCGATGTCGACGATCGCGATCAGCAGGCCCTCGACCAGATGCAGGCGGTCCTCGCGCTTGGTCAGCCGGTGCTGCGAGCGACGGCGCACGACGTCGATCCGGAAGTCGACGTAGACCTCCAGCAGCTCGCGCAGGCCGAGGGTGCGGGGCTGCCCGTCGACCAGGGCGACGTTGTTGATGCCGAACGAGTCCTCCATCGGCGTCAGCCGGTAGAGCTGCTCGAGGATCGCGTCCGGGTTGAAGCCGTTCTTGACCTCGACCACCAGCCGCAGGCCGTGGCTGCGGTCGGTCAGGTCCTTGAGGTCGGCGATGCCCTGGAGCTTCTTGGACTGGACCAGGTCCTTGATCTTCTCGATCACCTTCTCGGGCCCGACCGTGTAGGGCAGCTCGGTCACGACGATGCCCTTGCGCCGGGCCGAGACCGACTCGATCCGGGTCGTGGCCCGGGTCCGGAACGTGCCCCGCCCGGTGGCATAGGCCTCCCGGATCCCTTCCAGGCCAACGATCCGGCCGCCCGTCGGCAGGTCCGGACCGGGCACGAAACGCATCAGGTCATCGAGCGTCGCGTCCGGGTGCGCGATCAGGTGCCGGGCCGCGCCGATCACCTCGACCAGGTTGTGCGGCGCCATATTGGTGGCCATGCCGACGGCGATGCCGCTCGCGCCGTTGACCAGCAGGTTGGGCAGCGCCGAGGGCAGCACCTCCGGCTGGACATGCGCGTCGTCGTAGGTCGGGACGAAATCGACGGTCGCCTCGTCCAGGCCGGTGGTCATCAGGAGCGCGGCCGCCGCGGGCCGGGCCTCGGTGTAGCGGGGCGCAGCTGGTCCGTCGTCCAGCGAGCCGAAGTTGCCGTGGCCGTCGACCAGCGGCAGTCGCAGCGAGAACGGCTGGGCCATCCGGACCAGCGCGTCGTAGATCGCGGCATCGCCGTGCGGGTGGTACTTGCCCATGACCTCGCCGACGACCCGCGAGCTCTTGACGTGCGCCCGGTCCGGGCGCAGGCCCATCTCGGACATCGCGAACAGGATCCGGCGCTGGACCGGCTTCAAGCCGTCGCGGGCATCCGGCAGGGCGCGGGAGTAGATGACGGAGTACGCGTACTCCAGGAACGCCCCTTGCATCTCCTGCTCGACGTCGATGTCGACGATGCGCTCGGTGAAGTCCTCGGGCGGTGGTGGGGTACGGCGAGCCATGCCCCCATCATCGCCGAGCCCGGCGTCAGTCCCGTTCAGGCGTGCCGCGTGCCCGTCCGGTACGCGGTGCCGAAACGGCCCTCGTGGGCGACCTGGTCCAGCCCCCGGCGCCCGCGCTTCAGGCTGGGTGAGGGTCGGTCGGCCGCGGCGTACCCCAGCGCCACCACGCCCACCGGCCCGCGGTCGCCCGGGATGTCGAACGCGTCGCGAAACGGGTCGAAGAGGTCAGGCGGGACGCCGAAGAAGCACGAGCCCAAGCCCTGATCCACGGCCGTGACCAGCATGAGCATCGCCGCCATGCCGGTGTCGACGTCCCAGTAGGGGACCGGCCAGCGGGACTCCGCGCGGTCGGTCCAGCCCTTGTCCGGCTCGGCGTACCGGTCCAGGTAGGTGTTCTTGTCGCTCAGGCAGACGATCAGGACCGGCGCGGTCTGCATGCCGGTCAGCCAGGCGTCCGGCTCGCCCGGCTCCGTGGTGACCGACCAGAAGCGCTCGCGATCGGCCGGTGTGCGCAGGACCAGGAAGTCCCAGCCCTGGCTGAAACCGGCCGACGGGGCCCGGATGGCGTTGTGCAGCAAGGCATCCACTGCCTCGTCCGGAACGGGGCGGTCTGGGTCGTAGGCCCGGATCATGCGTCGGCGGCGGATCGCCTCGGAGAGCTCCATCGGCCCACCGTAGGCTCTGCGCGTGACCACGAGCGTGGGGCTGCTGCCCGGCCTCCTCGCCGATCTGGCCGACGAGAGCGAGTCCCTGGACGTCCTGGTGGCTGACCTCGAGCCGGCCGGGTGGGCGACCCCGACCCCAGCTGCCGGGTGGACGGTGGCCCACCAGATCGCTCATCTCGCCTGGACCGATGACCAGGCGCTGCTCGCCGTCCGGGCCCCGGACGAGTTCGGCGGGGCCCTGCGCAAGGCGGCCGCCCAGAACGGCGCCGATGCCGAGGCCGGAGCCCAGGCCGGCGCTCAGCTGCCGCCGCCCGAGCTGCTCGAGCGATGGCGCCGCGGGCGGGCCGACCTCCTGCGCGAGGTCGAGGAGCTGCCCGAGGGCGAGCGGATCCCGTGGTACGGACCACCGATGTCGGCCGCTTCGCTGCTCACCGCCCGCCTGATGGAGACCTGGGCCCACGGCCTCGACGTCGCCGACGCCCTCGGCGTGCCGCGCGAGCCGACGGCGCGGGTGCGTCACGTGGTGCACCTGGGGATCCGGACCCGCGACTACTCCTTCGCGGTCCACGGTGTCGCTCCGCCGCGCGAGGAGTTCCGGGTCGAGCTCGTCGGTCCCGGCGGCGAGCAGTGGACGTGGGGCCCGGAGGGGTCGGCCGACCGGTTGACCGGGGATGCCGTCGAGTTCGCGCTGCTGGTGACCCAGCGGATCAACCGCCAGGACACCTCGTTGCAGGCCGAGGGCGCCGACGTGCAGCGGTGGCTGGACATCGCGCAGGCCTTCGCCGGTCCGCCGGGTCAGGGCCGGCCGGCCTCGCACTCCTGACGACTGACGAACGGACGCGGCGGGTCAGGCGCGCAGGTCGGGGAGGTCGTCCTCCCAGAACTCGGTGGTGGTGATCCGCACCGTGCTGTCGGACCCGTCCCCGTGTTCGGCCGACTCCCGGCCCCGCAGCTCGACCCGGCGGATCTTGCCCGAGATCGTCTTGGGCAGCTCGGCGAACTCGATCCGCCGGATCCGCTTGTACGGCGCGAGGTGCTCGCGGCAGTAGGCCAGGATCGACGTCGCGGTCTCGGCGTCGGGTTGATGCCCGGCGGCGAGGACGACGTAGGCCTTCGGCACGGCCAGCCGGGTCGGGTCGGGTGACGGCACGACGGCGGCCTCGGCGACGGCCGGGTGCTCGATCAGCACGCTCTCCAGCTCGAACGGGCTGATCCGGTAGTCCGATGCCTTGAAGACGTCGTCGGTGCGCCCGACGTAGGTGATGTAGCCGTCCTCGTCGATCGAGGCCACGTCGCCCGTGTGATAGGCGTTGCCGCGCATCACCTCTGCGGTTCGCTCGTCATCGTCGCGGTAGCCGACCATCAGCCCGACCGGGCGGCCGAGCGGTCCGTCCAGGCGAAGGCAGATCTCGCCCTCAGCGCCTTCCTCGCCGGTGAGTGGGTCGAGCAGCACGACGTCGTAGCCCGGCATGGGGCGGCCCATCGACCCCGGCTTGAGCCGCTGGCCCGGGGAGTTGCCGATCTGCAGCGTGCTCTCGGTCTGGCCGAAGCCGTCGCGCACGGTCAGCCCCCAGGCCCGCTCGACCTGGTCGATGACCTCGGGGTTGAGCGGCTCACCGGCGCCCACGACCTCGCGCAACGGGATCCGGCCGCGGAAGGCGCCCAGGTCGGCCTGCACGAGCATCCGCCAGACGGTCGGTGGGGCGCAGAATGTCGTTGCGCCGCAACGCTCCATGGCCTCCATCAGGCCGACAGCGTCGAAGCGGGGCTGGTTGACGATGAGGATCGTGGCCTCCGCGTTCAACGGCGCGAAGACGTTGCTCCACGCATGCTTGGCCCAGCCCGGCGAGGAGATGTTGAGGTGGACGTCGCCCGGTTGCAGCCCGATCCAGTACATCGTGGTCAGGTGCCCGATGGGGTACGACGCGTGCGTGTGCTCGACCAGCTTGGGCTGCGCCGTCGTACCCGAGGTGAAGTAGAGCAACATCGTCTCGTCGGCGCGAGTCGGCACCTCGGGGGTGAACGACTCGAGGTGTTCGAGCGAGTCGCCGTAGTCGAGCCAGCCCTCGAGAGCGTCGCCGACCGCGATCCGGGTCCAGTCGCCATGGACCTCGGCGAACTTGGCGGCGTCCTCCCCGCGCGCGATGACGTGCCGCACGTGGCCGCGGTGCACGCGGTCCTGCAGGTCGTCCGGCGTCAGCAGGGTCGAGGCGGGGATGATGACGACGCCGAGCTTGATGCAGGCGAGCAGCGTCTCCCACAGCTCGAGCTGGTTGCCGAGCATCAGGAGTAGCCGATCGCCGCGGTCGACGCCGCGGGACTGGAGCCAGGCGGCCAGCTGGCCGGACCGGTCCGAGAGCTCGCCGTAGGTCATCGCCGCCTCGGAGCCGTCCGGCTCGACCACGCGCAGCGCCAGCCGGCTCCGGGTCGGCTCGACGGCGGCGACTCGGGTCGAACCAGTCCAGCGCCCAGTTGAAGTGGTCCGGTCTCGGGGCTCGGTACTCGACCCGAGCGCGCGCGTAGTCGGCTCGCAGGTCGAGCAGGAGGTCGCGGGCGGCGCGGAAGCTCTCGGTCGGGTCCGGGCTCTCGGAGTGACTCATGCTTCGGACCCTGACATCGCTTCGGCGCCCGGTCAACGACGCGGTCCCTTGGCCACTGTGGGTTGCTGGGGCCACACGCCGAAACACGCGGTTATGGGGGTCGCTGCCCGCGCGGGGTGACCAAGCCTTGGTCGAACGCCAGTACGACGGCGGCAGCCCGATCACGCAGACCCAGTTTCGTGAATAAGTGGCCGATGTGAGTCTTGACCGTCCCCTCGCCCAGGACGAGCTCTCGGGCGATTTCCGCATTGGATCGGCCGGCGGCGATCAGGGTCAGGACCTCCCGCTCGCGAGGAGTTAGGACCGCCAACCCGACGCCGGCGTTGGGCACGGGCGTGGCCCGATATGCAGCCAGGACGCGTCCTGTCACTGCAGGGTCCAACCACGAACCGCCCTCAGCCACAACACGCACCGCGCGCTGGAGCTCGTCGGCAGGCGTGGCCTTCAGCAGGAATCCAGCAGCGCCAGCGCGCAGTGCGCCAGCGAGCACCTCGTCGTCCGAGAACGTCGTCAGCACCAGGACTGGCGGCGCGGCGTCAGTTGCGCATAGCTCCGCGGTCGCGGTCAGGCCATCGACGCCCGGCATCCGGACGTCCATCAGTACGACGTCGGGCCGGGTGCTCGCAACGCTGGCCAGGATGGCGCTGCCGTCGGCCAGCTCGCCGACGATCTCGAAGCCGAACCGGGCGCGGAGGATCCCGCGCAGGCCGGCGCGCACCAGTTCCTGGTCATCGACGAGGAGGACGCGGATCACGGGGCGGCGGCCGTCACCGGCGCGTCGACCGGTTGGCCCATCGAAGTGGGCAGGCGGGCGTAGACGCGCCAACCGTCGGCGACCGGACCGGCGACCAGCGAGCCGCCGACCGCCTCGGCCCGCTCGGCCATCGTGCTCATGCCCATCCCGGCGCCGCCGGTTCCTGAGCTGATCGGACCCGTGCTCCCGACGTTCAACTCAGTCTGCTCCGAACCGACCGTGAGGAGGACGCTGATCCGGCCGGACGGCGAATGGCGGACGGCATTGGTCAGCGCCTCCTGGGTGATCCGGTAGACCGTCAGTCCCAGGACTGCCCCAAGTCCTGATGCATCGCCGGACGAACTGAAGTCGATGCGGGCTCCAGCCCGGCGGAAGCCGTCGATCAACTCGGTCAGCTGGTCAGCACCGGGCAGCGGAGCCAGGTCGGCCGCCTCCGCAGCGCTGAGCAGGCCAACCGTGCGCCGTACCTCGCTGAGGCTGTCCCGGCTCAATCGCTCGGCCTCCTCGAGCGCGGCGATCGCCTCGTTCGGATCCTCCTCGACGGCTAGGCGTGCGCTGGCGACGTGCAGCAGCGAGACAGTCAGGCTGTGCGCGATCACGTCATGCAACTCGCGGGCGATGCGAGCACGCTCGTCAGTCCTGGTCTGGTCGGCGAGCTCGGCCTGGGTCGCGCGCAGCTGGTCGAGCAGCTCCGACTGACGCCGGCCCAGGACGCAGATCACCAGCGTGAAGAGCAGGCCGGCGATCCAGGCGGACCAACCCGGATCCGTGTGCACCGCAGCCCACTCGACAACGAACACCGTGACGGAGGCGCCGCCGAGGAGCGCGCCGTAGAACACGCTGCCCTTGATCACGCACCAGCCGGCTAGCACGCAGAGTGCGAACCAGCCGATGTTGGAAGCCGACCCGCTGCAGATGACCCCGACGGCCGTGGCGGACACGAACGCCCACGCGAGCAGCGGCCAACCCGTGCCCGTCATCAGCACTGACGCGGCCACCCCCACGAGTGCAGCGACCACCACCACGCCGACCGGACGCGCGCTTCCTGCTGCACCGATGCCGACGAAGAGCGAGACGGCGGCGGTGGCCGACCATCGGGCTCGGACATCAGTCATAGCAACGATCCTAAAGACCCAACACGGTGATCGATTGTCACAGGGCCGTCCGTCGGACGGCCCAGGTCAGCCCGACCACGGCAATCGCGAGTACCGCGATCAGCGACGATGTCGCCGAGCCGATCCCCAGCCAGGGATCGCGGACCGCGTTGGTAACCATCGCCAGCGGCAGCACCTGCGAAATGTCTTTCAGAACAGTTCCCATCACGTTGGGCGGCGGGCCACCCACACCGAGCAGGAACGACGGGAAGAACAGCAGCAGTCCCACGGCTTGAGCCGACCGGGCCGAGCGCAGGACTGAACCGAGTAGCACTCCCACGCTGACGAACGCGACAGACCCCGCAACCGAGCCGATGAGCACCCGCGCCCAGTCATGCACTGCCGGCACGCCATAGACGGGGGCAGCAACCGTCAGCAGTAGCAGCGAGGAGACACCGATCATGGCCAGACCCACCACCACCTGAGCGATCGCGAAAGACCAGCGGGGGAACCCAGCGACAGCGAAGCGTCGAAGTATGCCCCGTTCGCGGTACGACGCGATGTGCACCGGGAGCATCACCAAGCCGGTCGCCCCGATGACCACCGTGAAGTACGACGCGACGTACCAGTGAGCCGGGTTCACGTTGTCGAAGCCGTCGCTGGGCGTGGTCCCGAAGGAGCCGCCGATGATCAGCATCGTCAGCACTGGGAAGGCGAAGACGAAAAAAAGCGTGAGCGGGTCCCGCACCATCAGTCGGAGCTCGGTGCGGATCAGTCGGCTGACGGCCGAGCGCGATTCGCGGGTGCGGGTGGCATCAGTCGGACTCATGCCGTCAGCCAGGAGGGTTATCGGTTCGCTCCGAATCGGGAAGCGGTGGGTCGGTGGACGGGTACGAGATCGTCGAGTCGCTCACCGATGTGGCCGGTTGTGCCGAGCAGAGTCAGCAGCACCGCTTCGAGATCCGGGATCTCGACCCGTAGGTCACCTGGGACCCGGCCCTCCGCGACCAGCCAGGCGCCGACATGCGCGATGCTGCGGCGGTCCCCTTTCACTGTGACCTGTGCGCTGATCGGGTCGTGGGACACCTGTTGGACCCCCTGCACCTCGCGGAGCGAGTCGAGTCGGCGGCCCTCTGCGATGCCGAAGCGGATTGTGGCCCACCCGGCATGGTGGGCCACCAACTCGGCTGGGCTACCGGCGGCCAGCACCTGGCCCGATCGCATCGCCACGACGCGATCGCAGAGGGCCTCGGCTTCGTCGAGCTCGTGAGTCACGAGCAGGACCGTGGTGCCCTCCTCGCGGAGCTGGGCGACGGCCGACCAGACCTCGCGGCGGGCCGATGGGTCCAGACCCTGGGTGAGTTCGTCCAAGATGACCAGACGGGGTCGGTTGAGCAGGGCGAGCACGAGGAACAATCGCTGCCGTTCACCCCCCGACAGCGAGGAGAAGACCGATCCTCGCAGGGACGCGATGCCGAACCGTTCGAGGAGGGCGTCACCCTGTCGTGACCGGGCAGATGAGAACAGCTCGACCGCCTCGCCCACCCGAAGGCGGTCCGGCAGCCCGGACGACTGGAGCTGGCTGCCGAGCAGCCCCCGCACGGCATCCACATCGGTGACTGGATCGAACCCGAAGACCCGGATCGTGCCTGCGTCCGGGAGGCACAGCCCTTGCAAGCATTCGACGGTGGTGGTCTTGCCAGCGCCGTTCGCCCCGATCAGGCCGAGGACCTCGCCGGCGGCCACGTCGAGGTCGAGATCCTCGACGACGACCCGATCGCCGTAGAGTTTGCGCAACCCGCGCACCGTTACCACATCGTCCGGTCGGGTGGTCGACCCCAGTGTTGTCATGGCTCAACGCTGCCCCCATCGGCGTCGGGCCACATCGGACGCCAGGCCGATATCGGTCTCTGCCCACGGGCATAGGTGATGAGTCGGCGGGTGCACTCGGCGAGTGCCCGCTAACCCCGCGAGTGATTCCACGGCGGCGCCGAAGAGCGGCGGCAGAAGGCTCGCCGCGCCGCTGATGTGTCGGCGCACGATCTGCGGTCGGGTCGAGAGCAGCAGGCCGGTGGTCAGGATCCGGTAGCTGCGGGTCAGTCGCCGCCAGTCCCGTTCGTACGCCGAAGGATCCGCGGCCACGATCGCAGCCACTGCCGCCTCCGCGCAGGCCAGCCCGGTGCGGATGCCCTCGCCGGTGAGGGCATCGACGTAGCCGGCCGAGTCGCCCACCAGCAGCACCCGGCCGGCCACCCGGCGGCGCACCGACTGGCGCAGCGGGCCGGCGCCGCGCACCGGCGTGACCCAGTCCGCGCCGGCCAACCGCTCGCGCAGGGTAGGGACTTGGGCGAGCAGATCGTCGTACGACGATCCACCCGCGGCCAGCACCGCGACGCCGACCAGGTCGGGCCCGACCGGCGTGACGTAGGCCTCGGCCAGCGGGCTCCAGTGCACCTCGACGTGGTCGCTCCACGGCGCCATCGCGGCGTGTCGGCGCTGCCCGAAACGCCGCCGCCCGCCCTCGCGACGGCCGGCGGGTCCAGGTCGAGCAGCCGGCGGATCGGGGAGTGCAGGCCGTCGCAGGCCAGCAGCCAGCTCGCGGTGCGGCCGCACGCGCGGACGCTGTCGGCGTCCTGGTCGATCGCTTCCACCCGGCCTTCGACCCGCTCGACGCCGAGCTCGTCGGCTCGCCGGGACAGGGCGGCCTGCAGCTCGGTGCGGCGCACGCCGAGACCGGGGCCGGCCCGAAACGCATGGCGGGCAACGTGATCCGGCCCGACGTAGGCGATACCGCGGAAGGGCACCCCCGCCGGCCGAGCCCCGAGGCGGTCGAGGGCGGCGACGGCTCCGGGCATCAGGCCCTCGCCGCACGCCTTGTCGACCGGCTCGGTGCGCGGCTCGATCACCGCCACCGACAGCCCGCGGCGAGCGGCTTCGATGGCGCAGGCCAGAGCCGACCGGCCCGGCCCCGGCGACCAGGACGTCGAGGTCGTTCACCGGGCCGCCGCGGCCAGCGCCCGCTGCTCGGCCGGGATCCGCACGGACAGCACGACCGCGTTGAGCAGGCTGAAGACGATCGCGGTCACCCAGGCCGTGTGCACCAAGGGCAGCGCCGCAACCTCGACGACGACGGCGACGTAGTTCGGGTGCCGCAGCCAGCGGTAGGGGCCGCCCGAGACCAAGGGCAAGCCTGGGACGACGACGATCCGGGTGTTCCACTGCGGGCCGAGGGTCCGGATGCACCACCACCGCAGACCCTGGGTGGCGACCACCACCGCGAGCATCGGCCAGCCGAGCGCGGGGATGAACGGCCGATCGGCCACCTGCACCTCGACCAGGCACGAGACGAGCAGGAGCGCGTGCATGGCGGCCATCAAGGGATAGTGACCGGCCCCCGTCTCGATGCCGCCCCGCTCCCGGGCCCAGCGCAGATGCCGCGAGGAGACGACGAGCTCGATGCAGCGCTCGATCGCCACTGCCACGATCAGCAGGGTGTACCAGGCGTCCGAGCTCATGCCGGGCTGAGGACGGACGGCTGGCCGGGCCAGCGCAGCAACACGAGCTCGGCGCAGAAGCCGGGACCCATGGCCATCAGAACGCCATGCGTGTCAACGGTTTCCGGCCGGTCGGGCGCTCGCCGGCCGCGGCCTTGAGCGTCGCGGCCAGCACGTGAAGGACCGACGCGGAGGAGAGGTTGCCGACCTGGTCGAGCGAGCGCCAGGACTCAACGAGCGCGTCGGCGGGCAGGTCCAACGCGCTCCTGCATCGCCTCGAGCACCTTGGGGCCGCCGGGGTGGGCCACCCACCGGGCGACCTCGGCCCGGGTCAGGGACTGAGCGGCCAGGAAGTCGTCGACCTCGCCCGGCACGTGGTCGCGGACGACGTCGGCGACCCCGGGGGACAGGACGATCCGAAATCCCGAGCCGCCCACGTCCCACCCCATGACCCGCTCGGTGTCCTCGAAGAACCGGCTGCGGGTCGCCACGACGTGGGGCGCCGTGCGGTCCAGGGCCGGCGACAGGGGCACGGCGTCGCCCGCCATCACCACCGCGGCTGCGCCGTCGCCGAACAGGCCGCTGCCGACCAGGTTGGCCATCGAGTCGTCGTCGCGCTGGATGGTCAGCGAGCAGAGCTCGACCGACAGCAGCACCGCGACGTCGTGGGGGTGACCGACGAGGTAGTCGTGCAGCCGGGCCACACCGGCTGCCCCGGCCACGCAGCCGAGGCCGAAGACCGGGATCCGTTTGACGTCCGGCCGCAGGCCGAGCCGGGCCCAGAGCCGGGCGTCGATGGAGGGTGCGGCGATGCCGGTCACCGACGTCATCAGGATCAGGTCGACGTCGGCCGGGGTGAGGCCGGCTCGGTCCAGCGCGCTCGCGCACGGCGCGCTCGCCGAGCTCCATCGCCACCGCGATGAAGGCGTCGTTGGCGTCGCCGAACCCGTCCAGGCCCTTGTAGTCCTCCATCGGCAGTGCGAGGTAGCGCGAGCTCACCGAGCAGGACCGGTGCAGGCGATCGAGCACCTCCCGGCGCTCCGGAGCCAGGCCGACCAGGTCGGCGAAGACGGCGGTCAGATCGGCTTGTTCGTACCGGTGGGGCGCCAGGACCGGCGCGACGGACAGGATGCGGCTCACTTCGTGATCCTGGCACGGCCCTGCCCGCGCGGCTCGTCCGCTGTCCTCGTCCTCACCGCAGGGGTACGCCGCGGGGCCCGCACCCTGTTCAGTCCGGCTCCTTCAGCGGGGTCGGGCACCGATCCGGGTCACCACCACCGACCCGGCCCGCGTCGCCGCCCTCAGAGCGGTGTCCGGAGCCGCGCCGCGACGCCGCGCCGCGAGCCAGGCCGCCGCGAAGGCGTCACCGGCCCCGGTCGTGTCGACCACCGGACCCGGCGGCGCGACGGCGGGCACGCTCACGCCGGCCGGTTCGTCGCGGCTGAACCAGATCGCTCCTGCCGGCACCGAGCTTGACGACCACCTCGGCGTAGGTCGCGGTGAGCCGGGCGCCGACCACGAGCGGGTCGCGCGAGTCGCACAGCACCTCGGCCTCGTCCGGCGTGACGAAGACCAGGCCGACGCCTGCGGTCATCGCGAGGAACTCCGAGCCGCCGACGGCTTCGAGCGGCGCCGAGCTGGCCGGGTCGACGGAGGTGACCACCCCGGCCGCGTGCGCCGTCGCCAGGCCGGCCACGGCCGCATCGCGGGAGCCGGGGTTCATCAGCGAGTAGCCCGACACGTGCAGGTGACCGGCCCCCGCGACCAGATCCTCGGGAAGGTCGGCGCTCGTGAGCAGGGAGTTGGCTCCTGCGTCCGGAAGCATGGTTCGCTCACCGTCCGGCCCGACCAGGACGACGCAGGTGCCCGTTGCCGCATCGGGAGTGCAGGCGGATCCGGGCCTGGACACCACCTGCGCGCAGCACCTGCCCGGCCTCCGTCCCGAACGGGTCGGCTCCGGCGACGCCCACGAAGACCACTGGCACGCCGGCGTCGGCCAGCCAGGCCGCGACGTTGGCCCCGGCTCCGCCCTGGCGCGTCTGCACATGCGCGGCGGTGTCCGAGCCCAGGGCCAGCGGGTCGTCCACGGCCACGATGACGTCGGTCATCAGGTCGCCGACCACGACGCACCGGTCCGTCGACACCGGTCATGCGGCGCTCACTGCCATCAGGGCCGAATTCGACTGTGGGCCAACGCGATCTGCCCCGCTAGGGCGGCGTTCCTCAGGATGATCGGTCGTGTTGACGGTGAGCGAGGCGCCCTCGGTGTCGTGGTGGAAGCGGGCGAGCAGGTAGGGCGTGACGTCCTTGCCGTGGATGCCGTCCGCATCGGCGCCGGCCAGGGCGGCCTGCAGGACCCGGTCGTGGAGCGCGGGGTCGAGCTGCTGGTCCGCCGGCACCGGGTTGGCCACCACGAGGGACGTGGTGTCGGTGCCGAGCGCCGAGCGCGCGGCCATCACGGCGGCCACCTCCTCCGGGCTGTCGACCCGGTGCTCGACGGCATACCCCGAGTCGGTGAGATAGAAGCCCGGGAACCGATCGGTGCCATAACCGACCAGCCCCACGCCGTAGCTCTCCAGCCGCTCCAGGGTGGCCGGCACGTCAAGGATCGACTTCACCCCGGCGCAGACGACGGTCGTCGCCGACCCGGGCCAGCGCCATCAGGTCGGCCGACTCGTCGTACGTCGTGTCCGCGCCCCGATGGACCCCGCCCAGACCACCCGTGGCGAAGACCGCGATGCCCGCGCGGGCGGCCAGGAACGCGGTGGAGGCGACCGTCGTGGCGCCGTACCCGCCTCGGGCGGCCACGACGCCCAGGTCGCGCGGGCTGACCTTGGCGACGTCGTCCCGACCGGCGATGGCGTGCAGGGCGTCAGCGTCCAGGCCGATCCAGGCCCGCCCCTCCACGATCGCGACGGTGGCCGGGACGGCGCCGGCGTCGCGCACCGCCTGCTCGATCTCCTGGGCGATCCGGAAGTTGTCCGGGCGGGGGAGGCCGTGGCTGATGATCGTGGACTCCAGGGCGACCACCGGCCGGCCGGCGGCCAGGGCATCCGCGACCTCGGGGAGCACGACGAGGCGGGTCGAGTCAGGCATCCGCAGACCCTAGCGGCGGGCGCCGCTAGGGTCCTGCCTGTGGGTTCGAGCACTCCCGAGGTGCCCTACCCGGGGGAATGGGAAGCCGACGTCGTGCTCCGCGACGGCGGTGTCGCTCACGTGCGACCGATCCGGCCGCAGGACGCGGAGGCGGTCCAGCGTTTCCACGCCGGCCAGTCGGCCGAGTCGATCTACCTGCGTTTCTTCGCGCCGATCCAGGCTCTGAGCGATCGGGACCTCGAGCGGTTCACCGAGGTCGACCACGTCGACCGGGTCGCGCTCGTGGCCACGCTGGGGGAGCGGATCGTGGGGATCGCCCGGTTCGAGCGGACGGCGCCCACCACCGCCGATGTCGCCTTCAACATCGCCGACAGCGACCAGGGCCGCGGGCTGGGCTCGGTGCTCCTCGAGCACCTGGCCGCCGCGGCTCGCGAGCGCGGGATCCAGCGGTTCGTGGCCGACGTCCTGCCCCAGAACCGGCGGATGCTCTCGGTCTTCGACGAGGCCGGTTACGCCATCACCCACCGCTACGACGACGGGGTGATCAGCCTCGGCTTCGACATCACACCGACGGCCTTGTCGGAAGAGGTGCGCGAGGCCCGTGAGCACTCGGCCGAGGCGCTCAGCGTGCGCGCGGTGCTGCACCCCCGCTCGGTGGCCGTGATCGGGGCCAGCCGCAGCCCCGAGAGCGGGGGTCACGTGATCCTCAAACACTTGCTGGAGGCCGGTTTCCGCGGCGCCGATCCACGCGGTCAACCCGCGGGCCGAGGAGGTGCTCGGGCTGACGAGCCACGCCCGGGTGACCGATGTGCCGGGCGTCGTCGACATGGCCGTCATCGCCGTGCCGGCCGCCGTGGTCGAGGAGGTCGTCAGCGACTGCGCCGAAGCCGGGGCGCGGGTCCTCCTGGTGATCTCCGACGGCTTCGCCGAGTCGACGCCCGCGGCGTCCTGCGGCAGCGGGCGTTGGTCCGGCGGGCGCGGGCCAGGGGATGCGGGTGATCGGCCCGAACTCGTTCGGCGTGATCAACACCGACGACGACATCCGGCTCAACGCCTCGCTCGCGCCCACGCTGCCGGCGCCCGGCGGGCTGGCGCTGTTCAGCCAGTCCGGCGCGTTGGGGGTGCAGGTGCTGGCCTCCGCGACCAGCCGGGGGATCGGGGTCTCGACCTTCGTGTCGGCCGGCAACCGGGCGGATGTGTCCGGCAACGACCTGCTGCAGTACTGGCTGGACGACCAGCGCACCAGCGCCGTGGGGCTCTACCTGGAGAGCGTCGGCAACCCGCGCAAGTTCTCCCGCGTCGCCCGGCGGCTGGCCCGGCGCAAACCCGTGATCGTCGTCAAGTCCGGCGTCTCGTCGTACGGCGTGCCGCCGGGTCACGAGGTGCGGGCCACCCACGTGCCGAGAGGTGCGTACGACGCGATGCTGCGCCAGGCCGGCGTCATCCGGGTCTCCAACGTGCATCAGATGTTCGACATCGCCCAGCTCGTCCTGAGCCAGCCCCTGCCCGGTGGCCCGCGCGTGGGGATCGTCGGCAACTCCGATGCGCTCAACACCCTGGCCGCCGAGGCCTGCGTCAGCTGGGGGCTCGAGGTCGCGAGCGGTCCGCGCACGCTGGCGCCGCAGGCGACGGGGGACGAGTTCGTGGCGGCCTTGTCGGGCACGTTCGCCGATCCCATCGGTCGATGCGGTCGTGGCCTCCTTCATGCCGCCGCTCGTGACTCGGGACGAGACGATCATCCGGGCAGTCGCCGATGCGCGGCGATTGCCGAAAAGACTTGCGTGGCAACGTTTCTCGGCCTGCGAGGAGTCGCACCGGGGTCGACCTCAACCGGTGGCGTCCCGGCCTATCCCACGCCGGAGGACGCCGTGCGCGCGCTGGCGTCGGTCAGTCGCTACGCGACGTGGCGGCGCCGCGATCCGGGCCAGCGGATCCACTTCACCGACCTCGACGTGGAAGGTGCCCGCGACCTGGTGCACGAGGCGCTGACAGCGGGCGCGACCGACTCGGCACCGAACGGGGGCCGGGTGCGCCTGACCCGCGAGCAGGGGGCGCGGCTGCTCGCGGCCTACGGCGTGTGCTGTGGCCGGGAGCGGAGGTCACGACTGTCGACGAGGCCGTGGCGGCCGCCGGCGCTTCGACTACCCGGTCGCACTCAAGGCGAGCGACCCATCGCTGCGGCAGCGGGCAGACGTCGTGGCCCGGCGGTTGACCATCGAGTCCGAGGGCGAGCTGCGGCAGGCCTACCAGACGCTGATCGAGGAGCTCGCGACGTACGGCGTCGAAGGGGCCACGCTGCGACTGCAGCCGATGGCCGCCCCGGCATCGCCTGCATGTTGCGCACGACGGAGGACCCGCTCTTCGGCCCGGTGGTGTCCTTCGGGGTCGCTGGTGCGGCCAGGAGCTCTTGACGACGTCGCCCACCGGATCCCGCCGCTCACCGACCAGGACGTCGCCGACCTGGTGACCTCGATCCGGGCCGCGCCCCTGCTGTACGGGCACCGCGGAGCGGAACCACTGGACGTCGACGCGCTGCACGACCTGATCGGCCGGCTGGCCCAGCTGGCCGACGACCTGCCCGAGGTGGCCGATCTCGACGTCACGCCGGTGCTCGTGGGGGAGTTCGGTCTGGCGGTCCTGGACGTCGCCGTCGAGCTGCAGCGTCGCCGCCCGCTCCGATGCCGACCGGCGCCGCCTGCTCTGACCGGTGGACGAGCGCGCCCGTCAGTGCTCGCGGATGACAGGATGAGCCCATGCGGGACGCCTCGACCTTGCCCTCCGACCTTCGCTCCGCCATCGACCGAGCCGGCTACTACCCCGAGCTCGTGGCGGACGTGGTCGATGTGGCCCTCGGTGGCGAGAGTGTGCTGTCCCACCTGGTCCACCAGGAGACGACCTTCGATGCCGACGCCGTGCGTCGGCACGCGACCGTCCTGGTCCTCACCCCCGGGCGGCTGATCGTCGCCCACGTGGACGACCACTCCGCCGACACCGCCGAGGGCACGGCGCCAGTGCCGTGAGCGCCTTCGCCACTGCCGCCACGGAGTCGGTGCCGTTGACCGCGGTGCACTCGGTGGTCGTCAACCACGTGGTCGAGCACCCGGACTCCTACCAGCCCGGCCAGCTCGGCCGCGAGCTCACCGTCACCCTCGGCTGGGGCGCAGTGAGCCGGCTCGACCTGGAGCCGGCCGCCTGTGGCGACCCCGACTGCGAAGCCGACCACGGCTACACGGGCACGTCGACGGCCGACGACATCTCGCTGCGGATCAGCGCGGACGCCGACGGCGAGGCGGCGCTGCGCGAGGCGCTGGTCTTCACCCGGATGCTCTCGACGGCCACTGCTGCGGCCCGGGGCTCCGCGCGCGGCCGCACTCCGGTGACCCCGCACCGCTCCTCCGCCGTGCACCGACCGCGCTGGTCTGCGTCGACTGTCCCGTGCCCCCGCCGTACGGCCGGCACGCTCGTGGACCTGATGCCGGCCGTCGCCGCGGCGCTCGGCGCCCCGTCGGCCGGACTGCACTGCGGCTCACGCTGCCACCGGCGCCGCGCGGCGGTCGTCCTGCTGGTTGACGGGCTCGGCGACGTCTTGTTGCGCTCGCGCAGCGGGCACGCGCCGTACCTGCGCTCGCTGCTCGGCGCGGCCACCGGCTCAGCTGCGGCTTCCCGTCGACGACGGCGACCAGCATGGGGTCGTTCGGCACCGGTCTGCCGCCGGGCGCGCACGGACTGGTCGGCTACGAGGTGCTCGACCCGGACCGGGACGTGCTGCTCAACGAGCTGTCGTGGGAGCCGCACGTCGACCCGCGTCGTCTGGCAGCCGCAACCCGACCGTCTTCGAGCAGCTCGGCGCGCGCCGGCGTGCCGGTGGCCCGGATCGGACCGGGCTTCTTCGACGGGTCCGGCCTGACCGAGTCCGCCCTGCGTGGGGGCGCTTCGTCGCCGCCGAGTCGCTCGACGACGCGCGTCGACGCCGGCCATCGCGCGCGGCCGGCGCCACCCCGCGCGCGCTGGTCTACGTCTACTGGGGCGATCTCGACAAGGTCGGCCACGTCTACGGCTGCCAGTCGTGGGAGTGGGGCGAGGAGCTGAGCCGGATCGACGAGGCCGTGCGACGCCTGGCCGAGCGGCTGCCCGAGACCCGTCCTGTACGTCACCGCCGACCACGGCATGGTCGACATCGCCATGGACCACCGGATCGACCTGGCCCACGACCCGAGCTGCCGCCGGCGTGCGCCACAGCGGCGGTGAGCCCCGGGCGCTCCAGCTCTACTGCGAGCCGGGCGCGGCCGCCGACGTCGCGGCAGACCTGGACCGAGCGGTTGGGCGGACCAGGCCTGGGTGCGCACCCGCGAGCGAGGCGATCGCCGAGGGCTGGTTCGGCGCGGTGTCGGCGGGTGCGCCGCGGATCGGCGACGTCGTGGTCGCCACGGCGCGCGAGCATCGCGGTCGTGGACTCGCGGCATCAGCGTCCGCAGCTGCTGGCGCTGATCGGGCTGCACGGCTCGCTGACCGCGGAGGAGACCGCCGTACCCCGTTGCTTCCGTGCTCGGGAGCAGGTCGGCTGACGTGGCCGAGCTGGTCTTCTTCTGCGGCACGATGGACTGCGGCAAGTCCACGCTCGCCCTGCAGACCGATCACAACCACGCGGCGCGGGGCCGGCGCGGGCTGATCTTCACCAAGCTCGACCGGGCCGGGGACTCGGTGCTGTCCAGCCGGCTCGGCCTGTCGGTCGATGCGATCGAGGTCGGTGACGACCTGGACCTGTGGGAGACGGTCGTCGCAGCGGCGTACGTCGGGGGAGCCGGTCGACTACCTGATCTGCGACGAGGTGCACTTCTACTCGCCTGCGCAGATCGAGCAGCTGGCCCGTCTGGTCGACGAGATGGCACGTCGACGTCTTCGCGTTCGGCATCACCGCGGACTTCCGGACCCGGCTCTTCCCGGGTTCGCAGCGGCTGGTCGAGCTGGCCGACCGGGTCGAGGTGCTCCAGGTCGAGGCGCTGTGCTGGTGCGGCCGGCGGGGCACCCACAACGCGCGGACGGTCGACGGCGTGATGGTCGTCGAGGGCGACCAGGTGGTCGTCGGCGACACCGGCGCCGGGTGAGCGGGCGAGGTCGGCTATGAGGTGCTGTGCCGCCGGCACCACCTGCGGCGGATGACCGCTGCACGCCGCGCGTGCGGTCGACCCTGTCGCCCGACGTCCTGCCGCTGGACGTCGACATCTGTCCGGTGCCGCCGCCCGCGCCGAGACTGAGCCCGCAGCCGGCCGCCGAGCCGAGGCAGAGGCTCAGTCCCGCTTGCCGCCGAACATGATCTCGTCCCAGCTCGGGCACGCTGGCCCGTCGCGCGCGCCGGTGGCCGGGGCTGGACGGCGGCGCTGCGGGCGGACGGCGGTCGGGCCGCCGGCGGCAGCTCGCGGGCGGCGCGAGCCGGGCCGGCGGGCCGAGCGGGGTCGAAGCTCCGCGGCGGCTGCGGTCCCGCGCTCGACCGCCGGCCTCGGCGCGAGCCGGCTCGGCGCCGGCCGGTCCGACGCGTCCTGCGGCGGGGGTCGGCGCCGACGGCGTCCGCTCGGGTCGCGCAGCCGCTCGGGAACGGGAACGGGTGCGGCCGCCGGCGGGTCGCCCAGCAAGGTAGGGTCGAAGGTCAACGGCTCCAGCTCGAGTGGCTCCTGCTCGGCCGTGGCCGAGCTCGGCCGCGGCTGTCGGGGGCCGGGCCGGCGCGCGTGCCCCGGCCGGGACCCGGACTGGCGGCGCCGTCCGTGCCGACGCTGGCGCATCGCCCCGACCAGGTCGACGGCCGACGGGGCCTCCATGGTGTCGGCGTCCGGCGGTCGAGCCCGCCTTCGGCGTCGAGGTCGTAGACTGCTGGTCGCCGTCAGCGGCGGTGGCACCGCCGTGACGGTCGGGACGGCGGACAGGTGCGGCGCGGCCAGCGGCGCCGCCGGGGGCTTCTCGTCCTCGGACAGCCAGAGCGCCTCGTCGTCCTGGGGCGTGACCGTCCGGGCGGTCGGGTCGAACCCCCAGCGGGCCACGCGCTCCCGACCGCCGGCGATGAACCGGAGGGTCACCATCCACGGGCCGTCGTCGGCCCGCCAGCTGTCCCAGTCGTTCACCCGGGGTCGACCCCGCGGGCGGACAGGCGCTGCTCGACCCGGAGCGCCAGCGTCGGCGGCGTCGTGTCGGACCCGCGGCGGCGCAGGGTGACGGCCGGCCCAGGTCGGTGATGTGCGCGCGCTCCGCCAGGACGGCGCCCTCGTAGCGGCGGACCCGGTCCAGCGGCCAGCCGCTGCGGCTCGGCGACGTCCTCGGCCGTCGCGCCGGCCCGGATCTGGGCCTGGACCTCGCGCGGCCGCAGGTCGCCGGACATCTCGATCTGCAGCTGACCCAGGTGAGCGCGGTCGCGGCGCACGGCGGCGCGCAAGGGCTCGTCGACGGGCAGCAGGTACTGCTCGCCGTCGGGTCCGGACAGCAGCAGGTGCTCCCCGTCCTCGTGGACGCCGACCAGCCGCAGGTCATGCATGCTGGGCTCCTCCGCTCGCCTCTGCGCGCGACTGTGCCACCGAAGGCCGGGGCGTCGGCGAAGGCGCGCCCGAGCGACGGGGCGGTTCGCGCGGCGCCGCAGGAGTGGTGCGACGATCGACTCGTGCCGAGCCTCGACCCGTACGACGCGGTCCTGCTGCTCAGCTTCGGGGGACCCGAGGGCCCGGCCGACGTGCTGCCGTTCCTGGAGAACGTCACCCGCGGCCGGGGCATCCCGCGCGAACGGCTGCTCGGGGTCGCCGAGCACTACGACGCCGTCGGCGGCAAGAGCCCGATCAACGACCAGAACCGCGCCCTGCTGCCCGAGCTGCGCGTCGAGCTGGCCGCCGGGGGCTGACCTGCCGGTGGCCTGGGGCAACCGCAACTGGGCGCCGTACGTCGTCGATGCGCTGCGTGAGCTCCATGAGGCGGCGCCCGGCGGATCGCCGTCGTCACCACCAGCGCCTACTCGTCGTACTCCTCCTGCCGGCAGTACCGCGAGGACCTGGCGTGGCGCGCTGCTGACCCTGGCCGCGGAGGGCCGGCGGCTCGAGGTCGACCGGATCCGCGCCTACTACGACCATCCCGGTTTCGCCGCGCCGGTCACCCAAGGCGGTCCCGACGCCCTCGAGGACTCCCGGCCGAGCCGCGGACGGGCGCCCGCCTGGTCTTCGTCACCCACTCGATCCCGGAGGTGATGGCCGAGGGCTCCGGGCCGGGCGGCGACGCGTACGTCCGGCAGCACCAGGAGATGGCCGCCGAGGTGGCGGCCCGGGTCGCCGCGACGACCGGTCACGCCCCGGCCTGGGACCTGGTCTACTGCTCGCGCTCCGGCCCGCCCGAGCCAGCCGTGGCTGGAGCCGGACGTCAACGACCACCTGCGCTCGCTGCACGCGCCGGGGGGGTCGGCGCGTGGTCCTGGCGCCGATCGGCTTCGTGTCGGACCACATGGAGGTCGTCTTTGACCTGGACACCGAGGCGGCGGCGACCGCCGCGGAGCTCGGCCTGCATCACCCGGGCCGCCACGGTCGGCGGCGGCAGGCGTTCGTCGCCGGGCTGGTCGACCTGCTCGAGGAGCGGGCGGCCCAGGCCCGTGGAGAGCGACCGCCGCAGCCGGTCGTCGGTCGCTCGGCCCGTGGCCGAGCCTGTGCGCCGTGGGCTGCTGCCCCAATCCCCGCGCCGAACTCCCGGCCGCCTGCGGGGCCGACTGGGTGGCCCCGCCTTTCGCCGAGCCGGTTCGATGAGCGAGCCGACCCGGACGGCTGGGCGGCGGCGACCTTCGGAGCTGGCCGTCGCCGAAGTGTGGCTCGGGCAGCGGGCGACCTGGTCCGCGAGGGACGGCCGGACACGGTCGACGTGGCCGCGACGAAGTCCTCACCCACCGATGTCGTCACCGCGATGGACACCGCCTCGGAGGCGTTGCTCCGCGAGCAGATCCAGGCGGCGCGTCCCGCCGACGGGATCCTCGGCGAGGAGGGCGGCCTGGCGCGGGTCCAGCGGGCTGACCTGGGTCGTCGACCCGATCGATGGCACCGTCAACTACCTCTACGGCATCCCGGCCTATGCCATCAGCGTGGCGGTCGTCGCCGGAGACCCACTGGACCCCGCCGGCCATCACGTGCTCGCCGGTTGTGTCCATCAGCCGCTCTCCGGCGAGACCTGGACGGCGACGACGGGCGGCGGCGCGTTCCTGGACGGCCGGCCGATCCGGGCCAACACAGGAGTCGCCTCGAGCAGTCGCTCATCGCGACCGGCTTCGGCTACGGCGTCGAACGGCGCCGCTACGCCGCCGGCGTGGTCGCCCAGGTCCTGCCGCGGATCCGCGACATCCGCCGGATCGGCAGCGCTGCGCTCGACCTGGCCGCGCTGGCGACCGGTCGGGTCGACGGGTACTACGAACGCGGGCTCGGGGCCTGGGACCTGGCGGCGGGTGGCCTGATCGCCCGCGAGGCGGGAGCTGTCGTCGGCGGCCTCGAGGGTCGACCGGCCGGCTCGGACCTCGTGATTGCCGCCGCTCCGGGGCTCTTCGAGGCCTTGCACGACCTGCTGCATCCCCTGCGTCCGGACCGCGACGGCTGAAGCCGGTCGACCGATCCTCGGCCGGGAATCCCCTCGCGCTGAGCACGCGCATGCGCTCGGCAGGCGATGTCGGGGGGCCCCCGGCTGACACCACGTGATGAATGGTGCACAATCCGGGGCCGGGAGTGGGCACAAACCGGGGCCCGGCCGCGTTACATCGCCGCACAGGTTGGCGATGTATGCCAAACGATGCACACGAACCACACTGTCGGGAGGACAACGTAACCATGGCGACCGACTACGACGCGCCACGCAAGACCGATGACGACCTGACCGAGGACAGCCTCGAAGAGCTGAAGGCTCGCCGGGTCGACAAGAGCGCCTCCAGTGTCGACGTCGACGAGACCGAACAGGCCGAGGGCTTCGAACTACCGGGTGCCGACCTGTCCAACGAGGAGCTCTCCGTCCGGGTGCTGCCGCGCCAGGCCGACGAGTTCACCTGCTCGCGCTGCTTCCTGGTCCACCACCGCAGCCAGCTGGCCTCGGAGAAGAACGGCCAGATGGTCTGCCGGGAGTGCGCGGCCTGACCGTCGCTCGCCCGGATCAGACGTCGGTGCGGCTGGTCCGGAGCGCGCCGGCGAGCGCATCCGGCCGGCGTGAGGAGATCAACCAGTACGGCGTGGGGTCCGCGGCGTCGTGGATGTCCACCTTGACGCCGACCGGCAGCCAACCGCGCTGACAGTGGTAGGCCCGCGGGTCGATACCCCGGCCCCGCAGCTCGGCCATCCTGGCCTGGTCGAGCACTTCGACGGCACCGACATCGGCCAGGCCGATCCGGGCTCGTCCTGCTTGCAGCGTCTGCGCCGTGACCTCGACCCGGGCCGAGGTCAGCGCCATGATCGCGACGCCGATCCCCGCGCCGATGAGCGCGCCCACCACAAAACCGGGCGTCCCGGCCAGGGGCAGGACGACCAGCCCCAACGATGCCCCCACCGCCACCGCGGCGAACCAGCCGAAGCCGCTGGGTGTGAGCAGCTCGCGGTAGGAGATCCCACCGCTCGTGCCGGGAGCCCCGGAGCCGGTTGCCATGGTTCGAATCCTGACACGAGCGGCGAGTAAGGTCGCCCGTTGTGACCAGTGAGCAGGCGGTCCCGCTGCTCGTGCAGCGCCTGGACCCGGAGCTACCGCTCCCGACGTACTCCCATCCTGGCGACGCCGGGGCCGACCTGGTGTCCCGCGAGGACCTCACCTTGCCGCCCGGTGCCCGGGCGACCGTCCCGACCGGGATCGCCATCGCGTTGCCCGACGGGTACGCCGCGTTCGTCCATCCGCGGTCCGGACTCGCCGCGCGGCACGGGGTCACGATCGTCAACGCACCCGGCACGGTCGATGCCGGCTACCGCGGAGAGATCAAGGTGACGTTGCTCAACACCGATACCACCCAGGCCGTCGACATCCGTCGCGGCGACCGGATCGCGCAGCTGGTGATCCAGCGGGTCGAGCGAGCCGAGCTCGTCGAGGTCGAGCGCCTGCCCGGATCGGACCGGGGGACCGGAGGTTTCGGGTCCACCGGTCTGGGGGTGCGATGGGCACGTCGATGGGTACGAGGTCAACGCAGTCCACGGTGACCGGGGTCACCACATCGAGCGCAGGAGGCGGGCAGTGAGCCTGTTCAAGCGGGGCAAGGCCGCTCAGGGCAACGAGGACATCGACGATGAGGTCGAGGCCGACGGCCTCGCCGAGGGCGGCGTGAACGACGATGCCGACGACCCCGACGAAGGGGACGACGACGCCGAGGCGGCGGAGCCTGCGGTCGGCGAGCGCACGGCAGCGGCCCGGGCGGCGGCTGCGCTGCGCGCGGCCGGTCCGTTCGACGTCGCGGAGGTCGATGACGTGTCCGACCTGATCGACCTGGGGGCCATCCTCGTCCCGCCAGTCGACGGCATGGAGCTGCGGCTCGAGCTCAACGAGGACGGCGGCGAACACGTCGTTGGCGTCACCGTGCTGATGGCCGAGTCGGCCGTCCAGATCCAGGCCTTCGCGGCGCCGCGCAGCGAGGGGATCTGGGACGAGGTGCGGGGCGAGATCGCGTCCGGCATCACCCAGCAGGGCGGCACTGCGGACGTCACCGAGGGTGCGTTCGGACGCGAGCTGCTCACCCGGGTCCCCGGGCCAGGACCGGACGGCAAGCCGGGCTTCCAGCCGGCCCGGTTCGTCGGTGTCGACGGACCCCGGTGGTTCCTGCGGGCGGTGTTCTCCGGTGCCGCGGTCGATCAGGCGAAGGCCGAGCCGGTCGAGGCGCTCGTGCGCTCCCTTGTCATCGTGCGCGGTGGTGAGGCGATGGCTCCGCGGGAGCTGTTGCCCCTGCGTATCCCGGCGGCGCCCGAGGGGGCCGGCGGGGTCGCGGCCGACCCGGATGCCGACGAGGACGCGAGCCCGTACGCCGACGACCTGAACCCGTTCGAGCGCGGTCCGGAGATCACCGAGATCCGCTGAGATCCGCGGCATACCAAACACCCTCCGGGCCTTTACTCTGGTGTGATGAGCGAAGAGCAACCCGGGTTCTTGCGTCGCACCCTCAAGGGCCTGGTGAGCAGCGAGAGCGAGCTGGAGGCCGAGGACCTGCAAGAGGTCAGCGGCAAGTTGGGTGGGTGTCCGGTCAAGGAGCTGCCCGAGCGTCGCTCGGCGGTCGTCTGCGGCACCCTGCGCACGGTGACCCTTCGACCCCGCGCCAACGTGCCCGCCCTCGTCGGCGAGCTGTACGACGGCAGCGGCATCCTGACCGTCGTGTGGCTGGGCCGCCGCCAGATCCCCGGCATCGAGCCTGGCCGCCGGCTCCGGATCACCGGCCGGGTCGCTCGGCGCGACGGCCGGCCAGTCGTCTTCAACCCGTCGTACGAGCTGTTGCCTGCTTCAGCCAGTGACTGAGGCCGGCCTGCTCGGAGAGTCGCCTCGCACGGTCGAGGAGCTGGTCCGCAGCCGGCTCTCCCAGCAGATCGGCGGCCCGCGGGGCTCGCTGGAAGCGGCGTTGCCGACGATCGTCTTCGTGATCCTGTGGTCCGCGCGCCAGGACTTCGCGCTGGCGGTCTGGGTGACGGTTGGGGTCGTCGCCGTCCTGCTGGCGGCTCGGCTGATCCAGCACCAAACGCCGCGCTTCGTCCTGAGCAGCCTGCTCGCGGTCGCGATCGCGGCGTACTTCGTCCATCGCAGCGGCCGGGCGCAGGACGCCTTCCTGCCCGGCATCCTCTACAGCATCGCGGTCGGTTCGCTGACCCTGCTGTCGGTCGTCGTCCGTTGGCCCCTGATCGGGTTCCTCGTCGGCGCGGCCGAGGATCCGGAGGACCCGCTGGCCTGGCACAAGGACCGCGGCGTCGTGCGCCTGTGCCAGCGGCTCACCTGGGTGCTGGTCGGGCTCTACGTCGTCCGGATCGCGATCATGCTGCCGCTCTACTGGGCTGGCCGAGTAGGGGCGCTGAGCGTGGCCAAGGTCGCGCTCGGCTGGCCGCTCTACGTCGCCGCGATCGCCATCATGGGGCTGATCCTGGTCCGGGGCCGCACCCCGCTGTCGACCGAGGACCTCCCCGCCGACCCGCCGTCCGCCGCACCCACCGAGGGCTGAGCCGGTCGAGCCCGTTGAGCGCGCTGAGCCGGCTCAGGTCGAGGTGCCCACGCCGTGGGACTCGGGGGCCAGCAGCGACTCGATGATGTCCTCGGACTCGGGCACCGTGAGGATCAGTAGCTCGTCGTGGGCCTCGAGCGCGTCGTCCGCGCTGGGCGCGATCGGCCGGTCCTCGCGGATGATGCTGACGAGCACCGTGTCCGCCGGCCACTCCACGTCGCCGACCCGCTTCCCGACGTACGGCGAAGCGTCGGGCAGCGTCATCCCGACCATGGTCGCGTGACCCTGCTGGAACTGGAAGATCCGCACCAGGTCGCCGACCGAGACGGCCTCCTCGATCAAGGCGGTCATCAGTCGTGGGGTCGAGACGGCGACGTCGACGCCCCAGGCCTCGTCGAACATCCACTCGTTCTTGGGGTTGTTGACCCGGGCCACGGTCCGAGGGACGCCGAACTCGGTCTTGGCGAGCAGCGAGACAACCAGGTTGGCCTTGTCGTCGCCGGTGGCGGCCACGACGACATCGGAGTGCTCGAGCCCCGCCTCGTGCAGGGCCGCGATCTCACACGCGTCGGCCAGGAGCCATTGCGCGCCCTCGACGTTCGCGCGCTGGACCACGTCGGGGGCTCGGTCGACCAGCAGGACCGTGTGACCGTTCTCGATCAGCTCGCGGGCGATGGATCGGCCCACGCTCCCTGCACCCGTGATGACGACCCGCATCGGATCGCTCCTCCTCGTAGCTCCCGGAACAACAGTCATCTCAGCCGAACCCGCTCAGTGCGGTGAGGGTGGCGTGGCCAGGACGCTGGTGACCCGGTCCAGGTCCTCGCCATAGCTCAGGACGTGGACCAGGTCGCCGTCCTGATAGACCGTCTCGGCGACCGGGAGCAGACCTTCGCCCAGCCGGGTCAGATAGGCGACCCGGATCCCGGAGTCGGCCTCGATCCGGCTGATCCGCTCGCCGACCCAGCCCTCGCTGAGCTGGACCTCCGCGACGACCACCCGGCCGCTCGGGTCCTGGTGGTCGGGGGTTGCGCCCTTGGGGAGCAGCCGCCGAAGCATCTGGTCCGACGTCCATCGCACCGTCGCGACCGTGGGGATGCCCAGGCGCTGGTAGACCTCGGCCCGGCCCGGGTCGTAGATCCGGGCCACGACGTTCTCGACGCCGAAGGTCTCGCGGGCGACCCGGGCGGCCAGGATGTTGGAGTTGTCGCCGCTGCTGACCGCGGCGAAGGCGTAGGCCCGCTCAATGCCGGCGTCGCGGAGCGTGTCGCGGTCGAAGCCGACCCCGCCGACCGTGCGGCCCTGGAAGCCCGAGCCGAGCCGGCGGAAGGCCGAACTCTCCTGGTCGATCACTGCGACCTCGTGGCCCTTGCTCTCCAGGCTCAGCGCCAGGTTCGACCCCACGCGGCCGCAGCCCATGATCACGAAGTGCACAGCCGGCCTTCCGGTCCAAAGTCCTCATCGCCCCGCCCGGGAACTCCCCGGTGCAGGCGCAGACGCTACACCGCACCAACATAAGCCCGGCGGAGCCCTACCATGGCTGATCGTGTCGACCCCCGGACGTGTACTGAAACGCCTCGTCGTTGGGCAGCCCTTCACCAACGACAAGTTGGGCGACACGCTGTTGCCCAAGCGGATCGCCCTGCCGGTGTTCGCCAGCGACGCCCTGTCGTCCGTGGCCTACGCCCCGGACGAGATCTTCATCACCCTCTCGGTGGCCGGACTCTCGGCGTACGCCTATTCGTGGAAGGTCGGCCTGGCCGTCGCCGTCGTGATGCTGACGATCGTCGCGTCGTACCGGCAGAACGTGCACGCCTACCCGTCCGGCGGTGGCGACTACGAGGTCGCGACCACCAACATCGGGTCGTTCGCCGGGCTGACGGTGGCCAGCGCGCTGCTGGTCGACTACGTCCTGACGGTCGCGGTGTCGGTGTCCTCCGGTGTGCAGAACGCCACGTCGGCGCTGCCGTTCATCAACGGCCACGAGGCCGTCGTCGCAACGGTGTTGGTGATCCTGCTGATGTCGGTCAACCTCCGCGGCATCCGCGAGTCGGGCAGCACGTTCGCCGTCCCGACCTACTGCTTCATGGCGGCGATCATCGGCATGGTCATCTGGGGGCTGTCCCGCAACGCCTTCGGGCATCTCCCGCCGGTGGACAGCGCGAAGTTCACCATCAACCCCAACCCCGAGTTCATCCACGGTCTGGGGAGTGCTGCCGGCGCGTTCCTGATCCTGCGGACCTTCTCCTCCGGCTGTGCCGCCCTGACCGGCGTCGAGGCGATCAGCAACGGTGTGCCGGCCTTCCGCAAGCCCAAGAGCAAGAACGCCGCGACCACCCTGCTGCTGATGGGCGCCCTCTCGGTGACGATGCTCCTGGGCATCATCGCCCTGGCCAACCTGGGTCACCTGCGCTACGTCGACCCGGACAACGGGATGCAGCAGCTGATCTATCACGGCACCCCCCTGGTGCCCGTAGGGTCCGGCGAGGGGAAGATGCCGGACGGCGACGATCTACGACCAGCAGACGGTCATCGGTCAGCTGTCCCACTCGGTGTTCTCGAACTTCTCGCCGGCGTTCTACTTCACCATCGCCGCCACGGGCGTCATCCTGATCCTGGCCGCCAACACCGCCTTCAACGGCTTCCCCGTGCTGGCCTCGATCCTGGCCCGCGACGGCTTCCTGCCGCGCCAGCTGCACACGCGCGGCGACCGGCTGGCGTTCAGCAACGGCATCGTCATCCTGGCCGGCGCCGCAATCGTGCTGATCATCGCCTTCAACGCCCAGCCGACCCGACTGATCCAGCTCTACATCGTCGGCGTCTTCGTGTCGTTCACCACGAGCCAGATCGGCATGATCCGGCACTGGAACCGCCATCTGAAGGCCGAGCAGGACCGCCGCGTGCGGGCCCGAATGATGCGCTCGCCGGGCGATCAACGCGCTCGGCGCGGCCATGTCCGGCACGGTGCTGGCGGTCGTGCTGGTCACCAAGTTCGCCAAGGGCGCCTGGATCGCCATCGCCGCCATGGCGGTGCTGTTCGTCATGATGCGCGGGATCCAGAAGCACTACCAGCGGGTCCAGCGCGAGCTCGAGCCGGACGAGACGGTCGACGAGAGCATGCTGCCCAGCCGGGTGCACGCGATCGTCCTGGTCTCCAAGATCCACAAGCCGACCCTGCGCGCGCTGGTCTACGCCCGGGCCACCCGGCCCTCCATCCTGGAAGCCGTCACGGTCAACGTCGAGCCGGACCAGACCAAGACGCTGCAGGCCGAGTGGAGCCGGCGGGACATCCAGGTGCCATTGAAGATCCTCGACTCGCCCTACCGCGAGGTCACCCGGCCGATCCTGGAGTACGTCAAGTCGATCCGGCGCGGCAACCCCCGCGATGTGGTCATGGTCTACATCCCGGAGTACATCGTCGGCCACTGGTGGGAGCAGCTGCTGCACAACCAGAGCGCGCTGCGGCTCAAGGGGCGGCTGCTCTTCACGCCCGGCGTGATGGTCGCCAGCGTCCCGTGGCAGCTGGACTCGACCGAGCACCGCAAGACCGACACGGTGGCGGTGCGGGCCGGAGCGGTGCGTCGTGGGGCTCCCGGAGCCGGAACCGGTACGACGGGGGACTCACCCGGTGCCACCGGAGAACGCTGGGGTGGAGGAGCCGTCGCCGGGGGAGACCGCGGCCGGTGGGCCGATCGGTGACGACACCACGCCGCGGATTCCGAGCTGAGCCCGGCTCAGGGCCGCTCCTCCCGACGGGGCCGCCCAGCGATGAACCAGACCGGCGACAGCGTGGTCGGCCAGGTCGTCGAGCTCGAGGTCGGGCCGGTCGCTCACGGCGGCCACTGCGTCGCCCGACTGGCCGGTCAGGTCGTCTTCGTCCGGCACGCGCTGCCCGGCGAGCGGGTGCGGGCCCGGATCACTGAGGGCAGCACGGCATCCCGGTTCCTGCGCGCGGACGCGATCGAGGTCATCGAGGCCTCGGCCGACCGGGTGCCTAGCCCGTGCCCGGCCGCCGGCCCGGGGTTGTGCGGCGGGTGCGACTGGCAGCACGCCACTCCGAAGGCTCAACGGCGGCTCAAGTCCGACGTGGTGCGCGAGCAGCTGCGCCGGTTGGCCGGGCTCGATCTGGACGTGACCGTCGAAGCCCTGCCCGGTTCGGACGACGGACTGGGCTGGCGGACCCGGGTGCAGCACGGCGTCGATCCCGAGGGCCGGTTGGGCTATCACCGGCACCGCAGCCACGACGTGCTGGCCGTCACCGAATGCCCGATCAGCCACCCGGAGCTGGCCGGCGTCGGCCACCTGGCCCAGGTCTGGCCGCGGACGGCGCGCGTGGATGTGGCGGCCGCGCCGACGACCGGGGAGCGGATCGTCGTCGTCACACCGGCCAGCCCGACCGGGCGCCGGCTCACCCTGCCCGAGGTGGACGCCTCGGTCGCCGTCGCCGCCGTGGACGACCGGGCCCAGCCCCTCACCCGGGTGAAGGGACGCACGAAGATTCGCGAGACGGTCACGGTCGGGGAGTGGACTCGTGATTTCCGAGTCACCGGCGCCGGCTTCTGGCAGGTCCACCCGGCCGCCGCTGCCACCTTCGTGGGTGTCGTCCTCGACCAGCTCGAGCCGAGGCCCGGGGAGCGGGCCCTGGACCTCTACAGCGGTGTCGGGCTCTTCGCGGCGGCCCTCGCCGACCGGGTCGGTCCCTCGGGTGCCGTCGCTGCCGTGGAAGGCGACGCCCGCGCGGTCGCGGACGCCCGGCGCAACCTGCACGACCTGCCCGGCGTCCAGCTCCACCAGGGGGTCGTGGCCGGTCGGCTGGACGATGCGCTGGCCGCCCTGCCCGGCGGAGCAGCCGACATCATCGTCCTCGACCCACCGCGAGTGGGGGCCGGGCGCGACGTGGTCGAGCGACTCTGCGCCGCGGCCCCACGCGCCATCAGCTACGTCGCCTGCGACCCAGCAGCGCTCGCCCGGGACATCCGCACGGCAGCGGACCACGGCTACCGCCTGGCGGCGCTGCGGGCCTTCGACGCGTTCCCGATGACGCACCACGTGGAGTGCATCGCCCTGCTGGTTCCGCTCGAGGTCGGGCCCGGGGCCCCAGCCGGCTGAACCTTGTCCCCAGACCGGCCGGTCCGCATCCCTCGAGCGCTGGCGTGAGGCATGCTGACCCGGTGGCAGGTCGGCACGGCGTCCCCGATCCGGAGCGAAGGACGCATGCGCGCTCGGCCGCGGGCGCTCGCCGTCGCCGGGCCAATGACCGCGACGCCGCCCAGCCCTGGGCCGCCTGGCTGGTGCTGCGCGGCCTGCTCGCGCTGCTGGTCCTGGCGGCGGCCACCTGGTCGGTGCTGTTGCTCACCCAGTCGCGAGGCGGGATCTGGCCGGTGATCGCGCTCGCCGCCGGAGCACTCTCGTTGCTGATGATCGGGCTGGACGTGCGGGCGCGGGCCCGCCAGCGGGCGCGGTGGCGCCGGACGGCGCGGCCGGACGATCTCGTCAGTCCACCGGTCTCGCCGGCCGCGCCGGCCGCGCCGGCCGACCAGCCGGAGCCGGTCCTCGAGGCAGCGCTGGCTGCGGACACTGGGCCTGAGGCGAACCCGGTGGTGGTGGCCGAGAGTGCTCCGCCTCCGTCGGCTGCCGTGGGCGAGATCCCGCCGCCTGCTCGCCGACGCTCGCACCGGAAGTGATTGCTCGCTGATGAGCGGGGCAGCCGGTGATGACATGAGCCGCGCCGTGTGATAGATATCTTGACGTCAAGATAAATCCGAAGGTCGACGAGGGAGCCTGTCGTGAGCAACGGACCCGGCGGCACGAACACCGCGAACGACGCCGGCAGCACCGGCAAGAGCACCGACAGCTTCGGGGCCCGCGGCACCCTGGACGGTGGCGGCACGACGTACGAGGTGTTCCGGCTCTCTGCGGTTCCTGGCGCTGACCGCCTGCCGTTCAGTCTGAAGATCCTGCTCGAGAACCTGCTGCGCACCGAGGATGGCGCGAACATCACGGGCGAGCACATCCGGGCGCTGGCCGCGTGGGCGCCGGAGGCGGAGCCGGACACCGAGATCCAGTTCACGCCCGGGCGCGTGATCATGCAGGACTTCACCGGCGTCCCTTGCATCGTCGACCTGGCCACCATGCGCGAGGCCATCGTCGACCTGGGTGGCGACGCGGCCCGGGTCAACCCGCTGGCTCCTGCCGAGCTGGTCATCGACCACTCCGTGATCACCGACGTCTTCGGCCGCCCGGACGCCTTCGAGCGCAACGTCGAGTTCGAGTACGGCCGCAACCGCGAGCGCTACCAGTTCCTGCGTTGGGGGCAAGGAGCCTTCGACGACTTCAAGGTCGTGCCGCCGGGCACGGGCATCGTCCACCAGGTCAACATCGAGTACCTCGCCCGCGTCGTGATGACCCGCGAGGTCGGCGGCGTCCTGCAGGCCTATCCGGACACCCTGGTGGGCACCGACTCGCACACGACGATGGTCAACGGCCTCGGCGTTCTGGGCTGGGGCGTCGGTGGCATCGAGGCCGAGGCGGCCATGCTGGGGCAGCCGGTGTCGATGCTCATCCCGCAGGTCGTCGGCTTCAAGCTCAGCGGCGAAATCCCTGCTGGCGCAACGGCAACCGACGTCGTCCTGACCATCACGCAGATGCTGCGCAAGCTCGGCGTCGTCGGCAAGTTCGTCGAGTTCTACGGCGAGGGCGTCGGCGCGGTGCCGCTGGCGAACCGCGCGACGATCGGCAACATGAGCCCGGAGTTCGGCTCGACCTGCGCGATCTTCCCGATCGACCAGGTGACCCTGGACTACCTCACGCTGACCGGCCGGCCGGCCGAGCAGGTCGCGCTCGTCGAGGCCTACGCCAAGGAGCAGGGCCTCTGGCACGACCCGAGCCGGGAGGCGACGTACTCCCAAACCCTCGAGCTCGACCTGTCGACCGTCGTGCCGAGCATCGCCGGGCCGAAGCGGCCACAGGACCGGATCGCCCTCACCGACGCCAAGGCGGCCTTCCGAGGTGTGCTGCCCGACTACGTCGAGCACCAGGCCGGTGACGAGACCCTCGGCGACAGCTTCCCGGCCAGCGACCCGCCCACGCCGGACTCGGCCCAGCCGCAGGGCGAGGACGACCTGGTGGCCACGGCGAACGGCCGGCCGAGCCGGCCGACTCCGGTCACCTTGGAGGACGGCACCCAGACCGAGCTCGACCACGGAGCCGTGGCGATCGCCTCGATCACCTCGTGCACCAACACTTCCAACCCCTCGGTCATGGTGGCGGCCGCACTGCTGGCCAAGAACGCCGTCGAGCGGGGGCTGTCGAGCAAGCCGTGGGTCAAGACCTCGCTGGCGCCGGGCAGCAAGGTGGTCATGGACTACTACGAGAAGGCGGGGCTGGTGCCCTACCTGAACAAGCTCGGCTTCAACCTGGTCGGCTACGGCTGCACCACCTGCATCGGCAACTCCGGACCGTTGCCCGAGGAGGTCTCCGCCGTCGTCAACGAGGCCGACCTGGCCGTCGTCTCGGTGTTGTCCGGCAACCGGAACTTCGAGGGCCGGATCAACCCGGACGTGAAGATGAACTACCTGGCCTCGCCCCCTCTGGTCGTGGCCTATGCCCTGGCCGGGACCATGGATCACGACTTCGACAGCGACCCGCTCGGCCAGGACGGCGACGGCAACGACGTCTTCCTCAAGGACATCTGGCCGGTCGCTTCCGACGTGGATCGCGTTGTGGCGGAGTCGGTTTCGCAGAAGATGTTCACCGACGACTACGCCGACGTCTTCGCCGGCGACGACCGGTGGCGCGAGCTCCCGACGCCGTCGGGGGACACCTTCGAGTGGGCCGAGGACTCGACGTACGTCCGCAAGCCGCCCTACTTCGAGGGGATGCAGGCCGAGCCGGCCGCGGTCACCGACATTGCGGGCGCGCGCGTGCTGGCCCTGCTCGGTGACTCGGTGACAACCGACCACATCAGCCCCGCGGGCTCGATCAAGGCCGACAGCCCGGCCGGCCGCTACCTGTCCGACCACGGCGTGGACAAGAAGGACTTCAACTCCTACGGCTCGCGCCGGGGCAACCACGAGGTGATGATCCGCGGGACCTTCGCCAACATCCGGCTGCGCAACCAGCTGCTCGACGACGTGCAGGGCGGCTTCACGATGAACTTCGTGAGCGGCCAGCAGGACACGATCTACGACGCGGCGCAGGCCTACGCCGAGCAGGGCACGCCGCTCGTCGTACTGGCCGGCAAGGAGTACGGCTCGGGGTCCTCGCGCGACTGGGCGGCCAAGGGGACCGCACTGCTGGGGGTTCGCGCGGTCATCGCCGAGAGCTACGAGCGGATCCACCGGTCCAACCTGATCGGCATGGGTGTGCTGCCCCTGCAGTACCCGGACGGGGAGTCCGCGGCCAGCCTGGGCCTGGACGGCACCGAGACCTTCGACATCGCCGGCATCAGCGCGATCTCCGACGGCCCCGCGCCGCGCACGGTCAAGGTCACGGCGGTGCGGGACGGCGGCTCGCCGGTCGAGTTCGACGCGCGAGTCCGGATCGATACGCCGGGGGAGGCCGACTACTACCGCAACGGCGGGATCCTGCACTACGTCCTGCGCTCGCTCGCCGGCGTCTAGGACAGCTGCATCCACAACTCTGTTGGCAGGTGACCCCCAGATCGGGGTCACCTGCCGACACTTTTGGCGACCCGCGAGCACAACCCGGCCCACCGGCGTACGGCCGCGTTCGTCCGGCGTCTTTGCTCTGGACTAGCCGGGGATCATGGGTGACGTGACGCAGCGACCGGGGCAACGCGACGGGGTGGCCCCGGCCGGCTGGCCGGCGGAGGTGCGACCGCCGGGCACGCCCGGGCTGGGAGCGTTCCGCTGTCGCCTGGTTGCTCGACCTGGCGCCCGCCGACTACCGGGGGTACGCCGTGCTGACCACCAACCCGGTGGCCCTGGCCCGGGTCGTCGGCCACCACGTGGAGGCGCAGCGGGTCGGGGCTCGAGAGGCCGTCAAGGGTGCGCGCCGTGAACTGTCCGACGCCCTGCCGCCGCAGGCCATCGACGCCCTCCTGGACGTGCTCGCCGCCGAGGAGGCGCGGCTCGGCTCGGCCGGGCGAGGTGTGGGTCTTGTGGAGCAAGCGCTCCGTGGGCGCCGCTTCGCTCCGCGACTGTGAACCGGTCCGCCTAGACTCGCCTGCGGCCGGTCCTTGGGGGCTGGTGGAACCGGACCGAAGGAGGCGACCCGAGGCATGGGTCTGCTGGAGACCATCCAGTCCCCGAGCGACCTCCGCTCGCTGACCCCGGACCAGCTCGCCGAGCTGTCCGATGAGATCCGCGGATTCCTGATCGCGGCGGTCGCGCGCACCGGCGGCCACCTCGGGCCCAACCTGGGCGTGGTCGAGCTGACCCTGGCGATCCACCGGGTCTTCGACTCACCCCGCGACACCATCGTTTTCGACACCGGTCATCAGTCCTATGTGCACAAGCTGATCACCGGGCGGCAGGACTTCTCCGGCCTGAAGACCAAGGGCGGCCTGTCCGGCTATCCGAGCCGGGCCGAGAGCCGGCACGACGTCGTCGAGAACTCCCATGCCTCCACGTCGCTGTCCTGGGCCGACGGCATCGCCAAGGCCCGTCGGCTCTCTGGCGAGCGCGACCGGCACACGGTCGCCGTCATCGGCGATGGCGCGTTGACCGGTGGCATGGCCTGGGAAGCCCTGAACACGATCGCCGCCGACAAGGACCTCCCGCTGGTGATCGTGGTCAACGACAACGAGCGGTCGTACGGCGAGACGAAGGGCGGGCTGGCCGAGCACCTGGCCACGCTGCGGACGACCCGTGGCTACGAGCGCTTCCTGGACTGGGGCAAGCAGACCCTGAACCGCACGCCGGTCGTCGGCCCCGCGGTCTACGACACCCTGCACGGCGTCAAGAAGGGCCTCAAGGACATCGTCGCCCCGCAGGGCATGTTCGAAGACCTCGGCCTGAAGTACATCGGCCCGGTCGACGGCCACGACATCGAGGTGGTCGAGCACGCGCTGCGGCGGGCCCGGGCCTTCGGTAGCCCGGTGATCGTGCACGTGATCACCCAGAAGGGCCGCGGTTACGAGCCGGCCCTGCGTGACGAGGCCGATAGGTTCCACGCCGTCGGCGTCATCGACGTCGCCACCGGACTCCCGCTCGCGCCGCCAGGAGCCGACTGGACGTCGGTCTTCGCCGACGAGGTGCTGGCCATCGCCGGCGACCGGCCCGATGTGGTCGGGTTGACGGCGGCAATGCTCATCCCGGTCGGGCTGGACCGCTTCGCCGCGCGCTACCCGGACCGCGTCTTCGACGTCGGCATCGCCGAGCAGCACGCGACGACCAGCGCAGCCGGCATGGCGTACGCCGGTCTGCACCCGGTCGTCGCCGTCTACGCGACCTTCCTCAACCGGGCCTTCGACCAGGTGCTGATGGATGTCGCCCTGCACCGGGCCGGTGTCACCTTCGTCCTCGACCGGGCCGGGATCACGGGCAACGACGGGCCGAGCCACAACGGCATGTGGGACCTGTCGATCCTGCAGGTCGTCCCCGGCCTGCGGTTGGCCGCCCCGCGCGACGGCGCCACCCTGCGGGCCGAGTTGCGAGAGGCGGTCGAGGTCGATGACGCGCCGACCGTCCTGCGCTACCCGAAAGGCGCCGTACCGGCCGACCTGCCGGCCGTCGACTCGATCGACGGAATCGACCTACTGACCGCTCCTGGCGAGGAGCCGGACGAGGTGCTCATCGTGTCGGTCGGGGCGCTGGCCCACGCCAGCGTCGAGGCCTCGGCCCGGCTGGCCGACCACGGGGTGACCTCGATCGTCGTCGACCCGCGGTGGGTCATCCCGGCACCGATCGGGGTGGTCGAGCTGGCCCGCGGCCGGCGCCTCGTGGCCGTGGTCGAGGACAACGTGCGCACCGGCGGGGTGGGGACCGCCATCGCCCAGCTGTTGCGGGACAACGGCGTCGACACACCGGTGCTGGAGCTCGGCATCCCCCGCGAGTTCCTCGACCACTGCTCGCGAGGCGAGCTGCTCAGCCAGATCGGCCTGACCGGTCAGGCGTTGGCCCGCCAGATCGTCGAGGCGATCGCCGGGCGAGAGCCGGCCCTCGAGGACACGCCGAGCGCCCGCGAGCGCGGCTAGTCCCTCAGCTGCCCCAGGACGAGCTCGGCCGCCGCTGGGTCGCGCAGCACGATGGTCCGCACGTCGCCGCCGGCACTCGCGACATTGACGGCGTCACGGGTGACCAGCAGGGGGCGCCAGAAGGCTCGGTCCACCTCGTCGGTCGCGGCGGCAGCCGCCGACACGAAGGCCGGGTCGATCCGGGCCAGGTCGAACCAGCCCCGGCTGCGCATCGGCACCGCCAGGCCGCGCATTCCGGTGCCGTCGCTCTGGGCCAGGAAGGTCCGCAGCGAGCTCGCGCCGAGCAGGGTCACGACATCGCAGCCGCCCATCGGCGTGATCAGGTCGCTCGCGTCGCGGCGCAGGCGGGCGACGGTGAGGCCGCCCATCTCCTCCAGCCGGGCCCGCAGAGCGGTCCACCACAGGGTGGTGTCCAGGCCGATCTCGACGGCCAGCCGAGGGGGCAAGAGCGCCACGTGGTCGGGGTCGTCGCCGACCAGACCGCGGATGCCGATCCCGAGGTCGATGGCCCCGCCGAGCACCCGTTCGCGCACCCACTCGGGCCCCGGGTGGAGCGGGTGGTCGGTGGGCAGGCCGACCGGCACGGCGGCCAGCTCTGCCCGCCACGCGGCGGCCGATCCGAGCTGGGCGAACAGCAGGCGCAGGCGGAGCCAGTCCCGCAGCCGGTACCGACCCACCTCGGACTCAGGGTCCGAGCTGCCGACCGCCGCGGCCAGCTCCTCCCAGGTGAGGGAGCCATCGACCTCGAGGTCCGGGTCGGCGGGTCCGGTCGGTGCGTCAGGGCCAGAACGCACCTCGAGCCGCACGCCGTCGTCCATCGGAACCAGGTCGATGTCGTCGAGCACGCTGACGGCGAGCACACCGCGACGTAGCGCGACCTCGCTCGCCAGTTCTCCCATGCTGCGACCGTAGCGCTGTGTGTGCTGCGCGGCGAGGTTCAGGGCCCCGCGCCACCCTCCGGTGTCATGCATCTGGCTGAACCGACGCCAGCGGGTAACAAGTTGGTGCACATCGTCACCGGATTTGGGTCCGACCCGCTACCTTCCAAGGCGTGTCGTACGACGTGGGGGGAGCCCGGCCTGCCCGCTGGGTCGTGCCCGTCGTGGCCGCGGCGACGGCCGTCGGGCTGACCTTGAGTGGGCTCAGCGTCTGGGGCATCTGGCAGCTCCCGGAGCGTCCCAGCGCCACGGCGAGTTCCGATCCGCCCGGCAGTCGCGCCCAGTCCTCGACGGGGGTGCCGGTCGAGTCCGCGGAGGCGGCCATCCTGCAGCGGCGCGGCGCCGCGGTCCTCGCCCACGACCAGGCGAAGTTCCTGGCCGACCTCGACCCGACGAACCAGGGATTGCGCACCCAACAGGCCGCCATCTTCGCGGGGCTGGTCAAGCTGCCGTTCGCCCGGTTCAGCTACCAGCTGGCCCAGGGCAACCTGCCGCAGGCGGCCAAGTCGGCGTACGGCGTTCCCGCGCTGATCGCACCCGTCCTGGCGACGCACCAGCTGCGTGGCTACGACACGGGCCCGGTGGCCGAGGGGCAGTCGGTGACCTTCGTGCTCCGGAATGGGCGCTGGTGGATCGGGTCGGATCGCGACGACGAGGCCGATCTGCCGGCAGCCGGCCACGCCGAGCCGTGGGACGACGGCGAGGTGGGGGTGGCACACGGCAAGCGCTCGCTGGTCATCGGCCAGGCGGACGACCAGGCGACCCTGAACCGGGTCGCCACGTCGCTCGACCAGGCCGTGAACGCCGACCTGAAGTTCTGGCCGACCGGTGGATCGCATCGGTGGGCGGGCCGGGTCGTGGTCTACGTGCCCGAGGCCGAGCGCGAGTTCACCAGTCTCTTTGCCGGGACCAAGGAGACCGCGGACGGTGTCGTCGCGGTCACGGTGCCCGTCTACGACAACGTGGTGTTCGTCAAGGGTGGCCAGTCCTACGGTGCGGTCGGGGGGACCCGGGTCATCATCAACCCGACGTACTTCAAGCCGAAGTCATCGTTCTTCAATGTCATTCTGCGACATGAGGTTTCGCACGTCGCGGCCGAGCCCATCACGTCGCAGGGGACGCCGACGTGGCTGATCGAAGGCCTGGCCGAGTACGTCGGTTGGCGGCAGGCTGACCCGTCGCGGACGTTCTTCGCCCGTGGCGTCGATTCGCGTACCGCGGCGGCAATGAACAAGGGATCGTTCCACCTCGCGCTGCCGTCCTCGCGGACCTTCTATCTGGGTAGCACCGCGACGATCAACCAGCGCTACACCGACGGCTTCCTGACCTGCGCCTACATCCAGCGCCACTACGGCGAGGCCAAGCTGAAGAAGTTCGCGGCCGCGATGGCGGCGGCGCACACCGACGGCCAGGAGCCGGCTGTGCTGAAGTCAGCGCTGCACCGCACCTTGGGCCTGACCCAGGCCCAGCTCGTGAGCGGTGTCGACAACTGGATCGGCCAGTACCGCGTCGGACACCGCTAGTCGTCCGCTGCAGCCGACATAGGTGGCCGCCAACTCGGCGGGCCGAACCCCTCGTCATCGACCTCAAGGCGGCCCGGACGGCGACGTCTGCCCGCCGAGTTGGCGGTCAGTCGGTGGTCGGTCGAGCCAGGCGGGCACCGAGTCAGGCGGGCACCGAGTCAGGCGGGCACCGAGGCGACGCCGCGGGGCAGGAAGCGCTGGCCGGTGACCCGTTCCGAGGTGCCCGTGCGGTCCAGGTACGGCGTGATGCCGCCGAGATGGAACGGCCAGCCGGCGCCCAGGAGCAGGCACAGGTCGACGTCGCGGACGTCGGTGACGACGCCCTCGTCGAGCATCAGCCGGATCTCCTGCGCCAGCGCGTCCAGGGCCCGCGTGAGCAGGGCCTCCGCGGTCTGCGGCGAGTCACCCTGCTGGATCAGGGCGCGGGTCTCGTCGTCGATGTAGGGCTGCCCCTTGTCGTCCCAGGAGTAGACGCCCTGCTTGCCGGCCTCGACGATCCGGCCCAGGTTGGCCGACACCCCGAACCGGTCGGGGAAGGCCGCGTGCATCGTCTCGGCGACGTGCAGAGCGACCGCCGGCCCGACCAGCTGCAACAGGACGAACGGGCTGATCGGCAGGCCGAGCGGCGCGACCGCAGCCTCGGCCACCTCGTGCGGCGTGCCCTCGTCGACCGAGGCCATGATCTCGCCGAGGAAGCGGGTCAGCAGCCGGTTCACGACGAAGGCGGGTGCGTCCTTGACCAGGACACACGACTTGCGCAGGGTCTTGCCGACGGCGAAAGCCGTTGCGAGACAGGCGTCATCGGTCTGATCGGCCCGGACGACCTCCACCAACGGCAGCACCGCCACCGGGTTGAAGAAGTGGAAGCCCACCACCCGCTCGGGGTGCTCCAGGCCGGAGGCCATCTGGGTGACCGAGAGCGATGAGGTGTTGGTGGCCAGCACGCACTCGGGAGAGACGACCTTCTCCAGCGAGGCGAAGACCTCCTGCTTGACCGACAGCTCCTCGAACACCGCCTCGATGACGAAGTCGGCGGCGCTGAAGGACTCCAGCGAAGCCGACCCGCTCACCAGGGCCTTGAGCCGGTTGGCCCGGTCCTGGTTGATCCGGCCCTTGCCCAGCAGCCCGTCGATCTCACCGTGCACCCGAGCGACGCCGGCGTCGACGCGCTGTTGGTCCAGGTCGCTCAGGACGACGGGCACCTCGAGACGCTGCACGAAGAGCAGGGCGAGCTGGGTGGCCATCAGGCCCGCTCCCACGACCCCGACGGTCGTGACCGGCCGAGCCAATGCGGCGTCCGGCACACCGGCCGGCCGCTTGGCCCGGCGCTGCACCAGGTCGAAGGCGTAGACCCCGCTGCGGAACTCCTCGCTGCAGATCAGGTCGGCCAGCGCTTCGTCCTCGGCCGCGAAGCCCTCGTCGCGGGTTGCGGTGCGGGCGAGCGCGATCAGGTCCAACGCGCGGTACGCCGCGGGCGCAGCGCCGTGGAGCCGCGACTCCACCTGCTGGCGGGCGACCGCAACGGCGCCGTCCCAGGCCGTGGCGTCCCGCTCGACCGGTGTCCGCTCGACCGAGACCGCTCCGGTGAGCACCCGGGCCGTCCAGAGCAACGACTCCTCCAGGAAGTCGGCCGGCTCGAACATCACGTCGGCCAGGCCGAGCTGGAAAGCCTTGGGGCCCTTGAGCATCCGGTTCTGGTTGAGCGGGTTGGTAATGATCACTTCGAGGGCGTTCGGCACGCCGACCAGGTTGGGCAGCAGGTAGGTGCCGCCCCACCCGGGAACCAGGCCGAGGAAGCACTCCGGCAGGGCGACAGCGGCCGCGCCGGAGGAGATCGTGCGATAGGCGCAGTGCAGCGCGAGCTCGACGCCGCCGCCCATCGCTGCGCCATTGACGAACGCGAACGACGGGATGCCGAGCTCGCCGAGCCGGCGCAGCTCGTCGTGGCCGGCCCGGGCGATGGCCAGGGCCTGGTCGCGCGAGCCGAGCGAGCCGACGTCCTTCAGGTCGGCGCCGACGGCGAAGATGAACGGCTTGCCGGTGACCGCGACGGCGGCCAGCTCGCCGGCGACGGCCCGCGCCTGGACGGCGTCCAGGGCGGCGCGCAGGTTCAGCAGGCCCTGCGGACCGAAGGTCGTCGGCTTGGTGTGGTCGAAGCCGTTGTCCATCGTGATCAGGGCGAGCGTGCCGGCGCCCAGGGGCAGTCGGATGTCTCGGACGTGGAACGCGGTGACCCGCTCGTCCGTCGTCGCGGCGGCCAGGTCCGCCAAGCCGATGGTGCGGTCGGTCGCGGCGCTCACGCGGCCACCTCCGGGCTCTCATCGTCAGCCGTCCGGCCGTAGTCGACGTGGTGTGGGTTCTCCCAGATCACCGCGCCGCCCATGCCGATGCCGATGCACATGGCGGTCAGCCCGTAGCGGACCTCCGGATGCTCCTCGAACTGCCGCGCGAGCTGGGTCATCAGCCGGACGCCGGAGGAGGCCAGCGGATGTCCGACGGCGATGGCTCCGCCGTACGGGTTCACTCGCGGGTCGTCGTCGGCGATGCCGAAGTGGTCGAGGAAGGCCAGGACCTGCACGGCGAAGGCCTCGTTGATCTCGAACAGCCCGATGTCCTCGATCTTCAGGCCGGCCCGGGAGAGGGCGCGCTCGGTGGCCGGCACCGGGCCGACGCCCATGACCTCGGGCTCGACCCCGGCGAAGGCGTAGCCGACCAGCCGCATCCGCGCCGGGAGGCCGAGCTCGGCGGCCGCCTCGGCCGAGGCGAGCAGGCAGGCGGTCGCTCCGTCGTTCAGGCCCGCGCTGTTGCCGGCGGTGACCCGGCCGTGCGGCCGGAACGGCGTCTTGAGCGCCGCGAGGTCGTCAACCGTCGTGCCCGGTCGGGGCGGCTCGTCGGACTCGGCCAGCCCCCACCCCTGCTCCTGGCTGCGGGTCGCCACCGGCACCAGGTCGGGCTGGATCTGGCCGTGCTCGTACGCCGCGGCGAGCTTGGCCTGGCTGGCGGCGGCGAAGACGTCGGCCCGCTCCTTGGTCAGCTCCGGGTAGCGGTCGTGCAGGTTCTCGGCCGTCGAGCCCATCACGAGCGCCGACGGGTCGACCAGCTTCTCGGCCAGGATCCGCGGGTTGGGGTCCACGCCCTCGCCCATCGGGTGGTGGCCCATGTGCTCCACGCCGCCCGCGATGACGACGTCGTAGGCCCCGAAGGCGATACCCGACGCGGTCGTGGTGACGGCGGTCATCGCACCGGCGCACATCCGGTCGATCGCGAAGCCGGGGACGGTCTTGGGCAGGCCAGCCAGCAGGGCCGCGGTCCGGCCGATGGTCAGGCCCTGGTCACCGATCTGCGTGGTCGCGGCGATGGCGACGTCGTCGACCCGCTCGGGCGGCAGCTCGGGGTGGCGGCGCAGCAACTCGCGGATGCATTTGATCACCAGGTCGTCGGCCCGGGTCTCGGCGTACATGCCCTTCTGGCCGGCCTTGCCGAACGGAGTGCGGACGCCGTCGACGAAGACGACGTCATGGACGGTGCGGGGCACGGCAGGCTCCTCGGTGGTGACGACTGACGGGCTGTTCGGGCCCTATGCTACTCGCCAGTAACAAGCTGCGGCGAGCCGGCCGTCTTGGTCGGTCGAGGCAGCGGCAGGTGCCGCCGGAGCGATCGCACCGGGTTGCGCGTGCATGCTCTCGGCCAGGATCGGTGCGGCCAGCTCCACTTGCCAGGGCCGGGCACCGTGGGCGGCCAGCGCGGCGCCCAGCGCCTCCTGGTCCTCACCCGGCGGATCCCACAGAACCCGCCGCACACTGTCGGGCGAGACGATGTTCTCGACCGGCACGGCCAGCTGCTCCGACAGCGCCGTCAGGCCGGCCCGGGCCGCGGCCAGTCGGGCCGCCGCCACCGGGTCCTTGTCGGCCCAGGCCCGGGCCGGAGGCGGTGCGTCGGTCGCGATCGACTGGGCCGGCAGAGCGGCGTCCGGCAACCGGCCGGCCCGCTCGATGGCCTGGAACCAGGTGCGGCCGGCCCGGCGGGCCGGCCCGCCACGGAAGCCGGGCAGCTCCAGCAGCTGCTCGAGCGAGTCGACCGGTGCCGTGGAGGCGGCCACGATCGCGGCGTCCGGCAGGATCCGGCCCGGTGAGACGTCACGGCGCTGGGCGAGCTGCTCGCGCGCCTGCCAGAGCTCGCGGACGGAGGCCAGCTGGCGTCGGCTGCGCACCCGGTGCATGCCCGAGGTGCGCCGCCACGGGTCGGTGCGCGGGGGAGCCGGCGTGAAGTCGGCCAGGGCGGCGAACTCCTGCTCGGCCCAGCCCAGCTTTCCCTGCTCCTGCAACAGGTTTCGGACCGCATCCCGGAGCTCGACGAGGACCTCGACATCGAGGGCGGCATAGCGCAGCCACGGCTCGGGGAGGGGTCGGGTCGACCAGTCGACGGCGGAGTGTTCCTTGGCCAGGCTCAGCCCGAGCAGATCCTCGACGACCGAGGCCAGCCCGACCTTGGGCAGCCCGGCCAGCCGGGCCCCGAGCTCGGTGTCGAAGAGCAGTCGCGGGCGCATCCCGATCTCGGCCAGGCAGGGCAGGTCCTGGCTCGCGGCATGCAGGACCCACTCCGCGTCCGCGATGGCGTCACTGAGCTCGTGCAGATCGGGGCAGCCGACCGGGTCGATCAGCCAGGTGCCGGAGCCGTGCCGGCGCAGCTGGACCAGGTAGGCGCGCTGTCCGTAGCGGTAGCCCGAGGCCCGCTCCGCATCGACGGCCACCGGGCCGGTGCCGCCGGCCAGCGCCTCGATCGCCTGGAGGTAGGCCTTCTCGTCGGCCACGACATCGGGGACGCCGTCGGCGGGGTACTCCAACGGGATGGCCGGCGGGGTCGGGGGTTCGGCGGGTTCTTCAGCCCGGGCTGCGGCTTGGTCGACGTCCTCAGGGTTGATGGGGGCGTCGCTCACGGAGGCCACCGTACGACGTGCGGAGCGTCACCGCCTCACCTCCGGCCGATCCGGACGGCCCGGGTCATCCCGGGCGGCTCGATCACGCCGGTGGAGCGGGTCAGCTGATCAGGCCGCTGCGCAGCGCGATCATCACGAGCTCGGCCCGGTCGCCGGTGCCGAGCTTGCGGGCGATCCGGGCCAGGTGGCTCTTCACGGTCAGCGCGGACAGGCCCAGCGCCGTACCGATCTCCTTGTTGGACTGGCCGTCGGCAACCAGCTGCAGCACCTCGATCTCGCGGGCCGACAGGCCCTCGGAGCCGGAGGGCCGCGCGGCCGGGGCGGCCGGTGCCCGGCCGGAGACGACGAGGGCGCGGACGCCGGCGGCGAGCGCGGCGCGCACGGTGTAGGGGTCGGCCGTCGCCGAGATCACGACGGTGCGGGCCCAACCCTGGGTCTTCAGGTCGTGCAGCAGGCCGATGCCGGACCCGTCGGGCAGACCGACCTCGGCGACGCACAGCTCGCGGGGGCCCATGGCCCGGGCGCGCAACCGGCCCTCGAGAGCGCCGGCGGCGACGACGACCTCGCGGGCACCCAGGCCGCGCAAGGTGCGAGAGACGGACTCGCGGGCACCGGAATGCCCAGCGACGACGAGAGCGGAGAAGCGGCCCGGGCGAGGCAGGCTCGATGCCCCAGCGCGCTCAACGACGACCGCCACAAGTGCCTCCAGGATCACGTGCGCCGCCCGTCTGACGGCTCACCTGTGCTCACTCATCGGCACATTGGACGGGGCACTTGACCCGGTGGAGCTGGGTTCAGCGGCTGGGTTCAGCGGCTGGGGTTCAGCGGCGGCGGTGCGGCAGGGCGGTGACGCCCTCGGGCAGCGGCGGCAGTCCGGCCACCGTGCACAGCAAGTCCGCCCAGGCCTCGAGATGGTCGGCCATGTCCGGGCCGAGCGGGGTCCAGGAGGCGCGCACCTCCATCTCGACGCTGGCCGGGCGGTCGGCCAGCGCGGCGAAGCTCTCGGACACGACGCGGGTGACGGTGCCGCCGGCGGCCGTGTGCTCGGCGCCGTGGGCGGCGAGTGCATCGGTCAGCCAGGTCCAGCCGACCGCCCCCAGCATCGGGTCCGACCCCATCTCCGGCTCCAGCTCGGCCCGGGCGAAGGTCACGGCCCGGAAGGTGCCCTGCCAGGGCTCGGGGACGGTGGGGTCATGGAGCAGGACGAACCGGCCGCTGGCCAGCTCCTCGTCGTCGCCACCCGGGCCGCCGATCACGTCGGCGGTCAGGGCCACGGCGTACGGCGCGATCCGGGCCGGCGGTGCGACCTCGGTCAGCACGATCTCCGGCCGGACGCGGGCGCGGTGCACCTGCTCGAGCGCGCGGACGAACTCCTCCGGCGCATCTCCTGGTGCCTGTCGCTGGGCCACCTCGGCAGGGTAGGCCGCTGCACTGACCGGCCGCGGTACGCCGCGCCGATCCCGGACCCTAGGGTTCCCTGATGGCCGCGCTCCTCGCTCTCGCATCGAGCGCGCTGTGGGGCAGCTCGGACTTCCTGGGCGGACTGCTGAGTCGCGGGCGTTCGGCGTACGCGGTGGTCGCCGGCTCGCAGTTCTTCGGGCTGATCACCATCGTGATCGTCGCGCTCGTCACGGGGGACTGGCACGCCTCGGTCGGCTACCTGCCGTGGGCCGTCGCCGCCGGTCTGTCGGGTGGCGTCGGGCTGGTGTCCTACTACGCCGCCCTGGCGACCGGCACGATGGGCGTGGTCGCGCCGATCGCCTCGATGGGCGCCGTGGTGCCGGTGGTCCTGGGCATCATCGGCGGCGACCGGCCGGACACGCTGCAGATCGTCGGGATCGTGCTGGCCCTGATCGGGGTCGCCGCCGCCAGTGGGCCGGAGCTTTCAGGCGGCGGCGGGCGGCGACCGGTCGTCCTGGCCGCGGTGGCGGGCGCGGGGTTCGGCTTCGCGCTCTATGCGATCGGACGCGGTGCAGCCCACAACGACGTCATGACCCTCGTCGGGATGAGGGCGTCGACGGTCTTCCTGTTCGCGATCGCCGCCCTGGTCCTGCGCACGTCGGGCGGAGTGAAGCCGCGCGACCTGGGTCCGTTGGCGCTGGTGGGCATCGGCGACGTGGTCGCCAACCTGCTGTTCGCGATTGCGAGCACCAAGGGCCTGCTCAGCATCGTCGCGGCCCTGACGTCGTTCTATCCGGTGGTCACCGTGCTGCTCGCCCGGTGGGTGCTCGACGAGCGACTCCGGCGGATCCAGTGGGGTGGGGTCTGTCTGGCCCTCGCCGGGGTGGCCCTGCTCTCGGCCGGCTGAGGTCGTGCCGCCGGTCGGGTCCGGCCGTGACACGATCCCGGGGTGCCTGATGTCGCGACCGCTGTGCCCGACCCGCTGCCCGACGGGTTGCCCGACGGTTGCCTGACCGCTTGTCGGACAGCCCGTTGCTGCGGGCCTGCCGGCGCGAGCCGGTGCCGCACACGCCGGTCTGGTTCATGCGTCAGGCTGGTCGCTCGCTACCGGAGTACCGCGCCCTCCGCGCCGATGTCGCGATGCTCGACGCCTGCACCCGGCCCGATCTGGTCACCGAGATCACGTTGCAGCCGGTGCGCCGCTACGGCGTCGATGCCGCGATCCTCTTCAGCGACATCGTGGTGCCGCTCAAAGCGATCGGCGTAGATCTCGACATCGTGCCTGGCGTCGGACCCGTTGTGGCCCAACCGTTTCGGACCGCCGCCGACCTCGACCGGCTACCCGAGCTGACGCCGGAGCACGTCCCCTACATCACCCAGGCCGTGCGCCAGCTGGTGGCCGACCTCGGGCCCACGCCGTTGATCGGTTTCGCCGGCGCGCCGTTCACGCTCGCGTCGTACCTGATCGAAGGTGGGCCATCGCGCGGCCACGAGCACACCAAGGCGTTGATGTACGGCGACCCCGGGCTGTGGCGCGAGCTGCTGGCCCGGCTGGCCGCGATCGCCGGGGCGTTCCTCCGGGTCCAGGTGGAGGCAGGGGCGAGCGTGGTGCAGCTGTTCGACTCGTGGGTGGGCGCGCTGCCGCTGCGGGACTACGTCGAGCAGGTGCAGCCGCACTCGGCCGCGGCGCTCGGGGCGGTCGCCGACCTGGGGGTGCCGCGGATCCATTTCGGGGTGGGCACCGGCGAGCTGCTGGGAGCGATGGGCGAAGCGGGCGCCGAGGTGGTCGGCGTGGACTTCCGGCTGACCCTGGCCGAGGGGTCGCGCCGGGCCGGGCCGGAGCGGGCGGTGCAGGGCAACCTCGACCCGGCCGTGCTGTTCGCACCGTGGCCGGCCGTCGAACGGCGCGTCCTGGAGGTGCTCGAGGACGCTCAGGACGTGCCCGGGCACATCTTCAACCTGGGTCACGGCGTGCCGGCCTCGGCCGACCCGGATGTGCTCGCCCGCATCGTCGACCTGGTCCACGAGCAGACCTCCGTTTGACTCGCCGTACCCCTGACCGCCGCCCGCGCTTTCTGGCACGGTGCGTCCCCGTGCCAAAACGTGGCTGGCACGGTGCGTCCCCGTGCCAGACCTATTGGCACAGGCGTCCGTGCCTCGGAGGGGTCAGGGCTCGGGGATCGGGGTGGTGGCTGGGGGGAGGGCGGGGCGTCGGCGGCGCCAGAGGAGCAGGGCCGGTACGCCGATGAGGGCCAGCAGCGCCGCGAAGGGGAGCACTGCGCCGAGCACCGTCAGCGCCACGACGAGCGCACCGGTGAACGCCGTCCAGCCGCGGTCCAGGCCGCCGAGGAACCCGGTGTGGGTCGTGGCGGGCTTCGTGGCCGGCGCGCCGTGCGGGCTCAGGGAAACGGTCACCGTGGCCAGGTCGACGGCGTCGTCCAGGCCCTTGAGCTGGGCCTCGAGCGACTCCAGCGTGCTCTCCCGGCTGGACAGCTCACCCTCGATCAGGACGATGTCCGAGATCTTCGTGGCCCGGGCGAGCAGGGCCCGGATCCGCGCGACGCTGGCCTTCTGACTGGCCAGCCGGCTCGCGACGTCGATGCTCTGCTGGGTCACGTCCTGGCTGGTGGCGCTGCGCGAGCGTACGGTGCCCAGGGCCGCGACCTGGTCCGTGACCGAGCCGGCCTTGGCGGCGGGGACCCGCAGCGTCAAGGTCGAGCGGGCCGTCTGGCCCGGGCCGCCGTCGGTCTCCTCGTCGCCGACGTAGCCACCGGCAGCTGCGGCCAGGGTCCGGACCCGCGCGGCGCTCTGGAGCACGTTCGCCACGGTCAGGCTCACGGCCGTGTCCAGGATGAGTCGCCGCTGCTGGAGCAGGTCAGCGGCCGGCGTGGCGGGAGGCGAGTCGTCGGCCCGGCCAGTGACCGAGGTGGCTGAGCCGGCCGAAGCGGCAGCATCGATCGGGCCCGCGGCCGACCCACCCGCTGCGGCCTGCGGCTTCGGCGCGCCCGCCGGGTCGGCGTTGGCTGCGCCGGACTGGGCCGAGCCGCCGGAGGAGTTGCTGGCCGATCCGGCTCCGGAGCCGCAGGCCGCAGCGCCGAACAGCACGGTCAGGGCCAATGCGGCCGAGCCGACGGCCACGAATCCGCGGGGGCGCCCACCGGCGCTCGCGCGTCCCGGGCCCGGGAGGTCGGCGCGGTCAGGCTGTCGGCTGTGGAGGTCAGCGCTGTGGAGGTCAGCGCTGTGGAGGTCAGCGCTGTGGAGGTCGAGCTGCATGTCGGGCCGCCTTCGCTCGGAGGATGTCGGCGGTGCGACGCATCTCAGGTGCCGATCGGTTCCCTCCGCCTGCCCGAACCTCCCCACCGGCCAGGTCCGGGGCGCCGGCCGGTCTGCGAACCTGGTCCCGTGCCGACCACCACCCGACCGACCGTCGTGGTCGTGGGCGCGGGGATCTCGGGCCTGGCGGCGGCTTGGGAGCTGGTCAGCCGAAGGCCCGACCTCCACGTCGTGGTTCTCGACGGCTCGGCGCAGGCCGGCGGCAAGCTGGCCCTGGTCGAGGTCGGCGGGCTGACGGTGGATGCCGGAGCCGAGGCCCTGCTGGCTCGTCGCCCCGAAGCCGTGGACCTGGCCCGCGAGGTGGGCCTCGGCGATGACCTGGTCACGCCCCGCACCACGTCGGCCGGCGTCTGGTCGCGCGGCCAGATCTCGCCGCTGCCAGCCGGCTCACTGATGGGCATCCCGACGACGAGCGCCGCAGCCATCGGAGTCCTCACACCCGACGAAGCCGCTGCGATCGACGAGGAGCCGGCCCACCACGCGACCGTGCTGGAGACCGACACCGATGTCGCGTCGTACGTCGCAGGGCGGGTCGGTGCGCCGGTCGTGGACCGGCTCGTTGAGCCGCTGCTCGGCGGGGTGTACGCCGGGCACGCAAGCCAATTGTCTTTGCAGGCAACGGTTCCCGCGCTTTGGGAGGCGGCCCGCAGCGGGGAGAGCGTCGTCGCGACCGCCCGCACAATCGCCGCTCGGGCGCAGTCGGCCGGCCCCCCGTCTCCGGTCTTCGCCGGCCTCGTCGGCGGTGTGGGTCGGCTGCCCGCGGCCGTGGCGCAGGCCATCGTCGACCGCGGCGGCGAGGTGCGCACGAGGGTCACCGTGCGCGAGCTGCGCCGCGCGCCGGAGACCGAAGGCTGGCAGGTGGTGATCGGCTCGCGCGCGGACGAACAGGTGCTCGCCGCCGACGCGGTCGTCATCGCCGTGCCGGCCCGGCCGGCCGGGCGTCTGCTGGCCACCGTTGCTCCCGGTGCGGCCGGCCGGCTCGGCTCGGTGGAGGCGGCGAGCATGGCGCTCGTCACGGCCGTCCTGCCGGGGGGTGCGGGACTGGTCGGCGAGCGGTCGTCGGGCTTCCTGGTGCCGCCCGTGGACGGCCGCACGATCAAGGCAGTGACCTACTCCAGCGCCAAGTGGGGCTGGCTGGGCGAGCGGGCCGGCGCCGACCTCGTGGTCCGGCTCTCGATCGGGCGCCAGGGCGAGGAGGCGGTGCTGCAGCGGCCCGACGACGAGCTGGCCGACCTGGCGCTGGCCGAGCTGGCGCTGGCCCTCGGCGTGCCCGTGCCCCACCCCCGGGACACGAAGGTCGTCCGCTGGGGCGGCGGGCTGCCGCAGTACGCCGTCGGCCACGTCGACCTGGTGGCGTCCGTCCGAACGGCGGTGGCCGCCGTGCCCCGCCTGGCCATCTGCGGCGCCTACCTGGACGGCGTCGGCGTGCCGGCCTGCATCGCCTCCGGCCGGCGGGCCGCGGCCGAGCTGCTGGCCGACCTGCCGCTTCCCGGCGCTGACGCCGGGCGGACAATGGCCCGATGAGCGAGCCCAGCACTGCCCCTGAGACCGCGACCGACGCTGCCGACAAGGCGCCCAGCGCCCGGGAGATCAACGACACGATCCGGTACACCATGTGGTCGGTCTTCGCGGTGAAGGACCACCTGGGCGAGGGTCACTCGGCCCAGGCCAAGCAGGTCGAGAAGGTGCTGGATGAGCTGGCGCCCAAGGGTTTGACCGTGCGCGGCTGGTACGACGTCGGGGGCTTGCGGGCCGATGCCGACGTGATGGTCTGGTGGCATGCCCCGGACATCGAGACGGTCCAGCTGGCCTACCGAGCCCTGCGGCGTACGTCGTTCGGCCGGGCACTGACCCCCGTCTGGTCGGTCGCCGCGGTGCACCGGCCCGCGGAGTTCAACAAGAGCCACGTGCCGGCCTTCATGTCGGGGGAGGCGCCCAAGCAGTACGTCTGCGTCTACCCGTTCGTGCGGTCCTACGAGTGGTACCTGCTGCCGGATGCGGAGCGCCGCCGGATGCTCGCCGAGCACGGCATCGCCGCCCGGGCGTTCCCGGATGTGCGGGCCAACACGGTCTCGTCGTTCGCCCTCGGCGACTACGAGTGGATCCTGGCCTTCGAGGCCGATGAGCTGCACCGGATCGTGGACCTGATGCGCGAGCTCCGGGCCACCGACGCCCGACTGCACGTGCGCGAGGAGCTGCCGTTCTACACCGGCCGGCGGATGGCCCTGACCGAGCTCATCGCGGACCTGCCGTAGGGCTCCGGACAGTTGTCAGCGCCAGGACCCAACATCTGCGGTCCTGGCGCTGACCGGTGGAGCGGGGTCAGGCGGTGGTGCTGTCCGGCTCGAGGCGCAGGCTGATCGAGTTGATGCAGAAGCGCTGGTCGGTCGGGGTGTCGTAGCCCTCGCCCTCGAAGACGTGCCCGAGGTGCGAGCCGCAGTTGGCGCACCGGACCTCGACCCGCTTCATGCCCATCGAGACGTCCTCGATGTACTCCACGGTGTCGCCGGCCAGGGGGGCGTAGAACGACGGCCAGCCGCAGTGCGACTCGAACTTGGTGTCGCTGCGGAACAGCTCGCTGCCACAGGCGCGGCAGGAGTAGACGCCCTGGGTCTTGGTGTCGGTGTACTCGCCAGTGAAGGCTCGCTCGGTGCCGGCCTCGCGCAAGACCCGGTACTCCGCGGGGTTGAGCTGCTCGCGCCAGTCGTCCTCAGTGCGCTGGACGGCGTACGAACGGTCGGTGGGCTGCATGGTTCTCCTTTTGAGGCGCCACATGAATGTGCTCCCTGATTGTTTCGAGGGGGACACCGTGGTCAACCACGCAGCCCCGGCCCGCGTTCCCCGGCGGCGTCCGGGTCACCTTTCCATCCGCTGACGGCCCTGAGGCCAGGCGGGGCGATCGATCAGCCGAGGAACGTGGTGCCCCCGTAGACGTGCAGCACGGGTACGCCGAGCTGCTCGCGGGCCCGGCTGGCCCAGTCCCGGTGAAAGGTGTCCTCGACCGCGTGCGGGCGGGTCACGACGACCACCTCACGAGCGCCGTACGCCGTCACTGCGGTCGCCAGGGCCGGCAGGGGGTCGTCCTGGGTGACCTCGCCGACGGCTTCGACGCCGTCGGCCTTCAGGGCCGCGACCGTGGCCTCGAGAGCCTGAGCAGCGGTGGCCCGGGCCTGATCGGCGCCGTGGGGCTCGCGGCCGCGGACGGCGTCGAGGGCCTCGCGGAGCTCGCCGAGGCTGACGTGGTCAACGATGTCAGCGAGCAGGTTGCGGTCGGTGTCCGCCGGCACGAGCACGCGGTAGGACAGCCGCTCGGGGGCATGCAGGTCGGTGATGCGCTTCGCGTCGTTGGCGTCGATGGCCTGCTCGGTCAGCAGCACGATGGTGTCGGTCACCGGGCAAGTATCCCTGCCGGTCCGGCCCGGGCCGGACCGGACTGGCACCCGGTCGAGAAACCGGCCTAGAACGCCGCCGTGCCGTTGGGCGTGCCGAGACCGGTCGGGCCGTCCCACCCGGCCCGCGCGTGGCACCACTGGGTCGGGCTGCAGGTGCCGTTGCTGCCGCTGGTGACGTCGAAAAGCGACGAGGCGTGGGCATAGAGCGCGGCCGGGTAGCCCGTCGTGCGGCCGGAGAGGGCGAAGACCGACGCCACGATCGGGGACGATGCGCTCGTCCCGCCGAAGACGAGCCAGCCGGACAGGCCCTGGTACTTGGTCGAGTCGTAGACGGCGACCCCGGTGTTGGGGTCGGCCACGGCCGACACATCGGCCATCGCCCGCTTGGCGCACCCCGTGCCCGTTGCGGCGGGTGCCACCGCCGGGTTGAGGGTGGAGCAGCCGGAACCGGCGCCGCTCCACGCGGTTTCGGTCCAGCCGCGCCCGCCTGTCGATGCTCGTAGGGATGTGCCGCCAACGGCGATGACGTGGGCAGACGAAGCCGGGTAGGACGCCCCCTGGAATCCCGCGTCACCGGTCGAGGCGGTCACGGCGATGCCTGGATGGTTGAAGTACTTCGCGAACTTGGTGTCGCGAGCATCCGCGCCGCCGTAGCTGTTCGAGATCGCGACGACTCCGCTGGTCTTGGCCGCCTGGTTCACTCCGGTGCCGAGGTTGGCCGTCGATGCCGTCTTGGCCTCCACCAAGAGGATGTGGCAGCTCGGGCAGGTCGCCGAGACCATGTCCAGGTCGAGGCTGATCTCCTGGGCCCAACTGGCGTTCTTGGCCGGCAGTGCAGTTGTGCTGCCGGTCTGGCTGACCTTCCGGAAGCAGCCGTTGGCCGTGGTGCAGGCGGGCAAGCCGAACTGCTGGCGATAGACCGCGAGGTCGGCCTCCGCGGTTGGGTCGTTGTAGGCATCGACAATCGCCACGGTCCGACCGCTGCCGGAGAGCCCGCTCAGGTGGTACGCCGACTGGATCGAGCTCGGTCCGTAGCCCTCCGGCGTGACGTCCGGTCGCTCGGCCTGGGCCCGGGTCATGGATCGATCGGTGCGCACGAGGGCGAAGCAGGACATGAATCCTGCCTTGGCGGGGGCGCAGGAGTGGGCGATCTGTACGCCGGCCTGAGTCGCGCCGGACGCCAGATCCGGGATGAGCAGGATCGAGGCCACGACGGCCGTCCCGGCGAGCGCGCGAAAGCTCCGCATGAGGTGTTCCTTCGTCAGGGGAGGATGCCGACGACGGCGATGGCGCACGTCGACGCGGTCAGCCAAACACCCACGAGCCAGGCCAGGCAACAGTCTCGCCAAACGGAGGGGACGGACCGGCATGATGTGGGACATGGATCTGCCCGTCATGCCCCCCGTCGCCCCGATGCTGGCCAAGGCGGTGCCCGAGATCCCCGAGGGTGCGTCGTACGAGCCGAAGTGGGACGGCTTCCGCTCGGTGGTCTTTCGCGACGGCGACGATGTGGAGATCGGCAGCCGCAACGAGAAACCCATGACGCGCTATTTCCCCGAGCTGGTCGCGGCCTTCCGGGCCGAGCTGCCCGAGCGGTGCGTCGTCGACGGCGAGATCGTGGTCGCGGTCGACGGGCGACTGGAGTTCGAGGTGCTGCAGCAGCGGATCCACCCGGCCGACTCGCGGGTGCGAAAGCTGTCGGTCGAGACACCGGCGTCGTACGTCGCGTTCGACCTGCTCGCGTTGGGGGACGAGGACCTGACCGGGCGCCCGTTCGCCGAGCGTCGTGCGCTGCTCGAGTCGGCCCTGGCCGGGTCGGGGCCGCTCGTCCACATCACACCGGCCACCACGGATCGGGCGGTCGCCGAACAGTGGTTCCAGGAGTTCGAGGGCGCCGGGCTGGATGGCGTGGTGGCCAAGCCGTTGGGTGGCACCTACCAGCCGGACAAGCGGGTCATGTTCAAGATCAAGCACGCGCGCACGGCCGACTGCGTGGTCGCCGGCTACCGGGTGCACAAGAGCGGGCCGGACCTGGTCGGGTCGTTGATGCTCGGCCTGTACACCGACGACGGGTCGCTGGCCTCGGTTGGTGTGATCGGCGCCTTCCCGATGGCCAAGCGACGCGAGCTCTTCGAGCAGATGCAGCCGCTCGTGACGACATTCGAGGGGCATCCGTGGAACTGGGCTGCGGCACAACAGGTTCCGGACGGCGCCCGCAACCCACGAGCGTCGGAGACGTCGCGCTGGAACGCCGGCAAGGACCTGTCCTTCGTGCCGCTCCGCCCCGAGCTGGTGGTCGAGGTGCGTTACGACCAGATGGAGGGTGCGCGCTTCCGGCACACGGCACAGTTCAACCGCTGGCGGCCGGACCGGACGCCGCAGTCCTGCACGTTCGACCAGCTGGAGCGGCCGGTGACCTTCCAGCTCGAGGACATCGTGCCGGGGCTCGGAGCCTGAGCCTGCGACCCATCGCGGGCCATGAAACGATCGGCCCTATGCGCGCACCGGGGTGGCCAGGTCTGGCCCTGCTCCTCGGCGGGTCCGGTGTCCTGCATCTAGCCCGGCCGGAGGTCTACGAACCGCTCATCCCGCGATCGCTCGGGAACGCACGCGCGTGGGTGATCGGTTCGGGTGTGGCCGAGATCGCCTGTGCCGCAGGGCTTTCCGTTGTCCGCTCCCGTCGGGCGGCCGCGTTCGCCTCCGCGGGGCTGCTCGTTGGCGTGTTCCCGGGCAACATTCACCAGGCGCGGCGGGCCGTGCGGTCATCCCGGGCGTCGACGGGCTATCAGGCCGCGACGCTGGCCCGACTGCCCCTGCAGGCACCGCTCGTGGCCTGGGCGCTGCGCATTGCCCGCGATGCGGACGCCGCGTGAGCGCCGAGCGGTCGCGGGCGCGTCGGGTCGCGGCGTACACGGGGTTCGCTGTGGGAGGCGTTGCGGCGCTGGCCGCGGCGTCGGCGACCGGGCTGGCGACATACTTCACCCGCAAGGTCGTCACGCCGCTGGTCGTGAAGCCGGATGACCTGGAGATCCTCGAGGTTCACGACGACCGCGTGGTGCTCAGCATCACGCCGGACACGGTGGTGCCGGGGCGTTATGGCCTCTGGTTGGACGGGGGAGCCGGTCACGCGCGGATCGGCGAGATCCTCGAGCGCACCGACGACTCGGTGACCCGACGGCTCGAGTCGGTCGAGTACGGCGAGTTGGGGGTGGGGCCGGCCCGGTTCAACCAGTACTACGTGGCCGGCGACCCGACGACAGCCTGGGGGTTGGCGCACGAGGACGTGCTCGTGCCGTCCGAGGTGGGCGACCTGCCCTGCTGGCTGACCCGGCCGGCCGAGTCTGCTTCCGGTGGAGAGTTCGACGGGGTCTGGGCGATCCTGGTGCACGGCCGCGGAGCCACCCGGGAGGAGTGCCTGCGCGGCGTACCCGTCCTGCACCGGATGGGGATCACCTCGCTGGTGCCGTCGTACCGCAACGACCGTGACGCCCCGGGGGCCATGGCCGGTCGCTATCACTTCGGCGGCACCGAGTGGCGCGACATCGAGGCGACGGTGCTGTGGGCGGTCAACCACGGCGCCCAGCGGATCGTGCTGATGGGCTGGTCGATGGGCGGCGCGATCGTGCTCCAGGTGGTCGCCCGGTCGTGGTTGGCCTCGCGGGTCGAGGCGGTCGTCCTGGATGCCCCCGTGGTGGACTGGGGCGACGTCTTGGACTACACAGCGCGGGTCAACAAGCTGCCCCGGCCGGTGGGACGACTCGGCCAAGGCATGGTGCGGAATCCGTTGACCCGCAAGGCCATTGGGCTGGGTGAGCCGGTGGACCTGCGGTCCTTGAACTGGGTACGCCGCGCCGACGAGCTGTCCGTGCCGGTGCTGCTCATCCACAGCGACCAGGACGACGTGGTGCCGGTCGGTCCGTCCAAGGCGCTGGCCGCGGCCCGGCCGGATCTGGTGACCTTCGTCGGCTGGACCGAGGCCCGGCACACCAAGGAGTGGAACACCGACCCCGACCGCTGGGACCGCGAAGTGGGCGCGTTCCTCGGCCGCACCCTCTCCCCGACTTAGCTCGGCGGCCGTCGGCGGGAGCCGTGGACGGCCAGTCCGATGCACCTGTCAGACATCGTCAGACATCGTCCGACTCGGACTCGGTCTCGATGCCGTCGGCTGGCTGACCGGCCTCGGGGGTTTCGGTCCGGTCGCGCCGCAACGCGCCGAGGTTGGGCCGCCATCGTTCGTGTCCTGAGTCGTCCCGAGCCAACCCGCGCAGCCGGGTTCGCAGGTTGAGCAAGCCTTCCTGGACCGGCTCCTCCGCGGACAGTTCGGACACCCGAGCGCCGATCCGCCGCCCCACCTGCCAACCACCGGGCCGGCGAGCGCGCGGCGCCTTGACCCGCTCACCGACCAGGAGTGCCGTCTCCTGCTTGCGCCCTCGCTGGTAATGCACGATCACCGCCGGGGCCATCCGCAGCTCGAACTTGCGCATCACCTCGCCCTCGCGCCACGCGCTCAGCTCGTTCTCCACCCAGTGCGCCCAGGTCCTCCCGCAGGGCTGGAGGCAGGACCTCGACCCCGGAGGCTCCCTCGATCAACAGCGGGACAAAATCGTCATCGAGCAGGCTCAGGCCCGGCTCGGGCCAGTCGCTACGAGTCTGCTCGACCTCCACCACCCGAACGACCTGCGAGGCCCGATAGCGGACGTACGTGCCGTCACCTCCACAGCGTGGGCAGACAACCTTTCCGTCGGAGCACCCGTCGCAGCCTCGGCTACCAGCGCCGAGGCAGGTCGAGCACATCCGGCGGCCGGCTCCCGAACACTGAGCGCAGGCCAGATTCTGCCCCGACCGGACGACCCAGCCCGTCCCGCGGCATGCGCCGCACCGTTCGTCCCTGGGGCACGGGAGCCTGGTCGTTCCCTTGCATGTGGAGCAGACGACGCGGTTCTGCGCATCGCCTGCCGTGCACCGCACGTCGGTGAACGAGTTCTTGTCGATGCACCGGCGAGTGAACGACTTCCACGGCGGAAGCTCGACTTGGCACTGGTCGAAAGGCCCCTCGTACATGATGGTTCTCGCGCCGTCGCCGGTCTCGGCGTCCGTGAGGTCTGGACGGTCGGCTGCCTGTACGACGTCTGAGCGCCGTCGTTCCAGGACATGCGTCACCCGGGCCTCGACGACCGGCACATGTCGGATATCGAGGTCGCCGTCGAACAGCTGGTCCGGCACCAAGGCTGTGTCTCTTGCCCACTGCTGCAACTTTGCCGTGACGGCCTTGCGCTTCATCGGTCGTGGCCATCGACGATCAGGCTGGTCCGTCTCCACGACCGTATGGACCCGAAGGCGCACTTGGGACGTGGCGACGCCTTCCGAGATGGTGACCGTCGTCTCGGCCGGCCCGGGCCGCTGCAACGCCGGCGTCACGACGAGCCCTTCGGGACGGGACTCGATGATGAAGGGCTCGATGGGGGGACTCTGCCGCCACTCGTACGCCGGCCGAGTCCGGCGCACGGACCTCGATCCGGCCCTGGGCTCTTGACGTCTCGCTCGAGGCGGCCGAGGTCCAGCAGCGGTGGCATCGCCGCCAGGCGGGCAACAGGCGCTGTCTGCGCCGACGCGTCGGCCAGGTGCCGAAGGGCGATGTCGCTCGGGATCAGGAACGCTGTCTTCTCCGCCTCGATGTCGCTGGAGGTAACGACGATGCCGACGATGCCGCCCAGGGTCCGGTCCCAGACCGGGGCACCGCTGAAGCCGGGGCGGACACGTGGCCCTGTCGTGTGGTCGTCCTGCATCTGGACCCAGTCGGCGGCGTTCCGCCCGATCAGCATGCCGGTGGCGAGTGTCCCGTCGGGAAATCGGGCCGGGAAGCCGAGGACCTCGAAGGAATGTTGCGCCAGGCCATCGGCCTCCAACAGGACGGCAGGCTCGCAGTCGACCGGCGGCCGGTTCGCGAGCTTGAGAACACACAGGTCGCCACCTCCGTCGTCGCCGATCGGTACCCACGTGAGGACGTGCGCGGACGTACGTCGACGGTCGTGGCTGAAGGGGAAGTCCACGTCGATCGGCTCTGTTGGCCGTGATTGGCTGGCCTCGGAAGCGCCGATGGCTGCGTTCACGACGTGCGCGCAAGTCAAGACCTGGTCGTCGGCGAGGAGGGTGCCCGCCCCGACCGGATCCCCGTGGTCCGGCCAGATGCGCGCGAGGGCGCGACCCATGAGCTTCTTGAGGTCGGCGTCGCTCATGACCCTCCCGGCCCAGACTCCGTCGGTTCGGAGTCCGTCGGTTCGGAGGAGGCCGCTGGTTGCTGGACCGCGTCCGGCTTCGGCTTCTCCCAGGTCAGGGTGATCTGGAAGGTTCCCTCACCGGAGCTCGAGGCGATGACTGCTCCGGCGGAGAAGGTGAGCTTCAGGCCGAACTGGACCGTGATCGTGTCGGGCGAACGATCACCAGACCTGAGCTCGCCGACGATCGTCGAGGCCACCGGGCGGACGGCCTTGATCATCTCCTCGAACTTCTTCCCGGAGTCGACGACCAACCCATCGGAGCGGCGGGCGGCCCGGGAGACACCGCGTTCGTGGTCGCCCTCGTCGACCTCGACCACGATGGCTGAGCCGTCGGTTTGTTCGTAGGAGACGTACTCCTTCACGGGGAGCCGATCAGGACACCTCGACGGCACAGCAGACCATGTGGATTCACCGGCACCTCCAGGGGGTGCGCACATCCGCCGCTCGGCCCACCGCCGTTGTCCGAGCCGGCGGTATCAGCTGCGGTGCTGTCCCCATCTCACTGCGTCGGTGGTGCCGGAATCAAGGGCTCGGCGTCACTCGTCGTAGTGCGAGGGCGGGAAGGGATGCTCCTTGGTCACGGGCCGCAGCTCGCCCTCGGCGACCTGTCGGGCCACCAAGCCCTCCAGCTCCTGGAACTCCTGGGTCTGGCTCGGGTCGAACTCGGGCGCGACATCGGCCGCGTCTGGAACGTCGTCCGGGTCATACGGCTCCAGACCTGCGTCCACACGCTCGCGCTCGGTACGACGAGCCAGCTCGTCGTCGTCAGGACGGGCCGAGGCCCCACCGTGCTCGCGACGGTCCCGGTGTACGCGTGGTTCCTCGTCGTCTCGCTGGCCCTCATCGGTGGCCATGACGCCTCGCGTCGATGGTCCGTGCCGGTCCAGATTCGCCGGTGCAACGACGGTAATCCTGATCGGGCGCCGGCAACACCGAGACCGACCTCCTAGCCCGTGTCGTCGAGCCGTTCGCGGCGGGCAATCCAGCGCAGGGTGAGTCGGGCGAGCTCGGCTTCGTAGATCTCGAGGTGCGCGTCGGTGACGGCTCTCGGGATCGCCGGCCGGGGTCTGCGCAGCGGACCGGCCGGGCCGACTCCGCCGGCACGCCGTGGACGACAGCACCATGGTCCCGGACGCCTCGGTCAGGACGTAACCGTTGCGCTCCTCGTACTGCGCGTCCTCGTTCTTGGCCAGCCGCCCGGCCGCCTGGGGGTCGAGGCGGTGCCGGGCCCGTTGGCCCGCCTTGCCGAGCTGAGCCGGATCGACGCGGGTGGCGGTGTCCAGCAACAACTCCTGCACCTCGGCCCGGGTGACCGGATCGACGGGCTCGGGTTGTTCGGTGATGGCGTCATACCGCGGAGCCAACCGGCGCCGGCCTTCGCGCCCGCTTCGGTGGGTAGGCCCCGGGCGATGGCCTCTCCGACCATGGCGCCACCGACAGTCCCGGCCCGGATCTGGCCGTCGGATGTGATGATCCGGTGAACGTTCAAGCCCCTGAAACTCCCATACGTACCAACGGTTTCAGCCAGAGACGACTACGAGCGATCCGCGACCCAGCGACCGATCAGCACGCCGTCTTGCTCGAGCAGATGACCGAGCTGCCAGGACTGGTCGACCGGCGGTCCGTTGAGGATCCGTGGATGCACCCCGCCCACGGCGAGCGGCGACCAGGTGAGGCAGAGCTCATCGAGCGCGCCGCCTGCGACGAGCATCCCCATCAGCGTCGGACCGCCCTCGCACAGCACCTGCCGGAGCCCGCGCTCGGCCAGCACCTGCACCGCTCGCGCCGGGTCGACCCAGCCATCGCCGGCCTCGATCACGTTGTCTGGTCCGAGCGCCTCGGCGACCTCGGCCCGCTTGCCGGCGTCGCACTCGCTCGGATGCAGCACGATCACCCGGCCCTCGCCGGGCGCCAGCTGGGTGGCGGGGAGGTCGAGCGAACGGCTGACGATCGCCAGGGTCGGCACACCAGAGCGGCCGGTGGTAGCGCGCACCGCGCGCTGCTCGTCGGTCAGGGACATCGCCCGATAGTGCTCGGCGGCAACGGTTCCCGAGCCGACGAGGACGACGTCGCACAGGGCCCGGAGCAGCCCGAAGACCTCCTGGTCGGCCGGGTTGTTGATCGAACGGGACAACCCATCGGCCCCCGTGGCCGCACCGTCGAGGGTGCTGACGAAGTTGGCGCGGACCCACGTGTCCTGGCCCTCCGGTGGTGCGTAGAGCCGAGCCAGGTCGTCGAGGCTGAGGTCGGCCGCCGACCCATGGGCGGGGGGATAGATCAGGCGCATGGCAGCGAGCCTCTCAGGAAGGAGCCAGGATGGCCGACGACGCACCCGGCAAGCGGACCGAGGCGGTCGCCACCTGGACGTCGCCCCAGGCCAAGACCGTGCGCATGTGCCGGTCAAGCGGTACGACGACCGGCCGGTCGCCGAGATTGACCGCGACCAGGTGGGTGCCTCGGGTCAGCGTGAACCAGCGCAACTCTTCGTCGTACGTCGCTCGGACCTGGCTCAGGTCGTCGGCCCGAAGATCAGGGGTGTTGCGGCGCAACGAGATCAGTGACCGGTACCAGTCGAGTAGCCGAGCATGGTCACCGATACCGACCTCGGCCCAGTCCAGGACCGATGCCTCACGGGTGGACACGGACTGCGGGTCGGGCACCGCGCTGGGGTCCCAGCCGTGCTCGGCGAACTCCTCTCGTCGACCCGAGCGAACCGCGGCGGCCAGCTCCGGCTCATCGAAGTCGGTGAAGAACTGCCAGGGCGTGCTGGCCGCCCACTCCTCGCCCATGAACAGCATCGGCGTGAACGGCCCGCACAGCACCAACGCGGCTCCGGCGGCCAGCAGGCCGATCGGCACCGACGCCGACAACCGATCACCGGCGGCTCGGTTGCCGACCTGGTCGTGGTTCTGCAGGTAGGCCAGGAACCGTTGGCCGGCATGGCGTTTCGGGTCGATCGGTCGTCCCCACTGCGACTCGCGGAAGGTCGACCAGCCGCCGTCGTGCACGAACACTCTGGTCATGGCCTGGGCCAGCGTGGCCATCGAACCGAAGTCGACGTAGTAGCCCTGCCGTTCACCCGTGAGCGCCGCATGCAGCGCGTGGTGCACGTCGTCGTCCCACTGCGCAGTCAGGCCGAGGCCGCCCTCGCTCGTCGGCTCGATCGTGCGGGGGTCGTTCAGGTCGGTCTCGGCGACCAGGGCGAGCGGACGACCGAGATCTCTTGCGAGAGCGGCCGTCTCGTCGGAGAGCTGGGCCAGCAGGGGCCGGGCCGACTCGTCGTGCAGCTCATGCACCGCGTCCAACCGCAGTGCGTCCAGATGAAACGCCCTGAACCAGTTCAGGGCCCGGTCCAGGATCCATCGGCGGACCTCACCGCTCCGCGGACCGTCCAGGTTGACGGCCGGTCCCCAGGGCGTCTCGGTCCGCTCGGTGAAATAGGGCCCGAACCGCGCCAGGTAGTTGCCGCTCGGGCCCGAGGTGGTTCTCGACGACGTCCAGACAGACGGCGACACCCAGGGCATGGGCCGCGTCGACGAAGCGCTGGAGCGCCAGCGGCCCGCCGTACCCCTGGTGCACTGCGCCCGGGTGAGCGCCGTCGTAGCCCCAGCCCCATCGTCCGGGGAAGGCTCCCAGCGGCATCAGCTCGACGACGTCGACGCCGAGGTCGACCAGATGGCCGAGCCGCTGCGCTGCCGCGTCCAACGTGCCGGTCTCGGTGAACGTCCCGACGTGCAGTTCGTAGAACACCGCGCCCAGGACGCCGGCGCCGCCGCGAGGCCCGGCCCAGGCGGTGTCGGTCCACTGGTGCTGCCCGGCATCGAAGACCCGGCTGGCGCCGTGCACTCCGCGCGGTTGCCAGGCGCTGCGCGGGTCCGGCAGGGGGTCGCTGCCGTCGACCCGGTAGGCGTAGTCGGTGCCGGGGCCGGCGTCGGGCACTGCGAGCTCCCACCAACCGGTCGCGTCGGGTCCGTCCACGCGCTGCATCGGTAGGTCCGGCTCGGCGTGATCGGGCAGGACCAGGTCGACCCGGCGTGCGTCGGGAGCCCACAGTCGGAAGAGGTGCACCGACTGAGCCAACCGTGCCCGACGCCCGGATGCCAGCCGGGCCGGGTAGTGACGGCGCAAGTCGGGCAGTGCCATCATCGGCCATGGCCAAAGGCGGCAAGAGCACGCAGCAAGGGCGGCAAGGCCTCCGAGAAGGGCCAGGACCGGGCGACGGCGAAGAAGGCCAAGGCGTCCAAGACCAGGCCTGCGGCGAGCACGCCGCCGACGACCAAGGCCCTGAGTGAGCTCCTGCGGGCCGGGCCGGACTTCGACCTGAGCGCCGCGAAAACCGATGCCACACCTGGCTTCCGGGGTGGCAAGCGGGATGGTGAGAACGCTCTGGCCGACGGCAAGGAGCGTCTGTCGAACCTCCAGGACCGGCTGACCGCGGCCGCCGCGGGGGGCTCGGGGCGCTCGGTCCTGCTCGTCGTCCAAGGCATGGACACAGCCGGCAAGGGCGGCATCGTCCGGCACGTCGTCAGTGCCTGCGACCCCGAAGGCGTGCGGGTCACGTCGTTCAAGGTCCCGACCGCGGAGGAGCTCAGCCACGACTTCCTGTGGCGGATCCGTAGGGCGCTGCCCCCGGCCGGCCGGATCGGCGTCTTCGATCGCTCCCACTACGAGGACGTCCTGATCGTGCGGGTCCACGAGCTGGCCCCGCGCGCCACCTGGGCTCGGCGCTACGCCACCATCAACCGGTTCGAGCAGCGGCTGGTCGACGATGGCACGACGGTGGTCAAGGTCATGCTCAACATCTCGGCCGACGAGCAGAAGCGCCGACTCCGGGACCGGCTCAGTCGGCCGGACAAGTGGTGGAAGTTCAACCCCGGCGACATCGACGAGCGGGAGGAGTGGCCGGCCTATCAGGAGGCCTACCAGGCCGCGCTCACCAAGTGCTCGACGGAGGCCGCGCCCTGGTACGTCGTGCCGGCGGACCACAAGTGGTACGCCCGCTGGGCCGTGCAGCAGCTGCTCATCGACGCGTTGGATGGCATCGACCCGCAGTGGCCGCCGGCCGACTTCGACATCAAGGCCGAGAAGGCCCGGCTGGCCGCGACGTAGGTCAGGCCCGGCGGAGCAGGGCGACCGGGAGGTCGGTCAGGAGCTCGGCGATCCGCATCGGACCGGCGGCGAAGGTGCGGCCGGTGAAGACCTCGCTCCAGCCGTCGGGCGCCTCGGGGAGCGAGATGGTGTGCTCGCCCCACCCTCCGAATCGGTTGAGGGACACCGCAAGTCGGGTCATCAGCGCGACGACCGCTGGCCCGGACCCGTCACCTCGGGACAACGCGAGGGCCGACCCGGATGTCGTCGCGACCGGCGCGTAGGTCGCCTCCGAGCCGATGAACCACTCCGGGTGCTCGCGCCGCAGCCGAAGGGTCCGCGCGCGTCACCAGCAGCTTGGCCTGACGCAGATCAAGCGACCGCAGGTCGACGTCCGCCTCCAGCGCGGCCAGGTCCGCGGCGAGCGCCTCGTGGTCGACGGGCTGCCGGTTGTCCGGGTCGACCAGGGTCAAGCGAGAGCGACTCGCAGCCCTGGTAGACGTCCGGCACCCCGGGCAGCACCAGCTGGAGCAGCTTCTGGCCCAGCGTCGTGGCAGCGACGGCTTCGGCGGTCGACCGGCCCCAGGCGCGCACGAGATCCAACACCACCTCGTCCTGCAGGGCCCGCTCGACGAACTCCCGGACCGCATCCTCGTAGGCCGGCTCCGGGGTGGTCCAGGTCGTGCGCAGCTTGGCCTCGCGGATCGCCTTCTCCACGTAGGGAACCAACCGCTGACGCGTGATCGGGAACGTGCCGATCAGGGTCTGCCAGACCAACAGCTCGAGCCGGCCGTCGACCTCGGCTGCCCGATAGCCGGAGCTGGCGGCGTGCAGCGCGCGGATCAGCTCGGTCCAGTCGGCCCCGAGCTCGGACGCGACGGCCAACCGGGCGCGGACGTCCTCCGAGCGCTTGGTGTCGTGGGTCGAGAGCGTGGTCATGGCGGTCGGATGGGCCTGCAGCTGCTGAGCGGCGAAGGTGTGCAGCTCTTCGGGCGGGAGGCCGATCCGGGACGGGTCGCCACCGACCTCGTTGAGCGAGACGAGCCGGACCCAGCGGTACGCCGCGGTGTCCTCGACGCCTTTGGCCATCACCGGCCCACACGTCTGCTGGAAGCGCGTGACGAGCTCGGCCCGCTGCGAGCGGGCCTGATCGGTCAGCAGGGCCGGGTCGCCCACCGGCCGGCCCAGAATGAGGTCGCGCACGAGCTCCAGGGCGTCGCGGGTGTCCTCGGGCAAGCGCCCGAAGGCCTCGGTCGCGGCCTCCTCCACCGCCGCGACCGACGCCGGCGGCGCGGGCTCGCCGGGCACGACGTAGGCGCGGTAGCGGTCGAAGGCCACGAGCAGCTCGACCACGCAGTCGTGCAGGTCGCGACGGGTGTGGTCGCGCAGCAGCGGGTCGACCGTGCAGATCTCGACCAGCAGGTCGACCAGGCGGTGCACCTCGGCGTACAGACTGCCTTCGATCACCTCGCGCTTGGCCGATCTGGAGCAGGTCGGCCAGTCCTCGGTCTCGGCGGCGAGCTCCTCGGCCAGCGCCGACAGGGCTTGCGTGCCCGCGCCGTCGTGGAACACACCGCTGACCAGTCGCAAGGCCTCGTAACCCGTTGTGCCAGAGCACTTCCAGTCGCCGGCGAGGGTCTCGTCCGGCTCCAGGATCTTCTCCACCACGACCCAGCTGTCGTCGGTCCGGGCGGCCAGCTGGGCCAGGTAGTCCCGGGGGTCGGCCAGGCCGTCCGGATGGTCGATCCGGAGCCCGTCGATCGACCCGTCCTGCACCAGCTCGACGAGCAAGGCGTGCGTCTGGGCGAAGACGTCCGGGTCCTCCTGGCGCACGGCCGCCAGCGTGTCGACGTCGAAGAACCGCCGGTAGTTCAGCTCCTGGTCGCCGACCCGCCAGTGGGCTAGCCGGTACCACTGCTGGTCGACCAGCTGGGCCGTCGGCAGGCCCTCGGTGCCCGGGCGCAGCGGGAACTCGTGCTCGAAGTAACGCAACACCGGCTCGTCGCCCCGCGGGCCGCCGCGGGGATCCAGCGCGAGCTCGCCGGCCGCGAGCACCTGCCCGATCCGCGACCCCAGCACCGGCATGAGCAGCGCACCGTGGTCGACTCGCCAGTCGACGTCGAACCACGCGGCGTACGGCGAGGCCGGCCCGTCGCGCAGGACCGACCACAGGGCGGCGTTCTGCCAGGCCGGGGTCGGGACGGCCATGTGGTTGGGCACGACATCGACCACTGCGCCCATCCCCGCTGCGTGCAAGGCCTCCACCAGGACGCGCAGGCCGTCCCGCCCCCCGAGCTCGGCCGAGATCGAGGAGTGGTCGACCACGTCGTACCCGTGGGTCGAACCCTTGGTCGCGGTGAGGATGGGCGAGAGGTAGGCGTGCGTGACGCCGAGGCGGGACAGGTAGGGCACGAGGCCGGCAGCGTCGGCGAAGCCGAAGCCGGCGTGGAGCTGCAACCGATAGGTGGACACCGGCACGGGCCGGCCGGCGCCTGGTCGGTGCAGCCCGCTCACCCGCTGACCGACCGCGGGGCGCGCAGGACGAGCACCGACCGAGACTTCACGCCGACCGAGGCGCCAGAGGCGAACTGGGCCGAGTCGTCGTCGGCCGTCGGCTCCGCGCTGTCGGCCGCGATCAGCCAGTGCTGGCCGTAGGCCTCGCTCGGCAGGACGAACTCCACGTCGTCCGGGCTGGCGTTGAGCAGCAACAGAAACGAGTCGTCGACGACGGGCTGGCCGCGGGTGTCCGACTCGGGGATCGCGCCGCCGTTGAGGAAGACCATCAGCTCCTGGGCCCGACCGTCCTGCCAGGACTTCTCGTCCATGTGCGAGCCGTCCGGCTGGAACCACGCGATGTCGCCCAGCGAGCTCTCGCCGCCGTGCTTGGCGTCGCCGGCGAAGAACCGCCGTCGCCGAAAGGCCGGATGCCGGGCCCGGAGCTTGGTCAGCCGTCGGGTGAAGGTCAGCAGCGCGGTCTTCTCCGGGTCCATCTGCCAGCTGACCCAGGAGGTCTCGTTGTCCTGGCAGTAGACGTTGTTGTTGCCGCGCTGGGTTCGGGCGATCTCGTCGCCGTGCGCGATCATCGGCACGCCCTGGGAGAGCAGCAACGTCGTCAGGAAGTTGCGGTGCTGGCGGGCCCGCAGCGCGAGGATGTCCTTGTCCTTCGTGTCACCCTCGGCGCCGCAGTTCCAGGACCGGTTGAAGCTCTCGCCGTCCTGGTTGTTCTCGCCGTTGGCGTCGTTGTGCTTTTCGTTGTAGGACACCAGGTCTCGCATCGTGAAGCCGTCGTGCGCGGTCACGAAGTTGATGCTGGCGAAGGGTCGACGGCCGGAGTGCTCGTAGAGGTCCGAGGAACCGGTCAACCGCGACGCGAACTCGCCCAGCGTCGACGGCTCGCCCCGCCAGAAGTCGCGCACGGTGTCGCGGTACTTGCCGTTCCACTCGGTCCACAGCGGCGGGAAGTTGCCGACCTGGTAACCACCATCGCCGACGTCCCACGGCTCGGCGATCAGCTTGACCTGGCTCACGACCGGGTCCTGCTGCACGAGGTCGAAGAACGCCGACAGCCGGTCGACTTCGTGGAACTGCCGGGCCAGCGTCGCCGCGAGGTCGAACCGGAAACCGTCGACGTGCATCTCGGTGACCCAGTAGCGCAGCGAGTCCATGATCAGCTGCAGCACGTGCGGGTGCCGCATCAGCAGGCTGTTCCCCGTGCCGGTCGTGTCGTAGTAGTGCTCCGGCGCGTCGTCAACGAGCCGGTAGTACGACGCGTTGTCGATGCCGCGGAAGCACAGCGTCGGGCCCCACTCGTTGCCCTCGGCCGTGTGGTTGTAGACGACGTCGAGGATGACCTCGATGTCGGCCTCGTGCAGGGCCCGGACCATGCCCTTGAACTCCTGCACCTGCTGCCCGCGCGTGCCGTACGCCGCGTAGCCGTTGTGCGGAGCCAGGAAGCCGATCGTGTTGTAGCCCCAGTAGTTCGCCAGACCCTGGTCGGTCAGATGCGGGTCCTGGACGAACTGGTGCACCGGCATCAGCTCGATCGCCGTCACGCCGAGGGCGGTCAGGTGGTCGATCATCACCGGGTGGCCGAGCGCGGCGTAGGTGCCGCGGATCTCCTCCGGGATGCCGGGGTGGAGCTTGGTCAGGCCCTTGACGTGCGCCTCGTAGATGACCGTCTCGTGGTAGCCGTGACCCGGCGCGCGGTCGTTGCCCCAGTCGAAGAACGGGTTCACCACCACCGAGAGCATCGTGTGGCCCAGGCTGTCGTCGGCGTTGAGCGCCTTGTGGTCCTCGAAGTCGTAGGAGAAGAGCGAGTGGTCGCCGTCGATCTGCCCGTCGACCGCCTTGGCGTAAGGATCGAGCAGCAGCTTGGTCGGGTTGCACCGCTGCCCGTTCTTCGGGTCGTAGGGCCCGTGCACGCGGTAGCCGTAGCGCTGCCCGGGCTGCACCCCGGGCAGGTAGCCGTGCCAGACGAAGGCGTCGACCTCGGCCAGGTCCACGCTGCGGCTGGACCCGTCGTCCCCGACGAGCACCAGCTCGACCCGCTCGGCGACCTCGGAGAACAGGGCAAAGGTGACACCCGTCCCGTCGTACGTCGCCCCGAGGGGGTAGGACCGGCCCGGCCAGACCTCGAGGTCGGCCGAGGATTGTGTGGTGACGGCGGGACCGGCGGTCGAGCCGGGGGTCAGGCCGGGGGTCGCTGTGCTCATCAGGGCACACCGTAGGGGAGGGCGGCCGTTCGTGTCGGACGGGCCGCCCGGAGGCCCGGCCAACTACCGTGTGGGGGTGAGTGAGGGGAGGGCGGCCCGAACCAGTGCGCCGAAGGGCGCCCTGCTCGCCGCCGTCCGCCGGGCCAGGGCGGTCCGGACCGTGGACCGGCTGTGGCGGCTCACTCGCGAGACGGTCAAGATCTGCATGCGCTACCGGGTGACCGGGCTGGCCTCCGAGGCCGGCTTCTTCGCGCTGTTGTCCCTGCCGCCGCTGATCCTGGGTCTGTTCGGCGGCGTCGGCTACGTCGGCAAGGCGGTCGGACGCGACAACGTCCAGGCGCTGCAGGAGAAGATCACCGACCTGGCCTCGAAGGTCCTGACGTCCTCCACGGTGGCCTCCGCCATCACCCCCACGCTGAACGACGTCTTCAAGAACGGCCGCGCCGACCTGATCTCGATCGGCTTCCTGCTCTCGCTGTGGTCCGGCTCGCGGGTGCTGAACGTCTTCGTCGACACGATCTCGATCATGTACGGCCAGAGCGGAGTGCGCGGGATCGTCCGCACCCGCGTGCTGTCCTTCAGCCTGTACGTCGCCTCGCTCGTGGTCGGCGTCGTGATCTTCCCGCTCGTCATCCTCGGCCCGCAGCTGCTCGGCGACATCCTCAACGGCCGGGCCGAGCTCCTGCTGCTTCTCTACTGGCCGGTCGTGACGGTGCTGACCATCGCCAGCCTGTCCTCGCTCTACTGGATCTCGACCCCGCGGCGCACGTCATGGGTGCGCAACGTTCCCGGGGCCGCGCTGGCCCTGCTGATCTGGATCGGCGCGAGTGTCGTCCTGCGCTGGTTCCTGGGCGAGTCGGTCGGGCCACGGTCGACGTCGATCTACGGGCCGCTGGCCGCACCGATCGTGGTCCTGATCTGGCTCTACTTCCTGGCCATCGCCGTGTTGATCGGCGCCGCGCTCAACGCGGCCACCCGGGCCCTCTGGCCGGCCGTCGACGGACCGCGCCGCTTCTCGCGCACCCGTCCGGCCTCCGCGATCCGGACCGGCGACAAGCCGACGGAGATGCGAGCCGAACCGGCGGTGGACTCTCACCCGCCGTCCCGGCCCCTGACCCCGCTGCCGCAGGCCGTGCTCGACCCTGATGAGCCGCGCGCCATGGCGTACCCGATGGCCAAGGAGCGCCCGCTGGCCCAGGACCGCGATGGAGCCGAAATCGAGGTGACCCGGCGGCCCTGACGTGCGTAGCGTCGCGATCGTGACGGGACTTCGAGCGACGCCCGCCCGGCCGGCCTTGCCGAGCTGGCTCGGCTGGGACGAGGGCTGGGCCGCGGCGTACGCCGAGGCGGCCGAGGCAGTTCCAGCCCGGCGGCTGGCCGGGCTGGCCGACGGACCGGGGGAGCCGGCCCGGGTCACCCGCACCGACCGCTCGGGGGCGGAGGTGCTGACCGGCACTGGCCCGCTGCGGGTCACCTGGGGGGCCGACCTGCTGGCCGCTGTGGCCGCGGACGGAGGCCTGGCACCGACGACCGGTGACTTCGTGCGGTGCCAGCACTGGGCCGACGAGCGGGTCACCGCGGAGCAGGTCCTGCCCCGCCGTACGGCGATCTTGCGGGCCAGCGCCTCCGGGCGCTCCGAGGGCCAGGTGTTGGCGGCCAACATCGACGCCGTCGCCGTCGTCGAGCCGCTGGTGCCCGAGCCGCAGGTCGGCCGGGTCGAGCGGCTGCTCGCGCTGGCCTGGGACAGTGGCGCAGCACCGCACCTGGTGCTCACCAAAGCCGACTTGTGCACCGACGGGGAGGCCGTGGCCGCCGACCTCGGCCGCGACGTGGCCCCCGGCGTACCCGTTCATCTGCTCGCTGCGCCAACGGGTCTGGGCCTGGCCGACCTCGCAGCCCTGTGTGCCGGTGGGCAGACGCTGGCCCTGCTCGGCGGCTCGGGGGCTGGCAAGTCGACCCTGCTGAACGCCCTCGTCGGCGCCGAGATCATGGCGACCAACGCCCTAGCGGCGGTGGGCAAGGGCCGGCACACGACGGTGACCAGGGAGCTGCACGCGAGCGCGAACGGCGGGGCGGTCATCGACACGCCCGGCCTGCGCGGGGTGGGCCTGCTGGACACCGGCGGCCTGGCCGAGGTGTTCCGCGAGGTCGAGGAGCTGGCCGCCGCCTGCCGGTTCACCGACTGCGCCCACCTCGGCGAGCCCGGCTGCGCGGTGCTGGCCGCCGTCGACGCCGGGGAGCTTCCCGAGCGGCGGCTGGAGAGCTGGCGCAAGCTGCAACGGGAGGCCGAGTGGGTCGCCTCCCGCACCGACGCCCGGCTGCGGCAGGCCCGCAAGCAGGAGTGGAAGGTCATCCACAAGGCGAACCGGTCCGGGCGGATCCGGCCCTGACGCCGGGCTGACGGCGTTGCCGAGCCCGGATCGAGTTGGACCGGCCGTCCGGGCATCGGATAACCTCATCCAGCGCGCCAGCCCCAGGGTCAACCAGGGTCGGTGTCGCGCGGACGTGGCTCAGTTGGTAGAGCATCACCTTGCCAAGGTGAGGGTCGCGGGTTCGAATCCCGTCGTCCGCTCGGGGGCGCGAGCCTCACGGTGGAGTGGCCGAGAGGCGAGGCAACGGCCTGCAAAGCCGTGTACACGGGTTCAAATCCCGTCTCCACCTCGCACGAACTCGCAGGAACGTGAATGACCGCACGCCGTGAGGCGGACGGAGCGAGGGCGATTGGCGCAGCGGTAGCGCGCTTCCCTGACACGGAAGAGGTCACTGGTTCGATCCCAGTATCGCCCACCAGCACGGCAGTCCAGAGGCTCCTCCGGGGGCCTCTTTCTGTTTGTCCGGACGGTGGGGGGACGGCGGCCGCCGCAACGCTTAACCTGAGCGCGTGCACACGGTGGGGCTGACCTGGCAGCACTCGCTCGAGGTGGCCGCCGTACTCATCGTCATCGGTGCCGTGATGGCGACGTCCACCAACAGCCGGGTGCGCTACGTCGGTGCCTTCGCTCGTGAGGCCGCCGTGATCGGCGCGCTCTACGGCGTCTGGCAGCTGGCCAACATGATCTCGGTGACCGGAGCGGGCGGAGCCTTCGCCCGCGCGCATTGGATCCGGCAGTTCGAGCGTGACGTGCACCTGCCGTCCGAGGCCAGCGTCCAGCACCTGGTGCTGCCCCATCCGCACGTCGTGCAGGCGATGAACCTCTACTACGCGACCATGCACCTGACGATGATGTTCGTCTTCCTGATCTGGCTGTTCGTGCGTCACCGCGACCAGTACCGCCCGATCCGCCAGATCATGGCCTGGACCACGCTGGGCTGCCTGCTGGTCCAGCTGATCCCCGTCGCGCCTCCCCGGATGCTGCCGGGGATCGTGGACACCGCGATGCTCTACGGCCAGTCGGTCTATGCCAACGGCCTGCCGATCGACCAGCTGTCGGCCATGCCCTCGATCCACGTGGCCTGGGCCGTGCTGGTCGGCTACTACGTCTGGCGAGTCAGCCCGAGCCGTTGGCGGTTCATTGGGCCCATGCACTCGGTCACCACGATCTTCGTGGTCGTGGCCACCGGCAACCACTGGTGGCTGGACGGGATTGTCGGCGTCCTGATCCTCGTCGTCTGCGCGTGGAGCGTCCGCGGCGTCCAATACGCCTGGCACGCGGCCCGGGCTCGTCGCGCTACCGTCCCGGCTCCGTTGGCCGAGGGCGCCACCGCCTGAGCGCGTCCGGAACCGGCGGCGAGACAGTTCGTCGTCCCTTTTCGGCGACACGCCGTCCGAGGCGACGGTTCAGCCGGCGTGTCGCCGAAAGCATGTTCTGAACTGTCTGGGTGGGCCGCTCCTTCGGCGCCCTCCGGCATCCTGGGGCGGTGACCTGGACCGCCCCCGCACCCGAACCCGCCGACGTCCCGCTCACCGCCGGGGAGCGCGCGACCTTGGCGGCTTACCTGTCGTGGCAGCGCAGCACCTTGCTCAACATTTGCGCCGGCCTGAGCCCCGAACAGCTGGCCACGCGAGCCCTCCCGTCGTCCAACCTGTCGTTGCTCGGCCTGGTGCGTCACCTGGCCAAGGTCGAGCGGACCTGGCTACGGATCCGGGCTGCCGGCGAGCCGGTCGAGCCGATGTATGACCTCGCGCTGGGCAAGGACCACGACTTCGACGACATCGACGCCGCGTTCGCCGAGCAGGACTACCTCCGCTTGCTGGACGAGTTCGCACTGTGCGACGCCGCCGTGGCCGACTTGCCCTTGGACCACACCTTCGTCAACCGCGGCGAGGACATGTCGCTGCGGATGACGTATGTGCACCTGATTGGCGAGTACGCCCGGCACAACGGCCACGCGGACCTGCTGCGTGAAGCCATCGACGGCGTCGTCGACCGCTGACGCCCGAGGCACCGTGCCAAGGCAGTCAGGAGGGGTGGGCGGCCAGGCCGGTGCAGTGCCGCAAGCCCTTCCAGTACGCCGCGAGCTTGGCCGTCTGCGTCGCGCTGGGCACCGCTGGCAGCCCGCTCGCGCCCACGACCATCGGCTGCCAGCTGGCCGAGGCGACCTGCCGGCCGTCGAGCGTCAGCGTGAGGACCCCGGTCCAGGTCTCGACGGTCGTCTGCCGTCGCCACCACACGAAATTGCCCAGGCCGTAGTCGACGTAGGTGTGGCCCAGCCAGCCCGCACCCATCAGCTTGTGCGCGTGCGCGCCCACGATGACCGAGGCGCCGGCTGCGGCCAACGCCTTGGCCGTCGACTGCTGCAGCGCGTTCGGGCAGGTGGTGTACTCCGTGCCCCAGTGCATGAAGACCACCACGACATCGGCCTTGCGCTTCGCCGCACGGACCGCCGCCGCGAGCCGGGCCGGGTCGAAAGCCGTTGCCACACCGGGGGAGTGCGGCCCAGCGGCGAAATGAGCCGCGGTCCAATCCGGCACCTGCATCGCGGCCAGCAGGGCCACCCGCGTGCCCCGGAGGTCGAGGTACGCCGGGGCGTAGGCCGCGGCCGCGTCGGCCCCGATGCCGACCACCGGGATCGGGCTCTTCGCGATGGCGGCGAGGGTGTCGGCCAACCCCACCGACCCGTAGTCAGCAGCATGGTTGTTGGCCATCGTCACCGCGTCGATGCCGCCCGACGCGACGGCTTGGAAGGCGGTCGCCGGCGCCCGGAAGTGGTACTGCTTGGGCTGGGCCGTGCCCCGCGTCGTGATGGCCGTCTCGAGGTTGACCATGGCCAGGTCGCTCGAACCCAGATAGGGCACCAGCGAGGTGAGTGCCGTGCTCGGGTGATCGAGCAGCGGGGCCAGCTTGGTCGCGAAGTGGACGTCGCCGGCGAAGGACAGCGTCACCGGTCGCGGACCGGTCGATGGGCTCGTCGACGGGCCTGCCGATGGACCGCTGGGACGGGCTCCGGAGGGCTGCGACGACCTGGCCCCGGCCGGCTGATCGGCTCCGCCTCCGGTGCACGCAGCCAGCGCGAGGAGCGTGACACTCACCAGTCCGGCGAGTCCCGCGCTGGACGCGCCGACCGCCGCGCCGACCGCCGCGCCGACCAACGCCGCGGCCCCCGACTGATCGCACGGGCGGAGTCTAGGTCGCTAGCGTGCGGTCGTGGCCGACGTCGACCCGGATGCGTTCGCGTGGCTCGGTGGGCGCCTGGCCACCCGCTGCGTCGACGTCACCGACGACCCGGCCGCGCTCGAGAGCGAGGGTTTCTGGGCGGTGGTCGCGACCTTCGAGGGCGCCCTGACCTGCGCCCGGTTCGCCGATGTCGGGCCGGCGAAGCTCCCGACCGCGCGCGGCCCGTGGCCCGAGCTGACCGGCCAGTGGCGCACGTCGCTGGACGAGCGTGCCTACGTCGAGGCCTGCCGCGAGGTGCGTCGGCGGATAGCGGTCGGCACGGTCTACCAGGTCAACGTCTGCCGGGTGCTCGAGCACGACCTTCCAGGCGATGCCGACTCGCTGGCCCTGGCCGCGCGACTGGCCGCCGGCAACCCCGCGCCGTACGCCGGAGTGGTGCGACTGCCGCGCCGCGGCCTGGACGTCGTGACCGCGTCGCCCGAGCTCTTCCTGCGCCGGGCGGGCGACGTCGTGGAGTCCGCACCGATCAAGGGCACGGCTCGTACGGCGGGGGAGCTGTTACCCAAGGACATCGACGAGAACGTCATGATCGTCGACCTGGTGCGCAACGACCTGGCCCAGGCCTGCGAGCCCGGTTCGATCGAGGTGCCGGCGCTGCTGGAGGTCCAGGAGCATCCGGGCCTGGTGCACCTGGTCTCGACCGTCCGCGGACGCCTACGCGCGGGTGCCGGCTGGCCCGAGCTGCTCGCGGCCGCATTCCCGCCCGGCTCGGTGTCGGGAGCGCCCAAATCGACTGCGCTGCAGGCGATTGCCGACCTGGAGCCGACATCGCGCGGACCCTACTGCGGGGCCATCGGCTGGGTGGATGCCGACGCCGGTCAAGGCGCGTTGGCTGTCGGCATCCGCACCTTCTGGGCCGAGCGAGGAGCGAGCCGGGTGCTGCGGTTCGGCACCGGCGCCGGCATCACGTGGGGCTCGGACCCGCAGCGGGAATGGGAGGAGACCGAGCTGAAGGCGGCTCGTCTGGTCGGCCTGGCATCTGGCAGGGTCGTGCCGTGAGCACGCGCGCATGGGTCGACGGCCGGCTGCTCGACGGCGACGAGCCGGTCCTGCTCGCCAACGACCACGGCATCACCGTGGGCGACGGGATCTTCGAGACCTGCAAGATCCTGCGGGGCGAGGTTTTCGCCCTGACCCGCCATCTGGAGCGGATGCGCCGGTCAGCGGCCGGGCTGGCGCTGCCCGAGCCGGACCTGGACCGGGTGCGGGCCGGCGTCGCCGAGCTGCTCGCGGCCGACCCGCCGATGGCGTTCGGCCGGCTGCGGATCACCATGACCGGCGGCCCCGGGCCACTCGGGTCGGAGCGGGTGGCCGGCGCCGCGACCTACGTCGTGCAGGCGGCGGCCCAGGCGCCACCACCGCCGACGAGCAGCGCCGTCACGGTGCCGTGGGTGCGCAACGAGCGGAGCGCCACCGCCGGACTGAAGACCACGTCGTACGCCGAGAACGTCGTGGCGCTGGCCTACGCGCGCGAGCGGGACGCCTCGGAGGCGTTGCTGGGCAACACGCGCGGGGAGCTGTGCGAAGGCACAGGCAGCAACGTCGTCGTCGAGGTGCGTGGCGAGCTGGTCACGCCGCCGTTGACCTCGGGGGCGCTCGGCGGGATCAGCCGAGCCCTGTTGCTCGAGTGGGCCGCGCAGGACGGTTGGCCGATCCGGGAGGAGACGCTCCCGGTCGACGTGCTGGCCGAAACCACCGAGGTGCTGCTGACTTCGTCGATCCGGGATGTGCAGCCGCTGCACTCGATCGACGGCCGGACCTTGCGCGAGCCGGGGCAGCTCGGCGAGCTGGGCGCGCGGGCTGTGGCGCTCTTCGCGGCCCGCGCCGCGGAGGGGCTGGATCCTTAGCCGAGTGGTGGCTCGCGCTCAGGCGAGCAGCTGGGCCAGCTTGAGGTCGAGGTCGAGGAACGATGCCTCGGCGCCCGGAGGCACCTGGTCACAGGTCCGGAGCAGGAAGCCGCGCAGGTCGACCGCGCTGGCGGCGAGGACCGCGACGCCGTCCGGTGAGGAGAGTTGGATCAACACGACCGACTCGGGGCTGTCCTCGCAGGGCTGCACCCGCACGTCGCCGATGCCGCTGACGGCCTGCAGGCCGGTCATGAGCAGCTCCCGCGACAGCACCCAGGTGACCTCGCTGTCCTCGGCGTGGAAGGTCGCGTGGACGGCGTAGGGATCGCTGCTCTCGTAGCGCAGCTCAGCGCTCATCGCGAGCCCGGGCTGCCCGGCGACGACCAGATGGAGCGGCAACTCCTCGACGACCGTCGTGCGGTCCATCGGCCCTCCTCGTCGGTGGCATTCGCGGTCGGGGGGCCGAACGGTCGTGACTGAGGCGCGCCCCCGACGGTCGCGAATTCCCTCAACGTTGCGTAGTGAAGCACGCCGATGGCCCGGCAGGGAATCACCACTCCGAAATCGCGGTGTGGCGGGTGCCTAGCATGGTCCGATGCAAGCGGAGCAGGCCGAGCGAGGCGAGGGCCTGGACGAGCCCTCGGACTGGGCCTGGCGAGCCCGGATCCGCGCTCACCCCACGGCTCACGCGGCGTACCGGATCATCGTCGGCGTGGTCGGCACGGTCGTCACCGTGCTCGGGCTCGTGCTCATCCCGGCGCCCGGACCTGGCTGGCTGGTCGTCTTCCTGGGCCTGGCCATCCTGGCCTCCGAGTTCGCCTGGGCCGAGCGGTTGTTGCGCTACGCCCGGCGCCAGGTCGGGCGCTGGACCTCGTGGGCCGCTCGGCAGAGCCTGATGGTGCGGTTGCTCTTGGGCCTCGGTACGGCGCTGATCCTGGTGGGTCTGTTGTGGCTGACGTTGCGGGTGTCGGGTGTGCCGGGCTTCGTGCCCGGCTCGTGGGTCCCGGGCTGGAGCGGCCTGCAGGGGTGAGAGCCGATGGCCCGGCCGCCCCGGCGGACCGGATAGCATCTTCAGCGCCGCGCCGACGGCCCCCGTTCAGTCAGCGGGGGCGGATCCGGCTCGCGGGCGATTGGCTCAGTGGTAGAGCGCCTCGTTCACACCGAGGAGGTCACTGGTTCGAACCCAGTATCGCCCACTTCCGTAACCACAGGTCAGAGCCTGTTCTCCAGTATGGCAACGGTTTCCGTGCTCACTATCTGCCCGTTTCCATCCGCGACGGCGCCTGCGGCGATCAGCCGCAGCTTCCTCATCTCTGCTCCTACTGTCTGGGCCGGGCGGCCCGCACCGCTCACCTCGCTCTGACCCGAGGTGGACGATGCCGGTTGCCCGGACCGGCTCAGCCTTTCGAGGGTGACTGCTGAGCCGGGGGTCTTGGTTACTTCGGCCAGGCGTCGTGGTGACGACCGACCGCGTGGTAGCCGTGCCCAGCGTTGACGAAGGCCACCTCCACCTCGCGGGTGTGGTTGTTGGTGGACACCGGCTTGCCCGAGGCATCGCACATCCGCCAGGCCCGAACCGCGAGCACGCGGTGCTGGCTGGCAGAACGAACCTCCAGCCAGCCCACGTTGCCGAACACACCGGCCACCTTCAGCGGTGTCTGACCCGGCTGAATCGCGTTGTACTCGGCCGCCGTCACGCAGTACGGCGTCGGGTTGTCCGCCGCCTGGGCCTCGACGCCACCGCCGATGACCAGCGCCGTGGCGATGGCGCCACTGGCGATGAATACGGACTTCTTGTTCATTCCGATTGCTTCCTTCTCGTTGTGTTAGACCGGACGGCCCGCGCCGTCCACCGCGGGATTCCGCGGTGGACGACGACGCTTGCCCGGGATCGTTGCCGTGCTCAGGCGGCCTTGAAGATCATCGTGCTGTCGACGTTGTACCGGCCCGGGCCGACCCAGATGCTGTCCACCGTGCCGTCGCTCGGGTACTGCTGCCCGGCGTTGGCCTCCAGCGTGCCGCCGATGCCGAGGGTGACCGGCTGAGCCGTCCCCGTCAGCGCCAGCGTGCCGCCCTTGTTGTTGGTGCCGTCGGCGTACTCGGTGTTGCCCATGTCGGCGCCGGTGTTGTAGTCCTCGCCCTGGATGATGACCCGGGGGTAGAGGGTCACGTTCGGGGTCGTGGCGTACGCCGTGACCGACACCTTGCACGGAGCCTGCGCGGCCGAGCAGGAGAACCGGAACGAGCCGTTGGCCTGGTCGGACTCGGGCGAGCCGAGCGTGGTGGACAGCGACTCCCATGTCACGACGGAGCCGGAGCCACGCTGGACATTGATGTGGGCGATGCCGTAGGGCAGCGCCTGGGCGTCCTTGCCGTCCTTGCCGTCCTGGCCGGCGGCCCCGGTCTTGCCCTGCTCGCCAGCGGCTCCGGTCGCGCCGGTCGCGCCAGTCGCGCCGGTCTCGCCCTTGAGCCGCGTGCAGCGCCGCGATGGCCGAAGGGGCCAGGTCCGCCAGTGGAGCGAGCCGTTGGTGATGTCGTCCCGGTCGATCGAGTTCGACTTGACGTTGGCGCCGGTGATGGTGCCAGTGGCGATGTCCTTGCCACGGATCAGGCTGTGGGCCTGCGCTCCGACGGCGGTGCCGAGGACCAGCGTGGCGGCGATGACGCCGCCGGCGATGGCGATGGACTTCTTGCTCATCAGGTGTTTCTTCTCTCTCTGGTTGCGCCCGGCGCTCGCCGAGACTTGGTGAGCCGGTCAGCTCAGAGGGCACACCGCCACGGCCGTCCGTGGCCCTACCCGCGCGAAGGAGTACGCGAGCGGCGGTGCACCCGGTCAGTGGACCGGTTCGTGCTATCAGCGGCCGCTAGGCGGCCGCGCGGAGCCGGCGGATACCGCGGCCCTTGACCCCGCACCAGGACGGCACGTCCTCCCCGGCGTGCCGTCCGGTGACCGCGTCGGTGGGTTGAGTCACCGACGCGGTGTTCTAGCGAATCCGCTCCCGACTCGCGCCGACCAGCCGGATGGTCAGGCTGGTCAGCCGCGCAGTTGTTGCTGCGAAGACGTTCGGGCGAGGGTCGCGACCCCGCGCCAACCGTGGCTGGGCGTGGGTGTCTCGTCCGATAAGCCGAACAGGGGGGTTGGTGGTCATCGCCGGACTCCTTCTGAACCGGCGCTACCGGGACGAAGGAGCGGTGTGGTTGCGATCACACAGTTGCCGCTGTCGAGGCCGTTAGGACCGCGATGTAGATATGTTACAGGAGGCTTAGGGAAGCGATAGACGCCAGAGAGGTATCCAGACGGTGACGTGTGTCACAGCTCGGCGGCTCGACGATGACCATCGACGGGAAGGCTCCTCCCCGGTCAGTCATGCACCACGAGAGGTGCCGCCACGGCACCCAACCGCACGGTGCCAGCGATGCACGTCCCGACGCCGGTGGGCAGCCCGCTGCGGACCTGGCTTGGGCCGGTCTCGCCACTGCCGAGATTCGTTGGGTCCGGCTACTCGTCGTCTGCGCCGTGCTGGGCGGACTTTCTGCGCTCCAGCCGCCAATGGATCTCGTGGGTGTCCGGGTGCCGCCACTCCAACATCCGGTACTCGAAGCCCGGCAGCAGCACGATCGGAATCGGATCCGGGGAGGCCGGAGCGACCGCCCCCACGACGATCTTCGCGTCGAGCGGGATGAACGGCGACTGTGCGGGGACGGGCGCGGTGATGATCTCTACCGGCTCCCCGTAGGGGCGTGCCATAGCACGGAGGCTAACAGGCCCGGCTCCAGTGCTCCCTTATAAGGCATCGTTGCAAGTGCTATAGCAGCAACTTATTACCCCGGGTTGCTTCCTGCTCTCACCGGCCGCGAGCAGTCAGCCCACGTCACCGGTCCGCAGAAGGCGGAACTCGGATCGACCGGTCGCTTCGAGGATCTGCCGGAACGGCGCCCCATAGGCGGTGCGCCCTCGCTCGGGGCTGCATGGCTCGATCGCCGACACGGTGTGTTCCTGGCGATGGTGAATCACTGTGCATCCGCCGGCGGCGACGACGTTGCGGTACCAATCCACCTGGTCGCCGTAGGTGAGCTCGGCGATGAAGCCCTCGGCGACGGTGGCCAGGATGACCGGCGTCTCATAGGTCCGGCCCGACGTACGACCGACGTGTCGGATCAACGAGAACGGCCCGTAGCCGGACCGCGCGATGCGGCTGGTGACCTGGTTCAGGGTGTGCTTGAGGAGCCACAGGAAGCCGTGACGAGTCCCGCGAGCGCCTCCGCTCACGGCGTCCCGCCCGACTCGGCGACCAGCCCCCGCAGGATGCGCTCGAGCGCTGCGAGGTCCTTCTCGCTCAAGGCGGTGAGGGGGGCAGGGGGCCTGGAGGTCACCTGATGCGATGTGCGGGCCACCGCGCGCCCAGCCGGGGTGATCCGGACCAGCTTGGAGCGCCGATCGGCCGGGTTCACCTCGCGCCGGACCAGCCCGCGCTGCTCGAGATCGTCGACGATGACCGTGGTGTACGGCGGGTCGATGGCCAGCTCCAGCGCCGAGGTCGCGCATGGCGCGCGGGCCCCGGGTCAGCTGGCGCAGGGCCTTGGCCCGCAGATAGCTCATCCCCGTGGCCTCGGACACGGCGAGCCGACGGTCGTGCAGCTCCAGCACCAGGCTGCGCATCGACTGCCAGGCGCTCGTGGCCAGATCCGGCTCGGTCGTCATCGGCGCATCATCCCAACCCTGACCCACGATGGGGTGGATGTCAGTCATCGAGCAGCCCAGCCACCTGGCGGGCGGAGGCCGCGGCCCAACGGCCGGTGCTCACCAGGGCCAGGACGAGAACAGCGGCCCCACAGCTCGCCACGATCCACCAGCCCACGTGACTGGCGTGGGCGAACTGGGTCCGGATACCGGCACCGGCCGCCGTGCTGACCACGGCGCCGACCACGGCCACGCCGAGTGAGGCGCCGATCTGGCGGCTGGTCGAGGCGATCGCTGCGGCCACCCCGGCCCGGCTGCGGGGCATGCCGGACACGGCGGTGTTCGTGATGGGGGCGTTGACCAGCCCGAAGCCCAGTCCGAAGACCAGGTAGCACGCCAGCAGCAGACCGTAGTCAGAGTGGTTGGTGAGCTGGGTCAGCGGCAGCGCGCCCAGGCACATGGCCGCACCGGCGATCACCAACGGCAGCCGCGGCCCACGGCTGGCGACCAGCCGTCCGGAGATCGGCGCGCAGATCGCGGTCATCGCGGCCATGGGCAGCAGGAACAGCCCGGCGTGCAACGGGCTGAGGTCTCGGACGTCCTGCAGGTACAGCGTGTTGAGGAACAGGAACGCACTCAACGCGGCGAACGCACAGACGGCGGTCAGCGTCGCGCCGGAGAAGGACACACTGCGAAAGAAGACGAGTTCGATCAGCGGATCCGTGCGCCGGGACTCGTAGCGCAGGAGGGCGACGAAGGCGACCACGCACACTGCGCCCAGCCCCCAGACCAGGCCGCTGTTGCCGGGTCGCGGGGCCTCGATGATGGCCGAGACGAGCGAGCCCAGGACGACGATCACCAGGAGCTGTCCGATCGGGTCCAGCGGGCGGGGCCGCGCCGCCTTCGACTCCGGCACGAAGATCGCAGCCAGGACGAAGGCCGCGATGCCGATGGGCACATTGACCCAGAAGATCGAGCGCCAGCCGATGGTCTCGACCAACACGCCGCCGACGACCGGGCCGACGCCGAGGCTGATGCCGACCACGCTGGCGAAGATGCCGATGGCGCGCGCCCGCTCCCGCGGATCGGTGAAGACGTTGGTCACGATCGACATCGCCACCGGGTTGAGCATCGATCCGCCGACGGCCTGCAGCATCCGGAAGGCGACCAGCAGCCCCAGCCCGGGCGCGATGCTGCAGAGCAGCGAACCGATCGTGAAGAGGGTCAGCCCGATCTGGAAGGTACGACGGCGGCCGAACCGGTCGGCCGTGGACCCGGACAGGATCAGCAAGCTGGCCAGGACGACCGTGTAGGCGTCGATGGTCCACTGCAGCCCGGACACCGACGCGTGCAGATCGGCTCGGATCGAGGGCAGCGCGACGTTGACGATCGTGACGTCCATGCCGACGATCAGCAGGCTCAGGCAGCAGATCCCCAGCACGAGCTGGCGCCGGCGCGCGCTGAGCTGTGGCTGGATCGCCGTACTAGTTAAGGTCACACAATGATTATAGCAACACAAGCAATTTGATCGTCAACCGAGCCCAGTCGGTGTCGACCCGGCTGCCTCACGACCAGTCGTCGTCGGCGGCTAGCTTCTCGGCGATCCGGTCGTGGAAGCTCTTGCGCTGCAACGCTTGCTCGATGTCGCGGACCACCTGACTCAGCGGGTAGGGGATCTCCGCCTCGATCTCGGCCAGCGCGGCCTCCGTCGCCCGCCACTCCGCGGCCAAGCTTCCGGCGATCCGTCTGGCCCGGGCCGTGAGGACCACGCGCTTGCTGCGCGCATCCGGCCCGGCGATCGTCCGAACCAGACCGGCCGCCCGCATGGCTGCGACCTTCTGGCTGGTGCCGGAGTGCGTGCGCTGCACCGACTCGGCCAGTTCGGTGATGGTCATCGGTCCCCGCGCGTTGAGCCGCAACAGTTCCAGGACGTAGCTGGGCTTGAGGCCCTCGATTCGCGCCTCCGCATAGACGCGGGCGATGTCGTCGTCCAGGTCCGACTGGAGGAAACGCAACGGGCGCCACAGGCTCAGCTCACTGGGGTCGTCGGGGGCGGTCGGGGCCGGCGTCAGATCAGGGTTCATCGGACCAGCGTAACAGCACTTATATAAGTACTGTTGGAATCGGCGACGCTGTCGTCCGCCACCCGGAGGGCCACTCGTCGCTTGCTCCGTGCGTCACCGGTTCCCTAGGGTGTTGAACGGTCCTTCAGTCGCTGATCCTGCACGCGTCTTGCTGTCTATCTCCTGGAACGGTTGCCATGCTCGTCATCTGCCCGGTGTCCGATCTGCCCGTGGGCGCCGCGCGCCGGGTCGAGCCGCCGGACGGAGAGCCGCCGATCGCGGTGTTCCACACCGAGGACGGCGAGATCTTTGCGATCGACGACACCTGCTCGCACGAGCGCGCCTCGCTGGCCGACGGCTGGCTGGAGGGGTGCGAGATCGAGTGCCCGCTTCACTCCTCGCGGTTCGACCTGCGCACCGGAGCGGTGGACGCGCCGCCTGCACGGCTGCCCGTGCGGACCCATCAGGTGGTGGTCGAAGACGGCGTGATCAACGTGGTCCTGAGCGACGAGCCGCCGAACTTGCCCTTCGGCGCCAAGGCCTGATGCACCGATGAAGCACGTCGCGATCGTCGGCGGTTCACTCGCCGGCATCAGCACCGCGCGCGCCCTGCGGGCTCAGGGGTACGACGGGTCCCTGACCCTCGTCGGGGCCGAGGAGCACCGGCCCTACGACCGGCCGCCGCTGTCCAAGGAGTTCCTCAGTGCTGGCTCGGCCGGCTCGGTCGTCGAAGAGCCCGAGCTCAGCCTGGAGATGCCGGGGGAAGATCTCGGGATCACCTGGCGGCTCGGCGTCGCCGCCACCGCCTTCGACGGCTCGGACCGGACGCTGACGCTGGCCGACGGCGACCGGTTGCGGCCGGACGGCGTGGTCCTCGCGACCGGCGCCGCGCCGATGCCGCTGCCCGGCATGCCATCCCTGCGCGGGGTCCACCTGCTGCGGACCATCGACGAGGCCCGGACGCTGCGCGCCGACCTGGCCCGGGGCGGCCGCCTGGTCGTCGTCGGCGGTGGGTTCATCGGCTCCGAGGTGGCCTCGACTGCTCGTCAACTGGGCCTGGACGTCACCGTGGTCGAGGCGGCGCCGTTGCCCCTCGTCGCCCAGGTGGGCCCGCAGATGGCCGAGGTCCTGTCCGGCCTGCACGCGGCGGGCGGCACCCGGTTGGAGTGCGGAGTCGGGGTCAACGGCTTGGTCGGGTCCGATGCCGTCGAAGGGGTCGAGCTCGCCGACGGACGGGTGCTCCCTGCGGACGTCGTCGTGGTCGGGATCGGCGCGCGGCCCGTCACGACCTGGCTGGAGGGCAGCGGCATCGACCTGGCCGAGGGGCACCGCGGCGTGATCTGCGACGCGGCCGGAGCGACCAACCGCCCCGGCGTGGTGGCGGTCGGCGACTGCTCTGCTTGGTACGACGAGGACTTCGGCGGCCCGCATCGGGTGGAGCACTGGACGTCGGCCCATGAGCGCGGGCCACTAGCTGCCGCAACGCTTCTCGGCCTCGAGCCGCCGCGGTTGCGGGGCGGCCGCGCGCCGTACTTCTGGTCCGATCAGTACGGTCTGCGGATCCAGTTCGCCGGCACCTACCAGGCGGGCGACGTCGTCACGATCGAGGAGGGCAGCGTCGAGGAGCGCAGCCTTCTGGCGGTCTACCGTCGCGGCGACCAGCCGGTGGCGGTGCTCGGGCTGGACCGGCCGCGACCGTTCACCCAGCTGCGCCGCTCGCTCGGCGCCGCTCCGAAGGCTCCCGCCGCCACGGGCTGAGCCGGGCTCAGCCCAGGTGGCCGAGCCGGTCGCTGATCCGCTCGGCCGCGGCGATCAGCTGCGGCACCGACGAGTGGATCCGCGCGCGGTCCAACCGGTACGCCGGCCCCGAGACACTCACCGAACCGACGACCGCTCCGGAGTGGTCGCGCACCGGCGCGGCGATCGCGTTGAGCCCCACCTCGTACTCCTCGACCGTGGCGGCCCAGCCGTCGATCCGCGCGGCGGTGAGCTGGTCGTCCAGGACCGATCGTGAGGTCACGGTGTGCGGGGTGAATCGTTCGAGGCCGGCGCCGTCCAGGAGCTCGCGGCGCCGGTCGGGAGCCTGGAACGCGAGCAGGATCTTGCCGCTGGAGGTCGCGTGCAAGGGCGTGAGCTGGCCGACCCAGTTGTGCGCGGACACGGCGGCCGGGCCACGCACCTGGTCCAGGTTGACTGCGTAGTGCGAGCGCAGCACCGCCAGGTTGACCGTCTCGGCCAGGGATGCGGCCAGCTCCAGGCACACGGGCCGGCCCTCGTGGACCAGGTCGAGCCGCCCGGGGACGGCGCTGGCCAGGCGCAGGATGCCGAAGCCGAGGTGGTACTTGCCGCGATGGGTGCTCTGGCCGACCAGGCCGTGCTCCTCCAGCGCGCCCAGCAGCCGGAAGGCCGTGGACTTGTGCACGCCCAGGTCCTCGGCGATCTCGCTGACCCCGGCACCGCCGGCTCGGGCGAGCAGCTCCAGGATCTGGACGGCTCGATTGACCGACTGCACGCCGGCCAACGGGGCGCGGGGCCTCGCCGGGGTCCCCATGGAGCGCATGCTAGGAACGCGACCGGACCGGTTCGGCGTACCGCGGGTGAACGCGGCCTGGCGATCGGGTGACCAGCCGCCGTAGGATTCCAGCAATTGCGTATGCCGCAACCTCGGAGCGTCAGGTGAACCAAAAGCGCGGTCGGGCCACCTCGGCGCCGGTGCAGCAACTGCTGCGCCAGGTCCGCTACGAGGTCATCCCGACGGCGACGATCGAGGAGAAGGTCCTGGGCGCCGTGCCCCGGGACGTCACCATGACGGTCACCGCCTCGCCGACCAAGGGACTGGACACCACCCTCGACCTCGCGGTTCGACTGGCCGGCGCGGGCTACCGGGTCGTGCCCCATGTGTCGGCGCGCCTGGTCCGTGACAAGGAGCATCTGGCCGACATCGTGGCCCGGGTCACCGAGGCCGGCATCGTCGATGTCTTCGTGCCGGCCGGCGACGCCGAGCAGCCGGCTGGGGTCTACGAGGGCTCGCTGCCGCTGCTGGCCGACCTGACCGCACTCGGCAGTCCGTTCCAGTCGGTCGGCATCACCGGCTATCCCGAGTCGCATCCGTCGATCGACGACGACATCACCGTGCAAGCCATGTGGGACAAGCGAATCCACGCGACGAACATCGTCAGCAACATGTGCTTCGACGCCAAGACCATTCGCACCTGGCTGGAGCGGATCCGCCGTCGCGGCGTCGACCTGCCGGTGCACCTCGGGCTGGCCGGCCCGGTCGAGACGACCAAGCTGCTGTCGATGGCGAGCAAGATCGGGGTGGGGGAGTCGACCCGCTTCCTGACCAACCACGTCTCCTGGTTCATGCGGCTGGCCAAGCCCGGCGGCTACTCACCGGAGCGGCTGCTGGCCCAGATCTCCTCGGCCACGAGCGCCGACGCCGGTATCGCGGGGCTGCACCTGTTCACGTTCAACCAGGTCGCCGAGACCGAGGCCTGGCGGCAGGCCTTGCTGGTCGGCTCGTCCCACGGCGCGGTGCCGGCCGCCGGGCCCTCTTAGTCGAGCGCCGGCTCGAGCAAGGTGCGGACCGAGCGTTCGAGCTCGACGTCGCCAACGAGCACTGTCTCCAGCGGCAGGCCGAGCCGATCGGCCGCGGCCGCGGCCAGGGTGCGCAGCTCGTCGGTCGGGCGCTGGGCCAGCCAGACGACGCGGGTGTAGTTGCCGAAGTAGCTGTCCCGCAGGTCGGGGTAGCGGTCCAGGCCGAGCTCCTGGATCACCAGCCGGTCGAAGGCCCGGACCAGGAAGTCGGTCAGCACGTAGGTGCCGGGCTCAGCCGCGAACAGCTCGGCCATCCGCTGCTGCCCGGCGAACATGTCGTAGCAATGGTTTCCGCCGATCCGAGCCAGGCCGAGCCGCTCACACAGCTCATCGAGCGCGCCGTACGTTCCGCAGTCGGCGTAGCCCACCGCAACCCGCCGGTACGCCGGGCTCAGCTCGCCATAGCGAGCCTCGACTGCAGCGGCGATGGTCTCCGGATGGTTGTGCAGCAACGGCGGCAGCGGATGCACGGCGACCGGCCACCCGTTGCGCGCCACGATCTCGCTGAGGTGAGCGGCGATCGCACCGCACGCGATGACCGCGACGTCAGCCCGGGAAGGCGAGGAGCTCGATGAACCGGTCGTTGAAGTCGGGGCGGTCGGAGAGCTCGACATAGCTCACCTCCTCCAGCAAAGTTTGCGCGCCGACGCGCTCACGACTGGACAGCAGGGTCATTTTGGCGCCCTCGCCGGCGACATTGCCTGCACTGACGATCCGCAGCACCGGGATCTTGGGTACCAGGCCGATCCGCACGGCGCTGGCCGGGGAGAGATAGCTGCCGAACGAGCCGGCGAGGAGCACCTGCTGGACGTCGGAGACGTCGACGCCCATCTCCTCGAGCAGCAGGTGCCAGCCCGTGGCGATCGCCGCCTTCGCGAACTGCAGCTCGCGCACGTCCCGCTGGGAGAGGTAGATGCAGTCGTCGAAATCGCCGGGAGCACCCGTCCAGTGCAGGGCGAAGATCCGCTCGCCGTTGATCTCACCCAGCCGAGGCGCCAGGCCGGGCAGGGACTCCCGGGCCACCTCCTCGCTGACCAGTCGGCCCGAGCTGTCGAGCAACCCGGCCTGCACGAGCACGGCCACCGCGTCGACCAGCCCCGACCCACAGAGCCCGACCGGCTCGACATCGCCGATGACCTGGAGCTGAATGTCGTCGTCGACGATCTTGACGACCTCGATCGCACCGTCCGAAGCCCGCATGCCGCAACGGATCTGGGCTCCCTCAAAGGCGGGGCCGGCCGGTGCGGCGGTCGACACGATGCGTTCGCCGTTGCCGAGGACGATCTCGCAGTTGGTGCCGACGTCGATGAACAGCCGCAGCCGCTTGTCGCGGTCCATGCCCGAGGCCAGCATGCCGGCCACGATGTCGCCACCGACGTAGGCGCCCAGCGCGGGGAAGACGAAGGCCCGGGCGCGGGGGTGCACGTCGAGGCCGATCTCGCTGGCCAGCAGCTCCGGCAGCGCCCGAGTGGACATGACGAACGGCGCGACGCCGAGCGGCTCGGGGTCGATTCCGAGGGCCAGCTGGGTCATGGTCGCGTTGCCGGCCAGGGCGATCTCGTAGACCTCCTCGAGCGCGACCCCACCCTCCTCGCAGACCTCGCGGGCGAGCTCGTTGAGGGTGGCGTGGGCGGCGGCCGTCAGCCGGGGCAGCGTCTCCGGATCCATCATGGTCGCGCTGATCCGGGTGATCACGTCGCCGCCGAAGGGCTGCTGCTTGTTGAGCATCGAGCGGACGGCGAGCGGGGTGCCGGTCGACAGGTCGAGCAGCGTCGCGACCACCGTCGTGGTGCCGAGGTCGAAGGCGATGGCGTGGCGACGCTCCGTCGTGTCGCCGGGCTCGACGTCGATCAGGATGTCGTCGACGATCACGGCCGTGACCGCGAAATCGTTGCCGCGCAGCAGTGTCGGCAGGCGACGCAGGGCGTGCAGGTCGACCCGCAGCTCGATGTCGTCGATCGCGGCCAGCAGACGCTCGAGATCGCTCTGCTGGTCGGACAGGGTCGGCTCGGTGAGCTTCACGAACCGCTTCTGCAGGGCCGGTCGCAGGATGACCTGTCGCCCCACGCCGACGGTCGCCGCCTTGGGCCGGGTCATGAGCGGCGGCACGTCGACGGTCACGTCGTGCGCCGGCTGCACCAGGCACGCCAGCCGCCAGCCGGCCCGTAGCTGGTCGGCGGTGAAGGCGCGCTGGTCGAGCCGGTTGACCGGCACATTGCCGCCGGTGACCTGGATCTTGCACTTCTTGCAGGTGCCGTGGCCGCCACACGTCGAGTCGATGGCGATGCCGTTCCAGCTCGCGGCGTCGAAAACCGTTACGCCGGGCGGGATCCGGACCTCTCGATCGGCCGGCGTGAAGGAGATCCGCACCCGTCCGGAGCCCGCGTCATCGCCGGCTGGCTGGCCACCGTGCGGTGGCGGGGCATCGATCAGACCTTCACGACGATAGGAGTCGCGGTCTAGTGTCACGCGGTCGCGGCCTGCTTCGCGCGGTGGGCCGCGATCCAGGCCGCACCCCACTCGTCGTTGCCCAACATCAGGTCGCCCGCGCGAACGGCCTCGACCATCTGGGGGGTGCGCGCGTCCATGATGGCCGAGGTCAGCCCGGCCACCATCGCCATCGGCAGGAACGAGGAGCCGAGCGCGTGCCGCCCGGGCATCCCGAACGACACGTTGCCTGCGCCGAGCGTCATGTTGACGCCGAACTCGTCGCGGATCAGCGAGATGGCTTCCATCGTCTTCTTGGCGTAGGTCGAGTCCGCGCCCACGGGCATGGCCAGCGGGTCGATCACGATGTCCTCGATCGGGATCTCGTAGGTGCCGCAGGCGATGTCGATGATCTTGCGGGTGATCGCGAGCCGCTTGTGCGGGTCCTCGGGGATCTCCTCCTCCTCGTTGGGGAGGGCGATCACCGCGGCGCCGTAGCGCTTGACCAGAGGCAGGATCTGGTCAAGTCGCTCCTTCTCGCCGGTCACCGAGTTGACCAGGGCCTTACCGTCGTACGCCGCGAGGCCGGCGTCCAGCGCCTCGACCACCGAGGAGTCGATGCACAGCGGGAGGTCGGTCAAGCTCTGGACCAGCTTGATCGCCGCCGCGAGCAGCTCGGCCTCGTCGGTCAGCGGCACGCCCATGTTGACGTCGAGCATCGTTGCGCCGCCGGCCACTTGGGCGTGCACGTCCGCCTCGACCAGAGACAGGTCGCCGGCCCGCAGCTGCTCCTGGAACTTCGGCCGGCCGGTCGGGTTGATCCGCTCGCCGATGATGCAGAACGGTTGGTCCGGCCCGATCGTGACGGATTTGGTCGCCGACCGCAGGACGGTGTGCCGGATGACGCCGGATCCGTCCGCCATCAGACCGACGCCAGGTCGCGCGCGCGGCGCTTCTCGATCAGGTCCTTGGCCCGCTTCACCGTCTGCGAGGCGTCCGGCGCGTAAGCATCGGCACCGACCGCGTCGGCGTACTCCTGGGTGACCGGTGCGCCGCCGACCATGACGATGACCTTGTCGCGCAGGCCGGCCTTCTCCAACGCGTTGATGTTGGCCTTGAACATCGGCATGGTCGTGGTCAGGAAGGCCGAGAAGCCAACGATGTCGGGCTTGTGCTCCTCGATGGCCGCGATGAACTTCTCCGGCGAGACCTGCACGCCGAGGTCGATCACGTGGAAGCCGGCGCCCTCGAGCATGATGTTGACCAGGTTCTTGCCGATGTCGTGGACGTCGCCCTTGACCGTGCCCATGACGAACGTGCCGACCTGGCGGGCACCGGTGTTGGCGAGCAGCGGACGCAGCAGGTTGAGCGCGCCGCTCATCGCGCGGCCGGCGATCAGCATCTCCGGCACGAAGAAGTCACCGCGCTCGAACCGCGCGCCGACCTCCTCCAGCGAGGGGATGAGGGCCTCGAAGAGCATCGTCTCCGGGGTGAGCCCGGTGTCCAGGCCCTCCTGGGTGAGCTCGAGGACCCGAGGCGCGTTGCCGATCAGCGTCTCGTCGAAGAGGGCCTTGAGGATCTCGTCGTGCGTCATGCGGCTCCTGCCTTTCGTGTACGCCGCGTCCGCGGACCGGGCTGAGTGGTGCGTCGGGGTGTGGGGGGAGAGATCCGATCCGCTTCCGCCACCAGGGCGGCCGCGATCTCGGGGATGTCGTCGGGGCCGACTCGCAGCGTCGGCCCGGAGACGGAGATGCCGCCGATGACCGAGCCGTGGGCGTCGAAGACGGGGGCAGCGACGGCCACCAGTCCCGGGCTCGAGCTCGTCGACGGCGCTGGCCCAGCCGGTCCGCCGGACGACCTCGAGCTCGGCCGACAGCTCGCGCACGCTGGTGATGGTGGCCGGAGTGCGGCGGGGCAGCGGTCCCTCGGGCAGCGCCATCGCGCCGTACGCGAAGAAGAGCTTGCCGACCGCGGAGCAGTGCGCAGGGACGTCGACGTCCAGCCAGTTCATGGCGCCGAGGACGTAGCTGCCGTCGACCTGCGAGAGCTGCAGGATCTCCTCGCCATGAGGGACGGCCAGGTTGATCGTCTCGCCGGTCAGCTCACCGAGTCGCTCCATGCCGGGTCGGGCCAGCTCGACCAGGTCGGTCAGCCGGTCCTGGCGCACCGCGAAGCTCGCGAAGACCGAGCCGGCCCGGAAACCTCCGGTGCGATCGCGCTGGACCAGCTTGTTGCGTTCGAGAGCCTGCAAGAGGCGGGAGGTGGTGGAGCGGGCCAGACCGAGCTCGTCGACCAGCGAGGTGAAGCTGCGGGGCTCGGGGGACTCGACGACCGAGACCAAGAGGGCGGCCGCGCGATCCACCGCCTGAGTCCCTACCTGGCCCACGGCTGACCTCCCGTCCGATCTGGTTCCACGACGTCCGACCACCAGTTCCATGTCATGGAACCCGTGTTCCACGTCGTCACTGTAGGATCGCCGCCGACAGAGCGTCAAGGCGCGAGCCCCCGGTTGCTCCGGGCGGGTCTGCGGAGAGTGGGAGTGGCCAATGTTCCGAAACCAGATGCCGCGCTACGAGATCCTCTCCGAGGACGCGATGGCGGTCCTCGACAAGGGCTGGCGGCGGCTGGTCTCGGAGATCGGCGTCGAGTTCATGTCCGACCGGGCGCTGGACCTCTTCCGGGCGGCCGGGCAGAAGGTCGAGGACAACAACGTCTTCTTCGACCCCGACTTCCTGCTCGAGCAGGTGGCCAAGGCGCCGCACGAGTTCGACGTGCAGGCCCGCAACCCCGCGAAGTCGGTGCACATCGGCGGCGACTCGATGGCCTTCGGCGGTGTCTACGGACCGCCCTTCGTCCGGGACGGTGACGTGCGCCGCGACGCCACGATGGACGACTTCCGCAACTTCACCCGCCTCGCGCAGTCCTTCGACGTGATGGACTCGGCGGGCGGCGTCATCTGCGAGCCCAACGATGCTCCGCTGGACTCGCGGCACCTGGACATGATCTACGCGTTGCAGACGCTGACCGACAAGATCTACATGGGCAACGTCGTCTCCGGCCCGAACGCCGTCGACACGATCGCGATGAGCTCGATCCTGTTCGGCGGCCGCGACAAGATCGAGCAGACGCCGGCCACCATCTCGCTGATCAACTGCAACTCGCCGCTGCGCTGGGACGACCGGATGCTCGACGCGCAGTTCGAGTACTCCGCGGCCAACCAGCCCGTCGTCATCACGCCGTTCCTGTTGATGGGCGCCATGTCACCGGTCTCGATCCCGGCGGCGCTGACCCAGCAGATGGCCGAGGCACTCACCGGAATCGCTCTCTCGCAACTGATCCGGCCGGGCTGCCCGGTGATCTTCGGGTCGTTCCTGTCCAACATCGACATGCAGTCGGGCTCGCCGCAGTTCGGTACGCCGGAGTCCGCGGTCGGCCTGTTGTGCACCGGCCAGATCGCTCGCCGGTTCGGCCTGCCGGTGCGCTCCGGCGGCGGGCTGACCTCCAGCCAGATGCCGGACGCGCAGGCGGCGTACGAAGGCTTGATGACGATGCTGCCGACCTTCCTGGCCGGCATCAACTGGGTCATGCACACGGCCGGCTGGCTGGACGGCGGCCTGGTCGCGTCGTACGAGAAGTTCGTGATCGACGTGCAGATCCTGGAGATGCTGCAGACCGAGTTCACCCCGCTGGAGATCAACGAGGAGTCGCTGGCGTTCGGCGCGCATGAGGAGGTCGGCCACGGGGGCCACTTCCTCGGCGCCGCGCACACGATGGAGCGGTTCCGCACCTGCTTCTACCGGCCGTTCCTGTCCAGCTCGGACAACTACGAGCGGTGGATGCGGTTCGGCGCCAAGGACACGGCGGCCCGGGCGAGCGACATCGTGACCGACCGGCTCGCGTCGTACGAGCAGCCGGCGCTCGACGAGGCCGTCCGCGAGGAGCTCGAGGAGTACGTCGTACGGCGCCGCCACGAGCTCGGCGACTGAGCCCCACCCCACCTCCCGCACGCATTCGAGCCCCAGGGCGCATACAGTCGCGTCATGAGCAACAGCGCTGAGCGGGTGCGCGGCGCCGACGACCTGGCCGGTGAGTCCAGCGAGTCCGGCGGTTCCGGCACCGGCGGGGTCCAGTCGGTCGACCGCGCGCTGACGATCCTGTCGCTGCTGGCCGAGCACGGGGACCTCGGGGTGACCGAGATCGCCAAGGGCCTGGGCGTGCACAAGTCCACGGCGTTCCGGCTGGTCGCCACGCTGGAGCGGCACGACATCGTCAGCCAGACCGAGGACCGCGGGAAGTATCGGCTCGGCGTCGGCGTGCTGCGCCTCGCCGGCGCGACCCGGGTGCGGCTGGACCTCGTGCAGGAGAGCCGGCCGGTCACTCTCGAGCTGGCCAGCCGGGTCGGCGAGACGGTCAACGTCGTCGTGCTGTCCGGCCAGGAGGCGCTTTACCTCGACCAGGTCGCGGGGCCGTCGGCCCTGCAGATGCACATGTGGGCCGGGCAGCGGGTCCCGTTGCACGCCACCTCCAACGGCAAGGTGCTCTTGGCCTTCGCCGCCCCCGGCACCGCGGCCCGGCTGCTGACCGAGCCGCTGTCGCAGTTCACCGGCAACACCATCGCCTCACTGGCTCAGCTCGAGGACGAGCTGGACGTGGTGCGTCGACGCGGCTACGCGGTGGCGGTCGACGAGCTGGAGCAAGGGCTCACGGCGGTGTCGGCGCCGGTCTTCGGCATCGACGGCTATGTCGTCGCGGCGGTCAGTGCGTCCGGTCCGAGCTTCCGTCTGCCGGCGGAGCGACTGCCTGAGGTGGCCGACGCCGTGATCGAAGCGGCGTTCGCGATCTCCCGGCGGCTGGGCTGGCACGGCGTGGCCCATGACCCGATGCCCAACCGGGTGCCCGCCGCCACAGCCTGAGCCGCCTCCGTCGGATCGATCGGGTCCATCGGGCCCGTCAGGTCCGTCGGGCCTGGTCGGGCCTGTCGGGCCCGCAGTTGCGCGGGCCGCGACGCCCTGCACAAAGCGGCACACCGTGAGTAGGCTCCGCGCTGTGACCGAGCAGCAGCGTGGACCGGCCTCCGACGAGGCGGCGTACGACTTCGTGATCGTCGGGGGAGGGTCGGCCGGGAGCGCCCTGGGCAACCGGTTGTCCGCGGACCCCGCCAACCGCGTCCTGGTCCTGGAGGCCGGGCGCAGCGACTACCCGTGGGACGTCTTCATCCACATGCCGGCGGCGCTGACCTTCCCGATCGGCAGCCGGTTCTACGACTGGAAGTACGAGTCGGAGCCGGAGCCGTTCATGAACGGCCGGCGGATCTACCACGCGCGGGGCAAGGTCCTCGGTGGGTCGAGCTCGATCAACGGGATGATCTTCCAGCGCGGCAACCCGCTGGATTACGAGCGCTGGGGCGCGGATCCAGGCATGGAGACCTGGGACTACGCCCACTGCCTGCCCTACTTCAAGCGGATGGAGAACTGCATCGCGGCTGCCGACGATGACCAGTTCCGCGGTCATGGCGGACCGCTGACGATGGAGCGAGGTCCGGCGACCAACCCGCTGTTCGAGGCGTTCTTCGATGCGACGGTCGAGGCGGGTTACCCCCGGACCGAGGACGTCAACGGCTACCGGCAGGAGGGGTTCGCCAAGTTCGACCGCAACATCAGCCGCGGTCGTCGCCTGTCGGCAGCGCGGGCCTACCTGCACCCGGTGATGGACCGGCCCAACCTGACGGTCAAGACGCGGGCCTTCGTCGGCGGCGTCATCTTCGAGGGCAACCGGGCGGTCGGCGTCCGCTACCGGCAGGGGCGCGGGGCGACCAAGATCGCCAAGGCCGGCCAGGTCATCCTGTGCGGCGGCGCGATCAACACCCCGCAGCTGCTTCAGCTGTCCGGCGTCGGCAACGCGCGCGAGCTGTCGGCCCTGGGCATCAAGGCGATCGCGGACCTGCCCGGCGTCGGCGAGAACATGCAGGACCACCTCGAGGTCTACATCCAGTACTCCTGCCTGCAGCCGGTATCGGTGCAGAAGTACATGAAGCTGCGCTACCGGCTGCCGATCGGCGCGGAATGGTTGTTCCTGCGCAAGGGTCCAGGGGCGACCAACCACTTCGAGGGTGGCGGCTTCGCCCGCAGCAACGAGGACGTGGCCTACCCGAACCTGATGTTCCACTTCCTGCCGATCGCGGTCCGGTACGACGGGTCCGCGCCGGCCAGTGGTGACGGCTACCAGGTGCACATCGGGCCGATGTACTCCGACGCCCGCGGGTCGGTGAAGATCACCAGCCGGAACCCTCGCGTCAAGCCGGCCCTGCGGTTCAACTACCTGTCGACCGACCAGGACCGTCGCGAGTGGGTCGAGGCGATCCGGGTTGCCCGCAACATCCTCAACCAGCCGGCCATGGCGCCGTACAACGGTGGCGAGACCTCGCCCGGGCCGTCGGTGTCGACCGACGAGGAGATCCTGGAGTGGGTCCGCAACGACGGCGAGACCGCGCTGCACCCCTCCTGCACGGCGAAGATGGGCACCGACGACATGGCGGTCATTGATCCGCTGACGATGAATGTCCGTGGGCTGGAAGGGCTTTCGGTCGTCGACGCCTCGGCGATGCCCTACGTCACCAACGGCAACATCTACGCGCCGGTGATGATGCTCGCCGAGAAGTCCGCCGACATCCTCCTCGGCAACACCCCGCTCGCCCCCGACCCGGTCGAGTTCTACCGCTACCAGAAGGCCTGACCCGCCAGCTCCGGAGCCTCGCTGTTGCCGTACGCCGCGTCGGCGCGCCGTACCCATTTCCAGCCGGTACTCCCGGTACGACGGTGATCGAGGCCTCAGAATGGCTGAATCACCGTCGTACGGGGAGCAACGCGCCGCGCAGGGAGCACGCGGAGCAGCAGGGGGCTAGCGGAAGACGACGGTGCGGGTGCCGTTCATCAGGACCCGGCGCTCGGCGTGCCAGCGCACGGCCCGGGCCAGGACCTGAGCCTCGACGTCGCGGCCGGCCTCGACCAGCTGCTCCGGATCGAGCTGGTGGTCGACCCGGGCGATGTCCTGCTCGATGATCGGGCCCTCGTCCAGGTCGTCGGTGACGTAGTGCGCCGTCGCTCCGATCAGCTTGACCCCCCGCACGTGCGCCTGGTGGTAGGGCTTGGCCCCCTTGAAGCTGGGCAGGAACGAGTGGTGGATGTTGATCACCCGGCCGCTGAGCCGGTGCGAGAGTTCCGGGGAGAGCACCTGCATGTACCGCGCCAGCACGAGCAGCTCGATGTCCAAGGAGTCGACCAGCTCGAGCAACGCGGCCTCCGCCTCGGCCTTGGTCTCCGGGGAGATCGGGATGTGGTGGAACGGCACGCCGTACGTCTTGGCCATCGGCTCGAGATCCATGTGGTTCGAAACGACGGCGGAGACCTCGATCGGCAAGCTGCCGCTGGCGTGCCGGAAGAGCAGGTCATTGAGGCAGTGGCCGAACTTGGACACCATCAGCATCGTGCGGGTCGGGGTCGCGACGTCGACGAGCTCCCAGTCCATCCCGAACGACTCGGCGACGTGAGCGAACGCGGCCCTCAGCTCGACCAGGTCCCCACCGCCGGCGATCTCGGCGACCACGCGCATGAAGAAGCGCCCGGTCTCGCGGTCGTCGAACTGCTGGCTGGACAAGATGTTGCCCCGGTGTTGCACCAGGTAGCTGCTGACGGCGAAGACCAGGCCAGGCCGGTCGGCGCACGACACGGTGAGGACGAACTCGCGCCCGGGCTGCGGACGTGGCGACATCGGGGACCCTCCACTCGACTGAATGATCGTTTAACAATAGCCGGGGACCGGCACCGAAGAGCAAGGCCGCGGGCACTGCGGCGTGGAATCGCTGTCGAATATGTCCGGATATCGGCCATTGACAGCCAGCCCGGACGCCCACGATCCTAAGGCTGGCCGAGCCGGGCATTGCGTATGGCGCAACACAGGAGCGACATGGTCAACCAGTTGTACGTCGACGGCAGCTGGCGCGCGGCCTCAGATGGCGGGACCCGGGAGGTCCGCTGTCCGGCGGACGGCACGCTGGTGGCGACGGTGGCCGAGGGCACCCGGGAGGACGCAGAGGCGGCGGTCGCGGCGGCCCGCCAGGCCTATGACAGCGGCCCGTGGCGGCACACGACCGAGCAGCACCGGGGCCGCCTGCTCGGCCGGCTGGCCGACGTGATCGAGCGCGAAGCCAAGGAGTTCAGCCGGGCCGAGTCGCTCGACACCGGCAAGCGCGCCGTCGAGGCCGACTACGACATGGGCGACGTGGTGGCCTCCATCCGCTACTACGCGGGCATCGGGGGCACCGAGGCCGGCCGGGTCGTCGACACCGGCAACCCCGACGCGATCAGCCGGATCGTCTACTCGCCCGTCGGGGTCTGCGCGCTGATCACGCCGTGGAACTACCCGCTGTTGCAGACCGCCTGGAAGGTCGCACCCGCTCTGCTCGCCGGCAACACCTTCGTCCTCAAGCCCAGCGAGCTCACGCCGTCGACCGCCGGTCTGCTGATCCAGGCGCTCGAGGAGGTCGGCCTGCCGCCGGGCGTGGCCAACCTGGTCCTGGGCGCGGGCGCCGTCGTCGGTGCGCCGCTCACCTCCGACCCCCGGGTGGACATGGTGTCCTTCACGGGCGGCCTGGTCTCCGGACGCCGGGTGATGGCCGAGGCGGCCGGCACGGTCAAGCGGGTGGCGCTGGAGCTCGGCGGCAAGAACCCGAACGTCGTCTTCGCGGACGCCGACTTCGACACGGCGGTCGACATGGCGCTGACCGCGGTCTTCGTGCACTCCGGCCAGGTCTGCTCGGCCGGCGCGCGACTGGTCGTCGAGGAGAGCCTGCATGACCGCTTCGTCGATGCGCTCGTCGCCGGGGCCGAGCAGATCCGTCTCGGCGGCCCGTTCGACCCGCAGGCCGAGGCCGGCCCGCTGATCTCCGCCGCTCACCGGGACAAGATCGAGGCGTACGTCGCGATGGGGGTCGCCGAGGGGGCGGTGCTGCGCTGTGGCGGGGAACGCCCCGACGACCCGGCGCTGGCCGACGGGTACTTCTACCGGCCCACCATCCTGGACGGCTGCGACCAGAGCATGGCCGTCGTCCACGAGGAGTCCTTCGGGCCGGTGCTGACGGTCGAGACGTTCACCGACGAGGAGGACGCCATCCGGATCGCCAACGACACGACGTACGGTCTGGCCGGAGCGGTCTGGACCCAGGACGCCGGCAAGGCTCAGCGTGTCGCAGAGCGAATCGAGGCCGGCACGGTGTGGATCAACGACTATCACCCTTATCTGCCACAAGCGGAGTGGGGCGGCTTCAAGCAGTCCGGTAACGGCCGAGAGCTCGGCCCGACCGGTCTGGCCGAGTACCGAGAGGTCAAGCACATCTGGCAGAACATCAACCCCCAGCCGCAGCACTGGTTCCACGGAGGCCATTGATGACCGACCAATCCACTGACGTCGGCGAGCTCGCCTCGTTCGGCTACAAACAAGAGCTCGACCGCTCTCTGGGCTCGTTCTCGTCGTTCGCGGCGGGCTTCAGCTACATCTCGATCCTGACCGGCGTCTTCCAGCTGTTCGGCTTCGGCTTCCTCTCCGGAGGGCCCGCCTTCTGGTGGAGCTGGCCGATCGTGGTTGTCGGCCAGGGCCTGGTCGCCCTCAACTTCGCCGAGCTGGCCGGCCAGTACCCGCTGGCCGGCAGCGTCTACCAGTGGTCCAAGCAGGTCTCGGGCCCGCTGACATCGTGGATGGCCGGCTGGATCATCCTGCTCGGCTCGATCGTCACGGTCGCGGCGGTTGCGGTTGCCTACCAGGTGATCCTGCCCCAGATCTCGACCAAGTTTGAGTTCGTCGGTACGTCGGCCGACGCCGGCCTCTACACAACCCCGGACGGCGCCAAGAACGCGGTCATCCTGGCCATCCTGCTGGTGGTCTTCACGACGGCGGTCAACTGCATCGGCGTCAAGCTGATGTCCCGGATCAACAACGTCGGCGTCATGGTCGAGCTGATCGGTGCCACCTTGCTGATCATCTTCCTGGCCTTCCACATCCAGCGTGGGCCGGGCGTCATCATGCACACCAACGGCACCGGCGCGGGCGTGAAGTTCGGCTACTTCGGTGCCTTCCTGATCGCCTCGTTGGTCAGCTGCTACGTCTTCTACGGGTTCGACACGGCCGGCTCGCTGGCCGAGGAGACCTCGAACCCGCGCAAGAACGCGCCGCCGGCCATCCTGCGGGCCATCGGCGCTGCCGCCCTCATCGGTGGTCTGCTGATGCTCGTCGCGATGATGGCGATGCCGCATATCTTCGCCCCCAAGACGATCACCGCGATCGGCGCTCAGGGCCTGCCGTACATCGTCAAGACGGTGCTGGGCAACAGCGTCGGCAACCTGTTCCTGATCTGTTCGGCCATCGCGATCACCGTGTGCGCGCTGGCCGTGCACACGGCGGGCATCCGGATCATGTTCACCATGGCGAGGGACGATCGGCTGCCGTTCGGCTCGGCCGTGGCCAGGGTCTCCGGCAAGTCGAAGACCCCGATCATCCCGGCCATCGTCATCGGCGGGCTCACGATCGTCCTGCTGCTGATCAACATCGGGAACCAGCGGGTGTTCTACATCCTGACCTCAGTCGCGATCATCATGTTCTACCTCGCCTACATGTGCGTCACGGTTCCGTTGCTGCGCAAGCGGATGAGCGGCGAATGGCCGAAGGCGGACCACGGTCCGTACTTCTCCCTCGGCCCGTGGGGCACCCCGGTCAACGTCATCGCTGTCGTCTACCAGACGGCAGTGGTGGTCAACCTGGCCTGGCCGCGCGCCGCGGTCTACGGCAACGACCACTGGTACTTCCAGTGGGGCGCGTTCGTCTTCATCGGCCTGGTCGTGCTCGTGGGCGGGATCTACTACTACACGACCCAGCGCGGTCGCGAGACCGCCATCCTGGCCGAGCACCGCGCCACGGTGACGACGGGCGAGGCCTGATCGACGTCGCAGTGCAGGCCGAGCATGCCGGCGGTAGGTGATGTCGCAGAGTTCCTGCGGCATCACCCGCCGTTCGACCTGCTGAACGACACGGAGCTGGAGCAACTCGCCGGCCGGACGGAGATCGCCTTCCACCCGGCCGGCGAGACGCTGTTTGCCGAGGGGACGGCCGTCGACTGCGTGTGGGTGGTCCGCACCGGGTCGATCGACATCGTCAGCGGCGAAGCCGTCCTCGACGTCGCGGGCGAGGGTGAAGTGGTCGGCCAGACCTCGATGCTGTCCGGCCTGCCCAGCGCGGTGTCGGCCCGGGCCGCCGAGGACACGCTCGTCTACCGGATCCCCGCGGAGGCGGCCCAGCCGCTGCTGAGCCGCCCGCGGGCCCTGGGCTTCCTGGTCCGCTCGATGCTTCCGATCGGGGGAGCGGAATCGGGTCCGAGATCACGACCCGGCGGCTGCGGATCCGTTGCGGCGCACCGTGGATTCGTTGCTGCGGATGCCGTTGGTCACCTGTGAGCCGGACGACCCGGTCCGGGAGGTCGCGCGGCGGATGACCGCGCTGGGCGTGAGCGCCGTCATCGTCGGCGGACGTCCGGCCCTGGGCATCGTGACCGACACGGACCTGCGCACGCACGTCGTCGAGGCCGGCGTGGACCCGGGCGCGCCGGTCACCGCCGTGATGTCGACCCCCGTCGTGGACATCGCCTCCGGCAGCACGGGTGCGGACGCGCTGCTGGAGATGCTCGCTCGCGGCATCCAGCACCTGCCGGTCACCGATCCCGACGGGACGGCTCCTCGGCGTACTGGAACATCACGACCTGGTCGCCGCCGAGACCCGTACGCCGCTGGTCGTGCGCCGTCGGATCGCCCGGGCGACCACCGTCGACGAGCTGGTCGAAGCGGCGCACGGGCTCAACGCCGCGGCAATCTCGTTGCGGGACAGCGGAGCCGGTGGCGAGCAGGTCTCGGCTCTGTGGTCGGTCGTGCTCGACGCGCTGACCGTCCGGCTGATCGAGCTGAGCCGCCCGGCCGGCTCGGATGCCGGGGTCGACTTCACCTGGCTCGCGCTCGGCAGCATCGCGCGCCGCGAAGGCGCACCCTCCTCGGACGTCGACAGCGCGCTGGTCTGGGCCGGTTCGGTCGCCGACGCCGAGGCGCACGCTCACGTGGGGCCGATCGCCCGCGCGGTGGGAGAGGGCTTGGCACGTTGCGGCTTCCGGCCGGACGAGCACGGCCTCACGGCGGCCGACCCGATCTTCGCCCGATCGATGACCTCCTGGCGCACCGTCGTCCGGGATCTCGGCCGGGACCCCACGGGGGAGAAGACCACGCTCATCGCCTCGGTGCTGCTGGACAGCCGCCCGGTCTGGTCGGCCGGGCAGGCCCAGACCATCGGCCAGCTCTTCGTCGACACGCCCGGCCTGACCGAGCTGGTGCGGGTCATGGGCCGGCACGCGCTCGCGCACCGCATCCCCACCGGGTTCCTGCGCGACTTCGTGGTCGAGTCAGGGGGGCAGCGCCGTGGGCTGCTCGACCTCAAGCGACGCGGGCTGCTGCCCATCGTCGAGATAGCCCGGTGGGCCGGTCTGATGGGCGGGGTCGGGGCCGCCTCCACCCGCGACCGGCTGCGCGCCGCCGGGGTCGCCGGGGTCCTGGCCGACGAGCAGGTGACCGACCTGCTCGAGGCCTTCGACGTGGTCACCGACGTGCGGATCGCCCACCAACTCGGTCAGCTCGAGTCCGGCAGTGCCCCGGATGACGACATCAAGCCGAACCTGCTCAGCTCGATCGGCCGGGCCCAGCTCCGGGAGGCCTTCCGTGCCGTTGCATCGGTCCAGCGCGCGTTGCAGGCCGAGTTCACGGTCGGGGCCCGATGAGCCCGTTCACCGACCGGCTGAGGAGGCCACCGCGCACACCGTGGTCGGCGGCCACCTGGTGTGTGGTCGACGTCGAGACCACCGGCCTGGACCGGCGGGCCGATCAGGTCATCTCGGTCGCCGCGGTGCCGGTCAGCGAGGGGCGGATCCAGGCCGGCCGGATCGTCGCCAGCCTGGTCGCCTCCGAACGACCGCCATCGGCCCAGTCGGTGCGGGTGCACGGGATCCGGGCCGTCGACCTGGTCGGTGCGCCGACGCCGGCCGAGGTCGCGCGGGCCCTGGCGCCGGTCGTCGACGGAAGCGTGCTGGTGGCCCACTACGCGCCAGTTGAGCAGGCCTTCCTGCTGCCGCTCCTGGCCCGGGCCGGGCGTGCGGCCACCGCGGCTGATGGCCGACACCGAGGCGATGGGCCGGCTGTGGCTGGCCGAGCGCGACGGGCGGGTGCCGGCACATCTGGGACTGGCCGAGCTCGCGGCCGAGCTGGGACTGCCCTCCCATCGCCCGCACGATGCGACCGGCGACGCGCTGACGACGGCGCAGGTCTTCATCGCCCTGGCCGCCCTGCTCTCCGGCGCGGAGCCGCAGACCGTGCGCTCCTTGCTGAAGGCGGACAGCCGGGCCGCCAACCTGGCGGCCACACTGGGCCGGCGGCCGGCTGCGGCCACCGAGCGCTCCCGCGGTGCGCCTTGACGATGGATGGGTTGGCTGGGGAAGATCAGGCGTCACGTTTGTCATCGCGCGATAGCGATGCGTAATCCGCAACAAGAGGTCCGCAACAAGAAGTCCAGGAGTCACGAGTGAGCACCGTTCCCCCCACTGCCCGGGTCGTCGTGATCGGGGCCGGCATCGTCGGCAACAGCCTGGTCCACCACCTGGCCCGGCTCGGCGTCCGCGACATCGTCCAGATCGACAAGGGGCCGCTGCCCAACCCCGGCGGTTCGACCGGCCACGCGTCCAACTTCATCTTCCCCGTGGATCATTCGCGCGAGATCACCGACCTCACGCTCGACTCGATGCGGCAGTACAAGGAGCTCGGGGTCTTCACCGAGTCCGGCGGTTTCGAGATCGCGCGCACCGAGGAGCGGATGGAGGAGCTCCGGCGCCGGATGTCCAGCGCGCGGGCCTGGGGGATCGAGGCCTCGCTGGTCAGTCCGGAGTTCGTCAAGGAGAAGGTCCCGTTCATCGAGACCGACCAGTTCATCGGCGCGTTCTGGACGCCCAGCGTCGGCGTCGTGGACTCCCTGCGCGCTGGCACCCTGATGCGCGAGCAGGCTCTGGCCTCGGGCGCGCTCACCGTCGTACCGAACGTCGAGGTGACCGACCTCGACGTCGTCGACGGCCGGATCCGCGCGGTCCACACGACCGGCGGGGTGGTCGAGGCCGAGCAGGTCGTGATCGCTTGCGGCGTATGGAGCCCCAAGATCGGCGACCTTGCGGGAATCTCGATCCCGCTGACACCTGCGGTGCACCAGATGATCAGCGTTGGCCCGTGCCCGCAGCTCGCAGAGCGGGAGGGCGAGATCTCGTTCCCGATCGTGCGGGACATGGACACCTTCTGCTACGAGCGCCAACACGGCGCCGACATGGAGGTCGGCTCCTACGCGCACCGGGCGATCCTGCTGCCGCCCGAGGAGATCCCCTCGATCGAGCAGGCCAGCCTTTCGCCGACCGAATTGCCTTTCACCTCAGACGATTTCGACCCTCAGCTCGAGCAGGCCTACGAGCTCATGCCGGAGCTGCTAGGGGCCGAAGGCGCAGAGATGCGCTACGCGATCAACGGTCTGCTGTCGCTGACCAGCGACGGCAGCCCCATCCTGGGCGAGAGCCTGGTCAAGGGACTCTGGACCGCCGCCGCGGTGTGGATCAAGGAGGGCCCCGGCGTCGGCCGAGCCGTCGCCGAGTGGATGGTCCACGGCTCGCCCGAGATCGACATCAACCACTGCGACATCGCGCGCTTCCACCCGCACCAGATGCGCCGCGAGCACACCCGTCTGCGCACGTCCGAGGCCTTCATCAAGACCTACGGCATCGTCCACCCCTCGGAGCAGTACGAGTCCGACCGCGACGCTCGTCTTGCGCCGATGCACCAGTCGCAGAAGGAACTCGGCGCGGTCTTCTTCGAGACCGCCGGTTGGGAGCGGCCGCACTGGTACGAGTCGAACGCCGGCCTGCTGGAGCAGTACGGCGATGCGGTCATGCCACGTGAGCACGAGTGGGACGCGCGCTGGTGGAGCCCGATCATCAACGCCGAGCATCTGCGGATGCGCGAGGCCGCCGGCGTGATCGACCTCAGCGCCTTCCAGATCCTCGACATCGAGGGCCCTGCAGGCGGTCATGGTGCACTCGAGTCGGTCCAGCGGACCTGCGTGGCCCAGTGCGACGTACCTGTCGGTCGAGTGATCTACACCCCGGTCCTCGACGCGAAGGGTGGCTTCAAGTCCGACCTGACGCTGATGCGCTTGGGGGAGAACCACTTCCGGGTCGTCACGGGCGGCGCACACGGGCGGGCTGACAGCAAGTGGTTCTCCGACCAGCTGGTCGATGGTGCGACCCTCACCGACCGGACCGATGACATCTCCACGATCGGCCTCTGGGGACCGCGGGCCCGCGACATCCTGGCCAGTCTCACCAGCTCCAGCGACGACGGCAGCGCTGACCTCTCGGATGAGGGCTTCCGGTTCCTGACCAGCAGGGAGCTCTCGGTGGCCGGGACGCCGGTGCTGGCGTCGCGGATCTCCTACGTCGGAGAGCTCGGCTGGGAGCTCTACGTCGCGGCCGAGGACGCCGCGCGCCTTTGGGCGGACCTGCTCGAGGCCGGCGCACGGCACGGGGCCGTGCCGGTCGGCATCGGCGTCTATGGGACAACTGGCCGGATCGAAAAGGGTTACCGCGCCTTCGGATACGAACTCGATGGCGAGCGGTCGATCGTGGAGGCCGGGATGCAGCGGCCCAAGGTCAAGGAGGTCGACTTCGTCGGCCGGGAGGCCTACCTGAAGCAGCGCGACGAGCAACCCAAGGCGGTCCTGTGCACGTTGACCGTCGACGACCACACGTCGGCATCCGGCGTGAAGCGCTACATGCTGGGCGGTGAGCCGATCCTGCGGCGGTCCGGCGAGGCTTTGACCGACGGGCATGGCTGGCATCCCTACGTCACCAGCGCGGGCTCGGCGCCCTCGCTGGGGAAGCACCTGCTGCTCGCCTACCTGCCACCTGAGGAGGCCGTCATGGGCAACGAGCTGGCCGTGTCGTACATGGAGGAGCTCTACCCGGTGACGGTCGGATCGGTTGACATCACAGCCCTGTTCGACCCGAGCAACGAGCGGATCCGCTGATGACCGACGTGCTGGTCTGCGTCAAACGGGTCGTGGACTCCACGGGTCAGGTGACACTGTCCCCCGACGAGCAGTCGATCGATGGCCGCTTTGCGGGCTACACCCTGAGCCGCCACGAGGAGTGCGCCATCGCGCTGGCCGTGCAAGTGGCCAAGGCGACGGATGGCTCGTCCACCGTGGTGAGCCTCGGCGACGACGATGCCGAGGAGCAGCTGCGCACGGCCCTGGCCGTCGGCGTCGATGCCGCCACGCACATCGTCGCCGACTCGAGCCAGCGCGGCCCGGCCGATGTGTCGCTCGAGCTGGCCGGCGTGGTCAGCGATCACGCCGCCTCCGGTCGGTCGTACGGGCTGGTCCTGCTCGGCAACGACGCGGCCGACAGCGGGGACTTCCAAGTCGGCATCCGGCTCGCCTACGAGCTCGGGTGGCCGGTCGTCAACGGCGCCAGCACCGTTGAGATCAAGGATGACGCGCATCGTCGCGATCGTCAACGGTCCCGATGGTCACGAGACGTACGACGTCCCGCTGCCCGCCGTCGTCACCGTCCTGGAGGGCGGGGTCGAGCCGAAGTACCCGTCGGTGCCGGGACGGATGAAGGCCAAGCGGGTCGCCATCGAACAGCGTGAGCCCCGGGCCGAACTCATCGGCCCGTCGCGAGTGCGGCTGCGCCTGCCCGAACCGCCGCCGTCGCAGGTGCAGATCCTCGGCACCGGCCCGGATGCGGCCGGGGCCGTCGTCGACCTGCTGGAGACGTTGGGGGTGGTGAGCCGATGATCCTGGTCTTGGTTGAGCAGACGAGCGCTGGCGCCCTGGTTGACGTCTCGACGGAGGCTCTCACCTTCGCTCGGGACGTGCCGCAGGACGGTGACGCCGGCGCGGGCGCGATCGACGCGATCGTCGTGGGGGAGCCGAGTGCTGCGCTGCTGCAGGAGCTGGCCAGTTACGGCGTCCAGGACGTGCACGCGTTGACTGGTGCGGCGTTCGACTCCTTCGGGGGCGCGGCCTGGGCTTCCGGCGTGGACGCGGTGCTCGCGGCGACCGGTGCGGTCGTCGTACTCGCCGCTGGTTCGCCGCGCGGGAACGAGGTGATGGCCCACCTGGCGGCTCGACGACGTGTGGCGATGGCCGCCAACGTCGTCTCCATCGACCAGTCCTCGGACACGCTGACGGTGACCCGACAGGTCGTCGGTGGTGCTGCGTTGGAGGACATGCGCCTGCCCGACCGGCCGGCGATCCTGACCGTCGCCGGCCACGCTGTCGACGCCGCGCCGGCGCCGGAGCCGGGCCCGGCGACCCTGCGCGTCGAGCAGCCGTCGGTGGCGGAGGCCGATCTGGTCGCTCGCGTGGCCTCGGTCTCCGATCCGGAGCCAGATCTGTCCGGCACGCTGAAGTCGGCGCGCGTCGTCGTCGGCGCCGGTCGCGGTGCCGGTGGCCCGAATGGTTTCGCGGACTTGGAGGAGCTCGCCGCGCTGCTGGGCGGCGCGCTGGGCGTCTCGCGAGTCGTGACCTCATTGGGGTGGCGGCCGCATCACGAGCAGGTGGGTCAGACCGGGTCGAAGGTCTCGCCTCAGCTCTATGTCGCGTGCGGGATCAGCGGGGCGATCCAACACTGGGTCGGCATGTCCTCGGCGCAGACCATCCTGGCCATCAACACCGACGCCGAGGCGCCGATGGTCACCAAGGCGCACTACGCCGTCATCGGCGATCTGCACGAGGTGGTGCCGGCGATCAACGCCGAGATCACCCGACGGCGGGCCTGATGTCCGCCTCCCGGCAGGTTGGCCAGGCGGGTGACCGGCCTCGATGACGGCCACGGTGCGAGCGATCCGGATCTACCCGGTCAAGGGGGAGCCGGCGGTCGACCTCGAGTCCGCGGACGTCGGGCCGGAGGGCGTGGAGGGCGACCGCCGCAAGGGCGCGCCCGTGCACCTGGTGAGTCTCCAGGCGGTTGGCGCGGCCGAACCGCCTCGCGCCAACTTGATCCTCGACCTGGCCGATGGCAACGAACGGACGTGGGTCGGGCAGGACGTCCTGGTGGGCGAGGTCCGGCTGAGCGTTGTCCGGTCGCCCTCGAACTGTCTCGGGGTCTACGCGGAGGTCGTCACTCCGGGGCGGGTTAACCTCGGCGACGCGGTCGAGCCTCGCGGCTAGGCTCGTCCGGTCCGTCGTTCCCGATGTGCCAGGAGTCATCGTGTCTGCCCAGATCACCGTTACCGTCGCCGGCGATCAGCGATCGGTGCCGGAGGGTACGACGGCCGGCGAGCTCTTCCCGGACGCTCAGCGCGGTGCGCAGGCCGTGGTCGTGGCCCGGGTCGACGGTGAGCTGCGGGACCTGACCCACGTCGTCACTGACGGAGCGGTCGTCGAGCCGGTCGGGTTGGACTCGGACGACGGCCTGGCCGTGTTGCGGCACTCGGCGGCCCACGTGCTGGCCCAGGCCGTGCAGCAGGTCAACCCGCAGGCCCGGCTCGGTATCGGTCCGCCGATCCGCGACGGCTTCTACTACGACTTCGACGTCGAGGACGCGTTCACCCCCGAGGATCTGAAGGCCCTCGAGAAGGTCATGCAGCGGATCGTCAACGAGAGCCAGACCTACCGCCGTCGCGTGGTGAGCGAGGACGAGGCGCGGGCCGAGCTGGCCGACGAGCCCTACAAGCTCGAGCTGATCGGCCTCAAGGGCGGTCACGAGGGCGGGGAGTCCGAACAGGCGATCGAGGGGGCCGACGCCGAGGTCGGTGCCGGCGAGCTGACGATCTACGACAACCTGCGTCGCGACGGCTCGGTGGCCTGGCGCGACCTGTGCCGGGGTCCGCACCTGCCGACGACCAAGCTGATCAGCAACGCCTTCGCCCTGATGCGATCCGGTGGCGCCTACTGGCGGGGGAGTGAGAAGAACCCACAGCTGCAACGGATCTACGGCACCGCATGGCCGACCAAGGACGACCTCAAGGCCTACCAGGACCGGCTGGCCGAGGCCGAGCGCCGTGACCATCGCAAGATCGGCCAGGAGCTGGATCTCTTCTCGTTCCCGGACGAGTTGGGCTCCGGTCTCGCGGTGTTCCACCCCAAGGGCGGGATCCTGCGCAAGGTGATGGAGGACTACTCGCGCCAGCGGCACGAGGAGGGCGGCTACGAGTTCGTCTTCACACCGCACATCACCAAGGGCGCGCTCTACGAGACCAGCGGCCACCTGGACTGGTACGCCGACGGGATGTTCCCCCCGATGCACGTCGATGCGGAGTACGACGCCGACGGCGCCGTCCGCAAGCCCGGGCAGGACTACTACCTGAAGCCGATGAACTGCCCGATGCACTGCCTGATCTTCGACGCGCGTGGGCGCTCCTATCGCGAGCTTCCGTTGCGGTTGTTCGAGTTCGGCAGCGTCTATCGCTACGAGAAGTCGGGCGTGATTCACGGCTTGACCCGCGTGCGCGGCATGACCCAGGACGATGCGCACATCTACTGCACCCGAGAGCAGATGCGCGACGAGCTGGCCTCGTTGCTGACCTTCGTCCTGGAGCTGTTGCGGGACTACGGCCTCGACGACTTCTACCTCGAGCTCTCGACCAAGGACCCGGTGAAGTACGTCGGCACCGACGAGGACTGGACGGAGGCCACCAACACGCTGGCCGAGGTCGCGGAGGCATCTGGGCTCGAGCTCGTGCCCGACCCGGGCGGCGCTGCGTTCTACGGCCCCAAGATCTCCGTGCAAGCGCGGGATGCGCTGGGTCGCACTTGGCAGATGTCGACCATCCAGCTCGACTTCAACATGCCCGCACGCTTCGGACTCACCTACACCGGTAGCGATGGTGAGCGGCACGAGCCGGTGATGATCCATCGGGCGCTCTTCGGCTCGGTCGAGCGGTTCATCGCGGTGCTGACCGAGCACTATGCCGGAGCGTTCCCTCCGTGGCTGTCGCCGGTGCAGGTGATCGGAGTCCCGGTCAGCGACGACCATGTCGACTACCTCCTGGATGTCGCAAAGCAGTTGCGGGCCAACGGGATCCGGGTCGAGGTCGACGCGTCCGACGATCGGATGCCCAAGAAGATCCGCAACGCGAGCAAGGCCAAGGTGCCGTTCGTCCTGATCGCCGGCGAGGAGGATCAGAGCAAGGGCGCGGTCAGCTTCCGTTATCGGGATGGCTCGCAGCGCAACGGCGTGCCGGTGGCGGAGGCGATCGAGGAGATCCTGACCGCCGTTCGCACCCGCGCGCAGGTCTGAGCGTGGCCGACCAGGGTCCGGTCGAAACCGACTCACCGGAGGAGTTTGCCCGAGAGCCCGACGGTTTCGAACGACTCTGGACCCCGCACCGGATGGTCTACCTCGATGGCCAGGACAAGCCGGCGGATCCCGACGACCCGGCCCAGTGTCCGTTCTGCCGGGCGCCGAGCCGGAGCGACGAGGACGCGCTCATCGTGCGACGGGGGACTGCGGCGTACGCCGTGTTGAACCTCTACCCCTACAACCCGGGGCATCTGATGGTCTGCCCGTACCGGCATGTGGCTCGGTACGACGAGCTGGCCGACGCCGAGGTGCATGAGATGGCCGCGCTGACCCAGCAGGCCATCCGAGCGCTGCGGGCGGTCGCCGAGCCGCACGGTTTCAATGTCGGGTTGAACCAGGGGCCGGTCGCTGGTGCTGGCATCGCGGCGCACCTGCATCAGCACGTGGTGCCTCGCTGGGGCGGCGACGCCAACTTCCTGCCGATCATCGCGCGCACCAAGGCCTTGCCACAGTTGTTGGGCGACACGCGTCAGCGGCTGGCCGACGCCTGGGCGGGCGCGCTCAGCTGACTTAGCCGGTGTCGGGCAGCCAGCCTTCCGGAACAGCGATGTCCCGGTTGTTGCTGCTGATCGCGGACTCGGTGCTGGACCCGGTGTCGGTCGCGACGCTCGGTGTCGGTGCCGGGTTGGTTGGTGTCGGTGGGTTGGTGGGTGGGCAGGGTGAAGTGTCGGGTGTTGCGGATGGGTGTTCGTTGTGGGTCGAGCCAGGCGGGTGGTCGCCAGTGCGGTAGCCCGTTCAGCATGACGCATTGCCAGCCGCGTTTGGCGTGTTCTCGGTGGTGGTAGCCGCAGAGCAGGGTGAGGTTGTCGATGTCGGTGGGGCCGCCGTTGGCCCAGTCGGTGATGTGGTGTCGTTGGCAGTGGCTCGGGGGCCGGTCACAGCCCGGGAAGGAACAGCCCCGGTCTCGCGCGGCGAGGGCGACGGTTTGGCCGGGGGTGGCGATCCGGGAGGTGCGGCCGAGGTAGAGCGGGACGCCCTTGCTGTTCTCGATCAGCACGTACAGCTGGCGTCTGGTCGCAGGCGCGGAGGGCGTCGCCGACCGGGAGCAGGGTGCCGTGCTCGGAGACCGCGAGGCCGTGCCGGTCGCGGAGCTGGTGTCTTTGATGTGCCAGACGATCGCGGCGGGGGTGCCGCCGCAGGCGGGCAGGTCGCCGGTGTTGAGGATGGCTTTGAGGACGTCACCGAACGCGTCGTGCATCCGGACCTGGTGCGGGCGGGCGTCGCGGGTGCCCGGCATCTCCACCACGCCACCATCGCTGGCCCGCCGGACTCGTCGCTGGGTTGGTCGGGCTGCTCGGCCCATCCGCGTTCAGCGGTCGCGGGGGTGGCGGGCACGGCGGGGGCGGGTTTGGACCAGGCGTCCAGCACGACCCGGGCGGCTTCACCGGTTTCCTGGTTCAGGTCGGCCTGCAGGGTGTACCCGGCCTGCCCGCGTTTCTTCCACAGCCGCAGCCCGCGCTGGTTGTCGGCGTGGGCGACCTCGCGCAGGGTCCCGTCGGGGTCGGCCCGGACCATCACCTCCCTGGCCAGCACCTCCAGGTCGGCCGGGGTGACCTTGGCCGGCGGCGGTGGCCATCTCGGCCTCCACCACCGGCTCCGGAGTCCTGCGCGGACCGGGCCGGGCAGCTTGCCCAGGGTGTCCAGCACGATCCGGGCATGCTCCCCGGAGACCTCACCCGCGCTGATGCCCGCCGCCAGGCTCGGACACGCCGCCGGCAGGACCTCCCCGGTGAACGCCACCGCCGGGGTGATCGCGTGGGCCAGGTCGACCCGCCGTTTGGCCTCACACGGGTCAGCCGCAGCTGCTCCCGCAGGAAGGCCGCCGTGGAGGGTCGGGCGTAGCGGGCCGGTTCGTCGCCGACCTCGACCGCGGCCACGTAGTGGGAGTCGAAGACCGCCAGCCGCCGGCGCAGCAGCTCCAGGTTCCGGGCCGCCGCGTGCAGCCCGGTCGAGGGCGAGTCCAGGCGGACCAGGGCGGTCAGGTCGTAGGTCGTTGAGCTCGGCCACATCCTCGGCCAGGCGCGCGAAGCAGCTAGTCCAAGCGCCGGGTCGCCGGTGGACTCCAGCCCGGTGTCGTCGGGGTGAACGCTGCCCTCGTTCATGTGTTCGATTCTAGACCTATCGTCTGACATCGGTCAACCCCGACAACCACCCGAATCCCGTTGAATAGCAACTATTTTCGGCAACCTTGAGCGACTCTGCGTGACCGTACCCCGCAGCCACAGCATCAGCGGCGAACACGCCTCAGCGCACAACACGAGCCACTGGGTCGCCACGACCAGATGCGGGATCTTGACCAGCTGATGCGCGAGCCCGGTCCCGCGTCGCGTGAAGGCCCAGGTGAAGATGGCGCCGCCGGCCCAGTCCCAGCCACCGAAGCGCATCTTGGAGACGAAGGCCAGGAAGTAACAGGCGACCACAGCGAGCTGGATGCAGCGGACGCCCAGCCGGCCGCCTCGCTCGTCTCGCGGTCGGAGAGGCGGGCTCGGCCGACCGTCGGCAGCACGGCCAGCGCGACGACGAACGCGAACTGGTCATGGTCGATCTTGCTGTAGGAGTAGTCGTTCGAGAGCCAGTCGAGCATCGCGAGGGCACAGGTCCAGCCGGCCAACCGGGGGAGCCGACCGGTTGCGGCCACGAGCGCGCTGACGATCAGGACGAGTTGGAGGACGTGCACGTACGCCGGGTTCGGGGCCGGGAGGTGCAACCAGGAGCGCAGCAGGATCGGCCGGTAGAGCGCGGACGGGACATATCCGTGCGGCACCGGGTCGTTGGCGATTTTCGTCAGGTCGAAGAGGACGAAGAGGTAGAGCACGATGCGCAGGATGGCGACCCGACGTAGCGAGATCGCCGGCGCGATCCACGCCCCACGAGCGCCGACCATCGACAGCCGGGGGCACGTCGTACGTCGCGAGCACCTTGATGTACGACGAGGTCGTGACGCCGTTCGAGAGCACCGTGACCTTCTGCAGCAACCGCATTCGCACGTAGCGAGGCCAGCCGGGATGAAGCCGGGCCGCCGCCTGGGCGATCGCGCCGAGGAGCGCCGGGTCGTGGACGAAGCGCGGCAGCTGGCCCTCGACCTCAGCGCGGCCCAGGCCCACCCCGTCGGCGTCCAGCGGCACCCGCACGGTCGTGCCGGCCGTCGTATCGGCCTACGAAACTGCCGTGGGCGACGAGCAGCCCCCCAGCGGCGGCAGCGGCCACTCGCCACGCCAGCTGGGGTCGAGTCAGCGCCCCTGCGGCCCCCACGGCGCAGAACCTACCAAGGCCGGCTCACCGGCAACAGGATCTCGGGACCTTCGCGCGCGCCACCAGTCGCGGACTCGCCAGCCGTAGATCTCCAACGGCAGGAAGGCCAGCATCATCACCAGGTGCGGCCAGAAGGCGATGGTGATCGTCAGGTAGACCGAGAGATGGAACAGGTACCACATGCCGACCATCCGGCGGCGCCAGATCTCGGGCACGAAGAAGATCAGCGGTGAGCTCAGCTCACAGATGACGATGACCCACTGGAACGTGTGCAGGAACCACGGCACATGGAGGAACCAGTGCCCCATCGGCGTACCGCGCCGTACCACCGCTCGCACGAGCGTCGCCGAGTTGACCCAGCCCCAGCCGCCGAAGCGGATCTTCGCGACGCTGGACAGGAAGTACGTCGAGATGGCGCTGATCTGAATGGCCCGAAGCGCGAATCCGGCCGCCTGGGAACGGCGTTCGTCGTTCAGGTGCGCGATGCCGACGGTTGGCAGCAGCAAGAGTGCGACGACGAAGTCCCCGCGGTCGTGGTCGACCTTGCCGTAGGCAAAGGCGACGTACTGGTACCAGGTCCAGGTGATGGCGACCGCCCACCCGGCCAGTCGTGGCCAACGTCCGGTCATCGCCACGATCGCGAAAGCGACCGAGCCCCACTTGAGCAGCTCCACCTGTGGCACATCCGCGGCCGGGAGGTGGAAGACCCGGCCGATGTCCAGTGGCTGGTACCACACCGAGCTCGCATAGCCGTGGTACCAGCCGGAGGTGTGCAGGAAGACCACATCGACGATGACGAACGCGAAGACGAAGATCCGCAGGTAGGCCACGCGGGCCAACGGCATGGGCGTGAACAGCCAGGGAATGAACCGGTAGCGCGGACGACCCTCGACCATGGTCGGCATCAGAGCGGCCCCCCGGTCGAGACCCCGGAGGTGGTCCAGGTCGCGATGACGATGGTCACGACCTGGCCGGTCGGCTTCCGGTCGACAATGACCGTGTCATTGCGGATGACTCGAACCCCGACCCAGGCCGGTTCGTGCGGTCGCAGCTTGGAGTGGCTGACCGCCAACGTGCCGAGCATCGACGGGTCGCTCGTGATCTGCGGGATCCGGCCCTCGATCTCGGCTCGGTTCAGCCCGACGTTCGACGGGCTGAGTGGCGCGTTGAACCACTGTCCCTGCGTCGTCTCGGCTTGGATCTCGAACGCCCACACTGCGCCGGTCGTCGCTTGGGAGGTGGCGAACATCCGCCACGGTCCGAACGGCCAGGCCGTGTCGTTGCCCTTGACCGAACCGGCGACGAACAACGCCGACAGCGCGGCCAGCAGGAGCACCCGCCAGGTCTTGGCTCGGCCGGACAGCCGTTGATCAGTGGACAGGACCCCGGCCGGATCGGCCGTCGACTCCGGGCGTGGATCGGCCGTCGATTCCGCCGTCGTCTGGTCTGTCCCCTGAGCCACCCGTCGAGGATAGGCGCGTTACGGCGCTGCCATCGTCGCGACGCTCGCCGCGACGTGGGCCGGCATCGGCTCATGGCGCAGGTAGACCCGCTCGAAGGTCCCGGTCCCGTGCGAGATCGAGCGCAGGTCGATGGCGTAGCGCGTGATCTCGGTCTGCGGCACCTCGGCCCGGATCACGCTCCGGCCACCGCCCACCGGTTCGGTGCCAGTGACCCGCCCGCGCCGGGTGGACAGGTCGCTCATGACCGACCCGACGTACTCGTCCGAGACGCTCACCTCGACCTGGTCCATCGGTTCGAGCAGCGAGACCGCGGCATCCTTGGCCGCCTCTCGCAGGGCGAGGGCGCCCGGCGCTCTGGAAGGCCATGTCGCTGGAGTCGACCGAGTGGGCCTTGCCGTCGACCAGGGTGACCCGGATGTCGACGACGGGGTAGCCCGCCAGCACGCCACGCTCCATCTGCGCCTTGACGCCCTTCTCGACGCTGGGGATGAAGTTGCGCGGCACGGCCCCGCCGACAACCTTGTCGACGAACTCGAAGCCTTCGCCGGAGCCGAGCGGCTCGACCCGGATGTCGCACACGGCGTACTGCCCGTGGCCGCCACTCTGCTTGACGTGCCGGCCGTGGCCGCTCGCCGGACCGGAGAAGGTCTCGCGGAAGGACACCCGCAACGGAACCGAGGAGACCTGTACGCCGTAGCGCGTCGACAACCGGTCCAGCAGGACGTCGACATGCGCCTCGCCCATGGTCCACAGCACCAGCTGATGGGTCTCCGGATTGTTCTCCAGCCGCAGCGTCGGGTCCTCGACCACGAGTCGTTGCAGCCCGAGCGAGAGCTTGTCCTCGTCGGACTTGGTGGCGGCCACGATCGCGACCGGCAGCAGCGCGTCGGGCAGGATCCACGGCTCGACCAACGCCGGGTCGTCCTTGTCGGAGAGGGTGTCACCCGTCTCGGCCCGGGCCAGCTTGGCCACGGCGCAGATGTCGCCGGCGATGCACTCGGTGATCGGCCGCTGGGTCGCACCGAGCGGGCTGGACAGCGCACCGACCCGCTCGTCGAGGTCGTGATCCTCGTGACCGCTGGGCGCATGGTCGGGGCCGCTGTGCTGCTGGATGAACCGGTCGAAATGACCGGACACGTGGACGGTCGAGTCCGGGCGCAGGGTCCCGGAGAAGACCCGCACCAGGCTGAGCCGCCCGACGTACGGGTCCGATGTCGTCTTGACCACCTCGGCCACCAGCGGACCGTTGGGGTCGCAGGCCAGGGGCGCCTTGGGGGAGCCGTCCGGGCTGGTGACGGCGGGCAGCGGATGCTCCAGGGGCGAGGGAAAGGCCTGGGTCAGGATCTCCAGGATCTCCAACGAGCCGATGCCTTGCAGGGGAGCGGCGGCCAGGACCGGGTAGAAGCTGCCGCGGGCCACGGCCTGCTCGAGATCGGGGATGAGGACATCGAGCGAGACGTCCTCACCGGAGAGGTAGCGGTCCATCAGCGAGTCGTCCTCGGACTCCTGGATGATCGCCTCGATCAAGTCGTTGCGGCGGTCCGACATGATCTCCACGTGCTCCGGATCCGGCGGCAGCGCCGTCCGGGACCCGTCCGAGTAATCGAAGATCTGTTGCGAGAGTAGGCCGAGCAGGCCCGCGACCCCCTCATCGTCACCGTGGACCGGCAGATAGAGGGGCATCACGCCGTCGCCGAAAACTCGCTGGCAGACGGCCAGCGACTCGTCGAAGTCGGCCCGCGCCTGGTCGAGCTTGGTGATGACGACGGCGCGCGGCATCCCCACCGCCGCACACTCCTCCCACAACAACCGCGTGGCACCGTCGACGCCGTCCACTGCCGAGACGACGAACAGTGCGGCGTCGGCAGCGCGCAATCCGGCGCGCAGCTCACCCACGAAATCGGCGTAGCCCGGCGCGTCGAGCAGGTTGACCTTGATCCCGTCGTGCACCAGCGGCGCGAGGGCCAGCCCGACCGAACGCTGTTGGCGGTGCTCGGCCTCGTCGTGGTCGGTCACCGTCGTGCCGTCCTCGACCCGGCCGGCGCGGTTGAGGGCGCCGGCAGCGACGAGCAGGGCCTCCGCGAGGGTGGTCTTCCCAGCTCCGGAGTGACCGACGAGCACGACGTTGCGGATCGCATCGGGCCGGTCGGCCGTCGGTGCCCTGCCCGCGGCTCCCGTGGCGCCGCTCGGATTCTGACGATCAGCCATGACGCCTACCTTGGTCCGCCTCCTCGCTGGGCACAAGGGTGGTCGCTACGATCGCCGCGACATGTTGAACCGCTTCGCTCGGGCCTTCTTCGGCCGGCTCTTCACCCCCGTCGCCCGGCTCCTGCTCCGGCTCGGCATCAGCCCCGACCTGGTGACGCTGGTCGGCACCCTCGGCGTGGCCGTCGGCGCGCTGGCGTTCTACCCGCGCCACGAGTTCTTCTGGGGCACGGTCGTCATCACGCTCTTCGTCTTCTCGGACACGATCGACGGGACGATGGCCCGGATGTCGGGGCGGTCGTCCAAGTGGGGCGCGTACCTCGACTCGACCCTGGACCGAGTGGGCGACGCGGCCATCTTCGGTGGCCTGGTGCTCTGGTACGCCGGTGGCGGCAACGACATCGCCATGGCCTCCCTCGCCCTGGCCTGCCTGATCCTGGGCAGCGTCGTGTCCTACGCCAAGGCTCGAGCCGAGGGGCTCGGGATGACCGCCAACGTCGGCATCGCCGAGCGGGCCGACCGGCTCGTCGCGGTGCTGGTAACGACCGGCCTGGTCGGGCTCGGCCTGCCCGAGGTCGTCCTGGCCGTCGTCCTGTCGCTGCTGGCGCTGGCCAGCCTGATCACCGTCGTCCAGCGGATGCTGACCGTACGCCGGCAGGCTTTCGCCGAGCCGCCGGAGGAGCCGGCCGCCTCGTGAGCCCCGCGTGAAACGGCTGCGGGGGTGGCTGACCGTCCGGGCCTACTTCGCGGGCTGGCGGTTGGTCCGGCTGCTGCCCGAGCGCGCGGCGTACCGGCTGTTCGACCGGATCGCGGACCAGGCCTGGCGGCGGCACGGGCCGTCGGTGCGCCAGCTCGAGGCCAACCTGGCCCGGGTGCGCCCCGACGCCGGCGAGGCCGAGCTGCGCGAGCTGTCCCGGGCCGGGATGCGGTCCTACCTGCGCTACTACTGCGATGCCTTCCGGCTGCCCGGCTGGTCGCCGGAACGACTGGTCGGCAGCGTGCGGGCAATTGGCGATGAACACCCTCGGGAGCAGCTCGCGCGCGGTGAGTCGGTCGTGGCGTTTCTCGGGCATCTGGGCAACTGGGATCACGCCGGGGCATGGTCGACCAGCCAGCTGCATCAGGTGACGACGGTGGCCGAGCGGCTGCGCCCGGAGGAGGTCTTCACGGCGTTCCTGGAGTTCCGCGAGCGGCTGGGCATGCGGATCATCCCGCTCAGCGGCTCCGACGTGTTCCGCACGCTGCTGGCTGCGGTGCGGGGCGGGGACACGTTCATGCCGTTGCTCGCCGACCGCGACCTGAGCCACAACGGCGTCGAGGTCGACTTCTTCGGTGAGCGGGCCCGGATGGCCGCCGGCCCCGCGGCCCTGGCCGTGGCCACCGGCGCGGCGTTGTATCCCCTCACGATCCACTACGAGCCGATGGACCGGGGCGGGCACGGCATCGTGATCACCTGGCACGAGCAGGTGCCGGTGCCCGAGGGCCAGCGTCGCGGTGAGCAGGTGGCGGCGATGACGCAGGCCTGCGCCGATGCGCTGGCCGGCGCGATCGCCGAGCATCCGCAGGACTGGCACATGCTCCAGCCGGTCTTCGTCGCCGACCTCGACCCCACCCGCGTTGCGTCCTCGCCGTGAGGACCTGATGCGGGTCGGCATCGTCTGCCCCTACAGCCTCGACGTCCCGGGCGGTGTCGGCTGGCACTGTCGCGACCTGGCCGAGCAGCTCATCGCCACCGGCCATCCAGTGAGCCTGCTCGCCCCGGCCGACGACGGCACCGAGCTCCCGTCGTACGTCGTCGCCGCTGGTCGCGCGATTCCCATGCGCTACAACGGATCCGTCGCCCGGGTGAACTTCGGGCCGGTCTCAGCAGCGCGCACCCGCCGGTGGTTGGAGGAGGGCAACTTCGACGTCGTCCACATTCACGAACCGGTGAGCCCCAGCCTGTCCTTGCTGGCGCTGTGGGCGGCGGACGGCCCGATCGTGGCGACCTTCCACACCTCCAACCTGCGCTCGCGCGCGATGCAGACGGCCTATCCGCTGCTGCGGCCCAGCCTGGAGAAGATCGCGGCTCGCATCGCCGTGTCGGAGGATGCCCGGCGTACGGTCACCAACCACATCGGCGGCGATGCAGTGGTCATCCCGAACGGCGTCTACGTCGAGCGCTTCGCCGACGCTGAGCCGACACCCGACTGGCGGGGGACTGCCGAGCGTCCGACCGTGGCCTTCCTCGGCCGGATCGACGAGCCGCGCAAGGGCCTCTCCGTGCTCATGGACGCGATTGCCGTTGCGCTGCAGTCGATTCCGGGTCTGCGTGTGCTGATCGCCGGGTCTGGCGACATCGAGGATGCGGCGAGCCAGCTTGCCCCCGATGTCGCGGCGGCCGCCACCTTTCTCGGACAGGTCAGCGATGCGGACAAGGCATCGCTCCTGCGCTCGGTCGACGTCTACGTCGCGCCACACACCGGGGGCGAGAGCTTCGGCATCGTGCTCGTCGAGGCGATGAGTGCCGGAGCGCCGGTCGTGGCCAGTGATCTGCCGGCGTTCCGACGCGTGCTCGATGACGGCCGGTGCGGCCAGCTGTTTCCGGTCGGCGACAGCACCGCTCTGGCGGCCGCCCTGGTCGCCCTGCTCCGCGACCCCGGCGCCCGAGCGGTGCTCGCCGAGCGGGGGAGCGCCGAGGTCGTCCGCTATGACTGGCCGGTCGTGGCGGCCCAGATCCTCGACGTCTACGCCACCGTCACCTCCTGACTCGGCCCGGTCGCGCGCGAGTTGTCAGCAGCACGACAGCAGATGCTCGGTCCTGGTGCTGACAACCGTGCGGGGCCCGGGGGCACCTAGGCTCGGATGGTGCGCACCGGGGTCTGGGTCGGGCTCCTCGTGCTCGCCGTCCTGCTCGCCGCCTGGTACCTCTCCTTCTCGGCCTCGCGCCTGGACCGGCTGCACCACCGGGTCGAAGGCTCCCGGGCCACGCTCGACGCCCAGCTGGTACGCCGCGCTGAAGCCGCCATCGAGCTCGCGACCTCGGGGTTGCTGGATCCGGCCAGCGGCCTGCTCGTCGCCGGCGCGGCCGCCGATGCCCTCGCGGCCGGAGAGCACGAAGGCGCCAGGGGACGGTGACGACGCCGTCGAGCGGGAGAGCGCCGAGAGCGACCTGTCCCACGCCCTGCGGGTGGCCATCGGGCAGCTCGACGGCTCGAACCTGAGCGGGCTGGACACCGAGGTGCTGGACCGCCTCGCCACGGCCGCCCATCGTGCCCAGCTCGCTCGCCGATTCCACAACCAGGCCGTCATGGACGCCCAGCGGGTCCGGCGCAAGCGCGTCGTCCGGTGGGCCCACCTGGCCGGGCGGGCGGCGATGCCCCAGACCTTCGAGATCGACGACGAGCTCCCCGCCGTACTCGCCCGCTGACCCACGTGCTCCCCGCCGGCGCGTTGCTCCACGGAACGACGGTGGCTGGGCTGATCTGAAGCCCAGATCACCGCCGTGCAGGGAGTACGGCGGTCGGCAGGGAGCACTGCCAATGTTGCGGGAAGTGGACCTATCCCGCCGGGATTGTCCGGATCTGGGTGACGATGGAGGGTCGGGCGATGACCGGCCCCGCTCTACGATGAAGGCGCAGGTTGTTGCCCTCTCCCACGATGCAAACGAGGTCTCCCGTGTCCACCTCCACTCCGGACGCCAGCACCGGTGCCGGCGCCGTCACTGGCACCGCCCGGGTCAAGCGCGGCATGGCCGAGATGCTCAAGGGCGGCGTCATCATGGACGTCGTCACCGCCGACCAGGCCAAGATCGCCGAGGACGCCGGCGCCGTCGCGGTGATGGCCCTCGAGCGCGTGCCCGCCGACATCCGTGCGCAGGGTGGCGTGGCCCGGATGAGCGACCCCGACCTGATCGACGGGATCATCGACGCGGTCTCCATCCCGGTGATGGCCAAGGCGCGGATCGGCCATTTCGTCGAGGCGCAGGTGCTGCAGTCCCTGGGCGTTGACTACGTGGACGAGTCCGAGGTCCTGACACCCGCCGACTACACCAACCACATCGACAAGTGGGCCTTCACCGTGCCCTTCGTCTGCGGAGCCACCAACCTCGGCGAGGCGCTGCGCCGGATCACCGAGGGCGCGGCCATGATCCGCTCCAAGGGCGAGGCCGGCACCGGCGATGTCTCCAACGCGACGACGCACATGCGCCAGATCGGTGGCGAGATCCGGCGGCTCACCTCGCTCAGCGAGGACGAGCTGTACGTCGCGGCCAAGGAGCTCCAGGCGCCGTACGACCTGGTCGTCGAGGTCGCCCGGGCGGGCAAGCTGCCGGTCGTCCTGTTCACCGCCGGCGGCATCGCGACCCCGGCCGACGCCGCGATGATGATGCAGCTCGGCGCCGAGGGCGTCTTCGTCGGGTCCGGCATCTTCAAGTCGGGCGACCCGGCCGCGCGCGCCGCTGCGATCGTCAAGGCCACGACCTTCTACGACGACCCGGACGTCCTGGCCAAGGTCTCGCGCGGCCTGGGCGAGGCCATGGTCGGCATCAACGTCGAGGACGTCCCGGAGCCGCACCGGCTGGCCGAGCGCGGCTGGTAGCCACCACCGGCGGTCTCGCCGGCCGCCCGGCGCGGAGGTCAGTGCGGGTCGCCCGGATCGGCTCGGGCGACGTAGCGGCTGAGCTCGACCCGGTTGCGCACGCCCAGCTGGGCGCAGGCCCGGCGCAGGTGGTACTCAACGGTTTTGGGGCTGAGGAAGAGGTTGGCCGCGACCTGCTTGTTGGTCGCGCCGCCAGCCACCATCAGCACAACCTGCTGCTGCTGCGACGTCAGGTCAGCCAGCCCGGACGCGGCCCGCACCTGCGTCGTACGATCGCCGGCCGCCCGCCGCTCCGCATCCGCCCGCGCGGTCCAGTCCGGGGCTCCACAGGCGGCGAAGGTCTCCGACGCCTCTCGCAGCACGCCGCGCGCCTCGGACGGCTTTCGGCCGCGGCGCAGCCGGCTGCCCAGCGTCAGCAGGGACCGGGCGCGCTCGAACGGCACGGGCCGGACCGTGGTGAAGGTCGACACCGACTCACGCAGCCGTTCGACGGCTCGGTCGTCATCGGCATCGAGCATCGCCTGGACCCGGCCCAACGCACCCCCAGCCCAGTCCGAGCCCGACGTGCCGGTGAGCTGCTCGAACCGGAGCGTGACCGCGTGCGCGCGGTCGACATCGCCGGTCTCGATCAGGGCCTCGACGTAGTCCGCGAGATACGGCACGACCGAGGGCTGGGCCAGGCCCACCGCCTGCGCGTAGTCGTCGGCGACCTGCAGATGCTCGACGGCCGGGCCCGGTCGGCCGGCACTGAGGTCGGACAGGCCCAGGGCGTGCCGGGCATAGAGCACCACCGGCTCCTCCCGGCCCGTGGTCACCAGTCCCAAGGCCTCCCACCCCGCCGCTCGGCACGCGTCCTGCCGGCCCTGCGGTCCGAGGATCCGCGCATACATCGCCAGCGCGTAGCCCAGCAGGCTGTGCTGACCGGTCAGCCGGATCAGCTCCAGGGCCTCGGCCATCCCGGCTGAGGCCCGATCCCAGTCGCCGGACCACCACCAGAGCTCGTCCTGCACGGTCAGCGCGTAGGGCAGCCAGGCCAAGGCACTGCGGTGGCGCAGCGAGTCGACGGCTCGCAGCGAGACCGCCCAGGCAAAGGCGAAGTCCTCCTGCCAGCACGCCGCCTGGGCGACACCCCACAGACCCGTCGGTGACCGATCGAGGATTGCGGCGATGACCTCCAGCGACGCCACCTCCCGGATCGGCTGGACCGCGCCGCCGCCCTTGGTCAGCACCCCCACGTGGAGGGCGCTGTACCGGGCCTCCAGGCGCAGCGCCTCCTCGAGGGTCGCGCTGAGCTGGACCCCACGTTCGGTCAGCTGTTCCGCCAGGTGGAGCAGCCCCAGATTCTCGGCGGCCGCGGACAGGCCGGAACAGGCAACCAGGGCGCGGCGCCGATCGAGGCGGGCGAGCCAGTCGAGGGCGCCCGCCAGCCGAGCTATCTCGGCCCGATCGGTCTCGTGCCAGATCGCCATGGCGCACTGGAGCGACAGCGCCTCGGCGAGGACCTCCGGTTCCAGGTGAGCCGCCCGAGCGTCGAGGGCCTCGGCATCGAGCTGGTTCGGGCCGACCAGCTCGCCCAGGCGAAGGCTGGCTTGGGCCCGGTCGCCACCGAGGAAGAACGCCTCAGCGGCTCGGATCAGCCGGCGATCACGGCGGCGGCGCTCCAGGCTGAGATCGGCCGCCCGCGCCCACGCCTGGGCCGCGGCACCCGGCCCGGCGCGGAGAGCGATCGAGCGCGCGGCCTCCTCCATCGCAGCCGCCGCCGACTCGCCGGTCTGCCCGCTCGCATCCAGGTGGTAGGCGTGGCGGACACTGTCGAGACCGGCGCACAGCCCAGCCAGCGTCGCGTGCACCCGGCGTCGATACGCCGGCCGGCACCACCTGGTACGCCGCGGCCCGGCGCAGCGGATGGGTGAACTGGAGCCCGTCGTTCTCGATCAGCAGTCCGGCGTCGATCGCCGGGTCGAGGTCGGCGGGTTCCAGGCCGAGCTCCCGCAGAGCCGGCCGGACCAGGGCCCGTTCGCGTCCGGCCGCGACGACCACCACCAGCGCCTGCCGGGTCCGCTCCGGAAGCAGCAGGATCGGTGCCCCGAAGTCGAGCCGCCCACGCCCGCTGAGGATCGGGATCTCCGGCAATGGCGCGGTGCCGAGAGCCTGAGCTCGGTCCAGGCCGGCCGCGAACTCCTCGAGGGCCAGCGGATTCCCGGCCAGCAGCTCACCCACCCGCACCGCGACTCCGGGGTCGACTGACGGCAGGTCCGGACGGAGCTGCTCGAGCAGCCGGCGTACGTCATCGTCGGAGAGACGGCCGACTTCGAGTTCGGGCCAGCTCGCCGGGAACGGGTCGGCCACCTCGGGGCGGCGGGCGATCACCGTCGCCACGGCATCGGCTTCGAGGCGGCGCAGGGCGAAGGCGAGGACGCCGGTCGAGGTGGCGTCCAGCCACTGGATGTCGTCCAGGATCAGCAGGATCGGCTGGGCGTCCGCCGCGCGGACCAGACAGCTGTGCACGGCGACGGCCAGCGCGAAGGGATCGGTGTCGGCCGGAGGGGCCGCGGCCAGCACAGACCGCAGAAGCTGGGCCTGGGTCGCTGCGAGGTCCTCCAGCCCGTCGGCCAAGGGCGCCAGGATCTGGCTCAGCGCGGCGAGCTCGAGGTTGGACTCCCACTCCATCCCGACGGCCGTGATGACCAGGAATCCGGCGGCGAGGGCCAGCGACTCGGCCAGCCGACACAGCGTGGTCTTGCCGATTCCTGGCTCGCCCACGAGCTTGAGCGCCGCTGCTCTGGAGTCGGCGGCGGCGCCGAGGACGTTGCGGATGGCCAGGACCGAGTCCGCGCGGCCGATCACGCCTCGATGGTAGGACCGCTGACGGTCCGATCGGCCCCTTTTCTGCCCTGCTCTCAGGCTAGGCATTTGCCCGGTCCCTGGCCGGCCCGCGCTGCCTAGCGTGGCTGGATCGGGAGTCCGGCGAGCGGGGCACTGCCCGGAGCGGGGGAGGTCGGGGCGCGTGTGGGAGGTACGGATGCGGATGGCGACCGAGGTCGAGCCAGTCCTCCGGCTGCGCTCAGCCGACCCCTGCCTGCCGGACTGCGTCTCCTGCGACACCGTGGCGGCTGACGTCGCCCGCCTGACCGGGGCCTCGCTCGCGTGGTGTGCGGCCAACGGCGGGCCGCCGGAACGGAGCGGTCCGGTCGACTTGTCGAACCCAGCGACGGCCGAGTTCTTCGACGAGCGGATCCGGCCGGCGCTGCGCCATTGGCGGTTGGACCAGTTGCCCAGCGCCGCGTCGCTGATCCCGATGCAGCGCGTCGACTCGATGCGGCTGACCGACGGATTCCCGATCAGCGCGGCCGATCGGCTCTGGTTCACCCATCAGATCGACGCCCGTGGCATCCGGAGCCGGGCCGCTGTCCTGCGAGCGCTGCTCGCGGGTGACGCGGCGACCCGGTCCGGTCGGCACCCCCGGATCCGCTGGCTCAGCCTGGCCGCGGGGGCGGCCCTGCCAGTGCTGGAGGCGATGGTCGACCTCACCGCGGCCGGAGCGCGGATTGGAGCTGGACCTGGTCGACTACGACCGCGGTGCCTTGGACCTGGCCGAGGGGTTCGCCCGGCAGCTCGGCGTCAGCCACAGTGTGCGCACCCGAAGGATGGACATCCTGCGACCGCAGGGCCTCGAACCCGAACTGCCCGCGGAGTCCTTCGATGCGGTCGAGGTGCTCGGGCTGTTCGAGTACCTCGACGACCGGCCGCACGACTACGCGTACGCCGGTGTCGTGGCCGGCCGACGCTCGATCGGGGCCGTTGGGCTGTTGCACAACGCGTGGCGACTGGTGCGACCCGGGGGACGACTGGTCGTGGCCAACATGCTGGACAGCCGCCCGGATCTGGACTTCGTCACGACCGTGCTCCAGTGGCCGCACATCCACCCGCGGTCGATCGACCAGATCGTCGCGCTCTTCGATCGAGCCGGGATCTACGAGCACCGGCTGCGGGTCGACACCCCCCTCGACGGGGTCTATGCGGTGGTCTCCGTCGTCAAGGCTCGATCGTCAGGGTAGCCTGACAGCTATGAGCAAGGGCAAAGGGCCGTGGCGAGACGGTGTGCGCGCGTGGGAGCGATTGTCCGGGTGGATCCCGGGCGGCGCGGAGGGGCGACCCGCCGACCGCGACGATGACGGTCGGGCGCTAGCCGCGCTGCGCCGACATCGGCGTCCTGCGTCACCTACTGGATCAGGCTGAGCTGGCCGCCGTCCGGGCGGCCCGAGGCCACGGGAAGTCGTGGTCGGAGATCGCGACCATGCTCGGCGTGACCCGTCAGTCGGCGTGGGAGCGCTGGCGTGACCTGGACGACGCCCCGGACGCGGACCGGCCACTGGCGGGCGATCAGCGTTCGCGGGTGCTGACGTCGGTCAGCGCCGACGAGGCCGCGCGCGCGGCCCGCGCCAGTCGGCGGCGGTCCTCGGTGACCGTGCCCAGCGTGATCGGCCGCACCTGGATCGATGCCCTGGAAACGTTGCGCGCCAAGGGTTTGGTGGCCGTTGGCGTCGGTCCGGACTCCGCCGAGGCGGGGACTCCGGAGTGGCCGGCGTCGGTCATCACCGATCAGGTGCCCGAGTCGGGTGCGAAGGTGGCACCGGGAGCGGTTGTCCGCCTCTGGTACCGGCGCGGCGGGGGAGCGGGCGTGCGCGAGCCGCGCCGGCCGAAGCCCGAGCCGAGCTCGGCTCGGGAAGCCCGGCCGGAGCCGAGCGACGAGGCCGTCGGCTGACGGCCTCGTCGCTCCCGCGCTCTGCTGCGCCTGGCCCTAGCGCTTGATGACGAGGAACTCCCCGTCGTCCTGCTGACCGTTGGGCAGGATCTTCGGAGTGAGGGTGAAGGGCGGGGCGCTCTCGTTGACCCCGACGATGCCGAAGTCGCTGTCGTTGCTGACGACGATGGTCCGGCCCCCGTCCAGGGTCGTGACACCCTCGATCTTGTCGTGACCGAAGAAGCCGCCGCTCGGGTCCAGACTCGAGACGAGCCCACCGAGGTCCAGGTTGAGCGCCTTGCTGACCGGCTGGATTCCCTTGCCCTGCAACGCGGCCAGGGCGGTCGCCGTGTCATCGGTGCCGACGAACTGGTCGATGCTCATACCATCGACCAGTAGGCCGCCCTGGCTCGCGTCGTACGTCGTGCCGGGGACCGTCGAGAGCGGCCCCACGTCGGTGGCTCCGGTCAGGCTGATCTGCCAGAGCTTCTTGTAGGCACCCGGCTCGAAGTTGCCGTCGCGCTCGTCGACGAGGAACGAGGTGTTGGACAACGCGGTGATCTCACTGACCGCCGAGCTGGTGGTGCCCGGGTTGTCGAGCAGGTAGAGGTACTCGTGCTCGGCCTTGGTCTTCAGGTCGATGGTCACGATCCGCAGGGTGGTCACCTTGGCCGGCTTGGCGGTCAGATCCGGGTCTTGGAGGGCCGACTGCATCATCCCCACGAGCGTCTTGCCGTCCGGGGTGATGGTCAGGCCTTCCATCCCCTTGTTGGGCACCCGGAACTTCAGCTCGGCGGGCAGCGTGCCGTCGTAGGGCGACAGCCGCGAGATCGCTCGGCCGTTCGCAGTGAAGTGCGTGATGAAGGGGCCGTACTCATCGGACACCCAGAACGTGCCGTCCTTCAGTGCGACCAGACCCTCGGAGTCGTAGCCGTTGGGGTCCTTGGCCAGGACATTGCCGTTGAGGTCCGTGATCGTCTCGCCGGTGTCGGCGAGGGTGTTGACCCGACCCGAGTACGGCACGCCGGTGGCGGACTTCAACGGGATGCTCTTGAGCAGGACGGCTTTGCCGTTGGTGAAGCGGAACTTGCCGATGGCCGGGTCGAAGTCCGGCAGCGGCTCCACCTTCGTGCCATTGGGGCCGTCGACGTTGGGCCCGCGATCGGTCAGGCCGTAGAACTCGTTGGTCGTGCCCGGCACTCGGGTCAGCGACGAGCCATAGCCGCCGCCCGTGATCGTGCACGCCGCCGATCGTCGCGAGGGGCGGGATGTGGGTCTTGAACACCTGCACACTCGCGGCCTGGAAGGCCGGTGGAATCGTCGTCGAGGGCACGACCTTGGCGATGGTCCTGGGCGCTGCCGCCGTCGCTCCCGGACTGGCCGAGGCCGAGGCCATCACGCCCAGCACCAGCCCGGCGGCGGCCGCTCCGATCGCTATGCCTGTCGTCCTGCCGTGCTTCGCGCGCATGGGATCGCCTTCACGTCGGTGGGCCAGGGAACCTTCGAACCGACGCTGGCGGGCGCAGGTGACCCGACTCGTTCGTCCGGTCGACGACCCGATGAACAGACGGCGACAAGCGCGGTGCGTGCTAGGTGACGGTCGCTCGCGTCGTGAACCGCGGGTCTGTCGCTTCGCCCGATTCGAGCACTGCGACCAGATTCGCCACTGCCGCAACGCAATCCGCGTGCGTGACGTAGAGCGGCGCGAAGCCCAGCCGCACGATGTCCGGCTCGCGGTAGTCCCCGATCACCCCGCGAGCGATGAGGGCCTGCACCACGCCGTACGCCGCGGGGTGGCGCAGCGAGACCTGCGAGCCGCGCCGGTCGGCGGCGCGGGGAGTCACCACCTCGATGGCCGGCAGGACGGCGGTCAGGCTCTCGATGAAGAAGCCGGTGAGCGACAGCGAGGCCGCGCGGACATCGGCCAACGACAACCCGTCGTACGCCGTGAGCGCAGCCTCCATGGCCAGCAGGGACAGCATCGGCGGGGTTCCCACGCGAGCGCGGTCGATGCCCGGCGCCGGCCGGTAGCTCGCGCCCATGGCGAACGGGTCCGCGTGGCCGTTCCACCCGGTGATGGGCTGGGCGAAGTCGTCCTGGTGGCGGCGGGCGACGTAGATGTACGCCGGCGAGCCCGGTCCACCGTTGAGGTACTTGTAGGTGCAGCCCACCGCCAGGTCGACGCCGTGCGCATCCAGGCCGACATCCACCACCCCGGCCGAATGGCACAGGTCCCACAGGGCCAGCGCGCCCGCTGCCTGGATCGACGCGGTGAGCCCGGGCAGGTCCCACAGCTCGCCGGTGCGGAAGTCGACCTGGGACAGCGAGACCAGAGCGACCTCCGGGCCCGCGGGCCGCGAGCAGGGCCGGGACCTCGGGCGGAGGGGCGAGCAGGATCTCGCAGCCGGTCAGCTCGGCAACACCCTGCAGGACATAGAGATCGGTGGGGAACGACGCCGGATCAGCGACGACCACGCGTCGGCCCGGCCGCATCCGCAGGGCGGCGACGTAGCACTTGAAGAGGTTGACCGACGTTGAGTCGCCGGCCACGATCTGCCCGGCCGCCGCACCCACCAGGCGTCCGATCGCATCGCCGACTCGGCCCTGCGCCGCCCACCAGTCGTTGGTGTTCCAGCTGGCGATCAGGTCCGAACCCCATTGCCGCTCAACGACATCGGCGACAACGGCGCCAACCGCGAGCGGCAGGGCGCCGAGACTGTTGCCGTCCAGATAGACCACGCCGGGAGGCAGCGCGAACCGGGCTCGGACGGGCCGCATGGGGCTGGCGCCGTCGAGCTCGGCGGCCCGGTCGCGGAGGTCGGCGATGAGCCGCTCGACGTTCGCGTCCTCACCCGCTCCAGAGCTGTCCATTGCGCGTGACCCTAGCCCCGGCCCGTAGGCTTGTCGGTCGTGGCCAGCAGTCCCGTCGACCCTGTTGTGGGGGTCCTCGCCCTCCAGGGCGACGTGCGCGAGCACTTCCGGGCCCTGCAGGACTGCGGCGCGCAGCCCCGGTCGGTCCGCCGCCCCGAGGAGCTCGAGGGTCTGGACGGCATCGTGCTCCCCGGCGGGGAGTCCACCACGATCGACAAGCTGGCCCGGGCCTTCGGCCTCCGCGACCCGCTCCGCGAGGCGTTGCGGGCCGGCCTCCCGGCGTACGGGTCCTGTGCCGGGATGATCCTGCTCGCCGACCGGATCGTCGACGGCAAGCCGGACCAGGAGACGCTCGGCGGCATCGACATGACGGTCCGGCGTAACGCCTTCGGGCGGCAGGTGGACTCCTTCGAGACCGACGTCGACTTCGAGCATCTCGACGGTGCTCCGGTGCACGCGGTCTTCATCCGGGCGCCCTGGGTGGAGCAGGTAGGGGAGTCCGTCGAGGTGCTGGCGACCGTGGAGGAGGGGCCGGCCGCGGGTAGGATCGTGGCCGTCCGGCAGGGCGCGCTGTTGGCTACCTCGTTCCATCCCGAGGTCACGGGGGAGCGCCGCGTCCACGGGCTCTTCGTGCAGATGATCCGGGCCGGCAAACGACAGTGAGCAGATCGAGCAAGGAGCGTTCATGAGCGGCCACTCCAAGTGGGCGACGACCAAGCACAAGAAGGCCGTCGTCGACGCCAAGCGGAGCAAGGTCTTCGCCAAGCTGATCAAGAACATCGAGGTGGCGGCCCGGCTCGGCGGCGGCGACCCCGACGCCAACCCGACGCTCTACGACGCGATCTACAAGGCCAAGAAGACGTCCGTCCCCAACGACAACATCGACCGCGCGGTCAAGCGGGGGTCCGGCGCCGCAGCTGGGGGCGCCGACTACCAGACGATCATGTACGAGGGCTACGCCCCGGGCGGCGTCGCGATCCTGGTCGAGTGCCTCACCGACAACCGCAATCGAGCCGCGGCCGAGGTGCGGACGGCCATGACCCGGGCCGGCGGCAGCCTGGCTGACCCCGGCAGCGTGTCCTACATGTTCACCCGCAAGGGCGTCGTCATCGTCGAGAAGCAAGGCGCCAAGCCCACCGAGGACGACGTGCTGGGCGCCGTGTTGGACGCCGGCGCCGAGGAGGTCAACGACCTCGGCGAGTCGTTCGAGGTGGTCAGCGAGGCGACCGACGTGGTGGCCGTCCGGACCGCCCTGCAGGAGGCCGGCATCGACTACGAGTCGGCCGAGGTCGACTTCGTCCCGAGCGTCACCGTCGAGCTCGACGAGGACGGCGCCCGCAAGGTCTTCCGCCTGATCGAGGCCCTCGAGGACAGCGACGACGTCCAGAACGTCTACGCCAACTACGACGTCTCCGACGAGGTCATGGAGTCCGTCGGCTGACCCCGCCCTTTCCTGTCGCGGCGACGCCGCCGTGCCAATAGGTTCGGCGCGGCGACGCCCGTGCAACGAAGGCGGGATTGGCGTAACTCCGCACACTGGACGTCCGCGTGGCGGTCCCTGGACAGCCGGGGCTCGGCTTGTACGGTGACTTCCGAACAGGTGTTCGGACGCAGAGCGCCGTACGCCGACTGCTAGCGACGAGGGAGACCGGCTGTGCGAGTGCTCGGCGTGGACCCCGGCCTGACCCGCTGCGGCGTCGGCGTCGTCGAGGGCGTGCCCGGCCGGCCACCGCGCCTGGTCGACGTCCTGGTCATCCGGACCCCCGCGGGCGACGACATCGCCGACCGGCTCCTGGTCATCGCCGCCGAGATCGGCGCCGCGATGGACCGCCTGCAACCGGACGCCGTCGCCGTCGAGCGGGTCTTCAGCCAGCACAACGTCCGCACCGTGATGGGTACGGCGCAAGCCAGCGCCGTCGCGATGCTGGCGGCCGCGCAACGCGGCGTACCCGTCGCCCTGCACACCCCGAGCGAGGTCAAAGCGGCGGTGACCGGCAACGGCCGGGCCGACAAGGACCAGGTGGGGGCCATGGTCACCCGCCTCCTCCGGCTCACTGAACAGCCCCGACCGGCCGACGCCTCCGACGCTCTGGCCCTGGCCATCTGTCACCTCTGGCGAGGAGCCGCCCAGCGACGACTCACCGTCGCCTCGACGGCCTCCCGAGCGGCCTCGGCCGCGGCCAAAGCCGGAACGGCGGGCGCCCGATGATCGCCACCGTCCGCGGCCTGGTCGCCGCCGTCAGCCTGGACTCAGCCGTGATCGAGGTCGGCGGGGTCGGCATCCTCGTGCACGCCGCGCCCGGCACGCTGGCCGAGCTGGTGATCGGGCAGCCGGCCCAGCTCTTCACCTCACTCGTGGTGCGCGAGGACTCCCTCACGCTCTACGGCTTCCTGACCGATGACGAGCGCTCGACCTTCGAGCTGGTGCAGACCGTCTCCGGGATCGGTCCGCGGCTCGCCCTGGCCATGCTCGCCGTGCACGAGCCGGACGGCCTGCGCCGCGCGGTCGCCACGGACGACCTGGTGGCCCTGTGCCGCGTGCCCGGCATCGGCCGCAAGGGCGCCCAGCGGCTCGTGCTCGAGCTCAAGGACCGGCTCGGCCCACCAGGGCTCACGCCCGAGCAGGCCCCGCGTCCGGCCGCCACCGCCGCCGACGGCCGACCGCAAGTGCGCGACGCGCTGGTCGGCCTCGGCTGGTCGGCCAAGGCGGCCGACGACGCGCTCGACCAGGTCCTGGCCGCGACCGATGACGGTGACGCGCCACCCGGCCGACGTCGCGACCCTCCTGCGCGCTGCCCTTCGGCAGCTGGGCCGCACATGAGCACCGACGGCTCGTACGACGCGACGTCCGGCCTGCTGGACGGTCACGCTGACCCGGACGACATCGAGGAACTCGCCGCCGAGCAGGCGCTGCGACCCAAGCGGCTGGAGGAGTTCCCCGGCCAGCCCAAGGTCCGCGAGCAGCTCGCGCTGATGCTGCAGGCCGCCAAGGGCCGCGGCGGCGTGCCGGACCACGTGCTGCTCTCCGGACCACCCGGCCTCGGCAAGACGACGTTGGCGATGATCGTGGCCGCTGAGATGGGTGCGCCGCTGCGCATCACGAGCGGTCCCGCCATCCAGCACGCCGGCGACCTGGCCGCGATCCTGTCCCAGCTCGGCGAGGGCGAGGTGCTCTTCCTGGACGAGATCCACCGGATGTCGCGCCCGGCCGAGGAGATGCTCTACGTCGCGATGGAGGACTTCCGGGTCGACGTCGTCGTCGGCAAGGGGCCGGGCGCCACCGCCATCCCGCTGGAGATCCCGACCTTCACCCTGGTCGGGGCGACCACCCGGGCCGGTCTCCTGCCCGCGCCGCTGCGCGACCGGTTCGGCTTCACCGGACACCTCGACTACTACTCGGTCGTCGACCTCGAGACGATCCTGCACCGCTCGGCCAGCCTGCTCGGGATCGCGCTCGACGAGCAGGGTGGTCACGAGATCGCCCGCCGGTCCAGGGGCACCCCGCGGATCACCAACCGGCTGTTGCGCCGGGTGCGGGACTGGGCCGAGGTGCACGGCGACGGTGCGATCGACCTGGCTGCCGCCCGAGCCGCGTTGCAGCTCTACGACGTGGACGAGCTGGGCCTGGACCGCCTCGACCGGGCGGTCCTGGAGACCCTTTGCCGGCGGTTCGGCGGCGGGCCGGTCGGCTTGTCGACGCTGGCCGTGGCCGTCGGCGAGGAGACCGAGACGGTGGAGACGGTCGCCGAGCCGTATCTCGTCCGCGAGGGCCTGCTGGTCCGGACGCCGCGCGGTCGCGCGGCCACGCACGCCGCCTGGGAGCACCTGGGGATGACCGCGCCGGCGCTCAGCGGCCAGGCCGCCCTGCCGTTCGGCGAGCCGCGCGAGGACCGGGCCGCCGGCCGCGGGGCGGACGGGCCGTCCACGCCCGGACCCGGGGACACGATGGGCCGCCTGGGTTGAGCAGCCGTGTCACCTTTGGTCATCGGGCGTCACTCACCTAGACTCTTGCGGCGGCCCTACGCAGCATGCTCGGGCCACGCTCCAGATGGGTGCCCGTGCCGCGCCCTCGACCAGGCAAGCCACTGAGCGGCAGGCACCGACGGAGGGATCACCCGTGAACGGCAGCATCATCTTCCTGCTGCTCCCTGTCGCCTTGGTCCTGCTCCTGGTCAACAGCCAGCGCCGGCGCGCTCGTCAGGCGGCCTCCTTGCAGAGCGATCTGACCGTGGGGGCGGAGATCTGCACCACCTCCGGGCTGTTCGGCACGATCGTCTCGCTGACCGACAAGGAAGCCGTCATCGAGGCCGCGCCGGGCGTGCATCTGCGTTTCGACCGCCGAGCGGTCGCACTCGTCGTACCGTCAGTGGGGCCGGAGGACGCACCGGGCTTCGCCGCAGGCCCCGAGCCTGGTGACGACGGGCACCCCAGCGCACCCTGAGACGTTGGACCCCCGGACTGACTCGGACTGACCTCAGCCTGAACCCAGCTCGCCGCACACCGACCACACCGACCGCACCAACCAGCCGCACATCAGCACGAAGCGCAGAACCAAGGAGACCGACGACGTGGCACGACCGACCCGGGCCGGACGGCCCGGCCGCGCACTCCTGGGCCTGCTCACCCTGCTGGTCGTGCTCTACGGCACCATCGCCGCGGCCCACTTCCACGGCACCGGGACGCTGACGCCCAAGCTCGGCCTGGACCTCGAGGGCGGCGACGAGATCGTGCTGCAGCCGGTCACCACCGGCACCGTCTCCCAAGGCACCATCAACCAGGCGATCAGCATCATCCGCGACCGGGTCAACGGCACCGGCATCAGCGAGGCCCAGGTCACCTCCCAGGGCGGCAAGAACATCGTGGTCGACCTGCCCGGCACGCCGAGCCAGGCGACCAAGAACCTGGTCAAGACCTCGGCCCAGCTGCACTTCCGCCCGGTGATCCAGGAGGGGGCAGCCGGCGCGTCGGCGACGCCCACCGCCACGGCCACCGGCACATCGAGCGGTGGCTCGACCGCGACCTCCACGGCCTCGCCGACCGGCGGTGCGACGGCCAGTTCCCGCGCCTCGGGCACTCCGTCGACGGCGGGCCGGGCCATCCCCAAGGCCCTGGCTGCCGCGCCGACCCCGTCGACCACCCCCACCGGGACCAGCACGCCAGCCGCGGCCGCGACCACCCCGAGCGCCGCGGCGACGACGCCGACGGCCAAGCCCACCGACGCGAGCGACCCGAACTGGGTGACGCCGGCCCTCCAGGCGCAGTACGACGCCGAGACCTGCACCGACCTGAACAAGTTCCGGACCAACACCGAGGACCCGGCCAAGCCCTACGTCACCTGCTCGACCGACGGCACGACCAAGTACATCCTGGGTCCGGCCGAGCTTGCCGGCACGGACATCAGCGGGGCCACCGCTCAACTGCAGAGCAGCTCGACCGGCACCCCCCTGACGACCTGGGAGGTCGCGCTCAACTTCGACAAGGCGGGCACCGACAAGTTCGGCACGGTCACCGAGCGGCTGGTCGCGCCTTCCGGCACCGCGCAACCAGTTCGCCATCGTGGTCGACGGCTTGGTGATCTCCTCGCCGACGACGCAGTCGGCGATCGTCGGCGGGCAGGCCTCGATCAGCGGCCCGGGCATCACCGAGTCGTCGTCCCGCGAGCTGGCCAACCAGCTCAAGTACGGCGCGCTGCCGATCTCGTTCAAGGTCCTGAACGAGAACTCGATCAGCCCCACCCTGGGTCGCGACCAGCTGCAGAAGAGCCTGATCGCCGGCCTGATCGGCCTGCTGCTCGTCGTGCTCTACACCCTGCTCCAGTACCGCCTGCTGGGGCTGGTCACCGTCGCCTCGCTGGCCATCGCCTCGACGCTGACCTACGGCTTCGTCGTCTACCTGGGCTGGGCCCAGGGCTTCCGGCTGACGCTGGCCGGCGTGACCGGTCTGATCGTCTCGATCGGTATCACCGCCGACTCCTTCATCGTGTTCTTCGAACGAGTCCGAGATGAGGTCCGCGACGGGCGCAACCTGCGCTCGGCCGTCGAGACCGGCTGGGCCCGTGGCCGCCGCACGATCCTGGCCGCCGACTCGGTGAGCTTCCTGGCCGCGGTCGTGCTGTACCTCCTGGCCGCCGGCAACGTGCAGGGCTTCGCCTACACCCTGGGCCTGACGACCATCATCGACGTGATCGTGGTGTTCCTCTTCACCCACCCGATGCTGCAGCTGCTGGCCCGCACCAAGTTCTTCGGCGAGGGCCATCCGTGGAGCGGGTTGGACCCGGAGCGCTCGGTGTCACGGCCCGCAAGCGGCGTACGGCGAGTGCTCCGGCCACCGGTGTCCCCGAGTTGGTGACAGCCGGCGCGGCCGTGGGCAGCAGCGGCTCGACCGCGGGGGCGCGGGGCGCTCGCAAGGCCCGCGCGGCGACTCCGTCTGCGGCTCCGGCGACGTCGCAAGCCGCGGCTGAGGCCACGACCGACGCCAGCGACCGAGGCCGCACCCGATACGCCGCCGGATACGCCAGCCGGGCTCACCAGCCCGGACCAGCCGGTCGGTCCGGCCCAGAAGGCCCGCCAGGGTGACACCATCGCGGCGCGCCGGGCCGCTGCGGCCCGAGCAGCCGCGGCCGAGGGAGAGGACGACTGATGCCCAGCTTCGCCACCTTCGGCAACGAGCTCTACACCGGCGAGCGGTCGATCAACTTCGTCGGCCGGCAGAAGCTCTGGTTCTCGATCTCCGGCGTGGTCATCGCCTTGTCGCTGATCGGCCTCTTCGGCCGCGGGCTCAACCTGTCGCTGGAGTTCAAGGGCGGCTCGGAGTTCACGGTCAGCAACGCCCAGACCACCAACGACGTCATCGGCCGCGACGCGGTCCAGAGCGTCGACCCGACGGCCGACGCCCAGGTGACCAAGGTCGGCACCGACTCGGTGCGGGTGCAGACCTCCAAGCTCAAGAACGACAGCAAGAACGAAGCCGTGGTCGCCGCCCTGGCCAAGGCCTACGGCGTCAGCTCCGGACCAGGTCTCCTCGACCTTCATCGGCCCCAGCTGGGGCGCTGACATCTCCCGGAAGGCCCTCCAGGGACTGATCGTCTTCCTGATCCTGGTTTCCGGCATCATCGCGCTCTACTTCCGCACCTGGACCATGGCCGTGGCCGGGATCGTCGCGCTGTTGCACGACCTCTTGATCACGGCGGGCATTTACGCCCTCGTGGGCTTCGAGGTGTCGCCGGCCTCGGTGATCGGCTTCCTGACCATCCTCGGTTATTCGCTCTATGACACGGTCGTGGTCTTCGACAAGGTCCGAGAGAACACCCAAAACCTCACGGCCACAGCGAAATCCACCTACTCCGAGGCGGCGAACCTCGCGGTCAACCAGACCCTGGTCCGGTCGATCAACACCTCGGTCGTCGCCCTGCTGCCGATCGGCGCGATCCTGGTGATCGGCACCGTCCTGGGTCGGTGCGGGCACGCTGGAGGACCTGGCTCTCGCCCTGTTCATCGGCATTGCGACCGGCACGTACTCATCGATCTTCATCGCGACGCCGCTGCTGGCCGACCTGCGCGAGCGCCAGCCGGAGATGAAGGCGCTGCGCAGCCGAGTGCTGAAGCGCCGCGCTGCCCAGGCGGCCGGCGCCGGCGCTGCGCGCACCGGCGCGGCGGGCGAACTCGCCGCGGCGGGCGGAGTCGAGGACGGCGTCCGAGGGGGCGCGGACCACCACCGTGACCGTCGCCCGGCCCGGCGCGGCCACCCCGGCCAAGACCAGCGGCACCCGCAACCAGCCCAAACGGACCAAGAAGAAACCCAGCGGGCCCAGCGGCAAACGCCGGTGACCTCGGCCGATCTGGCCGCGCTCGTCGAGCGGCTGGTCCGGACCGTGCCGGACTTCCCGGAGCCGGGCATCCTGTTCCGCGACATCACGCCGTTCCTCGGTGACGGGCCGGCCTTCCGCAGCCTGGTCGACGCCTGGGCCGAGCAGCACGCCGGTGTCGATGTCGTCGCCGGGGTCGAGGCCCGCGGCTTCATCCTGGCCGCGCCCCTCGCGACGCGGCTCGGCGTCGGCTTCGTCCCGGTGCGCAAGGCCGGCAAGCTGCCGGGTCTCACCGAGCGAGCGTCGTACGCGCTGGAGTACGGCGAGGCGGTGCTCGAGGTGACCCAGGACGCGGTCCGGCCCGGTCAGCGGGTGCTCCTCGTCGACGACGTCCTGGCGACAGGGGGCACCGCGGCGGCGGCCGCCGAGCTGATCGAGCGCCAAGGCGGTGTGGTCGTGGCCGTCCAGGTCTTGATCGAGCTGTCCGCGCTCGGGGGCCGGGATCGGCTGCCGGGTCGTGAGGTGCTGACCACGTTCGCCGTGTGAGTCCGGGCCTCGGCGCCCCGCCTAGACTGGTAGGGCCCTGCCCACGAGGCGGCGGCACACCGGGAGGATCCGTGGCCGAGGACGTCGCGACCAGCTCGCCCGAGCAGGCGAGCCAGGCGCCCCTGCCGCCCGCCCCGCCACCGGAGGTCGGGAGCCGTCCGGCCAGCGCTCGGGTCCGCAACCGGCTGGCCCGGCTCGGCGGCCAGCGGCCGAACGCCAACCCGGTCCTGGACCCGCTCCTGCGGACGGTCCGGGCCAACCACCCCAAGCTGGACGTCAGCATCGTCGAGCGCGCCTACGCCGTCGCCGAACACTTCCACGAGGGCCAGCTGCGCAAGAGCGGCGACCCCTACATCACTCACCCGCTGGCCGTCGCGACCATCCTGGCCGAGCTGGGCATGACCGGGCCGACCCTGGCCGCCGCGCTGCTGCACGACACGGTGGAGGACACGGCGTACACGATCGACGGGGTCCGTAAGGACTTCGGCGAGGAGGTCGCCAAGCTGGTCGACGGCGTGACCAAGCTGGACAAGGTCAAGTACGGCGACGCGGCCCAGTCCGAGACCGTTCGCAAGATGGTCGTGGCGATGGCCCAGGACATCCGGGTCCTGGTCATCAAGCTCGCCGACCGATTGCACAACGCGCGCACCTGGCGCTACGTCTCGGTGGAGTCGGCCCAGCGCAAGGCGCGCGAGACGCTCGAGATCTACGCGCCGCTGGCCCACCGGCTGGGCATGAACACCATCAAGTGGGAGCTGGAGGACCTGTCCTTCGCCACGCTCTACCCCAAGGTCTACGACGAGATCGTCCGACTGGTCGCCGACCGCGCGCCGGCCCGTGAGGAGTACCTCGCCGTCGTGCGCGAGCAGGTCGGGGGAGACCTCGCGGCGGCCAAGATCAAGGCGACGATCACCGGTCGGCCCAAGCACTACTACTCCGTCTACCAGAAGATGATCGTCCGCGGCCGCGACTTCGAGGACATCTACGACCTGGTCGGCGTGCGGGTCCTGGTCGACTCGGTGCGCGACTGTTACGCCGCCTTGGGTGCCCTGCACGCGCGCTGGAACCCGGTCCCGGGCCGGTTCAAGGACTACATCGCGATGCCCAAGTTCAACATGTACCAGTCGCTGCACACGACGGTGATCGGTCCGGAGGGCAAGCCGGTCGAGATCCAGATCCGCAGCCACACCATGCACCGGCGGGCCGAGTTCGGGGTGGCGGCGCACTGGAAGTACAAGGAAGACCCGTCGGCTGCGCAGACGACGGCGCTGGTCGGCGGCGGCACCGAGCCGGAAAACGACATGGCCTGGCTGCGGCAGCTCCTCGACTGGCAGAAGGAGACCTCGGACCCCGGGGAGTTCCTGGAGTCGTTGCGGTTCGAGATCAACGCGCGCGAGGTCTACGTCTTCTCACCCAAGGGTGATGTGACCGCATTGCCTTCTGGCGCAACGCCGGTCGACTTCGCCTACGCCGTGCACACCGAGGTTGGTCACCACTGCATCGGTGGCCGGGTCAACGGTCGCCTGGTGCCGCTGGAGAGCACTCTGCAGAACGGCGACGTCGTCGAGATCCTCACCTCCAAGGCGGCGACCGCGGGTCCGAGCCGCGACTGGCTGACGTTCGTCAAGAGCCCGCGGGCCCGCAACAAGATCCGCCAGTGGTTCTCCAAGGAGCGTCGCGAGGAAGCGATCGAGCAAGGCAAGGACGCCATCGCGAAGGCGATGCGCAAGCAGGGCCTGCCGATCCAGCGGCTGATGTCGCACGAGTCGCTGACCGCCCTGGCCGCCGAGCTCCGCTATCCCGATGTCTCGGCTTTGTATGCGGCAGTGGGGGATTCGCACGTCTCGGCGCAGAGCGTCGTGTCTCGGCTGGTCCAGTCGCTAGGCGGCGAAGAGGGCACGACCGAGGACTTGGCCGAGGCCACGACCCCCACCCGGTCGCCGCGTCGGCACCGCAGCGGCGACCCGGGCGTCGTGGTCAAGGGCGTCGACGACCTGTGGGTCAAGCTGGCCCGCTGCTGCACGCCCGTGCCCGGCGATCCGATCATGGGCTTCGTCACCCGGGCCAATGGCGTCTCCGTGCACCGCGCCGACTGCTCCAACGTCGCGCCCCTGATGGCCCAGCCGGACCGCGTGGTCGAGGTCGAGTGGGCTCCGTCGGCGGCCACGGTCTTCCTGGTCCAGATCCAGGTCGAGGCGCTGGACCGCTCCCGGCTGCTGTCCGACGTCACGCGCGTGCTGTCCGACGCCCACGTCAACATCCTGTCGGCCAGCGTCCAGACGACCCGGGACCGGGTTGCGTTGTCCCGCTTCACATTCGAGATGGGGGACCCGGCCCACCTTGACCACGTCCTGGCCGCCGTACGCCGCGTGGACGGCGTCTTCGACGTCTACCGGATCACCGGCGGCCACGGCGCCTGACCGCTGGATGCTCCAGCGCGTCAGCCGCTGAACTCTTCCAGGGCTGAGCGGGCCTGCTCGAGCCAGGCGGTGCGGGCCTCGATCGAGGCTTCGGCGTCCGCGATGGCTTTGGCGTCGCCCTTGGCCTGGGCCTTCTCCAGCTTGATGTGTTGCGCGGCCAGCGCTTCCTCGAGCTGGTCGACGGCGCTCTGCGCGCGAGCCCGGCCTTCGGGGTTGGTGCGTTTCCAGCGCTCGTCCTCCGCGTCGCGCACGGCCTTCTCGACCCGCCGGATCCGCTGCTCGACCCGCTCGACGTCAGCGCGCGGGACCTTGCCGGCGACTTCCCAGCGCTCCTGCACGTGACGCAGCGACTCCTTGGCCGCGGCCAGGTCCCGGATCGGCAGGATCGCCTCGGCCTCGACGAGGAGCGCCTCCTTCACCGCCAGGTTGGCCTTGAACTCCTCCTCCTCGGCGGACTGCACGGCGTTGCGCGCGGCGAAGAACGTGTCCTGGGCGGCCCGGAACCGTTGCCACAGCGCGTCGTCGTCCTTGCGGGACGCACGGCCGGCCGCCTTCCAGCGATCCATCAACCGCTTGTACGCCGCGGAGGTCGGCCCCCAGTCCTTGGAGGTGGACAGGGCCTCGGCCTCCTTGACCAACGCCTGCTTGGTCGTCTTGACCTCGCTCTGCACCGACTCCAGCTGCGCGAAGTGCTGGCGACGGTGCCGGTCGAACGTCGTCCGCGCGTGGCTGAACCGGTGCCACAGCTCCTCTTCGGGCCCGCGATCCAGCCGCGGGCCGTCCTTCTGCTGGAGCTTCCAGGCGTCGAACAGCTCGCGCATCCGCTGCCCGTCGGTGCGCCACTGCACGCGCTCGACCGGGGTCGCAGCGATCTTCTCGGCCTCCTCGACGAGGGCAGCTCGGGCCTGGAGGTGCTCGGCTCGGACCGCAGCCTTCGCCGCCGAGGCCTCGGCCCGCTTCTCGCCGGCCCGGGCGGCCAGGGCGTCGACCCGAGTGGTCAGGGACGCGAGGTCGCCCACCACGTTGGGCTCGGCGGTCGCCTCCCGCAGCCGCTTGATCCCGGCCTCGATGTCCCGGGTCGACATCTCGATGCCGTTGAGCCGCTGGGCGAACAGCGAGATCTGGGCGCTGATGTCGTCGTACTTGCGGCTGAAGTAGGCGAGCGCCTCTTCCGGTGTTGCGCCCGGGTAGGACCCAACTGCCCGCTCGCCGTCGGCCGTCCGCACGAAGACGGTGCCGTCCTCGCCGACCCGGCCGTAGTCGTCAGCCGTCATGGCAGCCACCTACTTCACGCTCACCGAGGTGATGTTGATCGGGATCTTGGGGGCCCCGTCGCCCTGCGGGTTGGCCCCGCCCGCGGCCACGTCCAGCACCACCTGCGACCCCGAGGTGACCGTCCCGAAGATCGAGTAGCCGCCGCCCGTCGTGGGCAGCGTGCTGTCCTGGTAGACGATGAAGAACTGGCTGCCGTTGGACTTCGGGTCGCTGGTCCGGGCCATCGCGATCGTCCCCGCGGGGTAGGTGCCGGCCTTCGGGGCGTTCTCGATCCCGAAGCCGTAACCCGGGCCGCCATTGCCGGTGCCGGTCGGGTCACCACACTGCAGTACGTACAGCCCGGATGTCGTCACCCGGTGGCAGGTGGTGTTGTCGAAGAACCCCTTGCGGGCCAGGAAGATGAACGAGGAGACCGTCTGCGGCGCCTTCTGGCCGTCGAGCAGGAAGGTCATCGTGCCGCAGGTGGTCTTGACCGTCGCGGTCCAGCTCCGGTGCGCGGCCAAGCTGGCCGGCGGCGGGGCCTTGAACTGCTGAGGCTTGGCCACGGTGGCCGGGGTGACCTTGGCGCAGGCGGACGCGGGCGTCGCGCTCGGCGCGGAGCTGGCGCTCGTGGACTTCTTGTTGGACGAGCCGGTCCACTTGGACAACCCGAACACGCCGAGGATCACCAAGACGATCGCAAAGGATGCGCCGATGATCTGGGCTCGGGTTCGCCGGGCCTGTTGCCGCTGCGCCAGGTTGGCCTGGCGTTTGACGTATCGTCGCTTGGCGCGGGCCCGGTCGCGGGCGTTGGGCGACACGTCGCCTCCTCTGGTGTTCGGTGCTGGTCTTCAGCGCTGGGTCTACGGGGCTGGCTCGCCGGCGATGGCAGGACAACCGCGTCAGTGTAGGCAAGCAACCGGGCATGTTGCCTGAACGTCCAGGTCACGAACTGGACTCGGCTGCACGCTGAGCCGAGCGATCGGCACTGGATAGGCTCCCTGGGTGCTGCTTCTGGGCTTCCCGTCGACCGTCTTCTCGACCAACTGCTACGTCGTAGCGCCTGCGGCCGGCGAGGAGTGCCTGATCGTCGACCCAGGCATCGAGATCGAACAGCAGCTGGCCGACGTGCTGCGCGAGCACCGGCTCCGGCCGGCGGCGGTGCTGCTGACCCATGGCCACATCGACCATGTCTACTCGGTGACGCCGGTCTGCGGTGGGTACGGCGTGGCCGCGCGAATCCACCCCGACGACCGTTACCGGCTGGTGGACCCGCTGGGCGACCTGGACCCCGGCTTGGTGGCGATGCTCGAGCAGCAGTTCGGCCGGGCCGCGACCTGGCAGGAGCCCTCCGAGGTGATCGAGATCGACGGCACCGCCCGACTCCAGATCGCGGGGCTGGACATCGGCGTCCGGCACGCACCCGGCCACACCGAGGGCTCGGTGCTGTTCGACCTGCCCGGTCTGCCGGACGGGCTGCCGGACCGTACGCCGAGTGGTGAGCTCTCAGCGACGATGCTCAGCGGGGACGTGCTCTTCGCCGGGAGCATCGGCCGCTACGACAGCAAGGGCGGCGACGCGGCGGCCATGCGTCGTACGCTGCGCGACGTCGTGCTCCCGTTGCCGGACGATCTGCTGGTCCTGCCCGGGCACGGCCCGGCGACCACGATGGCCCGCGAGCGCGCAACCAACCCGTACCTGCTCGACCTCGGGCTCGTGGCGTGAGTCGCAGCGAGCGACCCACGCCGCTGTCCGGGTTCCCCGAGTGGCTGCCGGGGGAGCGGATGATCGAGCAGCGGGTTGAAGCCCAGCTGCGCCGGACCTTCGAGCTGGCCGGCTTTGCGCCACTGGAGACCCGCGCGGTGGAGCCGCTGGCTCAGCTCTTGCGCAAGGGGGAGATCGACAAGGAGGTCTACGTCGTCCGCCGGCTGCACGCCGACGACACCAGCAGCGACAGGGGTGGCGACAGGGGTGGCGAGCCCGATGCGGACGCGCTGGCCCTGCACTTCGACCTGACCGTGCCGTTCGCCCGGTTCGTGCTGGAGAATGCCGGCAAGCTCGAGTTCCCGTTCCGGCGCTACCAGATCCAGAAGGCCTGGCGCGGTGAGCGGCCGCAAGAGGGCCGCTACCGGGAGTTCCGGCAGGCCGACATCGACGTGGTTGGACGGGACACCCTCGCCTTCCACCACGACGTCGAGATCGCGCAGGTGATGGCCGAGGCCCTGTCCGCGCTGCCGGTGCCGCCGATCACGATCCAGCTCAACAACCGGCGGCTGATCCAGGGGTTCTACGAAGGTCTGGGCGCCCCCGACATCGCGGCCGTGATGCGCGCCGTCGACAAGATCGACAAGGTCGGACCGGCCGGCGTGCGCGCGATCCTGGTCGACGACGAGGGCCTGAGCGGCGCGGTCGCGGATGCCTGCCTGGCGCTGGCCGAGATCGCCACCACCGACGGGTCGTTCGTGGACCGCGTCCGGTCCTTGGGCGTCACCAGCGAGCTGCTCGACCAAGGCCTGCACGAGCTGGCCCAGGTCTTCGAGGGCGCCGCCGAGGCGGCCTCGGACCGAGTCACGGTCGTGGCCGATCTGCGCATCGCCCGAGGGCTGGACTACTACACGGGCACGGTCTACGAGACCCAGATGCAGGGCTTCGAATCGCTCGGCTCGATCTGCTCAGGCGGTCGCTACGACTCGCTCGCCAGCGACGGCCGGACGACCTATCCCGGTGTCGGCATCTCGTTCGGCGTTACCCGCACCCTCGGGCCGCTCTTCGCCCGGGGTCTGATCGCAGCGAGCCGGCCCACGCCGACCTGCGTCCTGGTCGTGGTGCCGGACGAGGACCAGCGCCCGCGCCAGCCAAGCGGTCGCCGCGGGCGCTGCGCTCCCGCGGCATCGCGACCGAGGTGTCGCCGTCCGCGACCAAGTACGGCAAGCAGATCCGGTACGCCGAGCGGCGGGGCATCCCGTTCGTCTGGTTTCCAGCCGGCGCAACGCAATCCGGCGTCGACGAGGTCCGCGACATCCGCTCCGGCGAGCAGGTGGCGGCCGAGGCCGGCGCGTGGTCGCCACCGGCGGCCGACCTGGAGCCCGCCCTGGTGGCGAGCTCGGGCGGCCCCGACAGCTCGGACGGTCCGGACGGCGGGCCAGGCTCAGTCGAGTAGGGCGGCGACGACCCGCGAGGCCACGGCGGCGTCGACGGCGCCGATCCCGGTCAGGTCGGCGATCGTGATGTCGCCGGCCGATCGCCGTACGCCGGATCGCAGGACGTCGCCCACGGCGATGTCGGCATCGGCTCCCACCACGCCCGCTCGCACGGCCTGACCGAAGTCTCCGTGGTGCAGACACTGGTCGTGGTCGTCGGTCGCGATGACCGCGGCCCGGGCGAAGAGCGAGGCGGGCAGCTCGTTCTTGTGCGGCATGTCGGTGCCGATCCCGGTGACGTGGGCGCCGGGCTGCACGTCCTCGGCGGCCAGGACCGGCACCGTCGCGGGCGTCGTCGTGATCACGATGTCGGCCGCGGCCGACTCGGCCGCCGATGCGGGCTGCGCGGCCAGACCGTGTCCGGCCAACCGCTCGCACAGGGCCGCCGCCCGGCCCACGTCGCGGCCGTGGACCAGCACCGCGTTCACTGGCCGGAGCAGGGCCAGCCAGGCGACCTGCAGCTCCGCCTGCTCGCCCGTGCCGAAGACCCCGACGGTCGCGGCCTCGGGTCGGGCCATCGCGTCCGAGACGAGGGCTCCGGCGGCCGCCGTGCGCCAGGCGGTCAGCCGGCCGCCGTCGTCGAGGATCGCTCGCACCTGACCGGTCGTCGCGCTCAGCACGACGACCAGGCCGTGGTTGGTGGGTAGCCCACGCTCGGCGTTGCGATAGGAGCCGGAGGCGATCTTGACCGCGAAGTCGTCGGCGCCCTGGACCCAGCCGGCCTTCACGTGGCAGTCGGCGTCGCTCTCGGGGAAAGCCAGGTGGATCGGCGGCGGGACGGTGGTGCGTCCCTCGGCGTGGGCGATCAGCGCACCGCGCACCGTGTCCAGGATGTCGTGGGGCTGCACGGTCGCCTCGATCGCGGCCAGGTCCAGCACCGGGATGGTCACGATCGGGCTCGCAGCCAGTCCGCGAAGACCGCCAGCGCCGGCTCGGGATCGAGCCGGCCGACGCCGACCCGGAAATGGTCCGGGGGAGTGGGGGTCAGCTCGGAGGCGTAGATGCTCGCCGGCAGCACCAGCACGCCGGTCTGCTCGACCAGCTCGGCGCAGAACCTCTCGACTCCGTTCTCGCTGCTCCCACCGGCCCCGCTGCTCTCGCCGCCTGGACCGAGATAGCGCGGGTAGGCCACGCAACCGCCGTCCGGCGGCGCCCACTCGAACCAGTCGGCGAACTCGGCGAAGAACGCGTCGAAGGCCGGCAGGTTGGCCGCGATGATCCCGCGATTTCGCTCGATGATCTGCTCGCGCGCCTTCAGGGCGATCCGGGCCAGGATCTCGCTCGGTGCCGCGTTGCAGATCGTCGTGTAGTGCTTGGCCCGCTCCAGTTGGCTGCGAATCTCCCTGTCCTGACACACGATCCAGCCGATGCGCAGCCCGGGCAGCCCCATGGACTTGGACATCACGTTGAGCGACAACGCCCTCGGTGACAGGTCGGCCGCCTGGACCAAGGTGCGGTCCGGGTCACGCTCGAGTCCGCGGTAGACCTCGTCGCTGAAGAGACGGATCGAGCGCTCGTCGCAGATCTGGGCCAGGCGCGCCCACTCCTCGCCGTCGATGACCTTGCCGGTCGGGTTGTTGGGGAAGTTCACCGAGACGACCTTGGTGTTCGGCCGCAGCGCCGCCACGACGTCGTCCAGGTCGAGGGCCCAGCCCTGATCGCGCTGCAGCGCAACGCCGGTGACCTCGCACAGGGAGAGCGGCACGGTCTCGGCGGCCTGGTAGTTCGGCGTCACGACCACCGCGTGGTCGTCGCGCCCGAGCAGGACCTGCATGGCCAGATAGAGACCCTCCTCGGCGCCCGCGAAGCAGATCACGTCGTCCGGCTCGGCCGTCTCGTAGGTCGCGGCGATGGCCGCGCGCAGCGCCGGGTCGCCGAAGGTCTCGGTGTAGCCGAAGGACAGCGACTCCCAGGCCTCGCGGTCGGCGTCGTCGGCCAGGGCGAGCAGATCGGTCATCGACATGGTCTGGGCGTCGGATGCGGTCAGGTGGTAGCGAGCCGTGAACTCCCACCGCGAGAAGTACGTTTCGAGCCGGAAGTCAGGAAGACGAGTCACGACAGGACTCTAGGGCGCCACTCAGCGAACCCCACGGGGTCGGAACTGGATGCTGATCCGCGGCCCGACCGCCTGGGCCGTCTTGGGCACGGCGTGCTCCCAGGTCCGCTGGCACGAGCCACCCATGACGACCAGGTCACCGTGACCGAGCATGAACCGGAGCGTCTCCCCGCCGCCGCGCGGTCGCAGCAGCAGCGCGCGAGGAGAGCCGACCGAGAGGATCGCCACCATGGTGTCCTCGGTCCGGCTGCGGCCGATCGTGTCACCGTGCCAGGCCACGCTGTCGCGACCGTCGCGGTAGAGGCACAACCCCGCCGTCCGGAACGGTTCGCCGAGCTCGGCCGCGTAGTGGCGGCCGAGGGCGTCGCGCGCCTCGGTCAGCACCGGGCTGGGCAGCTCGGCCCCCTCGGCGTAGAACGCCAGCAGGCGCGGCACGTCGACCTCGCGGTCGTACATCTCGCGGCGCTCGGCCTGCCAGGGCACCTCGGCCGCCAGGTGGTCGAAGAGGGCGCTCGGCGCGCCGAGCCAACCCCGCCTCAGGTCGACCCAGGCCCCGCGGGTCAGCACCCGGCGCTGCACCGTCGGGCCCAACGCGCCCAGGGTCGGCTCGTCGGTCAGGTCGTCGATCAGCGAGGCCTGCAGGGTCACCGTCATGCCGGCGAGTGTACGCCGCGTTCGAACGTATGTTCTAGTCCCGCGCTGCGCGCGCCTCAGGTTTGACGGGCCCGGTGGGTCGCGGCCTTGACCCGGTTCTGGCAGGCCGTCGAACAGAACCGCCGGGTGCCGTTGCGCGAGACGTCGACGAAGACCCGGTCGCAGGCCGGCGCCTGGCAGACGCCGAGACGGTCGGGATAGCTGCTGCCCAGCACCGTGGCCAGGCCGACGGCGACGCCGCCGCCCCAGCCGGAGGGATCCGCAGCGCCCTGGCCGTGGAAATGCAGGTGCCAGGGCTCGCCGTCGTGCCGGTCGAGGTGCGGGGTCGGCCGATAGCGCTGCAGCAGCTGGTTGGCCGCGGCCGCCGCCTCGTCGAATCGCCGGTCGCCGGCGAGCTCGAACACCGGCCGGCAGGCGACGCCCAGCTCGACCAGGGCCGGAACCGCGACCCCTGTCGGCGCCGACGTGCGGCGGTCGCCGTCTTGAAGGGCCGCGGTCAGGGCGTCGACCAGGTCCGGACCCGACGGGCACGACGTACGGCCGGCCGCGCCGTTCGCCCGGCGTCGTGACGTTGACCAGGGCGGCCGCGGCCGCGACCACACCGTCCGTGTGACTGCCAAAGTCCACTTGACCAGGTACTCCCGTCTCGTTAGCGTGCCGGTCGGACCGAGTGACGGTCAAAACTAGAAACAACAGTGACGGAGGACAGCATGCCGACTCAGGAGCAGGCGCGCCAGTGGCTGGACCGATGGGATCGCCAACAGGAGGGCTACATCCCGGACCGCGAGGAGCGGTTCGCGGTCATCGCCGAGGTCGTGCGCGCGAGCTGCGATCGGCCGGACCCGCTGGTCGTCGACCTGGGCGCCGGTCCGGGGTCGCTGTCGGTGCGGATCCTGGACCGGCTGCCGGGGGCGACCGTCGTGGCGGTCGACGCCGACCCGCTCCTGCTGGGCCTGGCGGCCGCGGCGTACGGCGATCGGTCTGGGCTGCGGATCGTCGATCGTGACCTGCGGCGGCCCGGCTGGGAGGCGGCCCTGCGCCTGGACCGGGCGGCGGACGCGATCGTGAGCACGACCGCGCTGCACTGGCTCACGCTGGAGCAGTTGACCCGGCGTGTACCGCAGCTGCGCGGACCTGTTGGCGCCCGGCGGGGTCCTGGTCAACGGCGACCATCTCGGCGAGGGTCCGCGGCGGCCGGCGCTCGACCGGCTGACCCACGCGGTGGCCGCGGCTCACGCCCAGCGGGTGGGCACCAGCCGGGGCCGAAGACTGGCACCAGTGGTGGGCGGCGGTCGAGGCCGCCCCGGAGCTGGCCGGCCTGGTGGGGGAGCGCGGCGCCCGGCCGATCGAGCACTCGGTGCCCCACGAGCCGACGCTGGCCGATCACGAGCAGGCGTTGGTCGCGGCCGGTTTCGCCGAGGTCGGCGTGGTCTGGCAGCAGGGCGACGACCGGGTGCTGGTCGCCGTCCGCTGACTGAGGTCTAGGTGGGGTCCTCGAGCCGGGCCGCGCGCAGGGTGAGGTAGTCGCGCTCGGCCCGGCTGGCGGTCGTCCGAGCGGCCTGCCGGTACGCCGCGCGCGCCGCGTCCCGATCGCCGGCGAGCTCCAGCAGGTGTCCGCGGACGGCGTCCAGGCGATGCCCCCGGGCCAGCTGAGGGTCGTCCGCGAGCGGGGTCAGCAGGGCCAACCCGGCCCGAGGCCCGTCCACCCGGGCCACCGCCACGGCCCGGTTGAGGGTCACCACCGGCCCGGGCGCGAGCCGCTCGAGGACCCGATAGAGGGCCAGGATCTGCAGCCAGTCCGTCTCGTCGTCGCTGGGTGCCTCGTCGTGCAGAGCCGCGATCGCGGCTTGGATCTGATACGGCCCCGGCGGACCGTGGCCGAGGGCCTGCGGCAACAGGGCCGTTCCTTCGGCGATCGACCGGGCGTCCCAGCGCGCGCGGTCCTGCTCGGCCAGCGGCACCAGGGCGCCATCGGCCGTCGTCCGGGCCGGCCGCCGCGCCTCGATCAGCAGCATCAGGGCCAGCAGGCCGGTCACCTCGGAGTCGCCCGGCTCGAGGTGATGGAGCAATCGGGCCAGCCGGATCGCCTCTTGGGTCAGGTCGGCGCGATGGGTCTGGCCGCCCGAGCTGGCCAGATAGCCCTCGTTGAAGATCAGATAGAGCACCTGCGTGACGACCCGCAGCCGACCGGCTCGCTCCTCGACCGGTGGTGGTTCGAACCGGCCCCCGGCGGCCTTGATGGCCTGCTTGGCCCGGCTGATCCGTTGCGCCATGGTCGTTTCCGGCACCAGGAAGGCGGCCGCGATCTCGGCCGTGCTGAGCCCGCCGACTGCACGCAAGCGTGAGCGCGAGCTGCGACGGTGCGGACAGGGCCGGGTGGCAACACAGGAAGAGCAGCGTCAGCGTGTCGTCCTCGTCCACGACGGCCCCTGCATCGGCTGGGACACCCGCCAGGTCCATCCGGGCGTCGGCCTCCTCCCGTCGACGCCGGGCACCGTCGCTGCGCCACTCGTCGACCAAGCGGCGGGAGGCCACCGTCATCAGCCAGGCGCGGGGATGGTCCGGTGCTCCCGTCTGCGGCCATTGGGTTGCGGCCGCCAGCAATGCCTCCTGGACGGCGTCCTCGCAGGCGTCGAACTGGCCGTGGCGCCGGACCAATGCGCCGAGGACCTGCGGCGAGAGCTCGCGCAGCAGGTCCTCGGTGCCGCCGATCGGTTCGTTCACCGGCTGCGCCGCCTGTGGTCGCCGGCTCAGCCCTCGATCTCTGGCGGAGCATCCATCGACGGCCGCACCTCGACGACCTGGGAGTACTTCACGATCCGCCCGCAGATGTCGTAGACCCGCTGCTCGTCCGCCACATCGAGCACCCAGTAGCCCACCAGGGACTCCTTGGCCTCCGCGAACGGGCCGTCGGTCACGACGTACCCGTCGTCGGTACGGCGGACCAGCTTGGCCTGGCTGCCGTCAGCCAGCCCGCGGGCCTCGACCAGCTCTCCGCTGCCTTCGAGCTCGGCGTTCAAGCTCTCCATGAAGCCGATCATCTCCCTGATCCACTCCGGGCTCTGGGTCTCGGTCATCTCCTGCGCGGACCCGAACATCATGACCATGTACTTCACGGTGAACTCCCTCTCGTTTCCGGTGTCTCGACCGGTGCCCGGGGCGGGCACTCACCCCTGAGTCGGAGCGCCCGAGCCGTTCTCGACATCTGGCCGTGACGGTATTGGACGGTATTGGTTTTCCCGGGACGCCGACGGCTCCGTAGGCTTGGCGCGCTCTCCCGTCATCCGTTGAACCACTCTTGGAAGGACCTTCGTGCTCCGCACCCACGAGGCCGGCACCCTGCGGGCCGACCAGATCGGCCAGACCGTCACCCTCACCGGCTGGGTGGCCAAGCGGCGCGATCACGGGGGAGTGGCCTTCCTGGACCTGCGGGACGCCTCCGGCGTCGTCCAGGTCGTGGTGCGCGACGAGGCGGTCGCCCACGGCCTGCGCGCGGAGTACTGCCTGCTCGTCGTCGGCACGGTCGGTGCCCGACCGGCCGGCAACGAGAACGACGACCTGGCCACGGGTGAGATCGAGGTGACGGCCGAGCGGGTCGAGGTGCTGAATGCGGCCGCGCCGTTGCCGTTCCAGATCGACGAGCGGGTCGAGGTCGGCGAGGAGGCGCGGCTGCGCTACCGCTACCTGGACCTGCGCCGTCCGGCCCCCGCGGCCGCCATCCGGCTGCGGAGCAAGGTCAACCACGCCGCGCGCGACGTGCTGCTGGAGCGCGAGTTCGTCGAGATCGAGACTCCGACCCTGACCCGGTCCACCCCCGAAGGGGCGCGCGACTTCCTGGTGCCGGCTCGTCTGCGCCCGGGCTCCTGGTACGCCCTGCCGCAGAGCCCGCAGCTGTTCAAGCAGCTACTCATGGTGGCTGGCATGGAGCGCTACTTCCAGATCGCGCGCTGCTACCGCGACGAGGACTTCCGGGCCGACCGCCAGCCGGAGTTCACCCAGCTCGACGTCGAGATGAGCTTCGTCGACCAGGACGACGTCATCGCCGTCGCGGAGTCGGTCTTGGTTGCCTTGTGGCAACTGATTGGGTACGACGTCGCGACGCCGATCCCTCGGATGACCTACGCCGACGCGATGGCCCGCTACGGCTCTGACAAGCCGGACCTACGTTTCGGTCAGGAGCTCACCGACTGCACGGCGTACTTCTCGGCCACCGAGTTCCGCGTCTTCCAGGCGGCGTACGTCGGGGCCGTCGTGATGCCCGGGGGAGCGGCCCAGCCGCGCAAGACGCTGGACGCCTGGCAGGACTGGGCCAAGCAGCGGGGGGCCCGCGGACTGGCGTACGTGCTGGTGGGCGAGGACGGCGAGCTGAGCGGGCCGGTCGCCAAGAACCTCTCCGAGACCGAGAAGGCCGGCCTGGCCGAGCAGGTCGGTGCGGCGCCGGGCGACTGCGTCTTCTTCGCCGCCGGAGCGCCCAACTCCTCCCGGTCGCTACTCGGCGCGGCTCGGCTGGAGATCGGCCGCCGGACCGGTCAGATCGATGAGTCGGCCTGGTCGTTCGTCTGGGTCGTCGACGCGCCGCTCTTCGAGCGAGTCGACGAAACCGATGACGTCGCAGTCGGTTCCGGCGTCTGGACTGCGGTCCACCACGCGTTCACCTCGCCCAAGCCGGAGTCGATGGACACCTTCGACACCGACCCCGGATCCGCGCTGGCCTATGCCTACGACATCGTCTGCAACGGCAACGAGATCGGTGGCGGTTCGATCCGTATCCATCGCCGTGACATCCAGGAGCGGGTCTTCGCCGTGATGGGCCTCTCGCCCGGAGGAGGCCAACGAGAAGTTCGGCTTCCTGCTCGAGGCGTTCAACTTCGGGGCTCCGCCGCACGGCGGCATCGCCTTCGGCTGGGACCGGATCTGCGCCCTGCTGTCGGGTGCGGACTCGATCCGCGAAGTGATCGCGTTCCCGAAGTCCGGTGGCGGCTACGACCCGCTCACCGCCGCTCCGGCGCCGATCACTGCCCAGCAACGCAAGGAAGCCGGCGTCGACGCCGTGCCCGAGCCGACAGAAGCCTCGGCCGGCTAGCTCACTTCGCCCCGACCACGGCCGGTTGACCGGTGCTCCGCGCGCTCTGGGTCGGGCCGCGCACGGCGAAGACGCCGAGCGAGGCGATGATGCACAGCAGCCCGGCGACGTAGAACGCCGGGTTGTAGGTGTTCAGGTGGTCGCGGATCGCTCCCGCGGCAACGGCTGCCGTTGCGGCGCCGATCTGGTGCGAGGCGAAGATCCAGCCGTAGACGACCAGGCCGGACTCGCTGCCGAAGGTCTGCGTGACCAGGGTGACGGTCGGCGGCACGGTGGCGATCCAGTCCAAGCCGTAGAACGCGACGAACGCGCCCAGGCTGAGGTGCTCGGCGGCCAGGGCGTGGGGGAGCGCGAGCAACGAGAGCCCGCGGAGCCCGTAGTACATGAAGAGCAGCAGCCTCGGGTCATAGCGATCGGTCAACCAGCCGGACGCCGTAGTGCCGACGACATCGAGCAGTCCCATGGCGGCCAACATGCTGGCGGCCGTGACCTCGGGGATCTGGTGGTCCATCGCGGCCGGGATGAAATGCGTTGCGATCAAACCGTTGGTCGACGCGCCGCAGATGAAGAAGCTGCCGGCCAGGACCCAGAACTGGCTGGTCCGGGCGGCTTGGCCGAGGACCCGGAACGCGGTCGCGATCGGCCGCTGACCCGGGCTGAAGGAGGCGTCGTCCTCGAGCGCGCCGTACGGCCTGCGGCCGAGATCGGCCGGCCGCTCCCGCAGGAAGATGATCGACACCGGGATGACGATCAGCGAGGAGATCGTCACGGCCACGGCGGCCCGTCGCCACTCGCCCGTGCCGGCCAGCGCCGCCAAGAAGGGCAGGAAGAGCAACTGCCCGGTGGAGCTGCCCGCGGTGAGGAGGCCCAGAACCAGGCCCCGTCGTTTGACGAACCAGCGGTTGGCGATCGTCGCGGCCAGGACCGGCGCGACGGCGCCGGTGCCGACGCCGACCAGGACGCCCCAGCACAGGTAGAGCTGCCAGGGCTCGGTCATGAAGACCGTGAGGCCGGACCCCAGGGCGATCAGGGCCATCGCGCACGGGACGACCCGGCGCAGACCGAACCGCTGGGTCAACGCAGCCGCGAACGGCCCGGCCAGCCCGAAGAGCACCAGGTTGACCGACACCGCGCCCGCGATGGTCGCGCGCGACCAGCCGAACTCGTCCTGTAGCGGCACCAGCAGAACGCCCGGCGTGGCCCGGAAGCCGGCCGCGAAGAGCAGGCAGAAGAAGCCGCCGGCCGCGACCACCCAGGCCGGATGCACCTTGGGCAGGTAGAGATTCCGCGGACGCATCGGGGGCGCGACGGTGGCTTCGACTGCGTCGGGTGGGCTCACCGACTCAGGACCTCTGGCTCTGGAGCGGCCATAGCGTGTTCTAACACAGGCGTACGACGGGAGAGCGTCGTGATCACGACGCCGGTCAGCAGGATGGCGCCGCCGACGATCTCGGCCGCCCCCGGTCGTTCGCCCTGGATCAGCCAGGCGGCTGCGATCCCGACCGGGGGCACCAGCAGGGCAAACGGCGCGACCAGGGCCGCCGGGTAGCGCGCGAGCAACGTGTTCCAGATCCCGTAGCCGACCAAGGACGCCAGGTAGGCGGTGTAGAGGGTCGACAGGATGGCCGACCTGGGCAGATGTTCGACGCTGTGCGCGACTCGGGTCGGTCCGTCGAGCAGCAGGGACATGGCCAGGAGCGGGATGGGTACGACGGTGGCCGACCACACGGTCAGCGACAGCCCGGACGCCGACCGGACGCGCCGAGCAACGACATTCCCGCACGCCCAGGACAGTGCCGCACCGAGGGTGAGCACGAAGGCCAGCGCGGGGGTCGCGCTGGTGCGGCCGGCAGCCACGACGACCAGCCCGGCGGTGCCGACGGCGATGCCGACGAAGGTCGCCCGCTGGGGGTGCTCGCCGAGCCGCACGAGCGCGATCAGCACGGTGAAGATGACCTGGGCCTGGAGCACGAGCGAGGCCAGACCGGGCGGCATGCCGAGGTGCAGCGCCGTGTAGAGCAAGCCGAACTGGCCGACGCTCATGAACAACCCGACCAGGGCGATGTCGACCGCACGCGCGGCCGGGCGGCGGACGAAGAAGATCGCCGGCAGCGCCACGAGGGTGAACCGGATCGCGGCGAAGGTCAGTGGTGGCACGTGGCCGATGCCTTCGTCGATCACGACGAAGTTGATGCCCCAGATGGTCGCGGTCAGGCAGGCGAGCAACGAGGGTCCGAGGGGCATGCCTCCATCGTCGGCCGCAGGATTCGTTTCGTACAGCGACTATTTCTGGGGTGATTCATGTAGCGTTCCTTCATGATCGACCTGGTGGCCCTGCAGTCGCTGATGGGCGTCGCCGAGCGTGGGACGGTCGGCGGCGCGGCCGAGTCGCTCGGCTACACGCCGTCGGCGGTGTCGCAGCAGATCAAGCGACTCGAACGCACCCTGGGCCTGGACCTGCTGGAGCGGGTCGGCAGGGGAGTGGTCCTCACCGAGCCGGCCCGACTGCTGGTCGCCGAGGGGCACCGGCTGCTGGGCGAGCTCGAGGCGGTCGAATCGCGCCTGGACAGCAGCGCGGGCAAGCTGCACGGGACGATCCGGATGGCCGCTCATGCCACGGCGATCCGCGGGATCGTGGCTCCGGCGCTGGCCACGCTGGGGGAGTCGGCACCCGACCTCGACGTCAGCCTGGTCGAGCGGGATCCCTCCGCCGCCGTGGACCTGCTGGTGTCCGGCCAAGTGGACGTCGCCGTCGTGCACAACTGGGTCGGCGTGCCGCTCCACGTGCCGGCCGGTCTGGACGAACGAACGATCGGCGAGGACGTCGCCGACGTCCTGATCAACCGGTCCAACCCGCTGTCGCGGCGAAAGTCGTTGACCGCCAAGGAGTTGCTGGACCAACGATGGGCGATCACCCCGGTCGGCACGATCTGCCACGCCTGGTTCGTGCAGATGTTCGCGGGCTTCAGCCGGACGCCCACCGTCCGCTACTGGACTCCGGAGTTCGCTACCCATGTGGCGCTCGTCGAGGCCGGCTTGGCCATCGCGCTTGTCCCGCGACTGGGTCGAGACGAGCTGCCCAAGGGTGTCGTGGCCGTGCCCGTGCACGACCCGGTGCCGACCCGGCAGGTGCTTGTCCTGCGTCGGGCGACGATGGCCTCCAGCCCGGCCCTGCGACACATCACCGACGCCCTGGCCGCACAGGCCGCCCGCCGCCCGCTGACCACCACACCGAGACAGTCCGTCGTGCATTCTTAGCGACACGCCGGGCGAGCCGTCTTCAGCCGCGGCGGGTCGCGCGAGAGTCACGACCAACTGTCTGGACAGTGCAGGGTGTTCTTCCCTCGAACTGACATAATGTCGATTATCGGCGTTAGCCGATCAGTGTTCGATCAGGTCCCGGGCCAGGCGGGCATGCAGGTGCATGTCGTGCCAGCCGTCAGCATGGCGAGCCTGGTCGCGCATCGTCCCCTCGGCCGTGAAGCCAGCTCGGTCGGCAACGCGGCACGACGCGACGTTCTGCGCTGAGTGCACCAGCCAGATCCGGTGCAGCCCGATCACGTCCAGCAGCCACGCGCTGGCCACGGTCAGCGCGCGCGACGCGATCCACCGGCCGCGGGCCTCCGGGACGACCCAGTAGCCGGCCTCTGCCGAGCCGTCGGTCAGGTCGATGGACCGGTAGGTGATCCGCCCGACCAACCCGCCGTCGTCGACGACGGCCCACCCGGCCGCGGACTCCTCACCCCAGCGCCGTGCCCAGGACAACACCCACACCAACGCTTCGTCGGACGTCATCGAGCGACCGTGCCAGCGCTGGATGTCCGCGTCGGCGTACGCCCGCTCGACTCCGGGCGCGTCACTGGCCCGCCAGGGCCGCAACGTCAGCTCGTCGACCCGAAGGGTCGGCTGCGGCCGGCCGCTGATCCGGCCGGCCGCGAGGGCCGGGCTCACCAGGGAGGGCACGGTCAGGAATCCAGCCACAAGCAGAACGGGTGGCCGTCCGGATCGAGGTAGACCCGCACGTCGTCCTGAGGTTGATCTGCCGCCAAGGTGGCTCCGCACTCCTCGGCCCGGGCCGAGGCAGCCGCCAGGTCATCGACCCGGATCTCCAGATGCAGCATCATCTGCTGCGCCCCCGGGCGCGTCGGCCAGACCGGGCGCTCGTACGGCGTCTCGCGCTGGAAGGACAGCCCGACGCCGCCGCGGGGGTCGCGCAGCAGGATCCAGTCCGCTTCCTGCTCGACCACAGTGAGGTCGAGCAGTTGGAGGTAGAAGTTCGCCAGCCGTTCGGGGTCGCTCGCCCCGATGTTCACCGTTGTCACGACCGGACGTGTGGACGATGACTGCTCGGGCACCCCCTCACGGTACGGCGACCCGGCGACAGACCGGCGGTGATCCAGCAAGGGGAAGGCCGCCGGTCACCGCGGGTAGGTATCTGGTCTCGCTGCGCTGCCTCTTTGGACTTGGTGGGCAAGGGGTTTGGTCGTTTGCGTTGCGCGGTCCCCAGGGCGCGCTTAGGTTGACAGGGAAGAAGGACCGGGGGCAGTTGGAGCGAGGCGGTTCGCACTATGGCAATACGGCGGAGCGGCGCAGTCGCGTTCGCGAGCGCTGTCGCTGCGGGGGCACTGATCTCCGTCGTCCTGGCCGCGCCGGCCCAGGCCGGCGACGCCCCTGGCGCGACCACGTCGACCGATCCGGGCAGCGCCACACCCACGAGCACCGCGAGTCCCAGCGATGCCCCCACCGGCACCCCTAGCGGCTCCCCCACCAGCACTGCGAGCCCGACCGGCACGCCGACCCCCACGGGCCTGCCGTCCGCAACCGGCGGTACGCCGATCCTGCACGCGCCGACGCCGAGCCCGAGCCAGTCCGCGACCCATCCCGCCAAACCCGCACCGCCCGAGAAGGGCGACGGCGAGACCCCGTTGAGCCCGAGCGTGGTGGCCCAGCAGTTGGCCGCTGCCCAGGCACTGCAACAGCAGTTGCTCGCGTCCAACGCCACGCTGGCCGGCATCGAGAGCAAGCTGAGCCAACTCTCGACCCAGTCCCAAGCTGCGCAGCAGGCTCTGCAGACCGCCCAGCAGAACGAACAGCAGGCCCTGGCGACCCAAACCGACCAGGAGCAACGCCTGACTGTGGTCAAGGCCCAGGCGGCGCACCTCCAGCAGCAGCTCGGCGAATGGGCCCGCAACGCCTACGTCACTGGCGGCGCGATGGCCCGTCTGCAGGCCTACATCGCGGCCCTGCAGGCCGACAAGACCGACGATGTGGGCGACGCGCTCTTCCTGATCGGCTTCGTCGGTGAGAGTCAGGCCCAGGCTCTGGACCAGGCCCAGACCCTGGCGTCGGTGCAGCAGCTGATCGCCGATCAGGCGAGCACAGCGGCCCAGCAAGCCACGGCTGCCCGGGTGCAGGCCCAGGCCGCGCGCGACCGGGTCCAGGCCGCGCTGTCTGCGCAGCAGGCGTTGCTGCTGCCCGAGCAGGGCGCCCAGGCCGGTCGGCTCAGCCAAGCGGCGTACACCCAGACCCAACTGGCCCGGCTGAGCGGCGCCCAGGCGATCGCCGCTCGCGCCCAGCTGGCCGCTGCGGCCGCCGGCGCCAGCACCAGCTCGGCCAGCTGTGGGGCTGGGGTCACCAAGAAGTCGGTGCTGGGCTTCGCGAACGGTCAGATCCCCCGCTCCGATCTCTGCCCGATCTGGGGCGCGCCCAATCAGTTACTCCGGGCGGATGCCGCGGCGGCCTTCGACAAGATGTCCAAGGCCTACGCCGAGCAGTTCGGCCGGCCCATCTGTGTGACCGACTCCTATCGCTCGTACAGCGAGCAGGTTGCGCTCTACGCCAGCAAGCCCAACCTGGCCGCGGTCCCCGGCACCAGCAACCACGGGCTGGGGGTTGCGGTCGATCTGTGCGGCGGGATCGAGTCGTTCGGCACGGTCCAGCATCAGTGGCTGTTCACTCACGCTCCGCTCTTCGGCTGGTTCCACCCGCTCTGGGCCGAGCCGACCGGGTCGCGTCCGGAGCCCTGGCACTGGGAGTTCAGCGGCTGACGGCCATCATTGGCCTGTCATGACCGCGCCATCCTTCGCCTTCCTCGACCACGACGGCCCGATCGTGATGGCCCACCGTGGCTTCTCCCTGGACGGTCTGGAGAACTCGCTGGCCGCGTTCGCGGCAGCGGTCGACCTCGGTCTGGACTATCTGGAGACCGACGTCCACGCCACCCACGACGGGGTGCTGCTGGCCTTCCACGACGACCGGCTCGATCGGGTCACGGACGCCAGCGGGGCGATCGCGGACCTGCCGTGGTCCCAGGTGAGCCGGGCCCGGATCGGCGGCGTGGAGCCGATCCCCCTCCTGGAGGACGTGCTGGGCACCTGGCCCCAGATCCGGGTCAACATCGACGTCAAGGCCGCTCCCGCCATCGCTCCCCTGGTCCAAGCCATCCGCCGGACCAACGCCATCGAGCGGGTCTGCGTGGCGTCGTTCTCCGAGCGACGCCGATCAGCCGTGCGCCGGGCCCTCGGCCCGACCCTGGCCACCTCGGTCGGACCGGCGCGGGTGGCCACCTGGCGGCTCGGTGGCGCGGTCCCGGTCCTCGGTCGCCCGCTCACCTCGCTGGCTCTGCGGGGAGCGGCCGCACTTCAGGTGCCGCTACGGGGAGGCCCGCTCGACATCGTGACGCCGCACAGCATCGCGGGCGCCCACCGGGCGGGCGTCCAGGTGCACGTCTGGACCGTCAACGACCCGACCGAGATGCACCGGCTGCTCGACCTGGGCGTCGACGGTCTGATCACGGACCGGGCCGACCTGGTCCGCGCGGTGCTGAGCGAACGGGGTCAATGACGGGCATGATGCCGTCACCATGACGCAGGAGCGGGAGCGCCAGCGCGAGCGCCGGGCGTGGTACTGGTTCGACTGGGCCAACTCGGCCTACGTCACGACCATCCAGACCGTGCTGCTGGGGCCCTATCTCACGTCCGTGGCCAAGCAGGCGGCCTGTCCGGGGATCGACAACGACGCGACCTGCCACACCGACCTGCACGTGCTCGGCATCCCGGTCTCCCCCGGCTCCCTGGTCTTCTACGTCGTCACCATCTCCACCATCTTCTCCGCCCTCGTCCTGCCGATCGTCGGAGCGCTGGCCGACCGGATCTACCACCGCAAGGCGCTGATGTGCGGGCTGGCCTGGGTCGGCTCCCTGGCCGCGGCTGCGATGTACCTCATCACCGGACACGACTGGCAGCTCGGCGTCGTCCTGACCATCGTCGGCAACATGTGCCTGGGCTCGGCCCTGGTCGTCTACTACTCGTTCCTGGTCCAGATCGCGACGCCGGACGAGCGAGACCGGGTCTCCAGCATCGGCTGGTCCTTCGGCTACCTCGGCGGGTTCGTGCTCCTCTCGCTCAACCTCGTGGTGGTCGAGGGTCATCACGCGCTGGGTCTGAGCGAGGGGCACGCCGTACGGTTCAGCCTGCTCTCGGCCGGCATCTGGTGGGCGGCCTTCTCGTTCATCCCGTTCATCGGCCTGCGCGACCGGCCACCCAGTGCGGTCGTCGCCGAGGGTCAGCGCGGCCACCTGGCCCGCGAGGCGTTCGGGCAGCTGGCGAGCACCCTGCGCCACCTGCGCGGTTATCCGCAGACGCTGATGTTCCTGGCGGCGTACCTGTTCTTCAACGACGGCATCCAGACCGTGATCAGCGCCTCCAGCGTGTACGGCGACCAGCAGCTGGGCTTCTCCTCCTCGCAGCTGATCATCACCATCCTGCTGGTGCAGCTCGTGGCCTTCGGCGGCGCCTTGCTGTTCGGCCGGATCGCCGCGTCGTACGGCGCGTGGCGGACGATCCTGTCCAGCCTGTTCATGTGGACCGGGGTGGTCACCATCGGCTTCTTCCTGCCGGCCCACCAGTTCACCCTCTGGCTGGCCCTGGCCGCCCTGATCGGCGTCGTCCTGGGAGGGAGCCAGGCGCTGAGCCGGTCGCTCTACAGCCAGCTCATCCCGGCCGGCCGTGAGGCGGAGTACTTCAGCCTCTATCAGGCCTGCGAGCGGGGCACGAGCTGGTTCGGGACCCTGCTGTTCGGGGTGGTCCAGCAGGTGACCGACTCCTACCGCTGGGCGATCATCGCGCTCGTGGTCTTCTTCGTTCTGGGCGGCTATCTGCTGGCCAAGGTCGACGTCCGCCAAGGCATCCTGGACGCCGGCAACCAGGTGCCTGCGGTCGTCTGAGCGGTTGACCCAGGCCCCGACCAGCCCGGACCAGGCCCGGGCCGGGACCCGACCCGTCCCGACCCGTCCAAGGCGCCTCCTGCGCCGAATACCAGGGCGTGAGGCAGACCACAGGCCTTTACCGCATCTCCACACACCCGGCGGAACACTTGTTACCGCTTGTTGCGTTCTGTGGGAAGAGACGTTACGTCACGCCGAGGAGGCAACCCATGAGCGAGAAGTCGCTGAGAGGCACCCGACTGGGGTCCAACAGCCTGGAAAGTGAAGTGGGAGTCGAGCCGGTCGAGCGACACGTCGCCGAGTACCACTGCCCCGAAGGTCACGTGTTCAGCGTGCCGTTCGCCTTCGACGCCGAGATCCCGGCCCTGTGGCAGTGCAAGTGTGGCGCCGAGGGACTGCTGGTCGACGCGACCCGCCCGGCGCCCCGCCCGACCAAGCCGGCCCGCACCCACTGGGACATGCTGCTGGAGCGCCGCTCCGTCGCCGAGCTCGAGGTTCTGCTGGACGAGCGCCTGGAGCTGCTGCGGGCCAAGCAGGGCACCACTCGCCACAAGCGCAGCGCCTGAGTCTTCCGGCAACGGCTGGACCGGCTGCTCATCCGGCCGGCCCCCGGCACACGGCCGCACCACCACATCCGGTGGGGCGGCCGTTCTGCGTCCCCATCGTGAGCCTCAGGCCGGACCGGGACCGATCTGGTCGTTCCGGGGCGGGTCGACGTCCGGTCGTTCGTCGTAGATGATCTCGCCCTGAACGACCGTCGGGCCGGTCGGCCAGCCGCGGGCGATCCGGCCGATCACCCCGATCCGCAGGAACAGCCCGCACAGCCGCCGGACCAGCGGCCGGGTCAGCGGCAGGATGAAGAGCAGCCCGAGCACGTCCAGGACGAAACCGGGCGGGATGAGCAGCACGCCGCCGACGAGCAACATGACGGCGTCGGCCATCTCCCCGCCCGGCAGGCGTCCGGACTGCGCCGCCTGCTGCAGCGCCAGGATCGAGCGCGCGCCTCCCCGGCGGACCACCAGGAGTCCGGCGAAGGAGAAGGCGACGATCAACAGCAGCGTCGGCCACGGCCCGATCAACCGAGCCACCACGACTGCGACGGCGATCTCTATCGCGATCACCAGCAGGAAGCTCAGCAGCACGATGCCGAGGATCTGTCGGGGTTGGAGCCGCGGGCTCACGGTCGCCCCGCTTCGGCCGGCGCGGACCGCCGCCGGGTGAGCCCCCGGATCTGGCTGAGCCGGTGCTTGACCCCCCACTCGGTCACCCGGAGCAACGACTCCCGCACGATCGAGCCGCTCATCTTGCTGTCGCCGCGGACCCGCTCGACGAACGTGATCGGCACCTCCACCACGCGCAGCCCACGCTGGACCGCCCGCCAGGCCAGGTCGACCTGGAAGCAGTAGCCCTGGGACGCCACCTCGTCCAGATCCAGGGCCCGCAACGCGGTGGCCCGGAAGGCCCGATAGCCACCGGTGGCGTCGCGGACCGGGATCCCCAGGGCGAGCCGGGTGTAGGTGTTGCCGCCGCGCGAGAGCAGCATCCGGCGGCGAGGCCAGTTCTCGACCCGGCCGCCGTCGACCCAGCGCGAGCCGAGGACGACATCGGCGTGGCCGAGGGCCTCGAGCAGACGCGGCAGCTGCTCAGGTTGGTGCGAGCCGTCGGCGTCCATCTCGACGACCACGTCATACCCGCGATCCAACGCCCAGGCGAAGCCCGCGAGGTACGCCGCGCCCAGACCGTCCTTGGTCAGCCGATGCAGGACGTGGATCTGGGCGTCTCCCCCGGCCAGCCGGTCGGCGATGTCCCCGGTGCCGTCCGGCGAACCGTCGTCGGCGATCAGGATGTCGACCGACGGGGTCGCAGCGCGCGCCCGCCCGACGATCCACTCGACGTTGTCCCGCTCGTTGTACGTCGGGATGACGACGAGGATCCGCTCCAGGCTTCGCCCGTCTGCCGGCTGGTCGCCGTCGCCCTGCGTCACTCCGAGAGGTTATCCCGGCGCCGGCGCCCCGCCCGCACGCCGGCCGCCGCCCCCACCAGCCCGATCGCGACCAGGACGATCTCCGGCCAGTCGCCGAGATGATCCGACACGGTGATCTCGGTGCGCAGCGGCAAGGCGGACTGCAGGAGCGCCGGGGTGAAGAGCTTGGTCTGCTGGATGATCCGCCCGTTCGGTGCGATCAGCGCGCTGATGCCGACGGTGGAGATCTGCGCGACCGCCCGACCGTGCTCCACGGCACGCAGCCGGGACATCGCCAGCTGCTGGGCCGCCTCGTCCGTGTAGCCGAAGGTCGCGTTGTTGGTCTGCACCACCAGCAGGTCGGCCCCGTGCTCGACGTTGTCCCGGACCAGGTTGTCGTAGGCGACCTCGAAGCAGATGGCGACTCCCGCGGTGGCCGGTCCGACCTTCAACACGCCGACCTGGTGCCCGGCGACGAAGTCCCGCGGCACGAGGTCGATCTTGCTGCTGAAGCGCCGGAAGAAGGACCGGTCCGGGATGTACTCACCGAACGGCACCGGGTGGCGCTTGACGTACATCGCCCCCGGACCGGTCACCGGGTTCCACACGATGCTGACGTTGCTCAGCTTGCCCGGAGGGCTGTCCAGCACCGCGCCGACGAGCGTTGGCGCCTTGCTGGCCGTCACGGCCGCCTGGATCGTGGCGTGGGCGTCGGCTTCCTGGAACGGGTCGAGGTCCGAGGAGTTCTCCGGCCAGATCACGACGTCCGGCTGGACCCGCGTCCCCGCTGCCACCTGGGCGGCGAGGTTCGCAGCGCCCTTGGCGTGCAGATCCAGGACCGCCGCTCGCTGGGCGTCGAAGTCCAGCCCGGCCGTCGGGACGTCGCCCTGGACGCCGGCGACCTGGATCGGCCGGCCCGCCGTCGGCAACGGCACGAGCAGCCCGCACGCGACGACTGCGACCGCGCCGACGACGGCCACCGCGCCTACGCGCCACCGGCGCACGCTCACGATCGCCAGGGCGAGGAGCCCGCCGGCCAGGGCGGTCGCAAACGTGACGAGCGGCGCCCCGCCCAGCGCCGCGAGGTGCACGATCGGAGCCGACGTCTGCGAGAACGCGAGTCGCGCCCAGGGGAACCCGCCGTACGGCGTCCGGTCGCGCAGCGCCTCCTGGGCGACCCACAGGCCGGCGATGACGACCGGAGCGGCCCGAGTGCGCCAGGCGGCCGGCAGGGCCAACCCGAGCAGTGCGATGTACAACGCCTGCAGGACGGTCAGCGCGATCCATGGCAGGTTGCCGACGTAGACGCCGCTCCAGTGCAAGGTCGGCCCGAAGTAGGCCAGCCCGCAGATCAGGCCGAGCAGCGCACCGACCCGGGCCCGCTGGCCGCGGGCAGCGACGGCGAGCAGCGCCACGCCCACCGGTGCCAGCAGCCAGATGTTGTGATCGGGGAAGGCCAGCCACAGGCAGAGGCCGCTCACGACCGAGAGGGGGGCGGCGGTCCGCAACGGCAGAGCGGTCACGGCACCGCCGGGGATCTGCAGCCGCTTGAGCACCCCGTGAGGTTAGCCGCTGTTCCTGGGCTTCTTGCCGGGTTCCTGCCGGACCAGGTGCCGGACTGGATGCCGGACCGGGTGCTGGACCGGACGGGCCCGCGCTGCCGTTGGGACCACCGACGCTCCCGCTGGGTGCGAGAACGAGCAGCGTTGTCTACTAAGCGCGCGGGCCCATCCGCCGTCCACCACCGAGCTTCGTCAGACGTTGCCGGAGGATCCGAGGCAACCTGGATGGCGCGGCGGCTGCGCGCGCAAACCGCCCCTGGTCACCTCGTGCTCCCCCCACCACGTCCGATCGAACCCGGGAGTCCGTCATGGACGACAGCGCAGGAACTTACCGCCGCCCCTCAGGGGGGTGTCAAGTGTCCTCTGACCTGCGCCGTTCCGCGTCCGTGCAGGTCACGGCCATTGGCCGGACACCGTTGTGTCACAAGGAATTTCCGCACCCGCGGCGTGTCGCCATCGACACGCCGGAGGTCGTCTCGCGGACCGGTCATGACTAGTTAACGACGAGCCCGACGACTAGCCCTGCGGCGAGCTGGGTACGACGACCGTGCCGGTCGCCGTGGTGGCGAGGATCGGCGGGTCGAGCACTTCCGCGGCCGACGGAGACCGGTCCGGCACTCCCCTGGCAATGACCCTCACCTGGAGGTCGAGGGTTCGGCTGCGGGTGCCGACCCGCACGACCTCGGCCTCGATCTCGATCACGTCACCGGCGCGCACCGGAGCCTTGAACTGCACGTCCGAGTACGACGCGAACAGGCCCTCGTCACCATCGGTGCGGATGCAGACCTCGGTCGCGACGTCGCCGAAGCAGGCGAGCGAGTAGGCGCCGTCGACCAGGTTGCCGGCGTAGTGGGCGTGGCTGTACGGCACGTAGCGGCGGTGCACGACGCGCAGCCCCAGCCGCGGGTCGGGCTGCTGGGGGTGCGAGGCGCTCATGCGGACTTCCGTTCGCGGCTGGTACCCGAGCTGGTCGGCGGCAACAGGGCGTGGACCAGGTAGGACGCGACCTCCCCCGGTGTGGTGCCCTTGCCGAAGATCCGGTCCACGCCGAGGGCCTGGGTCGCGCCCTCGTCGAAGCGGGGTCCGCCGACCACCAGCAGGGGCCGCCGGTCGGCCGGGTAGGCCTCCCGGAAGGCTGCCGACATCTGGGAGGTGTTGTGCAGGTGGGCATCCCGCTGGGTGACCACCTGGGAGACCAGCACGGCGTCGGCCCGCTCCTCGCGGGCGCGGGCCACGAGCTCGGGCACCAGGACCTGGGCGCCGAGGTTCACCACCGTGATCTCCCGGTAGTACTCCAGCCCCTTCTCCCCCGCGAACCCCTTGATGTTGAGGATGGCGTCGATGCCGACGGTGTGGGCGTCGGTGCCGATGCAGGCGCCGACGACGACCAGCTTGCGGCGCAGCCGGGACTTGATCGCGGCGTTGACCTCCTTGGCCGTCAGCATCGGGTACTCCCGCTCGATCACCTGCACGGCCGAGACGTCCACGACGTGGTTGGCCGAGCCGTAGACCACGAAGAAGGTGAAGTCCGGGCCCATGGCCTTGGCGTGCACGAGCAGCGCCGGGTCCAGGCCCATCTTGTTGGCCAGCTGCAGGGCCGCACCCTCGGCCCGCTTGTCGTGCGGCAGGGGCAGCGTGAAAGAGACCTGGACCATGCCGTCACCGGTCGTGTCGCCGTACGGCCGGACGACCTTCGGCAGCTCGCCGACCGGCGCGGTCCCCTTGGTGCTCTTGGTTTTCGCTGGTCGCGCGCTCATCGGGTGCTGCCCTCCTCGAGCAGGTCGATCGCCGGGTTGACGTAACCGTCGGCCCGCTGGGCCACGCCGTCCAGGCCCTTGCCCTTGTCGGCTGGCCGCTTCATCAAGCCGAACGTCCCGTCCCCGATCGCCTCGAGCATGGTGTCGTCGACGATGCGCTCCAACAGCTCGATCGCTTCGGAGAGGACCTGCCGGGCCCGGGTCTGGATGAAGCCGTCGCGCGGCGGGTGGAAGTCCTCGGTCAGCCCGCCGGCGGCCTCCAGGACGTAGCGCACGTTCTGCAGGGCCAGGTCGCGGTCGGACAGGAACGGCGTCACGACGGCCTCGGTCATCATGCCGACCAGCAGGATGCCCTGGCCGGTCATCGCTCCCACCAGGTTGAAGAAGCCGTCCAGCAGGTAGCCGCGGAAGACGTCGCCGGTCATGTGCTTGGTCGGCGGCATCCACTTCAGCGGCGCGTCCGGGAAGAGCGTCCGGGCCAGCAGCGCGTGAGCGAGCTCGAGGCGGAAGCTGTCGGGCAGGTCGGGGTTGATCTCGAAGGCGTGCCCGAGGCCGAGCTGCCAGTCGGCCAGGCCGGCCTCCTTGGCGAAGTACTCGTTCATCAGCTGGCTGACGGTGACCGTGTGGGCCGCCTCGACCGCGTCGGCCGTCGTGAGGTAGTTGTCCTCACCGGTGTTGATGATGATGCCGGCCCGAGCGTGCACCTGCCGCGAGAACCGTTGGTCCACAAAGGTTCTGATCGGGTTGATGTCGCGGAAGAGGATGCCGTACATCGAGTCGTTGAGCATCATGTCGAGGCGCTCGAGCCCGGCCAGGGTGGCGATCTCGGGCATGCACAGCCCGGAGGCGTAGTTGGTCAGTCGCACGTAGCGGCCGAGCTCCTTGCTCACGTCGTCCAAGGCGGCGCGCATCAGCCGGAAGTTCTCCTGCGTGGCGTACGTGCCCGCGTAACCCTCGCGGGTCGCGCCCTCCGGCACGTAGTCGAGCAGGCTCTGCCCGGTCGAGCGGATCACCGCGATGACGTCGGCCCCCTCGCGGGCCGCGGCCTGCGCCTGCGGGATGTCCTCGTAGATGTCGCCGGTCGCGACGATCAGGTAGATCCACGGCCGCTGCTTCGGGTCGCCGAGACGGCGGACCAGCCGCTCGCGCTCGACTCGGCGCTGGTCGATCCGCCGGATGCCGGCCGCGGCCGAGGTCCGCGCAATGCTCGCGGCCCGCGTGGCCTCCCGCCCCTCCGGGATCCGGAAGCTCACCGACCCCGAGGCGGCCTTCTGAGCCAGCACGAGCAGATCCTCGGCCTCGCCGCGGCGCAGGGCGTCCCAGACCGGCAGCGCGACGCCGTGCTCGATGCCGACCTGGTCGCGGACGGAGTCGACCAGGTGGTTGACCCACGGCACCCGTTCGTGGTCGGCGCCGGCCAGCCCGGCCAGCCGAAGTAGGGCCCGCTCGACCGAGACCGTGGTGTGCGTCTTGGCCAGCTTGACGACGGGCGCGCCGGCCTTGCGCGCCAGCCGGCGGGCGGTGCGGACGGCCACCGGGTCGAGCTCGAGGGTCCGGCTGCTCTTCGGGCTGGTCGCTCGCGACCGCGTGGTGGGACTCATTCCAGTGCTCCTTCGCGCTGGTAGGCCAGGTTTTCGCCCACGACGGTGCGCAGGCAGATCGGCTCGGGCGTTCCGGGGCTCAGGTCGGGCACGCCGTCGACCAGGCCGCCCGGCACGTCCCAGACGGCGTAGCTCGCCACGACACCGGTCCACAGGGATCCGCTGTGGGAGCTCATGGCATCGGCGACCGAGACCCGTTGCTCGGGGTCGTGGTGGTTGGCCCAGGCGCGCACTGCGCCCCACGGGTCGTACGGCGTGACGGGCGTGTCCGACCCGAGGAACATCGCCACGCCGGCGCGGCGCAGGTCACCGAGCCGGTTGAGCCGGCTCCCCCGCTCTCGGCCCAGCCGCTCGGCGTACATGCCGCTCTGGCCGCCCCACCAGGCGTCGAAGACCGGTTGCACGCTCGCGACCAGGCCGAAGCGGTTCAGGTCGGCGATCGCGTCGTCGTCGGCCATCTCGACGTGCTCGAGCCGATGCTGACCGTCGCGGATCGCCTCCAGGCCGAGGTCGTCGGCGGCCGACTCGAACCCGGCGAGAACGGCGTCCAGCGCCGCGTCGCCGATCACGTGGAAGCCGGCCTGCAGCCCGGCGCGGGTGCAGGCGACGACGTGAGCGGCGATCTGCTCGGCCGTGAGGTAGCCGTGGCCCGACGTGCCGGCGTCGTCGGCGTACGGCGCGCGCAACGCCGCCGTGTGCGACCCCAGCGACCCGTCGGCGCACAGGTCGCCCGCCAGCCCGAGCAGCGGCATCCGACCCGGCACCGCGAACCGCGCGGCGATCGCCCGCGCCTCCTCCGTGGTGGAGACCAGCTCACCGCGGTACGGCGCGACGTAGGGCAGGTCGCGCCGGTCGGCGTTGAGGATCAGCAGCTCGTGCAGGTCGTCCTCGGAGGCGATGTGCGGTGCGGACATCTCGTGCACGCAGCCGATCCCGGCTGCCGCGGCGGCGGACAGAGCCTCGACCTGCAGCTCACGGCGCAGCCCGGGTGTGAGGCTGTCCCGGGTCGCAGCCCGAGCCGCGTGGTGGGCATCGCGCTCGACCCGGCCGTCCTCGGACCAGCCGGGCAGCTCACGGAGTTGGGCTGCGGCGGCGAGGGCGGAGGAGACGACGGCCGAGTGCACGTCGACCCGGGAGAGGTAGACCACGCCGCCGTAGCTCGCCCGGTCCAACTCGGCCCGAGTCGGCGGGCGACCCTCGGGCCAGCGGCGCTCGTCCCAGCCATGACCGAGGACGGGCCGACCGGCCCCGGCCCGAGCGGCGGTCGCGAGGCGGTCGAGGGCCTCGGCCAGTGAGCTGGCGCTGGTCAGGTCGACGCCCCGCAGCGCTAGGCCGGTCTCGGTCGTGTGCGTGTGCGCGTCGACGAAGGCCGGGGTGACGAACGCACCCCCCAGGTCGATGGTCTCGTCCGCGCCGGTGATGCCGGCGTCGTCTCCGCTCCACACGACCCGACCGTCCTCGATCAGCAGCGCGCCCACTGTCGGCGAACCGCCAGGAACAGTGAGGATGTGGCCGTTGTGGAGCAGAGTCCGGCTCATGGTCAGCGAGTCTCCTCGGCGCGTCAGCCGCCGCTCAAACAGGGAGCGGACCGCTGGCGTACGGCGGAGCAGGTCGAGGGCGTAGGCGGCGTGACCGGGGAGGTAGCCGTTGCCGACCAGCATCGTGACGTCGGCCGCGAGGCCTTCGGCGCCGAGGGCGGCCGCGCTGAACGACGTGGCCATCGAGAAGAACACGACCGTGCCGCCCTCGGCCGTGGCCAGGATCGCGCCGTGTTCGCAGCCGGGCACGTCGACGCAGACGACGGTGATGTCGGCGCCACCGCCCAGGGCCGACTCGACGGCGGCCGCAAGGGCGACCGGGTCGCGAGCGTCGGCCAGAGCGACCGCGTCGGCCAGCCCGGCGCTGGCCAGGGTCTCCCGCTCCGCCTCGACCGGGACGATGCCCACCGTGCGCCCGGCGCCGGCGTCGCGAGCCGCCGCCAGGGCGAGCGAGCCGGACTTGCCCGCGCCGCCGATGACCGCGACGGTCGGAGCCGGGCCGCTGTTCGCCCCTCGGGTCGCGACGTACTGCCGGACGACGCGGGCCACCAGTGCCGGCGCGCCGCAGACGTCCATCACCATGAGGGAGAGCCGCGGGTCGAGGTCGTCGGGGATCACAGCCGCGATGGACCGGCCGAACAGGATCGCGTCGCCCGCGGCGGGCACCTGCTCGCTGCGGCCGTCCCAGCCGGTCAGCCCGTCGGTGATCCGCAGCGGCGTCAACGAGAGCGATACGAGGGTGGCGACCCGGTCCCCCACGGCGAGACCCAGCGGCGACTCGGGGCCGACCTCGGCCACCGTGCCGACGAGCATCCCGCCGGAGCCGGTGACCGGGTTCTGCATCTTGCCGCGGCTCGCGATGATCTCGAGCACCTCGGCTCGCACGGCCGCGCCATCGACTCCCCCGTCGGCGCCCGGGTGGGCGCCGGCCAGCTGCCGGTACGACGCGGCGTCCAGGTTGAGCACCTCGACCGCGATCCGGACCTCGTCCGGCCAGATCCCCGACGAGGCGTCGAGTCGGGTCGCGGCCTGCGGCAGGACGCCGACCGGCTCCAGGACGCGATGCAGCCCGATCGGCGAGGACGACCGCAGCGGGAGCTCAGAACCTCTCGACGTCAAAAGACTTCCCTTCAGAGTGGGCAAGACACAGGAGAACTTCCGGGCAATGACTCGATTCACCACAGGACTTCCTCTATCGTGCCAGTCATGAGCCCGAAGATCGAGCAGCCGTACGCTTACCGCCGCCGCGAGCTGGTCGAGCCGGACTGGACCCGCCTGCCGGGCTGGCGGGACGTGACGGCGCAGGACTGGGCCAGCGCCCAGTGGCAGCGCGCCCACTGTGTCAAGAACGTCAAGCAGCTGCACGACGTCATGGGCGACCTCCTGGACGAGCGGTTCTACGCCGACCTCGAGCGCGACCAGGCCGAGCGGGCGACCATGTCGATGCTGCTGCCCCCGCAGATGCTCAACACGATGGTCCCCTCGACCGGGGTCTGGGACGACGGCTCGCAGCCCGCGGCCGGCGCCGCGTTCACCGAGGCGTTCTATCGCGACCCGGTCCGGGCCTACATGCTGCCGGTCTTCACCGATCGTCGTACCGACTGGCCGAGTCACCCCTTCAGCAGCCGCGACTCGTTGCACGAGCACGACATGTGGATGGTCGAGGGCCTGACCCACCGCTATCCGACCAAGGTGCTGGCCGAGCTGCTGCCGACCTGCCCGCAGTACTGCGGGCACTGCACCCGGATGGACCTGGTCGGGAACTCCACGCCGGTCATCCCCAAGCTCAAGTTCGACCTCAAACCGGTGGACCGGCTGGACCGGATGATCGCCTACCTGCGCGAGAACCCGGGCGTGCGCGATGTCGTGGTCTCCGGTGGCGACGTGGCCAACATGCCCTGGAAGAACCTCGAGTCGTTCCTGATGCGGCTGCTCGAGATCGACACCATCCGCGACATCCGGCTGGCCACCAAGGCGCTGATGGGCCTGCCCCAGCACTGGCTCGGGGACGATGTGGTCGCCGGCGTCGGCCGGGTCTGCGACGTGGCCCGCGGGCGGGGCGTCAACATCGCGATCCACACCCACGTCAACAACGCCGAGTCGCTGACCCCCGCGGTGGCCCAGGCGACCCGGGCGATGCTCGACGCCGGCGTGCGGGACGTGCGCAACCAGGGCGTCCTGATGCGCGGCGTCAACGACACGACCGCGCAGCTGCTCGACCTGTGCTTCGCGCTGGAGGACGAGGCCGGCATCACGCCGTACTACTTCTACATGTGCGACATGATCCCGTTCGCCGAGCACTGGCGGCTCTCGCTCGGTGAGGCCCAGGAGCTGCAGCACTCGATCATGGGCTACCTGCCCGGCTTCGCGACCCCGCGGATCGTCTGCGACGTCCCGTTCGTCGGCAAGCGCTGGGTCCACCAGGTGCACACCTACGACACCGAGCGCGGGATCTCCTACTGGACCAAGAACTACCGGACGTCGATCGAGAGCGCCGACGAGGAGGCGCTGTCGCGCGAGTACGTCTACTACGACCCGATCTACACGCTGAGCGACTCCGGGCAGTCGTGGTGGCGCGAGCACGGCGACGCCGAGGCGACGCACGCGGCCGCGGTCGCGCAGGCCCGGGCCAGCCGCGATGCGGCTCATGCCCAGTCGCTCGACCCCGTGCCGAGTCACGCCGTACACGCCTGAGGTTTCGGGTACATCCACGGATTTCGGCCCGATCGGACCCACTAAATGGGTCCGGTCGGGCCGCAATCTTGAGCCGCGAGCAGGACCCAGCCCTGCGCCTAGCTGGTGCGCCGTACTCAGCGCCTTTGCGTTGAGCTGCAGTCAGCCAGACGCGCGCTCGGCGGCGCTGCGTTCGACGCAGAACTCGTTGCCCTCGGGGTCCTGCATCACGACCCAGCCGGCGCCGTCCGGCCGGACGTGGCTGCGGTCCAGGACCGTCGCGCCCAGCGACTCCAGCCGCGAGACCTCCCGGTCGCGGGTGGTGTCCGGGGTGATGTCCAGGTGGACCCGGTTCTTGATCGTCTTGGCCTCGGGCACCTGCTCGAAGAGCAGGTTCGGGCCGCCGACCCCGTGCGGAGGCTCGACCCGGGCCTCCGGATCTCCGGCGAAGTCGTCGTCTCCGACGTTCCCGCCGGTCACCTGGGCCCACCACGTGGCCTGAGCGAACGGGTCGTGGGCGTCGATGGTGACGTTCCGCAGCGCGCTAGAAGGCATGCCCGGAGACTAGGGCGACCGGACCGGTGAGGCACCCGGATATCGGCGGGCCCGCCTCCGGGCGGCCGGATGGCGGTCATGCGGCGCCCTAGATGGCTGGGGGCCGCGCTTCGTACGGCGTGGACAGGACGATCGTCGTCCGGGTCCGCACGTTGGCGTCGGCCCGGATCCGGGCCAGCAACTCCTCCAGCTCGCCCGGAGCGCCGACCCGGGCCTTGAGGATGTAGCTCTCCTCGCCGGCCACGGAGTGGCAGGCCTCGATCTGCTCGATCGGTGCGAGCCGCTCGGCCACGTCGTCCGGTGCTGCTGGGTCGAGCGGCGTCACCGAGATGAAGGCGGTGAGCGGCAGGCCGATCGCGTCCGGGTCGATCACGGCGGCGTACCCGCGGATGACGCCCCGCTCCTCCAGGCGCCGGACCCGCTGATGGGCAGCCGAGGTCGACAGGCCGGTCTCCTTGGCCAGGTCGGTGTAGCTCATCCGGCCGTCCTGGCCCAGCAGGCTCACGATCTTGCGGTCCATCGCCTCCACGCGCGCAATGTAGCGCGGCCGGCGCGCCGCGAGAATGCGCTGCCGGAATGCGTTGCGAGCGACGGCTGGCAGGATGCGAGGGTGGCGGCGAACGGGAAGCTGATGTTGCTCGACTCGGCCTCGTTGTACTTCCGGGCCTTCTTCGGGGTGCCGGACTCGTTCACGGCGCCGGACGGCACCCAGATCAACGCGGTGCGGGGCTTCCTGGACATGATCGCCACGCTGCTCACGATGCGCCGGCCGGACCGGATGGTGGCCTGCTGGGACGACGACTGGCGGCCGGCCTTCCGGGTCGCGGCCATCCCGTCGTACAAGACGCATCGGTTGACCGCCGGCAGCCAGGTGGTCGAGGAGTCGCCCCCGGCGCTGACGCCTCAGGTGCCGGTCATCGCGGATCTGCTGGCCGCGCTGGGCATCACTCGAGTGGGGTGCCCCGGCTACGAGGCGGACGACGTGATGGGCACGCTGGCCGAGCGGTCGGCCGCGGCCGGTCGCGGGCCGGTTGAGGTGGTGACCGGTGATCGGGACCTGTTCCAGCTGGTCGACGACGAGCGCGAGGTCAGGGTGCTCTATGTGGGCCGGGGCGTGCGCAACCTGGAGGTCGTGGACCAGGGCTGGCTGGAACGCCGGTACGCCGTGCCGACCGGCCCGGCGTACGCCGATCTGGCCACGCTGCGCGGTGACCCGAGCGACGGCCTGCCCGGCGTCCCCGGGGTCGGTGAGAAGACGGCGGCCGGTCTGCTCAGCAAGTTCGACGGCCTGGCCGCGGTCCGGGCGGCGGCCGAGGCCCGCGACCCGCGGATCGCGCCCGGCCTGGCGGCCAAGATCCGGGGCGCCGAGGACTATCTCGCCTCCGCGGGCGTGGTGGTCAACGTGGTGCGCGATGCGCCCGTGGAGGATCTGCCGGATCAGCTGCCGAGCCAGCCGGCCGACGTGGACGCCCTCAGTGAGCTCGCCGACCGCTGGGGCGTGCGCTCCAGCGTCAACCGGGTCCTCGCCGCCCTCCAGCACCCCGCCTGACGAACGTGTCAGCAGCAAGCGAGCAATGGCTCGGTCCTGGTGCTGACAACCCGCGCGGGCCCGCGACGTTGTCAGCGTGACGACGGCAATGGCTCGGTCCTGGTGCTGACAGCTTTCAGGAGGCGGCGACGACGCCCCGGCGGACCCGCTCGATGGCGTCCTGGGCCGCGGCCCGGACGGAGCCGGTCGAGGCGTCGGAGACCTGGCCGAGCAGGTCGATGAGCTGCTTGCACCGCCGGACGAAGTCGCCCGCGGCCAGGTCGCTGTCGCGCAGGACCGCCTCCAGCGACTGACCTCGGGCCCATCGGTGCATCGCCCAGGCCAGCCCGGCGTCCGGCTCCCCGGAGATCGGCAGTCGGTGGTCGCGCTCGCGGTCCTCCAGCGCCGCCCAGATCCGAACCATCTCCTGCAGGGCGCCCTCGACCGGGCCGCCCGGCAGCCGGGGCGCAACCTCGCGGTCGTCGCGGCGCGACTCGTGGATCAACGCCGAGAGCACTGCGGCCAGGCTCGGGCCGTCGAGCCCGTCCCACACCCGGTGCCGCAGGCACTCGGCCGCGAGCAGGTCCAGCTCGGTGTAGAGCCGCCGCAGTCGCTGACCCTCGGGCGTGACCCGGTCGCCCTCCAGGTAGCCCAGCTCGGCGAGCAGGTCGCAGACCCGGTCGAAGGTGCGGGCCACCGAGTTGGTCCGGCTCTCGACGCGCCGGGTCAGCGTCTCGGTCTCGGCGCGCAGCCGGGTCCACCGCTCGCCCCAGCGGGCGTGGTCCTCCCGATCCGGGCAGCTGTGACACGGATGCGCCCGCATCTCACGTCGCAGGCGCGCGAGGTCGGCGTCCTCCGTCGGGTCGCGCCGGGATCGTCCGGCCGGCGGCTCATGAGGCACGGCGGTCCGCAGCGTGGACGCCAGGTCGCGCCGGGACTGCGGGCTCCGGGCGTTGAAGTCCTTCGGCACCCGGACCCGGCCGACGGTCTCGACCGGCGCGGGCAGGTCGCTGGCCATCAGCCGCTTCACCTGCCGATCGGCGGTCAGGATCATCGGCTTGGGGCCGTCCAGACCGGCCGCCCGGTCCGGGGCCACGACGACGGCGAACCCGGCTCGCCGGCCGCTCGGCACCCGGATCACGTCGCCGATCCGCAGGCCTTCCAGGCTCTGGGCGGCCTCGGCCTTGCGCGAGGCGGAGCGGTTCCGGGCCAGCTCGGTCTCCCGGTCCTTGATCGCCCGGCGCAGCTCGGCATAGGCCAGGAAGTCGCCGCGGTCGCAGGTCATCGCCTCGCGGTAGCCCTCGAGCGCCTCGGTGTTGCGGCGGACCTGCCGGGCCAGCCCGACGACGGCCCGGTCGGCCTGGAACTGGGCGAACGAGGTCTCCAGGATCTCCCGGGCGCGCTCGCGTCCGACCTGGTCGACCAGGTTGACCGCCATGTTGTACGTCGGGCGGAAGCTCGAGCGCAGCGGGTAGGTCCGGGTGGAGGCGAGCCCAGCGACCGCGACCGGATCCACCCCCGACTGCCAGAGCACGACGGCATGGCCCTCGACGTCGATGCCGCGCCGGCCGGCCCGACCGGTCAGCTGGGTGTACTCCCCCGGCGTGATGTCGGCGTGGGTCTCGCCGTTCCACTTGACCAGGCGCTCGAGGACCACGCTGCGCGCCGGCATGTTGATGCCCAGCGCCAGGGTCTCGGTGGCGAAGACCGCCTTGATCAGCCCGCGGGTGAACAGATGCTCGACCACCTCCTTGAAGGTGGGCAGCAGCCCGGCGTGGTGGGCGGCCAGGCCGTGCTCGAGGCCGTCCAGCCACTCCCAGTAGCCGAGTACCCCGAGGTCGGACTCGGCCAGGTCGGCAGTGTGCTCCTCGGCGTACTCGCGGATCGTCCTGGCCTCGTCTGGGGTGGTCAGGCGCACGCCGGAGCGCAGGCACTGCTGGACGGCCGCGTCGCAGCCGGCCCGGCTGAAGATGAAGGTGATCGCCGGCAGCAGGTTGCTGCGCTCCAACCGGGCCAGGACGTCGGGACGGCTCGGGCCGCCTCCGCGGGGGCCGCCCCGGCCGGAGCCGGCCAGCTGGGAGGTGTGCCGTCGGCCGCGGCCGCGGGCCGACCGGGTGTCGTAGCGCGACTCCCGCTGGCGACGCTCCTGCTCCCGGATCGTGGCGACCAGCTCGGGGTTGACGTCGACCGCACCCCGCGGGTCGTCGTCCTCCGGGAGCTCGAACAGGTCGAGCAGCCGGTCACGCACCATCACGTGCTGCCACAGCGGCACCGGTCGATGCTCCTCGACGATCACCTCGGTGTCGCCGCGCACGGTGTCCAGCCAGTCGCCGAACTCTTCGGCGTTGCTCACGGTCGCTGACAGCGAGACGACACGCACCGGCTCGGGCAGGTGGATGATCACCTCCTCCCACACGGCCCCGCGGAACCGGTCGGCCAGGTAGTGCACCTCGTCCATCACGACGAAGGCCAGGCCGGCCAAGGTCGGCGAATCGGCGTAGAGCATGTTGCGGAGCACTTCGGTCGTCATCACGACGACCGAAGCCTCGCCGTTGACTGAGGTGTCGCCGGTCAGCAGGCCGACGCTGGCGGCGCCATAGCGCTCAACCAGCTCGGCGTACTTCTGGTTCGACAGGGCCTTGATCGGCGTGGTGTAGAAGGCTTTTCGCCCCTGAGCCAGCGCGAGGTGGATCGCGAACTCCCCCACCACCGTCTTGCCAGCACCCGTCGGCGCCGCGACCAGAACCCCGCGGCCGGCTTCCAATGCCTGGGCCGCCCGCTCCTGGAACGGGTCGAGCTCGAAGTCGAGTCCGGCCCGGAACGCCGACAGCTCGCTCTGGGCCGCCGCGGTCCGGACGCGCGCGGCAGCGAACCGCTCAGCCGGCGAGGACACGCCCCGCAGGTTACGTCAGGTGCCGTCGGTCTCCGTCAGCGCCGCCCCGACCGCTCAGCCAGCCTCAGACCAGCCCCAGACAGCCTCAGACGAGAACGCGCAGCGCGCCGGGCACGACCTCGCACGACATCGGCAGCGGCGTGTAGCGCTCCCCGTCGGCGTAGGCCACGATCCCCGGCGTTTCCAGCCGCACCCGCTTGGCCCGCCGGATGGTGACGGCTGGATGGTCCTTGTGCGCGCCGCTGAACACCTTGGGAAAGACCTTGAGGAACTCCGGGATCGACACCTTGTCCACGATCATCACGTCGACCAGTCCGTCGTCGAGCTCGGCGTCGGGGCAGACCTGCATGCCCCCGCCGTACGACGGGCCGTTGCCGACCGCGACGAGCATGGCGTTGGCCTCGATCCGCTCGCCGTCCAGCTCCAGGACGTAGGGCAGTGGCTTGAAGACCGGCAGCTCGCGGACGATGGCCAGGTTGTAGCGCATCTTGCCCTTCGGCCAGCGCCAGGCGTTGGCCCGCTCGTTGACCTTGGCGTCGAAGCCCGCTCCGAGGACGCCGACGAACCAGCCGGCCGCCTCGACGCCGGTGTCCGGGACGTGGCGGACCGCGTCGATCGTGCGGACCGAACCGCGGCGTACGGCGACCGCAGCGGCCGCGGCGTCCCGGATCGGCAGGTCGAGCGCGCGGGCGATGTCGTTGCCCGTGCCGGCCGCCACGATGCCCAGCGGGACGTCGGTGCCCGCCACGACGTTGGCTCCGAGATGAACCATGCCGTCACCGCCGACGACGACGAGCGCGTCGACACCGCGCTCGACCGCCGCGCGGGCGTTGTCCCGGGCGGCGGCGGCGTCCGGGCCGGAGACGTCCTCGACCTTGACGCCCGCGCTGTCGAGCTGCTGGCGGACTGCTGCGCCCAGCTTGGCCCCTCGGCCCAGCCCGGAGGTCGGGTTGACCAGCAGTGCGATGTGGTCGATCCCGGTGGGGTCGGTGCGCTCGGTGGTCACGGCCGCGAGGCTACAGCGGGCTCGCCTCGTCATCGGAGAGGTCGCCGAACTCCGGGGCGCGCCGGGCCCGTGATCGGTCGACCAGCAAGGCGATCCCGACGGCGATGAAGAAGAGCGCGACCATCGGGATGGCCATGAAGATCATGCTCCAGGGATCTGGCGACGGCGTCATGACGGCGGCGAACAGCGCGATCAGGAAGATCGAGATCCGCCAGCTCTTGAGCAGCAGCCGGCCGGGCAGGACGTGGGCCAGGTTGAGTCCCACCATCAGCACCGGCAGCAGGAAGGCCAGGCCGAAGGCCAGGATGAAGCGGGTCAGGAAGGTCAGGTAGTCCTCGGCGCTGATGACGTTGATGCCGCCCTTGGGGGTGAGGTCCAGCAGCGTCGTGATCGCCTTGGGGAAGGACAGCCAGGCCAGATAGCCCCCGGCGAAGAACAACGGCACCGAGGCGGCGACGAAGATCAGCGACCACCGCTTCTCGCGCCGGGTCAGCCCCGGCACGATGAAGGCCCAGATCTGGTAGATCCAGACCGGGCTCGCGAGGAGCAGGCCGACGAAGATGGCGACCTTGAGCTTCACGGCGAACGGCCCGGTGACGCCGCTACCGCTGAAGTTCAGGCCGGTGAGCCCGGTGTGCCCGCGCTCGGCGGCAACCTTGAGGACCGGGCGCCTCGAGGCGGTGCAAGAGCTGGTCGTAGTAGATCCAGCCCAGCGAACCGGTGATGGCGATCGCGATGGCCGAGATGGTGATCCGGTTGCGCAGCTCACGCAGATGCCCGCCCAGCGACATCCGGCCTTCCGGGTCACGGGACTTGCGCAGCCGTCGACGTACGGTCGTGTCGGTCACAGTGGTCTATCGGGAGTGACGGGCAGATCAGCGACGCTCGTCGGGCGCCTTCTCCGAAGCCGGGCGCGGCGCCGCGGGGGGCTCGTCAACGATGCGTCCGCTGAGCGGCTCAGAGGGCGGGGTCGGCGGGGCCTTCTCGTCGTCCTTGCGCATCGACTCGACCTCGGACTTGAAGATGCGCATCGAGCGGCCCATGCTGCGGGCGGCGTCCGGCAGCCGCTTGTAGCCGAACAGCACGACCACCACGAGCAGCAGCACGATCACGTGCCATGGTTCCAACCTCATGGTCCTGCCCTCCGGGTTGCTGGTGTTGTAGGGAGTCTACGTCCGGGTTCGACGCCCGGTTCCCCGATGCTTGGTCCGCGCGGCGAATCTTTGCGCCCGCAGCCGGCTTGGGTCGTCGAAGACGGCGGCCGGTTCGGGGTCGGTGTGCTGGCGCTGCTCCAGCCGCTCGAGCTCGTCCGCGATGGCCGAGAGACGGTCACTGGCGATGGTCAGCTCAGCGAACAGCAGTTTCAGCTTGCGCCAGAGCTGGCGGAACAGGATGAACAGGAAAAATACGGCAGCCAGGATAAGGAAGATCCAGATCAGGACCCACTCCCACCAGGACACGGCGCACACCCTAGCCGGGGCCGGACCGGGCTCCGAGCCGCCCAGTGTGCGGAGTTACGCCAAAACCACGTTGGCACGGTGCGTCCTTGTGCCAATAGGTCTGGCACGGGGACGCACCGTGCCAACAGAAGCTGGGGGTGCGGCGCGGGTGGGGTACGGCGGGGCAGCCGATCAGCGGGCCGGGACGCCGGGGCGGAAGGGCGCCAGGGCGATGGTGACGTCGTCGAGGGCCTGCAGGCGCAGGGCGAAGTCGAGGACGTCGTCGTAGGAGATGGCCGGGCCGGCGTGGGACTCCATCGCCTCGGCGGGCACGGACCACACCTCGGCCAGGACGCCGCCGGACTGCAGCAGGGTGACGACGTCACTCGCGGCGGGCTTGCGCACCTCGTCGTGGCAGGTGTGGCAGGTGAAGGCGTAGAAGGACCAGTCCTGGATGGAGCAGACGACCAGGCGGACCTGCGCGCTCGTCAGTTCGACGTCGCCGCAGCTCGGGCACGAGGCCTTGATCGTGGTCATCTCAGTTGCCTTCCGAAGGGACCTTGCGGGTCGTTGTCCTTTCCTGTGCAAGAGGCTTCGGCAGGCATCGAGAAATACTTGACACCACATCGCAGATGTGATGCGGACCTAGTCCCGATGGGCTGGTTACTCAGGCCGACGCGTACGCCGCGAGCGCATCCTCGGCGACCCGGGCCACGCCGGCGCCGAGCTCGGCCGGCTCGAGCACGCGGGCCTGGCCGGACAGCCGCAGGACCAGGCGCTGCAGCCACCGGGTATCGGCGGTGCGCAGCCGCACGAGCAGCCGGCCGCCGGCCAGCTCTTCCACGGAGTCGACCGGGTAGTAGTCCACGACCCAGCGGGCCGACGGTGCCAGCTCGAGGGTGACGGTCAGGTCGTCCGGACCGGGTGAGAACAGCTGCTCGTCCAGGTCCCGCGAGCGGGCCTGGGGCGGCGGCGTGCCGTCCTCGTCGAGCACCTCGATCCCCACGATGCGGTCGAGGCGGAACAGCCGCACGGCCTCGGCCCGATGGCACCAGGCCTCGAGGTACCAGCGCGCCTCCACGGTCTGCACCCGCATCGGGTCGACGTCTCGGCGGGTGGTCTCGTCGCGGCTGGGCACCAGGTAGTCCAGCCGCAGCCTCCGGTGCCCGGCCAGCGCCTCCCGGGCCGCGGCCAGCACCTCCGCCTCGGCGCCGGCCTCCAGGGCGACGTGGACGCTCTGGGCGCCCGCCGCAGCAGCGCCCGCCGCCGCCTCCAGCTTGGCCAGCGCCCGATCGACGGCCGCCCGCTCCCCCAGGCCCGGCACCTCGGCGAGCGTGCGCAGCCCGACCAGCAGGGCCAACGCCTCATCGACGCCGAGCCGCAACGGCCGTGCGATGGAGTCCGCGTTGTCGACGAAGACCCGACCGCCCTCCCACTCGGCCTCGATCAGGTCGTCGGGCAGATGGCCAGGCGTGCCGCAGACGAACAGGAGCTCCAAGTCCTTGACCAGCTGGGCCTCGTCGACGCCGAACTCGGCTGCGGCGTCGGAGAGTTCGACGCCCTGGTGGGTCAGCAGCCACGGCACCATCGTCAGCAGGCGGGACAGCCGCTCGGTGGCCCCCTCGGTCATGCCCGGCTCCCGGACGCCGCCGGAGTTCCGGCCAGGGTGTCGACGACGGCCTGCAGCCGGCGGACGATCGCCTCGCGCAGCTCGGCGGGCTCCTCGGCGAGCACGGCCGGACCGTACGACGTGAGCTCCTCGGCCAGCACCTCGACGTCGTAGTAGGGCACGACCAGGCGGGTCCACCCGGCCGCGAGGTCGGACTGCTCCAAGGCTCGCCGGCGCAGCGCCTGTCCGGCGCCTTCCTGCGCTCGGACGACGGCCTTGCTCTGCGGACGCTCGGGCACGATCGTGCGCAGCATCTCGCGCGCGTCATGGCCCTCGGGCACGTCGTACGCCGCGGGCTTGCCGTCGGTCACGACGGCGCCGGCGATCCGGGAGAGCCGGAAGACCCGGTCGTCCTGGCGATCGCGGTCGTAGCCGGTGAGGTACCACCGGCCGTGCCAGCTGGCCACCGCCCACGGCTCGACGTGTCGCTCGGTGGCGTCGGCCGAGCCGGAGCGGCGATAGGGGAAGCGCACGGGTACCCGGTCGCGGACCGCTGCCCAGAGCGGCTCGAAGGCCGGCTCGGACGTGCGCACCCGCGGCTCCAGGCCGATCAGCGACGCCTCGTCCGGCTCGACGCCGGCCGCCTTGAGCTTGGTCAGGGCGCGGGCGGCCGGTCCGGCCAGGCTGGCCTGCTGCCAGACCCGGGAGGCCAGGCCCAGGACGGTCATCTCGTCCGGCTCGAAGCTGACCTCGGGCAGGGCGTAGGCGTCGCGGTCGATCCGGTAGCCCACCTCGTCGTCGAACAGCGGGTCCGCGTGGGTGGTCGCCAGCGGGATGCCCAGGTCCCGCAGCTCGTCCTTGTCGCGCTCGAACATCCGCTCGAAGGCCTCCATCGAGGTGCTCTCGCCGTACTGCGGCACGGCGGAGCGGATCTGCGCTTTGCTCAGCGGACGGCGCGTGCTGAGCAGGCAGATCACCAGGTTGAGCAGGCGCTCGGTTTTGGCAGACGACATCGACAGGTCCTCGCTGGAGATTCTGCTGGCAACGCTAGCGGACCGCAGGGGTCGGTCCGGGGGTGTCGGTTCGGGTGGCTCGGCCTGGCTAGTCTGCCCGCGTGAGCGCGCCGCGAGTGACCTGGCGCTCCGGTGCCGTCGTGGCGGTCGGGCCGGGCTGGCCGGGTGCGCTCGAGCTGACCGTCGAGGTGGCCCAGCCGGACGCCGACGCGCCGCTCGAGCCCGTGCACGTCAAGGCCCTGGCCTACCCGGCGATCGTCGGTGAGCCGCGGGTCGGCGACCGCGTGCTGCTCAACCTCACCGCGTTGGATCGGGGGCTCGGCACAGGCGGCTATGCCCTGGTCGTGGCTCTCCCCGATCGGCTTCCGGTTGACCTTCCTGGGGACGCGGGGGCTGGGGCCGACGCGGAGCTGCCGGCCGGGCATCTGGTCAAGGCGCGCTACACGCCGTTGCAGGTCATGGTGCTGGGAGCCGATGAGCAGGAGTCACCGCATCACCAGGTGTTGCGTGAAGCCGTCGACGTCGGCGGCATGCCGGTCATCGTGGCCGACCTGCACTCCTCGCTGCCGGCGATCCTGGCCGGGCTACTCGCAGAACGGCCGAGTGCCCACGCGGCCTACGTGATGACCGACGGCGGGGCACTGCCGGCGTGGTTCTCGCGGACGCTGGCGGGATTGCGGGCGGCGCACTGGCTGGGCGGCTCGGTCACCGTGGGGCAGGCCTTCGGGGGCGACCTGGAGGCTGTGACCCTGCACAGCGGGCTGCTCGCGGCCCGCCACGTGCTGGGTGCGGACGTCGCGATCGTCATCCAAGGCCCGGGCAACCTGGGCACGGACACGCGCTGGGGCTTCTCCGGGGTTGCGGCCGGGGAGGCGATCAACGCCGCGGCCGCCCTCGGCGGCCGGCCGATCGGCGTCCTGCGGGTGTCCGAGGCCGATGAGCGTCCGCGGCACCGTGGCCTCTCCCACCACAGCAGCACGGCGTACGGGCAGGTCGCCCTCGCTCCCGCCGATCTTGTGCTGCCCGACCTGCCCGATGACTTCGGGGCCGAGCTGCGTCGTCAGGTCGAGGACCTCGTGGCCGGGTCGGTGGCGCGGCATCGGGTCGTGCGGGTGTCCGTGGACGGCCTGGACGACGCGCTCGCCACCAGCCCGGTGGCCCTGTCGACCATGGGCCGCGGCGTAGCCGACGACCGGGCGGCCTTCATCGCCGCCGCAGCAGCCGGCCGCCACGCCGCCGCGTTGTTGGCCAGATTGCTGAAGCTCTAGCGGACGTCGACCAGGTCGACGACGAAGATCAGCGTCTCGCCGGGCTTGATCGCCGAGCCGGCTCCGCGATCGCCGTACCCGAGGTGCGGCGGGATGGTCAGCTTGCGCCGGCCGCCGACCTTCATGCCCAGCAGGCCGGTGTCCCAGCCCTGGATCACCTGACCGACGCCGACCCGGAAGGCCAGTGGCTCACCGCGGTTCCAGGAGGCGTCGAACTCCTCGCCGGTCGAGTGCGCGACGCCCACGTAGTGGGTCACGACCGTGGAACCGGCTGTGGCCTCCGCGCCGTCACCGACGATCTCGTCGACGATCACCAGCTCCTGCGGCGGCTCGTCGCCGGGGAAGTCGATCTCGGGCTTGCTGCGGTCGAAGGCCATGCTGGCGTTTCCTCTCGCTGACGGTCAGGTCTCGGCGGATTTTCGCCGCCTACTCTGCCGGACGCACGCTCCGGCGGACGAACTCAGGTGACGTCGAGGATGTCGACGACGAAGACCAGGGTGTCGCTGCCCTTGATGCCGGCGGAGGTGTTGCCGGAGGTGCCGTAGCCGTCGTCCGGCGGGATGACGAGCATGACCCGGCTGCCGACCTTCTGGCCGACCAGGCCCTGGTCCCAGCCCTTGATGACCTCGCCTTCACCGATCACGGTGTCCGAGGCCATGCCCCGCGCGTAGGAGCTGTCGAAGACCTTGCCACCGGGCCAGATCGCGCCCACGTAGTTGACCGTGATCGTCTGGCCGGCCTTGATCGCGGCGCCCTTGCCCTGGATCAGTGGGTCGACCACGAGCTTGGTCGGGGCCGCACCCGCGGGCATGGTGATCGTCGGGACACCCTTCGCGTCGTCCTTGACCGTCGGCATGCCCTTCTTGGCGGCGACCGTGGTGCCGGCCGGCTTGGCGATCGGCGTGGTCGCCGTCTTCAGGTCGAGCACGAAGAGCAGCGTGTCGGTGGCCTGGACCCCGAGCTGGGAGTTGCCCGTCGTACCGAATGCGTCCTTCGGGGGTACGGCGAGCAGCATCCGGCTGCCGACCTTCTGGTTGATCAGCCCGTCGGCCAGGCCCGGCAGCAGCTGCGTCGGGTCGGCGTTGAAGACCACCGAGGCCTTGCCGAAGGTCGAGTCGGCCGCCTTGTCGGTGCGACCGTTGACCAGCAGGTAGTCGACCCGGACCCGCTGGCCCTTCACGATGGTCGGGCCGGTCCCCGGGCTGAGCACCTTGGTCTGGGTCGTGGTCACCGCGAACGGCGTCTTGGTCAGCTTGAGCGTGGGGGCGGCGCCCACCGCTCCGGTCACCATCACGTCGGACAGCGACGAGGTCGGCGAGCTGCTCGCCTTCTTGCCCCCCGACGAGCTCGAACAGCCGGCGATCAGCAGGAGCGGGAGCAGCAACAACACACATAGCCGGGAGCGGCGCACGGAAGACAGCCTTCGAGTCGGGGACACAGGTCGGAGCGTTCAGCAGGTTGATCAGGGTTCGATCGGGATGGTTCACACCACACGTTTCAGACGCGAAGGCTAACCGGCCACCCTGAACACAGCCTGGGCGGAGTCTGCACGCAGGCCACGGACAACGGACTCACATGCTCGCGATCAGCCGGGCTACGCGCTCGTCCACCGAGGCGAACGGGTCCTTGCAGAGCACGGTGCGCTGGGCCTGGTCGTTGAGCTTGAGGTGGACCCAGTCGACGGTGAAGTCGCGGCGCCGTTCCTGGGCCCGCCGCACGAACTCACCACGCAGCTTGGCCCGGGTTGTCTGGGGTGGCACCGATTTGGCCTCGAAGATCTCCAGGTCGGAGGTGACGCGCTCGATCTGGCCCCGATTCTGCATCAGGTAGTACAAGCCGCGGCGCCGATGGATGTCGTGGTAGGCGAGGTCGATCTGCGCGATCCGCGGGCTGGACAGCTCCAGGTTGTGCTTGGCCCGGTAGCGCTCGATCAGCCGGTGCTTGATCACCCAGTCGATCTCGCGGTCGATCAGGCCGAGGTCTTCGGTGCCGATCGCGCGCAGCGTGCGCTCCCACAGCTCCAGCACTGCCTTGTGCACGGGTGAGGTCAGGTCGTTGCGATCGGCGAAGTCGCGGGCCCGTTCGTAGTACTCGCTCTGGATCTCCAGCGCCGACAGCTCGCGACCGTTGGCCAGCTTGACCGTCCGGCGGCCGGTCATGTCGTGGCTGATCTCGCGGATCGCCCGGATCGGGTTCTCCAGGGTGAGGTCGCGCAGCACCTGCCCGGACTCGACCATCCGCAGCACCAGGTCGGTCGCGCCGACCTTGAGCATCGTCGTGGTCTCACTCATGTTGGAGTCGCCCACGATGACGTGCAGCCGGCGGTAGTGCTCGGCGTCGGCATGGGGCTCGTCGCGAGTGTTGATGATCGGCCGCGACCGGGTCGTGGCGCTCGAGACGCCCTCCCAGATGTGGTCCGCCCGCTGGCTGACGCAGTAGACAGCGCCGCGAGAGGTCTGCAGCACCTTGCCGGCCCCGCAGATCATTTGCCGGGTGACAAGGAACGGGATCAGGACGTCGGACAGCCGTTGGAACTCGCCGTGCCGGCTGACCAGGTAGTTCTCGTGACAGCCGTAGGAGTTGCCGGCCGAGTCGGTGTTGTTCTTGAAGAGATAGACCTCGCCGCTGATGCCTTCCTCGGCCAGCCGGCGTTGGGCGTCCGCGACCAGGCCTTCGAGGATCCGCTCCCCCGCCTTGTCGTGGACGACGAGCTGGCGGACGTCGTCGCACTCGGGGGTGGCGTACTCCGGGTGCGACCCCACATCGAGGTAGAGGCGGGCACCGTTGCGCAGGAAGACGTTGCTCGACCGGCCCCAGGAGACGACCCGGCGGAAGAGGTAGCGGGCGACCTCGTCAGGGCTGAGCCGGCGCTGACCCTCGAAGGTGCAGGTCACGCCGTACTCGTTCTCGATGCCGAAGATCCGGCGCTGCATGTGATGACCCTACGCCGCCTCGCCCCTACTCTGAGGCGCGTGGCGACCTCTGGGCAGTCTTCGACGCATGGCGGGCACGGTGGGCACGGTGGGCACGGCGAGCGGGGCGGACACGCGGAGGCGGGCACGCTCTATCGGGCCCACCATCCGCGGGCGTCGCACAGCAACTTCCCGCCGATCGCCGACTATGCGTTCCTCTCGGACTGCGAGAGCTCATGTCTGATCGCCCCGTCGGGCGCCGTCGAGTGGATGTGCGTGCCGCGGCCGGACTCCCCCAGCGTCTTCGGAGCGATCCTGGACCGCGGGGCCGGGCACTTCCGGCTCGGGCCGTACGACGTGGCCGTCCCGACCGCGCGGCGCTACCTGCCGGGCAGCCTGATGCTGGAGACGACCTGGCAGACCCGGACCGGTTGGCTGATCGTGCGCGACGCCCTGACCATGGGCCCCTGGCACAACACCGACGAACGGTCGCGGACGCATCGCCGTACGCCCACCGACTTCGACGCCGAGCACGTCCTGCTGCGCACGGTGAAGTGCGTATCGGGCACGGTCGAGCTGTCGCTGAGCTGCGAGCCGTCGTTCGACTACGGCCGTGACGAGGCCAGCTGGACCTACGACGGCGACGGTTACGGGTCGGCGATCGCCTGCCCGACCACGGCCGACATGGGACACCCCGAGCTGCACCTGTCGACCAGCATGCGGCTCGGGCTGGAGGGCCGCTCGGCGCAGGCGCGCACCCGGATGAAGGAGGGCGACTCGGCGTTCGTCGCGCTCGGCTGGTCGGTCCTGCCGACGCCAACCGACTGGGCCGATGCCGAGGAGCGGATGTGGCGCACGGCCGAGCACTGGCGGCAGTGGATCACCCAGGGCCGCTTCCCGGACCACCCGTGGCGCGAGTACCTCCAGCGCTCGGCCCTCACGCTGAAGGGCCTGACCTACGCGCCGACCGGTGCGTTGCTTGCGGCGTCGACGACCAGCCTGCCGGAAACCCCTCAGGGAGAACGGAACTGGGACTATCGCTACGCGTGGGTCCGCGACTCGACCTTCGCTTTGTGGGGCCTCTACACGATCGGGTTCGACCAGGAGGCCAACGACTTCTTCTACTTCGTTGCGGACGCCTGCCATTCGCCGAACGGGCAGCATCCGCTGCAGGTGCTGTACGGCGTTGGCGGCGAGCGAGAGATCGACGAGCTGACGCTGGATGACCTCACGGGCTACGAGGGCGCGCAGCCGGTGCGGATCGGCAACGCGGCGTACAACCAGGAGCAGCACGACGTCTGGGGTGCGTTCCTGGACTCGATCTACCTGCACACCAAGAGCCGCGAGCAGCTGCCGGCCGAGCTGTGGCCGCTGATCCGCGAGCAGGTGCAGCAGGCGATCGAGCACTGGAAGGACCCGGACCGCGGGATCTGGGAGGTGCGCGGTGAGCCGCAGCACTTCACCTCCTCCAAGCTCTTCTGCTGGGTCGCACTGGACCGCGGCGCGCGGCTGGCCCGGGTCTACGACCAGCCGGACCTGGCCGAGCGGTGGCAGGCGCTGGCCGAGGAGATCCACGCCGACATCCTGGAGAAGGGCCTGGACGAGCGAGGGGTCTTCACCCAGCACTATGGCTCGACGGCGCTGGACGCGTCGTTGCTGCTGCTCCCGCTGTTGCGGTTCCTGCCGGCCGACGACAAGCGGGTGCGGGCAACGGTGTTGGCGATCGCCGACGAGCTGACCAAGGACGGCTTGGTGCTGCGCTACCAGACCGATGAGACCGACGACGGGCTCGCCGGCGAGGAGGGCACGTTCACGATCTGCTCGTTCTGGCTGGTCTCGGCGCTGGTCGAGATCGGCGAGGTGGCCCGGGCCCGCCGGCTGTGCGAACGGCTGCTGTCCTACGCCAGCCCACTGCAGCTCTACGCCGAGGAGATCGACACGACCACCGGGCGCCACCTGGGCAACTTCCCCCAGGCGTTCACCCACCTGGCCCTGATCAACGCCGTGGTCCACGTGATCCGCGCCGAGGAGCATGCCAGCGACGCGCTGTTCAGTGCCGTCACCGCAGTGATCCGCCCTGAGCGAACCGGCCGCGTCCGGGCGTGACAGGGGCCGCGCCGGGTCCGCTCTGCTGGAGCGCATGCAGATCCTGATCCTCGGTGGCACGGCCTGGCTCGGCGGCACGATCGCCACGACGGCGCTGGAGCGAGGACACGAGGTGACGTGTCTGGCCCGGGGCCAGGCCGGTGCGGTGCCGGATGGTGTGCGACTCGTCGTCGCCGACCGGGCTGACCCCGCGGCGTACGACGAAGTGCGGGGCACGGACTGGGACGAGGTCGTGGACGTCAGCCGGCAGCCCGGTCAGGTCCGCTCCGCCCTCGCGGCGCTGGGCGGGCGGGCCCGGCACTGGACGTTCGTGTCGTCGTGCTCGGTCTATGCCGACCAGTCGCAGCCCGGGCAGGACGAGGCGGGCCCGCTGCTGCCGGCGCTCGAGGGCGACGTCGGGGCGCCTGAGGAGTACGGCCAGGCCAAGGTCGCGTGCGAGCAGGCCGGCGCCGACGCGCTCGGGGATCGGCTGCTGATCGCGCGGGCCGGGCTGATCGCGGGCCCCGGCGACCGGAGCGATCGAGTGGGGGCCTGGGTGGCCCGTTTCGCGCGAGCCGTCGAGGACGGCGAGCCCGTGCTCGTCCCGGACGCGCCGGAGCTCCCGATGCAGGCGATCGACGTGCGCGACCTGGCCGGGTGGGTGGTCGACTGCGCGCAGAGCGGCGCGGTCGGGACCTACAACGCCTGCGGTCAGGTGCTGCGGTTCGGGGACTACATCGCGACGTCGCGGGAGGTCGCCGGTCACGACGGCCCGGTGGTGCTCGTGGACCCGGATTGGCTTGCGGCGCAACGGGTCGAGGAGTTCATGGGTCCGGACTCGGTGGCGTTGTGGCTGCACGATCCGGAGTGGGCCGGCTTCAGCTCCCGGGACACGGCGGCCGCGCGGCGTACCGGCCTGGCCACCCGCCCCCTCGCCGAGACCCTGGCCGACACCCTCCCCTGGGAGCGGACGCTGGGTCTGGACCGCCCCCGCAACGCCGGCCTGAGCCCGGCCCGCGAATCCGAGCTCCTCGCCGCCTGGTCCGCCCGCTGACCCTGCTTTGTCTGGCCGTCAGAACCGGGTTTGGCCGTCAGAACCGGGTCTGAGCGCCCGGAATGTCCAGTGGGGACCCGGATTCGACGGCCAAACCCGGATTCGACGGCCAGGACAAGCGCGGGGGTCAGGCGGGTGGGGGCTGGTCTTCGTGGGGGGCGTCGTGGGTCGGGTCGGAGGGGCTGATCAGGCGGGATAGGAGGGGGCCGGTGATCCGGCGGAAGAGGCGGCGTTCGCGCTCCCGGTCGAGGACGGCGACCTCGAGGTGCTCGGCGCCCAGCGTGCGGGGCTCGCCTCCCGCCGGGTCGGCCGCGAGCAGCGAGACGGCCAGTTGGAGGACGTCACCGAGGCTCTGGCCGGGCTGCCACCGCTCCTGCAGGCCGGTCGCGATCTGTTCCGCCTGGCCGCCCATGGCGACGAAGCCCTGCTCGTCGGCGACCGAGCCGTCGTAGGTCAGCCGGTAGATCTGGTCGTCGTCCGGCCCCTGGCCCACCTCGGCCACGACGATCTCGACCTCGTAGGGCTTGGACTCCTGGGTGAAGATCGTGCCGAGCGTCTGGGCGTAGGCGTTGGCCAGGCCCCGCGCGGTGACGTCGCTGCGGTCGTAGGAGTAGCCCCGCAGATCGGCGTAGCGCACGCCGGCGACGCGCAGGTTCTCGAACTCGTTGTACTTGCCAACCGCGGCGAAGGCGATCCGGTCGTAGATCTCGCTGACCTTGTGCAGCGCGCGCGAGGGGTTCTCGGCGACGAAGCAGATGCCGTGGTCGTAGGACATGACCACGACCGACCGGCCGCGGGCGATTCCCTTGCGGGCGTAGTCGGCCCGGTCCTTCATCAGCTGCTCGGGCGAGACGTAGAACGGCATGCTCATGAGCCGGCCTCCGTCCGCTGGCCACCGGTCAGGTCGGGATTGCCGCCGGGATTGCCGACGCGGTCGGCCACCATCGCCTCGATCAACGCGCTGAGCTCGGCGTCGCCGATCCGGCGGAAGCCGTCGGCGTCGATGGTGGCCACGACCGGCCAGATCCGGCGGCCCAGGTCGGGTCCGCCAGTCGCCGAGTCGTCGTCGGCCGCGTCGTAGAGCGCCTCCAGCGCGACCCGGACGGCGCCGGTCGGGTCGAGGCCGGGCCGCCAGAGCTTCTTGAGGGCGCCGCGGGCGAACAGCGAGCCCGAACCCACCCCGTGGTGGTCGCGCTCCTCGTAACAGCCGCCGGTGACGTCGTAGGAGAAGATCCGTCCGGCGTCGGTGTCCGGGTCGTAGCCGGCGAAGAGGGGTACGACGGCCAGCCCCTGCATGGCCAGGCCCAGGTTGCCGCGGATCATGGTGGCCAGGCGGTTGGCCTTGCCCTCCAGGGACATGACCGCGCCCTCGATCTTCTCGTAGTGCTCGAGCTCGACCTGGAACAGCTTGACCAGCTCGATGGCCAGCCCGGCCGTGCCGGCGATGCCGACCGCGGAGTAGTCGTCGGCGGCGAAGACCTTCTCGATCTCGCGGTTGGCGATCATGCTGCCGGCGGTGGCCCGGCGGTCCCCCGCCATGACCACCCCACCGGCGTACGTCGTGGTGACGATGGTCGTGCCGTGCGGGGCCTCGGGGACCATCCCGGGCGGCAGGGGTCGTCGGTTGGGCAGCAGTTGGGGCGAGTGGGCGGCCACGAACTCGCTGAACGAGCTCGAGCCGGCCGTGAGGAACGCGCGCGGCAGCCGGCCCGCCTCGGCACCCTGGTCAGTCACATCCCGACCCTATCCGGCGCTCACGCGGCGCTGCTCAGCCGCACGATCAGGTCGAGGAGGCGCTGCTCGGCCGCTCTCGCCGCCTGAGCCGCCGGGGTGCGCTTGCCCTTGAGGTACTCGATGGCCTGCTCCAGCCGCTCGATGTCGTCCCCGAACTGCCCCAGTCCGCCGTTGCAGTTGAAACAGAGCGATTCCGCGCACGTGCCCGGTCTCATGGTCATGGTCCACATGCGGCTTGTCCCCCAGCTCCCGCGAGCAGATCAAGCAAACTCCGCCTTGCTCGTCAGACATGCGGCTCACGTCCTCGCCGGTAATGCCATACCGCCGGACCAGGTGATAGTTCCTGGTGCTGCCGTGCACCTTTTGCTTGGATTCCCGAACTCGAATGTTGTGGTGGGTGTGGCAGTAGCTTGCATCAGGCCGTCACGATTGGCTCTGTTGCTAGGGAACTCTTCGACGCCCAGGTACTTGGAGCAGTCGGGACACCACTTCTGCCCATCAGGAGCCGGAGGTCGGCGATCCTGAACCGTTCGACCGGCCCGCGCCGCCCGCCGTCGGTAGCTGGCTTTCGAGATCTGTCGGAAACACTCCTTGCAGTAATACGCTAGAGATCCTTATTGGTCTGATTGATTCCAAACGCATTGACGGGCTTGTCTTGCATTGACATTCTAGGACATTCTCTGAATGCCCGCTGGATGCCATTCATTCCCCGCCCTTTTGCACAAAGCCCTTAACGAAATCCTCGGCATTGGTCTCTAAGCACGTCGTCGATTTCGTCGAGCATCGAGTCAATGTCGTCGTCGAGGGCTTCCTTGCGGGCGGCCGCCTCGGGCGCGGTCGCGGGAGCCGGCGCGTCCTCCGGCTCGTCCTCGCGCTTTTGCGGGTTCTTGTGTTCCTGGCCTGCCATCACTGCCTCCGCTGGTCCCTCGAGACGTCCTCGCACCAGCCTAGACGCCCGCTCCCACGAGCACGGGTCAGCCGGCGAGGGCCTCGAGCAGCTGCTCGACCGTGTCGCAGCGGTCCATCAGGGCGCCCACGGTCGCGCGCGTGCCGCGCAGCGGCTCCAGCATCGGCACCCGCTGCAGCGAGTCGTGCCCGGGGATGTCGAAGATCACCGAGTCCCACGAGGCCGCCGCCACGCTGTCGCCGAACTGGGCCAGGCAGCGGCCACGGAAATAGGCCCGGGTGTCCTCGGGCGGGTCCTCGACGGCGGCCTCGATCGCCTCGTCGGTCAGCAGCCGCTCGACCCGGCCGCGCTCGGCCAGCCGGTAGTAGAGGCCGCGCTCGGGCCGGATGTCGGACCACTGGATGTCGATCAGCCCTAGCCGGGGAGAGTCCCAGGCGAGTTCCTCGCGGTCCCGGAACCCTTGCAGCAGTGAGAGTTTGGCCACCCAGTCGATCTCGCGTGCGCACTCCATCGGGTCGCGCTCCAGCCGGGTCAGCACCGACTCCCACCGCTCCAACACCTCGCGGGTGTCCTCGTCGAGCTCGCCTCGGGACGCGACGTACGCCTGGGCTTGCTCGAGGTAGGCGAGCTGCATCTCGACGGCGGTCATCCGGGTGCCGTCCCGCAAGCGCACCAACGTCTTCAGGGTGGGGTCGTGCGAGACCGCGTGCAGGGTGGGCACCGGCTTCTCGAGCGAGAAGTCCCGGGTGAGCGCCCGGTCCTCGATCATCCCGAGCACGAGGGACGTCGTGCCCACCTTGAGCATGGTCGCGACCTCGCACAAGGTCGCGTCGCCGATGATGACGTGCAGCCGGCGGTAACGGTCGGCCGCCGCGTGCGGCTCGTCCCGCGTGTTGATGATCGGCCGCTTCAGGGTCGTCTCCAACCCCACCTCGACCTCGAAGAAGTCCGAGCGCTGGCTGATCTGGAAGCCCTCGCTCTGGCTGTCCTGACCGATCCCCACCCGGCCCGCGCCCGAGAAGACCTGCCGCGTGACGAAGAACGGCGTCAGGTGCCGGGCGATGTCCGCAAACGGGGTCGAACGCCGCATCAGGTAGTTCTCGTGCGTGCCGTAGGACGCGCCCTTGCCGTCGGTGTTGTTCTTGTACAGGTTCAGCGCCGGCATCCCGGGAGCGTCGGCCAACCGCCGGACCGCGGCCAGCATGATCCGTTCGCCGGCCTTGTCCCAGCGCACGATGTCCCGGGGTGTGGTCACCTCCGGTGAGGAGTACTCCGGGTGCGCATGGTCGACGTACAGGCGGGCGCCGTTGGTCAGGATGACGTTGGCGAGGGTGGGGTCCTCGGTGTCGGTCAGCTGGCTCGGGTCGGCCAGCTCCCGGTTGATCTCGAAGCCGCGCGCGTCGCGCAGCGGGGCCTCGTCCTCGTAGTCCCAGCGCGCCTTGCCGACCCGATGGCCGAGGGGCTGGGCGTAGGCGTGCACGACCTGACCGCTCATCACCATGGCGTTGGCCGCTGGGTCGCCCGGCTGGGTCACGCCGTACTCCGTCTCCAGACCCATCACCCGGCGCACGCTCACGGGTCCGAGCGTACGGGGGTGCCGCCCGTGCCAGAGTGGCGCCATGCAGGAGGAGCAGGTCGCGCTCTACGACCGGGATGACCCTGGCGGGCGCGTGGTGGGTTCGGCTCCGCGTTCGGTGATGCGGGCCCGCAACCTGCCGCACGCGGCCACCTCGGTGGCGGTGCGCGACCGCGCCGGCCGGATCTATCTGCACCGTCGCACCGACACCAAGGACGTCTTCCCGGGCTACCACGACGTGTGGGCCGGCGGGGTCGTCGCCGCTGGCGAGGACCCCGAGTGGACCGCCCACCGCGAACTGGCCGAGGAGCTCGGGCTGCACGACGCCACGCTGCGCCCACTGTTCGTTGAGTGGTACGCCGACGAGCACACCACCTATCTGGCCCACGTCTACGACCTCGAGTACGACGAACAGCTCCACGGGCCGATCCGGCATCAGCCGGAGGAGGTGGCCGACGGCTGGTGGGTCACCCTCGAGGACCTGCAGTCGCGGCTGGCCGACCCGGCCTGGCCGTTCGTCCCCGACGGCCGGTTCTGCCTGGAGCTCTACGTGTCTCGCGGCCTGGCCGCGACCGCCGTCCGATCGGAGCCCACGTGAAGTCCGACCTGCGCACCGTGGTCTTCTGCTGGCTGGTCGATCGCACGCGGCGTCGAGAACATCGCCGACCGCAGTCTGGAGCAGATTCGCAAGGATCGGGCCGAGTCCATCCCCCATCGGTGGCCGGCCAGCCTGGTCACCGGCGCCGTCGCCCGGCCCGTCCGGATCGCCGATCGCACCCTGCCGTTGCCTGACGCGCCGCTCCTGGCCCGCACCTACACCCCGCGCGCGGCCGGGCCGCTCCCCCTCGTCGTCTACTTCCACGGCGGTGGCTGGGTCACGGGCAACCTGCGCAGCTACGACGCGGTCTGCAGCCAGATCGCCCACCGGGTCGGGGCCGTCGTCGTCTCGGTCGACTACCGCCTCGCGCCCGAGCATCGCATGCCCGTCGCCGCCGAAGACGCCTACGCCGCAACGGTTTGGCTCGCCGCCAACGCGCGCGAGTTTGGCGCGGATCCGACCCGGCTGGCCGTGGCCGGAGACAGTGCCGGCGGCAACCTGGCCGCGGTCGTCGCGATCCTGGCTCGCGATCGCGGCGGCCCGGCGATCGCGCATCAGGTCCTCCTCTATCCGGGCACCGACGGCACGCTCTCCTCACCGTCGTTGCAGGAGCACGCCAATGGGCCGATCCTCACGCTGGCCAACGTCCGCGCCTATCGCTCGCTCTACCTCGGTCCGGACGGCGACGAGAGTGACGTCCGGTTCTCGCCCTTGAGCGCCCCGGACCACAGGCACCTGCCGCCGGCCCTGATCCAGACCGCGCAGCTCGACCCGATCCGCGACGACGGCGCGCGCTACGCCGACGCGCTCTCGCGCGCGGGCAACGAGGTCCGCTACACCGAGTACGTCGGGGCACCGCACGGCTACCTCTCGATCCCGGGCGCTGTGCGCGGCGCGCGCCAGGCGCTGGCCGAGATCGTGAGCGAGCTGCGGCGACACCTGGGGGTCGCCGGCTGAGCGGCCCCTGTCGCCACCGGCGTTCATCGAGTAGAGTCCCGCCGATCCGCGAGGGCAACGCGGCCGGTTTTCACCCGTGCCGGTAATTTCCGCCCGAAGGAGCGCAACGATGAGCTCCGCGCCGCCCGCGATCGACGTCGTCATCCGCCTGGAGCCGACCGACGGCTGGCCACCGCACCCCGTCGAGACTCTGCGGGCGGAGCTCGTCGCCCCCGGTCGCGCGCGGCTGCTGAGCATCCCGACGTACGCCGACGGGATCAGCGCCGGCGACACCGTGAGTGTCGAGCACGACGGGACCGGCTTCGTGGGGGGCGACGTGCTCGAATCGTGGGCGGCACACGACCGTGCGGGCTGTCGCGACCGATGCCGGGCAGCTGGAGCGGCTGAGCGAGGCATTGGCCGGCGCCGGCGCGCGCACCCGGTTGAGCGAGGGCGCGCCCGTCCTGGCCATCGACGTGCCCCGCCCAGCAAGCCTCGAGCACGTCCTGGTGATCCTGGACGAGCACTCCTCGTTGACCCTGACCTACACGGTCTCCTGCCGGCAGCACCAGATGTCGGTGCAGCCCGATGACTTCGGGGTCCCATCCGAGCTGGTGGGCTGCGAGCCAGCGGGGACGCTGGGTGGAGGCCTGCGGGGTCGGGTGGTCCGTCCCGAGGACGATGGCTGGGACAACGCTCGCGCCGCGTGGAACCTTGCGGTCGACCAGCGCCCCGTGGTCGTGGCGGAGGTGGCCGACGCCTTCGACGTACAAGCCGTGATGCACTACGCGGCCCAACACGGTCTGCGAGTGGCGCCGCAGTCGACCGGTCACAACGCCTCGCCACTGGCCGACCTGAGTGATGCGATCCTCTTGCGAACCGGACGAATGCAGGCGGTCGAGGTGGATCCGGGCGGCCGCTCGGTGCGGGTCGAGGCAGGCGCGATCTGGCAGCAGGTCACCGAGGCGCTCGCTCCCCACGGTCTGACCGCCCTGGCGGGATCGGCACCGGACGTCGGCGTCGCGGGCTATGCCCTCGGTGGTGGCTACAGCTGGCTCGGGCGCCGCTACGGCCTGGCCAGCTCCTCGATCACGGCGGTCGAGCTCGTCACGGGCGATGGGACCTTCCACCGAGTCGATGCTGACACCGAGCCCGAGCTGTTCTGGGCGGTCCGCGGCGGGGGCGCCAACGTCGGCGTCGTCTGCGCGATGGAGCTCGAAGTCTTCCCGATCACCGATGTCTATGCCGGGTCCCTGCTCTTCCCGCTCGCCCGGGCCGCCGAGATCCTCGCGGCGTACGAGGTGTGGACCCGGCACCTGGACGAGTCGGTCACCTCATGTATCCGCCTCCTGCGGCTGCCTCCCCTGCCTGAACTGCCAGAACCGCTGCGTGGCAACGCTTTCGTCATGATCGACGGCGCCATCGATGCACCGGCCGAGGTGGCCGAGCGGTTGCTCGCCCCGCTGCGCGCCCTGGGGCCGGTGATGGATGCGTTCGGGACGATGCCGACCGGCCAGCTCGGATCGATCCACATGGATCCACCCCAGCCGGTGCCCGGCGTCGGCGACGGGCTCTCGCTGGACGACCTGACGCCCGAGGCGATCGAGGTGTTGTTGCGGCACGCCGGTCCGGGTGTCGACAGTGCGTTGCTGGCCGTGGATCTGCGGCATGCCGGCGGAGCGCTGGGGCGCCCGGACCCGCGAGGCGGGGTGGTCGACCACCTGCCGGGGCGGTTCTTGCTCTACGCCGTTGGGATCGCCCCGACCGAGGCGGTCGGCCAGGTCGTGCGCGGCCAGGTGGCCGCGCTGGTGGCCGACCTGCAGCCGTGGGCTGCCGCTCGCGACTACCTCAACTTCCGCGAGGTGCCGGTGCCGGCCGCGCGCATGTTCGACCCGCATGACCTGCAGTCGCTGCGCAGGCTGCGAGATGACCATGACCCGGCCCGGCTGTTGGTCGCCAGCCACTCGATCGACTGATCGCGCCTTAGGCCTCAAGGGCCTGGGCGAGGTCGGCCCACAGATCCTGGACGTCCTCGATGCCGACCGAGAAGCGGATCAGGTTGTCCGGCGTGCCGTTCGCGGCGTCGACCGGGTATTTCGCGCGACGCTCGATGAGCGACTCCACACCGCCCAGGCTGGTCGCGTTGGTGATCACCCTGACTCGCTCGCAGACCCGGTCGGCCGCATCCGCCCCGCCGGCAACCTCGAAGGAGATCATCGCGCCGAAGCCGTCCTGCAGGCGGGCTGCCCGCTCGTGTCCCGGGTCGTCAGCCAGCCCTGGGTAGCGGACCCGCGAGACCGCAGGGTGGGCGGCCAGCCGCGTCGCGAGGCCCATCGCATTGTCCTGCGCGCGCTCCATCCGCAGGGCCAGGGTGCGCACCCCGCGCAGGGCCAGGTAGCTCTCCAGAGCACCGGGCAGCGCCCCGGTCAGATCGCGCCGGCCGCGCAGCCGGGCCCGCAGCTCCGGCTGGTCGGTCACCAGCGCGCCCATCAGCAGGTCGGAGTGGCCGGCGAGGTACTTCGTGGCCGAATGCATGACGACGTCGGCGCCGTGCTCCAGCGGGCGCAGCACCATCGGCGAGTTCCAGGTCGAGTCCACGCACACGAGCGCGTCCTGCTCGTGGGCGGCCGCGGTGAGCGCTGGCAGGTCGGCCACCCCCACCAGCGGGTTGGTCGGCGTCTCGATCCAGAGCAGGTCGGCCCCGGGCAGCGCCTGCAGCACGTCCTCGGTGTCGGTGATGTCGACCCGGCGTACCGAGAGACGGCGCTAGTCGTTCTTGTTCCGCGAAGATCGTGCTGGTGGCCGAGTAGACGTTCTGCGGGACGACGGCGACGCCGCCGACCGCCATCCCCTCGACGATGGCCGCGGTCGCTGCCATGCCGGAGGAGAACGCCACCGCGTCTCCGCCCTCGAGGGCGCCCACGGCCGCCTCGAAGGCCCGGATGGTGTCACTGCTGCTGTGCCGCAGATAGTTCGCGGCGTCATCTCCGGCGTGGAAGGTCGCCGAGAGCACGATCGGCGCGTTGATCGGTGCGCCGGGATGCGGCTCGGGGCGACCGGCGGACACGGCGAGAGTGGACCGGCTCAGCTCAGGCATGGCCGGACGCTACCGGCCGGACACCTAGGGTCGGGTCGTGCCCCTCGTGCCGTTCGTCGCCGACCTCGTCGCCGTGGTCATCTTCGCTGCCATCGGTCGGCACACCCACTCCGAGTCGGACGGTGCTCGTGGGCTGCTGATGACGGTCTGGCCGTTCGCGGTCGGCGTCCTCGCCGGATGGTGCGTGTCCCTGGCCTGGCGGCGCCGGGTGCCCTGGTCGGTCCGCGACGGAGTCCCGGTGTGGATCAGCACGGTCGCCGTGGGCATGGTGCTGCGTCACCTCAGCGGCCGGGGTACGCCGCTCTCGTTTGTCGTCGTCGCGACGGTCTTCCTCGGGTTGTTCCTGCTCGGTTGGCGCGCGGCGTACCGGCTGGTCTCGCGTCGGGTTCAGAGCAAGAGCGGCTGAGGACGTTTTAGAGGTACTGGCCGGTGTTGGCGACGGTGTCGATCGACCGGCCGGGCTCCGTGCCGGCCTTGCCGGTGATGAGCGTGCGGATGTAGACGATCCGCTCGCCCTTCTTGCCGGAGATCCGGGCCCAGTCGTCCGGGTTGGTCGTGTTGGGCAGGTCCTCGTTCTCCTTGAACTCGTCCAGGCACGAGGTGAGCAGGTGCTCGACCCGGATGCCGCGCTGGCCGGTCGTCAGGAGGTCCTTGATCGCCATCTTCTTGGCCCGGTCGACGATGTTCTGGATCATCGCGCCCGAGTTGAAGTCCTTGAAGTAGAGCGTCTCCTTGTCGCCGTTGGCGTAGGTGACCTCGAGGAACCGGTTCTCGTCGGTCTCGGAGTACATCCGCTCGACGACGGCGTCGATCATCGCGTCGACCGTGCGGTCCGGTGAGCCTTCGTGAGCCTCGACGTCGCTCTGGTGCAACGGCAGGTCGGCCGTGAGGTACTTGCTGAAGATGTCGCGCGCGCTCTCGGCGTCGGGGCGCTCGATCTTGATCTTCACGTCCAGCCGGCCGGGCCGCAGGATGGCCGGGTCGATCATGTCCTCGCGGTTGGACGCACCGATGACGATGACGTTCTCCAGCCGCTCCACGCCGTCGATCTCGCTCAGCAGCTGGGGCACGATCGTGGTCTCCACGTCGGAGCTCACGCCCGAGCCGCGGGTCCGGAAGAGCGACTCCATCTCGTCGAAGAAGACGACCACCGGCGTGCCGTCGCTGGCCTTCTCGCGCGCCCGCTGGAAGATCAGCCGGATGTGCCGCTCGGTCTCGCCGACGTACTTGTTGAGCAGCTCCGGGCCCTTGATGTTGAGGAAGTAGGACTTGCCCAGCGGCTGGCCGGTCATCTCGGCCACCTTGGCGGCCAGCGATGCGGCCACCGCCTTGGCGATCAGCGTCTTGCCACATCCGGGCGGCCCGTAGAGCAGCACGCCCTTGGGCGGGCGCAGCTGGTGCTCCTTGAACAGGTCCGGGTGCAGGTAGGGCAGCTCGATGGCGTCCCGGATCTGCTCGATCTGGCCGGCCAGGCCGCCGATGTCGGCGTAGTCGATCTCGGGCACTTCCTCGAGGACCAGGTCCTCGACCTCGGCCTTGGGGATGCGCTCGTAGACGAACGACGCGCGGGGGTCGAGCAGCAGCGCGTCGCCGGCGCGGACCGGGGTGTCGTTGAGGGACTCGGCCAGGCGGGCCACCCGCTCCTCGTCGGCGTGACCGACGACGAGTGCGCGGTCGGAGCCGAGCAGCTCCTTGAGGGTCACGATCTCGCCCACGCGCTCGTAGCCGCGTGCGGCGACGACGTTCATCGCCTCGTTGAGCATGACCTCCTGGCCGGGGTGCAAGGCGTCATCGCCGATGCTCGGGCTGATCGCGACCCGCATCTTGCGGCCGGCCGTCAGGACATCGACGGTGCCGTCGTCGTACGCCTCGAGCACCGTGCCGTAGCCGGACGGCGGCTGAGCGAGCCGGTCGACCTCGGCCTTGAGCGTGACGATCTGGTCGCGGGCGTCCTTCAGGGTGCGCACCAGGCGCTCGTTCTGCGCGGTTACGGACGCCAAGCTGGACTGAATGTGGGCCAGCCGGTCCTCGAGGTTGCGCAGCCGCGCGGCCTCAGCATCGGCACGCTGGCCATCGCCGTCGTTCGCCATGCCAGACACCTCCTCCATCGGCACATCGACCCTAACCCGATCCGGGCTCGGTCGGAGCCCCCGCCGCGCGAACCCGGCGACGAAGTGTCCGTTCCGAGATCTGCCGCTCCCCATAGTCGCTCGGCTGGCGCCTGATCGGCGCCCGGATCCGGGTCCGGCTCCGAGTCCTCAGTCGCATACGCCCCCTTTGCCGGGCGTCGGCGGCGCAACGGCGGCGCGACGTCGGGAGCCATCCGCCGTGCGGTGACCAGGAAGCCGGTGTGCCCGACCATCCGGTGCTGCGGGCGCACCGCCAGGCCTTCGAGATGCCAGCCCCGCACCAGCGACTCCCAGGCCTGCGGCTCGGTGTAGGCCCCGTTGCCGCGGGCGGCCTCGGCAACCCGCGAGAGCTGGGTGGCCGTGGCGACGTAACAGATGAGGACGCCGCCGGGCGCCAGCACCCGGGCCACCGCGTCCAGGCACTCCCAGGGGGCGAGCATGTCCAGGACGACCCGATCGACACTGCCCTCGGCGACGTCGGCATCGAGCACCTCGACCAGGTCGCCGACGGTGAGCTGCCAGGCCGGATGCGGTCCCCCGAAGAAGTCCTCGACGTTGGCCCGGGCGATCGCGGCGAACTCCGCCCGCCGCTCGACCGACCGCAGCGACCCCTGGTCGCCGACCGCGCGCAGCAACGACATGGTCAGCGCGCCCGACCCCACGCCGGCCTCGACCACGACCGCTCCCGGATAGATGTCGCCCATCGCGACCACCTGCCCGGCGTCCTTGGGATAGACCACAGCGGCGCCGCGCGGCATGGACAGCACGTAGTCGGCGAGCAGCGGCCGGAGCGCGAGGTAGTCGATCCCATTGGTCGTCGTGACCACCGAACCCTCGGGCGCCCCGATGAGCTGCGCGTGCTCGAGGATCCCGCGGTGGGTGTGGAACTGCTTGCCCTCGGTCAGCGTGATCGTGTGCAGCCGGCCCTTGGGATCGGTGAGCTGCACGCGGTCGCCGACGACGAACGGCCCGCGACGGCGTTCAGCACCGGTCGCCCCGCCTGTCCGTTCGTCCTCATCGGCCTGGCCCATGGCCGGAGTCTAGGAGCGCGACCGGGCGCCCATCGCCGCGACCAGGTCTCGCCCGGCCACCAGACCGACCCGGCCCTGGTCGTCGACCAGCGCGTAGGTGGGCGTCGCCGGTGTCTGGGACAGCACCTGCAGCAGGATCTCGCCGCTGGTCGCGGCCGGCAGCACGGCGTACGGCGGGAGGGCATGCATCAGGGACTGGACCTCGGTCTGCGGGTGTCCGGTCGAGATCACCTGCTCGACCGCGTCGAGGGTGACCAGGCCGAACGGCACGCCGTTGGGGTCGAGCACGACGATGTCGCTGACCTGCTGCCGGGTCGCGAGGTCCTGCACTTCGGCCAGCGTCCAGGTGGCCTGGACGGGAACGGCGGGACGGGCCAGCCGGCGCGCGTCGAGCCGGCCCGCCCGGCGTCGCATGCCACCCCAGTGCAAGGCCTGAGAGGCGCCCGTCCAGAGCAGGCCCGCGATCAGGGCGGACCAGATCAGCAGCGTGGCGTCCGGTGCGCCGTCGCGGTAGATCGGCAGCAGCACCCCGAAGAAGAGGACCCCGATCGCTACGACTCGCCCACACCACCCGGCCACCAGCGTGCCCACCGAGCGCTGCCCGGACACGCCCCAGACGAGCGACTCGACGACCCGGCCGCCGTCCAGCGGCAGACCCGGCAACAGGTTGAAGACCGCCAACAGCAGGTTGGAGAGGAAGAGCGCGTTACCCAGGAGGTCGATCACGCCTCCGTCGGCCTGGTGCCGGACGGCCAGGCCGACAGCCGCGAAGACGAAGTTGGCGGCTGGTCCTCCGCAAGAGACCACCGCGCTCGGCAATGGACGGTTGGCCTCGGAGGCGAACTGGGTGTGGCCGCCCCAGACGTCGGCGACGATCACGGTCACCGGCAGCCCGTAGGCCTTGGCCAGGATGGCGTGGGCCAGCTCGTGGACGAGGACGGAGACGAGCAGCAACAGGGCGTACGTCGCGGCGACGAGGTAGTCCTGCCCCCGACTGAGCTCGGGAAGGTAGTCCTGCACCGAGGGGCCGAAGGTGAACATGACGAACAGCGCGATGAGGAACCACGAGGGCGACAGGATGACCGGAGCACCGACAAAGGTGCCCAGCCTGATCCCGCCGCGCGGCGTGTCCATCCGGCAAGCCTAGGGGCGCTGTCGCACCGGCGGCTTACAGTGCGAGGCATGGTCAGTTCGGCGCTATCCCCCGCAACGGTCGACGCCGTCCCCGGTGGCGTGACTTCGGGCGGTGTGCGGGCGGCACTCTCGCCCAGCCGGGCCTCGGACTTCATGCAGTGCCCGCTGCTCTACCGGTTCCGGGTGGTCGACCGCCTGCCGCAGGCGCCGAGCTCGGCGGCCGCGCGGGGCACGCTCGTCCACGCCGTGTTGGAGCGGCTCTTCGACCTGCCGGCCGACCAACGGACCTACGACGCGGCCCGCGAGCTGCTGCAGCCCCAGTGGGAGCAGCTGCTGGCCGACGAGCCGGAGCTGGCGACGCTCTTCCCCGAGGACGAAGGCGTGGCGCTGGCTGGCTGGCTGGGCGACGCCGAGCGCCTGTTGACGACCTGGTTCAACCTCGAGGACCCGACCCGGCTGGAGCCGGCCGAGCGCGAGCTCTACGTCGAGACCGCGCTCGACGACGGCCTGGTCCTGCGCGGTTACGTCGACCGGCTCGATGTCGCTCCGGACGGGCAGCTGCGGGTCGTCGATTACAAGACGGGTCGGTCGCCGAGCGAGCTGTTCGAGGCCAAGGCGCTGTTCCAGATGCGGTTCTACGCCCTCGTGCTGTGGAAGCTGCGCGGTGTCGTCCCGGCCATGCTGCAGCTGGTCTACCTCGGCAACGGCGAGGTCGTGCGCTACTCACCGGACGAGCACGAGCTGGCGGCGACCGAGCGGAAGGTCCGCGCCCTGTGGGCGGCGATCGCCCGGGCGGCCGAGACCGGTGACTGGCGGCCGTCCAAGAGCCGGCTCTGCGACTGGTGCGACTTCCAGTCGCTCTGCCCGGAGTGGGGCGGCACTCCCCCGCCGCTGCCCGAGCACGCCGCCGAGCTGGCCGTCGACCCGGTGATGACCGCGGCCGTCAGCCCCGCCGAGGAGTAGCCGGCGCCGCGGGCGTCACCCTGGACTGACAGCGGCCGCGATGGCTCGCGCGTGCCGGATGTCCGTGCCGCAGCAGCCCGCCGACCAGGGTGATCCCTGGGTGCTCACGAACCAGTTGGGCCACCTGAGCTCCGAGTTCGCCGGGGTCGCCGTCGTCCAGATCCGGCGCTTCGTCCAACTCAGCGTGACTTCGCCGGGATGCGTTGGGCCGCAACCCGATCAGCCGATCGACCCATTCACCCGGCCGAGCCAGAGCTGGAGCGATGTGATCCGGGTGCGCGCAGTTGACGACGAAACCGGCCGTCGAGGCATCGGTGCGCTGGTCGACCTCGGCGATCGCGTCGGCCAGCTGCGTCCCGTCGGGCAGTCGGCCATCGGTCTCGACGGTGAAGCCGATCATCATCGGTAAGCCCAGATCCGTTGCGGCCTGGGCGATTCCGACGGCCTCGTCGACATAGCCGAGAGTCAGGACACAGGCGCGATCGGCTCCAGCCGCGACGAAGCTGCGCAGCTGCGGCGTGTGGTACGTGCGGGCCTCCGGTGCGGTCATCACGAGGGTCGGCTGGTAACCGTCGCTGCGGGGGCCGAGGGTTCCCCCGACCAGCACCGGCCGGTCGCTAGCGTCGAGGTCGGCCCGGATCTCCTGCAGCATCCCGATCAGGTCGACGTTGACCCGGTCCAATCCGGCGGCGTCGTAGCCCAGCTGGTCGCCCCAGTCGCTCGACGCACGCCAGGTCGCCGCATCGAGACTGACGCCCAGGCCGTGCTGCACCGCCGTCGCGGCGTGCTCCCGATGCCAACCTTCGAGCAGCTCACGACCCCGCGGATCGTCAGCGAGGACGAAGGCCGCGAACAGCGGGAGGTCGACGTCCTGATGAAAGATCAGGTCGGTCTCGATGCCCGTGTCGGTGAGCAGCAGCACCCCACCAGTGTGCCTGGGGCCGCTCGTCGTACATTCACGGGACGAGCCTGGTCGTGGACGGCGGTGCGTTGACCACGCGCCTCTGGCCACCTCCGGCGTGAGGAGGTGCTCATGCCTGCCGACGACGAACTCGGCCTGGGTGAGCTCTCGCACGATCTCCCGACCGCGCCGTCGCCGGCTGGCTGGCGACAGGTGGCGAGCTCGCGCTGGCGGTTGATCGCGGTCACCGCGGTGCTGAGCCTGGCGGTCGGCGCCGTGGCGGGGCAGATCAGCGCCCGGCGGGTGCGGGACCAGCTCAGACCGGACCAGCAGACCACGCCGGTGCTGGCCTGGCTGTCGACGGAGTCGACGAGCGGCAGCACCCAGCAACAGGTCATCGTCCACGTCGCCAACCTCACGACCAGACCGATCCGGATCGAGCTGGTCATCTCGCGGCCCGGCGCGATGTCCCGACCGGTGACTGCGACGCTGCCGACCGCCGTGAGCGTCGGGCCGGCTCCGGCCGGCAGTGCCGTGGTCGATCTGATCCCGCAGTGCGGCGGCCCCTACACGGGCGCCGCCATCGCGGTGCAGGTCGGATACCCGGACCCGCTCAGCCCCGGCACGATCCGGCACGTCGTCGTGGCCGTGGACAAAGACCCGGCCGTAGGCCCTTCCTATCCGAGCGCGCTCGATCAGGTCTGTTGAGGAGGCGCCCATGCCGACCGACGACGTCGATCTGGGCGAGCTCCGGCCTGAACCGTCCGATCAGGGACCGTCCGATCAGGGACCGCCCGACGCTGGGACGCGACCCGCGTCCGCTCACCGGCGCAGTGTGGCGGTGGCGGTGGCAGTCGCGGCAAGTCTGGTCGTCGGGACCGTGGCCTGGCAGGTCGGCGCACAACGGGCCCGGGACGGGGTGCGGCCCCAGCTGTCCAAGGGGCCCGCTGTCCTGGCCTGGCTCTCCAACGCGGAGCCCCCGACCACAACGCACGATCAGGTCGTGGTGCATGTGAGGAACCTCAGCCCCAGCCTCGGTGCGGGTCGAGGGCGTGGTCTCCTCGGCCGGCACCTCCGCTTCGGCTCTCAGCGCTGCCTTGCGCGCCGCCGTATCGGTCGATCCGACCCGGACCGGCAGCGCGGTCGATGGACCTGGCGGCGGAGTGCCGCAACCGCTACGCGGGCGCGTCGATCGCGCTGCGTGTCGGCTACCCGGACCCGGTGCGCCCGAGGACGACTCGGCACGTCCTGGTGCCGGTGAACGACGGCCCGCTCCTCGGCCCGTCGTACTCGACGGTGCTCAATCGGATCTGCTCGCGCACGGTGCGGTTCAACCAAACCGTGCGGGCGTCCGGCGTCACGGTCGAACTGCCGGATGTCGCTCAGGACGTCGCCGAGCTCCTGCTGACCAACCGTGCACACACGGTGCGGGCCGTCCAGATCGTGGCGACCGGTGCCGGTCGGTTCACGATGGTCAGCTCCCCCGCGATGCCTCTCCTGCTCGCGCCTGGCGAGCAACGGGCGGTGCGGCTGCGGATCCGGGTGGGCAGCTGCCAGGAGCTGGCCTTGGGACCGGCCTGGGCCGACACGCTCCAGTTGCAGGTCACCCCAGTCGGCAACGACCCTCGGCAGCCGGAGGTCGAGGAGGACGCCGACGATCCCACCGCGTTGGGTCTGTTCGAGGCGGTGTTCCCGATTCTTGACGCTGCGGGCTACGAGCAGTGCCCCCAGCAGCACGGCTGACCCCGCCGCCGTCCGCGTGCGGCTGATGCGGGCGAAAGTCGTTGCGGCGTCAACGATTGAGCCCTGAAGCACCTCGTCGTACGGGCCGGTAACTCGGTTGACCCCGACCCCGAGCGGCACTCAGGGTTACCGGTGAAGGTTCAGGGTTCAGGTCAGGTGTATCCCCGTGGACGGTGACACCTGTCACCCAGTGTGATGGACCCACCGTGATCGACTGATCCGGCCACAAGCAGCGACGCCATCGACCAAGGGGTACGACCACAATGACCGGAACCGGTGTGGACATGAGCGCAGTCCCGAACGCCAGCCAGCCCGATCCCAGCCAGAGCGCCATCATCGCCAGCACCCGCGACCTGGTGAAGACCTACGGAAAGGGTGACGCCGAGGTGCACGCCCTCGCGGGCGTCTCGGTGGATCTCGAGCGGGGCAAGCTCACCGCGATCATGGGCCCGTCCGGCTCGGGCAAGTCGACCCTGATGCACTGCATGGCCGGCCTGGACTCGCCCACCTCGGGGCTGATCGTCATCGACGGGGTCGAGCTCGGCGGGTTGAACGACAAGGCCCTGACCCGCTTGCGCCGGGACCGCCTCGGCTTCGTCTTCCAGGCCTACAACCTGGTGCCCACCCTGACCGCGGCCGAGAACATCACCCTGCCGCTGGACATCGCCGGGCGGGACGTCGACAAGGAGTGGTTCGACCACGTGATCGACGCCGTCGGGCTGCGGGACCGGCTGAACCACCGGCCCAACCAGCTCTCCGGCGGCCAGCAGCAACGCGTCGCCTGCGCCCGGGCGCTCGTCAGCAAGCCGGCGATCGTCTTCGGCGACGAGCCGACCGGCAACCTGGACTCGCGGTCGAGCATCGAGGTGCTGACCTTCCTGCGGAAGTCGGTCGACGACTTCGGCCAGTCGATTGTGATCGTCACGCACGACCCCAGCTCCGCGGCGTACGCCGATCGCGTGCTGTTCCTCGCGGACGGCCAGATCGTCGACGAGATGGCCCGCCCGACGGCCGACATGGTCCTCGAGCGGATGAAGCGCTTCGACGCTCAGGGTCGGTGAGCTCGACATGTTGAGAGCCGCTACCCGAAGTGTGTTGGGCCACAAGCTCAGGCTCGTGCTCACCGCTCTGTCCATCGTGCTGGGCGTTGCCTTCGTGTCCGGGACGTTCATCCTCACCGACGCGCTCAAGAGCACGTTCAACGCCATCGCCGACGCCGGCAACAGCGACGTCTACGTGCGCGGTGTGACCGACAAGACCGCCGTCGCCGACGTCAACGGCGCGCAACGCACGCAGCTGCCGATCACCGACGCTGCCAAGATCGAGGCGGTGCCAGGTGTCGCGCGGGTGAACCCGCAGCTGCAGGGCACCGCGATCCTGATCGGCAAGAACGGCAAGGCCGCCGTCAACGGCGGCGCGCCACCGCTCGGCTTCGGCTGGAGCGACGACCCGAACTCGTGGACGCTGCTGTCCGGCCGGGCACCGACGTCGGCGAACGAGGTGGCCGTCGAGAAGTCGACGCTGTCGCTCGCCGATCTCAAGGTCGGGGACAGCAACCAAGGTCGTGGTCGGCGGCCAGGTCATCCCGGTGACCATCGTCGGCAAGGTCGAGGTGCCTGGCGGCGCTGGACTGGCGGGCGCGACCGCGACCCTCTTCGACCCGGCATCGGCGCAGAAGTACTACGCCGCAGACGGCACGGTGCCATCGTTCGCGGTCGATGCGGATCCCGGCGTCTCACCCGCGGAGCTGAGCGACCGGCTGGCGGCCGCTCTGCCGGGCACCAACGTGCTGACCGGCAAGCAGCTCGCCGAGGAGACCAAGAAGGACCTGGACAACGGCGTGCTGAAGATCTTCACGACGTTCTTCTTGATCTTCGCCTTCATCGCCGTCTTCGTCGGCGCCTTCGTCATCCTGAACACCTTCTCGATGCTGGTGGCGCAGCGGACCCGCGAGCTCGCGCTCCTGCGAGCCCTCGGTGCCTCGCGGCGACAGGTCACCCGATCGGTGCTGATCGAGGCGTTCATCGTCGGCGCCTTCTCCAGCGTCGTGGGCCTGGGCGTCGGTGCTGTGATCGCGGTGGCGCTCAAGGCCCTGCTGAGCAAGTTCGGGCTGAAGATCAGCAGCGACCTGCCGATTGCCCCGCGGACCGTGGTCTGGTCGTTCGCGGTCGGCATCATCGTGACCCTGGTCGCGGCCTACTTCCCGGCTCGCCGGGCGGCCCGGATCCCCCCGGTGGCCGCGATGCGCGACGACGTCGCGCTGCCGACCCGCTCACTGAAGGTGCGGGCGGTGGGCGGCGTGGGGCTGCTGGTGGTCGGTATCGCAGTCCTGATCCTGGGCCTGAGTGGCTCGGCGAGCCACTCCGGTGCGGTCACCGGGCTCGGCGCAGGACTCACCGTGCTGGGTGTCACGATCCTGGCGCCGATCCTCGCGCCGGCGGTGCTGACCGTGGTCGGCTGGCCGTTCGCGGCGATCTGGGGCACCAACGGCAAGATCGCCCGGGCCAACGCGATCCGCAACCCGCGTCGGAGCGCGGCGACGGCGTCCGCCTTGATGATCGGCCTCGCGCTGGTCACCGGCGTGACGGTGATCGCGCAGTCGACCAAGGCCAGCTTCGCGCAGACCTTCCAGACCGACCTGACGGCGCAGTACGCCATCACGGCGGCGAGTGGAGCGACCGTGCCCGCGGCTGTGGCCGACCAGGCGCGCGGTGTGGACGGAGTGTCACACGTCGCTGAGTACACCGGAATGCCGATCCAGATCAATGGCGACGACGACAGTGCCACTGCCGTCAACGCCGCGGATGTCGTTGCGGCACAACACGTCGACATGTCGGCCGGCTCGGTCAGTGCCTTGGATGACAACCAGATCCTGGTCTCTTCCAAGCTCGCCAAGTCTGAGCACTGGACCCTCGGGCAGAAGTTGCCAGGTCGCGTGGCCACCAAGCCGGTGACCTTGACCATCGGCGGCATCTACACCAACGACCAGCTGCTCGGCGGGATCACTGTCCCGATCGCGTGGTACGACGCTGCCGTGCCGGCCGCTCAACGGGTGGACTTCGCGATCGGGGTCGTCACGAGCGACGGCAAGGACTCCGCCTCGGTCAAGTCCGCGCTGACCAAGATCACCGACCCCTACGCCGTGGTCTCGGTCAAGACCAAGGCGGAGTACATCAAGGACCAGCAGGGACAGCTCAACGTGCTGCTCTACATCCTCTATGCGCTGCTCGGCCTGGCCGTGATCATCGCGATCTTCGGGATCGTCAACACGCTCGCACTGTCGGTCTTCGAACGGACCCGCGAGATCGGGTTGCTCCGCGCCGTGGGCATGGTCCGCAGCCAACTGTGGGGCGTGATCACGATGGAGTCGGTGGCCATCTCGGTCTTCGGCGCGCTGATGGGCGTCGTCCTCGGGCTGTTCTTCGGCATCTCGGTGCAGCGGGCCCTGTCTGGGCAAGGGCTCCAGGTGTTGGCCATCCCGTCCGTGAGCCTGGTGATCTTCTTGATCCTGGCTGCCATCGCGGGAGTGTTCGCCGCGATCTGGCCGGCGCGGCGGGCGGCCAAGCTCGACGTACTGAAGGCCATCACGACCGAGTGATGGCGCGGAGGAACCGATTCAGCTCCCCCAGCGGGGCGCCGAGGAGGAGAATGACGGCGGAGGGGTCGGGTCTCGGGGGCTCGGCCCCTCAGCCCTGTCCGGGTGGTCCCCGTAGGCTGGTGCGGTGATCGAGCTGGGTGATGTGCCGGAGCTGCACCGCCCGGTGGTGATCGCCGCCTTCGAGGGGTGGAACGACGCCGGTGAGGCGGCCAGCGGCACGGTCGAGCATCTGGCCCGGGAGTGGGACGCCGAGCCGGTCGCAGCGCTGGACCCCGAGGACTACTACGACTTCCAGGTCAACCGGCCCACCGTCGAGCTGGGTGAGGACGGGAACCGGCGGATCATCTGGCCCACGACTCGGCTGCTGATCGCCCGCCGGCCCGGCCATGCCCACGACATCGTGCTCGTCGACGGCATCGAGCCTTCGATGCGCTGGCGAGGTTTCGTGGTCGAGCTGCTGAGCTTCGCCCAGGACGTCCACGCCGAGCTGCTGGTCAGTGTTGGCGCGTTGCTGGCCGACGTGCCACACACGCGGCCGATCCCGGTCACGGTGACCAGCCAGGACGAGGAGCTGGTCAGCCGGCTCGAGGCCGAGCAGTCCCGCTATGAGGGTCCGACCGGCATCGTCGGTGTCCTGGCCGACGCCGCCAGCCAAGCCTCGATGCCGGCGGTGTCGCTCTGGGCGGCCGTCCCCCACTACGCCGGTGGCGTGCCCTCGCCCAAGGCCACCCTCGCCCTGCTTGGCCGGATCGAGGAGTTGCTCGACCTCACCATCCCCCTCGGCGATCTGCCCGAGCAGGCGCGAGCCTGGGAGCGCGGCGTCGACGAGCTCGCCGAGAACGACAGCGAGGTCGCCGACTACGTCCAGTCGCTCGAGCAGGCCAAGGACACGGCCGACCTGCCCGAGGCGACCGGCGAGGCGATCGCTCGTGAGTTCGAGCGCTACCTCCAGCGGCGCGGCGACGACGACCCGCCGCGCGCTCAGGGCTGACCGCGCCGGCCCGGTTCTCGGGTTCGGCTACAGCTGCACACCCAGCAGAGCATCGGCCGCGCGGCGGATCAGGTCCGGCGCGTCCGGGTCGAGGACAGCGTCCGCCGGTGGATCCTGTTGTGCCGCAACCCAGTTGTCGATCGCGGCGACGGCGCGGGGCGCGTCCAGGTCCTCGGCCAGCGCGGCTCGAACGTCGGCCAGGGTGACCCTCGCGTCGGTCCCGGCGGGTGCGGCCACGGCCGCGCGCCACCGGTCGAGCCGGGCGATCGCCGCGTCAAGGTCGTCCTGGGTCCAGAACCACGCGGTCGCGTAGTGATGGCCGAGTAGCACCAGCCGCACCGCCATCGGGTCGACGCCCGCCGCGCGCAGCTTGGAGACGAAGACCAGGTTGCCCTTGGACTTGCTCATCTTCTCGCCGTCGAGCCCGACCATCGCCTGGTGCAGGTAGGCCCGCGCGAACGGCCACTCGCCGGTCAGCGCGCTGGCTTGTACGGCGCTCATCTCGTGGTGCGGGAAGACCAGGTCGGTGCCGCCGCCCTGCACGTCGAACGACATGCCGAGGTGGTCCAGCGAGATGCAGGTGCACTCGATGTGCCACCCGGGCCGGCCCGCGCCCAACGCGCCCCCGTCCCAGGCCGGCTCCCCCGGCCGGACTGCGCGCCAGAGCAGCGGGTCCAACGGATCCCGCTTGCCGGCGCGGTCGGGGTCGCCTCCGCGCTCGGCGAAGACCTCGTGCATCTGCTCGCGAGTCCAGCGGCTGACCTGGCCGAAGCGCGGCTCCTGGGCCAGATCGAGGTAGGTGTCGTGGGCTCCTGAGGGGTCGTCCGGCACGGGCACGGCATAGGCCAGGCCCGCGTCGACCAGCCGCGTCACCGCTTCGGCAATCCGCGGGATGCTCTCGACCACGCCGACGTACTCCCTCGGGGGAAGCACCCGCAGAGCCGTCATGTCCTCGAAGAAGAGGCCGATCTCGCGGGCCGCCAGATCTCGCCAGTCGATGCCGTCGCGCTCGGCTCGCTCCAGCAGCGGGTCATCGACGTCGGTCACGTTCTGCACGTAGTCGACGGCCTTCCCGCTGTCGCGCCAGGCCCGGCCGAGCAGGTCCATCGTCACGTAGGTCGCGGCGTGGCCCATGTGCGTGGCGTCGTACGGCGTGATCCCACAGACGTAGAGCCGCGCGGTGTCGCCGGTCACCGGCTGGACGAGCTGGCCCGAAGAGCTGTCGCGCACGTGCACCGCCGGGCTCTGGCCGGGCAGCTCGGGCAGGTCAGGCGAGGGCCACGCGGTCACGGCGGCGAGCCTAACGACCGGGCTGCGACGGCTCGCGCCCGCCTGGCGCTGCACCTTCGCCGCGCCCTGCGTCGAGCGCCACCAACCTGGCTCCGAGCCGCGGCCAGGCCGGCCCGACACGCCTGCAAAAAAGAGTCTTCGGCGTGTCGCGCGGGACGCGGCCGGGGGGTGGTGCGGCGAGAGTGACTGAGCGTCATCACTTTCGCGATCGAAACGGGAGCCGAGAGTTCAGAAGGGGGGCCAAGGGATGGCGGGCCAGCCCTCGCCCATCCGCGGGTAGCGCCCACGGCGAGCCAGCAGCCGCGCCCGTCGCGCCGTCACCGCGATCTCCTCGACCATCAGGTGCTCGGCCAGCGTCTCCGGCCACAGGCGCTCGTCGTCGGTCGTCAACCAGGCCTCGAGGTCACGGGACAGGCGGGCGACCACCTCGATCGCGTCCTCATCGAGCGGCTCGCCGGCCCAGCCCCACAGCACCGTGCGCAGCTTCTCCTCGACGTTGAAGGTGAGCCCGTGGTCGACACCGACCAGGCCCCCGTCGCCCTCGCCGTCGTCGAGCACGTGACCGCCCTTGCGGTCGGCGTTGTTCAGCACCACGTCGAGGGCGGCCATCCGGGCCAGGTCGGGATGGTCGGCGTGCACCAGGCTGACCGGCGCCCCGCCGCCGTCCTCGGCGTCCAGCACGTGCAACCAGCCGGGCGGCACGCGGTCGCGGCGTACGACATCGACCACACCTGCGCCCTGCTCGTCGGACTCCTGCTCGACCCACAGCTGCACGCTGCCCTCGCCGAACGGCCCGTCGCGGCGCACCGTCGGCGGCACCAGGCCCCAGCCGGTGGCCTCCGAGATCAGGTACGCCGCGACCTCGCGGCCGGCCAGCGTGCCGTCCGGGAAGTCCCAGAGCCGGCGCTCCCCCGCGATCGGCTTGTAGACGCACGCTCCTTCGACGCCGTCCAGGCTGATGCTGGCGTAGAGCGTGGCGTTCGAGGCGCTCAGCAGGCGGCCCTGCACCTCGATCCGGCCGTGGGCCAGGAGGGTCAGCGCGTCGGGCTCAGCGGCGGTAGCCATTGGCACGCGGGCAGATGTGCCCCTGCGGGTCGAGCGGGTTGCCGCAGAACGGACAGGGCGGGCGACCCTGGGCCACGACCGCCGCGGCCCGATGGGCGAAGACGCGGGCCTGGACCCCGGTGATCGCGACGCGCAGCATCGAACCCTCGGCCGGAGTCAGCGACAGCTCGGCCTGGTCGGCCTCGTCGTCCTCGTCGTCGTCCGGCTCGGCCACCTCGTGGCACTCGATGATCACCCGATCCCGGTCGCCGTCCCAGGTCAGGCTCATCGAGGCGACCCGGAAGTCCTCCTCGATCGGCACGTCCAGGGGTGCGTTGTCGATCTGGTCGGCCGGGGCGATCGCCGGGACGGGTGCGGTGCCGCCGCTGCGCCGGACCACCTCGTCGAGCAGCTCCTCGACCCGCTCGGCCAGGACCGCGACCTGCTGCTTCTCCAGCGCGACGCTGGTGACGCGGCCGCCCGCCGCGAGCCTGCAGGAAGAACGTCCGCTGGCCGGGCTCGCCGACCGTGCCGGTGGTGAACCGGTCCGGCTCCTCGTAGTCGAACAACGCCATGCCAGGACCCTACGTGACCTAGGAACTGCCGGCGCCGCCGCCGACGGCTGCGTCACTGGAGGCCTTGGCCTTGCTGGCGCGGGACCGGCGTCGCTTCGGTGCCGGCGCGAGCGCGCTGAGGTCGCCCCCGGTGTCGTTGACCCGCAACACGAACGGCCGCAGGTCGGTGTAGCGGACGACCGAGACCGACGCCGGGTCGACGACGATCCGCTGGAACTCGTCGAGGTGCATCCCCAGCGCGTCGGCCAGCAGCGCCTTGATGACGTCGCCGTGCGAGACCGCGATCCAGACCGCGTCGTCGCCGAACTCGGCCGCGACCTGACCGTTGGTCTCTCGGGCCGCGTCCACGGCCCGGGCCTGTACGGCGCGCAGCGACTCGCCGCCCGGAAACGTCACGGCACTCGCGTGGGCCTGGACGACCCGCCACAGCGGGTCCTTGGCCAGGGTGCTCAAGGGCTGGCCGGTCCAGTCGCCGTACCGGCACTCGCCCCAGCGCTCGTCAACGATCGGCGCGGGTCGTGGTGTCCCGGGTTGCCCCGTCTTGGGAGGCGGCCCGGCTGTGGCGGCGATGGCGGCCGCCGTCTCCTGGCAGCGTTCGAGCGGGCTGGTGACCAGGCGCGACACCGGGAGGGCGGCCAGTCGCTGGGCGACGGCCGCGGCTTGTTGCTCGCCGCGTTCGTCGAGATGGACCCCGGGCGTCCAGCCGGCCAGCGTGCCCGAGACGTTCGCGGTGGTGCGCCCGTGTCGGACGAGGACCAGGGTTGGCACCACCCCAGGCTACGGGGTGCCATCCTGGCTGCGTGATCATCGACCAGGCGGTGTATCGACACGGCGAACGGCAGGCCTGCTCCGACCTGTCGGACGAGCTCGCCGCGGTCCGCGAAGACGGCCACGGCTGGATCTGGATCGGGCTGAAGGATCCGACCGACGCGGAGTTCGACCTGGTCAAGGACGAGCTCCAGCTGCACCCGCTCGCCGTCGAGGACGCGATCGACGGGCACCAGCGACCCAAGCTGGAGATCTACGACGCGTCCCTGTTCGTCGTGGTCAAACCCTTGCGCTACATCGACGCGACGAGCGACATCGAGACCGGCGAGGTGATGGTCTTCCTCGGCGACCGGTTCGTCGTGACCGTCCGGCGGGGCGAGGCCGGGCCGCTGGCCGCTGTGCGCAAGCTGATCGAGTCCGACCCGACGCGCCTGTCGATCGGTCCGGTGTCGGTGCTGCACGGCGTCATGGACGCGGTCGTCGACAACTACGACCTGATCGACCGCGAGATCCAGGAGGACATGGAGGGTCTGGAGACCTCCGTCTTCGCCGACGACCGCAGCAGCGACGCTCGCGAGATCTACGCCCTCAAGCGCGAGGTGCTGGAGATGCGGCGCGCCGCGATCCCGCTCATCGAGCCGGCCCGCCGGTTGTCCGAGGACGTCATCCCGCACGTGCCGGAGGTGGCCAAGCCGTTCTTCCGCGACGTGGCCGACCACCTGCTGCGCAGCGTCGACCACATCGAGTCCTACGACCGGTTGCTGACCGACATCCTGAACGCGCACCTGGCCCAGGTCGGGGTCCGGCAGAACGACGACATGCGCAAGATCTCGGCCTGGGTGGCCATCGCGGCCATCCCAACCCTGATCGCCGGCATCTATGGGATGAACTTCCAGCACTTCCCCGAGCTCGGCTGGCGTTACGGCTACCCGTTCACCCTGGCGGCGATGGCGATCATCTGCGGTGGCCTCTTCCGGGCCTTCAAGAAGTCCGGCTGGCTCTAGGCGGTCACTGGGTGGTCAGGTCGCCGAGATGACGCCGGTGACCAGCAGGCCGATGACGACCAGGGCCAGGCCGATCCGGTAGGGCACGAACTTCACGATCGAGTTGTGCGCGACGAACTTCAGCAGCCACGCGATGGAGATGTAGGCGACGACGAACGACACCGCGGTGGCCACGATCGTCGGCCCCAGCGACCCGGGGGTCGAGACCGACTTCCTGAGCTCGAGCAGGCCGGCAGCGAACAGGGCGGGGATGCCCAGCAGGAACGACAACCGGGTCGCGGTGACTCGGTCGACGCCTCGGATCAGCCCGGCGCTGATCGTTGCGCCGGAGCGGGACACGCCGGGGATCAGCGCGAAGCACTGCATGGCCCCGATGATGATCGCGTCCCGGTAGGTCAGGTCGGTCTCGTGGCGCTTCTGCGTCGCCACCCGCTCGGCGAAGACCATGACTCCGGACCACAGGATCAGGCCGGCGGCGACCACCCACAGGTTGCGCAGCTGATTCTCGATCACCGACTTGAAGAGCAGCCCGACGATGGCGATCGGGATGGTGCCGATGATCACGCAGATCGAGAGCCGCCACTCGAACTCTTGGCGGGCCTCGGCGCTCGTGAGGCCGCGGACGAAGGCGACGATGATCCGGCCGATGTCCTTGCGGAAGAACAGGATGGCGGCGACGATCGCGCCCATCTGGATGACGGCCGTGAACGCCGTGACCTGGTCGGAGTTGGTCTTCTCGCCCAGCAGGCTCTCGACGATGGTCAGGTGACCGGTGCTCGAGATGGGCAGGAACTCGGTGATGCCCTCGACGACGCCCAGCAGCAGCCCGTCGGCATAGCCGATCCCGCTCACGCGCTCTCGCCCAGGCCCGACTCGTCGATCAGCTCGGCCATGGTGCGCAGCGTCTGCAGCCGCTGGTCCAGGCTGCCGTGGGGGGTCGCGACCGACAAGGTGGTCACGCCCGCCTCGGCGTACGCCGACAGCCGGTCGCGCACGCGGTCGCGCGGCCCGATCAGCGCTGTCTCGTCGATGAACTTCAAGGGCACCGCCATCGCCGCGTCCCGCGGCTTGCGGTCCAGATAGAGGTCCTGCACCTCACGCGCCTCTCGCTCGTAGCCCATCCGTACGGCGAGGGCGTTGTAGAAGTTCTGCTCCCGGCTGCCCATGCCGCCGACGTACAGCGCGGCGTACGGGCGGACCGGCTCGGCGGCCCGCTCGACATCGTCGTCGAAGACGACCGGAACCGTTGGCACGACGTCGAACCCACACAACCTCTCCTCATCAGTGCCGCGGCCCGCTCGCTCGCGGCCGGCCCGGACGGCATCGAGGGACTGCGCAGCGTGCTCCGGGCTGAAGAAGATGGCCAGCCAGCCGTCGGCGATCTCGCCGGTGAGCTCGAGGTTCTTCGGACCCACCGAGGCCAGGTAGACGGGCACGTGCTCACGCACCGGGTGCACCGTCAGGCGTAGAGCCTTGCCCGGACCGTCCGGCAGGGGCAACGTCCAATGCTGACCGGCGTACTCGACCGGCTTGCGGGTCAGGGCCAGGTTGACGATGTCGACGTACTCGCGGGTCCGCGCGAGCGGATGGTCGAAGCGGACGCCGTGCCAGCCTTCGGAGACCTGGGGGCCGGAGACACCCAGCCCGAGGCGAAAACGCCCACCGGACAGGGTGTCCAGCGTTGCCGCGGTCATGGCCGTCATGGCCGGCGTTCGGGCCGGGATCTGGAAGACCGCGCTGCCGATGTCGATCCGCTCGGTCTGCGCCGCGACCCAGGCGAGCACCGTCGCGGCATCTGATCCGTAGGCCTCGGCGGCCCAGGCGACGCTGTAGCCGAGCCGGTCGGCCTCGCGGGCCAGGGCCAGGTTGTCGGCGTCGTTGCCGGCGCCCCAGTAGCCGAGGTTCAGTCCGAGTCTCACCCGCGGAGCCTAACGACACGAGCGGACTGGGTAGGTTGTTCGACCATGGAGCAGCGGTACGTCGGGGGGTCCGGCCTGCGGGTCAGCCGGCTCGGTCTGGGCACGATGACCTGGGGCCGCGACACCGACGAGCACGAGTCGCGCGAGCAGCTCGCCGCCTTCCTCGACGCCGGCGGCACGTTGCTCGACACGTCAGCGAGCTACGGCGAGGGCGCAGCGGAGGAGCTGATCGGCACGCTGCTGCGTGAGCAGGTCAACCGGGAAGACCTGGTCCTGTGCACCAAGGCCGGCATCACTCGCCGGGCCGGCATCCGCAGCGTCGACACCTCCCGGCGCGCCCTGCTCGGCGCCCTCGACGCCAGCCTGGCCCGGCTCGGCGTCGACCATGTGGACCTGTGGCTGGCCCACGCCTGGAGCGACGCGGTCCCGCTCGAGGAGACCCTGTCGGCCCTGGATGCGGCCGTGACGAGCGGGCGCGCCCGCTATGTCGGGATCTCCAACTACTCGGGCTGGCAGAGTGCCCGGGCCGCGACCTGGCAGCAGGTCCGCGGCTCCGTCCCCCTGGTGGCGACCCAGGTGGAGTACTCCCTGCTCAACCGCGATGTCGAGGTCGAGATCGTGCCCTCGGCGGCGGCTCACGGGCTCGGCGTCCTGGCTTGGTCGCCTCTCGGGCGGGGAGTGCTGACGGGTAAGTACCGGCACGGCACTCCCGCCGACTCGCGCGCGGCCTCACCGCATTTCGCGGCGTTCGTCGAGCCGTTCCTCGACCCGGGATCGCGCCAGATCGTCGACGCGCTGGTCACCGCGGCGGACGGGCTGGACTGCTCCCCCGCCGAGCTGGCGCTGGCCTGGGTGCGCGACCGACCGGGTGTCGTGGCCCCGATCGTGGGGGCGCGGACCGCGGCCCAGCTGCGCGGGACCCTCGGCAGCGAACAGGTCGAGGTGCCGGCACCGATCCGGGCCGCACTCGACGAGGTCTCCCTCGGCTTGGGCTGAGGGTTTCAGCCTGGCAGTTCAACCTGGCGGCTTCAGCCGCGGCGGGCCGGGTCACCGGCCGGCGGTGTCCTCGTCGTACTCCTCGTCGTCCAGGCCCTGGTAGCTCGAGCCGTCGCTGGACTCCTCGTCGAGCTCGTCGAGGTCGATCACGTCATCGTCCAGCTCGTCCTCGCCCTCCTCGTCGGAGTCGGCGCCCTCGACGTCCTCGGCGTCCTCCTCCGAATCCTCGTGGTAGACCTCGAGGGGCGTGACCTCGTCGAAGGCGTCGAGCAGGGCATCGTCGTAGGCGTCGAAGGCCTCGGCGACGTCCTGGTAGGCCGCGAAGACGACGGGGTCGTTCTCGCCGCGCTTCTGGCCCGCGGCTTCCAGGTGCCGCTCCAAAGCGGACACCAACGTGGCGAGGGCGGCGCGCGGATCGGCAGTCATGCCACGACCGTATCGGCTCGTGGGCCAGAATGACCCTGATGATCGACTACGAGTATCGCGTCCTTCAGCTGCCCAGGACCTTGTCTCGTGCCGATGCCCGCCGCATGTTGACCGAAGAGGCGGAATACGGCCGCTGGGAGCTGTCCCGCGTGCGCCTGTACGCCGGGGGCGTCCGTCGGGTCTGGCTGCGCCGCCGCATCATCCGGGTGCAGCGCACGCCCTGACTAGCAGGTCTCCAGGAAACGGCCGAGAACCCTTGTGCCGAAACGCAATGCATCGAGCGGGACCCGCTCGTCGATGCCGTGGAACATGCCCGCAAAGTCCAGATCGGCCGGGAGCTGAAGCGGCGCGAAGCCGTAGCCGGTGATCCCGACCAGGCTCAACGCCTTGTTGTCGGTGCCCCCTGACAGGCAGTAGGGCAGCACTCGTGCATCGGCGTCCTCGGTGCGCAGGGCCTCGACCATGGCGTCGACCAACGCTCCCTCGAACGGCGTCTCCAGGCTCACGTCGCGGTGATGGACCTCGACCTGCACCTGGTCACCGGCCAGCTCGCGGATCGTTGCCAGCATGGACTCCTCGTGACCGGGCAGGAAACGGCAGTCGACGTAGGCCTCGGCCGTCTGGGGGATCACGTTGTGTTTGTAGCCGGCCTTGAGGATGGTCGGGTTCGCCGTGTCGCGCAGGGTCGCGCCGACGAAGAAGGCCATCGTGCCGAGCCGGCCGAGCAGCTCACTCGGGTTGCTCTCGTCGAAGTCGATGCCGGTCGCCTCCCCAAGGCCATCGACGAGCTGGCGCACGGTCGGGGTGATCTCGACCGGCCAGTCGTGACTGCCGATCCGGGTGATCGCCTGCGCGAGGTGAGTGATGGCGTTGTCGTTGTTGACCTGTGAGCCGTGGCCGGCCCGCCCCTGCGCGAGCAGATGGAGCCAGGCGATGCCCTTCTCGGCGGTCTGCAGCAGGTAGAGCCGGACCGGGTCACCGGCCACGTTGTCGACGGTGATCGAGAAGCCTCCCACCTCGCTGACCGCCTGGGTCACACCGTCGATCAGGTCCCGGCGGTTCTGCACGAGCCAGTGGCTGCCCAGGACTCCCCCGGCCTCTTCGTCGGCCAGGAAGCCGAAGACCAGGTCTCGCGGGGGGCGACGCCCCGAGCGCGCGAGGTCGCGGACCACCGCCAGCATCATCGCGTCCATGTCCTTCATGTCGACCGCGCCTCGGCCCCACAGACAGCCGTCGCGCTCCTCGCCGGCGAACGGGTCCACCTGCCAGTCCGCGGCGTTGGCCGGCACGACGTCCAGGTGGCCGTGGACCATCAGCGCCCCGCGCTCGGCGGTGCCTGCCGGGTCGCCCTCGATCCGGACCACGACGCTCGCCCGGCCGGGCTCGCTCTCGAACAGCTCGGGCTCCAGGCCGACCTCGGTCAACAACCCCATCACGTGTTCGGCCGCCTTGCGCTCCCCCGGTCCCGATCCGTCACCGAAGTTGCTGGTGTCGATCTTGAGCAGGTCGCGGCAGAGCTCGACGACCTCGTCCTGCGGGCTGATCTCGCTCACGGCGACACGCTATCCGCCGCGCCACGGCGTGCAGCCGCTCCGGCCGACCTTCGAGACAGTCCGTCGTGACTGCTCCGAGAAACGCCGTCGGTCGGAGCCCGGATCAGCAGCGCGTCGTGCAAAAGGCACGACCGATTGTCAGGGTCGCCGTCTCCCACTCGGTGCCCGGCCGGAGGCGTCGTGAGCACGAACGGCGGGTCGGCGGAGGTCGCCCCGGTGCTAAGGTGGGCGACCGCGAGCAGCCTCCCCGGGCTGCCGCACGTCCGGGTGGCGGAATAGGCAGACGCGCTAGCTTGAGGTGCTAGTGCCCGAAAGGGCATGGGGGTTCAAGTCCCCCCTCGGACACCAGTGGTTGCCGGTCTTCGACCTGCGAGTTTGCCTGACGTCGAGTGCCCATCGCGCCTCGCTTCACCCGGATCCGCACGCGCACGTGACGGCGTTCCTCATCCCCCAGCGGTCGGTGTCCACCGATTGGGGGACAGCGGGTTCATCCCTTGCATCCACCACTCGGTGGACCGTTCGGCGGCTGAGTCGGGGCGAAGGTTTTGGTGAACGGCACGGAGACACCGAGCCGCCACCACGAAAGGGAAAACTCATGAACGACATCGCAACTCCCCGCCGCTCCGCCGGCAACGTCATCGGCATCACCCTGGCCGGTGTGGCTGTGGCCGGCATGGTGCTGGCCCTCGTCCTGGGCTTCGCCACCAGGGGCAACAACGCCCACGCCGCGATCAGCCCCGCCCAGCCCGCGACCCCGGCCACCGCCCCCGTCGCGCCCATCACCCCGGCCACGCATCACGTCACGCCGGCTCCGGTCCCCTCCCCGGCGGTGGAGCAGCTGCAGCGCGAGCTGGCCCAGCTGAACTACTACAACGGCTCGATCGACGGCCTGATGGGCCCGCAGACCCACGACGCGATCAGCTACCTGCAGCGGGACGCGCACCTGAAGCAGACCGGCCAACTGGACAGCCGCACCCAGCTCGCGCTGGAGAAGATGCTCAGCACCGGCAACAACCAGATGGCCGGCTGACCCGCAGCGGCACAGCCGCAGCCACGAACCATGACCCGAACGGCCCGCCACCACAACGGTGGCGGGCCGTCGGCGTCGTCGCGGGGTCGTCGCGGGTCGTCGAGGTAGCCGGCAGTCCTAGAGTGCGTCATGCCCGAGATCGCGCGGCTGGAAGAGCTCCAGGAAAGCCCCGACCTGCTCGACGTGATGGTCGCCCACGCCTACCGAGGCGTCCGGGTCCAGCTCGCCCTTCGGGTCGTCCTGCTGGTGTTCATGGCGACGACGATCGCGTTCGAACCGCCAGTGCACGACCTGCCCGCGAGCGTCATTCTCGTTGTGGCCTACGGGATCTGGACGTTGGCGGTCATGCTGTGGACCCGCGGCGGCGGCCTGACGCCGATCCGCTGGATGTGGGTGGTGCTGCTGGTTGATGTGTTCGTCATCGGGTCGGTGACCCTCATCGCCGGCGCCTCCGCCAAGGAGTCGTGGACGGCCGACATCTTGGTCAACGGCCTCTTCCTGGTCCCGATGCTCGCGGCGACCCAGCTTCGACCTCGAGTCTGTGTCGCCGTCGTCGGGCCGGCGGTGGCGGTCTTCCTGGTGGCCAGCCTGGTGACGCAGGGCGCGAACGGCGAGCCGCTCGCGTCGGTCCTCCTGTCGACCTTCGTCCTGGCCGGCCTCGGAGCCGGCTCGGTCGGCCTGTCCGCGGTGCAGCGATCCCGAGTCCTGACCATTGCTGGTCTGGCTCGGGATCGAGCCGACCTGCTCACCGAGCTGCTGGGCCTCGAGCAGCGCGAACGGACGCGGCTGGCCGAGCAGCTGCACGACGGTGCTCTTCAGTACGTCCTGGCCGCCCGCCAGGATCTGGGTGAGCTGCGAAGCGACGATCACGAGCTCCTGGCCCGGGTTGACCACGCGGTGACCACGACGGCGACCCTGCTCCGGACGACGGTGGCTCAGCTGCATCCCGCCGTACTCCACCAGGCCGGCCTGGTCGCCGCGCTTCGACAGCTGGCCGCCGAGACTCACGAGCGTCTCGGGATCGAGATCGATCTCGACGTACGCCGCGCTGAGCTCGGATCGTCATCGTCGATCGACGACCTGCTCTTCGGTGCCGCCCGCGAGCTGCTCGCCAACATCGGCAAGCATGCCCACGCAACCCGCGCCGGCATCGGCCTCTCGGCGCAGGCCGGCACCGTCTCGCTCGTCGTCTCCGATGACGGTGTGGGGTTCGACTCCGAGCGGCTCGACGAGCAGCTGGCCAGCGGCCACGTCGGACTCGCCTCGTTGCGCGCACGCGTCGCCGGCGCTGGCGGCCGCCTGGACATCACGCGAGGCGACCCATCGGGCACAGTGGTGACCATCACGCTGCCGGAGGGCGAGAGGTGAGCCGATGAGTCGTTCGACGTCCAGCCCCATGGTTCGGGTCGTCGTGGTGGACGACCACCCGTTCTTCCGGGATGGTGTCTCGCGCGGTCTGGCCCAGAGCGGCCAGATCACCGTGGTGGGCGAGGCCGGCGGCGGGCGTGAGGGCATCGACGTGATTCGTGAGGAACGACCGGACGTGGCCTTGGTGGACTACCAGATGCCTGACCTGAACGGCCTCGACGTCGTGCACGCCGTGGTGCGAGACCAGCTGCCGACCCGCGTCCTGCTGCTGTCGGCGGTGACCGACGGGGCGATCGTCTTCCGGGCCCTCGAAGAAGGGGCCAGCGGCTACCTGTCCAAGGACGCGTCACGGTCGGACATCGTCGACGCGGTCTGCGGGTGGCCAAGGGACACAACGTCGTGCCAGCCGCACTGGCGGCCGGGCTGGCCGACCAGATCCGGCTGCGCGGACAACCCGACGCGCCCGCGCTGAGCGAGCGCGAGGTCCAGGTGCTGCGGGGGTTCGCCCGCGGGCAGTCCATCCCCCAGGTGGCGCGCGAGCTCTTCATCGCGGAGAGCACCGTGAAGACCCACACCCAGCGGCTCTACGACAAGCTCGGCGTCTCCGACCGGGCCGCCGCCGTCGCCGAGGCGATGCGCCAGGGCCTGCTGGAGTAGCGGTCCTCGACGCCCGCTCAGATGACTCCCAGGCCGACGAGCACCGCGCCCGCTACAACCCCTGCACCGGCCGCGACTCCGGCTTTCCCCATCTGAGCGCCGTCCAGCGGGCCGATCGGCAGCAGAGTGGACGCCGCCATGATCAGCGCGCCGACGGCAAGTGACTGGGTCAGGGGGACCTGTAGCCAGGCCGCCTCGACGAAGAGCAAGACGCTCAGCACTGAGAGGGTCAACGGCGCGGCGAGATGCACCCGGCGACTGCTGACATCGGTCTGGACGACCGGCAATGGAGCCCAGGGCACGCCGGCCACGCCCGCCACGAGGCCGACCACGATGCCAGGAACCCACGAGCTCTGATGGGGACGGACGCCCACGGTCCGGGCGACCTCGACCCGCGCGAGCATCGCAACACCGACCAGGACGAGCAAGCCGAGCGCGTAGGCCAGGACTTGCGTGGCTCCCCTGGGGTGGAACCAGAACGGCAGCAGGAACACGGCAACGCTGGCCAGCACGGCCCACACCGGACTGCGCAATCGCCGAAGCCACGGCACTCGCCCGAGCCGTTCGTCCACGAGCCCCAGCCAGTCCTGGGCCAGCGCCTTCCCGCCCTGTCCGGTCGATCGGGCCAGACCGGCACCCAGCAGAACGACCGCGAGAAGTCCGGCGGCCCCGACCGGCACCGGCCTCTGCAACTCGGCGAAGCTCCACCTCGGCGGCAGGGGTTTGGAGAGGTCAACGCCGGTGCGATAGACGGACTCATCGATCGTCGTCACGTGCTTGCGGTCCCGTAACGCCGGTTCGAGCGCGTACGCCCTCGCGAACGCCCCTTCGGCGGAGGGCACATGGATGGGCCCGCGGCGGCTCTCGACGACACCGAGGTTGAACCAGCCAAGGGCGTAGCCCGGCGAGCCGCCGACGGCCAGCCGCAGTGCCGAGGCAGCCGCGCCGAGATGGTCTCTCGCGCGCGAGCTCCACTCCGAGATCATTGGCGACCGGAAAGGCGCCCGGATCGACCGCCAGCGCCTGACGGTTGTAGCGGACGGCCGACGCGATCTTGTCCTGGTGCTCCGCGATGAACGCCGCGGTCATCAGGAAGATGGGATCCATCGGATCTGCAGCAAGAGCCGTTCGCTCCAGCGCCTCCGCGCTGCGGTAGTTCTTCAGCGCGAGCTCGGCCAGGGCCTCGTTGTTGTCGACGACCTCTGGCCTGAAGCCGGTGGCCCCCTCGATCCGTGACGCCCAACCCAGGGCCATGTCGTAATCCTCGACCGCTGCGTGCAGGTCTCCGGACTCCCGCTCGCGGTCGGCCAGCAGCTCGCTGGCGGAATAGGCGACGGACGCGTAGTCCACGGTGCCGTCGAGGTCGCGGTTGTTGACGTACGAATAGTCCTGCAACGCACTGGAAACCACCGGGCGGAAGACGGTGACGGCCTGCGCTCCCCTCCCCCCGGCGAGCAATGCAGCCCCCTGGCCAAGGGCCGCCTGGTCAGCGGACAGGTCGTCGTCCCATAAGACCAGGCGCGCGCGCGTGGCGTCGGCGCCGAACGTCTCGGCCGCAGCGTCGTACTGATGCTGGAGGAACTCGACCTCCCCGAGCCGCAGTCCAGGCTCGGCGCTCGCGCCCCCTGCAGCGGACTGCCAGCGCTGGTCGAACTGACGCGCGACCGACAACTGGCCGCCCCAGCGCAGAAGGTTCTGCCAACGGTCATCCAGCGCGTTGCCCCCGGCGGGCTCGACCGCTGACGACTGGGTCGACCGGGCCAGCGCGAGACTCTTGAGGTCGCCTTGGAGATCGCAGTCGGCTCGGCTCGGCCTGACCTCGTTGAACGTCTCCGGCCACGCTTGGAGGGCCGCGGTCGCGTGACCGGCGAGCAGCGCGTCCCGCCGCCACGACCAGGACGGACAGGCAGTGTCCGTTCCGGTGATCCCGGGATCGTCTCGGTACGTCGGCAGGAAGGACAGGTCCTGCAGCGAACCACCCGCGCCGCCGCGCCCCACCAGCTCGTCCTGGAACGGACTGAGCCGGTCGCTCCCCAAGGACAAGGCGTTCGAGGCGTCACGCAGACCTCCGGCGTACCCCGGGTTCGGATCAGGGAAGTAGGCGGTGCCGTTCGGGTACGACGCGGGGCCGAGCGCGGCCAGCTTGCGGCCCACCGTCTCAGCGCCGGCGAAGTCGCCGGCGCTCTCATCTGCGGCGATCTGCAGCTCCAGCAGGGGGCCAGGGTGGCTGCTGGTGTTCGCCAGTGGCGCGATGAGCTTCCCTGCCGGTTGGGGCCGACCGAGCCCGATCAGGGCTCGGGCGAGGCCTGGCTGGACCTCTCGCTCGGCTCCGAGCTTCGCGGCCCGGTTGTACTCCGTGACGGCCGAACGAAGGTACCGCCGGGCTGAGAAGGGCTGCGCTGCAGCGAGATACGTCCCCGCTCGAAGGTAGGCGTCGCCGAGCCCGGACACGGCCGCGGTGTCGGATGGGAACGTCGTGACCAGCCGGGTGAAGGTGGCAATCGCTAGGCCGAACTCAGCCACCGTGTCGGAGTAGACCGACGTGTCTTCGCGTGACAGCTCGAGCCCGGTCTGTCTCATCTGGAACTGTCCGACGATCCAGTCAGGCGTCGGGTCGTGCGGGCACAGCCCCCGAGCCCGGATCAGCTCCCCGTTCAGGTCATCGGCTCGGGTCTCCTCATCCCCGGTGAGGAGCAGCAGAAGGTCCAGCTGCCCCGCACACCCATCAGTGGCCCGGGACCGATCGAGAACGGCATAGGCGATCGGAGCAGCGTTCTCGATCCCATGAACCTCCGGCTGGCCCGGTTGGGCGGAAAGCAAGGTCAAGGCCGCCGCCAGCGGCGTGGCGCCGCTGGCGAAGCCGGCCGCGGGAGCTTGGTCGATGATCGCGTCCACGGCCGGATAGCTGTACGGGTACACCGGATTCAGGGTGGACGCCCCCGGCGGGGTCTCGGACAAGTCCGCCGCCTGCGGTTGCAGCAGCGCCATCAAGGCATCCGCGCCGGCAGGCCCGAGCGCCTCGACCGCGAACGGTCGGACATCCGCCGGAGTCAGGATCTCGGTGCCCGCCGGCAACCCGGCCGGCACCTCTCGAAGCGCGGTCGTGCGCGCGCGATCAGTCCCGGTGACCGGCGATGGCTCACTCGTCGGAGCGATCGGGAGATCGCGAGCGACCCAGCGGGCCAGCGGAGCGAAGGCGAGCAGGGCCACGACTCCGACGACGAGCAGAGCACCGAAAGACGAAGCCCACGGGCCTCGGTCCAGGGCTCCTCGGATGGGTCAGCCATGGTTCAGCACCCGGCCCTTTCGTCGAGGACCGACGTGGGGGACGTGCGTGCCTCGAACCGAAGTCGCTACCGAGTGTGATGACAGCGGAGGTTTCGCGTCAAGCATCGATCAGGGCCGAGGCGATGCGCCAGGGGCTGCTGGCGCGGCGGTCCCACAGGGTCGCGGCCGCGGCCTAGAGCAGGGCAACTGGGCCGCCGTGAGGAACCGCCCGACTCGGCTCATCCGGCCACGGTAGGCCAGGGCCGAGGACGAGGGCGTCCTACCAAAGGACGACGAATCGAGCTGCAGCCACAGGGGTCGGCCTGGCTGGGGGTTGTCAGTGGGCCGGGGCAGGGTGTCGCCATGACCACGACCGGACGCTTGGAGCTTGCCGCCTTCGACGCGGCGGACATCGACACGCTCGCCTCGTTCTACGCCGATCTCACCGGCTGGGAGGTCGTGCGGCGGACCCCGGAGTGGATCACGCTGCGGACCGGGAACGATCGGGAGATCGCCTTCCAGTTGGCACCCGACCACGTTCCGCCCCAGTGGCCGGGTCAGGAGCGGCCGCAGCAGTTCCACCTCGACCTCCAGATCGCCGATCATCAGGCTGCGGCCGACCGCGCGGTTGCCCTGGGTGCGACCCGGCTCGCCGACGGCGCGAGCTGGATCACCCTGGCCGACCCGGCCGGTCACCCGTTCGACCTGTGCCAGAAGGACGGCGTCGGACCCGTGATGGACCTGTTCGCCGTGACCATCGACGCGCCGGATGCTTCAGCGTTGGCGCACTTCTACGCCGATCTGCTGGGTCTGGACGTGACCTACGACGGGCCCGAGGGCGCCCTGGCCGCCGGCGACGGCACGAGCGTGATGTTCCAGCAGGTCAGCGACTACACCCCGCCGCAGTGGCCGGATCCGGCGCACCCACAGCAGGGGCACCTCGACATCCTGGTCGACGATCTCGACGCGGGCGAGGAGCGTGCGCTCCAGCTGGGCGCGACCCGGCTGCCCGGCGGCGGTGAGTCGTTCCGGACGTTCGCCGACCCGGCCGGCCATCCGTTCGACCTCACCCGCTGAGCCGGCCGGATCGTCCCGGCAGCCTTAGTGACGCGCCGGGATCGCTGGGATGGGGCGAGAGCGGCGTCACGGTGTCGAGACGCCAGACGTGCAACGGCATCGAGGTCAGAGCATCGTTCAGCGCGGCGTCGTCGTCGGCCCGGAACAGGCCCCAGGTGCGCCACTCCCCCGGCTGCAACGGCGGCCGCCACAGCCTCAGCAGCGTCCCCTCGGCCGCCAGCTCCGCGGCCCGGGCCGCCTCACGGGCTCGCATCGCGGCCACCTCCGCGTCCGTCGTACCGTCCGGGACGGTGGTCCTCATGTCGACCAGGAACTCCATCGCTGAACCCTCTCCTCACCGGCTGGCCCAGCCTGCCAACCCGGTCGCGGTCAGTCGAGGGGCAGGGTCAGGCACACGCTGTTGGGACTGACGTGATAGCCGGCAAAGGGTTCGCAGGGGCGGAAGCCGGCACTGGCGTAGAGGGCCCGGGCCGGCTCGAAGGCCGCCATCGTGCCGGTCTCCAGACTCAGCCGGCGCCAGCCCCGATCGCGCGCGACCTGGATCAGGTGCACCAGCATCGCTCGCCCGAATCCGCGCCCGCGTGCCGCCTCGCTGGTGTGCATCGACTTCACCTCGCCGTGGGTCGCGTCCAACTGGCGAAGTGCCCCGACCGCGAGCAGCTCGCCATCCAGCCGGGCGCTGAAGAAGGTGACAGCGGGGTCGATCAAGGCCTCGGAGTCGAGTGCGTGAACGTCCTCGCGCGGACTATGGGTGTGAGCGAAGTCCAGATGCCCTCGCAGTAGCGCGGCGACGTCGGGCGCCCGCGGGTCGTCGATGGCGATGACAGGCACGGGAGACTCAGGCACGGCAGGCTCAGGCACGGCAGGACCGTATCCGACGGACGAACGGAGGTGACCATGGCTCAGCCCGTGGTGCATTTCGAGATCATCGGCCGCGACCCGCAGCGGCTCCGCGATTTCTACGGCGCCCTCTTCGGGTGGGAGTTCGACACCAGCGCGCCGGTGTCGGCGGCGGTGTCCGGGCCGGACGACTACGGCTTCACGGAGCCTGGTGGTGTGGGCGAGGGCCCGGGCATTCCGGGTGGCGTCGGAGGCGGGCCCGACTATGCACCGCGGGTGATCTTCTACGTCGCGGTCGAGGACGTGCCGGCTGCCCTGCAGCGCGCGGAGGACCTGGGCGGTGAGCGGCGGCTCGGGCCGGATCACGCGCGGCCCGGCCTGGTGATCGGCCAGTTCGCCGATCCCGAGGGCAACCTGCTCGGCGTCGCCGGCCCCGACTGAGCCGCATCGTCTGGTCTCATGCCGGTATGACGACGCACCCGCTGGCCCGGCTGATCGAGGATGCGTCCTCGGGTCGCCCGCCGTCGCCGGACGGTGGGTGGCACCGGGTCCCGCCGTGGCGACCCGGCGTCGAGGGGGTGTTCGCGTTCACCGCGCATGCGGTCCTGGCCGTCGGCGCCGAGGTCCCCGACGGCCATCTGGAGTCCCTGGGCGTGGACGGTTTCGGCGGAGCTCATCATCCTCGCGTCCTGCTCGACCTGGCCGGGCCGGACGGCTGGATCGACAGCCTGGACGCCCTGCTGGTGACCCGGGCCCGCGTCGGCGGCGAGGCGGCCGCTCATCGACCGCCCCGATCTGGCCGAGCACCCCCGAGCCGAGTGGGCGCGAGCGATCCGCGACGACGTGCGGGTCGTCGGCTCCATGGACCGCAGCGACTCCTCCCTGGCGACGGTTTCGCGTGGTGTCGGCGGGCTGACCGAGGTGAGCGTTGAGCTGGCCGCCGAGCAGCGCGGGCGCGGGCGCGGTTCGGGCCTGGTGCGATCGGCCCTTGCGACAGTTGCCATAGCGCAACCGGATGCGCTGGTCGTCGCAGCCGTGGCGCCGGGCAACGTCGCCAGCCTCCGGGCCTTCCTGGGCGCCGGCTTCGAGGTCGTCGGGTCGATGCAGCTCATCCGACCCGACTCGTCCCGGCCCGCGGCGTACCCAACGCCCTGAGGGCGACCGGCGGCGCTAGGTGCGGGGCAGCGCCAGGTACGCCGCCGCGATCAGGTCCACGCAGGCGTCCAGCGGGAGCGCCGTGCTGTCCAACTGCAAGTGGAAGAACGACGGCTCGTCGATGTCGGCGGCATAGAGGCGGCGGACGTACTGCGCCCGGGCCCGGTCGACCTCGGGCAGCCGAGCGACCGCGGTCTCGCGGTTGACCCCTTCGAGCCGGGTGCCCTGGTCGATCCGCGCCTCGACCGGCCCGAACAACCGAACCCGCAGGATGTCGGGCTCGTCGTGGAACGCAGCGGCACCGGCCCGGCCGAGGATCACGGCCCCGGTGCTCAGGGCCGCGCGCATGATGCCCTCGGCCTTCTCCCGGAACGGCGCGGCATCGTCGGGCGCCGGCTCGGCGTCCGGGGGTGCGGCGTCGGTGCCGGCGCCCAACACCCCGCCGGCCAACGGGGTCAGCACGCTCAGGAACCGGTCGCGCAGCGACCGGCGCATCTGGCCGCCCTCCGCCTCCTCGATCGAGACGTGCAGCTGGGCGGCGATGGTCGAGCTGATCGCTCGGTCCAGCAGGGGCAGGCCGAGCACCGTGGCCACGCCGGGCGCCACCACGCTGCCGCCCGCGCCGTAGCCGGCCGAGATCGTCACGCCAGGCATCTAGGCCATCCCTTCCGCCGACAGGGCCGGTTGCGCACCGCCGGTTGCTTCCGGGCCACCGGTCGCTGCCGGAGGACCGCTCTCATTGGTTGTCCGAAGCCGGGTCTGCTTGATGAACAACGCGGCGATGATGCTCAACGCCGACACGACGAACGCGACCGCGAAGACCGTGTCGATGGCGTGGGAGTAGGCCTGGATGATCCCCTCGTGCAGGAGCGGGTTGCTCACCTTGAGCGCCTTCAGCGCGTCCGGGCTCGACACCAGCTGGGCGACCTTGTCGCCGCCCTTGGCCAGGGTCGCCGGCGGGAGGTGTTGCTGGAACTCGGCCGCGATCCGCGACGTCAGCACGGCGCCGAGGGCCGAGGCCCCGAGGGCGCCGCCCATGGACCGGAAGAACGTCACCGACGAGGTCGCCACGCCCATCTGCGACATCGGTACGGCGTTCTGCACGACCAGGGTCAGCACCTGCATGAACAGGCCCAGCCCGGCCCCGAAGATGAAGATGTAGACGCTGATGGTGCCGAGCGAGGTGTGCGCACCGAGCTGGGTCAGCAGGGCCAGCCCGATCGTGACCAGCACGGTGCCGACGAGCGGGAACCAGCGGTACTTGCCGGTCCGGGTGATGAACAGCCCCGAGCCGATGCTCATGATCAGCAGGCCGACCAGCAGCGGGAGGAGCAGCAGCCCGGACACGGTGGCCGAGACGCCGTGGACGAGCTGGAGGTACTGCGGCAGGAAGGCCAGAGCGCCGAACATCGCGATGCCGCTGACGAAGGCGATGATGTTGCTGACGGTGAAGATCTGCATCCGGAAGAGGTTCAGCGGCAGGATCGGCTCGGGAGCTGTGGCCTCGCGGACCACGAAGCCGATCAGGAAGACCACGCCCAGGAAGAACAGACCGACGATCTGCCAGGACCACCAGGGGTAGTCGTTCCCGCCGGACTGGGTGCCGAGCAGGATGCACGAGACGCCGATCACGAGGAGCAGCGCACCCCACCAGTCGATCTTCACCTCCCGCACCTTCTTGGGCAGCCGCAGGACCCGGTTGGTGACGATCAGCGCCGCGATCCCGAGCGGCAGGTTGATGTAGAAGATGTAGCGCCAGCTCAGGTTGTCGACGAAGAAGCCGCCGAGGAGTGGCCCGAGGACGCTGGAGATGCCGAACACTCCGCCGAAGTAGCCCTGGTAGCGACCGCGCTCTCGCGGCGGGATGACGTCGCCGATGATCGCGAAGACCAGCGAGATCAGGCCACCGCCGCCGACACCCTGCAGGCCGCGGAAGGCGATCAGCTGGTACATGTTCTGCGAGGCGCCGCAGAGCGCGCTGCCGATCAGGAAGATGACGATCGCCAGCTGGAAGACCCGCTTGCGCCCGTAGAGGTCACCGGCCTTGCCCCACAACGGTGTGGTCGCGGTGCTGGCCAGCAGGTACGACGTGATGACCCACGACAGCAGGTCGCTGCGATGGAAGTCGCCGACGATCGTCGGCAGGGCCGTCGAGACGATGGTCTGGTCCAGGGCCGCGAGGAACATGCCCATCATCAGCCCGGACATGATCACCATGATCTGGCGATGGGTGAGGGGCGCCTCTGCGGGTGCTGTCACGACCGGTTCGGTCGGAGCGCTGCTCATCTCGTGGTCCTCGATGTGTCGTCGGGCGATGGCCGGCCGGTCAGCCCGGCATTGGTCGGGACGGCCTCATTGGCTGCATGCTCTGAGCACTATGGCACTGAGCGTCCTGGCGCTTTCGGCGGCGGTGGTCAGCTACGGCCTGGCCACCCTGCAGCTGAGTCGCGCCTCGACCGCCGGTCACGTGCTGCGCCATCCGCGGTGGTGGTTCGGGGTGGCCCTGCAAGGCGTCGGATTCGTCCTGACCTTCCTGGCCCGCCACCAGCTCCCGCTCCTGCTCGTGCAGCCGATCCTGACCACCAGCCTGGTCGTGACGACGGTCGTCGGCGCCGCCCAGGGGCTGTGGCGGTTGAGCCGGGCCGACGTGCTCCGGTGTCTGCTGGTGGTGGCGGGCGTGGCCCTGCTCGCGGTGGCGGCCCGCACCGGTCCGGCCGGGCCGCTCGGCGTACGAGGGGCGGCGACCCTCACTGCCGCCGAGCTCATCGCGCTCGGCGGACTCCTCCACCCGCCAGCAGTGCTGGCCCCGCGACACCGCGCGCTGTGGCTGGGCGGGTGTGCGGGGCTGGCGTACGGCGCCGTCGCCGTGGCGGGGCGGGCGCTGGCCGCCGACCCGCTCACCCTCGTGCGCACGGCCATCGGCAGCTGGGCGGTGCTCCTGCTCCTGGCCGGGTCAGTCGTCGGCGAGGCCGCGCTCACCGTGTCACTGCGGACCGGCCGGGTCGGTGGACCGGTGTCGGCGATGTACGTCGTGTCCACCGTCGGGCCGTCGGTCTTCGGGCTGCTGTGGCTGGGTGACCAGATGGCGGCCGACGGCTGGCCGTTGGCCTTGGTCGGCACCACCGCCGCCCTCGTGGGCAGCCTCGGACTCACCGATCACGGATATCCGGCGCCGCCGCCAGGTCTGGAGCCGGCGCCGGATGCTTCGCCCGGCGCCTCGGCGACCGCAGCTCCTTGACGCCGGGCACGAACAGGACGGCGATCGTGCTGACCACGTTGACGGCGGCCGACACGAGCAACACCGTCGTCTCCCCGAACGAGGAGACCGCCGGGCCGGTGAGGGCCATGCCGACCGGCAGCAGCGACAGGCTGGCCATCCAGTCCAACGAGGACACCCGGGCCAGCTTGTCGGAGGGGATGTCCCGCTGCAGCGCCGTCTGCCAGTAGATGTTGAAGGGTTCGAAGCCGGCTCCAGCCGCGAAGTACGCGACGTAGAACATCCACGGCGCGGACGCGAAGGCCAGCGCGATCGGCACCGCGGTGAACGGCAGCCAGCCCATCGCCCCCACCAGACCGGGCTTCCTCGGGCGCCACTTCAGCGCTACCAAGCCGCCGACCACTCCACCGGCGGCGAAGAGCGCGAGCGACGTCGCATAGATCGCGTCGCCCCCGAACTCGCGTCGGCCGATCACCGGCAGCAGCACCGTCTCGGGCGCGATGACCAGCATCAGGGTGAGCGAGGTGAGCAGGAGGATGGCCGCCACCCACGGCCGCAGCAGCACCTCGCGGAAGCCCTCTCGGACCTCGCGGGTGACGCCGAGGCGATCCTCATGAGGGATCACCGTGCGGGGTGGCTCATGCAGAAACGTCAACGACAGCAACGAGATCCCGAACGTCAGGGCGTTGATGGCGAAGGCCAGGCGAGGAGCGCCGGCGACGACGACGACCAGCGCGCCGAGGCCGGGGCCGATCACCGACGCAGTCCGATAGCTGATGGTGATGAGCGCGTTGGCCGGTTGCAACCGCTCGGCCGGGAGGATGCTGGGGAGCAGTGCGGTCTCGGCCGGCCGGAAGAACGCCTCGCCGCCTCCGACCAGGAAGACGAGCAACGCCAGCAGCCAGATCGGCGGCGTGTGGGGCAGCAGGGCCAGCCCGAGCACCGCACAGATTCGGAACCCGTCGGCCAGCCGCATGATCAGCGTCCGGGAGACCCGATCGGCCCACACTCCGCCAACCACCGCGAACAAGACAAGCGCGGCCCAGCGCGCCGCCAGGACCAGGCCGATGTCGGTGGCCGTGCCGTTGGCGTTCAGCACCGTGATGGTGACGGCGACCGGGAAGATCTGGTCGCCCACGGTCGAGACGGCCTGGCCGATCCAGAGCAGGCGGAAGTCGCGCTCTCCGAGCACGGAGCCACGAAGTCGTTCCACGGTCCCCGGCACGAGACCCATCCTGTCTCATCAGTCAGGAAACGCGGAAGCGAATACACCGCAACGCATCCTGCCCGTCGCCCGGGGCGACGGATGGCGAGTCGAAGTCCCGACGTAGAGTTTCGTCATGCAGATGCGGCGACTGGGGTCGTCCGGACTGGCCGTCTCGGTCGTCGGTCTCGGCACCAACAACTTCGGGATGAAGCTGGACCTGGACGGTTGCCGCGAGGTCGTCGATGCCGCCCTCGACGCGGGGGTCACGCTCTTCGACACCTCCGACTCCTACGGCGAGTCCGAAGCCCGGCTGGGCCAGCTCCTGGAAGGCCGGCGCGACGACGTCGTCATCGCGACGAAGTTCGGCAGCCGGCTGCGCGAGCCCAACACCAATGGCGCCGACTGGGACGCGCGCGGTTCGCGACGCTACGTCCGCCGCGCGGTGGAGGGGTCGTTGCGCCGGCTACGCACCGACTGGATCGACCTCTACCAGATCCATCGCCCCGACCCCCTGACGCCGATCGAGGAGACCCTCTCGGTGCTGGACGACCTGGTCCACGAGGGGAAGGTCCGTTACGTCGGGCATTCCAACTTCACCGGCTGGCAGACCGCCCACGCCGAGTGGGTCGCGCGATCCTCGGGCGGCGTACGGTTCATCAGCGCGCAGAACGACTACAGCCTGCTCAGCCGCCACATCGAGTCTGATCTGGTGCCCGCGTTGGTCGAGTACGGCATCGGTTTGCTCCCCTACTTCCCGCTCGCCAACGGGCTGCTCACCGGCAAGTACCACCGCGGCGAGCCACCCCCCACTGGCAGCCGGATCGCGGCCTGGGGCCCTGACCGTCGCGTCGACGAGCGCAGTTTCGACATCGTCGACGCCCTCACGGCGTACGCCGAGGAGCGCGGAATCTCGTTGCTGGACGTGGCTATCGGCGGGCTGGCCGGTCAGCCGGCGGTGTCCTCGGTGATCGCCGGCGCGACCTCGGCCGAGCAGGTGCGGGCCAACGTCGCGGCCGGCGAGTGGGAGCCGACCCCCGACGATCTGAGCGAGCTGGAACGGATCACTCGATAGCCCGACTGACCGGCATTGCCGCAGGGTTGAGGCTCGGCCAGACTGACGCTCATGCAGCCACCCGAGCGGGAGCCGCGCGCGCTCCCGGCCCTGTTCCCCACCACGCTCGTCGGCAGTTTCGCGCAGCCCGAGTGGCTGATCGACCGCTCGAAGCTGGCCGGGCGTTTCCCGCCGCGGGTCCGGGCCCGCGAGCTGTGGCGCCCGGAGGCGGACTACCTGGCCGAGGCCCAGGACGACGCGACCGTCGTGGCCATCCGGGCCCAGGAGCGGGCCGGCCTCGACGTCATCACCGACGGCGAGATCCGGCGGGAGAGCTACTCCAACCACTTCGCGACGGCCCTGGAGGGTGTCGACATCGATAACCCGGGCGAGGCCCTGGACCGCAGTGGCCACCCCAACCCGGTCCCCCGCGTGGTCGGCCCGATCGGCCGGCCGGCACCGGTGCAGGTGCGCGACGTGGAGTTCCTGCGCGCGGCCACCGACCGGACGATCAAGGTCACCGTTCCCGGGCCGTTCACCATGGCCCAGCAGGCGCAGAACGACTACTACCCGGACACCGAGTCGCTCGCGATGGCCTACGCCGAGGTCTGCAACGCCGAGGCGCGCGACCTGTTCGCCGCCGGCGCCGACATCGTGCAGTTCGACGAGCCCTACCTGCAGGCGCGTCCCGAGCCGGCGCGTGAGTTCGGCGTCGCCGCGCTCAACCGGGCCCTGGACGGACTCGACGGCACGACCGCGGTGCACCTGTGCTTCGGTTACGCCGCGATCATCCACGAGCGGCCTTCCGGCTACTCCTTCCTGTCCGAGCTGGCCGACTGCACCTGCGACCAGGTATCGATCGAGACCGCGCAGTCCGGCCTCGATCCCGAGGTGCTGAGCACTCTCAAGGGCAAGCGGGTCATCCTCGGCGTCCTCGACCTCTCCGACCACGAGGTCGAGTCGCCCGAGGTCGTAGCGGCGCGAGCCCGTCGGGCCCTGGCCTATCTCGAGCCGAAGGACATCGTCCTCGGCCCCGACTGCGGGATGAAGTACCTCCCCCGGGCCAGCGCCGAGGGCAAGCTGAGGTCAATGACCGCCGCCGCCGAGATCCTGCGGGCCGAGGCCGGAGCTTGACCCCATCCAGCGCCGTGGTGGACACCATCCCGGCGCTGCTCAACGCGGCGGTCGAGCGCGATCCGACCGGCGTCTGGTTGCGCACGGACGACGGGAGCCTCACCTTCTCAGCTGCCGCAGCCCAGGTCGCTGGGCTGGCGGAAACCCTGACGGCGCAAGGGATCCGGCGCGGTGACCTGGTCATCATGACGGCCCGCACGACCCCGCCGTACCTGTTGTGCTGGCTCGCGCTGGCGACGCTGGGAGCGATCAGCGTGCCTACCGACCCTGCGGGCACGGTGGAGGAGATGGCCGGGCTGCTCGGGCAGGTCGACCCGCCGTTCGTCGTCACCGACGCCGAGCTCGGCTCGAAGGTCGAGCAGGCGAGCGCTGCCGTGACCGTCCCGCCGACCCGGCTGAACATCGACGACCTGGTCGGCGACTGGCGAGTCGCACCCACTGGTGTCGGCGCGGTGCCGCTCGACGTCGGTCCGGACGACCTGGCCGTGCTGATCCCGACGTCGGGCACGACCGGTCGCTCCAAGCTGGTCATGCAGACCCACCGGGCCTATGCGTACGCCGGGGAGGGATTCCCCTACTGGATGGAGCTCGGGCCGGCCGACCGGCTGATGACCTCCCTACCGCTCTTCCACATCAACGCGCCCGCCTACTCGGTGCTTGGCTCTCTCGCGTGTGGCGCGGGACTCGTTCTGCTGCAACGGTTCTCGGCCAGCGGCTTCCTGGACTCGGCGCGAAGACACGGGGCCACGGAGTTCAACGCGATCGGCGCCATGTTGGAGATCCTGATGCGCCAGCCGGTCCGGCCGGACGACGCCGAGAACCCCTTGCGCCTGTGCTACACCGGGCCGTCACCGGCCCGGGAGTGGCAGGAGGCCTTCGAACGACGGTTCGGCCTGCGGGTGGTCTGCGGCTACGCCATGTCGGAGTCGCCTTACGCCCTGATCTGGCGCCATGGGCAACGGCCGTTCGGCACGCTGGGCTCCGTCCGCCAGCATCCGACCCTCGGCGTGATCAACCAGGCCAAGGTCGTCGACGACGACGGCGCTGAGCTCGGCCCCGGCGAGACCGGTGAGCTGCTGCTGCACAACCCGACGGTGACGCCGGGCTACTGGCAGATGCCGCAGGAGACGGCGGCGGCCGTCGTGGACGGCTGGCTGCACACGGGCGACCTGGTCACGGTGAACGACGACGAGACCTACACCTTCGTCGCCCGCCGCAAGGAGGTGCTGCGGCGACGCGGCCTCAACCTGTCACCGGCCGAGGTCGAGGACGCGATCCTCGAGCATCCGGACGTGCTGGAGGCCGCGGTCGTCGCCGTGCCCTCCGAGCTCACCGAGGACGAGGTCAAGGCGTTCGTCGTACTCGCACCGGGGCGCACGCCGGACTTCGAGGAGCTCCGCGCCTGGACGGCCGCCCGGCTCTCGGCGTTCAAGGTCCCGCGCTACTGGCAGCTCCTCGAGGCGTTGCCGCGCACGCCAACCGCGAGGATCGCCAAGCATCGGCTGCCCAGTGGTCACCCGCCGGAGGAGTACGACGCCGAGGGCGTGAGCGGCTCGGTCGGCCGTGGGAGGCACAGGAGTGGTGGCGCCGGGGTCCCGAGCCTGACCGGTGGGGCGCGCGGCTCCGGCCGGGCGGCTGACGTAGGTGCCGAAGGCGCCTTCGGTCAGCCAGCCGATCGCGATGTCGGAGCGGAGCTGGTCCAGTGAGCGGGTGTCGCCCTTGGACTTGTGCGGCCCGCGCGGTGCGGTCGAGGTTGCGGTAGGCCGCGGTCGCGGCCGGCGTGGTGCTGCGTAGGTGCAGCTCGGTCATGAAGTCGGGTTGTGGGTCGAAGACGACCCGGCGCTCACTGGCGGCGCGACGAGCCTTCTCCTGCAACGCCTGCGGCTCGAGTTCGCCGACCTCGCGGCGCACGATCTGCCGGAGGCGACCTGGGGCCAGTGACCACACCGAACGCTCTGGGCGGCGCAGCTCGCGCACGGGCTGCTCGGTGCGTGTCGGCGAACGGGTCGTCGAGGCCGAGGCAGTCCTGGGCGATCGACGTCGTCGCCATCGGGGAAGTCGACTAGATGCGGAAGAAGAGGTTCAGGTAGCGCTCGGCCAGGTCGCGATCTCCGCGGACCGTGCCGGAGTTGCTGCGGCCGAACGCCGTGAGGACCAGGCTGCCGGCGTCGAACTCGATCACGGCGGGCAGGTCGGCGAGATCGCCCTGCTCGTAGGCCAAGCCGTCCCCGCTGACGGTGACCCGGTAGTCGCCCGCGTTGCGGCCGGTCACCCGGATGCCGATGGTGAACGGCTCGCTCACCTCATCGGCGCGGACCGTGCCCCGCCAGATCTCGAACATGAACGGCACCAACAGATCGGCGGCATCGCCGGAGAGCCCGTGAGCCTGCCCGCTGCCCTGACGGATGTCCCACGAGTGCACGCCGTAGTCCATCAGCTGCCCGGCCGCGTAGAAGAACGCCGGCACCGGGCCCATGTAGGGATGCGTGACCATGAAGCCGGACCAGTCCTCGGGCCCGATCGGCTCGAGGATCGCCTGCATCTTCTCGAAGTCCGACCGCAGCCGGCCCAACAGCTCGGCTTGCGGCACGCCGCGGAACGCCGTCGCGAACTCGTTGACCTTCTCGCCCATCACCACCAGGCCGTAGGGCTCGCCGACCTCGCCCGTGCCCCGCGCGGCGTCGAACGCCGCGAAGTAGCCCTCGGTGGTGTCGACGATGTGCGCCACGATGTCCCGGGTGCTCCAGCCATCACACGGCGTCGGCCGCTCCCAGGCCCCGGGCTGCTCGGCCAAGGCAAACAGTCCTTCGGCCTCCTCGCGCACCACCCGCAGGATCGTGTCCTTGCCCTCGAAGGTCATCGCGTTCCACTCGCTCATGACTCCACCTCGTCCAGTTGGTGCCCGGCGAAGTACATCAACGGGTCGCTGAGCAGTTCGATCTGGATGCCGTCGGGATCCTTGAAGTACATCGACTCCTCGATGCCCAGGTCCGGCCCGGCGTACTTCACGCCCTCGGCGTCCAGCTTGTCGCGCAAGCGCTCCCAGCGGTCGCGGGGCACCGAGATGGCGATGTGCTGGACCCCGCCGATGGCCTCGATGCCCGGCTCGAGCCCGAGGCCGGGGAAGTCGAAGAAGCCGAGCAGCGTCTGGTTGCCGAGGTCGAAGAAGAAGTGCGAGGACCCGTGGTAGTCACGGTTCTCGACCAGCTCGACCAGCGGGAAACCGAGCAGACCTTGGTAGAACTGGATCGTCTGCTCGACGTCGGAGCAGATCAGGGCGGCGTGATGGATCCCGCGGCCCGGGGTGTCCCGCTCGGCCGGAGGCAACAGGTAGCGGTCCCGCAGCTCGCCCCGCCGGGCTTCCAGCTCAACCAGCTCGGACTCCGTGGGTGCCATGGCGAGCTCCTTCCGAAGCGTGGTCGCTCGGCCACCGCCGACCAGCGGAGCCGTACGCCGACCCTCGGAGCGTAACTCCCGAACTGCTCCAGCGGTAGTTGCTGTTGCAACAATTTTGGCAGGCGCCCAGCCGGGTCAGGAAACCTCGCCGACGGTGGCCGGTTGCACGGCCGGGCGGGCTGCTGGCGCTTTGTTGGTGTGCCGTTGCACGAGCAGGCACAGCGCTGCGGCCACGAACATGGCCACGATCGGCACGATCAGCGTGGGATGCATGGCTCGGACGTACCCATGCTCGAAGACCGCCGTACCGATCCGGTCCAGCTCGGCGGCCAACTGGGCCGGAATGCCTTGGGGTGCGGTCGCTTTCTGGGTCGACCCCACGTCGATCCCGCCCTTGGCCTGCTTGGCCAGGCCAGCGAGGAACTGACCCCGCGCACTCTGCGGCAGCTGGGTGGCCCGCGCCACGGCCTCCTGGTGCAACGTCGTCGCCAGCCGCGCCTGCAGCACCGCCCCGACGGCCGCGCTGCCGACCACCGAGCCGACCTGCCGGATGGTGTTGTTGACACCGGACGCGGCGCCAGCCATCCGCGGGTCGACGCTGCGCATGGTCTCGGTCGCCATCGGGGCGAAGATCCCGCCGAAGCCCAACCCCAGGACCAGAGTTCCTGGCAGCAGCGCGGGCCACGACGTCCCGACCTGTGACGTGAACGCGATCATCGTCGCGCCGATGCCGAAACAGGTCAGCCCGGCCATCAGGATGTACTTGCCGCCCACCCGGTCCGACATCCGGCCGGCGATGGGAGCGAGCACCATCCCGATCACCGAGCTCGGCGCCAGCACCAGGCCGGCCTTGAGTGCCGAGAAGCCCAGCACGGACTGCAGGTAGATCGTCAGCGGCAGGTAGAAGCCCAGGATGCCGATCGAGACCAGGAACGCAATCACGTTGATCACCGCGAAGTTGCGGTCGTGGAACAGCACGAAGGGCACCAACGGCTCGCGGTCCTGACGGCTGCGCTGCTGGAGCAGGAAGGCCACGAAGAGAATCACGGAGGCCCCGAAGAGCGACATGATCCCGGCGTTCCAGGAGAACCGCTGCCCCTCGATCAACCCGAAGGTCAGGCAGAACAGCGCGGCCGTCGCGAGGGCCACGCCGGGGATGTCGAGCCGGTGCTGTCGCTCCATCCGCGTGTCCGGGATGACCACGAAGGTCAACACCAGCACGACGACGCCGACCGGGATGTTGACGAAGAAGATCCACCGCCAGTTGGCCCAGGTCACGAGCAGCCCACCCAGCGTCGGTCCGGCCACGGTCGCCAGCCCGGCCACCGCGCCCCAGATCCCCAGCGCCGTACCTCGTCGTTCGGCCGGGAAGGTGGCGATGATCAGCGCCATGGTCTGCGGCATCAGCAGCGCGGCGCCGAGCCCCTGGATGGCCCGGAAGATGATCAGCAGAGTGGCGTTGGGGGCCACGCCGCAGGCAAAGCTGGCCACGGTGAAGGTGGCGACGCCGATGGCGAAGAGCGTGCGCTGACCTCGCAGGTCACCGAGCCGCCCGGCCGTGATGAGCAGCACCGCGAGGACGAGGACGTACGCGTTGACGATCCACAGGATCTCGTCGAGCGAGGCACCGAGGGCGCTGATCATGTTGGGGATCGCGATGTTGACGATCGTCAGGTCCAACAGGGTCATGAAGAACCCGAGGGAGAGGGTCACCAGGATCGCCCAGGGGTTGCCCCGCCACTTCGTCATCTCTGCTCCCGAACTCATCTACCGCGCTCACGTGTGGCGCTCATCTACGGAACGGCTAGCTAGCCGCGAACGTCTGCCGTATGTCTACACGTCCGCGGTGACAACACCGGAACCACCCGGTGACGTCCCAAATGCTGCAGCCCGGGCGAGTGAGAGCCGATAGGGATCTCGACGACTTTCCGATGGTCTCCGGACGGGACAGACGAAATGCCGAGTTTGACGCACATTGAGTCGGTCGCCGACGTGGCGGCCCGGCTCGGCGTGCGCGATGGCCTCGTCTTCCGCCGGGTGAGCCGCACGTCCTGGGCCCACCTGGGCGGTATCGGCCGCGGCCAGGGCTGGGCCGGGATCATCGACATCGATGCGACCTTCGACCCGCTGCTGGAGCAGCTGCCGACGGCGAACGGCCAGGTCGTGCAGGTCACCCACCAGCCCGCCGCGCGCCTGCTGGGCCCCTACTACTGCGTCGGTGGAGCGCTCGTGCGGCTCAGCGAGGACGTGCTGGTGGTCCTCGGCAACCAGCATGAACCGCTGACCGCAGCCCAGGATCAGGACCCGGACCCGAACGAGCTGCTCCGGCTGGCCCAGCTGCTCGAGGCCACGATCCAGGACGTCGGGCCGGCCAAGCGCTTGGCCGACGAGCTGGAGCTGCTGCACGCCGTACGCCGGGTGATCAGCCTGCCCGCCGAGGAGGCCGACGAGGCGCTGGAACACGTGCTGAAGGTGGCGCTGGACTCGTTGTCGTGCGAGGTCGGCGTGATCCGGGACGGCCGGGGCCGGTGGGCTCGCTCCGCGACCCTCTCCGGGCCCGACGTCGGCAGCATGCAGCTGAAGGAGACCCTCGACCGGCTCCAGGGATTGTGCGGACCGGGTTCGATCTGCTTCCAGGACACCGCGCTGGCCGTCACGGAGCTCGCACCCCTCGGGTACGACGACGGGGTCCGGTCCCTACTGGCCGTGGCCATCCCGGCCCCCGTCGGCGGCGTGCTTGTCGTTGGGCACACGTTGGCCGCGCCGCGGGGCTTCACCGCCCTGTGCGTCGAGCTGGGCAAGCACATCGCCGAGGCGGCGACCGTCGTCGCCCACACCGCGGCCCTGCGCGAGGAGCTGCGGGAGGCGGCCGAGCAGCACGCCACCGTCGCCCGACGCGACCCGCTCACCGGGCTCGGCAACCGGCTGGCCTGGGACGAGGCTCTGGTCACCGCTCAGAACCACGTCGACGCGGGCGGCTGCGTCACGGTGCTGACCCTGGACATCGACGGCCTGAAGCACGTCAACGACACCCAGGGTCACGATGCCGGCGACGCGCTGCTGCGGCGCTGCGCCGGGATCCTGAGCGAGAACGTCCGCTCCGACGACGTGTGCGTGCGCCTCGGCGGCGACGAGTTCGCCATCTTGATCCCGCACCCGGAGGACCTGGCCGAGCACGTGCTGCTCGCCCTGCGCAACCGGCTGGACGGTGCGACGTCGAGCGAGGAGTCGGCCGCCGCCAGCATCGGGATGGCCACCACGCCGCCCGGTGGCCGGGTCGCCGACGCGGTCCGCGAGGCCGACCTGGCGATGTACGCCGTCAAGCGCGGCCGTCGGGCCCAGGCCGCCGCCCGCAAGCCGGTCATCCCCCAGCAGGTCAACCGCCGCCGCCGTACCGCCGTACTCCCTGAAGGCCGGTGATCGGGCGCGAAATCGGCCCGGATCACCGGCCTTGACGGAGCAACGCGCGAGAAAAGGAGCACGCGGCCCCCCAACGAGTGGCCGCACTAATGGGAGCATTCACCCGTGCCCGATGACTCCGTTGACCGCCTGCCCGATCCGTTCACGCCGGACCACGCGGCCCAGACCATCTCCTACCCCGGACCCGCCCCGGCGATGAACCGCGCCCGCCGGGGCGACCTCGACCACCTGCCGCCGCACGTGATCGTGCTCTTCGGCGCCACCGGAGACCTGGCCCGGCGCAAGCTCCTCCCCGGCCTGGCCCACCTGGCCGCCTCGGCCCTCGCGCCGGACATCCGGGTCATCGGCTCGTCCCTGGAGGAGCTCGACGACGACGGCTTTCGCAAGGTGGCCCAGGAGGCGATCGACGAGTTCGGCTCGCACCGGCTCACGCCCGAGGAGTGGCAGAGCTTCGCCGAGCACCTCGTCTTCGTGCCGCAGAGCGCGGGTCCCGAGGCGCTGGCCCAGGCGGTTGCCGACGCGGAGGCCCAGCTCGGCCCCGACGTCCGCCGCCTGCACTACCTGAGCGTGCCGCCTCGGGCCGCCCTGGCCGTCATCACCATGTTGCGCGACGCCCACCTGGTCGACCGCTCACGGGTGGTCATGGAGAAGCCGTTCGGCACCGACCTCGAGAGTGCGATCGTCCTCAACGACCAGGTGCATGCGACGTTCCATGAGAGCCAGATCTTCCGGATCGACCACTTCCTGGGCAAGGAGGCCGCGCAGAACATCCTGGCCTTCCGGTTCGCCAACGGGCTGTTCGAGCCGATCTGGAACCGCAACTTCATCGACCACATCCAGATCGACATCCCGGAGACGCTCGGCCTGGACCAACGGGCCAACTTCTACGAGGCCACCGGCGCCTACAAGGACATGGTGGTCACCCACCTGCTGCAGGTGCTCGCGTTCGTCGCGATGGAGCCACCGACGGCGCTGGAGCCGCGCGCGATCAGCGAGGAGAAGAACAAGGTCTTCCGCTCGATGCTGCCGATCGACCCGGATCACGTCGTCCGTGGCCAGTTCAGCGGCTACCTCGGCGAGGAGGGCGTGGCCCGCGACTCCGACACCGAGACGTTCATCGCGCTCAAGTGCGGGATCGACAACTGGCGCTGGGCCGGCGTGCCGTTCTACCTGCGCACCGGCAAGAAGATGGCCGAGGGGATGCGGATCATCTCGATCGCCTTCAAGGAGGCGCCGCGGACGATGTTCCCGTCGAACTCCGGCGTCGGAGCCTCGGGGCCGGACCACCTGACCTTCGACCTGGCCGACTCCTCGAAGGTCTCGCTGTCCTTCTACGGCAAGCGGCCCGGGCCGGGGATGAAGCTCGACAAGCTGAGCATGCAGTTCTCGACCCAGGAGACCGAGCGGGCCGGCGACGTGCTGGAGGCGTACGAGCGGCTGATCCTCGATGCGATGCGCGGCGACCACACCCTCTTCACGACAGCCGAGGGCATCGAAAGCCTGTGGGAGCGCTCGATCCCGCTGCTGGAGAACCCGCCGCCGGTCAAGCCCTACGCGCCCGGCACGTGGGGCCCCAACGCGATCCACCAGCTGATCGCGCCGCACGCCTGGCGGCTGCCGTTCGAGCGGGTCTGGCGCGAGAAGAAGTAGCTCATGACCCTGCCTGATCGCAGCCAGGTGGTGATCATCGGCGGCGGTGTCGTGGGCTGCAGCATCGCCTACCACCTGGCCGAGCGCGGCGTCACGGACGTCGTCCTGGTCGAGCGGCTGAGCCTGACCAACGGCAGCACCTGGCACGCGGCCGGCCTGGTCGGGCAGCTGCGCAGCTCGAGCAACCTCACGCAGCTGATGCGGCAGAGCGTGCAGACCTACCGAGGTCTGGAAGCGCGCACTGGCTACCCGACCGGATGGCACGGCGTGGGCAGCCTGCGCCTCGCCTCCAGCGCGGATCGCTGGGAGGAGCTCAAACGGATCGCGACCACCGGCCGCAGCTTCGGTTTCGACGTCGAGCTGGTCTCGGCCACTCAGGCCGGCGAGCTGTTCCCGCTGCTCGACCTGACCGGTGTCCACGGAGCGACCTGGGTGCCCTCCGACGGGTACGCCGACCCAAGCCAGCTGACCCACTCCTTCGCCAGCGGCGCGCGGGCGGCCGGCGTACAGATCGTGCAGAACTGTCGGGTCACCGCGGTGGAGCGAGTCGGCCGACGCGTCACCGCCGTGGTCACCGAACAGGGCCGGATCGAGTGCGACACCGTGGTCAACGCCACGGGCATGTGGGGCGCCGAGACCGCCGAGCTGGCCGGTGTCAGCGTCGCCGTGAGTGCCGTCGAGCACCAGTACGTCGTCACCGAGCAGAGCGCCGACATCCCGCACGACCTGCCGACCCTGCGTGACCCGGATGCGCGGATCTATCTCAAGCCGGAGAACGGCGCGCTCGTCCTCGGCGGCTGGGAGGACGGCACGCGTGCGCCGTGGCGACGCATCCCCCGTGACCTCGGCCCGGAGCTCTTCGCCCCCAACCACGAACGGTTCGAACCGCTCGGAGAGGCTGCGGGACAACGGATTCCGCTCTTCGCCGAGATCGGTATCCAGAGCTGGATCAACGGCCCGATCCCCTTCTCCCCCGACGCCGAGCCACTGATGGGCGTCACCGAGGACCTGGACAATCTCTATCACTGCTGCGGCTTCTCGGCCGGGATCGCGGCCGCCGGTGGCGCTGGCTTCGCGATGGCCAACTGGATCATCGACGGGGACCCCGGTCTGGACCTGTGGCCGTTCGACGTCCGCCGGTTCGGCCCGTCGCACAACGTGCCGGCCTATCTGCAGGCTCGCTCGGTCGACGCCTACGAGCACTACTACGACATCGCCTACCCCAATCGCGAGCTGGCCCGCCCGCGCGGTCAGCGGCGCAGCCCGCTCTACGACGCACTGGTCGGTGCGGGCGCGGTGCTGGGCACCAAGTTCGGGTGGGAGCGCCCGAACTGGTTCGCCCCCGAGGGGGTGGACCCGGTCGAGCAGCCGACGTTCGGGCGCAGCAACGCCTTCGACCAGGTCGCCGCCGAGCATGCGGCGGTGCGCACGGCGGTCGGCGTGGTCGACCAGAGCTCGTTCGCGAAGTTCGAGATCTCCGGCGCGGGCGCGCTCGACCTGGTGCAGCGGGTCGCGGGGGCCAACCTGGACGTCGCGGTCGGCAAGGTCGTCTACACCCAGCTGCTCAACGCGGGCGCCGGGATCGAGGCCGATGTCACGATCACGCGGCTGCGGGAGGACCTCTTCTACTTCGTGACGGGGAGTGGGTTCGGCCGCCACGACGTGACCTTCCTGCTCCAGCACGCGCCGACCGACGGCAGCGTCACGATCCGCGAGGTGACGTCGGCCTACGCGGTGCTCAACGTCTGCGGCCCCGCGGCCCGCGAGGTCCTGCAACCCCTGTGCTGGAGCGACCTGAGCAGCGATGCCTTCCCGTACATGACAGCCCAGGACGTCTTCCTGGCGAACTCCCCCGCCCGCGCGCTGCGTGCGACCTACGTCGGCGAGCTCGGGTGGGAGCTGCACGTGCCGGTCGAGTACGCCGCCGACCTTTACGCCCGGATCCGCAACGCGGGCAGCGCGTTCGGGCTGCGCGACGTCGGCTACCGCGCGGTGGAGAGCCTGCGGCTGGAGAAGCAGTACCTGGCCTGGGCCGTCGACATCCGCTCGGACAACAACCCCTACGAAGCCGGGCTCTCCTTCGCCGTACGGCCGGACAAGCCGGACCTCGTCGCCGGGCCGGCCCTGCGCAAGATCCGTGACGAGGGGGTGACCCAGCGGCTGTGCTGGTTCAGTGCCGACCCGGCCGCGGTCATGCACGGTGGCGAGCTGCTGGCCCATCCGAGCGCTCCGTTGGCGACGACCGTGCGCAGCGCGGGCTTCGGCCACACGGTGCAGCGCACGATCTTCTCGGCGTACCTGCCGGTCGACCTGTCGATGGAGACCGACTTCGTCGTGGACGTCGCGACCGAGAAGTTTCCCGCGACACGCCACGACGGGCCCCTCTACGACCCCGCAGGGAGCAGGATCCGCCTATGACCGACACCGACCAGCCGACACCTACTCCGGCCACGGCTCCCGGACCGGGCCAGGAGCTGGATCGACTGCTGGACAAGGTGCCCGAGCTCGTCGGCCCCCGAGCGGTCGTCGAGCTCAGCGGCGGCCTGACCAACCGCAACTACCGGGTGACGAGCCCTCGGGGTGACTACGTCGTGCGGGTCTCACCGCGCGAGTCCGACGCCCTCGCGATCGACCGCGACCACGAGCACGCCAACTCCGTGCGAGCGGCCGAGGCGGGGGTGGGTGCGCCGGTCATCGCCTACCTGCCCGACGACGGTGTGACGGTGATCGGCTTCATCGACGGCGTGACCTTCGACGACGCGAGCTTCAAGATCCCCGGCAACATCGCGCGAGCCGCCGCCGCTGTCCATCAGCTTCACTCCGGGCCTCGCTTCGTCAACGACTTCAACATGTTCGTGATCCAGCAGCAGTACCTCTACATGGTGCAGCGCAACGGTTTCCGGCTTCCGCCGGGCTATCTCGACTTCGCACCGCACGTGGCCCGGATCAAGGGCGCCCTGGCCGTGCGCGACGACGGCACGGTGCCATGCAACAACGACTTGCTGGCAGCCAACTTCATCGACGACGGCAACAAGATCTGGTTGATCGACTACGAGTACGCCGGCAACAACGACGCCTGCTTCGAGCTCGGCAACGTCTGGAGCGAATGCCATCTGACCCTCGACGAGCTCGAGGAGCTGATCACGGCCTACTACGGCAAACCGCTGCGCCACAAGGTCGCCCGGGCCCAGCTGCAGGGGTTGATGTCTCGCTATGGCTGGACCCTGTGGGCTTCGATCCAGGATGCAGCATCGCCGCTGGACTTCGACTTCTGGGAGTGGGGTCTGGAGAAGTACGACCGTGCGGTCGCCGTGCTCACCAGCCCGGAGTTCGACCGGCTCCTCGACGACGTACAACGCCTGGACTGAGAGGAAGGCATGACCGACCAACCCACTCGAGCGCGGGTCGTCGTGATCGGCGGCGGCATCATCGGCACGAGCGTCGCCTACCACCTCACGGCCCTGGGCTGGACCGATCTGGTGCTGCTGGAGCAGGGTTCGCTGTCCGGCGGAACGACCTGGCACGCAGCCGGGCTGGTCGGGCTGATGCGCTCGACCGAGAACGGCACCCGGCTGGTGCAGTACTCCGCCGACCTCTACAGCCGCCTCGAGGCCGAGACCGGGCTCGCCACCGGCTACAAACACTGCGGCGGCGTGACGGTGGCGCGCACACCGGAGCGGATGGTGCAGCTGCGTCGCACGGTCGCGACGGCCGAGGCCTTCGACCTGCGCTGCGAGCTGATCAGCCCCGCACGGGCCAAGGAGCTTTATCCGGTGCTCGAGACCGAGGACCTGCTCGGAGCAATCTGGCTGCCGGACGACGGCACGGCCAACCCGACCGACGTCACGCAGTCCCTCGCCCGGGGCGCCCGGCAGCGCGGGGCCCGGATCCTCGAGCACACCCGGGTCACCGACATCATCACCCGCGACGGTCGGGCCACCGGCGTCCGAACCGACCAGGGCGACATCGAGGCCGAGGTCGTGGTCAACTGCGCCGGCCAGTGGGCCAAGGCGGTCGGTGCGCTGTGCGGGGTCACGGTGCCGCTGCACTCGGCCGAGCACTTCTACGTCGTCACCGAGCAGATCGAGGGCATCCACCGCGACCTGCCGATCCTGCGCGACCCGGATGGCTACACCTACTTCAAGGAAGAGGTCGGTGGCCTGGTCGTCGGGGGTTTCGAGCCCCAGGCCAAGCCCTGGGTGGCGCCGGACCAGCTCCCCTATCCCTTCGAGTTCCAGCTCCTCGAGGAGGACTGGGACCACTTCTCGATCCTGATGGAGTCTGCGCTACAACGGATTCCGGCCCTGCACCACACCGGGATCAAGAAGTTCTACAACGGGCCGGAGAGCTTCACGCCCGACAACCAGTTCATCATCGGCGAGGCCCCCGAGCTGCGCAGCTTCTTCGTCGCCGCGGGGTTCAACTCGGTCGGCATCGCCACCGCCGGCGGCGCCGGACGGGCGCTGGCCGAGTGGATCGTGGCCGGCGAACCCACCAGCGACGTCTCCGCGATGGACATCCGCCGGTTCGCCGCCTTCAACGGCAACAACCGCTGGTTGCACGACCGCGTGGGCGAGATCCTCGGGCTGCACTACGAGGTGCCGTGGCCCGGTCGTGAGCTCGAGTCGGCCCGACCCTTCCGGCGCTCCCCCGTCCACCACCTGCTCGAGGCAGCCGGGGCTCGGTTCGGCTCCAAGATGGGCTGGGAGCGGGCCAACGTCTTCGCCCCACCGGATGACCCGGCGGAGGTCGAGTACTCGTGGGGTCGGCCGAACTGGCTGCCCTGGTCGGCGGCCGAGCAGGCCGGCACGCGGGAGGCCGTCGGCCTCTTCGACCAGACGTCGTTCGGCAAGATCATGATCAAGGGCCGCGACGCCGAGCAGCTCCTGCAGTGGCTGTGCACCGCCGATGTCGCGGTGGCACCCGGGCGGGTCGTCTACACCGGGCTGCTCAACCATCGGGGCGGCTACGAGGCCGACGTCACGGTCACCCGCGTCGCCCAGGACGAGTACCTGCTGGTCACCGGCTCGGCCTCCATCGTCCGCGACCTGGCCTGGATCACCTCCCACATCCGGCCCGAGGCCCACGTCGTCGCGGTCGACGTCACCTCGGCGTACGCCGTCTTCGGGGTCATGGGGCCACGCTCGCGCGAGCTCCTGCAGGGCCTCAGCCGCACCGATCTCTCCGACGAGGCGTTCCCCTTCGCGACCAGCCAGGTCATCGACCTCGGCTACTCGACCCTGCGCGCGACCCGGGTGACCTACGTCGGCGAGCTGGGCTGGGAGCTTTACGTGCCAACGGAGTTCGCGGTCGGCGTCTACGACCTCTTGCGAGCTGCCGGCCGTCCGCTCGGCCTGGTCGAGGCGGGCTACTACACGATCAACAGCCTGCGCCTGGACAAGGGCTACCGGGCCTTCGGCAGCGACATCGGCCCGGACGAGAACCCGGTCGAGGCCGGACTGCTCTTCGCCTGCAAGCTGGCCGGCGACATCGACTTCCTCGGTCGGGAAGCGGTCGAGAAGGTCCGGGCGAGCGGACCGCGGCGTCGGTTGGTCTCCCTGGTGCTCGCCGACCCGGAGCCCATGCTGTGGGGCAGTGAGCTGGTGCTGCGCGACGGCCTGGCCGTCGGCCAGATCCGCTCGGCCGGGTGGAGCCAGACGCTCGGCGCGTGTGTCGCGATCGCGGCCGTGTGGCGGCGGGACGGCGAGGCGGTCACCCCCGACTACCTCCGCAGCGGCAGCTACGCCGTGGACGTGGCCGGAGACGTCATCCCCGCCACGGTGGGTCTACGCCCGCCGTTCGACCCGGACAGTGCCAGGATCAGGCGGTGACCACCGACAAAACCGACACCGACCGAGCCGACACCGCGCCGGCTCATCCGCTCGACCCCTTGAGCGCGGCGGAGATCCGCCAGGTCCGAGAGCTCCTGGCGCGAGAGCGCGGCGTCGGTGACCGCTGGCGCTGGGCGTCCGTCGAGCTGCGCGAGCCGGCCAAGGACGAAGTCCTGGCCTACCGCTCGGGCGACCCGTTCGAGCGGCAGGCCCAGGCGGTGGTCTGGAACCGCGCCGACGGCGAGGCCTACGTCGCCGACGTGTCGCTCACGGCCGACACGGTGCTGAGGTGGCATCAGGTCGCCGAGGACGAGTACCCGAACATGACGGTCGACGAGTGGCACGAGTGCGACGAGTTCCTGCACCACGAGCCACGACTCATCGAGGCGCTGGCCCAGCGCGGCATCACCGACCTCAGCCTGGTCCTGGTCGACACCTGGGCCTACGGCGCGGCGTTGGTCCCCGAGCGCTTCCGCGGCCGGCGGATCGGGTGGGGGGACGTCTGGGTGCGAGCGACGCCCGACGGCAACCCCTATGCGCATCCCGTGGGCAACCTGCATCCGATCATCGACCTCAACGAGATGACGTTGCTGGACATCGAGGACGGCGGCCCGGTCCAGCCCGTGGGCACACCCGAGCCGCCGATCCAGGGCGAGTACCTGCCGGCCCTGGTCGGTGGGCCGCAGCGCGAGGTCGCGCCGTTGGACATCGTCCAGCCCGAGGGCCCCTCGTTCACGCTCGAGGGCAACCTGCTCCGCTGGCAGAACTGGGAGATGCGGGTCGGCTTCAACTTCCGCGAGGCGATGGTCCTGCACACCGTCGGCTACCGCGACGGAGGTCGGCTGCGGCCGGTGGCCCACCGGCTGTCCTTCGCGGAGATGGTGGTGCCCTACCGCGACCCGTCGCCGGACCATTACCGGCGTACGGCGTTCGACATCGGCGAGTGGGGTCTGGGCTTCATGACCACGTCGCTGACCCTGGGCTGCGACTGCCTCGGCGAGATCCGCTATCTCGACGCGGTGCTGCACGACTCGCACGCGGAGCCGGTGACGATCCCCAACGCGATCTGCATCCACGAGGAGGACAACGCGATCCTGTGGAAGCACGTCGATCCGGTGTCCGGCACCGAGGTCCGCCGGATGCGCCGGCTCGTGCTGTCCTTCCACGCGACCGTGGCCAACTACGAGTACCTCGTCTACTGGCGCTTCTACCAGGACGGCAACATCGAGTGCGAGGTCCGGGCCACGGGGATCATGGTCACCAGCCGGTTCGCGCCGGACGAAGAGGTGACCCACGGCACGGTCGTGGACCACTCGACCTACGCGCCGTTCCACCAGCACTTCATCGTCGCCCGGCTCGACCTGGACATCGACGGCGCCGGGCACAACACCGTGCTGGAGACCCACACCGAGCCCGAGCCGATCGGCCCGGCCAACCCGCACGGCCTCGGGCTGATCGCCAAGGCCCGGCCTCTGCGCACCGAGTTGGAGGGCATCCGCGATCCCGACTGGGCCAGCCAGCGGTCCTGGAAGGTGGTGAACACCCAGTCCCGCAACGGTTTTGGCGGATCGGTCGGTTACAAGCTGGTGCCCAGCGCCAGCATCCCGTCGATGTTCGACCCGGCCGCGCCGGTGCTGCACCGGGCGGCGGCCATCGCCCACACGCTGTGGGTCACGCCGTTCGCCGAGTCGGAGCGGTGGCCGTGCGGCGACTTCCCGAACCAGAGCGAGCAGGACAAGGGCCTGCCGGTCTGGACCGCGGCCGACCGACCGATCGAGGACGTCGATGTCGTGCTCTGGTACGTCTTCGGCATCCACCACGTGACCCGGCCGGAGGACTGGCCGATCATGCCGTCGGACACGGTGTCCTTCTGGCTGAAGCCGTTTGGCTTCTTCGACCGCAACCCCTCACTCGACGTGCCGCCCAACCCGGGCCACTGCGAGTAGGCCGTCGGGATGGCTCTGCTGCGCTGCGACTTCACCTCCGAGGTGCTCAAGATGGACACCTCGATGACCGTCATCCTGCCTCAGGACCTGCGCACGCCCTTCTCCCCCGAGCCAGCGCCCATCTCGACCGCTCCCCCCGTGCTTTATCTGCTGCACGGCCTCGGCGATGACGGGTCGGCCTGGTCGCGGCAGACGGCCATCGAGCGGTACGTCGCGCCGCTCGGCCTGGCCGTGGTGATGCCGCAGGTCGGTCGCAGCTTCTACGCCGACCAGGTGCACGGGCAGCCCTACTGGACCTTCCTGTCCGAGGAGCTGCCCGTCCTGGTCGACGCGATGTTCCGCGTCTCCACCCGGCGCGAGGACACCTTCGTCGCCGGCCTGTCGATGGGCGGTTTCGGCGCCATGAAGTGGGCGCTGCGCGACCCAGAGCGCTTTGCGGCCGTCGCGAGCATCTCCGGGGTCCTGGACTCGGCCCAGGTGCGACGGGGCCGCGAGCCGCATCGCGAAGCGGTCATGGAGGCAGCCTTCGGCGAAGGCGACATCGACGGCACCGACAACGACGTGCGGCATCTCCTGGTCGAGGCGGCCGACAGCGGTCGCTCCCTGCCGGCGATGTACATCTGCTGCGGCGAGCAGGACGCCCTGCATCACTCCAACGTCCAGTTCGCCCGGCTGGCAACGGATCTCGGCGTCCCGCTGACGGCCGAGTTCGGCCCGGGCGCCCATGACTGGGCCTACTTCGACGCGGGCATCCGCCGGGTCCTCGGCTGGCTGCCGCTGGCCCGCCGCCCCTGACGCACGAACACCGATCCGGCCGAGTCTGAGCCGCAAGCCTCAGCCGAGGCCGACGGACTCGACCAGCTCGGCGGCGCGCGCCACGCCATCGGCCGCGCGGATCCGGGCCCCCGCCGCGGACAGCCGGGCCCGCAACGCCACATCGCCCAGGAGGCCGCTCAACGCCTCGTGCAGCTGGGCGTCGGTGTAACGGTAGGTGTCCAGGCGCACGCCGTACCCCTGCTCGTGCACCCGCTGCGCGTTGTCGTACTGGTCCCAGAAGAGCGGCATGAGGATCATCGGCTTCCCGAAGTGCATCGCCTCGGTCGTCGTGTTGTTGCCGCCGTGGGTGATGACCAGGTCGACCAACGGCAGCACGCTGGTCTGGGGCACGAACTCGGCGCCCCACATGTTGTCGGCGAGCTCCAGCTCGCGGTGCAGCGGACCCATCGACACGACGTAGCGGTAGGGCGTGACGGCCAGCGCGGCCAGGGTCCGTTGCATCAGCCCAAGGTCGGCGCTGCCGAGCGAGCCGAGGCTGAAATAGACCAGCGGCCGGCCGTCGTCGGCGATCTGCTCCGGCAGCTCGAACGTCGCATCCGTGGTCCGGACGGAGGACTCCAGCCGATGCCAGGTCGGGTCCAGCGGGCGGGCCTCGACGTAGTCCAGCTCCTCGGGGTAGACGTAGAGGTTGAGCCGGTCCGAGGTGTGGATGAACTCCAGGTCGGGCAGCCCCGGGGCGCCCTGCTCGCGCATGAAGGCATCGAAGGACCCCCACAGCTCGCGGTGGGTCCGGTCGTACTCCTGGCGGAAGTCGGCCCACTCACTCGGGTCATCGGCCGGCAACCCGGAGAAGGTCGGCGCGACGCCGGTTCCCTTGACCTCCAACGGATTGCAACTCACGATCCGGATGTACGGCGCGGGGCTGGTCAGCAGGGCCGGGAAGCCGACAACGTTGTCCTGGACGATGACGTCCGGCTGGTTGCGGCCGATGATGTCCTTCAGCTGCGGCTCGCAATAGCGGGCGCCGTTGACCAGCTCCTCGAAGACCGGCCGCACGAACGTGTCGAGCTGGTCGCGCGTGGGCTTGCGGAACTCCGGCGAGGTGTCGCGCACGAAGTCCTTCCAGAACTGGCCGGCGTCCGGCTCCGGCTCGCCCGGCGCCGGAGGTGGGGGCGGCGGCGCGAGATCGACCAGGTCCTCCTCGAATCCCAGCGGCTGGAGCTTGCCGGCCCACGAGGCCTCGGCCGCGAAGACCACGCGGTGACCCCGGGACCGTAAGACGTTGCCGATGCCGACGCAGTTGTTCGTGGGCCCGTAGGCGCTCTCCGGCATGAAGAGAAAGGTCAGACGGCGCGACGGCATAACGTCCCTTCCACGATGTCCCGAGGTCTCTGGGATTCAATGGGCTGACCAGGGACTCAGTCAACCGTGACTGCCCGTCTTCAGAACCGTCGAGCCGCGGAGGGCCCCGATGCCGGAACGGCTCCCGCTGGGTGGCGGCATCGACGTCGTCCTCCAGGAGCGCCCGAGCAACGGCGATGGCGCGGACCGGACCCAAGGCTGGGACGTCCGGGTGCTCCATCCCGACGGCACGCCCTGCGGGCCCGGCGAAGGCGCATCCCAGGACCTGGTCGCCCTCCTGGCCACCCGCGGCGACCTCACCGACCGATGGCAGGTGCTGCGCCTCGCGACCTTGCCTGCCGTGACCGGCGAGCGGCCGATCGACGTCGACCAGACCAACACGTCGGTCGTTGTCGGGGAGGCCCTCGTCGTGAAGTGGCAGCGCATGGTGGCCGACCGCCAGCATCCGGCCATGGCGGCGCTGGCCCAGTTGGGGGCCGTCGACTTCGGACCGATGCCCACGACGTACGCCGTGTTGACCTGGACCAGCCCGCGCGGTCACACCCTTCCCGTCGCCTACGTCTCGGACTACCTGACCGCGGCGCGGGACGGCTGGACCTGGTGCGTCGACCTGGTGCGCTCGCTCGCTGAGCGTGGCCCGCGCGATCCCTGGTCCACGGGGCTGCCGGCGCGGTTGGGTCAGCTGACCGCCGAGCTGCACGTTGCCCTGGCGACGCCAACTCACGTCTTCCCCCGGCCGGTCCAGTCGGCCGGAGCCAGCCGCGTGCAGCGCTGGTACGACGCCGCGTTCGCGATGCTCGACCAGGCGCTGCACCTGCCGGATCCGGAGGTCGCGCGGGCGGTCAGCCAGCGGGCCGATGCGATCGCCGCGTGCTTCGACGCCACTCTGGGCGACGAGCACGTGCTCGCCGGCACCCCTGTCCAGCACATCCACGGCGATCTGCACGTCGGCCAGGTGCTGCGCTGGAGCGAGGGGTTGGCGGTCGTCGACTTCGACGGCAATCCGGTGGCGGCGAGCGACGGTGGGCTGATGCACCCCGCGGCCCGGGACGTCGCGCAGATGGCTCGGAGCCTGGACCACGTCGGGCAGGTGGTGCTCCACCACAACCCGGACCTGGACCCGACGCCGATCCGCGAGTGGATGGCCGACAGCCGCGAGGAGTTCCTCGACGCCTACCGAAACACGTTGCAGAGCAACGGAATGGGCTATGTGCTCGACGAGCGGCTCCTCGGCGCGTTCGAGCTGGAACAGGAGCTGCGCGAGCTGGTCTACGCCGCGCGACACCTGCCGCGCTGGACCTACGCCCCGCTGGGGACGTTCACCGAGATGCTGCCCGGCGAGGCCTGAAGGCCGTTTCAAGTCGCGGGACGTGCGGTTCACTGCCACGCTCGTTGGTGAACTCACGGAAGGGAGAAATGGTGATAATTCTCGGAGCCATCCTGATGATTCTGGGCTTCGTCTTCGGGATCCCGATCCTGTGGACGATCGGCATCGTGTTGCTCGTGATCGGTTTGATCCTGCTGCTGCTCGGCCGGGGCGGACGCCAGATCGGCGGCCGGGCCCACTACTACTGATCGATCGAACGCGACCCAAAGCCTCGCGGCCCGACCGCAGGTGTCCGGGGAACTACCGGGGACGGCCATCGGCCGTCCCCGGTAGCGTGTCCGGAGACGGTTCCTGACGCGCTGCCGGGAGCCTGATCCAAGGCTGAATCTCGTCCGACCCCGTCCCATCTCGTCTCAGGGAGTGCGATCTCATGCCGAGCCTGGACCGCCCCGTACACCCCGACCCCTACAGCCTGCTGCCGGCCGTCGGGTCGTTCACGGTGACCTCGCCGGACCTCTCCGACGGCGGAGCCCTGCCCGATGCGCAGGTCTTCGACGACTGGGGGTTCAGCGGGGGCAACACCTCGCCGGCGCTGTCCTGGTCCGGTTTCCCGGACCAGACGAAGGGGTTCGCGGTGACCTGCTTCGACCCCGACGCTCCGACGCCGGCCGGCTTCTGGCACTGGACGGTCGCGGGCCTGGCCGCTTCGACGACCAGCCTCCCGACGGGTGCCGGCGCCCAGGGCGACGCGAGCCTTCCGGACGGGGCCTTCCAGGTGCGCAACGACTTCGGCACCGCGGCGTACTGCGGGGCCGCGCCGCCGCAGGGTGACCAGCCCCATCGCTACATGTTCGCGGTGCACGCCCTCGACACCGACGACCTCGGCATCGACGGCTCGGTCACGGCGACGGTCGCGGCGTTCAACATCGGCCTGCATACGCTGGCCCGCGCGGTCATCGCGCCGACCTACTCCTGGTGAGCCTGCGTTGACCACCGCCGGCACGCTCGAGCTGGTCCCGGTCGCCGACCGGCTCGACCTCGTGGCTGACCCGGTGGCCAAGGCCCTGAGCTCCTGGACCCGCACGCCGGACGTCTCAGTTGCGGAGATCGATCCCTCGCTCGCCGACACCGCGGCCCTGGTCGAGGCGGCCGACCTGCCGTTGGAGATGTCCGCGAACTGCGTCGTCGTCGCCGGACGGCGAGGTGGCGACGAGCGCGTCGCGGCCTGTGTCGTCCTGGCCACCACGCGGGCCGATGTCAACGGGCTGGTCCGCCGGATGCTCGACGTCCGCAAGGCGTCGTTCCTCGCCATGGACCTGGCCGTCGAGTGGACCGGCATGGAGTACGGCGGGATCACGCCCGTGGGTCTGCCCGAGGACTGGTTCGTCCTGATCGACGCGGCCGTCGTGGCCACGCCGTACGTCGTGATCGGTTCGGGCGTGCGGCGCAGCAAGCTGGCCCTGCCGGGTGAGGCGCTGCACGACCTGCCCAACGTCCAGGTCGTCGACGGCCTCGGCCAGTTCACCTGATCTCGAGTCAGGCCCGCAACGCATAGAAGGCGACGGCCGCTGCCGCGGCGACGTTGAGCGAGTCGACTCCCCCGGCCATCGGGATCCGGACCCGCAGGTCGGCGGCCTCCGCAGCGGCCGGCGAGAGCCCGTCGCCCTCGGTCCCGAGCACGACCGCCAGCCGCTCCGGCGCCTGAGTCGCGAGATCCTCGAGCGGCATCGCATCATCGGCCAGAGTCAGGGCCGCGACGACGAACCCGTTGTCCTGCAACGCTTTCAGCCCACCCGGCCACGGATCGAGCCGGGTCCACGGCACCTGGAAGACCGTGCCCATCGACACCCGGATCGACCGGCGATAGAACGGGTCCGCGCACCGAGGGGTCACGAGCACGGCATCGACGCCGAGCGCCGCCGCGCTGCGGAAGGCGGCCCCGACGTTGGTGTGGTCGACGATGTCCTCCAGGATCGCCACCCGGCGCGCACCGGCCAGGACCGCTTCGAGCGACGGCAGGGCGGGGCGACGCATCGCGGCGATCGCCCCGCGGTGCAGGTGGAAGCCGGTCAGGGCCTCCAACACCTCGGGCTCTCCGACGTAGACCGGCACGCCCCCGGCCTCCGCCGACGCGACCAGATCGGCCAGGTCGTCCAGCCAGCGCGGCGCCATCAGGTAGGAGATCGGCCGGTGCCCGGCGGCCAGCGCGCGGCGGATCACCTTCTCGCTCTCGGCCAGATAGAGGCCCAGCACGGGCTCACTGCGGGTGCGCAGAGCGAGATCGGTCAGCCCGACGTACTCGCGCACTCGCGGGTCGGCTGGGTCGGTGATCGTCTCGACCACGGGACTAGCCCACCAGCTTGATGATCGCGGCCAGGCCGACGACGACGATCACGGCGCGCAGCACGGCCGGCGGCAGACGACGGCCGACCCGCGCGCCGATGATGCCGCCGAGCGTCGCGCCGACAGCCAGCAGCAGCACTGCGCCCCAGATGATCTTGTCCCAGGCCACGAGCATGAAGACGACCGCCGCGACCGAGTTCGCGACCAGGGCCAACAGGTTCTTGATCGCGTTGACCCGCTGCAACGACTCCGGGAGCAACGACCCGAGCAGGCCCATCAGCAGCACGCCCTGGGCCGCGCCGAAGTAGCCGCCGTACATCCCGGTGGCGAAGACGCCCCCCACCAGAACGATTCGCTGCCCGCTGTGCTGGGTGCCCGTCTCGGCCTGCAACCGCTCGCGGCGCCGCGCCAGGGCCGGCTGCATCCGCGGCTGCACGATGACCAGGATCAGCGCGATGACGATCAACACCGGCACGATCGCCTTGAAGGCGGACGGTGGCAGGGCGAGCAGCAAGAGGGCGCCGGTCACCGAGCCCAGCAGGGACGCCGGTGCCAACAATCGGATCCGGCGCTCCTGCCCGACCAGCTCGGCCCGATAGCCCCAGGTGCCGCTGATGCCGCCGAACACCATCCCGATGTTGTTGGAGATGTTGGCGCCGACCGCCGGGTAGCCGAAGGCCAGCAGGGTCGGGAAGGTGATCAGGGAGCCCGAGCCGACGATCGTGTTGATCGTGCCGGCCGCGACTCCGGCCAGGAAGATGGCGATGATCTCCCCGGCCGACACCGAGGCAGGCTATCGACGCAGCGCGCGCCTGCACGTCAAGGGTCGCCCCGTGGTCAAGGGTCGCCTCGCGGATGTCGACACACAGGCGTGCGCTCTGTCCTGCGACGGGTCGGCGTGCTCACGGCCGTGGGCGCGCTCGTCGTGCTGCCCATGGCCCCGGCGGCGTACGCCGATGGCTCCGGCATCACTCCGGCTCGGCGGCCGCGGCCAAGGCCGCCGCCCGGCGGAGCGCGGCGCGGGTCAAGACCCTGGAGACCCGGCTGGACGCGGCCCTGGCGGCGTACGACGCGGCCCTCGACGGGCTTCAGGAGCAGGTCTCGGCCGGAGTGGACGCCGCCGACGCCGCCCAGGCCGGGCAGCAGTCACTGCAGGCGGCCCAGGCCGTGCGCACCCAACGGGTCCGGGCGATCTACATGGACGGCGGCCAGCTCGGCATCTATGCCTCGCTGCTGTCGTCGACCTCTCCGCAGGACCTGGCCCTGCGGGTGATGACCGCGCAGAGCGTCGTGGCGGGGGCCGACCAGTCGGTGGCCCAGGCGGCCGCCGCTTCGGCCGAGGTCGATCAGGCGCAGACCGCGAGCCAGGACCGGATCAGCTCCGCGCTGCTCTCCGCCGACGACGTGACCGCTCGGGCCAACGCCGTCAGCCAGCTCGTCGCGCAGGCCCGCGCCGAGTCGGCTCACCTCTCGGCCCACGCGCGCGTGCTGGCCCGGGCTCAACTGGCTGCGGCCGCTGCGGCAGCCGCCCGGGCCGCCCACTCGGCTGCTGGCAACGTCGGCGCGATGGGCATCCCGGCGAGCTACCTGGCGCTCTATCGGGCCGCCGCCACGACGTGCCCCGGGATGTCGTGGACCCTGCTGGCCGCGGTCGGCCAGGTCGAGAGCGGCCACGGTCGCAACGACGGGCCCAGCTCGGCCGGAGCGATCGGGCCCATGCAGTTCCGGCCGCAGACCTTCGCGGCGTTCGCGGTCGACGGCAACCACGACGGCCGGCTCGACCCGTGGAACCCAGCCGATGCGATCTTCACGGCCGCGCACTTCCTGTGCAGCTACGGCGCTGGATCAGCCGACGGCGCGCAACGAGCCTTGCTGCACTACAACAATGCCCAGTGGTACGTCGACCTGGTGCTCGGCGTACAGCAGAAGATCGCCGCCGCCTACGCCTGAGCCGGGTGTCACTGTCAGCGCGGGCAAGCGGCCGCGCTCACCCGGACAACTCCGGCTACGCGGGCGGGATGGGCTCAGCCGGCGGGATCGGCTCCGCGGGCGGCTCGTCCGGGAAGTCAGGAGTGGCGGGCGGCGGCGGGTGGTGGCGCAGCCGGGTCCGGGTGCTCGGCGTCGCCGACGGGGCCGGGTGGCCCAGGCTGCGGCCGGGCAGATCGGCCCGCGCCGCTTCGGCCGACGCCGCCTGGGCGGTCTCCCGGGCCTGGCGCAGCGCCTCGGCCGGATCCTGCAGGGTCGGCTCCTCCAGCAGCGGCGTGTCCAGGTCGGTGCCCGTCGTCGCGGCGTACGGGTGGGGCTCGTCTCCCGACCCGCCTGACCCGCCGGAGTCGCTACCTGGGCCGGCGTTCATCCCGCGGCCGAGCATGCCGCCGATGCCCTTGAGCGCCTCGCCCAGCTCGCTCGGCACGATCCAGAGCTTGTTCGAGTCGCCCTGGGCGATCTGCGGGAGCACCTGGAGGTACTGGTAGGCCAGCAGCTTCTGGTCGGCGTCGCCGCGGTGGATCGCCTCGAAGACCTGCAGGATCGCGCGCGACTGGCCCTGCGCCTCCAGGATCGCGGCCTGGGCGGTGCCCTCGGCCCGCAGGATCCGGGCCTGCTTCTCGCCCTCGGCGGTCAGGATCTGCGACTGCTTGATGCCCTCGGCGGTCAGGATGGTGGCGCGGCGGTCGCGCTCGGCCCGCATCTGCTTCTCCATCGAGTCCTGCACGCTCGCCGGCGGGTCGATCGCCTTGAGCTCGACCCGCTTGACCCGGATGCCCCAGCGGCCGGTCTCCTCGTCGAGGACGCCGCGCAGCTGGCCGTTGATCTGGTCCCGGCTGGTCAGCGTCTGCTCGAGGTCGAGCGAGCCGATCACGTTACGCAGCGTCGTGACGGTCAGCTGCTCGATGCCCTGGATGTAGTTGGCGATCTCATAGACCGCGTCCTTGGGCTCGGTCACCTGGAAGTAGATGACGGTGTCGATGCTCACGACCAGGTTGTCGGAGGTGATCACCGGCTGCGGCGGGAAGTTCACGACCTGCTCGCGTTGGTCGACCGTGGCCCGGGCCCGGTCCACGAACGGGATCATCAGGTGCAGGCCGGCCTCCAGGGTCCGGTCGTAGCTGCCGAGTCGCTCGACGATGATCGCCGTCTGCTGCGGCACGATCCGGATCGTCCGGACCAGGGCGATCACCACGAACAGCACGAACAGGATCACGACGATGAGACCGATGGTGGTGGACACGCTCACGAGGACGGCTCCTGTCGGGGACGGGCAACGATGGCCGTGGCCCCTTCGATACGGATGATCTGCACGGGTTCACCGGGCGAGGAGGGCGGATCGTCGGACGGGGCCAGCCGGGCCGACCAGATGGCATCGCCCGGAAGCTTGATCCGCCCGTCGTACTGGGTGACCGTCTCGACGACGATCCCGATCCGGCCGATGTCAGCGGCGACGCCCACGCGGTTGCCCTTGGGCGCCCAACGGGTCAGCGCGGACTTGCGGACGAAGACCAGCAGCAGCGCGGAGACCACGCCGAACGCCAGCACCTGGACCCATAGCGAGAGGCCGACCGCGGCAGCCAGCGCAGCGATCACGGCTCCGCCGGCCAGCATGATGCAGACGAGGGACAGGGAGGCGACCTCGGCCGCAGCCAGCACCAACGCGATGCCGATCCAGATCAGCCAGTCCATCGGTGCACCTCCCCTTCGCGGCGCTCGATCTTCACCTGTCGTGCGATGTTAGGCCTTGGCTCGGGCCGCCCATCGGTCATTGTGCCGTTCGAGCACGAGGGACAACCCGAACGTATCCCCCAACGTCTCAGCGGTGAGGGTCGTGCCGATCGGCCCGGCCGCCACGATCCCGCCGTCGCGCAGCAGCAGCACATGGGTGAAGCCGGGCGGGATCTCCTCGACGTGGTGGGTGACCAGCACCATGGCCGGAGCCAGCGGATCCTGGGCCAGCGCGGCCAGCCGGTGGACCAGATCCTCGCGCCCGCCGAGGTCCAGGCCGGCCGCGGGTTCGTCCAGCAGCAGCAGCTCGGGGTCGGTCATCAGGGCCCGGGCGATCTGGGCCCGCTTGCGCTCGCCCTCGCTGAGCGTGCCGTAGGTGCGCTGCGTGAAGTCGCCCATGCCCATCGCCTCGAGTAGCCGGTCGGCCCGCTCGTGGTCCAGGGAGTCGTAGCTCTCCCGCCAGCGCCCGACCACGCCGTACGACGCGGTGACCACGATGTCGTGGACGCTCTCGCGTGCTGGTAGCCGCTCGGCCAGGGCCGCGCTGGCCAAGCCGATCCGGGGGCGGAGCTCGAAGACGTCGACCGCGCCCATGATCTCGCCCAGGATGCCGACCAGCCCGGTCGTCGGGTGCATCCGGCCGGAGGCCAGCTGGAGCAGGGTGGTCTTGCCCGCGCCGTTGGGGCCGAGGACGACCCAGCGCTCGCCTTCGGCGACGTCCCAGGTGATGTCGTGCAGCAGCGTCGCGCGGCCGCGCACCACGCTGACCGAGGCCAGCTCCAGGACGTCGCTCATAGGCCCGCCACCTTAGTGACCCGCCGCCGCCCGCCGTGCGCCCTGCCAACTCGGCGGGCCGAAGTCCCCGGCTCGTCGCCCTCCGGCGGTCGCAACCCGGGTTCGGCCCGCCGAGTTGGTCGGCAGCCGCTCGTAGAGTGGGCGGATGCGCGACCTGCCCCGCTCCGCGGCCCTCGCGGCCTGGGGCAGCGCCGTGCTCGCCGGGGCGGCCTCGATCGACGACGCCGTGAGTGCCGTCCAGGCCGACGACCTCCCCCACTCGCTCGACCTGGCCGGGGTCCCTCTGGATCCGCCGGTCGACGGCCTGGTCGGGCTGTTCGCGGGTTTGCGTCGGGCCGGGGTGACCCGGCTGCGCCTGCACCTGCCGGTCGAGGGTGACCTGGCCGGCCTGCCCGGGCCTCCTGCCTTCAACACGGCGGCGCTCGAGGTCGGCGAGTGCGTGGTCACCGAGGACGGCCTGCCGTGCGGATTCGTGCCCTCCGTGGTCCAGCACGGGCACCCGGAGGCGGACGACGAGGCGCTGGACACCGCCACGTCCGTGGTCTGGCGTGGCTTCGCCATCTCGCCGGTCGCGCACGTGGCCGGGCACAGCGACCTCAGCGAGTGCCGCCAGTCACTGCTCACGACGCTGGCCGAGGCCAGCGATGACCTCGAGCGGCTGGACACCGTCAACTGGGGTGGCGACCCGGCTCCGGGTCTGGACCGGGTGCGGCACCGCTCGGTGTCGGCCGGCATGCCGCCGGGCACGCCCGGGCGGGCCGCGCAGGTGCTGGACCTGGCCTGGCGGGTGCGCGCCGTCGTCGAGCTGGCCCAGCGCGACGATGGCGGAGCGGTCAATGCCTGGGAGACCGGCCAACGGCAGCACGCCTTACGCCGGCTGGACGTCGTGTCCCGGCACGCGGTCGTCGCGGCCGTCAACGCCGCGCTCGAGCCCGCTCGCTAGCGGCTCGACGCCAGGACGGCCTGGTAAACGTCAACGGTGCGCTGGGCGATCGCGCCCCAGGAGAAGTGGTCCTGCGCCCGCACCCGGCCGGCCCGCCCGCGCTCCCGCGCCCGCACCGGGTCACTGACGGCATCAACGAGGGCGGCCGCCAGATCGGCGACGAAGGCGTCCGGGTCCACCGGCGTGCCCGTGCCGTCCTGGAGCTGCTCGATCGGCACCAGCCAGCCGGTCTCGCCGTCCACGACGACCTCCGGGATGCCGCCGGTGGCCGTCGCGACGACGGCCAGCTCGCAGGCCATGGCCTCGAGGTTGACGATCCCGAGCGGCTCGTAAACCGAAGGACAGGCGAAGACCGTGCCGGCCGACAGGATCGCGGCGATCTCGGGCTGGGGCAGCATCTCGTCGATCCACACCACGCCCGACCGAGTCGCCTGCAGGTCGGCGACGAGCTGCTCGACCTCGGCCGCGATCTCTTTCGTGTCCGGCGCTCCAGCGCACAACACGAGCTGGACGTCGGGTGGCAGCTGGGCGGCCGCTCGCAGGAAGTAGGGCAGGCCCTTCTGCCGGGTGATCCGGCCGACGAAGACCACCGAGGACCGGTCGGGGTCGATGCCGTGCCGCCGGACGACGTCGGGCGCATCGACCTTGGACCAGCGGTGAGTGTCAATCCCGTTGTGCACCATGTGAACTCGCGCGGGATCGATGTCGGGATAACACCGCAGGATGTCGCGCCGCATCCCGTCGCTGACGGCGACCACGCCCGCAGCTCCCTCCAACGCCGTCCGCTCGATCCACGACGAGAGCCGATAACCGCCGCCGAGCTGCTCGGCCTTCCACGGCCGCAGGGGCTCCAGGCTGTGCGCGGTCGCGACGTGGGGCACGCCGTGCAGCAGCGCGGCCAGGTGGCCGGCCATCCCGGCGTACCAGGTGTGGGAGTGGACCAGGTCGGCTCCGCCGCAGGCCTCGGCCATCGGCAGGTCGACCCCGACCGTGCGCAGGGCGGCGTTGGCCTCCTCCAGACCCGGTGGCGGGTCGGCGTACCCGGTGGTGCCGGGTTCGTCGCGGGGCGGTCCGAAACACCGAACCCGTACGTCGAGGGCCTGGCCGCCGGAGCGAGCCCGCAGCGCGCGGGCGAGCTCCTCGACGTGGACGCCGGCGCCGCCATAGACCAGTGGCGGGTACTCCTTGGTCAGCAGGTCCACGCGCATGGCCACACGCTAGACCGCGCCCGATCCGAGCCGTAGTCCGAGACAGGTCTCGCGTTCGGGTCCGCGCGCTCGTAGGGTCCAGGCCATGGCTTCCACGCGGCGTTCGAAGAAGGTGCTCGCCATCGTGCTCGCCGGGGGCGAGGGCAAGCGGTTGATGCCACTGACCGCCGACCGGGCCAAACCCGCGGTGCCGTTCGGCGGGATCTACCGGCTGATCGACTTCGCGCTGTCCAACGTCGTCAACTCCGGCTTCCTCAAAGTCGTCGTGCTGACGCAGTACAAGTCGCACAGCCTGGACCGCCACATCGCCAAGGCCTGGCGGATGTCGAACATCCTCGGCAACTACATCGCGCCGGTGCCGGCGCAGCAGCGGGTGGGCAAGCACTGGTACCTCGGCAGCGCCGACGCGATCTACCAGAGCCTGAACCTGATCCACGACGAGCAGCCCGACATCGTCGTCGTGGTCGGGGCCGACCACGTCTATCGGATGGACTTCTCCCAGATGGTGACGGCCCACATCGAATCCGGCGCTGCCGCAACGGTGGCCGCGATCCGGCAGCCCATCGCGATGTCGGACCAGTTCGGCGTCATCGACGTCGAACCCGGCGACAGCGGCCGGATCCGGGAGTTCCTGGAGAAGCCCGTCAACCCGACGCCGTTGGCGGACAACCCGGACGAGATCCTGGCCTCGATGGGCAACTACGTCTTCGACGCCGACGCGCTGGTCGAGCAGGTCACCAAGGACGCCCTGGCCGAGGACACCCGGCACGACATGGGCGGCGACATCATGCCGGCCTTCGCGGCCCGCGGTGAGGCCGGCGTCTACGACTTCAAGAACAACGAGGTGCCGGGCGCAGAGCCCCGCGACCGCGACTACTGGCGCGACGTCGGCACGATGGACTCCTACTACGACGCGCACATGGATCTCATTGCGGTGCAACCGATCTTCAACCTCTACAACTACGCCTGGCCCATCTTCACGGACTACGGCCCGTACCCGCCGGCCAAGTTCGTCCACGGCTGGCACGGCCGGGTCGGCAGCGCGGTCAACTCGATCGTCTCCCCCGGCTGCGTGGTCAGCGGGTCGCTCGTCGAGAACTCGGTCATGGGTCCCGGATCGACCGTGCACTCGTGGGCGACCGTGACCGACAGCGTCCTGCTCGACGGCGTCGAGGTCGGCCGGCACGCAGTCGTCCGCCGGGCGATCATCGACAAGAACGTACGGATCCCGGAGAACGCCCGGATCGGGCTCGATCCCGACGAGGACAAGGCCCGCGGCCTGACCATCAGCGACTCCGGTCTGGTCATCATCGGCAAGGGTCAGGTCATCCCGGGATGAGCGAGCGCCCACTACGGATCGGTGTCCAGCTGCAGCCGCAGCATGCCGAATGGTCAGAGATCCGGCGAGCCGTCGTCCAGGCCGAGGAGCTCGGCGTCGACGTGATCTTCAACTGGGACCACTTCTACCCGCTCAACGGCGACCCATACGGCAAGCACCTCGAGTGCTGGACCATGCTCGGCGCCTGGGCCGAGATCACCTCGCGGGTCGAGATCGGCGCCCTGGTGACCTGCAACTCCTATCGCAACCCCGAGCTGCTGGCCGACATGGCCCGGACCGTCGACCAGATGAGCGGCGGCCGGCTGATCCTGGGCATCGGGTCGGGCTGGAAGGAGCAGGACTACGACGAGTACGGCTACGAGTTCGGTACGCCGGGCAGCCGGCTCGACGACCTGGGTGAGGCCCTGCCGCGGATCGAGTCCCGCCTCGGCAAGCTCAACCCGCCGCCGACCCGCGACATCCCGGTGCTGATCGGGGGCGGCGGGGTCAAGAAGACGCTGCGCCTGGTCGCCCGGCACGCGGACATCTGGCACACCTGGGGTGACGCGGCCGAGTGGGGCCGCAAGAACGCCGTCCTGGAGGACTGGTGCGCGCGCGAGGGTCGCGACCCGGCCGAGATCGAGCGGTCGGTCGGCGCGTCCGGCCGCCCGGAGCAGGCCGGCCAGGAGCTCTACGACCTCGGAGTCCGGTTGTTCACCGTGGGCACCGGAGGGCCGGGGTACGACCTCGGGCAGCTGCGCGACTGGCTGGCCTTCCGCGACGACGTCAACGCTCGCTAGGCCGGACTCTCTGTTGCGGACGGGCGAACCTCGGTCACCGAGCGTCACGCCGATGCGGTACTCGGGCGCGCACTTGGGGGACAGCCGCCCTTTCCGCTCACTCGGGGTCAAGACGCCCCTCACCATGCCAATCATGGGTGGGGTACCGCCGACGCACGACGCCGTCCGGATCTATCTGGACAGCGCCGTCGCCGAGGCCGCTGAGCGGTGGGTGGGTCGGGCGACCGACGCCACCGCCTACGCCGACCTCGTGGCCGCCGTCCTGGCCCGTCGCGAGGCGCTCTCACCGGTGGTCCCCCGACCCGAGTACGTCGGGCCCGAGCGGCCGCCCGCCCGCCCAGAGGCCGCGCGCCACCACGAGCGCCGTTCCCGTCCGCGCTGGCCCCTGGGCTCGCCACCGCCACCCGCCCCGGTCGACCCGGGGCCATCACCGGCTGACACCTCGACGCCGGCTGAGACCGGCGCCGTACCGCCGGGTCCGGACCAGTCGGCGACCGGTGCGCTGGTGGGAGCCGCCGCGCCCTCGGCACCTACCGGGCCCCCGATGTCGGCTGCGCCCAGTGATGCCGGCCTGCCGATCCGGCCACCGGGACGGCATCGCACCCCGCCGCCACCGCCGGAGCAGCCGGCCCAGATCGACCTGAACGACCGGCTGACCACCGTCCTGGACTGGCTCGGCCGCCCCGAAGCCTGAGCCCCCGGCTAGGGTCCTCGCGTGGCCGAACCAGCACCGCGGACCCTGCTCGTCACGGTCACCGGCCCCGACCGACCCGGCGTGACCTCGGCCGTCTTCGACGCCCTGTCCGCCCCGGACGTCGAGGTCATCGACGTCGAGCAGGTCGTCATCCGCGGCCGCCTGACCCTGGGCGTCCTCGTCTCGGCCGGGCGCCAGGAGACGGCCCTCGCCGCAGCCGCCACGGCGGCCGGTCGCGCCCTCGGCATGCAGGTCAGCTGTACGTCGGGCCACGGGGACAACGCCCCGCGCAAGGGCCGGGCCATGCACGTGACGCTGCTCGGTGCGCCGCTTCGTCCGCTGGCGGTGTCGTCGATCGCGACCGTCCTGGCCGCCCGCGGCGCCAACATCGACCGGATCCGCCGGTTGTCGCGCTACCCGGTGAGCACCCTGGAGCTCGACGTCTCCGGCGCCGACGACATCGACGAGCTGCGCCGGGAGCTGTCCCTGGAGGCGGCCACCCGCGGGGTCGACGTGGCGGTCTCCCCCGCCGGTCTGGCTCGCCGCGGTCGCCGGCTGGTCGTCATGGACGTCGACTCCACGCTGATCCAGGACGAGGTCATCGAGCTGCTCGCGGCGCACGCCGGACGGGCCGAGCAGGTGGCGGCCGTCACCGAGCGGGCCATGCGCGGGCGAGCTGGACTTCGCCGAGAGCCTGCACGAGCGGGTGGCCGCGTTGGCCGGGCTGCCCGAGTCGGTCTTCGCCGAGGTGCGGGCCGCCGTGACGCTGACGCCGGGCGCGCGGACGTTGATCCGGACCATGCAGCGGCTCGGCTTCTCCGTGGCGCTCGTCTCCGGCGGGTTCATCGAGGTGGTCGGCCCGTTGGCCGCGTCCCTCGGCATCCAGCTCGTGCACGCCAACAAGCTCGAGGTCGTCGACGGCGTGATCACCGGCCGGGTCGAGGGCGAGATCGTCGACCGGGCCGGCAAGGCCGCCGCCCTGCGCCGGTTCGCGGCCCAGGAGGGTCTGCCGCTCTCCCGCACCATCGCGATCGGTGACGGCGCCAACGATCTCGACATGCTCTCGATGGCCGGGCTGGGCGTGGCCTTCAACGCGAAACCCGTTGTGCGGCAACAGGCCGACACCTCGGTCAACGTGCCCTACCTGGACTCCGTGCTCTTCCTGCTCGGCATCACCCGCGAGGAGATCGAAGCCGCCGACGCCGCCGACTGACCCCGAGCCCGGCCCGGCCGACTGGCTCGCCGCCAACTGGCTGCGCCAACTGGGCGGGCCGAAGTCGCCCGGATGGCCCGTTCGGCCGCGGGAAGTGCCACTTCGGCCCGCCGAGTTGGCGGGGCTCAGTCGAAGCGCGGAGGTGGCCTGGTCGTAGTCGCGCACGATCGTGGCGATCCGCACCTTGTAATCCAGGTACCACCGCTCCCGCCCGAGCCGCTGCGCGCCCAGATGGGCGGCCACCTGCTTCCAGGCCCGGGCCGCGTCCTGGTCGGCCCAGTAGGACACGGTGATCCCGATCTCCTCGCGCGCCGACTCGATGCCGAGGTAGCCCGGCTGCTCGGCGGCCAACCGGTTCATCGCCTCCGACATCGCGCCGTAACCGTTGTCCCCGGGCGTGCGGGTCGAGGTGAAGATCACCGCGACGTAGGGCGGCTCCGGCGTGCCCGCGATCCCAGCGGTCATCCCGCCGTCACCGCGGCCCGACCACGGACACCAAGCGGGCCGAACCCGGTTCGAGCGACGACCACGGCCCGGCGAAGGTCAGGACGACGGCCCGCGCGGTCTTGAGCCCCGCCGCCAGCTCCTCGGCCACACCGGGCTCGGCATCGGCGGCCAGGACCGCGGCCAGGGCGCTGCTCGTCGGCTCGTGACCGACACAGGCCAGGGTCGTGACCTCCTCCGGCGTCTCGACGATGACGTCGAGCACCTCGGAACGGCTGGCGTCATAGAGCCGGCCGTCGACCCGCACCGGCGGGGGGTCCGGCCAGGCCTGGGCCGCCAAGGCCCCAGGTCTGTCGCGCCCGCGCGGCATCGGAGCAGACCACCAGGTCGGGGCGCAGGCCCAGGGCGGCGAGGTGCTTGCCGAGCTTGGGCGCCTCCCGTCGGCCGCGCGCGTTCAACGGCCGCTCGTGATCGGGGGCGCCGGACTCCCAGTCCGACTTCGCGTGCCGGATGATCAGCAGCGTGCGCTCGGCCACGACGCCAATTCCCTACTGACCCATGGCGTGCACGCCGCCGTCGACGTGGACCATCTCGCCCGTCGTGGCCGGGAACCAGTCCGACAGGAGGGCCACGCAGGCCTTCGCGGCCGGCTCGGGGTCACGCACGTCCCAGCCGAGCGGCGCCCGGGTGTCCCAGATGTCCTCGAACGCGTCGAAGCCCGGGATCGACTTGGCCGCGGTCGTCCGGATCGGCCCGGCCGCAACGAGATTCACCCGCACCCCCTTCGGCCCGAGGTCGCGCGCGAGGTAGCGGGCCGTCGACTCGAAGGCCGCCTTGGCCACGCCCATCCAGTCATAGACCGGCCACGCGTACCGCGCGTCGAAGGTGAGCCCGACGATCGCGCCGCCCTCCCCCATCAGCGGAAGCGCAGCCACACCAAGGGCTTTCATCGAGTAGGCCGAGACGTGCAGCGCCGTCGAGACGTCCTCCCAGGTGCCCTCGAGGAAGTTGAAGGCGCCCGGGGGCGCGAAGCCGATGGAGTGCACGACGCCGTCCAACCCGTCGACGTGCTCGCGCACCCGGTCGGCCAGCGCGGCGAGGTGGTCGGGATCCTGCACATCCAGCTCGACGACCGGCGGCGTCTCGGGCAGCCGCTTGGCGATCGTCGACGTGATCTTCATCGTGCGGCCGAAGCTGGTGAGGACAACGGTCGCGCCCTGCTCCTGGGCCAGCTTGGCCACGTGGAACGCGATCGAGGCGTCGGTCAGCAGACCGGTCACCAGCAGCCGCTTGCCGTCCAACAGACCCATCTCAGTGCCCCATCCCTAGGCCGCCATCCACCGGGACGACAGCTCCGCTGATGTACGCCGCGGCATCGCTCGCGACGAACCGCACCACCTCCGCCACCTCGGCCGACGTGGTGAACCGGCCGGCCGGGATCGAGGCCAGATAGGTCTTCTGCAGGTCCTCCGGCAGCGCGGCCGTCATGTCCGTCTCGATGAAACCGGGGGCCACCACGTTGGCCGTGATGCCGCGCCCGCCGAGCTCGCGGGTGACCGAGCGGGCCAGCCCGACCAGCCCGGACTTGCTCGCGGCGTAGTTGGTCTGACCGGCGGAGCCCAACAGCCCGACCACGCTGGAGATCAACACGATCCGGCCCTTGCGGAGTCGGATCATGCCCTTGCTGGCGCGGCGTACACACCGGAAGGCACCGCCGAGGTTGGCGTTGATGACCGCGTCGTAGTCGTCGTCGCTCATCCGCATCAGCAGCCCGTCGCGGGTGATGCCCGCGTTGGCGACGAGCACCTCGACCGGACCGTGGGCCGCCTCGGCGGCGGTGAAGGCCGCATCGACCGACTCGCTGTCGGTGACCTCGCAGACGACGGCCAGACCCCCCGCCTCGACCAGGTCGGCCGGCGGCTCGCCGGATCGGTAGGTGAACGCCACTCGGTCGCCGCCGGCCAGGAAGCTCTGCGCGATGGCATGCCCCAGTCCGCGGTTGCCGCCGGTGACCAGGACGCTGCGCGGTTCGGCCATGCGGGCGACGCTATCGGCTCGATCGCCTCCGGCGGTACGCCGCGGCGGCCGGCCTCGGCGTACGGACAGGTAGGTTGCCGCGGTGCGCGCCATCCAGATCACCGAGTTCGGCGGACCCGAGGTCCTCACCCTGACCGACCTCCCGGACCCCGTCCCCGGCGAGGGCCAGCTGCTCCTCGAGGTCGACACGGCCGGGATCAACTACGCCGACACCCACCAGGCCGAGAACAGCTACCTCGCACCGCAGCAGCTCCCCCTCGTGCCCGGCGCCGAGGTCGTCGGCCGCGACCCGGACGGCCGGCGAGTGGTCGCACTGCTCTCCGGCGGCGGGTACGCCGAGCGCGCGCTCGCCCACCCCAGCGTGACCTTCGAGCTGCCCGACGCGGTCGACGACCGGACCGCGCTGGCGCTGATCCTGCAGGGCACGACGGCCTGGCACCTGCTCCGGACCAGCGCCCACCTGCGATCGGGCGAGAGCGTCGTCGTGCACTCGGGTGCCGGTGGCGTCGGCAGCCTGGCCATCCAGCTCGCCCGCGCCTGGGGCGCCGGCCGGGTGATCGCCACCGCGTCCAGCCCGGACAAGCACGACCTCGCCCGCGAGCTCGGCGCCCACGCGGCGCTGGACGTCACCGGCCTGGACGCCCAGGGCGTGACCGCCGCGCTCGTCGAGGCCAACAACGGCCGGCCGGTCGACATCGTCCTGGAGATGACCGGCGGGGCAGTCTTCGACGGGTCGCTGGCGGCGCTGGCGCCGTTCGGTCGCCTGGTGACCTACGGCCTGGCCGGCCGCAAGCGCCCGGCGCCGATCCAGGCCACCGACCTGATGGCCAGCAGCCGTGCGGTGATCGGCTTCTGGCTGGTCCACGCGCTGCAACGTCCGGGCGGGCTGGGCCCGGCGATGGAGGAGCTGCTGTCGCTGGCGGCCTCCGGCGGGCTGCGCGCCCTCGACGGTGGCCGCTACCCGCTGGACCAGGCCCGGCAGGCGCACGAAGCGATCCGCTCGCGGCAGACGACCGGCAAGCTCGTCCTCGACGTCCGGGCCTGACCAGCGGGCCCGCCGGGTCGCGCCCCGACCACCGCTCGATAGTTTTGGCTCGTGACCAACGAGCGCAGTGTCGACGACGACTTCGCCGGACTCCCCCTCAGCCATCTCGCCGACGCCGCGCTGTCCCGGGCCCGTGACCTCGGGGCCGGCCACGCCGACCTCCGGGTCGAGCGGGTCCGCACCGGCTCGGTGCGCCTCCGGGACGCCCGGCTGGCGGCCACCGGCGATGACACCGACGCCGGCCTGGCCGTGCGGGTCCTGGTCGACGGGGTCTGGGGGTTCGCGGCGGCGTCCGACCTGACCGACGCGGCTGCGGTCCTGGCCGCGGAGCAGGCGGTCGCGATGGCCCGGGTCAGCACGCCGCTGGCCAGCGAGCGGGTCGAGCTGGCCGACGAGCCGGTGCACGCCCAGGCCCAGTGGGTCTCGGCGTACGACATCGACCCGTTCGACGTGCCCGCGGCCGAGCGGGCCGAGCTGCTGGCCGGCTGGTCCAGCCGGCTGCTGGGCAACGGCGCCGACCACGTCGACGCCGGCGTGGCCGCGGTCAAGGAGCAGAAGTTCTACGCCGACCTGGCGGGCACCTCGACCCTGCAGCAGCGGGTGCGGATCAACCCGGACATCACGGTCGTCGTGGCCAGCAGCGAGACGGTCGAGACCATGCGGTCACTGGCCGCCGGCACCGGGCGAGGCTGGGAGTACCTCGCCGGCACCCCGGATCAGGGCGCCTGGCCCTGGGACGAGGAGCTGGCCACGCTGCCCGAGCTGGCGGTCGAGAAGCTGAAGGCGCCCAGCGTCGAGTCCGGCAGCTACGACCTGGTGATCGACCCCAGCAACCTCTGGCTGACCATCCACGAGTCGATCGGCCACGCGACCGAGCTCGACCGTGCGCTCGGTTACGAAGCGGCGTACGCCGGCACGTCGTTCGCGACCCTCGACCAGCTCGGGTCACTGCGCTACGGCAGCGAGATCATGCACGTCATCGGCGATCGCACCGCCGAGCACGGCCTGGCCACCATCGGGTACGACGACGAGGGCGTGCAGACGCAGGCCTGGGACATCGTGCGCGACGGAGTGCTCGTCGGCTACCAGCTCGACCGCGCCATGGCCCGGCAGAACAGCGATCGCACCGGGGTCACGCGCTCCAACGGCTGCGCCTTCGCCGACTCCTCCTCGCACGTGCCGATCCAGCGGATGGCCAACGTGAGCCTGCAGCCAGCCGCCGACGGGCCGTCGACCGAGGACCTGATCGCCGGCGTCGACCGCGGCATCTACGTCGTGGGCGACAAGTCCTGGTCGATCGACATGCAGCGCTACAACTTCCAGTTCACCGGACAGCGCTTCTACCGGATCGAGCACGGCCGCTTGGTCGGCCAACTGCGCGACGTGGCCTACCAGGCCACCACCACCGACTTCTGGCGGTCGATGTCGCGCATCGGCGGCCCGCAGACCTACGTGCTGGGCGGCGCCTTCAACTGCGGCAAGGGCCAGCCGGGCCAGATCGCCGCCGTCAGCCACGGTTGTCCATCGGCAACGTTCCGACAAGTGCGAATCCTCAACACCAACGAGGAGGGTCGCGCATGAGCGACGCGGCTCCCAACATCCTGGCCGAGCGCGCCCTCGAGGCAGCCACCGGACCGTGCGTCGTCATCGTCGAGACCGACACGACGGCCAACCTCCGCTGGGCGGCAAACACGTTGACCACCAACGGTTTGAGCACCGGCCAGACGGTCACGGTGATCGCGACCCACGAGGGTGCCGACGGCGTCTCGTCCGGCGTCGTACGCCGCGGTGGAGTCACCGCCGACGACATCGCGGGCCTGGTGGCCGAGGCCGAAGCCGAGGCGGCGGCCGGCCCGCCGGCCGAGGATGCGGGCCCCCTCGTGAACGGGCGGGCCGAGGATGACTTCGCCGAGGCGCCGGCCGAGATCGAGGTCGGGGCGTTGCAGTCGTTTGCGGACGCGCTGGGCGAGGCGATCGGTCGCGCCTCGGGAGCCGGGCAGGAGCTCTTCGGCTACGCCGAGGAGTCGCTCACGACGGCCTACCTCGCGTCGAGCACCGGACTGCGCACCCGCTTCGTCCAGCCGGCGGCCCGGGCCGAGGTCAACGGCAAGTCCCAGGCCCGCACCCGGTCGGCCTGGGCTGCCGCCGGTGGACGCCGGCTGGCCGACGTCGACGTCAACGCCCTCTCGGCCGAGGTCGACGAGCGGCTCGGCTGGCAGGCCCGCCAGCTGGAGCTCGCGGCCGGCCGCTACGACACCGTCCTGCCGCCCAGCGCGGTCGCCGACCTGATGATCTACGCCTACTGGTCGGCGGGCGCGCGGACCGCTCACGAGGGCCGATCGGTCTTCGGCAAGCCGGGCGGTGGCACGCGGGTCGGCGAGACCCTGACCCAGACACCACTGACCCTCTGGAGCGATCCGGCCACGGCCGGCCTGGAGTGCGCGCCGTACGTCGTCGTCGCGGGCAGCAGCGAGCTCGGCTCGATCTTCGACAACGGGCTGGCGACGCCGGCCAGCCTGTGGATCGATCGCGGAGTCCTCGCGGCCCTGCCGACCACCCGCTACACCGCCGGCCTGACCGGGCTCGCGCTGCACCCCTACGTCGGCAACCTCTCGCTGGCGACCCAGGACGGCACGGGCGACGTCCAGGCCCTGGTCGGCGGGCTGGACGACGGACTGCTGCTGACCTGCATGTGGTACGTCCGGGAGGTCGACCCGCGCACCCTGCTGCTCACCGGTCTGACCCGCGACGGCGTCTACCGGGTCAGGGGCGGCGAGGTGGTCGGCGCCGTCACCAACTTCCGGTTCAACGAGAGCCCGATCGACCTGCTCGATCGGGTCGAGGTGGTGGGTGAGTCGGTCCCGACCATCGGCCGGGAGTTCGGCGCCTATCTGCCCCGGACCGCGATGCCGCCGATGCGGGTTTCCGGCTTCAACATGTCGAGCGTGAGCCCCGCGTCGTAAGCCCGACGCGAACGACCGGGTGCCAGGCGGCAATTAGCGCGTACGGTGGGGGTGTGAGCCGTCCTCCGCGGGACCCGGTCTACTCGGTCACCGCAGCACGCAGCGGTGCGAGTGACGACCTGTCCCAACGGCAGCGGCGCTACCTGATCTCGATGACGATCCGGACGATCTGTTTCGTCCTGGCGGTCGTCGTGCACGGGCCGGCCCGCTGGGTCTTCGTCTCGGCCGCGCTGATCCTGCCCTACATCGCCGTCGTCATGGCCAACGCCGTCGGCTCCGGCGCCGGCGCTGCGCCGACGGCCTTCGTCCCGGCGCAGAGCGCCATCGGCTCGGCCCAGCGCACGGTCCTGGACGACACCCCACCGGCGAGGACGCCATGACGTTGCACTCCAGTGAGCCCAGCCTCCAGGTGCGCTCGGAGATCGGCCTCATGTGCAGCGCGCGGGGCTGCCGCTCCACCGCCTCGTGGGGCCTGAAGTGGAACAACCCCAAGCTGCACACCCCCGACCGCCGCAAGACCTGGCTCGCCTGCGACGCGCACCGGGAGTCGCTGCAGGAGTTCCTCAGCATGCGGGGGTTCCTCCGCGAGACCGTCCCGGTGAGCGAACTCCGCCCGACCCTTCCTGATTGATCGGCCGGACTGACCGGCCTGACCCTTCGGTCGGACTGGTCAGCCGCCGATGGCCGACATCGGCCGGTCGGGCTGCAGGAAGCCCGGGTCGTCGATGCCGTGGCCGGCCAGCTTGGTCGACATCAAGCGGCGCATCTGCTCGGCGAGCTCGGCGTCACTGGCCCCCTCGCGCAACGGGCCGCGCAGGTCGGACTCGGTGCGCGCGAACAGGCAGGACCGCAGCTGGCCGTCGGCGGTCAGGCGCATCCGGTCACACGACCCGCAGAACGGCCGGCTCACGCTCGCGATGACGCCGACCTTGGCCGGTCCGCCGTCGACCAGCCAGGTCTCGGCCGGGGCGCTGCCCCGGACCTCGCTCGGCTCGGGGGTCAGCTCGAACCGCTCGGCCAGCCGGTCGAGGATCTCCGCGGCCGTGACCATCGCGCTGCGCTCCCACGCATGCTGTGCGTCCAGTGGCATCTGCTCGATGAACCGCAGCTCGTAGCCGCGCTCCAGCGCCCAAGCCAGCAGGTCGCCCACCTGTTCGTCGTTGACCCCGCGCATGGCGACCGCGTTGATCTTGACCGGGGCCAGCCCGGCCGCCGCCGCGGCCTCGAGCCCGGTGATGACGTCGGCGAGCCGGTCCCGCCGGGTGAGCTTCTCGAAGGCCGCCCGGTCGATGGTGTCCAGGCTGACGTTGACCCGGTCCAGCCCGGCAGCAGCCAACGGGCCGGCCAGCCGGTCCAGGCCGAGGCCGTTGGTGGTCATCGCGATCCGGGGCCGTGGGTCGAGCTCCGCGAGCATCGCCACCAGATCGGGTAGGCCCCGGCGCAGGAGCGGCTCGCCGCCGGTCAGCCGGACGGTGGTGACGCCGAGACCGACGGCGATCCGGACCAGCCGGGTCATCTCCTCGAAGGTCAGCAGCTCCGGCTTGGGCAGCCAGTCCAGGCCCTCGGCCGGCATGCAGTAGCTGCAGCGCAGGTTGCACCGGTCGGTCACCGAGACCCGCAGGTCGGTCGCGACCCGCCCGTACCGGTCGACCAGGGCACCCGGGTGGGTGCGCACGGTCGGCGCGGGGAGCTGGATGGTCACCTGCTCAGCCTACGGGCCGCGCACGCGGGCCGTCTCCGGCAACCGGCCCTGCGGCGGTTACCGTCTTCGGGTGAAGGAGCAACGACGCGAGCTGGCCGGCCTGCTGGCCATCGCCGTCGTCTTCGCCATCGCCTGTGTCTTCCTCGGTCGCTGGCAGTACCACCGGTTCCAGGCGAAGTACGCCGCAGACCACCTGGTCGGCAACAACTACCGCGCGCACCCGGTCGACATCGGCACCCTCCTGCCCACTCCGTCGTCGCCTCTGGCGGCCAAGGACAGGTGGCGCGCGGTCAAGGTCACCGGCCAGTACGACGGGTCGGCCCAGGTCGTCGTCCGCAACCGGCCGTTCGGCGGGGCCTACGGCTATGAGGTCCTCGCGCCCTTCCGGCCGTCGTCGGGCGGGACCGATCTGCTGATCGACCGGGGGTGGATCGAGAGCGGCACGACCGGGGCGGCCCCCAACGCCATCCCGGCCGTGCCGACCGGCCTGGTCACCGTGACCGCCCACCTGCTGCCGACTGAGGCCCGCAAGACCACGGACCTCCCGGCCGGCCAGTTCGACAGCATCGACCTGGACCAGATCCAGGCCCAGACGGGCACGCCACTGCTCCGGGCGTACGGCGTGCTCTCGCACCAATCCCCCGCTGCCGCAGCGGTTCCCGCGCTCCTGCCGGAGCCGGACGACGGCGGCTATTGGGGCGTCAACCTGTCGTACGCGTTCCAGTGGGGGCTGTTCGCGATCGGGGCGCTGGCCTTCCCGTTCATCTTCCTGCGCCGGCGCCGGCGACTGGCCGAGGAGGACGCCGCGGCCGAGGCGGCCGCCCTCGACCCGAGCGCCGAACCGGTCACCGTGCCCAAGCGCAAGGTCCGGATCTGGGACGAGGAAGACGAGTAGTTAGCGCCCGCTCTCTCAGCTGGTGAGGGCGACCTCGGACTCGGGTTCACGCAGACCCTGGCTGGCGAACTGGGTGGCGTAGAGGTCGGCGTAGAGCCCGCCCGCGTCCAGCAGCTCCTGGTGACGGCCGCTCTCGACCACGCGGCCGCTCTCGACGACCGCGATCAGGTCGGCGCCCCGCACGGTCGAGAGCCGGTGGGCGATCACGAGCGCCGTACGTCCGGCCAGGGCGGTGTCGAGCGCTCGCTGCACGGCCACCTCGGACTCGCTGTCCAAGTGGGCCGTGGCCTCGTCGAGGACGACCAGACCCGGCGACTTGAGCAGCAGCCGGGCGATGGCCAGGCGCTGCTTCTCCCCGCCGGAGAGCCGGTGGCCACGGTCACCCACGACGGTGTCCAGGCCCTCGGGCAGCGTCTCGACCAGGTCCCAGATCTGCGCGGACCGCAACACACTCTCCAGGTCGGCCTCGGTGGCGTCCGGCCGGGCATAGGCCAGGTTGGCCCGGATCGTGTCGTGGAACATGTGGGCGTCCTGAGTCACCACACCGACCGTGTCGCGCAACGAGTCCAGGCTGACCTCGCGCAAGTCCAGGCCGTCCAGCCGGACCGCGCCCGAGCTCGGGTCGTAGAGCCGCGCGACCAGGCCAGTGATGGTGGTCTTGCCGGCACCGCTCGGTCCGACCAGCGCCACGAGCTGGCCGGGCTCGACGTGCAGGTCGATGCCGTGCAGCACCTCCCCGCTCCCCTTGCGGTCGCCGGCCGAGACGAGCTCGAGCGACTCGAGCGACACCTCGTCGGCCGAGGGATAGCTGAAGTGCACGTCCTCCAGGTCGAGCGAGACCGGACCGGCGGGCAGCGCGATCGCGTCGGGGGCCTCGACGACCTGCGGCTTGAGGTCGAGCACCTCGAACACCCGCTCGAAGGAGACCATCGCGGTCATGACATCGACGCGCACGTTGGTCAGCCCGGTGATCGGCCCGTAGAGCCGGGACATCAGCGCGGCCAGGGCCAGCAGGGTGCCGACGGTGAAGGCGCCGTGGATCGCCAGGACTCCGCCCACGCCGTAGACGACCGCGGTGGCCAGACTCGCGACGAGCAACAGCGAGGTGTAGAACACCCGGCTGTTCATCGCGATCTTGATGCCCGCGTCGCGAACGCCGGCGGCCCGCTCGCGGTACTCGCGCTCCTCCTCGGCCGGCCGGCCGAAGAGCTTGACCAGCAACGCTCCCGCCACGTTGAACCGCTCGGTGGTGCGCCCACCCAGCTCGGCGTTGAGCTGCATCTGCTGGCGGGTCAGGGCGGCCAGCCGGCGGCCCATGTAGCGCGCCGGCAACAGGAAGAGCGGCACCAGCAGCAGGCTGATCACGGTGATCGGCCAGGACAGGAAGAACATCGCGCCGGCCACCAGGACCAGCGAGACCACGTTGGTGACGACCCCGGACAGGGTCGAGGTGAAGGCGGCCTGGGCGCCCATCACGTCGCTGTTGATCCGCGAGACCAGCGAGCCGGTCTGGGTCCGCGTGAAGAAGGCGATCGGCTGGGCCTGCACGTGCACGAAGACCTCGGTGCGCAGGTCGTAGATCAGGCCCTCGCCGACCCGCGCCGAGAACCAGCGCTGGATCAGCCCCACCCCCGCGTCCAGCACCGCGATGCCGGCCACGACCAGGGACAGCACCACGACGACCTGGGTGTCCTTGGGCGTCACGCCGTTGTCGATGATCGAGCGCAGGATCAGTGGGACCGCGACGGTCAGCGTGGCATCGAGGACGGCGAGCAGCAGGAAGCCGGTGATCGCGCGCTTGTACGGCCGGGCATAGCGGAGCACCCGGCGGGTCGTGCCGGGCTTCAGCCGCTGCTCCGCGACGCTCCCGTCGCGGGTCAGGCCGTGCATCGCGCGGTAGGCGCTCAACTGCGACATTGCTGTGCTGTCCCTCTGTCCTGTGCGTGGACCGGCCCGGACCGTGCTGTCAGAGCCCTCGGTCAGCCAGTGTCGCCAACGCCCCCGACAACGCCGGTTGTTCCGCCTGCTGTCTGCCGTGGCGCTCCAGCAGCGGCCGCGAGGTCGCGCAGCCGGCGGGTCTGGGCGGCCCGCTCGGCGGCGTGCTGCTCCCCCGGCGTACGCCCACTGGCTCCGCGCAGCAACGCCAGCGTCTCCCGCAGCGCGCCCGCGGGAGCGGCGAGCAGGGCTTCGACCAGATCCGTGACGGTGGGCTCCAGATCACCAGCCGGTACGGCGGCGGTGGCCAGGCCGATCGCCACGGCCTCGGCCGCCCCGACCCAGCGCCCGGTCGCACAGATCTCCAGCGCGCGGGCGGTGCCGACCGCCTGGACGAGCCGCGAGGTGCCGGTCAGGTCGGGCACCAGGCCCAGCGAGGTCTCCTTCATCGCGAAACGCGCGTCGTCGGCGACCACCCGCAGGTCGCAGGCCAGGGCCAGCTGGAAGCCGGCGCCGATCGCGTTGCCCTGCACGGCCGCGATGGTCACGGCGGGCACCTGGGACCACCAGGTGAACGCCGACTGGAAGCCCGTGATCGCCGCGTCGATCTCGGCATCGGTCTGGGCCGCCAGCTGGAACAGCCCGGGTTCGCCGGGGATCCCGTGCGGTGTGAACATCGCCCGGTCCAGCCCGGCCGAGAACGACGGGCCGGCGCCCCGCAGGACCACGACCCGCACGCCGTCGCCGGGCTCCGCGCCCGGGTCGTCCTGCCCGAGGTCCGTGACCAACTGGGCACCGACGGCGGCCAGGGCGCGCCAGGTCGCGGGTGTCTGCGCGTTGAGCTGGTCCGGCCGGTCCAACGTGACCGTCAGCACCGGCCCGGTCGTCTCGACCCGGATGCGTCCGGCGGCCAGGACTGCGGGATCAATCACGGCGGCGACGTTACCCAGCCCCTCGCCGTACTCCCATCTGGCCGGTTCGGAGCGGACATTTCGGGCCAGCCCACCGGCCGGGATGGAGCACGGCGGCCGGATGGGAGCACGCGACGCAGGGTTAGGCGGTTAGGGGGTTGGGCGGCTAGGCGAGGGAGACCAGGTCGGCGTAGTCGGCGCTCCAGTGGTCCTCGACGCCGTCCGGGAGCAGCAGCACGCGCTCGGGTTCGAGGGCGTGCACCGCGCCCTCGTCGTGGGTGACCAGCACGACCGCACCGGCGTAGGACCGCAGAGCCGCCAGCACCTCCTCGCGGGAGGCCGGGTCGAGGTTGTTGGTGGGTTCGTCGAGCAGCAGCAGGTTGGCGCCGGAGACGACCAGAGTGGCCAGCGCCAGCCGGGTCTTCTCGCCGCCGGAGAGCACACCGGCGGGCTTGTCGACGTCGTCGCCGCTGAACAGGAACGACCCCAGGACGCTGCGCACGCCGGTGTCACCGAGCTCGGGCGCGGCCGTCCGCATGTTCTCCAAGACCGAGCGGGAGGTGTCGAGGGTCTCGTGCTCCTGCGCGTAGTAACCGAGCCGCAGCCCGTGGCCGGGCCGGACCTCGCCGGTGTCCGGCGCGTCGATGCCGGACAGGATGCGCAGCAGCGTCGTCTTGCCCGCACCGTTGAGGCCGAGCACGACGACCTTCGCGCCGCGGTCGATGGCCAGGTCGACGTCGGTGAAGATCTCCAGCGAGCCGTACGACCGGGAGAGCCCCTCGGCGGTCAGCGGGGTGCGACCGCACGGCACCGGCTCCGGGAAGCGGAGCTTGGCCACCTTGTCGCTCATCCGCTTGTCCTCGAGGCCGGCCAGCATCCGCTCCGCACGCCGGGCCATGTTCTGCGCCGCAACGGCTTTCGTGGCCTTGGCCCGCATCTTGTCGGCCTGGGCCATCAGCGCGGCGGCCTTCTTCTCGGTGTTGGCCCGCTCGCGGTGCCGCCGCCGCTCGTCGGTCTCGCGCTGCTGGAGGTAGTTCTTCCAGCCGACGTTGTAGACGTCCAGCGCCGCCCGCCCCGCGTCGAGGTGGAAGACCCGGGTCACGCACGCCTCGAGTAGGTCGACGTCGTGGCTGATGATCACCAGGCCGCCCTTGTGGCCCCGCAGGAACTCCCGCAGCCAGACGATCGAGTCGGCGTCCAGGTGGTTGGTGGGCTCATCGAGCAGCAGGGTCGGCGCGCCGGAGAACAGGATCCGGGCCAGCTCGACCCGGCGCCGCTGCCCGCCGGAGAGCGTGCGCAGCTGCTGGCCGAGGACCCGCTCCGGGCAGCCCGAGGCTGCTGGCGATCGACGCCGCCTCGGCCTCGGCGGCGTACCCGCCCCGGGAGGAGAAGGTCGCCTCCAGCCGCGCGTAGCGCTCCATCGCGCTGTCGCGGGTCTCGTCGTCCGCACTGGCCATCGCGCCCTCGGTCTCGCGCAGCTGGCGCAGCACGGTGTCCAGCTCGCGGGCCGACAGGATGCGGTCGCGGGCCAGCACGTCGAGGTCGCCGGTGCGCGGGTCCTGCGGCAGGTAGCCGATCTCGCCGCTGCGGAGCACCGTGCCGGCCGCGGGCTGCCCCTCGCCGGCCAGGATCCGGGTCAGGGTCGTCTTGCCGGCGCCGTTGCGCCCGACCAGGCCGACCCGGTCACCGGGGCCGACCCGGAAGGTCGCGTCGTCGATCAGGATCCGCGAGCCCGCGCGGAGTTCCAGACCGGTGGCGGTGATCATGCTGGAGTGCCCTTCGAAAGACGGTGGAGAGGGGTGGTTGGCGCCTGGTCACGGGGGTGCCGGGCGGTCCCTCGGCTAGTCCGTCGTCGCGGTCACAGGCCCTAGTCTACGCGGCGTGAGCTTCAACGAGCGCTCCACGCTGGACACCAGCCAGGCGCAGTCGGGAGGCGGTGGGGGGCGGCTGTCGGGCGGGGTCCTGCCGATCGGCGGGGGCGTCGGGGGCATCGCCGTCGTCATCGTCATCTTCGTGATCAAGGCGCTGCTCGGCGGCACCGACACCACCCTGCCGGGGATCACCGACGGCGCGCCGGGAGCGTCCGGCCCCGCGCCCGACCTCACGGTCTGCAAGACCGGCGCCGACGCGAATCGCTACGAGCAGTGCCGGATCGTCGGTACGGCGAACAGCGTCCAGGCCTACTGGGCGACGGCCCTGCCGAAGTACGGCAAGCGCTACACCGACGCGACCATCGTCATCTACAGCGGGCAGGCCCAGTCGGCGTGCGGCACGGCCTCCAATGACGTCGGGCCGTTCTACTGCCCCCTCGACAAGAAGGTCTACATCGACCCGTCGTTCTACCAGGAGCTCACCGACCGGTTCGGCGTCCTCCAGCGGCGCGCTCGCTCAGGAGTACGTCGTGGCCCACGAGTACGGCCACCACATCCAGGACATCCTGGGCCTGCTCGGCCGCGCGCAGCAGGATCCGCAGGGCGCCACGAGCGGATCGGTGCGCACCGAGCTGATGGCCGACTGCCTGGCCGGGGTCTGGGCCAACCACGCCTCGACCACCAACGACGCCGACGGTGTGCCGTTCCTGCAGCCCCTGTCCAAGGCGGACATCACGGCCGCGCTCTCGGCCGCGGCGGCGGTCGGCGACGACCACATCCAGCAGCAGGCGACCGGCCACGTGACACCCGACACCTGGACCCACGGGTCCTCGGCCCAGCGGCAGCGGTGGTTCACGACGGGCTACCAGAGCGGCGACCTGAACCACTGCGACACCTTCTCGGCGAAGTCCCTCTAGACGTCCCTGCAGACCCGGCATTGCGGCGTACGACACAATCGGCCGGTGACCACCAGCGCTGACTCCGTGACCCGAGCCGACCCCCGCGCGATCGTGGCTGTCGCCCGCGAGCAGGTGCTGGCCCAGGGCCGGGCGCTGGACTACGACCAGATCCTGGCCGTCCTGCAGACACCGGACGAGGTGCTGGACGACCTGCTCGCCCTCGCGCACGAGGTGCGGCTGGCCTTCAACGGCCCCGACGTCGAGGTCGAGGGCATCGTGTCGCTCAAGACCGGCGGCTGCCCGGAGGACTGCCACTTCTGCAGCCAGTCCGGACAGTTCAGCTCGCCGGTGCGGTCGGTCTGGCTGGACATCCCCGAGCTGGTCCAGGCCGCGATCCAGACCCGGGCCACCGGCGCCAGCGAGTTCTGCATCGTGGCGGCCGTCCGCGGGCCGGACGCCCGGCTGATGGCCCAGATGCGCGAAGGCGTGGCCGCCATCCAGGCCGCCGTCGACATCCAGGTCGCGGCCTCGCTCGGCATGCTGACCCAGGAGCAGGTCGACGACCTGCGCGACATGGGCGTGCACCGCTACAACCACAACCTCGAGGCCGGCCGGTCGTACTTCCCCCACGTCGTCACCACCCACTCGTGGGAAGAGCGCTGGGACACCTGCCAGATGATCAAGGACTCCGGGATGGAGCTGTGCTGCGGAGGCCTGGTCGGCATGGGCGAGACCCTGGAGCAGCGGGCCGAGCTGGCCGCACAGCTGGGCGAGCTCGAGCCGCACGAGGTCCCGCTCAACTTCCTCAACCCCCGACCGGGCACGCCGTTCGGCGACCAGCCGGTGATGGGTGCCTCCGATGCGTTGCGCACCATCGCGGCCTTCCGACTCGCCCTCCCCCGCACGATCCTGCGGTACGCCGGCGGTCGCGAGCTCACCCTCGGCGACCTGGGCACCCGCGAGGGGTTGCTGGGCGGCATCAACGCGGTCATCGTCGGCAACTACCTGACGACGCTGGGCCGGGACCCCCAGGAGGACCTGGCCCTGCTGCAGGACCTGCAGATGCCGATCAAGGCGCTCAACGCGACGCTGTGACGCCGTGGACGACGCCGTGGACCCTGACTGATGCCGACCTGATGCCCACGTTGGAGAGCGCCTACTGCGGCCGCTGTGGGATCGCGCTCACCGAGGGCAGCCATGCCGACTGCCTCCAGGGGCTGCGGCTGGAGCCACCGCGCTACTGCTCGCAGTGCCGGCGGCGGATGGTTGTGCAGGTCACCCCCGGTGGCTGGACGGCGCGCTGTGTCGAGCACGGCGAAACCTTTGGTACGACGGGTCTTTCGGCTCCCGCCGGGACGAGCTGACATGCCTGACGACGACGCTGGCACCGCGGCGTACGGCGAACTGCTCGCCTTCGATCGCGACCATCTCTGGCACCCGTACTCCTCGGCCCTGGTGCCGTCCGACCCCTACCTGGTCGAGTCGGCAGCCGGGGTGCGGCTCCGGCTGCGCGACCGCGACGGCGCCTCCCGTGAGGTCATCGACGCGATGTCGTCGTGGTGGTGCGCGATCCACGGCTACGCCGTGCCCGAGCTCGACGCGGCGGTCGCCGGCCAGCTCGGGCGGATGAGCCACGTGATGTTCGGCGGCCTCACCCACGAGCCGGCGATCGCCCTGGGGAGACGGCTGCTGGAGCTCGCGCCCGACGGTCTGGAGCACGTGTTCTTCGCCGACTCCGGCTCGGTGTCGGTCGAGGTGGCGCTCAAGATGGCCTGGCAGGTGCACGCGGCTGCCGGGCGTCCGCGGCGGCGGATGTTCACCATCCGCGGCGGCTACCACGGCGACACGTTCGCGCCGATGAGCGTCTGCGACCCGGTCAACGGGATGCACTCGCTCTTCACCGGCGTGCTGCCCGAGCAGGTCTTCGCGCCCCGCCCGCCCGGAGGTGTGGACCGCCCCGCCCACGATCCGGAGATGGTCGCGTGGGAGCGCACGACCCGCAGCCTGTACGCCGAGCACGCCGGTGAGATCGCCGCCGTGGTCGTCGAGCCGGTGCTGCAGGGCGCCGGGGGCATGCACATCTACAGCCCGCACGTCGTCCGCGTCCTGGCCGAGCTGGCCCGGGCCGACGGCGCCCTGGTGATCTTCGACGAGATCGCCACCGGCTTCGGCCGCACGGGCACCCTGTGGGCCGCCGACCGCTGCGGCGTGACGCCGGACATCCTGTGCGTCGGCAAGGCGCTCACCGGTGGCTACCTCTCGCTGGCCGCGGTGCTCTGCTCCGCCGAGGTCGCCCAGCAGGTGTCGGCCGGTGCGGCCGGCGCCCTCATGCACGGCCCGACGTTCATGGCCAACCCGCTGGCCTGCACCGTGGCTCTGGCCAGCCTGGACCTGTTGCAGCACAACGACTTCCGGGCGCAGGTGCGGGCCCTGCACACGGGCCTCGAGACCGGACTGAAACCGGCCTGGGACCTGGCCTCGGTCAGCGACGTGCGGGTCATCGGCGGCGTCGGAGTGATCCAGCTGCGCGAGCCGGTCGACGTGGCTGCCGTGACCGCGGCCGCCCTGCGGCGCGGCGTATGGCTGCGGCCCTTCCGGGATCTGGTCTACGCGATGCCGCCCTACGTCACCTCGGCCGCGGACCTCGAGACGGTCACCACGGCGATGGTCGAGTCGGTGGCCCAGGTGCACGGTTGATGAGCGGCTTCCTGGACGACCTGGAGCGGCTCGGCCGAGCGGCGCGAGGCCGCCGGGCTGACCCGCCGGCTGGAGACCCAGCCGCCGGCCGCCGCCGACGGACTGCTCGACCTGGCGGGCAACGACTACCTCGGCCTGTCCCGCCACCCCGATGTCGTCGCCGGTGCCATCGCGGCCGCTCGCGCCTACGGTGCCGGTGCCCGGGCGTCGCGGTTGGTCACCGGGACTCTGGGCATCCACGGCGAGCTCGAGGACACGCTGGCCGGCTTCGTCGGTGCGCCGAGCGCGCTCGTCTTCTCGGCTGGCTACCAGGCCAACCTCGGAGCCCTGACGGCGCTGGCCGACGCCGACACGTTGATCGTGTCCGACGCGCACGTGCACGCCTCGCTCATCGACGGGGCCCGCCTGTCGCGGGCGACCGTGGTCGTCAACCGGCACAACGACGTCGACCACGTCGCCGAATTGCTCCGCGGGCGCACTCAACCCAAGGCGCTGGTGGTGGTCGAGTCGGTCTACAGCGTCGGCGGCGACGCGGCGCCCCTCGCCGCCCTGGCCGAGCTGACGGCCGACCACGACGCCGCCTTGCTGGTCGACGAGGCCCACGGGCTGGGGGTGGTCGGCGAGCGAGGTCGCGGCGCCTGCGCAGCGGCCGGCATTGCCAGCGCGAGCCATCTGGTCATCACGGCCACGCTCTCGAAATCCCTTGGTGCCCAAGGCGGAGCGGTCCTCGGTCACTCCATGGTCCGCGAGCATCTGGTCAACACCGCCCGCAGCTTTATTTACGACACTGGCCTGGCCCCGGCCTCGGCCGGCGCCGCCCTCGCCGCGCTCAGCGTCCTCGCGGCTCATCCCGAGCTGGCGGTCCGGGTGCGCGCGCACGCAGCCACTCTGGCTGACGCCTGCGGCGTGCCCGTCCCCGCCGGCGCCGTGCTGTCACTCCCGCTGGCCGGCCCACGGGCCGCCCTCGCCGCCGTCGAGACCTGCGCGGCCGAGGGCTTGCGAGTGGGCTGCTTCCGGCCACCGTCCACGCCGGACGGATCCTCCCGGCTCCGGGTCACCGCGCACGCCGACCTCACCGACGAGCAGGTCGCCCATGCGGCGCAGGTGCTCAAGACGGTCACCGCGTGAGCCGGTCCGCGCGGGTCGTCATCGTCACCGGCACGAGCACCGACGTCGGCAAGACCATCGTCACGGCGGCCCTGGTCGCCACGCTCCACGAGCGGGGACTGCGGGTCGCGGTGGTCAAGCCGGTGCAGACCGGCCTGGCGCCCGGTGAGCCCGGTGACCTGGCCGACATCGTGCGCCTCGCCGGGCCGGTCGAGACCCACGAGCCGGCCCGGCTGCCCGACCCGCTCGCCCCGGACACCGCCGCCCGCGTCGCCGGCGCCTCGATCCCGACGGTGGCCGAGCACGCGGCGTACGTCGCGGGGCTGGCCGGTCGAGGCGACCTGGACGTCGTGCTGGTCGAGGGCGCCGGCGGTCTGCTCGTGCGCCTGGACACCGACGGCGGGGACCTGGGACACCTGGGCGCCGACCTGTCCAGACGCGGGTGTCGACGCGTCGTTCCTCGTGGTCGTCGCGGCCGGTCTGGGCACGCTGAACCACGCGGCCCTGACCACCGAGGCCCTGCGGCACCGCGGGCTGGCGTGCGCCGGCATCGTGATCGGTAGCTGGCCCAGCCCGCCCGACGAGCCGGACCTGGCGATGCGCTGCAATCTCGAGGACCTGCCCGTCGTGACCGGCGTGCCCCTGCTCGGGGCGCTGCCGGCCGGCGCGGGGCAGCTGCCGTCGCCTGAGTTCGTGGCCGCGGCACCCGGCTGGCTGGCCGAGTTCGCCTAGGGCCTAGTCAAGTTCGCGGGTGAGGACCATGGTGGTCCTCGTGAGCGCGCTCGGCCCGAATCCGCGACACGGGATGCTGCTGCTCGAGGGCGGCCACCTGGTCTGGGAAGCCGTCGGCAGCGGGCCACCGGTGATCCTGCTGCACGGGTTCTCCCTCGACCGTCGGATGTGGGACGACGTAGTCCCTTTGCTGGCAACCGATTTCACCGTCGTGCGCTACGACCTGCGCGGGTTCGGTGAGTCCGCTCCGATGGACCTGCACTGCGGCTACTCGCACGCCGAGGACCTGGCCGCGCTGATGGACCACCTGGGGATCCCCCAAGCGGCCTTGGTCGGCTTCTCCTTCGGTGCCCACCCGGCGCTGCAGTTCGCGTTGCAGGAGCCAGGTCGGGTGAGCGCGCTGGTGCTGGTCGACGGCCTGCTCGAGGGCGTGCGCTGGGACGAGGCGACGACGACGGCCACCCACGCCGTGACCGCCGCCCTGCACGACCACGGCATCGAGGCGGCGAAGGACGTGTGGTTGGCCCATCCGTTCTTCGCGGTGGCCAATGAACGGCCAGAGCTGGCCCGACGGTTGAGCACCATCGTGGCGCGCTACAGCGGCCGGCACTGGCTCGGCGAGGACCCGGCCCGCACCGACGGGCCGCGCCCGATCGACGCGCTCGGGCAGGTCCGTGGGCCCGCGACGGTGGTCGTAGGCGAGTTGGACGTGCCGGCCTTCCGCGAGATGAGCGATGTGCTCGCTCGCGGCATCCCAGCGGCCCGGCCGGTGACCATCGCCGGAAGCGGCCACATGTCGCCGATGGAGGCCCCGGCCCAGGTGGCGGCGGCGATCCGGGCCACCATGATCGCGGCCGCCCCGGGGGTCGAGCTCAACGCTCCGGGCTGAGCTGAGCTCGCCACTCGTCCTGCAGGATCGCGTAGACGAGCTCGTCGGTCCACTCGCCCTTGATCCACTCGTTCTCGACCAGATGCGCCTCCTGACGCAGGCCCAGCTTGCGCAGCACGGCGGCCGAGGCGCCGTTGCGGGCGTCCAGCCGAGCGATCATCCGGTGCAGGTCCAGATCCTCGAAGGCCATGCGCAGCAACGGGATCGACGCTTCGGTCGCGTAGCCGCGCCCCTGGAAGTCCGGGTGGAAGATGAAGCCGAACTCACCCCAGCGATGCTCGGCACTGGACCAGTGCAGGGTCATGTCACCGACGACGTGATCCTCGCCGTCCGGCACCACGGCGAGCACCAGCCCGTCGCCCGCGGCGGCGATGGAGGTGCCCTGCATCAGCCGCTCCAGCCGCTTGCCGAAGGTCTCCTGGGTGAAGGGGCCCAACGGGATGTAGCGCGTGGTGTCCTCGCGCGACCAATAGCTCAGGGCCGCGTCGAAGTCGTCCGGCTGATAGGGCCGCAGGCTCAGTCGCTCGGTCCGGATCGGGTAGGTCGGAGTCAGCACGGGTCGATTCAACCCATCCGAACGGCGCTGCCGCCAACCGAAATCCCGCCGGTGCCGGCCGGGATGGTCACCTGGAGGAGTCCGGGCCGGCCAAGATCGTCGCCCTGATGCACCCAGACCGTGGCCGGCGGCTCGACCAGGCCGAGCTCGCGCAGGTAGCCGCCGAACGCCGCCGCAGCCGCACCGGTGGCGGGGTCCTCGACCACCCCGCCCGGCGGGAACGGGTTGCGCGCGTGGAAGACGTCGGGCGCCTCGCGCCAGACCAGGTCGATCGTCGTCCAGTCCTCGCGCGCCATCAGCGCCTGCAGCGCGGCGAAGTCGTAGTCCAGCTCGGCCAGCCGCTGCCGGGTCCGGGCGGCCAGGATCGGATGGAACGCTCCGGCGTAGCCGACCCGCACCGGCAGGGCTGGGTCGAGGTCGCCCGGCTCCCAACGCAGCGCGCGGAGCAGCTCGGCCAGCCGGTCACCGGACAGGTCCGCAACGGACGGCGGGACGCTGACCAGGGTGGCCTCCGGTCCGCTGGCGCCGGCTCGGGTGGTGACCACGACCCGGCCGGCTGCAGTGTCCAGGTCGAGCCGGCCCGGGCCGTGCCGCTCGGCGTACGCCACCGCCGTCGCGATGGTCGCGTGGCCGCAGAACGGCACCTCGGCGAGCGGGCTGAAGTAGCGGACGCCCATCCGTGCGCCGGGCTGCGGCAGCAGGAAGGCCGTCTCGGAGTAGCCAACCTGCCGCGCGACCTCCTGCAGCTCGGCGTCGCTCGCACCGGTCGCATCGAGCACGACGCCCGCGGGGTTGCCGCCGGCCGGGTCGCTGGTGAACGCGGCGTAGCGCAGGATCTCCACGCCGGACAGGCTAGGGCTCTGGGATTTCAAGGTTCGTTGATGGTGACCAGCAGGGCCTGGGTGCGCACCGCCGCCTCGCGCAGCACCGCCAGCCGCGGGTCGGGCAGATCCAGGTGCCGGGCGCTCCCCAGCGCGGCGAGCCGCCGCAGCTGCGGCTCGGCCAGCACCTGATCGCACAGACCGCGATCGCCGCCCGTCACCAGCACGGCGGGAGCGGGGCTGGGTGCCAAACCGGACCAGGCTTCGGCCGCTGCTCGGACCAGCTCCTTGGCCTGCCCCTCGCGCCGCCGGGCGAAGCGCTGCTGCGACCAGCCACCCGCCGCGGTCCGAGACTGGACATAGCGGCTGCCGACCTTGGACCGGATCAGCTCACCACCGCGCGCCACGCCGACGGCGTAGCCCCCGCGCCGGACCAGCACGAGTGCGGTCACCGTCGGCCGAGCGGCGTGTTCGGCCAGAGCCGCCACCAACTGATCGTCAGCCCCGCCGACAACGGGAGCGAAGGGCAGCAGCGGCGTCATCACGACCGACGATCCGCCGACGGCATCCACCCGCACCAGCCCATCGGCGTACGACGGGTGCGCGCCCGGATGCGTTGCGGCGTAACGGTCGTACCAGCCGACCAGCCGGTCCGGCGGCACCTCGACCGTCCGGCTCACCATCGCGCCAACCTTCCTCGCGCGAGGAGCACTCGTGCGGTCGGTCAGACGTTGAAGATCAGACGTTGAAACCGAGGGCCCGCAGCTGCTCGCGGCCGTCGTCGGTGATCTTGTCCGGACCCCACGGCGGCATCCAGACCCAGTTGATCCGGTGGCCGGTGACCAGGCCGTCGAGGGCCTGCGCGGTCTGGTCCTCGATCACGTCGGTCAGCGGACAGGCGGCGCTGGTGAGCGTCATGTCGATGACCACGTGCGCGTTCTGGTCGATGGTCAGCCCGTAGATCAGGCCGAGGTCGACGACGTTGATGCCGAGCTCGGGGTCGACGACGTCGCGCAGCGCCTCCTCAACGTCGGCGACGTTGGGCGGAGTCGGGGTCGTCTGGGCGGTGTCGGTCATGCGGTCTCCTTCTCCGGCAACGGCTGTGCGTCCCCGTCGGTCTCGGTGCCGTGAGCGAGCGCCCCGCTCAGGAGCAGGGCTTCGGTCAGGGCGGTCCAGCTGAGCAGCGCGCACTTGACGCGTGCCGGGTACTTCGCGACCCCGTGCAGGGCCACGGCGTCGCCGAGCACGTCCTCGTCCGGCTGCACGTCACGGGAACGCACCATCGTCCGCACGGCTTCCCCGGTGCTCACGGCGTGGCTCACCGGCCGGCCGATCACCAGGTCGGTCAGGACCGACGCCGAGGCCTTGCTGATGGCGCAGCCCTGCGAGTCATAGGACACGTCCGCGACGACCGCATCCGCCCCTGTGCCGGTCAGGTGCAGGCGCAGGGTCACCTCGTCACCGCAGACCGGGTTGACCTGCTGGACCTCGACGTCGTACGGCGCGCGCAGACCGGCGTGGTGCGGGGACTTCGCGTGATCGAGGATCAGCTCCTGGTAGAGGTCCACGTCAGACCTCCAGCCCGAAGAGCGCCGGCACCCGGTCGAGCGCGGCGAGCAGCGCGGCGACATCGTCGACCCCGTTGTACGCCGCGAACGAGGCGCGGGTCGACGCGGCCACGCCGAACCGGCGGTGCAACGGCCAGGCGCAGTGGTGACCCACCCGCACGGCCACGCCCGCGTCGTCCAGCACCTGACCGACGTCGTGGGCGTGCACGCCGTCGACCACGAAGGCGACGGCACCGGCCCGCTGGCTGCGGTCGGTCGGCCCCAGCACGCGCACCCAGGGCCGTTCGGCCAGGCCGTCGAGCAAGGCGTCCGAGACCGAATGCTCCTGCGCCGCAACGCGATCCATGCCGAGCTCGGTCAGGTAGTCGACGGCGGCGTGCAGGCCGACAGCCTGGGCGGCCATCGGCACTCCGGCCTCGAACCGCTGCGGCGGCGCGGCGTAGGTCGAGCCCTCCATCCGCACCGTCTCGATCATCGAGCCGCCGGTCAGGAAGGGCGGCATGGCAGCGAGCAGCTCGCGGCGGCCCCACAGCACGCCGACCCCGCTCGGCCCGAGCATCTTGTGCCCCGAGAAGGCCAGGAAGTCGACGCCGAGCTCGGTGACGTCGACGGCCAGGTGGGGCACCGACTGGCAGGCGTCCAGCACCACGAGCGCCCCGACCTCGCGGGCCCGCGCGACCAGCGGCGCGACCGGGTTCAGGGTGCCGAGGACGTTGGAGACGTGGGTGAAGGCGAGCAGCTTGGTCCGCTCGTTCACCACGGTCGTCCAGCGCGGACAGGTCGAGGGTGCCCTCGTCGGTGAGCTCGAGCCAGCGCAGGGTCGCACCCGTGCGGCGGCACAGCTCCTGCCACGGCACCAGGTTGGCGTGGTGCTCCATCTCGGTCACGACGATCTCGTCGCCGGGCCCGACGACAAATCGGGCCGCGGCCTCCCCCGCGGTTGCGGCGTTGCTCATCGCGTAGGCGACCAGGTTGATGCCCTCGGTGGCGTTCTTGGTGAAGACCACCTCGTCGTCCTGCGCGCCGATGAACCGGGCCACGGCCGACCGCGCGGCCTCGAAGGCGTCGGTCGCCTCCTCGGCCAGCTGGTGGGCGCCGCGATGCACGGCCGCGTTGTGCAGCTCGTAGAACTCACGCTCGGCGTCCAGCACCACGGTCGGCTTCTGCGAGGTGGCCCCCGAGTCGAGGTAGACCAGCGGCCGCCCGTCGCGGACGGTGCGCTGCAGGATCGGGAAGTCACCGCGCACAGCCGTCAGCTCGGCCGCGCTGAACGGGCCTCGCGGCTCGGCCGGCTCGGCCAGGTCGAGGCGCTGCAGGCGCTCCGGCGTGAGCGTCATGTCAGGCGTTCGCCCCGGCGAACCGGTCGTAGCCCTCGGCCTCGAGCCGGTCGGCCAGCTCCGGGCCGCCCTCCTCGACGATCCGGCCGTCGACGAAGACGTGCACGAAGTCGGGCTCGATGTAGCGCAGGATCCGGGTGTAGTGCGTGATCAGCAGGACGCCGACCTCGCCGCCGGCGCGGACCCGGTTGACGCCCTCGGAGACGACCTTGAGGGCGTCGACGTCCAGGCCCGAGTCGGTCTCGTCGAGGACGGCGATCTTGGGCTTGAGCAGCTCGAGCTGCAGGATCTCGTGACGCTTCTTCTCGCCGCCGGAGAAGCCCTCGTTGACGTTGCGGTCGGCGAAGGCCGGGTCCATCCGCAGGTCGCTCATCGCCGCCTTGACGTCCTTGACCCACTGGCGCAGCGGCGGGGCCTGACCGTCGACGGCCGTACGCGCCGTACGCAGGAAGTTCGAGACGGTGACGCCCGGGATCTCCACGGGGTACTGCATGGCCAGGAAGAGGCCGGCCCGGGCCCGCTGGTCGACCGTCATGGCCAGGACGTCCTCGCCGTCGAGGGTCACCGTGCCGCTCGTGATCGTGTACTTCGGGTGGCCGGCGATCGAGTAGGCCAGGGTCGACTTGCCCGAGCCGTTGGGGCCCATGATCGCGTGGGTCTCGCCCTGCCGGACGGTCAGGTCGACGCCGCGCAGGATCTCCTTCGCGCCGTCGGGGGTGTCATCGCTGACCGTCACGTGCAGGTCGCGGATCTCCAGGGTGGCCATGCGTTGGTCAGTGCTCCTTCACGGCGGTTGCTTCGAGGATCTGGGCGTCGGACAGCGGTGCTGCGACGTCGACGAGGACGGTGCCGTCCTCGATCTGGATGGGATAGACGGCGATCGGGCGGATGGCCGGCAGCGAGGTGGGCCGGCCGGTGCGCAGGTCGAACCGCGAGCCGTGCAGCCAGCACTCGATGGTGCAGCCGTCGACCTCGCCCTCGGCCAGCGAGACGTTGGCGTGCGAGCAGGTGTCGTCGACGGCGTGCACGTCGCCGTCCTCGTCGCGGACGACGGCGACCGGTCGCCCAGCCAGCTCGACCAGCACCGCGCCGACCTCGGGCAGTGCGTCAAGACGTACGGCGAACTCGAAGCTCACCGGGCCACCACCGCGTCGACGTCGTCCGGCCCGGACAGCTGGCCCATCGAGGACTCGAGCTCCTCCTCGATCTCGCGGAGCAGGCGCTCCTCGAGCTCGGGCACACCGATCTGCTGGACGAGCTCGACGAAGAAGCCACGGACCACGAGCCGGCGAGCCTGGTCCTCAGGGATGCCGCGGGCCTGCAGGTAGAACAGCTGCTCGTCGTCGAACCGGCCGGTCGCCGACGCGTGGCCGGCGCCGGTGATCTCGCCGGTCTCGATCTCCAGGTTCGGCACCGAGTCGGCGCGGGCGCCGTCGGTGAGGACCAGGTTGCGGTTGAGCTCGTAGGTGTCGGTGCCCTCGGCGTTGGCCCGGATCAGCACGTCGCCGACCCAGACCGTGTGCGCCGACTCCCCCTGCAGGGCGCCCTTGTAGGTCACCCGGCTGCGGCAGTTGGGCTGGGCGTGGTCGACGAAGAGCCGGTGCTCCTGGAACTGCCCCGCGTCCGCGAAGTACATCCCGAGCATCTCGACGTCTCCACCCGGGGCGGCGAAGGCGGTGGACGGCGTGATCCGCACGACGTCGCCGCCGAGCGTCACCACGACGTGCTTGAGCATCGCGTCGCGGCCGATCGTCGCCTGGTGCGAGGACAGGTGCACGGTGTCGTCGTCCCAGTCGGCCAGGCTGACGACGGTCAGGTTGGCGCTGTCGCCGACCAGCAGCTCGACGTTGTCGGCCAGGGTGGCGCTGCCGCGGTGGTCGATCACGACCACGCCGGTCGAGAAGGGCTGGGCGTCGATCACCAAGTGCGCGTAGGCCGCACCCTCCTTGCCCTGACCGGTGACGGTCACGTAGGTCGGACGACGGGCGACGGTCTCCTTCGGGAAGGTGACGACCGTGGCCGACTCGAACGACGACCAGGCTTGCGCCGCAACGCGATCGCCCGGCTGGCCGCTCCGGCCGATCCGCGCGTCGTCCCGCCCGACGGTCTCGACAACCGCGTGCTCGGCCAGGTCGACCTCGACGACGACACCCGCGCCGGTCACGGCGCTGCCGTCGTGCAGGCCACGCACCCGGTCGAGCGGCGTGAACCGCCAGTCCTCCTCGCGCCCGGTCAGGACCGGGAAGTCAGCGACGTCGTACGACGTGGGCCGCTCGGCCCTCGACTGGCGAGGGACCGGCGAACCGGGGCCGTGCGAATGGGGTTTGGCCATCGGTTGGCCGACATCCAGGCTCAACCCACGGCCCCTTCCATCTGCAGCTCGATCAGGCGGTTGAGCTCGAGGGCGTACTCCATCGGCAGCTCGCGCGCGATCGGCTCGATGAAGCCGCGCACGATCATCGCCATGGCCTCTTCCTCGGTCAGGCCGCGCGACATCAGGTAGAAGAGCTGATCCGCACTGACCTTGGAGACCGTGGCCTCGTGCCCCATCGACACGTCGTCCTCGCGGACGTCGACGTAGGGGTAGGTGTCCGACCGGCTGATCTGGTCGACCAGCAACGCGTCACACCGCACCGTCGAGGCGCTGTGATGCGAGCCCTCCAGGACCTGGACCAGACCGCGGTACGACGTGCGGCCACCGCCGCGGGCCACCGACTTGGACACGATCGAGGACGACGTGTGCGGCGCCGCGTGGACCATCTTGGCGCCGGCGTCCTGGTGCTGGCCCTCGCCCGCGAAAGCGATCGACAGCGTCTCGCCCTTCGCGTGCTCGCCGAGCAGGAAGATCGCGGGGTACTTCATCGTGACCTTGGAGCCGATGTTGCCGTCAACCCACTCCATGGTCGCGCCCTCGGCCGCGGTCGCCCGCTTGGTGACCAGGTTGTAGACGTTGTTCGACCAGTTCTGGATCGTCGTGTAGCGCACCCGGGCGTTCTTCTTGACGATGATCTCGACGACGGCCGAGTGCAGCGAGTCGCTGGAGTAGATCGGCGCGGTGCAGCCCTCGACGTAGTGGATGTAGGAACCCTCGTCGGCGATGATCAGCGTCCGCTCGAACTGGCCCATGTTCTCGGTGTTGATCCGGAAGTAGGCCTGCAGCGGGATGTCGACGTGCACGCCCTTGGGCACGTAGATGAACGACCCACCGGACCACACGGCGGTGTTCAGGGCGGCAAACTTGTTGTCTCCCACCGGGATCACCGAGCCGAAGTACTCCTCGAACAGCTCCGGGTGCTCGCGCAGCCCGCTGTCGGTGTCGAGGAAGATCACGCCCTGCTGCTCCAGGTCCTCGCGGATCTGGTGATAGACGACCTCCGACTCGTACTGAGCGGCGACGCCGGAGACCAGGCGCTGCTTCTCGGCCTCCGGGATGCCCAGGCGGTCGTAGGTGTTCTTGATGTCGGCCGGCAGGTCGTCCCAGGTGGCGGCCTGCTTCTCGGTCGACTTCACGAAGTACTTGATGTTGTCGAAGTCGATGCCCGACAGATCGCTGCCCCAAGCCGGCATCGGCTTCTTGTCGAAGAGGCGCAGGCCCTTGAGCCGGTTCTTGAGCATCCACTCGGGCTCACCCTTGCGGGCCGAGATGTCGCGGACGACCTCCTCGGACAGGCCGCGGCGCGCGTTGGTGCCGGCAGCGTCGGAGTCGGCCCAGCCGTACTCGTAGGTGCCGATCCCCTGCAGCTGCGGGTTCCTGGCCTCGATGTCAGCGGTGGTCATCGCTGTCCTTTCCTGCAGTTGCTGCGGTTGGTCGTGCCGAAAGACTGAGCGGGGCCGAGGCCCCGGTCGGGACGTACGTCGTACAGACATGCTCACCATGGGCAAGCGTCGCGAGGCGCTGAACATGCCCGCCCAGCAGCCGAGCGAAGACTTCGGCCTCGGCCTCGCACAGTTGCGGGAACGCCGCCGCCACGTGCTGGACCGGGCAGTGGCCCTGACAGAGCTGGGTGCCGGCGCCCATCGGGCGGGCGCTCGCGGCGTAGCCATCGGCCGACAGGGCCGAGGCGAGCGCGTGGGTCCGGGCGGCCATGTCCGAACCGGCCGCATCGACGACCGGGGCGTAGCGGGCCTCGAGCTCCTGCACCCGGGACTCGGCGAACCGCTCCACCGCCTCGGGGCCGAGCTCCTCGGCCAGGAAGCGCAGGGCGGACGCCGCGAGGTCGTCGTACGCCGAGGCCAGGGCGGCGTGACCGGCGTCGGTCAGGACGTAGGAGCGGGCCGGCCGGCCGCGGCCACGGGGGCCGTGCGCCTGCTGGGCCGGGTCGATGCTGCGGACCAGCTGGTCGGCCTCGAGGTTGTCCAGGTGCCGGCGGACCGCGGCGCTGGTCAGGTTGAGGTGCTCAGCAAGCTCGCTCGTCGTGATCGGGCCGAGCTCGGAGACCGTCTGGGCGACCCGTTCGCGGGTCGAGTCGTCGCCACCGGCGTGCGTCGCGGAGCCCGGAGCGCGGGCTGCGACGGGAGTGGCGGGGAAATTCACAACACCAGTGTGTACTAAATCCCTGGGACCGCAACGAAGGGTCGCCTAACCGGGCCCGGATCGGGTCGGGGGGCGGGCTCGACGCTCGGCCGAGCGACCTACACTCGCCGGGTGCCCAGCGATCCGTGTCTGCAGGTGCGGGGGCTGGTCAAGTCCTATGGCCCGACCCGGGCCGTCGACGGCTTGGACCTCACGGCGGACCGCGGCCGGATCACTGCCGTCCTCGGACCCAACGGCGCGGGCAAGACGACCACGATCGAGATCTGCGAGGGGTTGCGCACCGGCGACGCCGGCTCGGTCAGCGTCCTGGGCCTGGACCCGGCGCGCGACGGCGAGGCCCTGCGGTCGCGGGTCGGCGTCATGTTGCAGGACGGTGGCCTGCCGACGGGCGCCCGCGCACTGCCGTTGCTCCGACAGGTCGCCCGCTTCTACGCGACGCCGCACGACGTCCCGGCGCTGGCCGAGCGGCTCGGCATCGCGTCGTACGGCGAGCGGTCGGTCCGCCGGCTCAGCGGCGGCCAGCGCCAGCGGCTGGCCCTGGCCCTGGCCCTGGTCGGGCGGCCCGAGCTGGTGTTCCTGGACGAACCGAGCGCCGGGCTGGACCCGCAGGCCCGGCTGGCCGTCTGGGATCTCGTCCGGGAGGCCCGGGACGCCGGGACGAGCATCGTGCTGACCACGCACGCCATGGACGAGGCCGAGCGGCTGGCCGACCACGTCGCGATCCTGTCCTGCGGCCGCCTGGTGGCGAGCGGCACGCCGGCCGAGCTGACGACGTCCGGGCGCAGCCTGGAGGACGTCTACCTCGACCTGACCGGCCGGGCGCTGTCGTGACCCCACCGCCCGTGGCCGCCCTCGACCTCAGGCCCGCACCTGGAGCCGCGCCGCCCCGCCAGCGCGTGCTAGCCCAGGCGCACAGCGAGATCAGCGTGCTGCTCCGCAACGGCGAGCAGCTGCTGGTCGCGGTGGTCCTGCCGGCGCTGGTCCTGATCGGCCTGGTTCAAGCCCACTCGCCGGACCTGGGGCCGGCCCGGCGGGTCGACGTCATCGCGCCGGGCGTGCTGGCGCTCGCCCTGATCTCGTCGGCCTTCACCGGTCAGGCCATCCAGACCGGCTTCGACCGCAGGTACGGCGTGCTCCGACTGCTGGGCAGCACGCCCCTCGGCCGGTCCGGACTGTTGACCGCGAAAGCCGTTGCAGCGCTTGGCGTTGTGGCCATCCAGGTCGTGGTCCTGAGCGTGCTGGCCGCGTTCCTGGGCTGGCGGCCGAGGGCGATCGGCGTGCTGCCGGCCGCGGTCTTCCTGGTCGTCGGCACGGCCACGTTCGTCGCGCTGGCCCTGCTGCTCGCGGGGCTGCTCCGCGCCGAGGCCGTGCTCGCGGTGGCCAACCTGGTCTGGGTGCTGCTGCTCGCCGGGAGCGCCGTCGTCGTGCCCCCGCACGTGATGCCCACGCCGTTGGACCGGATCGCGCCGTGGCTGCCCTCGGGGGCGCTCGCCGACGGGCTGCGGGCCGCGCTCCAGCACGGCCGGCTCTCCGTCGTACCGCTGTTGGTGCTCCTGATCTGGTTCGGTGCCGCGGCGGCCCTGGTCGCCCGCACGTTCCGGTGGAGCTGACCCGGTGCTCCGTAGCCTTGGCCCGGTGCAGCGGCTCCGTCGACTAACGGTCACCCCAGCCAGGATCCGCCGCCTGCTGATCGCCAACGTCGTCGTCCAGGTCGGGATCGTCGTGACCGGCGGCGTGGTCCGGCTGACCGGATCCGGCCTGGGCTGCACCACCGCTCCGGAGTGCACGCCGGGGCGGGTGACGCCGTTCTCGGACCAGCACGTCTCGATCCATCGGGTGATCGAGTTCACCAACCGGACGCTGACGACGATCGTCGTCCTGGTCGCGCTGCTCACCGCGATCGCCGTGCTGCGCTGGGGCCGTCGCTCGCTGCGGCTCCTCGGCGTGCTGCCGCTCCTTCTGACCCTCGTTCAGGCCGTGCTGGGCGCGATCACGGTCCGGACCGGGCTCAACCCGGCCACGGTGATGGCCCACTTCCTGGTCTCGATGGTGCTGATCGCCATCTCCACGACCCTGCTGGTCCGGTACGGCGAGGGTGATGCGCCGCCGCGACCTGCTGGTCCGGCGCGAGCTGGTGCTGACCGCTCGGCTCGCGGCGGTCGTCCTGGCCGGCGTCCTGATCGTCGGGACCGTGGTGACCGGCACCGGCCCGCACTCCGGCGACGCCGACAACCCGCCGCGCTTCGACCTCAACCTGCGGCTGATCAGCTGGTTGCACTCGGACCTGGTGCTGGTGTTCTCCGGGTTGCTGGTGGCGCTGATCCTCGGGCTGCGGCTGGTCGATGCGCCCCGGGCCGCCCAGCGCTCGGCCTGGGTCCTGGGTGGACTGACCGTGGCTCAGGGCGTGATCGGCTACACGCAGTACTTCACCGGGCTGCCCTCGGTGCTCGTCGGCCTGCACATGCTCGGTGCGTCGTTGCTCGTCGTGGCCATGACCCGCTGCTTGTTGGCTCTCCGCGAGCGAGACCCCGAGGAAAAGACACAAGCGGCTTAGGACGACGGATGTCACGCAGCCATACCTACATCCAGTCGCCACCGTGACCCGCGAGACCGAACCGGCCCCGCGCGGTGCCCGGCGCCGTACTCAGCGCTCTGTGTCTAGAGGTGCACCAAGGCGTCAACGGCGACTGCGACAAACAACGCGGTCAAGTACAGGTTGGTCCCGTGGAAGAGCTGCATCGGCTTGAGCAGCGCGCCGGTCACGCCGCGGTCGGCCCGGGCCTTGAGCTGGTGGGCCTGCACGATCATGGCGGCGCCGGCGACCGCGGCCACGACCGGGTAGATCAGACCCATGTCGCGCCACCGGCCACAGGAGGAACGACGCCGCGACGGTCGCCCAGGTGTAGGCCACGATCTGCCGGGTGACCGCGCGCTCGCCCGCGACCACCGGAAGCATCGGCACTCCGGCGGCGGCGTAGTCCTCGCGGTAGCGCATCGCCAGCGCCCAGGTGTGCGGCGGCGTCCACAGGAAGACGACGAGGAAGAGCACGAACGGCGCCCAGGCCAGGTGGCCGGTCACCGCAGTCCAGCCGATCAGCGTCGGGAAGCAGCCCGCGATCCCGCCCCAGACCGTGTTCTGCCAGGTCCGCCGCTTGAGCCACATCGTGTAGACGAGGACGTAGAACGCGTTGGCACCCAACGCCAGCGACGCCGACAGCCAGTTGACGGTCAGGCCGAGCCACAACGTGGCCAGCACGCCGAGGACCCCACCGAAGACGAGCGCCGCCGTGGGCGCGACCGCGTGGGCGGGCAGCGGACGCCGACGGGTCCGGCGCATCCGCTCGTCGATGTCGCGGTCGAAGTAACAGTTGAGGGCGTTGGCGCTCCCGGCCGCCAGCGTGCCGCCGATCAGCGTCGCGATCGACGAGCCCGAGCGGCGGCAGTCCGCCGGCCGCCAGGAACATCACGGGCAGGGTCGTGACCAGCAGCAGTTCGATGATCCGGGGCTTGGTCAGCGCGACGTACGCCGAGATCCGGCCGCCGAGCCCGGCCCGCGCCTCTGACCGTCCCGAGGAGAGCTCCGCGGCGACCGTCGCGACGTCCGCAGTGGGACGCGGTTCGGTCGTCGTCATCTCTCCCTCGGCGGGCTCGACAAGGCACTCAGCAGGCGCTCGGCAGGGGCGCCCCTGCGCGGCGGCGCAACTCTACCTCCGGCCGATCCGATCCCCGGTCGCGGCGCAGAGTTCAGCCAAGGTTCACCGCAGCGAACGGGCCCGGGACGCCGCGACGGGAGGCCGGGACTAGGCTCGTCCGCGTTGTCACCAGGCGGCGTCCGGCCAGGTCGGCGCGCGCCACCTCTCGATCGAGACGAAGGGTGTGCTCGTGACCGATCCCACCATCACCGCCCCCGCTGGACGGGACCCGTCGCTAGCTCTGCCCGTCGCCTCGCAGGCCGGGTGGAGCACGACCGATGTGCGCGCCGTGGACACCGTGCGAGTGCTCGCCGCCGATGCGGTGCAGAAGGCCGGCAACGGACACCCCGGCACCGCAATGAGCCTGGCCCCCGTGGCCTATCTGTTGTGGCACCAGGTGATGCGGCACGACCCGAACGACGACCAGTGGCTGGGCCGCGACCGGTTCGTGCTCTCCTGCGGGCACTCGAGCCTGACCCTGTACATCCAGCTCTACCTGTCCGGTTACGGCTTGGAGCTGTCCGACCTCGAGGCCCTGCGCACGTGGGGTTCCAAGACGCCCGGGCACCCGGAGTACAAGCACACGCGGGGCGTCGAGATCACGACCGGCCCGCTCGGCCAGGGACTGGCCCACGCGGTCGGCATGGCCTGGGCGGCCCGCCGCGAGAGGGGCCTGCTCGACCCGGACGCCGACCCGGGTCAGAGCCCGTTCGACCATCACGTCTTCGTGCTGGCCTCGGACGGCGACCTGATGGAGGGCGTCACCAGCGAGGCCAGCTCGCTGGCCGGGCATCAGCAGCTCGGCAACCTGGTCGTGATCTACGACCAGAACCACATCTCGATCGAGGACGACACCGACATCTCGTTCAGCGAGGACGTGGGCAAGCGCTACGAGGCCTACGGCTGGCACGTCCAGACGATCGACTGGCGCACGCCGGACGGTTACGTCGAGGACGTCGACGCCCTGCTGGCCGCGATCGAGTCGGCCCAGGCCGAGACGGCCAAGCCGTCGATCATCGTGCTCAACACGATCATCGGCTGGCCGGCGCCGACCAAGCAGAACTCCGGCAAGGCCCACGGCGCCGCCCTCGGCGTCGATGAGGTTGCCGGCACCAAGCGCGTCCTGGGCTTCGACCCCGAGCAGAGCTTCGCGGTGGCCGACGAGGTCCTCTCCCATGCCCGCGAGGTCGTCGAGCGCGGGGCGAAGCTGCACGCCGACTGGCAGCCCGCCTTCGACAAGTGGCGGGCCGACAACACCGAGCGGGCCGCACTGCTCGACCGGCTGCAGCGTCAGGAGCTGCCGGGTGGCTGGACCGACGCGATCCCGACCTTCGACCCGGACCCCAAGGGGATCGCGACCCGCGCGGCCAGCGGCAAGGTGCTGTCCGCCCTGGCCGGAGTCCTGCCGGAGCTCTGGGGCGGCTCGGCCGACCTGGCCGAGAGCAACCTGACGACGATGGCCGGCGAGCCGTCGTCCATCCCGACCGACCGGCAGACCAAGGACTGGACCGGCGGTCCCTACGGCCGGACGATGCACTTCGGCATCCGCGAGCACGCCATGGGTTCGATCCTCGGCGGCATCGCCTTGCAGTCCCTCACCCGCGCGTACGGCGGCACGTTCATGTGCTTCAGCGACTACATGCGTCCGGCCGTGCGGATCGCGGCCCTGATGGGCATCGACCCGATCTACGTCTGGACCCACGACTCGATCGGCCTCGGCGAGGACGGCCCGACCCACCAGCCGGTCGAGCACCTCGCGGCCCTGCGGGCCATCCCCGGACTGGACGTGGTGCGGCCGGCCGACGCCAACGAGACGGCCGTGGCCTGGCGGACGATCCTGGAGCAGCACGACCGGCCGACCGGTCTGGTCCTGAGCCGGCAGAACCTGCCGATCGTCGACCGCACCGACGGGACCCACGCCTCCGCCGACGGCGTCGCCCGCGGCGCCTACGTCCTGGCCGAGGCCGACGGCGGCTCGCCCGACGTCATCATCGTCAGCACCGGCTCGGAAGTCCCGATCGCCCTCGACGCTCGAAAGCTGTTGCAGGACAGCGGCGTTCATGCCCGCGTGGTGTCGATGCCATGCTTCGAGTGGTTCCACGCGCAGGACCAGTCCTATCGCGACGAAGTGCTGCCGCCGAGCATCAAGGCCCGGGTCAGCATCGAGGCGGCGGTGGCCCAGGGCTGGCGCGAGGTGGTCGGCGACGCCGGCCAGATCGTCAGCCTCGAGCACTACGGCGCGTCGGCCGACGCCGCCACCCTCTATCGCGAGTTCGGGCTCACCGCTGAGGCAGTGGCCCAAGCCGCCCGAGACAGCATCGCAACCGTCCAGAGCAACAGGAGCACCTCATGACCGATCCCCTCGCCCAGCTCAGCGACCTCGGCGTCTCCATCTGGCTCGACGATCTCTCCCGCGAGCGGATCGTCAGCGGCAGCCTGCAGAGCCTGATCGACGACAAGCACGTGGTCGGGGTCACGACCAACCCTTCGATCTTCGCGGCCGCACTGACCAACGGCGCGGCGTACGACGCTCAGGTGCGCCAGCTGGCGGCGCAGGGCGTCGACGTGGACCGGGCCGTCTTCGAGATCACCACCGAGGACGTCCGGCAGGCCTGCGACATCTTCCGGCCGACCTGGGAGGCCAGCGGCCACATCGACGGGAAGGTCTCGATCGAGGTCGAGCCCGGCCTGGCCCACGACGCCGACGGGACGGTCGCCCAGGCCAAGGAGCTGCACGCCGCAGTCGACCGGCCCAACGTCTTCATCAAGATCCCGGCCACGATCGAAGGCCTCACTGCGATCACGAAGACCCTGGCCGAGGGCATCAGCGTCAACGTGACGCTGATCTTCTCCCTCGACCGCTACCGCGGGGTGATGAACGCGTTCCTCACCGGGCTGGAGCAGGCCCGCGAGGCCGGCCACGACCTGTCCGAGATCCACTCGGTCGCCTCGTTCTTCGTCTCGCGTGTGGACACCGAGATCGACCCGCGGCTGACGGCCATCGGCACCGACGAGGCCAACGCGCTGAAGGGCAAGGCGGGCGTCGCCAACGCGCGGCTGGCCTACCAGGCCTACGAGGAGGTGTTCTCGACGCCGCGCTGGCAGGTCCTCGCCGACGAGGGCGCCAAGGTGCAGCGTCCGCTGTGGGCCTCGACGGGCGTCAAGGACCCGGCGTACCCGGACACGCTCTACGTCACCAACCTGGCGGCGGCCGACACGGTCAACACGATGCCGGAGAAGACCCTCGACGCGGTCGCGGACCACGGTGAGATCACCGGCGACGAGGTCACCGGTCACTACGCCGACGCGGCCAAGGTCCTCGACGACCTGGCCGCCCTGGGCGTGTCCTACCAGGACGTCGTCGAGACGCTGGAGAGCGAGGGCGTCGTGAAGTTCGAGAAGAGCTGGTCCGAGCTGCTGACCGACGTCCAGTCCCAGCTGAACGCCGCCAAGCAGTGAGCTCGGACCTGAGCTCGGGGGGCGTAGAGGTCTCGGTCACCGTTCCCGACCAAGCGGCGTACGACGATGTCGTGGCCGGTCTGGTCCAGGACAAGGTCGCCAGCCGGCTCACGGCCCAGGACCCCACGCTCTGGGGCCCGGACGCGGAGTCCGAGGCCAGCAAGCGGCTGTCCTGGGTCGGTCTGGCCGAGTCCTCGCGACCGCTGGTCGCCGAGATCCAGGCCATCCGCGAGCGACTCACCGCCGACGACGTCGACCACGTCGTGCTGTGCGGGATGGGCGGTTCGTCGCTGGCGCCCGAGGTCATCTGCGGCACGGCCGGCGTGGAGCTCACCGTGCTCGACTCCTCGGACCCCGACTACGTCAAGGCCGCGCTGGCCGACCGGCTGGACCGGACCGCCGTCGTCGTCTCGAGCAAGTCCGGCAGCACGGTCGAGACCGACAGCCAGCGCCGGGCCTACGAGAAGGCGTTCACCGACATCGGCATCGCGCCGGCCGAGCGGATCGTGGTCGTGACCGACCCGGGCTCACCGCTCGACGGTGAGGCTCGCGCTGCCGGCTACACGGTCGTCAACGCGGACCCCGACGTCGGCGGCCGCTACTCGGCGCTCACCGCGTTCGGCCTCGTGCCGAGCGGTCTGGCCGGCGTGGACATCGGCGGGCTGCTCGACGACGCGGCCGCGATCGAGGGTGCGCTGCAGGGCGACGACGCCGACAACCCGGCCCTGCGGCTCGGCGCGCTGGCCGGCCTGGCGGCGGTCGGCGGCGTCGACAAGCTGATCCTGGCCGACGCCGGATCCGGCATCACCGGCTTCGGCGACTGGGCTGAGCAACTCATCGCCGAGTCCACCGGCAAGCTGGGCAAGGGCATCCTGCCGGTGGTGGTCGAAGGCGTGAACGCGCCCAACTACCAACCCAGCACGGCCGACTCGGTGCTGGTGGCGCTCGGCAGCGGCACGACCACCGCCTCCACCGCGACGAGCGGCTTCCAGGCCGCGGTCGCCGGGCCGCTCGGCGCCCAGATGCTGCTCTGGGAGTACGCCGTGGCGGTCGCCGGCCGGGTCATCGGGATCAACCCGTTCGACCAGCCCGACGTCGAGAGCGCCAAGGCCGCCGCCCGGGGGCTGCTGGACAGCTCGTCGGCGCCGGACCCGGCCGACTTCACCGACGACGGCATCGAGGTCCGGGCAACACCCGGGCCTGCTCGATGGCGCCGGCTCACCCGTCAACTCGGTCGAGGGCGCCGTGGTCGCCCTGCTGGAGGCCCTGGACCAGGAGCACGGCTACCTGGCCGTGATGGCCTACCTGGACCGGCTGACCGACGCCTCGTTGGCCCGGGTGCGGATGCCGCTCGCGGTGCGGACCGGACGTCCGGTGACCTTCGGCTGGGGGCCGCGCTTCCTGCACTCGACCGGGCAGTACCACAAGGGCGGGCCGCCGACCGGCGTCTACCTGCAGATCACCGGAGCGCCGCACGCCGACCTGGAGGTGCCGGGGCGGCCGTTCACCTTCGGTGGCTTCATCTCCGCGCAGGCGGCGGGCGACGCCCAGGTCCTGGCCGGGCACGGCCGCCCGGTCCTGCGGCTGCACCTGACCGACCGGGTCGCCGGCCTCCGCCGGCTGGCCGCGATCCTGGGCACCGGCGCCGACCACGAGGGACCCGCATGAGCCCAGCCAAGGTCAGCCGCAACCAGAACCCGTTGCGCGACCCGCGCGACAAGCGACTGCAACGCATCGCCGGGCCGTGCGGCCTGGTGATCTTCGGCGTGACCGGCGACCTGGCCACCAAGAAGCTCATGCCGGCGGTCTACGACCTGGCCAACCGCGGGCTGCTGCCGCCGGGCTTCGCGCTCACCGGCTTCGCCCGGCGCGACTGGGCCGACCAGGACTTCGGCAAGATCGTCTACGACGCGGTCCGGGCCCACGCGCGGACGCCGTTCCGGGAGCAGGTCTGGAAGCACCTGGCCGAGGGACTGCGTTTCGTACCAGGCAATTTCGATGATGCGAAGGCCTTCGACCAGCTCGCGACCACGGTGGCTGCGCTCGACGCCGAGCGGGGCACGGGTGGCAACCATGCGTTCTACCTCTCCATCCCCCCGCGGTTCTTCTCCGAGGTCTGCGAGCAGCTGGCCCGGTCCGGGCTGTCGACGCCGGGCCCCAACCACTGGCGGCGGGTGGTCATCGAGAAGCCATTCGGCCATGACCTCAAGAGCGCGCGCCAGCTCGACGCGATCGTCTCCCAGGTCTTCCCGCCCGACTCGGTCTTCCGGATCGACCACTACCTGGGCAAGGAGACGGTCCAGAACCTGTTGGCGCTCCGCTTCGCCAATGAGATGTTCGAACCGGTGTGGAACGCCAACTACGTCGACCACGTGCAGATCACCATGGCCGAGGACATCGGAGTGGGCGGTCGGGCCGGGTACTACGACGGCATCGGCGCGGCCCGCGACGTCATCCAGAACCACCTGCTCCAGCTGCTCGCCCTGACCGCCATGGAGGAGCCGGTCTCCTTCGAGGCCCAGGACCTGCGGATGGAGAAGGAGAAGGTCCTCTCGGCCGTACGCGTGGCTGGCGACCTGGCCAAGTCCACCGCCCGAGGTCAGTACGCCGCGGGCTGGCAGGGCGGCGAGCAGGTCGTCGGCTACCTGCAGGAGGACGGCATCCCCTCGACCTCGACGACCGAGACCTTCGCCGCGGTCAAGCTCGAGATCGACACCCGCCGGTGGGCCGGCGTCCCGTTCTACCTGCGCACGGGCAAGCGCCTGGGCCGGCGGGTGAGTGAGATCGCCGTGGTCTTCAAGCGGGCGCCGCACCTGCCGTTCGAGCGGACGGCGACGGGCGAGCTCGGCCAGAACGCGCTGGTGGTGCGCGTCCAGCCCGACGAGGGCGTCACGATGCGCTTCGGCTCCAAGGTGCCCGGCACCGCGATGGAGGTCCGCGACGTCACGATGGACTTCGGCTACGGCCACGCCTTCACCGAGTCCTCGCCCGAGGCCTACGAGCGCCTCATCCTCGATGTCCTGCTGGGTGACCCGCCGCTCTTCCCCCGCCAGGAGGAGGTCGAGCTGTCCTGGAAGATCCTCGACCCGATCGAGGGGCACTGGGCCCGGGCGGGCAAACCCGAGCAGTACGAGTCAGGTGCCTGGGGTCCGCCGTCGGCCCACGCGCTGATGGCCCGCGACGGCCGGGTCTGGAGGATGCCGTGATCGTCGACCTGCCGGGCACCACGACCTCGGCCATCAACCGCAAGCTGGTCGACCTGCGTGAAGGCGGTGGCACCATCGCCCTCGGCCGGGTGCTGACCCTGGTCATCGTGACCGGCGAGCACGAGGCCGAGATGGCGATCGAGGCCGCCAACAGCGCCAGCCACGAGCACCCGTGCCGGGTCATCGTCGTCGTCCGCGGCACCAAGCGCGGCGTCGACCGGTTGGATGCCCAGATCCGGGTCGGCGGTGACGCCGGAGCGAGCGAGGTGCTCGTGCTGCGGCTCTACGGCCAGCTGTCGGTACACGGCGACAGCGTCACCCAGCCGTTGTTGCTGCCCGACTCCCCCGTCGTGGTCTGGTGGCCTGGTGAGCCGCCGGCGGTGCCGGCCGAGGATCCCATCGGGCGGATGGGTCACCGGCGGATCACCGACGCCGCTCAGGCCAAGCAGCCGCGCAAGGAGCTGAGCCGGCTGGCCAAGGTCTATCGGCCCGGCGACTCCGACCTCGCGTGGACCCGGTTGACCATCTGGCGCGGCCTGCTGGCGGCGACGCTGGACCAGGCGCCGTACGAGAAGGTCGACCACGTCACCGTCAGCGGAGCCTCCGACAGCCCGAGCACCGACCTGCTGGCCGGGTGGCTGGCCGAGTCGCTGCGCTGCCCGGTCCTGCGCACCCGCACCACCGCCGGCACGGGGATGTCGAGCGTCCGGATGGAGCGGCGCAGCGGCAACATCGACCTGGTCCGAGCCGACAGCCCGGTCGCCACGCTGCTGCAGCCGGGTCAGCCGGAGCGCCGGATCGGCTTGCACCGCAGAGGAATTGCCGAGTGCCTGGCCGAGGAGCTGCGGCGGCTGGAGACCGACGCGATCTACGAGGCGGCGCTGACCAGGGGGCTGGACGCGCTAGCACACACCAAGACGATGACCGAGAGCGCAGCCATCGCCGAAGGAGAGGCCCCGTCGGTGGCCGAGGCCAAGAAGAAGGTCGCGACGGCGGAGCAGTCCGCGAGCCAGGCCTCGCGGGCGGCCAAGCGGGCCCGGCCCACCACGAAGAAGGCACCGGCGAAGAAGGCCACGACGAGAACCGCCAGCACAAAGGCAACTGCCAAGAAGGCAGCAGGCCCAGCCAAGCGGGCCGCGAAGCGGTGAGCCCGTCCCCGAGGGTGGTGGTCCACCGCGACCCGCACCTGCTCGCCGAGGCCGGCGCCGCCCGGCTCGTGACCCGGCTGGTCGACGCGCAGAGTGCGCGCGGCAGCGCCTCGGTCGTGCTGACCGGCGGCACGATGGGCTCGGCCCTCCTGGCCGCCGTCGCCACCTCGCCGGCGCGGGACGCGGTCGACTGGTCGCGCCTGGACCTCTGGTGGGGCGACGAGCGCTTCCTACCTCAGGGGCACCCGGACCGCAACGAGACCCAGAACCGGGCGGCGCTGCTCGATCACGTGCCGCTGGACCCGGCCCGGGTGCACGCGATGCCCGGTCCGGACGGGCCTGACGGTGACGACGTGGACGCGGCGGCCGCGTCGTACGCCGATGCCCTGGCCCGAGCGGGCGCCGAAGGTGAGCTGACACCGGTCTTCGACGTGCTGATGCTCGGCGTCGGGCCGGACGCCCACGTGGCATCGCTCTTCCCGGGGGCGCCGGCGCTGGCCGAGACGGAGCGGACAGCGATCTCAGTCCGCAACTCGCCCAAGCCGCCGCCGACCCGGATCACGCTGACGATGCCGGTGCTGCACCGAGCCGACGAGGTGTGGTTCCTGGTGGCGGGAGCCGACAAGGCCGACGCCGTGCGGCTGGCCTGGTCCGGCGCCACCGAGCAGCAGGCACCGGCCGCCGGTCCACGAGGGCGACGGGCCACGCTCTGGCTGGTCGATCAAGCCGCCGCCAGCGGCTTGGAGTCCTAGCGGATCAGGCCGCGGCCGCGCAGCTGCTGCAGGGCCTCGGTCAGGATGGCCTCGCCGTCGGCGTCGCTGCGCCGCTCCTTCACGTAGGCCAGGTGCGTCTTGTAGGGCTCGACCCGCGGCGGGGCCGGCGGGGTCTCCTGCGACTGACCGGCCGGGAAGCCACAGCGGGGGCAGTCCCAGGTCTCCGGGATCTGCAGGCCCTGCTCCTCGGCGAAGCTGGGCCGGGTCTCATGCCCGTTGGCGCACCAATAGGAGATGTAGACCCGCGGTGCTGCTTCGCCCCGCTCGGCCTCGCCCATCGGTCCGGCGCCGACCCGGCTTCCTCGGATCGCATTGCCACTGGCCACTGTGCTGTCTCCCGGTCTGGTTAGCGTGCGGTCACGTTGTCGGTCGTGCTGAGTCTCGAGGGGCCGAAGCCGGCCCGCCGGTCGCGGTTAGCTGTAGCGCTGGATCAGGCCCAGACCGACGATCGACGGCCAGCCAGACCAGGCCCAGGGCCACCGTGAAGCGGTCCAGGTTGCGTTCGGCGATCGAGGAACCGCCGACGCTGGAGGTCACGCCGCCGCCGAACATGTCCGACAGCCCGCCGCCCTTGCCCTTGTGCAGCAGCACCAGCAGGGTCAGCAGCAGGCTGGAGATGACGAGCACGACCTGCAACCCGATCTTCAGTGCACCCACGAACCAGTCCGTTTCTCAAGTGTCGCTGTGTGGCGTCGTACGTCGATCTCGTCTGTGGTTCCGGGCCTGACCCGGCACCCGGCTCGGATCCAGGGTACGACACCGATGGCCCGGATCGCCCCTTCGCGCTCAGGCCAGCCCGGTCACGTGGTCCCGGTAGCGGCAGATCGAGGCGAACTCCTCGGGATCGATGCTGGCTCCGCCGACCAGCGCGCCGTCGACGTCGGGCTGGGACATGATCGAGGCGATGTTGGCGGCCTTGACCGAGCCGCCGTAGAGCACCCGAGTCCGTGCGGCCTGCTCGGGCGAGAAGATCTCGCCGAGCTGGCGCCGGATCGCCGCACACACCTCCTGGGCGTCGTCCGGGGTTGCCACCTCACCGGTGCCGATGGCCCACAGCGGCTCGTAGGCCACCACCAGGTTCTCGGCCTGCTCGGGCGTGACGCCCTCCAGCGCCGCGGCGACCTGGGCCACAGTGAACTCGACCTGCTCCCCTGCCTGCCGGGTCGGCAGCCCCTCGCCGACGCAGAGCAGCGGCGTCAGGCCGTGCTTCAGCGCCGCGTGCACCTTGGCCCGCACCTCCGCGTCGTCCTCGTTGTGGTACTCCCGGCGCTCGCTGTGCCCGACGACGACGTAGGTGCAGCCGAGCTTGGCCAGCATCTGCCCGGAGATTTCCCCGGTGTAGGCGCCGGCCTCGTGGGTGGACAGGTCCTGCGACGCCGTACCGGATCTCCAGGTGGTCGCCCTCGACCAACGTCTGCACCGTGCGCAGGTCGGTGAACGGCGGCAACACCGCGACCTCGACGGCGCCGAAGTCGTGCTTGGCGTCCTTGAGGGTCCAGTCAAGCTTCTGCACCAGGTGGGCGGCCTGCTGGTGGTCCAGGTTCATCTTCCAGTTGCCCGCCATCAGGGGGACGCGAGCGGATCGCTTGGCCATCAGGTGTTCAGTCCTCCAGGACGGACAGGCCGGGCAGGGTCTTGCCTTCCAGGTACTCCAGGCTCGCGCCGCCCCCGGTCGAGATGTGCCCGAAGTCGCTGTCGGCGAAGCCCAACGTGCGGACGGCCGCGGCGGAGTCGCCGCCGCCGACGACGGTCAGCCCGTTGACCTCGGTGAGGGCCTGCGCCAGCGCACGAGTGCCTTCGGCGTACGGCGCCATCTCGAAGGCACCCATCGGCCCGTTCCAGAACACGGTCTTGGCGTCCGCGAGAGCCGCGGCGAAGAGGGCCGCCGACTGCGGCCCGATGTCGAGCCCCATCCGGTCGGCCGGAATCGCGTCGGCCGCGACGACCTCGTGCTCGGCGTCAGCCGAAAACGCTGTCGCCGCAACGATGTCCGTGGGCAGAACGATCTCGACGTCACTGGTGCGGGCTCGCTCGAGATAGCCCTTGACCGTGTCGATCTGGTCGGTCTCGAGCAGGCTCTGGCCGACCTCCAGACCCTGGGCGGCCAGGAAGGTGAAGGCCATCCCGCCACCGATCAGCAGCCGGTCGGCGGTGCCGATCAGGTTGTCGATCACGGCCAGCTTGTCCGACACCTTGGCCCCGCCCAACACCACGGCGTAGGGCCGCTCGGGATCCTGGGTGAGCCGACGCAGCACCTGAACCTCGGCCAGCACCAGCCCGCCCGCGGCGTGCGGCAGCCGCTGCGCGACGTCATAGACGCTGGCCTGCTTGCGGTGTACGACGCCGAAGCCGTCGGAGACGAAGGCATCGGCCAGCTCAGCCAGCTGGTCAGCAAAGGCGCCACGCTCGGCGTCGTCCTTGCTGGTCTCGCCCGGGTTGAACCGAAGGTTCTCCAGCACCGCGACATCGCCGTCGCCCAGCCCGGCCACGACGCCGTGGGCCGAGTCGCCGACCGTGTCCGAGGCGAAGGCCACGTCGGATCCGAGCAGTTCGGAGAGCCGGGCCGCCACCGGCGCGAGCGAGTAGCGATCCTCCGGCGCGCCCTTCGGCCGGCCGAGGTGCGCGCAGACGATCACGCGCGCCCCGGCCGCCGAGAGCTGCTGGATGGTCGGAACCGAGGCCCGGACCCGCCCGTCGTCTGAGATCGATGGCTGATCCGCGGACCGTTCAAGGGGAACGTTGAGATCACTACGGACGAGCACCCGTTTGCCCGACCAGCCGCCGAGCTCGGTGCCGAGCTCGTCGACCGTCCGCATGGTCAAACCTGTTGCCACGCGGTCTACAGACCCGCGCCGACCAGGGCGACCAGGTCGACCAGGCGGTTGGAGTAGCCCCACTCGTTGTCGTACCAGCCGACCACCTTGACCTGGTCGCCGATGACCTTGGTCAGGCCCGCGTCGAAGATGCAGGACGCCGGGTCGGTCACGATGTCGCTGGAGACGATCGGGTCCTCGGTGTAGCGCAGGTAGCCCTTGAGCTCGCCCTCGGCCGCCGCCTTCATCGCCGCGTTGACCTCGGCGACCGTGGTCTCGCGACCGGCGGTGAAGGTCAGGTCCGTGGCCGAACCGGTCGGCACCGGCACCCGCAGCGCGTAGCCGTCCAGCTTGCCCTTGAGCTCGGGCAGCACCAGACCGATCGCCTTGGCGGCGCCGGTCGAGGTCGGCACGATGTTGATCGCGGCGGCCCGGGCCCGGCGCAGGTCCTTGTGCGGACCGTCCTGCAGGTTCTGGTCTGCGGTGTAGGCGTGGATCGTGGTCATCAGGCCACGCACGATGGTGAACTCGTCGTTGAGCGCCTTGGCCATCGGGCCGAGACAGTTGGTCGTGCACGACGCGTTGCTGATGATGTGGTGCGACGACGCGTCGTACTGGCTGTCGTTGACACCCATGACGATCGTGACGTCCTCGTTGGAGCCGGGCGCGGAGATGACGACCTTCTTGGCGCCGGCGTCCAGGTGGGCCTTGGCCTTGGTGCCGTCGGTGAAGAAGCCGGTCGACTCGATCACCACGTCGGCGCCGAGGTCGCCCCAGGGCAGCTGGGCCGGGTCGCGCTCCGCGAGCACCTTGAAGCTCTTGCCATCGACCGAGATCTCGCCATCGGAGTGCTCGACGCCGGGCAGACGGCCCAGGATCGAGTCGTACTTGAGCAGGTGGGCCAACGTCTTGGTGTCGGTGAGGTCATTGACCCCGACCACCTCGATGTCGGCGCCGGCGGCCAGCGCCGCCCGGAAGAAGTTGCGGCCGATCCGGCCGAACCCGTTGATGCCTACGCGAACAGTCACAGCGTGATGCCTCCTCAGCGGAGCCTTTGGTGACTCCATGAACACGGAGCCTTTAGTGACTCCTGAAACGGACCCTAGGGGATACCGGCCGGTACGCCGGAATGCCTGGACCACGTTGTCCGGCATGCGAGAGAGCTGGCCCAGACTACGACAGGACGCCGGGCGCGCTCCGCCCGGAGAGCCTACGCGTCGAGCATGTCGGGCGTCAGGCTGGCCTCGGTTGTGGGGATGCCGATGTCCTGCGCGCGCTTGTCGGCCATCGCCAACAAGCGGCGGATCCGGCCGGCCACCGCATCCTTGGTCATCACCGGGTCGGCCAGCTGACCGAGCTCTTCGAGGCTGGCCTGCTTGTGCTTGAGCCGCAGCTCCCCCGCATCGCGCAAGTGGTCGGGCACGTCGTCGCCGAGGATCTCCAGCGCGCGCTCGACGCGGGCGCCGGCGGCCACCGCGGCGCGAGCCGAGCGACGCAGGTTGGCATCGTCGAAGTTGGCCAGCCGGTTGGCGGTCGCGCGGACCTCGCGACGCATCCGCCGCTCCTCCCAGGCGAGGACCGCGTCGTGCGCGCCCAGCCGGGTCAGCATCGCGCTGATCGCGTCACCGTCGCGGATGACCACGCGGTCGACGCCGCGCACCTCGCGCGCCTTGGCCGGAATGCCGAGGCGGCGAGCCGCACCCACGAGCGCGAGCGCCGCCTCGGGGCCGGGGCAGGTGATCTCGAGGGCCGACGAGCGACCGGGCTCGGTGAGCGACCCGTGGGCCAGGAAGGCCCCTCGCCACGCAGCCTCCGCGTCACACACGGCGCCCGAAACCACTTGCGGCGGAAGGCCTCTCACCGGTCGGCCCCGCCCGTCGATCAGTCCGGTCTGGCGCGCGAGCGCCTCACCGTCCTTGATCACGCGCACCACGTAGCGAGTGCTGCGGCGCAGGCCACCTGAGGAGAGCACCACCAAGTCGCTGGCCTGGCCGTAGATCTCGGCGATGTCCTTGCGGAGTCGACGGGCCGCCGCGGCAGTGTCGAGCTCGGCCTCCACCACGATCCGGCCACCGACGATGTGCAGCCCCCCGGCGAAACGCAACATCGCCGAAACCTCTGCCTTGCGGTCACACGGCTTGATGATGGTTAGCCGACTGAGCTCGTCCTTCACCAGGGCCGTCAACGCCATGGGGGTCATCCTGCCACCGAATTGATGGACCTACCGCGATACCTCCCACCAAGAGGAACCTGCCCGACTCATTCGGTGAGCCTGCGCTCCCAAGTCCACGAAGAAGGGAGGTCAGCACGTAGCGGAATCACTCCATGATGTCGCGGTACGCCGCAGCCAACCGCAGCGGATCGTGTTTGGTGCGATCGTCGGTGTCGGCCAGGTTGGTCAGCACGAGCGTCGCACCCAGCGATGCCGCGACCTCAGCGAGTGAGTCTGGGCGATCGACCGAGCGGCGGTCGGCCAGGACGACGTCGATCGGCAGCAGTGGCGCATGCATGGCGAGGACCTCCAGGTGGTTCTCCGCGGAGAAGCCCTCGGTCTCGCCGCTCTGCGCCTCGAGGTTGAGGGTCACGATCCGCCGAGCCCTCGTCGTCCGCAGCGCTTCGGCCAGGTCGGGCACCAGGAGGTGGGGCAGGACGCTGGTGAACCACGAACCGGGTCCGAGGATGACCCAGTCGGCCGACTCGATCGCGGCGACGGCCTCGGGGCAGGCCGGCGGCTGGTCCGGCTGGAGCCGGATGCCGACGACCCGCCCGGACGTGGTGGCGACGGCCACCTGGCCGCGCACGGTCTCCGTCGCCTGTCGGGTCGCCTGGATCCAGGCCGACAACGGTGGCCTCGATGTCGAGCGGCACGGCAGCCATCGGCAGCACCCGGCCACGAGCTCCGAGCAGGCGGGCCACCCAGTCCAGGCCGGTGACCGTGTCGCCGAGCAGCTCCCACAGCGCGACGATCAGCAAGTTGCCGACCGCGTGGTTGTGCAGCTCGCCGGAGCTGGCGAACCGGTGCTGCAGCAGGTCGCGCCAGGTGTGCCCCCACTCGGTGTCGTCGCACAGCGCCGACAGCGCCATCCGGAGGTCGCCCGGTGGGATCACGCCCAGCTCGTCGCGCAACCGGCCGCTGGAGCCGCCGTCATCGGCGACCGTGACGACGGCAGTGACCTGGTCGGTCAGCAGGCGTAGGGCCGACAGGGACGCGGCCAACCCGTGCCCCCCGCCCATCGACACGACCCGAGGTCGGGTCACGAAGGCCTCACTCCAGTCCCAGGTCGCGATGGACCGTGCGCGACGCCACGCCCAGGATCGCCAACCGGCGGGCCAGCTCCTCGGCCGTCGCCACCGAGCGGTGTTTGCCGCCCGTGCAGCCGACGGCGATCGTCACGTAGGTCTTGCCCTCACGCTGGTAGCCCTCGATCACCGGCTCCAGGGCCGGCACCAGTCGGTCCAGGAAGCGGGCGGCCTCGGGCAGGTGCAGGACGTAGTCGCTGACCTCGTGGTCCAGCCCGGTCAACGGTCGGAGCTCCGGCACCCAGTAGGGGTTGGGCAGGAAGCGCATGTCCAGCACGATGTCGGCGTCCAACGGGATGCCGTACTTGAACCCGAACGACATGACCGTCGCCCGCAATCGAGGCTCCTGGCCACGTTGGCTGTCGAAGGCCTGGGCGACCTTGGCCGACAGCTGGTGCACGTTGAGGCCTGAGGTGTCGATGACGATGTCCGCCTCAGCCTTCAACCCGGCGAGCAGCTCACGCTCGGCGACGATGCCGTCGAGGATGCGGCCTTCGCCCTGGAGCGGATGCGGACGGCGCACGGACTCGAACCGGCGCACGAGCACCTCGTCGGCGGCATCCAGGAAGACCAGCCGCGGTGCGAGGTCCCGCTCGTGCAGCGCGGCCAGGCTGTCCCGCAGGTCGGCGAAGAACGTGCGGCTGCGGACGTCGACGACCGCGGCCAGCCGAGAGACCCCGCCCCGGGAGCGCTCGGCCAGGTCGACCATCGGCGCCAGCATCTGCGGCGGCAGGTTGTCCACGACGTACCAGCCGAGGTCCTCGAGCGCGTTTCCGGTCGTGGAGCGACCGGCACCCGACATCCCGCTGAGGATGAGGATCTCGGTGTGGTGGGCCTCCGGCTCGTCCTCGCCGGGCACCGCTCGGTCGTCGCTCATCGCCGCTCCTCACCAGCTGCCGGCACCGTGCTGGTCGTCACTGGTCCTGGCTGGTCGTCACTGCTGTCATCGAGGATCTCACCGGTCGTGACGTTGACCGCGGGAAGCCGCGCCGGTGCACCGGCGAGTGCCTCGACCACCGCCTGCGCGGTAGCCGCACCGATGCCCGGCACCGCGGTGATCTCCTCGGCCGTGGCCTCGCGGATCCGCTTGAGGGAGCCGAAGTGCTTGAGCAACGCCGTACGCCGGGTTTGGCCGAGCCCGGGCACCTCGTCCAGGGCACTGGAGGTCATGGTCTTGGACCGGCGCTGGCGATGGAAGGTGATGGCGAAGCGGTGCGCCTCGTCGCGCACCCGCTGCAGCAGGTAGAGCCCTTCGCTGGAGCGGGGCAGCACGACCGGGTGATCCGAACCGGGCAGCCAGACCTCCTCCAGCCGCTTGGCCAGACCGGCGAGCGCGACGTCGTCGATGCCGAGCTCGGCCAGGGCGCGGGCCGCAGCGGCGACCTGCGGCGGCCCGCCATCGACCACCACGAGCTGCGGCGGGTAGGCGAACTTGCGCGGACGACCGGTGTCCGGGTCAAGCCCGCCGAAGCCGGACGGCCCGTCGCCGGCCGGGTCCGCCCTCCGCTCTCGGTCGTCTCTGTCGTCGCTGTCGTCGCCGAGCTCGGGCTCGGCCAGGTCGGCCCGCTCCTCCAGGTAGCGCTTGAAGCGGCGCGTGATCACCTCGTGCATCGCCGCCGTGTCGTCGTTGCCGTCGACGCCCTTGATCGCGAACCGGCGGTACTCGCCCTTGCGGGCCAGTCCGTCCTCGAAGACGACCATCGAGGCCACCGTCTCGGCGCCCTGGTGATGCGAGACGTCATAGCACTCGATCCGCAGCGGCGCCTCGGGCAGGTCCAGCGCCTGCTGCAGCTCCTCCAGCGCCTGGCTGCGAACGGTCAGGTCGCCGGCCCGCTGCAGCTTGTGGCGCGTGAGGGACTGACCGGCGTTGCGGGCGACCGTCTCCAGCAGCGCGCGCTTGTCGCCGCGCCGGGGCACGCGCAGGTCGACCCGGGAACCGCGCAGGATCCCGAGCCAGGCGGCGATGTCGTCGGCGTCGTCGGGCAGCTCGGGCACCAGGACCTCACGGGGGACGGCGTCGCCGGTCTCCCCGCCGTACACCTGCTGGAGAAGGTGCTCGACCAGTCCGGGCGTGGAGAGGTCCTCGACCTTCTCGACCACCCAGCCGCGCTGGCCGCGGATCCGGCCGCCGCGGACGTGGAAGACCTGGACCGCCGCCTCGAGCTCGTCCTCGGCCAGCGCGAAGACGTCGGCGTCGGTCGCGTCGCCGAGCACCACCGCGTTGCGGGCCAGCGCTCGCTCCAGGGCGCCGATGTCGTCGCGGAGCCGGGCCGCCCGCTCGAAGTCGAGCTCGGCCGCTGCGGCCCGCATGTCCTTCTCCAGGGCGCGGACGAAGCGGTCGGTGTTGCCGGCCATGAAGTCGCAGAAGTCCTCGGCCAGCGCGCGATGCTCCTCCTCGCTGACCCGGTCGACACAGGGCGCGGAGCACTTGCCGATGTAGCCGAGCAGGCAGGGCCGGCCGATCTGGTGGCTGCGCTTGAAGACTCCCGCGCTGCAGGTGCGCACCGGGAACACCCGCAGCAGCTGGTCGACGGTCTCCCGGATCGCCCAGGCGTGCGAGTACGGCCCGAAGTAGCGAGTGCCCTTGCGCTTGGCGCCGCGCATCACCTGGACCCGCGGGTAGTCCTCGCCCATGGTGACGGCGAGATAGGGGTAGGACTTGTCGTCGCGGTACTTGACGTTGAAGCGCGGGTCGAACTCCTTGATCCACGCGTACTCCAGCTGCAGCGCCTCGACCTCGTTGGCGACGACGGTCCACTCGACGCTGCCGGCCGTGGTGACCATCTGCTGGGTCCGCGGGTGCAGCGCCGCGATGTCCTGGAAGTACGACGACAGCCGGCTGCGCAGGGACTTGGCCTTGCCGACGTAGACCACGCGACCCCGGGGATCGCGGAACCGGTAGACGCCCGGCTCGACCGGGATCTCCCCCGGCCGCGGTCGGTACGTCGAGGGATCGGGCACGTGCTCAAGCCTAGGCTCCCCCGCCGACGCCCCGTCCGGCCGCCGAGCGTGCCCAGCCATGCCAGCTTTTCAGTGGCACGGTGCGTCCCCGTGCCAGACCTATTGGCACGGTGCGTCCCCGTGCCAATCAGGGGTTGGTGCGATCCCGCGCACTGGGATCGCGGCGGGGGTCAGGTGACGGTGATGGTGCTGCCGCTGACGGTGGCGGTCTTGGCGGGGAGGGGCGACGGGGCGGGCCCGGCGACGACGGCGCCGGTGGCGTCGTTGTACTTGCTGCCGTGGTGGAAGCAGTTGATCGTGCCGCCCTGCACGTTGCCGACCGTGAACCCCTGGTGGGTGCAGGTCGCGCTGAACGCCTTGAACACCCCGGCCGTCGGCTGGGTCACGACGACGTTGTCGGCGCCGAAGACCTTGCCGCCGCCCACCGGGATGTCAGCGGTCTGGTACGACGTGCCGCCGCCCGGGGCGCTCGTCCCGCTGTTGCCGGCGGCCGCGTTGCCGCCACCGTCGCTGTTGTCCTGCAGCTTGCTGGCGCCACACGCAGCGAGGACGCCGACTCCCACCGCTCCGACGCACACGGCGCACGCGCCCTTGAGGACGTCTCGGCGACCCACCCGCGCCGGCGGCTTGACCACCTGCCGGGCGTCGTCGGCTCGGTCCAGCTCGGTCCCACTCGTCACGAGGCCTCCTGCGTCGGATACGGACGGTCGAGGTTCGCACGCTTTCCTGAGCGCGTTCAGGGAACCCACCGGGCCCGGCTGGCAATGTCGTGGGAGCTGGCTGTCAGCCCGCTTTGCGTCGCCGAGCCGGCGTCGTCGCCGGCTTCGCGGTGGCCTTGGCCGTCGTCTTCGCAGCCGTCGTGGCCGTGGTCTTCGCAGCGGCCTTGGTCGCGACCTGCGCCGGTCTTGGTCGTCGTCGGACGCGTTGTTGTCCGCCTGGTCGTCGCTGCGGCCGCGGCTCGCTTGGACTTGGCCGCGCGCCCGGCCAGGACCGGTGCCAGGAACTGACCGGTGTAGCTGTCCGGGTCGGCCGCAACCTGCTCGGGCGTGCCTTCGGAGATGACCAGGCCGCCGCCCGACCCTCCGTCGGGACCCATGTCGATGATCCAGTCTGCACTCTTGATCACATCGAGGTTGTGCTCGATGACGATCACGGTGTTGCCCTTGTCGGCCAACCCCTGCAACACGAGCAGCAGCTTGCGGATGTCCTCGAAGTGCAGGCCCGTCGTCGGCTCGTCGAGCACATAGACCGTGGTCCCGGTGGCGCGCTTCTGCAGCTCGCTCGCCAGCTTGACCCGCTGGGCCTCGCCACCGGACAGGGTCGGCGCGGGCTGCCCCAGCCGCACGTAACCCAGCCCGACCTCGTTGAGGGTCACCAGGTGCCGGGCGATCGACGGCACCGCGGCGAAGAAGCTCAGCGGCCTCCTCGATCGGCATGTCCAGCACGTCGGCGATGGTCTTGCCCTTGAAGTGCACCTCGAGCGTCTCGCGGTTGTAGCGCGCCCCGTGACACACCTCGCACGGCACGTAGACGTCGGGCAGGAAGTTCATCTCGATCTTGATCGTGCCGTCCCCGGCGCATGCCTCGCAGCGACCACCCTTGACGTTGAACGAGAACCGGCCGGGCTGGTAGCCGCGGACCTTGGCCTCGGTCGTCTCCGCGAACAGCTTGCGGATGCTGTCGAAGACCCCGGTGTACGTCGCGGGGTTGCTGCGCGGCGTGCGGCCGATCGGGCTCTGGTCGACGTGCACCACCTTGTCGAGATGCTCGAGCCCGCGCACGGTCTTATGCCGGCCCGGCACCTGGCGGGCGCCGTTGAGCTTGTTGGCCAGCACCGTGTAGAGGATGTCGTTGACCAGAGTCGACTTGCCCGAGCCCGAAACCCCAGTCACCGCAACGAAACAGCTCAGCGGGAAGCTCACGTCGATCTCGCGCAGGTTGTGCTCCCGCGCCCCGACGACGGTCACCTGACGCTTCTTGTCCACGACTCGGCGCAGCAGCGGTACGGCGATCTCCTCGCGCCCGGACAGGTAGGCGCCGGTCAGCGAGTCCGGCTGGTCGAGCAACCCCTGCACGCTGCCGGAGTGGACGATCTGGCCGCCGTGCTCCCCCGCGCCCGGCCCGATGTCGACCACCCAGTCGGCGGTCCGGATGGTGTCCTCGTCGTGCTCCACGACGATCAGCGTGTTGCCGAGATCGCGCAGCCGGGTCAGCGTCTCGATCAGCCGGTGGTTGTCGCGCTGGTGCAGCCCGATCGACGGCTCGTCCAGGACGTAGAGCACCCCGACCAGACCCGATCCGATCTGGGTGGCCAGCCGGATCCGCTGCGCCTCGCCGCCGGACAGCGTCCCGGAGGGCCGGTCCAGCGAGAGGTAATCCAGCCCGACGTCGAGCAGGAAGCCCAGGCGGGCGTTGATCTCCTTGAGCACCCGCTCGGCGATCTGCTTCTCCCGCGGGCTCAGCTCCAGCTCGGCCAGGAACGCCGCGCAGTCGCGGATCGGCAGGTGGCAGACGGCGGAGATCGACTCGCCGCCGAGCAGCACCGCGAGCGACTCCGGCTTGAGCCGAGCGCCCTGGCAGACCGGGCACGGCACCTCGCGCATGTACCCCTCGTAGCGCTCGCGGCTCCACTCCGACTCGGTCTCGGAATGCCGGCGCTGGACGAAGGGGACCGCGCCCTCGAAGCCCGTCGTGTAGGACCGCTCCCGCCCGTAGCGGTTGCGGTAACGAACATGTACCTCGTAGTTCTGACCCTCGAGCAAGGCCGCCTTGGCCCGCTGAGGGAGCGCCCGCCAGGGCACGTCCATCGAGAAGCCCAGCTGGTCGGCCAAGGCCGCCATCAGCCGCTGGAAGTAGTCGGCCGATCCCTGCGTCCAGGGCGCGATCGCGCCCTCGGCCAGGGTCAGGTCCTCGTCCGGCACCAGCAGGTCGGGGTCGACCTCGAGCCGGGTGCCGATGCCGGTGCACTCCGGGCACGCGCCGTAAGGGCTGTTGAAGGAGAACGAGCGCGGCTCGATCTCGTCCATCGCCAGCTGGTGCTCGTTGGGGCAGGCCATCCGCTCCGAGAAGCGGCGCTCCTTGCCCGGGTCGCCGGCCGGCAGGTCGACCAGCTCGGCGATGACGATGCCGCCGGCCAGGCCGAGCGCGGTCTCGACCGAGTCGGTCAGCCGCTGCTTGGTGTCTCCGCCGGCGCTCTTGGCCACCAGCCGGTCGACGACGACCTCGATGCTGTGCTTGAGCTTCTTCTCCAGCGTCGGCGGCTCGCTCAGCGAGATCACCTCGCCGTCGACCCGGGCCCGCGCGAAGCCCTTGGCCTGCAGCTCGCGGAACAGGTCGGCGTACTCGCCCTTGCGGCCGCGGACGACCGGCGCCAGCACCTGGAACCGGGTGCCGTCGGGCAGCTCCCGGAGCTGGTCGACGATCTGCTGGGGGGTCTGGCGCGTGATCGGCTCACCGCAGACCGGGCAGTGCGGCCGGCCGGCCCGGGCGAAGAGCAGCCGCAGGTAGTCGTAGACCTCGGTGATCGTGCCCACCGTCGAGCGGGGGTTGCGACTGGTCGACTTCTGGTCGATCGAGACCGCCGGCGAGAGCCCCTCGATGAAGTCGACGTCCGGCTTGTCCATCTGCCCGAGGAACTGCCGGGCGTACGACGAGAGGGACTCGACGTAGCGCCGCTGTCCCTCGGCGAAGATCGTGTCGAAGGCCAGCGAGGACTTGCCCGACCCGGACAGCCCGGTGAAGACGATCAGCGCATCGCGGGGCAGGTCGAGCGAGACGTCCTTGAGGTTGTGCTCGCGGGCCCCCCGCACGATCAGCCGGTCGGCGGAGTGCCTCGGCAGTGCCACGTCAGTCATTGTCTCCATACTTCTCGCAACCGAACTTCTGGCAACCGAAGGTTTCGTCGTGGTTCGCTTCCCGGCAGGCACGGTCGACATGCTAGGTGGCCGCTCCGACACTCGCCCGCGCCCGTCCAGCCCGGGTACCTTGCCGCGCATGACGGGATTCGCGGACGACCCCATCCTGGACACCATCACCGCCGAAACCGATCGGCTGCTGGAGACCATTCACGGCCTGGACGACCAGGCGGTCGGTCAGCCCTCCCGCTGCCCGGGCTGGACCCGGGCCCACGTGCTGACTCACCTTGCGCGTAACGCTGACGGGCTCCGAGATGTTCTCCGGTCCGCGACGGAGGGCACCGACGGCGCGATGTACGAGTCCCAAGCCCGGCGAGACGGGGACATCGCGGACGGTGCCGGCCGCTCGGCGGCCGAGCTCGAGGCCGATGTCGAGACCTCGGCCGACGCGCTGCTAGCGGCGCTGGCCGAGACCTCACCCGATGCCCTGGAGATCAAAGTGCCGCGGCTCCGGGTCGCCGAGGAGCCCGACCGCCAGCAGTTGATGCCGGTGCGCAAGGTGCCCGCTGTTGCGGCTGAGGGAGGTGGTGCTGCATCACGTCGACCTGGACGCCGGCTACCGCATCGAGGACGCGCCGCTCGCGTTCGTCCTGGCCGAGCTCGCGGACTCGGCCCGGCGGTTCACTGACCAGGCTCCGCTCGTCCTGGACGCCGGCGAGGCGGGTCACTGGCACTACGGCCCAGAGCCCGGCCCCGGCGTCGACCCGGTCACCGTGACCGGTACGCCGCAGGCGCTCTTCGGCTGGGTCACCGGACGCGGCTCCGGCTCGGGCCTGACCAGCAGCACCGGCACCATCCCCGACCTGCCGCCCTGGGGCTGAGGGACCCGATGAACGACTGCCTCAGCGACAGGATGGCGACATGACGACCGACTACACCGGACAGGTGACCCCGGGCGGCCCGAGCGACGTCCGCGACCTCGAGCACGTCGTGATCCGCAAGGCCAGCGTGAGCGACATGGCCAACAACTGCTACCTGCTGACCAGCAAGGCCACCGGAGCCCAGCTGCTGATCGACGCCTCCGATGACGCGCCCCGGATGCTGGAGCTGATCCGGGAGGGCTCGCCCGATGGCCGGCTCGACCTCATCGTCACCACGCATCAGCACTGGGACCACCATCGCGCGCTCGTCGACGTGGTGGCCGCCACCGGTGCCCCGACGGCCGCAGGAGCAGAGGACGCCAGCGCCCTGCCGGTCGCCCCGGATCGCCAGCTCTCCCAAGGGGATTCGATCGAGGTCGGCGACCTGACCCTGTCGGTGATTCAGCTGCGCGGGCACACGCCGGGGTCAGTAGCCCTGGTCTACGACGACCCCTCCGGTACGCCGCACATCTTCACCGGCGACTCGCTCTTCCCGGGCGGTGTCGGCAATACGCAACAGGACGCGGACCGGTTCGCCAGCCTGATCGACGACGTGGAGACGCGGGTCTTCGGCACCCTGCCCGACGACACCTGGGTCTACCCCGGCCACGGCAACGACACGACCCTCGGCGCCGAACGCCCGCACCTGACCGAGTGGCGCGCCCGCGGCTGGTGACCCTGGCGGTCACCCGCTTCGCCTCGCCGCTCGCTGGTCGTGGACCAGGCTGGCCACCGTCGTGATGGCCAAGGTGCCCAGGATCACGAGCAACGAGACCCAGATCGGGATGTCCGGGGCCCAGCCCACCGGCTGACCACCGTTGACGAACGGCAGCTCGTTCTCGTGCAGCGCGTGCAGCACCAGCTTGATGCCGATGAAGCCGAGCAGGACCGACAGCCCCAGGCTCAGATAGACCAGCCGCTGAAGTAGGCCGCCGATCAGGAAGTAGAGCTGGCGCAGGCCCATCAGCGCGAAGATGTTGGCCATCAGCACCAGATACGGCTCCTTGGTCAGACCGTAGATCGCAGGGATCGAGTCGAGGGCAAACAGCAGGTCGGTCGTACCCGAGCGCCACCAGCACGATCAGCATCGGCGTGACGAGCCGTCGGCCGTCGCGCCGTACGGTCAGGTGAGCGCCGTGCCACTCGCTCGTCGCCGGCAGTCGTCGCTCGATCAACCCGACCAGACGGCCGCTGCCCTGATCTGCTTCCGCCCCCTCGTCGTGACTCGACCGCGCGAGCTTCACCGCGGTGTAGACCAGGAAGCCCCCGAACAGATAGAACACCCAGCTGAAGGCCGAGATGGCCGCCGCTCCCGCAGCAATGAACGCTCCACGCAGGACGAGCGCCAGGATGATCCCCACGAGCAACGCGCTCTGCTGGAGGGCCCGAGGCACGGCGAAGCGGCCCATGATGATCAGGAACACGAACAAGTTGTCGATCGACAATGAATACTCGGTCAGCCAGCCCGCATAGAACTCTCCGGCGTACCGCGCACCCGACATCACCCAGACGCCGGCTCCGAAGGCCAGCGCCGCGGCGACGTAACCGGCCAGGATCAACGCCGACTCGCGCATCGACGGCTCATGCGGCCGCCGACCGATGACCAGGACGTCGATGAGCAGGAACGCGCTGGCCAGACCGACGGTCAGCAGCCAGACCCACGTGGTGACGTGCATGAAAACTCCTCCGGCTTGATGCCGGAGGTCTCTCCCACCGGCCGAGCCGGGTCACTGCCTGGCTGGCCGACCGGCGCCCCGGGATGAGTGGTCATCCGTGATGACGAGGACGCCGCCGTGGGGATACTCCCCTCCGCGTACGGCACCAGCCTAGAGGCCCGTCGGCGGGTTGCCGACAATCACCGACAGTGACTAGTCATGGCGCAGCTAGGTGAATGGTCAGCCGCATTGAGCAGAAACCACCCCTGTTCTCTCGGGCGCTGCTTACGCTGAGTGCGTGCTAGAGACTGCTGAGCGCTCGACCGTCACGGACGGTCACAGTGCGCCGACGCCGCCCCGGACCCGCCGGTCGGCGCCTGAGGCGACGGTGCACGTGCTCGTCCCGGCTCACAACGAGGAGCGCTCGATCGGGGCCACGATCGAGTCCCTCCAGCGCCAGACCCTCGCCCCCGCCTCCGTCACGGTGATTGCCGACAACTGCACCGACCACACCGCAGGCGCGGCGATCATCGAGGGCGCCGAGATCTTCGTGACCGTGGACAACACGGAGAAGAAGGCCGGCGCCCTCAACCAGTACCTGCGTCGGGCCCTGCTGGCCATGGACCCGGACGCCTTCGTCCTGGTCATGGACGCCGACTCGACCCTGGACCGCCGTTTCCTCGAGATTGCCGTCCGGCGCCTGCACGCCGACCCCAAGCTCGGCGCCGTCGGCGGTGTCTTCATGGGCGATGAGCCGGGCTCGATCCTGGAGCAGCTGCAGGCCAACGAGTACGTCCGCTACGCCCGCGCCGTGGCCCGCAAGCAGGGCCGGGTCATGGTCCTCACCGGCACCGCCACCATCTTCCGGGCGCGCGCTCTGCTCCAGGTCGCCGAGGCCCGGGGCGAGTTCCTGCCCGGCCTGATGGGTGACATCTACGACACCTCCGCGCTGACCGAGGACAACGAGATCACCCTCGCGCTCAAGCACCTGGGGTGGGCGTTGGTCTCGCCGCGCGAGTGCATCGTGTCCACCGAGCTGATGCCGACGGTCGGCGACCTGCATCGGCAGCGACTGCGTTGGTACCGGGGAGCGGTCGAGAACCTCCGCACCTACGGCTGGACGCCGGTCACCCGGACCTACTGGATCCAGCAGATCAGCCTCGTCCTCTGCACGTTCGTCTTCGGGCTGTTCATCGCGATCACCGCGATCGATCTGGCCCTCGGGGTCCTGCGCTGGTCACCGTGGTGGTCGGCCGTGTCCCTGCTCTTCTTGGCCGAGCGGGTGGTCACGGTCTGGCGTATCGGAAGCCGCCGCGGACGCCTCTTGGCCATGTGCTTGATCCCAGAAGCGGCGTACGACCTGATGTTGCAGGTCACGTTCATCCGGGCCGCAGTACACGTCCTGCGCGGAGTCCCCGCGCAGTGGTCTCACCTCGCACCATCAGCATCCGGACAGGAGTCTCATGTACCAGCACAAGCCAGTGGTCCTCGGCGTGAAGATCAGCGCGGCCGCCGGCACCCCCGCAGGTCTCGCCTTCACCGGGCTTAACGTGGCGCACTACCTGGTCGCCGCGGCGACCCTGATCATGCTCGGCGTGGTGCTGATGCACCTCGTGCCCAAGCGCGAGTCGTGAGCGCCGTACCCTAAGCGTGGCCCGCGGCCTGCATGCCCCGGAGCTCCTTCTTGAGGTCGGAGATCTCGTCGCGCAGCCGGGCGGCCAGCTCGAACTGCAACTCCCCGGCCGCAGAGTGCATCTGGTCGCTGAGCTGCTGGATCAGGTCGGCCAGGTCAGCAGCCGGCAGCGACGCCAGCCGGCTGGCGCCTCGGGGCTCGCCGCCGCCCCGGGAACTGAGTCCGGGCACGGGCGCCTTGCCTCGGGACTGCGACCGGCCTGAGCCGCCCAACAGCGCTGCGGTGTCGGCGTCCTCACGGGCGAGCAGGTCAGTGATGTCGCCGATCTTCTTGCGCAACGGGGTCGGGTCGACGCCATGGGCGACGTTGTAGGCCACCTGCTTGGCCCGGCGCCGGTTGGTCTCCTCGATCGCCTTCTCCATCGACGGCGTGATCACGTCGGCGTACATGTGCACCTGGCCGGAGACGTTGCGCGCCGCGCGGCCGATCGTCTGCACCAGGGAGGTGGCCGAGCGCAGGAACCCCTCCTTGTCGGCGTCCAGGATGCTGACCAGCGACACCTCCGGCAGGTCCAGGCCCTCCCGCAGCAGGTTGATGCCGACCAGGACGTCGAACTCCCCCATCCGCAGCTCACGCAGCAGCTCGACCCGGCGCAACGTGTCGACTTCTGAGTGCAGGTAGCGGACCCGGACGCCCTGCTCGAGCAGGTAGTCGGTCAGGTCTTCGGCCATCTTCTTGGTCAGCGTGGTCACCAGGACCCGTTCCTGGCGCTCGGCCCGTGCGCGGATCTCGTGCAGCAGGTCGTCGATCTGACCCTTGGTCGGCTTGACCACGACCTCGGGGTCGACCAGCCCGGTCGGGCGGATGATCTGCTCGACCACGCCGTCGCCCTTGGCCAGCTCGTAGGGGCCAGGGGTCGCCGAGAGGTAGACGGTCTGGCCGATCCGGTCGAGGAACTCCTCCCAGCGCAGGGGGCGGTTGTCCATGGCGCTGGGCAGCCGGAAGCCGTGGTCGACCAGCGTCCGCTTGCGGGACATGTCGCCTTCGTACATCGCGCCGATCTGCGGGACGGTCACGTGCGACTCGTCGATGACCAGCAGGAAGTCCTCGGGGAAGTAGTCGAGCAACGTGTTGGGCGCGGTGCCCGGACCGCGGCCATCGATGTGCCGGCTGTAGTTCTCGATCCCGGAGCAGGAGCCGACCTGGCGCATCATCTCCACGTCGTACGTCGTACGCATCCTCAACCGCTGGGCCTCGAGCAGCTTGCCCTGCCGCTCCAGCTCGCCGAGCCGGGTGTCCAGCTCGGTCTCGATGCCCCGGATGGCCCGCTCCATCCGCTCCGGCCCGGCGACGTAGTGGGTGGCCGGGAAGACGTACATCTCGGTCTCCTCGTGCACCACCTCACCGGTCACCGGATGCAGGGTGTAGATCCGCTCCAGCTCGTCGCCGAAGAACTCCAGCCGGACGGCCAGCTCCTCGTAGACCGGGATGATCTCGACGGTGTCGCCCCGGACCCGGAAGGTGCCGCGGGTGAAGGCCAGGTCGTTGCGGGTGTACTGCATCTGCACGAAGCGGCGCAGCAGGTCATCGCGCTCCATGCTGTCGCCGACCTTGAGCCGGACCATGCGGTCGACGTACTCCTGCGGGGTGCCCAGGCCGTAGATGCAGGACACCGACGCGACCACGATGACATCGCGCCGGGTGAGCAACGAGTTGGTCGCCGAGTGGCGCAGCCGCTCGACCTCGTCGTTGATCGAGGAGTCCTTCTCGATGTAGGTGTCGGTCTGGGGGACGTAGGCCTCGGGCTGGTAGTAGTCGTAGTAGGAGACGAAGTACTCCACCGCGTTGTTGGGCAGCAGCTCCTTGAACTCGTTGGCCAGCTGGGCCGCGAGCGTCTTGTTGGGCGCCATCACCAGGGTCGGGCGCTGCAGCCGCTCGACCAACCACGCGGTCGTGGCCGACTTGCCGGTGCCGGTGGCACCGAGCAGCACGATATTGGACTCCCCGGCCTCGACCCGGCCGGCCAGATCCTCGATCGCGGTCGGCTGGTCACCGGAGGGGGTGTAGTCCGAGATCACCTCGAACGGCGCGACCCGGCGCTGCAGGTCGGTGATCGGTCTCATGTCTTCCTCACAGCTCCACCGTAGGCGTCGGCGCCGACAGCCCACCCGAAGCGACGAGTCCCTGCAGGCGGGTCCAGAGCTCGTCGACCTGGGCGATCAGGTCGTCCGGAGTACCGGAGTTGTCCAGGACCATGTCGGCGGCGGCCAGCCGATCCTCGCGCGTCGCTTGTGCGGCCATCCGGGCCCGGGCGTCCTCGGCGGTCATCCCCCGCCGCTCGGTCAGCCGCTCGACCCGCGCCTCGTCCGGCGCGTCCACCACGACGACCAGGTCGAAGTCCGCCGCGAGGTTGTTCTCCACGAGCAACGGGACGTCCTGGACCACGACGGCGTCGGGGCCGGCGGCGGCGCTGATCGCCACAGCCCGGGCCCGCACCAGCGGGTGCACGATGCCGTTCAGCACAGCGAGCCGTTCCGGGTCGGCAAAGACGACCTGGCCCAGGCGGGGCCGGTCCAGCGTGCCGTCGGCGGTGATCACATCAGGGCCGAACGCCGAGCGGATGGCCGCTAGTCCCGGCGTACCGGGTTCGACCACCTCACGGGCCAGCACGTCGGAGTCGATGACGACCGCGCCTAGCGCGGCCAGCCGTCCGGAGGCCGTCGATTTCCCGGACCCGATCCCCCCGGTCAGCCCGACTCGCACCATGCCCGCGAGCCTAGATCAGCCCGGACGCTGGGAGCGCTTCGCGCCAGCTCGGCGGGCAGAGGTGTGCCCAGACCCGCCTTCTCTGGATCCAGGTGCGACTTCTGCCGCCGAGGTGGCCGGGGACCCAGTGGGAGACGCCGACGGCCCCCGGACCGGAGTCCAGGGGCCGTCGGTCGTGCCGACCTCAGTTGCCGGTGAGCTTCTCCCGCAAGGCGGCCAGGGCCTCGTCCGAGGCCAGCGTGCCCTCGGCGTCGTCCGGGGTCTCGGTCGTGGCGGTGGACGCCGAGGAGTAGGAGCCGGCCGGGACCTCGCCGGCCTCGTCGCGGGCCTCGGCGTCGGCCTTGGCCATCTCCTCGACCTGCTTCTTGTGGGCTTCCCAGCGCTCGTGGGCCTCGGCGTACTGCTTCTCCCAGACCTCGCGCTGCGCGTCGTACCCCTCGAGCCACTCGTTGGTCTCGGGGTCGAAGCCCTCGGGGTACTTGTAGTTGCCGGCCTCGTCGTACTCCGCGGCCATGCCGTAGAGCGTCGGGTCGAAGTCCGCGCCTCCGGTGACGCCCTCGTTGGCCTGCTTCAGGCTCAGCGAGATCCGGCGCCGCTCGAGGTCGATGTCGATGACCTTGACGAAGATGTCGTCGCCGACCTGGACGACCTGCTCGGGGATCTCGACGTGGCGCTCGGCCAGCTCGGAGATGTGGACCAGGCCCTCGATGCCCTCGTCGACCCGGACGAACGCGCCGAACGGCACCAGCTTGGTGACCTTGCCCGGCACGACCTGACCGATCGCGTGGGTGCGAGCGAACTGCTGCCACGGGTCTTCCTGGGTCGCCTTGAGCGACAACGAGACTCGCTCGCGGTCCATGTCGACGTCGAGGACCTCGACGGTGACCTCCTGGCCGACCTCGACGACCTCGCTCGGGTGGTCGATGTGCTTCCAGGAGAGCTCCGAGACGTGCACCAGGCCGTCGACGCCGCCGAGGTCGACGAACGCGCCGAAGTTGACGATCGAGGACACGACGCCGGAGCGGACCTGACCCTTCTGCAGGGTGGTCAGGAAGTTCTGGCGGACCTCGGACTGGGTCTGCTCGAGCCAGGCCCGGCGGGACAGGACGACGTTGTTGCGGTTCTTGTCCAGCTCGATGATCTTGGCCTCGAGCTCCTTGCCGACGTACGGCTGGAGGTCGCGGACCCGGCGCATCTCGACCAGCGACGCGGGCAGGAAGCCGCGCAGGCCGATGTCCAGGATCAGGCCGCCCTTGACCACCTCGATCACCGAGCCGGTGACGATGCCGTCCTCTTCCTTGATCTTCTCGATCGTGCCCCAGGCGCGCTCGTACTGCGCACGCTTCTTGGACAGGATGAGCCGGCCTTCCTTGTCCTCCTTCTGGAGGACGAGGGCCTCGACCTGGTCACCGACCTTGACGACCTCACCGGGGTCCACGTCGTGCTTGATGGACAACTCACGGGAGGGGATGACGCCCTCGGTCTTGTAGCCGATGTCGAGTAAGACCTCGTCGCGGTCGACCTTGACGATGACTCCCTCGACGATGTCGCCATCGTTGAAGTACTTGATCGTCTCGTCGATCGCGGCCATGAAGTCTTCGGCCGAGCCGATGTCGTTGACGGCAACCTGCGGCGTGCTGGTCTTCTCGGTGGTGCTGGCGGTCATGTAGTCGGGACTCCGATTGTGGACAGATGTTGAGGTGACAGTGGATGTGTTGCCTGTGTCCAGATGGACGGACGGCAGGCGAAAAGAACACACGCGAGGTGCGCCCGGCCAGGGTAATGCACAACCACACACGCGGGCCAGCCCGCCGACGGCTCCGCGCCAGTGCCAGACCAGTGAAAGACCAGCTGAGAGACCAGTGGGAGCATCCGGTCATGACCGAAGGCACGACCGGGCTGGGCGGTGCGTGGCGGCGCCCCGTGGATGCCGCCGAGACCGCCCGGGCCAACCGGGTCTGGTGGGACTCCGCCGCCGCGGGCTATCAGGCCGAGCACGGTGAGTTCCTCGGCGATGCCGACTTCGTCTGGGGTCCCGAAGGCCTGCGCGAAGCCGACGCGCAACTCCTCGGACCGGTGGCCGGCCGCCGGGTCCTGGACATCGGCTGCGGCGCCGCTCAGAGCGCGCGCTGGCTGGCCGAACAAGGCGCTCAGGTGATCGCGAGCGACATCTCCGCCGGCCAGCTCGCCGAGGCTCGGCGGATCGACGCCGGCCGCTCCGGTTCCCCCGTGCCGCTGCTCCAGGCCGACGCCGCCTGGCTGCCGCTGGCCGACCAGAGCATCGACGTGGCCTTCTCGGCGTACGGCGGGCTGCCGTTCGTCGCGAACTCCCTGGCGGTGATGAGCGAGGTCGCGCGGGTGCTGCGACCGGGTGGCCGCTGGGTCTTCTCGGTGTCGCATCCGATGCGCTGGGCCTTCCCCGACGACCCGGGCGAGGGCGGCCTGACGGTGACCATGCCGTATTTCGACCGCACGCCGTACGTCGAGGTCGACGACGAGGGACAGGTGCTCTACGCCGAGCATCACCGCACCCTGGGTGACCGGGTCCGCGAGCTCAACGTCGCCGGACTGGTGCTCGTCGACCTGATCGAACCGGAATGGCCCGAGGCCAACGAGCAGACCTGGAACGGCTGGAGCCCGCTGCGCGGTCGCCTCATCCCCGGTACGGCGATCTTCAGCTGCCGTCGCCCCTAAGGCAGGATTGCGCTGTGGCGCAATGGTTCGGCAACGGATACGTCGTGGACGACGACTCGGCTCGGGTGGACCGCGACCTGGTCTACGGGTGGCTCAGCACCGACGCCTACTGGTGGTCGGGCGGCCTGGACCGCGCGGTCTTCGAGCGGGCCGTCGACAACAGCCTGAACTTCACCGCGCTCGACGGATCCGGCGCGGTCGTGGGGTTCGCGCGGCTGGTGACCGACCGGGCGACCTTCGGCTACCTGGCCGACGTCTATGTCGCGGCCGAGCATCGGGGCCGGGGCGTGGGCAACCTGCTCACCCGGGCGTCCGTCGAGCACCCCGACGTGGCGACCTGCCGACGGATGATGCTGGCCACCAACGACGCGCACGAGGTCTACGCCCGGCACGGCTACACCGCCCTCGCCTCCCCTGAACGGTTCATGGAGCGCCACCGGCCCGCCGCCAGCTTCTGACCGCTCCTGAAGGCTGCTGAGCGGCCGGCCGCTAGTGCCCGGCTGACTCCCAGGACCGGCCGGAGCCGACCGAGACGTCGAGCGGCACGTCGAGCGGGATGGCCGAGCCCATCTCCCGGACCACCAGCGCCTCGACCTCGGTCCGCTCGCCCTCGGCGATCTCGAGCACCAGCTCGTCGTGCACCTGCAACAGCACGCGCGACTGCGCCTTCGAATCCTTCAGCGCCGCGTCGACCCGCAGCATGGCCAGCTTGATCACGTCGGCGGCCGAGCCCTGGATCGGTGCGTTGAGGGCCATCCGCTCGGCGCCCTCGCGGCGCTGCCGGTTGTCGCTGTTGAGGTCGGGCAGGTAGCGGCGGCGGCCGAGCATCGTCTCGGTGTAGCCGGAGCGCCGGGCCTGGTCGACCACCTCGCGCAGGTAGTCGCGCACCCCGCCGAACCGCGCGAAGTACTCCTCCATCAGGCCGCGCGCCTCGTCCACCGAGATGAGCAGCTGGCGGGAGAGCCCGTAGGCGGACAGCCCGTAGGCCAGGCCGTAGCTCATCGCCTTGATCTTGGCCCGCTGGGCGGGCGTGACCTCGGAGGGGTCGACGCCGAACACCCGCGAGCCGACGAACCGGTGCAGGTCCTCGCCGCTGCGGAACGCCTCGATCAGCCCCGCATCGCCGGACAGGTGGGCCATGATCCGCATCTCGATCTGGCTGTAGTCGGCCGACATCAGCTCGGCGTAGCCGTTGCCGACGACAAAGACCTCGCGGATCCGGCGGCCCTCGTCGGTGCGGATCGGGATGTTCTGCAGGTTGGGGTCGGTCGAGCTGATCCGCCCGGTCGCCGCGATGGTCTGGTTGTACGTCGTGTGGATCCGGCCGTCGTCCGAGACGCTCTTGATCAGCCCCTCGACCGTCTGGCGCAGCCGGCTGGCGTCCCGGTGGCGCAGCAGCGCGCCGAGGAACGGGTGCTCGGTCGCGGCGTACAGGTCGGCCAGCGCCTCGGCGTCGGTCGTGTAGCCCGTCTTGGTGCGCTTGGTCTTCGGCATCCCGAGCTCGTCGAACAGCACCACCTGCAGCTGCTTGGGCGAGCCGAGGTTGAGGGTGCGGGCCGAGCCGTCCTCCGGCTGCGGCAGCGCCGCGAACGCATCCTGGGCCGCTTGCTCGACCGCGGCCGCGAAGTGCGACTCCAGGCCGGTCAGCATCTCGGAGTCGACGGCGATGCCGACGCCCTCCATCTCGGCCAACACGTCGACGAGCGGCAGCTCGACGTCGCGGAGCAACGGGCTGCCGCCGCGCTCCTCGAGCTCGGGGTCGAGGGCGTCGGCCAGCTCGAGCACCGCGCGCGCCCGGACCATCGCGGCGTCGGCCTCGTCCGGCCCGTCGCCCGTGTCGAGGGTCAGCTGACCGCTATCGGTCTCGCCGTCCAGCCGCAGGTCGCGGCCGAGGTGCCGCAACACCAGATCGGCCAGGTCGTAGGACCGCTGGTCCGGCTGCACCAGGTAGGCCGCGAGGATGGTGTCGCTGACGATGCCCTTGAGCGGGAGTCCGCGCGCCGCCAGCGCCTCCATCGGTCCCTTGACATCGTGAAATGCCTTGGGCTGCAACGGATCGGCCAACCAGTCGCGCAGAGCCTGCTCGGCCGGCTCGGTCAGCTCGCTCAACGAGATGTACGCCGCGGCACCGTCCGCCGTCGCCAGGGCGATCGCCTCGGCGTCGCCGGTCCCCCGGCCCCACGTCGCCCACCACGGCGACACCGGCCCGGACGCCGACCGGCACCTGGTCGGCCAGCCAGCCGGCCACCTCGTCCGGGGCCAGCCGCACGCCGGCGACGTCGAAGCCGCCCTCGGCCTCCGGCTCGACGCTCTCCAGCTCGGTGAACAGCCGCTCGCGCAGCACCCGGAACTCCAGGCCGTCGAAGAGCTGATGCACCTGCTCGCGGTCCCAGACCTGGCGGGCCAGCTGGTCGATGCCGAGCGGCAGGTCGAGATCGCGGACCAGCGCGTTGAGCCGCCGGTTGCGCAGCACGCCATCCAGGTGAGCTCGCAGGCTCTCCCCCGCCTTGCCGCCGATCTGGTCGACGTTGGCGACGATGCCCTCGAGGTCGCCGTAGGTCGTCAGCCACTTGGCCGCGGTCTTGGGTCCGACGCCGGGGACGCCCGGCAGGTTGTCGCTGTCCTCGCCCACCAGCGCGGCCAGGTCGCTGTAGCGCTCGGGCGGCACGCCGTAGCGCGCCACGACCGCCTCCGGAGTCATCCGGGCCAGCTCGGAGACGCCGCGGATCGGGTAGAGCACCGTGACCTCGTCGCTCACCAGCTGGAAGGTGTCGCGGTCGCCGGAGCAGATCAGCACTCGGTGGCCCTGGGCGCGGGCCTGCGACGGCGAGGGTGGCCAGCACGTCGTCGGCCTCGAACCCGTCGCGCTCCAGCACCGGGATGCGCAGCGCCGACAGCACCTCGCGCATGAGCGGCACCTGGCTCTTGAACTCGTTCGGCGTGACCGACCGGCCGGCTTTGTACTCGGCGTACTCCTCGGAGCGGAAGGTCTGGCGGGAGACGTCGAACGCGACCGCGACGTGGGTCGGCACCTCATCGCGCAGGAGGTTGATCAGCATCGAGGTGAAGCCGTAGACCGCGTTGGTCGGCTGCCCGGTCGTGGTGCTGAAGTTCTCGACCGGGAGGGCGAAGAAGGCGCGGTAGGCCAACGAATGGCCGTCGAGCAGCAGGAGGGTGCCCGGCGCCGCGCTCGGCACGATCTCGGGACCGTCACCCGACTCGACCGAGGGAAGGTCGACGGGGAGGTATCGCTGGAGGTGTCTGCGGAGGTGCTGGTCGACGCGGTCACGGCAGCCAGCCTAGGGGCCCGCGCCGACAGGGATCACCCGGCGAGCGGGGCCGCGGTCACTGCCCGGCGGGCGAGCTGGAGATCAGCGCCTTGGCCCGGTCCCGGGCCCGCAGGGAGCGCCGGCGCAGCAGGGTCTGCTCGAGCCCGCCCCGAGCGTTGTCCGGGCCGCCCAGGCGGCGGCGCAGCGCCTTGACGCCGACCACACGACGGACGACGAACGGCGAGAAGCCCAGGCGGGCGAAGAACCGGTTGGGCTCGCGGTCCATCGAGGGGACGCCCACGGCCACCTGCTCCGCGCCCACCCGCTCGGCCAGGGTGGCGCAGGCCGAGATCAGCGCGGTGCCGGTGCCCTTGTGCCGCGCCTCGGGGTGGACGAAGAGGTGCTCGATGCAGACCGACGGCGTGTCGACCAGGGGCAGCAGCGGCCCGGAGGTGGCGATGACGTAACCGACCGGACGACCCTCCTGCCGGGCCAGGAAGGCATGCACCGTCTGACGGTCCAGCACGTCCGAGACGACCCGCCGCATGTCCCGCCCCGTGCCGGCCGGATCGATCCGCGTCGACCCGGCCTCGAGCCGCGCTGAACTCCACAGCTCCATCAGGTCGTCGACGTCGTCAGCTTGCACCGGAGCTACGAACAGGGCGTTACGGGTCACCAATCCTCCAGAAAGAGCGCAGGACCCGGGGACCCATCCCGGGTAGGCGAACGGTGCACGAGCCACGACAAGCGAAGAGGCGGAGCCAAGCGCTCGGAGCCTACGGCCTCGCGTGCGTCACTGGAAAGGGGCAAGTGATTTCGTCGTCAAACATTTTCTGGGCGGTGGAATCCGTCGTGCGACTCGCCGAGTTAACGGCGGTAATGCCGGGAATACGACGGATGTCTGGTCAGTCCTCGCCGAGGTAGGCCTTGCGCACCTGGTCGTTGGTCAGCAGCTCGCTGCCCGGCCCGGAGACGACGATGTTGCCGACCTCCAGGACGTGGCCCTGGTCGGCCAGGGAGAGCGCGGCCTGCGCGTTCTGCTCGACCAGCAGGATGGTGGTGCCCTGCTCACGCAGGGTGCCGATCGTGGACATGACCTTCTGCATCATGATCGGCGACAGGCCCATCGAAGGCTCGTCGAGCATCAGCATCTCGGGCCGGCTCATCAGCGCCCGGCCCATGGCCAGCATCTGCTGCTCGCCGCCGGAGAAGGTGCCGGCCGACTGGGCCCGGCGCTCGGACAGGATCGGGAACATGTCGTAGGCCCGGTCCAGATCCTTCTGGATCTCGGCCGCACCGTCGGTGCGCGCGTAGGCGCCCAGCATGAGGTTCTCCTGGACCGACATGCGCGGGAAGATCCGCCGCCCCTCGGGCGAGTGGGCCAGCCCCAGCTGGACGATCTTGTGCGCCGACATGCCGTCGATCCGCTGGCCCTTGAACGAGATCGAGCCACCCTTGAGCGGGATCAGCCCGGACAGCGTGCGCAGGGTCGTGGTCTTGCCCGCACCGTTGGACCCGATCAGCGTCACGACCTGGCCGGCCTCGACGCTGAACGAGATGCCCTTGACCGCCTGGATCTTGCCGTAGGCGACGCTGAGGTCCTTGACCTCCAGGATCGGGCTCACAGCTGGGATCCCCCGTCGGTCGGCTCGGTCTCGCTGCTCGGCTCGGTCTCGCCCGGCTCGGGAGCGGCGCCGCCGATGTAGGCCTCGATCACCCGCGGGTCGGACTGCACCTCGGCCGGCGTGCCCTCGATCAGCTTCACCCCCCGGATCAGGCAGGCGACGCGATCGCAGAGCTGGAAGATGAACCGCATGTCGTGCTCGATCACCACGACGGCCAGCCCCTGCTCGCGGATCTTGAAGATCAGCTCCTGGGTGGCCCGGGTCTCCTGCGCGTTCATCCCGGCGGTCGGCTCGTCGAGCAGCAGCGTGGTGGGGTCGCTCGCGAGGGCCCGGGCGATCTCCAGCCGGCGCTGGTCGCCGTAGTTGAGGTTGCGGGCCAGGTTGTCGGACTGCCGGCCCAGGCCGACGAAGGCGAGCAGCTCGGCTGCCTTGTCGCGCGCCTCCTTCTCGCCCCGGCGGTAGTTCGGGCCCCGGCCGATCGCCGACAGGATGCCCTGCTTCATCCGCACGTGGCGGCCGACCATGACGTTCTCCTGCGCCGTCATGTTCGGGAAGAGCCGGATGTTCTGGAAGGTCCGCGCCATGCCGGCCTTGGCCACTTGGTAGGGCTTGGACGGCAGCCGCTCCCCGTCGTACATCACGGCACCGGAGGTCGGCACGTAGAGGCCGGTGAGGCAGTTGAAGAAGGTCGTCTTGCCGGCGCCGTTGGGCCCGATCAGCCCGACGATCTCGCCCGCGTGCACCTGCAGGTCGACCTTGTCGACGGCCTTGAGGCCGCCGAACTGCATGGTGACCTGCTGGGCGTCGAGCAGCAGGCGGCCCTGCGGTCCGCTGCGACCGGCGGCGTTGCCGAGGTCGGTGGTGGCCGTCACAGGACCCCTCCAGCCGGCGCACCCGGAGGTGCTCCGAGGCCGCCGGACAACGGCGCCTCGATGTCGTCGTCGTCATGCTCGTGGAACTCCAGCACCCGGCGCCGGTTGGCGATCAGACCCTCGGGGCGGAAGCGCATCATCAGGATCAGCGAGAGGCCGAACAGCCACAGCCGCCAGTCCTGGAAGAAGCGCAGCTTCTCCGGGATGACGAGCAGGATGACCGCGCCGAGCAGCGGCCCGGCGACGGTGCCCATGCCACCCAGGACCACCGCGGAGAGCAGGAACGAGCTGTTCAGGAAGACGTAGGAGTCCGGCGTCACCGAGCTCAGGCTGTGGGCCTGGATGGTCCCGGCCAGGCCGGCCAGGAAGGCGCCCATCGCGAACGCGAGCAGCTTGAGCTGGAAGGTGTTGACGCCCATCGCGGAGGCCGCCGTCTCGTCCTCGCGAATGGCCACCCAGGCCCGCCCGACCCGGCTGCGGTTGGCCCGCACGAAGATGAACATCACGAAGGCCATCAGCAGCAGCGCCAGGAAGTAGTAGTTGGCGAAGTACGACATCTGGGTGCCGAAGATGGTCTGGTTCTTGCCGAAGTTGATGCCGAAGAGGTTCAGGTCCGGCACGCCGTAGATGCCCTGCGGCCCGTTGGTGAGGTTCGGTCCGGAGGAACCGTTGAGGTTGTTGACGGTGATCCGGAAGATCTCGCCGAAGCCCAGCGTCACGATGGCCAGGTAGTCGCCGCGCAGCCGCAGGGTCGGGGCACCGATGATCAGGCCGAAGATCGCGGCCACGATCCCGCCGCCGACGAAGACGGCCAGGAACGGCTGGTGGTGGCTGGCGATGACGCTCGACGCGGCACCGGAGAACAGCGCCGCGAAGTAGGCGCCGACACCGGTGAAGGCGATGTAGCCGAGGTCGAGCAGGCCGGCCAGGCCGACCACGATGTTCAGGCCGGTCGCGGCCGCCGCGAAGATGGCCACGTTGACCGCGATCGACAGGTAGGCGCTGTCGGTGCCCTGGGTGAACGGGAAGATGATCGCCGCGATGAACGCGGCCGCGACCGTCACGCCGTAATGGCTCGAGGTGATGATCGCGATCCGCGGCAGGGTGCCGGCCAGCTGGAGCCCGACCGCGCCGCCGCCGACGACGGCGAGGATGGCCAGGAAGGTGACCTCGTCCGCGGAGTCCAGCGCCCGGACGGCCAGGATCAGCGCGATGCCGATCGTGACGCCGATGATGATGAAGTCGACCCAGGCCGGCAGCGGCTTGAACCGGCCCGCCGGCGGGTGGTTCGAGGCGCGGCCGAGCGAGCCGAGCGTCGCGACGCAGCCCGCCGGCGATCATCAGCCAGAGACCGGTGTTGACGTTGGCCAGGCCACCCAGGACGTACGACGCGCGGATCGCGATCGACGACGCCGAGCGAGAGCATCGCCCAGGACATGGCCTGCGAGGCGCGCACGCCGCCCTCGGGCAGGACGCCGTGCAGCAGCCGGCCAGAGGATCGAGTCGGTGAGGACGAACAGCACGATCAGCAACGCGCCGCCGATGGCCCAGCGCTGGCCGCCGATCGGCGAGAAGTTGATCGTCAGGTTGTCGGCGTACGACGCGTCGTAGGTCCAGGCGAGCAGGCTGCCCAGGATCATCACGACGGCACCGACCAGCGTGATGGCCGACGCGAACGGGCCGTAGGTGCGGTGGGCCCAGCCGGTCAGCGGGCCGCTGGCCGCCATGTGCGTGCTGGCCAGGCTCACTTGGGTCTCGGGGGTTTCGCTCATGCGCGGTCAGCCACCCTCTCGCCCAGGATCCCTTGCGGACGCACCAGCAGGACCAGGATCAGCACGATGAACGCGCCGACGTCCTTCCAGGATGAACCACTCGGGATGTACTCAGTGATCATCACCTCGATCACGCCGATGATCAGGCCACCCAGGACGGCGCCGCGGATGTTGCCGATGCCACCCAGGACCGCGGCGGTGAACGCCTTCAGGCCGGCGGTGAAGCCCATGTCGAAGCTGATGTTGCCGACCTTCATCCCCTGGCAGACACCGGCGACCGCGGCCAGGGTCGCGCCCAGGACGAAGGCGACGACGATGATCCGGTTGGTGTCGATGCCCATCAGCGGCCGCGGTGTCCGGGTCCTGCGCGGTCGCCCGCATCGCCCGCCCGGTGCGGCTGGTCGCGACGAACCGGTCGAGCGCGATCATGCCGGCGGCGGCCAGGACGACGATGAGGGCGGAGGTCCGGTCGACGGTGACGCCGCCGATCGAGAGCGCGTTGCCGGACACCAGGGCCGGGTAGGCCAGCGGTGACTTGGCGCCCGGGTACATCAGGCGGACCGACTCCTGCAGGAGGACCGAGACGCCGATGGCGGTGATCAGCGGGCGCCAGCCGCGGCGCTCCACGCAGCGGGCCGGTAGGCGAACCGCTCCATCGGCGACCGCGACGGCGACCGAGGCGATGATGCCGCCGATGAGCATCAGCGGCAGCACCCAGACGTGGTCCGGCGAGCCGAGCAGGGTGAAGACGGTGAGGGAGCCGAAGGCGCCGATCATGAAGATCTCGCCGTGGGCGAAGTTGATCAGCTGGATGATCCCGTAGACCATCGTGTAGCCGAGCGCGATGAGCGCGTAGAGCATGCCCAGCACGACGCCGTTGGCGAGCTGCTGGAAGAAGTCGGTCATCCGCTACCCCTGACTGAGTAGGTGCGCGCCCGCGTGTGGGGCCCCGCCGAAGCGGGGCCCCACACCTGGGTACTGCAGTCTTCGCCGTGATGAACCGACTAACCGGTGAACGACCCGGTCTTCTCCGGCGCCCAGGCGCCGTTGGTGACCTTGTAGACCGTCAGGACCTTCGCGGTGGCGTCGCCGTACTGGTCGAAGCTGACCTGGCCGGTCGCGCCCTGGAAGCTGACGCTGCCCATGGCGGTCTCCGTGGCCGACAGCACCGAGGCGTCGATCGCCGTCTTGCCGTTGAGCGAGGTCTTCAGCGCGTTGATGATCGCGTTGGCCGCGTCGTAGGCGTAGGCGCCGTAGGCACCCGACGGGTCCTTGTACGCCGCAGCGGCGTAGTCGGACACGTACTGCTTGGCCGAGGCGAGCTGGTCGATCGGCGCACCCACCGAGGTGGCGAGGTCACCGTTGGACTTCGAGCCGGCCAGCTTGATGTAGCCGGGGTCGTACATGCCGTCGCCGCCCATCTCGGGGACGTTCAGGCCGGCGGCCTTGGACTGCTTGGACAGCGGGCCACCCTGCGGGAACTCGCCGCCGTAGTAGACCAGGCCCGGGTTGGTGGCCTTGACCTTGGAGATGACACCGGAGAAGTCGGTGTCGGTGTCGTTGATCGTCTGGTGGCTGGTGATCGTGCCACCGAGCTTCTTGAACTCGCCCTCGAAGGCCGAGACCAGGCCGGCGCCGTAGGTCTTCTGGTCGTTGATCGTCGCGGCCTTGTGGATGCCGAGCGTCTGGTAGACGTACTGCGCCGCGAACGGACCCTGGATCGAGTCAGTGGTGCAGACCCGGAAGTAGTTCTTGTCCGGGCGGGCCGGTGCGGTGGCGAAGTTCGCGCCCTGGGTCAGGGCCGGGTTCGTGTTGGCCGGGGAGACCTGCACGATGTTGGCCTTGTCGAGCACCGGGATGACCGTCTGCGCAACGCTGGAGTTCAGCGTGCCGACGACACCGACCACGGACGGGTCCGAGGCCAGCTTGGTCGCGGCCTGCTGGCCGGTCGCCGGGGTGGCCTGGTCGTCCTCGGCGTCGGTCTTCAGCGTCCAGCCGGGGACCGTCTTGTTGGTGTTGGCCTGCTTGACGGCGAGCTCGACCGAGTGCTGGATGCCGAGACCCAGCGCCGAGAGCGAGCCGGTCAGTGGGGCGATGATGCCGATGGTCGCGGTGTGCGTGCCACCGGAGCTGCTCGAGCTGCTGTTGTCGTTGCTCCGGGAGCCGCACGCGCTGAGCGCGACGGCGGCGACCACGATGGGCACGCCAACTTTGACAATGGACCGCACGTAAATCCTCCTGTGCCCTTGCCGTGCCGGTCGGCACGATCGCTGCACTTCCTTGCGGAAGTACGAGCGCACCTTAAGCCCGATCCGGCGGGTCAACGCCAGCCTCGGGGCCATTCGCGCTCATGTCGTGACCAATCCGTTGCACAGGACGAGTCGCAGTCGCACCTTTTGCACCGGGTAAAGAGATGGTCAAGGAGCGGTCAAGAGGCGGTCGTGCTGGAAGCTCCGGAGCCCTCTTTACCCGGGATGCCGGCGATGACCGCGTCGGCCACCTCGCGCATGGACAGCCGCCGGTCCATGGAGGTCTTCTGGATCCAGCGGAACGCGTCCGGCTCGGTCAGCCCGAGCGAGGTCATCAGCACGGATTTGGCCCGGTCGACCCGCTTGCGGGTCTCGAACCGCTCCCCCAGGTCGGCGACCTCGGCCTCGAGGGCGACGATCTCGGCGTGCCGGCACAGGGCGATCTCGATGGCCGGCACCAGATCGGCCCGGGTGAACGGCTTGACGACGTAGGCCAGGGCGCCGGCGTCCCGGGCCCGCTCGACCAGCTCGCGCTGGGAGAACGCCGTGAGCATGACGACGGCCGCAAGCCGTTGCTCGCCGATCCGCTCGGCCGCGCTGAGGCCGTCCAGCCCGGGCATCTTGACGTCGAGCAGGACGATGTCCGGCCGGTGCTCCTCGACCAGGCGGACCGCCTCCTCGCCGTCACCGGCCTCGCCGACGACGTCGTAGCCCTCCTCGCGGAGCATCTCGACCAGGTCGAGGCGGATCAGCGCCTCGTCCTCGGCGACCACGATGCGACGGCCAGGTGGCGCACCCTGGGGCTGGTCCTCGCGCACGATGCTGTCGGCACTCACCAGATCACTCCCGTCCACCCGATAGGGTTTTTGTGCACGGCATCACCAGCACAGCCAGACCAGCCAGACCAGCCAGCTCGCCCCGATAGCCCAATTGGCAGAGGCACCGGATTCAAGTCCCGGCCAGTGTGGGTTCGACTCCCACTCGGGGTACTCACGTCAGAACGTCTCGGCCGACCGGAAGGCGACGGTCATCAGACCGGGGCGGCGTACGCCGGAGCCCGTTCCGCGATCACGTCGCCGATCCGGTGCACCCGCACGGCGTTCGTCGAGCCGGGGATGCCGGGAGGCGAGCCGGCGACGATGACGACCTCGTCGCCCGGGACGCACCGGCCGGCGTCCAGCAGGAGGCGCTCCACCTGCGCGACCATCTCGTCGGTGTGCGTGACGTAGGGCGTCAGGAAGGTCTCGATCCCCCAGGTCAGCGACAGCTGGGAGCGGACCACGGCCTCAGGAGTGAAGGCCAGCAACGGGATTCGCGACCGGAGCCGGGCCATCCGCCGCGCGGAGTCGCCGCTCTGGGTGAAGGTCACCAGGTACTTCACATCGAGGAACTCGGCGATCTCGACGGCGGCTGCCGTGATCACTCCGCCCTTGGTGCTGGGTCGTGAGCCGAGCGGAGCGATCCGCTCGAGACCGTGGTCCTCGGTGTTCTCGATGATCCGCGCCATCACGGCGACCGACTCGAGCGGGTGCTTGCCGACGCTGGTCTCGCCGGAGAGCATCAGGCAGTCGGCGCCGTCCAGGACGGCGTTGGCACAGTCCGAGGCCTCGGCCCGGGTCGGCCGGGAGTTCTCGATCATCGAGTCGAGCATCTGGGTGGCCACGATGACCGGCTTGGCGTTGCGGCGGGCCAGCTCGACCGCGCGCTTCTGCACCAGCGGCACCTGCTCCAGCGGCAGCTCCACACCGAGGTCGCCACGCGCCACCATCAGGCCGTCGAACGCGGTCACGATCTCGTGCAGGTTGGCGACGGCCTGGGGCTTCTCGATCTTGGCGATCACGGGGAGGCGCACGCCCTCCTCGTCCATGATCCGGTGCACGGCCTCGATGTCGGCGGCGCTGCGCACGAAGGACAGCGCGATCACGTCGGCGCGCAGGTGCAGCGCCCAGCGCAGGTCGGCCTCGTCCTTCTCGGACATGGCCGGCACGCTCATGGCGACCCCGGGCAGGTTGAGCCCCTTGTGGTTGGAGACGACGCCGCCCTCGATCACCTCGGTGACGACGCGCGGCCCGTCGACCTCGACCACCTCGACGCAGACCTTGCCGTCGTCGATCAGGATCCGGTCGCCGGCGCGCGCGTCACCCGGCAGCCCGGAGTACGTCGTGGAGACGAGGTCCTTGTCGCCCGGCACGTCCTCGGTGGTGATGGTGAACCGGTCGCCGGCGAGCAGCTCGACCGGGCCGGAGGCGAAGTTGCCGAGCCGGATCTTGGGGCCCTGCAGGTCGACGAGAACGCCCACGGCGTGGCCACTCTCGTCGCTGGCCTGGCGCACGGCCTGGTAGGTCTGCTCGTGCAGCTCATAGGCCCCGTGGCTCAGGTTGAGCCGGGCGACGTCCATCCCGCTGTCGATGAGCTTGCGCAGCATCTCCGGCGAGGACGTGGCCGGACCGAGCGTGCAGACGATCTTTGCGCGGCGCATGAAGAAACCCTATTCCTCTGGGACGAGACGACCGGAAGCCGAACCGGCTGGCGGCAGGACGAGGTCAGACAACGAGGGGCCGGTCGGTGGGGCGGATCGGCGAGGGCAACGTGCTGGCTCCCGGGCGACCGGTCAGATAGCCGTCGACACCGGCGGCGCACGCCCGGCCCTCGGCGATCGCCCAGACGATGAGCGACTGTCCGCGGCCGGCATCGCCGGCCACGAAGACGCCCGGCACGCTGGTCATGAAGGTCTCGTCCCGGGCGATGTTGCCGCGCGGGTCCAGCTCGACACCGAGCTGGTCGACCAGGCCGGCGCGCTGCGGCCCGACGAAGCCCATGGCGAGCAGCACCAGCTGGGCCGGGATCTCCCGCTCGGTGCCGGCAACTGGCTCGAACCGGCCCTCGACCAGCTCGACCTCGACCAGCCGCAGGGCGGCGACGTTGCCCTCGTCATCGCCGACCAGCTCCTGGGTGTTGACCGCGTAGACCCGGTCGCCGCCCTCCTCATGGGCGCTCGAGACGCGGAAGCTCATCGGGTAGGTCGGCCACGGCTGACCGCTGGGCCGCTCCTCGGGCGGCCGGGGCAGGATCTCCAGCTGGGTGATCGAGCGTGCGCCCTGGCGGATCGCCGTACCCAGGCAGTCGGCGCCGGTGTCGCCGCCGCCGATGATGACCACGTCCTTGCCCGTGGCTCGCACCTGCCCCTCGACAGGCTCACCCAGGCTGACCCGGTTCGACGGCGGCAGGTAGTCCATCGCCTGCAGCACCCCGCCGAGCTCTCGACCGGGCACGGGTAGGTCGCGCGGCAGGGTCGAGCCGACGGCCAGAACGACGGCGTCGTAGCGGTCGCGCAGCTGCTTGCCGGTCAGGTCGGCCCCGACATCGACGCCACTGCGGAAGCGGGTGCCCTCCGCCTCCATCTGGGCCAGCCGGCGATCCAGCACCGACTTCTCCATCTTGAACTCGGGGATGCCGTAGCGCAGGAGACCACCGATCCGGTCGGCGCGTTCGAAGACGGCAACGGTGTGTCCGGCCCGGGTCAGCTGCTGGGCCACGGCCAGGCCGGCCGGACCGCTGCCGACGACCGCCACCGTCCGACCGCTCAGCCGGTCCGGCGGTTGTGGCTCGACGTGCCCGTCCAGGAAGGCCCGCTCGATGATGCTGACCTCGACCTGCTTGATCGTCACTGCGGGCTGGTTGATGCCCAGCACGCAGGCCGTCTCGCAGGGCGCCGGACACAGCCGCCCGGTGAACTCCGGGAAGTTGTTCGTCGCGTGCAGCCGTTCGACCGCATCGCTCCAGTCCTGGCGCCAGGTCAGGTCGTTCCACTCCGGGATCAGGTTGCCCAGCGGGCAGCCCTGGTGGCAGAAGGGGATGCCGCAGTCCATGCAGCGGCCGGCCTGGCGCTGGAGCTCCGCGGCGTCCTGCGCCTCGTAGACCTCGTGCCAGTCCATGATCCGCACCGGCACCGGCCGCCGTGCGGGCAGCTCCCGCGCGCGGATGGTCAGGAACCCTCGGGGGTCAGCCACGAGCCGCCTCCATGATCCGGGGCCAGACCTCGCTGCCGTCCGGGTCGAGCCCTTCCTCGCTCGCAGCGCGACGAACCTCCAGCACCCGGCGGTAGTCCCGCGGTACGACGGCCGAGAACCGCCCGCGCGCAGTGGCCCACTCGGCCAGCAGCCGCGCTGCGACGGTGGATTCGGTCTCCTCGACGTGCCGAGCCAGCAGCTCGTGGACGACCTCGGCGTCGGCGTCGTCCAGGCCGGAGACGTCGACGAGCTCGGCGTTGACCCGCTCGGGACGCAGGTCCAGTACGTAGGCCGTGCCCCCGGACATGCCGGCCGCGAAGTTGCGACCGGTCGACCCCAGGACGAGGACCGTGCCGCCGGTCATGTACTCGCAGCCGTGGTCGCCGACGCCCTCGACGACCGCGGTCGCGCCGGAGTTGCGGACGCAGAACCGCTCGCCGACCTTGCCGCGCAGGAAGACCTCACCGCTCGTGGCGCCGTAACCGATCACGTTGCCGGCCGCGATGTTCTGCTCGGCGGCAAAGACGGCGCCGCGGTCGGGACGGACCACGACCCGGCCGCCGGAGAGGCCCTTGGCGACGTAGTCGTTGGCGTCGCCAAACAGCCGCAGGGTGATGCCCGCCGGCAGGAACGCACCGAACGACTGCCCCGCCGACCCGGTCAAGGTGATGTCGATCGTGCCGTCGGCCAACCCTTGCGGGTAGAGCTTGGTGACCTCGTTGCCCAGCATCGCCCCGACCGTGCGGTTGACGTTGCGGACCGGCAGCGACAGGCGCACCGGCTCGCGTCGCTGCAGGGCGTCCTGGCTGAGCGCGATGAGCTCGAGGTCGAGCGCCTTCTCCAGCCCGTGATCCTGGTGGGTCGTGTTGTGCCGCGGGCCACCTGGGATCTGCTCGACCACCTGGAAGATCGGCCGCAGGTCGAGACCGGAGGCCTTCCAGTGCTCGATCGCCCCGGCCGTTTCGAGCGACTCGGCCCGGCCGATGGCCTCCTCGATGCTGCGGAAACCGAGCGCGGCCAGCTGCTCGCGGACCTCCTCCGCGAGGTACTCGAAGAACGTCTCGACGAACTCCGGCTTGCCCGAAAAGCGTTGCCGCAGCTCAGGATTCTGGGTCGCGATGCCCACCGGACAGGTGTCGAGATGACAGACCCGCATCATGATGCAGCCACTCACGACGAGCGGCGCCGTCGCGAAGCCGAACTCCTCGGCGCCGAGCATGGCCGCGATGATCACGTCGCGCCCGGTCTTGAGCTGGCCATCGACCTGGACCACGATCCGGTCGCGAAGTCCGTTGAGTAGCAACGTTTGTTGGGTCTCCGCGAGGCCGAGCTCCCAGGGTGCACCCGCGTGCTTGAGGCTGGTGAGCGGCGCGGCCCCGGTGCCTCCGTCGTGGCCCGAGATCAGGACGACGTCGGCCTTGGCCTTGCTGACGCCCGCGGCCACGGTGCCGACGCCGACCTCGGAGACCAGCTTGACGTGCACCCGCGCTTCGCGGTTGGCGTTCTTGAGGTCGTGGATCAGCTGGGCCAGGTCCTCGATCGAGTAGATGTCGTGGTGCGGCGGCGGCGAGATCAGGCCGACCCCCGGGGTGGAGTGCCGCGTGGAGGCGATCCACGGGTAGACCTTGTGGCCGGGCAGCTGCCCGCCCTCCCCCGGCTTGGCACCCTGCGCCATCTTGATCTGGATGTCGCGAGAGTTCGTCAGATAGAGGCTGGTCACGCCGAACCGGCCGGAGGCGACCTGCTTGATCGCGCTGCGGCGCACCGGGTCCAGCAGCCGGTCGGGGTCCTCGCCGCCCTCGCCGGTGTTGGACCGCGCGCCGATCCGGTTCATGGCCACGGCGAGCGTCTCGTGGGCCTCCTGGCTGATCGAGCCATAGCTCATGGCACCGGTCGAGAAGCGCGGCAGGATCGCCTCGATCGGCTCGACCTCCTCGATCGGCACCGGCGGGCGCAGCCCCTCGCGGAAGGTGAACAGCCCGCGCAGGGTCATCAGCCGCTTGGCCTGCTCGTCGACCCGGGCGGTGTACTGCCGGAAGACGTCGTAACGGCGGGCCCGGGTGGCGTGCTGCAGCCGGAAGACCGTCTCGGGGTCGAACAGGTGGGGCTCGCCCTCACGGCGCCACTGGTACTCGCCGCCGACCGAGAGCCGGCGATGCGGTGGCCGGAGCCCATCCGGCGGGTACGCCGCGGCGTGCCGCCCGGCCGCCTCCGCCGCGATGACGTCCAGGTCGACCCCGCCGAGCTGGGTCGTCGTACCGCTGAAGAACTCCTCGACCAGGTCCTTGCCGAGGCCGACGGCCTCGAAGACCTGCGCACCGCGGTACGACGCGACCGTCGAGATGCCCATCTTGCTCATGACCTTCAGGACGCCCTTGCCCAGCGCCTTCAGCAGCTGCTTGACCGCCTTCTCCGGCGTGATGTCGGCGAGCACGCCGGAGCGGACCAGGTCCTCCACCGACTCCATCGCGAGATAGGGGTTGACCGCGGCGGCGCCGTAGCCGACGAGCAGCGCGACGTGATGGACCTCGCGGACGTCGCCGGCCTCGACGAGCAGGCCCACCTGGGTGCGGGTCTTCTCCCGGATCAGGTGATGGTGCACCGCTGAGGTCAGCAACAGCGACGGGATCGGAGCCAGGTCGCGGCCCGAGTCCCGGTCGGAGAGCACGACGAAGCGCGCGCCGTCCTCGATCGCGCTGGAGACCTCGGCGCAGATCTCGGCCAGCCGGGCGCGCAACGCCGGGCCACCGCCGGTGACGTCGTAGAGACCTTTCACGACGACCGTGGCGTAGCCGGGCAGGTCGCCGTCGGCGTTGATGTGCACGATCTTGGCCAGCTCGTCGTTGTCGATCACCGGTCCGGGCAGGATCAGCTGACGACAGTGGTTCGGCGTGGCCTCGAGGGCGTTGTGCTCCGGCCCGATCGTGGACCCGAGCGCCGTGACGAGCTCCTCGCGGATCGCGTCCAGCGGCGGGTTGGTGACCTGGGCGAAGAGCTGGGTGAAGTAGTCGAAGAGCAGCCGCGGCCGGTCGGACAGAACGGCCACCGGGGTGTCCGTGCCCATCGACCCGATCGGCTCGGCTCCGGCCCGGGCCATCGGCGCGAGGAGCAGCCGCAGCTCCTCCTCGGTGTAACCGAAGGTCTGCTGGCGGCGGGTCACCGACGAGCGGGTGTGGACGATGTGCTCGCGCGGCGGAAGCTCGTCGAGCTGGATCATCCCGGCGTGCAGCCACTCGTCGTACGGGTGCTCGGAGGCCAGCTCGGACTTGATCTGGTCGTCGCTGACCAGCCGGCCGTGCTCGGTGTCGACGAGGAACATCCGGCCCGGCTGCAGCCGGCCCTTGCGGACGACGCGGGCCGGGTCGAGCTCGAGGACGCCGACCTCGCTGGCCAGGACGACCAGGCCCTCGTCGGTCACCCAGTAGCGCCCGGGGCGTAGCCCGTTGCGGTCCAGGACCGCACCGATCAGCGAGCCGTCGGTGAAGGCCACGCAGGCCGGACCGTCCCAGGGCTCCATGAAGGTCGCGTGGAACTCGTAGAAGGCGCGCCGGGCCGGGTCCATCTCGGCGTGGTTCTCCCACGCCTCCGGAATCATCATCAAGATCGCGTGCGGCAGCGAGCGGCCGCCCAGGTGCAGCAGCTCCAGCACCTCATCGAACGTCGCCGAGTCGCTCGCGCCCGGCGTGCAGACCGGGAACAGCCGCTGCAGGTCGCCGGGGATGAGCTGGCTGGAGAGCTGGCTCTCGCGGGAACGCATCCAGTTGCGGTTGCCCTTGACGGTGTTGATCTCGCCGTTGTGCGCGATCAGCCGGTAGGGGTGGGCGAGCTCCCAGGACGGGAACGTGTTGGTCGAGAACCGCGAGTGGACGAGCGCCAGCTCGGTCTCGTAGGTCCGGTCGGACAGATCGGGGAAGAAGGGCTCGAGCTGACCGGTCGTCAGCATGCCCTTGTAGACCAGCGTCCGCGCCGACAAGGACGCGAAATAGAGGCCGGCCTCGAGCTCGGCCCGCTTGCGCAGGCAGAAGGCCAGCCGGTCGAGCTCGATCCCGGAGCGCCGAGCCTGCCCATCCGCGTCCGCGACGATGAGCTGGACAAAGTGCGGCATGCAGTCCCGGGCGGCCTGACCGACCAGCTCCGCGGCGACCGGCACGTCGCGCCAGCCGAGGATGGCCAGGCCTTCTTCGGCGGCGATCGCCTCGACCTGCTGGACCGCCCAGGAACGGCTGGCCGGGTCGGTCGGCAGGAAGGCGAGACCGACGGCGTAGCTGCCGCGCGGAGGCAGGTCGAGCCCGGCGCTCTCGCGCAGGAAGCGGTCCGGCATCTGGGTGAGGATCCCCGCGCCGTCGCCCGTAGCCGGGTCGGCACCGGTCGCGCCGCGGTGGTCGAGGTTGCGCAGCGCCGTCATGGCGTGCTCGACGATGTCGTGGCCGGCCGTGCCCCGCATGGTGGCGACGAACGCGACCCCGCACGCGTCGTGCTCGTGCTGGCCGTCGTACAGCCCGATGGGTTGGCGCAAGGGTCCGCTCAAGGGTCACCGTCCTGACAGGTCGAAGTGCGCTCGCGTGGACGGCGGTGGCCAGCGATCGCAGATACCTTACAGCGCTGGTTCGTCCCGAGTAGCGGACTTTGTGTCCGGATCCTGAGACAACGTCTCGGCGGCAGCCTCCGCCCGTTCCCGGCGCTCTTGCCGGCCGACCCGCACGAAGTAGATCAACGCGCCGGTGAAGACGATCAACGCCGTCCAGTCGTTGAGCCGCAAGCCCAGGATGTGGGTCGCCTGGTCGACCCGCAGGTACTCGATCCACCCGCGCCCGATCGTGTAGAGCATCACGTAGAGCGCGAAGGCGCGGCCGCGATCGAGGTGGTAGCGCCGGTCGACGAGGACGACGGCCGCGGCCACGCCCAGGCACCACAGCGACTCGTAGAGGAAGGTCGGCTGAAAGACCCCGAGCACGATCGGGTGGCCGGCGGCGTCCCGCACCGCGTGGCCGGCGCCGTCGTCCCAGCGGTAGACCTTCAGCCCCCACGGCAGTGAGGTGGCCCGGCCGTACAGCTCGTTGTTGAAGTAGTTGCCCCACCGGCCAAAGGCCTGAGCCACCGCGATGCCCGGCGCCGCGGCGTCGGCGAACATCAGGAAGCTCACCCCGCGCCGGCGACAGGCGATCCAGGCGCCGAGCGCCCCCATCGAGATCGCGCCCCAGATGCCGAGGCCGCCCTGCCAGATGTACAGGGCATGGATCGGGCTGCCGCCGGAGCCGAAGTAGGGCTGGGGGGACGTGATGACGTTGTAGAGCCGGCCGCCGATGACGCCGAACGGCACGGCCCAGACCGCGACGTCGAGCGAGACTCCCGGCTCGCCGCCCCGGGCCCGCCAGCGCCGCTCCGCGATCCAGATCGCCGCGGCGATGCCGGCCAGGATGCACAGGGCGTAGCCCCGCGCCGGAAACGGCCCCAGATGCCAGACGCCCTGGGTCGGGCTCGGGATCGTGGCGGGCAGGGCGGCTCTCACGCGCTCACCCTAAGCCTCCAGCCGGTTGGCATCCGGCTTCAGGGATTTCCCAGGATCCGCCCCGTACCCTTCATCCCGTGGCAGAACGACTCACCAAGAAGCAGCGGCGCGACGAGACCCAGGCCAAGCTGGCCGCGATGCGGGCGGCTCAGGCGCGACGGGAGCGCCGGGCCAAGCTGTTCACCGCCATCGCGGCCGTGGTCTCGGTGCTGCTGGTCGTCGGTGTCTTCGTGGTCATCAAGCTCAACTCCAACGGCAGCAAAGCCAAGTCCGCTTCGACGACCGCCGCTCCGGCGTCGGTGATCAGCGGGGTCACGAACGTCTCGCCAGCGACGTTCAACGCGGTCGGGGCCGGCACCATCCAGACCCCACCCACGGCGATGAAGAACGCCGAGGCGATCACCGCCGACGGCAAGCCGCGGGTGCTCTACGTCGGCGCTGAGTACTGCCCTACTGCGCGGCCGAGCGCTGGCCGATGACCGTGGCGCTCTCCCGCTTCGGCACCTTCTCCGGGCTGGGCATCACGTCCTCGTCGGCATCGGACACCGACCCGAACACGCCCACCCTGTCCTTCCACGGCGCGACCTTCGCCAGCGACACCCTGTCCTTCACGGGCTACGAGACGACCACCAACCAGCAGCAGGCCGACGGCTCCTACCCCACGCTCGACACCCCGTCGGCGGCCGACGAGGCGCTCCTGAAGAAGTACGACTATCCGCCGTACGTCGACTCCAACAGCGCCGGCTCGATCCCGTTCGTCAACATGGGCGGCAAGTGGCTGATCAGCGGTGCGAGCTACGACCCGGCCGTCCTCGCGGGCAAGACCCAGCAGCAGGTGGCGGACGCGATCAACGACCCGACGACCGCGATCTCCAAGGCCGTTGTCGGCACGGCCAACGTGATGACGGCCGCCCTGTGCCAGCTGACCGCGAACGCCCCGGCCGACGTCTGCACGTCGCCGGGCGTGAAGGCCGGCGCGGCCAAGCTCACCAGTGGCTAAGTCGCGGGCCGCTGCCCCACCGGCGGCCCCGGTGACCGGTCGGGTCACGCCGCCGTGGGTGATCATCACCTCGCTGATCATCTGCATCCTCGGCCTGGTCGACGCGGCGTACCTCACGTTCGAGCACTACACGGCCTCCTCGACGTTGGCCTGCTCGGAGAACGGCGCGATCAACTGCCTGAAGGTCACGACGAGCAGCTACTCGAAGGTCCTGGGTCTGCCGGTGGCGTTGCTCGGGCTGATCTTCTTCATCGCGATGACCGCGCTGTGCCTGCCGCAGGCTTGGCGCTCGCGTCGGGCCTGGATCCGCCCGGTCCGGTTGGGCGCGACCATCGTCGGGATGATCTCGGTGCTCTACCTGCTGTGGGCCGAGCTGTTCCGGATCGATGCGATCTGCTTGTTCTGCACCGGAGTTCACATCCTGACGTTCCTGCTGTTCGCTCTGGTCGCCACCGAAGCCACCGGCGTCCTCGAACCGATCGAGGACTAGGACGGCTCAACGAATGGTGGCAAGTGACCCCGAATTGTGGGTCAACTGCCACCACTCATTGTGGCTGTGGTCAGCTGGGCTGAGGGACCCGGCGTACGCCGGCGGCGAGCTCGGCGCTGAGGGCGCGTACGGCGTCCACACCGGCCTCTGGCGAGTCGGCCTCGGTCAGGCAGCGGACCAGGGCCGAGCCGACGATGACTCCGTCGGCGAACGCGCCCACCTCGGCCGCCTGGGCTCCGGTAGACACGCCCAGCCCGACACAGAGCGGCAGATCGGTGACCTCACGCGCGCGCTCGACGAGAACCCGGGCCGTGTCGCCGACGGCCGATCGGACACCGGTGACGCCCATGGTCGACGCGGCGTAGACGAAGCCCCGGCAGGCCCGGACCGTCGCGGCCAGCCGCTCCGGGGTCGAACTCGGCGCGATCAGGAAGACCCGGTCCAGGTCGTTGTCCGTGGCCGCGTCCAGCCAGGCTCCGGCTTCGTCCGGGATCAGGTCCGGCGTGATCAGCCCGGCTCCCCCGGCGCCGGCCAGGTCGGCGGCGAAGCGCGACACGCCGTACTGCTCGATCGGGTTCCAGTAGGTCATCACCAGCGCAGGTGCGCCGGCGGCGACGATCGCCTGCACGGCCTCGAAGACGTGCCGGGTCCGGGTGCCGCCGGCCAGCGCGACCTCACCGGCGTGCTGGATGACCGGTCCGTCCATCAGCGGGTCGGAGTAGGGCACGCCGACCTCGACGATGTCGACCCCGCCTTCGACCATGGCCACCATCGCGGCGATCGAGGTGTCCAGGTCCGGATAGCCGACCGGCAGGTAGCCCACCAGCGCTGCCCGGCCTTCGCTGCGCGTGCGGGCCAGGGTGGGTCCGACCCCGCTCACGCCGGGTCCTCGGCGCCGTCCAACAGCCCGAACCAGGACGCTGCCGTGTCCACGTCCTTGTCGCCGCGGCCGGACAGGTTGACCAGGATCACGGCCTCGGGACCGAGCTCACGGCCGATCCGCATCGCCCCCGCCAGGGCGTGCGCCGACTCGATGGCCGGGATGATCCCCTCGGTGCGGCAGAGCAGGCCGAAGGCCTCCATCGCCTGGGCGTCGGTCACCGGCTGGTACGACGCGCGCCCGGAGTCGTGCAGCCACGCATGCTCCGGGCCGACCCCGGGGTAGTCCAGGCCGGCCGAGATCGAGTGACTTTCGATGGTCTGGCCGTCTTCGTCCTGCAGCAGGTAGGAGCGGGCGCCGTGCAGCACGCCCGGCGCACCGCCGGTGATCGAGGCAGCGTGCCGGCCGGTCTCGACGCCGTCGCCACCCGCCTCCAGCCCGACCAGGCGCACCTCGGGGTCATCGACGAAGCCGGCGAAGATGCCCATCGCGTTGGATCCGCCACCGACGCAGGCGCAGACGACATCCGGCAACCGGCCGACCTGGTCGAGCATCTGGGCCCGGGCCTCATCGCCGATGATCCGCTGGAACTGCGCCACCATCGTCGGGAAGGGATGCGGCCCGGCCACCGTGCCGATCAGGTAGTGCGTGCGGTCGACGGTCGTGACCCAGTCGCGCATCGCCTCGTTCATCGCGTCCTTCAGCGTGCGCGAGCCCGCGCGTGACCGGCACGACCTCGGCGCCCAGCAGTCGCATCCGGGCGACGTTGAGGGCCTGGCGCCGGGTGTCTTCCTCGCCCATGTAGACCAGGCACTCGAGGTCGAAAAGCGCTGCGGCAGTGGCCGTTGCGACGCCATGCTGTCCGGCGCCGGTCTCCGCGATGACCCGGGTCTTGCCCATCCGCTTGGTCAGCAGAGCCTGGCCGAGGACGTTGTTGATCTTGTGCGAGCCGGTGTGGTTGAGGTCCTCGCGCTTGAGCACGACCCGGGCCCCGCCGGCGTGAGCGGCGAACCGCGGCACCTCGGTCAGGATGCTCGGCCGGCCGGTGTAGCTGCGGCCCAGCTCGCGCGAGCTCGGCCAGGAACCCCGGGTCGGCCATCGCGGACCGATAGGCCGCCTCCAGCTCGTCCAGCGCGGCCACCAGGGCCTCGGGCACGTAGCGACCGCCGTACGGGCCGAACCGGCCGACCTCCACGGCGCCCAACGACGCGCCGGTTGGGGTGGTCACGAGCCGGCCGCCCGGCTGGACCCGATGGCCGGATGCTGGCCCGCAGCGACCAGGTTGGCCACGGCCGTTCGCGGGTCGGTGCCGACGACGAGGCTCTCGCCGACGAGTACGGCGCTGGCTCCGGCCTGGGCGTACTCGAAGACGTCGTGCGGGCCGCGCACGCCGGACTCGGCGATCCGGACGACGTTGTCGGGCATCAGCGGCGCGAGCCGGGCGAAGGTGCTGCGGTCGACCTCGAGGCTGCGCAGGTCGCGGGCGTTGACGCCGATGATCCGGGCGCCGGCATCCAGCGCGCGCAGGACCTCGTCCTCGTCATGACACTCGACCAGGGCCTCCATGCCGAGCGAGCGTGTGCGCTCCAGCAGGGACACCAGCGCTTGCTGCTCCAGGGCAGCGACGATGAGCAGCAGCAGGTCGGCGCCGTGCGCCCGCGCCTCCCAGACCTGGTAGCTGCTGACGATGAAGTCCTTGCGCAGCACCGGCACGTCGACCTGGGAGATGACGGCGACCAGGTCGGCCAGGCTGCCGCCGAAGCGGCGTTGCTCGGTGAGCACGCTGATGACGCTGGCTCCGCCGCTTTCGTACTCCCGGGCGAGCGCCGCCGGATCGGTGATCGCCGCGAGCGGTCCCTTGCTGGGACTGGCCCGCTTGACCTCGGCGATGACCTTGATGCTGCCCGGAGCGGACAGCACGGCGTAGGCGTCGCGAGCGCTGTCCAGCCGGGCCGCGCGCTCCTGCAGCTGACCGAGCGGGACGCTCTCCTGACGCGCCGCGAGGTCTTCCTTCACCCCCGCAACGATGTCGTCCAGGACGGTCATGCGCGCAGGCCTCCGTACCGATCTCGAGACGAGGACCGCGTCGAATGGCACGGCCAGGTTCTCGCACGATGCTAACCAGCCCAGCCGGGTCGACCGAATCCGACTACCGCCAGTGGCCGGGCTCGCGCCTCAGGGACCGAGCCAGCCGAAGCCCGGAAGGTTGCGGAGCACCCAGAAGGCCAGGACGACGCCGAGCAACGTCCAGAGCACCCAGGCGGGCGCCACGCGTCGGCTGCGACCGGTCAACCGCCGCTGCAGCCACAGGCCCCACATCACGACGAGGAACGGCACGGCCAGGACGGTCAACGGGTTGCGGTGCAGTGCGGGCGCAAGCTGACCGGTGGCCAGGTCGTGGACCGCACGCAGCGATCCGCAGCCGGGACAGGAGTAGCCGGTCAGCCACTTGAAGGGACAGGTCGGGTAGTGACCGGCCTGGTTCGGGTCGACGACCGCGAGGTAGGTCGTTGCCACCGCGGCAGCGCCGACCACGGCGAACGGAGCGGACAGGCTCCGCCGCCACGTGGTCGGCGCTACCGCGGTGTACGTCGTCTGTCACGTCGCGTCGCGGTCGGTTGGATCAGCCGACGGCAACGGCGATGCCGTAGATCACCGCGACCACGACGACGGCGACAGCCGCGCCGATGGCGAACTGCTTGGCCTTGTTCGAGGAGTTCTGGGCACCGGCGAAGTCCCCGCTGGCCCACTTCCCGTTGACCTGGGCCGCGAAGACGATCGAGGCGACCCCCAACGGCAGGCAGCAGAACAGGGTGGTCAGGATCGACCAGACCAGGTAGTTCGGCGGTGGCGGGCCGGCCGGCTGGCCATAGCCGGGAGGCTGGCCGTAGCCCGGCTGGGGCTGGCCGTAGGCGGGCGGCTGCTGGGGCGGCTGGCCATAACCCGGCTGGGGCTGGCCGTAGGCCGGCGGCTGCTGGGGCGGCTGACCGTACGCGGCGGCTGCTGCGGCTCGGCGGCCGTGGCGGTGGTGGCGGCGCGCCGTACGGCGTAGGCGGCGGCGGGCTGCTCGGAGCGGGGCTACTGCCCGGTTGCTCAGGCTGCTGCTCCGGATCTGGAGGACTTGGCGTTCCCGGCTGGTCCGTCATGAGCTCCCCTTGCGGGCTCGGACGGCCGCTGGTCGGCCGTCACCAGCGCGAGGGTACTGAGGATCGGGAAACAGCGGGGCAGATCTGCGGTGAAACACCGCATCCGTCACAACCCGCCATCACGCAGTCGTTCTGGGGGCCGGCTTGTGGACGCCGAAGCCAGCCATCTGCAGCAGCCGCCCGACGACCAGTCCGGCGGCGCAGACCACGAGGCCGATGATCGCGAGCCAGAGCAGCTCGAGCACGATCGCCAGGCAGACGATGAAGATGCCGACGAGCTCGAAGCCGACCAACATCCACGACGCCAGGCTGTGCCCGTGGCTCTCCTCGTGGGCCTCGGTGTGCCCGGTTGCCTGCTGTGCCATGGCGCGTCTCCTCGCGATGTCTGGTCCGCCGGGGGTCAGTGTGTCAGGACGCGGCGAGGGTTGCCGAGAGGCTCGGCGAGAGGGAGCCGCGCGACCGGTCACCGGGTCGGGTCCTCGCCGCGGCTGACCGCGTCCCACGCGTCCGCGGCGGCGTCACCCACGGCCGTATCGTCCGCGTCGGCTTTCGGCGCGCATCCGCCTCGGCGTCCGGCTCGGCGTCGGTGGACCTGCGTCGCCGGGCTCGTCCGCGGCACCGGGCGCCCCGGACCGGCCGGGGCGTCGTACTTGCCGGACAGCCCGCTCCACCGGCGACCGCGGAGCAGCGTGAGCGCGCCCGCGAGCACGAGCGGTACGCCGGCCAGCAGCGCGATCCACGGCCAGATGGTCACGGTCGCGCTGGCCACGGCGTGCACGTCCGCAGTGCGGCCGGTCGCAGCGCCGGCGCTCTCGGCGGCAGCGGCGCGCGGATCGCGCAGCACCGAGACCGAGGCCGCGCCAATGGCCGCGCCGGCGACCACGAGCAGGAAACCGGCTACCTGCCGCCCGATCCGCCGCATCGTGACGGCAGCGACGGCGGCCGCCAGCCCGACCAGGGCAGCGGCCGGCACGATGGAGGCCACGGCTCGGCCGTCCGGGTGCAGTCGCCCGGTGCCGACCAGCGGGTCACTCACCACGACGGTGAGCCAGCTCCGCCCCGCGGTCAGCAGCGCCAGCCCGGCGCCGACGACGCCGAGCAGCAGCACGACCAGCCGCTCGCGGGCCCCGCTCACGTCCGGTTCACCGGCGACTCACTGGGCCGGGCGGAGCCGCGCCGCCGTGGCGACCGCTCGCAGCACCGCCATCGACTTGTTGACCGACTCCTGGTACTCCGTCGTCGGCACCGAGTCGGCGACGATGCCTGCGCCGGCCTGCACGTAGGCCACCTGGTCGCGGATCACCGCGGTCCGGATGGCGATGGCCATGTCCAGGTCGCCGGCGAAGTCGAGGTAGCCGACGGTCCCGCCGTAGAGACCGCGCCGGCTCTGCTCCAGCTCCTCGATGAGCTCCATCGCCCGCACCTTGGGTGCGCCCGACAGCGTGCCCGCCGGGAACGTCGCCACCAGAGCGTCGTACGCCGTGCGGCCTTCGCGCAGCCGACCGACCACGGTCGAGACGATGTGCATGATGTGGCTGTAGCGCTCGACCGACATGAAGTCGAGGACCTCGACCGTGCCGGCGTCGCAGACTCGGCCGATGTCGTTGCGGGCCAGGTCGACCAGCATGACGTGCTCGGCTCGTTCCTTGTCATCAGCCAACAGTTGCTCGGCGTAAAGTGTGTCCTCCTCCGGCGTCGCTCCCCGCGGGCGTGACCCGGCGATCGGATGCATCATCACGTGCCTGCCGTTGACCTTGACCAGCGCCTCGGGGCTGGAGCCCACGACGTCGTACGTCCCGCCATCGGGCGTCGGGCAGCCGCAACAGATACATGTAGGGGCTGGGGTTGGAGATGCGCAGGACCCGGTAGACGTCGAGGGCGTCGGCCGGGCAGTCCAGCTCGTAGCGTTGCGAGGGCACCACCTGGAAGACCTCGCCCGCGCGCACGGCCTCCTTGGCCTGCTCGACCATGTCCTCGAAAACCGCCTGCCCTCGCTGCTCACGAGGATGCGGGACCGGGGAGTCCAGAACCGCGACGCTGCTCGGCGCCTCCTTGGACAGGTCGGCGGTCATGGCGTCCAACCCGCGCACCGCCTCGGTCCAGACCTCGTCGACCCGAGCGTCGGTGGCGTCGTAGTTGACCGCGTTGGAGATCAGCAGGACCGAACCGTCGCTGTGGTCCATCACCGCCAGATCCGTGGCGAGCAACATGGTCAGCTCGGGCAGGTGCAGGTCGTCGACCGTGTCGTCCGGCAGGCGCTCCCAGCGACGGACCGCGTCGTAGGTGATCGCGCCGACCATCCCGCCGGTCAACGGCGGCAGCCCGGGGATGGCCGGCGTACGCAGCGCTTCGACGGTCAGCTGCAACGCCCGCAGCGGGTCGCCGGAGGTCGGTACGCCGACGGGTGGCTCACCGATCCACATCGCCTCGCCGTCGCGCTCGGTCAGCACGGCCCGCGACCGCGCCCCCACGATGGAGTAGCGCGACCAGACGCCACCGTGCTCGGCCGACTCGAGCAGGAACGTGCCCGGCTGGTCGCGAGCGAGTTTGCGGTAGAGGCCGATCGGCGTCTCCGCGTCGGCCAGCAACCGGCGCACGACCGGGATCACCCGCCGGTCGCGGGCCAGCTCGCGGAACTCCTCCAGCGAGGGCCAGGTCACGCCGTAGCCGAGGTCCGGAGTGGTCATGACGCCACCTCGACCACGGCCAGGTGGCCGGCGTCGAAGCAGCTGCGGCTCCCGGTGTGGCAGGCCGGACCGACCTGGTCCACCGTGAGCAACAACGCGTCGCCGTCACAGTCCAGCGCCGCGGCCCGGACCAGCTGGACGTGGCCGGAGGTGTCGCCCTTGCGCCAGTACTCCTGACGGCTCCGGCTCCAGTACGTCGCGCGCCCGGTGGTGAGCGTGCGCCGCAACGCCTCGTCGTCCATCCAGCCCACCATCAGCACCTCGCCGGTGCCGTGTTGCTGGACGACGACGCAGACCAGGCCGGCGTCGTCGCGCTTGAGGCGCGCCGCGAGGGCCGGGTCGAGTCGGGCTTCGGAGGGGGAATCCACCCGGCCATTGTGGTGCATCGGCTCGGGTCAGGCCGGGGTCAGGTCTGGCTGGCCGGCCCTCGCTGGGCGGTCCAGCTGGCATGCAGCTCGGCGTACCGGCCGCCAGCAGCGGCGAGCACGGTGCTCGGGCCGCGCTCGACCAGCCGTCCGCCCTCCATGACCAGCACCTCGTCGGCGGCCTCGGCCGTCGAGAGCCGGTGCGCGATCGCGATGGCCGTGCGCCCCCGGGTCAGGCTGTCGAGCGCGCGCTGGATCCGCACCTCGGTCGCCGGGTCGACCGACGAGGTCGCCTCGTCGAGCACCAGCAGGTCGGGGTCGGCCAGGTAGGCCCGGGTGAGTGCGACCAGCTGGCGCTCCCCCGCCGACAAGGACTCGCCGCGCTGGCCGACCGCGGTGGCCAGACCGTGCGGCAGCCCGTCGGCCCAGTCGACCAGGCCGAGCTCGGTGAGTGCGAGCCGCACCTGCTCCCCGCTCGCGTCGGGCCGCGAGAAGCGCAGGTTGTCCAGGACCGACCCCTCGAAGAGGAACCCTTCCTGCGGCACCAGGACGACCCGCTCGCGCAGGGTCGAGAAGCTGATCTCGCGCAGGTCGACGCCGTCGACCAGCACCCGCCCCTCGAGCGGGTCCATCAACCGGGTCAACAGCTTGGCGAAGGTCGTCTTGCCCGACCCGGTCTCGCCGACGACGGCGACCCGCGTGCTGGGGTCCAGGGTCAGGTCGATGTCGTGCAGCACCGGTGGGCCGCCCGGGTAGGCGTATCCCACATGGTCGAAGCGCACCGTGATCGGGCCGCGGGGCAAGGTCCGGCCGGCCTCGCCCGGGTCGGCGACATCGGCCGGGGTCTCGACGACGGCGATCACCCGGCGCCATCCCGCGACGGCGTTCTGCAGCTCGTTCAGGACGTCGGTGGCCGTCTGCACGGGGCTGGTGAAGAGCTGGACCAGGAAGAGGAAGGCCAGCAGCTCCCCGAACGTGATCCGGCCGTGGGCGCCGAGCCAGGTGCCGGCGACGACCACCACGGCGGTGGTCAGGCCCGAGCTCAGCACGCCGAGGCTGAAGGTCAGCGCGACCCGGGTCTGGGCGGAGATCGCCGCCCGACGATGGGCGTCGACCGCGGCGTCGACCCGCTGCTGGGTGCGGCGCTCGATCGAGTACGCGCGAACCGTCGCCGCTCCGACGACGGCCTCGGAGACGGCACCGAGCACGCCGGCAACCCGTTCGCGCACCGCTTGGTAGGCAGCGGACACTCGACGCTGGAAGAAGCGTGCGCCGATCAGCATGGGCGCGAAGCACAGCCAGACGAGCACGGTCAGCAACGGCGAGTAGATCGCCATCAGGATCGTGGCGATGAGCAGCTGCCCGACCGAGAGCAGCAGCTGCAGGCCGCCGAACTGCACGAACTGCGAGATGGTGTCGACATCGCTGGTGACCCGGCTGACCATCGAGCCGCGGCGTTCGGAGTTCTGGGTGAGCACCGAGAGATCGTGCACATGGCGGAATGCCTTGACCCGCAACGACATCAGCCCGGCCTCGGTGGCCTTGAAGAGACGGACGTTGACGACGTACGACGTCATGGCGGTCAGCACCACGAGGACCGCCGCGCCCGTGACGAGGATGGCCACGCGGCGTACGTCGGGTCCGCCCTTCGCCTCGATGCCGCCGTCCACCGTCTGCTGCACGGCGAGGGGCACGACAATCCGGCCGAGCGTCGAGACCAGGCCGAGCGCCAGGGTCGTCTTGCCGCCGCGGATGATCTCGGGCGAGAGCTCCAGCCCGCGCCGGACCGTGGCGCGGACCGACTGGCTGCGCTTGTCGCCGATCTGGGCGGAGCCGCCTGCGCTCGGCTCGGTGAGGGTGGCGGTCATGCGTGGGCGTCCGCTTCGGCGGCCACGGCGGCGCGCTCGGCCGCCTCGCGTTCGTAGGCATCGACGAGCGTGCGATAGCCCTCGTTGCGCGCTAGCAGCTCGGCGTGCGGGCCGCGGTCGATGACCCGGCCGTGCTCGATGAAGGCCACCTCGTCGGCGAGGGCGATGGTCGCCTTCCGGTAGGCGACGACGACGACGCTGGCCGCGTGCTCTCCCGGTGCGCGAAGGCCGGCCAGGATCGCGGCCTCCACGGTCGGGTCGACCGCGCTCGTCGCGTCGTCGAGGACCAGCAGTCGTGGCGAGCGAACGACGGCGCGGGCCAGGGCGATTCGCTGGCGCTGGCCACCGGAGAGGGTGGTGCCGCGCTCGCCGACCATCGAGTCCAGCCCGTCCGGCAGTGCGGCCACGAAGCCATCGACCTGGGCCAACCGCAACGCCGCCCAGACCCGCTCGTCGCCCTCGGCCTCGATCGCTGGGTCGCCGAGGGTGATGTTGCCCCGCACGGTGTCGTCGAAGAGAAACGTCTGTTGCGGGACCAGCGAGGCGTGCGCCGCCACCTCTCCGCGCGCCCCCTCACGCAGGTCGACGCCGTCCAGACAGACCCGCCCGGTTGTTGGGTCGACCAACCGGACCAGCAGCGTCGTCAGCGTGGACTTGCCGCTGCCGGTCGGCCCGACCAGCGCGAGCGTGCGACCCGGAGCGACGTCGAGCGTGATGTCGTGCAGGACGGGCAGCTCGGCGCCGTCGGTGTCCCGATAGGCGTACGACGCGTGGTCCAGGCTGAGCGCGGCCGGCTGGTCGTGGGTCCACCGGTGGTCGCCGTAGCCCAGCGAGCCGCGGGCCAGCAGGACGGCGTTGACCCGGTCCCAGCCGACGACCGCCCGCGGCAACTCGCCCAGGACCCAGCCCAGCGATCGCACCGGAAAGGCCAGCAGCGAGAACAGATAGGCGACCTGGACGACGTCGGCCGCGGTGATCGCCCCCGTGCGGACGCGCATGGTCCCGACCACGAGCACCAGCAGCGTGCCCAGCGTGGGCAAGGCCTCGATCACCGGGTCGAAGGTGCCGCGGGTGCGGCCCACCGCAATGTTGGCGTCGCGCAGCTGGGCGGCGACATCGGCGAACCGCACGGTCTCCTGCTCCTCGCGGCCAAGGGCTTTGACGACCAGAGCGCCGTCGAAGCTCTCGTGGGCAACCGACGAGACGTCGGCCCGGAGCTGCTGGGCATAGGCGACGCGCGGCGACATCCGGCGTTGGAAGACACCGTTGATGGCGACCAGGGCCGGGAAGACAGCGAGCCCGATGAAGGCCAAGATCGGGTCGACCAGCTCCATCGCCACGAGCGCCACGACCAGCATCACGATGACGCCGAGGCCCATCGGCAGCGGCGCGAAGACGTTCCAGGTCGCCTCGACATCGGCGTTCGCGTTGGACAGCAGCTGGCCGGCCGGGTGGGCCTGGTGCCAGGACAGCGGCAACCGGAGGTACTGCGCGGTCACGGCCTTGCGGTACATCGCCCCCAGGTCGTACATCACGTAGCCCGCCGCCACCCGCCGACCGACGACACCGATCACGAGCAGCACCGTGACCAGCGCCAGCCAGCCCCCGGCGTTGACCAGCTCGGCCCGCGTGACGTGCTGGGCCTCGAAGGCGGGCTGGACGTCGGCGGCCACGACCTTGCCCAGGACGTAGGCCTGGCCGGCGGTCATCACGCCGTACAGGGTCGAGCCCGCGACGGCGACGGCGAACGGCTTCGGTGCCTGCCGGATGCCGGTCCAGAGCACCGCGAGACCGCGGCGCATCGACGGGGCCCCGGCTGTGCTCACTTGGGTCAGCCTTTCACGCCGTACCGACGCCCCGACCCGATCCCGGGCCGCGCCGCTCGCCTCGGCGCCGTTCACCCGACTCCCATGCTCCCTGGATGACGGTGATCGGGCTCGCAGATCGGCCGGGTCACCGTCATTGACGGAGCAACGCGCCGGGAGGGAGCGCGGTCGGTCCAGACGGCCCGGCGCGCGCTGTCCGGGTTCGGCTGGGAAACTGGACTCGATGACCAACCAGGCCCAGCGGGAACGTGCCGCCCTCAGTGACACCCTGCTCGCCGTCGGTCCCGAGGCGCCGACCCTGTGTGAGGGCTGGCTGGCCCGTGACCTCGCAGCCCACCTGGTGCTCCGCGAGCACCGGCCGCTCGCATCGGTCGGCATCTGGGCCGCGCCCATGCGGTCCTACACGCAGAAGGTCCAGGACGAGCTCGCAGCCCAGCCGTGGGAGGAGCTGGTCGCGCTGGTCCGCGGCCGGCCGCCGCGCTGGAGTCCGGCTGGATGGAGCAACAAGGTCGAGCAGCTGGTGGACGGTGGGGAGCTCTTCATCCACCACGAGGACCTTCGCCGCGGCGACGGCGTCGCTCGCCCGCGAGACCTGTCCCGCGAGGATCAGGACGCCCTCTGGGCCACCCTCCGCGGCACCGGCAAGCTCGCGTTCCGCAAGAGCCCGGTCGGCGTGATCATCGACGTCCCCGGACGGGAGAGCACCCCGGTGAAGGGCGGCGACCGCACGGTCACCATCCGCGGCGCCGTCGGTGAGGTGCTCCTCGCGTCGTCCGGGCGGGCGCGGGCGGCCGAGATCGATCTGCTGGGCCGGCCCGAGGACGTCGCACGGCTCCAGGCCAGCCCGCTCGGCCTCTGAGCCCGTCGAGCGCCCAGCCGCCGGTCGCTAGGCCGCGGTGAAGCCGCGCACCGGGTAGCCGTCGGCCGCCAGCGCCGCCTTGACCTCGGCGATCGACACCTCGCGGTAGTGGAAGACGCTCGCGGCGAGCACCGCATCGGCCCCCGCCGCGACGGCCGGGGCGAAATCGCCGACCGCACCCGCTCCCCCACTGGCGACCACCGGCACGCTGACGCACTCCCGGACGGCGTGGACCATCTCGAGGTCGAAACCCTGTTTGACCCCGTCGGCGTCCATCGAGTTCACGACCACCTCGCCGGCACCGAGCAGCTGGCCGCGGGTCACCCAGTCCAACAGATCGAGCCCGGTGTCCTGCCGTCCACCGTGACTCGTGACGGCGAAACCGCTTGGTGTGTTTGGCGATCGGCGCGCATCGACGGACAGCACGACACACTGGGAGCCGAACCGCAGGGCGGCCTCGCGCAGCACGTCCGGTCGGGCCACGGCGGCCGAGTTGAGCGAGACCTTGTCGGCCCCGGCCCGCAGCAGCGCATTGACATCCTCCGGGGTGCGCACGCCACCGCCAACGGTCAGCGGAATGAAGACCTGCTCAGCCGTCCGACGCACCACGTCGTAGGTCGTGCTGCGCTCGTCCGAGGAGGCCGTGATGTCGTAGAAGACGAGCTCGTCGGCACCCTGCTCGTCGTAGAAGCGAGCCAGCTCGACCGGATCGCCGACATCGACGTTGTCGAGGAACCGCACGCCCTTGGTGACCCGCCCGGCATCGACGTCGAGGCAGGGCACCACGCGCACAGCAACCGTCACGGGGTCAGCCTAAGGAATCGGCGCCCCAGCAACCGGATCGGGTACGACGACGGTCCCGGTCTCGCCGCGGACCGCGGCGTCCAAGCGGTCGAGCTTGCCGATCACGGCCCGCTGGCCCCCGGTCTCGACGAACCGGCAGGCGGCCTCGACCTTCGGGCCCATCGACCCGCCGCCGAAGTGACCCTGCGCGGCGTACTCACGCATCTGCCCGACGGTCACCTCGCCCACCTGCTCGGCCTCCGGCGTGCCGAAGCGCAGGACCGCCGCCTCGACATCGGTGGCGATCATGAGCACGTCGGCCTCGATCTGGCTGCCGAACAGCGCAGCGGTGAGGTCCTTGTCGATCACGGCCGGCACACCCCGCACCGAGCCGTCGGGCTCGCGCACGCAGGGGATCCCGCCTCCGCCCGCGGCGATGACGACGAAACCGTTGTCCACCAACGTTTTCACGGCATGGAAGTCGATCATCCGGCGCGGCTCGGGCGACGCGACGACTCGTCGCCAGCCGCGCTCACCGCGGTCCTGCCACACCTCACCGTGCTCGACCAGGAGGGCGGCGTCCTCGGCCGGCAGGTATCGCCCGATCGGCTTGGTCGGCTTCACGAAACCCGGATCGTCGGCGTCCACCACCGTGCGGCTGACGACCGCGCACACGTGGAGCGGCAACGAGCGCCGGGCCAGCGAGCGCTCCAGGGCGCTGGAGATGACGAACCCGATCGTCGCCTGGGTCATCGCGTCGCACCAGTCGAGCGGCATCGGCGCGACCACCGCCGCGGCGAGCTCGTTCATCAGCAGGAGGTTCCCGACCTGCGGTCCGTTGCCATGCGTCAGCACGACTTGGTGCCCGTCGGCCGCGACGGTCGCGATGTGCTCGGCCGCGATGCCGATCGCCGCGATCTGGTCGGCCGGGCTCGAGCCGCCCTCGGCGGACGTCAACGCGTTGCCCCCGAGGGCGATGAGCACTCGCACCCGCCGGACGGTACGCCGCTAACCTCGCCGGGTGCCGGACCTCAGCCTTCCCGCGGCCCTGGCGCGGCGACTGCGTGAGTCGCCGGCGCGGGCCGGCAGCTGCCGCGTGCTGGCCGTGGACGGGCCCAGCGGAGCCGGCAAGAGCACCCTCGCGAACGCCGTCGCTGCTGAGCTCAACGCCCAGGTGGTGCGCATCGACGACCTGATCCCGGGATGGGACGGCCTCGACGTCGCGGCACCGATCGTCCTGCGCGACGTGCTCGAGCCGATCGCCGAGGGCCGGGATGGCGCCTTCCGCCGCTACGACTGGGACCACCACGAGTACGCCGAGTGGCGACCGGTGCCGCTCGCGGCGTACCTCGTGGTGGAGGGGTGCGCGTCCGGGAGCCGGATCGTGGCGCCGTACCTGTCGTTGCTGGTCTGGGTCGACGCGCCGCTGGAGCTGAGGTTCGAGCGCGGCATGGAGCGCGACGGCGAGACCTTCCGGCCCTACTGGGAGCGCTGGGAGGAGCAGTCGAGCGCGCTGTTCGCCGCCGAGGGAACCGCCGGGCGGGCCGACGTCCTCGTCGACGGCGACCGCTAGGGAGTGCTGGCCGCCGCCGTCTGCGTGCCAACGGCGGTGCCGGCGGTCGCGATCTTCTTGGCGAAGACGGGAATCAGCTTGGTGCGCAAGGCAACCACGCTCTTGGGATCGCTCGACACGCCGTCGATGTAGAGCAAGCCCAGCACATTGCCGGCCGGGATCGCCACGATGTAGCCAGTGGTGCTGACCTTGTTCTTGTAGGTGATGTTCTGGTTGAGCACGACTGCTCCGGCGGGCAACCCGGCCGGCGCCTTGGTCGCCTTGACCGTGCCGGTGACGCCCTTGTCGAACTTGGTCTTCGGGCAGACCTTTGGCGCCGCCTTGTAGGACTTCAGGGCCGCCGCGACGCCGCCGGGGCGATAGGCCACGACCTCGCTCGCGACCTTGATCTGGGACATGGTCGGGTCCTGCGAGGCCCAGCCCTTGCTCAGCCAGGACGACTGCAGGCGATCGACCCGGGCGAAGTCCGACGGGTCAACCTTGGTGTAGCCGCAGGCGATGAACGTCCGCACGCCCAGCCCGGTGCTCTCGGTCGCCGACTCCTTCTGGCGGACCAGCTTGACCTGCGCCGTCGTCAGCTGCGCCGCGGTCAAGGCCTTGCGGATCAGGGCCGCCGCCGTGGCCGAGGGCGTTGGGGTCGCAGTCGGCGTCGGCGTCGCTGTCGGCGTGACCACCGCGGTGCTCGTGGGCGTCGGGTCCTTGGCGGGATCACTGCCGCCCGAGCACCCGGTCACGGCAATGCCGATCAGGGCCGCCACGGCCGCGGCGGCCCCGGCGGCACGAACGGTCGTGCGCGCGTGCATGTGCTCCTCTGTTGCTTTGCCGTGCTTCTGCGGGTTTCGCACCCCAAGCCCCCGCCCGGGTGACGTCGCATGGACGCTACCAGCGGAAATCGAGAAGGCCCCGCAAGCGGCGCACAGGTGACGCTCAGGAAGCCCGCGCCGCCGCGCCGCGTCCCCTTGTAGCCTCGGCCGATGATGACCCCGGACACCAAGGACTGGACCTGGGTCCTGCAGACCCCGTGCCCCGAGTGCGGGTACGACGCAAAGGCCGTGCCGCCGGCGAGCATCGGCGACCGGGTGCGCGCCGCCCTTCCCCGCTGGGCGGTCGTGCTGGCCCGGCCGGACGTGCGGGAGCGTCCGGCGCCGGACGTCTGGTCCGCCGCGGAGTACGCCTGCCACACGCGCGACGTGTTCCGGATCTTCGACGGGCGGCTCGAGCTGATGCTCGCGGTCGACGAAGCGCAGTTCGCCAACTGGGACCAGGACGCGACCGCGGTCGAGGAGCGCTACGACGCGCAGGACCCGGCCACGATCGGGCCCGAGCTGGCAGCGGCCGGAGTGGCCATCGCCGTCCGCTTCGACAGCGTGTCGGGCGCGGACTGGGATCGGGTGGCGCTGCGCAGCGACGGCGCCCGGTTCACAACGGCGTCGTTCGGTCGGTACTTCCTGCACGACGTCGAGCACCACCTGCACGACGTCCGCGGGTAACCGGCGACATCGGCTGAGGGCGGCCAAAACCTTGGTGCTTTTGGGGCTGGTCCGACCTGCCCCACAAGGTCGATACTGCCGACCACAGCGCCGACCAGGCTGTCGATGACGCCAGCCGATTGAGGTGAGCGGATGCGCCTGATGTCGATCGTCGAGGCCACCCCGGCCACCGGCCTGGGGCGACTCGCCCGCAGCCTGGCCGTCGCCGAGGCGCTGCGCGAGCAGGGCCATGAGGTCGTCCTCACCGGCGACCTGGAGCTGCCCGCTGCGATCGCCATCGCCGAAGAGTCCGGCGAGGTGGTCGTCGCTGGCGACCACAGCCCCGTCGGGCTGGCCCGGGTCGCCGAGGAGCAGGGCGCGGAGCGTGTGCTCGTCGACTGCGCGGCGTACCCCGACGGGCTGGCCGACCTGCTCGCCGCGCGCGGGGTGCGGACCGCTTGCTTTCGGGACTCGCTCAACGGCTCGCACTCGGCGACCGGTGTCGACCTGATGATCGCTCCGGCGTGGAGTCCGGTCTCGTCGGTCGATGTGGCGGCCGATGGTTCGGTGCGCGCGAGCGGGCCCGACTACGCGCCGGTGCGGGTGGCAGCGCGGGAGGCGGCCGAGCGCCGCGAGGCTCGTGCCGGCGGCATGGGCGATCGACCGCGGCTCCTGGTCCTGCTCGGCGACGGGCGCCGCGCGGAGGCGATGTTGCCGGTGGCTCAGTGGGTGGCCAACAGCGACGTCAGCGCCGACGTGCTGTGCGTCGGCGGCACGGAGGTCCAGCGCCGTCGGGCCGAGGTGCAGTCGACCCGCCGGGTGCGGATCCTCGCGACCGGCTGGCGACCGGACCTGCCCCGGCTGGTCGCCGACCACGACCTCGTGGTGTCCTTCGGGCGGCGCTTCTCCTGGGAGGTCGCGTGCATCGGGACACCGATGGCCCTGCTCGCGGTCTCCCCTGCTGATGTCCCGGCGCTCGAGGCGACCGCCGATGTCGGCGCCGCGATCTGGCTCGGCCGGCCCGGCGACGCCCAGAGCCCGGCCGGGCGGCTGCGCACGGCGATGCGCGACGGCATGCGCCGCCGCGAGGTGGCCACCCAGGCCAGCCGACTGGTCGACGGCGGCGGCGCGGCCCGCGTCGCCGAGTTGCTGACCCGCTGATCAGGGCCGCCGGCGCGGCCGCCTGATCTGCGCACGCGAGGCGTCAGCCGGTCGGAGGCTCCCAGACCGAGGCGTCGTGGGCGAACAGCACCCGCCGCGGGTCGAGGTCGAGCAGGCGGTCCATCCAGGCCGGCGTCATCGGCAACGGAGCAGCCGCGCCGTCGCGCCGGGCCGCGACGGCCATCGCGTCGGCCGCGAAATCCGACGCGCGCTCGTGCGACTGCCCGGCCAGGATCACCGTGCCGTCCTGACACCGGACGACGACCGACTGGTGGCCCTCCGTGTGACCCGGCGTCGGCAGGATGAAGACGTCCGGCAGGATCTCGGCCTCACCCTCGACCGCCTCGTAGCGGGCGCCGTCGTAGTCGACGAGTTCGGGGACGGTGTAGCTCTCGGACTGGGCGGCGGTCAGTTCCCGTCGCTGCACCACGATCGGCGTACCGGCCAGCAAGGGATTGCCGCCACAGTGGTCGAAGTGCAGGTGGCAGTTCGTGGCCAGCGTCACGTCGTCGAGGCGGGCGCCCGCGCGATCGAGCGCCTCCGGCAGCGCGACCCGGGCCGGTCGGTACCACTCCTCCGTCTCGGCCCCGGCGTCGCCGATGCCGGTGTCGAGCAGCAAGGTCCCGCGCTCATGCCGGATCAGGTAGCCCAGCACGACCTCGACGCGAGGCGTGCCCGTCCCGGTCTCCCGGGCCGGCCGGATGAACGATCCCAACCGCAGGCGGGTGATATCGGCGATTTGCACCATCGGACCATCATGCCCGGCCCGGGCCCGAGCCACGGCGGCGGCCAGGACCGGGTTAGATCGGTCAGGTGATCCGTGAGCATGCCGTGCTGCCCGTCGTCCCTGGCCGCGAAGAGGCCTTCGAGGCCGCCCTGGATGAGGCACTGCCCCTCATCTCCGCCTCGCCCGGATTCCGGAGGCTCACCGTCTCGCGGGGCATCGAGACCCCGAACCACTACCTGCTCCTCGTGGAGTGGGACGACCTGGCCGCGCACACCGAGGGCTTCCGCGGCTCTGCGGCGTACGACGAGTGGCGCGCGTTGCTGCATCACTTCTACGAACCGTTCCCGGACGTCCAGCACTTCAGCGACGTGGCGGAGGTCTCGGCCCGATGAGTGACGTCGACCGCCCGGTCAGCGCCCGCGACAACGCTGGGCGTCGTCTTCCTGCCCTCCACCGCACCCGAGCGACTGGAAGGCGTTGCCCGACAGGCGGATCGGTCCGGGCTTCCCGAGATCTGGCTCTGGGAGGACTGCTTCAAGGAGAGCGGTATCGCGCCGGCCGCGGCCGTGCTGGCCTGGACGTCACGGGTGCGGGTCGGGATCGGGCTGTTGCCCGTGCCCCTGCGCAACGTCGCCGCCACGGCGATGGAGATCGCCACGCTGCAGCGACTCTTCCCGGGCCGGGTGACCGCTGGCATCGGTCATGGCGTCCAAGAGTGGATGGCCCAGGTCGGCGCCCGGCCGGAATCGCCGATGACCCTGCTGCGCGAGTACACGACCGCCTTGACCGCACTGCTGGCCGGCGAGCGACTGACGACCTCGGGGCGCTACGTCCACCTCGACGACGTCGCGCTGGACTGGCCCCCACTCGAACCGGCCCCGCTGCTGGTGGGCGCCGTCGGGCCGAAGTCCCTGGCTCTCGCGGGCGAGCTCTCCGACGGCACCATCCTGACCGGCGGCAGCACTCCCGAGCAGGCCGCCGCCGCACGCGCGATCATCGATCCCGCGGCCGCGGCGGCCGGTCGCAGCCGGCCGAGCCTGGTCGCCTTCCTGGAGCCCGAGGCTGGAGCGGACGCGGCGACGGTGGCGGACGGCGTACGTCGGCTGGCCGACGCCGGCGCGGACACCGTTGCGGTGCAACCCGATCCGGACGAGAGTGACCTTGAGGGGTTCGTCCGGTTCATCGCCGAGGACGTCGCAGCCCAGCTCTGACCGGACGGCGTTCGCCTCGCGGTGGTCACCGGGTCACCGGGTCACCGGGTCACGGGGTCAGCTGGTCGGGCGTGTCGACGTCACGGGGATCGCCCAGACCAGTGCAGTCCACCTCCAGCACGCTCTCCGGGTGGGCGCGCAGCCAGGCCTTGGCCGCAACGTCGCCCTCGGCCAGCGCGGCGACTTCGCTCCAGACCGACCGGCCCAACACCACCGGATGACCGCGACGACCGTCGTACGTCGCGATCGCCGCCGGTGACCCCTGGCCGGCCTCGACCAGCCGACGGACCGCGGTCGGTGTGATCCAGGGCGTGTCCACGAGCAGGACCACCACGGCTGGACGCGTCGGTGTCGGTGACCGCGGCCAGGCCGGCTCGCAACGACGAGCCCATCCCGGTGGCCCAGAACGGGTTTGACACGACCTCGGCGCCGGCAACGGTCAGCGGAACGGCGCCCGAGACGACGACGACGGGCGAGCAGCCGCCCTCGGTCAGGATCCGGACGGCCCGGTCCACCAGCCGCTCGCCCTCGAGCTCCACCACGGCCTTCGGTCCGCCGAAGCGTCGCCCCTCCCCCGCGGCCAGCACCAGACCGGCGACGCTCACGCCGTGGCGCCCTCGGGCAGTGCGCCGGTCTCCGGCGGGGAACCGCGGTCCAGGTCGGAGCCGTGGTGGATCGGTCCGCGCAGCACGCCCAGCCGCTGTCCGGACCCACCCCATCGAGCCTGGACGATCTCGGCGGCGACCGAGACGGCCGTCTCCTCCGGCGTACGGGCGCCGATGTCGAGCCCGATCGGCGAGGCCAGCCGACTCAGCTCCTGGTCGCTGAGACCGATCTCGCGAAGTCGGCCGAGCCGGTCCTCGTGGGTGCGTCGCGACCCCATCGCCCCGATGTACGCCGCGGGGGTGCGCAGCGCGATCTCGAGCAGCGGCACGTCGAACTTGGGGTCGTGGGTCAGCACGCAGAGCGCCGTCCGGGCGTCCACCCGACCAGCGGCGAACTCCTGGGCCAGATAGCGGTGCGGCCACTCCACGACCACCTCGTCCGCTTCGGGGAACCGGCGGGCGGTCGCGAAGACCGGGCGGGCGTCGCACACCGTCACGTGGTAGCCGAGGAATGCCCCCACCCGAGCCACCGCCGCCGCGAAGTCGATGGCGCCGAAGACGAGCATCCGCGGCGGCGGGGCCATCGACTCGACCAGGACCGCGAGGGTGTCCAGCCGGCGCTCGCCGTCCGGGCCGAGCCGCAGGGTCGTGGTGTGGCCGGCGGCCAAGAGGCCGCGGGCGTCGTCGCTCACCGCGGCATCGAGCCGGGCCGAGCCCAGGGTTCCAGCCGTGCGATCCGGCCAGACGACCAGCCGCGCCCCGAGCGGCACATCGGCACCCTCCGGTCGTTCGACGACGGTTGCGATGGCGACCGGCTCGTGGCGCTCGACCGACTCGGCGATCGCCTCAAGCTCCGGAAACCGCTGGCGGTCAATGGATTCGACCAGGATGTCCATGATCCCGCCGCAGGTCAGGCCGACGGCGAAGGCGTCGTCGTCACTGACACCGTAACGCTGGACGACCGCCTCACCGCCCGCGATCACCCGTTGGGCCAGCTCGTAGACCGCACCTTCAACGCAGCCGCCGGACACACTGCCGACCGCCTCGCCGTCGACCGAGACGGCCATCGCTGCACCGGCTGGGCGGGGTGCGCTCCGCCAGGTGCGGACGACGGTGGCCAGGCCAAAGGTCTGGCCCGATCGCCAGAGCCGGACCACGTCGTCAATGACGTCACGCACAGATGTCTCCTCGCTCGTAGCCAGCCTAACCAGCGGAAGGCTCGGGCCCGGCGTGAGCGTCCACGAGCCGGGCCAGCCGCGAGGCCTCGGCCCGACCGTGCTCGCCGTCGGCCTTCTGGATCGCCATCACCGCGATCGTGTCCCCGTCGTCCAGGTCAAGGGAGACCCATGGTGCCCCGACCTGCAGGTGGACGCCGACGATCTCGGCCCACGCGAGTGTGCGGGTGGTCATCAGGTTGCGCACGACCAGCCCCTGCGGACCCGGTGCGGCGGACAGACTCGCGTAGCGCCACATCAGCCACGCGACGGCCAGCCCGAACGCGGCGATGCCGATCCGGTCCCCCGCCCCGGCGTCCGGCACGAACGCGCCGATCGCGCCGAACAGCAGGATCGACACGACGGCAACGGTGATCGCGACCGCGCGAGCCCGGCGCGGCCGGAAGGTCCGCTCGTCGTCCGCGCTCAACAGCTCACCAACGGGTTCAGAGCCGGCAGGCGTGGATATCGGTCACCAAGATCGCTCGAGCCCCGACGTCGTACAGCTCGTCCATCACCTGGTTGGTGCGCGCCCGCGGGACCATGGCCCGCACCGCGACCCAGCCCTTGTCGTGCAACGGCGAGACGGTCGGCGATTCCAGGCCCGGGGTCAGGGCACACGCGCGCTCGACGTCCTCGACCCGCACGTCGTAGTCCATCAGCACGTAGCGCCGGGCGACCAGGACACCCTGCAGGCGTCGTCCGAGCACCTCGACCTGCGGGTCCGGTTCGGCACCGCGGCGGCGGATCAGGACCGCTTCGGACTGCAGGATCGGCTCGCCGAAGATCGCCAGCCCGGCGGCCCGCAAGGTCGATCCGGTCTCGACCACGTCGGCGATCACGTCGGCCACGCCGAGCTGTACGGCGCTCTCCACCGCCCCGTCGAGGCGGACCACCTCGGCCGTGACGCCGTGATCGGCCAGGTGCTGCGTCACCAGACCCGGGTAGCTCGTGGCGACGCGATGCCCGGCCACCTCGGCGACGTTGGTGGGGCCGCCCTCCGGCCCGGCGAACCGGAAGGTCGAGCCGGCGAAGCCCAGCGACATGATCTCGTCCGCATTGGCCCCCGAGTCGAGCAGGAGGTCGCGGCCGGTGATCCCGATGTCGAGCGTGCCGGCCCCGACATAGACCGCGACGTCACGCGGGCGCAGGAAGAAGAACTCGGCGTCGTTGTCCGGGTCGGCCATCACCAGCTCGCGGCTGTCGCGGCGCTCGCGATAGCCGGACTCGCGCAGCATCTCGGCCGCGGGTTCGGCCAGGGAACCCTTGTTGGGCACGGCAATTCGCAACACGGTCCGGTCCTTGAGTTGGGTCTGGAGGTTTCTAGAGGTAGGAGTAGACGTCGTCGAGCTCGAGGCCGCGAGCCAGCATGAGCACCTGCAGGTGATAGAGGAGCTGGCTGATCTCCTCGGCCGTGCGCTCCTTGGACTCGTGCTCGGCGGCCATCCAGACCTCGGCCGCCTCCTCGACGACCTTCTTGCCGATCTCGTGCACGCCGGCGTCGAGAGCCGCGACGGTGCCCGAGCCGGCCGGGCGGGTGCGCGCCCGCTCGGCCAGCTCGGCGTACAGGTCCTCGAAGCTCTTCACGAGCGGTAAGGCTAGGCGACGACCTCCATGGCCGGGTCGGCCAGCCCCTGCGGGGCTTCGTTCTTGGAGATCTTCAGCCAGACGAAGAAGCCCCAGATGACGAAGCCGGCGTAGATCGCGTACATGATCGCCGACGGGTAGTAGTGGAAGTGCACCAGCTCCGGTACGCCGACGATGTCGACCGCGATCCAGCACAGCCAGAAGTCGACCCAGCCGCGGGCCATCGCGTAGGTCGCGAGCATCGAGCCCACGAAGATCCAGGCATCGGCCACGTAGTACCACCAGGCCACGTCGTAGCCGTAGCCGATCTTGGTGAAGATCAGCGCGCAGACCAGCACCAGACCCAGCGAGATCGGGATGTACGCCGCGCGCTCGCGGCCGGTGGCCCAGCGGGGTACGACGGCCGGCGCGTTGAGGCCGGATCGGCGGTTCTCGCTCCAGCGCCACCAGCCGTAGATGCTGACGATGATGAAGAAGACCTGTCGCGAGGCCTGGCCATAGAGCGGCGTGCCCTGGCCGTTGCCGAGGGCCTGGCCCAGGAAGACGGTGAACAGCAGGGCGTTGCCCAGCATGCCGATCGGCCAGGTCCAGACCTTGCGCCACATGCCGAGCAGGGCGGAGGCCAGACCGAAGACGTTGCCGACGATCTCGCGGTAGTAGATCGCCTGGTGATCCGTCACGTGCCACTGCGCGTTGTAGAACTGCGTCAGCAAGTCGTTGAGCCAGTGCATGTCGTGCGCGCCTTCCGGATGCAGGGATGCTCCGGGGGGACGACAGCAGCCGCACCGCCCGAGTCGTCGCGGGCCGCCGCACCAGCAGCGGAGCACGCGCGCTCGATCGGTCCTAGCCGCCCACGTGCTACCTCCCATCCGGACTTTCACCGTCGGTCCTGGAGTTTCACCAGGTCAACCGGCCGCTGGCTGCGGTCGGGTCGCGGACTGTCACCGCCGGTTCGGAATTACACCGACCCCGGAGCACGTGTGGACGTGTCTTTCTGCGCGCATCGTAGCCCACCGGCCTCGCTCGGCTGCGCCGAGCGGACCGTGCGCCTCACTCGGGCGGTGAGGCTTCATCCCTGCGTGAGGCGCACGGACCCTGCTCGGCTCACTGGTGCGTCTCAGTGCCGCCTTCGTTGCGCACGTGAAGGTATGGTGGCCGAGTTGGGCTCAGTCGGTTTCGGCCGTTGCCTTGCTTGCGGCGGCGCGGAGGGCGGCGATGGCTTCGGCGGCGTTGTCGGCGCCGTAGATCGCGGAGCCGGCCACGAAGACGTCGGCCCCGGCGCTCGCGCAGCGCTCGATCGTCTCCAGGCTCACGCCGCCGTCGACCTGCAGCCAGACCTCCCCGCCGCCCCCTCGACGGCCGTCGATCGCGGCCCGGGCCCGCGCGATCTTGGGCAGGCAGACGTCCAGGAACTGCTGCCCGCCGAAGCCCGGCTCCACGGTCATCACGAGGAGCATGTCGAGCTCGGGCAGCAGGTCGAGGTAGGGCTCGACCGGAGTGGCCGGCCGCAGGGCCATCCCGGCCCGGACCCCGAGGCCTCGCAGCGAGCGGGCCAGCCGGATCGGTGCCGTAGCCGCCTCGACGTGGAACGTCACGCTCGCGCAGCCGGCTTCGGCGTACGCCGGGGCCCAGCTGGTCCGGGTCCTCGATCATCAGGTGCGCGTCGATCGGGATCGGGCTGACCTTGGCCAGCGCTTCGACGACCGGGAGGCCCAGGGTCAGGTTGGGCACGAAGTGGTTGTCCATGACGTCGACGTGCGCCCAGTCCGCCGTACTGATCCGTTGCAGTTCGGCACCGAGCGCGGCGAAGTCGGCGGACAGGATGCTCGGTGCGATCTGCAGGCCCACGCGCAGACCCTACCGAGCAGACCGAGCAGACCGAGCAGACCGGCCGGGCTCAGCGACGGCGCAGCAGCGCGAGGAACATCGCGTCGGTGCCGTGCCGGTGCGGCCACAGCTGGGCGGCCGGCCCGTCGCCGAGCGTGCCTACCAACGACTCGCCGCCGTCGCCGACCACACCGGCCAGGATCGGCCGGGCATCCAGCTGCTCGACGTCGTCGCGCCGGCGCAACAGGTCGGCCACCACGAGCAGGGTCTCGCCGACGTGCGGGGAGCAGGTGACGTAACCGACCAGCCCGCCCGGACGGGTCGCATCGATCGCCGAGCCGAGCAGGTCACGCTGCAACCGGCCCAGCGCGCCGACGTCGCCGGGCTGGCGCCGCCAGCGCGACTCGGGCCGTCTCCGCAAGGCACCCAGGCCGGTGCACGGCGCGTCGACCAGGACTCGGTCGTACGCCGCGGGCTCCTGCCGACCGACCTCGCGGCCGTCGCCGGTCCGCACCTGCACGGTGTCGCCCAGGCTGGCCACCGCCTGGCGGACCAGCTCGACCCGATGTTCGGAGATCTCGTTGGCCACCAGATGAGCTCCGCGCTCGGCGGCCAGCGCACCGAGCAGGGCGGCCTTGCCGCCCGGACCGGCACACAGGTCGAGCCACAGCCGGTCCTCGCCCTGGAGTGGGGCCGCCGCGAGCGCCGCTGCAACCAGCTGACTGCCCTCGTCCTGCACGCCGGCGCGGCCCTCCCGGACGGCCGCGACTGCGCCCGGATCACCCTGCGCCACAACGGAATACGGTGACCAGCGCCCTCGGTGCGCACCCTCGACGACGAGCAGCTCATCGACCGTCGCCAGCCCCGGCCGAGCCACCAGCGTCACCGCTGGCGGGACGTTGTCCGCGGTGAGGAGCTCACCCAGCTCGGCGTCCAGGCGCGTCGAATCCGCCCGCAGCTCACCGTCGTGCGCGGCCAGGCCGTCACGCATCGCCCGCACGATCCAGGCCGGATGGCTCTCGGCGATGACCAGGTGGCCGACCACGTCCTGCTCGACGGGCGGGGCCAAGCTCGGCCACCCACGCGGCGAGGTCGCGCTCCCCCACCCGGCGCAGCACCGCATTGGCCAGGCCGCTGGGTCCGGTGCCGATGGCGTCGCGCACCAAACCGACCGTCTCGCTGACCGCCGCATGGGCCTGGACCCGCATGCCCAGCAGCTGGTGCACGCCCAGGCGCATCGCGTCGCGCAGGCCCGGGTCGCCCTGCAGCGGCTTGTCCAGGCAGGCGTCCAGGATCGCGTCGTACGTGCCCTGCCAGCGCAAGGTCCCGTAGGTCAGCTCGGTGGCGAACGCCGCGTCGCGACCGACGATTCGCCGCGAGCGCAACAGCCCGGGCAGCACCAGGTTCGCGTAGGCGTCGCGGTCCTCGACCGCTCGCAACACGTCGTACGCCGCGCGCCGGGCCGGGTCGGTGCTGCGAGCCCGCTGCGCCGGCGACTGAGCGGATCGCGGGCGAGGGCCTCGTCGGGGTTCGCGAGGCGGGCCGGGCGGCGTCACGAGTCGAACCGCTCGGCGGCGGCGATTCGGGCGCCGCGGGCCCAGTCAGTCGCCGGCATCGGGCGGCGGCCGTGCGGCTGCACCTCGCCGAGCAGCACAGAGCCGGAGCCGCTGCCGACGCGCACCGACCGGCGGTTGACTTCGATCGCACCGGGGCCGAGAGGGGCCGTCTCGGCATCGGCTCCACTCGGCGGCGCGGGGCGCAACGGCCCGAGCTTGATCCGCTCGCCGCGGAAGGTCGTCCAGGCTCCAGGTGCTGGCGTGCAGCCCCGCACCAGCCGGTCGATCGCGACCGCGGGAGCCGCCCAGTCCACGCGAGCGTCGTCGACCGTCAGCTTGGGCGCGTAGGACAGTCCGTCGGCCGATTGGGCCACGGGCCGCAGGGTCCCGTCCTCGATGCCATCGAGGGTCTGCACGAGCAACCCGGCGCCACCCTCGGCCACCCGCTCCAGCAACGAGCCGGCGGTGTCGTCCCGACGGACGAGCTCGGTCATCACGCCGAACACCGGGCCGGTGTCCAGGCCCTCCTCGAGCCGGAAGGTGCTGGCTCCCACGACCTCGTCGCCAGCGATCAGCGCCCGCTGGATCGGCGCTGCGCCCCGCCAGGCGGGCAGGACTGAGAAGTGCAGGTTGACCCAGCCGTGGGCCGGGATGCTCAGGGCCGCCAGCGGCACGAGCGCGCCGTAGGCCACGACGGGGCAGCAGTCCGGCTCCAGCGCACGCAGCCTGGTCAGGACCTCCGGCTCGCCGATCCGCCAGGGGGTCAGGACCTCGAGTCCGAGCGCCTCGGCCCGGTCGCGCACCGGGCTGGGCATGATCTGGCGGCCGCGCCCCGAGGGCGCGTCCGGGCGGGTGATGACGGCGACGACCTCGTGCCGGGAGGCCAGCAGTGCCTCCAGTGCCGGCAGCGCCACCTGCGGCGTACCCGCAAAGACCAGACGCACGCGGGTTACAGCGCCTTGCCGAAGGTCGAGTGCGGGCTGACCTTCACCGTGGGCGCGGCGGCGCCGGCCCACTCCGCCTCCCGGATGGCCTTCATGGCCTGCTTGCGCTGGGCTCGGTCCATCCGGTCGATGAAGAGCACGCCGTCCAGGTGGTCGGTCTCGTGCTGGATGCACCGGGCGAGCAGCTCGCTGCCCTCGATCACGACCGGTTCGCCGTGCATGTCCAGGCCCTTGGCGACGACCCGCGGCGCCCTCGGGGTGTCGAAGTAGATGCCGGGGAAGGACAGGCAGCCCTCCTCGCACTCCTCCAGGTCACCGGACAGGTCCAGGGTCGGGTTGATCAGGTGACCGAGGACGTCGTCGACGTAGTAGGCAAAGACCCGCAGGCTGACCCCGATCTGCGGTGCCGCCAGGCCCACACCGGGCGCGTCGAGCATCGTCTCCTGCAGGTCGGCGACGAGGCCGCGCAGCTCCTTGTCGAAGTCGACGACCTCGAGGGCCGGCGTGCGCAGCACCGGGTCGCCGAAGAGACGAATCTGCTGGATGGCCATGACCGAAGTCTACGGATCGACGGTCAACGGCAGGCCGAGCGCCGTCAGGTCGTTCCGCAGCCCGCGGGCATCGGTGAACCGGAGCGCGTGAAAGCCGAGCGCCTCGGCTGCGGCGACGTTGGCCGCCGAGTCGTCGATGAAGACGGCGGTCGTCGGGTCGACCCGATGCCGCTCGATCAGCACGTGGAAGATCCGGGGGTCGGGCTTGATCAGCCGCTCCGCACCCGAGACGACGATGCCCTCGAAATGCCCCAGCACGGGGTAGGTCTCCAGCGCGTGCGGGAAGCTCTCGGCCGACCAGTTGGTCAGCGCCAGCAGCCGCAGGCCACTCGCGGCCAGCTCGCGCAGGACGTCCGCCGTACCGGGCACCTCGCCGACCAGCGTGGACCGGAAGTTGCGCCGGTACGCCGCGATGACCCCGGCCCGGTGCGGGAAGCGGCGGTCGACGTCGGCCTCGGCCTGCTCGATCGAGCGCACCGGCGTCCAGGGCCCGGTTCCACTCGTGGAAGTCGATCTCGTCCAGGAAGGGCTCGACGTCGTCGGGGTCCAGGACGCCCTCGAAGGCCTGCCGCGGGTCCCAGTCCACCAGCACGCCGCCGAGATCGAACACGACGGTCGTGATCGGGCTGTCGCCGGTCCCCTGCACGAGCCGCACCCTAGTTCCTCCGGCCGGTTTGGCCGTCGAAACCGGGTTCTGCGGCCGATCTGGAGGCTCGAGAACCCGGGTTCGACGGCCAAACCCGGGTTCGACGGCCAAGACCTGCGGGGTCAGACGAGGTCGAGGGGGTCGACCTGGACCTTGACCGGGTCGCGGTCCTTGCGGGCCGCGCGCTGGCCCTGCCCGGCGTGCAGGGCGTCGGCCAGGGCCAGTCCACGCTCGGGCGCCACGCGCAGGATCGCGCGCTCGGCGTCGCCGACGGGCACCGGGCCGAGCACCTCCGCGTCCGGCCAGACCGGCGAGCCGGTCAGCGCGGACAGCAGCTGGCGCACGGCAGCCGGCGCTCCGGTCAGCGTGGCGGCGCGCACGGCCGGCGGGAAGCGCGAGCTCGACCCGCTCGGCCAGCTCCCGCTCGGCATGCCAGACCGGATCCCATCGCACGAGCGCCTCCACCGGCGGCACACCGGATGGTGCGGCGAGCACGACGGCGCCGCCGGCCGACGCCGGCCGGGCCAGCGCCGCAGCCGCAGACCAGCGGCGCAGCGCCTCCTCGCCGGCCCGCAGGTCGGGCCGCCCCAGCAACGCCCAGCCGTCGAGCAGGAGCACCGCGGCGTACCCGTCCTCGGCCACCGGCTCGGCGCCGGGCGTGGCCACGACCAACGCCGGGGTGCCGGGCACCTCGGCCAGGACATGCTGCCCGCCGCTGACCCGGACCGGCACTCCGGGAAAGGCCCGGCCCAGCTCCTCGGCCGTCCGCCGCGATCCGACGACGCTGGAGCGCAGGTGCGTGCCCTCGCAGGCCGGGCAGCTCCAGGCGGCATCGGCCCGACCGCACCACCGGCAGATCGGCGGGCCGCCCCGTTCGCCGATCCCCAACGGTCCGTGGCAGAGCCGGCAGCGAGCCGGCGCCCGGCAGTCCTGGCAGACCAGCCCGGGCTGGTAGCCCGACCGCGGCACCTGGACCAGCACCGGGCCGTGCTCCAGGCCGGCGCGGGCCGTGCGCCACGCCAGAGACGCCAGCCGCGCGCTGCTGGCCGCCGGGTCGCGGGACGGCTCGGCGCCCTCGCCGGCGAGCAGCACCCTGGGGGCGCGAGTCCGGACCTGGCTGCGGGTGGGGCCGACCGGGCGGGCCCAGCCCTGGTCGACCAGGCGCTGCACCTCGGCCGTGCGGACGAAGCCGCCGAGGAGGGCGGCTGCGCGTTCGCGATCGGCCCGCAGGGCCAGCACCTCGCGGGCGTGCCAGTACGGCGCGTGCGGCTCGGCATGCAGGTCGTCGCCGTCGTCCCAGCACACGACCAGCCCGAGGTCGGCCACCGGAGCCAGGGCCGCGGACCGGGTCCCGACCACGATGCGGGTCTGACCGCGCAGCACCTTGAGCCAGGCGGCGTACCGCGCAGCCGGGCCCTGATCGGCCGTGAGCCGGACGTGCTGATCGGCCCCGAGCAGCTCCCGGATCGCGCGCTCGACCCGGTCGACATCGCGATGGTCCGGCAGCACCACCAGCGCACCGCGACCGCTGGCCGCGGTCGTGCCCACGGCCCGGGCGATCGCCTCGGGCCAGTCCGCGCCGGGGAGCGCCAGCCAGGCCGCCCGCACCGGGTCGCCGGCCGCGAGCCGGTCCAGGAACGCCGGTCCCGCCGAGTAGTGGGACCACACCCCGGGGTCCGGGCGCTCGGGTGCGGGCGGCGTCGGGCGACCGGCCGACTTCTCGGCGGTGGCGTTACGCGGTGGCACGGCCAGGCGCAGGACGTCGGGCACGGTGCCGGCCCAGCGCCGGGCGACGTCGCGGCTCAGCTCGAGCAGGTGCGGGGGCAGGACGACCTCGTCCGAGACGACCCGCCGGATCGGCATCAGCCGCCCAACGTGCTCGGCCTCCGCTCGCCGGTCCACGACGTAGCCACCGACCTCACGCCCGGAGAAGCGCACTCGCACCCGCACCCCGGGGCGCGCCGACTCGGCCATCGAGGCCGGCACGCCGTAGTCGAAGACCCGGTCCAGGTGCGCCAGCCCGACCTCGACCACGACGCCGGCGACCGGGTCGGTCTCGGCCAGGCCTTCCGGAGGTTTGGGTCCCTTCCGCCGGCTGCCTGCGGTCGCGAGCAGGGCGAGCTGCTCGTCCCCCTCGGCCGCGGTCATGCGCTCGTTCTACCTGATCGCGGTGACGGCGTCTCGAACCGTGCGCGTGGTGAAGGGCAAAGACGCTGGGGACGACGCGCCCGTACGGCCGGATCCTGCGCTCGCGACTCACCTTCGCCGCGGCTCGAGCGTATCGATGCAGGTTTGCGTCAGATCTGGCGCAGAGTTGCGTCAATAACGGCAAAGGCTGAGCGCGGGTGACCCGCGAGCAGGACCCAGCCCCGCGCCGGACCGGCGCGTCGTCCTCAGCGTCTTTGGTCTTTGCCCCGGCGCTCAGACGCCGGCGGCGGCCTTGAGGGCGTCGACCCGGTCAGTGCGCTCCCAGGTGAAGCCGTCCTTGCTGCCCGTGCGGCCGAAGTGGCCGTAGGCAGCGGTCTCGGCGTAGATCGGGCGGAGCAGGTCCAGGTCGGAGACGATCGCCGCGGGCCGCAGATCGAAGACCTGGCCGATGGCCGAGGAGATCCGGGCCGCGTCAACGCGCTCGGTGCCGAAGGTCTCGACGTACAGGCCGACCGGCTGGGCCTTGCCGATCGCGTAGGCGACCTGCACCTCGCAGCGCGCCGCCAGCCCGGCCGCGACGACGTTCTTGGCCACCCAGCGCATGGCGTACGCCGCGGAGCGGTCCACCTTCGAGGGGTCCTTGCCCGAGAACGCACCGCCGCCGTGCCGGGCCATGCCGCCGTAGGTGTCGACGATGATCTTGCGGCCGGTCAGGCCGGCGTCGCCCATCGGGCCGCCGATCTCGAACCGGCCGGTCGGGTTGACCAGCAGCCGGAAGTCCGAGGTGTCGATGTCACTGCTCTCGGCGAGCGCGTCCAGCACCGGCTTGACGACGTGGTCGGCGATGTCCGGCGACAGCAGCCCGTCGAGGGAGATGTCGGCAGCGTGCTGGGTCGAGAGCACGACGGTGTCCAGCTTGACCGCCCGGTCGCCGTCGTAGCCGATCGTGACCTGGGTCTTGCCGTCGGGGCGCAGGTAGGGCAGCTCGCCGCTCTTGCGCACCTCGGTCAGCCGCTCGGCCAGCCGATGGGCCAGCCAGATCGGCAGCGGCATCAGCTCGGCGGTGTCCTCGCACGCGTAGCCGAACATCAGGCCCTGGTCGCCGGCACCCTGCTTGTCGAGCGGGTCCACGCCGCCGGTGCGGCTCTCGTACGCCGTGTCGACGCCTTGGGCGATGTCCGGGCTCTGCTGCCCGATCGAGACCTCGACGCCGCAGGAGTTGCCGTCGAAGCCCTTGACCGAGCTGTCGTAGCCGATCCCCACGATGGTGTCCCGCACGATCCGCGGGATCTCGACGTAGGCCTCCGTGGTGACCTCGCCGGCGAGATGCACCAGCCCGGTCGTCACCATCGTCTCGACCGCGACCCGGCTGCCCGGGTCCTGGTCGAGCATCGCGTCCAGCACGGCGTCGCTGATCTGGTCGCAGATCTTGTCCGGGTGGCCCTCGGTGACGGACTCGGACGTGAAAAGGCGCAGGGACACGCTGGAAACTCCTCGTACGGCGAGATGGCAGACGCTAGGACGGTCTGATGGCACGGCGATCGGCCAGGCATCGGTCCGATCGGGGACGGAGTCTAGCCGCCGGCCGCCGGCAGCCGAGCCACCACCGCATCCCAGACGGCCTCCGCGAGCGCCGACTTGGGGCCGTGCGGGACGGCCCGCTCGGTGCCGTCAGCGCCCACGATCGTCGCGCTGCTCTCGTCCTGGCCGAAGGTCACGGTCCGGCCCGACCTCGTTGACGACCATCAGGTCGGCACCCTTGCGGGCCAGCTTCGCTCGGCCCAGCGTCAGCACGTCGTTGGTGTCGTCGCCGGTCTCGGCCGCAAAGCCGACCAGCACCGGGGCCGTCGCGCCCACGCCAGCCGACCGCTGCTGGACCAGCTCGGCCAGGACGTCGGGGTTGCGGACCAGCTCGATGACCGGAGCCTGGTCGGACTCGGCCGCCGTGGGGTCGTCGCTGTAGGTCTTCTTGATCTTGTGCGGGACGTAGACCGCCGGCCGGAAGTCCGCGACCGCGGCGGCCATCACGACCGCGTCGGCCTGCCCGGCAACGGCCTGCACCGCGTCGCGCAGCTCGAGGGCGGTTGCGACCTCGACGACATCGACCCCGGCTTGCCTGGCGGGTGTGACGACCTCGCCGGCCAGGTTGGCGGCGACCAGCACCACCTTGGCTCCCCTGGCGACCGCAACCAGCGACAGGGCAACGCCCTGCTTGCCGGAGGAGCGGTTGCCCAGGAAGCGGACCGGGTCGAGCGGCTCGCGGGTGCCGCCGGCGCTGACCACCACGGTCCGCCCGGCCAGGTCCTGGCGTCGGCGCGGCACAGCGGCAGGCGCAGGGCGGGTCCGGGAGGCCAGGGCGGCCCGGCACGCGGCGTACAGCTCCTCGGGCTCGGGGAGCCGGCCCGGGCCGGTGTCGGCGCCGGTCAGCCGGCCGGACGCCGGCTCGATCACCTGCACCCCGCGGGCCCGAAGGGTGGCGACGTTGGCCTGGGTCGCCGGGTGCTGCCACATCTCCGTGTGCATGGCGGGAGCCAGCAGGATCGGGCAGGTCGCAGTCAGCAGGGTGGAGGTGAGCAGGTCGTCGGCCAGGCCGTGCGCGGCCCGGGCGAGCAGGTCGGCCGTCGCGGGGGCCACCACGACCAGGTCGGCCTCACGGCCGAGCCGGACGTGCGGGACGTCCTCGGTGTGATCCCAGACCTCGGCGCTCACGGGGTGCCCCGAGAGGGCCGACCAGGTGGGGGCGCCGACGAACTCCAGGGCCGAGCGGGTCGGCACCACCCGGACGTCGTGACCGCTCTCGGTCAGCAGGCGCAGCAGCGAGACGACCTTGTACGCCGCGATGCCGCCGCCGACGCCCAGGACGACGCGCGGGCGGCGACCCTCAGGGGTGCCGCCCGCCGTCACGTCATCGGACATGGGGTGAGGCTCAGGCCTCGATCGGCTCTGAGGTGAGCAGGCCCTCGTCGATCTCGCGCAGCGCGATGGAGAGCGGCTTCTCGTGCACATGCGTCTCGACCAGCGGGCCGACGTACTCCAGCAGGCCCTCGCCGAGCTGGGAGTAGTAGGCGTTGATCTGGCGGGCGCGCTTGGCGGAGTAGATGACCAGGGCGTACTTGGAGTCGGCCGCCTTCAGCAGGTCGTCGATCGGCGGGTTGGTGATGCCCTCGGGGGCAGCCGGCGTACCGGGCACGATGGGTCTCGTTTCGTTGGGATTTCACTGCTCTTCGACCGGCCTGAGGGCCGGACGTCAGGCGTTTCGAGGCGCCAGACCCATCCATGATACGAGTTCGGCGCTCGCGCGGCGTACATCGTCGTTGACGACGGACACGTCGAACTCGCTTTCGGCGGCCATCTCGGCCTCCGCCGTGACCAGCCGACGGGCCCGTTGCTCCTCGGTCTCGGTGCCCCGGCCGACCAGCCGGCGGACAAGTTCTTCCCAGCTCGGCGGGCGCAGGAAGACGAACAGCGCGTCGGGCATCGTGCGCCGGACCTGGCGGGCGCCCTGCAGGTCGATCTCGAGCAGGGCAGCACGGCCGGCAGCGATGGCCTGCTCGACCGGGCGCCGCGGGGTGCCGTAGCGGGCGGACCCGTGGACCACCGCCCACTCGAGCAGCTCGTCCTGCGCCACCAGCCGATCGAACTCCGCGTCATCGACGAACGTGTAGTGGAGGCCGTCGACCTCCCCTTCGCGGGGCGGTCGGGTCGTGGTCGACACCGACAGCCAGACCTCGGGGTACTCGCGGCGGATCTCGGCGGCGACCGTGCCCTTGCCGACGGCGGTGGGCCCGGCCAGGACGGTCAGCCGCCGCAGCTCTGGCCCGACTGTGGGCCCAGCGCTCCCGAGGGCAGCGAAGACGCCGTCGACACCTCCGCGGCATCAGAATGGTTCACCCTCAGGCGTCGGCGAACCGCTGGAGCAGCGCGGCGATCTGGTTGGCCCCCAGGCCGCGCACGCGCCGGCTCTCCGAGATGCCGACCTCTTCCATGATCTGGCGGGCGCGGACCTTCCCGACGCCCGGCATCGCCTCGAGCAGCGCGGAGACCTTCATCTTGCCGACGACCGGGCTGTCCTGGCCCTCCTTGATGACGTCGGCGAGCGAGCCCTGCGAGTACTTCAGCCGGTTCTTGACCTCGGCCCGCTCGCGACGAACGACGGCGGCCTTCTCCAAGTGCGGCAGCTCGCTGCTCAGGGGTCAACGGCGGTAGGGCCACGACTCGTCACCTCTGGCGGGATCGGGTGGGCGGCGCGCTTCACCCCACGCGCCGATCCGGACGCGGACGAACCTAGCGACTTGCGCTCGGGCCGTGCAATGCCAGAGCGGTCGCGAGCCCGTCCGCCGTCCGCCGGGCGGCGGCGCGCAGCGCGGTTGGGTCCGGTCCGGCCGCGAGGATCTCGCGGCTGCTGGCGCCCAGGACGTTGGGTAAGGCGGCGCCGAAGACGGCCGCCAGGTCGCCGGCCGTGGCGCCCTGCGCGCCGAGCCCGGGTGCGAGGAGCGGACCGTTGACGGCGGCCAGGTCCAGGCCGAGGTCGTGCACCGCGGGGCCGACGGTCGCACCGACGACCAGGCCCACCGAGCCGAGCGGCGTCTGGCCGGCGTTGTCGCGCCGGGCGCCGTCGACGACCTGACCCGCGACGCTGGACCCGTCGCCGGTCCGGGCCGATTGGGGCTCGGCGGCCTCCGGGTTGGACGTCAGGGCGAGGACGAAGACGCCGCGACCATTGGCGGTGGCCAGCTCCAGGACCGGCCGCAGCGATTCATACCCGAGGTACGGCGAGACGGTCAGCGCGTCGGCGGCCAACGGGCTGTCGGCGCCGACGTAGGCCTGCGCGTAGGCCGTCATGGTCGAGCCGATGTCGCCGCGCTTGACGTCGAGCAGGCTCAGGGCGCCGCCGTCGTGGATCGCGGTCAGGGTGCGCTCCAGGACGGCCACCCCGGCCGAGCCGTGCCGCTCGAAGAACGCCGACTGCGGCTTGATGACCGCGACCTCGGGTGCCAGCACCTCCGCGCAGGTCAGCGCGAACCGCTCGAGCCCGCGGGCATCGTCAGTCAGGCCCCAGCGGGCGAGCAGCTCCGGGTGCGGGTCGATGCCGGCGCAGAGCGGGCCGCGCGCCCGCATGGCTGCGTGCACTCGCTCGCCGAAGGTCGGGCTCACTGCTGCTCAGCTCCTCGTAGCTCGGTGGCGTCAACGGCTCGGTGGCATCGGTGGCATCGGTGGCATCGGTGGCCTGGAGAGCGCGGGCGACCCGACGGACCAGGCCCGGTCCCTGGTAGATCAGGCCGGAGTAGATCTGGACCAGGCTCGCGCCGGCGTCGAGCATCCGCAGCGCGTCGTCGGCGCTCGCGATGCCGCCGACGCCGATCACCGGGAGCCGGTCCCCTGCGAGGCCGTGGATCCGGCGTACCACTTCGACGGCCCGCTCGTGCAGGGGGTGGCCGGAGAGCCCGCCGGTCTCGGCCGTGCGAGGGTCGGGGTGTGCGATCGCAGCGCGGTCCAAGGTCGTGTTGGTGGCGATCAACCCGCTGACGCCCGCGCCTAGACAGACACCGACCAGCTCCTCCAGCGCCGGGTCGGACAGGTCGGGGGCGACCTTGACCAGGATCGGCGCCGGCCGGCCGGCCGAGCCGGCCAGCTGGGCGGCTTCCGTGACCAGCGCATCGGCCAGCTCGGCGAGGGCCCGGCCGTCCTGCAACGAGCGCAGCCCGGGCGTGTTGGGCGAGCTGACGTTGACCGCGACGTAGTCGGCGTAGCGGTGGAGCAGGCGCAAGCGACGTCAGGTAGTCCTCGACCGCCTCCTCGACGCGGCGTGACCTTCGACTTGCCGAGGCTGATGCCGAGCGGCACCGGCAGCGGCCCGAGACGCTGCAGGCGCACGGCCAGCGCCGCCGAGCCCGCGTTGTTGAAGCCCATCCGGTTGACGATCGCCTCATCGGCCGGCAGCCGGAAGAGGCGCGGCTCCGGGTTGCCCGGCTGGGGCTGGGCCGTGACCGTGCCGACCTCGACGAACCCGAAGCCGAGCAGCGGCCAGGCGCGCAGGGCCCGGCCGTCCTTGTCGAGGCCAGCCGCCAACCCGACCCGAGACGGGAAGTCGATGCCGAAAACCGTTGCCCTGCCCGCCTTTACGCCGCGCGACTGCCCGGCCCTCGCGTCGCTGGAGCGGCCCGGCCAGCCGCGAGGCGGCGGCCAGCCCGGCCAGGCCGACCCGGTGCGCCCGCTCCGCGTCCAACCGGAAGAGAACCGGCCGGACGAGCTGCCGGTAGGTCATGCGGCCCCGGTCACGTCGCCCGGCCGGAGAGCCGAGCGAGCAGCGCCGCGTGCTCCTGGAGCGAGCGGACCGAGATCTCGCCGGACCGGGCCGACTCGATGCCCTGGACGGCGGCGCCGAGCTGCTGGACGGTCGTGATGATCGGGCGGTCCATGCTCGTCGTGGCCGCGCGGATCTCGTAGCCGTCGTGCCGCGCGGCCGGACCGGTCGGCGTGTTGACCACCATGTCCACCTCGCCGGCCAGGATGCGAGCGACGATCGTCGGCTCGCCGTCCGACCCGACGCCCTCGCTGAACTTGCGGACGACCGTGCTCTGGACTCCGTTGCGCCGCAACACATCCGCCGTACCCTGCGTGGCCAGGATCTCGAAGCCGAGGTCGGCCAGCCGCTTGACCGGGAAGATCATCGCCCGCTTGTCGCGGTTGGCGACCGAGACGAAGACCCGGCCCTTGTTGGGCAGCCCCCCGGCGTAGGCCGCGGCCTGGCTCTTGGCGAAGGCGGTGCCGAAGTCGTCGTCGATGCCCATGACCTCACCGGTCGAGCGCATCTCCGGGCCCAGCAACGTGTCGACGACCAGGCCCTCGGGCGTCAGGAACCGCTTGAAGGGCAGCACCGCCTCCTTGACCGACACGGGTGCACCGGGCGGGAGGTGGGTGCCGTCGCCGACTGCGGGCAGCAGTCCCTCGCGCCGCAGCTCGGCGATGGTGGCGCCCATCGCGATCCGGGCCGCTGCCTTGGCCAGTGGGACAGCGGTCGCCTTGCTGACGAACGGCACCGTGCGGCTGGCCCGCGGGTTGGCCTCCAGGACGTAGAGCACGTCGGCCGCGAGGGCGAACTGCACGTTGAGCAGGCCCTGCACGCCGACCCCGCGCGCAATGGCCTCGGTCGAGGCCCGGACCCGGTCGATCTCGGTGTGCCCCAGCGTGACCGGCGGCAGCACGCAGGCCGAGTCACCGGAGTGGATCCCGGCCTCCTCGATGTGCTCCATCACGGCGCCGAGGTACATCTCGGTGCCGTCGTAGAGCGCGTCGACGTCGATCTCGATCGCATCGTCCAGGAAGCGGTCGACCAGCACCGGATGCTCGCTGGAGGCGTCGGTGGCCCGCTGGACGTACGCCGAGAGCGTGGCGTCGTCGTAGACGATCTCCATGCCGCGGCCGCCGAGGACGTAGCTCGGCCGCACCAGCACCGGATAGCCGATGTCGCCTGCGACCTCGACCGCCTCCGCCGCGGAGTAGGCGATGCCGTGGCGGGGCGCCGGCAGGCCGGCATCGGCCAGCACCCGGCCGAAGGCGCCCCGGTCCTCGGCCAGGTTGATCGCCTCCGGCGTCGTCCCGACGACGGGCACGCCCGCGTCCTTCAGGGCCTGGGCCAGGCCGAGCGGGGTCTGGCCGCCGAGCTGGACGATGACCCCGGCGAGCGGGCCGGCCAGCTGCTCCGCGTGCACCACCTCGAGCACGTCCTCCAACGTGAGCGGCTCGAAGTAGAGCCGGTCCGAGGTGTCGTAGTCGGTGGACACGGTCTCCGGGTTGCAGTTGACCATGACCGTGACGTAGCCGGCGTCGCGCAGCGCAAAGCTCGCATGCACGCAGCTGTAGTCGAACTCGACCCCTTGGCCGATCCGGTTGGGGCCGGAGCCCAGGATGATGACGGCCGGCCGCTCCCGCGGCGCGACCTCGCTCTCCTCGTCGTACGCCGAGTAGTGGTAGGGCGTCGTGGCCGCGAACTCGGCCGCGCAGGTGTCCACCGTCTTGTAGACCGGCCGGATGCCGAGGGCGTGCCGGACCCCACGCACGACCGGCTCAGGCAGCCCGCGCAGAGCACCGAGCTGGGCGTCCGAGAAGCCGTGGCGCTTGGCCCGCCGCAGCAGGCCCGGGCTCAGCTCGGGTGCGGCCGCGATCTCCTTGGCCAGGTCGTCGATCAGCGCGATCTGGTCGAGGAACCACGGGTCGATGCCGGTCGCGTCGTGCACCTGCTCGACCGTGGCTCCAGCTCGAATCGCCTGCTGCACCAACAAGATCCGTCCATCCGTCGGCCGGGCTGCGGCGAGCAACAGCTCGTCGACATCGCCCGGCTGACCGGACCAGTGGAACGACGAGCCCTTCTGCTCGACGCTGCGCAGCGCCTTCTGCAGAGCCTCGGTGAAGCAGCGGCCGATCGACATCGCCTCGCCGACGCTCTTCATCGTCGTGGTCAGCGTCGAGTCGGCGGCCGGGAACTTCTCGAACGCGAAGCGCGGCACCTTGACCACGACGTAGTCCAGCGTCGGCTCGAAGCTGGCGGGCGTCTCCGCGGTGATGTCGTTGGGCACCTCGTCCAGCGTGTAGCCCACCGCGAGCTTGGCCGCGATCTTGGCGATCGGGAAGCCGGTCGCCTTGGACGCGAGGGCCGACGAGCGGGAGACCCGCGGGTTCATCTCGATCACGATGATCCGGCCGGTGTCCGGCTGCACGGCGAACTGGATGTTGCAGCCGCCGGTGTCGACCCCCACCTCGCGGATGACCGCGATGCCGATGTCGCGCAGCCGCTGGTACTCCCGGTCGGTCAGGGTCAGCGCCGGCGCGACCGTGATCGAGTCGCCGGTGTGCACGCCCATCGGGTCGAGGTTCTCGATCGAGCAGACGACCACGACGTTGTCGGCGTGGTCGCGCATCAGCTCCAGCTCGTACTCCTTCCAGCCCCGGATCGACTCCTCGAGCAGGACCTCGGTCGTCGGCGAGGCGTGCAGGCCGGCGCCGGCCATCCGGCGCAGCTCGGCCTCGTCGTGGGCGAAGCCCGACCCCAGGCCGCCCATGGTGAACGACGGCCGCACCACGACCGGGTAGCCGAGCTCGGCGGCCACCGCGACGCACTCCTCGACGGTGTGGGCCGTCCGGCTGCGCGCCGACTCCGCGCCACAGCGCTCGACGACGCCCTTGAACGCCTCGCGGTCCTCACCGAGCTGGATGGCCTGGACGTTGGCGCCGATCAGCTCGACGCCGTAGCGGTCCAGGACTCCCCTCTCGTGCAACGAGATCGCCGTGTTGAGGGCCGTCTGGCCGCCGAGCGTGGCCAGCACGGCGTCCGGCCGCTCCTTGGCGATGATCGCCTCGACCACCTCGGGGGTGATCGGCTCGACGTAGGTCGCGTCGGCGAACTCCGGGTCGGTCATGATCGTGGCCGGGTTGGAGTTGACCAGGATGACCCGCAGGCCCTCCTCGCGAAGCACCCGGCAGGCCTGGGTGCCGGAGTAGTCGAACTCGCAGGCCTGGCCGATCACGATCGGGCCGGACCCGATGACCAGGACGCTGCTCAGGTCGCTGCGGCGCGGCATCAGGCCCGCCCTCCCATCAGGTCGGCGAACCGGTCGAAGAGGTAGCCGGCATCGTGCGGACCGGCCGCGGCCTCGGGGTGGTACTGCACCGAGAAGGCCCGCATCCGACCGTCCGGACCATTGAGCCGCAGTCCCTCGACGACGTCGTCGTTCAGGCAGACGTGCGAGACCTCGACCGCGCCGTACGGCGTCTCGGTGGACCCCTCGAGCGGGGCCGCGACGGCGAAGCCGTGGTTGTGGGCCGTGACCTCGACCTTGCCCGTCGTGCGGTCCATCACCGGCTGGTTGATGCCGCGGTGGCCGTAGCCGAGCTTGTAGGTGCCGAGGCCGAGCGCCCGGCCGAGCAGCTGGTTGCCGAAGCAGATCCCGAAGAACGGGACGCCGCGGGCCAGCAGCTCCTGCAGCACGGCGACCTGGCCGTCGGCGGTGGCCGGGTCGCCCGGGCCGTTGGAGTAGAAGACGCCGTCGGGCTGCACGGCCAGGATCTCCTCGACGGTCGAGGTCGCCGGCAGCACGTGCACCTGCATGCCGCGCTCGGCCATCCGGTGCGGCGTCATGGCCTTGATGCCCAGGTCGACCGCGGCGACGGTGAATCGCCTGTCCCCCAAGGCTTCCACGACGTAGGGCTGGTCGGTCGAGACCTCTTCGGCCAGCTGAGCGCCGGCCATCTCGGGGGCCGAGCGGACGATCGCGAGCAGCTCTTCCGGCCGGCCGGCGGCAGCCGGTCCGGAGAAGACGCCGACCCGCATGGCGCCGCGCTCGCGCAGGTGCCGGGTCAGGGCGCGGGTGTCGATGCCGCTGATGCCGACGACGCCCTGCCGGGTCAGCTCGTCCTCCAGGGTGCGCCGGGAGCGCCAGGACGACGGCCGCGGCGAGGGGTCGCGCACGACGTAGCCGGCCACCCAGATCCGGGCCGACTCGCCGTCCTCGTCGTTGATGCCGGTGTTGCCGATGTGCGGCGCGGTCTGCACGACGACCTGCCGGTGGTAGCTCGGGTCGGTCAGCGTCTCCTGGTAGCCGGTCATGCCGGTGGTGAAGACGGCCTCCCCTGTCGTCTGTCCGACGGCGGCGAACGCCTCGCCCCGGAAGGTCCGGCCGTCCTCGAGCACCAGGACCGCGGCGGCCGGGTCCGCGCTCATGCCGCGTGCCCGTCGCCCGACTCGCGGGCCGCCGGCGCCTCGCGCTCGACCGGAGCGCCGTCCAGCACCGTCGGCCGTCCGCGCAGGAACGTCGCCATCACGCGCCCGGGCAGCTCGGTGCCGGCGTACGGCGTGTTGCGGCTGGTGCTGGCCATTCGCTCGGGGCGGACGGTCCACCGGACCGAGGGGTCGACCAACGTGAGGTTGGCCGGAGCGCCCACGGCGATCGGTTGCCCCTGACCCCGCAGGCGGCCGATCCGCGCGGGCCGCAACGACATCCGGTCAGCGACCCCGGCCCAGTCCAGCAGCCCGGTGTCGACCATGGCGGCCTGCACGACCGACAGCGCGGTCTCGAGCCCGGTCATGCCGAAGGCCGCCGCGGCCCACTCGCAGTCCTTGTCCTCGCTCGCGTGGGGTGCATGGTCGGTGGCCACCGCGTCGATCGTGCCGTCGGCCAGCGCGCGCGCGGAGGGCCTGGATGTCGTCCTCGCGTGCGCAGCGGCGGGTTGACCTTGTAGCGCGGGTCGTAGGTCGCGACCAGGGCGTCGGTGAGCATCAGGTGGTGCGGGGTGACCTCCGCCGTCACGTCGACACCGCGGCCCTTGGCCCAGCGCAGGATCTCGACCGAGCCGGCCGTCGAGACGTGGCAGACATGCAGCCGCGATCCGACGTGCTCGGCCAGCAGCACGTCGCGGGCGATGATGGCCTCCTCGGCCACGGCCGGCCAGCCGCGCAGCCCGAGGATCCCGGAGTGCTCGCCCTCGTGCATCTGGGCGTCCTCGGTCAGCCGGGGCTCCTGGGCGTGCTGCGCAACGACACCGCCGAACGCCTTGACGTACTCCAACGCCCGGCGCATCAGCACGGCATCGGACACGCAGTGCCCGTCGTCGCTGAAGACCCGCACTCGGGCGGCGGAGTCGGCCATCGCGCCGAGCTCGGCGAGCTGCTCGCCGGCCAGCTTGATGGTCACGGCGCCGACCGGTGCGACGTCGACCCAGCCGGCCTCGCGACCCAGGCGCCAGACCTGCTCGACCACCCCGGCGGTGTCGGCGACCGGGTCGGTGTTGGCCATCGCATGCACAGCGGTGAAACCGCCGACGGCCGCGGCTCGGGTGCCGCTCTCGACCGTCTCGGCGTCCTCGCGGCCGGGCTCCCGCAGGTGAGTGTGCAGGTCGACCAGACCCGGCAGCGCCACCAGGCCATCGGCGTCGAGAACCGTTGCGCCAGAACGCTTCAAGCCCGACGCCGACCTCGGTGATCTGGCCGTTCTCGAGCACCAGATCGGCCGGCTCGGCGCCCAGGACGCGGGCCCCCTTCACGACGTACACCGGTTGGCGGCGTCATGGCGCCACCACCTCCCCCTCGATGCCGGGTTGCTCGCCGGACAGCAACAGATAGAGCACAGCCATCCGGACCGAGACGCCGTTGGCGACCTGCTCCACGATCGTCGAGCGCTCGCTGTCGGCCGCGTCGGCAGTGATCTCCAGACCGCGGTTCATCGGGCCGGGGTGCATGACGATCGCATGGTCCGGCAGCAGGGCGACCCGTCGACCGTCCAGGCCATAGCGCCGGGAGTACTCCCGCGCGCTCGGGAAGAACGAGGCGTTCATCCGCTCGCGCTGCACGCGCAGCATCATCACCGCGTCGGCCTTGGGCAGCTCGGCGTCGAAGTCGTACGACGTGGAGCACGGCCACGCGTCGGTGCCGACCGGCAGCAGCGTCGGCGGGCCGACCAGGGTCACCTCGGCCCCGAGGGTCTGCAGCAGGAGCACGTTGCTGCGAGCCACGCGGCTGTGCAGGACGTCGCCGACGATCAGGATCCGTCGCCCGGTCAGGTCCTGGCCCGTGACGTCGCCCTCGCCCAGACGCCGCCGCATGGTGAAGGCGTCGAGCAGGGCCTGGGTCGGGTGCTCGTGGGTGCCGTCGCCGGCGTTGACGACCGCGCCGTTGATCCACCCCGAGTTGGCCAGCCGGTGCGGCGCGCCACTCGCGTGGTGCCGGACGACGACCGCGTCGGCGCCCATCGCTTCGAGGGTGAGCGCGGTGTCCTTGAGGCTCTCGCCCTTGGACACGCTCGATCCCTTGGCCGAGAAGTTGATGACGTCGGCCGAGAGCCGCTTGGCCGCGGCCTCGAACGAGATCCGGGTGCGGGTGCTGTCCTCGAAGAACAGGTTGACCACGGTGCGCCCGCGCAGGGTCGGCAGCTTCTTGATCTCGCGCTGCTGGGTCGCCGCCATGGCCTCGGCGGTGTCGAGCACCTGCACGGCCTGGTCGCGGGTCAGGTCGGCCGCGGAGAGCAGATGCCGCATCACGCCACCCCCGCCGCGTCGGCGTCGGCGGGCGGTTCGGACAGCACGACCTGGTCGGCCTCGTCGTACTCCATCAGGTGCACGCTGACCCGCTCGGCCAGCGAGGTCGGGAGGTTCTTGCCGACGTGGTCGGCCCGGATCGGCAGCTCGCGGTGGCCCCGGTCGACCAGCACGGCCAGCCGCACGGCACTGGGTCGGCCGACATCGGAGAGGGCATCCAGGGCCGCGCGCACCGTGCGCCCGGAGAAGAGCACGTCGTCGACGAGCACCACGACCTTGCCGTCGATGCCCGAGTCGGGGATGTTCGTGCGCTCGAGGGTCCGGACCGGGTGACGCCGGAGATCATCGCGATACATGGTCACGTCGAGCGAGCCGTGCGGCACCTCGGTGCCCTCCACGCTGGCGATCCGCTCGGCCAGCCGCCGGGCCAAGGCCACGCCACGGGTGGGGATGCCCAGCAGGACGAGGTTCGCGGAGCCCTTGTTGTGCTCCAGCAGCTCGTGCGCGATGCGGGTCAACGCCCGCTGGATGTCTGGTGCTTCGAGCACCGTTCGGGCACGGTTCACGGACCCGACCTCCTTCCCCGCCTCACTGGACGGGTCGTTAAAGGACGCCATTGGAACTTGCTAGACGCGACCGTACCGCGCACCGGCCGCGGCTCGCGACGGGGCCCGCCGCGGATACCACCGATCGAGCGCCCTGAGCACGATCGTCACCCGGATGGCCGCACAGAGGGGTCGAACTGACGGCCAGTTAGCGCGTTCCGCTTGACGGCCAATATCACGCTCCGTGACGATGGGCCGAACACGGAACGTCACCGCGACGGGCCGGACCCACCAGGGACGTGGGTCATACGGGAGGGATCGAAACACTATGGCGACCGACTACGCGAGGGCGCTGGGTAGCCGGCTGCGCGCCATCCGCACCCAGCAGGGCATGTCACTTCACGGAGTCGAGGAGCGATCGACCGGGCGCTGGAAAGCCGTCGTGGTCGGCAGCTACGAGCGGGGCGACCGCGCGGTCACGGTCCAGCGGCTGGCCGAGCTGGCCGACTTCTACGGCGTGCCCGTGGGCGCACTCCTGCCGGATGCCGGGGGCGGCACCGTCGTCGAGGCACCGCCGCGACTGGTCATCGACCTGGAGGCTCTCGGTTCGGTGCCGGCCGAGCGCGCCGGGCCCCTCGCCCGCTACGCCGCGACCATCCAGGGCCAGCGCGGCGACTACAACGGCAAGGTGCTCTCGATCCGGCAGGACGACCTGCGCACCCTGGCCGTCATCTACGACATGCCGCCGGCCTCGCTGGCCGACGAGCTGATCTCGTGGGGCGTCCTGGACGCCGACGCCCGGCGGGCCGTCGAGGCCCAGATGCACCCTGAGGCGTGACTGAGGCCTGAGCGAGACCCGAGTTCGGTTGGTGTCACCCGGCATTCACCGCAGCGACCCCAGACGTCCACTCCGGCGTCGGCTCCACGCCGACTACTGAGCGCTCGTCTTTCGCAGAGCAAACACGGAGGCCGCCACGCAGCGTGAGCTGCGCGGCGGCCTCTCTGCGTGTGCCGGCGGTCCCGGCGTCAGCGGCTCCGGCGTAAGAGGCTCAGCGTCAGAGGCTCAGCGTCGGCTTCAGCGAGAGCAGCCGGGCCAGCAGCCCGTTGACGAACGCGGGCGAGTCGTCGGTGGAGAGCTGGCGAGCCAGCGCCACCGCTTCACTCAGGGCCACGGCGTCCGGCACATCGTCGACGAAGAGCAGCTCGTAGGCCCCGAGCCGCAGCACCGCGCGGTCGACCGAGGGCATCCGCTCGAGCGGCCAGCTCTCGGTGTAGGTCGAGATCAGCTCGTCCAGCCGCTCGCGGTGCGCCACGACGCCGCGGACCAGCTCCCCGGCGTACGGCGGGACGGGCGGGTCGGCCTGGGCGATCCGCTGGTCGAGCAGCGTGAGCGGGTCCAGGCCGCGTTGCTCGGCCTCGAAGAGCACGTCGATGGCCCGCTTGCGAGCCTTGGTGCGGGCGGGCATCAGGTCAGCTGACTCGTCCGAGGTAGTCGCCGGTGCGGGTGTCGACCTTGACCTTGGTGCCGGTCTCCAGGAAGAGCGGCACCTGGATGTCGTAGCCGGTCTCGAGGGTCGCCGGCTTGGTGCCACCCGTCGAGCGGTCGCCCTGCAGGCCGGGCTCGGTGTAGGTGATCTCGAGGATGACCGAGGTCGGCAGCTCGACGTAGAGCGGCACACCCTCATGGGTGGCGACGGTGGCGGTCTGGTTCTCGAGCAGGAAGTGGGCGGCGTCGCCGACGGTCACCTCCGCGACCGGAATCTGGTCGTACGTCGAGGAATCCATGAAGATGAAGTCGGTGCCGTCCTTGTAGAGGTACTGCATGTCGCGCTTGTCGACGGTCGCCGTGTCCACCTTGGTGCCGGCGTTGAACGTCTTCTCGACGACCTTGCCGGACAGCACGGCCTTGAGCTTGGTGCGCACGAAGGCCGGGCCCTTGCCGGGCTTGACGTGCTGGAACTCCACGACGGACCAGAGCTGTCCGTCCAGGTTCAGCACGAGGCCGTTCTTGAGGTCGTTGGTCGATGCCACGTCGTCGCTTCCTTGTGCGTGCCCCCTGCGAGCGCCCTGCGGGCACGCGGAGGCCATCGGTCGTTCTCCGGGATTCCTCGCCATGCTACCGGGGGCCCGCCATGCCGGGAGAATCCGCGGAGCCGCGCCGGTCCGCCTAGGTGCGTGCGGCGACCGCCCGCAGGGCCAGCCGGTAGGACTCGACGCCGAAGCCGGCGACGGTCCCGGTCGACACCCCTCCGACGACGCTCGTGTGCCGGAAGCTCTCCCGAGCCAGCGGGTTGGTCAGGTGGACCTCGACCAGCGTGAGACCCGCGCCGGTCACCATCGCGCAGGCGTCCCGGGTCGCGTAGGAGTAGTGCGTGAAGGCGGCCGGGTTCAGCACCACGTGCGCGCCGGCGTCGACCGCTTCGTGCAGCCAGCCGATCAGCTCGGCCTCGTCGTCGGTCTGACGCACCTCCGCGTCCAGCCCGAGCTCGGCGGCCAGGGTGCGGCAGGCAGCGGCGAGGTCGTCGTAGGTCGTGCTGCCGTAGACATCCGGCTCCCGAGATCCCAACCGGCCGAGGTTGGGCCCGTTGAGCACCAGCACGCGAGGCATGCGCCGAAGCATATGGTGCGCCCCTGCCGGTCGGAACGGATGGCAGAAGTCCCGGTCAGGACGCCGCAACCAGCTTCACGTGCGGCTTCTGACCTCCTGACGGCCGCCGAGGGAGGCCGAGGATGGTGGCCCGCACCACCGTTTCGACCCAGCCGGGCTCGAACATCACGTGCTCCCAGGCGAATCGCAGCACTCGCCATCCCCGAGAGACCAGCTCGTTGTACCGACGACAGTCACGGACCAGCGCGGACCGATGGCCATGGTGTTCGAAACTGTCCGCCTCGGCGACGATCATCCGACGTCGGTCCCCGAGATCGACTCGCGCAAAGAAGTCGTCATCCCGCACGACCATCTGCGGGTCGAAGCCGCTGATCCTCGCGACGATGAAGATGGCCCGCAATCCCGACTCCAGCGCACTGCCAGACCGGCCATCGGCGTGCCGCGCCACCCGGCAGATGCGTTGACGACCGGCGCCACGCAGGTTGTCCGCGGCCTCTCCAGCTCCGTGGGCTGTGACCAGGCCGGACCGTAACGCGGAGTCAGCGACGGCCAGGGCCTGCCCGAATGGCAGAGATCGAGCGCAGTCCAGGGTCGTTCGGAGCGGGGTCGTCACCGGGAGCTCGCTCATCGAGATCCACGGCACCCAGGTTGGCCCAGTGAATGATTGGCCGCGACGGGCGGCAGGTCGTGCCGGTTGCGACCCACGGTGATGTGGGGACTCAGCGGGCGGCTGACCACGTCGAGGCACCAGTGCGCCGCGGCGCTTACGTGCGACACGACTCCGCCGAGTCGCATCGCCGACAGCCACGGGTCAGGGCACTCCGGCAGGGCGTACCGACCACGACTCAGGCGAAGGACAGCCCCGGATTCGACCGCCCGATTGAGGGCGGGTCTTCCGCAGAGCGGGACCAGGTCGCCGGTCCGGGCGGCGCCGTCCAGGCGCCGAAGCACCTCGACGACTGCGAACTGGGACATCGAAAGAGTCTGGCCGAGCCCGCCAAAGCGTGCGTCCGCTCATCCACAGGACCGAAATGCCGCACCGTCTGGATGGCAGAAGTCAGGTCGAGTGCTGAAGGAGCCGGGTGGAAGCCCGGTTCTGCCATCCGGGCCGGCGGGGTCAGAGTGGTTAGGGGGTCGAGATGGCGGCGTAGGCGGCCTGGAGCAGCCCGAGGTCCGGGCCTTCGAGACGCGCCGGCCGGGCCAGGCCGTCCAGGACGACGAAGCGCAACGTGTCACCCCGGGTCTTCTTGTCCCGGCGCATCGCCTCGTAGAGCCCGGCCCATCGGTCACCGCGATAGGTCGTCGGCAGGCCGAGGCGACCGAGCACCTCGCGATGCCGCTCGACGACGTCGGCGTCGAGGCGGCCGTCCAGCCGGGCCAGCTCGGCGACATACGTCAGGCCGACGCTGACCGCCTCGCCGTGCCGCCAGGTGTAACCCTCGACCTGCTCGACCGCGTGACCGAAGGTGTGCCCGTAGTTGAGGATCTCCCGCAGCGATGCCTCGCGCAGGTCGGCGGTGACGACGTCAGCCTTGACCTGGATGCTCCGCTCGACCAGCTCCTGCACCACCGGCGCATCCCAGGTCGACGCCGCTTCGGGGTCGGCCTCGACCAGATCGAGGATGACCGGGTCGGCGACGAAGCCGCACTTGACCACTTCGGCCAGACCGGCGACGAAATCCTTGCGTGGCAACGTCTTCAGCGTCTCGAGGTCGCAGATGACGGCCAGCGGCGGATGGAACGAGCCGACCAGGTTCTTGCCCTCGGCCGTGTTGATGCCCGTCTTGCCACCGACGGCGGCGTCGACCATGGCCAGCAGCGTCGTCGGCAGGTGCACCACCGGCACGCCGCGCAGCCAGGTCGCCGCCACGAAGCCGGCCAGGTCAGTGGTCGCTCCCCCGCCAACGGCCACGACGGCGTCGGTGCGGGTGAAGCCGGCCCGCCCGAGCACCCCCCACAGGCCGGCCGCGACCTCGGCCGTCTTGGCCGCCTCGCCGTCCGGGATGGTGGCGATCAGCGTCTCGAAACCGCTGCGCTGCAACGACTCCCGCACCGTTTGACCGGCGGCAGTCATGGCCTCCGGGTGGATGACCAGCACGCGGCGTACCGTCTCGCCGAGGGCCGGCGCGAGCTCACCACTCAACGCGGTGCCGACCACAACGTCGTACGCCGCGGGGCCGGTGCCAACGGCGATCCGAGTCGTCGGGCTCACGGGACCGCGCTGCCCTGGTCGACGGCCTCGACCGGCGGCAGAGCCAGCTCGATCTCCTCGGCCACCTGCTCCGGAGTCTTCCCGGCCGTGTCGACCCGGATGGTGGCGAGCCGCTCGTAGGTCGGGCGCCGGGCCTCCATCAGGACCGACCACTGTTGACGCGGGTTGACCATCAGGAGCGGCCGGTCCTTGGTGAAGCCGATCCGGCCGGCTGCGTCGGCGATCCCGACGTCCAGGAAGACGACCGTGTGCCCAGCCAACGCCGCTTCCACAGCCGGGTCCATGACCGACCCGCCACCGAGGGCGAGCACGCCGGTGTGGGTAGCCAGGGCCTCAGCCACAGCGGCTCGCTCGAGGTCGCGGAAGTGCGGCTCACCGTCGTCGACGAAGATCTCGGCGACGGATTTGCCGGCGGTCGCCTCGATGTCAGCGTCGGTGTCGCGTGACTCCAAGCCAAGGCGCTCGGCCAGGACAGTCGCGGCCGTCGACTTGCCCGAGCCGGGCGGCCCGATCAGGACGACGCGAGGTGCAGTCATCGCCGAAATCACCACGCCCGCAACGCATGTGGGATGGCGTCAAGGTAGGCGCGATGGTTGCGCGCACTCTCGGCGACCGAGTCGCCGCCGAACTTCTCCAGGAACGCATCGGCCAGGACCAACGCCACCATCGCCTCCGCGACGACGCCGGCAGCGGGCACCGCGCAGACGTCCGAACGCTGGTTGATGGCCTTGGCCGGTTCACCCGTCGCGACATCGACCGTGTCCAAGGCACGGGGCACCGTGGAGATCGGCTTCATCGCGGCGCGCACCCGCAGGACGTCACCGGTGCTCATGCCGCCCTCGGTGCCGCCGGCCCGGCCGGAGCGCCGCCGGAGGGTTCCGTCGGCCGCGTGCTCGATCTCGTCATGGGCCTGCGAGCCCCGACGGGCGGCGGTGGTGAAGCCGTCGCCGACCTCGACCCCCTTGATGGCCTGGATGCCCATCAAGGCGCCGGCCAGGCGCGAGTCGAGCCGCCGGTCCCAGTGCACGTGGCTGCCGAGCCCGGGCGGCAGACCATAAGCCAGGACCTCGACGACCCCACCCAGGGTGTCGCCGTCCTTGCGAGCCGCCTCGACCTCCTCGACCATCCGTGCCGACGCGTCGGAGTCGAACGCGCGCAACGGATCCGCGTCCAAGGCCTCGACATCGTCTGGTCCGGGCAGCGCCGTGCCCTCACCCACCGCGGCCTGCCCCACGGCCACCGTGTGGGAGACCAGCCGGACGCCGAAAGCCTGCTCGAGGTACGCCGCGGCCACCGCCCCCAGCGCCACCCGGGCCGCCGTCTCGCGCGCGCTGGCGCGCTCCAGGACCGGCCGGGCGTCGTCGAAGCCGTACTTCTGCATCCCCACCAGGTCCGCGTGCCCGGGGCGTGGCCGGGTGAGCGGGGCGTTGCGGGCCAGCTCGGCCAGCTCGGCCTCGGGCACGGGGTCGGCGCTCATGACCCGCTCCCACTTGGGCCACTCGGTGTTGCCGACCTGGATCGCGATCGGGCTGCCGAGGGTGCGTCCGTGGCGGACGCCGCCGAGCACCTCCACGGCGTCCTGCTCGAAGCTCATCCGGGCGCCGCGCCCATAGCCCAGCCGTCGGCGTGCGAGGGCCAGTGAGATGTCTTGGGTGGTGACGGCTACGTCGGCCGGCAACCCTTCGAGCACGGCGACGAGCGCGGGGCCATGGGACTCCCCCGCGGTGATCCAGCGAAGCATGAGGCCGATCCTCCCATGCGGGAGGACCGGCCTCAGGCAGTGCGCCGGGCGGCGGCCCGGTCGAGCAGGTGCGGGACTACTGCACCGTGTCCACGTTGCCGACGACCATGGTCAAGATGGTGTCGCCGTACTCGACGAGCGCGCCCTTGGCGCCGGTGCTCGTGCTGGTGACGAAGCCGGTCAGCTTGAAGTACGTCCCGAACGTGTCACCGATCTTGGGCGTGTACTTGGCCGTCTTCTTGGTGCTCGTGTTGTAGACCCAGACGCTCGCGCTGGAGGTGCCGTTGGTGCTCTTCAGGGTGACCTGGAGGGGCACCGAGGAGGTGCTTGCGGTCGTGCCGGCCGTGGTCCCGGCCGCGGAACCGGTCGAGGCACTGGACCCGGTCGTCGCAGCCGCCCCGGTAGCCGCAGCCGTGCCGCTCGTAGCGGTAGAAGCGGTCCCAGTCGTCGTGCTGGATGCGATCAGGGCCTTGAACGGGTTCTTCGGGGTCAGTCCCCCGAAGGTCTTCAGAGGCGCGACGGGCGCAGTCGAAGCCTTGGCGCTCCCGGTCGGGCCAGCGACGACAACCTTGACCGGGGGGGCCGCGATCTTGGAAGTACCCGACCCCGAGAACAGGAAGAAGTACGCCAGGGCGGCGACGACGAGCAGTGCAGCTCCCCGCCGACCATCAGCAGAAGGCGCTGTCGGTCCGTGTTGCCGGTCGGCAGTTCGGCGGCCGGAGGCGCAGGCGGTGCACTCACCGGCGGCTGGGTCATGATGCTCATGAGTTGTCCCTTCAGCTCGCTGAGCCGGTGGTCTTGGCGGGGGTGACCGCGGTACCCGTGGAGCCCGCGGCGGTGGTGGTGGTGGGCACGGGGGTCGTCGGCATGACGAAGACTTCGCCGGTGATGGTGAGCGCCAGGAAGTTGCCCGAGTCGACGTCTGCAGTGGAGGTGGAGCTCGAGCTGCCGCCGCTGGACGAGGACGAGGGGGCAGCCGGCCAAGGTCAGGCCCTGGACGAGGAACGCCCGAGTGACCGAGGTCTGGAGCTTCTGGAGGAAGAGCTCGTTCTCCGCGTAGCTGCCCGTGGTCGACGATGGTCACCGGGATGGCCACGACCGTGCTGGGTACCGCTGTCGCCGCTCCGGAGCCGGTCGTGGCGGTCGGGTGGTACCGGTGCCGATCCGGCCGCCGACGTCGGAGTCGTTGCGGTCGTGCTCAGTTGAGTCGGCGTACCCGGCGCGATCGACGTCAGCTGAAGCCCCGCCTCAGTCGCGATCCCTGACAGGCTTCGGATCAAGGTCGGAAGCGCCGGGTTGTTCGGCAGCTGCCGCTGGATCGCGGCGAGCTCGGCCTGCTTCTCCGGCAGGGAAGCACTCTCGGCCTTGAGCTGAGCGATGTCGAGCTTCAGCTGGTTGTTGGTCGCCAGCTGGGTGACCCGCTGCGCCTTGAGAGTCGAGGCGTCCCCCCGCTTCGGCCCGATCAGCAGGAACCACGTGGCGAGGACCAGCAGGATGCTCAGGACGGCGGCTCCCGCGGACCAGGTACGGGTGCTGGACATGTCAGCCGGCCTTTCGGTCGTAACGGTGCGACAGAGCAGCCGCAGTGACGTTGATGGAGGAAGTGAACTTCACGGCCGTCGTGTTGTTGATGACGGTGACCGCGGAGTTGCTGAAGTAGGCGTTGTTCCAGCCGTGCTCCTTGGCGACAGCGTCCAGCCAGGAAGCGACGTCGACGTGGCTTGCAGCGCGAAGCCGTTGACCGTGACGGTCGCGATCCCGGCCGGTGCAAGCGCGCCGGTGGAATTCGTGGTCGCACCCGACGGAGAAGGCCACCGAGAGCTGGCTCAGCCAGGCGTTCTTCGGGGTGATGTAGCTCAGGTCGTTCAGGTAGCGGTACCACTCGACGTCCTGCGACATCGCCGACTCTCGCGCCGCCGCAGCGGCATCGATGGCCGAGATCGTGGCAGGGACCGCGGCGTAGCTCGTCTTCTGGGCCTGCAACGTCGCCGCGGTCGCAGTGACCTGGGTCAGGTCGGTCTGGGCGCTGTGCGCCGCCTGGACCTGACTGAGGTAGGTCGACGCCCAGCAGGACGGCCACGACGGCCACGCCGGAGGCCAGCCCCAGCTGCAGCTTGCGCAGCTTGCGGGCCTCGTGGACCTCCGGAGGGAGCAGGTTCACCCGCGGGAGGACGTGACCCGTCGTCAACGACTCGACGGTGTCGGTGCTCGTGCGACTCATGACGCGGCTCCTAGCGCGAGACCCACCGGCACTGCGGCCAGGTGCTGGACGTGACGGACCTGGTCGTCGGACAAGCCGGTCCGACCCAGGTGCAGGGACCCGAGCGGGTCACCGACGACGACGGGTACGCGGGTGGACGCGGCCATCCGGTCGACCAGACCGCGCAGGCGCGAGCCGCCGCCGGTCAGGACGACCCGCTGCACCGGCCCGTGCGGCGTCGAGGAGCTGTAGTAGTCGAGCGAGCCACGGATCTCGTCGACGAGGGTCGCAGCAGTGACATCGGCGACCCGGCCGGCAGCCGCAGCGCTGTCGGACGTCGACGCCGCCGCCGAGCTCGTGCTTGAGCGCCTCGGCCTGCTCGTGGTTCACACCCAGGTTGCTGGCGATCGCGTCGGTCACGTCCTGGCCGCCCATCAGCAGGATGCGGACGAAGTGCGGGACCCCGCCGCTGTGGACGACGATGTTGGTGACCCGGGCGCCGATGTCGACCAGCGCCTCGATCTCGCTGTCGACGACGCCGATGTTCGAGACCGAGCGCAGCACGGCGAAGGACGTCAGGTCGACCATGACCGGCTTGAGGCCGGCCTGCTCGACCGCCCGCACGTTGGACAGCACCATGTCGCGAGCAGCCGCGACGAGCAGGCCGCGCTGGAGGCGAGCGCCACCGGTGCCGGTGACCTCCTCGAGCGGGTGGAAGTCGAGCAGCGTCTGGTCGACCGGCATGGGCAGGAAGTCCTGCACCTGGAAGGCCAGCGACTCCTTGAGCTCGGCGGCCGGCATCCAGGGCAGGTCGACCTGGCGCACGATCACGCGCTGGTTGGCCACGCCCATCACGACGTTCTTGTGCGAGAAGCGCGTGTGCGACCAGAGCTGCTTGATGGCGCTGGCGACAGCTGCGGTGTCCATGACCTCGCCGTCGCGCACGGCACCCTCGGGCACGGCGATCTGCCCGAACCGCTCGAGCGTCACCCCACCCTTGCCGAACGACAGCTCGGCCGCGCGAACGCCCGAGGTCCCGATGTCGAGACCGATGGCAGTGCGTCCAGCCACGTCGTACCCCTTCCAGACCAGATCCGGTGCGGATCAGGTTTCGCTGCGCCCCAGGCAGGGGCTGCGTCAAAAGGGTGATCGGTGACTGCGGGAGGGGCCTTGAGCAGAACCGCTCGGATTAGCCCGGCACTACGCCGAACGGGTGGCTAGCGCGGCTCCGGCCGGGTACGGCATTCAGGTACAGGTCGGCCAGGCCGGCACCCACGAGCACGGCGACGTAGGCGCCGGCAATCATGAACGGCCCGAACGGAATCGCCGACTTGCGGGTGGCTCGGCGAGCGGCCATCAGGCCGCCGCCGACCAGGCCGCCGAGCAGGAAGCCCAGGAAGGCGCCGACGGCCAGCTGGCCCCAGCCCAGCCAGCCCAGGTACATGCCGAGCAGGCCGGCCAGCTTGACGTCGCCGAAGCCCATGCCGCGCGGGTAGACCAACAGCAGCAGGAAGTAGAAGGCGTAGAGCGCGGCGCCGCCGATTGCCGCTCGTAGCAACGCATCCCAGTCGCCGTCGACCCCACGAGGCGATCAGCAGCAGGACCGGCACGGCGGCGTACGACGGCAGCACGATCTTGTTGGGCAGCCGGTGCACGTCGAGGTCGATCATGGCCAGCGCGACGCCGATGGCCGCCAGGTAGAGGTACGCCGGCAGCGCCCAGTCGCCGCCGAAGTGCCAGGCGGTCAGCCCGAAGAGCAGCGCCGGTGCGCGGCCTCCACCAGCGGGTAGCGCACGCTGATCGGCTCCGCGCAGTCGCGGCAGCGGCCGCGCAGCACCAGCCAGCTCAGGACCGGCACGTTGTCCCGTGGGCCGGACGGCGTGGTCGCAGGACGGGCAGTGGCTCGCCGGGTGCACGCACCGACTCGTCCCTCGGGACGCGCCAGATGACGACGTTGAGGAACGAGCCGATGACCAGGCCGATGCAGCGCGCACGACGACGACCAGATAGAGCACCACGGAGCAGCCTATGAGTCCTAGCTCGTCGGGTACTTGATCGGCGAGATCTCACCCGTGCTGCGCGCACCCCAGGCCGCGTTGGTCCACTGCGGGAAGTACGGCGGCGAGGAGAACTTCAGCCGCAGGTCGTAGTGGTAGTCCTTCAGGTAGCCCGTGCCGCCGCCGCCGCCGGTGCCGACGATGCCGCGCCACTCCTGGGCGATCGAGCCCCAGACCTGCAGGGCGCCCTGCTGCGTACCCGACGTTGTAGCTCTGCACGTAGAAGCTGTGCTGCAGGGTCTGGATCGAGGCGTCGATCTGGATGCCCTTGGCGGGCGTGACCGTGCCGGTGTCCGGGTCGGTGAGCCGGGCCGGCCAGCCCGACAGCTCCTGCGGGCTGCCGTTGTAGCCCCAGGTGTTGCAGCGGGTGTGGCTCGAGTTGGCCCACGACTGGCAGGCGTAGGTGTCGACCGTCGGGGTGGTAGACCTCGACCGAGTTGGCCGCGACCAGACCCATCATGTCGGTGCCGTTCTTGCCACCGGCCAGGAGCAGGTCACCGGTCAGGACGATCGAGTTCGACGCGGCGACCGTGACCCGGCCCTTGAGCGTGCCCTGGATGTAGACGTTGCCCTGGCCGCAGAACTGGTCGGCGTAGCGTCATGTTGGTGTCGTAGGTGAAGCTCGTGGTGACGTTGCCGGTGTAGGTGCCCAGCGGCAGGCCGTCGCCGATCTGGCCCGACTTGCACTGCGCCTGCGTCCCGCCAGCCGTCACGTAGATGACCTGGTCGTTCGGGACCGGGATGGTCACGCCCATCGGTGCCGTGCCGCCGCACGTGCCGACCGGGTTGGTCGAGTTGGCGCTCCAGACCGTCATCGTGCCGTCGCTGTTGAACTTGATCCGGGTCGAGCCCTGGAACTGGCAGCCCGGGTAGTTCTGGAACTTGTCCGAGGTGTCGGTCAGGTACTTGACCGCGGCCCAGTGCGCACCGGCCGTGCCGTAGTTGGCGTTCTGCTGGGTGCGGTCGCAGTACTTGTACGACGTGGCGTTGCCCTGCACCGCCTGCTTGCAGGCCGGGTCGGACGACTCCAGGCCCTGCTTGAACTGCACCTGCGGCGAGCCGCTACCGATCAGCGGGGTGTCGTTGGTGTGCACCGGTCCGTCGAGCACGTCGCCCGGGGCGAACTGGATCTCCTGGCAACCGCTGGCCGAGCTCTTGCCGGTGCCGCGCACCGTCGGCGCGGTCCACCAGTAGTTCGAGCAGTACGCCGGCATGGTCGACGGGTAGACGTACTGGTTGTTGGGGTCGGCGTCCTCGTGGTCGGTGTAGTAGAGGAAGTCGGTCGAGCCGCCGCGGGACACCGAGACCTGCAGGGTCCGGCTGACGTTGTTGACCCGCCCGGTCGAGGTGACCTGCACGACGCCCTGGCTGTCCAGGTTGGACGCGTTGACGTCGTAGTGGTAGGCCGGCGCGACGCTCGGGTCGTCTCCGTTGTTGACCGGCTTCCAGCCCGCGATGGTTGCACTGGTCCAGCCGCAGGTGTTGCCCGTCGCGTTCGGGCCGACCATCGCGGTGTTGGAGCAGTCCCAGGTGCGGGCGTAGTTGTCGTTGGCGTTCAGGTGCGCGATGTAGTCGTCGACGCCGGCCTGTGCGGCGGCCAGGGCGGAGTTCCAGCTCGGAGTTCTTGGTCGACACCTTGGACGTCGACAAGGCGTAGGCGCCCGCCGCCAGAGCCACGGAGCTCGCCAGGATGATCACCATCAGCACCATGACCAGGGCGGCACCCTGGTCCTCGGCGCCGTTGCGGCGCCGCAAACGCCGGTGCAGAGACATCATCAGGAGCCTCCGTTCTGCTGCCGCAGCAGCGACTCGTGGTTCGGGAGCGAGACCCTGGTGGTGAACGACGTGGTGCCCATCGGGGACGTCGTCACGGAGTCCATCCCGACCCGGATGTCGATGCTGTCGACGTCGTCCAGGTTGGAGGCCGTGAGTGCCCCCAACGGCGTGCCCGTGGCGTCGTAGTAGACGAAGAGCGGCTTGGTCGCTGGATGCGTCGACATTCGAGCCAGGATCGTTGTGTAGACAACGCATCCGGCCGTGCCGGGCGTGCAGTACTGGTAGTTGTTGTCACTGACGTCATGCAGGTTCGGCGGCTGGACCGTCTGGGTCAGCACGCCGCCGGCCACCGTGTAGGTCACCTGGCTCGGCCCGTAGCGGGTGTTGCCGCTGGTGGGCAGCGTCACCGGGTTGTTGATGTCCGCGTAGAACGAGACCTGGCGTCGGCCCGCCCTGGATGAACGCAGCAGTGACGTTCGAGGTGTTGTCGTCCAGCTGGCTCGGCAGCACCGCGGTGCGCAGAGACCGCGACATCGCCGAGACGGCCAGCCGCGCGGAGTTGATGTCGGTCAGCCGGTCCTTGGCGCCTTGGGAGGTTTTGAGCGCGCCGGTGAGGACCATGAACCCGCCCGCCATGACCAGGCCCATGACCATGCAGGCGACGACCAGCTCGGTCAGGGTGACGCCAGCCTCCGCTCGGTACGCCCGCAGAGCCAGGCGCGCGCGAAGGATTGCTCACGGAAGGGTCCTCACCTTCGCGGTCGTCGCCGTCGTGCGGCTGTTGGGGATGATCGTCACCGTCTGGTAGCCCAGCGGGACCGACAGCACCCAGGTCCCGAACGGCAGGGAGCTCTTGATGTGTCCGGTCGAGTCGGTCGTCCCGAGCGAGATGACCTGCTGCCCGGACGGGCAGGTGCCGGAGCTGGTGGCGGTGACCGGGATACCGGACTGCACGACGCCAGTCGCCTTCGAGGCAACCGTGACGTCGACCGGCGCGAGCCAGGCCGCGATGTCCGACGACCCTCCCGCTGGCGACGACAGTCGCCGCGCCGCGGCCGGCGCCGGTGCTGCCCGGGTCACTGTCGGAGCAGCCACCGACCCACGCGGTGTAGCCATCAGTGGAAGGCCACAGGTTGGTGATCGACGTGTAGACGCCACCCGATGGCACGGCCACGGAGTGCGTGGTTCCCGGGAGGGCCGAGTTCCCGTAGTTGACGACACCCGGGAGTGTGTAGGTCGGAGAGTAGCCGGAGAGCGCCGTCTGGACGATGCGAAGGGACGCTGCCTTGTCGTAGGCGAACTGCAGGACGTAGAGCTGGCCGCTGGCCACCTGCTGCGACTTGCTCGGGGCTGCGTTGCCGGTGTTGTCCACGTAGCCGCTGTTGGACAGGCTCGCCGTGTAGGTGCCGGTCGAGCCGGCCAGGAAGACGGCACAGCCCGAGCTGTCGGTCTGCGAGGGGCTGGTGGCGGTCGGACCGCTGAGCGCGACGTTGACGCCCGGCAGCGCCTGACCCGCGGAGTTGATCACCTTGACCGCGACGTAGGAGTCCGCGCTCGTGGCCAGCAGGGTCTTCTGCGGGGTCAGCAGCGTCGTGTCGGTGACCGAGGAACGGCCGTTGTTGCTGTTGGCCCAGCTCACGTTGACCGAGATTCGCAGGTTGGGGTAGTTCACCAAGGTGCTGCCGTCACACGCACTCGCACCGTTGCCGAACGGCAACCAAGTCGCGCTGCGGACGACGCGGTAAGGCGTCCCGTCGACGATGCTGTCGCCGCTGGAGCCCACCGGGTAGGGATTCGGGTTGGTCTGCGTGCCGGAGTTGCCGAGGCCGAGAGCCGCCGTGTCCGACGTACCGAACAGGTTCCGCGAGTTCTCGATCTCGCGCTGGGCCAGGTTCGAGGCGGCGACTCGCTCGCGACTGTTCTGCGAGGACCGGATGGAGCTCACCAGGATGGTGGCGACAGCCCCGGCCGCCATCGCCAACAGCAAGGCGGCGACGATGACCTCGACGAGGGTCGTACCTGCGTCCCTCGTCGGCCTGGAAGCCTCTGCGTCCTGCATCATCCCGCCCAGGGTTTGAAGTGGTTCGAACGTGTGGCCGCGCGACCGGCTATGACGCAGCGGCCTTCTGGCCGCCTTCCCGGGAGGGAGGCGGATCTAGCAGTGAGCCGGAGCGGTGGGTGGCGGTCTGGGACCGCCACCCACCCTCCGGCCATGCGATCAGCCCGAGGACTGGGTCGCTGTCTTGCTGGGTTAGCTGCGATCAGCCGATGGCGGTCGGGCTGGTGCAACCGGTGGTGCCGGAGGCGAGGCCGCCACCCGAGGTGAGGCCCCAGGCCTTGCCACCCTGCTTGTTCTTCGCCGAGACGCAGTAGTCGATGCCGGTCGCGTCGATCATGATCGTGACCTGGTCGTTGGCGCTGACCTTGGAGGTCAGCGTGTTTGTCGCGTTGATCGCCTGGTCAGCGTGTAGATGGTGCTCTGCGCCGTGGCCGGGAGCGGGCCGACGCTGATAGCAGCGGTGGGCGGGACCGTCGGTCAGAGCCGAGGCGACGTCGGTCGCGATGGCCTGAGCGTCGGACTTGGCGGTGGCCTCGTAGCCCTTGGTGCGCTGGTTCAAGTACAGCGGGATCGCGATGGCGGCGAGGATGCCGATGATGATCATGACGACGAGGAGCTCGATCAGGGTGAAGCCCTGGTCCTTGTCCTCCATCGACTTACGAATGCGAGCGAGCATCTGCTGCTCCCTTTCTGTTCAGAGACGGAGCCGCCCGCAGTTCCCGGGTCATGTACGGGAGGCACGGCTCGCTTACGAGTTGGTTATCGGTGCGCGACCAGCCCGGCTTGAGCGTCCGAACGGGCCATTTGCCAATCGATTTCGTGAGTTACGCCGAATGGGTGACCACCCGGAGGTGGTCACCCATCCGAGCTGGCTCAGCGTCTAGTGGATGGCCGACATCACGCTGAAGATCGGCAGGTAGAGCGCGATGATCATCGCCCCGACGACGCCACCGATGAAGACGATCATCAGCGGCTCGATCAGGCTGGTCAGCGCCTCGGTGGTCGCCTCGACCTCCTGGTCGTAGAAGTCGCTGATCTTGTAGAGCATCGTGTCGAGCGCACCGGTCTCCTCGCCGACCTGCATCATCTGGACGACCATCGGCCGGGAAGATGTGGTGCTGCTCGAGCGGACCGGCGAGCGACTCGCCACTGCGCACGCTGTCCCGGACATCGCGCGCCGCGTTGCGGATCACGATGTTGCCGGCCGTGTCGCCGACGATGTCCAGCGACTGCAGGATCGGTACGCCGGACTTCAGCATGGTGCCCAGGTTGCGGGTGAACCGGCTCAGCGCGATCTTGGCGGAGAGGGAGCCGAACACCGGCATCTTCAGCTTCAGCGGGTCGACGATCGAACGAACCCGGTCCTGATGCTTGATCCGGCCCCAGATCGACGACACCACCGACGATGCGCCACGATGCCGAACGGAAGCAGGAACTTCATCGCGTGCGACAGGTTGACGAGGAACTGCGTCGGAGCGGGCATCTTCGCGCCGAGGCCGTTGAACAGCCCGGCGAAGATCGGCACGATGAAGAGCAGCATGCCGATCAGGGCGACGATGGCGATGCAGAAGACGACGACCGGGTAGGTCATCGCGCTCTTGATCTTGCCCTTGAGCTTGACCTCGGCCTCGAAGTTGTCGGCCACCTGCAGCAGCACCTGGTCCAGGAAGCCGCCGACCTCACCGGCTCGCACCATGTTGACCATCAGCGGCGGGAAGACCCGCGGGAACTTGGCCAGGGCCGAGGACAGGGCCTGGCCGGCTTCGACATCGGCGCGGGCCAGCCCCAGGACGCGTCCCAGCTCCTTGTTCTCGGTCTGCTCGGCCAGGATGGTGAGCGCCCGCAGCAGCGAGAGGCCGGAGCTGATCATCGTGGCGAACTGCCGCGCCATGATCGCGAGGTCCTTGAGCTTCACCCGGTTGCCGAAGCCGGGGATCGTGATCTCCTTCTTCATCCCGGCGTTGGCCTCGGAGATGCTGACCGGGGCGAAGCCCATGGTCCGCAGCTTCGCGACCACCTGGGACTGGTTGTCGGCGTCCAGCGTGCCCTTGACCAGCTTGCCGGTCCGGTCCCGGACCGCGTACTCGAACGTCGTTGCCATGGTCGCTTCTCTCAGATCCGGCCGAGCAGGCGGTTGTAGTCCTCGACGTGGTGGCACTTCTCCAGGCCGTGCTCGTAGGTGATCTGGTTGGTGCGCACGAGCTCGGCCAGGTGCTGGTCCAGCGTGTGCATGCCGTGCTGGGCGCCGGCCTGCATCGCGGAGTAGATCTGGTGCACCTTGCCGTCGCGGATCAGGTTGCGGACGGCGGGCGTCGCCGTGAGCACCTCGGTGGCGACGACCCGGCCCTTGCCGTCGGCGGTCTTGCACAGCGTCTGGCAGACGACGCCCTGGATCGCGCCGGCCAGCTGCGTGCGCACCTGGTCCTGCTGCTCGGCGGGGAAGACGTCGATGATCCGGTCGATGGTCTGCGCCGCGTCCTGGGTGTGCAGGGTGGCGAAGACCAGGTGACCGGTCTCGGCGGCGGTCAGGGCGACCCCGATGGTCTCGAGGTCCCGCATCTCACCGACCAGGATGATGTCGGGGTCCTGGCGCAGCACGTGCTTGAGGGCGTTGGCGAAGGAGTGGGTGTCCTCGCCGACCTCGCGCTGGTTGACCAGGCACTGCTTGTGCCGGTGCAGGAACTCGATCGGGTCCTCGACGGTCATGATGTGGTCGTGGCGGGTGCGGTTGGCCAGGTCGATCAGCGCTGCGAGCGTCGTCGACTTGCCGGAACCCGTCGGGCCGGTGACCAGGACCATCCCGCGCGGCAGGTTGGAGAAGTTCTTCACCGCCGGCGGGATGCCGAGGGACTCCAGGCTCTTGATCTCGTAGGGGATCAACCGGAACGCCGCGCCGATGGCCTCGCGCTGGCGGTAGAGGTTCACGCGGAAGCGGGCCTTGCCCGGGACGGAGTAGCTGATGTCGAGCTCGAGCTCGGCCTCGAAGCGCTCCCGCTGGCGCTGGGTCAGCGCGGCGAACAGCACGCGCTGCAGCTCGCCCGGGCTGCACGGCTCGTGGTCCTCCATCGCGACCAGCTCGCCGTTGATGCGCAGCATCGGCACGGCGCCAGCGGTGAGGTGCAGGTCGGACGCCTTGCGTTCGAGCACCGCGATCAGCAGGTCGTGCAGGTTGAGGTCGCCGATCTCGGCGCCGCGCTCGGTGCTCGAGCGGCGGTACGCCGAGCCCGCCGGATCGATGTCATCGTCGATGACGGCGGTGGAGCGTATGGCCGCCCTGCTGCGGCAGGAACGCGGTGGCACTCCCGCCCGCGTCCGGGCTCGGGGAGTACGTGTAGTTGTCCGGAACGTACGCACCGGACGACTGCTGGCCGTTGCTGTCCACGGGTCTCCCCTCGTTGCAGCCTGGCGGCTGCGCGAGCTAGTTACGTGATGGGTACGGGCGGGCGACATGGCACGCATGCCACCTCGAATGGGCTATCGGTGCAGCGGAGGGTCGCCTTGAGGGGTGCGCGCCATCTGGGTGAACCCCGCATCAGACAACGACGCGCAGGATCTCCTCGATCGAGGTGATCCCCTGGCCGACCTTCGACATGCCGTCGGCCCGCAGGGTCAACATGCCCTGCTCGCGGGCGGTCGCGCCGATGACCGCCGCTGAGGCCCGCTCGACGGTCAACCGCTCGATGTCCTCGGTGACCTCCATGACCTCGTGCAGGGCGATCCGGCCGCGGAAGCCGGTCTTGGAGCAGGACGGGCAGCCGCCGGGGCGGTAGAGCGTGGGCAGCGGCTCCCCCGGCGTCCAGGGGTAGCCGACCCGCTCGAGGAACTCGGCCTCGGGCGTGTAGGGGTCCTTGCACTTGTCGCAGAGCCGACGCGTGAGCCGTTGGGCGAGAACGCAGTCCAGCGCCGAGCCGACCAGGAAGGGCTCGATGCCCATCTCGGTCAACCGGGTGAGCGAGCTCGGCGCGTCGTTGGTGTGCAGCGTCGACAGGACGAGGTGACCGGTCAGCGAGGCTTCGATGGCGATCTGGGCCGTCTCGTGGTCGCGGATCTCACCGATCAGCACGACGTCGGGGTCGGACCGCAGGATCGAGCGCAGGGCCGAGGCGAAGGTCAGGCCGGCCTTGTTGTTGGTCTGCACCTGGTTGATGCCGGGAAGCCGGTACTCGACCGGGTCCTCGACCGTGATGACGTTGACCTCGGGCTTGCTGACGATGTTGAGCGTCGCGTAGAGCGTCGTCGACTTGCCCGGACCCGGTCGGCCCGGTCACCAGGATCATCCCGTAGGGCTTGATGAAGCTCTTGGAGAAGCGCGTGTAGTTGGACTCGCCGAAACCGAGGTCGGCCAGGTCGAGTCGAGCGGTCGAGTTGTCGAGCACACGCATGACGACCTTCTCGCCCCACACCGTGGGCAGCGTCGCGACGCGGAGGTCGATCTTCTTGCCGTTGGTCGTCACGGACAGCCGGCCGTCCTGCGGGATCCGGCGCTCGGCGATGTTGATGTCGGCCATGATCTTCAGCCGCGAGATGACACCGGACTGGATCGCGCGCGGCGAGCGCATGACCTCGTGCAGCACGCCGTCGATGCGGTAGCGCACGCGCAGATCGTGCTCGGTGGGCTCGATGTGGATGTCCGAGGCCCGGTCCTGGATGGCCTGCGTGATCAACAGGTTGACGTACTTGACGATCGGGGCGTCCTCGACGACCTCGCGGACGTTGGAGAGGTCGTCCTCCTCGTCCACCTCCATCGACGCGGTGATGTCGTCCATGTCGGCGTCGGCGCGGTAGAACCGGTCGATCGCGGCCAGGACGTCGCCCTTGGTCGCGACGACCGGTCGCACGTCCATGCCGGTGATCGAGCGGAAGTCGTCGAGGGCGAAGACGTTGCCGGGGTCGGCCATCGCCACCAACAGGCGGCCGTCCTCGTAGGCGATCGGCAGGGCGACGTGGCGGCGACACACGCCGCCGGGCACGCGCCCGATGGCCGAGCCGTCGACCGAGTACTCGCTGAGATCGACGAACGGCAGACCGACCTGCTGGGCGAGCGCGGCCACGAGCTGGGACTCCGACAGGACACCCTGGTCGACCAGGACCCGGCCCAAGCTGCGGCCGTCGCGCTGGTGCTCGTCGTAGGCAGCCGTCAGCTGGGACTCGGACACGAGGCCGTCGTTCAGCAAGATGTCGGTCAGCTGCATGGCCTACCGGGCCCTCCCGCCAGGTCCCACGACTACCCGGATGCCGGCACGGCACGCGGAGAGGACCACCAAATGGCCTATCGGCTCGTTACCTGCCCGGCTTGACGAGTCCGCTCAGATCGACCTGGGGATCAGCTCGGAAGGGCGTCGCGATCAGCCGGGCCGGGCGGCGAGCTCGGCCCGGGCCGCCGTGCGCATCACGTCCAGATCCGGGCTTCGACCGGTCCAGGCCAGGACCTGGCGGGCGGCCTGGTGAAGGAGCATCTCCAGGCCGGGCACGGCGACTCCCCCGGCCGCCGACCAGGCCGCGGCCAGGGGCGTGGGCCAGGGGCGGTAGACGACGTCGAGCAGCACCCCCGAGACGGACGCTCCCGGCGAAAGCAGCGAATCGGCCGCCCCGTGGGGCACGGTGCTGATCACGACCGGTGCGCGGGCCACCAGGGCGCCGGCCTCGGACCACTCCCGCAGCCGGGGCGCGACGCCCAGCCGCTCGGCCGCCCCGAGCAGCGGCCCGCAACGAGCAGCCGAACGGACGACGACCGTCGGCGTCGCATCCCCGAGCTCGTGCACCGCGGCCAGAGCCGACGCCGCCGTCGCCCCCCCGCCCACGATCACGGCACCGGCTGCGTCGGTCACGCCGGCACCGCGCAGTGCGGCCACGATGCCATGAACGTCCGTGTTGTCCCCCCGCCGACCCCGGCCCGAGAGGGTGAGCGTGTTCACCGCGCCCACGGCGACCGCGAGGTCACTGATCTCGTCGAGCAGCGGGAGCACAGCGTGCTTGAGCGGCATGGTCAGCGAGACGCCGACCCACTCCGGGCCGAGCCGGTCCAGCGCACCGGGCAGACCCTCGGCGTCGACCTCCATCGCGTCGTACGTCCAGGTGGTCAGCCCGAGACTGCCGTACGCCGCGCGGTGCAGCGCCGGCGAGAGTGAATGCGCGATGGGCGAACCCATCACCCCGGCCGCGTGCGTCTCGCCACCGGCCCCCTGGCCCGAACTCATGACCTGGCCACTACCCGGTGCCGTGGCAGGCGGCGGAGTGGGCCGCACACCACTCGTTGAACAGCTTGGTGTCGGCCATCTTTTCCGCTTCGGTGCTCTCGAACCGGGTCTCTCCCGTTGACGGGTTGACCGTGACGAACCACAGCCAGTTGCCCGCCGCCGGGTGCAGCGCCGCGTTGATCGCAGCCATCCCCGGGTTGCTGATCGGTCCGGGCGGCAGTCCGGCATGCACATACGTGTTGTACGGCGAGGGGTTGGCCCGATCGGCAGCAGTGGTCGCGACGCCCGGCTTGCCGGTCACGTAGCTGACCGTCGAGTCCAGCTGGAGCTTGGTGCCCTGCGCCAACCGGTTGTCGAGCACCCGCGCGACCTTCGGCCCGTCGGCCGTGGCCCGCGACTCCACCTGCACGATGGAGGCGATGGTCAGGACCTTCAGGGCCTGGCTGTCCGGCACCCCCGCCTTGGCCAACTGGCCGGTCGAGAGGTGGATCATGGTCGAGAGTTGTTGGGCGGCAGTGGTTTTCGGTTGGAACGAGTAGGTCGCCGGCCACAGCAGGCCCTCGACATTGCCGTGCGCCCAGGCCGGCACCCCGAGGGCGGCCGGATGCTTCAACGCGGCCTGGTAGGCGCTGAGCGGCTGGCCGGTCTCCTTGGCCAGCAACGCGATGGTGGCGCTCGCCCGCAGCCCTTCCCGCACCACGACCCGGTCGGTCACGCGCGAGGTGGGGTCGAGAAGCAGGGCCAGCGCACTCGCTGCGCTCATCTTGGCCCGAAGGGTGTAGGTGCCGGGCTGGATCCCAGCCGCTGCCGGGTCGCCGGACGCCGCGGAGGCAAAGGCATTCGCGCTCTTGACCACGCCTGCCTGCTGCAGGGTCTGCCCGATCGAGCGACCGGACTGGCCGGGCTCGACCTCGACACTCACACTGCCGGTCCCGGACCCCGTGTAATCGTCGCCCGCGGTCACCGAGCGATAGACCGGTCCGATGACCTTCACCGCCGTGTAGGCACCGAGCCCGACGACGAGGAGGGCACACAACAGGACGAGGAACCGCCGGCCACCGCGACGACGGCGGCGACGCCGTCGAGCTCGCCGACTGGGCATCGGCTCGTGGTCGTCCGGGCGCCGACCCACGAGTTCGTCGAGGGGGTGGAGCTCCGACATCAGGAGGAGTTCCCTTTCGTCTTGCGCTGCTTTGCGCGTCGAGGCCCCCGCCACCGAGATCGCGTCACTCTACCCCGACACTCCGCTCGGCGGCTTCAGGAAGCGGTCCGGGTCGTAGGTGGCCTTGACCTGCTGCAGCCGGGCGTACTGCTGGCCGTGGTAGGTCGCCGGGTTCGCGACATCGGCGCTCGGATAGTTCACATATGCCCCTTGTGTGTCGGATGACGTGCACCTGGCGGGCCGCCGCCACCCAGGCCCCGGCCGCGGCGACATCCGCGGCCGGGTGGCTGACCGGCAGCTTGGCGTACCACTGCACGGTGAACGGCGCCTGCCGCCAGGGAAACGCGGTCGCGGTGGCGGGGATTCGCGCGACGGCGCCGCCCAGGGGGTCGCAGATGGCGTGCCGCTCGCCGGTCCACGACCCACCGTTGCTGACGGCTGCGACCAAGCGCTCGATCCCGGCCGAGCCCAGCCAGGTCCGGGGCACCGAGCTGCCCGCCACGAACGACTCTCGGGGGAAGGTGCCGGCCGGCGGCAGGTGGCAGCTGGAGCCGCCGGAGCACCCAGCCAGCGAGAGCACCGTCGCCAGGTGACTGTGCACGGACGACGACGTGGATCCCGGGGTGACACCGACGTTGGAGACGAGCTGGTCGAGGTCGGTCTGGGGCCGCCGACCACCCAGGGCGATGCCGATGACGATCACCGTGGGCGCCGACCCGGGCACGACGTCCAGGTGCAGGTTGGCCCACACGTTGTCGCCCGCCCGTTGCAGGAATCGTTGCCAACCGGCGATGACCGCGGCCGCGTGAGCCAGGGACCACCGAGCCGACCAACGACCGATATCACCGGTGGCGAACGTCTTGGTCCGCAGGCTGGTGACGATGGCAAAGTCGCCGCCACCACCACCCCGCAGGGCCCAGAAGAGATCCGGATCCCGTGTGCTGTCAACGGTTTTGGTGACTCCGTCCGCGGTCACCACCTGCATCTCGACGATGCCGTCGCAGGTCAGCCCATGGGCCCGGTCGAAGACACCGAATCCACCGCCCTGGGCCAGGCCAGCCAGTCCGACGGTGGGGCACGTGCCTGCCGCCACGCTGCGGCCGTGAGCGTCCAGCGCGGTGTAGACGTCGATCAGTTGTGCGCCGCGCCCCGATGGTCGCGGTGGCCGACGCCGCGTCGTAGCTCACTGACCCGATCGCGCGCGTGTCCACCACGAGCCCCTTGGCGATCGAGGATGCCCCGAGGTAGGAGTGCCCGCCGCCACGCGCCACGAGCGGTACGCCGTGGCGCCGGGCGAAGCTGATGGCCTCCGCGACGTCGGCAGCGCCGGCGGCCCGCACGACCGCGGCCGGTGTCACCGAGTCCCACCGCGGGTCGTACAGCTCGTGGGCGACGGCGAAGCCCGCCGAGTCGGGGCGGACCAGCGAACCATCCAGGCCGGCGGCCAGCGCCGCCCAGTCGGCCGCGCTCGGTGGCCGGGTCGAGGCAGCCGTCGTCGAGGCTCCACCCGCGGGACGACTCGAGCTCGGCGCGGCCGCCGGGTGCGAGCCGCCGCGTGCAGGAGGCCAGCACCCCCGCGGCGGCCCCGAGGCCGGCGACCTGCAGGAGCTGGCGGCGCGGGAGGCCACCGGCCAGGCGACCCGGCCCACTCATGGGCCGGTCATCCGCCCGGCCCGACCGACTCCCCCGCCGGTCGGCCACTCGCGCGTTCGGTGTCCAGGGCCAGCTGCAGGATGAGCACGGCCGCAACCTGGTCGACCACCTGACGGCCCTGACGTTCCCGCACCCCCGACCCGCGCAGCGCCTGCTGGGCGCTCACGGTGGTCAGCCGTTCGTCAACGAGACGCACCGGCACGGGGACGACGAGTGCGGCAACGCGCTCGGCGTAGGCCCTCGCCGCACCGGCCGCCGGGCCCTCGCGTCCCGAGAGCGAGCGCGGCAAGCCGACCACGACCTCGACCGCCTCCCGCGCGCGGACCAGCTCGAGGAGCGCCTCGAGGTCGGCGCCGCCCTCGATGTCGCGGGCCAGCGTCGCGACCGGGGTAGCGATCAGACCGCCAGGATCGCTCGCGGCGACACCGACTCGGACGGTGCCGACATCGACCCCGATCCGCACGCCGGATCTCACGAGCTGCGGGTCACCGCTTGACCGACCGCGTGCTCCAGCCCGGCGAGCGCTTCGTCGACCTTGGTCGAGTCGGTGCCGCCGCCCTGGGCGATGTCGTCCTTGCCGCCCCCGCCGCCGCCCATCACGCCGGCCCCGATCCGCACCAGGTCATTGGCCTTGACGCCCCAGCGCCGGGCCTCCTCGTTGGTGGTGACAACCAGCGCCGGCCGCTCGCCGTTGACTCCGGCCAGCGCGACCACCGTCGGCGTGGCATCGCCGAGGCGCCCGCGCACATCGAGAGCCAACGTGCGCAGGTCATCGGCTCCGACGCCCTCGCCCAGGTTGCGCGTGACCACCCGGACGCCGAAGACGTCCTGAGCCCGATCGACCAGGGCGGCAGCGTCGGAAAGCACCTGCTGGGTGCGAATAGCGTCGATCTCCTTCTCGGCGTCGCGCAGTCGGCTGACGATGGCGGCGACCCGCTCCGGCAGCTCCTCGCGGCGGACCTTCAACACCTCGGTCAGCTGCCCGACCAGCGCGTGCTCGCGGGCCAGGAAGTCGTAGGCGTCACTGCCGACGAGGGCCTCGACCCGGCGCACGCCAGCCCCGATCGAGCTCTCCCCCAACAGCTTGACCAGGCCGAGCTGCCCGGAGCGCTGCGCGTGGGTGCCACCGCAGAGCTCCTTGGCCCAGTCACCGACAGAGACGACGCGCACCTCGTCGCCGTACTTCTCGCCGAACAGCGCCATGGCCCCGATCTCACGCGCCTGCGCCTGGGTCATCACCTCGGCGTGCACAGCCAGGTCTTCCGCGAGCATGGCGTTGACCTCGGCCTCGACGTCAGCCAGGACGCTCGGTGGCACCGCCGACGTCGCCTGGAAGTCGAACCGGAAACGGCCGGGCGCGTTCTCCGAACCAGCCTGGGTTGCGGTGTCTCCCAACGCTTCTCGGATCGCTTTGTGCACCATGTGGGTCGCCGTGTGCGCGCGGCTGATCGCCTTGCGACGGTCGATGTCAACGAGAGAGTTGGCCGCGGACCCCACGTCGACCTGACCGGAGAGGACCCGGGCCCGGTGGACGATCAGGCCCTTGAACGGCGTCTGCACGTCGTCGACCTGCACGACCGCGCCGTTGGCGAGCTCGATCCTTCCGGCGTCAGCCAGCTGGCCACCGCCCTCGGCGTAGAACGGCGTGCGGTCCAGCACGACCTCGACCTCGTCACCTTCCGAGGCGGAGGGCACCGGCTCGCCGTCGACGAGCAGCGCAGCCACCCGGCCCTCCGAGGCGACCTCGTCGTATCCGGTGAACGTCACGGGCGTCCCGAGCTCGTCGGCAACGCCGCGGTAGGCCGAGCCGCCGCCGACGCCAGCCTTCTTGGCCCGCGAGTCGGCCTTGGCCCGCTCGCGCTGCTCGGTCATCAGCCGGCGGAAGCCCTCCTCGTCGACGCCCACGCCCTGCTCGGCGGCCATCTCCAGGGTCAGGTCGATCGGGAAGCCGTAGGTGTCATGCAGCTGGAACGCCTGATCGCCCGAAATCCGCTGCGCCCCAGTCTTTTTCGTCGTCTGGACGGCGACGTCGAGGATCGTCGTACCGGCCGTGAGAGTACGACGGAAGGCGTCCTCCTCGGCGTACGCGACCTGGCTGATCCGCGAGAAGTCGCTCGCCAGCTCGGGGTACGACGCCGACATCCGGTCGCGCGAGATCGGCAGCAGCTCCGGCAGCACCGGCTCGTCGACCCCGAGCAGCCGCATCGAACGCACCGCGCGGCGGATCAGCCGCCGCACGACGTAGCCACGGGCCTCGTTGCTCGGCGTGATGCCGTCGCCGATCAGCATCAGCGCGCTGCGCACGTGGTCAGCCACCACCCGCAGCAGCACGTCGTCGCCGTGGTCCGGCCCCTCGTCGGCGCGATCCCCTGGCTGCCCGCTGTAGCGCTTGCCGGCCATCTCGGCCGCGCGCTCGAGGACCGGATAGACCTCGTCGATCTCGTAGAGGTTGTCGACGCCCTGGAGCAGGTAGGCGACCCGCTCCAGGCCCATGCCGGTGTCGATGTTGCGGCTGGGCAACGGGCCGAGGATCGGGAAGTCGTACTTGCCCTCGCCCGGGCCGCGCTCGTCCTGCATGAAGACGAGATTCCAGATCTCCAGATAGCGGTCCTCGTCCACGATCGGGCCGCCGTCTCGGCCGTGCTCTGGACCCCGGTCGATGTAGATCTCCGAACACGGACCCGCGGGCCCGGGCTGACCGGTCGACCAGTAGTTGTCGGCCATGCCGCGCCGCTGGATCCGCTCCGGCGGAAGGCCCGCGACCCGCCGCCAGATCTCGTAGGCCTCGTCGTCGGTCTCGAAGACCGTCGCCCAGACCGTCTCGGGGTCGAAGCCGAGCTTGCCGTGGTCCTGGGAACCGGTGACCAGGTCCCAGGCGAAGCCGATGGCCTCTTCCTTGAAGTAGTCGCCGAAGGAGAAGTTGCCGTTCATCTGGAAGAAGGTCGCGTGCCGCGTGGTCTTGCCGACCTCCTCGATGTCGAGGGTCCGGACGCACTTCTGCACGCTGGTCGCCCGCGGCCACGGCGCGGTCTGCTGAGCCGTGAGGTAGGGGATGAACGGCACCATGCCGGCGACGGTGAAGAGCAGCGTCGGGTCATCCGACACGAGGGACGCACTGGGCACGACCGTGTGGCCGCGCTCCTCGAAGAAGCGCAGCCAGCGACGGCGGATCTCGGCGGTTTCCATCAGGCGGCGGTCGAGCCGGCGTCCGCTCCGAGCGCGGCCCGCAGCTCGGTCTCGCGCTCGGCCATGCCCTCGCGCACGGTCGCGGCCAGCTCGCGCAACCCGTCACCGAGGCCCTGGATCGACCGGGCCACGCCCTCGGGCGTGTAGGACTCGGCGGCGCGGGTGACCCGCCGGACCACCAGGATGCCGACCGTCGCGCCCAGACCCAGCCAGAACAGTCGGCGCATCAGCGACCACCCCGAGCGCGCTTGGTCGTGCCACGGCCGGACATCGCCTGGCGCACGCCGTAGCTGAAGGCCGCCACCTTGACCAACGGCGAGCCCAGCGTCGCCGCGAACAGCGAGGTCAGGGCCGAGACGTTGGTCGTGACCTGCTGCACGTTGGTGGTGATCGCGTCGACCCGGACCAACTGAGCGTTGGTCGTCGCCACCGTGGTGGTCACCTCGGACAGCAACGGGATCGTCTCCGCGGAGACGCCTTGCACCGTGTGCCGCAGGTCCTCGACGAGGCGGCCCATCTTGAAGATCGGGTAGGCCAGGAAGCCGACCAGGAGCACAAAGGCAAGCGCGGCGATGAGCCCCGCGACATCGCCAGCAGACATCGGCCACGCTCCTGCCTCGGGCGCCCGCAACGGGCGCTCAGGGGTCGACCGGTCGCAGCACCGCCACCGGATGGGAAAGGTCGAGGCGACCCTACCTGTCCACGCCCGAGGCCTGCTCAGCGATCCGAAGTTAGGTTAGCCTTACCTCACTATGCGAACAGATACGGCGGTGCTGGCCAGGTGACCCAGCGACCCAGCGCGGCCGAGACGGCGCGCACCCTGCTGGCCGGCCATGGCACGGCCAGTCTGTCGGCGGCCTTCGGCGCTTCGGCCGTGCCGGTGCTGCACGCCGGGCTGGAGGACGGCGAGGTCGCTCTGCTGGTCGGCCGGCGAGAGCTGGCGGCGATCGGCCTGCCTGACCTGACCGAACCGGGTCGGGCCGGCCAGGTGGTGCTGGTCGACATCCGCTCCTATGCGCCGCTGCCCGATCTGACCCTGGCCCGGGCCCAGCTGTGCGCCGCCGGGCACGCTCGGCCGGCCGCGCACCCGGAGCGGACGGCCGCCCGCGCAGCGCTGGGCGCGATCTACGGCGACGCGGTCGAGCCCCTCGTCGACGGCCGTCCCGACCGCGTGATGGTGGTGGTGGACGTCGCCGACTGCGAGCTGCATCTGACCCGAGGGCTGCGTGCGGATCCCGGCCACCGATTACGTCCTCGCTGACGCCGACCCGCTGGCGTCCGGCGAGGGTGCCGCCCTGGACCGGATCGCGGCCGGGTGCTCAGCCCGGCTGCTCAACCTGGTGCGCGGCCTGCATCCGGTGCAGACCGGCAATGACGACCTCAGCCACGCGATCGCGGTGCGGCCGGTCGCCCTGGACCGCTACGGGCTGACGGTGCAGTGCTCGCTGCCGGACGGGGACGCCGGTCTCGGCCGGCTCGCGTTTCCCGCGCCGGTCGACGACGTTGCGGCCGCGGAGCGCGCGATTCGCAGGTTGCTGGACCAGCACGAACGCTGCCGGGCGCGGCGGCCCTGAGGACGGCTCGAGCAATCGAGCGGCTCAGCTCCGGTCGCCACCCCGGTCGCCGCGCAGGATCTGCCGGATCCGGACCAGCCGAGTCGACAGCTCGCGCTCCTGGCCCCGGTCGGTCGGCTCGTAGTAGTCGCGTCCGACGATGTCGTCCGGCGCGTACTGCTGGGTCAGCACCCCGAGCTCGTCGTCGTGCGGATAGCGGTAGCCCTGGCCGTGACCGAGCCGCTGCGCGCCCGCGTAGCCGGACCCCCGCAGGTGCACCGGGACCGCGCCTCCCCGACCCTCGCGGATGTCGGCGATCGCCGCGTTGATCCCGCGGTACGCCGCGTTGGACTTGGGCGCCATCGCCAGATGGACGACGGCCTGGGCCAGGACGATCCGCGCCTCGGGCATGCCGATCTGGGCCACGGCGTGCATCGCCGCGACGGCGGTCTGGAGGGCCGAGGGGTCGGCCATCCCGACGTCCTCGCTGGCCGCGATGACGATCCGCCGGGCGACGAAACGCGGGTCCTCGCCGGCCTCGAGCATCCGGGCCAGGTAATGCAGCGACGCATCGACATCCGACCCACGCATCGACTTGATCAGCGCGCTCGCCACGTCGTAGTGCTGGTCGCCGGCCCGGTCGTAACGCACCGCCGCCCGGTCCAGCGCCGCCTCCGCGTCGGGAAGGGTGATCGTCACCGGCCGCTCCGCGTCGTCACCCGCGCGCTCCAGGGCGGCGCCCGCGGCCGCTTCCAGCGCCGTCAGGGCTCGGCGCGCGTCACCTCCCGCCGTACGGATGAGATGGTCCATGGCCGGGTCGTCCAGGACCACCTCGCCGCCCAGGCCGTGCTCATCGGATGCACTGCGCTGCAACAGGTTTCGGATGTCGTCGTCCTCGAGCGAGCGCAGCGAGAGGAGCAGTGAGCGGGACAGCAGCGGCGCGACGATGCTGAACGATGGGTTCTCGGTTGTCGCCGCCACCAGGACGATCCAGCGGTTCTCGACGCCGGGGAGCAGCGCGTCCTGCTGGGCCTTGGTGAAGCGGTGGATCTCGTCCAGGAAGAGCACGGTCTCGCGATGGTGCAGGTCGCGGGCGACCCGCGCCTCGTCCATCACCCGCCGCACGTCCTTGACGCCGGCGGTCACGGCGGACAGCTCGGTGAACGAGCGGCCGGTGGCCCGCGCGACCAGGTGGGCGAGCGTGGTCTTGCCGGTGCCCGGCGGCCCCCAGAGGATCACCGATGCGGCGCCGGCCCGGCCGCCGGCGCCCTCGACCAGCCGCCTCAGCGGTGCGCCTTCGGCGAGCAGATGCTGCTGGCCGACGACCTCCTCGAGGCTGCGCGGGCGCATCCGCACCGCGAGCGGCGCGCGGGGACGACTGCTGCCGGGCTCGTCGCTGTCCTCGGCGAAACCGCCTGCGCCGCCGAACGGGTCGTCGGCCTCGGTGGAGAACAGGTCCGGCACGAGCGCAGGCTATCCGTCGCGAACGACAGCCAGGCCCTGCCGGTTCCAGGCCAGGATGGCGGCCGACCCGTGATCCGTGCCGAGCACGCTGACCGATCCGGCACCCGAGGACCAGCTGGGCGCCCAGATCGGGCGGTCGCTGCAGCCACACGGTGGTCAAGATCCGCAGCAGGTGGCCGTGACTGACCACGGCGACGTCCCCGGTCTCCAGGACCGGTCGCACCTGCGCCAGCACCCGCCCGGCCCGGGCCGCAACCTCCTCGATGGTCTCCCCCGGCGTCGACCCCGGCCCCGTGCCGGGCGGCACGCCGTCGGCGAAGAGCTGCCAGCCCGGTCGCCCCTGCTCGTGGATCTCGGCCGTGGTGAGGCCCTCGTATCCGCCGTAGTCCCATTCCAGGAGGTCCGGGGCGATCTGGGCGCCGGTCAGGCCGGCCAGGTCCGCCGTCCGCCGGGCTCGCTGCAGGGGGCTGGTCAGCACCAGGGCGAAGTCGTGCCCGGCCAGCAGCTCGCCAGCGGCCCGGGCCTCCTCCTCGCCGTACTCGGTGAGGGGGACGTCGGTGCGTCCGGTGTGGCGGCCGATCTTGGACCACGCCGTCTCGCCGTGCCGCAGGAGGACCAGCTCGCCAGGTCGAGAAGGTCGGACTCAGGTCGGGGCATAGGTGGGGCCACGAAGACAGCGTGGCAGGCCGTCGACGACCCGCTCCGCTCGGCTTCGCCGGCTCCGTCGCCGGGTCGTCCGGCCGGTACGCTGGCCCCTTCGCCCGCCCATCAGAACGCCCCCGCCAAAGGAAGCCCAGATGACCATCCTGGACCGGCTGCTCGCCGTGCCCGGGACGTATTGGGGCAGTGGCGACGGACCGCACAGTGGGCCGTTCATCGCCCGGGTCACCGTGCGGCCCGCACGGCCACGGGCCGCTCGGGCCGGCCAAGCCGTCGCGGCCGACGATCCCAGCCCTGCGGTCGAGCTGGACTACGAGGCCTGGACGCAGGGCGCGGGCCTGCAGCACGCCGAGCGGGCGGCCATCCGGCGTACCGAGTCCGGCCACGTCGTCCTGGAGTCGACCTTGGCCGGTCAGACCGAGCCGCTGTCCTTCCAGGAGGGCCAGCCGGGCGTCTTCGGCAGCCTGGACGGCCAGCAGGTCGGCGTCGTGATCGATGTCCGGGACGGCACGCTGAGCTGGGCCTGGTGGTGGACGGCCGACGACGAGCAGCTCAAGGAACAGTCCCGAGCGGTGGTCCGCCGTCTGCTCGAGCCGCCCGACCTTCCGCAGGACGAGCCCGAGCCGGCTCCCCAGTCCGAGGCGGCGGCCGCACCCGCTCCGCTCCCCGAGCCCGAACCGCTCGCGCCGGCCGGCCCGCCGCCACCGCCCGAGATCGTCCCCGTGCAGGCGCCCTGGCCGGGCGTCCTGGTGCTGACCGGCATGGGGGGCGTTGCCGCGCTGGCCCGTGACCTGGCCAAGGAGGTGCCCAGCGCGGCCATCGTGCGCGGCGACCTGCTGGCCCGGGCGATCGTCGGCACCGAGGTGGGCGACGACCGGGACGGCGGGCCCGGGCTGGAGTGGCGCAGCCGGTTGGCCGCACGGCTGACCCGCGAGTACGCCGAGCTGGGCCACGCCGTCGTCCTGGCCGAGCTGGAATCGACCGGTGACAGCGCCGAGCAGTTGCTGCTCGAGCTGGACGAGGTCGGCGTCGGGCCGGTCCGGCTGCTGGTGGTTGACGAGACGACCACCGCCCACGACGTCCTGGGCGAACTCCCCCGCCCCGGCCGCCGCCGCTCCCTCTAGATCGCACCGAGCTTCGTGTGGCGCTGACAACTCCGCAGCACCGGCGTCACGACTGCATTTGCCGTCGTGGCGCTGACAACTCGGGAGGGGCTAGCGCGAGGAGCCCTCGCCGATGGGGTCGGACCCGTGTCGGAGCAGGGGTTCGCTCCCGGTGCGAAGGTCGATGGCCATCAGCACCTTGTCCCACCGCTCGTCGCCGGCGGCCACGAAATCGCTCAGCCGGCCGTACTCGTGGAAGCCGAGCCGCTCGTAGAGCCGAATCGCGCCGTGGTTGTTGCCGCGGCACTGCAAGGTCACGGTCTCGACCCTCGCGGCCCGCGCCTGGCCCAGCAGGTCCTCGACCAGCGCGACGCCGATGCCCCGCCCCCGTCGGGCCCGGCCGACCAGGAGCTTCTCCAGGTCGGCGTTCTGCTGCTGCGGCCCGAGCGGGATGCGCCGCCACTCGCCCAGGCCGACCAGCTCGTCCCCGTCGTACGCCGCGCTGACTCCGGCCCGTCCGGCGGCCACCTCGGCGCCCAGCTCGGCCCACCAGGCCGTGGCCTGCTCGGGAGTGGGTACGCCGGACCAGCCCAGGGCCGCCCCCTCCGCCATCACCTCACGGACCAGCCGGACCACCTCGAGGCGGTGGTCGTCGAAGGTTCCGGCCGGCGGCCCGACCCGCACGGTCAGCGCCTTCAGGGCAGCGCCCACTCGTGCACGGGGACGTTGGCGTTCATGCCCTCGCAGTAGAGCTCGAGCATCTGTCGCAACGCCGTCCGCCGGTCAGCGCCGCGCTCCTCGAACGCCGTGACCGCGCCGATCTGCCAGGACGCACCGTTGACGTTGCCGGTGCAGCGAGCCTCGATGATGCCCAGATAGCGGTCCACCGCGGCACCCGACACCCCCCACCGCTGCAGACCCTCATGGGCCAGCGGCAGCAACCGGCGCAGGACCAGCTCGTCGGCCGGCAGCTCGCCGTAACCCGGCCAGTAAAGGCTGGCCTCGATGCCGCGACGCGCGGCCTCAGTGAAGTTGTGCCGAGCGGCGTCGAAGCTCATCTTGGTCCAGACCGGCCGGTCCTCCTCGGACAGGACCTTGACGACGCCGTAGTAGAACAGCGCGTTGGCCACGGCATCCACCACGGTGGGACCCGCTGGTAGCACGCGGTTTTCGACCCGCAGGTGCGGCGTCCCATTGACCAAGTCGTAGACCGGGCGGTTCCAGCGATAGACCGTGCCGTTGTGCAGGCGAAGCTCCTGCAAGCGAGGGGCGTTGCCGGCCGCGAGCACCTCGGCTGGGTCCTCCTCGGTCGACTCCGGCAGCAGGGCCGGGAAGTAGCGCACGTTCTCCTCGAACAGATCGAAGATCGATGTGATCCACCGCTCGCCGAAGAAGACTCGCGGCCGGACGCCCTGGTTCTTCAGCTCCACCGAGCGGGTGTCGGTCGCCTGCAGGAAGAGCTCGGTGCGGGTCTCGGCCCACAGCTGCTTGCCGAAGAAGTACGGCGAGTTGGCGCCGAGCGCGAGCTGCGGGCCGACGAGCGCTTGGGCGGCGTTCCAGGCCGGAGCGAAGTCCTGCGGGCTGACCTGCAGATGCAGTTGCACGCTGGTGCAGGCCGACTCGGGGGCGATCGTGTCGGCGTACATCGCCAGGCGCTCGCCGTCAGCCTCCGGAGAGGCGATGTCGATGAAAAGGTCCTCGCCCCGCGCAGCGAAGACCGCCTCGTTGAGCATCGCGTAGCGAGGGTTGGCACTCATCCAGTCGTTCTGGAAGTTCTCCGGCGTCAGGGTCGGCAGGATGCCGATCGCGACGATGTGCGCCCCGACGCTGTTGGCCTGGGCTTCTGCGTGGTTGAGGCTGGCCCGCAGCAACCGTTCGAGCTCCAGGGCGTTGTCGCCGGACAACGGTCGCGGCGAGACATTGAGCTCGATGTTGTACTGCCCGAGCTCGGTCTGGAAGTCCGGGTCGGCGATCTCGTCCAGCACTGTGGCGTTGACCATGGCGGGCGCGAACTCGCGGTCGACCAGGTTGAGCTCGATCTCCAGCCCGGTCAGAGGCTTCTCCACATCGAAGCTCGAATGGGCCAGCATCTGCTCGAAGACGTCGAGACATTCGCGCACGCGCTTGCGGTAGCGCTGGCGCTCTTCGCGCGTGTACGCCCGGGCCGCGACGTCGTCACCCATGGCCGGACCCAATCACACCCGCCGAATCCCCACCAGATCTCATCTCAGCCCCCGGCCACGGGTGAGGCGCCGCCAACTCGCGCGAAAGGACGCTCCTCGCCTCGCCGCCCGAGGTCCGCGGGAGTGTCGCCGCCCGGACGTAGATTCGCTGACGTGCGGCTGATCCACACCTCGGACTGGCACCTGGGGCGGACCTTCCACCGGGTGGGGCTGCACGACGCCCAGGCCCGCTTCCTGGACCACCTGGTCGAGGTCGTGACCGCTGAGCGGGTCGATGTCGTGCTGGTGGCCGGCGACATCTACGACCGGGCGCTGCCTGCCGTCGACACGGTGGCCCTGCTCGATGACGCCCTGGTGCGCCTGCGCGCCGCGGGCGCCCAGGTGATCCTGTCCAGCGGCAACCACGACTCGGCCCAGCGGCTGGGTTTCGCCGCCCGCGTCCTGGCCGCCGGCGGTGTCCACGTGCGCACCGACCCGGCGCGGGTCACGGAGCCGGTCCTGCTCGAGGACGAGCACGGTCCGGTGGCCATCTATCCGATCCCCTACTTGGAGCCCTCGCTGGTCGGCGCGGCGATCGGGCTGCCCTCCGACCGCCCGGCGTCGCACCAGAGCGTCCTGACCCAGGCCATGGAGTCGATCCGCGCCGACCTGGCCGAGCGAGTCGCCCGCGTGCCCGGCACGCGTTCGGTAGTGGCGGCCCACGCCTTCGTCGTCGGCGGGGTCGCGAGCGAGTCCGAGCGGGACATCAGTGTCGGCGGGGTCGCGGCCGTGCCGACCGGCGTCTTCGACGGGGTCGACTACGTCGCGCTGGGCCACCTGCACGGGCGGACGACGCTCGCCGAGACCCTGCGTTACTCGGGCTCCCCCATCGCCTACTCCTTCTCCGAGGCCGCCCAGACCAAGGGCTCCTGGCTGGTCGACCTCGATGCCGAGGGGGTCCGCCGGATCGACTTCGTCGCGGCCCCGGTCACCCGGCCGCTGGCGATCCTGCGGGGGTCGCTGGAGGAGTTGCTGGCCGACCCGGCCCACGCGGAGGCGGAAGCGGCGTACTGCCAGGTGACCCTCACCGACACGGCCCGGCCGCGAGCCGCGATGGAGCGACTACGGACGCGCTTCCCGCACACCTTGATGCTCGCTTTCGAGCCCGAGGGCACGCCGACCTCGCTGCGCGACTACACCTCGCGCGTGCGCGGCCGCAGCGACCTGGACGTGTGTTGCGACTTCGTCCAGCACGTGCGCGGCGGCACCCCGCCCACTGATGACGAGCGAGCGTTGCTGCGACTGGCGGTCGAGGCGGTGCGCGATGGCGATGCGGAGAGCGTGCGGCCGGCGACGCGCCCGGCCGCACGCGGTGACTCGGGGGCCGCATGAGGCTGCATCGCTTGCAGATCAACGCTTTTGGGCCCTTCGCCGGAGCGGAGGAGATCGACTTCGACCAGCTGAGCGATGCCGGTCTGTTCCTCCTGCACGGCCAGACCGGAGCCGGGAAGTCCAGCGTGCTCGACGCCGTGTGTTACGCCTTGTACGGCCGAGTGCCGGGGGCCCGGGGGGCCGTGCGGCCGCATCTGCGCAGTGACCACGCGGGCGTCACCGAGCGCGCCGAAGTGCGGCTCGAGCTCACCGTGCAGGGTCGGCGCTTCGAGATCACGCGGAGCCCGGAGTGGCAGCGACCGAAGCGCCGTGGTGAGGGCACCACGAGCGAGAAGGGCTCGGTCGCGTTGCGCGAACGAGTCGGCGGTCGCTGGGAGACGGTGACCACCCGCGCCGACGAGCTCGGTCACCTGCTGCAGGATCTGCTGGGCATGCGGCTGGACCAGTTCACCAAGGTGGTGTTGCTGCCCCAGGGTGAGTTCGCGGCGTTCCTGCGCTCGGACGCCGAGGCCCGGCGCAGCCTGCTGGAGCAGCTGTTCTCGACCGGTCGCTTCTCCGACATCGAGACCTGGCTGGCCGAGCGACGCCGGGAGCTCGGTCGCGAGGTCGCGCGGGTGCGGGCCCGGTCGGACGAGCTGCTCGCACGAGCCGACGAGCACGTGGCCCAGCTGGTCGGCCCATCGGATCAGCCCGGCCAGTCGGAGATTGCGGAGCCGGACCCGCCCACCCCGTCGGTGCGGTTGCGGCGCGTGGCCGACCACGCCGCCGCGCTGGCCGATGGTGCTGCCGAGGCGGCCGAGGCCGCGACCGCGCGAGCCGAGGCCGCTCGAGGCGCCCTCACCGCCGGCCGAGAGCTGGCCGTCCGCCAGCAGCAGGTCGCCGTCCTGTCCTCGCAGGCGGCCGCCCTGGTGGCCGTGGAGCCGGAACAGGAACAGCGCCGGCGCCGCCTCGTGGGTGCCCGGCGGGCGGCGCCGCTCGTCCCCCACCTCCTGACGACCGCCCGGCTGCAGGTCGAGCTCGACCGCGCGGCCGACGCGCTGGAGGCGGCTCGGCTCGACGTACCGGCCGCCCTGTCGGGGGCGGGGCGGTTGGCCATCGAGACGGCCCGCACCGACGTGGGCAAGGAGCTGGGCCGGCTCGCAGACGCCCGCGAGGTCCGGGACGCGCTGGCCGAGCAGGAGTCGATCCGGGCCGAGTCCACCGGCCTGGCGACCGCGGCCTCGCTGTCAGCGGCCGCCGCTCAGGTCGAGCACGAGTCCGCGACCCAGCGACGTACGGCGGCCTTGGCGCGCCTGGACCAGATCACGGCCGCCGCGGCCGGGCGGGCGGCGGCCGAGGCTGCCCTGGCCGACGTCGACCGGATCCGTCGCGCGGTATCGGCGCGCTCGAAGCTGACGACTGCGGTCGAGGAGGAGCGGGTGCGGGTCCGCGGCCTGCACGCGACGGCGCTGGACCGCAAGGAACACTGGCTGGCGCTGCGCGAGCAGCGGTTGGCCGGCATCGCCGCCGAGCTCTCGACCGGGCTGGCCGACGGCACACCCTGCCCGGTGTGTGGGTCGGCCGAGCACCCGGCACCGGCGCCGCGGCACGATGACGCGGTCACCAAGGAGATCGAGCTCGCGGCCCAGAACCACGCCTTCGACGCCGAGCAGGAGCTGGCCAGCGCTCGGGAGAACCTGGCCGCCCTCGAGCGCGGCCTGGCCGACGAGAGCGAGCGAGCGGCCGGTCACAGCGCCAAGGACGTCAAGGCCGCCGTCAGCGCCGCCAAGGCCGAGCTGGCCGCGGCGGTCGACGCCGCCGACCGCTTGCCGGTCGAGCGGGCCGCGATCACGGCGATCGAAGGTCAGCGGGACGAGCTCGCCGAACTCACTCAGCAGCTTCACCGCGACGCGGCCGACCGATCGTCCGCGGCGAAGGCAGCCACCGTCCAGATCCGGCGGCTGACCGCCAAGCTGGATCAGCTCCGCGGCGATGACCTCGACATCGATGTTCGCGAGGTCCGGCTGCAAGGCGAGTTCGACGCCCTAGGCGCCTTGCTCGTCGCGAGGGACCGGCACGAACATCTCTCCGAATCCTTCGCGACGGCCGCCGCCGAGAGCGAGACCGCCTGTCGCGCAGCCGGTTTCGCCGATCTGGTCGAGGCGGCGGCCGCGGTGGTCCCGGACGGCGATCTGGCCGAGCTCGAGACCCTCGTCACCACCCACGACGATCAGGTCGTGTTGGTCCAGGCCCAACTGACCGACCCCGCGTTGCTCCTCGCGGCCCAGGCGCCTGCACCCGACCTGGTCGCGCTGGCCGCCGCCGACGCCGCTGACGCCGCGCAACGTCGCCAGGCCGAGCAGCAGCACGCTCGGGTCGAGTCGGCCCGAGTCGCCCTCAACCGGTTGGCCGCGGAGCTGCACGAGCACGAGGAAGCCAGCCGCGGGCTGCTCGACGAGAGTGCGCTCGTCGACGACCTGGCCCGCTGCGTCGAGGGCAGCGGCGGCGACAACGTGCTGCGGATGCGGCTGTCGTCGTACGTCCTGGCCGCCCGCCTGGAGGAGGTCGCTGCGGCAGCGACCGAGCGGCTGCTGGTGATGTCCGACGGGCGCTACAGCCTGGTCCACACGGACGCCCTCGCCCGCGGCGGCGTCCGCAGCGGTCTGGGCCTGCGCGTGGTCGACGGTTGGACCGGTGTCGAGCGCGACACGGCGACGTTGTCCGGCGGCGAGTCGTTCCTGGCTTCGCTCGCCCTCGCGCTCGGCCTGGCCGACGCGGTGCAGGCCGAGGCGGGCGGCGCGGTGATGCAGACGCTCTTCATCGACGAAGGGTTCGGGATGCTCGACGAGGAGACCCTCGATGAGGTGATGACCGTGCTCGACGGGCTCCGCGAGGGCGGTCGCTCGGTCGGACTGGTGAGCCACGTCGCCGATCTCCGAGCCCGGATTCCGGCTCAGGTGGAGGTGCGCAAGTCGCGCACCGGGTCGCGGTTGGTGGTCCGGGACCTCGGAGCCGCGTGAGCGAGGTCAGCATCCGGGAGGCCGTCGCCGCCGATCTGGCTGGCGTTATCGCGCTGTCGGAAACCGTTGCCGCAGAGGGCCGTTGGATCGGGATGCAGTCACCGATCGACGTGCAGCGGGTCACGGACCGCTTCCTGGCTCACGTGAGTGGGAGCGACCAGCTTTCGCTTGTCGCCATCTCCTCCGACGGCGCTGTGGTCGGTCAGCTCCAGATGGCGGCAGCGCCGTACGGCGTGGCTGATCTTGGCATGATGCTCGCCGCGGACTTCCGCGGACAGGGCCTGGGCCGGCGGCTGCTGGATCGCGGGATCGACTGGGCCTCGGCCCGGCCGGACCTGCACAAGCTCGAGCTGCAGGTCTGGCCGCACAACGCGGCCGCGATCGCGCTCTATCGCAGTGCCGGCTTCGAACAGGAGGGCTACCTCCAGCGCCATTACCGCCGGCGCAACGGCGAGATCTGGGATGCAGTGATCATGGGCCGCCAGCTGAGCTGAGCAACGCGTCGTCGCGCCAGCGCGGCCGATGGCCATCGGGTCAGCGGCGGTACTTGCGCTTCCGGATAGTGATGATGCCCGCGACGATGAGCAGGACGGGGAGGATGAGTCCCCACAGAAATATCCCGTGCACGTGTGCCTCCAGATGGATCCGTCGGTAGCGGCGCTACGCGCGCGTCGCCGGACAGCCTCACGAGCAATCGGCGCGAGGTCAACCTCCCGCAGGGATACTCGGAAGGTGAGCCTGCCAACGACGGTCGCCGGTGTCATCGCCCGGTTGCGCGAGATCGACGCCAAGCTCCCCGCCCAGGACGGGGTTGCCGTGTTCAACCAGATGTACCTCACCGTGACCGAGCGGATGGCCGCCATCATCGCCGGGGCCGCTCCCGGAGCGCCGTCGTTCCGCGACCCGCAACGGATGGCCGATCTCGATGTCCGCTTCGCCGGTCTCTGGTTGGCGGCCGTCGATGCCGACGCGACGGGTCAGCCCGTCTCCCCGGCCTGGCGGCCGCTCTTCGAGGCCCGCGCCGGCGGTCGTCTCCCCGTGCAGTACGCCGTCGCCGGGATGAACAGCCACATCGAGCACGACCTACCGATCGCCGTGATCGACCTGTGCGTCGCCGAAAATCTCCAACCCCGGGACGTCCACGCCGACTACGACGCAGTCAACGCCGTCCTGGCGGAGGTCGAGTCCGGGATCCGGCGGTCGTTCCTCGACACCGTGGAAAGAGCAGCGGATGACCGAATCGGCCCGGTGGTCCATCTGGTCAGCACCTGGGACATCGACCATGCCCGCGACCTGTCCTGGGTCACGGCCGAGACCATCTGGGCGTTGCGGCACCTGAGCTTCCTGCACAACCGCTTCCTCGACGGCCTGGCGCACACCGTCGGCATGACCTCCCGGGCCCTCCTGACCCCATTGGCCTAGCATCCGCACGTGAGCTGGGCGGACTTGGTATGGGCCGTGGTGGCGCTGATCGCCGCACTCTGCGTCTACGCCGACGGTCGCCGATTGGGAGTTCAGTACGGCGGGCCTACTGGCCGCGATTCATCGATGGGCCGTGTGGGCTGGGCCGTCTTGACGTTCTTCGTTCCGGTCGTCTTCGTGCCGCTGTACCTGTGGCGAAGGCGGCGCTACCTGCATCAGGTCGACGGCAGCTAGGCCCCATCGCCCTCGTCGTACGACTGCCTCCCGTCTCTTACCCGGTGTCGCGGAGTTCGGGCTGGTTGAGGTGGTGGTTGCGGGTGAGCCAGCGTGCTGCGAGTTGGCGTAGGAGTTGTTCGAAGTGTTGGTCGTAGGCGTTGCCGATGTCGTCGTCGGTGCCGGGTGGTCGCCAGGGATGTGGCCGTCCAGGAGGCGGCCTTGCCAGTGTTTGGCGTGGACGAAGCGGTGGTGTCGCCCGCAGAGCAGGGTGCCGTTGGCTTCGCTGGTCGGTCAGGACGGGCACGATCTCGGCGTCGCAGGCCAGTTCTTGCACGGTCAGCGGGGAGACCGGCCAGCCGCCGGGTTCGCCGGTCTGCAGCTCACCGGGCGGGAGCCCGGCCAGGCCAGCCAGGCCAGCCAGGCCACCGGTCCTGGCTGGCTCGGGCGAGGACGGTTTCCAGTGGGGCGAGCAGCACCAGCCGGCAGTGGGCTCCGCCCCGGGTGGGTAGGGCGTTGGGTTGGCCGGCGCGGGCGGCCAGGGTGGTCTGGGCCAGGACTTTGAGGGCGTCGGCGGTCCGCTGCCGCCCGGTCCGCCCGTCCGGGGTCCCGTCGGCGGCGGGTTGGGGTTTGGCCAGGGGGTCCAGGACGGCGTGCAGGGCGGCTCCGGCCACCGGCGGCAGGTGTCCGCCCAGCAGCCACATCCCGTTGGCCTCTTGGACCAGGTAGGCCTCCCGGGCCCGCTCCTGGGCGTCCTCGTCCTTGGCTAGCCGCCCGGGGCGTCGGGGTCGAGGCGGTACCGGACCCGCATCCCGGCCCGGCCCAGCTGGGCCGGGTCGACCCGGGCCGCGGTCGACCAGCAGGGCTGGGCCTCGCGCGGGTGGTCGTCGACCGGCTCCCGCTGGGCGGCCAGGGCGTGGATGGTGCGGGTGATCACCCCGGCGTGAGCGGCCGAACTCCCAGCCCCGAACGCCGCCGTGGGTGCCAGCCGGGTCGGTCAGTCCTGGGCCAGCCGGCCGGGCCGCGGCCTGGGCCGGGGTGACCGCGGCGTGCCGGCGAAACCACACCCCGGCGCTCTTGGCCCCCCGCTGACCGGGCACCCCCCGCCCGACCGCCTCGGCCAGGACCGCGACCTGCACCGCCTGCACCCGCGCCTCGGCCCGAGCCAGCAGCCCGACCGCCGTACCGAGCTCGATATCGGACAGCTGCCACAACGGCACCGCCGCCACCCATCCAAGGCAGCCGCCAGCGCATCGAACGCATCATCGGCCACGCCGACCCCGTTCAACCTCGCCCCGCCCCGGTCCTCGAACTCCACGATTCGAACCTAGAGGTCACCACCGACAAAACGACCCGAGATCCAGGCCCGGATGTGAAGGGCTCGTGAACGTCACCGTCCGCGAAACCCCATGCGCCCCAACGGTTTCTAGCCGACGAACGCGGCGGCGCCCTGAGCGCTAGTCTCCGCGCTGGACGCAAGGAGAACGCAGCGCCAGTGTCCGGCCCCTGACGCCATGGCACACATGGCGCCCGGCACCTTAGTCGGCGAACGCCTCTGGCGGCGGGCACGAGCAGATCAGGTGCCGATCACCGTAGGCGCCATCCACCCGGCGTACTGGCGGCCAGTACTTCGCGAGCGGATCGACCCCGACCGGGTACGCCGCATCCTCCCGGGAGTACTCGTGCTCCCACTTCCCGGCGATCATCAGCGCGGTGTGCGGCGCGCCGGCAAGCGGGTTGTCGTCACGGTCCCACTCCCCCGACGCCACCCGCTGGATCTCCCCGTGGATCGCGATCATGGCGTCACAGAAGCGATCCAGCTCGACCAGGTCCTCGCTCTCGGTCGGCTCGACCATCAACGTGCCGGCCACCGGGAACGACATCGTCGGAGCGTGAAAGCCGTAATCGATCAGCCGCTTGGCCACGTCGTCGACCGTCACACCCGTCTCCCGCGTGATCCCTCGCAGGTCGAGGATGCACTCGTGCGCGACCAGCCCGTCGCGGCCCGAGTAGAGCACTGGATAGTGCGAACGCAGCCGGGCCGCAACGTAGTTCGCCGAAAGCACCGCCGTCCGGGTCGCGGCGGTCAGCCCCTCGGCGCCCATCAACCGCACATAGGCCCAGCTGATCGGCAGGATGGCGGCCGAGCCGTACGGCGCAGCAGAGACCGGCCCGATCCCGGTCGACGGCCCCGCCTCGGGCGCCAACGGGTGGTTGGGCAGGTAGGGCGCAAGATGCGACCGTACGCCGATCGGACCGACGCCCGGGCCGCCGCCACCGTGCGGGATGCAGAACGTCTTGTGCAGGTTGAGATGGCTCACGTCGGAGCCGAACCGTCCCGGCTGGGCCAGCCCGACCAGCGCGTTGAGGTTGGCGCCGTCGACATAGACCTGACCGCCAGCATCGTGCACGAGGGCGCACAACTCAGAGATGGTGTCCTCGTAGACGCCGTGAGTCGATGGGTAGGTCACCATGATCGCCGCCAACGCCTCGGCGTGAGCAGAAACCTTGTCCCGCAAGTCATCCAGATCGATCGACCCGTCGTCGGCGGTCTTGACCACGACTACCTTCATGCCGGCCATGACCGCGCTCGCGGCGTTCGTCCCGTGGGCGCTGGCCGGGATCAGGCAGACCCGCCGATCACCCTGGCCGTTGGACCGGTGGTAGGCCCGGATCGCGAGCAAGCCGGCCAGCTCGCCCTGCGACCCGGCGTTCGGTTGCAGCGAGACGGCGTCATAGCCGGTGAGCTCTGCCAACCAGGTCGACAGGTCGTCGATCAGCGCACGGATCCCCTCGGTCTGCTCCAACGGCGCGAAGGGGTGCAGGTCAGCGAACTCCGGCCAGGAGATCGGCTCCATCTCGGTCGTCGCATTCAACTTCATGGTGCACGAGCCGAGGGGGATCATCCCGCGATCCAGCGCGTAGTCGCGGTCGGCCAGCCGCCGCAGATAACGCAGCATCGCGGTCTCGCTGCGGTGAGCGTGGAAGACTGGATGGGTCAGATAGTCGGATCCACGCAGCAGGGACGCAGGAAGACCAGTTCCGTTGTCTCCCAACCCGTCCGAGACGGCTTCGAGATCCTGACCGGCCACCCCGAACGCGGCGAGCACGGCCGAAAGCTGCTGGCGAGTTGTCGTCTCATCGGTGCTGAGGCCGACGTGGTCGTCGTCGACCAGCCGGAGGTTCACTCCCCGTTCGCGGGCCGCGCGCACCACCTCGGCCGCCTCACCCGGGACGCGGACCAGCAACGTGTCGAAGAAGGCCTCGTGCACCACCGCGACACCACCGTCGCGCAATGCCGCGGCCAGCACCGCGGCGTACCGCGCGACCCGGCCGGCGATCGCGGCTAACCCGTCCGGCCCGTGGTAGACGGCGTACATCGAGGCCATCACAGCGAGGAGCACCTGGGCGGTGCAGATGTTGCTGGTCGCCTTCTCCCGGCGGATGTGCTGCTCGCGGGTCTGCAGCGCCAGCCGATAGGCCGGAGCGCCATCAGCATCGACGCTCACCCCCACCAGCCGACCGGGCAAGGATCGCTCCAGGCCGGCGCGCACGGCGAGGTAACCGGCGTGCGGTCCGCCGAAGCCCATCGGCACACCGAAGCGCTGGGTCGTGCCGACGGCGACGTCGGCTCCCATCTCGCCCGGTGCCCGCACCAAGGTCAGGGCGAGCAGGTCGGCGGCCACCGTGAGCAGTGCGCCGACGGCGTGCGCGGCCTCGGCCACGGGAGCCAGGTCACGGACGGCACCCGTGCCGGAGGGGTACTGGACCAGCACCCCGAAACAACCGCCCTCCCCGGCCGCCTCGGCCAGCAACTCGGCGGCCGACTCGGCATCGACCGCGCCCGAGAGATCGGCCTGGACCACCCGCAGCCCGAGCGGCTCGGCCCGGGTCAGCACCACGGCCAGCGTCTGGGGAAACAGGTCGCGGTCCACCACCAGCGCGGCCTCGGGACCGGAGCGGCTGGTCCGGCGCATCAGGGTCATCGCCTCGGCCGCGGCGGTCGCCTCGTCCAGCATCGAGGCGCTGGATGTGGTGAGCGCCGTGAGGTCGGCCACGACGGTCTGGAAGTTGAGCAGCGCCTCGAGCCGGCCCTGGCTGATCTCGGGCTGGTACGGCGTGTAGGCGGTGTACCAGGCCGGGTTCTCCAGCACGTTGCGACGAATGACGGCCGGGGTATGGGTGCCGTAGTAGCCGAGGCCGATCATCGACGGCAGGACCGTGTTGCGCGCCGCCAGCGCTCGCAGCTCGGCGATCACCTCGGGCTCGGTGCGGCCACGCTCCAGATGCAGGGGGCCGTCCATCCGGATGGCAGGCGGCACGACCAGATCGGCCAAGGCGTCGAGGTCGTCACCCGAGTCCCCAGACCCCGCAGAGCTGACCGACCCCGCCGAGCTGACCGAGCCGGCGCCCAGGACGACCTCACGCATCCGGCGTACGGCGGGGCTGTCCGGCCCGATGTGCCGCGCGGCAAAGGGCACGCCGCGCTCGATGTCAGCGAGCGACTGGTGGTTTTCGTCGGTCATGGAGGCTCCCGGGGGACGGCCGACGGGTCACGCCGGCACGGCGCTGGCCTCCCCTATCTGTCGCCGTCACCGGTTCCAGACTCGCCTCGTCCACACGGTCCTGTGTGCCTGAGAGCTTCCCGGGGAGTCTTGCCCCTTCGGCGCCCCGGTTGAGCGGGGCTCTCCCATGCGGAGTCGACAGCGCGCTAACGCTAACACTGGCCCGGCCCGGGCACCGCTTGGCGCGCGGCCGGATCGGGAGCCGGCCGGCCGAGGGTTCAGCTGATCTTGCGGGTGAGCCGGCGCTGGGCCAGCTCGTCGTCCGGGTGGGTGGTGTGACCCTCGTCGTCGACCCGCTCGCTGGGCAGCTGGGCCAGCTCGCCCTCGACCTCGCGCCAGACCCGGCCGACGGCGATGCCGAAGACGCCCTGGCCGCCCTGGACCAGGTCGATCACCTCGTCCGCGGACGTGCACTCGTAGACACTGGCGCCGTCGCTCATCAAGGTGATCTGGGCCAGGTCGTCGACCCCGCGCTCGCGCAGGTGCACCACTGCCGTGCGGATCTGCTGCAACGAGACGCCGGTGTCCAGCAGCCGCTTGACGACCTTCAGGACCAGGATGTCGCGGAAGCTGTAGAGCCGCTGCGTGCCGCTGCCGGTCGCCCCGCGGACCGAGGGCTCGACCAGGCCGGTGCGGGCCCAGTAGTCGAGCTGGCGGTAGGTGATCCCGGCCGCGCGACAGGCCGTCGGACCGCGGTAGCCCGTGTCCTCGGAGATGTCCGGCAGGTCGTCGGTGAACAACAGACCCTGGGCCTGGGTAGGCACCGGGCGGCCAGGCCCACGGTCGGGGGTGGTGGCGTCGCCGGTTCCGCTCACGCGAAGCTCCTCATGTCCTTCGCCCTCTGGGGGAAGTAGCCCACCGAACCGAGCCCGACCCGCACAGGGCGGACCACACCGGTGGAACTACAGCAAGGGCGTTCCTTGTGAAGGTATGGCGCACAGACCTCGCCGTCAACGACAACGTGAGGGTTGGGCCCGCGTGTCGCCCCGGGCGTCCAACGGCCATTCTCAACCCTAACCCTCAACTAAAGGTTGAGAGTTCGAGATCACTCGTCGAAGTCGTCCGGAGAGATCTGGTCGAGGAACTCGCGGAACTTCTCCACCTCGTCCTCTTCCTCGCCGGCCACGGCCACTCCGGCCTCCTCGAGGACCTCCTCGCTGCCGACGATCCGGGTGCCCGTGCGCAGGGCCAACGCGATCGCGTCCGAGGACCGGGCGCTGACCTCGACGTTGCCGTCAAAGATCAGGTCGGCATAGAAGACGCCGTCGCGCAGGGCCACGATCCGGACCTCCTGGAGGGTGTGGTCCAGCGCGGTGAGCACGTCCTTGAACAGGTCGTGGGTCAGCGGCCGCGGCGGCACGACGCCCTTCTGCGCGTACGCGATGGCCGTGGCCTCCGCCGCCCCGATCCAGATCGGCAGGTAACGGTCGCCGTCCCGCTCGCGCAACAGCACGATCGGTTGGCTGCTCGGCATCTCCACCCGGACTCCGACCACATCCAGCTCGCGCACGCCGTCAGCCTAGCCCGCGACCTTCGGGCCGCGACCGGCGCCGAGGGTCAACCGAGCCGGGGCCCGAGGCCGGCCTTGACCAGCGCGGCATGCAGGCGCACGCACAGCGCCGAGATCTCCCGGGCCGCCTCGCTGGCCCGGGCCTGGGCGTCGTCACCCCGGCCGCGCGAGAGTGGCGTCACGACTTGCTCGACCAGTCCGACCTCACGGTCGGCCGCGGTTCGGAACGAGCGCAGGTGGCGCGGCTCGATCCCGTACGCCGCGAGCTCGGCCGAGGCGACGGCGATGGTCAGGGCCGTCTCGTCGAAGTACCCGGCGGCCCCGGCGGCACTGCCGGTGGCGGGAGTCAGCAGCCCGAAGGTCTCCAGCTGGACGACGTCGCGCTCGTCGAGTCCGGCCGCCACGGCCAGCTCGGCCCGGGTCATCCGCAGGCCCGAGCCGCGGCGTACGAAGGAGGAGGAGTCGGGGAGCCCGTCAGCCACGGAACGCGGCGCGCGGGGCCGCGCCGGACCGGGCTCGACCGTGCCCGGCGGCTCGAAGCCGCGATCGTAGGCGTCCAGCGCCTCGCGGATCACCCGCAGCGGCCAGAAGTGGTCGCGTTGCAGAGTCAGGATGTAGCGCAGCCGCTCGACGTCGTCCTGGCTGAACTTGCGATAGCCCGACGGGGTGCGGCCCGGCTCGACCAGGCCCTCCGCCTCCAGGTAGCGGATCTTGGAGATGCTGACGTCCGGGAAGTCCTGGCGGAGCTGGCTGAGCACCTCACCGATGCTGAGGTTTGCCGCGTTCGATGCCGGCGAGTTCCGGCGCGAGGCCGCCGATGTCACGTGCCGCCGCTCCCCGAGTCGGACTGCTGGAAGAGGAACCGGAACTTGCCGACCTGGACCTCGTCGCCTGAATGCAGCACGACCTCGCCGTCGATCCGCTCACGTCCGACGTACGTGCCGTTGAGGCTGCCGACGTCGCGCACCGAGAAGACCTGACCGGCGCGGAGGAACTCCGCGTGCTTGCGGGAGACCGTGACGTCGTCCAGGAAGATGTCGTTGCCCGGGCTCCGGCCGACCGTCGTCACCGCGGCGTCCAGCAGGAACCGCGCCCCGGACGTGGGGCCACGCTGGACGAGGAGCAGTGCGCTGCCCTGCTGGAGAGCCTCGACCGTCGCCTGGTCGGCGGCGGTCAGCCCCGGCTCGGCCTCGCCGCCGGTCTCGAACTCACGGCTGGTGTCAGCCGCGGTGTCCTGGGTCGGGTCCGCCCGCGGCGTCGGAGGGCGACCATCCCCGTCCGGAGCGCCGTCGGGAAAGACGATGTGCGTCTCGTCGTTCGATGGCGCCATCTGTCCCTCCCCACATCGCGAGAAAGCAGTAACGGTAACCCGTCGACGCGGTCCCGCGCCGCCGAGTCGAGCAGGAGTCAGCCGATCTGATCGCGGTAGGCCGCCACATCCAGCAACCCGGCGACTGCGTCGGCGTCGGCCGGGCGCAGCTCGAACAGCCAGCCTTCCCCGTAGGGATCGGTGTTGACCAGCTCCGGTGTCGCGTCCAACCCGTCGTTGCGGGCGGTCACCTCGCCCGAGAGCGGTGCGAAGAGGTCGCTCACGCTCTTGGTCGACTCGACCTCACCACAGGAGTCCCCAGCCGTCACGGCGGCCCCCACCTCGGGCAGGGTCACGTAGACCACGTCGCCCAACGCGTCCTGCGCGTAGTCGGTGATCCCGATCCGCACCACGTCGCCGGCCGCCCCAGCCGAACCTCCAGCCCGCACCCACTCGTGCTCTGCCGTGTAGTGCAGGTCCTCGGGGTAGTCCAGGGAGCTCATGGCCGGTGTCCTTCTGCAGTAGTGGTCAGCCGCCCGACGACCCGGAGGGGGTCGGCGCCGGGCGAGCGTAACGAGGCGCCGAAACGGCGTGCAAGGCCGTGATCTGCACCTGTTGCTCGCTGGTGACGTTCCCATCTGCGCCCTGACCTTGCAAGGTCTCCAGGACGCCGCCGGGGATGTTCAGGGCTGCCTGCAACGTCTGCGGGTCACCGATGGCCAGCACGATGTACGGCGCGTGGAGCAGCGTGCCGTCGACGGCGATCCCGGCGGGGCTGCTTCCGGTGCCGTCGACGAACGACGTGCTGGCCACCACCCGCACGGTGCCGATCTGGATCGCCTCGGCCCCGGCGTCGCGCAGCTCCTCGACCGTGTCCAGAACCGTCGCAGCGGAGACCTTGCCTCCCGGGTCGGTGATGATCAGCCGGATGCCTGGGCCGGTTGCCGGCTTGGTCCCCGTCAGGATGCCGAGGGTGTCCAGCCGCGACTGCGCCGCCTGCAGGGCGGCCTGAGAGCTGTTCGAGCCGGACTGCAGCTTCTGCTGGGTGGCCTGGAGCTGACGCGCCTCGTCCTCCAGCCGGGTCTCCCGCTGGTTCACGTCGTCCAGGACGTTGACCAGATCGTCCTGACGCAAGGCGGACAGGCCGGTCTGCTGGGTCTGCCGGACCTGGGTCACGACCGCGAAGCCGAGGAGCAGCGTCAGCACTGCGGCCAACGCCTGGGCTCGCGTCGCCCGCGGGCGCCCGGAGCGCCAGAGCCGCGCCCCACGCCGAGCGGGTGGTCGGCGCCACCGGTTCGGCCAGATGGCTCCCGGGGTGGCTTGTGGGCTGGTTTTCGCTCATCGCCGCCTCATGCCCGGAAGAGGTGCCGGCGGATCGCGGCGACGTTGGAGAAGATCCGGATCCCGAGCACGACGACCACCCCGGTCGAGAGCTGCGAGCCGACGCCGAGCTGGTCCCCGAGGTAGACGATGAGCGCGGCCACCACGACGTTGGACAGGAAGGACACGACGAAGACCTTGTCGTTGAAGATCCCGTCCAGGATCGCGCGCACTCCGCCGAAGACCGCGTCGAGTGCCGCCACCACGGCGATCGGCAGGTAGGGCTGCAACCAGAGCGGCACGGTCGGGTGCAGCAGCAGCCCGGCCACGATGCCGATGACAAGTCCGAATGCAGCGATCACGAGTGCTTCTCCGAGGTGGGGCTGGCGGTGGATCTAGGGGTGGATCTAGCGGTGGCTCGGGGGGACGGCACCGTCGCACTGTGCAGGGTCAGGCCGCTGGAGGCGGGCAGCGACATCGCCTTCACGTCGTCGATCTCGCTGGGGATCTGGAAGTTGTCGGACAGGGAGCGCAGATAGCGCCCGCCGGTGCCGTTGGCGAAGAGCGCCTGCATCGGGTCTGCGTCACCGATGGCGCTGATGACGTACGGCGGGGACAGCGGCCGGAAGTTGACCAGGATCGCCTCGCCGGCCGACCGGATCGCCGACAGCTCGGTCAGGCGCTGGCCGTTGATGCTGATCGCCTCGGCGCCGGAGGCCCAGAGGCCGTTGACGACCGTCTGCAGGTCGCGGTCCTGCACCCGACCCTGTTCGGCAGCCGACTGGTCCCTGGGATTGGCGCCCGCAGAAGCCGCAGAGCCGGGAGCATCGTTGACGGTGATCCGCAGTCCGGGGCCTTGCACGGCCAGCGAGCCCGAGATCAGACCGAGCAGCTGGATCTGGTCGGCGATCTGCCCCCGGGCTTGCAGACGCAGCAGACCGGCCTGGGCCCGGTCGTTGGCAACCCGAAGGGCGTTGTTGGAGCTCTGTAGCTTGTCGGCGGCACTCGTCTCGGACCGGATGTGTTGCAGCAGAGCCTGTTTCGCGTTCGACTGGCCGGTCGAGGGCGCGCGCAGCGAGAGCACCGCCGCTGCGGTGAGCAACCCGACCAAGGCCAGGACGAGCATCATCACGACGCCGGTCACGCGTGACGGTGGCGTCGCGTCGCCCCCCTGGGCCCGCCGCCGCTCAGCGACGGCGGCGTAGTCCGGATCGAGCGGATGCTGCACCAGCTCGGTGAGCAAGCTCATCGAGGCGTCCAGACGTGGTGGGGAGCTCACCCGGCCGCCCGAGCCAGCCGGGGCCGAGAGCGCAGGACCTGGCGGGTCTGCACGGCATAGAGCACGCCGGCCGCCCAGTAGAGCGCCGTACCCCACCCGGTGAAGGCCCAGCCGATCGGCTGGGCCAGGTCGCCGATCCAGCTGTCGAACTGGCCCAGCAGCAACAAGGGGAAGGCGTAGAGCAGGCAGAAGGTCGCGGCCTTGCCGATGAAATGGACGGGCAGCGCGGAGTAGCCGCGACTGCGCAGGGCAGGCAGCAGGGCGGCGATGAAGACCTCACGGCTCAACAGGACCACGACCAGCCACCAGGGCACGACGTCGCGGATGGCCAGGCCGAGCAGCGTGGCCAGGATGTAGAGGCGGTCGGCCGCGGGATCGAGCAACTTGCCCAGCGGGGAGATCTGGCCGTACCGACGGGCGATCTTGCCGTCCAGATAGTCGGTGAAACCGGAGACCATGAGCAGCACCAGGGCCCAGCCGTCGTGGTGGGTCAGGATCAGCCAGAGGAAGAACGGCACCCCCAGCAGCCTCAGCGCGGACAGTGCATTGGGCACGGTCAGCACGCGGTCGGTCGTCCCGTCCTGACTCATACCCGCCTCAAACGCTCCCGCCCGGCCGACTTCTCACCCGATCGCCACAGCCGGACCCCTGTCCGCCCGCCTCGCTCATGCGAGCCTAAGGGACATGCGCCGCTCTCCCGCCGACCCGCGCGGGGTGGCGCTGTCGGTCGTCGCACTGCTCCTGGTCGGGGCTGGGCTCGTCGCTTGTGCCGCACCGAGTGCGGGGCGCAGTGCCGCAGTCCTCGGCGACGGCGGCCGCGGCCGACCCGATCTACACCGCCACTGGTGGCCCGCCCGTGCTGACCAGCCTGTACTCCAAGGTCATGATCATCGCCGAGGAGAACGAGGAAGACTCGGCGGTGATCGGCTCGCGCAACGCGCCGTACCTCACGGCCCTGGCGCACAGCTACGGCAACGCCACCAACATGCAGGCCGGCTATCCGGTCAGCTGCCCCTCGCTCGCGGCGTACATCATCATCACGAGCGGCGACCGGCAAGGGATCTGCGACGACGACCCACCGTCGACGCATCAATTGTCGGGTAACAACATCTTCGAGCAGGTGGCCGGAGCCGGACTGCAGTGGCGGGAGTACGCCGAGTCGATGACCTCGAACTGCCAGGCATCGGACGGCGCGGGGTCCATCTATCTGGTGCGTCACGTGCCGCCGCCCTACTACTCCAGCGAGGCGTCCCGCTGTGCCGCGTGGGACGTCCCGATGGGCACGACGACGTCGGGGGCGCTCCACGATGCGCTCGCGAGTGGTCTGCCGGACTACTCCTTCGTCACTCCGAACGCCTGCGACGAGATGCACGGGGCGCCGAGCTGCACCACCGACCTGGTCAAGCGCGGCGACGACTGGCTGGCCCGCTGGATGCCGCAGATCGTCGCGTCGCCGGACTTCCGGGCCTCCCGGCTCGTCGTGATCATCACGTGGGACGAGGGCTCGGCCACCAGCAACCACATCCCCACCCTGGTCGTCGCTCGGACCGTCCGAGGGGTCGCGACCTCCGCCGCCCTGACCCACTGCTCGACGCTGCGTGCCAGCGAGGAGGTCCTCGGGCTGCCACTGCTGGGTTGCGCCGCCACGGCTGTCTCGCTCCGGAGGGCGTTCGACTTCTGACCTAGTTGGGGGTGGGGCTGGGGAGTTGGCCGTAGAGCCGGTTGGTCGCCGAGACGGTCTCGATGGTGCTGGTCGCGGTGAACACGATCGGGTCCAACGGCACTGCCAGCGCGCCGGGTCCACCGCCGAGCTGGATCGTCGCGCTCCAGGTCAACGTGAGCGTCGCCTTCTGCTCGGCCGACCTGCGGGTAGACGCCCTCGACGTAATAGCCGCCCGCCTCCGGCCCGGTCGGATCCACCGCCTGCGTGTACGGATGACCCGGCCCGCTGCCGCGCTGGCCACCACCCAGATCCCACCCGTAGGACGGGTCGGCCGTGATCGCCCCCGGCACCGGCACCGTCACCTCCAGCGTCGTCTCATGCTGAACCGGCGCCGAATACACCACCGGCAGGTTCACCAACGTGCGACCACCCGGCGGCTGCACCGCCACCCGCGGCCGACCCACCGCCTTGACCAACTCCTGCCGCACCGCCGCCACCACCGCCGCCATCGGCACCGCCCGCCCCCGATACACACACACCGGCTTACCCACCGGCAGCAAGGGACCCTCCGGCACGCCACCGTGAGCCTTGCGCGCCCGCAACGCCTGCCACCGCGTCGCCTTCAACGTCTCCCCGTTCGCGCCCTTCAGATCCGGACACGAGACGGCCAGCTCGCACAACGTGTCCCGGCCCCCACCGGTATTCGCCGTGCACACCGCCTGCAGGACGGTAGACGGTACAGGCTTCCCGTCGGATCGTCCGAGGCCGTGATCCTCGTACCCTCACTGAACGTCTTCGAGTCCGGGTCGTACTTCCACCCCAGCTCCCCGCACGTGGAGGCGTGGGCCTCGTAGGTCCCAAGATACGGGACGACTGCATGAACCCGCCTCCGCCGGCGACAGGGCGACGATCGATTGGGCTCCGACCAGTGCGGCCAGAACCAGCAGCCGAGGCGATTCCGAGCGTTTCAACTGAGCAACTGCGCGTTCGTGACCAGCCAAGCGCCGTCGATGAGCCTGGCGTCCCAGACGAACTGGCCCGGGCTTGCCAGCGTCGTATCGCGCAACGACCTTCTGGCCGGCGAAGCACCTTCGGACGCAGCCTGAGCGACGCTGCCTTGCACGATCACATGCTTCGGATCCGCGGAAGCGACCCGGAGCCCGGTCAGTCGAGTACTGTCCGCCGACGATGCGCTCGTGCTTGCGGGCGATGGCGTCGATGGTCTGAGCGTCACCAAGGCAGAGCGCGCAGGTCTTGGTGAAGGTGGCGCGGTAGGCGGTGGAGGAGCCGGACTTCAGCATCGCGTTGTAGGCATCGAACATCCGCTGGACCGCCGCGATCGCGGCCGGGCCGGGATCCTGGGTCGGCGTCGCACTGGCCGTCGTCGTCGGTGGGGCCGTGCCCGGGTGCCCGGTCGGCGCATCGATCGGCGCCGGGTCCGAGCCCGAACACCCGGCCAGCACCACCAGGCCGACCGCGACCGTCGCCGAGATCAGCCCGGCAACCACAGCTCTGCCCGCACGAGCCCCCTGGCGCATGCCGCACAAGGTACCGAACGTTGTGCATCGGGCAAACCACCCATGTGGACAACCGCTGCCCGCCAACTCGGCGGGCCGAAGTCCCCCCATCCGCCCGCAGCGGCCGGCGCAACGCGAGTTCGGCCCGCCGAGTTGGCGCGTCCGCGGAGCGCGGTCAGCTGGCCCAGGCCGGATCGGAGCCCGAGGGACTTCAGGGGTGGCGCCGTCAGGCAGGCCGAGGAGACCGACCTGCGGGCTAGGGCGCGAGCAGCCAGCCGCGCTCGTCGGCGATCCGGACCGCCTCGGCCCGGGTCCGCGCGCCGGTCTTGCCGATCGCCGCCGAGAGGTAGTTGCGCACCGTCCCCTCGGACAGGTGCAGCGAGAAGGCCAGGTCGGCGACCGTCCCGCCGTCGCGGGCCGCGCGCAGCACCTCGCTCTCCCGGCCGGTCAGCGGGCTCTCCCCCGTGGCCAGCGTCTCCGCAGCCAGGCTCGGATCGACCACGCGCAGGCCGGCGTTCACCCGGCGGACGGCGTCGGCGAGCTGGCGGGCCGGGGTGTCCTTGACCACGAACCCGCTCGCACCGGCCTCCATGGCCCGCCGCAAGTAGCCCGGGCGGCCGAAGGTCGTCACGACCAGCACTTTGCAGCTCGGCAGGGCTGCCCGCAGAGCGCCCGTCGCGGCGATGCCGTCCAGCCCCGGCATCTCGACGTCCAGCAGCGCGACGTCGGGGCGGGTCCTTCGGGCCTCGGCGACCACCTCGTCGCCGCGACCGACCTCGGCCACGACCTCGAGATCGCCTTCGAGATCCAACAGCGCCGCCAGGGCGCCGCGAACCAGCGCTTGGTCGTCGGCCAGCAACAACCGGATCGGCTCGCTCACCGGGCCCCCGCGGCGTCCAGGCTCAGCCGGAAGCCGCGCCCGCCATCGCCGTGGCCGACAGTCATCGTCGCGCCGGCCGCGCGGGCTCGCTCCCGCAAACCGGACAGCCCGTGACCGGGCGTCGGGTCGGGCTCACCAGCAGCCCCCGGACAGTCGTCGACCCCGCGCCCGTCGTCGATCACCTCGACGTGGTCGCGGCTGACGCGCACAGTGCACCGCGAGGCGCCGCTGTGGCGGACCACATTGGTCACGCCCTCGCGCACGGCCCAACCGAAAAGTTCGCGGCGCTCCCCCGGCACCTCATCGACGGCACCCGGAAGGTCAGGCGTGATCCCGGCGGCGGTCAACGCCGACTTCGCGTTGGCCAGCTCACGGGACAGCGTCACCTCCCGGAAGCCACCGATGGTCGCGCGGACATCAGCCAGGGCCTCGCGCGAAAGCCGTTCCAGGTCAGCGATTTCCGCCTTGGCCTTGGCGGTGTCGACCTCGATCAGCCGACCGGCGAGCTCGGCCTTGACCGTGATCACCGTCAGCGAATGCCCGAGGATGTCGTGCATGTCGCGAGCCATCCGCTCACGCTCGGCCGACACGGCCAACTCGGCCACTTCGTCCCGCGCGACCATCAGCTGGGCGTTGCGGTCGAAGGCCAGTCGCATCCCGAAGACGGCGAGCGCGGCGAGGATCACTCCGAGCGCGTTGCCGGCGCCCTCGCCGTGCCAGCTGTCGATCGAGTACGTCGCGATGCTGATGCCCGCGGCCAGCGCGCCGACGAGAGCCCAGGCATAGGCAACGGGCAGCAGCATCATGGCCGAGGCCGAGATGTAGACCGCCGTGGCCGTGCCGTGCGAGCCGGCCGCAGGAATCGTCAACAACCCCAGGGCTACAAGTGCCAGCACCAGGGTCATCCTGCGGCGGATTGGCATGTTCGTCAGACCTGGCGGCCGGTAGCGGCGGGCCCAGATGAAGATGCTGAGATAGACGGCAGCGAACAGCCCGATCGCGATGTAGCCCACGACCTGGACGACGCCAGGCTCGTGGTTGTGGATGGCCGAGATCGGGTCGACCAGGTAGAAGAGCCAGACTGCGCCAAAGATCCAGCCCCAGCGGCTGCGCCCTTCGACGGCCCCCTCGCGACGGCGCCAGGCCGGCGTTTCGTCGACGGGCCGCCACTCCGGCCGCACCAGCTTGCTCACGGCCAAAACTCTAGACGCCGGGTCGGCCTCCGGGGCCGCGGAATTGGGCATGGCTCAGACCCGGGCCGTGTCCTTGCGGAAGCGCCAGATCGCGCCGCCCGTGAAGATGGCCAGCCAGAGCAGCAGGTTCACGACCCAGCCGAGATGCACGGCGTCGCCGGTCAGCGGCGCATGCACCAGTTCGTTGAGCCCGTACATCGGCGTGAACTCGGCGATCCGGCGGAAGGTCGAGTCCATCTGGCTCAGCGGGATGAAGAGGCCGCCGGCGAAGGCCAGCAGGGCCAGCACCGGGCCGAGGATCTGCATCACGTTCTCACTCGGCAGCAGGTACCCCATGAAGAGACCGAACGCGGCGAACACGATCGAGCCCACCCACGCGATCACCGCCGTCTCGATCCACAGGTGCCCGTCCATCTGGGCTCCGTGGGCGTGGCCGAGCAAGAACACAACGATGACCGGGATCGCGCCCAGCACCATCGCTGTGATGACCTTGATGGCGATGTACGCCGCGGACGACAGCGGCGTCAGCCGCAGCTGCCGGCTCCAGCCGGCGGCCCGCTCGATCGACACCATGGCGCCGCCGCTGGTCGTGGCCAGCATCGCGCCGTAGACGGCCATGCTGATCATCACGAAGGCCGCGACGTTGCCGTTCCCGGCACTGTCGTTCGAGTAGTCCTTGCCCGCGCCGAAGATCAGGTAGAACAACGGCGGCAGGGCGACGGTGAAGATCAGCGTGCGCTTGTTGCGCAGCAGCCGACGGATCTCGAGCCGCACGTAGCGCAGGTTGAAGCCACCCCAGGGCGGCACCCGGCGGTCGGCAATCGAGGCGATCGGCGGGATCGGCGCGGCGGGGCTGGTGGTGGCGCTCATTGGACAGCTCCATTCGGGTCGACGGAAGCCACGGCGGGAGCGCCGTCGCCGGTCAGGGCGATGAACGCGTCCTCGAGGTTCTGTGCGGTGATCTCCAGGTCCCGTGCGTCGGTCTGGGTGAGCAGATGCCGAGCGACCGCATCAGAGTCGTTGGCGTGCAACAGAACTGTGTCGCCCCGGAGCTCCACCGAGTCGACGCCGGGGACACCCAGCAACGCCACCTCGGTCGCGCCCGGCAGCGTCGCTCGCACCGTGCGTCCGGAGGCCATCGCCTTGATCTCGGCGGCGGTCCCGTCGGCCACGATCCGACCGTGCCGAACCAGGATGACCCGGTCGGCGTAGAGGTCGGCCTCCTCCAGGTAGTGCGTCGCGAAGAGCACCGTGCGCCCGCGCTTGCGCGTCCTGACGGATCGCGCCCCAGAAGTCACGACGGCCTTCGACGTCCATCCCGGTCGTCGGCTCGTCCAGGACGAGCAGCTCGGGGTCGGGCAGCAAGGCCATCGCGAAGCGCAGCCGCTGCTGCTGGCCGCCCGAACACTTGCCGACCATCCGATCGCCGATGTCACCGATGCCGGCGCGCTGCAACACTTCCTCGACCGGACGGGTCTGCGCGAAAAGGGTCGCGGTCAGCTGGACCGTCTCCAGGACGGTCAGGTCCTTCAGCAGGCCGCCGGTCTGCATCACCGCCGCGACCAGCCCCTTGGCGATGGCTTGCCGCGGCTCCATGCCATAGACCTCGACCCGGCCCTGAGTGGGCTGCGAGAGCCCGAGGACCATGTCGATGGTCGAGGTCTTGCCGGCGCCGTTCGGACCGAGGAAGGCGACGATCTCACCGGGCTGGATGCTCAGGTCGATGCCGTCGACGGCCCGGACGCTGCCGAAATGCTTGTGCAGGTCCTGCAGCGCGATCGCGGCCAGCCCGCCGGAGGTCCCGGTCGTGGAGTCGACCCGGGAGGACCCTGCGTCCAGGGCAGTCGGTTGGTTCATGCCACTCAGGTTGCCGCTTCGTCGCCCCCAGCACCCCAGTGAGGCGTCACCACCGCGCTGTGACACATGTCAGGAGCGGCACTACTCCCCCGGCTTCCGCGGGGTGACCATCAACGCGGCCCGGCCGCTCTCCAGCCGGGCCACCGGCACCCGGAACGGCGAGCACGACACGTAGTCGATCAGGATCGAGGCGAAGAAGTGGATCGAGTCGGGGTCGCCCCCGTGCTCACCACAGACCCCGATCTTGAGTGATGGGTTGCTCTCCTTGCCCTCCCAGGCCGCGATCGACACCAGGCGGCCGACCCCGTCGGTGTCCAGGCTCTCGAACGGGCTGACCGCGAAGATCCCGGCCTCGATGTATTGCGAGAAGAACGCCGCCTCGACGTCGTCGCGGCTGAAGCCCCAGGCGGTCTGGGTCAGGTCGTTGGTGCCGAAGGAGAAGAAGTCCGCGGCCTCCGCGATCTGGTGAGCCGTCATCGCCGCGCGTGGCAACTCGATCATGGTGCCGATCGGCAGCATGATCTCGAGCTGACGACTCGCGGCGACGTCCGCGACTGCGGCTGCGGTGCGCTCGCGCAGCAGCTCGAGCTCCTGGACGGCCGCCACCAGCGGAATCATGATCTCGGGTCGAGGGTCCTGTCCGCGCTCGCGCAGGTCGGCGTAGGCCTCGGCCACGGCGCGGACCTGGAGCTCGTAGAGCTCGGGCACGACGATGCCCAGCCGGACCCCGCGCATGCCGAGCATCGGGTTCTGCTCGTGCAGGCGCTGCACCTGTTGCAGCAGCTTCACCCGCTCCGGGTCGACCTCGCCCTTGGCCTCATTGACCGCCACCTCGACCGAGAGCGAGGTCAGGTCGGGCAGGAACTCGTGGAGCGGGGGGTCGAGCAGCCGAATGGTCACCGGCAGACCATCCATCGCCGTCAAGATGTCGCTGAAATCCTTGCGCTGCAACGGAAGTAGTTTGCGCAGATGAGTACGACGCTCGTCGCCGTCCCGGGCCAAGATGACCTGCTCGACCAGCTTGCGACGTTCGCCCAGGAACATGTGCTCGGTGCGGCACAGCCCGATGCCGTGCGCCCCGAAGCTGCGGGCTCGCGCCGCATCCGGAGCCGTGTCGGCGTTCGCCCGCACGCCCAACCCGTTCTGACTGTCGGCGTGGGTCATCAACCGGCGGACCGACGCGACCAGGTCCTCCTGGTCCCCGCTGTCGGCATCGAGGTCGGCGTTCACGTTGAGCGCCGTGGTCACCGCACTCGGCGAGACGGGCACCTCCCCGAGGAAGACCTCGCCGGTGCTGCCGTCGATCGAGATCACGTCGCCCTCGGCGAAGCTGCGCCCCTCCGGCGTGGTGACGGTGCGCTGCCGCGGGTCGACGCGCAGCGCCTCGACACCCACGACGCAGGTGCGGCCCATGCCCCGCGCGACGACGGCGGCGTGCGACGTCTTGCCGCCGCGGGACGTGAGGACGCCCCGCGCCGCCACCATGCCGCCCAGGTCGTCCGGGTTGGTCTCACGGCGGACCAGGATCACGTCCTCGCCGTCGTTCGCCCACTTCACGGCGGTGGCCGAGTCGAACGCCGCCTTCCCCACTGCCGCACCGGGACTGGCTCCCATGCCGGTCGCGATCAGGTCCCGCTTCGCGTCGGGGTCGAACTGCGGGAACATCAGCTGCGCCAGCTGGGCCCCGGTCACCCGTTTCAGCGCCTCGTCGAGCTCGATCACGCCCTCATCGACCAGCTGCACGGCGATCCGGAAGGCCGCGGCGGGAGTGCGCTTGCCGACTCGCGTCTGCAGCATCCAGAGCTTGCCCGCCTCGATGGTGAACTCGATGTCGCACAGATCCCGGTAGTGCTGCTCGAGGGTGGCCATTGCTGCGAGCAACTCGGCGTACGCCGCGGGGTCGAGCTGCTCGAGATCGGCCAGCGGCACCGTGTTCCGGATGCCCGCCACGACGTCCTCGCCCTGCGCGTTGGACAGGTAGTCGCCATAGACCCCCTGCGCACCCGACGAAGGATCGCGGGTGAAGCAGACCCCGGTCCCACTGTCCGGACCGAGGTTGCCGAACACCATGGCGACCACGTTGACCGCCGTACCCAGGTCGTCCGGGATGCGTTCCTGGCGCCGGTAGATCTTGGCCCGCTCGGTGTTCCAGGAGCCGAAGACCGCGCGGATCGCCAGGTCCAGTTGCTCGCGTGGGTCCTGGGGGAAGTCGTGACCGGTCTCCTCGGCGATGACCTTCTCGTAGGTGCCGACAAGCCATCGCAGATCGTCCGCCGTCAGGTCTACGTCGTTGGTTGCCCCCCGGTCGGACTTGAGCTCGTCGAGCGCGTCGGCGAACTTGTCGGCCGCGATGCCAAGGACGGTCGCGCCGAACATCTGCAGCAGTCGGCGATAGCTGTCCCAGGCGAACCGCGGGTTGCCGCTCTTGGCGGCCAGCCCCTCGACCGAGGCGTCGTTGAGGCCGACGTTGAGGACGGTCTCCATCATCCCCGGCATCGAGATCGCCGCTCCGGAGCGCACCGAGACCAGCAGCGGGTCCTCTGGGTCCCCGAGCCGCCGGCCCATGGCGCGCTCCAGCGCCTGGAGGTGCTCGGTCACCTGGTCGGCCAGCCCGTCCGGCTCGGAGCCGCTCGCCAGCCAGGCCCGGCAGGCCTCGGTGGTGATCGTGAAACCCGGCGGTACGGGCAGACCGAGCTTGGTCATCTCGGCGAGGTTGGCCCCCTTGCCGCCCAACAGGTCGGCCTGGTCCTTGTCGCCGTGCGCGAAATCGTAGACATACGTCGTCGTCGCCACAGCCTCACTCTGCCGCGCTCCACCCGCTGCGGCTAGATGACGAAGGTCCCATCCAAGACCCGCGGACGGCGATCAGCAGCCGGGGAGGCGCTCCGCGAGGTAGCCACGGACCCGGTCGAGAGCCACCCGCTCCTGCTCCATCGAGTCACGCGAGCGCACCGTCACCGCGAGATCCTCCGCCGTCTCGAAATCGACGGTGACGCAGTACGGCGTGCCGATCTCGTCCTGGCGGCGGTAGCGGCGACCGATCGCGCCCGCGTCGTCGAAGTCGACGTTCCAGGACTCACGCAGGTCGGTCGCCAGCGCCTTGGCCGCGGGCGATAGGTCGGCATGGCGGGACAGCGGCAGCACAGCCACCTTGACCGGGGCCAGCCGCGGGTCCAGGCGCAGGACGACCCGCTTGTCGACGCCGCCCTTGGTGTTGGGGGCTTCGTCCTCGGCGTACGCATCGAGCAGGAAGGCGAGCGTCGCCCGGGTGAGTCCGGCTGCGGGCTCGATGACGTAGGGCACCCAGCGTTCGCCGGTTGCCTGGTCCTGGTAGCTCAGGTCGGTGCCCGAGTGCTCGGAGTGCGTCGTGAGGTCGAAGTTGGTCCGGTTGGCGATGCCCTCGAGCTCGTCGAAGTCCTTGCCGCCGAAGCCGAACCGGTACTCGATGTCGACCGTCCGCGTCGAGTAGTGGGAGAGCTTCTCCTTGGGGTGCTCGAAGAAGCGCAGGTTGTCGGCCGACAGGCCCAGACCGAGGTACCAGTTCCAGCGCTCCTGCAACCAGTACTCGTGCCACTGCTCGTCAGTGCCCGGCTCGACGAAGAACTCCATCTCCATCTGCTCGAACTCGCGGGTCCGGAAGATGAAGTTGCCCGGCGTGATCTCGTTGCGGAACGACTTGCCGGTCTGGGCAATGCCGAACGGCGGCTTCTTGCGGGCCGCCGTCATGACGTTCTTGACGTTGACGAAGATGCCCTGCGCGGTCTCCGGGCGAAGGTAGGCCAGGCCTTCCTCGCTCTCCACCGGGCCGAGGTAGGTCTTGAGCAGGCCGCTGAACTGCCGCGGCTCGGTGAAGGCGCCCTTGGTGCCGCAGTGCGGGCAGCTGATCTCGGCCAGGCCCTCGGGCAGGCGGCCCTTGCGCCGCTCGAAATCCTCCTGCAGGTGGTCGACCCGGAAGCGGTGATGGCAGTTCTGGCACTCGGTCAGCGGGTCGGTGAAGGTCTCGACATGCCCCGAGGCCACCCACACCTCGCGGGGCAGGATGACCGAGGAGTCCAAGCCCACGACGTCGTCGCGACGCTGCACCATCGCCCGCCACCACTGCCGGCGGATGTTCTCCTTCAGCTCGACACCGAGCGGCCCGTAGTCCCAGGCCGACCGCGTCCCGCCGTAGATCTCACCGCTGGGGAAGACGAACCCCCGACGCTTGGCCAGGCTGACCACGGCGTCGTTGCGAGCCTCGAGCGGGCTGGCCACGGCAGATCACTCTCCAGAGTTGGACGACCGGTCGAGACGCGCTCGGACGGGTACGACGGATGAGGGGCCCAGGCTACCGGCCTGGCATGATGCGCCGGGTGGCCCAACCCAGCGCATTGCGGACGGCGATCGACCGGGCGAGTGCACCCGCACTGCTCCGGCTGAGCCGGCTCCCCCGCCTCGTGCCGTTCGTGGTCATGCTGGCGCTCATCGTGGTCGGCCTGTTCATCAGCGGCCTGATCGGCTGCGTGATCATCTTGCTGGGTGTGTCGTTCCTCGGCTGGCTGCTCTACATCGGCTGGCCCCGGCTGACCATGCCGGAGCGGCTGATGCGACTGGCGGTCGTCGTGCTGGGCGTCGGCCTGGCCGTCATCCAGCTCTCCCCGCGCTGAGGCGCGGCCCGGATGGCCATCCTCCTGGCGCTGTGCACCGTCGTCTCGACGGCGCTCGGCGGCATGTTCGCCCTTCGCAACCGCGACCGCCTGCACCTCGTCCTGGGCTTCACCGCCGGAGTGTTGCTGGGGTTGGTGTTCTTCGACCTGCTCCCCGAGGTGTTCACGCTCGGCGGCCAGCTGTCCTTCCTCGGCCTGCCGTCGGTGTCCTACGCACTGGCCCTGGGGTTCCTGCTGCTGCACGTCGGTGAGCGCACGCTGACCCTGCACCACGCCCACGAGGGCGAGTACTCCGCGCACAACCACCCGGAGGTCGGGCTGGCCTCGGCGATCGCGCTCGTCGGGCATTCGTTCCTCGACGGTGTCGGCATCGGACTGGCCTTCCAGGTCAACAGCACAGTCGGCCTGGCGGTCGCGCTCGCGGTCATCGCCCACGACTTCGCCGACGGGCTCAACACGGTCAGCCTGATGGTCAGCCACGGCAACAGCGACCTGCGGGCGAAGGTCATGCTGGCGCTGGACGCCGCCGCTCCGGCGATCGGCGCCGCGAGCACCCTGCTCTTCTCGCTGTCCGACCACGTGCTCGCGCTCTACCTGGCGTTCTTCTGCGGCTTCCTGCTCTACCTCGCGACCAGCGACATCCTGCCCGAGGCCCACTCGCGGCACCCTTCGCGGCTCACGTTGCTCTGCACGATCGGCGGCCTCGCGTTCATCGCCACGGTGGTCGCGTTCGCCTAGACCTAGACCGAACCCTCTGGGGCTTCGCTCCCGCTGGCATCGAAGGCCCCGCCGTACCTGCGGTCGCGCTTCGCGTACGTCTCGACCGCCCGCCAGAGGTCGCGCCGGTCGACGTCCGGCCACAGCACGTTGTCGAAGACCAGCTCGGCGTACGCCGACTGCCAGAGCTGGAAGTTCGAGAGCCGCTGCTCCCCCGATGAGCGCCAGAACATGTCGACGTCAGGCAGGTCCGGCTCGTCCAGGTGCCGCTGGATCGTGCGCTCGTCGATCCGAGCCGGGTCCAGCCGACCGGCGGCGACCTCGGCCCCGATCGCGCGCACCGCGTCGGCGATCTCCGCGCGGCCGCCGTAGTTGACGCACATCGTCAGCGTCAGCACGGTGTTGTGCCGGGTCAACTCCTCGGCGGTCTCCAACTCGCGAATCACGCTGCGCCACAGGCGAGGTCGTCGCCCGGCCCACCTCACGCGGACGCCCCACTCGTGCATCTGGTCGCGTCGACGGCGGATGACGTCGCGGTTGAAGCCCATCAGGAAGCGCACCTCCTCGGGCGAGCGCCGCCAGTTCTCGGTCGAGAAGGCGTACGCCGAGATGTGCTTCACACCGACCTCGATGCCGCCGGCCACGACATCGAGCAGGGCGGCCTCGCCCCGCTCGTGCCCGGCCGTCCGCGGCAGGCCCTTGCTGTTGGCCCAGCGCCCGTTGCCGTCCATGACCACTGCGACGTGGGCCGGGACCAGCTCAGCGGGCAGCTCGGGCGGCCGCGCGCCGGAAGGGTGCGGTGGCGGCGCCACCGGGTCCCGGCGAGTCGCCGGCGGCGGGTCGCGTCGGGACCGCCTCACGCTCGCTCGACCAGGCGCAGCGAGCGCAGCCCGCGCTCGAGGTGCCACTGCAGGAAGGCCGCCACCAGGCCGCTGCCCTCGCGGCGATGACGCAGCTCGCTCGCGTCCGCCACCGCCCAGTCACCGGCCAGCAACGCCGCGAGCAGCTCGATGGTCTGCGGCGCCGGCGACGCCGAGCCCGGCGGCCGGCAGTCCGGGCAGACCGACCCGCCGGCCGGCAGCGAGAACGCCGAATGTGGGCCAGGGGCACCGCATTTCGCGCAGTCGTGGAAGCTCGGCGCCCAACCGGCGACGGACAACGACCGCAGCAGGAACGCGTCCAGGACCAGTCCCGGGTCGTGGGCGCCGTCGGACAGCGCGCGCAGCCCGCCGACGAGCAACAGGAACTGCTGGGTGGCCGGCTCCTTCTCGACGTCGGTCAGTCGCTCGGCCGTCTCGAGCATCGCCGTGCCGGCGGTGTAGCGGCGGTAGTCGTTGGCGATCCCCGCGGCGTACGGCGCGAGGGTCTCGACCTGGGTGACGACGTCGAGCGAGCGGCCCTCGTAGAGCTGGACGTCGGCGAGCATGAAGGGTTCCAGCCGCCCGCCGATCCGCGAGGAGGTCTTGCGCACGCCCTTGGCCACGGCCCGGACCCGGCCGTGATGGCGGGTCAGCAAGGTGATGATCCGGTCGGCCTCGCCGAGCTTGTGCGTGCGCAGCACGACACCTTCGTCTCGGTAGACCGGCATGGCTCCAGTGTCCTACGCCGTACGCCGCGTGGCGTCCCGCCCCGCCGCAGCGACGCAGCGGCGCTCAGACGGCGAGGGGTTCGGCGGACCAGACCTGGTCGCGACCGGCGCGCTTGGCAATCAGCAGGGCCTCGTCGGCCGCACCCAGCGCCCGCTCGGCCGCCTCGGTGGCCAGGCCGACCGACACCGTGACGAGCAGGCCCGGCGCGAGGGACTCCCAGTCCTCGGTCGCGACCGAGGAGTGCACCCGGGAGGCGATGGCGCTGGCCTCCTCGCTGCTGACCCCGGGGATGAGCAGCACGAACTCGTCGCCGCCGTAGCGCACGACCGTGTCGTCGGTGCGGGTCAGCTCGTGCAGGATCGCGGCGACCCGGATCAGGACCCCGTCGCCCACGTCGTGCCCGAAGGTGTCGTTGACCGCCTTGAAGTGGTCGACGTCGACGAAGACGACGCACAGCTCGCCGGTGGCCAGGCGCAGGCGGCGGTCGAGCATCCGGCGGTTGCCGAGGCCGGTCAGGGGGTCCAGGAGCGCCGCCTTGCCGAGCCGGTCGGCCTCGACCGTGAGCGCGCGCAGGCTCATCCGGTCGCGCAGGGCGACGAATCGGCTCTCCCGCTCACCCCAGAGCCGCTGCGTGGTCTCCCGCGCCAGCGCCTGCCACCGGCCGACCGCCGGGTGCGGGCCGTACTCGAGCACGTCGACGGTGGCCAGCTGGGCGAGCGCGGTGAGCGACCAGACCCAGCGGTCCTTGCTGATCGCCTCGTCGGCCGCCTCCTGGAGGTTCTGCCGCGCCCGGGCGAACTGCTCATCACGGGCGTACGCCGAGCCGAGCCCGAGCTTGGCGAGCAACACTTCGGGGAGCTCGGGCCGCAGGTTGAACCGGGAGGTGGCCGCCCACATCCGGGCCTCGGAGAGCCGGTGCTCACCGAGCCGGCCTAGGACGTAGGCCTCCATCACCTCGGCCCGGGCGAGCATCTCGTCGTCGCCCTCGTCGATCGCGTTCATCATCGCCAGGGCCCGGGTCAGGCAGACCCGGTAGCAAGCCGCCGCCTCGGCGTCGCGGCCGTCGATCTCCAGGGCCGCGCCCCAGGTGGCCTGCAGGAGGGCGGCCTCCTGCAGCACCAGGATCCGGGCCTCCCCGGCCTGGGGACCGGTGGTCGCCACCTTCGAGGCCAGGCAGAGCGTGAAGATGTCGTCTGCGGCCTCGAACAGCTGGGCATGGCCCAGGACGATCGCGATCCCCTGAGCGGCGCTCAGCTCGTCGTACGTCGCGGGGGTGAAGCCCTCGACCAAGCGCGTAGGCCTCGGCGAGCGCGTCGATCGCGGCCGCCGTGTCGCCCTTACGCACCCAGGCGTCGCCGAGGACCGAAAGGGCCTTGGCCCGCCAGGCGTGGTCGTGCTCGTCGATCAGCGAGAGCAGCTGATAGGACTCGCCCGCCGCCTCGTCGTACAGCCCGAGCTCGAGCATCGCGCAGGCCGAGGTGTAGTGGAGGTACTTCGCGGTCGTGACGTCGCCGACCTCGAGGATGAACGGTAAATGGGCAGCAGCAGCCTGCACCGCGACGTTGGCGAAGCCGTCGGTGTAGTACTCGTGAACCTGGGCCGCAATCTGGTCGTACGGGCCGAAGGGTCCCCTACTGACGAGCGCGCTGGAAAGCCCAGCATCGTCCGCCATTACCACCTCCTCCGGCCCGCGGTCGGGCCAACCCTGTCCTGCCATTGTCGCCCGGCTTCCGCCGGACCGTGAGCCGATCCAGTGAACTGCCATCACTCGGAGCAACTGGAGATTACTCCCGATACGCCCGATTGAGGCCGGAAATGACGGCCATCAGCGACGCCGTGACGATGTTGTGGTCGATCCCGACGCCCCACAGAACGCGCTCTCCGACCGCACACTCAAGGTACGCCGCGGCACTCGTGTCCGCGCCGGTCCCGAGCGCGTGTTCGGCGTAGTCCAGCACGCGCACGTCGACGCCGATGCCCGACAACGCCGCGACGAACGCCGCGATCGGTCCGTTGCCGTGGCCCTCCAGGCTGACCAGCTCCTGGCCGTCGAGCAGGTCGACCACGAGATGGTCCTGCCCGTCGACCGCCGAGTCCTGCCGGGTGCCCTGCAGGCGGAACCGGCCCCACGGGTCGGCCGGGTTCGGCAGGTACTCGTCGCGGAACGCCGCCCAGATGGCGGCGCCACTCATCTCGCCGCCCTCCTCGTCGGTCTGGCGTTGGACGACCTGGCTGAACTCGATCTGCAGCCGACGGGGCAGCTCGAGGTTCTGCTCGCTCTTGAGCAGGTAGGCGACCCCGCCCTTGCCGGACTGGCTGTTGACCCGCACGACCGCCTCGTAGCTGCGGCCGACGTCATGCGGGTCGATCGGCAGGTAGGGCACCGCCCAGACCAGGTCGTCGATCGTCTTGCCCTCGGCCGTCGCGTCCGCGGCCATCGCGTCGAAGCCCTTCTTGATCGCGTCCTGGTGCGAGCCCGAGAAGGCCGTGTAGACCAGGTCGCCGCCGTAGGGGTGACGTTCGTGCACCGGCAGCTGGTTGCAGTACTCGACCGTCCGCCGCACGTGGTCCAGGTCGGAGAAGTCGATCTGCGGGTCGATCCCCTGGCTGTAGAGGTTCATGCCCAGCGTGACCAGGCAGACGTTGCCGGTCCGCTCGCCGTTGCCGAACAGGCACCCCTCGATCCGGTCGGCGCCGGCCAGGTAGCCGAGCTCGGCGGCCGCAACGCCCTCGCCGCGGTCGTTGTGCGGGTGCAGCGACAGGACGATGTTCTCGCGGTGCTCCAGGTGCCGGCCCATCCACTCGATGCTGTCGGCGTAGACGTTGGGCGTGGCCATCTCGACCGTCGCCGGCAGGTTGAGGATCACCTTGCGGTCCGGGCTCGGCTCGAAGACCTCGGCGACCTCGTTGCAGATCCGGGCCGCGAACTCCAGCTCGGTGCCGGTGTAGGACTCCGGCGAGTACTCGTAGTAGACCTGCGTGTCCGGGATGGTCTCCTCGAGCTTGCGGCACAGCCGCGCGCCCTGCAGCGCGATGTCGACGATGCCGTCCTGGCTCAGGCCGAAGACCACCTTGCGCTGCAGGACCGAGGTCGAGTTGTACAGGTGCACGATCGCCTGCCTGGCGCCGCGCAGCGACTCGTAGGTGCGCTCGATCAGGTGGTCCCGGGCCTGGGTCAGCACCTGGATCGTGACGTCCTCGGGGATCAGGTCGTCCCGGATGAGCTGGCGAACGAAGTCGAAGTCGGTCTGGCTGGCGGAGGGGAACCCGACCTCGATCTCCTTGTAGCCCATGGCCACGAGCAGGTCGAACATCCGGCGCTTGCGCTCCGGGCTCATCGGGTCGATCAGCGCCTGGTTGCCGTCGCGCAGGTCGACGGCGCACCAGCGCGGGGCCTTCGTCATCGTCTTGTCCGGCCAGGTGCGGTCGGGCAGGTCGACGACGATCTGTTGGTCAAAGGGGACGTACTTGCCGATCGGCATCCCGGACGGCTGCTGGGGGTAGTGCACGGTAGGGACCTCTCGCGAGTAGGCGGGCGACCGGCAGGCTCGATCCCCGCGGCGAGGGACCGGCCTAGGAGGCCCCGCCGCGGCGGCCGAGAAGCAGCGAGGCTGCCGTCATCGTTCGCACGCGCACGACGGCAGAGTAGCGCACGACCTTGCGCAGGCCGCCTACGCGGTTCACGGTGAGAACATGCCGACCCGCTGCACGATCCTCCCGCCGTACGTCGTGGAACGGCTCAAGACCGTCGCCGACGCGGAGATCGTCCGGGCGGCCGAGCACACCCTGGCCAACGACGTGTTGCACCGGCGCACCCGGCGGCGGCTGGCGGGCCGGCCGGCGTCGACGTCGATCGCGCGAGTCGCAGTCCACCGCACGATCTACACCGCGCACAACGGCACCTCGCTGCCCGGCTTGCCGGTGCACATCGAGGGCGCCGGCCCGACCGGGGACCCGGCGGTCGACGAGGCCTGGGCCGGCTTGGGCGCGACCTGGCTCTTCTACGACGCGGCGTACCGGCGAAACAGCTTGGACGACAAGGGTTTGCCGCTCGTAGCGACTGTGCATTTCGGCCGCCACTACGACAACGCGTTCTGGAACGGCGAGCAGATGGTCTTCGGCGACGGCGACGGCGTCTACTTCAACCGGTTCACGATCTCGGTCGACATCATCGGGCACGAGCTGACCCACGGCTTCACCCAGTTCACGTCCCGACTGGGCTACTCGGGCCAGCCGGGCGCCCTGAACGAGAGCGTGTCCGACTGCTTCGGCTCGATGGTCAAGCAGATGCAGCTGGGTCAGACGGCGACGCAGGCCGACTGGCTGATCGGGCAGGGGCTGTTCACGCCGGCGGTCAACGGTGTGGCGGTCCGCTCGATGAAGGCCCCGGGCACGGCGTACAACGACCCCGTCCTGGGCCGCGACCCACAGCCCGCGACCATGGACGGCTATCTCGAGGACTCGGCCGACGAAGGCGAGGTGCATGCGAACTCGGGCATCCCAAACCATGCCTTCTACCTCGCGGCCACGGCCATCGGCGGTCCGACCTGGACGGGCGCCGGGCAAATCTGGTACGACGTGCTGACCGGCGGAAAGCTTCGCCGGTCAGCAAGTTTCGCGGATTTCGCGGCGGCGACGGTCGACGCGGCCCAGACTCGGTTCGGTGTGACGTCGAAGCAGGCTCGAGCAGTCGAGGCCGCATGGCGCAAGGTCAAGGTGGTCCAGTCATGAACGAGCCTTCGAGCACACCGTCAGCCGCAGCCCCCGGTGGGCTGGTCGAGGTCTCGCGCAGCGGCGGGTTCGCGGGGATGACCATGCACGGGCGGGTCAACCTCGACCGCCTGGACGGCGCCGACCTCGCTGCCTGGCAGTCCGCGATCGGCGAAGGCCTCCCGGCCGCGGCTCCGGGGGGCCAGCCCGCACCCGACCGGTTCGTCTACCGGGTCCGCAACCGCAGCAGCGGCCTGGACGTGACCGTCGGCGAGCAAGACCTCCCCGAAGACCTCAGAACTCTGCTCGACAGCGCCGTCCGCCCCCCCACCTAGGTGCGCTTGTCTTGGCCGTCAGAACCGGGTTTGGCCGTCGAAACCGGGTTGTGAGCGCGACAACAGGTGCCGAAAACCCGGAACCGACGGCCAAACCCGGATTCGACGGCCAGGACAGTGCGGGGCTGGGCGGGTCAGAAGCCGAGCTTGCCGAGGGCCTTGGGGTCGCGCTGCCAGTCCTTGGCCACGCGCACGTGCAGGTCGAGGTAGACCTGCTGGCCCAGCAACGCCTCGATGCCGGCGCGGGCCCGGGATCCGACGTCGCGCAACCGCGAACCGCCGCGGCCGATGACGATGGCCTTCTGGCTCGGCCGCTCGACGTACAGCTCGACCCGGATGTCGAGCAGCGGCCGATCGGGCGGTCGGCCCTCGCGCTGGGTCATCTCCTCGACCACGACGGCCAGGCTGTGGGGCAGCTCGTCCCGGACACCCTCGAGCGCGGCCTCCCGGACCAGCTCGGCGACCAGGATCGCCTCCGGCTCATCGGTCAGCTCGCCGTCCGGATAGAGCGGGGGGCCGGCGGGGAGGTGGGCGACCAACAGGTCGGCCACCAGCGTGACGTCCGGATAGGCCTGTCCCGCAGGAGCGAGCGCCGAGCAGGGCACGATGTCGTCCCACTCCCCCAGGCCTTGGATCGCGAGCAGGTGCAGGCCTAAGCGGTCGCGGTCGACCAAGTCGGCCTTGGTCGCGATGGCCACGACTGCGGCGCGACGCCGGCGCTGGCGAAGTTCGGTCAGCTCGGCCGCGATGAACGTGTCGCCCGGCCCGACCTTCTCGTTGGCCGGAAGGCAGAACCCCACCACGTCGACCTGAGTCAGCGTCTCGCGCACGATGTCGTTGAGTCGTTGTCCCAGAACGGTTCTCGGCCGGTGGAGGCCAGGCGTATCGACCAGCACCAGCTGCGCGTCCGGTCGGCTGACGATGCCGCGGATCGCATGCCGGGTCGTCTGCGGCTTGTTCGATGTGATCGCGACCTTGGCGCCCACCAGCGCATTGGTCAGGGTCGACTTGCCGGCGTTGGGCCGGCCAACCAGGGCCGCGAAGCCGGAGCGGTGCTCGATCATGCGTCCGCCTGCGCCTTCCGCTCGGCACCGGCCGCAGCATCGACGTCGTCGGCCTCGGGAACGCGACGTACGACGACCGCGGCGATCCGGTTGCGCCGCCCGGCCCGGCCGTCTGCGGTCAGGTCCAGGCCGTGCACCTCGGCGTGGGCGCCCGGGATCGGGACCCGGCCGAGGGCCTTGGCCAGCAGACCGCCCACGGTGTCGACATCGTCGTCGTCCAGGTCGAGGTCGAAGAGCTCGCCCAGGTCGTCCAGGTGCATCACGGCCGGCACCCGCACCGATCCGTCCTCCAAGGGCTCGACCGTCGCCGCCTCCCGGTCGTACTCGTCGGTGATCTCCCCGACGATCTCCTCCAGGATGTCCTCGATGGTCACCAGTCCGGCGGTGCCGCCGTACTCGTCGACGACGATCGCCAGATGGGTCTGGTCACGCTGCATCTCGCGCAGCAGGTCGTCGGCCGGCTTGCTGTCCGGCACGAAGACCGCAGGCCGCATCAGCTGCTCGACGGTGACCTGCTGCACGGCCGCCGGGATCGGCGTTGAGCCGGCGCGCGACGTCCTTGAGATAGAGCACTCCGAGGACGTCGTCCGCGCTGTCGCCGACGACGGGGACCCGCGAGAAGCCGGACCGCAGGAAGAGCGAAAACGCCTGTCGCAGCTGCTTTCCGCGCTCGATCACGAGCATGTCGGTCCGCGGCACCATGACCTCGCGGACGACGGTGTCCCCCAGCTCGAAGACCGAGTGGATCATCTCGCGCTCACTCGCCTCGATCACCGAGTTCTCGCCGGCCAGGTCGACCAGATCGCGCAGCTCGGACTCGGAGGCGAAGGGGCCGTCGCGGAAGCCGCGGCCAGGTGTCACCGCGTTGGCCAGGGCGACGAGGAGGTGAGCCAGCGGACCCAACAGCCGTGACAGCCAGACCAGCAGGGGCGCGGCAACGAGCGAGACGACGACGGCGTGCTGCCGGCCGACGGTTCGCGGGCTCACCCCGCCCAGCACGAACGACACAATGGTCATCGCCCCACCGGCGACGAGCAGGACGGACCACCAGCTGTGCAGCCAGCCGGCGCACACGATGGTGATCATCACCGCGGCACCGGACTCACTGATGACGCGCAGGAAGGTCGCCACCGACAGGTACGGCGCGGTGTCCGCGACGACCAAGGCCAGCGAGCGCGATCCCGGTCGTCCCTCGGCGACGAGCTCGGCCACGCTGCTACGAGAGACCCGGGACACGGCTGCCTCGGCGGCGGCGAGGAAGCCGCCCAGCCCGGTCAGCAGGATCGCGAGGACGACGAGCAGGACGCGCGGCCCGGCGTCGACCACGTCAGCCCTTGCCTCGACCTGCGAGGAACGTCAGGAGCAGCTTGCGCTGGAGGTCGAACATCTCCCGCTCCTCCTCGGGCTCCGCGTGGTCGTAGCCGAGCAGGTGCAGGATGCCGTGGGTCGTCAGCAGCAGCAGCTCCTCCTCGGTGGCGTGGCCGGCGTCGCGGGCCTGCCGCTCGGCCACGCTCGGGCAGAGCACGATGTCGCCGAGCAGTCCGGCCTCGGGCTCCCGGTCCTCGCTGCCCGGTCGCAGCTCGTCCATCGGGAAGCTCATGACGTCGGTCGGGCCCGGCAGGTCCATCCACTGCACGTGCAGCCGCTCCATCGCGACCTCGTCGACCAGGATGATCGACAACTCGGCCTGCGGGTGCACCTTCAGCTCACCGAGCACGTGCCGAGCGAGGTCGACGAGCTCGTGCTCGTCGACCTGGGCATCGGTCTCGTTGTTGACCTCGATGCTCATCGGGCGACCGAGGCACTGAACCGCGACGGCGCGCTCAACGACGGCCGTTCCGGCCGCTGCGGGGGCGACCGGCCTCGCGCTGGGCGGCCAGCGGCTTCTGCTCGGCGTCGTAGCGGCCGTAGGCGTCGACGATGGCGCTCACGAGTCGGTGCCGGACCACGTCGTGACTGGTCAGCATCGCGAAGTGGACATCGTCGAGACCATCGAGGATGCCCTGCACGATCTTCAGGCCGGACTGGGTGCCGTCGGGCAGGTCGATCTGGGTGACGTCGCCGGTCACGACCATCTGGGAGCCGAAACCGAGCCGGGTCAGGAACATCTTCATCTGCTCCGGCGAGGTGTTCTGGGCCTCGTCCAGGATGATGAACGCGTCGTTGAGCGAACGCCCGCGCATGTAGGCGAGCGGCGCCACCTCGATGGTGCCGGCCGCCATCAGCCGCGGGATCGACTCCGGGTCGATCATGTCGTGCAACGCGTCGTAGAGCGGCCGCAGGTAGGGGTCGATCTTCTCGGTCAGGGTCCCGGGCAGGAAGCCGAGCCGCTCACCGGCCTCGACCGCGGGCCGGGTCAGGATGATCCGGTTGACCGCCTTGGCCTGCAGCGCCTGGACGGCCTTGGCCATCGCCAGGTAGGTCTTGCCGGTGCCGGCCGGACCGATGCCAAAGACAATCGTGTTGGCGTCGATCGCATCGACATAACGCTTCTGGTTCAACGTCTTCGGGCGGATGGTGCGGCCCCGGTTGGACAGGATGTTCAGCGTCAGGACGTCGGCCGGGCGTTCGCTGGTCTGCGAGCGCAACATGCCGAGCGAGCGCTCCACGGCGTCCGAGGTCAGGCTCTGGCCGACCTTCAGCACGGCGATCAGCTCATCGAGCAGGCGCTCGAAGAGCGCGATCTCGCCGCCGGGCCCGACGAGCGTGACCTCGTTGCCGCGGACCCGGACGTCCAACTTCGGAAACGCTCGTTCGAGAGTGCGCAGCAGCTCATCCCGCGGGCCGAGCAGGCTCACCATCTGCACATCGGCCGGGATGACGATCGTGTGGGCAGGCGCCGCTGGGTCGGTGCCGGAGATCGGGGCGGGCCCAGCCGGGGTCGGCTCGGGCTGAGGCGTGGTCTGGTCTGCCATGGTCAGGACAAGCGTAACGGGCGCGGAGAGATTTCAGCCGCCCGCGAAGACGGGCAACGCGGGCTCAGCCGGGCGGCCAGGCGAGGGATCGGCCACCCAGCACGTGAGCGTGGGCATGGAAGACCGTCTGGTGGGCCGCCGCGCCCGTGTTGGCGACAAACCGGAACTCCCCGTCGCACTCGCGGTCGGCGACGTCCTGGGCCATCCGGACCATGGCCACCATCGCCTCGGGGGACGCCGCCGCGAGCTCGCCGATGTTCGGGTGGTGCTCGCGCGGGATGACCAGGACGTGGGTCGGCGCCTCGGGGTTGATGTCGCGGAAGGCCAGGACGTGCTCGCCCTCGGCGACGATGTCGGCCGGGACCTGACCGGAGACGATCCGGCAGAACAGGCAATCGGGGTCGGACACGTCGATCTCGCTGATCTCGGTGTTCTGCGTGCTGCTGGCGGCGTCGCTCACGCGCCGACCCTACGCGTCACCCGAGTGCGCCCACCGACCGCGAGCATTGAGTACGGCGAGGGCGGCCGGCCCGGCCGTTGACGAGCGCAGGACGGTGGACCCCAGTCGGACGGCGACGGCTCCGGCCGCGATGAGCCGCTCGAGCTCGCTCGGCCCGATGCCGCCCTCGGGGCCGACCACCAGCAGCACGTCACCGTCGGACGGGAGGTCGACGCCGGCGAGGGCTTGCTCGGCCTCCTCGTGAAGCACCAGGGCCAGCGCGCTCGTCTCCACGAGCCCAGCCAGGGATCGGGTGTCGTGCAGCTCGGTCACGTCGGGCACGCGCGAGCGCCGGGCCTGCTTCGACGCGGCGAGAACCGTTGCCGCCCAACGGTTTCGGGACTTGGCGGCGCGCTCGGCCCGCCAGACGACGACCGACCGCTCCGCCTGCCACGGCACGATCACATCCACGCCCAGCTCGGTCGCCGCCTCGATCGCGGCCAGGTCGCGATCGCCCTTGGCCAGGGCCTGGACCAGCACGAAGCGCGGAGCTGGCTCCGGCTCGAACGAACGGCCTTCGACCTGCACCGTCAGCGCCGGGGCCTTCGGCGACGGGTCGACCTGGCTGACCACGCCCCGGGCCCGCTGGCCGGCCCCGTCGGCCAGGTCGACGACCTCGCCCACGGCGATCCGGCGGACATGGACGGCGTGGTGCGCCTCCGCACCGGTCAGGACCACCTGGCCGCCGGCCTCGACCTGGTCGAGCGACCCGCGCTCGACCAGGAAGACCGGCGCCGTCACCGCTCAGCGACCGGAGAAGGCGTCACGGAGCCGAGTGAAGATCCCACCGTGCGCCGGCGCGAGCCGCCCCTCGGGGCGCTCCTCGCCGCGGGCGGTCGCCAGCTCGCGGAGCAGCCGCTCCTGCTCCTCGTCCAGCCGGGTCGGAGTCTGCACGTCGATGTGCACGATCAGGTCGCCCCGCCCGGAGGCCCGCAGGTGCGTGACCCCCTTGCCCCGCAGGGTCACGGTCTGCCCGCTCTGCGTCCCCGCCGGCACGTCCAGGCTCTCCTCGCCGTCCAACGTGGACAGGCTGAGCGTCGTACCGAGAGCGGCGGCGGTCATCGGGAGCTCGACGGTGCAGTGCAGGTCGTCGCCCCGCCGGGTGAGCGTTGCGTGCTGGGTGACGGTGATCTCGACGTACAGATCGCCGGGCGGGCCGCCGCCGGGGCCGACCTCGCCCTCGGCCGGGAGCTGGATCCGGGTGCCGGTGTCCACCCCGGCCGGGACCTTCAGGGTGAGCGTGCGCCGCACCCGCACCCGGCCCTCGCCCGAGCACTCCAGGCACGGGTCGGCGATGACGCTGCCGAAGCCCTGGCAGTTGGCGCACGGCCGCGAGGTCATGACCTGGCCGAGGAAGGAGCGCTGGATCTGCTGCACCTCACCGCGGCCCTGACACACCTCGCACTGCCGGGTGCCGGTGCCGGGCTGGGCGCCGTTGCCGGAGCAGGTGGGGCAGACCACGGCCGTGTCGATGGCCAGGTCGCGCTCGGCCCCGAACGTCGCGTCGCGCAGGTCGATGTCGAGCCGGATCAGCGCGTCCTGCCCGCGCTGCTGCCGGGACCGCGGGCCACGCCCGGCGCCGGGGGCACCCCCGCCGAAGAACGCGTCCATGATGTCGCTGAACGAGAAGCCCTGGCCGAAGCCGGCACCGTTGCCGAAGCTGGTGCCGCCCATGTCGTAGGACCGCCGCTTGTCCGGGTCGGAGAGCACGTCGTACGCCTGGCTGACGGCCTTGAACTGCTCCCCGGCCGCGGGGTCGGGGTTCACGTCGGGGTGGAGCTGTCGCGCCAGCTTGCGGTAGGCGCGCTTGATCTCCTCCGGGGAGGCCTCCCGGCTCACGCCGAGGACCTCGTAGAAGTCACTCACCACAACCCTCTCGTCGAGCTCACGTCAGTCGGCCTCAGTCGGCCATCTAGTCGGCCAGGATCCGCGAGACGTACGCCGCGACGGCACGCACGGCCGCGATCGTCGTCGGGTAGTCCATCCGGGTCGGTCCCAGGACGCCGAGGCCGGCCAGGACCTCGTTGCCCGTGCCGTATCCGGTCGAGATCACGCTGGCGCTCTGCAGTCCCTCGACCCGGTTCTCGCTGCCGATCCGCACGGCCACGGGACCGGCATCGGTCGCCATCTCGCCCAACAGCTTGAGCAGGACGACGTGTTCCTCCAGCGCCTCCAGGACCGGGGCGATGGTCAGCGGGAAGTCCTCGTCGAACCGGGTCAGGTTGGCCGTCCCGGCCAGCACCATCCGCTCCTCCCGCTCCTCGACCAGGGCGTCGTTGACGCTCGCGATCACCGTCCGAACCACGTCGCGGTCCTCGGCGGGGAAGGCATCGGCGACCTGGCGCATCCGATCGGCTGCCTCACCGAACCGGCGCCCGGCAGCGGCGGCTCCGAGGCGCGCGCGCAGCTCGCCGACGAACGCCTCGGCCGTCGGGCTGGACAGGTCGCGCCCGACATCGACCACCCGCTGCTCGACCCGGCCGGTGCTGGCGATCAACACGAGCAGCAGCCGCTGCCCGCCGATCGGGACCAGCTCGATGTGCCGCACGCTCGACCGGGTCAGGCTCGGGTACTGCACCACGGCCACCTGGTGGGTCAGCGAGGCCAGCAGGCGGACGGTGCGGTCAACCACGTCGTCCAGGTCGACGGCGCCGTCGAGCAACGTGTGGATCGCCCGCTTCTCGGGCTGGGTCAGGGGCTTGACCCCCGAGAGCTTGTCGACGAAGGCGCGATAGCCCGCATCGGTGGGCACCCGGCCGGCGCTGGTGTGCGGCTGGGCGATCAGCCCCTCCTCCTCCAGCGCGGCCATGTCGTTGCGGATGGTGGCGGGAGAGACCCCGAGGTGGTGCCGGTCGACCAGGGCCCGCGAGCCCACCGGCTCCCGGGTGGCGACGTAGTCCTGGACGATCGCGCGCAGGACGGCGAGGCGACGTTCCTCGGTCATGCGGCCCTCCTCGCCCGGTCTCGACAGATCGCTGGCACTCGGATGCCGCGAGTGCCAAGTCTACGGCGCGAGAGCCGGCTCCTCCTGCGGGAGCCACAGGCGCGAGATCCACAGGGCCACGAGCACGATGACGCTCGCAACGATGCCGTCGGTCCAGTAGTGGTTTCCGGTCACCACGACGACGGCCAGGGTGAGCACCGGGTGCAGCAGGAACAGCCACCGCCACGGGCTGCGCAGGATGACGATCGCCCCGACCGCGACGGCGAGCGCCCAGCCGACGTGCAGCGAGGGCATCGCAGCGAACTGGTTGGCCAGCCCGGTGCCGACCGGGCCGAAGACCGCGTGGCCGTAGATGACCGCGGTGTCCACGACGTCGTCGCCGGGCAGCAGCCGCGGCGGCGCCATCGGGTAGAAGATCTGCCCGAGCAGGCCCAGGCCGGTGGCCAGCGTGAGGAACCGCCGGTACCAGATGTAGTAGCGCGGGTGGCGCCAGTAGATCCAGACCAGCGAACCGACCAGCGAGATGACGTAGCCGACCTGGTAGTGCAGGTTGGCCAGGTCGACCAGCCGCGGCCAGTGCAGCGCGAGCTGCTGGACCGAGGCCTCATTGGGTAGGTGGACCCACCGCTCGAACCGCCAGAGGGACTCCGCGTGGGCGTAGGCCCCAGCAGGCGCAGCCAGGTAGCGGCCGATGCTGTAGAGCTCGTAGAGCGCGAAGACCAGCAGCAGCTCAGGGATCAGGTGCGGGCGGCGCGTCCTCGCTCGGGCCGCGGTCTCCTCCTGCGGTGCCGGGGTCTCTTGCGAACGCGCAATGGTGCTCATGATCGGCTCACGGTGCGTTCGCGCACGCGCGGGTGCGCGCCACCGGTCCCCGATCTCATTGGGGCAGCCTAAGGCGAAGCACCGACGAGGTCGAAACCCGTTATCGGCCACGTCATGATCTGATTCGCCGACTCAGTCCGGTCCGGAACCGGACCCGGGTCAAGGCAGGAGCGCCGAAACGACCGTGTCGGCCAGCAGCCGACCGCGCAGGGTCAGCCGGACCCGGCCACGGATCGCCTCCGCGCCATCGACCAGGCCGTCGGCGATGAGTGGGGCGACCCGGGTCGGATCCGGGAGGGCGTCGACCGGCAGCCCCTGCGCCAATCGCACGCCCAGCAGGACCCGCTCGGCTTGGCGCTGCTCGACCGTCAGGACCTCGCGGGCCTGGGCCGGGCTCGTGCCGGCGGCCAGCCGCGCGGCGTACGCCGTGGGGTGTTTGACGTTCCACCAGCGCACGCCGCCGACATGGCTGTGGGCGCCGGGTCCGATGCCCCACCAGTCACCGCCGGACCAATAGCCGAGGTTGTGCCGCGAGACGTCCTGAGGCGTACGCGCCCAGTTGCTGATCTCGTACCACCCGAAGCCGCCGGCGCTCAGCGCGGCGTCGGCGGCTTCGTACTTGTCCGCCTCGTCGTCGTCCTCGGGCGCCGGCACCTCACCGCGCGCGACCCGGCCGGCCAGCTTGGTGCCGCTCTCGACCACCAAGGCGTACGCCGAGAGGTGGTCGGGCGCGCAGGCGAGCGCGGCGGCCAGGCTGGTCTCCCAGTCGGCCAGCGACTCCCCCGGCGTGCCGTAGATCAGGTCCAGGCTCACGGCCAGCCCGGCCGCTCGGGCCCAGGCCACGGCCTGCGGGACCCGCTCCGGGTCATGGGTGCGATCCAGTGTCGCGAGCACGTGGGGCACGGCCGACTGCATGCCGAAGGACACCCGCGTGAAGCCGCCAGCAGCTAGCTGCTGCAACGACTCTGGCGTCACCGAGTCCGGGTTGGCCTCGGTCGTGACCTCGGCGCCGGGTGCCAGGCCGAAGGTCGAGCGCACCGCGTCGAGCATCGCCACCAGGTCCGCCGACCGGGAGCAGGGTCGGCGTCCCGCCGCCGAAGAAGACGGTGTCGGCCTCGGGCAGCGCGCCATCGACCGCCAGCACGGACCCGGCCAGCGCGACCTCGCCGCGCGCGGTCTCGGCGTACCTCGCCTGGCTCGCGCCGCCGCCGAGCTCGATCGCGGTGTAGGTGTTGAAGTCGCAGTAGCCGCAGCGCACGGCGCAGAACGGCACGTGCAGGTAGACGCCGAACGGCCGGCCGCCGATCCGGGCCAGGGCCCCCTCGGGCAGACGTCCGTCGGACGGCGCGGGATCGCCGTCGGGCAGGGTGCTGGGCACTGCTCGATCCTCGCGCACACCCGGCTCGCCTCCGTTCAGGGGCCGTGATGGACTCCGCCATGACCAGGACATGACTCACGACAGCTCGCCGGGCATGGGGACCACCGCGCTGGGCAGCCTCGAGGTCTCGACGATGGGACTCGGCTGCATGGGGATGAGCGAGTGGTACGGCGCCACCGACTGGGACGAGTCGGTCGCGACGATCCGCCGGGCCCTCGACCTGGGCGTCACCTTCATCGACACGGCCGACGTCTATGGCTCCGGCCACAACGAGGTGCTGGTGGGCCGGGCCATCGCCGGCCGGCGGCCGGACGTGCAGCTGGCGACCAAGTTCGGCATCGACCGATCTGGAGGGGACGGTCAGCGGGTCATCCGCGGGGAGGCGGCCTATGTCAAACAGTCCTGCGAGTCGTCGTTGTTGCGGCTGGGCGTCGACGTGATCGACCTCTACTACCTGCACCGGCCGCCCCAGACGGCCGAGATCGAGGAGACGGTCGGCGCGATGGGCGACCTCGTGCGCGAGGGCAAGGTCCGCCACCTCGGCCTGTCGGAGGTCGACGGCGACCTGCTGCGTCGGGCCCACGCGGTGCACCCGATCACCGCCGTCCAGAGCGAGTACTCGCTCTGGACCCGCGATCCCGAGACTCAGGTGATCGACGTGATGCGCGAGCTCGGCGTCGGACTGGTGGCCTACTCGCCGCTCGGGCGGGGCTTCCTGACCGGCACGGTCGACGTGAGTTCCTTCGGTACCAAGGACTTTCGCGGGCACAGCCCACGGTTCACCGGCGACGCGGCTCGCTCCAACGAGGCGATCGCCGCGGCGACCGCGGAGGTGGCCCGCCGGCACGAGGCGACGGCGGCGCAGGTCGCCCTGGCCTGGGTGCTCCGCCAAGGCCAGCGGCTCGACCTGCCGGTCGTGCCCATCCCCGGCACCAAGCGGCTGCGCTGGCTCGAGGAGAACGCTGCGGCCGCCGACATCCGGTTGACCGACGAGGACCTCGCGGTCCTCGACCCGTTGGGTGAGCAGGTTGTAGGCGCTCGCTACTGACGACTGCCGGTGCCACGCGGAGTGGCCGGCTGGCAGGCTGTGGTGATGGACGTGAGCGAGCTCCGGCTGGTCGTGACCACCGACGACTATGACGCGGCGGTGGCGTTCTATCGCGACCGGCTCGGCCTGGTCGAAGCAGCGGAGTACCTCTCGGAGTCGGACGGTCGCGTCGTGATCCTGGAGGCGGGCAAGGCGACCCTGGAGATCGCGGACGCTCGGCACGCCGAGCACGTCGACCAGGTCGAGGTCGGGCGCCGCGTCGCTGGGCACGTGCGGGTCGCGTTCGGGGTGACCGACGCGACGGCAACGACCGCGGACCTGACCGCCGCCGGTGCGAGGCTGATCGCGGAGCCGACCCGCACTCCGTGGAACTCGCTCAACGCGCGGCTGGAGGCACCGGCCGGACTCCAGCTGACCCTGTTCGAGGACCTCGGGGACCTCCCGGGACCTCGGGGACTAGCGGGCGTTCGCGCGGGTGCGGTCGGCCGCGACCACCGCGTCGTCATAGAGCTCGTCCACCACGTCGACCTGACCGCTGTCGTGGGCCGCGATCAAGGCCGCAGCGCACTCTTCCCGCACCGAGGGGAAGACGTCGGCGATGGTGACTCCGTGCTCCGGCCGGGCGAGCACCTCGATCCGGTCACCGGCGTGGATGTAGCCGGTCTGCAGCACGCGGAGGTACGCGCCCGGCGCGCCCTGCTCGGTGAACCGGCGCACCCAGCGGGGCTCGCCGATGAAGTTGGCGAAGGTCTGACACGGGATCCGGGGCGTGGTGACCTCCAGGACCACCGCGTCCTCGCCGGCACCGATCTGCCAGCGCTCACCGATGACCGCGCCCGTGACGTCCAGGCCGGACGTCGTCAGGTTCTCGCCGAACGAACCGGGTGCGAGGTCGCGCTGCAGGTGGTCACGCCACCAGTCGAGGTCCTCCTCGGCATAGGCATAGACGGCCTGCCACGACCGACCGTGGTGCTTGGTGTCCAGCTGGGCATCGCCCTGCACCCCGCGCTGGGCCACGAAGACCGGACCGGCGACCGGCCGCTTGTCGATCGCCGTACGACCCGGCGTGCCCCCGGGATCGTCGCGGATCTGGAAGACCAGGTTGATGGAGGAGATCGAGGCCATGGCTCCATCTTGACTCATCTGGCGTGACTCAGGTGGCGCCCCCGGACAGCACCACCGCGACCACCACCAGCGCGGCTGCGATGACCGTGCCGCGGAATGCAGCCGAGCGACTCCCTCGGGCGGCCACCACGGCCGCGACGACCGCGGCGCCGGCGAAGACCCAGGCCCAGATCGCCTGAGGGGTGGCCACGACCACCGCGACCCCGGCGACGGCGATCAACGCCGCCGCCAGGGTCAGCGAGCGGCGGGGTCCGATGGCCTGGGGAAAGCCGCGGACGCCGGTGTGGGCGTCGGCCTCGGTGTCCTTGACCGTGTTGGCCAGATGGGCGGCCACGCCGAGCGCGGCCCCGGCCACCCAGATCGCCGGTGGAGGGAAGGGTTGGCCGGGCAGCGCGGTGGTCGCGACCGCAGGCAGCACGCCGAAGGACACGGCGAAGGGCAGCCAGCTGAGCAGGGTCCGCTTCAGCCACAGGTCATAGCTGTACGCCGAGAGCACGGCACCGAGATGGAGCAGGCCCGGGAGCAGGCCCAGGGCCAACGAGGTGACGAGGCAGACCCCCATCGCCAGGACCATGGCGATCCGGACCTGGTCGTCGCGACACCGACCCCCGGACGAGTGGCTTGTCCGGCCGCTCAGCCGCCCGGTCGACGTGCCGGTCGACATAGTCGTTGAGCCAGCCGACCGACAGCTGCCCGCTGAGGATCGCGGTCCCTAGGAGCACCGTCCGGCCCAGCGCCAATCCCGCGGAAGCGCCCAGCGCGGTGCCAAACGCTGTGACGGCCAGTGATGGCATCGGGTGGCAGGCGGCAACCAGGCCCTTCACCGCCGCTCGCATGACCCCATGCTCGCCGGACCGGATCGCAGCGACCAGAGGGGGCCGTGCGAACGGTCCCGGGACGTCTCTTTCGGAGCAATCGATGTCCACCCTTCGGCGGGTCGCGGTCACCATCTGTGAGCGGCCGTAGCGATAATCCGGAAGCGTTCGCCTCGCAGGGGCAACGCTGCATACCCTCGGGCCAGCGGACGCGTCACCGGCCGGACAAAACCATGTTGTGAGGGGTTTTCATGCACGTCTCTCGAGTTGCTGCACTGCTGCTGCGCGCCGTCCGACGTTCGCGTCGGCCCCTCGCCATCGCCCTGGTCGCGACCATCGTCGCCGGCATCTGCATCGCCACGGACGTGAGCGGTGCGGCCATGGCGGCCGAGCAGCCGACGAACAACTCCAGCGACCCCTCCGACTCGGGCGCGGGTGACGCCGCCACCATCACCTCGACCTCCTCGAGCGCCGTCGTCCTCGAGCGCTCTCCTCCGTCCTCGTCATCCTCGTCTTCCTCGTCCTCCGCCGCGCCCGGCCCGTCGTCGAGTCACTCGTCCTCGGGCACGAAGCCCACGACGCACGCCACGGTCACGAGCAAGCCGGCCGTGGTCACCAAGAAGGCCGCCGTCGGTCAAGCCGATGCTGGCTCCGGTGCTGACCCTCACGCGGCACCTCGAAGGCCGCGGACACCAACCACGACGGCCACGGTCAGCGCCGGCGACGTGGTCACGACCACCTGGAAGGTCGACCAACACCGGCGCTGACCCGGTCACGGCGACCACATCGCAGCTGAGCCGCGGCAGCGGCACCTGCTCCGCCCCGATCGCGGCCGAACTCCACCGGCACCTGCACCACCACCACGACCCTCAAGCAGGCCGACGTGGACGCAGCGCACGGTCACGCGTGACCGGCACGGTCACCGGCACCGTCAACGGCATCTCGAGCAGCAGCGCCGCCGGCCAGCGTGACCACGCTGTCGCTGAAGGTGCTCACGGGGCTCACGATCAGCCAGCGGATCTTGCGTGGTCAGCGACCGCGGACCACAACGGCCAGACCAGCAAGGGCGACGTCGTCAGTTCGTCTTCACGGTCAAGAACACCGGGCACCCAGACCGTGCATCAGCCTGGTCATCATCGACGTCAAGGCCGACCAGGCGCACGTGTCGATCAGCTGCAGCGCAACGACCCTGGCCCCCGAACGCCCGCACGACGTGCCGCTCCGGTGGCTACATCGTGACGACTGCGCAGGCCAAGGACGGCTTCCTGAAGAACTCCGGCCAGCGCCCGGGCCACCACGCCCGCCGGCAAGCACGTCTCTCGCGGCTGAGCACCGCCAGCGATCAGCGTGCATGAAGCCGCCGCCGCCCGCGCACCCCCGCCTGGCCCTGCGGATGTTCGTCGCCCAAGTCGGGACGGCAGGCGGCCGCGGCCGTCGCCGCCGGCGACACGATCACCTACGGCTTCGTGATCAGCAACGTCGGGCAACGTCTCCGATCAGTCGGAATCTCGCTCACCGACAAGAATCTCGCCAGGCCAAGGTCGCCATCCACTGCGGCGCGTCCAGCCTGGCTGCCGGCCGGACGCTCACCGCTGCACCTCGGGCCCGATGACCATCACCGCGTTCCAGCGTGAAGCAGCAGGAGCTCACCAACTCCGCCAGCGTCCACGGGCGCGGCCCGCAACGGCAGCACGGTCTCGGCGTACGACAAGATCACCATCGGTCTGACCGGCTCGATGCACGCGCTGAGTCGGCATCCGACGGGATGGCCAGAGCGCTCTGCCCCGCACCGGTGGCGTGGACCGGGCACCGCTGATCCTGGGCTTCTGGATGATCCTGCTCGGGTTGGGTCTGGTCGTCGCGGGGCGACGGCCAGGTCAGGCATCCACCCCGGCCGTCGCGACCGAGCGGCGGTCCTGGATCAGCACCCGCGCCGAGCGCTGACGCCCGTCGTCTCACCGGTCGTCGTGCCGGTCGGCTAGGGCTTGCGGCCCTTGTCGACCGGCACGACCTCGTTGGACAGCGCGGCGATGAAGGCCTCCTGGGGCACCTCGACCCGGCCGACCATCTTCATCCGCTTCTTGCCTTCCTTCTGCTTCTCGAGCAGCTTGCGCTTGCGGGTGATGTCGCCGCCGTAGCACTTGGCGAGGACGTCCTTGCGCATCGCCCGGATCGTCTCTCGCGCAATGATTCTCGCGCCGATCGCGGCCTGGATCGGGACCTCGAACTGCTGCCGCGGGATCAGCTTGCGCAGCTTGCCGGCCATCTCGACGCCGTAGGCGTAGGCCTTGTCCTTGTGGACGATCGCGCTGAACGCGTCGACCTGCTCGCCCTGCAACAGGATGTCGACCTTGACCAGGTCGGCCACCTGCTCGCCGTTCAGCTCGTAGTCGAGCGAGGCGTAGCCGCGGGTCTTGGACTTCAGCAGGTCGAAGAAGTCGAAGACGATCTCGGCCAGCGGCAGGGTGTAGCGCATCTCCACCCGGTCCTCGGACAGGTAGTCCATGCCGAGCAGCGTGCCGCGGCGCCCCTGACAGAGCTCCATGATCGTGCCGATGAACTCACTCGGCGACAGGATCGTGGCCCGCACGATGGGCTCGCGCACCTCCGCCACCTTGCCGGTCGGGTACTCCGAGGGGTTGGTCACCGTGATGACCGCGCCATCGTCCATGGTCACCTCGTAGACCACGTTGGGCGCCGTCGAGATCAGATCGAGCTCGGACTCGCGCTCGAGCCGCTCGCGCACGATCTCCAGGTGCAGCAGCCCGAGGTAACCGCAGCGGAAGCCGAAGCCCAGCGCCGCGGACGTCTCCGGCTCGTAGACCAGTGCGGCGTCGTTGAGCTTGAGCTTGTCGAGCGCGTCGCGCAGGTCCGGGTAGTCCGACCCGTCGATCGGGTAGAGCCCGGAGAAGACCATCGGCTTGGGATCGCGGTAGCCCGAGAGCGCCTGCGTCGCCGGCTTGCTGGAGTTGGTCACCGTGTCGCCGACCCGGGACTGACGGACGTCCTTCACCCCGGTGATCAGGTAACCAACCTCGCCCACACCGAGACCCTTGCTCGGCACGGGCTCCGGCGAGATGACGCCGATCTCCAACAGCTCGTGAGTGGCTCGAGTCGACATCATCACGATCCGCTCGCGGGGCGAGAGATGGCCGTCGATGACCCGGACGTAGGTCACGACGCCGCGATAGGTGTCATAGACCGAGTCGAAGATCATCGCGCGGGCGGCGGCGTCCGGATCGCCTTGCGGCGCAGGGAACTCGGCGACGATGTGATCCAGCAGCGGCTCGACGCCCTGGCCGGTCTTCCCGGACGTCAGCATCACGTCCGCGGGGTCGCAGCCGATCAGCCGCGCGAGCTCGTCGGCGTACTTCTCCGGCTGGGCGGCCGGCAGGTCGATCTTGTTCAGGACGGGGATGACGTGGAGGTCGTTCTCCATCGCCAGGTAGAGGTTGGCCAGCGTCTGGGCCTCGATCCCCTGGGCGGCGTCGACGAGCAGCACGGCGCCCTCGCAGGCCGCCAGCGAACGCGAGACCTCGTAGGTGAAGTCGACGTGCCCTGGGGTGTCGATCATGTTCAGCGCGTAGGTCGTGCCCTGGACCTCCCAGGGCATCCGAACCGCCTGGCTCTTGATCGTGATGCCGCGCTCACGCTCGATGTCCATCCGGTCCAGGTACTGCGCCCGCATCGCGCGTGCGTCCACCACTCCGGTGAGCTGCAGCATGCGGTCGGCCAGGGTCGACTTGCCGTGGTCGATGTGGGCGATGATGCAGAAGTTGCGGATCAGCTCAGGCGGCGTCGCGGCAGGGACCAGCGCCGTACGGGCCAAGGGGGACACGCCTCAATCGTCCCATGGGCGAAGGGGCGGTCAGCCCAGGCGCCGGATCTGCACCTCGACGAAGAGGGTCGAGGGCGCCGATCCGGAGTAGATGCCCTTGAGCGGGGTGACGTCGCCGTAGTCGCGGCCCCGGGCGACGACGACGTGGCGGTCGTCGGGCGGGACCGCGTTGGTCGGGTCGAAGCCGGTCCAGCTGCCGGTCCACCACTCCAGCCAGGCGTGGCTCTGCCCGGTCGTGACCTCGCCCGGCTGCGGGTTGGTCCGCGGGTCGAAGTAGCCGGAGACGTAGCGCGCGGGGATGCCGACCGAGCGCAGGGCTCCGATGCAGACGTGGGCGATGTCCTGGCAGACCCCCGAGCCCGCCGCCCACGCTTCGCGCCGCGGTGCTCCGGACCTCGCTGCTGCCCGGCACGTAGCTCATCTGCTGATGGACCAGGTCGCAGACCTGACGCGCGACCTCGTCCGGGCCGGACCGGCCCGGCCAGCCCGACACCTGCTCGACCAGGTCGTCCGGCGGGTCGGTGCGAGGGGTCATCAGCAGCATCTCGACGTACTCGTCGTAGACCTGGGGCGAGCCGAGGTCGGCCCAGCCGAGCCGGCCGACGTCCAGGCCCAAGAGGTCGGCGGCACCCGGGAAGGCGGCCACGTCGTCCAGCTCGACGACGCTGCGCGCGGTCACCTCGAGCTGGTCATGCGGCCGGAGCACCTCGAACGCCGTGACCTGGGTGCCCCAGTAGTCGACGTAGGTCGTCTCCCACGAGGTCGGCCGGACCTCGATCCGGGCCCGCAGGGTCTGCTGGGACGGCGTCGTCATCGGCGTCATCCGAGCCTCGTTGTACGACGCCATGACCGGCTCGGCGTAGCGGAAGCCGGTGCGGTGCACGATCTCGACCCGAGCGCTCACAGGCTCTCCCCGACCCAGGACATCGCCGTCGCACCCTCGAAGTAGCGCTGGGCGATCACGTTGCTCGCGGACGAGCAGGCCAGCTGCACGCCCTCCATCAGCGTTGGGAGCCGGGTCACGACATCGGACAGCGGCGTGTACTCCAGACCGGCCCGGGCGGCTCCGAGCACTCGCAAGGCCTCGTCGTGCACGCCGATCCGCTGCTCCAGGCCGGCGATCTGCTCCAGCGACTCCTCGGCCTGGCCCAGTGCATGCACGATCGAGCGGGGGAAGAGTCGGTCGAGCAGGATGAACTCGGCGGCGTCACGGTCCGCCTCCATCCCGCGGTAGGTGCGCAGAAAGACCTCACGGGCTCCACAGGCCAGCAGCAGGGTCGGCCAAGCGGCGGTCGGGCCCCGCGAGACGACCGTCGAGGCCACCAGGCGGGCGGTCATGTCGGCCCGCTCGAGGCTGCGCCCCAGGACCAGGAAGTGCCAGCCCTCGTCGCGACTCATCGTGCCGTCCGCGACGCCGGCCACCAGGGAGGTGCGCTCGCGGACCCAGCGGAAGAAGATCGCATCGCGCGAGGCGCGCCATCGCCCGGAGGGCAACGTGTTCCAGGTCGTGTTGAGCACCTCCCACAGCTCGGTGGAGAGGGTCTCCCGGGCTCGGCGGGCGTTCTCGCGGGCCCCGCTCAGACAGCGCGCGATCGACCAGGGCGAGCTCTCGTCGTAGGCCAGGAGCCGGACCACGCTGGCCCGGTTGGGCTGCTGCTCGTCGCCGCAGCCCATGATGCTCAGCAGGGTGGCGCAGGCGGTCTCCTCCTCGACCCACGGGTCCTCGACGAGCATCTGCAGGTGGACGTCGAGCAGCCGGGCGGTGCATTCGGCGCGCTCGACATACCGACCGATCCAGAAGAGCGACTCGGCGATCCGGCTCAGCATGGCGTCGCCCCGCTCGCTCGAAACTGCTGCTGCTGCTGTTGCTGTTGCTGCTGCTGGTCGCTGCGGGCGTCCGCGGGCCGGATCTCGCGCGGTACGACGACCGGCGGCTGCACCGGGATCGCCGGGTCGGGGCGCTCCCGGTCGACCCACGGGGCGTGCGGCTCGGGCTCGAGCACCCAGGTGTCCTTCGAGCCGCCCCCGCGGCTGCTGTTGACGACCAGCTCGCCCCGACCGAGGGCGACCCGGGTCAGCCCGCCGGGCAGCACGAAGACGTCGGTGCCGTCGTTGACGGCGAACGGCCGCAGGTCGACGTGGCGCGGCTCCAGCCGGTCGCCGACGAGGGTCGGCACGGTGGAGAGCTGGACCATCGGCTGGGCGATCCAGCCGCGCGGGTCCTCCAGCAGGCGCAGCCGGGCCGCATCCAGCTCGGCCGCGGTGCTCTGCGGGCCCATCACGATCCCCTTGCCGCCGGAGCCGTCGACCGGCTTGACCACCAGCTCGGCCAGGCGGTCCAGGACCTCCTCCAGGGCGCCCGGGTCCTCGAGCCGCCAGGTCGTGACGTTGGGCAGGATCGGCTCCTCACCCAGGTAGTAGCGCGTGAGATCGGGCAGGTAGGTGTAGACGAGCTTGTCGTCGGCGACGCCGTTGCCGACCGCGTTGGCGATGGTGACCCGGCCCGCCCGCGCGGCGTTGATGATCCCGGGACAGCCGAGCATCGAGTCCTCACGGAAGTGCACCGGGTCCAGGAAGTCGTCGTCGACCCGGCGGTAGATGACGTCGACCGGCTGCAGGCCGGCCGTCGTCCGCATCATCACTCGGCCCGATCGGCAGACCAGGTCGGTGCCGTCGACCAGCTCGATGCCCATGGTCCGGGCCAGCAGGGCGTGTTCGAAGTAGGCGCCGTTGAAGACCCCGGGTGTCAGGACGACGACGGTCGGGTCCTGGACGCCGTCGGGAGCGCACGCACGCAGCGCGTCGAGCAGCCGGCGCGGATATTCGCTGACCGGCGAAATCCGGTGCTGCGCAAAGACTTCGGGCAGGACCGACGACATCGCGCTGCGGTTGGTCATGACGTAGGACACGCCGCTGGGCACCCGCACGTTGTCCTCGAGCACGCGGAAGACCCCGCCGGGATCACGGATCAGGTCGATGCCGGCGACGTGCACCCGCACACCGCCGGGAGGTTCGATGCCGGCGACCGCGCGGTGGAAGTGGGACGAGGACAGGATGAGGGCCTTGGGGACCACGCCGTCCTGGACAACCTGCTGCGCGCCGTACACGTCAGCGAGGAACGCCTCCAACACCCGCACGCGCTGTCGGACGCCGCGCTCGATGACCTGCCAGTCGGCGGCGTCGACCACTCGCGGCACGATGTCGAGCGGGAACGGCCGCTCCTCGCCCCCGACGTCGAAGGTGACGCCCTGGTCGAGATAGGCGCGGGCCAGGGTGTCGGCGCGGGCCTGCAGCTCGCCTGGGGGTGCCGCGGCCAGCACCGAATGGACGTCGACCAGCGCCGGGCGCACGCCGCCTTCGGCGTCGAACATCTCGTCCCAGGCCGGCCCCTGCGGGTAGCCGTCGAAGAGGTCCGCCATGGCGGAAACCTAAACCCCCAGGATGTTTCCAGGAGATTACTTGGCGATTGCCTGGTCGATCGGCTAGCAATGTGATATCACTTTGCTATGTCGCCCGCGTCGCGGGCACCGAACCCTAGAGAACCCTAGAGAACCCAGGGGACTGAGATGAGCCAGCCGAACCAACCCGAGGAAACCTCTACCGTTGCCGTGTCGACGACGCCCGTCGGACACACCGGCACCCACGTCGATGTCGCCGAGCACCCGGGCTGGACCGCCCCCGGCGCGGTCGGCCTGATCGCGGGCCTGGTCCTGCTGGGCCTCGCCATCGTCTGCGCCGGTCAGAGCGGCGCGTTCATCGCCCTGGCCGTCCTGCTGGGTGTTCTCGGCATCATCGCGCTGACCTCGCTGATCGTGATCGCCCCGGGGCAGACCCGAGTCGTGCAGTTCTTCGGGAAGTACGTCGGCACGGTGCGGCGGCAGGGCCTGAGCATGGTCCCGCCGCTGACCACGCGTCGCCGGATCAACGTCAAGGTCAACAACTTCGAGACCAACCGCCTCAAGGTCAACGACGCCGACGGCAACCCGGTGGACATCGCGGCCATCGTGGTCTGGCAGGTCGCCGACACCGCCAAGGCGGTCTTCGCCGTGCAGGACTACCTGAGCTTCGTCTCGGTGCAGTCCGAGGCGGCCCTGCGGCATGTGGCGACCACCCGACCGTACGACGGGGGCGACAACGAAACCTCGTCCTTGCGGGGCAACACCGACGACGTGGCGGCCGAGCTGGCGCGCGAGGTGGCCGCCCGGATCGCGGTTGCCGGCGTCGAGATCGTCGAGGTGCGGATCAGCCACCTGGCCTACGCGCCCGAGATCGCCCAGGTCATGTTGCAGCGCCAGCAGGCGGCAGCGGTCATCTCGGCCCGGAGCCGGATCGTCGAGGGTGCCGTGGGCATGGTCGAGATGGCGCTGAACCGGATGACCGAGCGCAACATCGTCGAGCTGGACGACGAGCGCCGGGCCGCGATGGTCAGCAACCTGCTGGTCATCCTCTGCGGCGACAGCCGGGCGACGCCGATCGTCAACACCGGGACGCTCTACCAGTGAGCGCCGGGTGAGCCCGTCGTGAGCGATCGACGGTCGAGCCGGGACGGGGCGGGCCGGGGTCGCAGCGAGGGTCGGAGCGCAAACCGGCCCTGTTGCGCCTCGACCCGGCCGTCCACGCCGCGCTCGCCCGATGGGCCGCGGACGACCTGCGCAGCTTCAACGCCCACGTCGAGTGGCTGCTGCGGCAGGGCCCTGCGCGATGCCGGGCGGCTGCCCCGCAAGGACGCCTGACCCGGACCCGGTACAGAACGCTGCAGGTCCCGATGCGCCCCTGACAGATGTCATGAATGAGTGAGCACTCACTCAGTTACGCTGCTCCGGTGGTCGACCTCGACATCTCGCCGCCCGCGCCGGGCTGCTCCGCTGCCTCCGGACGAGCGCCGGGCGGCCATCCTGACGGCCGCGATGCCGCTGGTCCGCGAGCACGGCTCGGACGTGACGACCAAGGCGATCGCCGAGGCCGCCGGCATCGCCGAGGGCACCATCTTCCGGGTCTTCAAGGACAAGGAGGAGCTGCTCACCGCCGTGGTCGAGCGGGCCTTCGACACCGGCCGGCTCGAGCGCCAGCTGGCCGCGATCGACCCCGCGCTCCCCCTCGAGGTCCGCGCCCTCACCGCGACCCGGCTCCTCCAGCGCCGGCTCGAGGGCGTCTGGCAGCTGATGGCCGCGATGCGGATGGGCGCCCCACCGGCACCCACGACCCGGGCTCACCCGGCCACCCGCACGACCCTCGCGGCCACGCCGAGCGGGACCAGCGGGTCCTGTTCCACCTCGCTCGCGTCTTCGAGCCGGACGCCGAGCGAGCTGAGCTGTACGCCGGAGCAGGCCGCGCGGCTGCTGCGCCTGATCACCTTCTCCGGCAGCCATCCCCTGATCTCGCACGGCCAGCCGCTGACGGCGGAGGAGATCGTCGATCTCCTCCTGCACGGCATCTGGCACGACGCCGGCACCAGACCTCGGACAGACCACCGGAGAAGCGCCATGTTGATCCAGCTGCTGCGGACCTCGCTGCGGCCCTACAGCCGACTGCTGTGGGCCGTCGTCGTCCTGCAGACGATCCAGACCCTCGCCTCGCTCTACCTGCCCAGCCTGAACGCGGACATCATCGACAAGGGCATCGCCCAGGGCGACACGTCGTACATCCTGCACACCGGCATGATCATGCTGGCCATCACGTTGCTGCAGGTCGTCTGCGCGATCGGCGCGGTCTACTTCGGCGCCAAGACCGCGATGAGCTTCGGTCGCGACGTGCGCGGGCGGATCTTCCACCGGGTCGGCGAGTTCTCCAGCCGGGAGGTCGGCCACTTCGGGGCACCCTCGCTGATCACCCGCACGACCAACGACGTCCAGCAGGTGCAGGTGCTGGTGCTGATGACCTGCACGCTGCTGGTCGCCGCGCCGATCACCGGCATCGGCGGCATCATCCTGGCCCTGCACGAGGACCTGGGTCTGGCCTGGCTCCTGGTGGTCGCCGTGCCGGTGCTGGCCATCGCGATCGGCGCGATCGTGAGCCAGATGGTCCCGCAGTTCCGGCTCATGCAGAAGCGCATCGACACGCTCAACCGGGTGCTGCGCGAGCAGATCGCCGGCATCCGCGTGGTGCGCGCGTTCGTCCGCGAGCCGCAGGAGGTGGAGCGCTTCGCCCGCGCCAACCGCGACGTCACCGACACCGCCCGCCGGGTCGGACGGTTGCAGGCCTTCATGTTCCCGACCGTCATGCTGGTGCTCAACGTCTCCAGCGTCGCGGTGCTGTGGTTCGGCGCGCACCGGGTCGACAGCGGCCAGATGCAGATCGGCGCGCTCACGGCGTTCCTGAGCTATCTGATCCAGATCCTCTTCGCGGTCATGATGGCGACCTTCATGGTGGTGATGGTCCCCCGGGCCGCTGTCTGCGCCGAGCGCATCCAGGAGGTGCTGGACACCGAGTCCTCCGTCGTCCTGCCGGAGGTGCCGGCAGCTGACCCGATCCGCACCGGACGACTGGAGCTGCGTGACGTCGAGTTCAGCTTCCCTGGCGCGGAGTCCCCTGTGCTGCAACACATCTCGTTCGTCGCCGAGCCCGGTCAAACAACCGCGATCATCGGCAGCACCGGGGCCGGGAAGACCACGCTGGTCAACCTCATCCCGCGGCTGATGGACGCGACCGGAGGTGAGGTCATGGTCGACGGCGTCGACGTCCGCGAGCTCGCACCCGAGGTCCTCTGGAGCCGGGTCGGGCTGGTGCCCCAGCGGCCGTACCTCTTCACCGGCACCGTCGCGACCAACCTGCGCTACGGCAACCCGGTCGCGACCGACGACGAGCTGTGGGCGGCGCTGGAGATCGCGCAGGCCCGGCAGTTCGTCGAGGCCATGCCCGAGGGGCTGGACGCGCCGATCGCCCAGGGCGGCACCAACGTGTCCGGCGGCCAGCGCCAGCGGCTCGCCATCGCGCGGGCTCTCGTGCGGCAACCGTCGATCTACCTCTTCGACGATGCGTTCTCGGCCCTCGACCTCGCCACCGACCGGCGGCTTCGCGCGGCCCTGACGCCGGTGACCCGGCAGGCCACGGTGCTGATCGTGGCCCAGCGGGTGTCCACCATCGTCGACGCCGACCAGATCATCGTCCTCGAGGACGGGCAGATCGTCGGTCGCGGCCGGCACGAGGAGCTGCTCGAGAGCTCCCCGACGTACGCCGAGATCGTCGAGTCCCAGCTGAGCGCCGAGGAGGCCGCATGAGCACCACCGAACCGGCTGCCGCCCGCGGCGGCCGCCTCGCGGCGAGGTCCTGGCGGCGGTGGGCCGTGGGGCAACGCCGGCATGCCGACCGAGAAGTCGCTGGACTTCGGTCCGTCCGCCAAGCGCTTGCTCGGCCGGCTGAGTCCCGCAGCGGTTCACCGTCATGGGCGTCGTCGTCCTGGCCGTGGCCAGCGTCACGATGTCGGTGCTCGGGCCCAAGATCCTCGGCCACGCAACGGATCTGATCTTCGACGGCGTCATCGGCCGCCGGCTGCCGGCCGGCGTCGACAAGGCCCAGGCCGTGGCCGGCCTGCGCGCTCAGGGACAGGACCGGATCGCCGACCTGGTCAGCGGGACCTCGGTCGTGCCCGGGCAGGGCATCGACTTCCACGCCCTGGCCGTCGTGCTGATCGGCGTGCTCTGCCTCTACGTCGGCGCCTCCATCCTTTCGCTCGCGCAGGGCTGGCTGCTCAACGGCGTCGTGCAGCAGACGGTCCTGCAGCTGCGAGCCGACGTCGAGGACAAGATCAACGCGCTGCCGTTGCGCTACTTCGACGGCCAGCCGCGCGGTGAGGTGCTGAGCAAGGTCACCAACGACATCGACAACATCGCCCAGAGCCTGCAGCAGAGCCTGAGCCAGCTGCTCACCTCGCTGCTGACCGTGATCGGCGTCGTCACGATGATGTTCATCGTCTCGCCCCTGCTCGCGATGCATCGCCCTGATCTCGATCCCGATCTCGATGGTGCTGACCAAGGTGATCGCCAAGCGTTCGCAGCGGCAGTTCATCGCCCAGTGGCGGCACACCGGCGTCCTCAACGGCCAGATCGAGGAGACCTTCACCGGGCACGAGCTGGTCAAGGTGTTCGGCCGCCAGCCCGAGGTCGAGGAGCAGTTCCGCCAGCGCAACGAGGAGCTCTACGCCGCGAGCTTCAAGGCGCAGTTCATCTCCGGCATCATCATGCCGACGATGATGTTCATCGGGAACCTCAACTACGTCGCGATCGCGGTCGTCGGAGGGCTGCGGGTCGCCTCGGGCGCGATCTCGCTCGGCGACGTCCAGGCGTTCATCCAGTACTCCCGCCAGTTCACCCAACCGCTGACCCAGGTCGCCTCCATGGCCAACGTGCTGCAGTCCGGAGTCGCCTCTGCCGAAAGGGTTTTCGAGCTGCTCGACGCACCGGAGCAGAGTCCGGACGCGGCTCCACCGGTGCGGCTGGACGATGTCCGCGGGCGGGTGGCCTTCGAGGACGTGTCGTTCCGCTACGAGGCCGACCGGCCGCTGATCGAGGACCTCTCGCTGACCGTCGAGCCGGGACGCACCGTCGCCATCGTCGGGCAGACGGGAGCCGGCAAGACCACGCTGGTCAACCTGATCATGCGCTTCTACGACCTGGACTCGGGTCGGATCACGGTCGACGGCGTCGACATCACCCAGCTCACCCGAGCCGACCTGCGCGGGGACATCGGCATGGTGCTGCAGGACGCGTGGCTGTTCGGCGGCACGATCCGGGACAACATCGCCTACGGCAACCCGGCGGCCAGCGAGGAGCAGATCCTCGACGCGGCGCGCGCGACGTACGTCGACCGGTTCGTCCGCTCGCTGCCCGACGGCTACGACACGGTCATCGCCGACGACGCCGGCAACATCAGTGCCGGGGAGCGCCAGCTGATCACCATCGCCCGGGCCTTCCTGGCCGACCCGGCCATCCTGATCCTGGACGAGGCGACCAGCTCGGTCGACACCCGCACCGAGGTCCTGGTGCAGCACGCCATGGCCGCGCTGCGCAGCGACCGGACCAGCTTCGTCATCGCGCACCGGCTCTCGACCATCCGCGATGCCCACGTGATCCTGGTCATGGACGCGGGCCGGATCGTGGAGCAGGGCTCGCACACCGAGCTGCTCGCCCGGCACGGCGCCTACTACGACCTCTACCAGTCGCAGTTCGCCCAGCCGCTGGAGGAGGAGGCCGACCTGGCCCTCAGCTGACCACCGCGGATGGAGACGTGTCCGAAGTGGTCGGCGAGGACAGCTCGGCCGGACTCGCGGTCTTGCGTTTTGGAGGCCTTCGCTGCTCGCTGGTAGCCTGAGCGACTGCTGTCACCTGCGGGTGCCGGCTCGCACACCTCTCGCACGAACCCACCGAACGAGTCCTGGAGTTCCCGGCTGTGGCCAACATCAAGTCCCAGATCAAGCGCAACGGCACCAACGCGCGTCGGCACGAGCGCAACAAGGCGGTCAAGAGCGAGCTCAAGACCTCGATCCGCGCCGTCCGCGAGGCCACCGAGTCCGGCGACGCCGCGGCCGCAGCGGCGGCCCTGCAGGTGGCCTCGCGCAAGCTCGACAAGGCCGTGAGCAAGGGCGTCATCCACAAGAACCAGGCCGCGAACCGCAAGTCGGCGCTGGCCAAGAAGGTCGCCACGCTCTGACCGCACCGCATCACCTGACGAACGGCGCCGCCCCTCGGGGTCGGCGCCGTTTCTCGTACCCCGCTTCCGTGCCTCCGTCTCTCGTAGCGCCCGAGCTAACGACCCCGGGAGCTCGCGACCGTCACGACGGCTCGCTCCACGGCGTACTCCGGGTCTCGTCCGCCGCCCTTGACCGCAGCATCGGCCTCGGCGACCGCCATGATCGAGCGAGCCAGCCCGTCCGGCTCCCAGCCGGAGAGCTGCCGCCGCGCCTTGTCGACCTGCCACGGCGCCATGCCGAGCTCCTTGCCGACATCGGCCGAACGGCCGGTGCGCCCGGCGGCCGCGACCTTGGCCAGGGTGCGCAGGTTCGAGGCCAGCACCGCCACGATCGGCACCGGGTCGAGTCCGGTCGCGAGCGCGTGGCGAAGCAGGCCCAAGGCCTCCCCGGTGCGGCCGTTGACCGCGGCATCGGCCACCCGGAAGCCCGTCGCCTCGACCTTGCCCGAGTGGTAGAGCAGCACCGACTCGACCTCGACCCGTCCCTCGGTGTCGGCGACCAGCTGCGAGCAGGCGCTGGCCAGCTCGCGCAGGTCACTGCCGACCGCCTCGACGAGCGCCCGGACCGCGTCCGGACTCACCTGGCGTTTGGCCGAGCGGAACTCCCGGGTCACGAAGTCGGTCTTGTCGCGGTCGCTCTTGATGGCCGGGCACTCCACGACCTGGGCGCCGGCGGCACGAGCAGCGTCCAGCACCTTCTTGGCCCGGGCCCCGCCGCGATGGCAGAGGACGAGGGTGACGTCGTCGGCCGGCTCGGCGAGATAGGCCAGGACGTCAGCGACCAGCGCCTCGCCCGCGTCGTCGAGCCCGTGCAGGATCACGGTGCGCGGCTCGGCGAACAGCGACGGGCTCACGTGCACGGCCAGCGACCCGGCGTCGTAGCCCGCTCCCTCCATCTCGATGATCTCGGTGCCGGGATGGGCCTGCCGGGACGCCGCCACCACCGCGCCGACGGCTCGCTCGACGAGCAGGTCCTCGGGGCCGACGACGAGCACGAGCGGGGTCAGGTCCACCGGGCCAGCCTGCCATGCGACGCCGTCAGCCGGACGCGCTCAGGGTCGGCGGCTCACTGCGGCCAGATGCCCAGCCGAGGAGACCACCGCGATGTCACCGTCCTGGTCGGTACGCCGCACCACGGCACCGCTGGCCCGCAGCAGGGCGACCGTGCTCGGCGCCGGGTGCCCGTAGGGGTTCCCCGCGCCGACGCTGATCAGCGCGAGCGGAGCCGAAGCGTCGTGAACCAGGCCCGGGTCCTGCAGAGCCGAACCATGATGGGCGACCTTGAGGACGTCGACGTGCGGTCCGCCGGGCACAGCGCCGCAGGGCAAGGTCGACCTGGCGGGCCGCAGGGGTCTCGACGTCACCGAGCAGCAGCAGGCGCAGGCCGTGCGCGCGCACCAGCAGGACGACGCTGTCGTTGTTGGGGACCGACCCCTCGTGGATCACGTAGAGCGGCCACAGCACCCGCCACTGCACGGCACCGATCGATCCCACCTCGCCGACCTGGGCCGTCCGCACGATCAGGTGACGCTGCCGCACCCACGCTGCGACCCGAGACGCTTCGGCTGGCGGGTCGTCCAGCCCGTTCATCAGCAGCCCCCGGACCCGCCGGCCGCGCAGCACCCCGGGCACGCCCTCGACGTGGTCGGCAGTGGTCGTGGGTAAGGACCAGCAGGTCGACCACGGTGATCTGCAGCCGGCGTAGACAGCCATCCATCAGCGCTGGGTCTGGCCCGGTGTCGACGACGATCGCGTGGTGTGGCGCCGTGTCGAGCACCAGGCCGTCGCCCTGCCCCACATCGCACATCACCATCACCCAACCCGCCGGCGGCCAGCCAGGGCTGGAGGTCGGCCACACGCCTGCGAGGAGCACGGGCGCGAACGCCGCCGCGCCCCAGGGATGTCGGGCGCACGCCCGAGCGACCGGCGCCGCGCAGAGGATGGCCATGGCGGTGAGCAAGGCAAGTGAGACCGCGCCTGCCGCGCCACCCGGCCACGGAAGAGCCGGCGCGCGCTGCGACAGTCGCGCCACCGCCGCGATCCCCTCGGCGGGCAGCACACCGCACCAGGCGATGGCGTGCGCCAGGCCCGCGGAGACCAGGGACGCAGCCGCTGCGAGGACCCCGGCGATCGTGGCCGGCGCAACCAACGGAGCCGCGGCCAGGTTGGCGGGGACCGAGACCAAAGAGACGGACCCTTGCAACAGGACAATCACCGGACCGCATGCGGCTTGGGCCGCCAGCGGAACGGCGATGGCCATGGCCAACGGACGTGGCAACCACCTCGACAGGGCCTCGGCCCACGGGCGGGCGAAGAGCAGCAGCCCGAGCGTCGCCAGAGCCGACAGAGCGAAACCGTAGGACCGGGCCAGCCACGGGTCGACGACGAGCAACGCAATGATCGCGGCCGATAGGGCCGGGACTCCCTGTCGACCCCGAGCGGTGGCCAGGCCCACGAGACCGACCCCACCCATCACGGCGGCTCTCAGGACGCTGGGCTCGGGCCGCGCCACGATCACGAAGCCGATCAGGGTGAGCGCAGCCAGCGGCGGTCTGAACCGGCGTGGCAGCCCGAGTCGCTGGGCCAGGAAGAGGGCCGCGCCGACCACGATGGCGACGTTGCTGCCTGAGACCGCCACCAGGTGAGTCAGTCCCGAACTCCGCATCGCCTGCTCCAGCCCGGGATCCAGACCGGACGTGTCGCCGACGACCAAGCCGGGCAGCAGCCCCGCCCCATCGCTGGGCGTGCCGCCCACCGCGCTGCGGAGCCCGCTGCGCAGGCGACCCGCGGCCCGCTGCACCGGGCTCGGCGGGGCGCGCGTCACCGGCGGTCCCTTGCCGGTCAATGTCGCGACCACGTCATCGCCTGGCCGCGGCGGACGCCAGCCGCCCCCGGACCTCGACCTCCTCGCCCCACTCCAACGTCAGCCAGCTCTGGGGCGCGAAAGCCAGCACGGGAGCGTTGACGTGCGACTCCGCGCCCCGCCCCACGACGTGACGCGCCTGGAGCGTCACGATCACCAGCGGCGTACGACGGGTGCCGGAGACCGGCAGCAGCCGCGGGTCGGAGGTGACCTCCGCCCGCAGGTCGACACTGGCCCCTTGGTGCGCCAAGTCGACGACCGGGCCCACCGTGCGCAGACCGCGCTGCAGCACCAGGGCGAGCAGGGCCAGGGCGGTCGCCGCCATCACGAGGGGCAACGCGCCACCTCGGCCGGAGCGGCGGCTGGAGAGCTGACGCGAGCCAGACCGACGAAGGAGCCAGACCACGCCGCCCAGCAGGAGCGCGACCAGACCCGTCACCGCCACCACCGGCGCGGCGAGGAGCAACGCCACCGCAGCCCACGCCGTCAACGCCGGCGCCAGCAACCGTAGGTCTGCTCTGCGCGAGCCCGGGCCGGCATCCGCTATCGAGTCCGTTGACGAGGTGGGTACCGAACCGGAACCGACGCTGCCGGCCCCGGCCCCTGCGCTCGCTGTCACAGGCTCGCGTGGGGGCGGATCTCGGCCATCAGCTTGTCGCCGATGCCGGACACCTCGTCGAGCTCGTCGATGCTGCTGAAGTGACCGTGCGCCGTACGCCAGTCCAGGATCCGTTGGGCCAACACGGGACCGACTCCCGGCAGCGAGTCGAGGGCTGTCACGTCAGCGGTGTTGAGGTCGACCACGGCCGCCTCGCCCGATCCACCGGACGTTCCGCCCGGGCTCCCAGGGCCACCGCCGTTCACCGTCGACGAGCGACCCCGGGCGGCCACCACGACCTGCTCGCCGTCGGTGAGGAGCTGGGCCAGGTTGAGTCCGACGAGGTCGGACCCGGGCAACGCTCCACCAGCCGCCTTCAGCGCGTCCTGGACCCGCGACCCTGCGGGAAGTCGTGCGACAAGGGGGCGACGCACCCGTCCGGCCACATCCACGACGACCACTGCGGGCGGACCCGTTGCCGCCGCCGCGGGAGAGCTCGACGAGGTCGGCGAGTCACCGGGACCGAGCGCGGGATCGGCGCTCGCGCTGGAGGTCGCCCCGGTGGCGGCGGCCGACGATGTCCCCGGGTCGCGTGTCGACCCGATCGGCACCGGCTTCGCCGCGGCCGAGGCCATGGCCAGCCGCAGTCCCAGGATCGCAGCGACCGCCAGCCCGACGATCAACAGTCCGCCGACCGCTCGCCGGCTGGGTGCCAGACGAGCAACGCGCAACCCGACGGGGATCCGGTCGGCGAGGGCGGCCTGGGCCTGCTGCAACGAGACGCCGGCCCGTGCGATGAGTCGGCGGTGTCGGCCCGGCCCAGGATCCGGGCGGCCAGGATGACCAGGTCGGCCAGGATGGCGAAGACTTCGGGGAGCTGATGGAACCGGCATGGGCCGGGACGTTAGGCCGCAGGCCCCACCATCTCACTGGCGTCGCCTACGCCCTGTGGACGGTGGGACGACCGACGGTGCCTGTGGACGAACCGACATCGTGGACAGACGCAGACCGCCGCCGCCCGAGGTGGGCGGCGGCGGTCTGGGGACAGCAGGTTCGCTCAGCGAATCCGCTCGCGAGTGACGGTACGGATCCGCTCGAAACGCTGTGCAGCCGACATGTGAAAGCCCTTTCCCTGAAGGCGGAGCGCTCACCCGCTCCGTGTCCGGACAGTGTGTCGTCCGAACGGGTGATGGCACAACCCGAAATGACTAGTCATTTCACGGAGTGAGACCAATCCACGACAGTTTCACCCGCTATGGCCGAGCGTTTTCTCACAGAGGGTGAACTGACTAGACACACAGGGTGCCGGGCTGGTCACCGCGCACCCACCCGTGATCGGCCAGGAATTGGTACCGATGTGGCTCAGGGGGCAGGTGCGACCACGATGGCCAACATCCCCGGCCCGACGTGCGCTCCCACCACGGCGCCCACCTCGCAGACGGCGAGCCGGCGCACCTCGGGCAGCTGCGCGCGCAGGTGCTCGGCCATGCTCGCAGCCCGGTCAGCGGCATCCAGATGGTGCACGGCCAGGTCCACCGGCCGTCCGGCCGGTGTCAGCGCGATCGCGATCTCCTGGAGCCGGGCGATCCCGCGGGTCGAGGTGCGCACGTTTTCCAACGGCACGATCCGGCCGTCGTCGAGGCGCAGTAGCGGCTTGATGGCCAGGGCCGAACCCACCAGCGCACCGGCCGACCCGATCCGACCTCCTCGCCGCAGGTACTCCAACGTGTCGACGTAGAACAACGCAGTGGAGTTGGCCGACCGCGCCCGAGCGGCGTGACCCGCCTCCGCGGCACCGGCCCCGGCGGCGAGGGCGTCTCCGGCCGAGATGACGGCGTAGCCCAGCCCCATGCCGAGCGACCGCGAGTCGACAACCTCCACCGGGATCGCCGCCTGCGCGCCGGCCAGCCGGGCCGAGCTGACGGTCCCTGACATCTCACCGGAGAGATGCACCGACACCACCGCGTCGTAGCCCTGACGGTGCAAAGCGTCGTACGTCGCGGCGAACGCGCCGGGTGAGGGCCGTGACGTCGTGACCGGTGTCCGGTCACGCAAGGCTCGAGCCACCTGCGCCGACTCGATCTCGTTCTCGTCAAAGGCCTTTCCGGCCAGCAGGACCTGGAGCGGCACCACCGTGACGGCGTACTGCTCGATCAATTCGGCCGGCAGGTAGGCCGTCGAGTCGGTGACGAGCGCGACCGGCATGACGGCTCACGCAGGGACGATGTTGACCAGGCGTGGGGCTCGGACAATGACCGTGCGAACATCGCGCCCAGCCAAGGCCTGCTTCACCTTCTCACTCGCCAAAGCCCTGTCCCGCAACGCATCCTCGGCAATGTCGGGCGAGACATCGAACCGATCACGCACCTTGCCCCCGACCTGCACGACGCACGTCACCTCCGCCTCGACCAGCAGGCTCTCGTCAACGACCGGCCACCCGGCCCGGGCGACGGAGGGCTGATGACCAAGCTGGGCCCACATGTCCTCCGCGGTGTACGGCGCGACCAGACTGAGCAGGATGGCCGTCACCTCGACCGCTTCACGGACGGCCGGATCGCTAGCTCCCGCACCGGAATCGACCACCTTGCGCGTGGAGTTGACCAGCTCCATCAAGCGCGCCACCACCACGTTGAACTTGTGACCCTCGATCAGCTGCCCGGCCTCGTGCACCGTGTGATGCGTCTGCTTGCGCAGCGCGGCGTCTCCCCCAGCCGGGTCGGAGCCGAGCGGCGCGGTGACCTCGCCGGCCAGCCGCCAGGCTCGGGCCAAGAACTTGCGGGCGCCGTCGGGCGAGACGTCGGCCCAGTCGATGTCGTCCTCGGGCGGACTGGCGAAGATCATCGTCAGGCGGACGGCGTCCACGCCGTAGGCGTCGATCTGCTCGCCGAGGTCGACGCCGTTGCCGAGCGTCTTGCTCATCGCCTTGCCGTGGTTGATCACCTGCCCCTGGGTCAGCAGCCGGCTGAACGGTTCCACGGCCTCGATCAGGCCCAGGTCGTGCAGGACCTTGATGAAGAAGCGAGCGTAGAGCAGGTGCAGGATCGCGTGCTCGATGCCGCCGATGTACTGATCGACCGGCATCCATTTGGCGACCTCGGCCGGGTCGAACGGGCCGTCCTCGTAGTGGGGCGAGCAGTAGCGCAGGAAGTACCAGGACGAGTCGACGAAGGTGTCCATGGTGTCGGTGTCGCGCTTGGCCGGTCCGCCGCACTTCGGGCAGGTCGTGTTGACCCAGTCCTCGGCCGCGGCCAGCGGAGAGACGCCGCGCGGCTTCAGGTCCTGGCCCCGCAGGTCGGGCAGCAGCACGGGCAGCTGGTCATCGGGGACCGGCACCTCGCCATCGACCTCGCAGTGGACGATCGGGATCGGGCAACCCCAGAACCGCTGGCGCGAGATCAGCCAGTCCCGCAAGCGGTAGGTCGTCGTGGCCGCCCCCAGGTCCTTGCTGGCCAACCAGTCGATGATCAACGCCTTGGCCTCGTCCCGGGCCATCCCGTCAAGGCTGACCTCGCCGTTCGAGGAGTTGATGGTCGGGCCGTCTCCCGTGTAGGCGTCACCCTCCCAATCCGCAGGCGGCGCAACGGTTCTCACGATGGGAAGGTCGAACGCCTGCGCGAAGTCCCAGTCCCGCTGGTCCTCGGCCGGCACGCCCATGATCGCGCCGTGGCCGTAGTCGGCCAGGACGTAGTCGGCGGCATAGACCGGCAGGCGCTCACCGTTCACCGGGTTGATGGCGTGACGCTGCAGGAAGACACCGGTCTTGGGCCGGTCGGTGGCCAGCCGCTCGATCTCGCTGGCCCGCGAGACCTCCTCTCGGTACGCCGCGAAGTCGGCCTCGGCCGAGGTGCCAGCGGCCAGCTCGGCGGCCAGCTCGGAGTCGGCCGCGACCACGAAGAACGTCGCGCCGAACAGCGTGTCCGGTCGGGTCGTGTAGACCGTGACCGGTTGCTCGCGCCCCTCGACGACGAAGTGCACATCGGCGCCGGTGGAGCGGCCGATCCAGTTGCGCTGCATCAGCAGCACGCGGTCGGGCCAGCCGCCCTCGAGCAGCGACATGTCGTCGAGCAGGCGCTCGGCGTAGTCGGTGATCTTGAAGTACCACTGGGTCAGCGTCTTCTTGACGACGGCCGTGCCGCAGCGCTCGCAGTGCCCGTTGATGACCTGCTCGTTGGCCAGCACGGTCTGGTCCTTGGGGCACCAGTTGACCGGGGAGGCCTTGCGGTAGGCCAGGCCACGCTCGTAGAAGCGCGTGAACAGCCACTGCGTCCAGCGGTAGTACTCCGGGTCGGAGGTGTGCAGGCGGGTCGACCAGTCGACCGAGATGGCATAGCGCCGGTAGGACTCGGCCTGGGTCTCGATATTGGCGTAGGTCCAGTCCGCCGGGTGGGCGTCGCGCTTGATCGCGGCGTTCTCGGCGGGCAGGCCGAACGAGTCCCAGCCGATGGGGTGCAGGACGTTGTAGCCCCGCTGGAACCAGTAGCGCGCGAAGACATCGCCGATCGCATAGGCCTCGGCGTGACCCATGTGGAGGTCGCCGGAGGGGTAGGCGAACATGTCGACGATGTAGCGCCGCTCTCGCGCGTCGTCGGAGTCGTCGGAGTCGTCGGAGGCCGCGGAGGCACGGAACGGATCGAGCTCGGCCCAGACCGGGCGCCAGCGTTCCTGCAGGATTCGGGGGTCGTAGGTCTCGCTCATCAGATCGCGAATCCTATCGGGCCGCTCATCGACGGCTGGATGCGCCGATCGATCACCCGGACTCACCGGACTGACCAGGACTCACCAGGACTGGGGTGCGGCTCCCGGTCGTTGCCGCTGGGCGGGTGGATCCTGGCTGCGATCCAGGCTGGCCGGACGGTACGGCGCCGCGGAAGCCTCCCGGCGCAATGCCCGGCGGAGCAGCATCTCGCGGTGGGCGCGCTCCAGCAGCGACTGGAGCGTGTCGTCGTCCCAGGGCTCCTTGACTGCTCGGCCGGCGCTGACCCGGCCCGGCCAGACCGAGGGCGACGCCGGCGGAGACTCGACGATCCCCGCCCGCACCCGCCGCTCGACCTCGAGCGCCGAGGGCCCCGACCCGGCCCCCACGACGACGAACTCGTCACCGCCCCAGCGGGCCACGACATCGCCGGCGCGCGTGGCGCCGATCAGAGAGTCGGCGACGCCGATCAGGACCTCGTCGCCGATCAGCCGGCCGAGCTCGTGGTTGACGGCGCCGAGCCCGTCGACGTCCAGGACGAGGCAGTGGACTGCGTCACCGTGGCGGCGGGCCGCCTCGATGACCTGGCCTCCGAGCAGGTTGAGGCCGGAGGTGTTCGCCACGCCCGTCAACGAGTCGCGCACCTCAGCGTCGGCGGCCCGCTCGCGGGCTTCGGCGACCTCCTGCAGCGAGGCGACCCGCCACTGGTTGAGGAGCATCGAGAATGCGGTCGTCGCCAGGGTCACCATGGCCAGCTGCACGAACAGCGTCACGTTGTCGCCGCTGTTGTCTCGATTGACCGCGATGTACGTCGAGCCGCACCACAGGACCCAGAGAGCCAGGACGGTGGCGAGGTACCAGCTCCGGGCCAGGACCAGCACGCCGGCCATGGCCACCGCGAGCATGACCCACGCGGCGTACTGCGGCTGACCGGTCTCGGCCAGCCCGGCAGCCCCGTTGATTCCTACGGACAAGGCGACAGCGGCCGCCACGAAGCGCGCGGAACCGGCGCCGATCATCCTGCCGTCGCACGGCGAGCGCGAGCAGCCCGAGGAGCACAGCCGTCACGGCGGCGAGCGCCGCAAGCACCGGCTTGGGTCGCCCGCTCAGGGTGATCAGGTCGACCGCGGACCACACGGCGTCGAGCAGCGCGACCGCCGCACAGACGGTCGGCAGGATCGGCGCGACAGCATGGTCCAGCGCGTCTGGGTCGCGGTGCACACCCTCCTATCGGCCCCCCGCGCCCGTGAGTTGAGGGCTCCCGGCATGATCACCCGATGCGGCAGCGGCTGGGACGGGTCGGAGTGCAGCGGATGCTCCTGGCCGCGATCGCGGTCGACGCGGCGTACTGGCTGCTCTGGTTCGCCGACCGGAGCGCCGTCGCAAGCAGCACCCGACCGGCGTACGTCGAGTTCGAGAACGCCTTCCCGCTGGCCGACGCCTGGCTGGCGGTGGCCTGCGTGGCCGCCCTGGTGAGCCTGCGCCGACGGTCCCCGACCGCGTTGCTGTGGCTGATCGCGGCCGGGGGTGGCGGCCTGTACCTGTTCGCGATGGACGTGCTCTACGACCTCGAGCACGGGATCTATGCGACGGGGGCGGGCGGAGTCATCGAGGCTGCGATCAACCTGATCACGCTGGCGTTCTCGTTGATCGCCCTGAGCTGGGCCTGGTCCAACCGCGAGGAGCTGCTGCAGCCTCAGAGGATGTAGAGCATCTCCTGGTAGGTCGGCAGCGGCCACAGGTCGTCGGCGATGACGCCCTCGAGGCCGTCGGCCGCCGACCGAACGGCGGCCATCGCCGGCAAGAGACTCTCCTGGGCCGCGGTCGCGAGCTCCAACGCGGTCGATCCGGGGTCCGCAGCGAGCGCGTCCCGCAGCGTCCCGAGCGCCATCCGCAGAGCCGTGACTGAATCCGACACCTCCTCCAGCGCGGAGGCGTCGGCCGCGACGCCTGCGTCTTTCAGCGCGGCCAGGTTGAGCGCGAGCTCGGTCTGGTAGCGAGTGGCCGCCGGCAGCACCGATGTCGCCCCGATCTCCATCGTCAGCCGGGCCTCGACGCCGATGGTGAGGGCGTACTGCTCGAGTCCGATGTCGTAGCGGCTGTGCATCTCGCGGTGGCTGAAGACCTGGTACTTCTCGAACAGCTCCATCGCGCCGTCGGACACCAGCTCGGGCAGCGCGTCCAGGGTGGTGCGCAGGTTGGGCAGACCGCGCTCGGCCGCCTCGATCTGCCAGTTGTCCGAGTAGCCGTCGCCGTTGAAGACGACCGCACCGTGGTTCGAGATGATCTCGGAGAGGATGTTCTGCACGGCGACGTTGAAGTCCGTGCCGGACGCGATCGCCGTCTCGAGGTTGGTCGCGATGTAGTCGAGCGCCTCGGCCATGATCGTGTTGATCGTGACCATCGGGCCGGCGACCGACTGCATCGAGCCGGGAGCGCGGAACTCGAACCGGTTGCCGGTGAAGGCGAACGGGCTGGTGCGGTTCCGGTCGCCGGGATCGGTCGGCAGGATCGGCAAGGTGTCGACGCCGATCATCAGCGTCCCCTTCTCCTTCGACGAGGTCGCCCCGCCCTTGGCGATCTGGTCAAAGACGTCGGTCAGCTGGTCACCGAGGAAGATCGAGATGATCGCCGGCGGCGCTTCGTTCGCGCCGAGGCGGTGGTCGTTGGAGGCCGAGGCCACCGAGGCCCGCAGCAACCCGCCGTACTGGTGGACGGCGCGGATCACGGCGGCGCAGAAGACGAGGAACTGCGCGTTGTCGTGCGGGGTGTCCCCGGGCAGCAACAGGTTGCCCTCGGTCGCATTGCCCAGCGAGAAGTTGACGTGCTTGCCCGACCCGTTGACGCCCTCGAACGGCTTCTCGTGGAAGAGGCACTCCATGCCGTGCTTCTTGGCGATGCTCTTGAAGGTGGTCATCAGCAGCTGCTGGTGGTCGGCGGCCACGTTGGCTCGCTCGAACATCGGCGCGATCTCGAACTGGCCCGGTGCGACCTCGTTGTGCCGCGTCTTGGCCGGAATCCCGAGCTTGAAGAGCTCGCGCTCGGTGTCCATCATGAAGCCCAGCACTCGCTCCGGGATGGCGCCGAAGTAATGGTCGTCGAACTCCTGGCCCTTGGGCGGCTTGGTGCCGAAGAGCGTCCGCCCGGCGTTGAGCAGGTCCGGGCGCGCCAGGAAGAAGTGCCGGTCGACCAGGAAGTACTCCTGCTCGGCCCCGCAGAACGACACGACGGCGTCCGGCGTGGCGTGGCCGAAGAGCTTCAGCACCCGCTCGGCATGCTGCGCCATCGCCTGTTGCGATCGCAGCAAGTGGCGTCTTGTGGTCGAGTGCTTCGCCGGTCATGGACACGAAAACCGTTGGGATACAAAGGGTGTTGCCGTTGGGGTTCTCCAGCACGTACGCCGGGCTGGTCACGTCCCAGCCGGTGTAGCCGCGGGCCTCGAAGGTGTTGCGCAGGCCGCCGCTGGGGAAGCTGGAGGCGTCCGGCTCTCCTTGGATCAGCGTCTTGCCTGCGAACTCGGCCAGGGCCGAGCCGTCGCCGGCCGGCTCCAGGAAGCTGTCGTGCTTCTCCGCGGTCAGTCCAGTCAGTGGGTAGAAGACGTGCGCGTAGTGGGTGGCGCCCTTCTCCAGCGCCCAGTCCTTCATGGCCGAGGCCACGGCGTCGGCAACGGCCGGGTCGAGCGGCGCGGCGTGTTCGATCGTCGCCAGGACGGACTTGTAGACCGACTTCGGCAGCCGCTTCTGCATCACTGCCTTGCTGAAGACGTTGGCACCGAAGACATCGCCGGGCGTCTCGTCGGGCGCGAAGCTGACGGCCGGTGGCACGTACGCCTCGACGTCCTTGATGGCCTGCAGACGGACGGTGCTTCCACTCATGGGCTGGCCCCTCGCAACGGCGCTGAGTCCCGCATCGGACAGCGGGATCGGTCCTCACGATCCAACGGCAGGAACAATTCAGGAGTGTTGCGGGCGGATGTCCCCTGGAGTCCGCTGCCTGTGAATCAGCGGCCGGTCAGCGGCCGGTCAGGGCCGGTCAGGGGCGTTGGTCGCCGAGCGCCTCGACGTACACGCTGTAGAGCGAGCGGCTGGCGGTGATGAACAGCCGGTTCTTCTTCAGCCCGCCGAAGCAGAAGTTGGCCGTCGTCTCGGGCAGGTGGATCTGCCCGAGCAGGTCGCCCTCGGGGCTGTGGCAGCGGACGCCGTCGAACCCCGCTCCCCCGCCACCGGCCGACGACCACAGGTTGCCGTCGCGGTCGCAGCGGATGCCGTCGGCGAAGCCCGGGCTCGTGTCGACGAAGACCCGTCCGTTGACCGGCGCGCCGCCCTCGATGTCGAAGACCCGGATGTGGTCGACGTCCACGACATAGAGAAGGGACTCATCGGGTGAGAAGCACAGCCCGTTGGGCCGGTTCATGCCCTCGACCACGGCGGTGCCCTCGCCGGTAACGGGGTCCACCCGGTAGACGTGCCGCGGGAGCTCTGGGTCGGCCCGGTCCCCTTCGTAGTTGCCCAGGATCCCGTAGCCCGGGTCGGTGAACCAGACCGAGCCGTCGGAGTGCACGACGACGTCGTTGGGAGCGTTGAGCCGCTTGCCGTCGTAGCTGTCCATCAGCACCGTGATCCGGCCGTCGTGCTCGGTCCGGGTGACCCGCCGGGTCAGGTGCTCGCAGGTGACCAGCCGGCCTTGCCGGTCGCGGGTGTTGCCGTTGCTGTTGTTGGACGGCACGCGGTACGGCGTGACCTCGCCGGTCGTCTCGCTCCAGCGAAGCATCCGGTCGTTCGGGATGTCGGAGAAGAGCAGGTAGCGGCCGTCGCCGAACCACACCGGGCCTTCGAGCCAGCGGCCGCCGGTCCACAGCCGTTCGACGACCTCGTGCTCAACGACCAGCGAGCGGAACCGCTCGTCGACGATCTCGATGGCCGGGTCCGGGAAGCGCACGATGCTGCGGTCGGCATCCCAGGCCGTCGCTCCCGGCCGATCGTTCGTGGCCTCCGGCATACCCGCTCAACCCCTTCCGACGTACGGCATCTTGGTGGCCATCACGGTCAACGTGGCGACGTTGGCGTCCAGCGGCAGGCTGGCCATGTAGCGGACCGCTCGGCCGACCTCCTCGACGTCCATCAGGGGCTCGGGCCGGATCGAGCCGTCGGCCTGCGCGGCGCCTTGGCTGGCGCCGCTGATCATGCTGGTGGCCGCGTTGCCGATATCGATCTGGCCGCAGGCGATGTTGAACGGCCGGCCGTCCAGCTGGGTCGACTTGGTCAGGCCGGTGATCGCGTGCTTGGTCGCGGTGTAGGCGATCGACCGCGGCCTGCGGCGCGTGCGCGGAGATCGAGCCGTTGTTGATGATCCGGCCGCCCTGCGGGTCCTGGTCGCGCATCACCCGGAATGCCTCGCGGGTGCACAGGAAGCTCCCGGTGAGGTTGACGGCGACGACCCGGTTCCAGTCCTCGAGGGTGTGGTCGGCGAGCTCCACGTCGGGGAAGCCGACGCCGGCGTTGTTGAAGAGCAGGTCGATCCGGCCGTGGTGCTCGACCGCGCGCTCGAACAGCTGCCGCACACTCGCCTCGTCGGTCACGTCGGTCGCGACGGGGTCGAGCGATCCGGCCAGCTCGCGCCCCGCTCGCGGCGACCGACTCCAGGGCCTCGGCTCGCCGACCGGCGATGACCACGGTCCACCCGTCGCCTGCGAGCGCTCGCGCCACGACCGCGCCGATCCCGCTGCCGCCCCCAGTGACGACGGCGACTCGTTGCTGGGCGGGCGGCACCGGGCCAAACTACCCGCGAACTTCAGCTGCGACTTCCGTGACCCTTGCTGGGATGAACGACTGGGTGTTTACTCGCTCATGCCACGAATAGGCACTTACGCGACGGTGACGGGATGACATGCGACGATTCACCGTTTTCATCCTGATCGCCATGAGCCTGGCTCTCGGCGCTCCTCATGCGTCGGCGGGCGTGGTGCCGTCTCCCGCTGTGGCGCGCACCTCAACCCCCCTGGACCCCGGGTCGAAGACCCCCGTCCAGGCAAACAGCTGGACATTCATGTCACCGAAGGGGGCACAGGCTGGCACCCGCGCGACACCCGCCAGGCCGGCGCAGGTGTTGGGCTACAAGTGTCACGGGACCTTTGAGGGGCCGCGGAAGTCAGGCACCTCCGTGTTTGCGAGCACCTACATCAACTGCATCGAACCGGCTGCCATATCCGCGAGCACAGCCCTAGACAAATGCGTCCGCGTTGGCGGTCCAGACGACTTCAGTTGCAGCACCGTCATTCGCAGTCACGGCAGCACCACCGGGAATGCCTATGACCTGAACGTACCCGTCTACTACAGCCCCTGCGGGTCAGGCTCCTACCGGCCGCGCGCCTACTATCAGACAGTGGACGGCATCGACTATCCGGATATTGTTGGGAACGTGGTCACCGTTACCTGCTGATCGACCACCGGGATGGGGCAACGCGTTGATCCAGTTTGATCGGGGGCACTTCGAGATGGCAGGTTCCGGGGTGCTGGACGCCGCCCGGTGGCGGTTGTTCGATGGTGTTCTGCCCGTGCCTGGGGAAGAGTTGGCCGTGGGGGAACGACTGGAGGTTGATTGGTCTGATGGTGAGATCGGAGCTGTCGAAAGCATCTGGGCCCCCCTCAGCGATCCGGCTGACTACCGGGTGCTTTCCACTGTTCGAGGAGACGGCCTAGGCCTATTGGCCGTGCGGTGCCATTCATCGATCGTGGAGGTCGACATTGACTTCGAGGACGACAATCGCACGCCACGCTCACCAGTCTTTGATTCTGAGACCGGCGATCGACTCCTTGTCGCCTTTGTGCCCAGCGGGCGAGCGAGCGCGGTCCTGACTCTTCGTGAAACCGGCCGACGCGTGGTGGCGACTGAACGAATCACCATCTACGGAGCCGGTTTGTCGTCAGCAGGCAGTCAGCCCTGACGCTGACTCCCCCTGACCCTCGCGGACGGTCGAGCCAGGAGGAGGTACGCCGAGCCGAGCGTGACGGTCAGGCAAACGACCGCGAGGAGCGCCCCCGTGAGACCGCCGCTGTCGACGAACCCGCGAAGGCTGCCTCCGACGCCGCTCATCGGACCGGTCGGGTCGAACTCCAAGGAGTCCACCCAGAAAGCCCCGACCACCCCGGCGGCCACCAGCACGACCAGCGCGACAGCTCGCACGTACGCGCGTGGGCGAGTGCGAAGGATCGCGATACCGCGCGAACCGCAGCGGTTCGGGTCAAGAGGAGCGGCGCCTACCGGACGACGCGGTAGTCGAGGAGCAGGTAGCCGGACGGTGACCGCTCGACGCGAATGGACTCGAGCCGAAGCGAAGCCAGCCCGTCCAGGAGCCGTCGGCCACTGCCGACGATCGTCGGCGCGACCACAAGACGGAGCTCGTCGACGACGTCCGCAGCGAACAAGGCTTGGGCGACCGAGATGCTGGCGTGGACGCCGATGTCCCCTCCGGGTCGGGTCTTGAGGCCTTTCACGAACTCGACCAGATCACCGTCGACGGCGGTCGCGTCGGCCCAGTCGCGGTCGAGCGGGGTCGAGGTGGCCACGTGCTTCTCGACCTCGTTGATGAAGCTCGCGAAGGGCTCGATGTCACTTGCCGGCCAGTACCGAGCCCACTCGTCGTAGCTGCGTCGGCCCAGGATCACCGAGTCCTGGGTCGCGATCACCGACGCGAGATTGGCCTCCATCGCGTCGTCCCAGTCGCTGAAGAACTGGTCCGGTGCTTCGGCCACACCATCGAGCGAGAGCAACTCATAGACGACGATCTTTCGCATGCTCGACCCTATGTCCGCAAAAAACCAACGGCACCCCGAAGGGTGCCGATTGGCCACTACGTGGTGGAGCTGAGGGGACTCGAACCCCTGACCCCCTCCATGCCATGGAGGTGCGCTACCAGCTGCGCCACAGCCCCGCGAAGTGCTCGGCGAGTCTAACGGGTGGGCCCCGCCGCGGCCGAATCGCCGTGGAGCTCGCGCCGACGACAGGGGTTGTCAGCACCACAGCGGTGCATTTGCCGCGCCTGGTGCTGACACGTCGCGCGCGTCCCGCGAGCAAGCGGCCGGCTACATGGCGACGAGGTTCCAGCCCATCAGTCGCCAGCCGAAGGCCTGCTCATCGAGCACGGCCCAGGCGCAGTTGGCCATCCCGCCGAGGATCCGCCAGTGCTCGAACGGCAGCTGGAGGAGTACGCCGATGCCCGCCCGGGCGGCCGCGCCGTGGGTCACCGCGACGCCGACCCCGCGGGCCGGGAGCGTCTCGGCGAAGTCGGTCAGCCCGGCGGCGACCCGCTGACCGAGATCGCTCCAGGTCTCGCCGTCAACCCCGCGGGGGATGTCCTCACCGGCCCGGATCCGCTCGGTCTCGCCCGGGAAGCGCGCCCGGACCTCGGATCCGGTCAAGCCCTTCCCACTGGCCCGCGTTGATCTCGCGCAGCCGGGGGTCGAACGAGAGCGAAAGTCCTGTCGTGGCAACGATTGCGGCCGCGGTGTCGCGGGCCCGGGCCAGGTCGCTCGAGACGATCGCGACCGGGTCCAGCGAACCGACTTCCGGCCCCATCAGAGCCGCCTGGTGGCGGCCGACGTCGTCGAGCGGGATGTCCAGCTGGCCCTGCCAGCGGTCCTCGTGGTTGTAGGCCGTGCGTCCGTGACGCACGACGACGATGCGCCGTCCGGTCATCGTCGGGCTCAGGTGTTCTCGGCGACCGGCTGGGACAGCTCCAGGGTGGGGCAGTCGCGCCAGAGGCGCTCGAGCGAGTAGTACTCGCGCTCCTCGGCGTGCTGCACGTGAACCACCACGTCGACGTAGTCCAGCAGGACCCAGCGGCCCTCGCGGGTGCCCTCGCGGCGTACCGGCTTGGCACCGAGCCGCAGCAACGACTCCTCGATCGCATCGACGATGGCCTTGACCTGCCGGTCGTTGGGCGCCGAGGCCAACAAGAAGATGTCGGTGATGATCAGCTGCTCGCTGACGTCCAGGGCGACCACGTCGGTCGCGAGCTTCTCCTCCGCTGCGGCGGCCGCGGCGGTGGCGAGCTCGATGGCGCGATCGGAAGCGGACACGGCCGCTAGCCTCTCACGGCGTCGGCGTGACCTGCGGCTGGTAGTCCGACCCGAGGATGACCTTGGCGTCCGCGATGGTGGTCGGGTTGCTGTCGAGCTGCACCGCCGAGGCCGGCAGATGCAGCAGTTGCGCGATGGTCATGCCGAGCGCTCGGTTCTGCGGCGTGGCGTCGGGGATCAGGATGACCGACGGGCCGGCGCCAAAGCTGGCCGCGTTGCCGCCCGAGCGGAACGCGTAGCCCCGGGCCACCAGCACGCCACGAGCCTGGTCGCCCAGACCCGGCGTACCGACACCGTTCTCGACCAGGATGCGTGAGCGACCGCCAGCCGGGGTCGGCAGCTCCGCGCCGGCCAGGCGGGAGGCGACCATGGTCGCCGTTCCCGCGTCGTCCAGGCCGTACGACGGGGTGCCGGAGCCGCTGTCGATCTCGGTGTTCGGTACGACGGTGGAGGCCGCCTGACCGGCCGCGATGTCGTCGCGGACCCGGTCCAGCATCGCGGCCAGCGAGGCCGGCGTCAGGTGGCCGTCGAGCTGGGCGCCCTGCAGGAGCGGCGCGATCTGGGCCGTGCTGGCCGGCAGCTTGGCCAGGATGGCTTCGATCAAGATCTGCTGCCGGGCCAACCGGCTGGCCTCGGGCTCCTGGGAGCCGATGGCCAAGGCGAGCTGGTCGGCTTGGGTGCCGTCGATGTGCGAGGTGCCGACCCCGATGTCCAGGACGGTGGAGCCGTCGGTCGGGACAACGTCGTTGGTGAGGGTGACGTCGACGCCACCCTCGGCGTTCACCAGCGCCGCCAAGGCCGTCGGGTCGAGCACCCAGGTGCCGTCGACCCGCACGTGCAGGGCGTTCTCCACGGCGGCTGAGGCCGCACCCGGGCCGGAGTCCGGCGCGGTCGAGAGTTGCGTGCTGCCCTGGCCAGGCACGTCGACCAGCAGGCGGCTCGGCAGCAGGATCTCCTGCGCCCGCTTGTCGTCGCTGGCCAGCAGGTTGCCACCAGCCAGCGCGCCGTTCGCCTCGATCGCAATGAGGGCGGTCGACATGTGGGGCGCCGCTGCGGCCACCGGCGGTGTGTTCGGCGAGTGATGGCGAGCGACCACCAGTCCGAGACCGGCAACGACGACGGCGGCCGCGGCGACGCCGGCGACCACGCGGCGGGGACGTCGGGGCCGGCGCAGGACGAGCCGCGAAGGGCGGCGCGGCAGGACCGCGACCTCGTCCGGGTGCAGGGCCTTGAGCTCGGCAAGCAGCCGGACCAACGACTCGTAGGTCGCCTCGGGGTTCCACGGCTCCAACTCGGGTTCGGGCTCCGACTCGGTGATGACCGGCGCGCCCCGGCGATCCGTCCGCTGGGCGGGGATGCGGTCGGAGGGTCGCGTGGGGTCAGGGGCGGTGGCGGTCGCAGTGGCGGCCTGGCTGGCGGGCTGGATGGTGGCCTCCGCGGCCGCAACCGGCGCGCTGCGCTCGGCCCAGGCCTGGTCCGCGCGACCTCGCTCCGGCAGCCGGTCCGGCTGCGGGTCCTCGGCGCGCGCCGCGATCGCTGCGGCCGCTGCGGCCCGATCGGCAAGGACCTGGGCGTCCCCGGTCGGACGACCGCCCGGCCAGATGAGTGAACCCCAGTCGACGCCCGGAGGGGTCGGCTCAGCCTCCGACCGGCTCACCACATCCACGACGTCCACGCCCCCCCATCGGCAGATCAGGGGCCGCGGTAAAGCCGATGCTTCGCGATGTATTGCACGACGCCGTCCGGCACGAGGTACCAGACCGGCTGATCGTCGCCGACCCGGCGCCGGCAATCGGTGGACGAGATGGACATTGCGGGCACCTCCAGCAGGCTGACCCGCTCACCGGGGACGCCGGCACCGCTCAGCTGGTGGCCCGGGCGGGTGACCCCGACGAAATGGGCCAGCTGCCACAGCTCCTCGTTGTCCTTCCAGGACAGGATCTGGGCCAGTGCGTCAGCACCGGTGATGAAGTAGAGGTCCGCATCGGGCCGGGCCGCGTGCAGCTCACGCAGGGTGTCGACGGTGTACGTCTCCCCCGGCCGGTCGACATCGACCCGGCTGACGGTGAACCGAGGGTTGGAGGCGGTGGCGATCACGGTCATCAGGTAGCGATGCTCCGCCGGGGAGACCTGACGGTCGTCCTTCTGCCAGGGCTGACCGGTCGGCACGAAGACGACCTCGTCGAGGTCGAAGACGGTCTGCACCTCGCTGGCGGCAACCAGGTGACCATGGTGGATCGGGTCGAACGTCCCGCCCATCACCCCGAGCCGCGGGCGCCTGCCGGTCACAGCTGATCAGCCGTTGATCAGTGCTTGGTGCCGGTGCTGCGGAACGCGAAGGTGATCAGCAGAAGGACGACGAAGCCGGCCAGTGCCAGCAGGGCGAAGGCCCACGGCGGGATCGGCAGGTGACGCTTCGCCGGCTCGGCCGCCTCGCCCGCGAGGAACGCCAGGTTGTCCATCATCGGGCCAGTCTGGCACGCCCACCACACCTGGCCCAGGCCGACCTGCCGACGCACCGTCAGGTCAGGGACCGGCCAACGAAATCGGCCGCAGAGGCGACGTCCGGCCGGCAGTTAGGCTCGGCACCAGCCCAGACCGGGTCAGCATCGCAGCGGACGGAGTGCTCGACATCCCCACCGGCAGCCCCTCGCTCAGCGCCGTCGTGCCGCTCTTCAACGAGGCCGACGTGCTGCCGCTGCTCGTCGCCCGACTGCGGCCGGTCCTCGACGCTCTCGGTGAGCCCTACGAAGCGGTGCTCGTCGACGACGGCAGCACCGACCTGACACCGGTCCTGCTGGAGCGGTTCCGTCGCGACTGGCCCGAGCTCCGCGTCGTACGGCTGCGAGCCAATGCGGGTCACCAAGCGGCCATCGCGGCCGGTCTCGACCGCGCGCTCGGCCAGTGGGTCGTCACCCTCGACGCCGATCTGCAGGACCCGCCGGAACTGATCCCGCAGATGCTGGCGGTGGCCCGGTCCGACCAGGTGGACGTCGTCTACGGCGTGCGCACCGACCGGTCGAGTGACTCAACCTTCAAGCGGGTCAGCGCTCGCAGCTTCTATCGGGCGATGGCGCGCCTGGCCCACACGAGCGGCCCCAAGGACGCCGGCGACTACCGGCTGATGAGCCGCGCGACCGTCGACGCGGTGACGGCACTGCCGCAGCACCACCAAGTGCTGCGGTTGGTTGTGCCCGCCCTGGACTTCCCCAGCAGCCAGGTCGGATACGCCCGCGCGCGGCGCGCCGCCGGAGACTCCAAGTACCCGCTGTCCCGGATGTTGCGGCTCACCGTCGACAGCCTGACCGGCTTCTCGGTCGCGCCCCTGCGGCTGGCGACGTGGTTCGGTCTCGGCGGCGGGACGGTGGCCCTGCTGCTGCTGATCTATGCGCTCATCGCCCGGCTCAGGCACGACACGGTGGCCGGCTGGACGTCGACCATCGTCATCGTGTCCGCGTTCGGAGCGGTTCAGCTGCTGTGCCTTGGACTGCTCGGTGAGTACGTCGGGCGTCTCTACACCCAGATGCAGGGCCGACCGGCGTACTTCGTCGCGAGCGACAGCGCAGACCGCCGGCCGGTCGACGAGCAGCAGGGCGACTTAGGCGGGGATCTCAACGGCGCCCCGGACGGCGATCAGGGCCGGCGGGCGCGGACGAGCAGCGAGACGCCGGGCAGCCGGCCGACCGGCAGGTAGCGCTCCGCGGTGATGACCCCTCGCAGGCCGGCGTTGACGAGCGGGTGCATCTGCTCCAGGTCGCTGCCAGTGCTGGAACGGCGCCGCAAGGCCACGACCGGCCGTAGCAGGACGTTCCAGCTGCGCACGTCGACGATGTCGAAACCGCCGCGCCGCAACGTGTCGCAGAGCTGCTCCCGGGTGTAGCGCCGGACGTGGCCGACCGCGTCGTCGTGCGCCGACCAGAGTCGCTCGTCGGCCGGCACCGCGACCAGGAGCCGCCCGCCGGGACGCAACACGCGACCGACCTCACGGGCAGCACCGATGTCATCCGGCAAGTGTTCGAGGACGTCGAACGCCACCACGAGATCGAGGCTGTCCGCCGCGAACGGCAACGCCACGGCGTCCGCCCGCACGACGGGCAGCCCACGACCAGCAGCGACGTCAGCGCCTTCCGCGCCGTACTCCAGGGCGGCCGCCTGCCAACCCAGCTCGCGCAGGACCCGGGTGTTGCCGCCGCCGGCGGCGCCCACGTCGACGGCCCGCCCGGGGGCGACACCGCGTAACGCCCGAGCCAGGAGGTGCCGGCGTTCGCGGTACCACCAGTGCTGGTCCTCGAGCTCGACCAGCTTGTTGACCTCGCTCGCGTGCACTAGGCGCGAATCTGACCGTCGCCGGTCACGACCCACTTGGTCGTGGTCAGCTCGGCCAGCCCCATCGGCCCACGCGCGTGCAGTTTCTGGGTCGAGATGCCGATCTCGGCGCCGAAGCCGAACTCGCCCCCGTCGGTGAACCGGGTGGACGCGTTGACCATCACGGCAGCCGCGTCGACCTCCGCGACCCAGCGCCGGGCGCTGGTCTGGCTCTCGGTGACGATGGCCTCGGTGTGGCCGCTGGACCAACGCCGCACGTGGTCCACGGCCTCGTCGAGTGAGTCGACGACGCGAACCGCCAGATCGAGTGAGAGGTACTCCCGGGCCCAGTCGTCATCGCTGGCCGGTTGGTGGTCGATGCCCGCCGCCTCGGCGTACGGCGCGACCTCCGGCGCCACGTGCACGGTGACCGACTCGCGGCGAAGCTGCCGGAGCACCAGCGGCAGGAAGTCGTCGGCGATATCGCGATGGACCAGCAGGGTCTCCGCCGAGTTGCAGACGCTGACCCGATGAACCTTTGAGTTCACTGCGATAGCAACGGCCTTCGTGAGGTCGGCCGTGGCATCGACGTAGACGTGGCAGTTGCCGATCCCGGTCTCGATGACCGGCACCGTCGACCCGTCGACGACCGTCCGGATCAGCTCCGCCCCGCCGCGCGGGATCAGCACGTCGACGTAGCCGCGGGCCGTCATCAGGTGCTTCACCGCGTCGCGACCACCCTCGTCGAGCAACGCCACCGCATCCATGGGCAGGCCCTGCGCTGCAAGCGCATCGCGCAGGACGCTCACCAGGGCCCGGTTGGTGTGGGCGGCCGCGGAACCACCGCGCAGCACGACGGCATTCCCACTCTTCAGCGCCAGTCCCGCCGCATCGACGGTGACGTTGGGTCGGGCCTCGTAGACCATCGCGACGACGCCCATCGGCACCCGCACCTGGCGGATCTCCAGCCCGTTGGGCAACGTCGAGCCACGGACCACCTCACCGACCGGGTCCGGCAGGGCGGCCAGATCGGCCAGCGCGTCGGCAACCTGATGCACCCGGCCGGCGTCCAGGCGGAGCCGATCGAGCAGGCCGGCCGCCAGGCCGCTCTCGGCCCCCACCGCCAGGTCGGTCTCGTTGGCCGCCACGATCGAGGCGACCTGCTCGCGCAAGGCCTCGGCCAGAGCCAGCAGCGCAGCATCCTTCTCGGAGCGGGTCAGCCGCGCGATCGCCCGCGAGGCCACGCGGGCCCGCGAGCAGGTCTCCAGGACAGTCGCACGTAGATCCAGCTCAGCCGGCTGGTCGATGCTGGTGTTCACGCTGCACAGGGTACGGCTCTGGCCTCGCGCAGATGTCGTCCGAGGTCGGCGGCGGAAGCGGTCAGCGTCGTCAGAGCGGACGGACGCCGGTCGCGACGAGCGGCGACGTCGAGCGCTCATCGCCGCGGGCGAGCATCGTCGGGCGGTCCAGGACCTCCAGGCCGACGACCTTCCAGTCCGGGAGGTGCGCGCTCGCCCGGTGATCGCCCCACAGCCGAAGGGCCAGGGCGGCCGCGTCGTCGAGATCCTCGGCTTCGTCCCAGTAGCGCAGCTCGGCCCGGTCCAGGCCGTAGCGCATCGAGACCATGAACGGGCGCTCGGCGGCCAGCCGCTCGAGGGCGTCGCGCAGCGCGGTGGGATCCACGGCGCCACCAGCGACGGTGAGCGTCACGTGCCAGAGCGCAGGCTCGCCCTCGTCTGGCTGTGCCACGCTCCCTCATTTCCAGTCAGCGACGCATGAGGACCAGGTCGTCGCGATGGACGACCTCACGCTCGTACGCCGATCCGAGTTCTCGAGCCAGATCCCGGGTGGATCGGCCCAACAGTCCGGGCAGTTCCTTCGAGGCATAGTTGACCAGTCCGCGGGCGACCACGGAGCCGTTTTCGGCACAAAGGTCGACAGGATCACCAGCCCCGAAATCACCGTCGACCGCCAAGATACCCGCCGGCAGCAAAGACATCCGGCGTTCGACAACAGCCGTTACCGCACCGGCATCCAGGACCAGTCGACCCATCGGGTTCGTGGCGTGGGCGAGCCAGAGCAGACGGGTCGCACGGCGAGATCCAGTGGGGGCGAAGAATGTCCCAATATCGTCACCCGCCAAGGCTTCGGCTGCCTTCTCAGCCGACGTCAAGATGGTGGCAATACCGGCAGTTGCCGCGATTCTGGCGGCCTCCACCTTGGTCTGCATCCCTCCGGTGCCCACTCCCGCAGCACCGGTCGTGCGGATCTTGACGTCGACCAGATCTCCGGGACCTTCGACCGTGGCTACCCGGCGCGCGCCCGGCCGCGACGGCGGGCCGTCATAGAGCGCGTCCACGTCCGAGAGCAGGAGCAGCACGTCGGCGTGCACCAGGTGGGCAACGAGCGCGGCCAACCTGTCGTTGTCGCCAAACCGGATCTCGTCGGTGGCCACGGTGTCGTTCTCGTTGATGACCGGGACGACGCCCAGGCCGAGCAGGCGATAAAGGGTGCGCTGCGCGTTCGCGTAATGGGTGCGCCGAATGACGTCCTCCGCGGTGAGGAGCACCTGTCCGACCGTGTGCCCGTGACGGGCGAAGGCCGCGGTGTAACGCGCGACGAGGAGCCCCTGCCCCACGCTGGCAGCGGCCTGCTGGGTCGCGAGGTCCCTGGGTCGACGGCGCAGTTGCAAGGGAGCCAGACCGGCCGCGATCGCACCGCTGGAGACCAGGAGCACCTCGTGTCCCTGTGCGGCCTGCGCAGCCAGCACGTCGACCAGCGCATTCAGGCGGACATCGTCCAGACCACCCTCGAGGTCGGTCAGCGAGCTGGACCCGACCTTGACCACGATCCGGTGCGAGCTGGCCAGCTCGGCCCGACTGGCGATCGAGGCCGGACCCTTGCTCACGACTGGTCCTCGTCCTCTGGCACCCCCGGCCAGGCCCAGTGCCCGGCCGCGCGCTCCTTGTCCAGCTCGGCCCGGGCCGCCTGCTTGCCGGCCCGGCGATCGGCGTACTCCTGGCGCTTGTCGTCACGGGTCGGCCGGGCGCCCTCGTCGAGTCGCAAGTCCGTGCCGCGGGGGCCGGCGAGCAACTCGGCCCCGGCGCTGATGGTGGGTTCCCAGTCGAAGACCACGGCGTCCTCGCCAACGCCGATCAGCACGGTGTCACCGGACCGGGCACCGGCCTTGACGAGCTGGTCCTCGACACCGGCCCGAGCGAGCCGGTCGGCCAGGTAGCCGACCGCTTCATCGTTGCTGAAGTCGGTCTGCCGCACCCACCGGGTCGGCCGCCCACCCACCACGCGGAACCGGGGTCCCTCCGGGCCGTCCTCGCGCTTGACGACGAAGCCCTTCTCGTCAACCGCCTTGGGACGCAACACAACTCGTGGCTGCTCACGCAACGGCAGCTCGGCCCGGGCCTGGCTCACCAGCTCGGCCATGGCGAAACCGAGCTCGCGCAGCCCCTCATGAGTGGCCGCCGAGACGAGCAGGACGCGCAGGCCCTGGGCCTCCAGCTCGGGCCGCACCATCTCGGCCAGCTCGCGGGCGTCGGGCACGTCGATCTTGTTGATGGCTACGACTCGGGTGCGGTCGGTGAGGGGCCGCCCGCCGAGCGCCTCGTCCACGACGTACGCCGCGAGCTCGGCCTCGATCGCCTGCAGGTCGCTGAGCGGGTCCCGTCCGGGATCGAGGGTGGCGGCATCGATGACGTGGACGAGCACGGAGCACCGCTCGACGTGACGCAGGAACTCCAGCCCGAGGCCGCGCCCCTGGCTCGCGCCCGGGATCAGCCCCGGCACGTCGGCGACGGTGAACCGCTCGCTGCCTGCCTCGACCACGCCGAGGTTGGGCACGAGCGTGGTGAAGGGGTAGTCGGCGATCTTGGGCCGGGCGGCCGACATGGCCGCGACCAGGCTGGACTTGCCGGCGCTCGGGAAGCCCACGAGGGCGACATCGGCCAGCGTCTTGAGCTCGAGCTCCACGTCGCCGGCATCGCCCGGCTCCCCCAGCAGGGCGAAGCCGGGGGCCTTGCGTCGAGCCGATGCCAGGGCCGCGTTGCCCAGGCCGCCGCGTCCACCGTGGGCGATCACGAACGTCGTCCCCACGCCCACCAGGTCGACGAGGACCTCGCCGTCGGCCGACTTCACGACCGTGCCCTCGGGCACGGGCAGGATCAGGTCGGCACCCTCGGCGCCGTTCCGGTGGCTGCCCTGCCCGGCCTTGCCGTTGCCGGCGTTGCGGTGCGGATGTCGGTGGTACTCCAGCAAGGTCGTGGACTGCGGGTCGACGAGCAGGACGATGTCGCCCCCGCGGCCACCGTTGCCGCCGTCCGGACCACCCAGCGGCTTGAACTTCTCCCGATGGACCGAGGCGCAGCCGTGGCCACCGTCGCCGGCCATCAGGTGCAGCACGACGCGGTCGACGAACGTCGTCACGGGGCTGCTCCTTTGCGGGTCAGGGAAGGTCGGGGCGGAAAAGCCGTGAGGGGCCGGGCCGGTCGGCCCAGCCCCTCACGGGACGTCGAGTGCTGGGGGCCTCAGCCGCCGGCAGGGGTGATGCTGATGGTGCGACGACCGCGCTTGGTGCCGAAGGTGACGGCCCCCTCGACCAGCGCGAAGAGGGTGTCGTCGCTGCCGCGGCCGACGCCGTCACCGGGGTGGAAGTGGGTGCCGCGCTGGCGCACGATGATCTCGCCGGCGTTGACGACCTGACCGCCGAAGCGCTTGACGCCCAGACGCTGGCTGTTGGAGTCGCGACCGTTCCGCGAGGACGATGCGCCCTTCTTGTGAGCCATTGCTCGCTCCTACTTTCCGTTCTGATCTGGTCTGATCTGGTCTGGTCTGGTCTGGCTGGCGCTGGTGGCGTCAGGAGTTGATGGCAGTGACCTTGACCTTGGTCTGGTGCTGGCGGTGACCCTGGCGCTTGCGGTAGCCGGTCTTGTTCTTGAACTTCATGATGCTGATCTTGGGGCCCTTGTAGGGGCCGACCAACTCGGCCGTCACGGTCACCTTGGCCAGCGACTTCGCGTCGCTGGTGACGGTCTGGCCGTCGACGAGTAGCAGCGGGACGAGCTCCACCGAGTCGCCGGCCTGGCCCTGGACCTTGTCGATCACCAGGATGTCGCCGACGGCGACCTTCTCCTGACGGCCGCCGGCGCGGACGATCGCGTACACGTGGAACTCACTCTCTGACGTTGAGTCGATGCTCAGTTGATAGTCGCTCTACAGCCGCTCGGGTGACCCCCGGCTCTGCAGCGGTGGTCGGGCTCTCACGACGACGGCGCGCACGCGGCGCACCGACCGCAAGGGTATTTCGTGGCGGACGGCTGGGTCAAACCGTCAAACCGCCAAGCCGTCAACGCGGTCACGGTCACACCGCCGGTGGCGGCGGACCGGCGGGTGCGGTGGCTCGGCCCCGGCGCCGCCGAGGCGCCGGCTGTACGGCGACCGGCTCAGGCTCAGGCTCCGGTGCGGACGGCTCGGCTCAGGCTCAGGCTCAGATTCCGGCTCGGGCTCCTGCGGCTGCTCCTGCACCGGCTCCGGCTCGAGGTCGATCGGCTCGAGGTCGATCGGCTCTGCGTCGTACTCGGCCGCCTCCTGCGCGACGAGGACAGCACCTTCGGCTGCCGCCTCGGCGGCCTGCTCGATGAGGTCCCCGGTCGCCTCGGCCAGCTCGGCCGCCTCACCCAGCTCAGGTGCCTCCGCCAGGTCGCCCGCTTCGTCCGGGTCCGCGGCCTCGGCCAGCTTCGCGTTGTGCATGGCGGCGGCGTGGGCCCGGGCGGCGATCTCGGCCGCGGTCGGGCCGGTCCGGATCGGAGCCGGCTCCTGCCCGCCCGAGCGGCCGCCACCGCGACCGCCCCGTCCGCCCTTGCCGGAGCCGCCGCCGTTGCTCGGCTGTTCGGTCGGGGACTTCTTCTCGATCGGCTCGGTGTGCACGATGACCCCGCGGCCGTGGCAGACCTCGCAGGTCTCGCTGAAAACCTCGAGCAGGCCCTGCCCGACCCGCTTGCGGGTCATCTGGACCAGGCCGAGGGAGGTCACCTCGGCCACCTGGTGCTTGGTCCGGTCCCGGCCGAGGCACTCGAGCAGCCGGCGCAGGACGAGCTCGCGGTTGTTCTCGAGCACCATGTCGATGAAGTCGATGACGATGATGCCGCCGACGTCCCGAAGGCGGAGCTGGCGGACGATCTCCTCGGCCGCTTCCAGGTTGTTCTTCGTCACCGTCTCCTCGAGGTTGCCACCGCTGCCGGTGAACTTGCCCGTGTTGACGTCGACGACGGTCATCGCCTCGGTGCGGTCGATGACCAGGGAGCCGCCGGAGGGCAGCCAGACCTTGCGGTCCAGCGCCTTGGCCAGCTGCTCGTCGATCCGGTAGTGGTGGAAGACGTCGCCCTCGCCGGTCCACTTCGTGACCCGGTCGGTCAGGTCGGGCGCGACCTGAGCGACGTACGACTGGACGGTCTGCCAGGACTCCTCACCGGAGACGACCAGTCCGTTGAAGTCCTCGTTGAAGACGTCGCGGATGACCCGGACGGTCAGGTCGGGCTCGCCGTGGAGCAGAGCTGGAGCGGTCGCGTTTCCGGCGGCTCCGGCCTGGATCTCCTCCCACTGCTGGGTGAGCCGCTCGACGTCGCGGCGCAGCTCCTCCTCGCTCGCGCCCTCGGCCGCGGTGCGGACGATGACGCCGGCGCCCTCGGGGAGGACGGCCTTGAGGATCTGCTTGAGCCGGGCCCGCTCGTTCTCGGGGAGCTTGCGGCTGATCCCCGTCATCGACCCCTCGGGCACGTAGACCAGGTAGCGGCCGGGCAGGGAGATCTGGCTGGTCAGCCGGGCGCCCTTGTGGCCGATCGGGTCCTTGGTGACCTGCACCAGCACGGACTCGCCGGACTTCAGGACGTTCTCGATCCGCTTGGCCTGGCCGGATACGCCCGCGGCGTCCCAGTTGACCTCACCGGCGTACAGCACGGCGTTGCGGCCCTTGCCGATGTCGACGAACGCCGCCTCCATGCTGGGCAGCACGTTCTGCACCCGGCCGAGGTAGACGTTGCCGGCCATCGAGGCGTTGGCGTCCCGCGAGACGTAGTGCTCGACCAGGACGTCGTCCTCGAGCACGCCGATCTGGGTCCGGCCGCCGGTCTGGCGGACGACCATGACCCGCTCGACACTCTCGCGCCGGGCCAGGAACTCGGCCTCGGTGATGACCTGCTTGCGCCGGCCCTGCTCGCGTCCCTCGCGGCGGCGCTGCTTCTTGGCCTCCAGGCGCGTCGAGCCACGGACGCCGGTGATCTCGTCGCCGCGGGGACGGCGCTCGCGGACGCGGACGACGGTGTTCGGCGGGTCATCTGGGCCGGGCGTGCCGTCACCCTCGCCGGTGCGACGGCGCCGACGCCGACGGCGCCGACTCGAGCTGGACTCGCCGCCGCCCTCCTCGTCCGGGCCGTTGTCGGCGTTGTCGTCGTCGCCGGAGTCGTCCCCGCCCTCGGCCGCCGGGCGGTTGTCGCCCCGACCGCCGGTACGCCGCGGGGTCGCCTCGCCGTCCTCGGTGTCGCTGGTGCTGCCGTCGCCGGAGCCACCCTCTCCCTCGGAGCGACCGCGCCGGCCCCGACCGCCGCGACGGCGCCGCTTGCGCGGACCATCACCGCCGTCGGTCGAACTCTCGCTCGGGCCGTCGCCGGAGCCGGTCGAGTCGTCGGAGCGGTTGGTCGTGTCGCTGTCATCTCGGTCGGCCTGGCCCTCGCCGCCGGCCGGGGCGTCGGCCGCCGGCGCCGCTGACTTGCGGGAGCGGGTCCGGGTCGGTGCGGCCACGGGCTCGGGGGCCTGGAAGAGGACCAGCCCGCCGACCGGCGTACTCGCGGCGGTTGCTCCGCCCTCGTCAGCCGCCTGCTCGGCGGACTTCTTGGCGGTCTTCTTGGCGGTGGTCTTCCGGGTCGACGCCTTCTTGGCGGTCTTCTTGGCCGGCGCGGCGTCGCCGTCGGTCGAAGGCGGCGCGTCCGGGCTGGTCGAGGAGCCGGTCGAGGCGTCGGCGTCAGCCGTCTTCTTGGTGGTTCGCTTGGTCGCGGCCTTCTTGGCCGTCTTCTTGGCCGGCTGCGTCTCCGCCTGGCCGTCCGGCGCGGCGTCGGCGCTCGCCTTCTTGGCCGTGCGCTTGCGCGGCGCTCTCGCCGCGGGGGCCGAGCTGCCGGCCTGCGGGCCGTCAGCGCCGGCGGCCGGTGTCGTGCCTGCGTTGTCGGTGGTGGTGGGGGTGCTCTCGTCGAGCATCGGGGTACTCCCGTCGTCCGCGGCCACCGGTCACACCCAACCCGGCACCGCGGATGCGGTTGTGTCGTCTCGCGCGCTCCGCGCGGACGGAAGTCGTCTAGCTACAGCCGAGACGGTCGCGCACGAGGCGCGTCACGGAGCCCGACTGCCGACGGTGTCGTGCTCAGTGCCCAGCCTGTTCCTGGTCCGATCGTCTGCGATCGGGCTCCAACGGATCAGACACTGCACCAGTTGCGCTATCGAGTGGCCCCTGTGCCAGCCGAGTCACCCGAGGTGCGGACGGCGGCACGAGGTCAGCCACCACGCGCAGCGCGGTGAGGACGTCGTCGGGGCGTACGGCGGGTGTGGAGTGCCGCACGACCGCTCGCAGTATCGCACAGTTGCCACCTGGTGACTCCCCGGGACCCGCCGGTGCCGCGGTGGCGGGCGGCTCGAGGTCGAGGGTGTGAACCGCCGCACGGGCATCGAAAGTGCGCAGACCATTCTTCATCATCCGTTGCACGGACACTTCTGGCGCAGCGAGGAACGAGGTGATCGCGGTCCGAGCCTGGTCGTCCGAGACTCCGGGCAGCTCTATCTGCCAGCAGCTCGCCTCCAGGCGCTCGACCAGGTTGGTGGCCGGCGCGGCCTCGACCACCTCCAGGACGTCCAGTCCCGGTGGCATCGACTCGTCGAGTGCGGTCCGCACCGCGGCCGGGTCGCAGCGCGCGGTCACCGAGATCTCGAGGTACTCGGCCTCGCTGGCCGTGCCGGTCGGCGCCGCCCCGGCGTAGGAGACCTTCGGGTGCGGTGAAAAGCCGGCCGAGTAGGCCATCGGGATGTCCGCCCGGCGCAGGGCGCGTTCGAGGGAGCGCTGGATGTCGCGGTGGCTCGTGAACCGCAGCCGGCCCCGCTTGGCGTAGCGAACCCGCAGCTTCTGTACGGCGGGAGGCGGCGGTGGACCGTCCGGTGAGCGAGCCATCAGAGCGCCGACCCTATGACACCGGCCGTCGGCGCTCGGACCATCCGCCAACGAACCGGGGCCACGTGGTAGCACGGTGGTAGCATGCGGCGGTGGCTTCCACCCTCAGACTCAGCGCCCCTGCTCAGACCGCCTTGGAGCGGCTGCTGACCCGGCGCCCAGGCATTTCCGCCAACGAGCTGATCAACCAACTCCTCATCGAGGTCGACGAGGGATACAGCCATGCGGAACGGGTGCAGACGGCGTTTGCTGCCGGCGAGGATCGCTGGGGCGAGGTCCTCGAGCGCCTCCGAACGGCATGACCGAGTACCTGAGTCTCGAAGATGTCCTGAAGTTCATCGCGCGCAGCGGTCTGATCCTGCGCGATCCGGGCCTTCTCGCCTCGGCAGTGGCCCGCCCCCAGGCGTCCATGTTCGGCCAGGACGCCTACCCGGATCTTGCCCAGAAGACAGCGGCGCTGCTGCACTCGGTCGCACAGAACCAGGCTCTGGTCGACGGGAACAAGCGCCTCGCCCTGCTGTGCGCAGATGCCTTCGTCCGGATCAATGGCAGTGAGCTGGGACTCACGAACGACACCGCCTTCGAGCTGCTACCATCAGCAGGAAGCACTGTCGCCAGCGCCCCTTGTAACGACCCCAGTACGTCGAGTCGGCGTGGGCATCCTCTGGGATCTGGCCCGGCCCCGGTCTGGCTCACCCGGCGGGCGTTGCGAGGACCTGGTCGCGGGTGGCGCCGAGGACAGTCAGGGGCAGCAGCGTCTTGCCGGTCGGACCAATCTCGATGTCGGTGCCCATCTGCGGGCAGACGCCGCAGTCGAAGCACGGCGTCCAGCGGCAGTCCTCGACCTCGACCTCGTTGACCGAGTCCTGCCAGTCCTCCCAGAGCCAGTCCTTGTCCAGGCCGGAGTCCAGGTGATCCCACGGCAGGACCTCGGTCTGCTCGCGCTCGCGCGTTGTGTACCAGGCCACATCGATCGGCGTACGGTCGAAAACCGTTGCGGCGGCGTGCATCCAGCGCTCGTAGGAGAAGTGCTCGCTCCACCCGTCGAACCGGCCGCCGTCCTCCCAGACCTGGCGGATCACGGCGCCGACTCGTCGGTCACCACGTGACAACAGTCCTTCGACGATGCCGGGCTGGCCGTCGTGGTAGCGGAAGCCGATGGCCCGGGCGTACTGGCGGTCGGAGCGGATCGCGTCGCGCAGCTTGGCCAGCCGGGCATCGGTCTCCTCGGCGCCGAGCTGGCTGGCCCACTGGAACGGCGTGTGCGGCTTGGGCACGAAGCCGCCGATGCTGACGGTGCACCGGATGTCGCGGGACCCGCTGATCTCGCGGCCGGCGGCGATGACCTTCTTGGCCAGGTCGGCGATCTGCAGCACGTCGTCGTCGGTCTCGGTCGGCAGCCCGCACATGAAGTAGAGCTTCACCTGACGCCAACCCGCGCCGTACGCCGCAGTGACCGTCCGGATCAGGTCCTCCTCGGTGACCATCTTGTTGATCACCTTGCGCATCCGCTCGCTGCCGCCCTCGGGGGCGAAGGTCAGGCCGGAGCGCCGGCCGTTGCGGGAGAGCTCGTTGGCCAGGTCGATGTTGAAGGCGTCGACCCGCGTGCTCGGCAGGGAGAGCCCGGTCTGCGTCCCCTCATAGCGGTCGGCCAAACCCTTGGTGATGTCGGCGATCTCCGAGTGGTCGGCGCTGGACAGGCTGAGCAGGCCGACTTCCTCGAAACCCGTTGCAGCGAGGCCTTTTTCGACCATCTCGCCGATCCCGGTGATGCTCCGCTCGCGGACCGGCCGGGTGATCATGCCGGCCTGGCAGAACCGGCACCCGCGCGTGCAGCCGCGGAAGATCTCGACCGACATCCGCTCGTGCACGGTCTCGGCGAGCGGCACGAGGGGCTGCTTGGGATAGGGCCACGCGTCGAGGTCCATCACGGTGTGTTTGGCCACCCGCCACGGCACCCGCGGATGGTTCGGCGCGACCCGCTTGATCCGACCGTCGGGCAGGTAGTCGACGTCGTAGAACCGAGGGACGTAGACCCCGCCGGTGGCCGCCAGCCGCAGCAGCAGCTCCTCGCGCCCGCCGGGACGGCCTTCGGCCTTCCAGCCCTTGACCACCGCGGTGATCTCGAGCACGGCCTGCTCGCCGTCGCCCAGCACCGCCGCGTCGACGAAGTCGGCGATCGGCTCCGGGTTGAAGGCCGCGTGCCCGCCGGCCACGACCACCGGGTGCTCCTCGGTGCGGTCCTTGGCCTCGAGCGGGATGCCGGCCAGGTCGAGCGCGGTCAGCAGGTTGGTGTAGCCGAGCTCGGTCGAGAAGGAGACCCCGAGCAGGTCGAAGTCCTTGACCGGCCGGTGGGCGTCGACGGTGAACTGCGGCACCCCGTGCTCGCGCATCAGGGCTTCGAGGTCCGGCCACACGGCGTACGTGCGCTCGGCCAGGACGCCCGGCTGCTCGTTGAGGACTTCGTAGAGGATCATCACGCCCTGGTTGGGCAGGCCGACCTCGTAGGCGTCCGGGTACATCAGGGCCCAGCGCACCGGATGCGGGTGCTCGGGGTCGTCCCAGTCCTTGATCGTGGAGTTGAGCTCGCCGCCGACGTACTGGATCGGCTTGTTCACCTGGGCGAGCAGGGGCTCCAGTCGCGCAAAGAGCGACTCGGTGACCGGGGAGGACATGCGGACAGACCTCTCACAGACGGGCGGGGAAGTCCGCCCAGCCTAACGCGGCGGCTCAAGGGTTGGCTGCATCGGCTCCGCCGTCGGGCGAGCGACCGTCGACCCGACCAGCGTGCAGCGGCTGGTCGGTCCAGGGCCGGCTGCAGCTTCCAGCTCCGCCGGTGCGCCAGCCACCACTGGCCGACCAGGTGTACTGCCGTCGCCAGGGCCTTCCCAGCGCCGTACGGCATGAAGGCGCGGCCGCGGGCGCCACCGCGGACGTCCCCGCGCTCCGGCCGATCGGGATCATCCGGAGCGGCGCAGGTTGCGCACCACGAGGGCGTCCTCGCGCAGACCCACCGACATCTGTTTGAAGGCGATCACCTCGATCAGCACGATCGCGATCAAGGACGGCCAGATGGCGGCGCCAAACCAGTCGTCACCGCTGAAGGTCAGCTGATTGATGACCGCGAAGGCAACGAAGACCAGCAGCAACGGCCCGAACCAGATCAGCACGGACCGCCACGACCGGCGGATGACTACGTCGGGCTCGATCGACATGCCGTCACCCCCTGACCTTCGGTCAAAGTCCAGGGAACCAGATGCCGATCTCGCGCTCAGCCGATTCGGGCGAATCCGACCCGTGGACGATGTTCTGCTGCACGGCCAGGCCCCAGTCGCGGCCCAGGTCGCCGCGGATCGATCCGGGCGCGGCCTTGGTCGGGTCGGTCGCACCGCCGAGGGACCGGAAGCCCTCGATGCACCGCTCTCCTTCGAACACCGCCGCCACGACCGGGCCGGACGACATGAACTCCACGAGCGGCTCGAAGAACGGCTTGCCCTCGTGTTCGGCGTAGTGCTGGACGAGCAGCTCGCGGCCGACGACTCGCAGCTCGAGGGCTACGAGCCGATAGCCCTTGGCCTCGATCCGGCGCAGCACCTCGCCGGTCAGGCCGCGGCCGACGCCGTCGGGTTTGACGAGGACGAGGGTGCGTTCAGTCACGCGCGGAGCCTATCCATCGCGCGCCTGGATGGCGGCGGCCCGCAGCTCGTCGGCCCGCTTGCCCTGCACGAGAGCGACCACCCACAGCGCGGTGAAGACGACGCCGACGACGGCCATCAGGTGGATCCAGTACGTCGAAGCCAGCAGCAGCACCTGCACGATCGAGCCGAGGACGAAGCCGACCGACCCGCGGTGCAGCGTGGCCATGGCGGCGATGCACAGCGCGACCACGACGAGGCAGACGACCAGGATCGCCCACCCGGAGGCGTCGGAGAGTCCCCGGGCGACGAGCCCGGCGAAGAGTACGACGAACAGCTCGCCCACCAGGACGATCCGGGCGGCCATCCGCATCGGCTCAGCCCGCCCCGAAGAGCAGCCGGACCTCGGCCGCGGTCGTGACCGATCCGGTCGCCAGGACGCCCACGCCACCGAGGCCGTCGGCGGTCTGACTGCCAGAGCCTCCGGACTCGGCCAGGGTGGCCGCCAGGTCCAAGGCATCCGGCAGGGCGGCCGCGACATGGACCCGGTCGGCGCCGAACACCTGCGCTGCAACGGATCCCAGCTCTTCGGGATCGAGGGCGCGGGCGGAGGTCGTGCGGGTCACGACAACCTCGTCGAGCACCGGCTCGAGGATCTCGAGCATGCCGCGGGCGTCCTTGTCGGCCAGGATGGCAATCACGCCGACCAGCCGGTCGAAACCGAAGAACTCCTGGACCGCATCGGCCAGTGCCCGCGCACCGGCCGGGTTGTGCGCCGCGTCGACCAGCACGGTCGGGCTCCGGCGCACGACCTCGAGCCGGCCGGGCGAGGTGACCCCGGCGAAACCGGCCAGCACGCGTTCGATGTCCAGCGGCTGGCCGCCACCGCCGAGAAACCCCTCGACCGCGGCCAACGCGCAGGCGGCGTTGCCGGCCTGATGCGCGCCGTAGAGCGGCAGGAAGACGTCCTCGTAGTCGCCGCCGAGGCCGCGCAGGTTGACCAGCTGGCCACCGACGGCGACCTCGCGACTCAGCACCCCGAACTCCAGGCCCTCCCGCGCGACGGTGGCCTGGACCTCGGCCGCGCGCTCGAGCAACACCTCGGCGACGTCGACATCCTGCTGGGCCAGGACCGCGAGGGCGCCGGTCTTGATGATGCCGGCCTTCTCGGTGGCGATCTCGACCTCGGTCGAGCCCAGGAAGCGCTCGTGGTCGAGCCCGATCGGGGTGATGACGGCGACCTGACCGTCGGCGACGTTGGTCGCGTCCCATTCACCGCCCAGGCCGACCTCGACGACGGCCACGTCGACCGGGGCATCGGCGAAGGCGGCGTAGGCCATCGCGACCAGGACCTCGAAGTAGCTCAGGGCCGGCTCCCCCGCCTCGGCCGAGCGTTGGTCGACGACGGCGAGATAGGGGGCGACTTCCTCGTAGGCGGCAACGAACCGGTCGGCATCGATCGGCTCGCCGTCGAAGGCGATCCGCTCTCGGATGTCGTGCAAGTGGGGGCTGGTGAATCGCCCTGTGCGCAAACCGAACTCGCGCAGCAGCCGCTCGGCCATCCGGGCGGTCGAGGTCTTGCCGTTGGTGCCCGTCACGTGGATCACGGGGAAGGTCCGCTGCGGGTCGTCCATGAGGTCGACGACCGCGCGGATCCGCTGCAGGGTCGGAGTGAGGTCGTGCTCCGGAGTCCGGGCCAGGATCTCGGCCTCGACCTGGCGCATCCGGGCAAGGTCAGGGGCAGCCACGGCGTCAGGCTATCCGGCCCGTCGCGCCTCTCCGGACCCACGTCGGTCGGGCATCCGGTCGCCGCCAACTCGGCGGGCCGAAGTCCCAGAAGCCGGGCCCAGGGGCTCTCGGCGGGGACTTCGGCCCGCCCAGTTGGCGCGCGGTGGTGCAGGATCGAGCGATGAGCACCGAGGACGAGTCGAGCGGGAGCGCACCCGACGCCGTCGACGCGCTGCGAACGGCCGAGCTGCGGCTGCAGCAGGCTCAGCTGACCTCCGACGTGGCGGAACTGGACCGGCTGCTGCATCCCGACCTGACGTTCGTCGGCCCGGACGGCGCGCTCAGCGACAAGGCCGCCGACCTGTCGGTCCATCGGTCAGGGGCGATGTCGTTGACGGCGCTCGACCCAGAGGACCTGATCGTCCACACCATCGACGGCGTCGGCGTGACCGTGCTGACCGCGCGGCTCACGGGCGCCTACGACGGGCAGCCCTTCGACGCCCGGATGCGCTACACGCGCACCTGGGCGCACGGCCCAGGCGGGTGGCGCATCGTCGCCGCCCAGGGCAGCGTCGTCGCAGGCTGAGAATTTCGGCCCCATCGGACCCAGCAGGCGGGTCCGATGGGGCCGAAATCTGCCTCAGCTCTCGACGCGCTCGACCTTGACCCGGACACCCAAGCCGTCGCCAGCGGTGGCCTCGAGGACGCCGTCGCCGACCGGCAACGCGGCCAGGTCACCGGCTGAGCCGAACTGCACGGCCAGGGTCTCGCTCATCAGGAACTGCTGGTGCGTGACCACCGCGTCCCAGACCGAAGGCTCGGCGGCGACGGTCAACCGGATCCGGTCGCTGATGTCCAGACCCGCGTCGCGGCGGGCCTGCTGCACCGCTCGCACGACGTCGCGAGCCAGTCCCTCGGCCTCGAGCTCGGGGGTCAGCGTCGTGTCCAGCACGAGGTAGCCGCCGCCGGCCATCGCCGCCGTCACACGGGCGATGTCGCCTGCGTCCTCGACCACCGTCTCGAGGGTGAACTCCCCCTCCTCCAAGGCGATCCCGCCGCTGGTGACGACGCCGTCCGCAGCCACCGACCAGTCACCGGACTTGCTGCCCTTGATGACCGTCTGCACGTCCTTGCCCAGCCTCGGCCCGGCCGCCCGGGCGTTGACGGTGAGGCGCTGCGAGACGCCGCCGACCTCGGCCACCGGGACGAGTCGCACGTCTCGGACGTTGACCTCGTCGGCGACGATGTCCAGGAAGGGCCGTAGCGCCTCCGCGTCGTCGGCCGCCACGGTCAACGACAGCAGCGGCAACCGCACCCGCAGGCCGCCGGACTTGCGCAGGCTCAGCGCCACCGAGCAGACCTCCCGCGCCCGGTCCATCGCCGCGACCAGCTCCGGGTCGGCCGGCAGGTCGGAGGCGATCGGCCAGTCGGTGAGGTGCACGCTCCGGCCGCCGGTCAGCCCGCGCCAGATCTCCTCGGTGACCAGCGGCAGCAGCGGTGCCGCTACCCGGGTCAGAACCTCGAGTGCCGTGTACAGGGTGTCGAACGCCTCGTGGCTGGCCGCCGAGTCGCCGTCCCAGAACCGCTGCCGGGACCGCCGGACGTACCAGTTGGTCAGTACGTCGAGGTGCTCGCGGACGGTCTGGCAGGCCCCGGCCACGTCGTACTCGTCCATCTCCCGCTGGACGTCGACGACCAGGTCATGGGTCTTGGCCAACAGGTAACGGTCCAGGACGTCGGCGCTGGCCGTCGACCACTTCGCGTCGTAGCCAGAAGCGTTGGCGTACAAGGCGAAGAAGTACCACGCGTTCCACAGCGGCAGGAGCACTTGGCGGACGCCGTCGCGGATGCCCTGCTCGGTCACGATCAGGTTGCCGCCGCGCAGGATCGGCGAGGACATCAAGAACCAGCGCATCGCATCGGCGCCGTCGCGGTCGAAGACCTCGGACACGTCCGGGTAGTTGCGCAGCGACTTGCTCATCTTCTGCCCGTCGCTGCCCAGCACGATGCCGTGGCTCATGCAGGTTTCGAAGGCCGGCCGGTCGAACAGCGCGGTGGCCAGCACGTGCAGGAGGTAGAACCAGCCGCGGGTCTGGCCGATGTACTCGACGATGAAGTCGCCCGGGTAGTGGTGTTCGAACCAGTCGCGGTTCTCGAACGGGTAGTGCACCTGGGCATAGGGCATCGACCCGGAGTCGAACCACACGTCCAGGACGTCCTCGATCCGCCGCATCGTCGATCGCCCGGTCGGGTCGTCGGGGTTGGGCCGGGTCAGCTCGTCGATGTAGGGCCGGTGCAGGTCGGTGACCGGCACGCCGAAGTCCGCCTCCAGCTGGGCCAGCGAGCCATAGACATCGACCCGCGGGTAGGCCGGGTCGTCCGACTTCCAGACCGGGATCGGCGTGCCCCAGAACCGGTTTCGGCTGATCGACCAGTCCCGCGCGTTGGACAGCCACTTGCCGAACTGGCCGTCCTTGACGTTCTCCGGCACCCAGGTGATCTCCTGGTTGAGCTCGCCCATCCGGTCCTTGAACGCGGTCACCTGCACGAACCAGCTCGAGACGGCCTTGTAGATCAACGGGTTCCGGCAGCGCCAGCAGTGCGGGTAGGAGTGGTCGTAGGTCTCGTGCCGGAGCAGCACGGTGCCCTCGGTGGTCGAGCCGGCCGACCCACCCGCCGTACGCGTCTTCAGGTCCTTGATGATCTCGGCATTCGCCGCGAAGACCTGCAGCCCCGCGTAGTCGGAGACCTCGCCGGTGAACCGCCCGGCCTCATCGACCGGCACGACGGCCGTGATGCCGTTGGCCTGGCAGACCGTCATGTCCTCCTCACCGAAGGCCGGCGACTCGTGGACCAGCCCGGTGCCCTCGTCGGTGCTGACGAAGTCGGCGGCCAGGACCCGGTGCGACCCCGGGTTGCCGAGGAAGTAGGAGAACGGCGGCGTGTAGCGGCGCCCGACCAGCTCAGAACCCTTGAGCCGCCTGACGATCCGCTCGCTCGCGTCCTCGCCGAGCTCCCGCGAGTACGCCGCGAGCCGGGCCTCGGCGATGACGAACTGGCGGCCCTCGTGCTCGACGACGACGTAGTCGAGGTCGGGCCCGACCGCGACCGCTTGGTTGCTGGGCAGCGTCCAGGGCGTGGTGGTCCAGATCAGCAACAGCTCGCCGGTGTCGAGCGGGAGCCCGACGGTGACGGCCGGGTCCTGCCGCATCTGGTAGACGTCATCGTCCATCCGCAGTTCGTGGTTGGACAGTGGCGTCTCGTCGTTCCAGCAGTAGGGCAGGACGCGCAGCCCCTCGTAGGCCAGACCCTTGTCGTAGAGCGTCTTGAAGGCCCACAGCACGCTCTCCATGAACGTCGGGTCCATCGTCTTGTAGTCGTGGTCGAAGTCGACCCAGCGGGCCTGACGCGTGACGTAGTCGCGCCACTCGCTGGTGTACTTCAGCACCGACGCCCGGCAGGCCTGGTTGAACTTCTCGATGCCCAGCTCGAGGATGTCGTCCTTCGTCTTCAGGCCGAGCTGGGCCATCGCCTCCAGCTCGGCGGGCAGTCCGTGGGTGTCCCAGCCGAAGCGCCGCTCGACCCGGTGCCCGCGCATGGTCTGGTAGCGCGGCACGATGTCCTTGACGTAGCCGGTCAGCAGATGGCCGTAGTGGGGCAGGCCGTTGGCGAACGGCGGCCCGTCATAGAAGACGAACTCGTTCGCGCCATCCACGCCGGCCGCGTTGCGCTCAACCGAGGCCTGGAACGTGTCGTCCTGTGCCCAGAAGGCCAAGACCCGTTCCTCGATCTGCGGGAACCGCGGGCTCGCCTCGACACCCGTCGTCGACCCGTCATCGTTGCCCTGGGGGTACATCGCTCTCCTCGTCAGTCCTGCCACGTGCTGCAGACCACTACGAGGACGACATCGCCCGGATCTCCGAGCGGCACCGCGGTACCACCTCGCTTGCGCACTCCGGATCCGGCCAAGAACCCGGCGTACGCCGCTCGTCGGGCGGTGCTGACGGACCGCTACCCCGTCCGGTTCTACTGAGCCGAGCACTCGACAAGAGACTCGGCCGTTCTTCCGGAGGCTCACCGGTGATGGCCGGATCAATGCCTGTGGGCACAGCCTACCGGCCGCAGTAGCGTGGCCGGTATGACCGACTTGCCGTTCCACGTGCCGACCGTCGACATCTCCCCCTGGGTCAGCCCAGAGTCCCATTCGGACGCCGACCGGAGCGCGGCGGCGAGGGCCCTGGATGAGGCGTGCCGGAAGGTCGGCTTCGTGCAGATCGTCGGCCACGCCGTGCCGGACGCGGCGGTCGAGGGACTGAAGGCGGCGATGGATGGCTTCTTCGGCCAGTCGCTGGAGACCAAGAAGACCTACCGGACGCCGCCGGAGATCAACCGCGGCTACACGGCGCCCAAGTCGGAGTCGCTGAGCCTGTCGCTCGGCGTCGAGTCGGCGAGCCGAATGAACGACTTCTTCGAGGCGTTCAACGTCGGCTCGGCCCGGTCCGACTACCCCGGCGTACCCGATCTGCCGGCCGATGACTACGCCGAGAACCTCTGGCCCGCAACGGAGTCCGGTTTTGACGGCCCCGCGTTCCGAGCCGGCGTCGAGGCCTACTTCGCGCAGGCTCGGCGGGTGGCCCAGGTCCTGACCCGGATGTTCGCCGACGCCCTCGAGGTCGACCCGTCGGTCTTCACCGATGTCGAGGGCCACTCGATCGACGTGCTGCGGATGAACAACTACGCACTCCCGCCCGGCACGATCGACCTCGATGGCGACCTGACCGGGATGGGCGAGCACACCGACTACGGCATCGTCACGGTGCTCTGGGCCGACCAGGTCCGCGGCCTGCAGGTGCTCGGGGCCGACCGGCGTTGGCACGACGTCTCGCCCGCCGACGGGGCGTTGCTGGTCAACCTCGGTGACGTCACCGCCCGGTGGACCAACGAGAAGTACCTCTCCACGCTGCACCGGGTGAAGCCACCGATCGTCGACGGCACCATCGAACGCCGCCGGTCGGCCGCCTTCTTCCACGACGGCAACGTCGACGCCCTGATCTCGACCATCCCCTCCTGCATCGGCGAGGAGGGCGAGCTCTATCCGCCCATCACGATCGGCGACAACCTCAAGGCCAAGCTGGCCGGGTCGCGCGCCGGCCAGGCCAACACCGCCGCCGAGCGAGAGGCCGCACGGGTCCGCGACGCCCAGCCCGCACGCTGAACAAGGACGTTCGGTACGACGCCGGTCCGGGTTGGGCTCGCGAACTGCACTGGTCACATCGATGCGACGGCGCGTCGGCCGCCGCACTGAGCCCCGTCAGGCGGGAAAACGACTCGCCCGGTCTGGGAGACTTGAGGCATGCAGAGTGAAACCGGCGCCTCCCGCGTGCCCGAGCAGCCGTCGATCGACGGCCTGGAGGCCAAGTGGTCGGCGATCTGGCAGGAGCAGGGCACCTACCGCTTCGACCGGACCAAGACCCGCGAGCAGGTCTACTCCATCGACACGCCGCCGCCGACCGTCTCCGGCTCCCTGCACGTCGGGCACGTCTTCTCCTACACCCACACCGACTGCATCGCGCGCTACCAGCGGATGACCGGGCGCGAGGTCTTCTACCCGATGGGCTGGGACGACAACGGCCTGCCCACCGAGCGTCGCGTGCAGAACTACTTCGGCGTCCGCTGCGACCCCTCCCTGCCGTACGACGCGGACTTCACCCCGCCGGAGAAGCCGGACCCCAAGCGGCAGCTGCCCATCTCCCGCGGCAACTTCATCGAGCTCTGCCTGCGGCTGAGCGGCGAGGACGAGCAGGCGTTCGAGAACCTGTGGCGCACCCTCGGCCTGTCCGTGGACTGGTCGCTGATCTACCAGACCATCAGCGATGACTCCCGCGCCGTGGCCCAGCGGGCGTTCCTGCACAACGTCGAGCGCGGCGAGGCCTACCAGTCCGAGGCCCCCGGTCTGTGGGATGTGACCTTCCAGACCGCAGTCGCGCAGGCCGAGCTCGAGGCTCGTGAATACCCGGGCCACTTCTACCGGATCGCCTTCCACCGCAGCGGTTCCGGCGACGCCACGACCGAACCCGTGTTCATCGAGACCACCCGCCCGGAGCTGATCCCGGCCGTCGTCGCCCTGATCGCCCACCCGGACGACGAGCGCTACCAGCCGCTGTTCGGGACGACGGTGACCTCGCCGATCTACGGCGTCGAGATCCCCGTGCTCGCTCACCCGGCGGCCGAGCCGGACAAGGGCGCCGGCATCGCCATGTGCTGCACGTTCGGCGACCTCACCGACGTGATGTGGTGGCGCGAGCTGCAGCTGCCGACCCGCTCGATCATCGGTCGCGACGGCCGGATCCTGCCCGACCTCCCCGACTGGCTCGCGGCCGGTCCCGCCACCGCGGCGTACGCCGAGCTGGCCGGCAAGACGACCTTCTCGGCCCGCGAGCAGATCGTGGCCCAGCTCCGCGAGAGCGGCGACCTCGAGGGCGAGCCCCGACCGACCCAGCGGATGGCCAACTTCTACGAGAAGGGCGAGAAGCCGCTCGAGATCGTCACCAGCCGGCAGTGGTACATCCGCAACGGCGGTCGCGACGAGGACCTCAAGGCGGCGCTCGTCGCCCGGGGCCACGAGATCACCTGGATCCCGGCGTACATGCAGCAGCGGTTCGAGAACTGGATCAACGGGCTCAACGGCGACTGGCTGATCAGCCGGCAGCGCTTCTTCGGCGTGCCGTTCCCGGTCTGGTACCGACTGGACGCGAACGGCGAAACGGATTACACCGCACCGCTTTTCGCGCCCGATGACACTCTGCCGATCGACCCGAGCAGCCAGACTCCCCCGGGTTACACCGAGGACCAGCGCGGCCAGGCCGGAGGGTTCGTCGCGGACCCCGACGTCATGGACACCTGGGCCACCTCCTCGCTCTCCCCGCAGATCGTCGGCGGCTGGACGCGCGACGAGGATCTCTTCGCCCGGGTCTTCCCGATGGACCTGCGCCCGCAGGCGCACGACATCATCCGGACCTGGCTCTTCTCCAGCGTCGTCCGCTCACACCTCGAGCACGGCGTGGCTCCGTGGAGCCACGCCGCCATCTCCGGCTTCGTGGTCGACCCGGACCGCAAGAAGATGAGCAAGTCCAAGGGCAACGTGGTCGTGCCCACGGACGTGCTGGAGCGGCTGGGCGCCGACGCCGTGCGCTGGCGCGCCGCCAAGGCCAGCCCGGGCACCGACAGCCCGTTCGACGAGGCCTCGATGAAGGTCGGGCGGCGGCTGGCGATCAAGGTGCTCAACGCCAGCAAGTTCGTCCTCGGGCTCGCGGCGACCCAGCCCGACGTCTCGGCCGTGACCGAACCGCTCGACCGGGCCATGCTGGCCGGGCTGGCCCAGGTCGTGGCCGAAGCCGGCCAGGCCTTCGCGGCGTACGACTACTCCCGCGCGCTCGACGTCAGCGAGCGGTTCTTCTGGACCTTCTGCGACGACTACGTCGAGCTGGTCAAGGAGCGGGCCTACGGCGCTCAGGGTGAGGCAGCCGCCGCCTCCGCCCAGGCCGCGCTGGCCTTGGCGCTCTCGGTGCAGCTGCGCCTCTTCGCGCCGTTCCTGCCCTACGTGACCGAGGAGGTCTGGTCCTGGTGGCAGTCCGGTTCGGTGCACCGGGCCGCCTGGCCGACAGACGACGGAGCTGGACGGGGCGGCGACCGGCGGCGAGGTCGACCTGCTCGGCGCGGTCGGCGAGGCATTGGCTGCGGTCCGCGGCGCGAAGACGGCCGCCAAGGTCTCGATGCGCACCGAGGCCGCGAGCGCCGTCCTGACCGGACCGGCCGAGCTGATCCGGCTGGTCCGGACCGCTGAGGGCGACCTCAAGGGCGCCGGCCGGATCACCTCGCTGGAGCTGCGCGACGGCGGCGCCGAGCTGACCCTGCAGGAGATCGAGCTCACCCCCGCCTGAGCCCGCATACACGCCTTCGGAGTCAACGGCTCAAGATGGCGACCGATTGCGCCGACAAACGTCCCGAGGGGTCATTGTCGGCGTCGGGTGGGAGGGCTACGTGCTCGGTTCTGGCGTCGCCGTGCCCATGGCGATCGTCCTGACGCCGGTCCTGGGCTGCCTGGTGGCCCTGCTGGTGCTGCTGAGCAAGCGCGCCCGCGAGCGGGAACGCCTGCTCCGCCGCGACCCGCTGACCGGCCTCGGCAACCGGGTCCAGCTCGGTGAGCTCTTCGAGCGGTGGCTGCGCGACGGCCCGGCCCACGCCGAGCTCGGTCCGGCGCTGCTGCTCGTCGACCTGGACGGCTTCAAGGACGTCAACGACACCCTGGGCCACGCGGCCGGCGACATCGTGCTCGTCCAGGTCGCCCAACAGCTGGTCGCCGCCGCCGGTCCGAGCGCGAGCGTGATCCGCCTCGGTGGCGACGAGTTCGCCATCTGTTACCCGCGGCCGGTCGCCGCCGACCTCCCGATGAACCAGGCCAAGCGGATCCTGGGCATCCTGTCCACGACCGGGTTCAGCGCCCTCGACGTCCAGCTCGACGTCCGGGCCAGCATCGGCGTGGCCCTGGCCCCGAGCGACGGTACGACGCTGAGCGAGCTGATGCAGCACGCCGACGTCGCGATGTACCACGCCAAGCGCACCCGCTCCGGCGTCGAGCGGTACGACGCGAGCACGGACACCAACTCCACGGACCGCCTGGCCATGCTGGGCATGCTCCGCGATGCCATGAACGAGGGCCAGCTCCGGCTCTACTACCAGCCGGTCATCCGGGCCGTGGACTCCTCGCTCGTCGGCTTCGAGGCGCTGATCCGCTGGGAGCACCCGACCCGCGGCCTGATGTACCCGGCCGACTTCATCCCGCTCGTCGAGCGGACCAGCCTGGTCCACGCGCTGACCCGCTGGGTCCTCCTGACCGCCGCCCGGCAGGCCACCGTCTGGCGCCGCCAGGGCCTGGACCTCACGGTGGCAGTCAACATCAGCCCGGTCGCGCTCGAGGAAGGTCTGCTCGGCATCGTCGAAGAAGCCCTGGTCCTCTCCCAGCTCGACGCCCGCCACCTGGTGCTGGAGGTGACCGAGAGCGCGGTCTCGGACAACCCGGTGCTGGCCACGCGGGTGGTCGGCCAGCTGCGCGATCGCGGCATCGAGGTCTCGGTCGACGACTTCGGGGCCGGCTTCACCAGCCTGGGCCAGCTGCGCGGTCTACCCGTGCAGCAGCTCAAGATCGACCGGCAGTTCATCGTCGACCTCGAGCAGCACGACGACGACACGATCATCGCTTCGATCATCGACCTCGGGCACCGCCTCGGCCTGACCGTGATCGCCGAGGGCGTCGAGTCCGAGGTCTCGGCCCAGCGGCTCGTCGAGCTGCGCTGCGATGAGCTGCAGGGCTTCCATTTCGCCCGCCCGATGCCGGCCGACGAGGTCACCGGCTGGATCGCTCGGCGTACGGCCAAGATGTCCGCCGACGCCGCCCCGGTGGCCGCCGCGGCCGCGCTCGGCCGCTGAGCGACCGCAGAACTCACCGATCGAAGTAGTGCCCCTGGTCGAGGTCCTCGATCAGGCCGACCTGCGCCGGCTCCCAGCCCATCAGCTCGCGGGTCAGCGCGCTGGAGGCCGGCGAGTCCAGCCCGATGAACCCGGCCAGGAAGCCGAAGTGCTCGGCCGCCGCGTCGTCCGGGATCGCGGCTACGGGCAGGTCCAGACCGCGGCCGATGGCCTCGGCGATCTCCCGGGTCGGGACCCCCTCGTCGGCGACCGCGTGCAGGGTGGACCCGGCCGGCGCCTGCTCGACGGCGAGCCGGAAGAGGCGGCCGGTGTCCAGGCGGTGCACGGCCGGCCAGCGCGCGGAGCCGTCGCCGGTGAAGCCGGCGACACCCTTGGCCCGCGCGATCGCGACCAGGGTCGCCATGAAGCCGTTGTCGCCGTCGCCGTGGTTGGTCGGAGCCAGCCGCACGACGCAGGACCGGATGCCGCGATCGGCGAAGCTCAACGTCAGCTCGGCATTGGCCAACCGCCGGGCCGGACCGGGAGCCGCCGCCAGGGCGGCCGGCGGCAGGTCGTGGCCGTCCCGCTCGGTGGCCACACGCCCCGGCGCCAGGCCCAGGGTGCCGGACGCGATGACCAGCGGCCGGTCCGTCCCCGCGAGCGCCTCGCCGAACGTCTCGATCGCGCGGCGGTCCGCCTCCGCCGCACCCGCGAAGTCGCCGGTGAAGGCGATCTCGTGCTTGAAGGCCAGGTGGATCACCCCGTCGGAGTCCGCGGCAGCGCTGCGCAGGACCTCCAGGTCGTCCAGGTCGCCGCGCTGCGCGGTCGCACCGGCCGCCTGCAGGGCGTCGGCCGAGGCGTCGGAGCGAGCGAGCCCGACGACCTGATGTCCGGCGCCGACCAGCTCGGCGACGGTGGCCGAGCCGATCCAGCCTGATGCTCCGGTGACGAAGACGCGCATGAGCACTCCCAATGGCTTGATGTCAGTTACTGCCATCAAACCTAGCACGGCAGATGTCAGGCGCTGTCATCACCTAGGATGCCCGCATGAGCCGATGGCAGCCCGATGCGCGTGGCCGGCTCGAGCAGGCCGCCCTCACGCTGTACGGCGAGCGCGGCTTCGACCAGACCACCGTCGCCGAGATCGCGGCCCGGGCCGGACTCACCGAGCGGACCTTCTTCCGCTACTTCGCCGACAAGCGTGAGGTGCTCTTCGCCGGCGCCGGCGAGCTCCAGGCCTTCCTGGTCACCGCCGTGACCGATGCTCCGGCCCAGACCGGCCCGCTCGATGCCGTCACGGCGGCGCTCACGAAGTCGGCGACCATCTTCGAGGCCCGCCGGGTCTACGCGGGTCAGCGCCAGGCCGTCATCGCCGCCCACCCCGACCTCCAGGAACGCGAGCTGATCAAGCTCGCCTCGCTTGCCGCCGCCATGGCCGAGGCGCTGCGTCAGCGCGGCGTCGCGGAGCCGGCTGCAAGCCTGACCGCCGAGGCCGGCATCGCCGTCTTCAAGATCGCCTTCGAGCGATGGGTGTCCAGCCCGGACGGCGAGGATCTGGCGACGCAGATCAGGCAGTCGCTGGAGGAACTCAAGGCCGTGACCGCGGGCAACTGACCGGGCCGCAGAGCAACGCGGCGTACGGCGGGTCCGGCGTCAGGCCGACTTCTCGCGCGGCGGGCGCTTGCGGGTCGCGGGCGCGTCCTCGCGCCGCACGATGGTCGGCAGCACGTTGTCCAGGACGACCTCGCGGGTCACGACCACGCGGGCGATGCCGTCGTCGCTCGGCACGTCGAACATGACCGGCAACAGCACCTCCTCCATGATCGCCCGCAGCCCGCGGGCACCCGTGCCGCGCAGGATGGCCTGGTCGGCCACCGCCTCCAGCGCGTCCTCGGTGAACTCGAGCTCGACGCCGTCGATCTCGAACATCCGTTGGTACTGCTTGGAGAGCGCGTTGCGCGGCTCGGTCAGGATCTGGACGAGCGCGGCCTGGTCGAGGTTGGTCACCGTCGTGATCACCGGCAGGCGGCCGATGAACTCCGGGATCAGCCCGAACTTCAGCAGGTCCTCGGGCATGACGTCACCGTAGGACTCCGAGGCTTCCTTGGCGTTGTGCAGCTGGGCGCCGAAACCGAGGCCCTTGCGGCCGGCCCGTTGCTCGATCAGCTTCTCCAGCCCGGCGAAGGCACCGCCGACGATGAAGAGCACGTTGGTCGTGTCGATCTGGATGAACTCCTGGTGCGGGTGCTTGCGCCCGCCCTGCGGCGGCACCGACGCGGTGGTGCCCTCGAGGATCTTCAGCAGCGCCTGCTGCACGCCCTCGCCGGAGACGTCGCGGGTGATCGAGGGGTTCTCGCTCTTGCGAGCGATCTTGTCCACCTCGTCGATGTAGATGATGCCGGTCTCGGCCTTCTTGACGTCGTAGTCAGCGGCCTGGATCAGCTTGAGCAGGATGTTCTCGACGTCTTCGCCGACGTAGCCGGCCTCGGTCAACGCGGTCGCGTCGGCGATGGCGAACGGCACGTTGAGCATCTTGGCCAGGGTCTGCGCGAGGTAGGTCTTGCCGCAGCCGGTCGGGCCGATCAGCAGGATGTTGGACTTCGCGATGTCGATCGGCTCGTCGCCCTTGCGCGACGGCTCGCCGGCCTGGATCCGCTTGTAGTGGTTGTAGACCGCCACCGACAGCGACTTCTTGGCGGCCTCCTGGCCCACGACGTACTGCTCGAGGAAGTCGAAGATCTCGCGGGGCTTGGGCAGCTCCTCCAGCCCCAGCTCGGAGGTCTCGGCCAACTCCTCCTCGATGATCTCGTTGCACAGGTCGATGCACTCGTCGCAGATGTAGACACCTGGGCCGGCGATGAGCTTCTTGACCTGCTTCTGGCTCTTTCCGCAGAAAGAGCACTTCAGCAGGTCGCCACCGTCACCGATGCGCGCCACCCGTCCGGTCCTTCCGTCGACTGTGCTTGCTCGTGCCTGTTGTCGTGCCTGTCACGTCCATGTCCGGGCGATCACCCGGAGTCGCCGACGCTACCGCGAGGGCGACGCCGTACCCACCATTGAACGCCGTAATTCGCTCGCGGCGCAGCCCGGTACGCCAAGAGCGGACGCCACGGCGTGTCGGGCGCCCGCTCTGGTCGGGACTTGCAGTGAGCCGGATGGCTCAGTTGGTGGCCTTGCGGCTCTCCAGGACCTCATCGATCAGGCCGTACTCCTTGGCCTGCGCGGCGGTGAGGATCTTGTCGCGCTCGATGTCCTTCTCGACCTGCTCGGCCGTGCGGCCGGTGTGCAGCGAGAGCGTGGACTCCAGCCACTGGCGCATCCGCAGCACCTCGTTGGCCTGGATCTCGATGTCGCTGGCCTGGCCGTAGTCGCCGCCGGACATGGCCGGCTGGTGGATCAGGACGCGGGCGTTGGGCAGGGCGTAGCGCTTGCCCTTGGTGCCCGCACCGAGCAGCACCGCTGCCGCCGAGGCCGCCTGCCCGAGGCAGAAGGTCGCGATGTCCGGGCGGATGTACTGCATGGTGTCGTAGATCGCGGTCAGCGCCGTGAACGAGCCGCCGGGGCTGTTGATGTAGAGCGTGATGTCGCGGTCCGGGTCCTGGGACTCGAGCACGATCAGCTGGGCGATGATGTCGTCCGCGGAGGCGTCGTCGACCTGCACGCCGAGGAAGATGATCCGGTCCTCGAACAGCTTGGTGTAGGGGTCGAGCCGCTTCATGCCGTACGACGTGCGCTCCTCGAACTGCGGGAGGATGTAGCGGCTGCTGGGCGTCTGGATCGGGCGGTCGGATCCGCCGGCTGCACGCCCCGAGCCGGGGACGTGCAAGCCGCCGTACGGCGTGTTGGCGTTCATCTGGTTTCTCCTGTACGCGTCAAAGATGTCGGGGCTGGGTCGGCTGCCGGCCGGCTCAGGTGGTGCCGCCGCCGCCGGCGGCCAGCGTCGCGCTCTCGACGACGTGGTCGACGAAGCCGTAGTCCAGCGCCTGGTCCGAGGTGAACCAGCGGTCGCGGTCGGAGTCGGCCTCGATCTGGTCGACGGTCTGGCCGGTGTGCTCGGCGATCAGCGCCGCGAGCTGCTTCTTGATGTGCAGCATCTGCTCGGCCTGGATCTTGATGTCGCTCGCCGTGCCGCCGATCCCGCCCGAGGGCTGGTGCATCATGATCCGCGCGTGCGGGGTGGCGAACCGCTTGCCCTTGGCGCCCGCGCTCAGCAGGAACTGGCCCATCGAGGCGGCCAGGCCCATCGCGTAGGTCGCGACGTCCGGCTTGACCCACTGCATGGTGTCGAAGATCGCCATGCCGGCGGTCACCGAGCCACCGGGGCTGTTGATGTAGAGGTGGATGTCCTTGTCCGGGTCTTCCGCGGCGAGGAGCAACAGCTGCGCGCAGATCGCGTTGGCGTTGTCGTCGCGCACCTCCGAGCCCAGGAAGATGATCCGCTCCTTGAGCAAGCGGTTGTAGATGTGGTCGTCCAGACCGCCGCCGGGGCCGTCTGCCATCCGAATGTCCTGAGTCACGCTGTCTCCCACGTAAGGCGGTTGCCTGCTAGGTGCTTGATCTTTCGGTGACACTAACGCCGGACCTGAGCCGCACCGTCCCCGTTTCGGCCCGTGTTCGCCAGGGGCAGACGGTTCCGCCCACGGCGGACAGGCGGGCTGGTCGGCCTCCGGTCGACTGAGCCTCAGTCCTCGGCGGGTGCGCTGACCTCGATGACCTCAACGTCCTCGACACCCTCGGCATCGTCCTCGGAGTCCTCGGAGTCCTCGGTCGCCGACAGGTCCTGCTCGATGACGTCCACCTCGGGCTGCGGCGGGTTGAGCGCCTCCAGGTCGACCGGCCGGCCGGACGCGTCGGTGACGGTCGCCTTCTCCAGCACCAGGGCCAGCGCCTTGCGGCGGGCGACCTCGCCCACCATCGCGGGCACCTGGCCGGCCTCCTCGACCGCCTTGGCGAACTCGTTCGGCTCCATGCCGTACTGCGCGGCGTTCATGACGAGGTACTCGATCAGCTCGGGCTGGCCGACCGAGACCTGCTCCTTCTCGACGATCGCGTCCAGGATGAACTGGGTCTGCAGGCCCTTGCGAGCGCTCTCGCCGACCTCGGCGCCGTGCTCGTGGTCCTCGAGCCGGTCCTCGTTCTCCAGGTGGGAGTGGACCTCGGCCTCGATCAGCGCCTCAGGGACCGGCACGTCGCTCGCCTCGAGCAGCGCGTCGAGGAGCTTGTCGCGGGCCTGGATGCCTTGCTCCATCAGCTTGGTGCGCTCGGTCTTGGTCCGCAGGTCGGCGCGCAGCTCGTCGAGGGTGTCGAACTCGCTGGCCAGCTGGGCGAACTCGTCGTCCAGCGCCGGCAGCTCGCGCTCCTTGACCGAGTTGACCGTGACGTGGATGTGCGAGGACTCCCCGGCCCGGTCGCCACCGGCCAGCGGGGCGTCGAAGTCGGCGGACTCCCCCGCGCTGCGACCGATGAGGGACTCATCCAGACCCTCGATCATCGTGGCGCTGCCGATCTCGTAGGACACGCCCTTGACCGAGTCGATCTCCTCGCCGTCGATGTCGGCAGCCAGGTCGATCGAGACGAAGTCACCCTGGGCGGCCGGGCGCTCGGCGCCGACGAGGGTGCCGAACCGCTGGCGCAGCGCGGTGAGCTCACCGTCGATGTCCTCGTCGGTGACCTCGACGTCGTCGACGGTGACCGCGAGCGAGTCGTAGTCCGGCAGCTCGACGGTCGGGCGGACGTCGACCTCGGCGGTGAACTTCAGCTCGCCGCCCTCGGCCGGGTCCGGGATGTCGGTGACGTCGACGGTCGGCTGGCCGAGCGCGCGGACCTGGTTCTCCTCGATGGCCTGGCCGTAGAAGCGGGGCAGCGCGTTGTTGACGGCCTCCTCCAGCACGGCGCCCTTGCCGACCCGCTGGTCGATGATCCGCGCCGGCACGTGCCCGCGCCGGAAGCCGGGGACGTTGACCGAGCCGGCGATGCTCTTGTACGCCGCGTCCAGGCTCGGCTTGAGCTCGTCGTAGGACACCTCGACGGTGAGTTTGACCCGCGTGGGGTTGAGGGTCTCGACGGCGGACTTCACGAGGTACTCCTGCGCTAGGGGGTGCTGCTGGGGACTGTTCCTGGGGATGCTCCGGCCGAGACGGCCAGGCGACCCGCAATGCTAACGGCTGCGGCGCGCCGCACCCAGCGCGAGGCCGTTCGCGGCGGGCTAGCGTGCTCGTCATGAGCGACGAGACCGGCCGAACGTACGACGTCGTGGTCCTGGGCGCCGGGCCGGTCGGTGAGAACGCCGCCGGACGGGCGCGACGAGGGGGCCTCTCGGCCGTCATCGTGGAGCCCCGCCTGGTCGGGGGTGAGTGCAGCTTCTATGCCTGCATCCCGTCCAAGGCCCTGCTGCGGCCGGTCAACCTGGCCGCCGCGACCCGCCGGGTCCGGGGCCTGCGGCCCAGCACGGTCGACGTCCCCGAGGTGCTGGCTCGGCGCAACTACTGGACCAGCGACTGGGACGACGCCGGCGCCAAGACCTGGCTGGACAAGGAAGGCATCGACCTGGTCCGCGGCCACGGGCGAGTGGCCGGCGAGCGCCGGGTCGAGGTCGAGGTGGCCGGGCAGAGTGAGCCGGTCGTGCTGTTGGCCCGGCAGGCCGTCGTCATCGCCACCGGCACTTCGGCGGCCGTGCCGCCGATCGAGGGCCTGCGCGAGGCCAAGCCGTGGACCAACATCGAGGCGACCAGCTCCCAGACCGTGCCCGGTCGACTCATCGTGCTCGGTGGCGGCGTCGTGGCCTGCGAGATGGCCCAGGCCTACGCCGGTCTCGGAGCCCAGATGACGGTGATCGAGCGGGCCGACCGCCTCCTCGGCCGGACCGAGCCCTTCGCCGGCGACCTGGTCGCCGCGGCTCTGCGCGAGGCCGGCGTCGACGTCCGGCTGGGCACCACGGTGACCAAGGTCGAGCGGGCGACCGATGACGGCACGGGCGAGGTGACGGTGACGACAGCCGACGGTGGGACCGTCGTCGGGGACCAGGTCCTGGCCGCACTCGGCCGGGTGCCGGCGACCGGCGACGTGGGGCTGGACACTGTCGGGCTCCCGACGACCGGCTACCTGAAGGTCGACGAGTCGATGCTGGTCGAGGGCGTCGGCGACCAATGGCTCTACGCCGTCGGTGACGTCAACGGGCGGAACCTGTTGACCCACATGGGCAAGTACCAGGCCCGGGTGTGCGGCGACGTGATCGTCGCGCGGGCCACGGGCGAGCCGGACGACGGGCCGACATTGCGGGCGACGTCCGATGCGCTGGGCGCCCCGCAGGTGGTCTTCACCGACCCGGAGGTCTGCGCCGCGGGTCTGACCGAGGAAGCCGCACGCTCGGCCGGTCTGGACGTGAAGGTGGTCGACGTACCCATGTCGTCGGTGTCCGGCTCGGGGCTGGAGGCCGACGGCTACCAGGGACAGGCCCGGATGGTCGTCGACCAGCAGCGTCGGGTCATCGTGGGGATGACCTTCGTCGGGCAGGACACTGCGGAGCTCGTGCATTCGGCCACCGTGGCCATCGTGGGCGAGGTGCCGCTCGACCGGCTCTGGCACGCGGTCCCGTCGTTCCCCACGATCAGCGAGGTCTGGCTGCGCCTGCTGGAGGCCTACGGCCTGTGACCTAGTCGGGCTGACAGGATTTGAACCTGCGACATCTTCGTCCCAAACGAAGCGCGCTACCAAGCTGCGCCACAGCCCGCGCGATCGCATCGTAGCGGGCAACGCTCGCCGGTCGCTCCGAGTTCACTCGCCGCGCTGGTCGCGCCGCTCGACCTCCCACCACGGCCGGTCGTCGTGCTCCTCGGCGTCCAGCCGGGCGTCGACCACCGCCGCCTCCTTGGCGTCGGCGCGGATCCACCGGAGCACCAGCCAGGCCAGGAACGGCAGGTCGATGGCCTCTCCGAGGAACCACAGCACGTCGCCGGAGAGCTGCTGGTCGCGCAGAGCGGTCGGCAGCCAGGGCGGCCGAGCGCCCGGGACGGCGAGCGTGCCGATGATGCCGTTGTGCAGCCGCAGCAGGATGCCCGGGAGCGCGTCGGCGATCAGCTCGAAGAACGCGATCAGGAAGCCGATCGCCATCGTCGAGGTGCTCGCCGGCTCCTCGCCGGAGGCCACCGGCAGCAGGGCCATGAAGCCGAAGAAGGGCAGCACGATCTGGGTGACCGCCAGGGCGCTGGCGTGGTTGCGCACCTCTGGCGGCAGCGGTGTGAGGAAGAGCAGCAGCACGACCAGCAGCAGCGCCGGTCCGCCGATCGGATGGCTCAGGACCCGGACCAGCCGGCCGGCCAGGAGGCGGTCCAGTCGCCGGTTCCCGTTGTCCCCCAACGCTTCTCGCGCCAGCGCGATCGGTCGACCGCTGGCGAGCAGGGCGGGAACGACGAGGAGCAGGAGCGCCGCCTGGGCCGCGAACGCCCAGCGCAGGTAGGGCGCATAGACGCCGAGGAAGCCGAGCGTGACGACGGCGTAGGACCCGACGCCGAGGACCACGAAGATCGTCGTACGGCGGGCCGGCCAGTGCGCGCCCCGGGCGTGGGCGCGGCGTACCCCCACGCCGTACGCCGCGAGCATGGCCAGCGCGGCCAGCGCCGGCACCGCCGCGAGCTGCCACTGCGTCAGGACGCCGGCGGCGGACGGGGCGGGAGGCACGCCGACAGGCTATGTCGCGAGGGTGAGATGCCTACGCTCAGTGGATGCGGATCATCCATGACCACCTGACCGCCTCGACGCTGGCCGACTCGGCCAACTTCACCGGCCGGGTCTGGCGCACCGACTACCTGGCACCGGCCTCGGCCGAGGAGCTCCGAGGCGCGCGCTTCGAGTACGAGCCGGGCGCCCGGTCGTACTGGCACCTGCATGATCGCGAGCAGGTGATCGTCGTGGTCGCGGGACACGGCCTGGTGGCCTGGGACGGCTTGGCCGAGCCGCAGCTCCTCGGGCCGGGCGACTGGTGGCAGGTCACGCCCGACGTGCCGCACTGGCACGGGGCGACCTCGGAGGCGACCTTCGCCCACCTGGCCGTGACTGCCGGTGGCGGGACGACCTGGTTGGACGAGGTCTCGGCCGAGGAGTACGCGGCCGCGGTGCGACCGGTCTCGGATACCCTTGCCGAGCCTCGAAAGAGGTAACTGCGGGTGTAGCTCAATGGTAGAGCCCCAGCCTTCCAAGCTGGTCATGCCGGTTCGATCCCGGTCACCCGCTCCACCGCCCGTGCATCATGGCGGCATGAGCCTGGTCGCCCACACCGCCGCCGAGCGGCCGGACCTGTGGGAGCGCGGCATCGCCTCGGGCGCGGTCTGGCCGGAGTACAACCTGCACGGCGACGACCTCAACCGCTGGTGGGGCCACCTCGACGAGGAGCTGCCGGAGTACCAGTTCGTGCTGTACGACGACGCCGCCGACGAGGTGCTCGCCGAGGGTCACACCGGTCCGCTTGGTGGGACGGCTCCGACGACACACTGCCGAGCGGCATCGACCAGGCGATCAGCGAGTCTTCACCCTGCCCGCGCCGGCGAGCCGGTCGACACGCTGTGCGCGCTCGCCGCCGAGATGCCCGCGCGAGACCCGTTCGCGCGGCCTGGCCGTCGAGCTCCTCACCGCGATGCGCGCGATCGGCGAGCGGCACGGGCTCAGGCACCTGATCGCGCCGGTGCGCCCGTCGTACAAGGAGCGCTATCCGCTGACGCCGATCGAGCGCTACGTGACCTGGCGGCGCGACGACGGGCAGCTGCTCGACCCTTGGATGCGCGTGCACGAACGGCTCGGCGCCCGGGTCGCCACGCCGCTCCCGCGCTCGATGCGGATCACCGGGACGGTCGCGGAGTGGGAGAGCTGGACCGGCTGGCATTCCCGGAGAGCGGCGACTACGTCTTCCCGAGGGGCTGGCCTTGCTCAACATCGACCGCGCCGACGACCGCGGCTCCTACTGGGAGCCCAACGTCTGGATGATCCACCCCGACCTGACCTGATCAACACCCGGTGCCCGCCGTTGTCTTGGCAGTGATCGTGGCTCAGTCGTCGAGGAGGACGCGCACCTCGACCGTCCCGTACGTCGGCAGCCGCTTGGCCCACGCCAGCGCCGTGTCCACATCCGGCACGTCGATCAGGTAGAACGCCTGGATCTGGTTCGCACCCGGCATCACCGTCCCGTCGACCACCGCCTCGTCCGGCGCCGGTCGGGCGATGTCGGGTCGCACCAGCCGGGCCCGAGCCGGCGGCTCCAACGCCCGATTGATACATGGGCCAGACAATCCGTCGTGCGTCGCGGCCGCCGCGCCGGCTGAGCGCGGGATCACAGCGGCGCGTCGCCGATGACGCACGACGAACTGTCTCCGGTCAGCCCTCGTCGTCGGGCAGCTCGAGCTCGAGGCAGACCACGCCGCGCAGGTCCAGCCAGGCCCGCTCCGGGCCGCGGTTGACCCGCAGCAGCACGCTGTCGCAGCCCGGGCAGCGCGCCACGGGCCCGGCGCGTCCGGGTAGACCACGGCCTGGCCCACCGCGCCGACCCGCCCGCAGCCGGCGCACTCGCGCCGTCGCCGTCGTCACGTCGACCGCGAACACCTCGCGCAGCGCGTCCCGCCAGCACGTTGCCGTCCAGAGCACCGGTCATCGGTCAGCCTCCTGTCGGTCCGAACCGCTCGGTCCTGATCCGGCTGCGCGTCCAGTGCCACTGCCGGCCAGCACGTCGGCCACCGCCTCGACGAATCCCGTTGGGCCGCAGACGAATGCCGACTCGGCCGGCCGCCCGCCGACGCCCGCCAGCAGCTGGGCCGGCTGGACCCGCCCGACGCGTGCCGGGCCAGCCGGCCGGCGCCGCGCGGGTGTAGACGAACTCCACCTCGAGCCCGGAGCCGTCGGCGGCCAGCGCGGCCAGCTCCTCGGCGTACATCGTGGAGATCGGGGCGCGCACCGAGTAGACCAGCCGGAAGGGCGACCGTGCTGCCGGCCAGCCGGCGGGCCCGGAGCATCGCCATCAGCGGCACGATCCCGCTGCCGCCGGCGGCCAGCAGGGTCGGCGCCGGGTCGGCCGGGTCGCCACACGAACCAGCCGCCGACCGGGCCGCGCAGCTCGATCGGGTCGCCGACCCGCAGCACCTCGACCAGGAACGGCGAGACCTCGCCGTCCTCGACCTCCTCGACGGTCAGGTCGATGCAGGGCGCGGTCGGCGGCCGGGTCCCAGACCGAGGCGATCGAGTACGACCGCTGGGTCGAGTAGCCGTCCGGCGCGGTGAGCCGGACGTCGACGTGCTGGCCCGGCCGGTGCCCCGTCCAGCCCGGGCACCTCGAAGGTCAGCGTGCGCGCGGTCAGGCTCTCCTTGCGGGCCGACACCAGGGTGGCGACCAGCCAGGTCAGTCGCCCCAGTACCGCTGCTCGCGCCATGGGTCTCCGTAGTTGTGATAGCCGAGCGTCTCCCAGAAGCCCGGCTCGTCGTCGTGGCGCAGCTCGATGCCGCTGACCCACTTGGCCGACTTCCACAGGTAGAGGTGCGGCACCAGCAGCCGGGCCGGGCCGCCGTGCTCGGCCGGCAGCTCGTCGCCGTCGTAGCCGAAGGCGATCCAGGCCTTGACCGTCCATCAGGTCCTCGAGCGGCAGGTTGGTCGTGTAGCCGCCGTAGGAGTGCACGAGCGCGAACTCGGCTGCGGTCTCGACGTTTTCGAAGAGCGTGTCCAGCGAGACGCCGCGGAAGGCCATGCCGAGCTGGGACCACTTGGTGACGCAGTGCAGGTCGACGGTGATGTCCTCGGCCGCCAGCGCCTGCAGCTCGGCCCAGCGTCCAGCTGTGCGCCTGGCCGTCCTCGGCGGTGATGGTGAACGTCCAGGTGTCGAGGTGCACGTTGGGGGTCGGGCCGGCCGACAGCACCGGGAAGTCGCTCACGAGGTACTGCCCCGGTGGCAGCTTGGGCGCCGCCTCCCGGCGGCGGCCGAAGAAACCAGGAGTCACGATGCCCATGCGGACCTCCTCGGTGGGTGCGGGTCAGCCTCTCACCGATGGCCGTAGGCAGCAGGCTCCAGCGAGGCTCGTCGTGCTGGCGGCCGGCGTTCCAGGTCAGCGAGAGGTGCCAGCAGCCGGCGTGCGGCAGCTCCAGGTAGGACGGGCCCGGGCCGGTCGGAGTGCCGCTGCACGGTCTGGCCGTGCCCTCGAGCCGGGCGTCGATGACCAGCGGCGCCGGCTGGGCGGTGACCTGGGTGACCCAGAGCACCTTGTTGGCGATGGTCTTCGACTCCGGGGTAGCTCAGCGGGCCGAACATGATGGCCGCGATCTTGCCCTCCGGCACCGATCACGTGCGGCACGCCGGGCGCGGCCGGGTCACTGAAGCCGGTGCGTCGCCCAGGTCGGCAGCGGGTCCGTGCTCAGCGGCTGCGGGCAGACCCCGACCGACGCCGTGGCCGTCGCGGGGCGTGAGCTCGCGGCGCGGCGGCGTCGGAGCCGCGGCGTGGGTGCCGAGCGGCCACGCCCGCGCGGCCACGGCGACCACGCCGACCGCGAGACCACCGGCCAGCCGGGCCCGCCCGCGCCGCTGGCGGCGCTGACCCAGCTCCGGGCCGCGCCGCGGACCAGGTCATCGACCGGCGGCGTGAGCCGTCGGCGGCCGCGCGCAGCAGCGTCACCAGCTGCTCGTCGTCCATGTCCGGCTCCATCCCGTCACGTCCTCACCGAGGGCTTCGCCGCAGCCGCTGCAGCGCCCGCAGGCTCCGGGTGCGCACGTTCGCGGCGGACATCCCGAGCAGCCCGGCCGTGGTCTGCACGTCGAGGTCCTCCCAGTAGCGGAGCACCAGCACCGCCCGGTCGATCCCGTCCAGCCGGTCCAGCCCGGCCAGCAGGGTCAGCCGCAGCTCCGGGTCGTCACCGGAGCCGGCCCGGTCCGGCGGCGGAGGTCCGAGGGCAGCTCGCGGTTGCGGCGCAGCCGCCGGTTCGAGACGTGGGCGTTGACCAGGACCCGGCGCGCGTACGCCGCGGGGTTGTCCATCCGGGAGACCTTGCGCCAGCGCACGAAGACCCGGGCGAGCGACTCCTGCACCAGGTCCTCGGCCAGCTGGTAGTCGCCGGTGAGCAGCCAGGCGGTGCGGAAGAGCGCGCCGCCGCGCGCGGCCGCGAACGCCTCGAAGTCCGGCGCTCTGCGCACGATCCACCTGGGCTGACCCGGCCATCCTGACGACACCTCCTGCTGCTACCTAAACGCCTCGAGGACACCGACACGTGACACATGATGGGATGCCGCTGTGCCTCCGAGCGACACCGACCGCCCTGCTCCTGACCGGCGTCGCCGTCTACGGCGTCGCCGACCCGGCGGCCGACGCCATCGCCGTCCGCGGTGACCGGATCGTGGCCATCGGCGCCGAGCGCCGAGCTCCGGGCAGCTCTCCGAGCGGGCAGCCAGGAGCGGCATCTGCCCGGACGGCTGGTGCTGCCGGGCTTCCAGGACGCGCACGTGCACCCGCCGCAGGCCGGCCGCAACCGGCTGACCGTCGACCTGGACGGGCTGGCCGGCACCGCGGCGTACCTCGCCGCCGTCGCCGACTACGCCGCCGCCATCCGGACGAGGAGTGGATCGTCGGCGGCGGCTGGTCGATGGAGCACTTCCCCGGCGGCACGCCGACCAAGGAGCTGCTCGACGCCGTCGTGCCGGACCGGCCGGTCTTCCTGTTCAACCGCGACGTCCACGGCGCCTGGGCCAACTCGGTTGCCCTGCAACGGGCCGGCATCGACCGGACACCCCCGACCCGGCCGACGGCCGGATCGAGCGCGACCCGGCGACCGGCGAGCCGACCGGCACGCTGCACGAGGGCGCGGCGTACCGGATCGACGAGCACGTCGTGCCCGCCGCCGCCCAGGACGCCTGGCGCGCGGCGATCCTGGCCGCGCAGCGGCACCTGCACTCGCTCGGCATCACCGGCTGGCAGGACGCCTGGGTCACCCCGGACACCCAGCGGGCCTACGAGCGGCTGGCCGCCGACGGCGAGCTGACCGCCCGGGTCGTCGGGTCGCTGTGGTGGGACCGGCACCGAGGGATCGAGCAGGTCGCCGACCTGGTCGAGCGGCGCGGCGCGGCGCCGCACGCCACCATGGCCGGCACCGGTTTCCACCCGACAACCATCAAGATCATGGTCGACGGCGTGCTGGAGAACTTCACCGGCGCGATGCTCGAGCCCTACTGCGACGGGCACGGCGGCCACGGCAGCAACCACGGGCTGACCTACCTCGAGCCGGCCGACCTGCTGGCCGCCGTCGTCGAGCTCGACCGGCTCGGCTTCCAGGTGCACCAGCACGCGATCGGCGACCGGGCCGTCCGGCTCGCCCTGGACGCGGTCGAGGCGGCCCGAAAGGCCAACGGCCGCAACGACAACCGCCATCACATCGCCCACCTCCAGGTCGTCCAGCCGGAGGACATCCCGCGCTTCGCCGCGCTCGACGTCGTGGCCAACGCGCAGGCCTACTGGGCCCAGTCCGAGCCGCAGATGGACGAGCTGACCCTGCCCTTCCTCGGGCCCGAGCGGGCCGACCTGCAGTACCCGTTCGCCAGCCTGCTCCGCTCCGGCGCCCGGCTGGCGATGGGCAGCGACTGGGCGGTCACGACGGCGAACCCGCTGGAGCAGATCGAGGTCGCGGTCACCCGGGTCGACCCGGAGAACCGCGACAACGCGCCCTTCCTGCCCGACGAGCGGCTCACCCTCGACCAGGCGCTGCGCGCGTTCACGGCCGGCTCGGCGTACGTCAACCACGACGCCGACGCCGGGCGGCTCGAGGTCGGCGCCCGGGCCGACCTGGCCGTGCTCGACCGGGACATCCGCCGCGGACCCGGCCCGCGAGATCGCGGACGCCGCGGTCGAGCTGACCGTGGCCGCCGGCCGCGTCGTCCACGGCTAGGTACCTCAGACCGGTACCCCGGGCGGCCCGCGCGCCGAGATAGGGCGTTCTCCCGATGTCCGGCGCTACCTCAGACCCGCAATCTCGTGTCATCGGGTCGACCAGCTGGCCGTCCGGAGGCTGAGGAGCACGAGATGAACCCGTACGCGAACATGTACCTGAAGGTCGACAAGCAGCACCAGCGCGACCTGGCCCGCACCTACCAGAACGCCCAGCGCGGCTGGACCCACCCGGACTTCCCGGACCACTCCGAGTACCTGCCGGTGCGCAAGAGCCGGATCGCCGGACGCCCTGCGGCGGCTGCGCCGCCGGCCCGGCTCGAGCCGCGGGACCGCGATGGACGCACGCAGGCGGCCGACGCGCACGTCCGCCTGATCCACGCGCCTGAACCGCCGGTGATCCACTACGGCTATGTCGGTCTCGACCCCGATGATGGGTGTCGTGCCGCCGGAGCCCGAACCCCGCAGCCCGCTCGTCGGGCGTGCCCACGAGCTCGACTCGCTCAGTCGCGAGATCGGGCTCGTCGGTGCGCCCGAAAGGTGACGCCCGCCGGCGCCGCGGTCCTGCTCGCCGGTGACGCCGGCCTGGGCAAGACCCGGTTGCTCGGCGAGCTGCGCCGGCTGGCCGGTGCGGCCGGCTGGCGGGTGGTCGTCGGTCACTGCCTCGACTTCGGCGACAGCGCGCTGCCCTACCTGCCGTTCAGCGAGCTGTTCGGCTCGATCGCCCGCGACGAGCCGCTGCTCGCCGACCGGCTGGTCGCCGAGCAGCCGGCCCTCGCCCGGCTGATGCCCGGCCACCGGATGCTGCACGAGCCGGACGTCCGAGCACCTCGGCCGCGCCGACCTGTTCGACGCCGTGTACGCCGGGCTGGCCCAGCTGGCCGCCGACACCCCGCTGCTGGTGATCCTCGAGGACATCCACTGGGCCGACCAGTCGACCCGCGACCTGCTGACCGGCCTGTTCACCCGGCCGCCGGCCGGCCCGATCGCCATCGTCGCGTCCTACCGCAGCGACGACCTGCACCGCCGGCACCCGCTGCGCGCCGCGACCGCCGAGTGGGCCCGCCTGCCGCGGGTCAGCCGGATCACGCCTGCAACCGTTGCCGGACAAGGAGGTCCGCCGGCTGGTGCACCAGCTGCACCCCGACCCGATCTCCGACATGGAGGTCCGCCGGATCGTCACCCGGGCCGAGGGCAACGCGTTCTTCACCGAGGAGCTCGTCGCCGCCGCCGGGGACGGCGGCCGGATGCTGCCGACCGACCTGGCCGACCTGCTGCTGGTGCGGCTCGACCGGCTCGACGAGAGCACCCGCGAGATCGTCCGCGCCGCCGCCGTCGCCGGCCGCCGGGTCTCGCACGACCTGCTCGCCGCGGTGGTCGGCGACGAGCGCCGGCTTCGACGCCGGGCTGCGGGCCGCCGTCGAGGCCAACATCCTGCTGCCGATCCGCGACCGCTACGCCTTCCGGCACGCCCTGCTGGCCGAGGCGGTCTACGACGACCTGCTGCCCGGCGAGCGGGTGCGCTGGCACACGGCGTACGTCGCGGCGCTCTCCGCGCCGCGGCGCCCGGGCGACGGCGGCCGAGCTGGCCCGGCACGCCCGGGCCGCCGGCAACCTGCCGGTCGCCCTGCGCGCCAGCATCGAGGCCGGCGACGAGGCGATGTCGGTCGGCGGCCCGGACGAGGCCGTCGCGCACTACGAGGCGGCGCTGGAGCTGCTGGCGATGGAGCCGCCGGACGACGGCGACGCGACGCGGTCGGCGATCGACCGGGTCGGCCTGGCCATCAAGGCCTCCGAGGCCGCGCTGGCCGCCGGTCGGGTGCACCGCGCCCTGGCCCTGGTCCGGCGCGAGCTGCGCGGCCTTCCCGCCGGAGCGCGAGCCGCGTCCAGCGGGCCCGGCTGCTGCAGGCCACGGCCGCGCGCCGCCCTGCTGACCGACACCGGCATCAACGTGCTCGAGCTGACCACCGAGGCGCTCGCCCTGCTGCCGGCCGACGAGGTCAGCGCGCTGCGGGCCCGGCTGGCCAACTCCCACGCCCTGGCCAACCTCGACCGCTACCGCAACGACGAGGCGATCCGCTGGCTCGACATCGCGACCGACCTGGGCCAGCAGCTCGGCCTGACCGACGTCGTCGCCGACGCGGCCGTGACCCGGTCCTACCTCGAGCGCCGCACCGGCGACCCGGAAGGCTCGCGGCGGGCCCTGGAGTCGACCATCGCGACGGCCCACGCGGCCGGCGAGGTGGCCGCCGAGATCCGCAGCACGTTCAGCCTGGCCAACCTGCACTACGACCTGGGCGAGCTGGCCGTGGCGCGGCGACCTACGAGCAGGCCGACGCGCTGGCCCGCGAGAGCGGCCGGCGCTGGGCGCCGTACGGCGTGGACGCCCGGATGATGTCCGGCATCGTCGCCTACACCGCCGGCGACTGGGCCGACGTCGCTGCAGCATCTGCGACACCAGCAACGAGGACGCTCCGCCGCTGGCCCGGGCCGGCCTGACCGCCATCGGAATGTCGGTGGCGGCCGGCCGGGGCGACGTCGGCGGCCTGGACCGGCTGCCGATGCTCACGGAGCAGTGGCGGCACGACGCGCTCGTCGCCCTGCTGTCGGCGATGGCCGCGATCGACCTCTACGGCGACAGCGGCGACCTGGCCGGCGCGCGAGGCGGTGCACGACGAGGTCGTCGAGGTCGTCAGCGAGATGTGGGACCGCTCCACCTTCCAGGCCCGGATCCGGTTGGGCGCGCTGCTGATCGGGCAGCTGGCCCGAGTGGCGGGCACGGCCGACGACCGGGCCGAGCTGGTGCGCCGCGGCGAGGAGCTGGCCGCGACCGGCCGCGAGGTTGCCGCCGACGGTGGCCAGCGCGGCCGGCACGGCCTCGAAGGACAAGCCTGGCTGGCTCGTTTGGAGGGCGAGCTGGCCAGGCTTCGCTGGTTGGCCGGGATCGACAGCCGGACGAGGCCGAGCTGCGGGGCTCGTGGGAGGCGGCGGTCGCCGGGTTCGAGCGGTTCGGCAACGTCTTCGAGCTGGCCCGCTCGCGCGCCCGGCTGGCCGCCGTGCTGCGCGCGACCGGCGACGCCGAGGCGGCGACCCGGCAGATCCAGCTCGCCCGCACCACGGCCATGGCGCTGGGCGCGGCGCCGCTGATGCTGGAGATCCGCACCCTCGGGCGCCGGCGGCCGCGCTCGGCCAGCTCGGGCCGCTGACGAGCCGAGCGAGGCGCTGACCGCGCGCGAGGTCGAGGTGCTCGCCCTGGTCGCCGAGGGCCGGACCAACGGCGAGATCGGGCGGCAGCTCTTCATCAGCACCAAGACGGTGAGCGTGCACGTGTCCAACATCCTGGCCAAGCTCGGCGCCACCGGCCGCACCGAGGCGGCCGCGATGGCCCGCCGCCGGGGGCTGCTCGGCTCGTGAGGCCCTGACGAGGTCAGGGCGTCGGCAGCCAGGAGACGTGGCCGGCGAGCGCGGCGTAGCCGACGAAGGCGACCGTGTCGATCAGCGTGTGCGCGACGACCATCGGCCCGACCCGGCCCCAGCGCTGGTAGAGCTTGCCGAAGAGCAGCCCCATCACGGCGTTGCCGACGGCGCCGCCGACGCCTTGGTAGAAGTGGTAGCTCCCGCGGACCAGCGCGCTGACGACCACGGACTTGTTCGGCCCCAGCCGATCTGCTCCAGCCGGTGCATCAGGAAGCCGAGGACGACGACCTCCTCGACCATCGCGTTCTGCAACGCCGACAGCACGAGGATCGGGATCCGCCACCAGACGTCGGGCAGCGCCTCGGGCACGACGGTCAGGTCGACGCCCAGGGCGTGCGTGACCAGGTAGAACGCCAGGCCGACGCCGCCGACGCCGGCGGCGATGAGCGCGCCCCGGACAGGTCGAAGCGCGGGCGGCGCAGGTCGGCGCCGATGGTCCGCAGGCCCTCGCCGGAGCGGTAGAGCAGGTAGGCCACCAGCACGACCGGCATCACCCCGAAGCCGCTGCCGAGCAGCTGGTAGGTCAGGTCCAGCCAGGGCCGGCCGGGAGCCGCGCTGCCGTTGAGCACGGCCTGCTGGTGGGCCAGGGACTTCGGCGCCGTGAGGGCGGCCAGGAAGTTGACGACGGCGTAGACGCCGGACTGGCCGAGGGAGAGGCCGAGGACGACCCAGACCTCCCAGACCAGGACCCGGCGGTCCGGGAGCGCTGGGTCACCGGTGCTGTCGGTGCCTCGCTCACCGGGTCAGCATGCCGTGTCCGCCTGGCGCGAGAGCCGTCGGTGGTCGTCGATAGCGTGCCGGCCATGCCGCCGACGGTCCTCTCCCAGCGCGCGCTCAACCGGGCCACGCTGGCCCGGCAGATGCTGCTCGAGCGGGACGACCGTCCGGCCGCTGACCGCGATCGAGCGGCTGGCCGGGATGCAGGCGCAGGCACCGCTCTCGCCGTACGTCGGGCTGTGGACCCGGCTGCAGGGGTTCCAGGCCGAGCAGCTGGCCGACCTGGTCCGCCGCCGCAAGGTGGTGCGCGCCTCCCTGATGCGGGTGACCGTCCACCTGGTCTCCGCCCGGGACGCGCTGGCCTGGCGGCCGGTCATCCAGCGGGTCGCCGACGGCGGCTGGCGGGGCAGCCAGTGGTCCAAGCAGATCGGCCGCCGCCGACCCGGCCGAGGTGGTGGCCGCGGCCCGCGAGCTGCTGGACGGCCGGGCCATCGGCCGCACCGAGATCGGCCGGCTGCTCGCGCGAGCGCTGGCCGGACGCCGACCCGTTCGCCCTCGGCGGCACGGTGATGTACCTGCTGCCGACCGTGCAGCCGCCGCCGCGCGGGGTCTGGGGCGAGGGCGGCGTGACCACCCTGACCTCGATGGAGTCCTGGCTCGGGCGAGGAGCTCGAGCCGCCGACGACGGCGTCGGTCGACGACCTGGTGCTGCGGGCCCTCGGCGCGCTCGGGCCGGCCAGCGTGATGGACGTGCAGGCCTGGTCGCGGCTGACCCGGCTGCGCGAGGTCTTCGACCGGCTGGCACCGAGGCTGCGCACGTTCCGCAGCGAGGACGGCGCCGAGCTGTTCGACCTGCCGCGGGCGCCGCGACCGGACCCGGACACCCCGGCGCCGGTGCGCTACCTGCCCGAGTACGACAACCTGCTGCTCTCGCACGCCGACCGGAGCCGGGTGAACCCGGACGGCCGCCGATCCCGCTCTTCCCGGGCAACGGCGCGCAGCTGGGCACCTTCCTGCTCGACGGGCTGCACGCCGGCCACTGGCGGATCCGCCGGGCGGCACGGGGCGAGCCGGGCCGGCTGGAGCTGGAGCCGTTCGGCCGGCTGCGGCCGGCCGAGCTGGACGAGCTGACGGCCGAGGGTCAGGCCCTGCTGCGCTTCGCGGCCGCCGAGGCTAGACGCAGAGGTCCGGGTGGTCCGCTAGTCCTGAGGCGGGCGCGCGCGAACGCTCAAGGACGCCCGATCCGACCGATCTCGAGGGCACCTAGCCACGTCATGCTCCGCAATCTGCGGTTAGAGTGCGCCCATGCCGTCGTACCGGATCCGCGAGGCGGCCGAGCTGCTCGGGGTCAGCGACGACACGCTGCGGCGCTGGGTCGAGTCGGGCCGGGTCGACAGCGGCACCGGACGACTCCGGGCCGCCGGGTGATCGAGGGTGCCGCGCTGGCCCAGTTCGCCGAGGAGCTGGCCGCGGCCGCCGAGCGGCCCGAGCCGCGGCCGGTCGTCTCGGAGTCGGCCCGCAACCGCTTCGTCGGTCTGGTCACGCGGGTCCTGCGCGACACCGTGATGGCCCAGGTCGACATCCAGGCCGGCCCGCACCGGTTCGTCTCCCTGATGAGCCGGGAGGCGGCCGACGAGCTGGGCCTGGAGCCCGGCGTCCTCGCCATCGCCGCGGTGAAGGCGACCAACGTCGTCGTCGAAGTGCCGTGCGCAGTGAAGACACCGATCGAAGGACGCCTCGATGAGTCGCCGTATGCCGCGGTCCCTGGCCGCCACCGCCGTGCCGGCGGTCTGGCCGTCATGCCGCTCGCGGCCTGCGGCAGCTCCGGCGGCTCGAGCGCCTCGCTCGGGCGGCAGTCCAGCACCAGGGCGTCAAGGGCACGATCACCGTGCTCGCCGCCGCGTCGCTGACCGAGGCGTTCACCACGCTCGGCAAGCAGTTCGAGGCGGCGCACCCGGGACGACGGTGAAGTTCAGCTTCGCCGCGAGCTCGGCGCTGGCCGAGCAGATCACCCAGGGCGCGCCGGCCGACGTCTTCGCCTCGGCCGCGCCAAGAACATGGACCAGGTCACCTCGGCCGGCGACGCGAGCTCGCCGACGAACTTCGTCAAGAACATCATGGAGATCGCGACGCCGCCGAACAACCCGAAGCACATCGCCGACGGTGGCCGACCTGGCCAAGGCGGGCGTCAAGGTCGCGCTGTGCCAGGCCCAGGTGCCCTGCGGCGCGACCGCGCCAAAGGTCTTCACCAACGCCAAGGTCAAGGTCACGCCGGTGACCCAGGAGCCGGACGTGAAGTCGGTGCTGGCCAAGGTCGAGCCGGTGAGGTCGACGCCGGCGTCGTCTACGTGACCGACGTCCGGTCGGCCGGCAGCAAGGTCAAGGGCGTCCCGATCCCGGCGGCGTCAACGCCTCGACCGAGTACCCGATCGCGGCGCTGACCCACGCGCCGAACGCGGCCGGCGCGCAGGCCTTCGTCGACTACGTGCTGTCCTCGGCCGGCCAGACGGTGCTGACCCAGGACGGCTTCGCGCGCCCCGTGACCGGCGCGACGCGGTCCGCGGGCCGCCGCCGACGGCGACCACGGTGCCCGATCGCCCTGGCCGTGCCGGCGGCGGTCGCCCTGCTCTTCCTGTTCCTGCCGCTGGTGGCCCTGCTGGTGCGGGCGCCGTGGCGCGGCCTGCCGCAGCATCCTGCGCGACAGCCAGGTCGCTGCAGGCGCTGCGCCTGTCGCTCGAGTGCGCCACGGCCGCAACGGTTCTGTCCTTCGTGCTCGGCGTCCCGCTCGCCTGGGTGCTGGCCCGCTCCCGGCTCCGCGGCATGCGCGCTGCTGCGCGCGCTGGTCACCCTGCCGCTGGTGCTGCCGCCGGTCGTCGGCGGCCTCGCGCTGCTGCTCGCCTTCGGCCGGCTCGGCATCGTCGGCCGGTACCTGGACACTGGTTCGGCATCACCCTGCCGTTCACCACGCCCGGCGTGGTCGTCGCCGAGACGTTCGTCGCGATGCCGTTCCTGATCATCACCGTCGAGGGGGCGCTGCGGGCCGGCGACCTGGACCTCGAGGAGGCGGCGGCGACGCTCGGCGCCGGACCGGATGACGACCTTCCGCCGGGTCACCGTGCCGGCCATCGCCCCTCGCTGCTGGCCGGCGGCGGTGCTGTGCTGGGCGCGGGCGCTCGGCGAGTTCGGCGCCACGATCACCTTCGCCGGCAACTTCCCCGGCACGACGCAGACCATGCCGCTCGCGGTCTACCTCGCCCTGGAGACCGACCCCGACGCGGCGATCGCCCTCTCCCTGGTGCTGCTGCTCGTCTCGGTCGCGGTCCTGCTCGGGCTGCGCGACCGGTGGCTGCGACCGGCCCGACTCGCGCGACCGAGCGGCCGGGCCCGCCCGGACGCCGGCGCCTACTGTCGTGGTGTGAGCGCGGACGCCGGCGGGCTGGAGCTCGACTGCACCGTCCGGCGCGGAGCCTTCGACCTCGCCCTGGAGCTCGTCGGCCGCGCCGGACAGGTGCTGGGCGTCCTGGGCCCGAACGGCGCCGGCAAGACCACCCTGCTGCGCGCCCTGGCCGGCCTGACCCCGATCGACCGCGGCCGGATCCCGCTGGCCGGGGGCATCCTGGACCGGCCGAGCGACGGACGTCTTCGTGCCGGCCGAGCGACCGCCGGGTCGGCCTGGTCTTCCAGAACTACCGGCTCTTCCCCCACCTCAGCGTGCGGGACAACGTGGCCTTCGCCGCCCGGTCCGCGGGGAGCGGGCCGGCGCCGGTCCCGCGAGCTGGCCGCAGCCGTGGCTCGACCGGCTCGACCTGCGGGCTGGCCGACCGCAAGCCGGCCGAGCTCAGCGGCGGCCAGGCCCAGCGGGTCGCCCTGGCCCGCGCGCTGGCCGCGGACCCGGCGCTGCTGCTGCTGGACGAGCCGCTCGCCGCGCTCGACGCGCAGACCCGGCTGGACGTGCGCGGCGCAGCTGCGGCGACTACGTCGCGGACTTCGCCGGCCCGGTGCTCCTGGTGACCCACGACCCGCTGGAGGCGATGGTGCTGGCCGACCGGCTGGTCGTGATCGAGGGCGGCCGGGTCGTCCAGGACGGCACGCCGGCCGAGGTCGCCCGGCGCCCGGCCACGCAGTACGTCGCGCGGCTGATGGGCCTCAACCTCTACGCCGGGCTGCTCGGACCGGGCGGCGTCGGTCGAGCTCGACGGCGGCGGGCAGCTCGTGTCGCGGCGACCCCCGGCCGGCGGACCGGGCCGGGTGCTGGTCGGGCGTGCGCCCGTCGAGCATCGCGGTGCACGCCACGCGCCCGGAGCAGGCCAGCGCGCGGCAACGTCTGGCCCGGCACGGTGACCGGCCTGGAGCTGCTCGCCGACCGGGTCCGGGTGCAGGTCGAGGGGCAGCCGAGCGCGCTCGTCGACGTCACGCCGGCCGCGGTGGCCGAGCTGGCGGTGCGGCCCGGGCAGCCGGTCTGGCTGTCGGCGAAGGCGACCGAGGCCGAGGCCTACCCGGACGCCGACGCCTAGCGGTTTCCGCGTTCGCCCGGCGCCCGCCCGTGGACCTGCCGGGCCGCGCTCCTGGCCCTACCGTGGAAGAGGCAGACGGGAGGTCCGATGGCAACCGAAGACGACGTACGCCGGATTGCCCTGTCCCTCCCGGAGTGCCACGAACGACCGTCCTATGGCACCCCGGGTTTCCGGGTGGCCGACCGGCTGTTCGCGCGGTTCCGCGACGACGGCGAGTCGCTCGTCGTCTGGGTCGCCGACGAGGGCGAGAAGCAGGCCTTGGTGCAGTCCGAGCCGGACAAGTTCTTCACCACCCCGCACTACGACGGGCACCCATCGGTGCTGGTGCGCTGCGCGGGTCGTCGGCGCGGAGCAGCTCACCGAGCTGCTGACCGAGGCCTGGCGGGTGCGGGCGCCGGCCCGCGTCCTGCGCCAGTACGCCGACCAGCTCCCGGGTGGCCGGTCGGCTCCCAGCCCGCACTCGGCCTGTCGGGCTGTCGGGCGCCTAGCGTCCGGCCATGGCGATCGGCTCCCGCTCGACAACTCGGTCGATTGATCTCCCCATCCTGGGACGGTTCGACCTCCACCAGTCGATCGACTTCGGTTCGGCCAACGCCGGGCCGGCGCTGACGACGTGATGCGGTTGGCCTTCTGCCTCGACGGGCTGGACCGACAGGTCGGCGTCGCCGTGCGTCAACCCGAGCCGGCCCGGCTGTCGCTGGAGGTGGTGGGCGACCCGGAGATCGAGGAGCCCGCGACCTTGGCGCGGGTGGGCCACCAGGTCGGCGGGTGCTGTCGGTCGACATCGATGGCCGCGACTACGACGCCCTGGGTCGGCGTGAGCCCACCGTGGGGCGGATCCAGGCCGCTCGACCCGGTCTGCGGCCGCCGCTGTTCTACTCGGCGTACGAAGCCGCCCTCTGGGGGATCCTGTCCGCGCGGCAGCCGGCCGCCCAGATGTTCGCCGCCCGGGACGAGCTGGCTCGCCGGCTCGGGCGGGTCTTCGTCGTCGCGGGCCAAGAGGTGGCCGCAGCACCGCTCCGGCGCGACCTCGCCGGCGTGACCGAGATCCAGGGCGTGCGCCCGGTCAAGATCCCGCGGCTGCAAGCGCTGGGTCGGGCCGCTGCGGCGGCGAAGTGGACACCGAGGAGCTGCGCGGGCTGGACCCGAGGAGGCCGGCATCCGCCTACGCCGGCTGGCGGGGATCGGTCCGTTCTACGCCGAGCTGATCACCGTGCGAGCGCTCGGCCACACCGACCGTTCGCCGGCCAGGAGCCGAGGCTGCGCCAGCTGGTGGCCGACCTCGCCGGCTCACCTGACGGGCTGTCCGATAGGCCTTCGCGGAGCTGACCGACGCCTGGCGACCGTGGCGCACCTGGGTGAGCGTGGCCCTGCGCGCGGCCGGGGAGCGCGGAGCCGCCCCGGCCCGGCCGGCCGGGTCACCCGTGAGCGACCACGGTGGCGACCGCACGGCGAGGACTCCCGCGACCGAGGCCAGGCGGAGCCCGAGGTGGATCCGCTTCGCCTTGGGCCGGAGCGGCACCGAGTCCAGCGGGCCGGGCCGCCGATCGCGCACCCAGCGGGTGTCGCGACGACCGGCCCGCACCGCCAGCACGGCGAGCGCACCGGCCAGGATGACCAGAGCGACGGTCAGCACCGGGCTCGTGAACCAGCTCGGCAACGGGTCAGCCCGCGGCGCCGACCGAGCGCCAGTAGTCGTTGAGGGCGTTGTTGGTCTTGACGAACCAGATGATCGGCCCGACCAGGATCAAGCTGCCGGGGAAGTACCAGAGCCCGGTCACGCCGTGACCGGAGGGTGCTGTCCGCGCCGGGTGTAGAGGCGCCGACCTCGCTCGAGGTGATGAAGGGCATCGCACGGAGACCAAGACGCGATCAGGAGGGAGATCCCGCCACCGAGCCCTGGCCGGTGTGCCGCTTCATCTCGTTGTGGACCTTGTACCACCAGACCCAGCCGTAGATCCCGAGCGTGACGATGAACAGCAGGATGCAGATGCCAGTGCTGCGGACCTGTCCGATCGAACCCGGACCCCCTGGGTACGGCGCGATCGCCTGGCCGTAGACCGGAGGCGGCGGTTGCTGCTCGTACGCCGCCGGGGGGGGGTAGCCGGCACGGGGGGCGGCGGGCGGCGTACGGCGGCACCCGGGGGCGGTGCGGCGTACGACGGTTGCTGCCACTCGCCCTGCGGTGCGGTGGGCTTGCGGCTCGGTCGGCGTCGGCTTCAGTCAGCCCCGGCTGGCCGGTCCCCTGGTCACTCATTCTGATGTCCTCCCTTCGGGTCGTCGGCCCTGACCCTAGAGGCACAACGCCCGGGTCTGTGGGATGAATGCGGGGATATTGGAATGCCTGCCGAACCAATATGGTTTCCCTCGCCATGACCACGCCTCGCTTCCCCCGCGTGCTGGACGACGTCACCGTGCGGCTCGTGGCCGGTGAGGTCCTGCTGATCGCGGTCATCGCCGCAGTCACCCGGCAACCGTGGATCTTCGCCCTGCTGGCCGTCGACTTCGTCCTCCGGGCCGGCTTCGGGCCCAAGGTCAGCCCGCTCGCCCAGTTGGCCAGCCGGCTGGTCCGGCCCCGCCTTTCCGCCGCGCCCCGACCCCCGCCGGGCCGCCGAAGCGCTTCGCCGCCACCGTCGGCGCGGTCTTCTCGATCGCGATCCCGGTAACCTGCTATCTGGGCGCCCAGACGCTGGCCTGGGTGCTGGTGGCGATCATGCTGGTCTTCCCGTTCCTGGAGTCGGTGCTCGGGATCTGTGTCGGCTGCATCGTCTTCCGCGGCCTGATGCGGGTGGGCGTGATCCCCGAGGAGGTCTGCCTGGAGTGCGCCGACATCTCGCTACGGCGCACGGCTCAGGCGGCCGGCCCGACCACGCGGTCCAGGTAGTCGTTGGCGAAGACGCCTGACGGGTCCAGCTGCGCGCGGACCTCTCGCCAGTCGCCGAAGCGCGGGTAGAGCCGCTCCAGCGTCACGGCGTCCTGGTGGTGCAGCTTGCCCCAGTGCGGCGGCCACCGCCCCCACCGACGATCGACTCCACCGCCCTGAAGTACCGCTCGTGGTCGAGCTCGTGGAACTGGTGGACCGCCAGGTAGGCCGTCGAGCGTTCGTAGGCCGTGGACAGCCAGACGTCGTCGGCAGCCGCCACCCGCACCTCGACCGGGAAGGGAATCCGCTCCCCGCTGCTGTCCACCCAGGCCCGTACCGAGCGCAGGACGTCGACGATCGAGTCCGTGGCACGGCGTACTCCATCTCGCGGAAGCGCACCCGCCGCGGCGAGCAGAAGACGCGGTACGACGCGTCGACGTACTCCCGGGCGGACAGGACCCTCGTCGCGATCCGGTTGACCCGGCTGGTCTGCCCGCGGCACACGGGCCGTGAGCTTCTGGGTCCAGCCGAACACCGTGTTGGACAGCAGCTCGTCATCGACCCAGCCCCGGACCCGCGGCACCGGTCGCCTCGGCTCGTCCGCGGGCACCCGGTTGTTGCGCTTGGTCAGCGCGCGTTCGGTGTGCGGGAACCAGTAGAACTCGAAGTGGTCGTTGCCCTCCGCCAGCTCGTCGAACCCCGCGAGCACATCTTCGAGCGGCATCGGAGCCTCCACGGCCCGCAGCGCGAAGGCGGGCACGCACTGCAGGGTGATGGCCGTGACGATGCCGAGGGCACCAAGCCCGATCCGAGCTGCGGCAAAAGTTCTCGGCGACTCGGCCGCCGAGCACTGGACCAGGTTGCCGTCGGCGGTGAGCAGCTCCAAGCCGACGACCTGCGTGGCCAGGCCGCCGAGCGCATGACCGGTGCCATGGGTGCCGGTCGACACCGCTCCCGACAGGGTCTGGACGTCGATGTCCCCGAGGTTGGCCATGGCCAGGCCGTGGCGGTCGAGCAGCTCGTTGAGCTCGTGCAGCGGCGTGCCGGCCTCGACGGTGACCAGGCCACTCGGCACGTCCAGCGACCGGATGCCGGTCATCCGGTCCAGGTGCACGAGCAGGCCGTCGGTCACGGCGACGCCGGTGAACGAGTGGCCCGACCCCACGGCCTTGACCCGCAGACCCTGAGCGACGGCGGCGCGGACGTCCTCGGCCAGCTCGGCGGCGCTGCCGGGATGGGTCTGGCGCACCGGGTGGGCCAGCTCGGTGCCCGCCCAGTTGGTCCAGCTCGAGTCGCCAGGCATGGGCGGACTATAGATTCCTGCCCATGGACCCCGACGCGCGGCGTACCCGGATCGCCGTGTCAGCGGCCTTCGCCGCCCAGGGGCTCGGCTTCGCCGTCCTGCTCTCGCACGTGCCGGCGTTCAAGGACCGCTACGACATCAACGACGGCGTCGTCACGGCCGTGCTGTTCGGCGTCGCCCTGCTGGCCGGCTTTGGGCACCTTCGTGGCCGAACAGGTCGCCGCGCGGCGCGGCAGCGGGCTGGTGCTGCTGCGTGGCCCTGGTCACGGTCGCGCTCGGCGTCGCCATCATCGCGATCGCTCCGGATCTGCCCGTCTTCTTCGCGGGGTTCGCGATCTACGGCGTCGCCGTCGGTGCGGTGGACGCCTCGCAGAACATGCAAGCGGTCTCACTGCGAGTTCCGCTACGGCCGCAGCATCCTGACGTCGTTCCACGCGGCCTGGAGCGCCGGCGGCATCGTGGGTGCGCTCTACGCCTCAGCCACGGAGGCCCTCGACCTGCCGCTGACCGGCGTGCTGCTCGTCGCGGCCGCGGCGATCCTGGCCGTGCCCCTGGTCGAGGGTCTGCCACCTGGCGCCGGTGACCAGCGAACGCGCCCTGCAGGAGAGCGCCGGGGGCCGGTCGGTGCCGGCGCCGTGGCGGCCGATCCTGCTGCTGGGCGTGGCCATCGTGTGCTTCTACGTCGCCGACTCGGGCACCTCAACCTGGAGTGCGGACTACCTGCACGAGGTGCTCGACACCTCCAAGAGTGTTGCGGCGCTGGCCCTGGCGGCCTACCTGACCACCTCGCTGGTCTCGCGGCTGGTCGGTGACCACGCCGTCCGCCGGTTCGGCGCACCCACCGTGGTCCGGGTGGGCGGCATCGGGCGGAACTCTGGGGCTGCTCCTCGTCGTGGTGGCGCAGGAGCCCGTGGTCGCCATCACCGGCTTCGCGGTGCTCGGGCTGGGCATCGGCGTGATCGCCCCGCTGGCCTTCGCCGCGGCCGGAGAGCTCTCGCCCGGCTCGGCCGACACGGTCGTGGCCCAGCTCAACGTCTTCAACTACATCGGCGTCGTCGTGGGCGGCGCGGTCGTCGGGCTCTTCGGTAGTGCCGGCGTGCTGCGGGCCGGCTTCCTCGTGCCGATGGTGCTGACCCTCGTCATCGTCGCGCTCGCCCCCGCATTCCATCAGCGACCGGCGATCCCCGTGCCGGCAACGACCGAGGGCCAGGAGGCCGGTCGATGAACGGACCCGACGAGCAGCATCAGCGGCTGGAGCGGGCGACCGCCCACCTGGATCCGCCCTTCGCGGTCGTCGACCTGGACGCCTTCGACCGCAACGCGGCCGACCTGGCGCGGCGGGCCACCGGCGTGCCCATCCGGGTCGCCAGCAAGTCGGTGCGCGTGCGGGAGCTGGTGGACAGAACCGTTGCCGCCCAAGGCTTTTCGGGCGTAATGACGTTTGCGCTGCGCGAGGCCATCTGGCTCGCCCAGCACGGACACCGTGACCTGTTGATGGGTTATCCCACGGTCGACCGGGCCGCGCTGCAGGAGCTGGCCGGCGACGAGGAGCTGCGCCGGAGCATCGTGCTGATGGTCGACCACCCGGCCCAGCTCGCGTTGGTGCGCGCGGCCGGCGCGACCGCCGCCGCCCCGGTGCGGGTCTGCCTCGACATCGACGCCTCGTTGCGGGTCGGTCCGCTGCACCTGGGCGTCCGGCGCTCGCCGGTCCACCGGCCGGACCAGGCCGCGGACGCTGCGGCGGCCATCGCGCGCGCGCCCGGGGTGGAGCTGGTCGGCCTGATGTTCTACGACGCCCAGATCGCCGGCCTGCCGGACTCCAGCCCGGCGGTCCGGTTCGTCAAACGCCGCAGCGCCGCCGACCTGGCCACGCGGCGTACGGCGGTGTTGCGGGCCGTCCACGCGACCCTCGGCCGGCCACTCACGCTGGTCAATGCCGGGGGGACCGGCAGCCTCGAGGTCGACTCCGGCGATCCGGCGGTGACCGAGCTGACCGCCGGCTCGGGGCTGTTCTCGCCCGGGCTGTTCGACGGCTACCAGGCCTTCACGAGCCACCCGTCGGCGTGGTTCGCGCTGCCGGTCGTGCGGCGACCGCATCCACGGATCGCTACGGCCTTCGGCGGCGGCTACATCGCTTCCGGACCGGCCGGAGTCTCCCGGCTCCCTCGCCCGACCTGGCCCGCGGGACTGAAGCTCCTCGGCGCCGAGGGGGCGGGTGAGGTGCAGACTCCGTTGCGCGGCAAGGCTGCTCGCAACCTGACGCCGGGAGACCGGGTTTGGATGCGGCACGCCAAGGCGGGCGAGATGTGCGAGCGCTTCGCCACTGTCCACCTGGTCAGCGGCGACCGGGTGGTGCGCAGTGTGCCGACCTACCGAGGAGAAGGTCAGACGTTCGGCTAGTCAGCTGCGCCAGAGGAGCACGCAGGCGCGGTCGTCGGACTCGCCGGCCCGGGCCAGGTCGACGATCCGTTGAGCGCCGCCCCGGAAACCCCGCGTGACGAGCAGGTCGGCCTGCCCGAGCATCCGGTCGATGCCCATGGACAGGTCGCTCGAGCGAGCCTCGATGACGCCGTCGGTGTAGAGCACGAGGGCATCGCCGGCGGCCAGGCGCCCGGTGTGCGATGGGTAGGTCGCGTCGGCAATGACCCCGAGCAACGGGCCGGCGTCGGCCGCGAGCACCGCCCATCGGCCTGAGCCCGACTGGAAGTGAACCGCCGGCGGGTGCCCGGCACTATCCACCGTGAAGTCGCCGCTGCGCAGGTCGATCGCCACATGCACCGCGGTGGCGAAGCCTTCGGCCCAGCGCTGGCGTAACAGGTAGGCATTGGCCGCGGCCAGGAACTCGTTCGAAGGCATGGCGCCGAGCAGCCCGCCGAGGGCCCCGGACAGCAACAGCGCCCGGGTGCCTGCACCGGCCCCCTTGCCCGAGACGTCGACCAGGGCGAGCTCGAACCGATGCCCCTCGTCGCGCGTCGTGGCCACCAGGAAGTCACCCGAGAACTGGTCGCCGTAGGCCGAGCGCAACACCACCTCGGCATGCCAGCGCGGCGGCAGCACGGGCAGCTCACCCTGGGCCCGCAGGCGGTCCCGGAGGTCGACGAGCATCGACTCCCCCGCCGTGCCCTGCACGCCGAGCCGGGCCCGGCTGTGCGCGATCCAGACCATGAGCAGCGCGGTGGCGCCGAGCAGGAGCACGACGCTGCGGTTCAGCGGGGTCGTGCCGTTGTGCCGCCGAGCGGCGACGTAGAGCAGGGCGACCGCGACGGCCAGGTAGAGCAGGGCCAGGCCGCGCACGGGCAGGAAGAAGCCACCGAGCACGATGACGAGGATGAAGATCGAGGCCGGTACGCCGGTCGGGAAGGCCACGGTGAGCACAGCCAGCACGGCGCAGACCGCCGTCAGGATCAGCAGGGTCGGCCCCCAGGTCGGCCGGCCACTGGCCCGGAACCGCCGGCTGCTGCGGGTCAGCCACAGCCGGATCCGCCGCCCCGGGCCGGGCCGGCGCGGCATGAGCACGTGTGCCCTGGGCTCGCTCGGCCCCGCGTCCATCGCCACGCCCGGACCTTACTGGGCGGCCGATATTTGCCTTGCCGGACGAGTCGCGCCCGCCCATGCTGGCCGGATGAGTGACACCCGGATTGTCCAGCTCCGGCCGGAGGATCGCGCAGAGGTCATGCGCCTCGACCAGGCGGCATTCGCCTTCGACCCTGTGGAGTTCGACGCCGCCGGCGAGCTCGCCTTCCTGGAGTGGGACCGCACCTGGGGCGCGGTTCGCCCGGCCCCGGGAGCCGTCCGCCATGCCGTCTCCACGTCCTGGGGCGAGCACGAGGAGCTGGCCGGGCAGTTCACGTCGTTCTCGCTGAACCTGACCGTGCCCGGAGCCAGGCTCGGCTCCGACACGCGGCGTACGCCGATGGCCGGGCTGTCCTGGGTGGCCGTGCACCCGGACCATCGCCGCCGAGGGGTGCTCACCGCGATGATGCGCCACCACCTGCACGGCCTGCACGAGTCCGGCCAAGAGGCGATCTCGGGGTTGTTCGCCTCGGAAGCCGTGATCTACCAACGGTTCGGCTACGGCGACGCCGCCGGCGGCCTGTGCCTGAACCTGCCCAGCGGGGCGGCGCTGCGACCGCTCCCGGCCTTGTCCGTTGGTGAGCCGGAGGTCACGACCCAGCTCAGTCCGGTCGGGCCTGATGGGGAGCTCGCCGACCTGGTCGACGAGGTCTTCGCGCGCACGGCCACCCGGCCCGGCCGGGTCAGCCGGCCGGCCGTCGCGACCCGTGAGCTGTTGCGCGACCGGCCGTGGCGGCACCGCGACGGCGAGCCGAACCGGATCATCGTCGCTCGCCGGGCCGGCCGGGCGACCGGCTACGCCCTCCTGCGCCGGCTACCGAAGTGGGACGGCGGATCGCCGACCGGTCAGGTCTACGTGACCGAGCTCGTCGGCGAGGATGCCGCGTCGCTGCACGCGTTGTGGTCGCGGATTCTGGGCTTCGACCTGATGACCAAGGTCGAGACGCCGACCATCGGCCTGGACGACCCGTTGATCGAGTGGCTGGTCGACATCCGGTCGGCCGACGCCCGCCGCGAAGACGGGCTGTGGCTTCGCCTCGTCGATGTCGACCGGGCGCTGACCGCGCGGGGCTACGCCGCCGACGTGGACGTGGTGCTGGCGGTCATCGACGACCTCTGCCCGTGGAACGCCCGCCGGTGGCGGCTCGTCGTCGACGGCGGCGAGGCAACGTGCACGGCGACCGACGATCCGGCCGACGTGACCCTGGATGTGCGCGACCTGGCCGCGGCGTACCTCGGTGGGCATGCCGTGGCGGCGCTGGCCCGCGCCGGGCTGGTCGGCGGAACACACTCCCGGCGCGGTCGCGGCCCTGTCGGCGGCCATGCGCGGGGCGGTCGGACCCGCCGTACCCCAGATGTTCTAGCCCTCGCTGGCGGGGATGGGCGGCAGCTCGCCGTCCTGCTCGTAGCGCGTGACCATGTCGAGCCGGCGCTCGTGCCGGGGCTCGGCGCTGAAGTGCGTCGACAGGAAGACGTCGACGATCCGGGTCGCCACCTCCGGCCCGGTCACCCGGGCGCCGATCGAGACCACCTGGGCGTTGTTGTGCAACCGGGCCAGGCGGGCGGTCTCCTCGTCCCAGGCCAGCGCGGCCCGGATCCCCTTGACCTTGTTGGCGGCGATCTGCTCGCCGTTGCCGGAGCCACCCAGGACGATGCCGAGGTGGCCGGGCTCACCGGAGACGGCTTCGGCGCAACGCAGGACGGCGACCGGGTAGTCGTCCTCGGCGTCGTAGTAGTCCGGGCCGTGGTCCGTGACGTCGTGCCCCTGCGCCAGCAGGTGCTCGACCAGATGGACCTTCAGGTCGTACGCAGCGTGGTCGCCGCCGATGTGCACGTGCATGGGGGCATCCTGTCAGACTGCATGTTCGTGACGAGCGAGCTCAGCGCGCTGCCGAAGGCCGAGCTGCACCTCCACATTGAGGGGACCCTCGAACCGCAGATGGCCTTCGCGCTGGCCGCCCGCAATGGCATCGAGCTGCCGTTCGCCGACGTGGTCGCGCTCAGCCGCGCGTACGACTTCGCCGACCTGCGGTCGTTCCTGACCCTCTACTACTCGTGCATGGACGTGCTGCGTACGGCGCAGGACTTCACGGATCTCGCCGATGCCTATCTGCTACGGGCCGCGGCCGACGGGGTCCGGCACGCGGAGATCTTCTTCGATCCGCAGGCCCACCTGGCGCGCGGCGTCGCGCTCGATCAGGTGGTCGCCGGCCTGGCCGCGGCCGCCCGGGCTGCGCCGGAGCGCCACGGGATCTCAGTGCTGCTCATCGCGTGCTTCCTGCGGGATCGCAGCCCGGCCGGGCGATGCGCACCCTGGAGGCGCTCGCCGAACACGTCGGGACGATCCACGCCGTCGGGCTGGACTCGGCCGAGGTCGGTCATCCACCCAGCGACTTCCGAGAAGTCTTCGAAGCCGCTGCGGCGCTGGGGTTTCGGCGGGTTGCCCATGCGGGCGAGGAAGGTCCACCGGACTACGTGTGGCAGGCCCTGGACCTGCTGGGGGTGGAGCGGATCGACCACGGGATCCGGGCCGTCGAGGACGTCGAGCTGATCCGGCGGCTGGCCCGCGACCAGGTGCCCCTGACCGTGTGCCCCTTGTCCAACGTGCGGCTGCGCTGCGTCGAGGTGATGGCCGAGCACCCGTTGCGCGGCCTGCTCGACGCCGGCGTCCTGGTCACGATCAACTCCGACGACCCGGCGTACTTCGGTGGGTACATCGGAGCCAACTACGAGGCGGTCCGGGATGCCCTCGAACTGAGCCCGGCCGAGCTGGCCGGGCTGGCCGCGAACTCCTTCGCGGCCAGCTTCCGGCCATCGGATCCTCAGTCGAAGATCGGGCCCACGTCGCGAGTGCGCTTGAGCTCGTAGAAGCCGGGGGTCGAAGTGACCAGCAGGAAGCCGTCCCAGAGCTTGCCGGCGGCCTCGCCCTTCGGGGCCGGCGTCATGACCGGGCCGAACATGCCGACGCCGTTGATCGAGATGACCGGCGTGCCGACGTCCTGGCCGACCTGGTCGATGCCCGCCTTGTGGCTGGCCCGCAGCGACTCGTCGTACTCGTCGTTGGTGGCGTACGCCGCGAGCTCGGCCGGCAGGCCGACCTCGGCCAGCGCCTTGGCGATCGCCTCGTCGTAGTCGGAGACGCCCTTGGGGTGCAGCTGCGTGCCGATCGCGTCGTAGAGCGGCTTGACGACCTCCTGGCCGTGCAGCTCGCGCGCCGCGTTGACCACGCGGACCGGCCCCCAGCCCTTGGTCAGCAGCTCCTTGTAGGAGTCGGGCAGGCCCTCGCGGTCCTCGTTGAGCACGGACAGGCTCATGACGTGCCAGGTGACGTCGACGTCGCGCACCTGTTCGACCTCGCCCATCCAGCGGGAGGTCATCCAGGCCCAGGGGCAGATCGGGTCGAACCAGAAATCGACGGACGCACGCTCGCTCACGGTGGCTCCTCGTAACGGAAGTTGAGATTTCTACTACGAGGGTTACAACAGAACGCCCAACTGGCAATTCCGCGCGTGCCAGGATGGACGCCGTGCCGGGCCTGAACCTCACCCACGAAGAGGCGCGCGAGCGCTCCGCGATGATCGACCGGGCGACGTACGACGTCACCCTCGACCTCACGACCGGGCCGGAGACCTTCCGGGCCCGCACGGTCGTCCGCTTCGCGTCGAGCCAGCCCGGCGCCTCGACCTTCATCGACCTGGTCGCCCGAGCGGGTCCACGAGGTGACCTTCAACGGCGCGCGCCTCGACCCCGCTGAGGTGTTCGACGGCGTGCGCCTGCAGCTGCCCGAGCTCGCCGCCGACAACGAGCTGGACGTCGTGGCCGACGGCATCTACATGAACACCGGCGAGGGCCTGCACCGGTTCGTCGACCCGGTCGACGACGAGGTCTACCTCTACACACAGTTCGAGGTGGCCGACTCGCGGCGGATGTTCGCGGTCTTCGAGCAGCCGGACATCAAGGGGAACTTCACCTTCACGGTGACGGCGCCGGAGCATTGGGACGTGGTCTCGGTCAGCCCGACCCCGCCGCCGCAGCCGGCCGGCGAGGGCCGGTCGACCTGGCGGTTCGCGCCGACGCCACTGCTCTCGTCGTACGTCACGGCCATCATTGCCGGGCCTTACCACGTCGAGCGGCGGGAGCTGACGAGCAGTGACGGCCGGGTGATCCCGCTGGGGGTGTTCTGCCGGAAGAGCTTGGCCCGCTTCCTGGACACGGACGAGGTTGTGCAGGTCACCCGGCAGGGCTTCGCCTGCTTCGAGGAGATGTTCGACCTTCCCTACCCGTTCGAGAAGTACGACCAGCTCTTCGTGCCCGAGTTCAACGCCGGCGCGATGGAGAACGCCGGGGCCGTGACCATCGTGGAGTCCTACGTCTTCCGCTCCACCGTGCCCGAGGCGGTCATCGAGCGGCGGGCACTGACGATCCTGCACGAGCTGGCCCACATGTGGTTCGGCGACCTCGTGACGATGCGGTGGTGGAACGACCTCTGGCTCAACGAGTCGTTCGCCGAGTGGGCCAGCACCATCGCGCAGGCCGAGACGACCCGCTGGCCATGGGCCTGGACGACGTTCAACTCGGCCGAGAAGTCTTGGGCCTACCGCCAGGACCAGCTCGGTACGACGCACCCGATCGTCGCGACCATCCGCGACCTGGAGGACGTCGAGGTCAACTTCGACGGCATCACCTACGCCAAGGGCGCGTCGGTGCTCAAACAGCTCGTGGCTTACGTCGGCCGCGAGGAGTTCGTCCAAGGCCTGCGCCGCTACTTCAAGGCGCACTCGTGGAACAACACCCAGCTCTCCGACCTGTTGCGCGAGCTGGAGGTCACCAGCGGCCGCGACCTGGCGGCCTGGAGCGCCGACTGGTTGCAGCAGGCCGGCGTCAACACGCTCCGGCCGGCGATCGAGACCGACGACCAGGGCGTGATCACCGGCGCCTACATCGACCAGACGGCACCGGCCGATCACTACGTCCTGCGCACCCACCGGATCGGGGTCGGCGGCTACGACCTGCAGGGCGATCAGCTCGTGCGCACCACCCACGTCGAGCTGGACATCAGCGGCGAGCGCACGGCCGTCCCACAGCTCGTCGGTCGTCCGCGACCGGATCTGGTGCTGGTCAACGACGACGACCTCGCCTACGCGAAGATCCGGCTCGACCAGCACTCGCTGGCCACGGCGCTCAGCCATCTGGCGTCGTTCGACAACTCGATGCCGCGCGCCCTCATCCTCGGCGCGTCCTGGGACATGGCCCGCGACGCCGAGATGGCGGCCCGGGACTTCGTCACGCTCCTGCTCGACAACATCGCCGCCGAGACCGACTCGAGTGTCCAGCGCACCCTGCTGGCCCAGATGACCACGGCGGCCCGGTTCTACTCCGCTCCGGACCACCGGGCAGCGCTGTCCGCCCGGATCACAGCCCGGCTGCGTCAACTGCTCGATGAGTCCGCACCGGGCAGCGACTCCCAGCTCCAGCTGCTGACGGCGTACGCCGGGTGGGCCACGGCACCCGCCGACACGGGCTACATCCGGGACCTGCTCGAGGGCGAGCAGGAGCTGCCCGGCCGCGAGATCGACACCGACCTGAGGTGGGCGCTGCTGACCGCGCTGGTGGCTGCGGGTGCCGCCGCACCTGCGGAGATCGAGGCCGAGCTCGAGCGCGACAACACCGCCGCCGGCCAACGGCACGCCGGCGCCGCGCGGGCCAGCGTGCCGACCGCGGCGGCCAAGTCCGCGGCGTGGGCCAGCGTCGTCGACAACGACGATCTGCCGAATGCGTTGCAGGACGCCGCGATCATCGGCTTCGGACGGGTGCACGACCCGCGGTTGCTGGAGCCGTTCATCGAGCCCTATTTCGCCGCGCTGCTCCCGACCTGGCAGTCCCGCACCAACGACAGTGCGCAGAAGATCGCGGTCGGGCTGTATCCGGTCGCGCTCGCCAGCCAGGCTCTCGCCGACCGGACCCAGCGCTGGCTGGACGAGGTGGGGTCGTCCGCCGACACTCCGCCGTCGCTCGTGCGGTTGGTGCGGGAGAACCGCGACACCGTTGTGCGGGCTGTGAAGGCGCAGCAGCGGGACGCGTCGGTTTCTTAGTCCGTTCTCGAACAAAGACGAAAGACGCCGAGGAGCCGGCCCCGGGCTCTGCTCTGGCTGGGACTGTCTTCCGGGTCGCGTTGTCGCCGCGTCTCTCGCGTCCGACTCCGCGGTCGGGAAACCTTTGAGAGACAACGAGATTCGCTGAAAATTGTCTTGCTTTTGTCTTGACTAATCCGACGGGTGTTCGATAGACTTCGAGCATGATCAGGGCGGCGGTTCGAGAGCTGGCAGATGCCAGTGGGCTCGAGCTTGCGCGACAGATCGACGCGCTGGGACACGACCTGCACCGGCTCTCCGACGCCGAGCGGCTCGAGGTGGTCAAGGCCACCGCCCGGCTGGATGCCTGGACCGCGAGCATCCGAGCGGGCGCCATCCTGGCCGTCCATGACAGCGCCCGCGATGACATCGCGGCCACCACGGCCGAGCTGGTGGCGCACCAAAGCCGACCCACCACCGCGGGCCCCTCCCATGCCTACGACGACGAGCGGCTGCTGCACCGCCGGGTCGGGATGGAGGTGGCGCTGGTCCTCGGCATCTCCACCGTCGCCGCCGACCGGGAGGTCGACTTCGCCCTCGGCCTGCGCGAGCACCCGCAGGTGCGTCAGGCCCTGGCCGAGGGTCGGATCGACCGGACCCAGGCGGCGGTGGTCCTCGACGGCGTCGAGGCATTGCAGAGCGCGACCAACCAGGCGCGGGTGCTGACCGCACTGCTCGGACCCGACGACTCCCCCGATGGCGACGACGTCGATGCCCAGGACTGCTCGGGCCTAGACCCCTTCGCCGACACTCACCGAGAGCCCGTGCGGGAGCTGCGCCGCCCAGACCGTTCCGTGTGGTCACTGGCCCCAGGTCGCCTCCGGCAGATCGTGCGCCGCGAGGTCGGCGAACTCGAGCCGGAGGCGTTGCGGGAGAAGGCTCGTCGCGCCGCGAGTGAGCGCCGGGTCGTCTTCGACCCGCAGCCCGACTTCATGACCGAGCTGCACCTGCGCAGCACGACGCCGGCCGCGACCGCGGCGTACCGGAACCTCGACCGCACAGCGCGGGCGGCGCAGGCGAAGGGTGACACCCGCTCGCTGGACCAGCTGCGTTCCGACATCGCGATCGGCTGGCTGACCGAGGGCGCGTTCGGCACCTACGTCAGCCGCCCGGCCGGTGCCGCGCGTCCCGCCGGTGAGGTTCGGGACCCGGGCGCCACCACGCTGTGCCTCCCGCGGTCGACCGAGCCGCTCACTCACCTGACGATGGCGATGACCACCCTGCTGGGCTTGGACAACTCCCCCGCCACCTTGCATGGTCCGGCCGGGCCGATCCCGATGCCGGCCGAGGTTGCTCGGCAGCTGGCCGGTCGAGAAGGCGGCCGCTGGAAACGGCTCCTCTATGACCCATCGACCGGGATCGCAACTGACCTCTCCCACTCGTATAGACCGTCACCACAGATGGCGGCGTTCGTCCGAGCCCGCGACGGCCAGGTCAGCCGGCTGCCGATCAGTTGTGCCAGCCACCTCGAGCTGGACCACGTCGAGGAGTTCGACCACGGCGATCCCGCGGCCGGAGGCCCGACCGGGCCGAGCAACCTGGCCAGCGCCGGTGCCCGCGAGCACCACTTGAAGACCGACCGCGTGATCGACGTGACCGGCGACGCCAACGGCGCGCTGACCATCACCACCCCGTCCGGCCGGGACTATGTCTCCGACCCGGCACCCTGCGCTGATCCGTGGGGCGAACCGCCGTTCTAACCGGTCGCTGCGGCGCGGGCGAGGTCGCGGGCCCGGCGCGAGCGCACCAGCTCCTCGAGCAGCACCGGCCGGCCGGTCTCGTCAGAGAGCGGCAGCTGCCAGTTGGGGTACTCCTTGTCGGTGCCGGGCTGGTTGATCGTGCGCACCTCGCCGACCGCATCGGTCAGCGCGACCCCGATCATCCGGGCCGGCGTCCAGGCGATCAGCCGATGCAGGGCCTGGATCGTCGCCTGCGTGCCGGCGCCGTCCTGCAGCAGTCCGCGGCGACGCAGCAGGTCGAGCATCGCGATCCGATCCTGCTCGTCCTCAGCCCACTCCTCCTCGATCGGCCGGGTCAGCAAGCCCAGCTCGTCACGGAGCCGAATGTGTTCTCCTGCAAGGTATCCCGCGGTCGGCGGCAGGTCGTGGGTAGTGACCGTGGCCAGACACAGCTCGCGATAGCGCTCCGGCTCCAGCGGCCGGCCCTGGGCATCCTTCTCGAACCACAGGATCGACGTACCGAAGATGCCGCGATCCCGCAGATAGTCGCGCACCCAGGGCTCGACGGTGCCGAGGTCCTCGCCGATGACGACGGCGCCGGCGCGCTGCGCCTCCAGCGCCAGGATCCCGACGAGCGCCTCGTGGTCGTACCGCACGTACGTGCCCTGATCGGCCGGCTGACCCTCCGGCACCCACCAGAGCCGGAACAGCCCGATGACGTGGTCGACCCGGACCCCGCCGGCATGACGTAGGACGGTGCGAACCATGTCCCGAAAGGGCTGATAGCCGAGCGCGGCCAACCGGTCCGGCCGCATCGGCGGCTGGCTCCAGTCCTGGCCGACCTGGTTGTACTGGTCCGGCGGCGCTCCCACCGAGACGCCGAGGGCGAGCGAGTCCGCGAAGGTCCAGGCATCGGCACCGCGCGGATGCACCCCGACCGGCAGGTCCTGGACGACGCCCAGCCCCATCCCGGCCCCCCGAGCCGTGCGTTGCGCGTAGGCCAGTTGGTCATCGACCACCCACTGCAGCCACGAGTGGAAGTCGACCCGGTCGGCCAGCCGGGCCCGCTCGGCTGCGACCTCCGGCGAGTGCGGGTCGGCCAGGCCGTCCGGCCAGTCCACCGGCTCACCATGAGCCTCGGCGAGCGCGCACCAGGTCGCGAAATCGACCAGCCCGCCGCCCTGCTGCCGGCGGAAGTCGTCGTAGGCCCGCTGCCGAGCCGGCGAGCGCGGCAGGCGGTGCACGATCTCCAGCGCGGCCGACTTGGCCGCCCACACGGCGTCGCGGTCGATCCGGTCACTGTCGTTGGCCTGATGCGCGTCGTCGGCGTGCCACTCGAGCAGTTGTCGCTCGGCCGAGGACATGTAGGCGACCTCGCGGATGTCCTCGACCCGGATGTAGACCGGGTTGACGAAGCGCCGGGTGGTCGGAAGGTACGGCGAGGGCTCCATCGGTGGCACGGGCGAGGCCGCACTGAGCGGGTTGACCAGCAGGTAGTCGGCGCCGAGGCCACCGCTCCAGCCGGCCAGCTCGGCCAGGTCGGCCAGGTCGCCGATGCCCCAGGACTGGCTGGAGCGCACCGAGTAGAGCTGGGTCATGAACCCCCATGCGCGCCGTTCGCCCAGCACTTCGGGCAACGCGACCTGGTCGGGCGTGACGACCAGAGGGACGGTCGAAATCCCCTGCGGCGTCTCGGCATTCAGCAGATGCCAGCCGAGGGGCAGCTCGGTCGAGAGGTCGAAGGTCGCCTCGCCGATGCTCACACCGTCGATCGTCCGCGGCGGCACCCAGGCCTCAACCTGGCGCTGGTCGACCCGGGCCCCGCCCTCGAGCTCGACCCAGAGCTGCACCGGGTCGCCGTCCGGGACGTGCACCTTGACCTGGGCGCCCGCGCCTTCCCGCGTCACCACGACCGGGGGGAGGGTCTGCCGCCACGACCGCAGACGACTCGCGGCCAACGCCGCCTCGACCGCGGCGTCGTCGTGGACATCGACCTCGAAGGCGGTCAGGACGGCCCGGATGGTCCCGGCCGAGACCAGCACATGACGGCCTCTCCAGTCCCAGTACTCGGTGGACACGTCGTAGGCGCGGGCGAGCTCGGCCAGGGCGGGCGAAGGGGGCGAAGTATCAAAGTCAGTCATGTCGGGCGCCGATCCTGCCACGGATTCTCGGCCTCGATCTGCGTGGCCAGTCCGAGCAGGGCGGCTTCGCCGGCCGGTCGTCCCGCCAGCATGACGCCGACCGGAAGGCCGGCGGGCGCCCCCGGCAGCGGACCGGTCTGATGCAGCGGCAGGCTCATCGCAGGCATCCCGGTGACGTTCCACAGGGCGGTGAACGGCGTGAAGCGCTTCTGCGCCTCGAAGTCCGCCGCCGGGTCCGCGTCATCGCGCAGGCTGCCCACCGGCGCCGGCAGGTCGGCCAGCGTCGGCGTCAGCACCGCGTCGTACGCCGCGAGCGCGACGATCGCCTCGCGGGAGGTGGCCTGCATCGCGGCGACGGCCTGGGCGTACTGCGTGCCGGTGATCGGGAACCCGCGACCGCGCAGGTGCCGGGTCAGCGGCATCAGCTCGCCGTCGCGTCCGGGCGGCACCGGGGTCAGCGTCGCGAGGACCGACCAGACCACCTCGAACGACGGCACGACGTCGGGGCGGATCGGCGAGTCGATGTCGACGACCTCGTGGCCGAGCCGCTCCAGCAGCGCGCTGGCCGCGTCGTACGCCGCGATGCACTCCGGGTGGACCTCGGTCTGGCCAACGACCGGCGTGCGGAAGCGCGCGATCCGTAGTCGGCCGGGTTCGCGTCGGGCGTGCTCGCTGAATGTCTCGCCGGCCGGCAGCGGCGGCGCCCAGTGCGGGTCGCCGGGCTCGGGGCCGGCCATGACGTCGAGCAGGGCCGCCGCGTCGGCCACCGTCCAGGCGATCGGCCCGATCACCCCTAGCCCGGGGCCGACATCGCCGCCGAGCGGGCCGTTGCTCACCCGACCCCGGCTCGGTTTCAGCCCGAACAGCCCGCAGCTGCTCGCCGGGATCCGGATCGAGCCCCCGCCGTCGCTGCCCTGGGCCAGCGGCGCCAGACCGGCCGCCACCGCTGCGGCCGCACCCCCGCTCGAGCCGCCCGCCCCCCGAGCGAGGTCCCACGGCGTGCGCGCCGGCGGCCCGATCAGGGTCTCGGTGTAACAGGGCAGGCCGAACTCCGGCGTGCTCGTCTTGCCGAGACAGACGGTGCCCGCAGCCCGCAGCCGGCGGACGACGTGGTCGTCGAACGGCGCCACATAACCGGCGTAGACCGCACTGCCGTAACTGATGGGGACGCCCTCGACGTGATTGAGGTCCTTGATGGGCACGGGCACCCCGGCCAGCGGGGAGGTCAGCTCGCCGCGCGCGGCGAGGGCCTCCTGCTCGCGAGCCTGGCCGAGGGCGAGCTCCCGGGTCACCGTGACGAAGGCGCCCAACCGGCCGTCATCGGCCTCGATCCGGTCCAGGAAGTGCCGGGTGACCTCGACCGGGGACACCACGCGATTCCGGATCGCCCGCCCGAGGTCGAGCGCGCTCATCTCATGCAGCTCGCTCACGCTTGCGACCCTATCGAGGGTTACGCCCATAGGCTTTCGGTCATGAGCACCGGCCCCGCCCCCTACCCCGAGGCAGCGCGCCTGGACATCGTCGAGCGGCTACCGGCCGATCAACCGACGTACACCGTCGCGGACCCCTACCGCTGGTTAGAGGACCCGGCCAGCGAGCAGACCCTCGCCTGGAGCGCCGCGCAGGACGAGCTCTTCGCTCAGGCTGGGCCGACCTGGTCGGGGCGCGAGCGGCTGCATGCTCGGGTGAGCGAACTGCTGGGCGCGGGCGTCGTGGGGGCACCCACCTGGCGAGGCGAGCGGTCGTTCCTGCTGCGCCGGCTGCCTGCTCAGGAGCACGCGGTGTTGCTGACCGTCGACCCCGATGGCACCGAGCGCGTCTTGGTCGACCCGATGGCCATCGATCCCTCCGGCACCACGACCCTGGACGCGTGGCAGCCCAGCAAGGAGGGTGACCGGCTCGCCTACCAGCTGTCCGAGGGCGGCAGCGAGGACTCGGTCCTGCGCGTGATGGACGTCGTCACCGGCGAGATCGTCGACGGCCCGATCGACCGCGCGCGGTACTCCCCGGTCGCCTGGCTCGTGGGTGGCGCAGGCCTACTACTACGTCCGCCGCCTCGACCCGGCCGGCCTGCCCGAGGGCGAGGAGATGTTCCACCGCCGGGTCTGGCTGCACCAGGTGGGCACCGACCCGGATCAGGACGTGCTCGTCTTCGGCGACGGCCTGGACCCGATGAACTACTACGGCGTCCACCTGTCCTGGGACGGACGCTGGCTGTCGGTCAGCTACAGCTCCGGCACGGCGCCGCGCACGGACGCCTACCTGGCCGACCTGTCGGTCTCCGGACCCGAGCGGCCGGTGTTCGTCGAGGTCCAGAGCGGCGTCGACGCCCACACCTCGCTGTTCGTCAGTCGCGACGGCCGGGCCTATGTTTCGACCGACCGCGACGCGCCCCGGGGCCGGTTGGCCGTCGTGGATCCGGCCGACCCGAGCTACGAGCGCTGGGCCGACCTGATTCCCGAGGACGACGAGGCCGTGCTCGAGGACTTCGCCATCCTCGACGAGGCCGGCGTCCTGCTGGTCGCCTGGACCCGGCACGCCGTGAGCGAGCTGACCGTCCACGACCTCGAGACCGGAGCCCGGCGCTCGTCGGTGCAGCTGCCCGGCCTGGGCACGATCGGCGGTCTCGGCGAACGCCCGGAGGGCGGGCACGAGTCGTGGTTCGGCTACACCGACTTCGCGACGCCGAGCAGCGTGCTGTATTTCGACGCCACCACCGGGTCGCTGACGTTGTGGGCGAAAGCACCTGGCAGCGTTGCGGTTCCACCGATGCACAGCCAGCTCTTGGAGTACGCGTCCAAGGACGGCACGACGATCCGGATGATGCTGCTGTCCGCCGCTGCGACACCGGACCGGCCTCGGCCGACCGTTCTCTACGGCTACGGCGGCTTCGGACTCCCGCTCGGTCCGGGCTACTCGGCCGGCATCCTGTCCTGGGTCGAGGCCGGCGGCGTCTACGCCATCGCCCAGCTGCGCGGCGGCGGCGAAGAGGGCGAGGACTGGCACCGGGCCGGCATGCTCGCCAACAAGCAGAACGTCTTCGACGACTTCCACGCGGCAGCCGAACGCCTCGTCGCCGACGGCTGGACGACGACCGACCAGCTCGCCATCTCGGGCGGCTCCAACGGCGGCCTGCTCGTCGGCGCTGCGCTCACCCAGCGCCCCGACCTCTACCGCGCGGTCGTCTGCTCGGCGCCCCTGCTCGACATGGTCCGCTACGAGCTCTTCGGCATGGGCGCCACCTGGGCCGAGGAGTACGGCGCGGCCAGCGACCCGGAGCAGCTGGGCTGGCTGCTGGGCTACTCGCCGTACCATCATGTCAGCGACGAAACAGCCTATCCGGCAGTGCTTTTCACCATCTTCGACGGCGACACCCGGGTCGACATCATGCACGCTCGCAAGTTGGCGGCCGCATTGCAATACGCGTCCAACTCGGACGTCGCGACCCATCCGATCCTGGTGCGCCTGGAGAAGGACGTCGGACACTCCAGCCGCGCACTCTCGCGCAGCATCGACCTGACGGCCGACACGTTCGCCTTCATCGCTCGCCACACCGGGCTGGTCGTCGAATGAGCTGGAACGACGTGGGCGACTGGTGGGTCAACACCGGCCTGCCCATCCTGGGCATCGTGGTCGGGGCGGCCGTCATCCGCTGGCTGCTCAACCGAGTGATCGGCCGGCTGGTCCGCCGAGCGGTCGAGTCGAACCTCGGCGAGCGGCTGGAGAACCACCGCGCGACCAGAGTGCTCGCCGACGCCTCCGGCGCGACCAGCGAGCGCCGCCTGCAACGCACCCAGACCCTCGGCACGGTGCTGCGCAGCATCGTGACGGCGACGGTCTTCACCATCGCCTTCATCATGATTCTCGACCTGCTCGGCATCCCCATCGCTCCGCTACTCGCCTCGGCCGGAGTCGCCGGTGTGGCCCTGGGGTTCGGCGCGCAGAGCCTGGTCAAGGACTTCCTGTCCGGCATCTTCATGCTGTTCGAGGACCAGTACGGCGTGGGCGACATCATCGACACCGGCGAGGCCATCGGCACCGTGGAGGACGTCACGTTGCGCGTGACCCGGCTCCGCGACAGCAACGGTGTGGTCTGGTACGTCCGCAACGGCGAGATCGTGCGAATCGGGAACCGCAGCCAGGGCTGGTCGACCGCGATCGTCGACCTGCCGGTCGCCTACAACGAGGACATCGAGCGGGTCCAGGACATCATCCGAGCCACGTTGCACGACCTCGACGAGGACCCCGTCTGGCGCGACCGTCTGGTCGAGATGCCGGTCGTCGCCGGGATCGAGCAGATCACCGGCACCACCATCACCGTGCGGGTCATCGCCAAATGCGTGCCCAACGAGCACCTCGGCGTCCAGCGGGAGATCCGGGAGCGGGTCAAGGCTGCCTTCGACACCAACGGCGTCAAGGTGCCGGTGACGTTCCCGCCGTACGGCGGTGGGTCGGTGCCCGCGAAGCCGCCGACCGGCTAGGCCGATGCCAGAGCCCGCCGGGTTCGCGTCGTACGTGGCTGCGCGTGGAGACGCCCTGCACCAGACGGCGTACCTGATGACCGGTGATCACGCGGCGGCCGAGGAGCTTCTCGTCAGCGCTCTGGCCGCGGCATGGCCGAAGTGGTCACGTCTGGCGGGCGACCCCGAGCCGTTCGTCCAGCGTGCGCTCGCCCAAGCGGTTGCTCCGCGCTGGCAACGCGGGACGAGCCGGGAGCCAGTCGCGCACCTGGCCGTGGACGAGGAGCCGCTCGTCGACGCGCCCGGCCCCCTCGTCGATCCGGACGACGACCCGGAGCAGCGCGCGGCTGATCGCGTCATCGCCGTCTCCAGAAGGGTGGCGGCCCGGCACCGGACGCGGCAACGGGTTGGCGCCGGCGCACTCGCCGTGGTGCTCGTGATCGCCGTAGTAGGCGGGGCGAAAGCGGTTCAGCAGCAACGTCATCCGGCACCACGCGCCGCCCAGCCGGTCAAGGTCGCGGAGCAGCCCACGGCGCGCACGGTCCCGACGTACTACAACGGGGGGCGCTTGCTGGACAGCATCAAGGTCGACCTCAGCCGGACCGGGACCACCACCCTGCCGTTCACGCCAACCCGTTGGGGGCTGGACTTCGCCTACCAGTGTCCGACCGAGATGGCCGGCACGGCGCAGTTCGAGATCCGGGTCAACGGCTTCGTCGTCCTGGGGTCGGACTGCGTCGGCTCGGACCCGGGTGGTGGCATCGGCGGCCCGCAGGTGGTGGCCCTGGACGGCTCGTCCGGCGACTACGGCGAGACCAACCCGGCCGCGCAGACCTTCTGGTCGGCCCTCGGGATCAAGCTCGGCCGGCCGACGACCGCCGTCGTCACGGTGACGCGCGCAGGCTTCGTGGCCAGCCCGCCGCCGGCGATGACCGCCGTGGTCTACCAGGACGTGCCGTTCGCCGACTATCCGCTGCCCCAGCGCCCGGCGCGGGTGAGGCCACCGTTCGACCTGTTGACGCCGCTGAACCGGGCCGAGCGCATCACCCTCCCCGACGATGCGGTCAACGGCACCTGGACCGCGCGGCTGCCCTATCGCAAGGACCTGGTGGTCGACGGCTCGGTCTCCGGGCCGGGACAGATCGAGATCAGGGTCGACGGCCTGCTGGTCGGTGGATTCGACTCCTACGACTACAACAGCGGCGAGGGCTTCACCCGCACGGTCGGGCCACCGCTGCTGACTCTCCCCCACGGCCGGACGTTCCCCAAGGTGGGACAGACCATCACGCTGACGATCAGCGTGCAGCACTTCACCGGCCCCGACTGGGCGCTCCAGCTCGGCGAGTCCACGTCATGACGGGGCAACCTTTGCCGGGCGCCATCGGGTCGTAGCAGTGAGCACGGCACCAGTCAGGGGGCACACATGGAGGAGCCGCGGGGCTTCGAGTCGTTCGTGGCGGCGCGCGGCAACGCGCTGCACCGCACGGCGTTCCTGCTGACCCACGACCATGCCCTGGCCGAGGACCTGGTGCAGACGGCGCTCGCCAAGTCCTGGACGGCGTGGCGGCGGATCGAGGGCGAACCCGAGCCCTACGTGCGCAAGGTGATGCTCAACACGTACTCGTCGTGGTGGCAGCGCAAGTGGCGCGGCGAGCAACCGACCGAACGGCTGCCCGAACGACCCGCCGAGCATTCAGCCGATTCGACTGACGACCGCGACGCCCTGGTGCGGGCGTTGGCGGCGCTCCCCCACCGGCAGCGCGCGGTGATCGTGCTCCGGTTCGTCGAGGACCTCACCGAGCGGCAGGCCGCCGAACAGCTCGGCGTATCCGTCGGCACCGTCAAGAGCCAGACGGCCAAGGCCCTGGCCAAGCTGCGCGTCGACCCGCAGCTCACCCCCGAAGGAGCCGCAGATGTCCATTTCGCTTGACCAGCTCCGCTCGGCGCTGACCGAGCACGCCGACGCGACCGGCCCCACCGTGCCCGACCGGCTCGGCGGCGTACGCCGGCTGGTCGCTGCGCGCCGGCGGCGCCGCGCGGCCGTCACGACGGGAGCGCTCGTCGTCGTGCTCGTGGCTACGGCCGGCGTCGGACTCCGGGCCCGCCGATCGGCGACGCCCACTCCGCCCGCGGCCAACCCCAACCCGGTGGTGAACGGACTGCCCGAGTACGACGCGGGTGGCCGCCAGATCGGCTCGGCCGAGGTCGCGGTCCGGCTCGGCACGACCCAGCTCTTCGTGGCGACCCCAACGTCGTACGACCTGCAGTTCACCGCTACCTGCACGAGTGCCGGAGAAGGGACGACGTACGTCGTGGTCGTCAACGGTCACAGCGGTCTGGGCAGCAGCTGCGGAGCCGACGACATCACCTCCAACGGGAGCGGGCTCGTCGGACAGGCCGAGACATGGGCGCCTCTGGGCATCCACGTGGGGCAACCGGTCCGGATCGGGGTGCGAGTCACCCATCGCGACCCCTCGGCCCGGGCCGACGGGACGATCAGTGTCGCGCTCTACCAACGGGTTCCACGCTCCACCTACCCGTACCCGAAGCCCCCTGCGCACGTCCAGCCGCCCACCATCATCGCCTACCCACTCACCGAGCCGATCGACGTGCAGCTCGGCGAGCCCGGACCCAGACCCATCCCCCGGCCAACGGCGGCACGACGATCAGCCACGCCGTACGCCAACGACCTGGCGCTCTCGGGCACCTTCTCGGCTCCCGGGACTGATGCGGGTCCTGGTCGACGGCAGGCTGATCGGCGGCTACGAGAGCTGGGACTACACGCCGGAGAGCTGGACCGTCGGCCTCGACCCGGCCACCCTCCAGGACGTCGGCGTGCATCCACGCGCGGGTGAGTCCATCACCTTCACGATCGAGTTCAGTGGCTTCGCCCAACCCGACTGGAAGGTGGAGCTCGGCCACGATCCGAGCGGCTGAGCCCGACCGCGTCAGCCGTCGCGGATGGACGTCCGCGACCGGACACTGGCGGGGATGAGCGAGCAACTGCACGATCCGGACCGGCTGGCCCTGGTCACCGGTGCGACCGGCTACATCGGCGGGCGGCTGGTGCCCGAGCTGCTGGCCGCGGGGTTCCGGGTCCGGTGCCTGGCCCGCTCGCCGCAAAAGCTGCGCGACCAGCCCTGGCACGCGCGGGTCGAGGTCGTCCAGGGCGACGCCTCGTCGGTCGAGGACGTGACCAAGGCCGCCGACGGCGCGGACGTGGCGTACTACCTGGTGCACAGCCTCGGCACCGGCAAGCAGTTCGAACGACGCGACCGGGCCACGGCCAGGGCCTTCGCCCACGGCAGCCGGGCGGCCGGGGTGCGCCGGATCGTCTATCTGGGCGGGCTCTACCCCGAGGGGGAAGACCTCTCGCCGCACTTGGACTCGCGGCGCGAGGTCGGCGAGATCCTGTTGGACTCGGGGCAGCCGACGGCCGTCCTGCGGGCCGCGATGATCATCGGCTCGGGTTCCGCATCGTTCGAGATGCTGCGCTACATCACCGAGCGGCTGCCCGTCATGATCACCCCGCGCTGGGTGCGCACCCGGATCCAGCCGATCGCCGTGCGCGACGTCCTGCGCTACCTCGTGCTGGCCGCCGACCTGCCGCCGGAGGTGAGCCGAGGCTTCGACATCGGCGGCCCGGACGTCCTGACCTACCTCGAGATGATGCACCGGTACGCCGAGCTGGCCGGCCTCCCCCGGCGCCGGGTCCGACCGTTGCCGGTCCTGACGCCGTCGCTGTCCAGTCACTGGGTCAGCGTCGTGACCCCGGTGCCATCGAGCATCGCCCGCCCGCTGGTCGACAGTCTGGTCCACGAAGTCGTCGTCAAGGAGCGTGACATCGCGGCGTACATCCCTGATCCCCCAACGGGATTGATCGGTTTCGACGACAGCGTGCGGCTCGCGCTGGCCAAGGTGCAGAGCTTCGACGTCGCCACGACCTGGACCTCGGCCGCAACTCCGGGCGCTCCCAGCGACCCGCTCCCTACCGACCCCGACTGGGCGGGCGGCTCGCTCTACGTCGACGAGCGCGAGCGCGCGGTCGATGCGTCGCCGGCGGAACTGTGGTCCGTCATCGAGGGCATCGGCGGCACGCACGGCTGGTACTCGTGGTCGCTGGGCTGGCACGTGCGCGGCGTCCTGGACCGGATCTTCGGCGGCCCGGGGCTGCGGCGCGGACGACGTCACCCGGACACGTTGGCGGTGGGCGACGCGCTCGACTGGTGGCGGGTCGAGGAGGTGGACCGGCCGCACCTGCTCCGGCTCCGGGCCGAGATGCGCCTGCCCGGGCTGGCCTGGCTGGAGCTGGAGATCCCGCCACAGCCGGACGGCGGTCCGACGCACTTCCGGCAGCGCGCGCTCTTCCACCCCCGCGGACTGGCCGGCCAGGTCTACTGGGCGGTGATCAAGCCGTTCCACGGCATCGTCTTCGGCGGGATGCAGCGGAACATCGCCCGGGCCGCCGAGGCGCGGGCCGAGCCCGATGCCAGACTGAGTGCGTGACCTCCGCCCCCACGTTCTACGACGAGGTCGGCGGCCACGAGACGTTCGCGCTGCTCGTGCACCGCTTCTATCAGGGCGTGGCCGAGGATCCGGAGCTCCGGGCGCTCTATCCCGAGCCGGATCTCGGGCCGGCCGAGGACCGCTTCCGGATGTTCTTGGAGCAGTACTGGGGCGGACCCACGACCTACTCCGACCAGCGCGGCCACCCGCGGCTGCGGATGCGGCACGCGCCGTTCCTGGTCACGCCGACCCAACGGGACCGCTGGTTGCGACACATGCGGGTCGCCGTCGACGAGGCGGTCAGCGAGGGGCGCCTGGACGAGGCCCACGAGCTGGTCCTGTGGGACTACCTCGAGCGAGCCGCCCACTCCATGGTCAACTCCTTCGAGGAGTAGCTCGGCGCCGGGGCACAGCCCATCACCTCACGCAGTGTCGGGCAGGGTGAAGTGTCTCGTGTTGCGGATGGGTGTTCGGTGTGGGGTCGAGCCAGGCGGGTGGTCGCCAGTGCGGTAGCCCGTTCAACATCACGCATTGCCAGCCGCGTTTGGCGTGTTCTCGGTGGTGGTAGCCACACAGGAGGGTGAGGTTGTCGATGTCGGTGGGGCCGCCGTTGGCCCAGTCGGTGATGTGGTGCCGTTGGCAGTGTGATGGGGGCCGGTCACAGCCGGGGAAGGAACAGCCGCGGTCTCGCGCGGCGAGGGCGACGGTTTGGCCGGGGGTGGCGATCCGGGAGGTGCGGCCGAGGTAGAGCGGGACGCCCTTGCTGTTCTCGATCAGCACGTACAGCTGGCGTCTGGTCGCAGAGCGCGGAGGGCGTCGCCGACCGGGAGCAGGGTGCCGTGCTCGGAGACGGCGAGGCCGTGCCGGTCGCGGAGCTGGGTGTCTTTGATGTGCCAGACGGTCGCGGCCGGGGTGCCGCCGCAGGCCGGTAGGTCGCCGGAGTTGAGGATGGCTTTGAGGACGTCACCGAACGCGTCGTGCATCCGCACGTCGTGCGGGCGGTCGTCGCGGCTGCCCGGCATCTCCACCACGCCACCATCGCTCGGCCCGGCTTCGGACTCCTCGCTGGGCTGGTCCGGCTGCTCGGCCCATCCGCGCTCGGTCGCGTCGCGGTGGTGGCGGGCACGGCGGGGGCGGGTTTGGACCAGGCGTCCAGCACGACCCGGGCGGCTTCACCGGTTTCCTGGTTCAGGTCGGCCTGCAGGGTGTACCCGGCCTGCCCGCGTTTCTTCCACAACCGCAGCCCGCGATGCTTGTGCGGCGTGGGCGACCTCGCGCAGGGTCCCGTCGGGGTCGGCCCGGACCATCACCTCCCGGGCCAGCACCTCCAGGTCGGCCGGGGTGACCTTGGCCGCGGCGGTGGCCATCTCGGCCTCCACCACCAGTCCCGAGTCCTGCCCGGACCGGGCCGGGCAGCTTGCCCAGGGTGTCCAGCACGATCCGGGCATGCTCCCCGGACACCTCACCCGCGCTGATGCCCGGCCGCCAGGCTCGGACACGCCGCCGGGAGGACCTCCCCGGTGAACGCCACCTGCCGGGGTGATCGCGTGGGCCAGGTCGACCCGCCGCTTGGCCTCACCACCGGACAGCCGCAGCTGCTCCCGCAGGAAGGTCGCCGTCGAGGGCCGGGCGTAGCGGGCCGGCTCGTCGCCGACCTCGACCGCGGCCACATAGCGGGAGTCGAAGACCGCCAGCCGCCGGCGCAGCAGCTCCAGGTTCCGGGCCGCCGCATGCAGCCCGGTCGAGGGCGAGTCCAGGCGGACCAGGGCGTCCAGGTCGTGGTCGTTGAGCGCGGCCACACCTCGGGCGAGCAGCGCGAGGACAGCATCGACGTCGGTGTCGCCGGTGGACTCCAGCCCCGTGTCGTCGGGGTGAACGCTGCCCTCGTTCATGTGTTCGATTCTAGACCTATCGTCTGACATCGGTCAACCCCGACAACCACCCGAATCCCGTTGAATAGCAACTATTTTCGGCAACTTCCGAGCGACTCTGCGTGACCGTTCTTCGAAACCGCCGAAAGGCGGCCCCGCGAGCAAGACCCAGCCCCGCGCGGAACCAGCGCGCCGTACCCAGCCGTCTGGAAACCCAGCCCCGCGCGGAACCCGCGCGCCGTAGGCAGGCCGTCGGAGCAGCCCCCGAGCGACGCAACGTCAGTCGGTCGGGAACCGGGCGCGCACGGCCGCGCCGTGAGCCGGCAGGTCCTCGGCGTCGGCCAGAGCACTGACCGCACCCGCCACTTCGGCCAGCGCAGCCTCGTCGTAGTCGACGACGTGGATGCCGCGCAGGAACGACTGCACCGACAGCCCGCTCGAGTGCCGGGCGCAGCCACCGGTGGGCAGCACGTGGTTGGAGCCGGCGCAGTAGTCGCCGAGCGAGACCGGCGCAAAGGCGCCCACGAAGATCGCTCCCGCGCTGCGCACCCGGGCCGCCCACTCCCGAGCATCCCGGGTCTGGATCTCCAGGTGCTCGGCGGCGTAGGCGTCGACGACGGCCAGGCCCGCCTCCAGGTCGTCGACCAGCACCACGCCGGACTGACGACCCGACAGAGCCGCGCCTACCCGCTCGACATGCTTGGTCGCCGCGACCTGACGTTCCAGCTCGGCGTCGACCTGCAGGACCAGGGACTCGCTGTCGGTGACCAGCACCGCAGCGGCGAGCGGGTCATGCTCGGCCTGGCTGATCAGATCGGCCGCGACGTGCACCGCAGAAGCCGAGTCATCGGCCAGGATCGCGATCTCGGTCGGACCGGCCTCGGCGTCGATCCCGATCAGCCCCTTGAGTGCGCGCTTGGCCGCAGCGACGTAGATGTTGCCGGGCCCGGTGACCAGATCGACTGGGGCACAGACCAATTCGCCAACGTCAGGCCCTTCGGTCTCGCGAGCGCCGTAGGCGAACATCGCGATCGCCTGCGCCCCGCCGACGGCGTAGACCTCGTCCACGCCCAGCAGCGCGCAGGCGGCCAGGACAGTCGGGTTCGGCAGCCCGGCGAACTCGGTGGGATTGTCCCGTTGCGGCGGCGAGGCAACGGCCAACGACCCAACGCCGGCCTCCTGCGCCGGGACGACGTTCATCACCACGCTGCTCGGATAGACGGCCAGCCCGCCGGGCACGTAGAGCCCCACGCGCGCCACCGGCACCCATCGCTCGGTGACGCTGCCGCCGGGGACGACCTGGGTCACGGTGTCGCGCCGGCGCTGGTCGCGGTGCACCAGCCGAGCCCGCCGGATCGACTCCTCCAGCGCCGAGCGCACGACCGGGTCGAGACCGTCGAGCGCCGCGGCCAGCGCCTCGGCCGGCACCCGGAGCCGGTCCGGTCGCACCCCGTCGAACTCCAGCCCGAGCTCCCGCAGCGCGCCGGCACCGCCGGTGCGGACCCGCTCGATGATCGGCCGGACCGCCGACAGAGCCGCCTCGACGTCGAACTCGGCCCGGGGCAGCACGGCGCGCAGGGTCACCAGGTCCAGGGTCTGCCCGCGCAGGTCGATCCGGTTCATCACGACGGCAAGTCTAGGTCGGCCGCCCTAGTCTGGGCCGGTGCCCCAGCGCCTCCCGCTCTTCCCGCTCAGCACCGTCCTGGTGCCCGGGTTGGTGCTGCCGCTGCACATCTTCGAGCCGCGCTACCGGCAGCTGGTCGCTGATCTGGAGGAGCTGCCCGAGGACGAGCGGGAGTTCGGCGTGGTGGCCATCCGGGAGGGCGGCGAGGTCGGCGCCGGCTCGCTGCGCGCGCTCTACGACGTCGGCTGCGCCGCCAGCCTGCAGGAGGTCTCGACAGCGCCGGACGGACGCAGCCAGATCCTCTCGACCGGGATCCGCCGGTTCCGGTTGCTCGATCTCGACATCGACTCCGAGACGCCGTACCTCACCGGCATCGTCGAGTGGCTGGACGAGCAGGAGGGCGAGGCGGACCCGGCGATCGTGCTGCGCAGCCAGGCGCTCTGGGGTCGCTACACCGAGCTGCTGGGAGGCTTCGGTCCGCAGGTCGTCCAGGATCTGCCCACGGATCCCGGGCCGTTGTCCTACCTGCTGACCACAGCCGTGGTCATGCCGCTGGACCAGCGCCAAGGCCTGCTCTCGGCACCGACCGACTCCGCCCGGCTGACATCGGTGAACCACTTCCTGCAGGAAGAGGTCACGATCATGTCGGTGGTGCCGTCACTGCCCCTGCTCGACGTGGACTCCCTGCGGACCTGACCACGGACCTGGAGCCTCCGGGGGCGGCGCCGCAGACATCCGGCGATTGTCCAGAAAGTGGCCGATCAGCTCCACCACGATCCGGACGGCGGCAAAGATCATCGGCGCCATCAGCACCGCGATCGGCGTGTGCAGGGTCATCGGAGTGATCGGCGCCTTGACCCCGGCGTGCAGCTGCTCCTTGAACGAGGCCGGCCCGAGCCAGCTGCCGACCTGCCAGGCGATCAGCCCGGCCAGGGCCGAGCCGATCAGCCCGGCGAACAGGCCAACCACCGGCGTACGGCGGGTCAGATGCGGCCAGACCACCGCGAGGGCAGCGCCAACGACCGCCCCGAGGATCGCGAACCAGGCGTCCTGCGAGGCGAAGAGGTTGTCGTGACCGGTGAGGTAGACCCCGCCGTCGATGACCTGGGTGGCTGCCGTCGGCGCGATCCACCACCAGAGCACCCCCCACAGCAGACCAGCTCCCACGACGAGCCCCAACGCGATCAGCGGCACCCGGAACCGGCCCCCCGGCTGTGCCGGCTCCGCGTCCGGTACGACGGGCTCGACGACGGTACGACCGGTACGGCGGGCACGACCGGGTCGTCCGAGGGCAGGCTCACCGGCCCAGCGTAGGCGGCCTCAGCGGGTCACGACGTTCAGGTGGAAGGTCGCGGTGCCGTCCGACCCCTCGTGCGCGGTCAGCCCGATGGCCGAGAGCGCCGCGAGGTTGGCATCGGTCGATGCGGAGGCCGACCCGAACGGCGAGCCGTGCCCATCGGCCAGGGCCTGGGCCAGGTTCACGTAGACCACGAGGTTGGCCGACGAGGCATCCGGGACCGCGGCCTTGAATCCCGCGCTACTACCGAGGCCGCCGTTGCCCGCCAGCTGGCGGGCATACGCAGGATCCAGAGCCACCGCGTACCCGGACCCAGCCCGCACGTGGTGCAGTTCGATCGGTGCCCCCGAGCCCTGGAGCGCCTTGCCGACCTTGTCCAGGACCGGTCCGGCCTTGGCCTCGCTGGCGTTGCTGCGCAAGCCGATCTGCGGCTGGCCGTCGGCCCCGTTGCCGCCGTAGGCGACGGCGAATCGGGTCCCGAGCAAGGAGCTGAGGTCCTGCGGCAGCTTCAGGCCGAACTGATGCAGTCCCTGCTGCAGCTCCTGCACCGCGCCGGCGCCGCCCGAGGCCGTCAGCTGACTGGTCATCTGCTGATAGCTCTTGGCGATCGTCGCCGCGCTGGTCGAGGCGCCGACGGCCACCATCGTCGCGGACGGCAGCTGCTCGATGCCGGTGCCACCGGCGACCGCGGCCGACGGCTTGCCACCGGTGACCCGACCGGTCAGCTGCAGGTTGGCGCCGGAGAAGCGCAGCGAGGCCACGAACCGGCCCGAGGTCGCGTTGGCGCCGACGGCGCCGAACGACGACAGGCCGGACAGGCCGCCGCCCTCGATGCCCTGCGGCACCAGCTTGGACAGCTTGCCGAGGTCACCCCAGGCGGTGGCGATCCCCCGACCGCCGGCAGAGGACAGGTCCGAGCTGAAGGTCGGGTCATCGGCCAACGACTGGTGTCGGGTGGCGCTCTGGGCCTGGCTGAGGATGGCCTGGGTCTCGGCGCACACGGCGTACCCATCGGCCACAGCGCAGGTGCCGTCGCCCGGCGTCATCAGCTTCTTCAGGCCGGCCTTGGCCTTCGCGGCATCCGAAACCTGAAGCACGACAACGGGGTTCGGGTCATCGCCGGCCGCAGCACCTGGCAGCACGGCGACGCCGAACCGGTTGCCGATCCACGGCTTGACGTCCTGGGCGTAGCTCAGCCCGGACAGCTTCGGGTCGTCCTTGGTGGCCTGGTCGAAGATGTACTGCCGGATGTCGTCGGTGCTGCCGAGCGAGGATCTTCGCCGACGGGAACTTGCGCAGGAAGCGCAGCGCGTCGACCTTCTGGCCCAGCGAGGGGTTGAGGTCGAAGGACACGAAGGCGACCGAGGTCGACGGCACCTCGGCCTCGGGCTGCTTGCCGCCGCCGCCACCGAGCGCGCCCGCGGCATAGGCCGCCCCGACCCCCACGCCGGCAACGAGCAAGACGGCCACCCCACCGGCCACCCACTTGCGCTTGCCGCCGGTGCTCTCCGGCGGCTGGGCCGGCAGGAACGTGCCGGCGGCGCTGTACGCCGGGGACGCCTCGGGGGCGGTCGGCTGATCGGAGAGGATCTCCGGCTGGTCCGGCTCGGGCTGACGGGGCGCGCCCCAGTGGTCCGACATGACGTGAGTTCCCCTCGCTGCGTGAGCGCGGCCCCGACCGGCCGCACGCAGGGGTATCGGCAGGTGGGCCGCCGCCCGTTAGCGCCGAATGGTCACGAATCGGGCTCAGGAGACCAGGCAGCTCGGCCCGAGCAGGTGCTTGAGGTCGCCGAAGAGCGCCGGGCTCGCGGTGACTCGCAGGCCGTCGTCCAGCCGCAGCACGGTGTGCTTGCCCGGCTGCTCCAGCCGCACGTGCACCTCGGTGACCCCGGGGTGGTCGGCCAGCACGCCCTTGAGCTGCTCGGCCACCGGCTGGGTGAGCCGGGTCGGCGGCAGCGAGATGACCACCGGGCCGCGCGGGGCCTCGGTCACGTCCGGGATGGTCAGCTCCATCGCATAGAGCGTCGGGACGTCGTCGCGACGGTTGAGCCGGCCGCGGACCACGCAGATCAGGTCCTGGCGCAGCAGGTTGCGCACCTGCTCGAAGGTCTGCGGGAAGAACAGCACCTCGATGGCACCCTCGAGGTCCTCCAGGGTCGCGATGGCCCACGGCTTGCCCTGCTTGGTCGTCTTGAACTGCAGACCGGTGATCAGCCCGGCCACGCTGAGGTTGGACCCGTCCGGTCGGGCCTCGTCGGCCATCACCCGAGCGATCGGAGCGTCGACCAGCCGAGCCAGCAGAT
>CAWIBR010000014.1:0-66288 GCA_963834425.1 uncultured Actinomycetota bacterium
GCCCAGGGCACCACCGATGCCCGGCTGCCGGCGGCCGTCTCGATCGGCACCAACCCGACCTTCGACGGCACCCAGCGCCGGGTCGAGGCCTACGTCCTGGACCGCACCGACCTCGACCTCTACGGCGAGCGTGTGGCGATCGAGCTGGTGGCCCGGCTGCGCCCGACCGTGCGCTTCGACTCGGTCGACGGCCTCCTGGTCCAGATGGCCGACGACGTCAAGCGCTCCCGGGAGCTCCTCGGCCGCGAGTGAACGGCGCGACTGACCTGGCTGATGGACCGCGTGATGCACTGCCCGCGGGACTGCGCGATTCGGTCCGTAGGCCGTGCGCTGGTAGCCTGAGCACGCCGTACGAACGGCCGCGGAACTGATAGTGCCCGGGTGGATCTGCCCCGGTGCGCCGCGCAACGGAAACCAGAGGAGCACGAGTGCCGCTAGACAGCGCCGTCAAGACCCAGATCATCGCCGACTTCGGCCTCAAAGAGGGCGACACCGGCTCCCCCGAGGTCCAGGTGGCGATGCTCACGCAGCGCATCAAGGACCTCACCGAGCACCTGAAGGTGCACCAGCACGACCACCACAGCCGTCGTGGCCTGCTGCTTCTTGTCGGCCAGCGCCGCCGCTTGCTGCGCTACCTCGCTGATGTCGACATCAACCGCTACCGCACGCTCATCGAGCGACTCGGTCTGCGCCGATAGCCGTGACCAGGGAGTGGAACCGCCTCGGCGGAGCCACTCCCTGAGTCTTCCCCGCTGGCGACCAGCACGGATGTGCCGGTCACCAGCCCAGCAGAACAACTGAATACCACCCAAAGGAACGAACCAGGGACGTCGGCCCCGTCGAAAGCACGTGCCGCGCCGGTCCTCGGTAGTGGCTTCCGGGAGCTCGACCCGCGCGAGACGCGCGTGGTCGGCCCGTGGGCCTCGATCGAAGACCGGGCATCACGCCGCCGGTGCCGTCGCTCCCGTCTAGCTGCTCGGACATGAGACGTCCGAGCCAGAACGGAGGCGACCCATGGAGGGTCCCGAGATCCAGTTCGCCGAAGCTGTCATCGACAACGGCAGCCACGGCACCCGCACGATCCGCTTCGAGACCGGCCGGTTGGCCAAGCAGGCGGCCGGCTCGGCCGTCGCCTACCTCGACGGCGACACCATGCTGCTGTCGGCCACCACGGCCGGCAAGCACCCGAAGGACCAGTTCGACTTCTTCCCCCTGACGGTCGACGTCGAGGAGAAGATGTACGCCGCGGGCAAGATCCCCGGCTCCTTCTTCCGCCGCGAAGGTCGCCCGTCGACCGACGCGATCCTCACCTGCCGGCTGATCGACCGTCCGCTGCGCCCGAGCTTCGTCAAGGGGCTGCGCAACGAGGTCCAGGTCGTCATCACGGTGCTGTCCCTCAACCCGGACCACCAGTACGACGTCGTGGCCATCAACGCCGCGTCGATGTCCACCCAGCTGTCCGGGCTGCCGTTCAGCGGCCCGATCGGCGCCGTCCGCGTCGCCCTGATCGACGGCCAGTGGGTGGCCTTCCCGCACCACAGTGAGCACGAGCGCTCGGTCTTCGACATGGTCGTGGCCGGCCGGGTGGTCACCAACGCCGACGGCCAGCAGGACGTCGCGATCATGATGGTCGAGGCCGAGGCGACCGAGACGACCTTCGCGCTGGTGACCGGCGAGAACGTCGGCGCTCCGACCGAGGCCGTCGTGGCCGAGGGCCTGGAGGCCTCCAAGCCGTTCATCGCCCAGCTCTGCGCCGCGCAGTCCGACCTGGCTGCCCGCGCGGCCAAGCCGGTCAAGGAGTTCCCGACCTTCCCGGACTACGCCGACGACGCTTTCGCTGCCGTCGAGGCCGCCTCGGGCGACCTGGGCGACGCGCTGCGGATCGCCGACAAGCAGGAGCGCGAGGGCCGGATCGACGAGATCAAGGCGCGCGTCCTGGACGAGCTCGGTGGCCAGTTCGAGGGCCGCGAGAAGGAGCTGTCCGCGGCGTACCGCTCGGTGCAGAAGAAGCTGATCCGTCAGCGGATCCTGCGCGACAAGGTCCGCATCGACGGCCGCGGCCTGGCCGACATCCGGCAGCTCTCGGCCGAGGTCGAGGTCATCCCGCGCGTGCACGGCTCGGCGCTGTTCGAGCGCGGCGAGACCCAGATCCTGGGCATCACCACGCTGAACATGCTCCGGATGGAGCAGCAGCTCGACACGCTGTCGCCGGAGACCCGCAAGCGCTACATGCACAACTACAACTTCCCGCCGTTCAGCACTGGCGAGACCGGCCGCGTGGGTTCGCCCAAGCGCCGCGAGATCGGCCACGGCGCGCTCGCCGAGCGGGCCCTGATGCCGGTGCTGCCGAGTCGCGAGGAGTTCCCCTACGCCATCCGGCAGGTCTCGGAAGCGTTGGGCAGCAACGGTTCCACGTCGATGGGCTCGGTCTGCGCCTCGACGCTGTCGCTGCTGCAGGCCGGCGTGCCGCTCAAGGCGCCGGTTGCGGGCATCGCCATGGGCCTCGTCTCGGACACGGTCGACGGACAGACCGAGTACGCCGCGATGACCGACATCCTCGGAGCCGAGGACGCCTTCGGTGACATGGACTTCAAGGTCGCCGGCACCAAGGACTTCGTGACGGCGATCCAGCTGGACACCAAGCTCGACGGCATCCCGGCCTCGGTCCTGGCGGCGGCGCTGACCCAGGCGCGCGACGCGCGGCTGCACATCCTGGACGTCATGGCCGAGGCCATCGACGCACCGGATGAGATGTCGCAGTACGCACCGCGGGTCATCTCGGTGCAGGTGCCGGTCGACAAGATCGGCGAGGTCATCGGCCCGAAGGGCAAGATGATCAACCAGATCCAGGACGACACCGGCGCCCAGATCTCGATCGAGGACGACGGCACCGTCTACATCGGCGCGACCGACGGCCCCTCGGCCGAGGCCGCCCGCGCGATGGTCAACGCCATCGCCAACCCGACGATGCCGGAGGTCGGCGAGCGCTTCCTCGGCACCGTGGTGAAGACGACGACCTTCGGGGCGTTCGTCTCGCTGCTGCCGGGCAAGGACGGCCTGCTGCACATCTCCGAGATCCGCAAGCTGGTCGGCGGCAAGCGGATCGACAGCGTCGACGACGTCGTCAAGATCGGCCAGAAGATCCAGGTCGAGCTCAAGGAGATCGACCCGCGCGGCAAGCTCTCGCTGGCTGCGGTCACCGAGGACAGCGCAGGCGAGGCCGCCGGTGACTCCGCAGGCAACGGCGAAGTGTCCGTGGCCGACAGCGACGTCTCGGTCGACGCCTGACGTGGCCGGCGTCCCGCTGCCTCTGACCCGCGGGACCACCGACACCGTTGCCGGGCAGGCGGGCGGCGCCATCGTGCGCCGTACCGTCCTGCCCGGCGGCGTTCGGGTCCTCACCGAGTCGGTGCCCGGGGTCCGTTCGGTGACCCTGGGCTGCTGGGTCGGTGTCGGCAGCCGGGACGAAGCCCCGGGCTATCTCGGGGCCACGCACTTTCTGGAGCACTTGCTCTTCAAGGGCACCGGGCGGCGCTCGGCGCTGGACATCGCGGTGGCCTTCGACGAGGTCGGGGGCGAGGCCAACGCGGTCACGGGCAAGGAGCACACCTGCTACTTCGCCCGGGTGATCGACGAGGACCTGCCCCTGGCCGCCGACGTGATCGCCGACATGGTGACCTCGGCCACGATCAGCGCGGATGACGTCGACAGCGAGCGGGGCGTCATCCTCGAAGAGCTGGCGATGAACGACGACGACCCCACTGACGTCGCGCACGAACGGTTCTCCGAGGCCGTCCTCGGCGCTCATCCGCTGGGTCGGCCGATCGGCGGCACTCCGGCGACCATCGACGCGATCGACCGCGACCACGTGGCCGGTCACTACCGGCAGCACTACGTCGGCCCCGGTCTGGTCTTCACCGCGGCCGGCTCGCTCGACCACGACCTGTTGTGCCGGATCATCGTCGACGAGCTCTCCCGCGACGGGATCGAGCTCGGGCCCGACGCCGACCCGCTGCCGCGCCGGATGTTGGCTGCCGCGGCGATCCAGGGCACCAGTGAGCCGGTCGTCGTACGGCGAACGACCGAGCAGGCCAACGTGCTGATGGGCACCACCTCCATCACCTCGAGCGACGAGCGGCGCTACGCCATGTCGGTCCTCAACGCCGTCCTCGGGGGCGGCATGAGCAGCCGGCTGTTCCAGGAGGTCCGCGAGAAGCGCGGCCTGGCCTACTCCGTCTACTCCTTCTCCCAGGGCTTCTCCGACACCGGCTACTTCGGGCTGTACGCCGGGTGCGCGCCCGGCAAGGTCGACCAGGTGCTGGCTCTGATGCGGGCCGAGCTCGAACGGCTGGCGGAGGGCGGGATCAGCGAGGACGAGCTCGAGCGCGGCATCGGCCAGCTGCGCGGGGGCCTGGTCCTGGGCATGGAGGACACCGGTTCGCGGATGTCGCGCCTGGGCAAGGCCGAGCTCGTGTTCGGCGAGTACGTCGGCCTGGAGGAGCAGCTCTCCCGGATCGGCGCGGTCACCCGGGCCGACGTCCAGGCCCTGGCCGCCGATATTGCCGGCCGCCCCCGCTCCCTCGCCGTCGTCGGCCCGTTCGACGAGGACCACGACTTCACCGCCGCCCTCTCCTGACCCGCCGTACCCCGCTGGTCTTGGCCGTCGGATGCCGGGTTTGGCCGTCGAAACCGGGTTCTCACCGGTCCAGAACGCCTGAGTAACCCGGTTTCGACGGCCAAAGCAGGGCGCCGAAGCCTCTAGGCTCGCGGCGTGACTGAGCAGGCTGGGCCGAGCGACCAGATCGCCGTGGCCGTTATCGGGGCGGCCGGGCGGATGGGTAGCGAGGTCGTCCGAGCCGTGGGCGCCGCCCCTGATCTGGTGCTCGCCGGCCGGTACGACGTGGGCGACGAGCTCGGTGACCTGTCCGGGGCCCAGGTCGCGGTCGACTTCACGGTGCCGGACGCCACCCTCGGCAACGTGCTGCGCGCCATCGAGGCCGGCGTCCACGTCGTCGTCGGCACCACCGGCTGGACCCAGCAACGGCTCGACCAGGTGCGGGCGGCCCTGGCCGAGCGGCCGCACACGGGTGTGCTGATCGCCCCGAACTTCTCGATCGGCGCCATCTTGCTGATGCGCTTCGCCCAGCAGGCGGCCCGGTTCTACGAGTCGGTCGAGGTGGTCGAGCTGCACCACCCAGACAAGGTCGACGCCCCGAGCGGCACCGCCAACCGGACCGCGCAGGTGATCGCCGCGGCGCGGGCCGCGGCCGGTCTGGGCGCACCGCCGGATGCGACCTCCTCGGATCCCCTGGGCGCCCGGGGCGCCACCATCGACGGGGTGCACGTGCACGCCGTCCGCCTGCGCGGGCTGGTCGCTCACGAGGAGATCCTGTTCGGCGCGGCCGGGGAGCAGCTGACGTTGCGGCACGACTCCTTCGACCGAGCGTCCTTCATGCCCGGGGTCCTGGCTGCCGTCCGGGCGATCCCGAGCCGCCCGGGCCTGACCGTGGGGCTGGAGCAGATCCTCCCGCTCGACTGACCCCGCTCGACTGACCCCCGCTCGACTGAACCGGCCGGTCACGGCCAGGTGGGTGGTCTTGCTCGCGCAGGGATGGGGCCGGCCGGGACACTGGGCGGATGCGCAGGAGTCGTCGGGTCGTGCTGGCCGTGGCCACGCCGTTCCTCGTCCTGCTCGCCGCCTGCTCCGCGGCCGCACGGGTCGGGCGGGTCAGCCGGGTCGAGCGCGAGCGGCCGACTCCCGCAGCTCACGCTGGCCTCGGCCTCAACGTCGGTTGCCGCTGGGATCTCCCCGTCGTCCACCGCCACGGGGCTGCCGCCCGTCATCGCCGGGGCTCCCGCCCGGCCGGCTTCGGCGTGCACCGTCCTTCCGGCGGACAACATCTGGCACGCCAAGGTCTCCGGACTCCCGGTCGACGCCCGCTCCGCGGCGTACGTGAAGAGCATCGGAGCCAGCAGCAAGGTTCACCCGGACTTCGGGTCGGGCACGTACGACGGTGCACCCTTCGGCATGCCGATCACCACGGTCACGACCGGGAAGCCGACGGTCACCGTCCACTTCACCTACGCCAGCGAGAGCGACAAGGGCCCCTACCTCCTGCCCGCCAGCGCCCGGATCGAGGGGGGCTCGGCGTCAACCGGCGACCGGCACGTCATCGTCCTCGACACCACGACCTGCCGTGACTACGAGCTGTGGGATGCGCGGCGTACCGGATCGACGTGGACGGCGGGTTCGGGGGCGATCTTCAACCTGCGCTCGAATGCGTTGCGGCCCCAGGGTTGGACGTCCGCGGACGCCGCCGGGCTGGCCATCCTGCCCGGGCTCGTGCAGTACGGCGAGGTCGCCTCCGGCCGGATCGACCACGCGATCCGGATGACGGTGCCGAGCACCCGATCGGCCTATGTCTGGCCGGCCCGGCACCAGGCCGGCAGCTCCTCCAGCCTGAGCCTGCCGCCCATGGGTCAGCGCTTCCGGCTCAAGGCGAACGTCGACATCTCCCACCTGCCCGCGCGCGGCGCGAGTCGTCGCGCAGGCGCTGAAGACCTACGGCGCGATCGTCGCCGACAACGGGTCGGCGTGGTACCTCTCCGGCACCCAGGACAGCCGTTGGGACAACGACGCGCTCCACGCGCTGGGGTCGTTGCCGGGCAGTGACTTCGAGGCCGTCGACAGCTCGAGCCTGATGATCTCCGCGAACTCGGCCAAGCCCACTAGACCGACGGGCTCCCATCCGGCCGCCGTACTCCATCGCGGCCGGTGATCGGCGTCGATCTCGAGGTGAATCCCGGCCGGAGGGCCCGCGGCCTGGGAGCACGGGGCTAGGTGAGGGCGCGCAGGCCGGCGGCGACGACGGCACCGACGATGACGACGACGAGGAACGGTGCTCGCAGGATGAGGGCGACGGCGGCCGCGGCCAGGCCGGCGGCCCGCGCATCGAGCACGAGCTCGCCCGAGGTCGTCGTGAACGTCTGGACGGTCACGAGGGCCGCGAGCAGCGACACCGGAAGCAGGGCGCTGATCCGGGCCGCGACGGGGTGCTCGAGCCAGCTCTCGGGCACGACGTGCCCGGCGAGCTTGGCCAGGTAGGCCAGCGCGCAGGCCACCAGGATCGTCAGCCAGAGCATCAGCCGGCCTCCTCGACGCTCCGGGGCGGCCGGCCTTCTCGCGGGGCGCGCCCCCACCCGACCGCCACGGCGGTCAGCCCCGCGGCCAGAACGGGGACGCCGGCGGGGGTGAAGGGTGACAGGACGATGGCGACGAACGCGGCCGACACCGCGACCGCTCGGGCCTCGCCGGTCTTCAGCCGCGGCCAGAGCAGGGCCAGGAAGGCCGAGGAGGCCGCGGCGTCCAGACCGAACCGTTTCGGATCACCCACCGCGCTGCCGAGCAGTGCTCCGCCGAGGGTGGTGAGGTTCCAGAGCACGAAGACGCTGGCGCCGGTGAGCCAGAAGCCGAGCCGGGACCCGGCCACCTCGGGCTGGGCGATCGCGACCGCCGTCGACTCGTCGATGGTGATCTGGGCACCGATCAGGCGGCGTACGCCGCTCAGCCCGAGCAGCCGGGTGAGCTGCAGGCCGTAGAGGCCGTTGCGCAGCCCGAGCAGGGTCGAGGTGGCGACGGCGGCCGAGCCGGCGCCGCCGGAGGCGATGATGCCGACGAAGGCGAACTGCGAGCCGCCGCTGAAGAGCAACACGGACAGCGCGCAGGTCTGGAGCAGGCTGAGCCCGGACGCGACCGACAGGGCGCCGAAGCTGATGCCGTAGGTCCCGCTGGCCACCCCGACCGACACGGCCTGCCGGGTGATCTGCACGCGCCGAGCCCGCGGCAGAGATGCGGTCGGCTCTGTTGGTCGCTCGCTCATGCCGGCGGAGCGAGCGAAGCGATCAGCCGTTGCTCGCGGAGCCGGGCCGACCCGTCGCCGGTCAGGTCGAGCGTCCGCTCGGCCCCCTCGGGCGCGAATCCGGCTGCCGTCAGGAACCGCAACCGGACGTCATCGCCGACCGGCACCCAGATGACGACGTGCTCGAAACCGTTGTCCCGCAACCGATCTGCGCCCGCGTTGAGCAGCCGCGAGCCGTGACCTTCGCGCTGAGCGGACGGGGCGACGACCAGGGCCGCGATCTCACCCACGCCGGGCTGGGCCGGCGCCAGCGGGGCGGTTGCCACGAAGCCGACGACCGCACCCCGGGCCAGCGCGACCAGCACCGAGTGGCTTCGGCTCGGCGGCTCGGCGATAGCGGTCGACCAGACTGCTCCGATCGCCGCTGGGTCGAGCGCCGCCAGGACAGCGGGTGGCAGGACCTCGGCGTACGACGCGTGCCAGGCCGCCGCCTGGACCGCACCCATCTCGGCCGCGTCGCCCGGCCGGGCCGCCCGCACGCTGGCGTCGGCCGCGGGCACCGTGGGTGGTGGCCCGAAGGTCGGGGGCGGCAGGTCCATCCGGCCATCCAACCAGGACGGCGCGAAGACCCCAGGCGTGACACTAGAGCGCCGTTCTTGCGGCGAAGTGTCACATCGGGGGATACTCGCCAGATGGACGGTACGGCCGACGCAGCGACCTTCGAGCAGACCTCGAGCAGACCTCCGAGCAGACCCCGGAGCAGACGTTCGAGCGGGTCATCGCGGCTGACCAGCGGATCGAGCCACGGGACTGGATGCCGGAGGCCTACCGCAGCGGACTGGTCCGGCAGATGGCCCAGCACGCGCACTCGGAAATCATCGGGATGCAGCCCGAAGGCAGCTGGATCAGCCGGGCGCCGAGCCTGCGCCGCAAGGCGATCCTGATGGCCAAGGTGCAGGACGAGGCCGGCCATGGGCTCTACCTCTACTCGGCCGCGGAGACGTTGGGAACCAGCCGCCAGGAGATGCTCGACCTGCTGCATGCGGGCCGGCAGCGCTACTCCTCGATCTTCAACTACCCCACGCTGACCTGGGCCGACATCGGCGCCATCGGCTGGCTGGTCGACGGCGCCGCGATCATGAACCAGGTGCCGCTGTGCCGGTGCTCCTACGGTCCCTACGCCCGCGCAATGATCCGGATCTGCAAGGAGGAGTCCTTCCACCAGCGGCAGGGTTTCGAGATTCTGTGGACCCTGGCGCGCGGTACCGACGACCAGCGCGAGATGGCCCAGGACGCCGTAAACCGTTGGTGGTGGCCGGCGTTGATGATGTTCGGGCCTCCAGATTCCAGCGCAGGTTCTGGTTCCGGCGGTGGTGAATCGAGAGCGACGCATACCGAGCAGAGCATGGCCTGGGGGATCAAGCGGTTCACCAACGACGACCTGCGCCAGCGCTTCGTCGACATGACGGTGCCCCAGGCCAACAAGCTGGGCATCGCGATCCCCGACCCCGACCTGGCGTACGACGAGGAGTCCGGCCACTGGAGGTTCGGCGCGATCGACTGGGCCGAGTTCCGACGGGTCCTGGCCGGCGATGGTCCGTGCAACGCGGAGCGGTTGGCCCACCGGCGCCAGGCCCACGAGGAGGGTGCCTGGGTGCGCGAGGCCGCGACCGCCTACGCCGCGCGGACGGCGCCGGCGGGCTCGCGCGACCGGAGCGGTGCGGCGTGAGCGAGCGCGACTGGCCGTTGTGGGAGGTCTTCGTCCGGCCCAAGCGAGGACTGTCCCACCTGCACGCCGGCTCGCTGCACGCGCCCGACGCCGAGCTGGCGTTGCGCAACGCCCGCGACCTCTACACCCGCCGGCAGGAGGGCGTCTCGATCTGGGTCGTGCCGGCTGCCGCGATCACCGCCAGCAGCCCGGACGAGCGGGACTCCTTCTTCGACCCGGCCGCCGACAAGGTCTACCGCCATCCGACGTTCTACGACGTGCCGGCCGACGTGGAGTACCTGTGACCGGCACCCTGATCCGGGTCGAGACCCTGCCGCCGGCCGGGCGCTACTGCGTCCGGTTGGCTGACGACGCCTTGGTCATGGCCCAGCGGCTGGGGGAGTGGCTCGCCTCCGCGCCGCAGATCGAGGAGGACATGGCCCTGGGCAACATCGGGCTTGACCAGTTGGGCCAGGCTCGCTCGTTGCTGACCCGGGCCGGGGAGCTGTCGGCCGAGGCGGGTGGTCCGGCGTACACCGAGGACGACCTGGCCTACTGGCGGGACGAGCGCTCGTTCACCAACGTCCAGCTGGTCGAGCAGGAGCGTGGCGACTTCGCGGTCACGATGGTGCGACTGCTCGTGCTGTCGACCTGGCAGCTCCACCTCTATCGCGGCCTCAGGCAGTCGACCGACCCGGTGATCGCGGCTGTCGCCGCCAAGGCGGTCAACGAGGTGACCTACCACCAGGACCACGCGTGGCACTGGACCTTGCGGTTGGCGCTCGGCACCGACGTCAGCCGGGCCAAGATGGAGGCGGCGCTCACCGCCGTCGCCCCTTACGTCCCTGAGCTCTTCGACGACGACGAGCTGACCGAAACCCTTGCGGCACAGGGCATCGCCGTCCTGCCCTCGTCGCTCGAGGCGCCGGTCGAGAGCTCTATTGGCGCCGTGCTGGCCGAGGCCCGGCTCGTCTGGCCGGAGCCGACCTGGCGGGCGCGAGGTGGCCGCGACGGCCGGCACTCCACCGCGATGGGTCACCTGCTGGCCGAGATGCAGCATTTGGCTCGTTCCCACCCGGGCGCGATCTGGTGAGTGTGCTGCCCATCGCGCCCGGAACCGCGACCGACCTTGACGACGTACGCCGCGTGGTCGAGGCGGTGCCCGACCCCGAGCTGCCGGTCGTGACCCTGGGCCAGCTCGGGATCATTCGCGAGGTCCGGTTCGGCGATGAGGGCACAGTCGTCGTCGAGATCACCCCGACCTACTCGGGCTGCCCGGCCATGGAGGTCATCGGCCACGACGTCGCGGACGCGGTCCGCTCGATCGGTCTGCGGCCCGACGTCCGGGTGGTGCTGTCGCCGGCCTGGTCCACCGACTGGATCACCGATGACGGCCGAACGGCGTTGTCCGAGGCGGGGATTGCCCCGCCGGCCCGGGTCCACGACGGACCGATCCGCGTCGAGATCGGCTCACCGCCGTCGCGGGTCGACCAGCCGGCCTGTCCGCAGTGCGGCTCGCGGGCGGTGGAGGAGCTGGCCCGCTTCGGTTCCACGGCGTGCAAGGCGCTCTGGCGTTGCCTGTCCTGCCGCGAGCCGTTCGACTACGTCAAGCCGCTGTGAGCGCCGGGATGACGGCGACGGCGACGACCACCGAGGCGACCCGCGTCCGCTGGCACGAGCTCACCGTCATCGAGGTCGAGCCTTTGACCGACGACGCGGTCGCCGTTTCGTTGGCGGTGCCCTCGGAGCTGGCCGACACGTTCGCCTTCCAGGCCGGTCAGCACCTGATCCTGCGCCGCGATGTGGACGGCGAGGATCTGCGTCGCTCCTACTCGATCTGCGTCACGCCGACCTGGGCCCTCGCCCGGGGGCGGCTGCGGGTCGGCGTGAAACACCTTGCGGGAGGGGCGTTCTCGACCTGGGTGCTGGCATCGCTGCAGCCGGGCGAGCGGCTGCAGGTGATGGCGCCGCAGGGGCATTTCACCTGCCCGACCCAGGCCACATCGAGGCGGCATCACGTCGCCGTGGCGGCCGGCAGCGGCATCACGCCGGTGCTGTCGTTGCTCGGGCACGCCCTCGAGACCGAGCCGCTCAGCCAGGCAACATTGCTCTATGGCAATCGTCGTACGTCGTCGATCATGTTCCTCGAGGAGCTCGAGGATCTGAAGAACCGCTATCCGGCGCGGTTCAACCTGGTCCACGTGCTGTCGCGGGAGGAGCAGGACGTCGAGCTCCTGTCGGGCCGCCTCGACGCCGAGCGCCTGGGCCGGATCCTGGACGCGATGCTGCCTGTCGCGACCGTCGACGAGTGGTACCTCTGCGGCCCGTTCGACCTGGTGACTGAGGCTCAGCGGCTGTTGACCGATCGGGGCGCAGACCCCGCGCACGTGCACCTGGAGCTGTTCCACGTCGGCGACGAACCGCCGCCGCCGCGGTCCGAAGAGGAGGTCGCGGCCGACGCCAGCGCCGCCACCGTGACGGTGAACCTGGACGGCCGCACGACGCGCATCGACATGCCCGATCGGGGCGAAACCATCCTGGCCGCAACGCTTCGGGCCCGGCCGGACGCGCCGTACGCCTGCACTGGCGGAGTGTGTGGCACCTGCCGCGCGCGGCTGGTCAAGGGGGAGGTGCGGATGGACCGCAACTACGCCCTCGAGCCCGAGGAGCTGGCTCGGGGACTGGTACTGGCCTGTCAGTCCCACCCGGTCAGCGACCAGGTCGAGCTCGACTACGACGCCTGAACCCGCTCGTAGCGCACGAAGTCGAAGCCGTCGCCGGCCTCCCGCAGCACCTCGAGCCAGGCCGCCCGGTCGAACGCCGGGAAGTACGTGTCGCCGTCGGGTGCAGCATCGATCTCGGTCAGCTCGAGCCGGTCGGCCAGATCGAGCGTCTGCCCGTAGATCTCGCCCCCACCGACCACGAACACCTCACCGCTGGCGAGCTCCAGCGCAGCGAGGACCGATGGCGCGACGTCGGCGCCCGGAGCGGACCAGTCAGGTTGCCGAGTGACAACAATCGTTCGACGGCCGGGCAAGGCCCGCCCGATCGAGTCCCAGGTCTTGCGACCCATGACCAGCGTGTGGCCCATGGTCAGGGCCTTGAAGCGGCGCAGGTCCTCCGGGATGCGCACGGCGAGATCGCCGGACCGCCCGATCACGCCGTTGCTGGCGACAGCTGCGACGAGCGTGACGGTCATCGCCCGGTCATATCCCACTCATACGGCGATGGGGGCCTTGATCGACGGGTGCGGCGCGTAGCCCTCGAGCGTGAAGTCAGCCATCTCGAACTCATCGATCGAGCGCCGCTGCGGGTTCAGCCGCATCGTGGGCAGCGCCAGCGGCTCGCGGCTCAGCTGCTCGCGGGCCTGGTCGACGTGGTTGACGTAGAGGTGAGCGTCACCGAGCGTGTGCACGAAGTCACCCGGCTCCAGATCGGTGACCTGCGCGACCATCAACGTCAACAACGCGTAGGACGCGATGTTGAACGGCACGCCCAGGAAGATGTCGCCGGAGCGTTGGTAGAGCTGGCAGGACAGGCGCCCGTCGGCGACGTAGAACTGGAACATCGTGTGACACGGGCGGCAGCGCCATCCGGTCCAGGTCCGAGACGTTCCAGGCGCTGACCAGATGGCGGCGCGAGTCCGGGTTGGTGCGGATCGCGTCGATGACCCCGGCGATCTGGTCGACGTGGCGCCCGTCCGGAGTCGGCCAGGAGCGCCACTGGTAGCCGTAGACCGGTCCCAGCTCACCCTTGTCGTCGGCCCACTCGTCCCAGATGGTGATGCCCTGCTGCTGCAGCCACTCCACGTTGGTCGAACCGCGCAGGAACCACAGCAGCTCGCCGACGACGGACTTCATGTGCAGCCGCTTGGTGGTCACGGCCGGGAAGCCGGCGCTGAGGTCGAAGCGCATCTGGTGGCCGAAGACGCTCAACGTCCCGGTACCCGTCCGGTCGGACTTCGCCGAGCCGGTGGTCAGGACGCGGTCGAGGAGATCGAGGTACTGCTGCACGCTCCGAAAACTAACACCGCCGAAGGTGTAACGCCTGGACCGGCGGGCCCGATGTAGGTGGTGGACCGTGTCGCTGCTCGGACCCCCGAGCGGGCAGCGACGCGGTCCTTCATCGTCCCGGGGACCGGCTCGGCGTTCGGTCGGGCGCGCCAGCGAGGGAACGCCGCGGCGGTAGCGTGTGCGTATGTCTGGTCGTGCCGATGCCCCCGCCGCATTCGGCCGGGTCCTGACCGCCATGGTCACGCCGTTCGCCGCGGACGGCGGCCTGGACCTGGACGCGGCGGCCCGCCTGGCCACCCACCTCGTGGACCACGGCTGCGACGGGCTGGTCGTCAGCGGCACGACCGGGGAGTCGCCCACCACCAGCCCTCGCGAGCAGGATGACCTGCTGCGCGCCGTACTTGATGCGGTGGGGGAGCGCGCCCGGGTCGTGGCCGGCGTCGGCACCAACGACACCGCCCACACCGTCGAGCTGGCCACGGCGGCCGAGAAGACCGGCGCCCACGGCCTGCTGGTCGTGACGCCGTACTACAGCAAGCCGCCCCAGGAGGGTGTGCTCGCGCACTTCCACGCCGTCGCCGACGCCGTGGGATTGCCGGTGATGGTCTATGACATCCCGGGCCGCACCGGCACCCCGATCCACGCCGACACCCTGCGCCGGCTGGGCGCTCACCCGAGGATCGCGGCGGTCAAGGACGCCAAGGGCGATCTCTTCGAGGGCTCGTGCGTGATGGCCGACACTGACCTGGCCTACTACAGCGGCGACGACTCGCTCAACCTCCCCTGGCTGGCGGTCGGCGCGACCGGCCTCGTCTCGGTCGTCGCGCACGTCACCCCCGACCGGTACGCCGCGATGGTCGCGGCCGTGGCCGCGGGCGACCTCGAGCAAGCCCGCGCGGTGCACGTCGGACTGCTGCCTCTGGTGACCGCGATCATGACCCGCACCCAGGGGGCGATCGCCGTCAAGGCGGCCCTTGAACTCATCGGCATCCTCCCGAACCGCTCGGTTCGGCTGCCGCTCACTCCCGCGAGCGAGGATCTCGTGGCGGCGCTTCGCGCCGACCTCACCCAGATCGGAATTCTGTGACCCAGATCCCCTCTTTGCCCGGGCCGCCCCCGCTGGCGCCGGGCACCCTTCGCATCGTGCCCCTGGGCGGGCTCGGCGAAGTCGGCCGCAACATGGCCGTCCTCGAGATCGACGGGCGGCTGCTCGTCATCGACTGCGGTGTGCTCTTCCCGGAAGACCACCAGCCGGGGGTCGACCTGATCCTGCCCGACTTCGACTACATCTCCGATCGACTGGCTGACGTCGAGGCGGTCGTCCTGACCCACGGTCACGAGGACCACATCGGGGCCGTGCCCTACCTGCTCCGGCTGCGTCCGGACATCCCGCTGATCGGCTCGCAGCTGACCTTGGCCCTGGTCGAGGCCAAGCTAAAAGAGCACAAGATCACGCCGTACTCGCTGACCGTCCGCGAGGGGCAGCGGGAGCGGCTCGGGCCGTTCGACTGCGAGTTCATCGCCGTCAACCACTCGATCCCGGACGCCCTTGCGGTCGCCGTGCGCACCTCGGCCGGCACCATCCTGCACACCGGCGACTTCAAGATGGACCAGCTCCCCCTGGACCATCGGCTCACCGACCTGCGGGCCTTCGCCCGGCTGGGCGAGGAGGGCGTCGACCTCTTCATGGTCGACTCGACCAACGCCGAGGTGCCCGGTTTCACCACGCCCGAGCGGGACATCGGGCAGGCGATGGACCGGGTCTTCAGCCAGGCCCAGCGGCGGGTCATCGTGGCGTGCTTCTCCAGCCACGTGCATCGGGTGCAGCAGGTGCTGGACACGGCCAACGCCCACGGCCGCAAGGTCGCGCTGGTCGGCCGCTCGATGCTGCGCAACATGGGGGTCGCTCGCGAGCTGGGCTACCTCAAGGTGCCGGACGGGGTGCTGGTCGACGCCAAGGCGCTCGAGAACCTCCCGGACGACCAGGTGGTGCTGGTCTGCACCGGGTCTCAGGGCGAGCCGATGGCGGCGCTGTCCCGGATGGCCAACCGCGACCACCGGATCGAGGTCGGCGACGGCGACACCGTCGTGCTGGCCTCGAGCCTGATCCCGGGCAACGAGAACGCCGTCTTCCGGGTGATCAACGGCCTGACCCGGCTCGGTGCCCATGTGGTCCACAAGGGCAATGCGCTGGTCCACGTCTCCGGTCACGCCAGCGCCGGCGAGTTGCTCTACTGCTACAACATCGTCCGGCCGCGCAACGCCATGCCGGTCCACGGCGAGGTCCGCCACCTGGTGGCCAACGGCGACCTGGCGGTCGCGACCGGGGTGCCCCGCGAGCGGGTGATCATCGGTGACGACGGCACCGTGGTCGACCTCGTGGGCGGAGTAGCCAAGGCGGTCGGCTCGGTCCCGTGCGGCTTCGTCTACGTCGACGGCTCGGGCGTCGGGGAGACCACCGAGGCCCTGCTCACCGACCGGCGGATCCTGCGCGACGAGGGGTTCATCTCGATCTTCGTGGTCGTGGACTCGGTCACCGGCAAGGTCGCGGCCGGGCCCACGGTCCAGGCCCGCGGCTTCGTCGAGAACGACGACGTTTTCGCCGAGGTCATCCCGCGGATCGAGGACGCCCTCGCCCAGGCGACCGAGTCCGGGGTCAAGGACGCCTACGAGCTCCAGCAGGTCGTCCGGCGGGTGGTTGGTCGATGGGTCGGCGGCAAGCTCCGTCGCCGGCCGATGATCATCCCGGTCGTCATCGAGGCCTGAGCTCCGGCGTTGCCGGCCCGCTGCTGAACGTCCGCCGGGCCCGGACCACCAGGACACCGGCCAGCACGACGACGGGCGCGGCGACCCAGGGCAGCGAGCTCACCCCGGAGGCGTCGAGGACTAGGCCGCCGACCAGCGAACCGCCGGCGACGCCGACGTTGTAGACGGTCGTCTGCAGCGAGGTTGCCGTGTCCTCATTCGCCGGGCCTGCGGCGCGGATCAACGTGGCGAGCAACAGCGTGGGCACGCCGCCGAAGGCCAGGCCCCACAGGGTCACGGTGACGAACAGCCCGGCCGGGTGGCCGCTCAGGGCGCCGAGGGTCACCAGTGAGAGCGCCACGGTCGCGATCGACGTCACGACGGCTGGGCGCAGGTGGTGGTCGGCGAGCAGACCGGTCGTCCAGATCCCCACGACCCCGGCGAGGCCGAACGTCAACAGCACCGGGGCGGCGTCGGGCACGCCGGACTGACGGGCCAGCACGGCCAGGTAGGTGTAGGTCATCTGGTGGCCCAGGACGAAGAGGGCGGTCACCAGCAAGACCGTTCGTACGCCGCGGACGCGCAGAACCGATGCCGGCGAGGCGCTGCGACCCCGGCTCGCTCCGCTCACCTCCGGCACGCCGAGCCGGACCCACACCATCATCCCGAGCGCGAGTCCTCCAACGACGACGAACGTCCCTCGCCAGCCCAGCAGCCCGGCCGACGCGGTGGCCGCCGGCACCCCGATCGCCAGGGCGATGGTCCCGCCGGCCAGGGCCAGGGAGATGGCCCGGCCGCGCTGCTCGCCCGGCACCAGGCGCGCGGCGTAGCCGGCGAGCATCGACCAGACCAGGCCGCCGAGCAGCCCGGCCACCAGCCGGACCCCGAGCGTGACGGCGTACGACGAGGACAGTGCGGTCACGACGTTGACCAGGGCGAACCCGGCCAGCAGGCCGGTCAGCAGAGCTCGACGGGGCAGCGAGCGGGTCAACGCGGTCAGCGGGACAGCCCCGACGATCGCCGCCGCCGCATAGGCACTGGCCAGGAAGCCGGTCCGGCCGGCCGACTGCTGCAACGCGGAGCTCATCGGCGCCAGCAGCCCGACCGGCAGCAGCTCGGTCACCAGGATCAGGGCGGCCGTCCCGGCCAGCGCGAGGAGCGCGCCGACGGGCAGCCGCGCGCCGGTGTGCTCCGGCCCGAGGGGTCGGGCGACCTCGCAGGTCGTGCCCGGATGCGACGTCATGCCACCATGGTGAAACCTTGACACTGATGTGAAGGCAAGCCATCTCGAAGGGGTATCCGATGAAGATCGGGGAGCTCGCCCGCAGAACCGACATCTCGACCCGGATGTTGCGCTACTACGAGGAGCAGGGGCTGCTGACCGCCCAGCGCGACGACAACGGCTACCGCTCGTACGCCGAGTCCTCGGCCGGGCAGGCCCTGCAGGTCCGCGGGCTGCTGGACTCGGGCCTGACCACCGAGATCATCCGCGACCTGCTGCCGTGCCTGGCGGGCCGGCCGGATGGTGCAGGCGAGGGGTTGACCCCGCCGTACCTGTCAGCGGAGCTGGCCGGCGCGCTGTCCCAGCACCTGGAGCGGATCCAGAAACGGATCGACTGCCTGACCCGCAACCGGGACGCCGTCCGCGCTTACATCGCCGGCGCGCGAACGGCGTCCTGACGGTCGAGACAATCCGTCGTGACCATCTGGCGCCACGCCGGCCGGCCGGGCCCGACCGGCGGTGAGTCGGGGTCGATCCACGACAGACTGTCTTGGCCGGCCGACACGCAGCCCGTGTGACTGCCGAGACTCGTGGTGTGGGTGTGGCTGGCGGGTAACGTGGGGATCATGGCGACCCGTACGTCTTCCCCCGCGCGGGCAACACAGGCTCGATCCTCCACAGGACCGGCCCGGACCTCCGCGCGCAGCCCCCGCCCACCGGCCAAGGGCGGCAAGCGACCAGCGAGTCGTAAGCCGCGGGCCTCGACCCGGCACGCCCGGCGCGGCGGCGCGTCGCCGCTGCCCGTCCGCGCGGTCAAAGGCGCCTGGATGGGTGCGGCTCATCTGGTCGGCGGGAGCGCCCGGCGGGTCGGCCACTCGGCGCGCGACCTCGACCCCGCGCTGCGCCGGGACGGCATCGGCTTCACCCTGATCGGCCTGGCGGTCGTCGTGGCCGCCAGCCTGTGGTGGGGGCTGGCCGGTCCGGTCGGACGCGCGGTGCAGGCCGTCGTCGAGGGGACCCTGGGACGGGTCGGGCTGGTCCTGCCGATCGTCCTGGTCGCGCTCGGGGTCCGGTTGCTGCGCCACCCGCAGGATGCGCAGGCCGGTGGCCGCCTGGGCATCGGTCTGGCCGCGCTGACCGTCTCGGCGACGGGGCTCGTGCACCTCTCGCAGCACCTGCCGGCACCGACCGACGGCGCCCAGCGGATGCGTGACGCGGGCGGCATGATCGGTTTCCTGGCCTCCAGCCCGCTCGAGGCGGCGGTCACCGGATACGGCGCCATCCTGCTGCTCCTACTTGTCGGTGCGTTCGGAGTCCTGGTCCTGACGGCCACCCCGGTGCACGCCGTCCCGGACCGGCTGATCGAAGCCCGCGACCGCCTCTTCCACCGGTCGGCCCCGACCGACGAGGTCGCGGCTGACCTGCCCCCCAACGGGGTCAAGGCCGGCCAGGCCGCAGCCGACGCCCCGGCCTCGATGCTCACCCGGATCCGGCGTTCGCGCGGCGGCGCAGCGAAGACCGACGACGACGAGGGTGTTCGCGCCGGCGACGAGGCCTTCGAGACACCGTTGGAGAAGGCCGAACGCGAGGCTGGCGAGCGCGCCGGGCTGCGGCCGGGACAGCGCAAGCCGGTGGCACCCAACGAGCCCGCCGGCGCTCTGGCCGGTGCGGGAGCCACTTCCGCGCACGCCGATCCGGCCATACCGTCGATGGGACCGGCCGTCGTCGCGTTGCCGGCCAAGGAGCCGCTCTCGGCCCCGCCCACCCAGCCGCTGCCCCAACGGGTCGAGCAGCTGGCGCTGGCCGGTGACGTGACCTACACCCTGCCGGCGAGCGAGATCCTGACGCCGGGCACCCCACACAAGGAGCGCAGTGCCGCCAACGACCGGGTGGTCGAGGCGCTGACCGAGGTGCTGACCCAGTTCGAGATCGACGCCCAGGTGACCGGTTTCAGTCGCGGGCCGACGGTGACCCGTTACGAGGTCGAACTCGGCCCGGGCATCAAGGTCGAGCGGGTCACGGCGCTGTCGAAGAACATCGCCTACGCCGTGGCGTCGGCGGATGTACGGATCCTCTCGCCGATCCCGGGCAAGAGCGCCATCGGCATCGAGATCCCCAACACCGACCGCGAGAAGGTCAGCCTCGGCGACGTGCTGCGCAGCCAGGCCGCCCGAGCGACCGAGCATCCGATGGTGATGGGGGTCGGCAAGGACGTCGAGGGCGGCTACGTCGTGGCCAACCTGGCCAAGATGCCGCACCTGCTCGTCGCGGGCGCGACCGGCGCGGGCAAGTCGAGCTTCATCAACTCGATGATCGTCTCGATCCTGATGCGCTCCACGCCGGACGAGGTCCGGATGGTCCTGGTCGACCCCAAGCGGGTCGAGCTCACGGCGTACGAAGGGATCCCGCACCTGATCACGCCGATCATCACGAACCCCAAGAAGGCCGCCGAGGCGCTCGCCTGGGTGGTCAAGGAGATGGAGGTCCGGTACGACGACCTGGCCGCCTTCGGGTTCAAGCACGTCGACGACTTCAACAAGGGCGTGCGGGCCGGGACGGTCAAGCCGCTGCCTGGCAGCGAGCGGGTCGTTGCGCCGTACCCCTATCTGCTGGTCATCGTCGACGAGCTGGCCGACCTGATGATGGTCGCCCCGCGCGACGTCGAGGAGTCGATCGTCCGGATCACCCAGCTGGCCCGGGCGGCGGGCATCCACCTGGTGCTCGCAACCCAGCGACCGAGCGTCGATGTGGTCACCGGCCTGATCAAGGCCAACGTGCCGAGCCGGATGGCCTTCGCGACCAGTTCGCTCGCCGACTCGCGGGTCGTCCTGGACCAGCCGGGCGCGGAAAAGCTTGTGGGACAGGGAGATGCGCTGTTCCTGCCGATGGGTTCGAGCAAGTCGATGCGGGTGCAGGGTGCCTGGGTCACCGAGACCGAGGTGGCCAAGGTGGTCGAGCACGTGAAGACCCAGCTCGCACCGACCTACCGCTCCGACATTGCGGCACCGGTGCAGCAGAAGGTGATCGACGACGACATCGGCGACGACCTGGACGTGCTGCTGCAGGCGACCGAGCTGGTGGTCTCGACCCAGTTCGGCTCGACCTCGATGCTCCAGCGCAAGCTGCGGGTCGGCTTCGCCAAGGCCGGCCGTCTGATGGACCTGCTGGAGTCGCGGGGGATCGTCGGCCCCAGCGAGGGCAGCAAGGCGCGCGACGTGCTGGTCAAGCCGGACGATCTTCCGGCGACGCTGGCCCTGCTGAGGGGCGAGGACCCGCCGGGTGAGCCGGTCGTCTTCGACCTCGAGGCGGTCACCGAGACCGCGGACGTGGCCGGACCCGTCGACCACTGAGTCGGCCGCGCGGCCGATAGGTTGCACCCCTATGCAGGGGTTGCAGTGGGTTGGACGTGCCGGTGCAGTCGGGTTGTTGGTACCCACCACGCGGCGACGCCGACTCCCTCGCCGAGCGCGCTCGCTTCGGTCCAGAACCGGCTGCTCGGCCAGCCGGCCGCCTCGGCCGCGGCGCCGCTCGCGTCGGCCACCGCCGCCATTCACCTGATCGGCATCGACAGCGGACACGACCCGGTTGGCGGCGGACGTTGTCCGGGTCAACGTGAGCGGTTCGACCACGGTCCTGACCTGGCGGTTGCGCAGTGCTGACGGCACGAGTGTGCCGGCAACGGGCAACTGGGCCTCCGGCGGCACATCGAGCGTCACCGACACCCGCGCGGTGGCGCTGATCGACACCGCCGATCTCTACGCCACGTATCCGGCGCTGTCAGCCGGCGCGACCACGGTGACCGTCGCCATCCCCGGTTTCGCACCGATGCCGGACGTCCCGGTCACCCGCGGCTGACGTCCCCGCCGTCGGACCATCGGCTCCGGCCGGTCCGCGTCCCGACGGCCGGTGTGCTGCGCCATACAGTTGGCGGCATGGCCGCCCCCCGCACCGTCGCGCTCGTGACGCTGGGGTGCGCGCGCAACGAGGTCGACTCCGAGGAGCTCGCCGGCCGGCTCGAGGCGGGGGGCTGGACGCTCGTCGACGACGCGGCCGACGCCGATGTCGCGGTGGTCAACACCTGCGGGTTTGTCGAGCAGGCCAAGAAGGACTCGATCGACACCCTGCTCGAAGCATCGGACCTGAAATCCGCGGGCCGGACCCAGGCGGTCGTCGCCGTGGGCTGCCTGGCCGAGCGGTACGGCGAGCAGCTGGCCGCCGAGCTGCCCGAGGCCGACGCGGTCCTGGGCTTCGACTCCTACGCCGACATGTCCGCCCACCTGGACGCGATCCTGCACGGTGCCCGGCCGGCGGCCCACGTGCCGGTCGACCGGCGCAGCCTGCTGCCGCTGAGCCCGGTCGAGCGTCAGGGTGCTGGCCCGCTCGCGCCCGGCCACGCGAGCGGCATCGAGCCGGCCGCGGCGACGATCCCCGATCTGCCCGAGGGCATCGCGCCGCTGAGCGGCCCGCGGGTGGTCCGTCGCCGCCTGGACGGCCGGCCGTGGGCGCCGCTCAAGATTGCCTCCGGCTGCGACCGCCGGTGCGCCTTCTGCGCGATCCCGTCGTTCCGGGGGGCGTTCGTGTCTCGCCGCCCGGCCGACGTGCTGACCGAGGCCCGGTGGCTCGGCCAGCAGGGGGTCAAGGAGATCTTCCTGGTCAGTGAGAACTCCACGTCGTACGGCAAGGATCTCGGTGACCTGCGTCTGCTCGAGACCATGCTCCCCGAGCTCGCGGCGGTGGAAGGCGTTGCGAGAGTGCGGGTTTCGTACCTCCAGCCGGCCGAGGTCCGCCCCGGTCTGCTCGACGTCATGGGCGGCACCGACGGGGTGGCGCCGTACTTCGACCTCTCCTTCCAACATGCCTCCGGACCACTGTTGCGGCGGATGCGCCGGTTCGGCGACCGCGACAGCTTCCTCGGGCTGCTCGACCAGATCCGCTCCCGGGCCCCGCTCGCGGGCGTGCGGTCGAACGTCATCGTGGGCTTCCCCGGTGAGACCGAGGCCGACGTCGAGGAGCTGGCCGACTTCCTGACCGCCGCGCGGCTCGATGTCGTCGGCGTCTTCGGCTACTCCGACGAGGACGGCACGGAGGCTGAGGGGTACGACGGCAAGGTCGACCCGGGGGAGATCGCCGAGCGGGTGGCCTGGATCGGCGACCTGGTCGAGGAGCTGACTGCGCAACGGGCACAGACGCGGCTGGGCGAGACCGTCGAGGTGCTCGTCGAGGAGGTGGACGGTGACGGGGCCGCCGAAGGGCGGGCCGCGCACCAGGGGCCGGACGTCGACGGCACCGTGCGCCTCGCCGCTCCGGATGAGCTGGCTGGGTCGATGCCGGTTGTCGGTCAGCTCGTGCGGGCCGTCGTCACGGGGAGCGAGGGCGTCGACCTGCTGGCCGCAGCCGTGGAACAGCGATGAGCGACCCGGTCGCGGTGCCGGCCACCCCCGGCGTCAGCGTCTGGAACATCGCCAACGCCCTGACCTTCGTGCGGCTCCTGCTCGTGCCGGTTTTTGCCGTGCTGTTGCTGCACGACGGGGGGACCCAGGACGGCTGGCGGATCGCCGCGACCGTGGTCTTCGCCATCGCCTCGCTGACCGATCGGCTGGATGGCGAGCTCGCGCGGCGCCGCGGCCTGATCACGGACCTCGGCAAGATCGTCGACCCGATCGCCGACAAGGCCCTGATCGGGACGGCGCTGGTCGGCCTGTCCTGGCTCGGCGAGCTGTCCTGGTGGGTCACGGTCATCGTCCTGGTCCGCGAGCTCGGGGTGACCGCCCTGCGTTTCGTCGTGATCCGGCACGGGGTGATGCCGGCCAGCCGTGGCGGCAAGGTCAAGACCTTCCTGCAAGCGGTGGCGATCGGCCTCTACCTGCTGCCGCTCGAGGGGCCCGGGCAGGACATCGCGGCCGTGGTCATGGCCGCGGCCGTGGTGGTCACCGTCGTGACCGGGGCCGACTACGTCGCCCGGGCCATCCGGCTGCGTCGCACCAGCGAGCGGGCCCAGCGCAAGCGGGCCGAGCGGGCGGCCCGGAGCGGGGGATGAGCCGCTCGTGACCCTTCCGCCGTACGCCGAGATCGAGGCAGCCGCGCAGGATCTGGCTCGTGAGGTGATCCCCCTGGCCGTCGACCGAGGAGCCACGATCGCGGTTGCGGAGTCGCTGACCGCGGGACTGGTCGCCGGCACGCTGGCCTCGGTCCCGGGTGCCTCGCAGGCGCTGCGGGGTGGGGTGGTGGCCTATGCCACGGAGCTCAAGGCCGAGCTGTTGGGCGTCGACCCCGGCCTGCTCGCGCGGGGCGGCGCTGTCCAGGCCGAGGTGGCTCAGTCCATGGCCGCCGGTGTCTGTGCTCGCCTCGGCGCCGGCTTCGGCGCGGCCACGACCGGCGTGGCGGGCCCGGACCCGCAGGACGGCCGGCCGCCCGGCACTGTCTTTGTCGCCGTCCACAGTGGGTCGGGTGAATCGGTGCTGGCCCGGGTTGGTGAGCAGGCACTGGCGGGGGACCGGGCGCAGGTCCGCTGGGAGAGCGTCCGGCTGGCCCTCCAGCTGTTGCGGGACGCACTGCAGGCGCCCTGACCGGCCCGCGGAGCGGTTGCCGGGGGACGTGATGGAGGGTCTGGCCGAGGACGTGGCGGAAGAAGTCGGCCCCAGGGGTCGTTTAACCCGGCGTGATGACAGATGCTCCCCGCCGCTCGTTCGACCGTCCGCCGAGGTACGGTGTGACCACACCGGCCGCCGCGCGGCGACCGGGCAACGGCCAGCCAACCGGTCCGCACCCGCGGCCAGGCGGTCAGCCGGCGAAGGGAGGCGTGATGGTCCTGCTCCGACACGAGATCGGCGATGTCCTGCGCGAGCAGCGGCAGAGCCAGGGTCGGACGTTGCGTCAGGTCTCGGGCGCCGCACGGGTCTCCCTGGGCTACCTCAGTGAGGTCGAGCGCGGCCAGAAGGAAGCCTCCTCGGAGCTGCTGGCCTCGATCTGCGGGGCCCTCGACCTGCCTCTGTCCGAGGTCCTGAGCCAGGTTTCCGAGCGGGTCGCCGATGCCGAGCGGGCCAGCGCCTCCGTCGCGTCCCTGCCCGTGGCGTCGGGCCGTGCGCAGGCCTTCGTCTCCGCCGCCTGACCCAGCCCCGACTGTCTCTCAGCGCGCCCGCCGGCTCGAGCCGAGCGGGCGTTGCTGTCTCCCATCGTCCGTGGGGGCCGGCCCGCGTTGGCAGGTCGGGCAGTAGAACGCGACCCGATCGGCCGGCGGGACCCCTAACCGGGCCACGCGCACCGTCGTGCCGCAACGCCGGCAGGGCCGTCCGGACCGGCCGTGCACGAACGCCTCGTGGCCCGGCCGGGCATCGCCGGTCGTCACCTGCCTGACCCGGTCGCGGTTCAGCACGAGCAGCCGTCGAACGCGATCGACGATGCGGACGAGCGGCTCGTCGTCGCCGAGGTCGGGACTGGCGAGGTTACTGGTGAGGTCGGAGCTGGTGAGGTCGTGGACCGGTGTCCAGGGGGTGCGACCGAGCAGGAACATCGTCTCGGCCAGATAGAACGTGCCGACACCCGCCAGCACGCGCTGGTCCAGCAACGCCTCGCCGATCGTGCGGTCCGGCTGCGAGCGCAGGGTCGCGACCACCGCTGCCTGATCCCAGTCCGGGCCCAGGACATCCGGGCCGAGATGGCCGACGAGCGTGTGCTCCTCGCGGCTCGTGACGACGTCGAGCATCCCGAGGAGCAGTCCGGTAGCGGTCCACTCACGGTTGGCCAGGATCGCGCGGACGTCGTCCTCGCGCCGGCGGCCGGCCGCCGCCGGACCGGGCGCGGTCGGGTCGATCCGCCAGCTGCCGTCCATCCGCAGGTGCGAGTGCACAGTCACGGCCGGCTGGGCCGGGCGACCCGGTCCGCCCTGCGGAGGCGACAGGCGGATCAGGAGATGCTTGCCGCGCGCCACCACCTCCTGGACGGAGCGCCCGGTCAGGTCGGTCGTCGAGAGGCCCGGCCAGCGCAGATCGCACTGGACGAGCTCCCGGCCGGCGAGGGCCTGGTGGAGTCGGTCCGCCGTGCGCCAGACGGTGTCTCCCTCGGGCACGGCCTATCGCCGCAGCCGCAGTCCGCGCGGGGTCGCGTGGAAGCCGGACCGCTCCAGGGCCTGCGCGAGCGGCAGGTCGCTGCCCAGGACATCCGCGCCATCGGCGCGCTCGACGGTGAGCCGGCCGAGGGCGCCGTCATGCACGGCCAGGGCCAGCGCGTCGGCGGCGGCCTGGAGCTGTTCGGGGTCCTCGCTCCAGGACAGCAGGGTGCGGCCGCCGCGCTCGACGTAGAGCACCAGCTCGCCGTCGACCAGCACGACCAGCGCGCCAGCCTTGCGGCCGGGGCGGTGGCTGCCCGCCCCATCGCCGGGCCGCGCCGGCCAGGGCAGGGCGGCGCCGTAGGCGTTCGCCGGGTCGGCCGCCGCCAGGACCAGGGTGCGGACATCGACCCGGCCGGGCGAGCTGACCGAGGCTTGGCCGGACGGCTGGACGACCGGCTCGGGCGCGCGCAGCCGGTCGACCGCGCCGGCCCCAGCGAACTGTGCGGCTCCGAGTCCCTCGACGAAGTACCCGCGCCGGACTCGACCGGCCTCCTCGGCCGCGGCGAGCACCTTGTAGACGGCGGCGTAACCGCCGGGGGTGCCCTCGGCCGCGACCGCCCCCCGCGTAACGACGCCATAGCGGTCGAGCAGCACCTCGGCCATCGCGTGTGCGCGCACGGTGGGGTCGGCCTCCGGATCGGGCAGCAGGGACCAGCGCCCGGCGACCGCGGGTGTCGCCGGGCGGCCCGGGCCGCGCCCGGATGCGGCGTACGACGCGAGCCCGGCGCGCGACCCGGCGTAGCGGCCTCGGACTGGACGGGTGGGGCGCGTGCGATGCGCGGTGCGGCCGCCGCCGAGCCGACCGCGCAGCGGTGCCAGCGTGTCGCCAGTGACCCGGCCACTCCAGGCGAGCTCCCACAGGGCAGCAGCGATGTCGGCGTCGGTCGTCGGGCCCATGCGGTCGACGATCGCCGCAGCCAGGGCTCGGAAGAAGTAGGCGCCGCCGCCGGCCATCGCCTCGATCAGGCCTTGGTGCAGCTCGGTCGGCTCGAGCTCGACGGGCGCGGGGATGGTCAGCGGCGCGGTGTCGGCCAGGTGCAGCGCGACCCAGCCGTCGTCGCCGGGCAGCGCGCCGTGGCCGGACCAGAGCACCTCGCCCGCGCTCATCAGCTCGTCCAGGACTGCCGGCTGGTAGTTCTCGATCCGGGCCGGCAGCACGAGCGTTTCCAACGCGCTGGCCGGCAGGGTCGCTCCCGCCAGCTGCTCGACGACCCGCAGCAGGCCCTCCGTGCCGCGCAGCCGCCCGCCGACGCCCTGCCAACGCGGCAGGAACCGGGCCAGCTCGACCGCCGGCACGGGCTCCACCTCGGCTCGCAGGGCCGCGAGCGAGCGGCGGCGCAGCGTCCGCAGCACCTGCGCGTCGCAGTAGTCCAATCCGCCACCGCCGCCCCCGCCACTGGCGGACTGGCCCGGCTCGGCCGGCGAGGAGGTCAGCGGCCGGAGCTCGCCCTCGACCAGGCGACCGGTCGCCACCAGCCGGCGCAGGGCGTCGAGGACGACGGCAACGCCCAGACCCAGCCAGCCGGCCAGGTCGTGAGCGGTGAACGGGCCGCGCGAGCGAGCGAAGCGCGCCGCCAGATCGGCGAGAGGGTCGGCCTCCGGCGCCAGGAACGCCTCGGGGATGCCGACCGGCAGAGCGGTGCCGAGGGCGTCACGCAGGCGGCCGGCGTCCTCGACGGCGGCCCACCGCTCCTCGCCCGCGACGCGCACCCGGATCAGCCGGCGGCGGCCTTCCAGCTCGACCAGCCAGTGGGGTGCGGCGGCGGGGTCAACGCTGCGGACCGCGACGTCGGCTGCGGTGATCGGTCCGAGCATGCGCACCAGGTCGGCGACCCCCTCGAGGTCGCGGGCGGCCCGCTCCGGCACCAGGCGCTGCAGCTCGGCCTCGGTCCGCGCAAGGGCGTCCGGGTCGAGCAGGTCGCGCAGGCTCGCGCCCTCGCCCCGCCCGAGCAGCTCGCCCAACAGGGTCGGATCCAGGGCGAGGGCCGCCGCGCGGCGTTCGGCCAGCGGGGAGTCGCCTTCGTAGAGGAAGGCCGCGACATAGCCGAAGAGCAGGCTGCGGGCGAAGGGCGAGGGGGTCGATGTCTCCACCTCGACGACGCGGACCCGGCGGGCGGCCAGATCCCGTTGCAGCGCAACGAGTCCCGGCACGTCATAGACATCCTGGAGGCACTCGCGCACCGTCTCCAACACGATCGGGAACGACGCGTAGCGGCTGGCCACCTGCAGCAGCTGGGCGGCCCGTTGACGCTGCTGCCACAGCGGCTGGCGCCGATCGGGGCGGCGGCGGGGGAGCAGGAGCGCACGGGCGGCGCACTCCCGGAACCGCGCGGCGAACAGCGCCGAGCCGCCGACCTCGGCCGTCACCAGGTCCTCCACCGTGTCCGGCTCCATCAGCACCAGGTCCGCGACGTCGAGCGAACCCCCAACGACGTCCTCGACCTCCAGGTCGGGCAGGCGGAGCACGATGCCGTCGTCGGCGTGCATCGCCTGGACGTCGATGCCGAACCGCTCGCGCAGCCGCGCGGCCACGGCCAGTGCCCAGGGCGCATGGACCGGCGCGCCGTACGGCGAGTGCACGACCACCCGCCAGTCGCCGATCTCGTCGCGGAACCGCTCGATCACGATGGTCCGGTCGTCGGGGACGTGCCGGGTCGCCTCACGCTGCTCGGCCAGGTAGGCCAGCAGGTTGTCGGCCGCCCAGTCGTCCAGGCCCGCGGCGGCCACCCGAGCGCGGGCGCCCGCTGGGTCGAGCCGGCCCAGCTCGCGCACGAAGGCGCCCACGGCCCGGCCCAGCTCGGCCGGCCGGCCGAGGGAGTCGCCGTGCCAGAACGGCAGCTTGCCCGGCTGCCCGGGGGCGGGAGTGACCAGCACCTGGTCGTGGGTGATGTCCTCGATCCGCCAGGAGCTCGAGCCCAGGGTGAAGACGTCGCCGACCCGCGACTCGTAGACCATCTCCTCGTCCAGCTCGCCGACCCGGCGCCCGGCCCGCGCGGTGTCCGATCCTCCGGCCAGGAACACGCCGTACAGGCCGCGGTCGGGGATGGTGCCACCGCTGGTGACCGCCAGCCACTGGCTGCCTGGTCGCCCAGTCACGGTGCCCTGCAACCGATCCCAGACGATCCGCGGCCGCAGCTCGGCGAACTCCTCCGAGGGGTAGCGGCCGGCCAGCATGTCCAGGACGGCCTCGAGGACCGACCGGGTCAGCGCGGAGTAGGGCGCGGCCCGGCGGACGAGGGCCTCGATGTCGTCGACGGACCACTCGTCCATCGCCGTCATGGCCACGACCTGCTGGGCCAGCACGTCGAGGGGGTTGGCCGGCACTCGCAGCTCCTCGATCTGCCCTGCGCGCATCCGCTCGACGACGACGGCGGTCTGCAGGAGGTCACCGCGGTACTTCGGGAAGACGACTCCCTCGGACACGGCGCCCACCTGGTGGCCGGCGCGACCGACGCGTTGCAGGCCGCTGGCGACGCTGGGCGGCGACTCGACCTGCACCACGAGGTCGACGGCGCCCATGTCGATGCCGAGCTCGAGCGAGCTGGTCGCCACCACCGCGGGCAACCGGCCGGACTTCAGGTCGTCCTCGATGAGTGCGCGCTGCTCCTTGCTCACCGAGCCGTGATGGGCTCGGGCCAGGATGGGCGGTGCGCCCGCCGATGCACCGGCCTGGGCCATCAGCTGGGCTGGTGAGACCGAGCCCGGATCGGGCAAGGCCAACTCGAGCCGCTCGGCCCAGACCTCGTTGAGTCGGGCGGTCAGCCGCTCGGCCAGCCGGCGTGAGTTGGCGAAGACCAGCGTGGAGCGGTGCGCGGCGATCAGGTCGACCACGCGCTCCTCGACGTGCGGCCAGATCGAGGCGCGGGGCGGCTCGCCGGCCGCCGGCCCGGTCAGGTCGCCGGTCGGTTGCCCGAGCTCGCCGAGGTCGGGGACGGGAACCACGACGCGCAGGTCGAACGCCTTCTCGGAGGCGGGTTGCACCACCGTGACCGGTCGCCCGCCGGCCAGGAAGCGAGCGACCTCCGGCACCGGGCGGACCGTGGCCGAGAGCCCGATCCGCTGGGCCGGCCGCTCCAGCAGGGCATCCAGCCGCTCCAGGGTCAGCGCGAGATGCGCGCCGCGCTTGGTGCCCGCGACCGCGTGCACCTCGTCGACGATCACCGTCTCGACGCCGGCCAGCACCTCCCGAGCACGGGACGTGAGCAGCAGGAAGAGCGACTCCGGCGTGGTGATCAGTACGTCCGGTGGCGTGCGTGGGAAGGCCCGGCGCTCAGCCGCGGTCGTGTCGCCGGAACGGACCGCGACCTGGATCTGCGGCTCGGGCTCGCCCAGCCGGACGGCGGCGTGCCGCACCCCGGTCAGCGGCGCCCGGAGGTTGCGCTCGACGTCGACCGCCAGGGCCTTCATCGGAGAGACGTAGAGCACCCGGCAGCGTCGTTGCGGTTCGGCCGGTGGCGGGGTCGAGGCGAGCCGGTCCAGCGCCCACAGGAAGGCGGCCAGCGTCTTGCCGGAGCCGGTCGGCGCCACCACCAAGGCATGGTCGCCGGCCCGGATCGCCTCCCAGGCGCCCACCTGGGCCGGGGTCGCGGCGGCGAAGGCTCCTTCGAACCACGCGCGCGTGGCGGGGGAGAACGCATCGAGTACGCCGGGCATCGGGCCATCCTCGCTCACGCCACCGACAGCGCACGCCGACCGACCGTGCCGTCGCGGGCCCGGCGTCGCCGTCAGCGCCGACGGTGGCCACGGTGCCGTCGGTCTCGACGGGGCGGCGAAACCGAGATGCCGGGTGTCGCCGCCCGCCACTAGCGTGGCCGCGATGCCACAAGCCAGCGATGTGATGGTCCGCGCCAGGGGGCTGGTGAAGCGGTTCGGCGACTTCGCGGCCGTTGACGGCATCGATGTCGAGATCCAGCGGGGCGAGGCGTTCGGCTTCCTCGGGCCCAACGGCGCCGGCAAGTCCTCGACGATGCGGATGATCGGCTGCGTCTCGCCGGCCACCGCCGGCGAGCTGACCGTCCTCGGGCGTGACCCCCGCCGGGACGGGGCGGCCATCCGGGCCCGGCTGGGCGTCGTACCCCAGCAGGACTCGCTGGACACCGAGCTGACCGTCCGCGACAACCTGTTGATCTACGCCCGCTACTTCGGCCTGCCGCGGGCGGCGGCCCGGGCGAAGGCCGCCGAGCTGCTCGACTTCGCCCAGCTGGCCGATCGCGCGGACAGCATCGTCGAGCCCCTCTCGGGCGGCATGAAACGCCGGCTGACCATCGCCCGCGCGCTGGTCAACCAGCCCGAGCTGCTGCTCCTCGACGAGCCGACGACCGGGCTCGACCCGCAGGCGCGACACGTGTTGTGGGATCGGCTCTTCCGGCTGAAACAGCAGGGCGTCACCCTCGTCCTGACCACGCACTACATGGACGAGGCCGAGCAGCTGTGCGACCGGCTGGTCGTGATGGACGGCGGCCGGATCGTCGCCGAGGGCAGCCCGCGCTCGCTGATCGAGGACTGGTCGACCCGGGAGGTGCTCGAGCTCCGGTTCGCCGACGAGGACCACGCGCCGTACGCCTCTCAGGTCGCCGACCTGGCCGGCCGGGTCGAGGTGCTGCCGGACCGGTTGCTGCTCTATGCCGACGACGGCGAGAGTGTCCTGGCCGAGGTCCAGCGCCGCGGCCTGCGCCCGCTGTCCTCGCTCGTGCGCCGGAGCAGCCTGGAGGACGTCTTCCTGCGGCTCACCGGCCGGACGTTGGTCGACTGAGCGATGGCCGACCTGCGCCAAGGGACCGGGCTCCGCCTCGACACGGTGCCGTCCGCGGTGATCGGTGAGGGTTGGCCGCCGCTGCGCGTGCTCTCCCACTACCTGCTCGCCTGGCGCCGGCTGTGGACGGGCACGGTCTTCTCGGCCTTCCTGTCGCCGGCGCTCTACCTGGTGGCCATGGGTTATGGGTTGGGCAGCCTGGTCGGGCGGGGCGGCCGGTTGGTCGACGGCGTGCCGTACCTGGCGTTCGTGACCCCCGGCGTGATGGCCGCGACCGCGATGCAGACGGCCATCGCGGAGTCGACCTGGCCGGTGCTGTCGTCGATCAAGTGGTCCCGGCAGTTCCACGCGATGCTGGCGTCGCCGCTCGGCGTCTTCGACATCGTGATCGGGCACCTGCTCCATCTGCTCGTGCGGGTGGCCCTCGCGGGCTCGGTGTTCCTGGCCTTCGCCGCCCTCGTCGGGGCCGTGCCCTCGTGGACGGGCATCCTCGCGGTGCCGACCGTCATGATCGTCGGACTGGCTTTTGCCGCACCGGTTTTCGCGTTCACGACCTACCTCAACGGGGACGCCGGCTTCAACATCCTCTTCCGTTTGGTGATGATCCCGCTCTTCCTCTTCTCGGGCACGTTCTTCCCGATCAGCCAGCTCCCGACCGGCCTGCAGCTGCTGGCCCGGATCACCCCCCTCTGGCACGGCGTCACGCTTGCGCGCGACGCGACCCTGGGCCGGCTCGGGCTCGACGACGTCGGGCACGCGGCGTACCTGTTGCTGTGGGTGGTCGTGGGCACGGTGTGGGCGGTCCACGGACTGCGCCGGCGGATGGTGGTCTGAGGTGTCCCTGATCGCGCGCCCGCGGACTCGTCCGGCGCTGCCCGCCCGGGCCGGCGTCGTGGTCGAGCGCAGCATCATGACCTACCGCCGCCAGTGGATCGCGTTCGCCACCGGCTTCCTGGAGCCGGTCTTCTACCTGCTCTCGATCGGCGTGGGCGTTGGAGCGCTCGTGGGTCGGATCCCGTTGGGCGACGGGCAGTCTGTGTCGTACGCCGAGTTCGTGGCGCCCGCGATGCTGGCCGTCTCGGCGATGAACGGCGCGATCTTCGACGCGACGTACAACATGTTCTTCAAGCTGCGCTACGCCCGCACCTACGAGTCCATGCTGGCGACCCCGGTCGGGGTCGCCGACATCGCGGCCGGGGAGCTCACCTGGACCCTGATCCGGGGCGGGATCTACTCGCTGAGCTTCCTGGTGGTCGCCCTCTTCCTCGGGCTGGTCGTCAGCTGGTGGGCCCTGCTCGCCCTGCCGGCGGCCCTGGTGATCGGGCTGGCCTTCGGCGCGGCCGGGATGGCGGCGACGACCTGGATCCGCGGGATCGCGGACTTCGACTACGTGCAGCTCGTGCTGGTGCCGATGATGCTGCTCTCCGCGACGTTCTTCCCGGTGACGACCTACCCGGGTGCGCTGCGCTGGCTGGTCGAGCTGTCGCCGCTCTACCACGGCGTCGCGTTGGAACGCGGGTTGATGCTCGGCCAGATCGGCTGGTCCCTGCTGGGCCACCTGCTGGTGCTGGTCGCGCTGGGCGCGGTGGGCGCCCGGATCCTGTCGCGTCGCTTGGCCAACCTGCTGCTGCGGTGACAGCTACGGTGACGAGCGGATGACCGGTGCAGGATGGCCCGGTGGTGTCGAGTAACCGTCCCCCTCAAGTGACCGAAGCGAGGCTCGAATGTCGGTGCGTTCCACGGTCGGTGGCGGGTTGCGCCGTGGCCTCCCGGCTCCCGCGTTCGAGGTCGTGGTCGACGTCGACCGGAAGGTCCGCAGCTGGGCTCGGCCGCGACTGAGGCGGCGACGCGAGGCGCGGGCGGCGCGTCAGCGGGCCGGGGACTTCTGCGCGCTCGCGGCCTACTACGGCACGGACAAGTGGGGTCGGCACCGTTACGGGCAGCACTACCAGCGGCACCTGGAGACGTTCCGCGACCGGCGCTTCGCCATGCTCGAGATCGGCATCGGGGGCTACCAGCACGAGGGCAAGGGCGGGGCGTCCCTGCGGGCCTGGCAGGACTTCTTTCCCCGGGCCCAGGTCATCGGGCTCGACATCGAGGACAAGTCCTTCGTCGACGGCGGGCGGATCCGGTCCTACCAGGGCAGCCAGGCCGACCCCGAGCTGCTCCGCCGGATCAGCCGCGAGGCCGGCCCGTTCCTGCTCATCGTGGACGACGGCAGCCACCGCCCCGAGCACGTCCGCGCGACCTTCGAGGTGCTGTTCCCCTTGCTGCTCGACGGGGGCATCTACGTGATCGAGGACACCCAGACGTCGTACTGGCCGGAGTGGGGCGGTGCCGAGGACCGGCAGGACCGGAACACCTCGATGGCGCTGGTCAAGGATCTGGTGGACGGGCTCAACTACGAGGAGTACGTCGACCAGGACTATCAGCCGAGCTACAGCGACGAGCATGTTGTGGCGGTGCACTGCTATCACAACCTGGTCGTGCTGGAGAAGGGCCGCAACAACGAGGGAACCGCCAAGCGGCGGTTCCTCGCCAAGCGGTACGCAGACCAATGAGGTCCAGCGAGTTCTGGGAGCTGATGCGCGGCGAGTTCGGTGCGACGTACGCCGACACGCTGGCCCGCGAGCATGTCGTCTCGGCCCTCGGGGAGCGGACCGCCATGCAGGCTCTGGCCGCCGGCATCGACCCGCGGGAGGTGTGGCTCGCGGTGTGCGCCGACCTGCAGGTGCCGCGGGAGCGCTGGCTGGGGCTGGACGACCCGCGCAAGACCACCCGCAGCCGTCGGCACGAGTGAGTCGCCGGCGCTCCTGAGGGCGACGCGCGACACGCCGGGCCGAAATCCGAGCGTCGAACAGGTGTACGGATAGCCTTGTCCACAGCTCGAGGGGCCCGTCCCACCGTCCACAGGGCGGAGTCGGCCTCTGCGGGTTGTCGGCGGCGGCGCCTAGCGTCACCGACAACAACCGAGAACGACCCAGACCACCGGCGGCCGCGGCCGCCGACCAAGGACAGGTGGAGAGACACATGCCCGCTCCCGCAGACCGCGAGAAGGCCCTGGACGTTGCCCTGGGCAACATCGACAAGCAGTTCGGCAAGGGGTCGGTGATGCGCCTGGGTGACGAGGTGCGCGTGCCGATCGAGGTGATCCCCACCGGGTCGATCGCTCTCGACGTGGCCTTGGGCATCGGCGGCCTGCCTCGCGGCCGGGTGATCGAGATCTATGGCCCGGAGTCCTCCGGCAAGACGACCGTGGCCCTGCATGCGGTGGCCAACGCCCAGAAGGCCGGCGGGATCGCGGCGTTCATCGACGCCGAGCACGCGCTGGACCCGGACTATGCCCAGAAGCTCGGTGTCGACACCGACGCCCTGCTGGTCTCCCAGCCGGACACCGGTGAGCAGGCCCTGGAGATCGCGGACATGCTGATCCGCTCCGGCGCCCTGGACATCATCGTGATCGACTCGGTGGCCGCCCTGGTGCCGCGGGCCGAGATCGAGGGCGAGATGGGCGACAGCCACGTCGGCCTGCAGGCCCGGCTGATGTCCCAGGCGCTGCGCAAGATCACCGGTGCCCTCAGCACGTCCGGCACGACAGCGATCTTCATCAACCAGCTGCGGGAGAAGATCGGCGTGATGTTCGGCTCGCCCGAGACCACGACCGGTGGCAAGGCGCTGAAGTTCTACGCGTCGGTCCGGCTGGACGTCCGCCGGATCGAGACCCTCAAGGAGGGCACCGACGCGGTCGGCAACCGGACCCGCTGCAAGGTGGTCAAGAACAAGGTGGCCCCGCCGTTCAAGCAGGCCGAGTTCGACATCATCTACGGCCAGGGCATCTCCCGCGAGGGCGGCCTGATCGACATGGGTGTCGAGCAGGGCTTCGTCCGCAAGTCCGGGGCTTGGTACACCTACGAGGGCGACCAGCTCGGCCAGGGCAAGGAGAACGCGCGCAGCTTCCTGCGGGACAACCCTGACCTGGCCGACGAGCTGGAGAAGAAGATCAAGGAGAAGCTCGGGATCGGAGCCAAGCTCGATGCTCCGGTCGAGGTCGATCTCGCGTCGGTCACCTCGCTGGCCGAGGCGAAGGTCGACTTCTGAGCGGTCGGCCGCCCGGTCGTGATCGGCGGCCGGCCCGGACCCGCGGGCCGGATGAGCCGACGCCGGGCAGCGACGCGGACCTCACACCGGCCGCTGACCCGGAGTCGGTGGTCCGCACGATCGTCCTGACCGCGCTGACGGCGGCCCCGCGCAGCCGGGCCCAGCTGGAGACCAAGCTGAGCGCCAAGGGTGCGCCGCCCGATGTCGTGGCCCGGGTGCTCGACCGGTTCGAGCAGGTCGGGCTGGTCGACGACGAGGAGTTCGCTCGGGCCCTGGTCCGCTCCCGCCAGTCCAGTCGCGGGCTGGCTGGCCGAGCACTGCGCCAGGAGCTCCGTCGCAGCGGGGTCGACGACGAGACGGCGGCGGTGGCGTTGGCCGACGTGGACCCGGCGCAGGAGCTGGCCACCGCCCGGGCCCTGGTCGACAAACGCCTGCCGTCCACCCGCGGTCTGCCGACGGCCAAGCGGATCTCCCGGTTGGCCGGGATGCTCGCGCGCAAGGGTTACCCCAGCGGGGTGACGATGCAGGTGGTCCGGGCCGCTCTGGCCGCTGAGTCCGACCCGGGAGCCGGCTCGCCGGAGCGCGGCGGAGGCGGGCGACCACTGGTCGGACGAGGCCGACCTCGATCAGGTCGCCCTGAGTCTGGGCGACTGACCCTTCGGCCGGGACCGCCCGACGGCGATCTCCGGCCGCCGGCGCTCGGCCGGGGCCGGTGAACGTTCCACCCGGCGGTCACGAACCTGCGATGTGGCAGTCCCCCTTCCGGCCTACCGTGGTGTGGTGACCGAGCCGCAGCACGCCTCGACGCTGCTCGCTCGCGTGGCCGCAGGGGAGCACGAGGCCGTCAGTGACTTCTATGCCCGATACCGCCCGATGATCACCCGCACCGTGCTGGGGCTGGTCGGGGGCGACCAGGCCCTGGCCGAAGACGTCCTCCAAGAGACGGCCCTGCGGTTATGGCGTGCCGGGGCCCGGTTCGACCCCGCGCTCGGCAGCGAGGAGGTCTATGTCCGCGTCGTGGCGCGCCGAGCCGCCGTCGACCTGTTGCGCCGTCGTCGCGAGCTGCCGGCCGAGTGGGTCGCCGACGCGGCCGACGCCAGCCACGCCACCCAGGCCGCGCGGACGGGAGCGACGACCCCGCCGGCCCAGGAGCAGGTGCTGGATGCCGACCTGGTGGAGCGGGCCATGGTCACGCTGACCGATGCCCACCGCGAGGTCGTGACCCGGGCGTACCTGCTGGACCAGAGCTACACCGACATCGCACTCGGGCTCGGCGTGCCCGTCGCCACGGTGCGGACCCGGGTGTTCTACGGCCTGCGTGCCCTGCGCAGAGCCTTGACCGATGAGGGGGAGAAGAAGTGAGCGGGCACATCTGTCCCGAGCGGTTGCTCCTGCCGGAGGCCTTGACCGGCCGGTTGGAGCCAGCCGAGGAGAAGCGCGTGATGGCGCACCTGCAGACCTGCCCGGCCTGTCAGGACGCGGCCGCCGACATCGAGGTCTCGCTGATCTCGCTGGCGACCGTGCAGGCGGCTCGCGACGAGGCCAGCGGGTCGACCTGGGACGCGGCGGAGCCGGTGCTGCCCGGCCTCCATGTCGTGGCGAGTGCCTCCGCCGACCCGACCGCGGGCCCGGCCCTGCCCTCGGCGCCGTCCGAGCCGACCGCTATCCCGCGCCGGCACCCGATGCGCCGGACCCTGCTGGTCGCGGCGGCCGCGGTCGTCCTCCTGGTGGCCGGCGCGGCTGCCGGGCATCAGCTGCTCCCGCCGCGCGACGCCAACAACTACGGCCCAGCTCTGGCGTTGGCACCACCGCCAGGCGTCGCGGGCGATGCGGCGACGGGAAGCGTGGCGGTGGCTCAGGAGAACAACGCACTGGCCGTCCGCCTCACCGCCGATGGTCTGCCTGTCGCCGGGTGGTACGAGTGCGTATGGAACTCCGCGGGTCAGTCGCGGTCGGCCGGCAGCTTCCGGGCCGACAAGGGCGCCGTCGACGTCGAGCTGCGGGTCGCGCCCCCCAAGGCTCCCGGCGCCTGGACCCTGCAGGTCATCGCCCACACCGGCGCAAGCAGCCGGGTCGTTCTGCAAGGCAGCGCGGTCGCCCCGAGCTGAGCACGCCGTACCCTGTCAGCGCGATGACCAACGACAGCAACGAGACCGACCCGAGCCCCCGGACCTACCAGGTCCGCACCTTCGGCTGCCAGATGAACGTGCACGACTCCGAGCGCCTCTCCGGGCTACTGGAACACGCGGGCTACCAGCGCGCGGCGGAGGGCGAGGCGGCCGATGTGGTCGTCCTCAACACCTGTGCGGTCCGGGAGAACGCCGACAACAAGCTCTACGGCAACCTCGGGCACCTCCACCCGGTCAAGCAGGCCCGGCCCGGCATGCAGATCGCGGTCGGCGGGTGTCTGGCCCAGAAGGATCGGGGCGAGATCGTACGGCGGGCGCCGTGGGTCGACGTCGTCTTCGGCACCCACAACATCGGCTCGTTGCCGGCGCTGCTCGACCGGGCCCGGCACAACCAGCAGGCCCAGGTCGAGATCCTGGAGTCGCTGGAGGTCTTCCCCTCCACGTTGCCGACCCGGCGGGAGTCGGCGTACGCCGCCTGGGTTTCGATCTCGGTGGGGTGCAACAACACCTGCACCTTCTGCATCGTCCCGAGCCTGCGGGGAGTCGAGGTCGACCGCCGTCCCGGCGAGGTGCTGGCCGAGATCGAGGCTCTGGTGGCCGAGGGGGCCCTCGAGGTCACCCTGCTCGGGCAGAACGTGAACACCTACGGCGTGGGTTTCGGCGACCGGCTGGCCTTCGGCAAGCTGCTGCGGGCCTGCGGCACGATCGAGGGACTGGAGCGGGTGCGGTTCACCAGCCCGCACCCGGCCGCCTTCACCGACGATGTGATCGAGGCAATGGCTCAGACGGCCAACGTGATGCCGAGCCTGCACATGCCGTTGCAGTCCGGCTCCGACCGGGTGCTGAAGGCGATGCGCCGCTCTTACCGCTCGGAGCGCTACCTGGGCATCATCGACCGGGTGCGGGCCGCGATTCCCGACGCCGCCATCACTACCGACCTGATCGTGGGCTTCCCGGGCGAGACCGAGGAGGACTTCGCGGCCACGCTGGACGTCGTACGGGCCTCGCGATTCGCCTCGGCCTTCACGTTCCAGTACTCGCCGCGACCCGGCACCCCTGCGGCTGCGATGGCCGATCAGGTGCCGAAAGCCGTTGTGCAGGAACGCTACGAGCGCTTGGTTGCCCTGCAGGAGGAGATCTCCTGGGCCGAGAACCGCACTCAGGAGGGCCGCGTCCTGGAGGTCCTGGTCGCGACCGGCGAAGGTCGCAAGGACGCCGCGACCGCGCGGCTGTCGGGTCGCGCGGCCGACAACCGGCTGGTCCACTTCGGCTTGCCCGCCGGAGCTGACGTCCCCCGACCGGGTGACCTGGCCACGGTCCAGGTCACCTACGGCGCGCCGCACCATCTGGTCGCCGACGGCGGCCTGGCCGGGGGTGCCTACGGCGTACGCCGGACCCGGGCCGGCGATGCCTGGGAGCTCCGGGAGGCCGCCCCGGCAGGGGCATCAGCGGCTTCGGGGTCGGCCACCGCGGCGGGGGATGTCGCGCACGGGTCCGGTCGGTCTCGGGCTGCCGATGGTGCGCGCCGGCGCCTGAGCCAGCCGCCGGTCACCGGCGATCAAGGGATCGGCGGCCCCGGGGCCGGCCTCGGTGAGGGCAACGGGTCCGGCACAGGCAGCGGTCCGGGGTCCGGGGTCGGCGCGGGCCCGGGCTCGGGCAGCGGGTCCGGTGGCCCTGGAGGAGATGGCGGTGTTGGTGGCGTTGGCGGCGGTGTTGGGGCGGGGTCAGGGATGGTGTCGGTCAGCTGCATGCCGTCGTCCTTCCTGTGCCGGTCCCGTTTCACTGTGCCACCGCTGAGAGACTCCTGCCCGTGGAGCCAGTCCTCGCAGTGGTCGGACCGACGGCCACGGGCAAGTCGGACCTCGCGGTCGAGCTGGCCCTGCGGCTGGACGGCGAGGTCGTCGGTGCTGACGCGATGCAGCTCTATCGCGGCATGGACATCGGCACGGCCAAGCTGACGTCGGAGCAGCGGCGGGGCGTGCCCCACCATCAGCTCGATGTCCTGGACGTCACCCAGGAGGCCAGCCTCGCGGCGTACCAACGGGCCGCCCGCGCCGCCATCGGGCAGATCCGGGAGCGGGGCCGGCGCCCGGTGCTCGCCGGAGGCAGCGGTCTCTATGTCCGGGCCGCCCTGGACGCCTTGGTGATCCCGCCGACCGACCCCGACGTCCGCGCGGCCCTCGAGGACCGTCTGCGCGAGATCGGCCCGGCCGCCTTGCATGCGGAGCTGATCCGGGCCGATCCGGTTGCCGCGCAGTCGATCCTGGCGTCCAACGGGCGCCGGATCGTCCGAGCCCTCGAGGTGATCGAGCTGACGGGGGAGCCGTTCAGCGCGGTGCTGCCCGAGCCGGCGTACGCCGAGCCGACGGTCCAGGTCGGCCTGGCCGCCGAGCGCTCCGAGCTGGACGAGCGGACCGGCCAACGGGTCGACCGGATGTGGCAGCTCGGTCTGGTCGCGGAGGTCGAGCGTCTGGCCGAGCGAGGCCTGCGCGACGGGCGGACCGCCTCGCGCGCGGTCGGCTACGCCCAGGTGCTCGAAGCACTCGAGGGCCGATCGACCCTGGACCAGGCCCGGGACCGCACGGCGCAGGCGACCCGGCGGCTGATCCGGCGGCAGGAGTCGTGGTTCGGCCGCGACCGCAGGATCCGGTGGCTCGACGCCACCGCGCCGGATCTGGTCGAGCAAGCCCTGCGCGCGGCCGCCGGGGGATGATGGGCCTATGGGCCGCCAGCTGGACTTCACCAAGGGACATGGCACGGAGAACGACTTCGTGCTGATCCGCGATCTCGACGGCACCGCCGAGATCGACGAGGCGACGGCCCGCTGGCTCAGTGACCGGCACGCCGGCGTCGGCGGCGACGGGGTGATCCGGGTGGTGCCCACGGCATCGGTGGCCGAGGTCGCCGACCAGGCCGGCGAGGCGCCGTGGTTCATGGACTACCGCAACGCCGACGGCACCGTCGCCGAAATGTGCGGCAACGGCGTCCGGGTGTTCGCCACCTACTTGGCCCGGGAGGGTCTGGTGCCGCCTGCCGCACCCGGCGACGCGCTGGAGCTCGGCGTCGCGACCCGGTCCGGCGTCAAGCGGGTGCGGTTCGAGTCGGACGACACGATCTCGGTCGACCTCGGGCCCTGGCGTCTGGTCGGTGGCGAGGACGCCGCCCGCACGGGCAGCGACAGCGAGGTCACCGTGGCCGGGCTGCCGGGCCCGCTGCGTGCCCTCTCCCTGGACCTCGGCAACCCGCACACCGTCGTGGCGCTGCCCGGTGACGCCGAGCTGGAGCTCGCCGACCTGACTCGGGCCCCGATCGTGGATCCGCGGCCGCCGCACGGCACCAACGTCGAGCTGGTCGTGGTGCTCGGGCCCGGCCACATCCGGATGCGGGTGCACGAGCGCGGTGTGGGCGAGACCCGGTCCTGCGGCACCGGGATCGCGGCGGCCGCGCTGGCGACCCGAGTCTGGGCGGGCGACGGCGCCGCCGACGTCTGGCGGGTCGACGTCGCCGGCGGCACCCTGCAGGTGACGGCGCTCCCGGGCGACCGGGTCGAGCTGCGCGGACCGGCCGAGCTGGTGGCTGACGGCGTGGTGCAGCTGCCGGAAGCCCTGAGCTGACCTGAGGTGACCTGAGGTGACCTGAGCTCACCCGGGCTCAGCTGGCCGTTCGGCTGACCTCCAGCACTCGGTAGCCCTTCGCGCTGCCCAGCCGGCGCACGTCGTACCCGTTTGGTTGGAGGTTCGCGAGGGCATCCGACAGCCAGGCGTGCAGGGAGTCGGCCCCGAGGTGCCGTTGCACGACGAGGTACGCCGCACCGCCTGGGCGCAGGCGTGGAATCCATTGCAGGAGTAGGGCGTGCAGGGCTTCCTTGCCGACCCGGATCGGGGGGTTCGACCAGATCACGTCGAACTCGACATCGGCCGGCACCTGGTCGGGAGCGACGGCCCGCAGGCGGTCCAGTCCGAGCGCGGTCGCGTTGTCGGACGTCACAGCGAGCGCGCGGTTGTTGACGTCGACCGCCCAGACCTGAGCATCCGGAGAGTCCAGAGCCATGGCGAGCGCCAGTGCGCCCCAGCCGCAGCCCAGGTCCAGCAGCTCGCCGGCCGAGGGCAGATCGGGGGCCTCCCGCAGCAGGACTCGGGTGCCGAGGTCGACCCGCTCGTGGCTGAAGACGCCGCCCTCCGTCCACACCGCGACGTCATGGCCGCGCAGCCGCAGCTCGACCTGACGGCGATCCCGCTCGCTGGACGGCTGTTCGGTGAAATAGTGCTCCGACATGAGGCCACCCCATCACGAACGGCGACCGGCCCGGTGACGACACTGCCGACCGACCTGGCGACCCTGACTTGGCCCGAGGTCGCGCAGGCGGCCGAGGCGGACCTGCCGGTCGTGGTCTGTGTGGGTGCCACCGAGCAGCACGGCCCCCACCTGCCGATCGGCACCGACGCGATCCTGCCGGTGGCCGTCGCCACGGCTGCCGCCGCACGGACGCCACTGCTGGTCGCTCCGCCGCTCACCTACGGTGCCTTCTCGCGGCCCCTGGTTGGCGGCGGCGAGGGCTTCCCGGGGACGGTCTCGGTGCGGGGCACCACCTTGATCCCGTTGCTCACTCAGGTGCTGGAGGGACTGGTCCGCAGTGGGTTTCGACGCCTGGTCGTCCTCAACTGGCACCTGGAGAACGCCGGCTTCCTCTGGGAGGCATGCGACCTGGCTCGGGTCGGGCATCCGCGCGTACGGATCTTGTTGCTGGAGAACCCGTTTCCGCCGTTCACCGATCGAGAGCTCGAGGAGCTCTTCCCCGACGGGTTCGCCGGCTGGGAGCGCGAGCACGCGTCGATGGTGGAGACCTCACTGATGCTCGTCGTCCGGCCGGACCTCGTCCGAAGCGAGCTGATCGCCGACGACCGCTCCGATCGCTTTCCCTCGTGGGACGTCCTGCCGGCTCCTCCCGACTACCTCACTCGGTCGGGCGTGCTGGCCGAGCCGAGCCGCTCGAGTCTCGAGCTCGGACAGCGGCTCTTCTCGGCCTGCGTGGGGCGGCTGGTCGATGCCCTGGCCACGGAGTTCGGCACCGAGTCCGACTCCGCGCCCGACTCTGGCTCCGCCTGAGCCGGGCGGCTCAGGTGGACAGCGGCCAGCCGGTGATCCGCTTGGGGTCCGGCGGGGCGTACGTGCAGATCTTGCTGGTCCGCAGACCCATCCGCACCAACGACTCTCCGAGGGTCACGGCCGCCGCGATCCCGTCGACGACGGGCACGCCAAGGCGCGCCGAGACGGCTTCGTCCAGCCCGGCCATCCCGCCGCAGCCCAGGCAGAGCACCTCGGCGTGATCCTGCTCCACCGCTAGGCGCGCGGACTCCACGATCGCCTCGAAGGCCGCGTCCGGATCCGACTCCAGCTCGAGCGTCGCCAGTCCGGTCGAGCGGACGGAGGCGCAACGGTCGAACAGCCCGGCGGTGGACAGGCGGTCCTCGATCGCCCCGACCGAGCGCTGCAGGGTGGTCACGACCGAATACGTCCGCCCCAGCATGAGGGCGACGTGGGCCGAGCACTCGGCGATGTCCAGCACCGGGCCATCGACCAGTTCCTGCAACCCCTCCCGGCCGTGCTCCCCGAAGCCACCGAGGATCACGGCATCGAACGGCTCCGGGTAAGTCACGACCGCATCCATGACGCCCACGGCGGACAGCAGGCTCTCGAAGTTGCCGTCCACGCCCTCGGCGCCGAACCTTGGTGTCAGCGCGACGATCTCGGTGTCGGGCAGCGCGTGCCGGCGGGCCGACGTCGCCATCGTGTCAGTCATCGACGTCGTGGTGTTCACGTTGACGAGCAGGATGCGCATCGTGGGAGCCCTTCGCGAGTGCCGCAGTTGAGGAGAGGGATCAGGCCGTGTCGCGAGTGAGCAACCGGCCACGGGTGTCGTCGTCGACCAGCTCGCCGTGCAGCCAGGTCTGCTGGACCACGCCGTGCAGCGTGCGCCCCGCGAAGGCCGTGAGGGGCTGTTTATGATGCAGCCGCGCCGGGTCGACGACAAACGTGTGTTCGGGGGCCAGCACGCAGAAGTCGGCGTCGTAACCGGCCGCGATCCGTCCCTTGCGGCGCATGCCAGTCAGGGCCGCGGGGCCGGTCGACATCCAGCGCACCACATCCTCGATGCCGAAACCCCTTGCCCGGGCGGCAGTCCAGACGATGGGCAGGGTGATCTGCAACGAGGCTCCGCCACCGAAGGCCGCGGCGAAGTCGCCGGTGTGCACGTGCTTCATGTCCGGCGTACACGGCGAGTGGTCCGAGACCACCATCGAGATGGTGCGCTCGGCCAGTCCCCGCCACAGCAGGTCGGCGTTCGCGGCCTCACGGATGGGCGGGGCGGTCTTGAACTCCGTGGCGCCGTCCGGCACCTCTTCAGCCGTGAGGGCCAGGTAGTGGGGGCAGGTCTCTGCGCTGACCCGGACGCCGTCCCGCTGGGCCCGGGCCAACAGGGCCACACCGTCCGAGCTGGACAGGTGCAGGATGTGCGCCCGCCCCCCTGTGTCGGTGGCGGCTTCGATGACGGCGCGGATGGCGACGTTCTCGATCTCCTTGGGACGGCTGGCCAGGAAGTCGGCGTACTGGCGGGTGGAGACCTCAGGCGAGCGCTCGATCTCACCGGCGTCCTCCGCGTGCACGATCAGCAGGGCGTCGAGCCCGGCCAGCACCGCGAGCGCGGCACGCATCTGTGCGACGTCCACGGGCGGGTACTCGGGGAGCCCGGTGTTGGCCAGGAAGCACTTGAAGCCCATGACCCCCGCATCGTGGAGCCCGGCCAGCTCCGCGCGGTTGTCCGGAGTAACCCCGGCCCAGAAGCCCACGTCGATGCGCACCCGGCCCCGGGCCCGCGCGCGCTTGACCTCCAGGGCCGCCCGGCTGACCGTCACCGGCACGCTGTCCAGCGGCATGTCCACCAACGTGGTGATTCCGCCGGCAGCCGCCGCCCGGGTGGCGCTCTCGAAGTCCTCCCACTCGGTGTTGCCCGGGTCCTGCAGGTGGACGTGGGTGTCGACCAGGCCCGGGATCAGGACCTGGTCCGGTCCCAGGTGCACGACCCGGTCGGCGTCGAGTCGAGACGGACCGGGCTCGACGACCGCGACCCGTCCCGCCCGAACGCCCACGGAGTACGGCGCGGGCGGTTCACCGTCGACGCCGACGACGGCGCGGTCAGCGTGGATCACCAGGTCGAGGGTGGGCATGGCCGGAAGTCTCCGTCCAGACCTCGCCAAGTGTCAAGCATTACTGCACACTCGGTGAGGTGGCTGTCAACCAGCAGATCCCTCGCCGATACACTCCGCGGGTGGCCGACGAACCGATCAACCGGAGCGTCGACCTCGGTCCCGAACATCCGGGCCCGGCGGACCGAGCACGGTCTGTCGCTGCGCGAGCTGGCTCGGCGGGTCGGAGTCAGCGCGAGCGCCCTGAGCCAGATCGAGAACGGCCACTCCCGGCCATCGGTGGACACCCTCTATGCGCTGGCGCGAGCGCTCGGTGTGACGCCGGACGAGATCTTCTTCGGGACCCCCACGGAGGTGCTGCTCGAGCCGAGCACGGGCCCGGAACCCAGCGTGGTTCATGGTCTGGATGCCCATCTCAGCGAGGTGCTCGAGCTGGTTCCGCGCTCGGCCCAGCAGGTCGTCACGCTCAAGGGCGGCGAGATCTGCCGACAGATCGGCGGCCACTCGTTGCCGGGCGTGGACTGCTTGCTCATCACCTACGAAGCCGGAGCGGCCTCGCCCGGCCCGCACGAGTGGGTCCAGCATGCCGGCCATGAGTTCAACTACGTGGTCAGCGGTGAGATCGAGGTCCACGTCCGCGACAAGCAGTACCGGCTGGCCGGCGGCGATTCGCTCACCTTCCCCTCCGACTGGCCGCACCGGGTCACCAACCCGACGAGCGCGGACGCCGATGTGCTGTGTCTGTTCGTCCGGGGGAGCTGACCCGCTGCGGGTGAGCGCGAGAAGGGCCGCCTGTGTCAAGTAACCCTTGACAAGCGTGTTCAGTGAATCCACACTCTCGGCCATGGCTCATGAACAGTCCCGGCTCGACGAGACCGACCCGGCTGCCGTCCCGCTGGACGAGGACGGGCTGCCCATGGTGGAGCTGTCCTCGCGGCATCTGGGCGCCGGTGTGGTCAGCGCCAGCGATGAGTCGTTCGGCAACAAGGAGCACCTGCTCACCGCGGAGCCCGCCGACTTCGTGCCGGGGACCTACGACCACCGGGGCGAGGTCGTCGACGGCTGGGAGACCCGTCGCCGTCGCGAGCCCGGGCATGACTGGGCCATCGTCCGGTTGGGGCTGCCGGGCGTGATCCGCCGGGTCGACGTCGACACGAGCTTCTTCACCGGCAACTTCCCGCAGGAGTGCTGGCTCGAGGCCTGCGGGCTCGAGGGCTACCCGGGGCCGGCCGAGCTCGACGCGGCCGACTGGGAGCTCATCGTCGCCCCGCGGCCGCTCAAGGGCGACGTCCACAACCTGGTCGAGGTCTCCAGCGACCGGCGCTACACCCACGTGCGGCTCGCCATCTCCCCCGACGGAGGCGTGGCTCGCCTGCGCATCCATGGCCGGCCGGTCGTCGACCCGCGTCTGCTCGATGGGGTGACCGTCGACCTCGCCTCCCAGCAGCTCGGCGCCCGGGTCGTGCGTTCGTCGGACAACTTCTACGGCTCCGCGCAGGTCCTGACCCGCCCGGACCGGGCGCGGACCATGGGCGAAGGGTGGGAGACACGACGACGCCGTGACGACGGCAACGACTGGGCCCTGATCCAGTTGGCCGCCCGCGGTGAGGTCCGGCAGATCGAGATCGACACCATGCACTTCAAGCACAACGCCTCGTCGCACGTCGAGGTCCGCGCGATCGACGCCGACCACTACCGCACGGACCTCGAGGGAGACCAGCCGTCGCCTGACTGGGCGTTGCTGCTGTCCCGCGAAGCACTCCAGCCGGACACCCGGCACGTCTACCCCGTCACCGGGCCGATGCAGGGTCCGGCGGCGTACGTGCGGGTCGACGCCTTCCCGGACGGTGGTCTGAGCCGGGTCCGCATGTTCGGGCCGGTGGACCCCGCCGCGCGAGTCGAGCTCGGGCTCGGTTGGCTCAACACTCTTCCGGCCGGTCAGGCGTACGACGTCCTGACTCGGGCCGGTCTCAGCAGCGAGGCCGCGCGAGCGGCCACCGACCGGCGCCCCTTCAGCACCCTGGAGGAAGCGAGCGCACTCGATGCCGGGCTGACCACTCTGCTCGGCGGACCGCGGGGCAACCACCCCCGCTGATCGCGTGAACCGGGCCGATCCAGTGCCCGGCAACGCATTTCGAGACACAAAGCAGCATCGCTAGCCCTTCCCTGAGAGGACCGTCCGATGGTGGACCAACCGAGCGCACTCGCGCTGCCGGCCGAGCACGAGACCGGCGCCGGCGAGGACTACACGAACCATGTCGTGCCCGCCGCGGCCCGCAAGACGCACGTGAAGATGCTGCTGACCTTCCTCAGCATGCAGGCCACCTTCCCCGCCGTGTACGTCGGTTACACGGCCCGCTACGAGGGTATGAACCTCTCTCGTTTCCTGGTTGCGATGGCCTTCGCCACGGTGGTCATGACGACGTACTGCATCGGCTCGGCCAATGCGGGAGCCGTTGCGGGACAGACTAGTTCGGTGATGACGCGAAGCATCTTCGGGCGGATCGGCAGCTCGGTCGTCTCGCTGTTGCTCGTCGTCGACGGCATGGGCTTCTATCTGTTCACCGTGCTCTTCGTGCTGTCGTTGATCGGCGGTCTGTTCACGGTGTCGTCGGTCACGCTGCTGTCCGTGATCCTGGCCCTGGTCATGATCACCAACACCTACTTCGGTTTCGGTGGCGTCCAGAAGTTCGCTCAGTGGGTGGCGGTTCCGCTCATCCTGGTCTGGGGGGTCTACGCGACCATCCGCGCCCTGGCCACCGTGCCCGCGCACGCGTTGTCGCACCCACCGCATGTCGCGGCGCCGGCGTCGATCCTGTTCGTCGCGGGGGCCATGGTCGGCCTGTCGACGTGGGGCAACGAGCCGGACATCTTCCGCTACGCCAAGCCGGACGGCGGCCGGATTGCCGGCACCGTGGTGCTCTCTTACATCGTCGGTGCCTTCCTGTTCCCGGTCCTGGGCTACCTGATTGCCACGATGGCCGACACCGCGGACTTCGGCGCGAGCATCAAGTACTTCGTCGACTTCTCGCTCTTCGGGCTGACCCTGCTCGGCGTGCTGTTCTTCGTCATCAACCAGATCGCGGTCAACGACGGCAACCTCTACATCGCGGTCAACGGCGCGCAGAACCTGCTCTCCCACGTCACCTGGTGGCGGCGCCGCTACACCGTGCTGTCCCTCGGCGTGGTCGCGGCCGTGCTGGTGACGGTGCTGCCCTCGCTGCAAGAGACGTTCACCATCGTCACGGGCATCGGAGCCGTCACGGTCCCGACGGCCAGCACGATCATGGCCGTCGACATCTTCCTGATCCCCCGCCTGACCGGCGTGCGTCGTCCCATGGGAAGGGTGCCGACCTGGGCGCAGACGGCGGGAGCGAACTGGCTCGCGGTGGTCGCGCTGGTCGCCGGCACCGCGGTGGGTGCGCTGACCGGTGGGCTGGTGCCCGGGCTGCCCGGGTTCCAGGAGACCTACTGGGGGTTCCCTCCGCTGCAGGCCTGGGCGGTTGGCGCGCTCGTCTATCTGGCGGGTGTCGCTGTGTTCGCTCGCTCGGGCGACCCGGTCCGGACCGGGGACGTGTTGGGCTTCCCGCGGATCGGACCAGCCGACGAGGGCGCGCCGGTGGTGCTCCCCGAGGGTGTGGGCTCCGGCGTCGGACATGGCGCGGGCGGCCCGGCCGAGCTCACCTCCGTGCTCGACCTGGCCGAAGCGCCACCTGCGGCGGGCTAGCGCCTCGGGCGGGGTCCGCTCGGCAAACCCATTCGCTTGTGGGCACTGGTTTTGAGAGATTGGACCCGGTGACCAACGCAGATGACTGAACCGATGACCCCGTCCGACCGCCCCGGCTACCCGGCGTACCCGGAACGCGAGGGGTACGACGGTGAGCAGCTCGACCTCGCCGACCGCCAAGCCCTCCGCCGGGTCGCCGGCCTGTCGACCGAGCTGCAGGACGTCACCGAGGTCGAGTACCGCCAGCTCCGTCTGGAGCGGGTCATCCTGGCCGGTGTCTGGTCGGACGGCACCGCCGAGGACGCCGAGAACTCGTTGCGGGAGCTGGCCGCTCTGGCCGAGACGGCTGGCTCCCAGGTCCTCGACGGTCTCCTGCAGCGGCGAGCCAAGCCCGATCCCGGCACCTATCTCGGCTCGGGAAAGGCCCGCGAGCTCCGCGACGTCGTCGTCGCCAACGCGGCCGACACGGTCATCGCCGACACCGAGCTCTCGCCGTCGCAGCGCCGCGCGCTCGAGGACATCGTCAAGGTCAAGGTCATCGACCGGACCGCGCTCATCCTGGACATCTTCGCCCAGCACGCCAAGAGCCGGGAGGGCAAGGCGCAGGTCGAGCTGGCCCAGATGGAGTACCTCCTGCCGCGGCTGCGCGGCTGGGGCGAGTCGATGTCGCGTCAGGCCGGTGGCCGGGTGGCCGGCGGCGAGGGCATCGGCTCGCGCGGGCCGGGCGAGACCAAGATCGAGCTCGACCGTCGCCGGATCCGCACCCGGATGGCCAAGCTCCGCCGCGAGATCAAGGCGATGCGGACCTCGCGCGACACCAAGCGCTCCGGGCGGCGCCGCGCGGAGGTGCCGGCCGTCGCCATCGCCGGCTACACCAACGCCGGGAAGTCCAGCCTGCTCAACCGGCTGACGGGTGCCGGGGTCCTGGTCGAGGACGCGCTCTTCGCCACCTTGGACCCGACGGTGCGCCGGGCCCAGACGGCCGACGGCCGGGTCTACACCTTGACCGACACGGTGGGTTTCGTGCGCTCGCTGCCGCACCAGCTGGTCGAGGCCTTCCGCTCGACGTTGGAGGAGGTCGCCGACGCCGATCTCCTGCTGCACGTGGTCGACGGATCGCACCCCGACCCCGAGGGCCAGCTCGCCGCCGTACGCCTCGTCCTCGGTGAGGTCGGCGCCGCCGACCTGCGCGAGATCGTCGTGATCAACAAGGCCGACCTGGCCGACCCCGAGGTCCTGGCCCGGCTGGCGTTGCGCGAGCCGCACAGCCTGGTCGTCTCGGCGCGCACCGGCGAGGGACTGGACAAGCTCGCCGAGACGATCGCGGACGCGTTGCCACGGCCGCGCGTCCGGGTGGACGTGCTGTTGCCCTACGACCGCGGCGACCTGGTCAGCCGGGTGCACCGCGACGGCGAGGTCCTCGGCGAGGAGCACACCGCCGACGGCACCCTGATGCACGCCCAGGTCCGCGGCCCATTGGCCGGCGAGCTCGCGCCCTACGCCGTCTGACCACCCCTCGCCTCGCCAACCCGCCCGCCCTTCATTGGCACGGGGACGCACCGTGCCAATAGGTCTGGCACGGGGACGCACCGTGCTGATCAGGTTTTGGCACGGGGACGCACCGTGCCAACGACGGCGGTACCCGCGTAGCGTCGGAGCATGAGCGACGACAGCGCTGAGATCGTCCAGTTCGACCCGACTGTGCCGCCGAGCGGGACCGGCTGCATGGAGTGCCTGGCGACCAACGGGTGGTGGGTGCACCTGCGCCGGTGCACGGCCTGCGGTCACATCGGGTGCTGCGACACCTCGCCGAGCCAACATGCGACGGCGCACTTCCAGGCCAGCGGCCACCGTTACATCCGGAGCTTCGAACCCGGCGAGGACTGGTTCTGGGACTTCAGCGAGCAGACGTACGCCGAGGGCCCGGCCCTGGCCGCGCCGGACTGCCACCCCGAGGACCAGCCGGTGCCCGGACCGTCCGGTGCGGTGCCCGACGACTGGCGCGCGCACATCCACTGATCCGGCCGCCTGGCACGCCCCGGGCGGCCTGATGTCGGCCAACTCGGCGGGCCGAAGTGGCAGCGGAGCCGCTCTGGAACGAGGATCCGGTGGGTTCGGCCCGCCGAGTTGGCGGGGTCACCGCCCCGCTGCCAGGTAGTGGGCGCGCGCATCCGGGGGCAGGTGCTCGATCGCATAGCGCAGCATGGTGCGGGGCATGACCCCCGCGTGCTCGTCCAGGAAGGCCAGCAGGTCGGCCCGATCGATCCGCTTGCCGACCTCGCGCAGCATCCACCCGGTGGCCTTGTGGATCAGGTCCTCGCGGTCGTCGAGCAGCAACGCGCACACCTCGAGCGCCGGATCGCTGTCGCCGACCTTGATGTCGTGGAAGGTCGACAGGACCGCAATCCGCCTGTCCCACAACGATGTCGAGTGCGCCCGGGTCAAGCGGGCGCGACGACCGGCCGGCCCCTGCGAGCGCCACCACGGGCCGACGATGAACTCGGCCGAGGCGTCGACGAGGTCCCAGTTGTTCACCAAGGCCGTGTGCTCCAGGTAGGTCCGGACGATCGCGGCGCACCGGCTGGCATCGCCGACGCGATCGGCTCGCTGGTACTGCTCGACCAGGATCAGCACCGCCAGCATCCGGTGCTCGTGGATCGGGTCGATCAGCAGGTCCACCACGTCGGCCGGCGCCAGGTCGCGGTGAGTGCGGGCCACGCGGCGCAGTTGCGGCATCGAGATGCCTGCGAAGACGTCACCCTCGCCGTACTGGCCCGGACCCGTCTTGAAGTAGCGCGCCTGGCCGGCCGCTCGCTCGGGGTCGGCCAGCGCCGCCAGCTCGGCCCGGACCTGGTCGGCGACGCCAGCGAGAGACGCCGGCCCGGACTGCTCAGGCATCGGCCGGGGTCGTTGCACCAGGCGCGGCGCCCTCGGCAGCCGGGCCCCGGCGCCGGCGCCAGCCGCCTTCCTGGAACCACCGGTAGGAGATCTGCCAGAGGACGGCGACCAGCAGGAACGCCGCCACGCCCCATCCGGCCAGGCGCGCACCGGCCACTCCGACGACGATCGGCAGCAGGATGCTGGGCAGCGCCCAGCCGAGCAGCCACACCCGGCTGGCGCCGACCAGGATGGCCGCGATGGCCGTCGAGAGGAAGTAGCCGGCCAGGCCGCCGCAGGCCAGCCAGCGCGCGCCGGTCGCCATCTCCTGCCCGGGTTCGGCCACGGTCGGACCGAGGCCGCTGGCGATGAAGATGATGCTGGCCGAGGTCAGGTAGTGCAGCGGCAGGCCGAACCGGGCCGGCATCCGCGCGAGCGCTGACTCCGGCGAGGCGGCGTAGCCGTACTGGAAGGTCAGCCACCACAGCCCGACGAGCAACAGGAAGGACGCCGCCGCGCCGCGCGGCTGGGTGATGCTCCACGGGTGACCGCTCGCCGCGAGCACGACCTGGGAGACCGCCTCGCCCAGGACGATGATCATGAAGACGCCGAGCCGTTCGTCCAGGTGCGAGACGTTCACCGTGGCCTCGGTGATCTCCACCCGCTCGGTTGGACCCACGCCCAAGGCCCCGGCCAGCCCACCGCCCTGGCCGGGCGCGGGCTGGTCGGACGCATGCGCGCTCTTGCGCCGCCGGGCGCGCTCGTCGTCGTCGTGCCGCAGCATCCGCATGAGCAGGTTTCGGTCGTCGGCGGTGATCGCGAAGCCGATGTCGAGCACCAACCCGAGAGCCCACAGGTAGTAGCGCCAGTCGCCGGGCACGAAGATCGACACGACCCACGGCACCAGGCCGACCGACATCTGGGCGATCGGCCACTCGACGAGGGCCTTGGCCGTCGTCCGCCAGACCCGGAACGAGCCGACTCGCGCGACGACGTAGGCCACGGCGAAGGCCCGCGAGCTGTCGACGCTGTGCGCCGTGTGGATGCTGGGGATCGAGGCCGCCATCACGGCGATGCAGCCCATCGCGACGATCATCGCCCGCTGGTGCGTGTTGTCGCCGGCGATGTTGCCGTAGAGCATGAACGAGACCCAGACCAGCCAGACGGCCAGGTAGAGCATCAGGACGAACAGAACGTCGACCGGCCCCGGATCCTCGTGCAGCCGATCGGCCAGTACGGCGACCGCCACCACGACCACCAGGTCGAAGAACAGCTCGAGCCAGCTGGCCCGGCGGTCCATCTCCTCGGTGCTGCCGACGGAGTGTCGACGAGTTGTCGACGAGCTGCCGACGTGCTGCCGACTGTGCTGCCGACTGAGTTGCCCCCAGGTGTGGGGCTCGCTGCCTCGGGACTCACCGGCCCGACGTTAGCCTCAACCGGTGACCGAGCGCTCCCCGCGCGACCGACAGGTCGGCGCGTCCGTCGAGCAGTTGCTGACCGCTGCCGTGACAGCGATCGGTGGGTCCGCCCGGGCCGGTCAGGTAGCAGATGGCCGCGGCCGTCCAGTCCTCGATCGAGAGCGGGGAGCACCTGCTCGTGCAGGCCGGCACTGGCACCGGCAAGTCGCTCGCCTACCTGGTCCCGGCGATCGCCCACGCGGCGACCTCGGAGCAGCCGGTGATCGTTTCCACCGCGACCCTGGCCTTGCAGGCCCAGGTCATCGACCGCGACCTGCCGCGCCTGGCCGACGCCGTCGCCCCGCTGCTGGGCCGCCGCCCGACGTACGCGCTGGTCAAGGGTCGGCGCAACTATCTCTGCAAGCACAAACTGGTCGGCGGCTTCCCGGCCGAGGAGGAGACGCTCTTCGACTCGCCGGCCGAGAATGCCGCGCCGGGGCGGCTGGGCGCCGAGGTCCTGCGGTTGCGCACCTGGGCCGAGGAGACGGCCACGGGCGACCGCGACGAGCTGGTCCCCGGCGTCAGCGAGCGGGCCTGGCGGCAGGTCTCGGTCTCGGCCCACGAGTGCCTCGGCTCCAAGTGCCCGCTGGTGCAGGAGTGCTTCGTGGAGAACGCGCGGGCCGACTCCAGGACCACCGACATCGTGGTCACCAACCATGCGCTCCTGGCCATCGACGCCTTCGGTGACCCGACGCTGCTGCCCGAGCACGAGGTCGTCATCGTCGACGAGGGTCATGAGCTGGTCGACCGGGTGACGTCGGCCATCACCGACGAGCTCACGCCGGCCGCGGTGGAGCGGGCGGCCCGGCAGTCGGCCAAGCTCGTCAGGGGCAAGTCGGCCGAAGGGCTGGACGAGCCGGACCAGGCGATGACGGCGGCCGGTGAGGATCTGGCGGCAGCGCTCGACGGGGATCACCGAGGGGCGGCTGACCGAGCTGCCGGCGGGGTTGGTTGCGGCGCTGGCCCGGGTTCGCGATGCCGCCCGCTCACTGCTGACCGCGCTCAAGCCGGGTCGCGGCGAGGAGGTCGACGGTGCCCGGCAGGTCGCGCGAGCCGGTGTGCAGGAGGTCTTCGACGTCAGTGAACGGCTGCTGGCCGGTCACGACCAGGACGTGGTCTGGCTGGCCGACGAGCAGCGCCGGGGCAAGGTCGTGCACGTCGCGCCGATCACGGTGGCCGGGCTGCTGCGCGAGCAGCTGTTCGGGGAGCGGACCGTCGTGCTGACCTCGGCGACCCTCGAGCTCGGCGGCACCTTCGACGCGCTCGCCCGCTCGCTCGGCCTGGCCGGACCGGACGCACCCTCGTGGACCGGTCTGGATGTCGGCAGCCCGTTCGAGTACCCCAAGCAGGCGATCCTGTACGTCGCGAAGCACCTCCCACCACCGGGCCGGGACGGCATCGGCGCCGCCCAACTGGACGAGCTCGAGGCCCTGGTGCGCGCCGCAGGCGGCCGCACCCTCGGGCTGTTCAGCTCGATGCGAGCCGCCCGGACCGCCGCCGAGCTGATGCGCGAGCGCCTGGAGACTCCGGTGCTCCTGCAGGGCGAGGACCAGACCGCGACGCTGGTCCGGGATTTCGCCCGGGACGCGACGACGTCGCTCTTCGGCACCCTCTCGCTCTGGCAGGGGGTCGACGTCCCCGGCCCGGCCTGCCAGCTCGTCGTGATCGACCGGGTGCCGTTTCCCCGCCCCGACGACCCGCTGTCGTCGGCCCGCGCCCAGGCCGTCGCCGACACCGGTGGCAACGGGTTCATGGCGGTGTCGGCGACCCACGCGGCGCTGCGACTGGCCCAGGGCTCGGGCCGGCTGATCCGCTCGGCCACCGACCGGGGCGTCGTGGCGGTGCTCGACTCCCGGCTCTCGACCGCGCGCTACGCCGACTTCCTGCGCCGCTCGCTGCCGCCGTTCTGGGCGACAACCGATCGCGCGCTGGTCCTGGCCGCCTTGGGTCGGCTGGACGACGCGGCCGGCCCCGAGGTGTGGGCTGTGCAGGAGCCGGGCGCACGAACCGGCGGCCGGCCCGCGCCGCCGGTCGCCGCACCAGCGATCGCCTCGCCGACGACGGCGGCCGCCGGCCGAGCCGGGTCCGGTCGCGGAAGCCGCCCGCACGGCGGTGACGCTGGGCCATGCCTGGACCGAGCAACAGGACGAGGAGCTGCGCGACGGTGTGGAGCTGGGCTGCACGGTCGAGGAGCTCGCCGAGCAGCTCGACCTGGCCCCCGACCTGATCACCGCCCGGCTGGCCGGACTCGGATTGGTCGCGGCCGAGGCCTAGCCCGGCGGCGCGGTCCGGGACCGGGACTGCGGGTGGATCGTCTCCCCGGCCTCCAGCATCGCGACGTACTGCTCGATCTTGCGGGCGCGGGTCTCCGCTCGCTTGACCGACTCGATCCGGTAGAGGATCGCGTAGCGGTTCTGGCTGGTCAGGCTGGCGAAGAACGTTGCGGCAGAGGGGGATTCATCCAGCGCAGCCTGCAGATCGGCGGGCACCTCGGCGACCCGCGGACTGGCGTACGCCGCGTCCCAGCGCCCGTCCGCCTTCGCAGCCGCCACCTCGGCCAGGCCGGCCGGACGCATCCGCCCGGCGGCGGTCAGGGCTTCGACTCGGGCGCAGTTGATCTTGGACCAACGGCCTCGCGGCCGGCGCGGGGTGAATCGCCGCAGCGTCCAGTCGTCGTCGTAGGACGCGGCCTGGCCGTCGATCCAGCCGAAGCAGATCGCGACCTCCAGCGCCTGGGCATAGGAGATGGACCGGGCCGCGCCCGTCGCCCGGGCGATCTTCAGCCAGAGCCCCGGCGTCACGACATTGCGCTCCACCCAGCGCTCGAAGCTGGCGACGGTCGCGAACGACCGGATCGGCAAGCCGTCCGGGCCCACTTCCCGCGCTGCTCCAGCCACCAGAGCAGTGAACCAGCGGCCAGTGACAAGCCGCAGAACGGCGGTGACGGGGCCTGTGCCAGGCTCGAGGAGTGCCCTCCCGCCCGCTGACCCTCGAGCAGGCCCGCGGCCAGTGGAAACCCGTGCCCGGCTATCTCAACGCCGCCACCCTGGGCCTGCCCACGCGCGGCGTCGTGGCCGCGATCGAGGCCGACATCGAGCGCTGGTCCTCCGGGCGCTCCTCCGCCCCCGGCTACGACGCCGCGGTGGCCCGATGCCGTGAGCTCTACGCCGGCCTGGTCGGCGTCCCGGAGGCGTGGGTGGCCGCACACGCGCAGACGTCCGTGATGGTCTCGCTGCTCGCCGCCGCCCTGCCGGACGGCGCCGAGGTCGTGCTGCCCGAGGGCGACTTCACCTCCGTCGTCTTCCCGTTCCTGGTGCACGCGGATCGTGGCGTCCGGGTGCGGCAGGTACCTCTCGCCGGGCTGGCCGATGCCGTGCGGGCCTCGACGACGCTGGTCGCCTTCTCGCTGGCCCAGTCCAGCGACGGGACCGTGACGGACGCCGCGGCCGTGCGCGAGGCGGCGACTCGGCACGGTGCACTGACCTTCTGCGACCTGACCCAGGCGGCGGGCTGGATGCCGTGCCGGGCCGGCGACTTCGACGTCACCACCTGCTCGGCGTACAAGTGGCTGTGCCATCCGCGGGGGACCGCCTACCTCACGGTCCGGCCCGAGGTCATGGAGCGGCTGCGGCCGATCCATGCCGGGTGGTACGCCGGGGAGTCGCGTTGGGACTCGGTCTACGGACCGCAGATGGTGCTCGCTGCGGACGCCCGCAGGTTCGACGTGTCGCCGGCGTGGCTCCCGTGGACCGGTGCCGTGCCGGCGATGGAGCTGTTCGCGGGCCTGGACCCCGAGCAGGTCCGGGCGCACGACGTCGCCCTGGCCGACGGCCTGCTGGCGCGGCTCGACCTGGCACCTCGCGGACAGGCCGTCGTCTCCCTGCCGGACGCCGACGGAGCGGTGAGTGCCGCATTGACGGCCCGGGGCGCGGTCGTGGCCGGTCGCGCGGGGCGGGTGCGCATCGCGTTCCACCTCTGGAACGACGCGGTCGACGTGGATCTGGTGGCCGAGGTCCTGCGGCCACTCCGCGCGTTTCTCAGCGCGTTTCTCAGCGCGCTGACAGGCTCGGGCCGCACACTGGGCCCATGGAGGAAAAGGAAGCCGCCCGGGTGGCCGAGGCGCTGCGCGCCTACGGTTTCATCGCGCACGTGGCCCGGCCGTCGGCCTACCGGTTCGGTGTGCGGGTGCCGCTCGGCGATGGCCGCGAGGCGCTGTGGGACGTCGACGGCGCCGCCGGGCTGGAGGCCCAGATCATGCGCGACGGCGTCCTGGTCGGGTTCGTGCCCCAGATCGAGGGCTCCGAGGACTTCGACGAGGCGATGACCGCGCGGGCCATCGCCACCGCCGACTACGGCACCTGAGGTCCCGCGACCTTCCCCTCAGACCTTCCGGCTCAGACCTTCCGCAGGACGGCCTGGACCCGGCCGAGGATGACCGCGTGGTCACCGTCGATCGGTGAGTACGCCGGGTTGTGCGGCATCAGCCACAGGTGCCCGTCCTTGCGCTTGAACGTCTTCACGGTCGCCTCACCGTCGAGCATGGCGGCCACGATGTCGCCGTTGACGGCGTCCGACTGCTGGCGCACCACGACCCAGTCGCCGTCGCAGATCGCCGCGTCGACCATCGAGTCGCCGACGACCTTGAGCAGGAACAGCTGCCCGTCGCCGACGATCTGCCGGGGGAGCGGGAAGACGTCCTCCACCGCCTCCTCGGCCAGGATCGGGCCGCCGGCCGCGATCCGGCCCAGGACCGGAACGTACGTCGCGTCCGGGCGGGTGTCGCCGGCGCCGGTCTCGTCGTAGCTGGCCGACGCGGAGTCGTGGTAGCGGGTGCCCTTGGTCTCACCGGGCATGAACACCTCGATGGCGCGCGGCCGGTTGGGGTCGCGGCGCAGGAAACCCTTGCGCTCCAACGCTGCCAGCTGGTGGGCGACACTGCTGGGACTGGTCAGCCCGACCGCGATGCCGATCTCCCGCATGCTCGGCGGGTAGCCCCGGCGCTCGACGCTGTCGCGGATCTCCTCCAGCACCCGACGCTGCCGCGCGGTCAGGCCGTCGCCGCCTCCGAGCTCGCCGTACTCCTGGACGAGGACCTCGTTGCTCGGCCGGCCGCGCTTGACCGGCGCCTCGGCGGCATTGGACGTCGCGCTCGCCTTCTTCTTGGCCTCGCGCTTGGCGCGGGTCGTGGCTGCCGCCGGGATCGCTGGGGTCTTGGCGGTCTTCCCTGCGGTCCTGGCTTGGGGTCTTGGTTGGGGTCTTGGTGGTCTTCGCGGACTTCGCGCCCACTCGGGTGCTGGCCATGGTCCCGCCTCCTGCTCGTCGGTCGGCTGTCAGTGGTCGCTGGTGGGCTGCTGTGCAGAGCCCGCTCGGTGACACCGTACGAGGTTCGTACAGAAGTTTCAAACATTTGTTCGACGCGTGTCTCGACACTGTCGCACCGGTGTGTTAGAACTCGTACAGGCGTTCGATCGAACATCCGTTCGATCTCTTCCCCAGGAGGCCAGCATGTCCGCAGCCACGATCCACCGCCCGACCTTCTCGGCCTCGCCGACTCAACTGCCGACTCACGTTCCGGCTCAGCTGCCGGCCCAGCGTGAGTCGCGCTCGGCCCCGCTGCGGCTGGTACCGCCGATCGAGCGGACCGGCGCCCGGCCCGCTCGCGTCCGCTCCGCGGTGCCCACGGTGCAGCTGACCCGGCGCGGCCGGCTGGTCGTGCTGGCCGTCCTGCTGGTCGCCGGGGTGGGGATGATGATCGGGCTCACCGGCGTGTTCGGCTCGGCCGCGGCCGGGGTCGCGCCCACCAGCCCGGCCACCCGCACCATCGTGATCCAGCCCGGGCAGACCCTGTGGTCGATCGCCGGCCAGGTCGCGCCCGGCACCGACCGGCGGGACACCATCGCCCGGATCGTGGAGCTCAACGCCCTGCCCAACTCCGCGGTCTCGGCCGGCGAGCGGATCGCCGTACCGACGCACTGAAGGCACTGAGCGCAAGCCCTCCGGGCGCGAAACTCCCGGCGCGTCAGCTCTTGACCTTGGGTCGAGGGTCGGCTTAAGTTACCCCTACATCTAGTAGTTACACCGATGTCGTTCGCCCACATCTTGTCTACAGGCCAGAGCTGGTTATCCACAGCTCGCGGGGTTCATTCCCCAGTCCGTCCACAGATGAACCCCCAGAAATGGCGGTCCGGGAGGACGTTCTGGGTGTCTCTGTTGGTTGAGGTGGTTGATACCACTGGGGAGTAGGAGGGAGGCGCCCGATGTTCTGCCCGTTCTGCCGGCACAGCGACTCACGAGTCGTCGACAGCCGCACGACCGATGACGGCACGGCCATCCGCCGGCGCCGCCAGTGCCCCGAGTGCGGGCGCCGCTTCACCACCCAGGAGACCGCGAGCCTCAGCGTGCTGAAGCGCTCGGGGGCCACCGAGCCGTTCAGCCGAGCCAAGGTGCTGGCCGGCGTCCGCAAGGCCTGCCAGGGCCGCCCGGTCGGCGAGGACGACCTGGCCCGGCTGGCCCAGCGGGTCGAGGAGACCGTCCGGGCGACCGGGCAGGCCGAGATCGAGGCCCACGAGGTGGGTCTGGCGACGCTCGAGCCGCTGCGGGAGCTGGACGAGGTCGCCTACCTGCGGTTCGCCTCGGTCTACCAGGCCTTCGACTCCCTCGAGGACTTCGAGTCGGCCATCACGCTGCTGCGAGCCGAGCACGCGCCCACCGGCGTCGAGCCGGACGCGGCGGCCCACCCCTAGACGCCGTCGGCGGCGGGCGCTGGGGAAGGCATCCGCCGCCGATGGCCACCAGCACGTCCTTCCCCGGCAACGAGCAGCAGACAGCAGACATCAGCACAGATCAGCAGACATTCCACGAAGACCGATGAAGGAACCACGAGGGGACATCGCATGACGCAGACCACGAACGGCTCGGGCTCGACCGCAGGTTCGACCAGCGGCGCGCGGGCCAAGCGCAAGGCAGCCGGGGGGCTGACTGTCGAGCGCATCTACACCACGCCCGGTGTGCACCCGTACGACGAGGTGACCTGGGAGCGGCGCGACGTCGTCCAGCAGAACTGGAAGACGGGCGAGACGATCTTCGAGCAGCGCGGTGTGGAGTTCCCGGACTTCTGGAGCGTCAACGCGTCCACCATCGTCACCACCAAGTACTTCCGGGGGGCGCTCGGACACCAGCCAGCGCGAGACCGGCCTGAAGCAGCTGATCGACCGGGTCGTCCTGACCTACACCAAGGCCGGCGTCGACAACGGCTACTTCGCGACCGAGCAGGACGCCGAGGTCTTCGAGCACGAGCTCACCTGGGCGCTGCTGCACCAGGTCTTCAGCTTCAACTCCCCGGTCTGGTTCAACGTCGGGACCGATGCGCCGCAACAGGTTTCGGCCTGCTTCATCCTGGCCGTCGACGACTCGATGGACTCGATCCTGACCTGGTACAAGGAGGAGGGGTTCATCTTCAAGGGCGGCTCCGGCGCCGGCCTGAACCTGTCCCGGATCCGATCCTCCAAGGAGCTGCTGTCCAGCGGTGGCACGGCGTCCGGCCCGGTCAGCTTCATGCGTGGCGCCGACGCGAGCGCCGGCACGATCAAGTCCGGCGGGGCGACCCGGCGGGCAGCCAAGATGGTCGTGCTCGACGTGGACCACCCCGACATCGAGGAGTTCATCGAGACCAAGGCCCGCGAGGAGGACAAGATCCGGGTCCTGCGCGACGCCGGCTTCGACATGGACCTCGGCGGCCGGGACATCACCTCGGTGCAGTACCAGAACGCCAACAACTCGGTGCGGGTCAACGACGAGTTCATGCGGGCCGTCGAGGAGGGCCGCGAGTTCGGGCTGCGGGCCCGCAAGACCGGCGAGGTGATCGAGACCGTCGACGCCAAGACGCTCTTCGACAAGATCGCCAAGGCCGCGTGGGAGTGCGCCGACCCGGGCATCCAGTACGACGACACGATCAACGACTGGCACACCAACCCCGAGACCGGCCGGATCACCGCGTCCAACCCGTGCTCGGAGTACATGTCGCTGGACAACTCCTCGTGCAACCTGGCCAGCCTCAACCTGCTGAAGTTCCTCAAGGACGACGACACCTTCGATGGCGAGACGTTCGCCAAGGTGGTCGAGCTGGTCATCACCGCGATGGACATCTCGATCTGCTTCGCCGACTTCCCGACGGTCGCGATCGGCGACACCACGCGGGCCTACCGTCAGCTGGGCATCGGCTACGCCAACCTCGGCGCGCTGCTGATGGCCTCCGGCCTCGGTTACGACTCCGAGGGCGGCCGCGCGCTGGCCGGTGCGATCACCTCGCTGATGACCGGCACGGCGTACAAGCGGTCGGCCGAGCTGGCCGGGATCGTCGGTCCGTACGACGGCTACGCCCGCAACGCCGACGCGCACCAGCGGGTCATGCGCAAGCACGCCGCCGCCAACGACGCGATCCGCACCGTCACCACGCTCGACAAGGACGTGCAGCGGCTGGCCACGCAGGCCTGGGACGCGGTCGTCAAGACGGGGGAGCGCAACGGCTTCCGCAACGCGCAGGCCTCGGTGCTCGCCCCGACCGGGACCATCGGCTTCATGATGGACTGCGACACCACGGGCATCGAGCCGGACTTCTCGCTGGTCAAGTTCAAGAAGCTCGTCGGTGGCGGCTCGATGCAGATCGTCAACCTGACGATCCCGCGGGCGCTGCGCAAGCTGGGCTACACCGAGGAGACGGTCGAGGCGATCGTCGAGTACATCGCCGAGCACGGTCACGTCGTCGACGCGCCGGGCCTGCGCCCGGAGCACTACTCGGTGTTCGACACCGCGATGGGTGAGCGCTCGATCGAGGCCATGGGGCACGTGCGGATGATGGCGGCGGCCCAGCCGTTCCTGTCCGGTGCGATCTCCAAGACGGTCAACCTGCCCGAGGACGCCACGGTCGAGGAGATCGAGGACGTCTACCTGCAGGGCTGGAAGCTCGGCCTGAAGGCGCTCGCGGTCTACCGCGACAACTGCAAGGTCGGCCAGCCGCTGTCGGACGCCAAGGCCAAGCCGCAGCAAAGCGCGGAAACCGTTGCGGCGGTTGAGGCTGCGGTGCAGGCGGCCTCGGAGGTCCACCGGCCGACCCGTAAGCGTCTGCCGAAGCGCCGCCCGAGCCAGACCACCTCGTTCGCTGTCGGTGGCGCCGAGGGTTACCTGACCGCCGGTTCCTACCCGGACGACGGGCTGGGCGAGATCTTCCTGAAGTTCGGCAAGCAGGGCTCGACCCTGGCCGGCGTCATGGATGCCTTCTCGGTCGCGATCTCGGTGGCCCTGCAGTACGGCGTGCCGCTGGAGACGTTCGTCGAGAAGTTCACCAACATGCGGTTCGAGCCGGCCGGCATGACCGACGACCCGGACGTGCGGATGGCCCAGTCGCTGATGGACTACGTGTTCCGTCGCCTCGCCCTGGACCACCTGGACTTCGAGACCCGGTCCTACCTCGGGATCCACACGGCGGAGGAGCGGGCTCGCCAGCTGGAGACCGGCTCCTACACCCCGGCCGACTCCGAGGCCGAGAGCGACGAGGCCGAGATCGCGGGGTACGCCTCGACCGCCGTGCTCACCCCCGGCGCCAAGAAGGCTGAGGCGTCGGATGAGCGCGAGTTCGTGGCGCCGGCCGACGACCACGCGGGTCACAGCGGTCACGAGGGCCACGACCACGCGGCCGTGGAAACGGTTGCGGCGCAGGAGATCATCTCCGGTGCCGGGGCGGCCTCGGCCAAGGCGGTCTCGAGCTCGGTGCACTCCTCGGCCGAGCTGATGGAGAAGCTGACCGGCAAGGCCTCGGACGCGCCGATGTGCATGACCTGCGGCGTCAAGATGCGCGCCGCCGGCTCCTGCTACGTCTGCGAGGGCTGCGGCTCGACCAGCGGCTGCAGCTGACGCAGAGAGCACGACGTACGACGCGGGCCTGGGTGTTTCGACATCCGGGCCCGCGTCGCGTCCGGGCTGCACGGCCGGCGACAACGTGGAGCATCGCCGAGGTCAGGGCATCGAGGATCCTCCACACTGTCCATCAGGGAGGCAATCGTGACCCAGTCCAGCGGCGGGGACAGTGTTTTCGTCCTGCACACCGGCGGCACCATCGGGATGGTCGACACACCCGATGGCTCGGCCCCGGTCGCCGGAGCCCTGGGGCCTTACCTCGACTGGATCGTCGAGACCGCGAGAGGCGAGCTGCCGCCGATCGCCTTCCTGGAGCTCGATCCGCCGATCGACTCGGCGAACGCGACGCCCGACAGCTGGCGCACGGTGGCTCGGGTCCTGCACGAGCACCGCGACGACCATCCCGGCTTCGTGGTCTTGCACGGGACGGACACCATGGCCTACACCTCGTCGGCCTTGTCGTTCCTGCTGCCGTCGTTCGGCAAGCCCGTCGTCGTCACCGGCTCGCAGATCCCGGTCTCCCGGGCCCGAAGCGACGGTCGGCAGAACTTCATCGGAGCGCTTCAGGTCGCGGCTCGCGGTGAGGTGAACGAGGTGTCGCTGTTGTTCGGGGAGGTGCTGCTCCGGGGCAACCGGGCCACCAAGGTCGACGCGTCGGGTCTGGACGCGTTCGAGTCGCCGCGGTTCCCCGCGCTGGCTGACATCGGCATCGACATCGTCGCCCGTCACGTGGTGGCCGACGCCGGCCCGGGGCAGCCGCGCCTCGTGGCCGGGGACCTGGGAGCAGTCGCGGCCATGCGGCTGTTCCCAGGCTTCTCGCCGTCCGTGCTGTCGAACATCTGCCGACCCCCGTTGCAAGGACTGGTCATCGAGGCGTACGGCGCCGGGAACGGGCCGTCGGATGACCCCGGCTTCCTGGCCGCGATCGAGGAGGCGACCGCTCAGGGCATCGTCGTCGTGGTTGTCACGCAGTGCCTGCGCGGATCGGTGCAGCCCGGCGCCTATGTCACCGGGTCGGCCATGCTGCGAGCAGGTGCGGTGCCGGGCTACGACATGACGTCGGAGGCCGCGCTCACCAAGCTCTCCGTGCTGCTGGGCCAGGGCCTGGACCCGGCGACGGTCGCCGAGATGATGCAGGTCGACCTGGCCGGCGAGCTGACTCGCTAGCCCGTCCTGGGCCTTTCCCATCGATGTTTGTCACGAGTGCGGCTGCGCGAGCGACGCCCGGCGCCGCTGGCGCAGATAGGACATGAGCCACGCCAGGCCGAGCCCGATCACGAGGGCGACCGACCACGGCACCCAGAAGCCAGCCGAGTCGGTGTGCACGTCCGCGTTGCCGGCCGGCCCCCATCCGACCATGGCGACGGCGACGGCCCAGAGGCCCACGACGACCAGCAGAGCGCGCGACCGGGCAAGCAGCAGACCTGCCGCCAACGACAGGACCAGGAAGACGATGTCCATGACTCTCCTTCGAGAACGGCGCCGGTCTCGGTGCGACCTGGCAACTGCCGCAAGCCTGCCCAAGCCATCGGCTCGGTGTCGTCGGGTGCTAGGCCGATCTTCCCGTTCGGCGGGTCCCCGCAGAAGGGGATCCGCCATCCCTCCTGAAGGTGATGTGCAGGCGTCGGCCGGCGTCGTACCGTTCTGACGTGGACCTCCAGGCCGGCGCCCACCGGTTCGTCGCCCAGCCGCTGGTCGTGGACACCGTCATCGCGGTCACCCTCACCGTCCTGGCGCAGATTCAGGTGGGCGCGGACGTCTCGGCGGTCGATCGTCTGCTCCTGCTCGTGGTCACCGGAGTCGTTGCCCTGCGGCGGAAAGCGCCACTTCTGACCGCCCTGATCGTCGCCGGCGCCGTCGCGCTCATGGCCATCACACCGCAACAGCCCTCGGTGTTCGGGGAGTACCTCGCGCTGATGCTCGTCGCCTACACCGTGGCCGAACGCTGCCGGCTGAGTGTCGCCGTTCTGGCCGGCCTCGCTCTGGCGGCCGGCATCGTCATACACGACCTGGCTTCGAGCGACTACGACTCGGCCAGCGCCATCGCCGGCGACCTGATCGTGCCCGTCCTGATCTGGGGAGTCGGCCGTATCGTGCACTATCAGTTCCGCCGCGTCGACGATTCTCAGGGACTCATCGCCGAGCTCGAGGCGGACCGCGAGGAGCTCGCTCGGCTGGCCGTCGCCGCCGAGCGTGCGCACCTGGCCAGGGAGCTGCACGATGTCGTTACCCACAGCGTCAGCGTCGTCGTCATCCAGGCGCAAGGCGCACGACGCATCCTCGACGAGAGCGACGACCCGCAACTGCACAAGTCGCTGGCCGACATCGAGACAGCCGGGCGGACGGCCCTGAACGAGATGCGACGGCTCCTCGGACTGCTCCGCGACCAGGACGAGGACCGCGTCCGCGAGCCGGGTCTGCACGACTTGCCGGCTCTCCTGGCCCGGGTGCAGGCTGCCGGCTTGGCCGTCGAACTGTCCACGGACGGCACGCCATCCGCGCTGAGCGCCCAGGTCGGGCTTTCGCTGTACCGCATCGTGCAGGAGGCGCTGACCAACGCGTTGAAGTACGCGCCGAGGTCCACGGTCGTGGTGCAGGTCCGGCACAGCACTGGAACGGTGCAGGTGTCGATCGTCGACGACGGCCCTGGAGCCACCGCCCCCGCGCGGTTAGGCCGCGGCCTGGCGGGGATGCGGGAACGCGCGGCACTGCTGGGAGGCGTTGTCGAGACGGGAACGCTGCCGGGCGGAGGCTTTCGCGTCTTCGCCGAGCTCCCGACCGAGGCAATGGCGCCCCGATGATTCGTGTCCTCATTGCCGATGACCAGGAGATGGCCCGGACCGGCTTCCGGCTGATCCTGTCCCGCGAGAGCGACATCGAGGTGATCGGCGACGCCGCGAATGGCCAGGAAGCCGTTGACATCGCCTTGCGCGAGCACCCCGACGTCGTCCTGATGGACATCCGGATGCCGATCATGGACGGGCTCGCGGCGAGCGCCCGGCTGGCCGCGGACCGCAACTGTGCCAGCCGCGTGCTGATCCTGACGACGTTCGACGACGATGCGCACGTGTTCAACGCACTCGCGGCGGGTGCCAGTGGGTTCCTGCTCAAGGACGCCACCACCGACGAACTCATCGCCGCCATCCGGGTCGTTGCAGCCGGGCAGGCGCTGCTCGCGCCCACGGTCACTCGACGGCTCATTTCTCAGTTCGCCCAGTACTATCCGCGCTCACACGACGTGAACCTCGTGGCCACGCTGACCGGTCGGGAGCGTGAGGTGCTCCAGGCGATGTCGCAGGGGATGAGCAACAGCGAGATCGCGAAGGCCCTCACGGTCGGCGACGCTACGGTCAAGACCCACGTTGCCCGCATCCTGCAGAAACTCCAGGCCCGCGACCGGGCCCAAGCCGTGATCGTGGCCTACCGCTCCGGGCTCGCCTATGAAAGGAATGCGCAGTAGGGGTGGATCAGGGAGTCGCG
>CAWIBR010000015.1:0-7454 GCA_963834425.1 uncultured Actinomycetota bacterium
ATGTGGCCCGGGTCGCTGCCGCGACGACGTAGCAGGGCCCGCACCCGAGCCAGCAGCTCGGCCAGCCGGAAGGGTTTGGTGACGTAGTCGTCGGCGCCGGCGTCGAGGCCGACCACCGTGTCGACCTCCTCGGCCCGCGCCGTGAGCACCAGCACGGGTACGACGCTGCCCTTCGCCCGGATCTGGCGGCACACCTCGAGACCGTCCATCCCGGGCAGTCCGAGGTCGAGCACCACAAGATCGGGCGAGTCGTCGACGCCGGCCAGGGCCGATGGCCCGTCACCGAAGACGTCCACGTCGTACCCCTCGCGTTTGAGCGCGCGCGCCAGCGGGTCGGCGATCGCCGCGTCGTCCTCGACCAGCAGCACTCGCGTCATAGCCGCATCGTAGGCACCTACTCGCCCCCAGGCTCCGGCCACTGCGGCGGGCGGCGCTCCGCGAACGCCCGCACCCCCTCGGCTCGGTCCGGCGAGAAGGCGACCTCATGCCACCGCTGGTCCTCGATCGCCAGACCCTCGGCCAGCGGTCGGTCCAAGCCCTCCCGCATGGCCGACTTGGCCGCTCGTACGCCGACGGGTGAGTTGGCCGCGATCCGGCCGGCCAGCTCCAGCGCGCTCGCGCGGTCCTGGCCGGTCTCGACCAGCCGGTCGAGCAGGCCGAGCTCGCGAGCCTGCTCGGCCGTCAGCCGGCGGGCCGTGAAAATCAGGTCGGCCGCCCGCGACCAGCCGAGTCGCCGGGCCAGCAGCTGCGTCCCGCCGCCGGCCGGGATGACGCCGACGCTCACCTCCGGCAGACCGACGACCGCGGTGTTGTCCGCGACGATCAGGTCGCAGGCCAGAGCCAGCTCGAGCCCCCCGCCCAGCGCGAAGCCATGCACCGCCGCGATGGCCGGGACCGGCAGGTCCAGCACCGCGCGGTACGCCGCGCGGGTGACCGGCCGCTGGGCCCGCAGCTCATCGTCGCTGAGCCGGTTGCGCTCCTTGAGGTCGGCGCCGACGCAGAAGGCGGTGGCGACCGCGCTGGACAGGACGACCGCGCGGACGGTCGGGTCGGCCGAGATCTGCGCACAGGCCCGGCTCAGCTGGACGGCCAGCTCGGTCGAGACGGCGTTGAGTGCCTCGGGCCGGTCCAGGCGGATCTCGGTGACGTGGGCCTGCGGGTGCTCGACCCGGACCCACACCGGGTCCGGCGGCGGCACCGTCGATTCCCTACTCGGGCTGCTCATCGCTGGCGACCCTAGACCGGCTGGGGCTGGCGCGCTGCAACCGCCAGGGCCGCACCCGGCCCAAGCCGCGAACAGGGCGGCGGCGCATCACGGACAGGTCGAAGCCGGAGACCTCGGCCAGGGCGGCGGCCGTCGTGTCGTCGACGAGGACCTCGCCGGGATGAGCCATACCGGTCAGGCGGCTGGCCCGGTTGACCGTCGTACCGAAGACGTCGCCGAGCCGCATGACGACCGGCCCGGTCCCCAGGCCGGAGCGGACATCGGGCAGGAGGTCGTCCTCGGCCATCGCCGCCGCGATGTCGAGGGCGATGGCCGCAGCGGCCGCCGGGCTGCCGGCGGCAAAGAGCACCTCGTCACCGACCGTCTTGATCACCCGGCCGCCGTGGGCCGCGACGATGTCCGAGGCCAGGGCCTCGAAGCGCTGAACCAGTGCTGCCAGCTCGCGTTCGGAGAGGCGGCGGACCAGTCGGGTGAACGAGACCAGGTCGGCGAACCCCACACTGCGCACCCCGCCCTGGTGGTCGACCTCGGGCTCGGCGTCGGCCATCAGCCGCTCCACCGCGGCGGCCAGATGCCGGCGCCAGGCGTAGGCCACCAGCGGTTCGAGCCGGTCCGCGAGCTCGACCACCGAGCTGGCCACCTGGGCCGCATGCCGCGGGTCGGGCGGCGCGTCCGAGTCGGTCACTCGGTCAGTGGCGTCGGTCAGGGCCGGTCGGCGGCTCGTTCGGCCGCCACCGTCTCGGCGAGCAGCTGCACCTGCCAGGAGGCCATCCGGTCGGTCGAGCGGCCGATCGCTCGGGTGAGCGCCAGCGCCGTCGTCTCGTCGACTGTGCCGTCGCGGACCAGGGCCACGACCTGTTGCAGCGCAACGAGATCGCTGGCCGTGAACGCCGCGTCGTCCTCGTCGATGTTGGGGAAACCCAGGGCCCGCCAGAACCGGCGGGCCGAGCGGAGCGAGACGCCGGCCGAGCTGCTGATCTCGCGCCGGCCCAGACGCCGGGGCTCACCCAGCAGGGCCAGCTCGACGCGCTGGGCGTCTCGTTGGACTTCGCGCTGGACGTCTCGCTGGGCCTCTCCTTGGCCGTCGTCGAGCGGTTCGCTCACGTGCGGGCCGGTTCCGACCCGTCCTCGTCGCGACGGCGGTTCTCGTCGGCCTCGACCAGCTCATAGAGGCGGCGTTGGATGTTCTCCACTCGAGGGATGTCGGTCAGCGTGACCTGGCCGCGCTCACCGGCCGACTCGACGACGAGGGTGCCGCAGCGCAGCAGTCGCTCGAAGGCGGTGTGGGAGAAGGACACATCATTGATCCGGGCGAGCGGGATGTCGCGACCCGAGCGAGCGATGATGCCCTTGCGCAGGATGAGCCGGTGGTCGGTCAGGACGTAGACCGTGGTCAGCCAACGCAGGATGGGCAGCACGGTCAGCCAGATCAGGGCGATCACTCCCGCCGCGAGGATGACCAGACGCGCGCCGGTCTGGCTGGAGCCGCTCGGGATCCGGGCCGCGGCGTACGAACCCAGCGGGAAAATGACCAGCAACGCGATGACCGGGCCGATCAGGGCCTTCCAGTGCGTGTGCAGCTCGATGTCGACGTGCTCACCGTCGGCCAGAAGCCTGCGGGGGTATGCCATGCGCAGATCATGCCGTCCGGACGTGGGTGACGTCACCCGCGGCCAAGGCGTGAGTGACGCCCTTCGCGTCGTGCACGAGCAGCCGCCCGGAGTCGTCCACCCCGTCGGCCTGACCAACGACGATCTCGCCGGAGGGCACGCTGACCCGGACGTCCTGCCCGATCGTGGCGCAGGACTCGCGGTAGGCCGCGGCGATGTCGCTGGCGCGGGGGTCACCGCCGGCCGATCGCCAACGGTCGTAACGGTGTTCGAGCGCCCGCAGGTAGGCGCGCAGCAGCACCTCACGGTCGGTGCTCGCGGATCCCTCCAGGGCGAGCGAGGTCGCCGTCGGCACCGGCAGCTCCGCGACCGTGAGGCTCACGTTCAGGCCCATACCCACGATCACGGCCGGCCCGGTGGCGCTGCTGACCCGCTCGGCCAAGATGCCGCAGACCTTGCCGGCCCCGGCCGAAACCTGCGGGCCCACGAGGACGTCGTTCGGCCACTTCAGGGCGGCGGGCAGGCCACAGACCCGCTGCAGCAGGTCGACCACGGCCAACCCGGTCAGCAGGGGCAGCCACGACCAGCGGGCCGGGTCCACGTCGTCCGGTCGCAGCAGCACCGAGACCGCTAGCCCGCTGCGCGGGGGCGCGGTCCAGGTGCGGCCCAGCCGGCCGCGACCGGCGCTCTGCTCGTCGGCGGCCAGGACGTAGCCCTCGTGCAGGTCCTGCTCGACGGTGCGATCGGCCAGGTCGGCGTTGGTCGAGCCGGTGCGGGTCACGACGTCGATCTCACGCCAGAGGCGACTCCCCACCAGCACCCGCCGGGCGACCGAGGCGCGCAGCGGCGGCCGGCCCAGGTCACTCCACGCTCGCGACACAGCGCCAGGCTAGGGGCGGCTGCGGTCTAGGCTGCTCGCCGTGCCGCCCGAGGAGACAGCTCTGCCGCCTGAGGAGCCCACCGAGCCTGCCCAGACCGACGAGCCCGATCCGGCGCCGGAGATCGACATCCACACGGCCGCAGGCAAGCTGGCCGACCTGCAGCGGCGCAACGACGAGGCCGTGCACGCCGGGTCGGCCCGGGCGGTCGAGAAGCAGCACGCGCGGGGCAAGAAGACCGCCCGCGAGCGGATCGAGCTGCTGCTCGACGAGGGCTCCTTCATCGAGACCGACGAGCTGGCCCGGCATCGCTCCAGGAACTTCGGCCAGGCCAAGAGACGGCCGTACGGCGACGGGGTGATCACCGGCTACGGCACCGTGGACGGGCGCCCGGTCTGCGTCTTCAGCCAGGACGTGACCGTCTTCGGTGGCAGCCTCGGGGAGGTCTACGGCGAGAAGATCGTCAAGGTCCTGGACCAGGCGATGAAGACCGGATGCCCCGTCATCGGCATCAACGAGGGCGGCGGCGCGCGGATCCAGGAGGGCGTGGTCAGCCTCGGTCTCTACGGCGAGATCTTCCACCGCAACGTGCTGGCCTCGGGCGTCGTACCGCAGATCTCGCTGATCATGGGGGCGGCCGCGGGCGGGCACGTCTACTCGCCCGCGCTCACCGACTTCACCGTGATGGTCGACCAGACGTCACACATGTTCATCACCGGCCCGGACGTCATCAAGACGGTCACCGGCGAGGAGGTCAGCTTCGAGGAGCTCGGGGGGGCGCGCACCCACAACACCAAGAGCGGCAACGCGCACTACCTCGGCACCGACGAGGAAGACGCCATCGAGTACGTCAAGGCGCTGCTGTCTTACTTGCCGAGCAACAACCTCGACGAGGCTCCGGCCTACGAAAGCGACAGCGACAGCGGACCGATCGAGATCACCGACCTCGACCGTGAGCTCGACGCGCTGGTGCCCGACTCCGCCAACCAGCCCTACGACATGCACACGGTCATCCAGCACGTCGTCGATGACGGCGAGTTCCTGGAGGTCCAGGCGCTGTTCGCCCCCAACATCCTGATCGGCTTCGCGCGGATCGAGGGGCGCAGCATCGGGATCGTGGCCAACCAGCCGATGCAGTTCGCCGGCACGCTGGACATCGACGCGAGCGAGAAGGCGGCCCGCTTCGTGCGGACCTGCGACGCCTTCAACGTGCCGGTGCTGACCTTCGTCGACGTGCCCGGCTTCCTGCCCGGCACCGACCAGGAGTGGAACGGCATCATCCGCCGGGGCGCGAAGCTGATCTACGCCTATGCCGAGGCCACCGTCCCGCTCGTGACCGTCATCACCCGCAAGGCGTACGGCGGGGCCTACGACGTCATGGGGTCCAAGCACCTCGGCGCCGACATCAACCTGGCCTGGCCGACGGCGCAGATCGCGGTCATGGGCGCGCAGGGTGCGGTCAACATCCTCTACCGGTCCGAGCTGAAGAAGGCCCGTGATGCCGGCGAGGACGTCGAGGCGCTCCGGCAAGGCTTCATCACCGAGTACGAAGACACCCTGGCCAACCCCTACATCGCGGCCGAGCGCGGCTACGTCGACTCCGTCATCCCCCCGTCGTACACCCGCTCCTACGTCGCGCGGGCGTTGCGGGCGCTGCGCACCAAGCGCGAGACGTTGCCGCCCAAGAAGCACGGGAACATCCCGCTGTGAGTGAAGACCCAGACCTCGGATCCGCCCGCCCGACCTTGCGGCTCGTCCGCGGGGATGCGGCGCCGGAAGAGATCGCCGCGCTGCTCGCCGTCCTGTCCGCGCGATCGACACCGTCCGCTCGGGCCCCCAGGAGGCAAGCCGCTCGTGGCGGCTGGGCCGACCCGGCCCGCTCGCTGACCCGGACGCCTCAGCCCGGACCGGGCGCGTGGCGCGCCTCCGGCGGGCCGGGCTGAGCCGCGCTAATCCGCGCGGTGGCCGCGGTGGCCCAATAGGGTCGGCGGGTGAGCCCTGCACCCCGACCAGAACGTGACGCCACGGCCGTCGACCGGATCGCCGACGCGTATCTCGACGAGTCCCTCGCGCTGCATCCGGCCAAGGCGACCCGGATCGGAGCCACTGGCTACGACCATCTCCTGACCGACTACTCCCCCGACGGCATTGCGGCCCGGACCGACCTCGACCGGCGCGCCCTGGCCGAGCTGGAGAGCGTGAGCGCCCAGGACGACATCGACCGGGTGACGATCGCCGCCATGCGCGAGCGCCTCGGAGTGGCGATCGAGCTGGCTGACTCCGGAGCCGACGAGTCCGACCTCAACGTCATCGCGAGCCCGGTGCAGGACGTCCGCTCAGTCTTCGACCTGATGCCGACCGATACCGCGCAGGACTGGGCCACGGTGGCCGCCCGACTGCGGGCAGTGCCGCAGGCCATGCAGGGTTACGAGCGCTCGCTGACCAGCGCCGCGAGCCGGTCCGACGTCTCGCCCCGCCGGCAGGTCGAGAGCGTGATCGCGCAGTGCACGTCGTACGGCGGATCCGACGGCTTCTTCGTGACGTTCGCCGAATCCGCCTCGGCTGCAGGCGATCTGCCCGACTCGCTGGTCGCCGAGCTCAACAACGCCGCGCAGACCGCAGCTGAGGCCTATCGCGAGCTCGCCGGCTTCTTGAAGCAGTCGATCCTGCCGCTCGCCCCGGAGGCCGATGGATGCGGTCGCGAGAAGTACGCGCTCTGGTCACGGGCCTTCGTCGGCGCGACCATCGACTTCGACGAGGCCTACGCCTGGGGCCAGGACGAGCTGGCGCGGATCGTCGCCGAGATGCAGAGCACCGCTGAGCTGATCCTCCCGGGCAGCACAGTTCGTGAGGCGATGCATGCCCTCGACACGGACCCGGCCAACCTGCTGCAGGGCACCGAGGAGCTGCGCAGCTGGATGCAGCTGCGGGCCGACGAGGCGGTCAGCGAGCTCAACGAGACGCACTTCGACATCCCCGAGCCGTTGCGCACCATCGAGTGCCGGATCGCACCGACCACCGAGGGTGGCATCTACTACACGGCGCCCAGCGACGACTTCACCCGCCCGGGGCGCATGTGGTGGTCGGTGCCCGAGGACGTCGACTCCTTCACGACCTGGCGAGAGCTCACGACGGTCTATCACGAGGGCGTCCCCGGACATCACCTCCAAGTGGGACAGACCGTCTACAACCGGGCCGACCTGAACCGCTGGCGCCGGCTGGACTGCTGGGTGTCCGGCCACGGCGAGGGCTGGGCCCTCTATGCCGAGCGGTTGATGGCGGACCTGGGCTACCTGTCCGACCCCGGCGCCCGGATGGGCATGCTCGACGGCCAGTCGTTGCGAGCGGCGCGGGTCGTCGTCGACATCGGCGTGCACCTGGACCTGCCCGCGCCGGCCTCGGTCGGCGGCGGAGCGTGGAACTACGACAAGGCCTGGGCCTTCCTGACCGCGAACTCGGCCATGGCCGACGGCTTCCTGCGCTTCGAGCTCGACCGCTATCTGGGCTGGCCGGGTCAGGCCCCGTCGTACAAGCTCGGCGAGCGGCTCTGGCTGCAGCTGCGCGAGGACGCCCGCGCGGCCGCGGGGCCGGCGTTCGACCTCAAGGAGTTCCACCGCGCAGCCTTGGACGTCGGGTCGCTGCCGCTGGACGTGCTGCGGTCGGCCGTGCTGACCCAGTGAGCAATCGCTATGGCGCCTGACCACCCGACCCTCGTTCTCGCGTCGGCCTCGCCGGCTCGGC
>CAWIBR010000016.1:0-285875 GCA_963834425.1 uncultured Actinomycetota bacterium
CAGCGGGCCACCTTCGGAATACCTTGCGAGCACGGCGCGTTCGACTTGGTCGACGAGTTCACCCCCAACATCAACGGCAAGCCGACGTCTGGGGGGCGAAAAGACCGGACACCCCAAAGACAAGGCCAGATCAACGATGCGGTGTACGCCCTGCTGGGCGAGATCCACGAGACAGTAAAGGGTCGGCGAAGCATCGCCGAGTCCTGGAACAACTGGCTCAAGGCCCACCTCGGCCGGTCGGCCAGGCCGCCGACAAGTCCACCGGACGAGCCAAGTCCCTGAACCCGGACCAGCAGCTCCTGGACTACCTGTTCACCGCCCTTGCTTTCAACGCCGACAAGTGGCACCGCGCCCACCGCGGCACCCAACGCGACGCCGAGAACCCGGCCTGGTCGTGACAGCCGCCCGCCGACAGGTCGGCAAGACCCGAGGGTCAGAACACAAACCAGCCCCAAAGAGACCCACCACCATGACTACCACCGACACCCTCGCGACCCCCACCGGCGTCACCGGCCGAGGCACCCGGCAGCCGAAGCCCGCACAGCACCGCATCAAGGTCGCCCCGCTCGCTCTGGAGACCCTGCAGGAGCAAGTGGAGGAGATCTGGGCGGCCTCGAGATCTGGCCCGCCGAGTCCCTGCACTACGCCCTCGAGATCGCCAACTCGATCTTCGAGCACGCCCGCACTCAAAAGGCGTTCTCCATGTTCGACCTTCAGGGCGCACGCGTGGAGAGCCTCCTACGCGAAGTGCGGCCCCAGTGCCTGGCGGCCGTCACCGACAAGACCGTCAACCTGTCCCTTCCCAGCCCAGCGCTGGACCCGGCCAGTGACGCCGCGCGGCTGGCCCGAAACATCCTCATCGCCCTGCACTCCACCGCCCGGTACCTGGTCGACGCGACGGTCTGGGCCAAGGCGCCCCGTGCCGAGCTGCCCGCCTCGGTGGCCCCGAAAGCCCTCCAGCAACGCGCCGGGCGGCCCATCACGATGACGAGATCGCGCTCGCCAACCTCCACTTCTTCGCACTGTCGGGATCCCGTGCAGTCCCGATCGCCGTCGGCTACGGCGTTGTTCAAGCGGGCGCCAGCATCAGCGAGGCTGCAGTCACCTGCCTCAGCGACTTCGATCACGCAGAACACCCCAAGTACGTGGAGGCTCCTGGCCGAGGAGTGCATCGGAGAAGGACCCTCACACTGAGCGGATTCACCAGCACGCTGGTGTCCTTGGACCTCGACCTTCTCCGCAGGTCTGGCAAGCTCTGCGAAGCCATCACCGGCGGCTCGGTGATGCTCCGGAAACGGAAGATCCCGGGGAGGACGACCGGGCGGCCACGCCCAGCGCAGGCAAGAGGGACTGGTACGACATCAAGAAGTACGACGACGCCGCATCGCGGCTCCAGACAAACCTGACCCGTCACCTCGCCCAAGGCGGGGTCGACGACCAGGCGACCAACGCGTCCAGCGTCCAGACCTGGTCGACCATGCGCGTTCTCCGCAGTCAGGGCTTGAAAGCCGCCATGGACCACCACTTCGGCCCCGGACCGCACAACGGCGCACGCACACCGGCCTCGCCAACGAACTCCAGATGGACTTCTCCGACTTCGAGGACCTCAAAGTCACGATGTCCTCGGTGGCACGAGAAGCACCACTGGCGGCTTAAGGTCCGAACGGCCAGCCATCGCGAAGCCAACCGAGCTGGCCACCCACCGGCGCCCACATCTTGCTCTGATGAGAGCTTCAATCCGCCCACATTGACGCGGCCTGGCCCATGGCGAAAGGCGCCGGTACAAATCGACTGAGGGCGGTGCCCGCCCGGGGGGTCTGGGGCGCATCTAGCTCGCGGAGGCTGCACGTGGCGCCAGCCGACCGGACGGCACTGCAAGCATCGCAGCAACCAAGGTCCGGCCCGTTGGGCTAGCCGAGTGGAGTGAGTGCAGCGTCGGCTGCAGGGAGTGGTCGTAGGTGCCGATATTTCGTGGATGCAGCGCAAGCACTCGTGGAGCGGGAGCAGGTCGGAGACGCTGGGCGCTGTCGTCGTGGTCGTCTCGATGCTGACCGCGTTCGCGGCGGTGACGGCCGACATGGTCTGGGGTGTCAAGGCCGCTGGTGAGTCCGCCGGCCTCGCCCTGTTTGTGGCGGCGCTAGTGGTCGGTCCGTTCGACGCCCAGACCCTTCGCGGCAAGGATCGGCCCGTAGACGATGCGGCCTGGCGCCGCTAGTCGGAGTTCTTGACACGGTGGCTGATGACGCTGCCCGGCCAGGCCCTGCGCCGTCAACCGCTGACCTGGTGCGGCGAGGCCACCTGAAGCTGACCGGACAGCACTTTCCAGCGTGCCACCAACCACCTCGCCTGGCTCGACATACAGTGCTGCCCGGCCGGTGGGCGCCGCAGCCGCCGTCACAGTGGTCACGGCACCCTTCCAACCGGACAGCACTTCGAGCATGACACCGCTGCGTCGACTAGGCGCGACGAGAAAGGGTCAGCGGCGGCGACGTCCTACCAACACGACCGCAACGGCTCCGCAGACCGCGCCGACGACACCGGCGATGATCAAACTGCCGAGCATGATCGGACTCCCATCAACCAGCCTGGCGACTGCGCTGCCCGGCCGGTTGGCCCATGGGCGCCGTTCCTCGGATGAACCCGGGGGTGGCACACCACCGATCCTCGGACAGACACGGCTGACCCATGCCGACCGGGCAGCCATCCGAGCATCGGACAACTCGGAGCGCCCGGCCAGTCGAGACAGCTCAACGAGTGTGCCGCCCCGTCGGGTTCCGGGTGCAACCACGCGGGCCGGGGTGCATCCTGAACGCCTCGGGTCTCGGGGGGCGTGCGGGAGGACTCAGACTCGGAGCAGCGCCCCGCCCACCAAGTCGTGGCCGGGGCGCTGCCCGGCCGGTGGGTCCCGGTCGCGGTGGCCCAGGCAGCAGGGGTGTCTGGAGCGCTCGGGCCGGCCGGCAGCGCGCCAAGTGTGGCAGCGCAAAAGCACGTCCATTGGCCGCCGTCCGACCGGACAGCCATTCGAGCATGACAGCGCCCCGTCCACATTGCGCGTGGACGGGGCGCCGTCGTCGCTCGTGTCAGGCATCCTGCCGGACCCGCCCGACGGGCGGCTCGGTTGGAAGTGAAGCAAGATGTCGTCGGCACACGAGGAGGAACCTGATGCTAGGACTCGGAATCGTCGGCGTGATTATCGTCGTCGTTGTCGTGATTATCATCATCCGCGCGGTGCTGTAGTCACGGACAGCGCCGCGTCCACGTAGCTCGTGGACGCGGCGCTTGCCAACCGACCCAGCACGTTGGCCGGGGACGCGGGGGAAGGGTTTCGGCCTACGACCGTGACTTGCGCTGGGCGATGATGTGGCCGATGAGGTCGCGGGCCGCTCCTGCTGGTTGCTGGCGAGCGCCGAGCCAGATCGCGTAGAGCGTGCGGTGGAGCTCGACGCCTTCGACGGGCACTTGGACGAGCTGACCTCGGGTGACGTCGTCCCGGACGGCGAGCCAGCTGAGCACGGCCGGCCCGGCGCCGGCGACAACGGCCGCACGGATTGCTGTAGTGGTGGACAAGGAGATCGCCGGCTCCGCCCTATCGAACGTCGTACCAAGAGCCTGGCGCAGCGCGGCCTCGAGTGCTTCGCGGGTGCCCGAGCCTTGCTCTCGTACGACGAGGGGTGTCGCGGCCAGCTCGGCGGCAGTGATGGGCTTGCGGCGACGAGCCCAGGGATGGGCGGGTGCCACGACGACGGCCAGCCGGTCATGGCCGACGACCCGCGAGCGCAGGGACGACGGCATGCGCGGCCCTTCGACGAAGCCGAGGTCGGCCTGCCCGTCACGCACCTGACTGATCACCGCCAGGCTGTTCGTGGCCGTGAGCTCGATGTCCGGCGTGTGACCCGCTCGGTGTCCGGCCGCGATCCGGAAGGCGACGAGCCATCCCGGCAGCAGGTGCTCGGCGATGGTCAGGCTGGCGCTGACCTTCAGCCGCTCATGGTGCTCCTGCCGCAGCATGGCCAGGCCGGCCTCGAACTCGGTTGCGGCGCCGAGCAATTGCGCGGCCCATTCGGCGACCACGACGCCGTCACTGGTCAACAGCAGAGCCCCGGGCAGCTCGTCGTACGAGGACGACGCCCGTCTGAGCTTCCAGCGACCGGATGCGGGCCGAGATGGCCTGCTGGCTGATCCCCACCTCCGCTGCTGCTGCGTTGAAGCTGCCCGCGCGAGCCACCGCGAGCAGCACCTCCAGGGCGCGTAACTCCGGCATGTGCCCGGTGAGCAGCATGGCCGGATCGTAGCCGCCAGTTGCAACCCCAGGTTGTATATCGCCAGGTCCAACCCACCTACTGTCCGCCCCGCCCCGGCCGGAGAGTGGAGGCAGTCGGCACCGGGTCACCCGTCCCACCGCCGGAGAAACGCCCAGGAGCACATCATGTGGAGAACCATCAACCGGCGCCGACTGACGCTGACCGCGATGATCTTCGCCGTCGCCATGACCTTCATCGACCAGACCATCGTGTCCATCGCGGCCCCGACCATCCAGTCCGACCTGGGCCTGTCCAGCACCGGGATCCAGTGGGCCGTCAACGCCTACATCCTCGCGACGGCCGCCTTCTTCGCCTTCGGCGGGCACCTCACCGACACCGTCGGCGCCCGCCGCATGGTTCTGATCGGCACGACCGTGTTCGCCGGCGCCTCCGCCCTGTGCGGTCTGACACCCTCAGGCCCGCTGGCTGAGACCTGGCTGATCACCTTCCGGGCGATCCAGGGCGTCGGCGGTGCCTTGCTCTACCCGGCGGCCCTGGCCATCGTCGCGGGCGCATTCCCGGCGCCCAAACGGGGCCGCGCCCTAGCGATGTTCTTCGGCATCGCCGGCGGTCTGACCGCTGTCGGCCCCTCGGTCGGCGGCTTCCTCGTCGGGTGGAGCTGGCGGTCGATCTTCTGGATCAACGTGCCGGTCGCGGCTGTCGCCATCGTGCTCACCCTGCTGGCCCGGCCGGCATCGACGACAAAGGCGGCGCGGATGGACTACCGCGGCCTCGCCCTGGTCACCAGCGGCGTCGCGTTGAGCGTCTTCGGATTCCAGCAGGCCGCCCAGTGGGGCTGGACCAGCACCGCGAGCATCGCCTCGATCGTCGCCGGCGCCGGCCTGCTCGTGGCCTTCGCCATCGCGGAGACCCGCACCGCGTCTCCCGTACTGCAGCTGCGGATGTTCCGCGATCGCGCGTTCGCTGTCGACAACATCGTGCTCGGCCTCGCGACGATGGTCTTCGTCCCGCTGTTCTTCTTCGCCAGCGTCTACGCCCAGGTAGCCCTCGGCCAGTCCGCCAGCCAGGCCAGCCTGATCCTGCTGTACTTCTTCGCCGGCTTCATCGTCGCCGCGCAGCTCGGTGGCCGGATGCTAGACCGCCGCGGCGCCCGCCCCGCCGTCATCACCGGCAGCGTCCTGGCCAGCGTCGGCCTGGCGCTGTGGGCCCAGCGCGTCACCAGCTTGCAGGCGGCCCCACAGATCTGGGCCATCGTGCTGACCGGCGCGGGCATGGGCCTAATGCTCGGGCAAGCGAACACCGACGCGTTGAACCACGCCCCCAGCAACGCATACGGTCAGGCCACCGGCATAACGCAGACCATCCGCAACTACGGCGCGGCACTCGGTCTCGCACTCCTGGGCACCGTCCTGGTGACGAGCCTGAGGACCCACGTCACCGCCTCCCTCCTAGCGATGGGCGTGCCAAGTCAGACCGCTCACGAGACCGCCAACCGCGTCGCGCAGCTCTCCGGGGCTAGCACGCACGGAACGATCCCGCCCTTCATCCGCCTCGATGTCGCCGCCGCAACCCAAAGCGTGCTCTACGTCATGGCCGCCGTGATGGCTCTCGCCGCTCTGATCGCGATCCGCTGGATGCCCCGCCATACGCCCACCCACGAGCAGCCGCAGCCGGCCGAAACCGACCTGCGGACCGCGGTCAGCGTCTGATCCACCGCATCACACGGGAGCACCACGCGGACGCGTGGTGCTCCCGTCGGCGATCAAGCAACCAGCAGGCAAGCGCCCACCGCGACTGCCCACCACGCCCCCGGACCGTCCTGATCTCGCATGAGACGGGTGCGTCACACCGCCGCGAAGGGTCGAGGTTGGTTCGGGTCCGGTGGTGCCGCGCCTACGGCCGTCCGTGCGGTTCGGTGTGGTCGGTCCAGCGGTCCGTTGTCAAGGTGATGACTGATGAGGAGACACTAGGCGGACAGGTCACACCGAGACCTGTACGAGCGGCCAAAGGGGTGAGTTCGTGAGCTCGGTCGAGATCCGGGCCGCCAGGGCTGGCGACACTCGCGCCATGGAGGGCGTCTTCCGGCGTGCGTCTTTGTCCAACGCTGGAGATCGAGCGGCCCTGCTTGCCCATCCGGAGGCGCTCCAGCTGGCCGATGATCTCGCCGGCGGCGGCCGCGTCAGGGTGGCGACGTCACCGGACGGGACGATCGTTGGCTTCGCGAGCACCCGGCCGACTCAGGCCGCGGTTGTCGAGCTGGATGACCTGTTCGTCGAGCCGGCGTGGATGCGGCGCGGGGTGGCGCGCACCCTGATGAAGAGTGTCGCGGCCCAAGCCGTCGCTGAGGGAGTGACGCGCGTCGAAGTGACCGCGAACGCACACGCGCTGGAGTTCTACCTGGCCGTCGGCTTCATCCCCGATGGGCCAGCCGACACCGAGTTCGGGGCGGGGCTCCGGATGCACCTCGACACCGGGAGACCCTGACCGCAGTACCGGTTCATGTTCACCCGGCCTGGCGAAACGCCGACATGGCACAGCGTCTCCTCAGCCACCGTGGGCGGGCAGAAGCCATGTGTCGCGCACCCGAGATGCGTCTTACTGCCGGGATCCGCTTCGTTGGCCCTACGGCGGCAGGCCAAGCGACAGCAGCCGGAGTCGCCGCTCGCGATGGGGCCAATCTGGCCCTGGTTCCGAATCGGACGGACCACACCGAAGTAGTTTCACCAGGGTTGTCCCGAGGGTTCTCCCGGCTAGACTCCCCAAGCCCCGCCCCCGTAGCTCAGGGGATAGAGCAATGGTTTCCTAAACCATGTGCCGCAGGTTCGAATCCTGCCGGGGGCACCCGAAACCGCCGGTGCTACATCGTCTTTGCTTCACACCTTCACCAACGGCTGCTCGATCAGCGTGGCCAATCGCGCGAGTCCCTGATCGGCGACGGCGGCCAGTCGGCTCGCCGCCTCCTGGACTGCGGGTGTCGAGCGCAGGTGAGACGGGATTCTGGCCGGGTTCAGGGCGCAGTCGTCGGCCCAGGCAGCGATGTCCGGCTCGGCGCCGTACTGGCGGGTCGCTCCGATCCCGCGGAGCTGCATGCGGGCCCAGGTCGCCGGGCTGTTGGAGAAGGCGTTGGGCGGGCACAGACGATTTCGTTCTCGGTCATCGTCGCGCGTCGCCTCGACGACGCCGGCCAACGCGGCGGCGAAGCAGGGAAATCCGGCCCGGATCGTTTGCAGCCGGATCTTGTCCGGCTGCCACAGGGGCACCGGCGCAGTGTCCCGCAGTCCCGAAGCGGCACAGTGGACGACCAGGGAATTGGTCGGGAGCGGCAGGGAACCCTGGTCGAGGATGATCTCGCGCTCGGTCACACACTTCACGTGCCCGAGGCGGACGACGTGGTCGATGGTGCGGAGCAGGTTGAGCTCCCAGAGACCCAGTGTGGGCGCTCTGGCCATGGTGGGCGCCGAGTCGCTGTCGATGCGGAGCATGATCGCGGCGCGCTCCAGTCGGAGGAACATGTCGTCGAGCGACTGGGCCTCGGCGGCGGCGGTCATCGTGTCGGCGGCCACTCGCAGCGCTACCGCAGGGTCTGGCTGCACGGTCGCGCGGTTGAGCATCCACGGTTCGCGCGGTCGGATCCAGGTGATGCGCTCGGCGGGAACTCCGTTCGTCAGCAGCCAGACGATCGCGTCGGTGCCCGTCTTCCCTGCCCCGACGATGACGAACCGGTCCGGAGCCTCGACCAGTGTGGCGAGCTGGTTGACCGTGACGACCGCAGCGCCCTCGGTCGTCAGGAACGGCGGCGCAGACGTTGCCGGGATGGTCGGCGACAGGTAGGTGGCATCGACGACCCGTCGCCGCGGGGCGACCTGTACGGTCTCCCCGGACACCCGCGAGGTCACGAAATGCGAATCCCCTCCGGCGTGATAGTCGCTCCCGCCGAGAAAGGTGACTCGACCCGAACCAACAAACCGGCGGTACAGCACGGTGTCGTAGTAGTGCTGGATCTCGGCTCGCCGCGCCCGCTCCTGAAGGCCCGCCTCAGGACCAGCTGGTTGCACCGTTCCCGTGCCCAGCAGGGTCGACGCAACGCCGTAGAACTGCGAGGCCTGATGCAGCTGGACGAACGGATAGGCGTCCTGCCAATGGCCTCCGGCGCTGTCCCGATGATCGACGAGCGTGACGTGGACATCGGCATGGTCGATCAGCGTGTCGGTGAACGCCATGCCCATGGCGCCGGCGCCGACCACCAGATAGTCAGTGCTCAGTGATCGCATCGCTGTATCTGCAGACGGTGCATGACGACTCCCTTGCCCGAGAACGGCTTCGGCCATGAAGTCTGCTGGCGCACCGAGCGCGTGCGCATGGGGCATTCACCCCAGTACTGGGCTAGAGCAGGCCGCGCTGCATCGCGGCCATCGCGGCCGCCGCCCGGTTGTTGACGCCGAGCTTGGTGTACACGCGCTCGACGTGATTGCTGACCGTCTTCGGGCTGATTCCCAAGTGTTTGGCGACCGACTTGTTCGGCAGACCCTGGGCGAGCAGGACCAGCACCTCGTTCTCTCGGGCGGTCAGACCCATCGGTCCTTCGACGGGCGCCCGTCCAGTGCGGTGGCCCCCCGCGCTCAACACGGCGTCGACCGACGTGGCGTCCAGCCTTCCCTGCGCGGCGTCGGCCAGCAGCCGCTCGCGGGCGTCGGCCTCGGTGAAGGCGTCTCGATACGGGCGGGGCTGCACCATCGCGTGAAAGGCGTCGGCCGCGGCCAGCAGCCGGGCCGGGGTGGAGAGCATGGCGGCGCCGACGCCCCGGTGATAGCCCGAGCCGTCCAAGCGCTCGTGATGGGTGGCGGCCAGCAGACCGATCCTGCGCAATGGCGCGGGACGGTCGAAGATCCGTTCGACGAAATAGACGTGCAAACGCATGCGCTCGCGCTGGACGGCCGACAGCGGCCCCGGATGAGCCCACACCGACGCGTCCACCCCGAACCGGCCGACGTCGTGCACGAGCGCGGCCCGATAGGCCAGGCGCACCTCTCCGCCAGGGAGATTCAGCGTTTCGGCCGCGGCCTTGACCAGGCTGGCCGTGCCGCGGGCGTGGCCGGCGAAGAACGGCGCACGCAAGTCGCAGAAGTCTCCGATCGCCTCCAACGCGGCATCAAGCTCGTCTTCGGTGAGGTTGGCGCGCTCGATCGGTTCGTCAGCCATGACCTCGTCGACGGTGTTCGCGCCGACCCCGTCGAACAGTGCCCCCGGATCGGTCGCGGCCACCTGCGCGATCTCGGGGTCGAAGTGGGTGCCGCTGCGGGAGCGGACCATGGTCACCGCGGCATCGACGCCGGCCGTGCGCTCGAACACCTCGCAGGCCTCGGCGATGTGCGAGATCCGCGCTGCCAGGGACAACCCGGTACCGGACAGGGTGTCCGGGACGCCACGTCCGTCCCACCGCGCGTAGGCCTGTTCGATGCCCGTCCGGACGTCGGCACCCAGTCCCAGTTGGTCGGCCAGCGCACCGGCGGCCGAGCAGTGCGAGGCCATCTGCTCGAGCACCGCACGGCCACCGGTGGCCATGAACGTCGCGGTCTCGAACGCGCGGTTGACCGCCGACCGGCCAGAACCAGTCCGGCGCAGCATGAACAACATCGCGGGGAAGCCGGCCAGGTCCACCTCGAGCGCCTGCGCACGGAAGTCGATGTCGTCCCCGAAGACCTTGGCCGCCTCATTGCCGTAGGTCGGGCAACCGACGTACGTCAGCAGCCCCACGTCGTAGAGCGTGGCCATCTGCGCGGTGTCCAGGCCCAACCGCTCGCCGAGGCGCATCCCAATCCGCGCCGAGCGCAACATGTGCTCGCTCGGCTGCCCAAAGCCCAGATCAGTGGCCAGCGACATCGCGACCAACAGGTCGGAAATCCGGACCCCCGAATCAGACACGGCCGGATCGTATCCGAGCACCGCATGGGGTGAACGCCCCATGACCAACCACCCTCGGGTCTCCTTATCGTCGACGGTGACGGAGACGACGGGCTCCAGACCGGGAGGTATTCCATGAGCACCACGACGAACACCACCACGAACACCACCACGAAGCGGAGCTTCGACCAGCCCGACAACACCATGGACGCGGTCGACAAGATCAAGCTGGAGATCGTGGACCTCGGCGGAGTGAGACTGACCCGCGTCACGGCCCAACCTGGCTGGCGGTGGTCGGTGCACGCCAAACCCGTGCAGCAGACGGACACCTGCCAGGTGGACCACGTCTTCTACGTCGTGTCCGGACGGGTCGCCGCCCAGGATGCGGGCGGCGTCCAGGTCGACTTCGCGGCCGGCGACCTCGCCCACATCCCACCGGGACACGACGGCTGGACAATCGGCGATGAGCCCGCGGTCTGGGTCGAAGTCCCGCACTAGGCACGACTCCGTCGTACGGCGGTGAGATCCGCCACCCAAAGCGGATATTCCCCCCTTTAGGTGGGGTACGCCGTGAAAGCCCAACGCAATTCAGCCGATCCGGAAAAGCGTCGATAGGGAAGCCACGCGGTCGAGGAGTTGCGTGGCTCTTCGACATCAACGGGTTCCGGGGCCTGTGCAGAGGGGCGTCACGTGCGAGCTCTGGTCCGTCGGCTCCGCCGTGCGGTCGTGACGTTGGCGATTCGGCCTGCCCTGATCGGCCTGGCCCTGCTGTCCGCGGCCGGTCGCGGCCGGCGTGGCGGCGGCGGCAACGACGGCGCGCTCGCTCCGGACGGCTTCGCTGGGGTCGCCGATGCCATTTGCGCGACACGGGATCTCGGCCCATCAACTGGTCATTGAGATCACCGAAGACGGTCTCCTGACCGACCGGCGAGCCGCGCGCCAGGTCACCCACGAACTCCGGGAAGCCGGAGTGTCGTTGGCCCTGGACGACTTCGGCACCGGCTACTCCTCGCTGGCCCATCTGCACGAGATCCCGTTGACGACCCTGAAGATCGACCGCGCCTTCGTGGTCGGGCTCAACGACGACCAACGAGTCGAGCGGTTCATGAAGGCGGTGCTTCGACTGGGTGAGGATCTCGACCTGGCCGTCGTGGTCGAGGGCGTCGAGACCGAGGCCCAAGCCGAGACCCTACGCGCCTCGGCTGCCGCATGGCCCAGGGCTACTACTTCGCCCGACCCGCACCCGGAGGCACCCTCACCCCTCTCCTGATCGGACCCACGCCCCGGTTCGCCATCGAGTGACCTCGAGCGCGTCCGGCCGGGGTCACCAGATCTTCCAGGTAAAGTGCACCGACGCGCCGTACGCGCGGTCAGCCAGGTGTCGTGGGTCAGATTCCCGCCGAGGGCACCAAGAAACAGCAGGTCAGTGACGTCCCGCTGGTCGAGAGTGCGGCCAAGCGGCAGGAAGGACAGCGCACGTGAACGACTCGGTCAACCGCCGGACGCTCTTGCTCGGGGCGCTCGGTGTCGCCGGCACCGCCGCCCTCGCGGCCTGCCACAGCGGCTCTCCGAAGAGCGCCGCCCCTGCGACCTCGCCGTCCGCGAGCCCGACCCCGAGCCCCACCCCGAGTGTCGACACGCGCCCGCGCTGGCCGCTGACCGGGCGGCTGCTCGCGAACCCGGCCGACGCCAAGCATGCCGCCACCGCGGTCAAGGTCCCGGACAACCAGAACGAGCACCCGCAGGCGGGGCTGGACCTGGCCGACATCGTCTACGTCGAGCTCGACGGTTACCGCGACTCGCACGGCTATGCCGGCACCCGACTGGTGCCGATCTTCCACTCGCACACGGCAACTGACGTGGCGCCAGTCCGGTCGGTGCGGCCCGTGGACGTCCCGATGCTGAGCCCGATCGGTGTGATCGTCGGCAACACCGGCGGCCAGCCGTGGGTGATCGACTACGCCAAGCACTACGGGCAGTACATCGACGTCACGCACTCCTACATCGCCACCAAGGGCACCGGCTCGTACTCGATCAACCCGGCCCGCGTGCGCACCTATCAGGGCGTGACCTACTACGACCGCGCGGTCGTCTGCAACCCGAAGGTGCTGGCCAAGCAGACCACGAAGTTCCGCAGCGGACCGCAGCAGCACTATCTGCCCTGGGCGTCGACAACGGCCGAGGTCAGTACGGCGAAAGGCAAGCCCGCGCACAGCATCCGAGTGCCGTGGAAGCAGGCCGACACCTACGACATGAGCTACGTCTACGACGCCAAGAGCGGCAAGTACAAGCGCAGCATGCCGTGGGGGCCGCACGTCCTGGCCAACGGCAAGCGGGTCGCTCCGGACAACGTCCTGGTCATCCGGGCCAAGCAGCACTACGCGAAGATCTACCCCGGCAAGGGTGAGGTCGAGCCGATCCACGACATCGTCAATGCCACCGGCACGTTCTACTACTTCCACGGCGGCAAGTACGTCACGGGCACCTGGACCAAGGGCGCCGTCAACGACGTCTTCCAGTTCACCGTGTCCGACGGCACGCCGCTGAAGATGGCCTCGGGGCAGACCTACATCGAGCTGCCGCAGATCAACGCCAAGATCAAGATCAAGGCCTGACCCGGTCGCGCGGCAACGTTCGGCCGGTCGGTCGAGCCGATGTCGGTCAGCCGATGTCGAAACACCCGTCGATCAACCACAGCGGGTTGAGTCGCTGCTGGTTGCCCGGGCCGGTGATGGTCCGCGTTCCGTTGACCGAGACCGGACCGACGCCGTCCGCCGCATAGCATCCGTCGGTCTCGACGTCGACGTTGTAGAGCGCCGTGACCGGCGGGGCCGGAGCGGTTGCAGCGGCCGGTGCGGCGACGACGAACGTGATCTGGCAGACCCAGTCGTCGCCCGCTCCGGACTGCGCGGTCGACCGAGTTCCCTTCTGGCAGCTGGCCCTTGCCTGCAGGCTCGCCACGCTGGGCTGCTGGTTGCCCTCGAGGACCTGCTGGCGCACGTAGAGGCGAGCAAACGTCGCGCTGATCGAGGACTGGAGCTGCGCCGGCCGGATCGACGTCCCGCCGCACGCCGTCAGGGCGCCGCTCAGCACGACGATGGCGGCCGTCAGCAGCGCGATCGTCCGCAGCCGGATCCGGTGGTGTGGGTGGTGCGCGACGCGGCGCTCGCGGCTGGTCATGAGACCTCGATGCTGCGGCGGCGGAAGACGAACCACGACACGGTCGCGCAGACCAGGAACCAGACCGCGCTGGTGATCAGTCCGTGCCAGAGCGGCGACGAGTACGACGGCTGGGCCCACAGCCCGTGCCAGGCGTCGAAGGGAGTCGTGAGCAGAGCCAGGCGCACGGACGAGGGCAGGTTGACCAGTGACAGGAAGTGCAGCAGGAGCCCGATCACGACCGGGCCGGCCACGCCGATCACGCTGTTGCGGGTGAGGATCGACAACACCATGGCCAGTGCGGCGAAGCCGAGCAGGGGTGGCAGCTGCCAGGCCCAGCTCTCGATCACCAGCGTGGCGGCGTGGCTGGCCGGCACCAGCTGCCCGCTGAGTCCGACGATCGGCGCGCTCCCGAGCAGAAGGCCGGCGACCAGGCTGGCCGCCCCGAGCAGGCCCAGCACGACAACGGTGTAGGTCAACACCGCAATTCCCTTGCCCGCAAAGAGATCCCACCGACTTCGGGAGCGCGTGAGCACCGTCTTCCAGGTGCCGAACCGGTCCTCGGAGGAGAAGATGTCGCCGGCGACGACCGCGGTGAGGAGTGGCAGGACCCATTGACCGGCGAAGCCGAGCACGACCAACGGCAACGCATATCCGGACTCGTGCAACCACTGGCCGAAGAGCGTGTCAGCGGGCGTGGCGCTCTGCACCGACACCGCGAGCGCGACCAAGAACGGTGCCAGCACGCACAAGCCGGCGATCACCTGCACGCGCACCAGACCGGACAGCTTGACCAGCTCGAGCCACCAGACCACTGCGACGCCGTGGCGCGCGACAACCGGCTCGCTCCCCTCGGCCCGGGGCTGGGATCGGGTGTCGCTCATGACCCGGGCTCCGCGGTCGGAGGATCTTCGGTCAGGCGCACGAACAGGGTCTCCAACGGCGAGACGGCCTCCGACAACCCGCGGACGGCGATCCCCTCCCGCCCGAGGGCCACCATGTAGCGGTCCAGGTGAGCCCGGTCGGCGGTCACCGAGAGCCGGGATGCTCCATCGGGGGCGACCGTCACGCCACTGAGACCGAGAGCTAGCGACGTCGCTGCCGGGTCGTCGTTCGTGGTCAGCCGCCACAGCGGCTGCGGGGCGAGGTCACGCATCGCTGCGAGGCTGCCGGTGAAGGCGAGGCGCCCCTGGGCGAGCACGCTCACTGAGTCGCACAGATCGCTGACGTGCGTCATGTCGGCGCCGCTCAGCAGGACAGCCAGACCGTCTCGCGCGAGTCCCCTCAGGGCCGCGTGCAGCTCGCGGGTCTCGGCCGGATCCAGGCCGGAGGTCGGCTCGTCCAGGATCAACAGGCGCGGCTGGCGGATCAAGGCGGCGGCCAGAGCCAGTCGCTGCCGCATCCCCAGCGAGTAGCCCCGCACCTTCTGTCCTGCCGCCGCGGTCAGCCCCGCCGAGTCAAGGACGTCGTCGACCAGGCGTGGGGAGGGGCCGCCGTCCAGTCCGGCCAGGATGGTCAGGTTCCGCCGGCCGCTGAGGTGGGGATAGAAGCGCGGCGTCGCCACAAAGCCGGCCACACCGTCGAGCCAGGACCGACCGGCCTCGGACCGGGTGCGGCCGAGCAACCGCACCTCGCCCTCGTCGGGCCGCACGAGACCCAAGAGCGTTGCCAGCAAGGTTGTCTTGCCGGCCCCAACCGGCCCGACGAGCCCGTGCACCCCGCCGGGCTCGACGACCAGATCGACACCATCCAGCGCCGTGGTCCGGCCGAACCGTTTGGTCAGTCCGCGGGTCGCGACGGCCGGCCCGGGATCCACCACCGGAGCAGCGTAGCCGCGCCGGCCGGCTCGCTACCCAGCCCGAACCGCTTCTCAGCTCCCGTTGATGGCGGCCAGGATCAGCTCGACGGTCTCATCGACGTGGCTGATGAAGGCGACGTGCGAGCTATCCACCTCGACCGTGTGCGACCCGGCCCGAGCCGCCATCGCGCGCTCGGCGACCGGCGGGATGGCGTTGTCGTTGCTCGCAACCATGAACCAGCTCGGGAGGGTCTTCCAGCCCGCGGGACCGGACGGCGTACCCAAGCAGGACAAGGCAACCGGGCGCTGGCTGACCGCCATGACCGCTGCGAGATCGGCCGGCAGGTCGGCGCAGAACTGGTGATGGAAGACCGCCGGATCGATGTAACCGTCGGCGTCGCCCTCGGGCGCTCCGGGGTAGGGCCGGGCCAGGATGTGCTCGGCCAGGTCATTGGAGGCTCCGTCGAGCGCGCCCGCTGCCCCGAGCGTCTCGCCCTCGTCCGGTGCGTACGCCGCGATGAAGACCAGAGCGGTCACGTTGGACGCGCCCGGGCTGGCGTTGGTGATGACCGAGCCACCGTAGGAGTGACCGACCAGGACCACCGGGCCCTCGATGGTGGAGACGAAGGTGCGGATCGAGTCGCCGTCGCTGATCACGCCGCGCAACGGGTTGGCGGGAGCGTAGGCGGTGTAGCCGAGGGCGGTGAGTCGCTGGATGACCGCCCCCCAGCCGGAGGCATCGGCGAATGCGCCATGGACCAGTACGACGGTGGGCTTGGTGTCTGTTGCCATCGTGACCTCGCGATGTGATCGGAATGGGTCGTGATCAGGCAGGGGAACGAGCGGGGCTCGTCTCCTCGAGCATCGACGGGATCGGGCGTCCTGTCGAATGCCGACCACGCCCTGGACAGTCCCGCACGCGTAGCGTGAACTGATGGCAACGAGCGAGCGAACTCTGGACGTGTTCGGTCTCCCGATGGCCTATCGAGAGGCCGGGAGTGGTCCGCCGATGGTCTTCTTGCACGGCAACCCGACCTCGTCGTACCTGTGGCGCAACGTGATTGCGCTGGTCCAAGATCGCGGTCACTGCATCGCGCCCGACCTCATCGGCATGGGTCACTCGGCCAAGGTCCCGGGTCGTGGACCCTGGTCGCTATCGGCTGGTCGAACATCGTCGCTACCTCGACGAGCTGCTCGAGCGAGCTCATCGGGGACTCGGTCCGGTCGGACGTGATCCTGGTCGGACACGACTGGGGCGGCGTGCTGGCCATGGACTGGGCCCGCCGGCATCCTCGACGCCGTCCGCGGCATCGCCTATCTGGAGACCTTGGTCGGGCCGGTGTCGTCGAGCGGCCCGAACGCCCCTGACCCCGAGCTCTTCGGCCCGCTGCGCAGCGAGGCCGGCGAGCGATTGGTGCTGCACGACAACTTCTTCGTCGAGGAGGTCCTGCCGGCGGGGACGTTGCGCCGGCTGACCGACGCCGAGATGGCGGCGTACCGCGAGCCGTTCGCGGAGCCGGGTGAAGGGCGCCGGCCCACGTTGACCTGGCCGCGCGAGATCCCGATCGACGGACGGCCCGAGGACGTCGACGAGATCGTCCGCGCCAACGCCGACTTCATGGAGCACAGCCAGCTGCCGAAGCTCTTCGTCAACGGCGAGCCGGGCGCGTTGCTGACCGGGCCGCTGCGCGAGGCCTGCCGGGCCTGGCCCAACCAGCGAGAGGTCAGCGTGCCCGGACTGCATTTCCTGCCGGAGGACTCGCCACTGCTCATCGCCACCGCGCTGCGGGACTGGATCGACGCCCTCCCCAGCGCCGCGGCCTAGCCCAGCACGCGGATCGGGCGGCCGGCCAGCCAGGCGCTGATGTCCTCGACGACGTCGCCGTAGTACAGCTCGTAGCCGCGGTCCACGACGTAGCCGATGTGCGGCGTCAGCAAGGTCCGCGGGGCTTGCAGCAGTGGGTGATCGGCCGGCAGCGGCTCCTCGTCGAAGACGTCGATGCCCGCGCCGGCGATCCAGCCCTCCCGCAACGCCTGGATGAGGGCGTCGGTGTCCACGAGCGGACCGCGCGAGGTGTTCACGAGGTACGCCGAGGGCTTCATCGCCTGCAGCTCGGCCGCGCCGATCGTGCCGCGGGACCGCTCACTCAGCTTGAGGTGCAACGACACCACGTCGGACTCGGCCAGCAGCTCGGCCTTCGAAACGGCCTGGACGCCGTGGGCGGCCGCGACCTCGGGGTCGAGGTTGGTCGACCAGGCGAGCACTCGCATGTCGAAGGCCAGGCCGACCCGGGCCACCCGCTGGCCCAGATGACCCAGGCCGACGACGCCGAGCGTCTTGCCACCGATGACCTCGCCGAGGGTCGCCTGCCACAGGCCCGCTCGCAGCGCAGCCTCCTCGGCGCGCAGGTGACGAGTCAGGCTGAGGATCATCGCCCAGGTGAGCTCGGCAGTGGGGTTGAGGAGGTGCCCCGTGCCGCAGACCACGACGCCCGCGCGCTCGGCGGCCGGGATGTCGATCGCCACGTTGCCCATGCCGGTCGTCACCAGTAGGCGCAGCGCCGGCAGCCGATCAATCACCTCGGCCGGGAAGGCGGTCCGCTCCCGCATCGCGACGACGACCTCGACATCGGCGAGGGCCTCGATCAGCGGATCGCCGACCAGGTGCTCGGTCAGGAAGCGCACCTCCACGTCGGGACCGAGATCGGTCCACGACGCGCAGCTCGACGCGACCTGCTGGTAGTCGTCCAGGACCGCTACGCGAAGGCTCACGATCGACGATTCTGCCCCTCCCGGGCCGGAGTGCATCCCAGACCGGTCACCAGCCCGCGAGTGGCTCAGGTCGCCGAGGCATCATCGGGGCATGGTCAACATCCTGATCGGGGTGGCGGTCGTCCTCCTGCTGATCGCCCGGCAGTTCCGGGCCCGACCAGCGCGCGAGACCTCGGCCGCCCGCTTCATCCTGATTCTCGGCGTCATCGGCATCGTCGAGTGCGCGAATGCTGCCAAGGGGCACCAGCTGTCCAGCGAGACGGTGGCGCTCGTGGTCGGCGGGCTGGTCGTGGCGGCAGCCTTCGGCTGGGTCCGCGCCCTCAGCATGCGCGTCTGGCGCGAGGCCGACGGCGTGGCCTGGCGGCAGGGCACCTGGGTGACGGCGATCCTGTGGGTCGCCTCCCTGGCGGCGCACCTCGGCATCGACGTCGTCGTCGACGGCACGACCGACATCAAGGGCTTCAGCTCGGCGACGATCCTGCTCTATCTGGCCGTCACCCTCGGCGTACAGCGGGAACTCGTCCGGGCTCGGGCCGCGCGGATCCCGGCCTCCGGCGCATCGCAGCCGTCAGCCCAGGGATTTCCCGGGCTGTCGTAGTCGCCGCGGCCGGTCACGCCGGTGCGGGCGCGCCGACCAGCGTGGTCTGCAAACGGCGTACGGCGTCGAGATGGTCACCGGTCCAGATCATCCGGGTGGCCGTGGTGCTGGCCCGGCCGTCCGGGGCTTGCAGGTCTCGGCGCAGCGCCTCGAGCAGGCGGGCGTCGGCAAGGTTGTCGTGACGCAATGGTTGCGGTGCCTCGCGGTCGCTCACGAAGCTGGCCGAGAGTTCGTCGTACCACCGCTCCAGCTGGTTGCTGGCCTGCAGCAGCTCGATCCGGGCCGCCGTGCGATCACCGTCGTCACCGCCGGGGTCGCGTTGCCATAGGTCGAGCACCGCATCCGCGGCCAGTCGCACGCCGACCACGCCGGACACCAGGCTGGTCATCCGAGCCAGGGCAACGGGTTTGGCCCCTCGTTCGGCCAGGTAGCTCCGGAAGGTGTCGTCCAGCCGGCGCGATGATGCCGCGGCTCGAACGGCCGACTCGGTCGGCGCCTCGACCTGAGCCGGCCCCGGCCGACCACCCTCGCAGCGCTGCATGCCGAACTCCACGGCGACCGCCAGGTAGCGCGCCGTGTCGGTGTAGGCCTCAGCCAACGCCTGCCCGAGCGCGGCCGCGGCGCCCCGCGGCCAGAAGAGCAGGCCGACCACCAGACCGACCAGACAGCCGATGGCGATGTCCTCGACCCGGACCAGGCCGACCTGCCAGCCGGCCGGCGCGATGATGTTGAAGAGGATCACGAGCGTCACCGTGAACGCCGCCTGCCCAGCGGCAAACGAGATGGCCGCCGGCGCGACCCCGGCCACCAGGATGGCGAACGGCAAGAGGATCCACAGAACCGTCGAGTTGGTGCCGATCAGCTCGATCAGCCCGGCGCCGATGACGAAGCCGACCAGCGTGCCGACCAGCCCACGCACCGCGTTCTGTCCGATGTTCAGGGCGTTGGACCGCAGCACCGACAGGGTGGCCAGGACGACCCAGAACGAGTGCTGCACCTGGGACAGGTCGGCGCACAGGACAGCCAGGCCGAGCGCCACGCCGCCGCGCACGCTGTTGTGCAGCCAGACCGAGTGCCGGTCGACGTGGGCGTAGGCCCGCTCCTGGGCCGCGGCGATCGGCCCGGCGATCCCGCGGGGCTGCCGACCGAGGAACCGGTCCAGCCACCCCCGACGGGTTGCGGCCACGGCCAGCTCGATGTTCGTGGCGATCTGGGAGGCGGCGTAGGCCATCTCCTGAGCCCGGAAGCTGGGCTCCAGAGCGGTGATCCGCTCCGCGACCTGGGTCGGGGCACCGTCGACCGACGGGAGGGTCTCGCGGTGCACCGGGAGCTCGCCCGTGGCAGCAAACTCCAGCTCCTGCAACGCTTCTCGCAACTCGACCTGCTCGGCCCGGATCGCGGCCAGGTCGGTCGACGGATCATCCAGCAGCTGGGCCCCGAGATCGAGCAGCTGGGCCACGGACAGCTTGACCCGGCGGATCAGCGGGTTCGGCCGCATGCCGGCTCGGTGCAACGTCGCCTGCACCACGATGGCGTTGAGCCAGCTCAGCTCGTCGACCAGCCGCACCAAGGTGCGAGCGGGCGTGCTCAGCCCGGTCGGTCGGTAGGGCGTCGCCAGAAACGTCCGGCGGAGGGTGGCGCACGCCTCGTCCGAGCGTTCGATGGCCTCCTGCCGGGCGGCCGCCATGACCCCGTCGGTGCCGTCGGTGCCGTCGGCGCCATCGGCGTTGTCGAACAGGAACGCGACGTCGGCCCGCAGCCGGGCGGCCAACGCCCGGCAGGCCGTGAGCGCCGGCGTGCGCAACGGGTCCCGCACGGGCGCCGGCCACAGGAAGGCGAGGGCAAACAGCGACACCAGGCCGGCCAGGCCCCACCCGGCCAGGCGGGCGCCGACGGTGTCCATCGAGCCGGGCAGCGTCACCGGCAGGATGAAGGCGAGCAGCAACGAGGTCGTGGCGCTGGCCAGCACCGAGCTGACCACCCCCGCGAAGATCACCCCGAAGCCGACCACCGCCATCGCGACCGCGCCCAGCCAGGCCGAGCGCGAGACGACGGTGCCGGCGAACACGAAGACCGCGCCGACCAGCACGAGGGCGATGTGGGCCTGCAGCCGATCCCGCATCGGACCGCTGAAGTCCACCAACAAGAGCATCGCAAACGAGCCGAACGCCGCGAACGTCGCGAAGGTCGGGTCTCCGATCACCTTGTCGCCGAAGGCAAACATGGCCGGCATGATGATCGCGGTCCGGCCGGCCCGGCGTAACGCGGCGTACCCGGGGTCGTGCCGGCCCAGCCATCCCCGTGAGCTTGACCAGAGGCTCATGACGTCGCGGCGGCCCGGACGTTGACCGCGGGGATGACTTGTTCGCCGTACGCCGTGAGGGTCGCGTCCTTCGCGTCGTGTTGGAGGTAGAGGGCGAACTGGTCCACGCCGAGGGCCTTCATCTCCTCGAGGCGCTCGACCTGACGCTCGACGGGCCCGATCAACGCGAACCGGTCGATGATCTCGTCCGGCACGAAGTCGGCGTGGGTGTTGCCGGCCTTGCCGTGCTGGTTGTAGTCGTAACCCTGACGGCCGGCGATGTAGTCGGACAGCGCCCTCGGGACGGCGGCCCCGTCCGCGCCGTACCGCGCGACGATGTCGGCGACGTGGTTGCCGACCATCCCGCCGAACCAGCGGCATTGGTCCCGTCCGTGTTGCAGCCCTTCCGGGCTGCCGTCGGTGACGTAGGCCGGTGCCGCCACGCAGATCGTGATCGAGGCGGGATCGCGTCCGGCCGCTTCGGCCGCGGCCCGCACGGCGCCGATCGACCAGGCCGTGATCTCGGGGTCCGCGACCTGGAGGATGAAGCCGTCGGCGACCTCACCGGTCAGTTTGAGGGCCAGGGGTCCGTAGGCCGCGACCCACACGGGCAGCCGGGACGCTGCGCCCCAAGGGAATCGGAGCTGCTGCCCCTTGTAGTCGACCTGCTCTCCGCTGGCCAGCCCACGGATCACGCCGATCGACTCGCGCAGCGTGGCCAGGGTGACCGGCTTGCCGTTGATCACGCGGACCGCCGAGTCGCCGCGGCCGATGCCGCAGACCGTGCGGTTGCCGAACATGTCGTTGAGCGTGGCGAACAGCGAGGCGGTGACGGTCCAGTCGCGGGTGGCCGGGTTGGTCACCATCGGGCCGACCTTGACCCGGTGGGTCGCCGAGAGGATCTGGCTGTAGACGACGTACGGCTCCTGCCAGAGCAGGTGCGAGTCGAAGGTCCAGACGTGGGTGAAGCCGAAGTTCTCGGCCTGCTTGGCGATGTCCACCACTCGCCAGGCGGGTGGGTCGTTCTGCAGGACGACGCCGAAATCCATAGCCATCGGCTCAGATCAGGTTCTGCGAGAGGGAGCGCTTGACGAACCGGCCGTCGCTCTTGCTGCCCAGGTAGGCAGCCGTCGTCGACGATCACCCGGCCTCGGGAGATCACTGTGTCGACGTGGCCGCCGACCTCGAAGCCCTCCCAGGCCGAGTAGTCCATGTTCATGTGGTGGGTCGCCGCGCTGATCGTCGTGTGCCCGTTGGGGTCGTAGATCACGATGTCGGCGTCGGCGCCCGGCGCGATCACGCCCTTCTTGCCGTAGAGCCCGAACATCCGGGCCGGCGTCGTAGCGCACACGTCGACCCAGCGCTCCTTGCTGATCCGGCCGTCGACCACGCCCTGGTAGAGCAGGTCCAGCCGGTGCTCCACCGAGCCGATCCCGTTGGGGATCTTGGCGAAGTTGCCGATCCCCATCTCCTTCTGGTCCTTCATGCAGAAGGGACAGTGGTCGGTCGAGACCGTCGTGACGTCGCCGGTGCGGATGTAGCGCCACAGCTCGTCCTGATGCCCCTCGGCCCGTGAGCGCAGCGGCGTCGAGCAGACCCACTTCGCGCCTTCGAAGTCGCCCCACTGCTCGCTGCGGGCGCCGAGCTGTTCCTCGAGGGAGAGGTAGAGGTACTGCGGGCAGGTCTCGCCGAAGACGTTCTGCCCGGCGTCGCGCGCTTCGGCGATCCGGGCCAGGGCCTGCTTGGCCGAGACGTGCACGACATACAGCGGCGCTCCGGTCATGTCGGCCAGCATCACCGCGCGGTGGGTCGCCTCCTGCTCGGTCTGCCAGGGCCGCGTGATGCCGTGGAAGTAGGGCGTGGTGTCGCCGCGGGCGATGGCCTGTTGGACGAGAACGTCGATGGCGGAACCGTTTTCGGCGTGCATCATGATCAGGCTGCCGTTGCCCGCGGCGGTCTGCATCGCCTGCACGATCTGCCCGTCCGAGGACAGGAAGACACCCGGGTAGGCCATGAAGAGCTTGAAGCTCGTGATGCCCTCACCGATCAGCTCGTCCATCGCCTTGAGCGACTCGTCGTTGACGTCGCCGATGATCTGGTGGAAGCCGTAGTCGATGGCGCAGTTGCCGTCGGCCTTCTCGTGCCAGAGCGCGACCTGGTCCTGGACCCGCTGCCCATGGGCCTGGACGACGAAGTCGATGATCGTCGTGGTCCCGCCCCACGCCGCGGCCCGCGACCCGGTCTCGAAGGTGTCCGAGGCGTAGGTGCCGCCGAACGGCATCTCCATGTGGGTGTGGCCGTCGATGCCGCCGGGGATGACCAGCTTGCCGGCGGCGTCGATGACCGTCTCGGCCGAGGCCGCGACATCGCCCAGGGCCTGCGAGCCGGGGGCCAGGACCGCGGCGATCCTCTCGCCGTCGACCAGGACGTCCTGCAGCAACGAGCCGGTGGCGCTGACCACCGTGCCGTTCGTGATCAGTGTGGTCATCGGCCTCTCCCTACGGCGCGGTGATCCGGGTGTAGGAGTCCGGCCGGCGGTCTCGGTAGAACTGCCAGTCGTTGCGCACCTCGGTGATCAGGTCGAGGTCGAGGTCGCGCAGGACGATCTCCTCCTTGTCGGTGGAGGCCACCTCGCCGACGTAGTTGCCCCGCGGGTCCACGAAGTACGACGACCCGTAGAAGTGCGGTGCGTCCGCGCCGAACTCACCGACCTCCTGGCCGATCCGGTTGTTGGCCGCCACGAAGTACTGGTTGGCCGCGGCCGCGGCCGGCTGCTCCAGCTCCCAGAGCCGGTTGGACAAGCCGGGCTTGGTGGCCGAGGGGTTGAAGACGATCTGCGCGCCCCCGAGCCCGAGCTCGCGCCAGCCTTCCGGGAAGTGCCGGTCGTAGCAGATGTAGACGCCGACCCGACCCACGGCCGTCTCGAAGACCGGATAGCCCAGGTTGCCCGGGCGGAAGTAGAACTTCTCCCAGAACGACGGCAAGTGCGGCAGGTGATGCTTGCGATAAGTGCCCAGCAGCGACCCATCGGCGTCGACCACGGCGGCCGAGTTGTAGTACTCCCCCTCGTTGACCACCTCGTAGATCGGCAGGATCGTCACGAGGTTCAGCTCCTTGGCCAGCGCCTGGAAGCGCTCGACCGTCGGACCGGGGATCGACTCGACGTACGAGTAGTACTTCTGGTCCTGGACCGCACCGAAGTACGGGCCATAGAACAACTCCTGGAAGCAGATGATCTGGGCGCCCCCGGCAGCGGCCTCGCGAGCCAGCTCCTCATGCCGGGCGATCATCGACTCCTTCTCGCCGGTCCACTCAACCTGCGTGATGGCTGCACGTACGACGCTCATCAGCTCAACTCCGAACGCTCGTCGGGACCGGACTCACTCCGAGACTAGTCATCTCGCCTCGGGCAGGGGAGGGTGCAGGTGGTTGCGCACCGGACGTTGCGCGGGGTCCATCCACCGCGGCGGCGTCCACTCCGGCAGACCGTCGACCATGGCCACGCTCCAACCGCGTCGCCGGAACTCCCGGTGATGGAAACCGCAGACCAAGGTCAGGTTGCCGACATCGGTCTCGCCGCCCTCCTGCCACTCCTGGACGTGATGTCGTTGACACCACGAAGGCGGCCGATCACAGCCGGGGAACGAGCACCCTCGATCCCGAGCGGCGAGTGCGACGGTCTGGCCGAGGCTGGCGATCCGGGCCGTGCGGGCCAGGTTGAGCGGGACACCCTTGCTGTCCTTCACGAGGGTCCAGATCGCGGCCTGGTCGGCCATCCGGAACGCCTCCGTGACCGGGATGAGGTGGCCGTGGTCGGTCACCGCGAGGCCGCGGCGCGAGACGAACTGCTCCTTGGTCAGGTGGACCACCATGGTGACGGGCACGCCCCCGCACGCCGGCAGGTCGCCGCTGGCCAGGATGCGATCGACCACGGCGAGCAGGGCGTCGTGGAGCCGCTGGCCCGGAGTGCGTGAGTCCGGAGCGCCTGATTCATCAGCCGGCACCGGGCGGGCCAGTGAGTCCAGCACGGTCTGCAGCTTCTCGAGCAGCTCCACCGATAGGTCGCCGACCAGCGTCCCGCCGGCCTGTCCGCGCTTGGCCTTCAACGTCACGCGTCGTTGCCCCACGGCGTAGTCGTAGTCGCGCAGCGCGCCGTCCGGATCGATCCGGTCCAGCACCTTGCGTCCGAACGATACGAGCCCCGCGGGATCGCAGACCAGGGCCGCGGCCGTCATCTCGGCCTCCACGGCGGCGCCCTGTTCATGACTCGCGCCAACGGGCACGTGCTCGACGACCTGGGCGACGACGGAGGCGTGCTCGGCCGAGACCAGGCCCGCGCTCATGGCGTCGGCCACGGTCGGCAGCAACGCCGGCAGGGGTTCGCCTGAGAAGCCTGGCCGGGGCGTGCAGGTCTTGGCCACCGCCACCCGGCGCCGCGCCTCACCGACCGAGATCCGCAGCTGGTCGCGCAGGAAGACCGCCGTCGACGAGGACGCGTGCGTCGCGGCTCGTCGCCGGTCTCGACCGCGCGAACGTACGCCGAGTCGAAGGCCATCAGTTTGCGCTTCGCGCTCTCGACGATCCGGGCGGCGGCATGCAGTCCGGTCGACGGCCCATCGATGCGGACCAGGGCCGCCAGGTCTGCGGCGTTGACCGCATCGATCGCTGCATGCAAGGCAGCCAGCGCGGCGTCGAGCCCGGCATCGCCGGTCGACTCGCTCACGCTGGACTCGATCATGTGTTCGATTCTAGTCAACGTGGTCTAAGTCGGTCAAGCCCGACAGCGCACGAATTTCCTTTGTTTCCAGTCACTTCCGTCACTCCACCCCCACGGACGAAGGCGACGGCAGGATCCGAGACGCGCGGCTAAGTCGTCGGCCCGACGCCAACACCTGGGCGGAGCCGGCTTAGAGGAAGTAGGCGAACTGGTCCCAGAACCAGGCCTTGGCGCGCTCCACCACTGCGGTCGGCGGCTTCGCCGGTGCCGAGCGCGCGATGTCGGGCTGGAAAACGCGGGACTCGAACAGCGCGACCGTTGCCGGGTCCTGGACGATCATCGTCACTTCGTAGTCACGATAGAGCGACCACGCGTCGAGGTTGACCGTCCCGAAGCTGACCCGGTCATCGGCGACCACGACCTTGTCGTGGGTCACCGCTCCCGGGTACGCCCAGACCTCGGCACCGGCATCGATGAGCGCTCGATAGTGGTGCGAGAAAGCGGCATCGACGTACGGGTTGTTGGACTTCTGGGAGACGACGATCCGGACCTTGACCCCGCGCTGGGCGGCGGCGATGAGCCGCTGGACGATGTCGGCGTCGGTCAGGTACGGGTTCTCGATGTCCAGGCTGTGCTGGGCGCCGTCGATCAGCTCCCGGGTCGCCTGGGTGGCCGCGACGTACCCTCCGGGCACCACCTGCGCGAGCTGCACCGGCAGCGTTCCCGGGTCGGGTTGAGTCGGGAAGTACCGGCCGAGGTCGGCGGGCAGCGGGCCGCCGTGCGCTCGGAAGCTGGTGAGGAACGCCGCCTGCGCTTGCCGGACCACGTCACCGGTCACCCGGGTCATCACGTCGTGGAAGCGTCCGTCATTGAAGTTGTCCTCGACACCGGCGCCACCGGTCCAGGCCACCACGCCGTCGATGACGTAGAGCTTGCGGTGCTCGGCGCGCCCGAACTCGTCCTGGCGCCAGTCGAACCTGCGGTCGAAGAGCGGCCCGTCGTAGTCGAGCTGGATCGTGTCGTTGGACACGACCACGGCGCCCGCCTTCACCAGGCTTTCGTACATCGCGCGGGACTTGCCCTCGGGAGCCGAGCCTTGGCCGTCGACCAGGATCCGGACCTGGACCCCTTCGGCCAGCTTGGTCCGCAGGATCGACGCGAGCTCGTCGCCGACGGTGCCTGTGGCCCAGCCGTACATGAGGATGTTGACCGACGACTTGGCGCCCCGGACGTCGTCGAAGATGCGAGGGAAGAACTGGTTGCCGTCCGGCCACGGTTCGACCGTCGCCGCCGTGCTCGGCGCGTACTCGAGGTCGACGTCGCGTGGCCGCGGCGTGCCCGCCACGAACTTCTCGGTCGCTGCCTGCGCCTGGGCCGCCGTGATCGCATCGGCCTGCGGGGGGAAGCTCGCCCGCTCAGGGACGAACAACACCTGCAGGTAGATCCCCAACAAGGCGATGACGCCCACGACCGCGAGTCCCCCGCGGACCGCGCGCGGCCACGAGAAGCTCGATGAGACCCATCGATGATCGGGCTCCCTGACGACTCGGGCGACCGCCGTACCGATGCTCGCCGTCGCCATCACCAGGCCGCCGGCGAAGGTCAACCACCAGCCCCACGCGAGGCCGGAGCCGGGAGGTGGGGAATCGCCGAGGGTCGAAATGAGCACCGCCGACCCACAGATCAGGGTGACGAGGATCCCGGGCCAGGACCTCCGGGTCAGTGGCCTGATGGCGGCGAGCGCAAAGAGCGCAAAGAGCGTCGCGAGCCATCCATCGTGGGATCCCTCGTGTCCGCCGAGGCGGACCGGCCCATCAGAGGACCAGGTCGCCCAGGACCCGACCAAGGTGATCACGATCGCGAGGAGTGCGAGGCGCGGCCAGGTCGCCACGGCGCCCCGCTCGTTCGCCATCGGCTCGTCGGCTGCCGGGCTCGGTGCCGGGCTCGACGCCGGGCTCGTCAGTCGGCTCGCCGTCGCTCACAGGCGCCGAGCTCGCATCGGTGTCCGACATGCCGAGATCGTAGGGGCCGCTTGGACCAGGCCCCCCTACGACCTACATCCGGGCGAGATCCGACAGAGCCTCGACGACCAGCGGACTGACCGACGAGGGGTCCGCCGCGACCAGCCGGGCCAGCTCGGCGCGCATCCGAGGATCCCAGAACGACCGGATGTGCCTGGCGATCAGCGCGGCCGCATCGGCGGTCGGCAGATGGGCCTGGTTGCGGGCGATGTCGTTCGCCATCCGGATGACCGACGGCTCGTTGCTCACCGCTCAGGAGACCGAGACGGGCTCGACGACGGCCGAGGCGTTGCCCATCTCGGCGTCGTCCGGGCCGACGGCCAGGCCGACCTGCACCGCGGTCACCTTGTACTCCGGGCAGTTCGTGGCCCAGTCGGAGTTCTCGGTCGTCACCACGTTCGCGCCGCTGATCGGGTGGTGGAACGTCGTGTAGACCACCCCCACTGGCATCCGGTCGGCCAGCTTGGCGCGCATCCGGGTCTCGCCGACCCGGCTGGCCAGGACGACGATGTCGCCCTCGCGAATGCCGCGATCCTCCGCGTCGTGCGGGTGGATCTCCAACAGGTCCTCGGGGTGCCAGGCGACGTTGTCCGTACGACGAGTCTGCGCACCGACGTTGTACTGCGACAAGATTCGGCCGGTCGTCAGGATGAGCGGGTACTTGCGGGTGCTCCGCTCGGTCGTCGCGACGTAGGGCGTCTCGACGAAATGGCCCTTCCCGCGGGCGAACTCGCCCTCGTGCATGGTCTCGGTGCCCAGCGGGTGCTCGGCGTTGCACGGCCACTGCACACTGCCGACCTTGTCGAGCAGGTCGAAGCTGACCCCGGTGAAGGTCGGCGTCGTCGCGGCGATCTCGTCCATGATCTGGCTGGAGCTGGTGTAGGGCATCGGATGCCCCATCAGCGCGGCGATCTCGGCCACGATCTGCCACTCGTGCTTGCCGGTGCGAGGTGCCATCACCGGGCGGACCCGGTTGATCCGCCGCTCGGCGTTGGTGAAGGTGCCGTCCTTCTCCAGGAAGGACGTGCCCGGCAACAGGACGTGGGCGTGCTTGGCCGTCTCGTTGACGAACAGGTCTTGTACGACGAGCAGCTCGAGCGCGTCGAGGGCTCCGACGACGTGCCGGGTGTTGGGGTCGGACTGCGCGATGTCCTCGCCCTGCACGAACAGCGCCTTGAACGACCCGTCCATCGCGGAGTCGAACATGTTGGGGATCCGTAGGCCCGGCTCGGCATCGAGCTCGCGCCCCCACAGCTGCTCGTAGATGCCCCGGACCGAGCCGTCGGAGATGTGCCGGTAGCCCGGCAGCTCGTGCGGGAAGGACCCCATGTCGCAGGAGCCCTGGACGTTGTTCTGCCCACGCAGCGGGTTGATGCCGACGCCGCGTCGGCCGATGTTGCCGGTGGCCATCGCCAGGTTGGCCATCCCCATCACCATGGTCGAGCCCTGGCTGTGCTCGGTGACGCCGAGGCCGTAGTAGACCGCCGAGTTCGGCCCGGCTGCATAGAGCCGAGCCACCGCGCGAATGTCCTCGGCCGGTACGCCGATCGTCTCGGCCAACGCCTCCGGACTGTTCTCGATCCGGCCGACGAACTCGGCCCACTCCTCGAAGCCCTCACACCGCTCGGCCACGAAGTCGGCGTCGAAGAGATGTTCGGTCACGACCACGTGGGCGAGCGCGTTGACCATCGCGACATTCGTGCCGGGCGCGAGCGAGAGGTGGTGCACCGCCTCGACATGCGGCGTACGCACCAGGTCGATCCGGCGCGGGTCGATGACGATCAACTTGGCTCCGGCCCGCAGCCGCTTCTTCATCCGCGAGGCGAAGACCGGGTGGGCGTCGGTCGGGTTGGCCCCGATGACCAGGATCACGTCGGCGTCGTCGACCGAGCGGAAGTCCTGGGTGCCGGCCGAGGTGCCGAAGGTCTGCTTCAGCCCGTAGCCCGTCGGGGAGTGGCAGACCCGCGCGCAGGTGTCGATGTTGTTGTTGCCGAACGCATCCCGCACCATCCGCTGGACGACGTAGACCTCTTCGTTGGTCGTCCGCGAGGACGAGATGGCCCCCACCGAGCCTCGGCCGTACTTGTCCTGGATCTCGGTGAACCGGCGGGCGACGAAGCCGATCGCCTCGTCCCACTCGACCTCGCGCCAGTCGTCGGTGATCTTCTCGCGCATCATCGGCTTGAGCACCCGGTCGGGGTGGCTGGTGTAGCCGAACGCGAACCGGCCCTTGACGCAGGAGTGGCCCTCGTTGGCGCCGCCGTCCTTGAACGGCACCATCCGCACGACCTCGTCGCCCTTCACCTCGGCCTTGAACGAGCAGCCGACGCCGCAGTAGGCGCAGGTGGTCACGACCGAGCGGGTCGGCATGCCGAGCTGCACGACCGACTTCTCCTGCAGCGTCGAGGTCGGGCACGCCTGCACGCAGGCACCGCACGAGACGCACTCGGACTCCATGAACGGCTGGTCGTTGCCGGCCGTCACCTTGGAGTCGAAGCCGCGGCCGGAGATGGTCAGGGCGAACGTGCCCTGCACCTCGCTGCAGGCCCGCACGCACCGCGAGCAGACGATGCACTTGCTCGGGTCGAAGTCGAAATACGGGTTGCTCGTGTCCTTTTCGGCGGCCAGGTGGTTGTCGCCGGCATAGCCGTAGCGCACGTCGCGCAGCCCGACGACCCCGGCCATGTCCTGCAGCTCGCAGTCGCCGTTGGCCGGACAGGTCAGGCAGTCCAGCGGGTGGTCGGAGATGTAGAGCTCCATCACGCCGCGGCGGAGCCGGTCGATCTTGGAGCTCTGCGTGTGCACCTTCATCCCGTCGGCCACGGGCAGCGTGCACGACGCCGGCGTGCCCTTGCCGCCCTCGACCTCGACCAGGCACAGCCGGCACGAGCCGAAGGCCTCCATGCTGTCGGTTGCACAGAGCTTGGGTACGGCGATGCCGGCGATCGCGGCCGCCCGCATGACCGACGTACCCTCCGGCACGCTCACCGGGTGGCCGTCGATCTCCAGGTCGACCGTCGGAGCGCCGGCGCGGGCCGGCGTGCCCAGGTCGGGTTCCTTGAGCAGGCTCATCTCGGGACCTCCGTAGGGGAAGGGGCAGCGTGCCGGTCAACCAGCTCGACCTGGAGCCGGCGCGGCGGCGAGACGCCCGGGCGGGCGAAGTCCTCGGGGAAATGGCGCAGGGCGCTGCGCACCGGCATCGGCGTCAGGCCCCCCATCGCACACAGCGAGCCCTCGGTCATGAGCTCGCAAAGATCCTCCAGCACAACGAGATTCGCGTCGCGGTCTTCGTCGGCGATGATCCGGTCGATCACCTCGACGCCGCGCACGGAGCCGATTCGGCACGGCGTGCACTTGCCGCACGACTCCTCGGCACAGAACTCCATGGCAAACCGGGCCTGCCGGGCCATGTCGACCGAGTCGTCGAAGGCGACGATGCCGCCGTGACCGACCATCGCCCCCGCGGCGGCGAACGCCTCGTAGTCCATCGGCAGGTCGAGCTGGTCGGCCGGTAGGTAGGCGCCGAGCGGACCGCCGACCTGGACGGCCCGCAACGGCCGGCCGGACGCCGGGCCCCCGCCGTAGCCGTTGACCAGGTCGCCGAGCGAGATGCCGAAGGCCGTCTCGACGATGCCGCCGTGGGCCAGGTTGCCCCCGAGCTGGAAGACCTGGGTGCCGCGCGAGCGCCCGACCCCCAGAGCGCCGTACGCCGCGCCTCCGTCGGCCAGGATCATCGGCACGGTTCCGAGGGTCAGGACGTTGTTGACGACGGTCGGCTGACCGAACAGCCCGACCAGCGCGGGAATTGGCGGCTTGGCCCGAATCACGCCGCGCTTGCCCTCGAGGCTCTCCAACATCGAGGTCTCTTCGCCGCAGATGTAGGCGCCCGCGCCGAGCCGCACCTGGAGGTCGAAGGAGAGGTCCGAGCCGAGGACGCTCTCACCCAACCAACCCTGGGCGTAGGCGATCTCGATCGCGGTCCGCAGGGTGGCGGCGGCCGCGGGGTACTCCGAGCGGACGTAGATGTAGCCCTCGCCGGCGCCGACGGCTCGAGCCGCGATCAGCATGCCTTCGATCAGCGCGAACGGGTCGCCCTCCATCAGCATGCGATCGGCGAACGTGCCGCTGTCGCCCTCGTCGGCGTTGCAGCAGATGTACTTCTGGTCCGACTCGGCGAGCATCACCGTGCGCCATTTCAGGCCGGCCGGGAAGCCCGCGCCGCCCCGCCCTCGCAGCCCGGACTCGACGAGCTCGTCGACGATCTGCTCCGGGCTGAGCTCGAGCGCCCGCCGCAGTCCGGCCAGTCCGCCGTGGGCCAGGTAGTCCTCGCTGGACAGCGGATCGGTCACGCCGACCCGGGCGAAGGTCACCCGGTGCTGCGAGCGCAGCCAGTCCAGATCGTCGGTCCGCCCCAACCGCAACGGATGCTCGCCGCCAGTGAGGAGACCCGCGTCCATCAGCCCCCCGACATCGGCGGCAGCCACCGGGCCGTAGGCGACCCGCCCCTCGGGCGTGTCCACCTCGACCAGCGGCTCCAGCCAGAGCATGCCGCGAGATCCGTTGCGCACCAACCGGACTCGGTCACCACCGACTCGGGCGATCTCGGCGGCAACCTGGTCGGCACCCACCGAGCAGGCGGCCGAGTCCCGGGGCACGAAGACGGTGATGCGCTCACTCATGCCGGGCTCCGTCGGCGCCGAGCATCGCGTCCAGGCGACCTGCGTCGACCCGGCCGTACAGACGCCCGTCGACCTCGACCGAGGGCCCGAGCGCGCAGTTGCCGAAGCAGAAGACCTGGTCCAGGGTGACCTCGCCGTCCGGGGTCGTGTCGCCCAACCCGACGCCGAGCCGTGCGCTTGCGTGGTCGACCAATGCCTCGCTGCCCACCGACTGGCAGGCCTCGGCCCGACAGATCCGGACCGTCCGCCGCCCGGCCGGCTCGGACCGGAAGTCGTGATAGAAGGACGCGACGCCATGGACGTCGGCTCGGGACAGGTTCAGCGCGTCGGCGAGGAGCGGGATCGCACTGGACGGCACACAGCCCAGGCTGGCCTGCACGTCGTGCAACATGACCATCAGCGGACCCGGCTCACCCTGGTGGTTCTCCACGGCATGCCGGACGGCTTCGACGATCTCCGGAGGCGCGCTCGGTGCTGCGGGCCGGGTGTCCCGGTCCCTGCCGCGGTCCCTCATCGCACTCCGCTCATCTCACGCGAGTCGTTCCGTCAGGCGCGACCTGTTCCTGTCTCACGCGTCAGGACGAAATCTACACTCGGCGCCTGGATTGAACAGCGGGTCAGACGAGGCGGGCTGGACGCCTTGGCCGTCGAAACCGGGTTCCGAGTGACCTTGACGCCCTGAATCCTCCGGTTTCGACGGCCAAACCCGGATTCGACGGCCAGGACAAAGCCGCGCCCGGGCGGGTCGGAGCGGGCTGGGAGTGCTCAAGAAGTCGGCGATTAGGCCGATTGAGGGATGTGAACCTCCTGGGCACCCGCGAGCGCACCTACCGGTCGGTGCGCCGTCTCTTCGCGGTCTACGCCGTGGTGAGCCTGGTCCCGGTGCTGGTTCTCGGCGCCGTCCTGCTGACCCTCATCCACCGCCAGGGCATCCAGCACGGCATCACGGAGGGCAAGGCCAAGTCCGACCTGATCGCCCGCACCAGCATCGCTCCCCTGCTCACCGACCAGGACCTGCGCAGTGGCCTGAGCCCGGCCGAACGCACGGCCCTGGCCCGCAGCGTGAGCCTCGCCGTGCGCGACAAGCAGGTGCTCCGGCTGCGGCTACGCGACCTGGACGGCAACGTCGTCTTCGCCGACGACGACAGCACGGCCGGCCCGGACGACGAGGCGCTGGCCGCGAGCCGCGGGGATGTCGTGGCCGAGCTGACGCATCTGAACTCCGACAACCTCGACGAGGACGCGGGCGACGGTGACCAGGCCGGAAACAGCGACAGCAAGGCCGATGCCGGCCCCGCGGTCGTCGAGATCTACCAACCACTCGTGGCCGCCCAGTCCGGCGTACGGATCGGTGTCCTCGAGCTCTACCTGCCCTACGCGCCGATCGCGGCCGACACCATGCAGGGCGAGCAGGCCGTGGGCCTGGCCCTGATCGGCGGCTTGCTGCTCGTGTGGTTCTCCCTGTTGGCGGTCTCGGCATCGGTGACCAAACGACTGCGCCGACAGTCCTCGACCAACGCCTTCCTGGCTCGACACGACACGTTGACCGGCATGCCGAACCGGGCCCAGTTCACCCAACGGGCCGAGGCGGCCCTCGGCGGCGCGACCCTCGACCGTCCGGTCGCGATCGCACTGATCGACCTCGACCGGTTCAAGGAGGTCAACGACACCCTGGGCCACGAGAACGGCGACCTCCTGCTGATGCTGCTGGCCGAGCGGCTCAAGCTCTACGTCCGCGAAGGCGACACCATCGCCCGACTCGGCGGCGACGAGTTCGGCGTGATCCTCAGCGGCATCCACGGCCCCGGCGAGGCGGCCGAGGTGCTGGGCCGGCTCCGCGCGACGGTCAACGAGCCGGTGCAGATCAACCGGCTCCCCCTGGCCATCGAGGCCAGCATCGGCTTCGCCCTCGCGCCGGAGGACGGCACCGACATCGGCACACTCCAGCAACGCGCCGACGTCGCGATGTACGTCGCGAAGCGCGGCCACAGCGGCATCGCGCGCTATCGCCGAGAGCAGGACCAGTACGACGCGAGCAAGCTCAGCCTGATCGGTGAGCTCGGTACGGCCATCGCCAAGGACCAGCTCGTCCTGCACTACCAGCCGAAGGGCGACGTCCACGGCTCCAAGGTGATCGCCGTCGAGGCGCTGGTGCGCTGGCAGCACCCGACCCGCGGCCTGCTCTACCCCGACGCGTTCCTGCCCGCGGCCGAGCAGACCGAGCTGATCGAGGACCTGACCCGCTGGGTGCTCCGCCACGCGAGCTCGGCGTTGCCCCAGCTCGACCCGACCGGCCAGCTGGCCGTCGCCGTCAACATCTCGGCGCGCAGCCTGGGCCGCGCGGACTTCGCAGCCGATGTCCTCAGCGCGCTCGCGGCGGCCGGCACGGACCCGGCCCGGGTGATCCTGGAGATCACCGAGACCGCCCTGATGGCCGACCCGGCGCGCGCCTCCCGCACCTTGGTCGAGCTCACCCGCGCGGGCCTTCGGATCTCGATCGACGACTTCGGCGCCGGCCACACCAGCCTGGGCTACCTGGCCACCCTGCCGATCACCGAGCTCAAGATCGACAAGGCGTTCGTCCTGTCGATGCTCACCGACGACCGCAACACCGCGATCGTCCGTTCGGTGATCGAGCTCGGTCACGGCCTCGGTTTCACGGTGACCGCGGAGGGCGTCGAGACGATGGACATGCTCCACCAGCTGACCGCCCTGCGGTGCGACACGGTGCAGGGCTACCTGCTGGCCAAGCCGGCCGCGATGCAGGACCTGCCGGACCGGCTGGCCGAAGCGCGCACCGTCCTGAACGCCAACCACGCCCTGCTCCGCGCCCGCCCCCGCTAGAGCGACGACAGGAACGCTCGGGCCTGGCGCGGCGTACCCGGACATCATGTGCGGACCGCGGGAGGGCAGAAGTCGCTCATTCTGCCCCTCCGCGCGCGGCCACCCCGACTTCTGCCATCCGTTCGGCAGCCGGCCCGGATGGCCGTCCAGCGTCGACCCCGCCGCCCGCGGATAGGTTGCGACTCGTGGCCCCCGCGAGCGACGAGCAGCCGGGCCGCAAGGACCCGCTGGTCGGCGTCGCCGCATCAGGCGCAGCCGCCATCGGCTGGGGTTCCGCCGGTGTGATGGCCAGCGAGGCCTCGGCGTCCGGGATCGTGCTGACCTTCTGGCGCACCTGGCTCGGCGCGGTCTTCCTGGTTGCCGGACTCGCTGCGCGGCGGCGCTTCCTCACCGTCCGGACATTGCGGCTCTCGCTCATCGGTGGCCTGCTGCTCAGCGCCGACATGTCGCTGTTCTTCAGCTCGATCAAGCTCAGTGGCGTCGCGGTGCCGACAGTGATCGGTGCCCTCCAGCCGGCCCTGGTGATGGTGCTGGCGCACGTGCTCCTCGGCGAGCGGTTGGACCGGACCAGCGTGGTGTGGACGTTCGTCGCGATCGCCGGCGTCATCGTGATCGCGCTGGGCGGGGGCGTCCCCAGCCAGCACGCCCTCGAGGGCGACGTGCTCGCCGTGTTGTCGCTGCTGGCCTGGTCGGGCTACTTCATCGCGGCCAAGTCGGTGCAGCCGCGGATCGCGGCGCTCGACTACACGGCCGGCGTCACGATCGTCGCGGCAGCGGCGACCACCCTCGTGGTGCTTCTTGCCCGGGTTTCGGTCACGGACGTGGCGGCCGGCGACTGGCTGTGGATCGGCCTGCTCGCCGTCGTCCCGAGCTGCGCCCACCTGCTGATGAACGTCGCGCAGGGCCACCTGGATGTCTCGATTGCCTCGTTGATCGGCTCAGCCAACCCGATCGTGGCCGCCGTCGGGGCCTACCTGTTCCTGGACCAGTCACTGAACGCGGTGCAGATCGCTGGCGGCGTGGTGAGCATCATCGCGATCGGCATCGTCGCCGCGCGCCGCCAACAACCCGCCGCCTCCCCGGTCGAGTGACGCCGCGCCAGGCGACCTACAGTAGTTGCCGAGGTTCAGCACCGTCGCCACGATCTGGATCAGCGTGACCACGATGTAGATGCCCCAGCCGATCGTCGTCAGCCGACGACTCATGTCGAACGACCCGCGCCGCCACAGGTAGACAGAGATGCCGCTACAGATGAGCGCCGGGAAGCCGGGCAGGATCTGGATGATGATGACCGTGGAGATGGCGCTCAGGATGACGAGCACCAAAGTGCGCCGGGGCAGCTTGCGGCGCATGTCCTCATCGCTGAACGTCACGGCGACATCCTGCCGCCTGCCTCACCCGGTGGCAGTCACCCGGTCCTCCCAGGCGCGGCGCAGGGCCTGGCCGAACAGCTCGGCCGGCTGGGCGCCGCTGACGCCGTAGCGCCCGTCGACCACGACGAACGGCACGCCGTTGGCGCCGTAGGCCTGGGCCTGCGCGACGTCCTGGCGCACCTCGTCCTCGAACTCCGTGCTCCCCAAGACCTGCTCGACCCGCGCCGGGTCCAGCCCGACGTCGGTGGCCAACCGCAACAGCGTGGCCGGGTCGTCGATCGCCGAACCCTCGGTGAAGTACGCCGAGAGGACGCGCTCCTTCAGCGCACCCTGCAGCGCGGGCCCACCGGTCTGGAAAGCCAAGTGCAGCAAGCGATGTGCGTCGATCGTGTTGGACCGGACCGCCCGCTCCAGGTGGTAGTCCAAGCCGTCGCCGGCAGCGATCTGGCTGACCTGAGCGTTCATCGCGAGCCCGGCCTCGCGACCGCCGCCGTACTTGTCACCGAGGTACGTCGCGAGGTCGCCGCCGCCACCCGGCTCGGTCGAGCGCGGCGTCGTCGGGTCCAGCTCGAACGAGCGCCAGATCACCTCGACCTGGTCACGGTGGTCGAAATCGGCGAGTGCGGACTCGAGCCGGCGCTTGCCGATGTAGCACCACGGGCACACGACGTCGGACCAGACCTCGACCACGAACGGGTCGGCCGCCGAGCCGACGTCGGGTGCGGTGTCAGGGGACGGGCCAGAGGAGGTGGAGGCGGTCATGCCCAAGGCCAACCGGGCCGTGCACCGCGAGATTCCGCACCCGGTTGACAGACCGGCATCGCTGAGACAGTCTATAACTGTTCAGTTATGTAACTGAGGAGTTATGGATGAGCGACGCCCAGCTCGACGCGGTCTTCGGGGCGCTCGCCGACCCGACCCGCCGGGCCCTGCTGACCCGGCTCACCGAGGGCGAGGCGAGCGTGGCCGAGCTGGCCGCGCCGTTCCCGATGTCGCAGCCGGCGATCTCGCGACACCTCAAGGTGCTCGAGGACGCCGGCCTGATCACCCGCAGCCGGCAAGCCACCGTGCGCCTGAGCCACCTGCGCGCCGAACCGCTCCGGGACGCGGCGACCTGGCTCGCGTCGTACCAGGCCTATTGGGGTGAGAGCTACGAGCGGCTGGACCGCCTGCTCGCCGATCTGCAGCAACCCGCACCAGCCAAGAACACAGCCAAGAACAAAGGAGAGAAACCATGAGTACGTCGACCAAGACCCAGCTGACCGTCGAGCCGGGCTCGCACGCCATGGAGATCGTCCGGGAGTTCGACGCCCCGGCCGCGCTGCTGCTGCGCGTGCACACCGAGCCCGAGCTGATGGCCCAGTGGCTCGGCCCGCGCCGGCTGCAGACCCGCTTCGACCGGCTCGAGGCGCACGACGGTGGCCGCTACCGGTTCGTGCAGTGGGGCGAGGACGGCACCGAGCACGCGTTCCGGGGCGTCTTCCACGGTGACCCCTCGGTCGAGGACGGCATCCGGCAGACGTTCGAGTACGAAGGGGCGCCCGGTCACGTGTCGTTCCAGACGCTGGCCTTCGAGGAGCACGACGGCCGGACCACCCTGCACGCGACATCGGTTTTCACGACCGTGCAGGCCCGCGACATGATGCTCGCCTCCGGCATGGAGGGCGGCATGAACGAGGGTTACGAGCGGCTGGACGAGCTGCTCGCCCGGGTGACCGTCAACGAGTGAGGTCGGGGAGGTTGTGCGAAGGGTCGCCGGGGGTGCGCCGGCGGCCAGTCGTTCTGTGATCAGGTGGGGTCGTGGTCGTCGCCCTGGTCGTCTTCCTGGCCCTCGTCGCGGCGACGATCTATGCGGTCGTCCGGCCCGGGTGGGTGGCCGTCCTGATCACGGTGGTCGTCGCCGTCGCCTGGCTGCCGGCCGACTCCCCCGTCGAGGGCTGGGTCCTGCTGACGCTGTCGCACACCCATGGCATCACCGTGGCCGATCTGGCCGGCGTCGTCGCCGTCGTCATCGCCGTGGCCTGCTGGGCCGCCCACCCCTCACCAGCCAAGAGCCAGCGCCGCCGGGAAGCCAGTGACCCCGCCGGTCCGACGGACCGAGGCGACAGCGACAGCAGACTGGTCGGATGATCGTTGCCGGCAAGGTGCGCGCTCTAGCCCTCGGCCTGCCGGGCGCCATCGAGGCCGATCACCACGGCTTCCCGTCGTACCGGGTTGGCGGCCAGATCTTCGCCACGCTTCCCGACCCGGAGCACCTGCACGTCATGGTTGACGAGGGTTCGATCCGCGAGGCCGTGGCTGAGCATCCCCTCGCGTGCGAGGAGAAGTGGTGGGGCAGGCGGCTGGCTTGCGTCCGGATCACCCTGGCCCAGGCCGACCCGGAACAGGTCGCTGACCTGCTCCGGGACGCCTGGGCGCGCAAGGGTGGCTCAGACCGCTGACGCCTGCGCCACCTCGCCGGCCACCACCGGCGCCGAGGTGCGAGCCTTCGGGAGGTACCGGTCGGGGTGACCCTCGACGTGCAGCTGCGGGACGAACCGCTCGAACGAGCGCGGCATCCACCAGTTCCGCTTGCCGAGCAGGTGCATCACCGCGGGCACGAGCAGCATCCGGACGACGGTCGCGTCGATGAAGATCGCCGACGCCATCCCGATCCCGATGACCTTCAGCACCAGGTCGGGGCTGGGGATGAAGGCCGCGAAGACGGCGACCATGATCGCCGCGGCCGCCGTGATGACCCGGGCCGTGCCGGCCAGGCCCTGCACGATGGCCTGACTGTTGTCGTGCGTGCGCATCCAGGTCTCGCGCATCCGGCTGACCAGGAACACCTCGTAGTCCATCGACAGCCCGAAGAGCACCGCGAACATCAGCACGGGCACGAACGCCGGCAGCGGGCTGGGCGTGTCGATGCCGACCAGGTGTCCGGCGGGGCCGCCTTGCAGGACAAGGGCAACCACGCCGTACGCCGCGGCCACGGACAGCAGGTTCATCGCGGCCGCCTTGAGGGCGACGACGACGCTGCGGAAGGCCACCAGCAGCAAGATCATCGACAGCAGCACCACGCCGCCGATCAGCAGCGGGATTCGCTTGGCGATGTTGCTCGTGCTGTCGATCGAGGTTGCGGTCACGCCGCCGACATGCACCGCCAGCCCGGTGCCCTGGGTCGCGGCCGGGAGGACGTCGGAGCGCAGGTGGCGCACGAGCTTCTCGGTCGTGGGCGACTGCGGGCCGGTGGTCGGGATCACCGACAGCACGGCGGTGTTGCCTGCGGGGTTCACCGTCACCGGAGTCACGGCGGCGACGCCCGGCGTCGAGCGCAGGGCCGCGGTCACCCCGTTGAGCGAGCTGGCACCGTCACCGGACGGCAGCTCGACGGCCAGCAACAGCGGGCCATTGGCTCCCGGGCCGAAGCCGCGCGACAGCTCGTCGTACGCCTGGCGCGTGGAGGTGCCGGCCCGGTCGTTGCCGGCGTCCGGGAAGCCGAACCGCACACTGAGGAACGGCGCGGCCAGCCCGAGCAGGATGCCCACGCCGACGACGGTCGCCGCGATCCGGTGCCGGGCCACGAACTTGCTCCACGCCAGCCAGCCGCGACTCGGCTCGACGTGCCCACCCACCGCGACCGTCGGCGTACGACGCTTGCCGAGCGGCAACCGAAGCCGGTCGACGTGCTTGCCGAGGTAACCCAGCAGGGCCGGGAAGAGCGTCACTGCGGCGGCCATCACGACCAGGACCGCGACGATCGTGACGACGGCCGCGCCGCGCATGAAGGACAGGCCCATCGCGAACAGTCCGAGCATGCTCACGACGACCGTGCTGCCGGCGACCATGACCGCACGGCCGGCCGTGTCCAGCGTTGCCACCGTTGCGTTTTCGGGATCAAGGCCGGCGGCGCGCCACTCGCGGAAGCGGGTGACCATGAGCAGCGCATAGTCGATGCCGATGCCGATCCCCATCATCGTCGCGAGCGAGGTCGACCAGTCCGGCGCGTCCACGAACGAGATGACGACACCGGTCAGCATGCTCGACACCGCGAGGCCGCCGAGAGCGACCAGGATCGGCAGGCCGGCCGCGACGACCGAGCCGAAGGTCAGCAGCAGGATGATCGCGGCTGCGGCGATGCCGATGCCCTCGGAGCCGATGGCCCCTTGCTCGGCCTGCTCGATCGACTGGCCGCTCAGCGAGACGGTCACGCCGCCGGTCGACGCCTGGTCGGCGATGGTGAGCAGGTGCTTGGCGTCGGCCACCGGCATGTCATTGGGGTTCACGACATCCAGCCGGCCGTTGGCGACCAGGGTGTGGCCGTCGGCCGAGATGTTGCCGGGCGTCGCGTAGGGGTTGGCCACACCGGCGACGTGCTGCGCGGCGGAGATCTTGGCCAGCGTCGCGGTGACCGCGGCCTTGACCGCCGGCGAGGTGACCGGCGCATCGGAGTGGACGACGACGTCGAGGGTGTCGCCCGACTGCGCCGGGAACTGCTTGGCCAGCAGCTGCTGCGCGACCTGGGAGTCCGATCCCGGCGCGGAGTAGTCGGCCCGGAACTGACCACCCAGCATGGTCGAGAGCAGCACGGCCAGGCCGAGGACACCGAGCCAGGCCAGGATGACCCGGCCCCGATGGCGGAAGGCGACGCCGGCGACCCGGCCGAGCGGCCCGGGCCGGGTCGAGCGCCCGGTGCGATCGGGCTCGAGGCCGTCGTGCGGCCGGACTGCGGTGGCGGAGGTCATCGGTGTTCCTTACGCTCGTAACTGCGGTCGTGACGACTGGTCATTGCTGTTATGCTCCATAACCAACACGATCTCGCTTCACTTGTCAAGCCTTTTCACTTCTGTGAAGATGCTTCACACCGCAAGCTTCGGAGGCTCCCCCGCAATGACCACCCCGGCAATGACGCCGACCGCACCGCTGACACCGGTCACACCGGTCTCTCGCCGCGAGCGCGCCCGCGCCGCGACCATCGAGGAGATCAAGACCACCGCGCTGGACCTGATGCGCGAGCAGCACACCACTGACGTCCGGTTCACCGACATCGCCAAGAGCATGGGGCTGACCCCGCCTGCGCTCTACCGCTACTTCGACGGACGCGACGAGCTGCTCACCGAACTGATCACCGACGCGTACGACGAGCTCGGCGACCGGGTCCGCGACGCGGTGTCCTCGGCCCCGGCCGATGACCTGTGGACGGCCTGGGTCGCGGCCGGTCAGGCCTACCGCAGCTGGGCGAGCACCGAACCCGAGCGGTTCGCCCTGATCCTCGGCATGCCGGTGCCCGGCTACGTCGCCGACGAGGAGGGCCCGACGACCGAGGCCGCCAAGGGCGCGATGTCGCAGCTGTCGCTGCTGTTCTTCCAGGCCCAGGCCCTCGGCCGGCTGAGGCCGCCGCTGATCACCGAGGTCGCGCCGGAGCTGGCCGCGTCGGCCGGCGAGAAGCACCCGGAGATCGGCGAGGTCATCGATGCGTCGGTGTTCCAGGCCATGCTGCTGGCCTGGGCCGGGCTGCACGGCTTCACCAGCCTGGAGGCCTACGGGCACCTGGACTGGATCGGCCCCGAGGCCCGCGACGCGCTCTTCCTGGCCCAGCTCGCCTTGATCGCCCAGACCTCCGGCCTGCCGACCAGCTGAGCCCCGGTTGGCGGATGCAGCCCGGCCGCGGGGTTGCCGATGCCGCTGAGGTGAACCAGCTCCTGTCCAGCACGATCAAGGTCGGCCCCCACCCGGACCGGTTGGAGGGCACCTACCGCAACCGACCGGCGCAGTTCGCGATCTGGGTCGGGTGCCTCGCCGTCCTCGCCCTGGTCGTCCTGACCCTCGTCCTGTCGCCGTCGCGATCGCTGGCGACCTCCGCCGCGGGCGTCCTGGTGGCTGCCGCGGCCGTGGTGACGGCCTTCGTGGTCGGCCGGCGCGGCGTACGACCGCGGTTCGAGGTCACCCCCGAAGGCGTGTGCGTCGTGAACCCGGCCCAGACCCGTTCGCTGACCTGGGCCCAGATCGAGGCGTTCGACTGCGCCGAAACCCTCGTCGTCCGGACCGGCGGCCACGACGACGTCGCGGTCGACGCGCTGCCGACGCGGTCCTGGGGCGGCCCGGTCGCCACGTTGGCCGCGCGCCTCAACGCTCGGCTCGACGAAGCCCGCGCCCCGGTCGAGGCGCTGCCGGCTCAGTGAGGCGCTGAGTTGTCCGACTCCTGGAGCTCGGTCGGCGCACCGTGGACGGCGGGGATCTGACCCATCCGACCGGCCTGGAAGTCCTCGAAGGCTTGCAGCACCTCGGCCTTGGTGTTCATCACGAACGGCCCGGCCCAGGCCAGCGGCTCGCGGATCGGCGCACCCCCCAGGATCAAGACCTCGAGCTGCGGCATGTGCGCGTCCTGCTGACCCGAAGCTTGCACCGTGACAACATCGCCGGCGCCGAGCACGGCGAGCTGGCCGGTGCGGATCGGCCGGCGGTCCGGACCCACCGTGCCCTGGCCGGCCAGCACGTAGACCAGCGCGTTGAAGTCCTTGCGCCACGGCAGGTCCAGCCGGGCCGTCGGGGCCAGCGAGGCGTGCACCAGCGCCATCGGTGTGTACGTCGAGCCCGGGCCGGCATGTCCGTCGACCTCACCCGCGATCACCCGGATCAGGGCGCCGGCATCCGGCGTACTGAGCAGGGCGACCGAGTTGGCGCGGATGTCCTGGTAGCGCGGGGCCGCCCACTTCTGGGCCTTGGGCAGGTTGACCCACAGCTGGATGCCGTGGAAGAGGCCGCCGCTGACGACCAGGGCCTCCGGCGGCTTCTCGATGTGCAGGATCCCGCCGCCGGCGGTCATCCACTGGGTGTCGCCGTTGGTGATCGTGCCGCCGCCGCCGTTGGAGTCCTGGTGGTCGAACGTGCCGTCCATGATGTAGGTGACCGTCTCGAAGCCGCGGTGCGGGTGCCAGGCGGTGCCGCGGGCCTCGCCCGGGGAGTACTCCACCTCGCCCATCTGGTCCATGTGGATGAACGGGTCGAGCTGGGCCAGGTCGACGCCGGCGAACGCGCGCCGTACCGGGAAGCCCTCGCCCTCGAAGCCGCTCGGCGCCGAGGTCAGGGACTGCACCGGCCGCGACACGGCGGCGCTCGGGTCACGCGGGTCGGCCGGCACCGAGGTGATCCGGGGCAGTGCCGTCAGGTCGTCGACGGTGATGGCGGGCATGGCGTCCTCCTCGCGGACAGGGTACGACGAGTCGAACAGTAGTTGCAGTCGCAACTATTCCTGGAAGCGAGTCCCGCACGATTCCGCCGGCTTATTGGCACGGGGACGCACCGTGCCAAACCTATGGGCACGGGGACGCACCGTGCCAACAGCCGTCGGGTCAGGCGGCGACGTCGAGGAAGGCCGACCAGGACGGGTCATTGACCTCGCCCCCGCGCAGGGCCCAGGCCGGACCACGCGGAGCGTGCGGGCGCACCCGCAGGGTCCAGCCCATCTCATCGGGGGTGCGGTCGCCCTTCACGCCGTTGCAGCGCAGGCAGCACGCGACCAGGTTGGCCCAGGTGTCCGAGCCACCTCGGGACTTCGGGACGATGTGGTCGACGGTGGCGGCGCTGTGGCCGCAGTAGGCACACCGGCTGCCGTCCCGCCGCAGGACGCCGCGCCGCGTGACCGGCACGGAGCGCTGGTACGGCACCCGGACGTAGCGCGCGAGCAGGATCACCGACGGCCGCGGCAGCTCGAGCGAGGCGGAGTGCAGCGGCTCGCCGGTATCGGCCAGCATCGTGGCCTTGCCGGCGAGGACGAGCACGATGGCTCGACGAAACGAGACGACGGCCAGCGGTTCGAAGCCGGCGTTGAGCACAAGGGTCCGCATGGCCGCCCTTCCCACACAGCAGCGCGCCTGGCTGGCGCGCCCAGCCGCATGCTACGTGCGGGAGGTGCTCGGGGTCACGCAGATTGTCCCTACCGCGCGGCGTACGGCGCTCGCTGGACTGGCCTGAGGACTCTGCTGTGCGGATTCATGCCAATCCCGGATTGGCACGGAGACGCACCGTGCCAATAGGTCTGGCACAGAGCCGCACCGTGCCAACGAAGGTACGGCGAGGGGCGGGCGGGCTGCCCGGGGCTAGAGGTGGACCCGGCCGAAGGAGGCTCCGCCGTAGAGGGCGTGCTTGCCGATGCTGGAGCCGGTGTGCGGGGAGTCCCACATCATCCCGCCGCCGGCGTAGATGCCGACGTGACCGGGGAAGAAGACCAGGTCGCCGGGGACGGCCTCGCTGGCCGAGATCCGGGTGGTCGCGGCGCGCTGCTCGCTCGACGTACGCGGCAGGCTGACCCCGACCTGGGCCATGACGTAGCGCACGTAGCCGGAGCAGTCGAAGCCGGCCGGAGTGGTGCCGCCGTAGACGTAGGCGATGCCGGCGTAGCGAGCAGCGATCGCCATCACGGCGGCGCCGAACTCGGCCGAGCCCGGGTCGCCGGCCTTGACCGGGGCGATCGGGCCGTAGACGTGGCTGGCGATCGCGACCCGGGCCGAGGACCGGGAAACGTGGTTGCCGCGGGCAGCAGGAGCCAGCAGGGAGAAGCCGGGGGCCCGGACGGTCCTGGTCTTCACGGCAGCGGCGGTCGCGCTGAAGCTGCTGTCGCCGAAGGCCGGGGCCGCAGAGGACTTGTAGTCCGCGGCGCTGGACGCCGTGCTCTGGTGGTTGGTGCCCGCGCTCGCCTGGGTGATGCCGAGCGAGGCCACCAGTCCGCCGGAGACGGCGAGAACTGCGGAGGCCTTGACGGCAGGCGTGGCGTTCGTCGAAACAGCGTGGGTGATAGCTGTCAGCGGCGTCTTGGCTCGCGCTGGAGCGCGGTGACGTCCGGCCTCGGGGGTCGACACGTAAAGGAGCCTCTCCGTCGCCTACGAGGTGAGCTGTCGGGTTCGGGTGGAGAGCACCCGGCCTCATCAGTGACCGCAGGCCGCCCGCACTGGGCAACTCACGACCGCCGACTCGGCTTCACCCCAAGGGCCGGAGTTCGTAGCGGGCTGGGGACCCGCCGAGAACCTCGACCCGAAGTGGGTCCCCCGCCTCTGCCATGCGGTTGTACGGACCTCGGTCGCGGTGGCAGAGCTCGGCGTCCGCGTGAGGGCTCCCCTGGAGGGGTGGGAAGCGCTAGCCAACGTACACAAGGTTGGCAGGAATGTCACACCTCGGTCACGGAAAGGTTGTGGACGACCACATATCCGGTTGACCTGCGGTGAACGGGTGACGGCGAACCTAGGCCCACCTCCGGCCCCGCGGGGGGCGGAGTCCCTGAATCCGTGGTAAAAGCCACCCGGATGGCCCAACCAACGGGCCACTCAGTCGAGGACGCTGATCAGTCGAGGACGCTGACCGGCACCGCGACGAAGACGTGCGCGGCGATCTCCGTGTCCAGCTCGACGTCGGGCCGCTCGCCCTCGGTGAGCACCAGGACGCCGCCGTCGCGGCCCTGGACCCGGACCGTCGCGCCCGGGTGCAGTCCGGCCACGTGCAGCAGGCTGAGCACGGTGTGGTCCAGCTGGGCCGGCTCGCCCAGTCGCCGGACGACCACGTCGACCGGAGCCTCGCCCACGACGCCGGCCAGCTCGGTCAGCGGCCGCAGCGTGCCCAGCGCGTCGAGGAAGTCCTCGGCCGAGGTCGTGGCACCCAGCTCCTCCAGACCCGGGATCGGCGTGCCGTACGGCGACTCGGTCGGGTTGTCCAGCACCTGCAGCAGCTTGCGCTCGACCCGCTCGCTGATCACGTGCTCCCAGCGGCAGGCCTCGTCGTGGACGTACTCCCACTCCAGGCCGATCACGTCGACCAGGAGGCGTTCGGCCAGCCGGTGCTTGCGCATGACCCGCATCGCCTTGGCCTTGCCGTCGGCGCTCAGCTCGAGGTGGCGGTCGCCGGAGACCTGCAGCAGGCCGTCGCGCTCCATCCGGGCCACGGTCTGGGAGACGGTCGGCCCGCTGTGACCCAGCCGCTCAGCGATCCGGGCGCGGAGCGGGACGATGCCCTCCTCCTGCAACTCATAGATGGTGCGGAGGTACATCTCCGTGGTGTCGATCAGGTCACTCACTGCGTGACTCCCTGCTGGATCTCGGCTGGCTCTGGCAGTGCTCGTCCGGCTGGCTCTCGGTGACAGCCCCTCATGACGCGAACGCCGTGGAGCGGTCGGCGTGTTCCGGCCCTAGCCTCCCAGACCAATGGCCGACACCGTGCTCTGGTTTCGCCGCGACCTGCGCCGAGGCGATCATCCGGCGCTGCTGCGGGCGACTCAGGAGGCGGCCGGCGACGGCCGGGTGCTGGCCCTCTTCGTCGTCGACCCGGCCCTGTGGGAGCCGGCCGGCCCGCCGCGGCAGGCCTGGCTGACCCGCTCGCTCGCCCAGCTGTCCGACACGCTCGAGGGCGCGCTCGTCGTGCGCTCCGGCGACCCGGTCGACATCGTGCCTGAGCTGGCGCGACGGCTGGGTTCCGACGGCCGTGCGGTCCGGGTGCACGTCAGCGCCGACGCCGGGCCCTACGGTCGCCGGCGCGATGAGGCAGTGGCCGCTTCCCTGACGGCCGCCGGCGGCGCCCTGGTCCGCACCGGCACGCCGTACGCCGTGGGGCCGGGCTCGGTCCGCAAGCCGGACGGCTCGGCGTACCAGGTCTTCACACCGTTCGCTCGGGCCTGGGCCGACCACGGCTGGCCGCGGCCGGCGCCTGATCCCGGGCCGGTCCGGTGGGTCCGCTCGGTCGAGACCGAGGGGCTGCCGGCCGAGCCCGACCTCGGGTCGCTCGAGCTGCCGCCCGTCGGCGAGGCCGCGGCGCTGGATCGCTGGCGCGAGTTCTTGGACGCAGGGCTCGAGGGGTACGCCGAGGGGCGCGATCGGCCGGATCTGGCGGCGACGTCCGGGCTCTCGGCGTACCTGAAGTTCGGGGAGATCCACCCGCGCACCCTGCTGGCCGACCTCGCGACCCGTCGATCAGGCAATCGGGCGGGCGATGGGTCGGATCGGTTCCGGGCCGAGCTGGCCTGGCGGGAGTTCTACGCCGACGTGCTGTGGCACCGGCCGGAGTCGGCCCGGCAGTCGCTGCGCCCGCAGCTGGACGGGATGCGCTGGGCGCGGCCGGGCGCACAGGTCGAGGCGTGGGCGGCCGGGCGCACGGGGTATCCGTTCGTGGACGCCGGGATGCGGCAGCTGCTCGCCGAGGGCTGGATGCACAACCGGGTGCGCATGGTGGTGGCGTCGTTCCTGGTCAAGGACCTGCACGTCGCGTGGCCGGTCGGGGCGCGGCACTTCATGCGCCGGCTGCGCGACGGCGACCTGGCCTCGAACTCCCACGGCTGGCAGTGGGCGGCCGGCACCGGGACCGATGCGGCGCCGTACGTGCGGGTCTTCAACCCGGTCACCCAGGGGCTGCGGTTCGACCCGGACGGCGACTACGTGCGGCGGTACGTCCCGGAGCTGCGACACCTGGCCGGCCCACTCGCCCATCAGCCGTGGGACGCACCGGACGGTTACTGCCCAGGGCTATCCGGAGCGGATCGTCGACCACGCCGTCGAGCGGGCCGAGGCCCTGGCCCGGTTCGCGGCCGTCCGCTCCGGCTAGACACCTTGCGACGCTGGAGCGGCTAGGCGGGGAGGTCGCGGCGGCGGTAGGCGAGGAGGCCGCCCACGACGGCGAGCGCAGCGAGCACCGTCAGCACCAGCAGCCCGACCAGGTCGGACGCCGGCACCGAGGGCGCCGGCAGATGCGGGAGATGGCTGTACGGCGAGAGGTCCTGCACGCCGGCCGGCAGGTCGAGCGCGGCGCCGAGCGGGCCGAGGACGACGGCCAGCCCGAAGACCGCCCAGGCCAGCGACGTCCGCCGCGGCACCAGCCCGAGCAGGAGCACGGCGACGCCGGCCAGCAACCAGGCCGCCGGAGCCAGGGCCAGCCCCGCGACCAGCAGCCGCCCGACCTGGCGCGGCACCTCGCCGGTCGCCACCCCGCGCGCGAGACCGCAGGCCGCGCCGAGGACGGCGAGCAGCCCGGCCACACCGCCGAGGGAGAGCACCAGATAGCTCGCCACCAGCCGCTGCCGGCTCACCGCGGCGGCCAGCAGCGGCTCGACCCGGCCCGCCTCCTCCTCCGCGCGCAGCCGGAGCACCGCGAGGATCGCGTACGCCGAGGCGGCCACGCCCGCGATGCCCAGCGCGGCGGATAGATAGGAGTCAGCCAAGCCGGCCACGTTCGAGTCGCCGCCGAGCCGGTCCAGCAGGTCTCGGGTCGATGTGCTGTCGCCGACGAACGATCCCACGCTCGAGGCCAGGCCGCCGGCCAGCAGGCCGAGCACGGCGAAACCGACCGCCCACGCGGCGAGCCCGGCTCGTTGCAGTCGCCAGGCCAGTCCGAACGCCCCGCGCGGGCCGGCCAGGAGTCCGGGCCCGGCCATCGACGGCCCGGGCCGGCTGCTGAGCAGGGCCGCCCCCAGGTCGCGCCGCGCCCGCAGCGCGAAGGCCGCCCCCACGAGGGCGACCGTCGCCGCGGCGGGCAGCAGCAGCACCCACCACCGCGGGTTCGCGGCGTACGGGTCGAGTCGTTGCACCCAGCCGATGGGAGAGAACCAGGCCAGCCAGCCCAGACCCGTGGCGCCGTCGGCCAGGGCTCGCACGAGGTACGCCGCGGCCAGCACCGCGCCCGCGAGCCCGGACGCCGATCGGGCCGAGCCGCAGACCTGGCTGGTCACGGCGGCCACGGCCGCGAAGACGATCCCGACGGCGGCGAACTCGAGCCCGGCCCCGATCGCGCCGACACCGCCCGCGCCGGTGGCGGCCAGGCCCAGACCGACCAGGAGCCCGAGGCCCAGTGAGGCAGCGACCGCCAGCCCGATTCCGGCGGCGAGCGGGGCCAGCCGCCCGACCGCACCGGCGCCGGTCAGCTCGGCCAGCCCGGCCTCCTCCTCGGCCCGGGTGTGCCGCACGACGGTCAGCAGCGCGAGCAGCCCGGCCAGGACCAGCGCGATGCCGCCCGGCTTCCACAACACCACGCCACCGACCGTGTCGAGCTGGGCCGCCGGCCCGTAGAACGCGAGCGTCGCCCGGGTGCCCTGGATGGTCCGCGCGAGATGGACCAGGTCGGCGTGGGTCGGATAGAGCCGCACCGTGCTGGCGGTCGAGCCGGCCATGACGACGGCGATGGCGAGCAGCCAGACCGCGAGCCGCACCCGGTCCCGGCGCCGGGCCAGCCGGAACAGCTCGTACGCCGCGGTCATGCCGCGCCGCGCCTGCGCCGGCCGTCGCCGTCCGCGCCGTCCGCGCCGTACTGCCGCAGGAAGAGCTCCTCCAACGTCGGCGGCCGTACCTCGAGTCCGGTCACGCCGGCCCGGGCGAGCTCGCCGAGCAGGCCGTCCAAGCCGGCCGGTTCGACCTGGCAGCGCAGCCGCGAGCCGTCGACGACGAGATCACGAACCCCGGCCAGCCCGGCCCAGCGCGCGACCTCGGCCGCGGCGATCGGCAGGGCCTCGAGGGCGAGGTCGGCCTGCACGCTGCTGCTGCTCAGGTGCCGCATCTGGGCCAGCGTGCCGGTCTCGACCGCGCGCCCGGCCCGGATGATGGTGACCCGGTCGGCCAGGGCCTCGACCTCGCTGAGGATGTGGCTGCTGAGCAGCACGGTGCGGCCGAGGTCGCGCAACCGCCCGACGTACTCGCGGAAGACCTCTTCCATCAGCGGGTCCAGCCCGGCGGTGGGCTCGTCGAGCAACACCAGCTCGGCGGCTCCGGTCAGCCCGAGCCAGAGCGCGGCGACCAGGACGACCTTGCGCCGGTTGCCGGTGGAGTAGGTGTGGATCCGCCGGGTCGGGTCGAGGTCGAACCGGTGCAGCAGCTCGGCCCGGGTCGGGTCGGCGTTCGCCGCGGCCTTCTTGGTGGGTACGCCGGTGTGCAGCCGGGCGATCAGGTCGAGCGCCTCGCCGCCGGACAGGTTGGGCCAGAGGTCGACGTCGCCGGGCACGTAGGCCAGCCGCCGATGAAGCGCGACCGCATCGGTCCACGGGTCACCGCCGAGGAGGCGCACCGTGCCGCCGTCCGAGCGCAGGAGGCCGAGCAGGATCCGGATCGTCGTGGACTTGCCGGCGCCGTTGGGACCGAGGAAGCCGTGCACCTCGCCCACATCGACCCGCAGGTCCAAGCCGTCCAGCGCAGTGACCGAGCCGAACCGCTTGGTCAGGCCCTGGATCTCGATGGCCGGCCCGACGGTGGAGGCTGCGGATCGCTCCATAGTCGGCAACGTACTCACCCGAAGACGGGGCCTGAACGGGAGCGGGTGGGAATAGAGATGACAGTTGAATGTTCAACCAATCATGACCACCATCACGGACCTGCCGATCAGCCAGGACCATCACCACCTCTTCGCCGGGGCCCAGACGGCCAACTCCTTCACCGACCAACCGGTGACCGAAGCGGACCTGCGCGCCATCTACGACATGGTCAAGTGGGGACCGACGGCGATGAACTCCCAGCCGCTGCGGATCGCCTGGGTCACCACGCCCGAGGCGCACGACCGGCTGGTGCCGCTGATGAGCCCGGGGAACCAGGCCAAGACCGCCCAGGCCCCCGTCGTCGCCCTGGTCGCCGTCGACCTCGACTTCCACGAGCGCTTCCCGCAGACCTTCCCGCACAGCCCGGACGCCAAGGACAAGTTCGCCGACGAGCATGTGCGCTCCTCGATCGCCCAGATGAACGGCGCCATCCAGCTCGGCTACCTGATCGTCGCGATCCGCGCCGCCGGTCTGGCCGCGGGTCCGATGACCGGCCTGGACCGGGCGGCCGCCGCGGCGGAGTTCTTCCCGGGCGGGCGGCACGCCGTGATCGCTGCGGTCAACATCGGCCACGCCGCCGACGACGCTTACCGCCCGCGCAACCCGCGGCTGGCCTTCGAGGACGCGACCAGCACGCACTGATCAAGCTCGATCAAGCACTGACAACTTCGTGGAGACCGCCACCAATCCGGTCGGCCCGTCGTGCCGAACCAGCCCGGACAGGGTTGGCTGTGTCCGGCGGAGGGGCCGGCCACATCGAGCCGTGTCGCAGCGAAACCAGCGAAGAATCAGTATCAGTCGGCGATCGACAGCACTCGACAGCGATCTGGAGGCAGGACCGTGACCGGAGGACAGCGCCGGCTCCGGGCAGTGCCGGGGCAGTCCTCCGCTCACGCCTCCCACAGCGCACCGGCGGCTCCCGACGCCCCTGACGACGCACCGGACGCCGACCAGAGCGACCTCGACGACGTCCTGGCCCGGGTCGCTCGCGGCGACGAGCGCGCCTTCGAGCGGCTGTACGACGCGGTCGCCGGCGCCGTCCACGGCCTGGTCCGCCGCGTCCTGCGCGATCCGGCCCAGTCGGAGGAGGTCACCCAGGAGGTCTTCCTGGAGATCTGGCGCACGGCCACCCGTTTCGACCCGGCCCGGGGCAAGGCGATGACCTGGGTGATGACGATGGCGCACGCCCGGGCCGTCGACCGGGTCCGCTCGGCTCAGGCCTCCAGCGATCGCGACGTCAAGATCGGCACCCGCGACCACACGGTGGACTACGACGAGGTCGCCGAAGCCGTCGAGGCTCGGTTCGAACGGGTCCAGGTCAAGCGCTGCCTCGGCGGGCTGACCGACCTGCAGCGCGAGTCGGTGACCCTCGCCTACTACGGCGGCTACACCTACAGCGAGGTCGCCGACCTGCTGTCCGTGCCCCTCGGCACGGTGAAGACCCGACTGAGAGACGGACTGATCCGGATGCGCGACTGCATGGGGGTGGAGGCATGACCGTCGAGCTGCACACCCTGACCGGCGCGTACGCCGCACACGCGCTGAGCGCCGACGAGGTCGCCGACTTCGAGGGCCATCTCAGCGACTGCCCGGACTGCCAGCAGGAGACCCGCGAGCTGATCGCGACGGCCGCCCGGATCGGCGAGGCCGAGTACGACGCACCCCCGCCCGCCCTCAAGGCGCGGGTCATGGCCGAGATCGCGCAGACTCGTCAGCTGCCGCCGGTCGGCGGCAGCGGGCCCGGCCGGGCCCGGGCCCGGGCGATGGCACCGTCGTCGAGCTGTCCCGCCGGCGTCGGTCGCGGTTCCTGCTCGGTGTCGCGGCCTCGGTGGCCGCCTTGGCCCTGGTCGGCGGCGGCATCGCCGGCGGCATCGCCCTGCACGAGCGCTCCCAGAACCACCAGGTCGAGGCCGACTCGGCCGCCATCGCCAAGGTGCTCGCGGCGCCGGACGCCCGAACCGTCTCGGCCGCCGGCCCGGACGGCAGCCACGGCACGGCCGTGGTCTCGGACAGCCAGCATTCCGCGGTCTTCTCCGCGGCCGACTGGCCCGCCCCGCCGAGTGGCAAGGCCTACCAGCTCTGGGTCATCGACTCCTCCGGAGCTCGTTCGGCCGGGCTGCTCAAGCGGTCGCCCGATGGGTCGGTCAGTCCGGTCGTCGCGAGCGACGTGCCGGCTGCGGGCGCGCAGTTCGGCGTCACCCTCGAGCCGGCCGGCGGGTCCAAGCAGCCGACGACGACGCCGGTTCTGCTGCTCCCGATGCAGGCCTGAGACGCGCCCGGCATTTTGCGTTGCCGGAGCCGCCGACCCGACGTACGGTCTGCGTACACGGGAAAGGAGGTGGTCCGTCAAGTGATTGACAAACGGACGCGTGAGGTGGCTGCCAGCTAGCAGCCCGTCGATGGACGGACAGACTTCCTGACCCGCCCGCGGCAGTGCCGCAAGCGAGCCTCAGGCAGTCACCGCAGCCCGTGGGTACGCCGCGCCTCGTCCAGCGCGGTCGACCACTCCGCTCTCAACACGTTGAGGCATCCGAGTGGTCGAGCCCGCGGGCTGTTCCATGCCCGGACGCCCTCGGGGGCCAGGAACCCCGTCAGCGGTGGTCGACGAGCTCGAAGGCCTGCCACATGGCGGCGTAGCGGCCGCCGGCGTCGATGAGCTCCTCGTGGGTGCCGGCCTCGACGACCCGGCCGCTGTCCAGGACCACGATCCGGTCGGCCAGCCGGGCGGTCTGCAGCCGGTGCGCGATCACGATCGTGGTCCGGCCGTGCGAGACCCGATGCATCGCCTCGCTGACCTTGGCCTCGGTGGCCAGGTCGAGGTTCGAGGTCGCCTCGTCCAGCAGGAGCACCGCGGGGTCGACCAGCTCGGCGCGGGCGAGCGCGATCAGCTGCCGCTGGCCGGCCGACATCGACCGGCCGCGCTCGGCCAGCTCGTGGTTGTAGCCGCCGGAGAGCGAGGCGATGAAGTCGTGCGCCCCCACCGCGCGGGCGGCTGCCTCCACCTCGGCGTCGCTCGCCTCCGGCCGGCCGTAGGCGATGTTGGTGCGCACCGTGCCGGTGAACATGAACGCCTCCTGCGGCACATAGCCGAGCTGACGTCGGTACGCCGGGAGGTCGAGCCCGCGCAGGTCCTCGCCGTCGAGCCGGACGCTGCCGTGGTCGGGGTCGTAGAAGCGGGCGAGCAGCTTCATCACCGTCGACTTGCCGGCACCGGTCTCGCCGACGAGAGCGACCGTCTCGCCTGGCGTGATCTGCAGGTCGATGCCGCGCAGCGCCTCGGGTGGCCGCGTGGCCGCGCTGTCCGAGTGGGTCAGCAGACGCGGGTCGGCGGGGCCGCGTCGTACCAGCGCGGTGGGGACGCGCTCGGCGATGGCCGGGTAGGCAAACCTGATGTCCTGCAACGAGATCGCGCCAGCCAAGCGGCCCGGGTCGACCGGCTGCTCCGCCGGCGGGGTCCGCGTGTCGAGGCGCATCAGCTCAGCGATCCGGCTGACCGAGACCCGGGTCTGCTGCCAGGCGTCGAAGACCTGCGACAGCTGCTGGATCGGGGAGAAGAACATGTCGATGTAAAGGATGAAGGCGATCAACCCGCCCGAAGTCAGATGGCCCGAGGCCACCAGGCCGGCACCCACGCCAAGGACGAGGGCGTCGGCGACGCCGGAGAGGAACTGCACGAACGGGAAGTAGGTCGCGACCAGGCGCTGCGCGGCGACCCGGGAGTCGAGGTAGTCGCGCCCGAGCCGGTGGAACCGCGTGATCGTCGCGGCCTCGTGAACGAACGACTGCGACTCGCGGACGCCGGACAGGCTCTCCTGGAAGTCGGCGTTGACGATGGCGATCCGGTCGCGCGAGACGTCGTAGAGGTGCGCGGCTCGGCGCCGGAACATGACGGTGGCGATCGTCAGCGGCACGACGACGCTCAGCGCGCACAGGCCGAGCTCGAAGTTGAAGAGCAGCAACGCGATTCCGACGCCGACGAAGGTCACGAATGACACCAGGGCGAGCAGCAGGCCGTTCTCGATCAGGGCCTCGAACTGGTCGACGTCGGTCGTCATCCGGGTCATGATCCGGCCGGCCATCTCGCTCTCGTAGTAGTCGAGGGAGAGCCGCTGAAGTTGGGCCCAGATCCGGATCCGCAGCGACAGCATGATCCGCTGCGCGACCCGGCCGGTCACGAAGGTCTCCCCCACCTCGACGAACAGGTCAGCCGTGGTGATGGCCAGGTAGACCGCGGACGCCGCGAACAGCACCTCCTGGGAGCCGGCGGCCACTCCGCTGTCGATGCCGGTCTTGATCAGGATCGGCCCGGCCAGCGTTGCGGCGGCGTCCAGGACGACGAGGACCAGTCCGATCAGCAGCTGGCCGCGGAACTCGGACAGCAACCGCAGCAGCCCAAACCTGCGCTCGTGCCGGCTCTCCTGATCCAGGTCGATGACGGCCGTGTCCCGGACTGGGCGCAGATCGGCGACCCGCTCCAACAGCTCGGGCGTGGGCGCCAGGTTGAGCCGCCAGCTGCCACCGCCACCGCCGAGCCCGGCGCCGATGCTCGGGGCCCCGATGGTCCGGACCGCGAATCGCCGTGCGGACGAACCGTTCTGGGCCCCGTCGCTCCAGGCGGCGCTCGTCGTACCACTGGCACCGACCTTGGACGCGAGCGCTTCGATCCGGTCGTCGATCGGCTCGTCGTCCTCCTCGTCGAGCCCGGTCAGCAGCGCGCGGTAGGCCGCGCTGCTGTCGACCAGCTCGTCGTGCGTGCCTTGGGCCGCAACCCGTCCGTCGGCCAGGACGACGATCCGGTCGGCCAGGTGCAGCGTCGAGCGGCGGTGCGCGACCAGCAGCATCGTGCGGCCGGGCAGCTCGCTGCGCAGCGACTCGTGGATCGCCTCCTCGGTGGTCGCGTCGACCGCGCTGGTGGCGTCGTCCAGGATCAGGATCCGCGGCTGGGACAGCAGCGCCCGGGCGAGGGCGACCCGTTGACGCTGGCCGCCGGAGAGGCTGAGCCCGCGCTCGCCGACGGTGGTGTCGTAGCCGCGCGGCAGCTCGAGGATGAACTCGTGCGCCTGCGCGATCCGCGCGGCAGCCTCGATCTCGGCGTCGGTCGCACCCGGGCGCCCGTACGCGATGTTGTCGCGGACCGAGGTCGAGAACAGGAAGCTCTCCTCGAAGACGACGCCGACCTGATGACGCAGCGACGACAGGCGCACCGTCCGGACGTCGTGACCGTCGACTCGCACCGCGCCACTCGTCGGGTCGTAGAACCGGGAGACCAGCAGGGTGGCGGTCGACGTACCGCTGCCACTGGCTCCAACGAGGGCGACCCGCTCACCGGGCGCGATCCGCAGGTCGAGCCCCGCGAGCACGAGCTCGTCGTCGCCATAACCGAACTCGACGTCCTCGAAGGCGATCTCGCCGCGCAGCTCGGTCAGCTCGACGGCGTCGGGCGGGTCGGCGATCGCGGGCGGCAGGTCGAGCAGCTGGAAGATCCGCTCGATGCCGGCCCGGGCCTGCTGCCCGACGGTCAGCAGGCCGGCCAGTTGGCGGGCCGGGGACATCAGCTGCGCGATGTACGTCGAGCAGGCCAGGAAGGTCCCGAGGGAGAGGTCGTGGTGCAGGGCCAGCCAGCCACCAAGGGCCAGGACCGCGGCCTGACCGTACGACGGGATCGCCTGCAGCAGAGGCTGATAGCGCGATTGCAGCCGGACCGCCCGCATCTGCGAGCCGTAGAGCGTGCCGGCCACGTCGGCCATCCGCTCCAGCTCGCGGCGCTCCTGGCCGAACGCCTTCACGACCCGGACGCCGTTGACGTCCTCGTCGACGATCTGCGCGACGTCGCCCTCGCGCTGCTGGGCGTCCCACGTGGCCGGGAAGACCCGCCACCGCATCCGGTAGGAGACCAGGAGCAACAGCGGCGCCACGGCCACGCTGACCAGGGCCAACAAGGGAGACAGGACGAACATCACGACGATCGAGAGCAGGAGCAGCAGCACGTTGCCGCTCATGATCGGCAGGAAGCTCAGCAGACCCTGGACCAGCGCCGAGTCCGAGTTGGCCCGAGCCACCAGCTGCCCGGTCGGCATCCGGCCCAGGTTGGCGAAGTCCATCGTCTGCAGGTGGTCGTGCATGGCGTTGCGCAGGTCGTACTGGACCGACAGCGCGACCCGACCGCCCAGGTAACGCCGGATGTGCGCGAAGCCGAACCCGCCGCCGGCGAGCAGGATGAGCACCGTCAACCAGACCCAGAGACCGCCGGTCTGGGCCAGGATCACCTCATCGACGATGTGCCGCTCGACCAGCGGGACCAGGAGCAGGCACAGGCTGCCGCCCAGGGCCGCGCCGAAGGAGAGCAGGACGTCGCGCCGGTGGACCATCACGTAGCCGGTCAGCCGGCGCAGCCAGCCCGGCTTCGTGATGTCGTCGGCCTCGCTCGGGGGTGCGCTGGGGACGTTGTTCGTGGCGGCGTTCGTGGCGGCGGTCACGTCGCTCGTCGTTCGTGATGGACCTGGTCGATGGCCGGACCGAGCCAGGCCAGCGACTCCAGGAGCCGCTCGGGGTCAGGGGTCCGGCCGGCCAGGTCCTGCAGCCTGCGCACCATCTCGGTCTCGGCCTGGTCGAGCACCTGCCGCCCGCGCGCGGACAGGGAGAGCGCCACGCCCCGGGCGTCGCCCTCGACCTCGACCCGCTCGAGCAGCCCCCGCTGGCACAGCGAGTCGACGGCGGCACTGATGGCCGGCCGGCCAAGGGCGAGGCGGCCGGCCAGCCGCGAGGCCCGTTCCTCACCCGACGCGACGGCGGCCAGGACCCGGTAGTGGGCCAGGCTGAGCTCGCCGGTGGCCCGCTCCAGCACCCGCGAAGCCCGGGCCAGCGCGCGCACTGCCTCAACGGCCTGACGCTCGGATGGGTTGGACACGTGGACCACGGTAGCAAACTAGTTCGACCATCGAACAATCAGGCCCTGACCGCCGGGCCCGACATCCGACGCCAGCGCTTTGCTCTGCCGTCAGTGCTGACTACGCGCCAGTCGCGACACCGACTTTGCTCTGCTGTCAGCGCTGACAGGTCAGGCGCCCTCGCGGCGGCCTGGTCACTGGTGACAGCAGAGCAAAGTCACCACCGAGCGAGGTCTTCCGCCGAGGAGGCGCTCGGTCTTCGTGACTTTACGTGTGTGAGGAGTCACTCCGGGTCAGGGTTGCAGACGGATCGACGTCCAGGCGGCCGGGTCGTCGAGCGCCGGCCGGGTCGGATGCGCCGGCAGGAGTAGCGGACTCGGTCGTGCAGCCGCGAGGGCTGGCCGACCCAGAACTCGACCTCGACCGGCCGCACCCGGTAGCCACCCCAGTAGTCGGGCAGGGGTACGTCGGTCGGCGAGCCGGTGTCCGGCCAGCGCGCCTCCTCGGCGTCGACCAGCGCCTGCAGCTCGGCCCGCGAGCCGATCGGCTGCGACTGGTGCGAGGCCCGTGAGGCCACCTGCGAGCCGCGCGGCCGGCTGGCGAAGTACGCCGCGGACTCGGCCCGGGTCACCGGCTCGACCGGCCCGCGCAGCCGGACCTGGCGGTACATCGGGTGCCACAGCAGCACGAGCGAGGCCCAGCCCGACGCCGCCAGCTCGGCCGCCTTGGTCGAGCCGAGGTTGGTGTAGAACTCCGCCCCCCGTGCGTCCAAACCCTTCAGCAGCACCGTGCGCGCGTCGGGGTGACCGGCCGCATCGACCGTCGCCAGCACCATCGCCGCCGCCTCCGCGACCCGCTCGTCGGCCACGGCTGCGGCGTACCAGTCGGCCAGCAGTGCGAGCGGCGCCGCGGGGAGGTCGCCGACCAAGCCGGGCGCGTCGTAGACCCGCCGGGCCGTCGGGTCGACGATCGGGTCGCTCATCAGGCCGGTACGGCGACGGCCGGGCGCTCGACCCGGTGCTCGTGCCGGACGGCCGGCGCCTCGGGGTGCGCCCGCAGGAAGGCGAGCTTCTCGCGGGACTCGTCGTCGTCCAGCCGATAGACGACGATCCGCAGCTCGGGCGAACCGGTGACGGTCAAACTCGTTGTGGTGGCGTGGATTTCGCCGACGGCCGCGTGCTGGAAGGTCTTGCGCATCGTGCCCGGCGCGGCGACCTGCTGGCGAGCCCACATCTGCGCGAAGAGCGGGCTGGCCGCCCGCAGGTCGCCGAGAAAGCTCTCCCATTCCGGCTCGCCGACGTGCCGGCCGTAGCCCGACCGCAGCATCGCGACCAGGCGCGGCAGCTCGTCGCCCGGACGGACCACCGGGTTGCAGCACTCGGGCGTCGTGAAGATGCACCAGATGGTGTTCGGCCGGGCCGAGCGACCCACGATGTGCGGGAAGACCGATCGGTAGGTCGAGTTCCAGCCGAGGACGTCGTAGCGCGCGTTGGTCAGCATGGCCGGCAGCGGCTCGAGAGCATCCAGGATGTCCTGCAGCTCGGTCGAGATGCCGGTCGCGCCCGCGGACTCCGGCGGCGGCAGCTCGGCCAGGTGGAAGAGGTGGTCGCGCTCGGCCGGCTCCATCCGCAGCGTCCGGGCGATCGCATCGACGACCTGCTCGCTCGCGTTGATCGGGCGGCCCTGCTCGAGCCAGGTGTACCAGGTGACCCCCACCCCGGCCAGGTTGGCGACCTCCTCGCGCCGAAGGCCCGGGGTACGCCGCCGCGGACCGGGCGGCAGGCCGACGGCATCCGGGGTGATCCGCTCCCGGCAGGCCCGCAGGAACGCCGCCAGCTCGGTCCGCCGGGCCTGCGTCGATGTCGAGCTGCGTCATCCACCCATCCTGACCGCCAGGCCGGCGCAGGGCCAGCGCCCTGCCTGGTGCTCTCAGTACCAGTATGAGCAGGCTCTCACTACCTGGATCGGAACGCCCGCACGATCGGTCCATGACCCAGACCACCGCACCCGAAACCGGCCTGCCCGCAGCCGCCGGCCGACTGCCCGCCCAGCGCGATCGCGAGGCGATTCACGGCACCTCGCGCCCGGGCCTGATCCTGGCGCTGCTGCTCGTCGGCCAGTTCATGGCCCTGCTCGACGTCGCCGTCGTCAACGTCGCCGCGCCCTCGATCGAGTCCGAGCTCGGATCCAGCGGGGCCTCCCTGCAGCTGGTCGTCTCCGGCTACACGATCGCCTACGCCGTGCTGCTGATCACCGGTGCCCGGCTGGGCGAGCGGCTCGGCTTCACCCGCGTCTTCCTGACCGGGCTCGGCCTGTTCACCTCGGCGTCCCTGGCCTGCGCCCTCGCGCCGACGACCTCGGCGCTGATCGGCTTCCGGGTCGCGCAGGGCGCCGGCGCGGCCCTGATGGTGCCGCAGGTGATCAGCCTGTTGCAGCGCACGTTCGTGGGTCCGGCCCGGGTCAAGGCGCTCGGCGCCTACACCGCAGTGCTCTCCTCGGGGATGGTCGTCGGGCAGGTCCTCGGCGGGGTGCTCGTCTCGGCCGACGTCCTGGGCACCGGCTGGCGGGCCGTCTTCGCGATCAACGTGCCGATCGGTGCGGTCCTGATGGTCGCCGGCGTGCGGCTGCTCCCCCAGGTGGCCGGTACGCCGCGTGGCCTCGACCTGCCGGGGCTCCTGGCCCTGTCGGCCGCGGTCTTCCTGCTCGTCGTACCGCTGGTCATGGGTCACCAGGAGGGCTGGCCGCTGTGGGGTTGGCTGATGCTCGGCGGCTCGGTCGTCGCGGCCGTGGCGTTCGTGGCCTTCGAGCGCTGGCTGGCCCGTCGCGGCGGGCACCCGCTGATCCGCGGGCGGGTGCTGACCTCGCCCGGCCTGGCCGTGGCCGCCGGATCGATGCTGCTGGTGATGGCCGGCGTGAGCGGCTTCATGTTCAGCTTCACGCTCTACCTGCAGGGCGGCCTGGGTGAGAGCGCGCTGCGGGTCGGGCTGACCTTCGCTCCGATGGCGGCGGGCTTCGGCATCGCCGGTCTGTGGTGGCGACGCCTGCCGACGGCCTGGCACCACTACCTGCCGACCAGCGCCCTGCTGCTCTGTTCGGTCGGGTACGCCGTGCTGGCCGGCTGGGTCTCCAGCGGACGGGCCATCCCGGCCGGGCTCGAGGCGATGATGGTGGTGATGGGCCTGCTGGCCGGCTGCGCCTACGGCCAGCTCTTCGCCTCCGCGCTGAGCCGGGTCCGCGTGCAGGACGCCGCTGATGCCAGCGGGGTCATGGTCACGGTGCTGCAGCTCGGTCAGGTCTTCGGGGTCGCGGCCTTCGGCACGGTCTTCCTGGCCGCGCTGGGCGATCACGTCTCCGCGCAGGCGGGCGGTCACGCGGCGAGCCTGGCTGCGGTGGGTGTCGCGGCGGCGACCGCGACCGCCGGCGTACTGGCCGTGTTCCGGCCGCGGGCCGGGCAGGTCTGAGATGTGCACCACCTGACCGGCAAAAGCCCAGGTTTGGGGGCGTACCCTCGCCGCTGAACCGCCCTATCCGGGCGCCAGACGGCGAGGGAGCCCCACATGGCCGATTCCACCCGCGACCCCGACTTCGTCCCCGGCCTGGAAGGCGTCGTCGCCTTCGAGAGCGAGATCGCCGAGCCGGACCGGGCCGGCGGGGCGCTGAGATATCGCGGCGTCGACATCACCGACCTGGTCGGCAAGGTGTCGTTCGGCAACGTGTGGGGCCTGCTGGTCGACAACGCGTTCGAGCCCGGCCTGCCGCCGGCCGAGCCCTTCCCGTTGCCGGTGCACAGCGGTGACGTGCGGGTGGACATGCAGAGCGCGCTGGCCCAGCTCGCGCCGCTCTGGGGCTTCCGGCCGCTGCTGGACATCGATGCGGCGCAGGCCCGTTCGGACCTGGCCCGCGCTTCGGTGATGGCGCTGAGCTTCGTCGCGCAGTCGGCCCGCGGGCAGGACCGGCCGATGGTCCCGCAGCGCGAGGTCGACCACGCCCGGACGATCGTGGAGCGGTTCATGATCCGCTGGCGCGGCGACCCCGACCCGCTGCACGTCGAGGCCGTCGACGCCTACTGGACCTCGGCCGCCGAGCACGGCATGAACGCCTCGACCTTCACCGCCCGGGTGATCGCCTCCACGGGCGCTGACGTTGCGGCCTGCTTGTCCGGCGCCGTCGGCGCGATGAGCGGACCGCTGCACGGCGGCGCCCCGTCGCGGGTGCTGCACATGCTCGAGGGCGTCGAGCAGATCGGCGACGCGTCCACCTACGTCAAGGGGGTCCTGGACCGCGGCGAGCGGCTGATGGGCTTCGGCCACCGGGTCTACCGGGCCGAGGACCCGCGGGCCCGCGTCCTGCGCGCCACCGCCCAACGACTCGGCGCCCCGCGCTACGAGGTCGCCGTCGCGCTGGAGAAGGCCGCGCTCGACGAGTTGCACGCCCGCCGCCCGGACCGCGTCCTCGCGACCAACGTGGAGTTCTGGGCCGCCGTCGTCCTGGACTTCGCCGAGGTGCCGCCGTCGATGTTCACGCCGATGTTCTCCTGCGCCCGGACCGCAGGTTGGGCCGCGCACATCCTCGAGCAGCAGTCGACCGGCCGGCTGGTGCGACCGGCTGCCCGCTACGTCGGCCCCGGCCCGCGCCCGCCGCAGGACGTCTCCGGCTGGACCGAAGCCATCCACGAGAGCGCGCCGGTCGCCTGACCACTTCGGGCCGTCCGGCGGATGGACGGCCGTCGGCCCGGCCCACGCAACCTGGGATCATCGGGCCCATGAGCGATGGCCTCCCCCTGACCATTCCCGCCGACCTCAAACCTCGTGACGGCCGCTTCGGCTCCGGACCGAGCAAGGTGCGGCCGGCGCAGCTCGCGGCCCTGAGCGAGGTCGGCACGACGCTGATGGGCACCTCGCATCGCCAGCAACCGGTGCGAGCGGTTGTCCACCGCGTCCGGTCCGGGCTGGCCGACCTCTTCAGCCTCCCCGAGGGTTACGAGGTGGTCCTCGGAAACGGTGGCACCACAGCGTTTTGGGACGCCGCAGCCTTCGGGCTGATCAAGGAGCGCTCGCAGCACCTGGCCTTCGGCGAGTTCTCCAGCAAGTTCGCCTCGGTCGTCGCGGGCGCGCCGTTCCTCGGTGATCCGACGGTGGTCACCGCGGAGCCGGGCAGCCTGGCCGCGCCGTACGCCGAGGACGGGGTCGACGCCTACGCCTGGCCGCACAACGAGACCTCGACGGGTGTGATGTCGCCGGTGCGTCGGGTGGCCGGCGTCGCGGACAGCGCGGACGGCGGACCGCTCGTCCTGGTCGACGCGACCAGTGGCGCGGGTGGGCTGCCGGTCGACATCCGTGAGGTCGACGTCTACTACTTCGCACCGCAGAAGTGCTTCGCCTCCGACGGCGGGCTGTGGCTCGCGATCATGTCGCCGGCGGCACTGGACCGGGTCGAGGAGATCGCCGCCGGCGGGCGGTGGGTGCCGGAGTTCCTGTCCCTGCCGACCGCCCTCAGCAACTCGCGGCTGGACCAGACCTACAACACGCCGGCCTTGGCCACCCTGGTGATGCTCGCCGACCAGATCGAGTGGATCAACGGCGAGGGCGGCCTGGACTGGGCGGTCAAGCGCACCGCCGACTCCTCCGGCCGGCTTTACGGCTGGGCCGAGCGCACGTCGTACACCTCGCCGTATGTCGCCGATCCGGCGGCGCGCTCGCAGGTGGTCGGGACCATTGACTTCGACGAGTCGGTCGACGCCCTGGCGGTGGCAAAGGTGTTGCGCGGCAATGGAATCGTGGACACCGAGCCCTATCGCAAGCTCGGCCGCAACCAGCTCCGGGTCGCAATGTTCCCGGCGGTCGAGCCGGACGACGTCGAGGCGCTGACGCAGTGCATCGACTACATCGTGGAGCGGTCCGGCTGAGGTTCGCGCGCGACCAGCTGACCCGGGCGGCCTACGCCACCTTCGCCTTCTGGGGCTGGTTCCTCTACGGCTTCGGGCCGGCCGTGCCGTTGCTGCGCGACGAGCAAGGCACCTCCCGAGCGGTGGCCGGGCTGCACGGTACGGCGATCGCGGTCGGCACGATCATCTCGGCGGCCGTCTCGGTGCCCCTCGTCCGACGGTTTCAGCGGCGCGGCACCCTGATCGGCGCGACCGTCGTCGCGGCGGGCGGCATCACGTTGCTGGTCGCCGGGCCGTCGGTGCCGTTCACGCTGCCGGAGCGCTGATCGCGGGCATCGGCGGCGCGACCTGCCTCAACTCGGTCAACCCGGTCCTGTCCGACCACCACGGCCGCCTGGGTGCGGCCGCGATCAGCGAGGCCAACGCGATCGCCGCCGGCTGCGGGATCATCGCGCCGCTCGCGGTCGGCGTCAGCGTCGCCATCGGGCTGACCTGGCGCGGAGCCATCGTGCTGGCCCTGCCGCTCGCGGCGGTGTCCGTCGTCCTGGTGCTGCGCGCGCCCCGCTTGCCGGCGCTGGTCGCCGGACCGAGCTTCGGGATCGAGCCGGGGATCCCGCGTGGTCGCGATGGAGCCGAGCGCACCGGAGCCGGTCGAGGCTCCGACGACTGAGGGTGGCCGCCGACCGCTCGCGCTCCCCTTCTGGCTGGCCCTGGGCCTGCTGATCTCGGGCGTGGCCGCCGAGTTCTGCACCACCTTCTGGGCGCCGGACCTGCTGCACGCGCGCGACGGCATGACCACGGGTGGTGGCAGCGCGGCGGTCAGCGCCTTCCTGGTCGGCATGACGCTGGGCCGACTGGCCGGCGTGCCGCTGACCGTGCGGTTGTCGGGCAGCCGGATCCTGTTCGGTGCGTTGGCCCTGAGCCTGGTCGGCTGGGCGACCTTCTGGCTGACCACCACCGCGGTCGTCGCGGTCATCGGCCTGGCGGTCTTCGGGCTCGGGCTGTCGTTCGTCTACCCGCTCGCGCTGGTGCGCCTGATGGTCACCTCGGAGGGTCGCCCGGACACGGCGAACGCTGTCTGCTCGCTGGGCGTCGGCATCGCCAGCGGCATCGCACCCTTCGCGCTCGGGGCATTGGCCGACCACGTCGGCTCGCACCGGGGCTTCCTGCTCGTGCCGGTGATCCTGGTGATCGGCCTGCTGTTCCTGCTGGTCAGCGTCGGGTCGCTCCGCTGGGCGCGGAGATCAGTCGCGACCAGCCCGGCGACGGGTGCGGGCTAGCAACCAGAGCACGGCGCCCGCGATCACCAGGGCGAGGCCGATCAGCGCAGCGCCGACGAGGTGTGCGGCGTCCCCATTCGACGATGGCGCAACCGATTTCGCGGCGCTGCCGGCTCGCCTGCGACCCCGCCGAGGACGCCGGTCGAGGACCCGGTCGAGGGCGGGGCGGCTGGCACGGCGACCTTCCACAAGTACTGGTCGCGGCCCTCGGAGCCGACGACGATGCTCCGGCCCCCGTCGATCACCGCCATCGTCTCGCCCTGTTGTTGCTCAGGGCAGGGCGATCCGGGTCTGGGCGACGAGCGCCTTCCCGTCGTACGCCGGGGGTTGGTAGACCGTCGCGCCGGTGTAGTCGCGCACGATGATCCGCCCGTCCGGCAGGGCGACACCGTCGGTGGGCAGCACCTGCGAGACGTGTCCGACGACCGTGGCCAGGGCCGGTGTCGTGACGTCGTGGCCGGCCAGCGCCGACCGGACCGCGGCCGGCGGCACCTGCAGGACGGTGCCACCGAGCAGGCCCTTGGTGACGATCAGCAGCCGCCCGTCAGAGGTCCAGATCAGCGACTCGGCATCGCTCGGGCCGCCGGGGTAGCGCACCCGCAGGTTGACCGGCGTGACGGTGACCGAGCGGATCGGGGTCGGCTCGCGGATCAGCCGCAGGACGACCGAGGTGCGGTCGGCGCGGTTGTCGCCGATGTCACCGATCCAGAGCATCGAGCGGCCGCTCGGGTCGCGGCCCGACGTCATGGCTTCGCAGTCGCGAGCGTCGGTGCGTTCCTTCAGGACCGCGACGGTCCGGCCGGTCGTCAGCGAGACGGCGAACGCGCGGGCACTGTCGCCGGAGTCGTTGACCGTCCAGACGACGCCGGGGTCGGTCGGGCTCGCGGTGAGCCCACTCGACTCGACGATCCGCGGGTCGGAGATCCGGACCAGATGGGTGGGGGCCGGTGCAGCGACAAGCGCCCGGAGCACCCGGAGCACCCGGAGACAGGAGCAGGCCGAGGGCCAGCACCCCCGCGACGCCGCTCACCGCAAGATCATCGCCGATCTGGCCGATCGTCGCGGGCGAGCCCGTAACCCCGCGGCCCGAGGCCTCGTTTCCCAGGTGTCCAGGCCGGGACCGGAGGGCGAGGAGGAGCGAGTGATGGATGGGCCGAGCGAACCTGAGGCGGGCGCGCCGACCACCGTCCATCTCCTGCGCTGGCGCGCGGTGGCGGCTGCGCTGCCGGCGCTCGCCCTGCTGAGCGGGGGTCTGGCACTGGCTGGCAGCGGCGCCCCGAGCGGCCCGACGCATGGAGCGGGTGCGTCGGTCACACGTGGGGCGACGCTGCCAGTCATCCCTTCGGCGCCGGTCACCGTGCCCGGTACGGCGGGGGGCCTGGTTCCTGGCCTGGCCCTGCCCCCTGCCGGCGGCACGGGCTCCTACACCCTGGACGCCCAGGGCATCCCCGGGCCGGCGCTCGCGGCGTACCACCGGGCAGCCGGCGTGGTCGGCAACGCCGACCCGGCCTGCCACATCGACTGGGCACTCATCGCCGCGATCGGCCGGGTGGAGAGCGACCACGGCCGGTACGGCGGGAGTTCGCTGACCCCCGCCGGGCTGGACCAGCCGGGCGTCTATGGCGTGGAGCTGAATGGTGCCAATGGAATGGCATCGATCCCGGACACCGACCACGGCGTCCTGGACCACGACACCGTGTGGGACCGCGCGGTCGGGCCGATGCAGTTCATCCCGTCGACCTGGCGGATCGTCGGCAGCGACCTGGACGGCGACGGCGTGAAGAACCCGCAGGACATCAACGACGCGGCCGCGGCGACGGCCATCTATCTGTGCGCTGGTCCGGGCAACCTGGCCGATCCCGCTGATGCCTATGCGGCGGTGCGCCGCTACAACAACTCGGACAGCTATGCCCGCACGGTCCTGGCCATCGCGCAGGCCTACCGCGAGGGCAAGACGATGCTGCCGCTGGCCGACCTCCCAGCGGGTTCTGGCTCCGGGTCGTCCGCCGCGCGGTCGAGCGCGAAGCCGGCCGGCGGCGCGACTCACCACACGACGTCGGGCGGCGGGTCCGGCGCCCGCGGCTCGGCGTCGGCGACGGGTGCGCCCCCTGGCTCCGCCGGGGTGGGCTCGGGGGGCGCACCCAAACCTGGCGGCGCGGTGGCGCGGTCGCCTCGATCGTGTCCAAGGTCGGGTCCGCCGTACCCACCGCCTTGCCCAGCCCGGTCTCCTCGATCGTCTGCCCGATCACGACCGTCGGTTCCGGCCTCGGCCTGCCGCCGCTCCCGCTGCCGGGCTGTCCGACGCCGTCGCCGTGAAGGTCAAGAGACAAGAGCGCCTAGAAGCAAGGGCGCCTCGTACGCCGCGGGGTGAGTTCTCCTCGCGGGCCGACGCAACGGCTGTCGATGCAACTTTGCGTCAGATGACGCAAAGTTGCATCAATGGCGCGCTTTGCTCTTAGCCCGGGTCAGCGGACGAGGGCTCCGATGACGACGACCAGGACGAGCACGGCGAGGGCGCCGGGGATGACCCAGCGCCGCACCCGCGGGCTCACGACCTGATCACAGCTCCATCATGGTGCAGGCGAGGGTGCGGGATCTCGATCAGCTCGGGGCTCAGCTTGACCCGGCGGGTGCGCACCAGCCAGAGGATCGCGCCGAGCGCCGTCGCAATGGTGACCAGGGCCCCGAACAGGATCGACCACCGGGCGCCCCAGGTCTCGCCGATCCAGCCGACGATGGGCGAGCCGATCGGCGTACCGCCCATGAACACCGCCATGTAGAGCGCCATCACCCGACCGCGCAGGGCCGGCTCGACGCTCATCTGCACGGTCGCGTTGGCACTCGTGATCATCGTGAGCGCCGACAGCCCGACCGGGATCAGCGTGAGGGCGAAGAGCCAGTAGGTCGGCATCATCGAGTTGATCGCCGCGAAGATCCCGAAGGCGAGCGCCGCACCGACGACGTGGCGCATCCGTGGCTTCTCGCGCCGGGCCGCGAGCAAGGCGCCGGCCAGCGAACCGATCGCCATGATCGACCCGAGGATGCCGTACTCCCCCGCGCCCTTGTGGAAGACCGTGGTCGCCATGAAGGCGGTCGTCATCTGGAAGTTCAGCCCGAACGCGCCGACCGCGAAGACGATGACCAGGATCAGCATGATGTCCGGTCGGTGCCACACGTAGCGAAAGCCATCGCGCAGCTGTCCCTTGGCCCGAACCGTCGGCGGGGTGATCCGCAGCTCGCGAACTCGCATGCGCCACAACGAGATCAGGACGGCGCCGAAGCTCGCGGCGTTGATGATGAAGACCGGCCCGGTGCCGACCCACGCGATCAGCAGACCCGCGATGCCGGGGCCGATCAGCCGCCCGGCGTTGAACGTCGCGCTGTTGAGGCCGACGGCGTTGGACAGGTGCTCGCGCGGCACCATCTCGCTGACGAACGTCTGCCGCGCGGGGTTGTCCAGGGCCGTCGCGACCCCCAGGCCGAGGGCGAAGAGGTAGACCATCCAGAGCTGGACGGTGCCGGTGATGACGAGGATGCCGAGCAGGAGAGCCAGCACACCCATCGCGAGCTGCGTGCACATGAGCAGCCCGCGCTTGGACATGCGGTCAGCAATCAACCCGCCGTACGGCGCGAGCAGGAGCACCGGCAGGAACTGCAGGCCGGTGGTGATGCCCACGGCCTGGGCGGAGTGGTGGGTCAGGATGGTCAGGACCAGCCAGTCCTGGGCCACCCGCTGCATCCAGGTGCCGATGTTGGACACCATCGAGCCGGTCAGCCAGAGGCGGTAGTTGCGGGAGTTCAGGGCACGGAAGGTAGGGCTCACGACTCGGCGATCCTCAAGGCGATCTCGGAGGCCCGAGCCAGCGTGGCCCGGTCCTCGGGTGACAGTTCGGCGATCCGCTTGGCCAGCCAGGCGGTCCGTTGCTTGCGGGTCTCGTGGACGACGGCCGCGCCGCGCTCGGTGACCGACATCAGCACCTGCCGGCCGTCGTCCGGGTGGTCGGTGCGCATGACCAGGCCGGCGTCGACCAGGCAGTTGAGCGTGCGGGTCATCGACGGCGGCTGGACCTTCTCGTGCTCGGCCAGCTCACGGGGCGTCTTCGGCCCATGGATTGACCAGGGCGCCGAGCACGGAGTACTGACCGGTCGAGATGTCGTCGTCGCTGCGCTGCTGGCGCAGGCGGCGGGCGAGCTTCATCACCGAGACCCGCAGATCCGCCGCCAGCGTGGCCGGCCGGGCGGCCGGGACCGCAACAGCTGGCGCGGTGGTGGTCTGGGGCATGTCGTTAGCGTATCTCATTACCTATGCTAACGATCTCGGGGGCCGAACATTCCCCGTGCCGGCCCGCACGACCGAAGGACCGACGGCCGGTTCGGCCTAGTCGGAGACGCCGATGTGCAGCCGGCTGAAGAGGCGCTCGAGGACGGCGTGGTCGCCCTCCTCGGACACCTCGCCATCGGTCGGCCGACCCCAGAGCATCAGGTCGAGGTCGGCCGCGGAGCCGCGGACCACGGCATCGACCCCGTCCGAGCCGTCCAGCCCGAGCAGCGGGTCGACCTCGCGCACCGCGTGGCCGTCGTCCGGCAGCTCGACCACGAACGCGTGGTCGCCGGCGTCGACGTAGATCTCCCCAGCCGACCCGGCCCGCGAGGCCGAGTGCGCGAGGACGCCGGGATGCCCGGCGAACCACTCCAGCACCTCCTCGACGCCGTCCGCGGCCAGCACGGGGTCGACCGTGCGGACCGGTCCGCCGGCCGCCAGTTCCCCGTCGACCCGGTGCACCATCGCCTCCTGAGCCATCCGCCGGAACCAGAAGCCGGTGCTGTGCTCGCCCGGGAACCAGGTCCAGGTCTCACCGTCCGGCCCGCGCTCGGCCAGCTCCTTGGTCAAGGCGGCCAGCTGCTGGTCGTGGAAGTCGACGACGGCAGCTCCATCCGGGGCGATGACGCTCTCGCCCTCGCGCGGAGCCCGACCCAGTCGCAGCGCTGCCAGCTTGTGGGCGTAGACCTCGCCGCAGTGTCCGACCAGGTCCTGCATGGTCCAACCCGGGCAGCTCGGCACGGCCGTCTCGAGGTCGATCATCCGCCCGAGCTCGGACAGCCGCGCGCCGTCGTGGCTCAGGTGGTCGAGGTAGGCATCAGGGCTCAGCCGGGTGCTCATGGCCTCGACACTAGGCTCCGGGGCGTGACATCCGCATCGCCCGAGGACGCTGCGCCCGGTCTGTCCGGTCCGTCTGCTCCGTCGGGGCCGCCTGCCTTGGAGCCGCTGCATGTCAACGTCTTCCGGCTGGTCCTGATCGGTACGGCGATCTGGGCGGTCGCGCTCGTCGTCACCCTCGTCGTGCCGAGCCTGCACTCGGGCTCGCGCAGCTGGTGGCCCTGGACTCCGGTGGCCGGCGTCCTGTTGGGCCTGGCCGGCCTGGCCTACCTCCATCGCGGCCGCGGCAACGCCGCCGCCCAGTAACGTCCGGTCAAACGCTGCCTCAGTCGAAGGCGGCGTCGACGACCAGCTCCGGCCGCCGCGCTGGATCCGCGAGCAGCGCCGCCACGACGAAACGGCTCGACCATCTCCCCGCAGCCCAGGCCACGGCCAGCGCGAGCCCGACCGGGTCGTTTGCGTGGGGCAGACCGTCCGCGTCGACCCACCACTCGACCTGGACCTCGTCGACCTCGAGCCGCTCGTGGCGAAACCATTCCGCGGGCGCAGTCGGCAGGAGCTCCCGCACATCGTCCGGCATCTCCGCCGGCCGACCAGCCGAAGTGACCAGACCGGCCACGCGGTCCTCGGGCTCGTCGAGATCGAGCAGGTCGGCTAGAGCCCGGCCCTGGGTTGGCGGAGCAATGACGAAGGCACCAATATCCTTGCGTTGCAACCACATCGGCTGGTCGATGACACACACCTGGTCCCGTTCGACCACCAGCACGGCGGCGGCGTCGGCCGTGACGGCCCGGACCCGGCCCACGAGCGCGTCGCCAATGTCGGGCTGGGTCGCCAGCCAGGCCCAGAGGCGTAACAACCCGGGCAGGTCCACCGACCGGTCGGGGTCGGCCATCCGGTCGAGCACCACCGCCAGGGCCTCACCGCTCAGGTCGTCGACCGTGCGGACGACCCCGAGCGCGCGGCGCGCCTCCTCGTCGAGGTCGCTCACCCACTCCGGCGCGGGGTCGAGCAGCGCGACCAGCTCCGGCTCCGCGGCCGCATCGGCTCGGGCCGCCAGGCCGAGCTCGCGTCGCAACCACCAGGCGGCGTACGGCGCGACATCACCGCTGCGGCCGCGCCGGTCGTGCACCCGCACCGGCTGAACCAGCCCGGCGCGGGTGATCGGCGAGGCCGCCAGCGCCCCCACGACGCTCGCCCAGCAGTCCGGGCGCACCACATCGAGGTCCCGCACGGCCACCACCGTGCCGGCGGTCGGTCCCAGGTCGGCGCCGGAGGACTCGGCGGCCCAGGTCGCCCAGTCCAGGAAACCGTCCAGCTCGGCGAGCTCCTCGCCGGGGTCGAGCAGGTCGACGTCGTCGGCGCTCAGCACGGCGAGCCCGTCCAGGACCCCGGTCGCGGTCAGGGTTGCCGCCCCGAAGTCCTCGACCAACGTTGCCGCGGCCACGCCGATCTCGTCTGGCTCGAGCACCTCGGCGGCCAGGGACCCCGGCAGCGCCAGGCTGGCCGCCGGAGCGAGCTCGTCGTCGTCGTCGGGCAGGGCCAGGTCGCCGAGCCACGGCAGGTCGCCCGGCTCCAGCTGACCCGCCTCGACCGCGCTGCGCACCAGGCCGAGCACGGTGAACGCGACAGCATCGGGGTCGTCGGCGTCGGGCGAGGTCTCGACCAGCTCGCGCACTGCAGGGTCGTCCAGCACCTGGCGGGCGGTCGCCGGGAGCGCACCGAGCCGGGCCAGCAACGGGTGGGCCGCCACTGGGTGCACGAGCCGGACGCCCGCGGCCGCCAACGACTCGAGCAGGTCGTCCGGCATGCCCTCGGGTGGGAGGAGCAGCCCGCGAGCGCCGCGCACGACCCGGCCGTCGGCGAGCGGCACCGGCAACACTCCGAGGGCTTCCCGGCCTTCGGGCTGGTCGCCCAGCGGGTTGAGCGCGGCGTACCGCTCGACCCAGGCTTCCGGGTCGGGGGCGAGGGGCAGCGCCTCGATCACCTCGGACAGACCGATCGAGGCAGTTCCTAGCTGCCGCAACGCGGTTCGGCCGCTCGGGGGCGCGTCGACCAGCCCCGCGACGAACGGTGCCAGCGCGGTCAGCAGGTCCGGCGAGGAGCCGGCGGCACCGTCGATCACGACCGCGTCGCGCGGCCGCACCATCGACCCGTCCTCGATGGCGCGCAGGATCGGGACGTCGCGCAGCCGCTCCAGCGTGGCCAGCCGCAGGGCGGCGTCCAGGGCACCCGCGCCGAGGCCAACGGGCACGAGCGGCAACACGTCGTCGCCGTCGGCCGCGCGCTCGACGAGCAGCTCGGCGTACGTCGTGGCCGCTTCGCTCACGATCCGGTCGGTCAACGCGCCGGGAGCGACGTGCCGGCGGGAGGGTTCGAGCGGGAACGTCGCGATCAGCAGCGCCGGCCAGGCCATCGGCTCGTCGGTCGGGGTCGGCGCGTGCACCACCTGCGGTACGGCGAGGTCGGGGCGGTCCGGCCGGGAGCGAGGGAGCGCCCAGAGCACGCTCCACCACGGGCGATGGGCCTCTTCGGTCGGCCGGTCGGCGTACAGCTCGGCCCGTTCGGCCGTCGTGAACGACCCCGACCGCGAGACGGTGCTCCAGCGCTCGCCGACATCGGCCAGCCGGCGGACCAGCCCCGTCGACCTCGACCTCGATCTCGGCCAGCCCGGGCAGGGCGAGCAGCACCGCGTCGTCAAGGTCGGCGAGCAACCGGCGGGCCAGGTCGGCTGCCGCCTCGTCGCGCAGCGGGAGCAGCACGACGGTGGCGTAGCCCTGGGGCGGCTCGCCCTCGGCCTCAAACGGAAGGCGCAGCGCCGGCAGATGGCCGTCGCGGCGACGCACCTCGTCAGCGAGGGCGGGCACGTCCTGGATCATTTGGGCGGTGTCCGCTCGCGAGAAGCGGACAGAACCATTGCGGGACAGCAGAATCGGCTCGTCGGTGAGCGACAGGACGGCCGCGAAGCCGACGCCGAACCGACCGACCGACTGGGCCGGCTGATCGCTCTCATCGCGTTTGGCCGATGCCCGCAACGTGGCCAACGCCGCGACCCCAGCGGCGTCCAGAGGCCGGCCGGTGTTGGCGGCGGCCAGCACCTCGCCGTCAGCCGACGAGGTCAGGCTCAGCCGGAGCCGGCCGGGCTCCCCCGCGGCGACCGCAGCGTCGGCGGCGTTCTGCGCCAGCTCGACGATGACCCGGTCGCGGTAGCCCCCGAGGCTGAAGTCCTCCTCGGCGTTGGCGTCCTCACGCAGCCGGGCCGGCGAGGCGGCCCAGGCGGCCAGCACCCGCTCGCGCACCGCAGCGGTGCCGAACGGGTCGCCGGCGTTCACTCCACTGAGACGTCGACCGGGGCATCCGCCGAGACGTCGGCGGCGAGGTCGTCCGGCTGACCCGCGGGCACCGTGATGGGCTCGGCCTCGACCGCAAGCTCGGGCAGCAGCAGGGCGTCGTAGCCGAGCTCGTCCAGGATCGGCAGCTCGGCCTGAGGCGTCTCGACCGGGGCGCCGCCCTGGCTGTGGGCACCGCAGCCGTGGTCGAGCGAGACGACCTGGCCATCGGACGGGGACCACTCGTTGCTGCAGACGCCGAAGACCGCGCGCAGGGTGCCGGCCATCGGCAGGAAGAAGCCACAGCTCTCGCACGGCGCGGGGGCCAGCTCGGCCACGGGGGTGTTCGGGCCGTGCGACCCGTCGTACCAGCGCTCGGCGGCTTCGGCCCGGCCTTCGGGCGACAGCACGCGCTCGCGGCCCAGACCCAGCTCCCAGAAGGCCAGCTGGTCGGCGTCATCGTCGCCCGTGGCTTCGTAGCCGGGCTCGAGGCGGGGGTCCTCGACGATGATCGGCAGCAGGTCGCCGGGGCCCAGGTCGCCCGGAGCGATCCGGTCCGACCACGGCAGCCAGATCGGCGCCAGCAGGGCGCCGACGCCCGGCAACAGGTGGACCTCGTCGATCGTGGCGGTGCGGCCGCGCGGTGGCCGGGCAACGGTGACGCCCCAGCGCCAGCCGCGGTAGGCCGGGGACGTGCAGTCGAAGGAGTGGGTGCCCACGCGCTCACCCTCGAGCTCGAAACCCTGGTGTTCGCCCACCGTGCCCGGTTCGGCGATCTCCTCGGCGGCCGCCCGCGCCAGGTCGACGGCGGCGATCAGGACCTCGTCGTCGTGAGCCATAGGGCGATTGTCCCCCACTCCGAGCGCCTCCCGCGACCATGACCGATCCGCCCGGCAGGATGGGCGGGTGGAGTCGGAGCCGTTGCACCCGTCCCCGCCGCCCGACAAGGGCGAGCGGGCGACCCCGGGAGCACGGGCCTTCGGCCGGGGCCCGGGCAAGGTCCTCGCGCTCACCGGCCGGGGCTTCCGGGCGACGTTCCGCCGGGCCATGCAGGCAACCCAGGCTCAAGGGGCCGGCGAGTCGGGCCTGGCCAAGGTGATCCAGATGCACGGCGCCTCGGCCGCCGGCGACGCCCTCGTTCTGCTCTCGCTGGCCAACACGGTCTTCTTCTCGGTGCCAGTCGGCCAGGCCCGGGGCCGGGTCGCGCTCTATCTGGTCGTGACGATGCTGCCCTTCTCGGTGCTGGCGCCGGTGATCGGGCCGCTACTGGACCGCTTTCGCAGCGGCCGGCGCTACGCGCTCGCGTTCACCTTCGTGGGCCGGGCCTTCCTGGCCTGGGTGATGGCCGGTGCCGTGGCCGGCGGCAAGGAGGGCTTCGCGCTCTATCCGGCTGCCTTCGGCCACCTGGTGCTGAGCAAGGCCTACCAGGTGACCCGGGCCGCGGCCACCCCCCGCGTGCTGCCCAAGGCGCTGTCCCTGGTGACCGCGAACTCGCGGGTGATGCTCGGCGGGGTCGTCGCGGTGGCCGTCGCGACGCCGATCGGCGGCATCCTGCTCAGGCTCGCCGGACCGGAGTGGTCGTTGCGCTTCGCGTTCCTCGTCTTCGCCGCCGGCGTCGCCCTGGCCCTCCGGTTGCCCCCAGTCGTGGACTCAGCCGATGGCGAGGTCGGGGCGCGCCTGTCCTCGGACACCGGTCCGGCGCCCCGACTCGGTCCGCCGGTGCGCACCACATCGGCCACGGATGACACGACGGCCATCCCGACGGCGACCACCCAGACCCTGCCGACCGAGAACGCCGAGGAGTCCGAGACCGCCGAGACCGGGGCGCGGCGCGGGCGCCGGATCGACGTCTCGTCGTGGGGGATCGGCCCGCGAGTCGTCCTGGGCTTGCGCGCCGAGTCGGCGCTGCGGGCGTTCACCGGCTTCCTGACCTTGTTCCTGGCCTTTGCCCTGCGGACCGATCCGATCAGCGCCTCGATCCCGACGATCGGCGTGATCGGACTGGTCGCCGGAGGCGCAGGGGTCGGCAACACGATCGGCACGGCGATGGGTGCCCTGCTGCGCCGGGTCGCGCCCGAGACGGTGCTCACGGCGATGCTGGCGGTCGCGGCGGCGGCGGCCACGACCGGCACGATCTGGTACGGACTGGTCGCCGTCATCGCGGTCGGCGTCGGCGCGGGCCTGTCCTCCGCGCTGGGCAAGCTCGCCCTCGACGCGCTCGTCCAGCGCGAAGTGCCGGACGACGTGCGCTCGTCGGCGTTCGCCCGGTCCGAGACGGTCCTCCAGCTCGCCTGGGTGATCGGCGGCGGGATCGGCATCGGCCTGCCCATCCCCGGCGCCTACGGCCTGGGACTCGCGGCGGTCTTCCTGACCGTGATGCTGGTCATCACCTTGCGGGCGCGGGTCCTTGCTCGTCGTACCGATGCTCGGGCCGGCTCACAGACCAAGAGCGCCTAGGAGCAAGAGCGCCCGGTACGGCGCGGGGTTGGCTTCTCCTCGCGGGTCGCACCTGTTGCTCGCCGGGGTGGCGTATCGATGCAACTTTGCGTCGGGTGTGACGCGCCGTTGCATCACTAGTCGGATTCACGGGTAAAGAGGCGAGCGCGAAACCTAGGCCTCGATGTCGTCGGCGACGGCCCGCAGCAGCGCGGCAACCTTGTGTGCCGACGCCTTGTCCGGGTGCCGGCCCCGGCGCAGCGAGTTCGAGACCCCGTCGAGCAGCTTGATGGTGTCCTCGACGATGACCGTGAGGTCCTCCGGCGCCTTGCGGGCGCGGGCGGCCACCGAGGGCAGCGGGTCGAGGACCTTCACCGACAGCGCTTGGGTGCCGCGCTTGCCCTCGACGATGCCGTACTCGACCCGGGTGCCGCCCTTGAGCGTGGTGACGCCCTCGGGCAGAGCGGAGGCGTGCAGGAAGACGTCGGCACCCTCGTCACTACTGAGGAAGCCGAAGCCCTTCTCGGCGTCGTAGAACTTGACCTTGCCTGTTGGCACCGTTGACCTCTAGCTCGTGTAATGGCCCGTTGTGTTGGCACGTCGTGCCGGCCGGTTGTGCGGAGAACGTCGTCAGGCTATCGGCCCGCGCAAGTCGGATTCCCCTTCGATTACCCCGAGATTCCGCCGCTGCCCTCAGCGGAAGAGCTCGGGCTGGGGTAACAGCTCGTTCATCGACCCGGACCGGAAGCCGCGCTCGTCGATCTCGGCCCGATCGAAGCCGGTGGCGCGCACCGCGGCCAGGAGTCGCTCGCCCAGGTCGGTGGGCCGGCCGTCGGCGGCTGGGTCGATGAGCTGGGGCAGGAGGTCACGGTCGACCTCGACCCGGGCCTGGCCATCGCCGAGATCGCGGACCCGCACGTTGGCCGCGGCCAGCTCGGCGCCGGTCAGCTCGGCTCGCGCGGCCAGCTCGGCCCGGTCGATCCGCTCCAGCCGCTCGCGAGTGACCGGGATGCCGTAGGCGACCCGGCTGGACAGGCAGGCCGCCGCCGGCTTGTCCCACGTGCTCAGGCCCCAGCGCCGCGACGCCTCGCGCACCTGCGCCTTGGTCAACCCGGCATCGCGCAGCGGCGCGATCGCACCCCGCTCCTCGGCCGCGCGGATCCCGGGCCGGAAGCCGGCGCGTGCGTCGTCCGCGTTGGTGCCGGTCACGACCGTGGCCCCGTTGGCGACCCCAGCCAGAGCCGTGAGTACGTCGACCAGCTCGGATTTGCAGTAATAGCAACGGTCTCCGGCGTTGGCGACGTAGCCGTCGCGGTCGAGCTCGTGGGTCTGCGGGGTGATGTGCTGGACGCCCAGGTCAGCCGCGAAGCGCTGCGCCGCCTGCAGCTCGCCGGTCGCGAGGGACGGCGAGACGGCGGTCGCCGCGACGACTCGCTCCGGGCCGAGGGCTCGCACGGCAGCGGCGAGGACGAAGGCCGAGTCGGCGCCACCGGAGAAGGCGACGACGAGCGGGCCGCGGGCGGCGACCTCGACCAGCGCGGCGTCGAGTTGCGCGAGGCGGACGTTCAGGACGTGCTCGTCCAGCCACTCCGGAAACGACGCCAGTGATTCCAGGACGATGTCGGCCCCTGCCGCCGAGAGTTCGGCGGCCGGGGTCGGGCCGGTGGAGACGGCCACCGACAGGGCGTCGGCCCCGATCGCGGCCACGACGTCGCCGGGGTGGTCACCGACGTAGATCTGGGCACCGATTTCGTGCAGCACCTGGGCCTTGCCGTGGGCGTACCGGCCGCCGATTGCCAGGTCGGCTTCGAGGCCGACGTGGGCCAGGACCGCCAGCACGGCGCTCTCGTGCTTCGCGCTGATCACGGCCGTGCGACCGCCCAGGGCCTTGACGGCGGCCAGCGCCTCGCGCGCGCCCGGGAGCAAGGTGGTGACCGGGATACCGATCTCGGGGTACCGCTGCCGGTAACCGGCCACGACGACCGGGATCTGCTCTTCCGACACCCACGGGCGAATAGCGTCGACCAGCGGGATGCCGATCGTCGGCCAGATGTCGGCGTCGCTGACCTCGACGTCCACCTCGGCCAGCGCCCCGCGCAGAGAGTCGACGATGCCCGCCCGGGAGTCGACGAGGGTCATGTCGAGGTCGAAGCCAACTACCAGGTCCACCCGACCAGCCTAGGTGCCCCCAGCGGGTCGCCCGACCGTCCGCCCCCGGTTGAGCCGGGCGCGCGCGGGCGGCACGATGGGGTCAGTGACTCAGACCACTCCCACGGCGGCAGGGCGCCTGCGGGAACTCTGGACCGAGGTCCCCTCCGCCGGCCGCCTCCTGCTGGTCGCGGTCGTTGTCGACTCCCTGGGTATCGGGCTGACCCTGCCCTTCACCGTGATCTACCTGCACGAGGTCCGGGGCATTGCGCTCCCCACCGTGGGCCTGCTGATGTCCCTGCCACCGGTCGTGGCGCTCGCGCTGCTCGGACCGACGGGCTCGGCCATCGATCGGTTCGGGGCCCGGCGGGTGCAGATGGCCGCCCTGACCTTCTCGATGGTCGGCCAGCTCGGACTCGTCTTCGTCCACGGGCCGGGCACGGCGGCGGCAGCGCTAGCGGTCAGCGGCATCGGGTCAGCGGCGTTCTTCCCGGCCAACCTCTCGCTCGTCGCCTCGGTGATCCCGACCGGGCTCCGGCAGCGCTACTTCGGGCTGAGCTTCACCGTGCTCAACGCCGGCATCGGCCTGGGCGGGATCGTCTCCGGTCTGGTGGTCGACGTGCATCAGCCGCGGACCTTCGCGGTCATCTACGTCGCTGACGCGGCGAGCTACCTCGTGCCGTTGGTCATCCTGGGCGTCTTCCTGCGCGGTGTTGGGGGCCCGGCCCACGCCGCTCGGGACCCAGAGACCATCACCACAGAGCCCATCACCACAGAGCCCACCGCCGCGCCCCCGACGTACGCCGCGGTCTGGCGCGACCGGGTCTTCCGGCGGTTCCTGCTCGTGACCTTCTGTGCGTCGTTCGTGGGTTACGCGCAGCTCGAGGCGGGGTGGACGGCCTTTGCCCGGTTCGTGGCGCACGTCTCGACCCGCGACATCGGCATCGCCTTCGCCGTCAACACCCTGGTCATCGTGGTCCTGCAACTGCCTGTGCTGCAGGCGATCCAGGGCCGGCGGCGCACCCGGATGCTGGTGCTGATGGCGGCGATCTGGGCGCTCGCCTGGGTGTTCGTCGGAGCGGCGGGCCTCGTCGGCGGCGCCCTCGCCGTCGGTCTGGTGGTCGTCAGCGGTGGCGTCTTCGGGCTCGGCGAGACCTTGAACGCGCCCGTCGCACCGTCACTGGTCAACGACCTGGCGAGCGATGCACTGCGCGGCCGCTACAACGCCGCCAACTCGATCGCCTTCCAGCTGGCCGCGGTCGTAGGCCCGGTCACGGCCGGGCTGCTTATCGGTGGCGGCCAGGATGCGGCGTACATCGTCCTGCTGCTCGTGGGGTGTGCAGTGCTCGCCGGTCTGCTGCTATCTCTTGAACGCCGCGTCTCCCCGCTCGCCAACGGCGTCACGCCGGCCGACGGAGGTGCTTCGTGATCGAGCCGATCACTCCGGCACCGCCGCGCGCCTTGCGCGGCACGCTGCTGACGCAGTCCTGGCTGGACGTCACGATGATCCACTGGGTGGCCGATCCCGTTGCCGTGCAACGGTTGATCCCGGCGGGCACCCGGCCGGATCTGCTCGACGGCCGGACCTATGTGGGCCTGATCGGCTTCCGGATGCACCGCCTCGGTCTCGGTCCTGGACCCGGGCTGCCCTACGTCGGGACCTTCCTGGAGACCAACGTGCGGCTCTACACCGTGGACGGCGAAGGACGCCGAGGCGTCTTCTTCTGCACCCTGGACGCGAGCCGGCTGCTGCCCGTCATCGGCGGCCAGGTGGGGGCGCGGGTCAACTACGTGTGGGCCCGAATGCGCTTCGGGCGGCGTGGCGACGAGCTCGCGTACGCAACTCGACGTCGTTGGCCGGACCGGACCGCCCACTCCCGGATGCGGGTGCGCGTCGGGCCACCGATCGACCGGCCGTCTGAGCTGGACCACTTCCTGACCGCGCGCTGGGGGCTCCACACGCGGTGGTACGGACGCACCGTCTACCTGCCCAACGCACATGCACCATGGCCGCTGCACAGCGCCGAACTGCTTGACCTGCAGGAGGATCCGGTCGACGGGCTGGTCGCGCGAGCCGGCTTCGACGCGCAGGGTGTCCCCGCCAGCGTCGTCTACTCACCGGGCGTCGCCGTGCGGTTTGGCCCGGGGTCGTTCCTTGACTAGCGGGGCGTGATCCCCCAGGTGCCCACGTGCTCCTCGCCGGGAGCGAGGACGATCAAGCCGTCACCCGTGTTGAAGGCGTCGGGGCCACAGGTCATCGGTTCGATGGCCAGGCCGGCCCGGGCCTGGCCGCCGGAGAGCGTGTCGCCGGTGAAGAGCTGCAGCCAGGGGTACGCCGCGTCGCCCCACAGCGTTGTCGCCCAACCGGTTTCGCTATTGCTGATCCGCACCCGCCAGCGCCCGTCGGGGTCGCGCTCCAGGTCGGTGAACGCGGTGTCCACGACGAGGTCGCCGATCGGCCGCGCGGTCCGGAAGTCATAGGGAGTGCCGTCCACCGGCTGGAGGTCGACCGGGATCCCGCGGTCGTCGGGGAGGGCGAACCGGGCGCCCGGTGCTTGCAGGACGGTGGGGTCGACGGGCTTCGGCCCGACCGTCAAATAGGGATGGGCACCGTAGCCGTAGGGGAGGTCGGTCGAGCCGGCGTTGCGGGCCCGGGTCGTCACGGCCAGTCCGTCGGCGTTCAGCTCGGCCGTCACCGAGACGGCCAGGCTGCCCGGCCAACCCGGCTGCGGATGGAGGTCGAGACTCAGGACGACCCGGGCCGGCTCGACCGACTCCGGCCGCCAGGAGGCCCAGCGGGCCAACCCGTGGATCGCGTTGCCGTTGAGCGGCTCGGTGAGCGCCAGCTGCTGACGCTTGCCGGCGAACTCGTAGCGGCCGTCCCGGATGCGGTTCGGCCACGGCAGCAGGTGCTGACCCCGTCCCCCGCCGGCGACCTGGTCGACAGCGAAACCGTCCAGGACGACCTGATCACCGGCTGAGTAGTGCCGGATGGTGGCGCCGACCTCGGTCAGGACCGCGACCTGTTCGCCGTACCGGATCTCGAACTGCCGACCAGACGGGGGCCACGGTTCGCTCACGGCAGGTGAGCGTAGTCGCGCTCCGAAGTGCCGGGACAGCCGGGCAATGGGACGGTGTCGACATGTCCGTCCAGAGCGAGCACCCGTGATCCGGCAGGACCGTCGCCGGCTCCGGCGAGGCGAGCCTCGACTGCCGGCCGTGATCGTGACCTTGATGGCGATCGCGCTCTATGCCCTGCTGCCGCAGGAGCTGATCTTCGGTCCTCGGTTGCTCATCCCGGCCCTCGAGGTGCTGCTGCTGGTGCCGATCGTCGCCATCAACCCGCGACGGCTGGATCGCGAGACCCGTTGGTCGCGCGGCGTCTCAGTGGCGCTCGTGCTCGTCATCGCGGTGACCAACATGGTCGCCCTGGTGCTGTTGCTGATGAAGCTGGGCAGCGCGAACCTGCCGAAGGGCAACGGGCTGTTGCTCGCCGCACTGCAGGTCTGGGGCACCAACGTGCTGGTCTTCGGCCTGATCTTCTGGGAGCTCGACCGAGGCGGCCCGGTCGCGCGCAGCAACACCAAGCGAGAACTGTTGCCCTCGGCCGACTTTCGCTTCTCGCACGACGAGAACCACGACACCGTCGTCGAGGTGGCGCGCGACTCCAGCCGTACGTCGGACTGGGTGCCCACGCTCGTCGACTACGTCTACGTCTCGCTGACCAACTCCTCGGCCTTCAGCCCGACCGACACCATGCCGCTGCGCCCGCGCACGAAGATGCTGATGGGGCTGCAGGCGACAGCGGCCCTGATCACGTCGGTGCTGGTGATCGCGCGGGGAGTCAGCCTGCTCGGTTAGTACGGCGGGTCGCCGTTGTCGGGGGGTTTCTCGGTGGCTGGTGGGGCGGTGTTTGGGGTTCGAGGTATTGGTGGGGCCTGGAGGTGTAGGTGTGGCCGGTGCCGGTGGTGTAGGTGAGCTCGCTGTTGGCGTCGCCGGTGACGTCGAGGATGCGGTCGGTTTTGGCTTGGTGGTCGCGTTTGCCGGCGGCGGCCAGGTTGGCCGGGGTGGTCGGGCCGCCGGTGGCTGGTGCGCGGTGGTCGTACTCGTGGATGTGGTCGAGTTCGAGGGTGCGGGCGGCGCTGGTCGGGAAGCGTGAGGTGTGGCCGTCGCGGACGGCGCAGAACTCGCGCGATCCGGGGCGCTGGGCGGTAGCCGGTGCTGACCTCGGTCGCGGTGCCGGTGGCGGGGTCGCACAGGATCCGCCGCCAGGTGGCCTGCTCGGGGTCGTGGGCCAGGGCGCGGGCCAGCTCGGCCGGGATCGGGACGTCGCCGGTGGGGGTGTGCAGCACCGCGGGCTGGTTGTCCAGGCCGAGCAGGGTGCGTGTCGGCGACGGTGACGTTGATCAGGGTGGCCCCGGCCCGGGACCGCAGCCGGCGTCGCCGCTTCTTGGCGGTGCGGTGTCTGCGGGCTGGGCTGGTCTTGCCGGTCTGGCGGTCTTGGGGACGAGGGTCAGGCCGAAGGCGCCGGCGGTGAGGTGGCCGACGGCGAGGTCGAAGCGGAGCTGGTCCAGGGTTTCGGGGGCGCCGGCGTTGCGGGCGGCGCGGGCCTGGTGGTCCAGGTGGGCGTAGGTGGCGGCCAGCAGCTCGTCGGGGCCGTGCAGGACCAGGGCGGCGGGCCGGTCGATGGTCCGGGCGTAGTGCGCGACGTGCCGGCCCCGCGCGGGCGACCTCGGCGGCGGGTTGGAGGGTGTCGGGGGCCAGGTCGGCCACGGCGGCGGTCAGGATCGGGCGCAGCTGGTGCGCCGGGATCGACCACACAGCTGGCGCTGCCGTCGCGGAGCTCCTTGACCAGGACATCCGCGCCGGCCGGGTCCGGTGGCCGGGTCGGTGACGATCGACTGGACCAGCCGGGTCGCCTTGGCCTGGGGCAGGCGGCGGCGTGGTCGTAGATCACCCCGGCCTGGGCCTCATCGATCCGCCCCGCGCTCAGGGCGTCGGCCAGGTCGGGGTGGGCGTCCAGGCCCAACGCCAGGGTGAGCTTCTTGTCCGCGGCCCGCAGCGAGATCCCCAGGGCCAGCGACAGCGACAGCGAGGTCGCCTCCAGGGCCTGCTCGTGGGCGAGGTCGCGGTCGCGGGCGCAGACCGCTTCGTGGGCGGTCTCGAACTGCTCGACCAGCGCCGCGGTCGCCTTCGCCTGCACGGCGGCGGCCCAGGCCTTGACCTTCTCCGCCGCCAGCGCGAGGTCGAGCAGCTGCCCGCGGGAGGCCTGCGGACAGGTCCAGGGTCTCGATCCCGTCGACCCCGGCGGCCAGGGCGGCGGCCAGGTCGGACGCCGGCGCCGGTCAGGTCGACCCGCTCCCGCTCGCCACCCTGGACTGTCGATCATGTGTACGATTCTATCCGACATGTCCGACAACCGACAAGGTTTCCCCAGCCCCGAAACCCCTTTAACGCCAACTATTTTCAGCAACCAGAGGTGACCCAGAGCCACGACGCGAAGGCGACCCGCGAGACCGGCGCAACCAACAGCGCGCACTCCGCCGTACAAAGCCGCTTGAGAGACCCAGCAAACCCACGATCTCAAGCGTTCCGAACGGCCGCAGCGCCCTCCAAACCCGAGAATGCCGATCGCCGTCTCGCGCATCTCCACCTTGCGCACCTTCCCGGTGACGGTCATCGGAAAGCCCTCGACCAGATGCACATACCGAGGCACCTTGTAGTGCGCTAGCCGGCCGGAGCAGAACTCCCGGATGTCCTCGACGGTGATCGGCTCGGCGTCCGGCTTCAGGACGATCCAGGCCATCAGCTCCTCGCCGTACCTCTCGTCGGGCACTCCGACGACGGAGACGTCGGCGATGGAGGGGTGGCTGTAGAGGAACTCCTCGACCTCGCGCGGGTAGACGTTCTCGCCGCCGCGGATGACCATGTCCTTGATCCGACCGACGATGTTGAGGTAGCCGTCGGCGTCCATCGTGGCCAGGTCACCGGTGTGCATCCAGCCGGCGACGTCGATCGCCTCGGCGGTCTTGTCCGGCTGATCCCAGTAGCCGAGCATCACCGTGTGCCCGCGGGTGCACAGTTCGCCCGCCTCCCCGCGCGGCAAGGTCAGGCCGGTCACCGGGTCGATCACCTTGGACTCCAGGTGCGGCATGGTGCGCCCGACCGTCTCGGTACGACGCGAGAGGTCGTCGTCCGGCCGGGTCATGGTCGAGACCGGCGAGGTCTCGGTCATGCCGTAACAGATGGCCACCTCGGTCATGTGCATCTCGGCGACGACCCGCTTCATCACCTCGACGGGACACGGCGACCCGGCCATGATCCCGGTGCGCAGGCTGGAGAGGTCGTAGTCGGCGAAGCCCGGCAGCCCGAGCTCCGCGATGAACATCGTCGGCACGCCGTAGAGGGACGTGCACCGCTCCTCCTGCACCGCCTGCAACGTCGCCGCCGGGTCGAAACTCGGAGCGGGGATCACCATGCACGAGCCGTGAGTGGTGCAGCCGAGGTTGCCCATGACCATGCCGAAGCAGTGATAGAAGGGCACCGGCAGGCAGACCCGGTCGGTCTCGTCGTAGTTGACCAGGTTGCCCACGAAGAAGCCGTTGTTGAGGATGTTGTGGTGCGACAACGTCGCGCCCTTGGGGAATCCCGTTGTGCCAGAGGTGTATTGGATGTTGATCGCGTCGTCGGCCGACAGGGTGGCCATCCGCTCGGCCACCGCGGCAGCCGCAACGTCGCTAGCCCGTGACTCCAGCGCGGCCCAGCTGTCGTCACCGATGAACACCACGTCGGTGAGCTGCGGGCACTCGCCACGCACACCCTCGACCATCGAGCGGTAGTCGGACGTCTTGTGGGCCACCGCGGAGACCAGCATCCGCATCCCGGACTGGTTGATGACGAAGGCCAGCTCGTGGCTGCGATAGGCCGGGTTGACCGTGACCAGGATCGCGCCGATCTTGGCGGTGGCGTACTGCACCAGCACCCACTCGGGGCAGTTGGGCGACCAGATCCCCACCCGCTCGCCCTTGGCGACACCCATGGCGAGCAGCCCGCGCGCGACTCGGTCGACGTCGGCGTCCAGCTCGGCGTAGGTCCACCGGCGCCCGCTCGGCCGGTCGACCAACGCCTCGCGATCGCCGAACCGGGCGACCGTGCGCTCGAGGTCGGCCCCGATCGTGTCCCCCAGCATGGGGGTGTCGGAGACAGCGGACGCGTACGAGGGCAGCGGCATCGTCGGCACCCCGCCATCCTCATCCCGCAGACCGCCCCCGGCAACGGGTCAGCCGCGCAGGCGGGGCAGGTCGGCCGCCACCGCTTCCAGGACCGACTCGTCGCCGACGTAACGAACGCTGGCCCGGGGCCAATGCGCGACAACGTCGGTGAAGCCGAGCTCGGCGGCCCGCCCGACCATCTCCTGGAACTGCCCCAGCGACGAGAGCGAGTACGCCGCGACGTCCAAGCTCAGGTAGCGGTCGATCGACTGCGGTGAGCGCCCGGCCGCCGCGAGCTCCTCATCGACCCGCACGTTGACCTCGGCGAGGCCCGCCCACCAGGCCGCGAGCCCGGCTTCGGGCGGGGTCACGCCGGTCGTCGCCCAGCCGTCGGCCGGTCGATGAGCCGAGCGGACCGCGAGCCGGATCGAACGTGGCCGGTTGGCCGCAACCACGAACCGAGGTCGTGGATCCTGCACCGGTCCCGGCACCATCCGCGCCTGCACCGCGTCGTACGGCGGATGGCTGGCCGTCGTCACCGGTTGGGTCAGCAACGTGTCGAGCATCGTGACGAAGGCGTCGAGCCGCTCGACCCGCTCCCCCGGCGTCGGTCGCGGCCGCCCGAGGACGTCGGCGTCCCAGCCGTCGCCACCCGCACCGACCCCCAGGATGAGCCGACCCGAGCTGATGTCGTCCAGGGTCATCAGCTCCTTGGCGAACGGCACCGGATGCCGGAAGTTTGGCGAGGCGACCCAGGTGCCGAGGGCGATCCGCGAGGTCACCATTGCCGCCGCGGTCAGTGTCGGCACGGTCGCGAACCACGGCTCCTCGGCAAGCTCCCGCCAGGACAGATGGTCATAAGTCCACCCGTGATCGAAGCCCATGTCCTCGACAGCACGCCAGCGCGCGGCCGCCTCCGACCAGCGTTGTTGGGGCAGCACGACAATCCCGATCCGCATGGCCCCAGCCTGCCCGCTGGTCCGCCGGCGGGAAGCACGGGGATCAGTCGCTAAAGTCCGCGGGCGACGCGGCCGATGTGCAGGGTTGACGCGCCGTACGGCTTCCGGACAAGCCGGCGTCCGCGGAGCACGGCGACACCCCCCCTGAGTGCCGCTCGTTTCGCGTACTGAGCAGGTGCCCTCGGTCCCCCTGATGCCGAGGGCACCCGCTCGTCCGCGTCCACCCAACGCCTACCAAACGGACGAGCCGCCCCCACCCCGAAGGGCGAGAGCGGCTCGACGTTCGCCTGAGCGAATGGTCTAGAGGGGCCGGACCTGCTCGGCCTGCGGGCCCTTGGGGCCCTGGGCGACCTCGAACTCCACGCGCTGGTTCTCGTCGAGGCTGCGGTAGCCGTCGGCGGTGATCGCGGAGTAGTGGACGAACACGTCGGGGCCACCCTCATCGCGAGCGATGAAGCCGAAGCCCTTTTCCGAGTTGAACCACTTGACGGTGCCTTGAGTCATGTTCTGTCTCTCCATGTTTGACGCTGCGAGCTCGCTACGTGCGGACTCGGGCTGCTCAGATGTGCGTTGACCTGGGGAGACTTCCTCCACATACAACGAACGCCCGCTGTCAGATTTCCGCGGGCGCTCGGTAAAACGTGCGAGGAAACGAAACTGCAACCGCGGAAAAGGTACCACGGTCCCTCCCACCTGTTCAGCCGGAGATCTGCCGGGGTTGCGCCGTAGAGTGGGAGCACCGAGGAAGACCTGAGTGCCGACCACCAGTCGATGCCGCCCCGGCGCACGACGACTGTCGGCCACCTCGGTGGCCGAAGACGGGTCCGGTCTGATGTCCTCTCTCGAGACCTCTGCGGTGACCACCCCCGCTGCCCCGACGTACGGCGAGGGCCAGCTCCGCCTGACCCTGGTCGAACAACGGCCCGATCACCCGCATCATGCTCGACGGCGCCTGGTGGCCGCGAGGTCGCGAGCTGGCGGTCGAAATCCCTTTGCTGACAGCCGATTTCGCTCAGCGGGGCCTTCAAGTCGCCAGCGTGACCTACCACCCGTCGACCTGGCAGGTCGCCCCGTCCAAGCTGCGGGTCAACGGCCACCGGATCCAGCTCAGCGCGGTGCGCGAGATCGACCCCGCTCTCCTGATCGTGCGGACGGCCCAGGACGAGGCGATCGACCTGCTGGTCATCCCGGCCGAAACCAACCCCGCCGTGGCCGCCAGGGCCATGGCTCTCGCGGTCAGCCCGCTCACCCAACTCACGCCGACAGCCCTCCTCGCCGCGGCTGGCTTGTCGTAACGTCCTGGCCATGGGCCAGGTGATCTATTCGGTGACGATGTCGCTGGACGGCTTCATCGCGGGACCGGGCGGGGACATGTCCTGGCTCACCGCGCTGATCGGCCCCAACCCGACCGTCGACGATCTGGTCGGGCGGATCGGCGCCCTGCTCGTCGGCCGACGAACCTTCGACGGCGACGACCCGCACAAGGGGACACCGCAGGAGGGTGAGCCGTTCGGCGGAGGATGGAGCGGACCGCAGTTTGTCCTGACCCATCACGAGCCGCCGGATCCGGTGCCGGACGTCACCTTCGTCGGCGACCTCAACCTCGCCGTCGCGGCTGCGAGCGCCGCGGCCGGCGACCGCTACGTCAACGTCATGGGCGCGTCGGTCGGCCGGCAGTGCCTCGACGCCGGGCTGCTCGACGAGGTCTTCGTCTGCGTTGCCCCGGTCCTATTGGGCGACGGCGTCCGGCTGTTCGATCACCCGGGCGGCACGAACGTCCGGTTGGAGCGGCTGCACGTGAGCGAGGCACCCCTCGCCACGAACCTCTGGTTCCGCGTCCTGCGCTGAAACCCGTTGCCCCCTCAGGCGCCTCGGCCCCGTCAGCCGATCCGGTTGCCGTCGTCGTCCCAGTGCTCGGCGACCTTCTTGCTCGGCTGCACCCGAGGTGGCTCGCCCGGCATCTTCGGGTAGTCGGGCGGGAAGTTCAGCTCGCCACCCGGCAGCGTCTCCCAGAGCCGGAGCAGGGGGTCGAGGGAGTAGGCCACGTCGTTCATGTCCGCCCACGGGTCTCCGTCGGCGAGGTAGTCCGGGATCGTCGTGAGGTTGAACGCGCGTGGGTCATCGGTCTCGGCCAACTGCTCCCAGGTCATCGGCGTCGAGACCGGTGCACCCGGCCGGGCCCGCAAACTCCAGGCGCTGGCGATGGTCCGGTCCCGGTTGTTCTGGTTGAAGTCCAGGAAGAGCCGCTCGCCACGTTCCTCCTTCCACCACGCGGTCGTCACGCCGCCGTCGCGACGCTCGAGCTCTCGCCCGAAGCCGATGGCTGCGTGCCGCAGCTCCTCGAACGACCACTGCGGCGCGATCCGGACGTAGACATGGACGCCGCGGTTGCCGCTGGTCTTGGGATAGCCGCGCAAGCCGAGCTCCTCGAGCAGCTCACCGGCCACCCCCGCCACTCGCCGGGCGTCGGCGAACGTCGTACCGGGTTGCGGGTCGAGATCGAGCCGCAGCTCATCGGGATGATCGACGTCCGGGCGACGCACTGGCCAGGGGTGGAACGTGAGCGCGCCCATCTGCGCGGCCCACACCAGCGACGCGGGCTCGGAGGGGCAGAGCTCCTGCGCCGTCCGCCCACTCGGGAAGGTGATCTGGACCGTCTGGATGTAGTCGGGCGCCCCCTTGGGCAGCCGCTTTTGGTAGAAGCCGTCGCCGTCATCGCCGTAGCCGGTGGACAGCCGCATCCCCTCGGCCCAGCCGCCGGGCCAGCGTTCCATCGCCGTCGGCCGCTCCCCGATGGCCCGCATCAGCGCCTCACCGACGGTGGCGAAGTACGTGCAGACCTCGACCTTGGTGATCGCCGGCGTCCGATCGGTCGGCTGGTAGATCACCCGGTCCGGGCTGGTGACCCGCACCGCCCGGCCGCCGGCCTCGACCTCCGCCGCTGGTGTCGCCATCCACCGACCGTAGCGGGACGAGGTGCAGCCAGTCAGTGGCGCACGCGCTACCTCACGTGCGTCACCATCACCTGCGCCCGACTACCGTTGGTCGGATGCCCGGACGCGCTCGCACCCCTGAGCCGCGGAGCCTGGCCGACGACCTGCGGTCGCGGCCGGACGACGCGCTCGTCGAGCTGCTCCGGCGGCGGCCCGACCTGGCGACCCCCAGCCCGGCCGATGCGACGGCCCTCGCCGTCCGTGCAGCCACCCGGGCCAGCGTGCAGCGAGCGCTCGACCGCCTGGCCGTCGCCGAGCTCCAGGTCGTCGAGGTGCTGGCGGTCCTGCCCGAGCCGTCGGCCGAAGCCGACGTCGCCCGGTTGCTGGGCCGCGCGCCCGGCCAGGCCGGGGCCGACCTGGCCGACCTGCACGCCCAGGCGCTGATCTGGGGCACGCCCGACGCTTGGCGTCTGGTCCGCACGGCGAAGGACGTGCTCGGTTCCTATCCGGCCGGCCTCGGACCGCCGATCGTCGAAGCGCTCGACCGGCGCTCGCCCCGGCGGATCGGGGACCTGGCCGTCGATCTCGGGCTCACTCCCACCGGCGACCCCGAGCAGACCATCGCCCTGATCGCCGACCACCTGAGCGACGCCTCCGCGCTCGACACCCTGCTGGCCCACGCGCCCTCGGGAGCCCGCGAGGTCCTCGACCGGCTGGCGTGGGGCCCACCGGTCGGCGAGGTCAAGGCGGCCGACCGCGAGGTGCGCGGCGACGCGACCCGGCCCCTGGACTGGCTGCTGGCTCACGGCCTGCTGGCGGTGGCCGACCCCGGCCATGTCGTGCTGCCGCGCGAGATCGGCCTCTATCTGCGAGGCGGCCGGGTGCACGACCCGTCGACCGTCGAGCCTCCGCCACTCACCGGCCCGGTCCGCGCCCCGGGACACGTCGACAGCACCGCTGGAAGCTCGGCGGCCGACTTGGTGCGGCTGGTCGGGGAGCTGCTCGAGGCCTGGGGCCTGGAGCCGCCTGCCCTTCTGCGAGCCGGTGGCCTGGCCGTGCGCGACCTCAAGCGCACCGCCCTGACCCTCGACGTCGACGAGTCCACCACCGCGGCGGTGATCGAGATCGCGTACGCCGCCGGGCTGCTCGCCTCCGACGGCGAAGTCGCTCCCGCGTTCGCCCCGACCCCGGCGTACGACCTGTGGCTGACCGAGGACGTCGCCTGGCGCTGGGCGGTGCTGGCCCGGGCCTGGCTCGGCACCACCCGAACGCCCGCACTGGTCGGCACCAAGGACGACCGCGGCGCGACCCGCAACGCCCTCGCGGCCGACCTGGACCGGCCGATCGGACGGGAGGTGCGACTGGCCGTGCTCGCCGAGCTGGCCGAGGCCCGCGCGCAGGAGCCGGGCACCGCGCTCGGCGCGGCCGCCCTGCTCGCCCGGCTTCGTTGGCGCCGGCCCCGACGCCGGTCAGTGCTCCTGGAGGAGCTGGTCGACGCCGTACGCCGCGAGGCCGAGCTCCTGGGCGTGACCGGCCAGGGCGCGCTGAGCTCTCCGGGCGCCGTGCTGGCGGCCATCGCCGGCGCCGGCCGCGCGGGGGAGCCGGCCGACACGGACGCGCTGGCCGACGCCATGGCTCCGCTCGTGCCGGATCCGATCGACTACATCCTGCTCCAGGCCGACTTGACGGCCGTCGCCCCCGGGCCGCTCGTCCCCGAGCTGCAGCGTCTGATGTCACTGACGGCTGACATCGAGTCTCGAGGCGGCGCAACGGTTTTCCGCTTCTCGGGTGGCAGCGTCCGGCGCGCGCTCGATCTGGGGTGGTCCTCGGATGACCTGCTGCGTGAGCTCACCCGGGCCAGTCGGACCGCGGTCCCGCAGCCGTTGAGCTACCTGATCGAGGACGTCGCGCGCCGCCACGGCACGATCCGGGTTGGAGCCGCTTCGGCCTACCTACGCAGCGACGACCCGAACGTCCTCGACGAGCTGATGGCCGATCGGCGCAGCGCGACCCTGCGGATGCGCCGGCTGGCCCCGACCGTCGTCGCCACCCAGTCCGAGCCGGCCGCTGTGCTGAGCCAGCTCCGCGAGATGGGCCTGGCCCCGGCCCTGGAGTCCCCGGACGGCTCGTTGCTGCTGCACCGGATCGCGGCGCGGCGTACCCCACCGCGGCAGCCGCCGCGCCCCACGGTGACCGACCCGCCGGCACCGACCCCCGCGCTGCTCGAGGCCATCGTGCGCTCCCTGCGCGAAGGCGACCGAGCGGTGGCCGTCGACCACGAGCGCTCGGCCAGCCAGCCCGGCCCGCGGATGGGCCCGACCGACCCGACGACCACCCTCGCGGCGCTGCGGGCCGCGGCCACCGACCGGGCCCGGGTCTGGATCGGCTACGTCGACGGCGACGGCCGCCCGGTCCGCCGGGTGGTCGAGCCGCTGACCATCGACGGCGGACGTGTGCAGGCCTACGACATCGGCGCGAGCGAGGTCCGGACCTTCTCGATCCACCGGGTCACCGGCGTCGCACCCGTCGAGATGCCCGACGCCGGCTAGCTGAGCTCGCCCTCCAGGGCGCGGACGACGCGCGAAGGGCTGGGTCGGCCGAGCTGCCCGGCCAGCCAGAGGCTGGTGCCGACGAGCGACTCGAGGTCGACGCCGGTCCGCACGCCCATGCCCTCCAGGGCCCAGACCAGGTCCTCGGTCGCGAGGTTGCCCGTGGCGCTCTTGGCGAAGGGACACCCACCGAGTCCGCCGGCCGCGGCATCCACGACGCTGATCCCGCACTGCAGCGCGGCCACGGTGTTGGCGAGCGCCTGCCCGTAGGTGTCGTGGAAGTGTACGGCGAGCCGATCGAGGTCTAATCCGTTGTCCTGCAACGCATCTATCAGGGCGACCACCTGACCAGCGGTGCCGACTCCGATGGTGTCTCCGAGGCTGATCTCGTCGACCCCCATCTCGGCCAACCGGTCGACGACCTCGACCACCTGGCCGAGTGGCACGTCCCCCTCCCACGGGTCGCCGAAGCACATCGAGACGTAGGCCCGGACCCACAGCCCGGCGGACCGGGCCCGCTCGACGACCGGCGCGAACATCGTCATCGACTCGTCCACCGAACGGCCGAGGTTGGCCTGCGCGAAGCTCTCGGTCGCGCTCGCAAAGATCGCGATCGCGCTCACCCCGTGCTCGAGCGCCCGATCCAGTCCCCGCTCGTTGGGCACCAGCACCGGCATCCGCACTCCGGGCGGCGGCGGCCCGAGCCGGTCGAGCAGCTCCTCGGCATCGGCCAGCTGGGGCACCCGGTCCGGGCGGACGAAGCTGGTGGTCTCCACCGTGGTCAGGCCGCTCGCCAGCAACCGCCGGACCAGCTCGGCCTTGACCTCCACCGGCACCACGGCCGACTCGTTCTGCAGTCCGTCGCGCGGTCCGACCTCATAGATGGTCACTGCCTCCGGCAGTCCGGGCAAAGGCTCGAGCTGCGGGTGGCGCATCCACCTATCATCACCCCGTGAGCCAGCAGCAGCCCGACGGCCAGCAGGGGACGCCGTCCGGTCCGCCGCCGGACTTCCCCCCACCGCTGTACGGCGGGCCACCCCCGCCCGGCCAGCCGGAGCCCTACGCCCAGCCCGCGCCGTACGCCCAACCGACGCCGTACGCCCAGCCCCAGCACCAGCCGTACGCGCAGCCGGCGCCCTACTACGGGCCCTACCCGGGCTCGCCCCAGCCGCCCGGCTGGGCCACCCCGCCGTACGGCGGGTATCCCCAACCGGCGCCGACCCCGGGGTCGAGCATCGCCCTGGTCGTGGTGTCCGCCTTCTTCGTGATCTTCGGGCTGATCGGCGTGCCGTCCCTGATCATCGGCATCATCGCGCTCACCAAGGCCCGGTTCGACCCAGAGGAGGCCAAGCGGCTGACCTGGATCGGCTGGCTGGTCCTCGGCGTGATCGTCGCGGTCCTGATCGTGATCGGGGTCATCCTGCTCGCGGCCACCGCGTCGAGCTGGAGTTCGAGCCCGGATGACGGCACGACCATCGGCACGCTCGGAACAACGCTGCCCCCGCTGGTGCTGAGGAGCACGTGAACGACGGCCCCCTGATCGTCCAGAGCGACAAGACCTTGCTGCTCGAGGTCGACCACCCCGACGCGGAGGAGTGCCGTCGCGGCATCGCGCCCTTCGCCGAGCTGGAGCGCGCGCCGGAGCACGTCCACACCTACCGCCTCACCCCCCTCGGGCTCTGGAACGCGCGTGCCGCCGGTCACGACGCCGAGCAGGTCGTCGACGTCCTGCTCCGGTGGAGCCGTTACCCGGTGCCCCACGCGTTGCTCGTCGATGTCGCCGAGACGATGGACCGGTTCGGCCGGCTGCGGCTGGAGAAGGACGGCGAGCAGGGGCTGGTCCTGCGGGCCACCGACGTGCCCGTCCTGGAGGAGGTCCTGCGCTCGCGCAAGGTGATGCCGTTGGTCGGCCAGCGGGTCGCTCGCGACACCGTCCTGGTCCACCCGAGCGAGCGCGGCCATCTCAAGCAGGTGTTGCTCAAGCTCGGCTGGCCGGCCGAGGACCTGGCCGGCTACGTCAACGGCGAGGCCCACCCGATCGAGCTGGCCGGGCACGACGGCGAGGGCAAGGCCGAGTGGTCGCTGCGGCCCTATCAGCGCGAGGCGGTCGAGGGCTTCTGGCACGGCGGCTCCGGCGTCGTCGTACTGCCCTGCGGCGCCGGCAAGACGCTCGTCGGCGCGGGGGCGATGGCCCGGGCCAAGGCCACAACCCTGATCCTCGTCACCAACACAGTTGCCGCCCGGCAATGGAAGGACGAGCTCCTGCGCCGCACGACATTGACCGAGGACGAGATCGGCGAGTACTCGGGGCAGCGCAAGGAGATCCGGCCGGTCACGATCGCGACGTACCAGGTCCTGACCCTGCGCCGGAAGGGCGTCTACCCCCACCTGGAGCTGCTGGACGCCAGGGACTGGGGGCTCATCGTCTACGACGAGGTGCACCTGCTGCCCGCCCCGATCTTCCGGATGACCGCCGACCTGCAGGCGCGCCGGCGGCTCGGCCTGACCGCCACGCTGGTGCGCGAAGACGGACGCGAGGGCGACGTCTTCAGCCTGATCGGCCCCAAGCGCTACGACGCGCCCTGGAAGGACATCGAGGCGCAGGGCTACATCGCGCCCGCCGACTGCATCGAGGTCCGGGTCACCCTGCCGGAGCGCGACCGGATGGCCTACGCGACCGCCGAGCCGGACGAGCGCTATCGGCTGGCCTCGACCAACGACGCGAAAACCCCTGTCGTGGAAGCGATCGTGGCCCAGCACCCGGATGAGCCGACGCTGGTCATCGGGCAGTACATCGACCAGCTCGACGAGCTCGGCGAGCGTCTCAACGCCCCGGTCATCAAGGGCGAGACGACGGTTGCCGCCCGGCAACGGTTGTTCGAGGCCTTCCGCACCGGCGAGATTCCGCTGCTGGTCGTGAGCAAGGTCGCAAACTTCTCGATCGACCTGCCCGAAGCCACCGTCGCCATCCAGGTGTCTGGCACGTTCGGCTCGCGCCAGGAGGAGGCCCAGCGGCTGGGCCGGGTCCTGCGGCCCAAGGGCGACGGCCGCACCGCCCGCTTCTACACCGTGGTCGCCCGCGACACCGTCGATGCCGACTTCGCCGCGCACCGGCAGCGCTTCCTCGCCGAGCAGGGCTACGCCTACCGGATCATCGACGCCGACGACCTCCGCTCGACCGACAGCGCGGAGTAGGGCCCTACCCCGCACGGCACCGCCGCACTAGCGTGGGCGTTCCCTGCACGTCCCCTGTGAACGACGGAGTCGAGCCATGGCCGCGAAATTCGAGCTCTACCAAGACAAGTCGAACGAATGGCGCTGGCGCCTGAAGTCCGGCAACGGCCAGGTCATCGCCACCGGCGGCGAGGGCTACGAGAACAAGTCCGGAGCCCAGAACGGCATCGACGCCGTCAAGCGAGATGCTCCGGGAGCACCCGTAGACGAGGTCTGATCCGCCCGGTTTGACCGCGCGCGTCCTGGCTGGGCCCGGCCACTCGTCGTGACAGGCTGAACCGTGTCGAAGTCGACGAAACGCGCAGGCGCGCCGCTGCTCGATGAACGCAGCGGTGTGACGACGCTCGAGCTGTTCTTCGACTTGGTCTTCGTCTTCGCCCTGACCCAGCTCACCTCGGTGCTCCGGCATGCGTCCGGGCCGGGCGATGTCGTCCAGGCCGGGCTCGTCCTGGTCGTGCTGTGGTGGATGTACGACGGGTTCGCCTGGCTCACCAACAACGTCGCGACCACGTCGGTCCTGCGCCGGCTGCTGATCCTGGCCGCGATGGCCGCCCTGCTGGTCGCGGCGATCGCGGTGCCCGAGGCCTTCGGCCGGGACGGCGTCATCTTCGGCGTCGCCTACCTGGCGCTGGTCCTGATCCACGCGGGCATGTTCACGGTCGCCCAGTCGAGCCGCTCGGCCCGGGCCATCTGGACGATCCTGCCGTTCAACCTCGGCTGTGCGTTGCTGGTGCTGGCCGCTGGATGGACCTCTGGCGCAGCCGATTTCGTTCTCTGGGGCGCGGCCTTCGGCATCCTCGTCGTCGCCACGCTGCGCGGGGCCGAGTCGGGTTTCGAGCTACGACCGGCGCACTTCGCCGAGCGCCACGGTCTGATCGTGATCATCGCCTTGGGCGAGTCCGTCGTCGACCTCGGCGTCGGCGCCGAGGGGCGGCTACACGACCCGGGCACCGTCGTCACCGCCTTGCTCGGGCTGGCCCTCGCGGCTGCCCTGTGGTGGCTCTACTTCGACCACGACGACGAGGCCGGCGCGCACGCCCTGGCGACGCTGTCCGTGGAAGGCCGGGCTCGCGACGCGCTCTACGCCTACTCCTTCGGCATCTTGGTCCTGGTCGCCGGCGTCATCCTGGCCGCCTCGGGTCTGGAGACGGCGGTCGCGCACCCGGACGAGCACCTCCCGGCCTGGGCCGCCTGGAGCATCGCCGCCGGCACCGCGACGTACCTGCTGGGTCTGGGACTGTTCCGCCGCCTGCTCGGGCTCCCCGCGACCTGGTTGCCGCCGGCCGCCGCCGTCCCCGTGCTCGCCGGCGCGGCCCTGGGCCTGGCCCTCAACGGCGCGGCCGAGGTCGCCGGCATCACGGTCGTCCTGATCCTGGCCATCGTCCTGGACACCCGCCGTACTCCTGCAGTGACGGTGATCCGGGACTGAAACCGGCCTCGATCACCGTCGCTCAGGGAGCACCGCGCCGCAGGGGAGCACTCACATGGGGTTCACAGCGGACCTGTACGCCGAGCCCAGGCCGCCGCACGAGCGTAGGGATCACGCACAACCCCCACCTCATCAGCGGCCGGCCGTCCAGCGAGGAGCAGCCAGATGACGCTCGAACTCCAGGAACGGGCCCGGGTCCGGGCCGAGCAGCCCCGCGAGATCCTGCACGTCACCCGGAGCTTCTTCGCCGAGCCGACGCTCTCCCAGCAGCTGGCCATCCCGGTCCGGGTGCTGGAGGTCCCGCTGGTCGAGGCCCTGGTCCGGCACTACCGCCCCGACCTGGTCTGGGCGAGCTCGGCCGATCCGACCGACGTGACGCTGCTGCGGGCCGCCTTCCCGGACGCATCGTTGCTGGTCAGCGTGGCCCGGGACGCCCAGCCGACGCACATCATCGATCTCTACGAACGCGGCGCCGACCTGGTCGTGGCCGACGAGGGCGTGCGACACGCGGCGGCCGCCGCAGCGAGCCTTCTGCGCCGTCGCAGTCAGTTCACAGGTAACGTCCAGCCAGGAGGGCGAGCATGACCTCCCGGAGGTGGTTACATGGCGCGCGCGGCCAACCCGGAGGCCCGGCTGCTCGTCGTTGAAGACGAGCCCAACATTCGTGAGCTGCTCTCGACCAGCCTGAGGTTCGCTGGTTTCGAGGTGCATGTTGCCGGCGACGGCGCGAGCGCCCTGCGCCTGGCCGAGTCCGAACGGCCGGATCTGCTGGTGCTGGACGTGATGCTGCCCGACATGGACGGCTTCAGCGTCACTCGCCGCCTGCGCGACCAGGGCCGGCAGGTGCCGGTCGTCTTCCTGACCGCGCGCGACGGCACCGACGACAAGGTGACCGGCCTGACCGTCGGCGGCGACGACTACGTCACCAAGCCGTTCAGCCTGGAGGAGGTCGTCGCCCGCATCCGCGCGGTGCTGCGCCGCACCGGCGGCGGCTCCCCCGATGACGCTGGGCGCCTGGTCTTCGCCGACCTGAGCCTGGACGAGGACTCGCACGAGGTCCGTCGTGGCCGTCGGGCCATCGAGCTCAGCCCCACCGAGTTCAAGCTCCTGCGCTACCTGATGCTCAACCCCAACCGGGTGCTCTCCAAGAGCCAGATCCTCGACCACGTCTGGGACTACGACTTCCGTGGCGAGTCCGGCATCGTGGAGTCCTACATCTCCTACCTGCGTCGCAAGGTCGACGTCGAGGAGCCCGCGTTGATCCACACCAAGCGCGGCGTCGGCTACGTGCTGCGCCTGCCGCCGGAGCAGCCCTGAGCACCGCGCCCCCCGGCACCCCTGACCCGTTCGATGAGCCCCTCGATGAGCCACTCGTTCAGTACGGCGCGGCTGCGGTGCCGGAAGTGGTCGACCTCGACCAACCCGAACCCTCGCGCAGTCGCCGACCCCTGCGCCGGATCGGCGGCGCGCTGACCCGGCCGCTGCGCCGCGCCGGGCGCGCCCTCGCCACGCGGGTGGGCCGCTCGCCGCTGCGCGTCCGGCTCGTCGCCATCCTCGCCTCGCTGGTCCTGGTGGCCCTGGCGGTCAGCAGCGTCGCGTCGGTGGTGATCGTGCGCAACCTGCTGATCCGGCAGGTCGACGCGCAGCTCACCCGCACGGTCAACAACATCATGCGGGCCGGCCTGCCCGAGCCCGGCCAGACGACGCCGAGCCGCTTCCCCACCTCGTTCGCTGCCCAGCTCCTCCCGGACGGTTCAGCACCGACGAACTTCGGTACGCCGCTCGGCACGGACGCCCCGCAGTTCCCGATGCTGACCTATGCCCAGGCCCAGAAGCACGGACCCGCGGCGTACACGATCGACTCCCGCAGCGGCTCCTCGCACTGGCGGGTCACCGTGATCGCGGTGACCATCCGGACCGAGACCGGTGACACCAACGGCAGCCTGGCCATCGCGATCCCGCTCACCGGGGTCGAGGGGCCGGTGCACACCCTGTGGTTGATCGAGCTGGCCGTCGGCATCCTGGTCCTCGGCTCGATCGTCGGGCTCGGCTTCGTCGTCGTACGCCGATCGTTGCGGCCGTTGCACGAGGTCGAGGTCGTCGCCGGCGCCATCGCCGCCGGGGACCTGAGCCAGCGGGTGCCTGAGCAACCCGTGACGACCGAGGTGGGCAGCCTGTCCCGGAGCCTGAACGTCATGCTGGCCCAGATCGAGTACGCCTTCGGGGTCCGCGCGGCCTCGGAAGCCCGGATGCGCCAGTTCGTCGCGGACGCCAGCCATGAGCTGCGGACGCCGCTGGCCGCGGTGCGCGGCTACGCCGAGCTCTACCGGCAGGGCGCCGTCCGTGAGCCGGAGGACGTCGCCAGCGCGATGCGCCGGATCGAGGACGAGGCGACTCGGCTCGGCCTGCTGGTCGAGGACCTGCTGCTGCTCGCCCGGCTCGACGAGCAGCGGGAGAACCGGACCGACCCGGTGGACCTGACCGTGCTCGCCGCGGACGCGGTCCAGGACGCGCGGGCCATCGCACCCGACCGCACGATCACCCTGCTCGGGCTCGACGGTCAGCTGGGGCCAGCCGAGGTCGCGGGCGACGAGCGACGGCTGCGCCAGGTCATCACCAACCTGATGGCCAACGCGGTCAACCACACGCCAGCGGGCACGCCGATCGAGATCGTCGTCGGCCCCATCGCCGGACCGGCCCGAGCCCAGCTGGAGCCGCCGAACACCGGGGTGAGCGAGGTCAGCGAGGTCGTGCTGCACCCGGGCGGCATCGCCCTCGAAGTGCGCGACCACGGACCGGGCGTGGACCCCGACCAGGCCCGGCGCGTCTTCGAGCGGTTCTTCCGCGCCGATCCCTCCCGCCAACGGGGCCGGGGCGGTGGCACCGGGCTGGGCCTGGCCATCGTCGCGGCGATCGTGGCCGCCCATCACGGGCGGGTCGGAGTCACCCAGACCCCCGGCGGCGGCGCGACGTTCGTGCTGGAGCTACCCGCCCTGGCCCGCCCGCTGCGGTCGGCGGGGACCACCCCCGCAGCCCCCGTGCCGGAGGTTCTCCCAGTCAACTCCCAGCCGTAGGCCAGCATCGACCAATCCGGATGGGGTGAGGTATGACCATCGACGGTCAGCCAAGTGAGGACGACATGACTCAGACGACGCCGGGGTGGCACACCCCGGGGCAGGCGCCTGACCCGGACCAGGCGGGCAACCCCCAGCCAGGATCCACCGACACGGCCGCGCTGCCGACGACGGTCGATGCGCAGGAGTTCGTCGCGCCGACCCCGCCACCACCGCCACCACCGACCTGGTACGGCGAGACCGCGCCACTGCCGACCACGCCACCGCTGGCGACGCAGCCCGCCGGACCGCCCTCGACGCCGCCGAGCAGCCCGTTCGGTGCCCCCTCGCAACCGACGGGCGGGTCTCCCCGTCGTCCGCGCCGCTGGGTCGACATCGTCGTCGCGGCGGTGGTCGCGGCCGCGGTCGCCGGCGCCACCGCGGGACTGGTGGTCCACAACAACGACTCGGGCAACGCCTCGAGCGCCAGCAGCAACTCCTCGTCGGCCTCCTCCTCGCCCGACGCGCCGGCGCCGGTGCAGCAGGGCAACGGCAACGCTCCCGACTGGACGGTGACCGCCGCGGCGGTCGAGCCGAGCGTCGTGGCCATCACCGTGGGCTCGCAGCAGTCCGGCCAGGAGGCGCAGGGGTCGGGCATCATCCTCGACAAGACCGGCCACGTGCTGACCAACAACCACGTGGCGACGGCCGTCGACGGCGGTCCGATCACCGTGACGCTCACCGACCAGCGCACCTACAAGGCGACCATCGTCGGCACCGACCCGACCACCGACCTCGCGGTCCTGAAGATCACCAGCCCGCCGGCCGACCTCAAGCCGGCCTCGCTCGGTGACTCCAGCAAGCTGGCCGTCGGCCAGCCGGTGATGGCCGTCGGCAACCCGCTCGGCCTGGCCGACACCGTGACCACCGGGATCGTCAGCGCGCTCGACCGCCCGGTCACGACGGCCTCGTCCGAAGGGCAGGGCGCCGACAGCGGCGGGAACGACTCGGTGATCACCAACGCGATCCAGACCGACGCCGCGATCAACCCCGGCAACTCCGGCGGCGCGTTGGTGACCGCCGGCGGCCAGGTCATCGGCATCAACTCCTCCATCGCCTCACTGAGCGACGGCAACGCTCTCGGCGGGAGCAGCCAGTCGGGCAGCATCGGCCTGGGCTTCGCGATCCCGATCAACGAGGCCAAGACGATCTCCCAGCAGCTGATCGCGACGGGCAGTGTGAAACATCCGTTCCTCGGGGTGAGCCTGGAGGACGGCAATATCGCTCAGGGCAGCGCCGAGCGAGCTGCGGCTGTGATCCAACAGGTCACCGCCGGCACGCCGGCCGCCTCGGCCGGGCTGAAGAAGGGTGACGCGGTCATCGCGCTCGACCAGGATCCGGTCAACGGTGCCCTCGCGCTGACCGCCGAAGTCCGCGAGCGAGCCGTCGGCGACAAGGTGACGCTGACGGTGATCCGCGACGGCAAGCAGATCACGGTCCCGGTGACCCTGGCTGCCCGTCCCGCCGGCAGCTGAGCGGGCGGCTGACCGGGCGGCTGAGCAGCAGGCGTCAGCTGCGCTGCTCGACCGCGGTGCGGAAGGTTCCGGCCGTCGCGAGCCCGGACGCGCCCACGCCGGGCACGATCATCGCGCCGTACGCCGCGACGTCGACGAAGGCGCAGAAGGTCTCGGCCTTGTGCGGGTTGACGCCACACCACAGCTGGCCACCGCGCGGGCCGGCATCGGCCGGGCTGAGGGCAAAGCCGAGGCCGGTCGCGGACTGGGCGGCTCCGGTCAGGTAGTCGCGCTGGTCGGCGTCGGTCATGGCGTACGCACCGGCGAAGACCACCCCGAGCTGGGACTTGGGGCCGACGTAGGCCGCACCTTGGGGCGGCGTCGGCGTCTGCACCTGCCCGATCAGCTTGGTCACCTGGGCCTGGGCGCTGGCCCGTTTGGTCAGGCCGGCGATGCTGGTCGGGAAGGCGACACTGGTCTGCTGAATCACCTTCGCACGCTCGTGGGCCCGGTAGGTCCGCAGGCCGAAGCCGCCCGCGAACACCGCGAGCAGCGCCGTGACGGCCACGAGTGGTACGGCGACGAGGGACTTCTGGGTCCGCGAGAGCCCGGGCGCCTTCTCCGGCACGAATGCCTGGGCGAGAGGCTTGGCCTGGTCGGCCATCGGCCGGCCGGCGAAGGTCGGGTTGGCCGGGGGCAGCACGTTCTTGGGACGCGCGACGAAGTCGTAGGACGGCGTCGTGGTCGACGACGAGTCGTGGAAGCCGGCCGGCTGGTTCTGGAACGCGGTCCCCTGGGTCATGATCTGTGCTCTCGACCCGCCGGCCGAGGTCCTTGAGCCGGTCGACCCCGATGTCAGCCCATCAGCGCAGAGCTCCACGAGCACGAGACGATGAAGGCCTGGCGCCACGAAGCGGAGGGAGATCGGCGTGAGCGAGCTCGAAGGCGACCTGCGCCGGCAGTGGGCGACCTTGGTGGCCGCGGCCGTGGCGGTGACCGACGGGTCAGCCTCCGAGGTCGGCGACCGGCTGCTGGCGGCCTACGCCGAGGACCATCGGCACTACCACGACCAGCAGCACCTGGCCGAGGTCCTGGCGGCCATCGACCGGTTGGCGAACTCCGGCTGGTCGCCCGCGGCCGACCTGACCACCGTCCGGTTGGCGGCCTGGTTCCACGACGCGGTCTACGAACCGACGGCGGTGGCCCCGGCCAACGAGGAGGCCAGTGCGCGCCTGGCCGAGCAGCTCCTGCCCGGGCTCGGCATCGGCCCTGAGCGGGTCAGGCTCGTCGCGGCGCTGGTCCGGGCAACCGCAGCCCACGACGGCAGATTGGACGACGCCCTGGAAAGCGCCCTGGACGGAGCAACCGGGTCGGCGTCCGCCCTGTTGGACGACGCGGACCTGGCCATCCTGGCCAGCCCGCCCCAGCGTTACGCCGACTACGTCGCCGGCGTCCGGGCCGAGTACGCACACGTGCCCGAGCCCGCCTTCCGGGCCGGCCGCCGGCAGATCCTGCAGGGCTTCTTGGACCGGCCGCGGATCTATCGCACCCCAGCGGCGTACGACGCCTGGGAGGCGACCGCTCGCACCCAGGTCGCTGCCGAGGTGCGAGCGCTCAGCTGAGGCGGTCGCGCTTGCGTTGCCGCAGCCCACTGGCGAGCAGGCGGCGGATCAGCTCCTTGCCCTCGACCGGCACCGCACCGGCCGCGACAACCTGGTCGTAGCGCTCCTGCGGGATGTCGTAGTGGTCGTGGTCGAAGCCGCGCTCGGGGATCCCCAGCCGGGCGGCGAAGTCGTGCAGCTCGGCGTACGACGCATCGCTGACCAGATGGCTCCAGAGGCGGCCGTGCGCCGGCCAGCGCGGTGGGTCGACCAGAACCGTCACGTCCGGAGCGTAGGCCGAGCCGCCCTCGACTGCCGTGACCGGACTACCAGCGGATCACCACGACCAGCCGGTGGTGGCGGCGGGGATGGTGCCGATGGCTGGCTCGGGGAGTCGCGGCACGAGCAGCGCCCCGGTGATGCTTGGCGTGGGCCGTCCGGCGAGCCGTCGTCGGATGCGACGCGGCCGGGGCCCGGGTGGCGGCCTTCGTCCGGGTCACCGGACGCCGGGCCGACCGATGAGCGGACGTCGTGACCGTCGGTGCTCGGCCCGTGCTCGGCGCAGTGCTCGGCGGGCGGGCGACCGGCACGGCAACCTTCGGCCGGACCAGGGCGGCTCCGAAGGGTCCGAGCGAAGGGCCGGCTGGGGCGGCCGAGCTCGCAGCCACGGGCGCGGCCACGGCGGCCGGCGGCGACTGCGGCGAGGAGTAGGCGACGGCGGCGGGAGCGCTCAGCACCAGCGTGCCGAGCGCTACGGCGGCACCCTTGCCGCCCAGCAATGATCCCCCGCGTCCCACTCGGCGAGCCAGCAGACCCAGGAACGCGATGGGAGCGAAACCTCTTGTGCGGTGGGCGCTTCGGGCGAAAGCTCGGCGGGCCGCGGTGATGTCGGACCTGGCCAACGAAGCGTCGTCGTCCGGCCCGAACGTGGTCAGCGAGCTCACCAGGGTGCGCATCGCGGGGTCGAGCCGGCTCACGCCCAGCTCCCCCTCGTCCAGGATGCGATCGAGAGCCCAAGGGTCCAGCAAGCCAGAGGCGCCTGCCGGTGCGCCGGTCAGCGCATCCGCCGTACGCCGCAGTGCCCGCTGGACGGCGACTCGGACCGCCCCGGAGCGCACGCCCACGATGTCGGCGACCTCGCCCGTCGACAGGCCGACGACGACTCGCAGGGCGAGCATCTCGGCCACGTCTGCGGGCAGCCGGCCGACCAGGCCGACGGCCTCCTCGGCCGCCGTGCGAGGCGAGCCGACGTGAACCTGCTCGACGATCGCATCCGGCCGGCGGCGGCCGGCGGCGCGGCGACCGGTGATCTCGTCGCGGGCGATCCGGATGAGGAGCGACCGGAACGCCGGCTCGTCGGCCGGGAAGCACTCGAGCCCGCGGGCCACCTGGACCCAGGTAGCCGAGGCGACGTCGGCGGCGACATCCGGCCCGACGATCTGCAGGTAGCGCATCAGGATCGGGTCGAGCGAGCGCCAGAGGTCGACGAAGCCTTCGGTCGCACCGGTGCGGGCCACTTCCAGCGCCCGGGCGAACGCACGACGGGTCCCCGCAGGCCGCGGCCGCTCCACCATGACTGCACCCCCACTGGACGTCCCAGGAGGTGGACGCCTCGGCAAAAAGCGTAGCCAGATACACGCGCATCCGGGCTGAACTTCAACAAACTCCTCGAACCACCGTTGCCGCCCGCCTGTGGATAACTCGGGCGCCTCCGCCCGATCCCGGCCTACCGTTCCAGCCGAGCATCCGCCACGGCTTCGGGCTCACGGCCCGGGCAGCAGAAGGGACCCGTCATGAGCAGTCAGTTCCAGGTCGACACCGACCGAATCACCGCGGCCTCGGCCGACATCAGCCGGATCGGCGCCGACATCGACGGCCAGGTCGCCGCCATGATGGCCCGGCTGACCGCCCTCCAGGACGCCTGGACCGGTTCGGCGGCCAGCCGGTTCCAGGGCGTCGCGAGCGAGTGGCGCGCGACCCAGGCCAAGGTGCGGGAGTCCCTGGACCACATCTCGCGTCTGCTCGCCCAGGCCGGTCAGCAGTACGCCGAGGCCGAGCAGCAGAACACCGCCATGTTCCGATAACGGGTCAACGGGTCAGCGGCTGAGCTGCCAGCGCAGGGTGTCGTTGTCGGGCAACACGATGACGGCACCCTGCCCGGGACGCCAGCCCTCGGTGAGCAAGAAGACCCGACCCCCCGAGTTGACCAGCAGCCGCAGGCCACTGGTGCGATAGCGCACCGCGTGGCTGCCGGCCGGTCCGGGCACACTGACGGCCTCCTCGGTGACCCCCGGCGCCAGGACGCCCAACGGATCCGGGCTGGACACCGTCACCTGCGGCAGGCCGCCGGCGGTGCGGGCGAGCCGCTCGGCGTAACCGCGACCGACCACCCCGGCGTACGACGAGAGCTCCCAGAAGAGCGCCAGCGTGACGATCCCGCCGACCAGCGCGGCGCGCAGCGCGCGCTGCGATGACGCCGTGGCGACCGACCCAGCTCGTTCGGGCCCGCCCCAGCCCCGCAATCGCGAACCGTACGCCGCGACAGCCGCCCCGCCCGCCACGACCAGCGGTACGACGAGGTCGCCGCGGCCGGGACGCGCCCAGGCCCAGACGACGGCGGCCAAGGCAGCCGCCGTACCGCCCACCAACGTGAGGGAACCCGTGCGGTGCAGCCGGTTCCGGGACTCCGCCGAGTTCGCGGGCTCGGTCAGATAGCGGTCGACGGCCAGCCAGGCCAGACCCAGTCCAGCGATCACGAGCAGGGGCAGGTAGAGCGTGGAGATGCTGCGCAGCACGTAGTCCTGGGTCGAGTAGCCGAACATGCTGACGTCGACCCCCATCGCCTTCGACTGCGCGTCGGCGCGGGCCCAGCCGAAATAGATCAGCAGGGCTGTGACGACGGTCAGCGGCGGCCCGACCTTGGTCAGGACGGCGAGCAGCGAGGTGACGGACCAGCTCGTCGCAGGTCGGCGCCAGTCGTCGCAGGCGGCGCAGGCGCTGTCGGGCCGCTGGGAGCGGGCTCGGCTCCGGGGTGGCTGGTCGGGCTCCGCCTGGGTCGTCACGAGGAGGTTCCGGGCGGCGCGACGTACCGGAAGGTGACGGGGGCGAGGACCTGCCCGGCCGGGTTGCCGACCCGGATCCGGCCGACCAACGGGTGCGAGACCGCCGGCGTGGTCACGATGATCGGGGCGCCGGAGCCGGCCGCGCTGACCAGCGTCGCGCGCTGACCCGCGATCAGGACGGTCGGGTTGTTCCCGAGCCCGCGACCGGCGATGACCAGATGGGTGCCGCCGGAGGTCGGGCCGGTCAAGGCACCCGAGATCGGGTTCCCTGCGGCGTCGGCCAACCGGACCGAGATCGATCCGGAAGGCACAGGCCGTGCGCTGTCCGACGTGCGGCAGCGTGACCGACGGGCGTGTCTTCGGATGGTCGGCGTGCCACGCAAGCGCCCGCGCCAACAACGCGCTCGCGGCGTCGTCGAGGCACTTGGTCAACGGGTCAGTTGCGCCGGGCGCCGTCTCCGACCGAGCCGCGGCGGCCTTGGTCTGCGCCACGGCCCACTGGCTGGCATCCCCGTCGATGGCCGCGTGACAGACCGCGTCGAGCCCCTCCCAGAGGGAGCCACCCGGCTCGTCGGCCAGCGCCTGGCTCAGGGCACCGCAGTCGTGGTCCGCGAGTGGGCCGTACCACCGGTTGGGCGGCGGGTCGCCGGGATCGCTGGGACCGAACGGCACCCAGCCGAAGCCCGTGGACCCGGCGTGGTGCGCCGCCGGGCCGCCCGGCCCGGCCGCGCTGGTCGAGCCGGTCGAGTCGCCCGACCCGGTCGGGTCGCCCGGCGCGGGCGACTGCGCGGGGCCCGGCGCATCACCCGGCGTGCTGGACGAACCGGCGGGGGCGCTGCAGGCGGCCAGGCGCAGGCACGGCGATCAGGGCCAGCATCGCGACCGCGCCGACGGTCAGGCTCTGCGCCAGTCGATCGCGCATGTCGCACCTACTCTCGTCGCCGAAGTTCCTCGACGACGAAAGAGGTTGCTACTGCTGGGTTTGATACACCTGCGTCTGGTCGTCGGTGGCTGGTCGGCGTGAGCTCGTCGGCCTCGGGCTGAGCGCTCCGCTCGGCTTGCAGAGCCAGCACGAGAGCCGCCGCGACGCCGACGGCGATCGAGGCCGGGTCCTTGCCGGTGATCTCCGGCATCCCGATCGGGGACACGATCCGGGCGATGGCCTCGGCCGAGTGCCCTTCGGCCGCGAGCTGGGCGCGGAAGCGCGTCCATTTCGCGCTCGAGCCGATCAACCCGATGCTGCCCAGCCCGTTGGTGCGCAGGGCCGAGTCGCACAGGGCCAGGTCCTCGGCGTGGTCGTGGGTCATGATCAAGACGTGCGCCCCGCGGGGCAGGCGAGCCAGCACCGTCTCGCCGACAACGGCCCGGTGCACGGTGACGTCGGCGACGCCGTCGGTCACATCGGCCAGGCGGAGCTGGTCGAGCTGCTCGGGCCGGGTGTCGACCAGATGCAGCTGGACGTCCAGCCGGGACAGGATCCGGGCCAGCTCGTAGCCGACGTGCCCGAGCCCGAAGATCGCGACCACCGGCCGGGCCGGCAGCGGCTCGAGCAGCAGTCGGACGACGCCACCGCAGCACTGCCGGCCGTGTGCGTTGTGGGCGTGCTCGTTGAGGGCCGACTCGAGCACCTCGGGCGCCGCCGCACCGTCGGCGATCAGCTCCCGGGAGCGCTGCACGGCCGACTGCTCGAGATTGCCGCCGCCGACACTGCCCCACAGATGGTCCGCACCCACGACCATCTTGGCGCCGGGATCCCGAGGTGCGTGCCCGCGCACCTCGATCACGGTGACGAGCACTCCGGGCAGCCCGTCGTCCCGGAGCTGCTGGACGGCACTGAGCCAGTCCAAGGTCAGACCCCGGCCAGCAGCGGCGAGTCGGCGCTCGCCGGCGTCGTGCCCTCGCAGGCCGCGGCCTTGGCCGCCTGGATCGCCCAGTAGACAGCCTCCGGGGTCGACGGGCAGCCGAGGTCGACGCCGTACCCGGCCGGACCGAAGGCGCCGACCGCCTGACGCAATGCCTCCCGCACGCTGAACGCCTGCATCAACGGCGGCTCGCCGACCGCCTTGGAGCCATAGACCACGCCGGACTCGGTGGCCCGGTCGAACAGGTGCACGTTGAACTCCGGCGGCATCTCGGAGAAGCTCGGGATCTTGTAGGTGCTGGCGGCCTGGGTGTTGAGCCGGCCGCGGTGGGGCCCGTCGCTCTCGTCCCAGCGCAGCTCCTCGAGGGTGAGCCACCCTGCGCCCTGGACGAATCCGCCCTCGATCTGGCCGATGTCGATCAGCGGGGAGAGGCTGTCGCCGACGTCATGCACGATGTCGACCCGGCGCAGCGCGTAACCCCCGGTGAAGCCGTCGACCTCGACCTCGGAGACCGACGCGCCGTAGGCGAAGTACTTGAACGGCTCGCCCTGCATCAGCTCGGCGTTCCAGTGCAAACCCGCCGTCCGGTAGAAGCCGGCCGCCCACAGCTGCACCCGCTGGTAGTAGGCGTCGTGGACGAGCTGCTTCCACTCGATCTGCTTGTCGTGGAAGCCGATTCCGGTGACGGTGCCACTGACGAACCGCACGTCCTCGGGGTGGATGCCGAGCTTGCCGGCGGCAACCACCGAGAGGCGTTCACGGATCTGGTCGCAGGCGTTCTTGATCGCGCCGCCGTTGATGTCGGCGCCCGAACTCGCAGCAGTCGCAGAGGTGTTCGGCACCTTGTCGGTGCGGGTCGGCGCGAGCCGCACGAAGTTCATCGGTACGCCGAGAGCCGTGGCCGCGACCTGGATCATCTTGGTGTGCAGGCCCTGGCCCATCTCGGCGCCGCCGTGGTTGATCAGCACCGAGCCGTCCTTGTAGACGTGCACGAGCGCGCCCGCCTGGTTGAACGACGTCAGGTTGAACGAGATGCCGAACTTGACCGGGGTGACGCCCAGCGCCCGCTTGGTGTGCGGGTGCGCGTCGTTGAACGCGGCGACCTCGGCCTTGCGGGCCTGGAAGTCGCTGCGGTCGTTCAGGATCGACCAGATCGCCTCCAGCCGCTCCGCGTGACGCACCGGCTGGCCGTACGGCGTGGTCTGGCCGGGCGCGTAGAAGTTGAGCCGCCGCAGCTCTTCCGGCTCGATGCCGAGCTGGGGCGCGCAGCGACCGAGGATGTCCTCGATCACGATCATGCCCTGCGGTCCACCGAAGCCGCGGAACGCGGTGTTGGACTGCCGGTTGGTCTTGCCGATCCGGCCGTGCACATGGATGTTGGGGACCCAGTAGGCGTTGTCGATGTGGCACAGCGCCCGGGCCAGCACCGGCTCGGACAGGTCGAGGCTCCATCCGCCGTTGCTGGTCAGGGTGGCCCGCAGCGCGACGATCTTCTTGTTCTCGTCGAAGCCGGCCTCCCAGGTCGCCAGGAACGGATGCCGCTTGCCGGTCATCGTGATGTCCTGAGTCCGGTTGAGCCGCAACGAAACCGGCCGACCGGTGATGGTCGCGCCCAGCGCAGCGATGGCGGCCAGGCCGTGCGGCTGGAACTCCTTGCCGCCGAAGCCGCCGCCCATCCGCAGGCACTGCACGGTCACCTGGTGCGCACTCAGCCCCATGACGTGGGAGACGATGTCCTGCGTCTCCGACGGGTGCTGGGTGCTGGACTGGATGAAGAGCTGGCCGTTCTCGTCGACCAGCGCCAGGGCGGCGTTGGTCTCCAGGTAGAAGTGCTCCTGGCCGCCGAACTCCAGCTCCCCCTCGAACCGGTACGCCGCAGACTTCAGCGCCTCGTCGGCGTCGCCCCGGCTCACCGTGCGCTGGTTGCCCTGGAAGCTCTCGGCCGCGATCGCGTCGCGGACACTGACCAGCGACGGCAGCTCGTCGTACTCCACCACGATCGCGTCGGCACCCTGCCGGGCCTGCTCGAGCGTCTCGCCCAGCACCCAGACCACGGCGTGGCCGTAGAACATGACCTCGCTCGGGAAGAGCGGCTCGTCGTGCTTCTCGCCCGCGTCGTTGACGCCCGGGACGTCCTCGGCCGTGAGCACCTTGACCACGCCCGGCACGTCGTAGGCCGGAGCCACATCGAGCCGCGTCACCATCGCGTGCGCGTGCGGCGCCTGGACCGGCCACGCGTGCAGGCAGTCCTTGGTGCGGTTGACCAGGTCCTGGGTGTAGAGCGCGTTGCCGGTGACGTGCAGGTCGGCCGCCTCGTGGGGGATCTCCAGCCCGACGACCGGGTTGTTGGGCCGGTCGGCGAGCGGTCCGTGTTGCTTGCTCATGACTCAGGCCTCCTGGTACATCGGGGCTGCGTTACTAGCGTAGAACTTCTGCAATGACGTTTTGAGCATCGCGGTGCGATAGTCCGAGCTGGCCCGGTGGTCGCTCATCGGCGTACCGGATCGACCGAGCAGATCGGCCGCCTCGGCCACCACGGACTCGGTCCACGGCCGGCCGATGAGGGCAGCCTCGGTTTCGTTGGCCCGCAACGGAGTTGCCGCGACGCCGCCGAGCCCGATCTTGATGTCCTCAACGGTGTCGCCGTCGAGTCGAAGGGCGAACGCCACCGCCACGCTCGAGATGTCGTCGAACCGGCGCTTGGCGATCTTGTGGAAGGCGGTGATCGGCGCGAGGGGCAACGGGATGCGCACCGTCTTGATCAGCTCGTCCGGGCGTTTGACCGTCTGCCGGTAGCCGGTGAAGTAGTCGGCCAGCTCGACCTCCCGCTCGCCCTCGCGGGAGGCGAGGATCAACGAGCAGCCCAAGGCCAGCAGGCCAGGTGGGGTGTCGCCGATCGGCGAACCGGTGCCGAGGTTGCCGCCGAGGGTCGCGCCGTTGCGGATCAGCCGGGAGGCGAACTGCGGGAAGAGCTCGGCCAGCAACGGCACCCGGCCGTCCAGCCGCCGCTCGATCTCGGTCAGGGTCAGTGCGGCTCCGACATCGATGCTGTCCTCGCCGATCGCCAACCCGCGCAGCTCCTCCAACCGGTCGATCCCGATGCTCAGGTCGGCCCTCTGGTGCCGGATGTTGAGCTCGACGCCCCAGTCGGTCGAGCCGGCCACCAGGACGGCGTCCGGGTGTTCGCCGAGCAGGCTCAGCGCCTCGGCCAGGTCGAGCGGGCGGACGAAGGCCCCCTGGCTGCTGGTGACGTGGGTCGCGACCGGCGCCGGTGGCGGCTGGGCCAGCCGGGTGCGCAGCGGGTCATCGGTATCGGGCTCACCCAAGGCGTACGCCGCGTCCCGGATCGGCCGGTAGCCGGTGCAGCGACACAGGTTGCCACTCAGGGAGTGCAGGTCGAAGCCGTTCGGACCGTGCTCGTGGTCGTGCGCGATCGCCGCCTCGGCCGGGTCGGCCGGCTCCTCCGGGTCGGACGCGGGGCTGGGGTGGCGCTCGGGCCGGTAGTACTCCGAGGCCATCGAGCAGATGAAGCCCGGGGTGCAGTAGCCGCACTGCGAGCCACCGCGCACCGCCATCTCCTGCTGCACGACGTGCAGCTCGCCGGGCTGCCCCAGACCCTCGGCGGTGATGATCTCCTGGCCGTCCAGACCTGCGGCCGGGACCAGACATGCGTTGATCGCGGTCCACCGGGTCCGGGCCTCGCCGTCCGGCTTGGCCACCAGCACGGCGCAGGCTCCGCACTCGCCCTCGGCGCAGCCTTCCTTGCTCCCGGTGAAGCCCGACTCGCGCAGCCACTCGAGCAACGTGACGTGTCCGCCGACGTCGCCGAGCTCTCGGGTTGCGCCGTTGACGACCAGCTGAGGCTCCACAGAAAACTCCTGCTTCATGTGCTCGAGCCCCGGGTCTGTCTAGGTGCTGCACGCCGCCAAGTCGGAGGTCCGCGTGCCTCGCCCCCACCATAACCGCCGCCTGTGGGACCCGGCTAGCAACATTCCCGGAAACTTTCTTCCGCATTACGGAAAGGGATTCGGTCGTCCATTTCCTCGCCGCCGCTTATCCGGATTATTGACGCAACGGCGCGTCAGCCCAGACGCGCCGTTGCGTCGTTGGACGAGGTACCAAGAGCGCCAGGATGACGAGTCGCTGCGCCGATGAGTCATCGCGTTCGGCTCGCCGACCAGCATGAATGAGGGCGTGGCTGAGCGCAGCGCGTCGTGGTCACGACCGGGATCACGCAACGGCGGCTTCATCGAGCATGAGGCGACTCGCGCGACGGTCCCAGCCGCGTCCGAAGCCGGCGCGTCCTCGGCGTCCTTGGTTTGCCTTGCTCACCGCATTGATGCAACGGCGCGCCACACCTGGCGCGCCGTTGCATCGTTGACCGGGGTACCGACGGCGAGCGTCGGGTAGAACGAGTCAGGCCCGGCTGGACCAGATGGTCCGACCGGGCCTGACGAGGGTCTTGCGGGTCGAGCAGCGCGGACTAGAAGTCCATGCCGCCCATGCCGCCGTCGCCGCCCGGAGCGGCCGCGACGGCCTTCTCCGGCTTGTCGGCGATAACGGCCTCGGTGGTGAGGAAGAGCGCCGCGATGGAAGCGGCGTTCTGCAGCGCCGAGCGGGTGACCTTGGCCGGGTCGATGATGCCGGCCTTGATCATGTCGACGTACTCACCGGTGGCTGCGTCCAGACCGTGACCCGAGTCGAGGTTGCGGACCTTCTCGGCCACGACCCCACCCTCGAGACCGGCGTTGATGGCGATCTGCTTGAGCGGAGCCTCGATCGCGACCCGGACGATGTTGGCGCCAGTGGCCTCGTCGCCCTCGACCTCGAGCTTCTCGAAGGCCAGCTTGCCGGCCTGCACGAGCGCCACGCCGCCGCCGGCGACGATGCCCTCCTCGACGGCCGCCTTCGCGTTGCGAACGGCGTCCTCGATGCGGTGCTTGCGCTCCTTGAGCTCGACCTCGGTGGCCGCGCCGACCTTGATCACCGCAACGCCACCGGCCAGCTTGGCCAGCCGCTCCTGCAGCTTCTCGCGGTCGTAGTCGCTGTCGCTCTTGTCGATCTCGGCCCGGATCTGGTTGACCCGGCCGGCGATCTGCTCGCTGTCGCCGGCGCCCTCGACGATCGTCGTCTCGTCCTTGGTGACGACGACCTTGCGGGCCTTGCCGAGCAGGTCGATGGTGGCGGTCTCGAGCTTGAGGCCGACCTCCTCGGAGATGACCTGGCCACCGGTCAGGATCGCGATGTCCTGCAGCATGGCCTTGCGGCGGTCACCGAAGCCCGGAGCCTTGACCGCGACCGACTTGAAGGTGCCGCGCACCTTGTTGACGATCAGGGTCGCGAGCGCCTCGCCCTCGACGTCCTCGGCGATGATCATCAGCGACTTGCCGGACTGCATGACCTTCTCGAGCAGCGGGAGCAGGTCCTTGACCGAGCTGATCTTGGAGTTCGCGATGAGGATGTAGGGGTCCTCGAACACGGCCTCCATGCGCTCGGCGTCGGTCCAGAAGTACGGCGAGATGTAGCCCTTGTCGAAGCGCATGCCCTCGGTGAGCTCGAGCTCGAGCCCGAAGGTGTTGCTCTCCTCGACGGTGATGACGCCTTCCTTGCCGACCTTGTCCATCGACTCGGCGATCAGCTCGCCGACCTCGGCGTCGCCACCGGCGGAGATCGAAGCGGTGGCCGCGATCTGCTCCTTGGTCTCGACCTCGACGGCCATGTTCAGCAGGTGCTCGCTCACGGCGGCGGTGGCCTTCTCGATGCCGCGCTTGAGGGCCATCGGGTTGGCGCCGGCGGCCACGTTGCGCAGGCCCTCGCGGACCAGGGCCTGGGCCAGCACGGTGGCGGTCGTCGTACCGTCACCGGCGACGTCGTCGGTCTTCTTGGCAACTTCCTTGACGAGCTCGGCCCCGATCTTCTCGTACGGGTCCTCGAGCTCGATCTCCTTGGCGATGCTCACACCATCGTTGGTGATGGTGGGCGCGCCCCACTTCTTCTCCAGGACGACGTTGCGGCCCTTCGGGCCGAGCGTCACCTTGACGGCGTCTGCGAGCTGGTTCATGCCGCGCTCGAGACCACGCCGCGCTTCCTCGTCGAACGCGATGATCTTGGCCATTCGGGATAATCCTCCGTGCCGAGTTCCAGCAGGTCTGTGATTGGCACTCACAGAGTGAGAGTGCTAAGCCCCATCATGAGCACTCGCACCCCCCGAGTGCAAATGCTCTGTGCCATCGAGGCCATGGAACTCCATGGACCGGGACCGGCTACGGCTGGTAGTCGCTGCCGAGGATGACGGTCAGGCCGGAGGAGCTGTACGCCGAGCTCTCGGCGTAGGAGTAGCCGCCGAGGTCCTTCGCCGCCGCCTTGGCCGTCGCCTTGAGCGCCGACGTGGGGTAGAAGACCGTGGTCGAGCCGGTGTAGCCGGTCTTGTTGCCACCCGTGGAGGCACGCGTCCAGCCGGCATCGCTCAGCTTGGCCGTCGCACCCTTGGCCAGGCCGCTGCGGCTGGTGGCGTTGAAGACGCTGATCCGGGTCGAGCGGATGACCACCGCGGTGGCCGTGCTGGTGGCCTTGCTGGTGGGAGACGTCGAGGGCTTGGGGGTGTGGGTGGCCGTGCTGGTGCCGGTGGCCGTCGCCGCGGGTCCGTTCGGGTCGTCGATCGGCCCGGTGTTGCTGGTGGCCGTGCTGGTGCCGCCGAGCACGCTGGCCTTGAGCTGGAAGATGCCGATGATCAAGGCGACAACGGCCAGGGCCACGACCGCGATCGGGAGGACGTCGTGCCAGAGCGGCCGGCGCGGACGGTGCGCCCCGGAGCGCGGGGAGTGGGCAGGGCCCCCGCGATCGGTGGGGGCGGCCGGCATTCCGGACGCCGGTCTGGACGAGGACACGCCAGGAGGCTAACTCGCCGGCCGCGGTGAGCGGGCACTCACCGGAGGCTCAGAGCCGGATGCCGAGGCGCCGCGCGGACCGAGCACGCTGCCGGGTGGCGCGCATCCGGCGCAGCCGCTTGACCAGCATCGGGTCGAAGGCCAGGGCCGCCGGGGAGTCGATCAGGGTGTTCAGGACCTGGTAGTAGCGCGTGGCCGACATGTCGAACAGCTCGCGGACGGCTTGCTCCTTGGCCCCGGCGTACTTCCACCACTGGCGCTCGAAGGCGAGGATCTCGCGGTCGCGCGTGGACAGCTCAAGGGCGTCCTGGGTGCCCTCGCTGCCCACGATCTGCGCGGCGTCCATGCGGTGAGCCTTCCGTATCCGTTATCGGTGTCTACCAGGGGTGTCGACGAAAAGTGTCCACCGTCGGTCGACAATCGCCGCTCATCCTAGGCGCAAACCACATCGGTGTCATTCGTCTCGCCCGGCGGGTCAGCGCCGATCACCAGCCGGTCAGCAGGCCGACAGCGGCGGCAGCGCGTTGGCGCTCGTGGGCGGTACGGCGACCGGCCGGCCGCTCACGATCGTTGCCGGGTCCCAGGTCGTCGTGGCAGTGGGGTGGCCCGCCGCGCCCGACCCCGGCACCGCCCGGACGTCGACCTGGAGGACACCGGAGCGGACGGCCGAGGCACTGGTGCCGTAGAAGACGAAGTTGCCCATGCCGTAGGCGACCGGCGCCCCGTCGATGTGGCCGAGCGGTTGCAGCACGTGCGCGTGGGACCCCACGACGACGTCGGCTCCAGCCGCCACGAGCTCGGCCGCTAGTTGCTGCTGGCGTGCGGTGGGGCAGACCTGCTTCTCGACGCCCCAGTGCACGAAGGCGACGACGACGTCGGCATTCGCGCTGACCTGTTTGATCCGCTGGGCGAACAGGTCGTCCTCCTTGGCCGAGGCCAGCCCCGGCTTGTTCGGCCCCGCGGTCCAGGCCGCCTGCAGGCTGGAGTCCAGCACGTCGGTGGCCGAGACGACGGCGACCCGGACCCCGTGGATGGTGCGCTGATAGCCCTGGAAGGCGCTCGTCTGGTTGACCCCGCCGCCGATGACCGGCAGGCCGTACTGCCGGGAGGCCGCGAGCTCGTCGGCCAGTCCGACGGTGCCGTAATCCATGCCGTGGTTGTTGGCCATCGAGACCGCGTCGATGCCGGCGTCCTTGATCACCTGGAGCGCTTGGGGCGGCGCCCGGAAGGAGAACTCCTTGGTCGCCTGGGCGCCGCCGTTGGTGATCGCGGTCTCGAGGTTGACCACGGCCAGGTCGGCCTTCGCCAGTGGCGCCGCACCGGACCCCAGCCCCAGCCGCAGGGCGGAGGCCGAGGTCCCGGCGAAGTGCACATCGCCCGCGAAGGCCAGGTGCACCGTGACCGGACGGCCGGCGGCGGCCGTCGTGGTGGGTGTGCTCTTTCGCGCCGGGGCAGTCGTCGCCGGTGCCGACGATGGAGGCGGCGTGCTCGCGGGATTGCGGAACGCATCGGCCGAGGCGCCACTGGAGCCACCGCGGATGGCCCGCACGACCGACCACGGCGACGACGGCGAGAGCCACCATCCCGATGGCCACCGTCAAGCGGCGGCGGCGGACCGCTGCAGAGGGCCCGCTCACGCCATCGTGTCGAGGATGGCGTTGATGTCCTTCTTGGTCGTGCGCGGGTTGACGACGGCAAATCGGGTCACGGTCTCCCCCTCATGCGTGGTCGGTACGACGAACGCGAAGTTCGCGGCCAACAAACGGTCGGACCATACCTGGTACTGCTGCGGGGTCCAGCCGATCCGGCGGAACACCACGACCGACAGATCGGGCTCGCGGAGCAGCTCGACGTAGTCGCGCTTGCGGATCTCGTGAGCGGCGTGGCGGGTGACGGTCAGGGTCCGCTCCACCGCCTCGGTGTACTTCGCGCTGCCGTGGCTGACCAGCGAGAACCAGAAGGGCAGTCCGCGAGCTCGGCGGGTGAGCCCGATCGCGTAGTCGCTGGGGTTCCAGTCGTCGCCGTCGGTCAGGACGTCGAGATAGCCGGCCTTCTGGGTGTGCGCGGCCTTGGCCAGCGCAGGGTCGCGGTAGAGCAGCGCGCAGCAGTCGAACGGCGCGAAGAACCACTTGTGCGGATCGACGACGAAGGAGTCGGCGTGCTCGATGCCGGCGTAGAGATGCCGCACGCTGGGTGCTGCCAGTCCGGCCCCGCCGTAGGCGCCATCGACGTGGAACCAGACCCCCATCTCACGGCAGAACTCGGCCACCGAGGCCAGGTCGTCGACGATGCCGAAGTTCGTCGTACCGGCCGTGGCCACGACGGCAAACAGGCCGTCCGCCCCGACCTCTTCGATCGTCTCGCGCAGCGCTGCAGCGGTGAGGCGGCCGTTCTCGTCGACCGGCACCCCGATGAAGTCGCAGTCCATGACGTCGCACGCCGACTTGATCGAGGAGTGAGCTTGGGAGGTGCCGGCGACCTTCCAGCGCGCAGGAGGCTCGCCGACCCGGTTGACCCGGGCCGTGTGCCGGGCGGCGACCAGCGACGACAGGTTGCCGACCGTGCCGCCGGGTACGAAGACGCCACCGGCCGTCTCGGGCAGGCCGACCAGGCCGGCCACCCAGCGCAGCGCGGCGTTCTCCGCGTGCACCGACCCTGCGCCTTCGAGCCAGGACCCGCCGTAGAGCGCCGAGGCCCCGACGACCAGGTCGAACAGCGAGCTGAGCTCGGTCGGGGCGCACGGGATGAAGCTGAGGTAGCGCGGGTGGTCGATCGAGATGCAGGCCTTGGCCAGGTCGTTCGAGAAGAGGTCGAGCGCGGCCGTCCCCCCGATGCCCTCCTCGCTGATCTGGACGTCGGTCAGCTGCTCGAGCTCGGCCAGGCTGCGCGGACCGTCCAGCGGCACGGGATCGAGCCGGAGCCGGTGCAATGCGTAGTCGAGTACCGCCTCGCCCAGGGCCGCCGTCTGCTTGTCATATCGGTGCACTCGCGGAGTGTAGGAGCAGCCGTGCCGCCAGGTCAGCCCACGAAGGCATCGATCGAGGCCCGGAGCCCAGCGATGTCGAGCCCGTGCGCCCGGTCGTGCTGCGCCGCCGTGCCGTAGTGGCCCAGCTCGGCCCGGCCCACGCCGAGGCCGAGGATCCGGTGCGGGCGGTCCTGGAGAGCCTCAGCCACGACCCCCACCGAGGTGCCGGCCAGGTAGGGCTCGACGAGCACGACGGTCTCCGCGCCGGGCGCTGCCCGGAGGGTCTCGCGGTCGAACGGCCGCACCGTCGCGGCGTAGAGCACCGTCAGGTCGCGGCCTTCGGCGGCGGCCAGCGTGCGGTCCAGCATGGGGCCGACGGCGACGACGGTCGCCCGGCTGGCGGCGCTCCCGCGACGTACGACGTGCAGCCCCCGGTGCCGCACGTCGAGCGCCCGGGCGTTGCGCTGGTCGCTGAGCCGCACGTAGACCCGGTCCTCGCCGTGGCTGGCCGCTCGCAGCAGGGTCTCGGCCTCGTCCGGATGCCCGGGCACGTGGACGGTCCAGCCGTCGAGCGTGTCGAGCAACGCAACGTCGCGACGGCCGAGGTGGGTCTCGCCGCCCTTGGGCATGTCGTAGGACCCGCCGGCGCCCACCAGGAGGGCGCCCACGCCCTGGTGGCCGAGGTCGAGCTTGACCTGCTCGTAGGCCCGTTCCAGCAGGAACGGCGCGAACGTGTGCACGATCGGGCGCGCGCCGGTGAGCGCGAGCCCGCCAGCTACTCCGAGCAGCAGCTGCTCGCGGATGCCGACGTCGATGATCCGAGGGCCCAGGCGGGCCCGCTCGGCCCGGTCGATGTAGTCGGCGCCGATGACCGCCAGCACCAGCGCGGCCCGCGGCTCGTCGTCCAGCAGCTCGGGCACCAGCCGGTAGAACCGGTCGCGCATGGTCTCGGCACCCTCGTGCGGTGCCGCCAGGTCGGACGATCCAGCGGTTTCAGTCCCGGTCTCGGTCTCGGTCTCGGTCTCGGTCGTGAGCAGGGTGGCGGTCATGACTAGTCCTCCGGGTCGACGTGGGCGATGACCACGTGCGGAATGTCCTGTGGCCCAACGGATCTGAACGCCGCTTCCAGTGCGCGCCGGTTGTGTCCGTCGAGGTCGGTCGTGCGCCAGCCCTCGACGTCGAAGCGGGCGGCGATGCCTCCGGGCCAGCCGTGCTTCGCCGACTCGTTGTCGATCACGACGGCGGTCAGCCGGCCCAGGCCGGCGCGAGCGGCGTACTGGATCGCCTCGAAGTTGCTGCCCTCATCGAGCTCGCCGTCGCCGATCAGGACGACCACCCGAGGACGGCTGCGTCCCTGCAGGCCCAGGCCCAGCGCGAGGCCGACCCCGAGCCCGAGGCCGTGGCCGAGCGAGCCCGAGGAGATCTCGACGCCCGGCACCCGCTTGCGGTCCGGATGGTTGCCGAGGCGAGAGTCGAAGGCTGCCCAGGTGTCCAGCTCTTCGGGGTCGAGAAAGCCCTTCGCGGCCAGCACGGCGTAGTAGGCCATCGGGCCGTGACCCTTGGAGAGCAGGAACCGGTCGCGGTCGGGGTCGTCGACCCGGTCCGGCGCGACGTCGAGGACTCGGTCGTAGAGCGTCCAGATCACGTCGAGCGTGCTCTCCGAGCTCGCGTCGTGTTTCTCGTCGCCGCTCATCCGGGCCAAGAGCGCTGGCAGGTCGTCGTATCGCGTCATGCGCTCCACCGTGCAACTTGAAGTTCACTTGAAGTCAAGCGATGGTGGGTGGATGACCGATCGCGATGCCGCTCCCACGGGGCATCCGCTGCCGCCGATGCTCACCATCGGCCAGTTGTCCGAGCGCAGCGGGGTGGCCACCTCGGCCCTGCGGTTCTATGAGGCGCAGGGCCTGATCCACAGTCAGCGCACGGCCGGCAACCAGCGTCGCTACCCCCGGGTCGAGCTCCGCCGGGTGGCCTTCGTCCGGGCCGCCCAGCAGGTCGGGCTGTCGCTGGAGGAGATCGAGGCGGCGCTCGGCACGCTGCCGCAGGCCCGGACTCCGACCAAGGCCGACTGGGAGCGCCTCTCGCGCACCTGGCGGACCCGGATCGACGACCAGATCCGGGCCCTGGAGGACCTGCGGGACAAGTTGACGTCGTGCATCGGCTGCGGCTGCCTGTCCCTGCGTCGGTGCGCCCTGTCCAACCCCGGCGACGTCGTCGCCTCGCTGGGTCCGGGCGCCCGCTACCTCCATCGCGCGGGATCGGCCTGAGGGCAAAAAGCAAGAGCGCTGAGTACGGCGCCGTACTCAGCGTCCTTGGTTCGTTGGTTCTACAGTCCGGGGATGCCCAAGCCGCTGCCGGAGCTGATCGACCCGGGGTGGGCGGAGGCGCTGGCACCGGTGGCCGGTCAGATCGGCGACCTCGGCGACTTCCTGCGGGCCGAGGTGGCGGCCGGGCGGGGCTACCTGCCGGCGGGCGATGACGTGCTGCGCGCCTTCCACCGGCCGCTGGCCGATGTGCGCGTGCTCGTCATGGGCCAGGACCCCTACCCGACGCCCGGCCACCCGGTCGGGCTGTCCTTCTCGGTCGCCGCCGACGTGCGCCCGCTGCCGCGCAGCCTGCAGAACATCTTCCGCGAGCTGCAGGAGGACGTGGGCGTCCCCCGACCGACGTCCGGCGACCTCTCACCGTGGAGCGACCAGGGTGTGCTGATGCTCAACCGAGTGCTCACCGTGCGCCCCGGCACGCCGGGTAGCCATCGCGGCAAGGGCTGGGAAACCGTTACGGAGCAAGCGATCCGGGCGCTCGTGGATCGTCGTCAGCCGCTGGTCGCACTGCTGTGGGGGCGCGACGCCCAGAGCGTGCGGCCGCTACTCGGGGACACCCCGCGGGTCGAGAGCGTGCACCCGAGCCCGATGTCCGCCGACCGCGGGTTCTTCGGATCACGACCGTTCAGCCGGGTCAACGAACTGCTCATTGCGCAGGGGGCGCAGCCGGTGGACTGGACGCTGGCCTGAGGCCGGCGGCCAGCGAGGCGTCCAGAGCGGACATCCGCTCGTCGAGATGGGTGCGCAGCTCGTCGACCGCGCGCCGGAGCTCGCCGTACGTCGCACCGCGGGCGTCAGGAGTCAGCTCCATCCGGATGGCACCCCCCGGCTCGAGCATCGCGACCTCGACGTCCTCGACCCGATCGGCACCTTGCCCGTGCAGCGCCGCCATCACCTCGGGCAGCCGCAGGCCGACCCGCTCGATGGCGGACTTGTCGGCCACGCCGTCCCGGACCAGGGTCGTCGGGCTGCCCTGGAGCACCTTCGAGGACGTCGCGACCCGCTCCCAGATGGCGTTCATCGCGACCAGGAAGCACGCGCCGATCAGGCCGCCGAGCAGGCTGTTGTCCGGGCCGATGATCGCGTTCTGCACCACGTTCGAGAGCAGCAGCACGACAACCAGGTCGAAGGTGTTGAGCTGGCTGAGCATCCGCTTGCCGGCCAGCCGCAGCAGGACGACCAGCCCGCCGTAGACGAAGAACGTCCGCAGCGCCTTGTCACTGACCGGGATGCCCAGGTCCGTGAGGTCGTGCCAGATGTGGTTCCAGTACACGGCTCACGCTCCTGAGTGGATGGCGTTAGGTCGGGCCAGTCTCCACCGAGCCGGCGTCGGCGGCCGCGTCCACGAACTCAACCAGCTCGGCGAGTCCGACCAGATGCACGGCTTCCTGCACGTTGCGCGGAGCGCCGACCAGCGCCAGCACCCGGCCCTGCTCGCGCTCGGCCGAGGCCATCCGGGCCAGGAAGCCCAGGCCCACGGAGTCGATGAAGGTGACTCGCGAGACGTCCAGCCGCACGGGCATCCCGCGGTCGATGGCATCCCGCCCGGCAAACTCCAGGTCGTCCCCCAGGGCCAGATCCACCTCGCCGGACAGCAGGATCAGCGTGACTGCGTCGTCGAAGAACACCACCGCGTCACCAGAGCCTGGTCGCTCCATCTGTGCCCTCCAGAAAAGGAAGTCGGGTCGTTCGGGGTCACCGGGCGACAGTCCAGCATCGCGGACGCCCTGCTCACAAGACGTGCGGCCACGCGGGTGCGCGCCTCCCCGGATCTTCGGGCGGGCCTCCGGTCCGGTGCGCGCGTAGGGTCAAGCCATGCCGGTGGACCGGATGCTGCCCTCCCCGGAAGCCGCGGACCTGCTCGCCCTGACCCGCGACATCGCGGCCGCCGAGCTGGCGCCACGCGCGGCTGCCGCAGAGGAGAGCGCGACCTTCCCTCGCGCCCAGTTCATGCTGCTCGGCCGCTCCGGCCTGCTCTCGCTGCCCTACCCGGAGTCCATCGGCGGTGGCGGCCAACCCTTCGAGACCTACCTGCAGGTGCTCGAGGAGCTCGCCAGCGCGTGGATGACGGTGGCAGTGGGCGTCTCCGTGCACAGCCTGGCGTGCTACCCACTCGCTCGGTTCGGTACGCCGGATCAGCAGGCCGCACTCCTGCCGGGGCTGCTGGCGGGTGACCGGCTCGGCGCCTACTGCCTGTCCGAGGCCCAGGCCGGGTCGGATGTCTCGGCCATCGCGACCCGGGCCCGCCCCTCGGCCGACGGCTGGCGGCTGAGCGGCAGCAAGGCCTGGATCACCCACGGCGGGCAGGCCGACTTCTACTCCGTCTTCGCCCGGACCGGTGACGATCCGACCCGAGGGCTGTCCTGCTTCCTGGTCGATGCCGGCAGTGAAGGTCTCTCGTTCGGCGCCCCCGAGCGCAAGATGGGCCTGACCGGCTCGACCACGACGACGGTCACCCTGGACGACGTGCAGGTGGGCCCGGACCGCCTGGTCGGCGAGCCGGGCCTCGGCATGCGGATCGCCTTGTCGGCGTTGGACTCCGGCCGCCTGGGCATCGCGGCGGCCGCCACCGGCCTGGCCCAGGCTGCGCTCGACGGGGCGGTCGGCTACGCCCGGGAGCGCGCGCAGTTCGGCCGCCCCATCGCGGACTTCCAAGGCGTGAGCTTCCTGCTCGCGGACCTCGCCGCCGCGGTCGAGTCGGCGCGGGCGACGTACCTGCACGCCGCTCGCCTGCGCGATGCCGGCCGGCCGTTCGGTCGCGCGGCCGCGGTGGCCAAGCTGGTGGCGACCGACTCCGCGATGAGGGTCACGACCGACGCCGTCCAGGTGCTCGGGGGCTACGGCTACACCCGTGACTTCCCACTCGAGCGCTACCTGCGCGAGGCGAAGGTCACCCAGATCTTCGAGGGCACCAACCAGATCCAACGACTGGTGATCGCCCGAGATCTGTTGCGCTAGAGGAGTTCTGAGCTCTCGGTTGAGTGTTCGCCGAAGGCCCGGCCCAGGCGGCGGACCTGGTCCTCGAGCGCCGGCACGGTGCGAGCCGCCTCCCGCTCCAGGACCCGGCGAGCCAGACCGGTCGTGAGCAGGGCCCGGGCGTGGAAGACCCAGCCGACCGAGGCCGGCACGAAGACCTTGGGGCGACGGCGCTCGATGCTGTCGACGAACATCCGCGCGCAGGTCTGCACATCGACCTGCCGGCCCAGCGGCCCGGGCGTCGACTCGAGGCTCTTGCGGAAGATCGGCAGATCGGCCTTGGCGTCGCGCACCAGGTCCGTGTCGATCCAGATCGGGTGCGCCGTCCCGACCGTGACGCCCTGATGGACGACCTCGAGCCGGAGCGCGTCGCCGAACGCCTCGACCCCGGCCTTCGACGCGCAGTACGCCGCCAGGCCCGGTGCGACGGTGAACGACGCCGCCGAGGCCACGAGCAGGAAATGGCCGCGGGCGGCCACGACGTGCGGGAGGGTCGCGCTCACCGTGCGGATCACGCCGATCAGGTTGACCTCGACGGTGCGGGCCAACGCGTCGGCCGGATTGGTGGCGACCGTGCCCGTGTTGGCGATGCCCGCGTTGGCGACGACGACGTCGATCCCCTGCAGCTGCTCGACGGCGCCGGCGACGGCCTTCTCGAGCGCCGCCTGGTCGGTCACGTCGGCCTCGGCCCAGAAGTGCGTCGGGACCGCCCTCGACAGTCAGCTCGGCCGAAAGCGATTGCAAACGCTCGGGTTCCAGGCCCACCAGGGCCAGCTGCCCGCCGCGGGCGGCGACCTCCCGGGCCACCGCTTCGCCGATGCCGCGGGCGGCGCCGGTCACCAGCACGACCCGCCCGCGCAGCGGGCTGGGCCGGCTCATGCGGCGTCCTTGCGCGGGGTCAGCAGGTAGTCGTCGGCGACCAGGGCCCGCAGCCGCCGTCGGAAGGGGATGGTGAAACCGGGCCACAGCGTCGAGTTGCGGCCGGTCCGGTCGAGGTACCAGCTGCGACAGCCCCCCGCCGTCCAGACGCTCCCGCGCATCCGCCGGTCGACCTCGCGCACGAACGCCGACTGCGCGGCCGGGCTCGGCTCGAGCGCCGCCGCTCCGGTCCGGCGTAGGTGGCGCAGGGCGGCGACCAGATGACTGATGGCGGCCTCGGCCATCACGACGACCGAGTTGTGGCCGAGACCGCTGTTGGGACCGAGCACCAGGAAGAAGTTCGGGAACCCAGTCACGGTCACGGTGTCGTAGGCCTGGGGGCTGCCCTGCCAGTGCTCGGCCAGCGTCCGGCCGTCGCGGCCGATAACCCGATCGGCGATGGGCTGATCGGTCACGTGGAAGCCCGTGCCGAGCACGATGGTGTCCACCGCGTGTTCGGTGCCGTCCGCGCCGACCACTCCCTGCGGCAGCACCTGCACCACCTCATGCGTCTCGAGCCGAACGTTGTCGCGTGACAAGGCCGGCAGGTAGTCACTCGAGATCAGGATCCGCTTGCAGCCCATGGCGTAGTCCGGCGTCAGCCGGGCCCGCAGCTGTGGATCCGGGACCTGCCGACGCAGGTGGGTCTCTCCGATCCGCTGCTGCAGGCGGGCGATCCGCGGATGCAGCATGCCGAAGACGAGCAGCTCGCGGGACAGGTAGACCGCCGTGCGCGCGATCCGTTGGAGCACCGGGAACCGCTTGTACGCCGCATGCTCCCACCGGCTCAGCGCGCGGTCGGAGCGCGGCACGATCCACGGCGGGGTCCGCTGGAAGACCACCAGCCGCTCGACCTCCGGGGCGATCCGGGGCACGAACTGGATGGCGCTGGCCCCCGTGCCGACGACCGCCACAGCCCGCCCGGTCAGGTCGAGGTCGTGCCGCCAGCGGGCCGAGTGGAAGACGGCGCCCTCGAACGACTCCAGCCCAGGCAGGTCCGGGATCCGCGGCTCGCACAGCGGCCCGGTCGCCGCCACCAGCACGTCGGCGGTCAGCTCGCCGTCGCTGGTCCGGATCGACCAGCGCTGGGCCGTGTCGTCCCAGGCCGCATCGAGCAGCTCCACGCCGAGTCGCAGGAACGGCCGCAGGTTGAACCGCTCGACGCAGCCGCGCAGGTAGTCCCAGATCTCCTGTTGCCCCGAGAACGACCGGCTCCACTGCGGGTTGGGCGCGAAGGAGTAGGAGTAGAGGACCGACGGCACGTCGCAGGCGCAGCCCGGATAGGTGTTGTCGCGCCAGGTGCCGCCGATGTCGTCGGCCTTCTCCAGGATGACCAGGTCGCGCTCGCCGTCCTGCAGCAGCCGAATCGCCGCCCCAAGGCCACCGAACCCGGCTCCGACGATGGCCACCCGCACGTGCCTGGCGTCACTCACCGCCCCAGCATCTCGCGGTCGAGGGAGCAGGCGGCGGGGTAGATCGCCTCTGACCAGGTGGGAAAGGCCCGGATGTGCTCGCTGAGCAGGTGCACGTCGAGCCGGGCGCGGACGGCGAGTGCGAGCTCGGCTCCCCACGAGTCGGCCTCGGGACCGACGCAGGACGCACCGACGAGTACGCCGGACCGAGCGTCGGCGACCAGCTCGACCCGGCCCCGGACGACGCGGCGACCGGGCGGCGGCTCCGCGCCGGCCAGCAGGGCGGCCCGCTCGACCTCGGAGACGTCGAAGCTCGACGTGAGCACCGCGATGTCGCGCTCACGTGCCTGCTCCGGCGTCAGCCCGACACAGAAGACGGCCGGCGTGAGGTAGACCGCGCGCGGCACGGCGACGTAGTCCGCGTCGTAGCCACGGCCGGCGACCTGGGCGGCGACGACCCGGGCCTGGTAGTTCGCACTGTGCGTGAAGCTGGACGCCGCCGTCGCGTCGCCGACCGCGAACAGCCCCTCGATCGGCATCTCGGCCTCGTCCAGGACCCGGCAGCGGGCGTCGATCGCGATCGCTCCGGATGACTCGCGCGCCCCGCCCACGGCGGCCAGCCCCAGATCGTCGGTGCGGGGTGCGCGGCCTCCGGCCAGCAACAACCGGTTCGCTGGGATCGACTGGCCGTCGTCCAGCACCACCTCCACGCCGGAACCGCCGGAGCCGCCGGAACCGCCGGACGCTCCGCCCGCCGGCCCGACCCGCACGGCCGAGCGGCCGGTGTGCACCTGGATCCCGTCCGCGGCCAGCACGGTTGCCACGAGCTCGCCGACCCAGGCCGTCTCGCCCGGCAGCAGCCGGTCGGCGACCTCGACGATGGTCACCCGGGTGCCCAACCCGGCGAAGGCCTGCGCCAGCTCACAGCCCACGGCCCCGCCGCCGAGGATGGCCAGGCGCCCCGGCTGGTCGCTGGTCGAGAGGGCCTGGTCGCTGGTCCAGGTCGGCACGTCGTCGAGCCCGGGCAGGTCCGGCCGGACCGGCGCGCTGCCCGGAGCCAGCACCACCACCGGCGCGCTCGCGACGACCTCGGAGCCGTCGGGCCGCTCGATCACCAGCCGATGTCCGTCCGGCTGTCCGTCCCGCTGCTGGTCCGGGCCTGACCGCGGCCGGGCGCGGAGCCGAGCCCGGCCCCGCAGAACCTGGACACCCTCATCGGTCAGGCTCCGCCGAGAGCCCTCGTCGTCGCGCCCATCGGTCGCCTCATCCCGACGCAGCACCGCCTCGGCCCAGGTCAGCCCGGACCGCGCGGAGAGCAGCAGCGACTTGGCCGGGACGCACGCGACGTACGGGCACTCGCCCCCGAACCGGCCGGCCTCCACGGCCAGGACCCGCCGGCCCTGCCGGGCCAGCTCGATCGCCGCCAGCTTGCCGCCCGATCCGGTGCCGACCACGACCGCGTCGTACGTCGGCTCGCTGGGTCGGCCGGACATGTCGCGAGTCTGGTCGCGATGACGCCGGACCGCACCCGGGAGCCTTCAGCGAGCACCCGAAAGCGCCGACAACGGAAGGTATGACGACCGAGGCGACCTGCGGCTGCGGTGGCACCGTGCCGGCGGATGCCGCCTGGTGCCCCCGCTGCTTCGCCCGGCGACCGGTCGAATCGCTCGCACCGGCCGTTCTCGGCGAAGCCGTCGGGCACCGGGCGTTCGGCTCGGCCGGGGGCGAGCCCGGGTCGCCCGGATTCGGGTCGACCGCACCCCAGGCTCCACCGGGGAACCGGCGAGCCACGACGAGCCGGTTCGCCAAGACCGAGGCATCGTTCGGCCTCACCGGGCGGATCGTCTTCACCATCCTGTTGCTGCTGCCGCTGGCCTGGTTCATCTACCTCGCGACCCAGCTGATCGGGATCGGCGGCATCGTGGTCTACGGCGGGATCATCTGTCCCTGGGCGCTCCGCGACCTCTGGAAGCACCCCGGTCGAGGCTGAGTCGGGCGAGGCTGGAGTCAGTCGAGGCTGGGTCCGACGTGGATCAGATCGGTCAACCCGGCAGGCGTGCGGTCGGGGACGGCCGCCCACACGTGTTTGCCGCCGTCGTCGACGAACCAGCCGATGCCGGTCGAGACCAGGGCAGCCACCTGTAACCCGTGCCGATAGCCGCCATCCAGTTCCCGCGGTCCCATGATGGGCGCTGACGTCGGATCACCGTCGGAGACGCTGAGCAGCCACCCGTTGCGCAACCTGGACAGGCTGACCGTGATCGGGGCCTGGGCGTGCCGCAGCGCGTTGCTCCCGAGCTCACTGACCACCAGAGCCAACCGCTCCATCACCCCGAGCAGGGACGGCTCCGGCGTGTCCAGCGAGGGGTGCGCATAGCGCAACCGGGCCAGCTGTTCCACGGCCGCGCGGATCCGGGAGAGCTGCGGCGCCATCTGGAGCGGCCAGGAGCCGCATCGGTCCCCGGTCTCCTCGGGCGGTCCCATGGTCAGGAGTAGGCCGGGCCGCTGTTGGATCACGGTCCTCCTCCCTCCTGCACCTGCGCGGGCAATCGCCGGCCTTCAATGTCTCGCGGGTGAGCCCGTCGTGCCAGGCGAATCGCGGGTGCACCCCTCCCCCGCACGGTCGCAGGCGTCGGGATCGCAGGCCAGGCCGGGCCGAGCCGTTCGAGGAGCCGGTCAGACTTCGGCGCTGCCGGAGACCTGCAGCTTGCGCCGGGCCCGCTCATAGAACGTCGTGCGCCCGAGCCGGATCAGCTGCCCGGCACCGGGCACGGCCCGGAACGACATCACGTCGCCCGGCTTGACGTGCCCGCTGACGATCCCGTCGACCTCGACGGCCAGCTCACCGCTCGCCTCCAGGACGCGAAGCTCGAGGTGCTCGTCGTTGCCGAGCATGATCGCTCGGTTGAAGGTCGAGTGCGGCGCCGCCGGGATGACCAGCAACGCCTGAATCTTCGGCGAGACGATCGGCCCACCTGCGGAGTAGCTGTACGCCGTGGAGCCGGTCGGCGTCGCGATGATGACGGCATCCGCGGCGTACCGGACAAACGATTGTCCATCGACAACTACTTCGACGGCTGCCACGTGGTCCCCCGGCGTCCGGACCAGGGCCACGTCGTTGAAGGCCGTCCAGGCCGGCTCGCAGACGGTGCAGGTGACGGCCGAGCGCGACTCGACGGTGAAGTCGTGCGCGTCGATCGCGGAGAGCGCGTCGTCCAGGTCAGCCAGGTCGACCTCGGCCAGGAAGCCCAGCCGGCCGAAGTTGACGCCGAGAACGGGTCGCGCGTGCTGCTGGGCCAGCCGCAGCGCGCGCAGCATGGTGCCGTCGCCGCCGAGGCTGATCACCATGTCCGAGCGGGCCGAGAGCTCGCTCGGCGGCACCGGAACGGCCGCGCAGTCGATCCGGCCGACCTCGTCGGCCAGACCGTAGACCGGGAGGTCGTGGGAGCCGGCCCAGGCCACGACCTGGCGGATCGCCTGATCCGGGTTGCGGTTCGGATGCAACACGACCCCGACGCTGCGCAGCATGCCCACGAGCGGGACGGTACGCCTGTGCATGACGTGCTGTTAGCCCTGCCACCGGGGAGCCCGACTGGGCCGGACGGGTGGTGCATCCGCTGACCGGCGAGTCAGGTGGTCGCACAATGCGATCGTGGGAGCACGGCGCGGCAGGGGCAGCGCACTGGAATCAGGGAGGACGCAGATGTTTGTGCTGTTCATCTTCAGGGCAAGGGTCCGCTGACCCGAGGACGTGCAGTGATGAGGCGGGATCCGGGCCAACGGGTCCCGCCTTGTTCGTCACCCGATCGGCGGTTGCGCCGGACGGGTGACGATTTGCCTGATTCGCCAGTCAGGCGGTCACCGGGTGCGAGAGTATGAACACAGCGCAGCAGGGGCGGCGCTCAGGAAACTCAGGGAGGACGCAAGCCATGTTCTTTTTCTTGGCCTTTTGCAACGCGCGGGTTCGCTGACCCGCACGGGTCGCTGCCCAGCAGCGGCCAGACGACGCCATCGAGGCGGGCACACCTGCGGGTGTCCCGCCTCGTTGCGTTTGACCCGGATCCCGCCAGCACTCAGTCCGGCAGGCCGGAGCCGGTGTAGCTGACCGGCTGCAGCTCGAGCACCAGCCGGTGGTCGGTCACCATCGCGCCGTAGAACTCCTCCGGGTCCGGGTGCGGTCCGCCACTGATCTGCTCGTAGAGCCGCAGCAGGGCCTGGCCGGACGCATCGCCGGGCTCGGTCGTGACCTCACCCGGCGTGGCGCGTACGGCGATCGAGGCATACCCCCAGAAGCTGTCGCCGAGGACGTGCAGCACCCCGCGCGGGTCGCGCCGCAGGTTGCGGGTCTTGGCCCGGTCGTCGGTCACCGAGATCGAGAACGTCTCGCGGTCGGCGTCGAAGCCGAACGAGATGTTGGACGTCTGCGGGGTGCCATCGCGGCGAAGCGTCACGAGCACCGCCTGGTGGCGACCGGCGAGCCAGTCGCGAACTGCGGGGGTCAGCACAGCGGGGGTCTCAGCCATGCCTCAACCTCTCACGTCGTTCCCTGGCCAACCCTGACCGGCTATCGTTCGGGTCCGTACGTATTTTCCGGACGGAGGACTCGATCGTGCGCGTGCTGTTCATCCAGCAGGACCATGTCTCGCCGGTCGGCCACGTCGGCGCGGCGTTCCGCGCTCGCGGCTTCGCAGTCGAGACGATGCTCGTCGTCCCCGAGGAGCGCTTCGCCCGGCCGGACGTGACGGCCACCTTCCCCGATCCGCGGGACTACGACGCGATCGTCCCGATGGGTGCGCCGTGGTCGGTCTACGACGAGGTGGCCATCGGCTCCTGGATCGTCGACGAGCTGGCCTTCCTGCGCTCGGCCCACGGCTTCGGCGTACCGGTCTTCGGGATCTGTTTCGGCGGGCAGGCCCTGGCGTCGGCGCTCGGTGGAGGGGTCGAGGCCGCGGCCGCACCGGAACTGGGCTGGACCAAGGTGGAGACCGACGACCCCGAGCTGGTTGAAGGCGGCCCGTGGTTCCAGTTCCATCACGACCGCTGGCGACTGCCACCGGGTGCGGTCGAGGTCGCGCGAACACCGTTGGCATCACAGGCTTTCGTGCACGGCCGCTCCATGGGGGTGCAGTTCCATCCCGAGTTGACGGTCGCGACCCTGCAGGGGTGGAACGACGCCGGAGGCCGCGATCATTTGGAGACCTACGGCGTCGATGTCGACGCGCTGATGGCGCAGACGCAGGCCGAGGACCCGGCTGCCGCTCTGCGCGCCCAACGGCTGGTCGACGGTTTCCTGGAGCGGTGCGTCGCATGAGCGCACCCCGGCTGTTGCTGGTGCTGTCCGAGAACTGGACGCTGGCCTCACCGCGGGACCTGCGCGGACTCGTGCGGCTGGCCGCGGAGGCCGAGCAAGCCGGCATCGACGGCGTGATGCTGAGCGAACACGTCGTCCTCGGCGGCTCGGCGGGTGAGCTCGGCGTGATGACCAACCCGCGGGACTACGCCGCGCCCGGCAACCAGGACCCGGCGATGCCCTGGCCCAGCTCGCTGATCCTGTTGGGGGCCATCGCCCAGGCGACCGAGTCGTTGCGGCTGGTGGCCGGCGCGGTGATCGCGCCGCTGCGCCATCCGCTGCTGCTGGCCAAGGACCTGGCCACCCTCGACGTGCTGTCCGAAGGCCGACTGGTCGCGCTGCCGACGGTGAGCTGGCACCGCGACGAGTACGCCGCGCTCGGCGTGCCCTTCGAACAGCGCGGCCGGATTCTCGATGAGCAGCTCGAGGTGTTGCAAGCGCTGTGGGGTCCGGGGCCGGCCAGCCATCACGGGGCCTTCTTCGACTTCGACGAGGTCTGGCTGGAGCCGCAGCCCTGGCGGCCACAGGGGCCGGTCATGTGGTTCGGCGGCCAGGGCATGCACCCCGCCCTGCTGCGCCGGATCGTGCGCTACGGCAACGGACTCAACCCGTTCGGACCGCTGTCCGACGAGGATCTGGCCCAGGTGCGGGGCGCGATGAGCGCAGCCGGCCGCGACCCGGACGAGCTGGAGCTGGTCGGTGGCATCCGGGGGACGTTCGCCGGCCCGGATGACACGGCGGACCTCGACCTCGCCCTCGAGGCCCTGCCGGCCCAACTGGCCCAGGGCTACTCGACGATCTGCTTCAAGCCGTCGATGTTCGTCGACTCCGCGGCCGAGGTCGGCAGCTTCTGCCGCGAGCTGGTGCGCAAGGTCGAGGCGATCGCGGCATGAGCGACACCGAGACCGACCCAGTCGCTGGGCAGCCGGTCACCCTGATCTCGGGCGGCGGCAGCGGCATCGGCGCCGCCGTGGCCCGGGCGGCAGCGGCGGCCGGTCACGCCGTGGTGATCTGCGGCCGGCGCCAGGCCAGCCTGGACCGCGTAGCGACATCGGCCGCGATCACCGGCATCGTCGCCGACCTCACCCGGCCGGACCAGGTCGAGCAGCTCGTGGCCCAGGTGGTCGAGCGGCACGGTCGCCTCGACCACGTCGTCGCCAATGCCGGCGTGATGCGGTCAGGCACCATCCTGGACACCCCACCGCAGGAGTGGGACGAGGTGATCACCGGCAATCTCACCTCGGCCTATCTGTTGGCCCGCAACGCTATTCCGCACCTGCAAGCCACCCGTGGCTCGCTGGTCGCCGTGTCGTCGATCGCCGGCCTGCGCGCATCAGCGGGCGCCGCGGCGTACGCGACCTCGAAGGCGGCCCTGACCATGCTGGCCCGCACCATCGCGGTCGACTTCGGCCCGAGCGGTGTGCGGGCCAACGTCGTGTGCCCCGGCTGGGTGCGCACCGAGATGGCCGACGAGGAGATGCGCGAGTTCGGGGAGCCGCTCGGCCTGGATCGCGATGCGGCGTACGGCGAGGTCACTCGCCTGGTGCCGCAGGGGCGCCCGGCCGATCCGGCCGAGATCGCGGCCGCGGTGCTGTGGCTGCTGAGCCCGGCGGCGTCCTACGTCAACGGCGCCGCGCTGACCGTCGATGGCGGCACGACCATCGTCGACCCGGGCACCGTCGCGTTCGACTTCACCGTGGTGCCCCGATGACCGCGCGGCCCGGCTGAAGATTTCTCGGCCCAAACCAGTGACGAGAGCCGTTGGGGGCGCTAGCCTCTGCGCTATCGTTCGGGCTCAAACGTTCTGACCCGTACGTCATATCTCCACGCATAGCAGGCCCGGCTTTTCACGACGTGCTAGGAGGCAGAGATCGTGGCGCAGGAACAGGACTCGCAGTACGAGCGGCTGGGGGGCCGTGGCCGCAAGCTGACCATCATCGACGCCATTGCCCAGTCCGTGGGCTTCATGGGGCCGGTGTTCTCGATCGCGTTCCTGGTCCCGCTGCTCGTCGGGATCATCTCGGCGACCGGCAAGGGCGGTGGCAACGCGGCCCCGCTGTCGGTCCTGATCGCGGCCTTCGGCGTGCTGGCGCTCGGCTGGATCGTCGCGCAGTACACCCGCAAGATCCAGGCCGCCGGCTCGCTCTACGACTACGTCACGGACGGCCTCGGCTCGCGTCTCGGTGCGGCCTCCGGACTCCTCTATTACGTCGGCATCCTCGCGCTGGCGACCGGCCTGCTTGTCCTGATCGGCGGCACGATCCACGACACCCTGCTCAGCGAGTTCGGCCACTCAGGCCTGCCGATCCTGGGCTGGGACCTGGTGCTGCTCGCCATCCTGGCCGTCGTGCTCTATCTCGGCGTCGCCCTGTCGACCCGGGCCCAGCTGACCCTGGCGCTGATCTCGATCACCGTCGTCCTGATCTTCTTCATCTACGTGATCATCAAGGTCGGCAGCGACAACAGCATCGCCACCGCGTTCAAGCCGAGCTCCTCGCCGCAAGGCTGGAACGGCATCTTCTTCGGTGTCCTCTACGGCGTGCTGCTGTTCACCGGGTTCGAGACCTCGGCCAACCTGGCCGAGGAGACCGAGCACCCCAAGCGCGACATCCCCAAGGCCGTCCTGATCTCGGTCATCGCGGTCGCCGGCTTCTACGTGATCGGTTCCTACGCAACGGTTGCCGGCTACCACTTCGACCTGCAGGCCCTCGGCAAGAACGCCGGCGCCCCGCTCTTCGGGCTGGCCGGGCCAACGGCCGACGGCGGCTACGGCTCGGTCGCCCTGCGCCGCCTGATGGAGCTTGTCGTCATCTTCGACATGCTGGCCGTCCTGATCGGCTGCTCGGTTGCGGCGTCCCGCGGCTTCTTCGCGATGGCGCGTGACCACCGCCTGCCCAAGCCGCTGGCCAAGGTCTCCAGCCGCGGAACGCCGTTGGTGGCCAGCACGTTCGTGCTCGGCTTCGCCCTGCTGGTCATCATCGTGACCCAGTGGTGGACCGGTCTCTTCGCGCTGCCGGAGACCCCGCACTACGCCTCGATGTTCTACTGGGGCTCGACCTTCGGCGGCTTCGCCCTGGCCACGATCTACTTCCTGATGTCGCTCGGCGCCCTGCGCGGCCTGCGCGACGCGACCCGGCCCGGGCTCAACTACGCCGCCGCTGTCGTCGGCCTCGTGATCACCGCGGCCGCGGTCTTCGGGTCGGTCTACAAGGTCACCAAGCCGACCATCTACGCGCCGTACGCCGCGCTGGCGATCTTCGTCATCGGGCTGCTGCTGACGTGGGTCATGCCGGGGCGTCCGTCGGCGAGCACCCAGTTCGAGCGAGCTGACCGAGTCCGAGCAGGGTCCGGTGCGCCTCTGAGGGCATCGCCGACCCTCGCGGGGTCGGCGAATGACGGCGGCGCGGCGCGGAGTCCCGGCGTCGGGGAGGATAGGTCCATGGCTGGCCCGCACACCCTCCACGAGACCGAGCGCGCGATCGACGAGCGGCTGGACAGCCTGCCGATCGACCTGCCAGCGATGGCCGGGGTCAGCAACATCTACCGAGCGGCCGGCGCCGTGCGCAACCACCTGGAGCGCACGGTGCTGGCGCCGCACGAGCTGACCTGGACCGGGTGGGTCGTGCTCTGGGTCGTCTGGGTCTGGCGCGACATCGAGACCCGGCACGTGGCCGCCGAGGCCGGCATCTCCAAGGGCACCCTGACCGGCGTCTCGACGACGCTGGAGTCCCGCGGCCTGCTCAAGCGGCGGGCCCACCCGGACGACGCCCGTCGCGTGCTGCTGTCGCTGACTGGGCGCGGTCGCAAGCTGATGGACCAGCTCTTCCCGGCGTTCAACGAGCAGGAGGCCTTCGTCACCTCCGGCCTCACCGCGCGCGAGCTCGACGTCATGACCCGCGCCCTGCGCAAGGTCGTCCTCCGCCTGGAAGAGATCGACCCGGCGGGCGCCCCGCTCGTCCCCGTCGCCGCCACCCCCGAAGGCGGCAGCGCCGACGCCCTATCCCGCTAACCCCCCGCCGTACCGCTTGCTCTTGGCCGTGCTCGCCGAATCTGGGTTTGGCTCGCCCAATGCCGATTCCGAGTGCTCTCTGACCGGCCGCGAAATCGGCTTTCAGCGAGCAAAGCAGCACTGGGAGAGCCACGACAGCGCGGGTTAGGGGCGGAGGGCGGCGATCTGTTGGTGGTAGGCCAGGTGGCGGCCGCCGAGACCGACCAGGACGACGCCGACCAGCTGGCCGTCGCGGTAGTAGCCGGCCGCGACCTCGCCGCCGACGTCGCCCTCGATGACCCGGACGTCGGCGTCGGCCAGGCCGACCGCGCCGAAGGACTGGATCCGCTCGCCGTACTGGTCGCTCCAGAACGACGGTACGGGCGCGAAGACCGACTCCTCATGACCGGCGGCCAGCGCCGAGCCCAGGGTGTGGCCGGCCTTCTTGGCCGTGTCGGTGACCATGGTCCAGTGCTCGACCCGGCGGGGCACGTCGTCGAACAGCAGGTTGGGGAACTTGGCGATGTCCCCGCAGGCGACGACGTCCGGGCGACCCTCGACCCGCAGCTGGTTGTCGCACAGCAGCCCGTCGCGCAGGTCGAGTCCGTTGCCCTCGAGCCACTCGACGTTGGGGACGCAGCCCACGGCCTCGACGACGAGGTCGGCCGCGAGCTCCGAGCCGTCGTCCAGGACGACCCCGCTGACCTGCTCGTCGCCGGTGAACGCCGTCGGCACCCGCCCCAGATGGAAGCGCACGCCCTTGCTCCTCGTGCCGATGCTGCAGCGCCCGGCCCATCATCTCCTGCAGCGGTCGCTCCATCGGGACCCGTTCGGGCGCAACGACATCCACCTCGACACCCATCTTGCGGGCCGTGGCCGCAACCTCGCAGCCGATGAACCCGGCCCCGATCACGACCAGCCGCGAGCCCGGGGTCAGCAGCGTCCGCAGCGCCAGGGAGTCCTCGATGGTCCGGATGACGCAGCCGTCCCGGCCGACGGTCCGGGCAGCCCGAGCCGCCGCGGCCGCAGGCCGGTGGCCGCGACCAGCCCCCGCCAGCCGATCACCTCGCCCGTCGGTCGTCGTGACCGTCCGCGCAGTCGAGGTCGGCCGACGACGACCGTCTCCCCCAGCCGCCAGGTGACGTCCTGCGCGTGCCGGGGCACCCGGAACTCCAGGGTCGACGTCTCGGTCGTGCCGGCCAGGGCGTCCTTGGACAGCGGCGGCCGGTTGTAGGGCATGTGGACCTCGTCGCCGATGACGACGACCTCGCCGCCGAAGCCGGCCTTGCGCACCGCCTCGGCCGCGCGCAGCCCACCCATCGAGGCGCCGACGACGACCACCCGGTCGGGCGCAGCGGTGACCATGTCCGGCTCAGTCCTCGACGGTGATCGCCTGGAGCGGGCAGACGTCGGCCGCCTCCTCGACGTCGTCCCGCAGCGACTCGTCCAGCTCACCGGAGATGTAGGAGTCGGTTGCCTCGTGCCGGAACGCGAGCTTGCCGCCCTCGTCCAGGGAGAAGACCTGCGGGGCCGAGAAGACGCACTGGCCGTGGTCCTGGCACTTGTTCAGGTCGACGACGATGTGCATGATCGGGTTCCTTCGCGAGAGGGTGGACGGGCGGCAGTCGTTGGGACAGAGGGGATTTCAGGTCCGGACGGGAGCGCGGACGCCGCGCAGCGGCCAGTCGCCGCCCTGAGCGGTCGAGAGCACCTCTTCGCTCTCGGTGGGCTGAGCCCCGACGTCGGTGCGGATCGGCGTCGGCCCGGCGACGATGTGGTTGCGCAGCGTGCCCAGACCCTCGACCTCGACCTCGACGACGTCGCCGGGATAGACGGTGCGCGAGATGGCCGGAGTGCCGGACAGGAGCACGTCGCCGGGGACCAAGCGTGATGGTGCGGGCGATGTCGGCGACGAGGTAGTGCATGTCCCACTCCATCTCGTCGGTGGTGCCGTCCTGCCGGACCTCGCCGTTGACGAGCGTGCGGATCCGCTTGCCGTGGAAGTCCCAGTCGTCGACCAGCCCCGGCCCCAGCGGGCACAGCGTGTCCGAGCCCTTGACCCGCAGCATCGAGCCGGCGTCGGTGTCGCGGAAGTCGTGCAGCCCGTAGTCGTTGGCCACCGTGTAGCCCGCGATGAAGTCGCCGGCGTCGGCCGGCGCGACGTTGCGGCAGGTGCGCCCGATCACGATGGCGATCTCGCCCTCGTAGTTGAGCCACTTGCAGCCGTCCGGTCGCACCACAGCACCGTCGTGCGCGTTGAGCGCCGAGACCGGCTTCTGGAAGTACGTCGGAGCCGACGGCAGCCGGGTCCCGAACTCCTCGACCCGGCTCCGGTAGTTGAGGTGTACGGCGATGATCTTGGTCGGCGTCACCGGAGGCAGGTGCACGGCGGCCTCGACCGGCACCGACCGGCCGTCGCCGGCGACGAGGTCAGCTCCGCGGCGTACGACGTCAATGGCGTTGCCGTCCAACAGGATCCGGCGACGGTCGCTCATGCCCCGACCCCGAGCGAGGTCGCGTGCGGCGCGGGGAAAGCCCTCGGCCGGCCGGTCGAACCACAGGTGCGCCTGTCCGGTGCCGACCGAGTTCTCGTAGACGCCGTACTGCCGGCCCGGCGCCGTGCAGTCCTCTTCGCCGAGCGCGCCCATCATCATCAGGTAGTGGCCGAACCGCGCCTCGGGCTTGTAGCGGTAGAACTCCGGCATCGTGTCGAGCACCCGCTTGTGGTCGCCGGCGAGGAACCACTCGATCCGCTCGTGGTCAGCGGCCGCCGCCTCCGGCGTGAAGATGTGCTCGACCCCCGCGGCCTCGTGGTCGCGCAGCTGGCGCAGCGGCCAGAAGGTGTGGCTCAGCGCCCCCGAGGCGATCAGCAGGACCTTGCGGTCGGTCTCGGCGATGGCGGCGCCGAGGGCCCGGCCGAGCCGCAGGTTGTCCTCGGTGTCGGCGGTCTGGCAGACCCCGATCGACACCCATCGCTTGTCCGGCAGCCCCTGGCCGAGGAACTCCCAGAGGTTGGTGGTGGCGTAGAAGATCGGCAGGTGGTCGTCGTCGATCGCCGTGATCCAGGTGCCGTGCTCGTCCGCGTGCCCGGCGATCGCGTGGGCCAGCTCGGGGTCGCCCGGGAAGTCATAGGGCCGGCGGCACATCCCGCGCGGGAGCTCCTCGGAGGTGAACAGCCCCGCGCGTCGCTGCTGCGCCGTCACGACGAACTCGACCGTGGTCGCCCAGTGCGAGTCCAGGACGACGACCGTGTCGTAGTCGAGGGTGTCGAAGACCTCGGCCCGCAGCTGATGCAGCCCCGAGACCAGGGTGGAGTCCGCACCGTGGTTGAGCTCGCGCCGGGTCTCCTCCGGCAGCACGATCGTGGGCACATGCGCCAGCAAGCCGGCGCCGACGACCTCTCCCATCACGGCCTCCCATCGCTTGGTACGCCGCTCGCCCAGCCGTTCGGGGCGAAGACGGTGTTCTTGATGTCGCTGTAGAACTCGAACGAGAAGTCGCCGCCCTCGCGGCCGATGCCGGAGCGCCCGCTGCCGCCGAACGGCGCGCCGAGGTCGCGCACGAAGAAGCAGTTGACCCAGACGGTGCCGGCGGTCAGCCGCGCACTGACCCGCTCGGCCCGGTCGAGGTCGCCGGTCACGAGCGTCGCCGCCAGCCCGAACCGGGTCGAGTTGGCCATCGCGACGGCCTCGTCCTCGGTGCTGAAGGTCTGCACGGTCAGCACCGGACCGAAGACCTCCTCGGTCAGGATCTCGCTGCCCGGCTCGGCATCGAGCAGGATCGTCGGCCGGTAGTAGAGCCCACCGAGGTCGGGGTTCGGGCCACCGCCGAGGACGGCGCGAGCGCCGGAATCGGTTGCCCGGCGGACGAATCCGTCGACCTTGTCGAAGTGCGGTCGGCTGATCAGGGCGCTGATCTCGGTCGCCTCGTCGCGCGGGTCGCCCTGCACGATCCGCTCGCGCCCGGTCCAGGACGGCCGCCAGGAACCGATCGGCGATCGACTCCTCGACCAGGATCCGGAAGGCGCCCGAGACAGACCTGGCCGGCGTTGTCGAACTGCTCGACCGCGAGCGAGACAGCCAGGTCGAAGTCGGCATCGGCGAAGACGACCAGCGGCGACTTGCCGCCCAGCTCGAACGACAGCGGCACGATGTTGGGGGCGGCCGCGGCGGCGATGACCCCGGCTGTCGGCACCGACCCGGTGAACGAGATCCGGTTGATCCCTGGGTGAGCCGTCAGGGGAGCGCCCGCGCCGACTCCCGTGCCCTGTACGACGTTGAAGACGCCCGGCGGCAGGCCGGCCTCGTCGGTGATGTCGGCCAGCATCGAGGCGGTCAAGCGGCGCCCACTCGGGCGGCTTGGCGACGACCGTGTTGCCGGCCGCCAGCGCCGGGCCGATCCGCCAGGTGGCCAGCATCAGCGGCGCGTTCCAGGGCGTGATCACCGCGGCGACCCCGGCCGGGTCGTAGGTGACCCGCTCGCGGTGCCCGCGGACCTCGCCGTCCGGCCGGTCCAGCTGCAGCAGCCAGTCGGCGAAGAAGCGGAAGTTCATCCCCACCCGCGGCATGACGCTGCGGCGGTGCGATCGCAGCAACGACCCGTTGTCGCGGGTCTCGACGGCGGCCAGATCCTCGGCCCGCTTGTCGATCCCGTCGGCCACGCGATGCAGGACGGCCGCCCGCTCCTCGCGGGGCAACGCGGCCCAGGCCGGGAAGGCGTCCCGGGCCGCCGCCACCGCGGCACCGACCTCGACGGCGCCGCCGGCGGAGATCTCGGCGATGGGCTGCTCGTCGATCGGCGAGATGTCGGTGAACGTCGACGGCGACCCGATCCGCCGACCGCCGATCCAGTGCCGCGTGTCGACCTCGACGCCCTCGACCGTCACCTGGCTGCCCTGGCTCATGCGCCTCCGCTCGTGGTGCCGTCCGGTCCCGCCGCCCAACTATTCGTTCGGATCCGAACGATATGACCTGCCGCGGCGACGGTCAAGCCTCCAGCCGGGCCAGGGAGCGCCCGCCGTCCCAGACGACGCCGACCTGACGGTAGTAACCGCCGATGATCTCCTGAACCTCGAGCCGGGCCAGCTCCTCGGTGGGCGACTCGAACAACCGCAGCTCGACATCGCCCGACCAGGCCGGACCGCCCTCGACCTCGCTCGCGCCGGACTCGATGAGCTCGGCGAAGGCATCCGGCGTACCGCGCTCGATGCCGGGCAGGACGCGGTGGTGAGCCATCGGATGGGCGTTGACGAAGCCGTTGGTCTCGGCCGGCTCGCGCAGGGTCAGCACCGCCTCGGCCAGCCGCCGGTCCCCCGCCGCCAGCGTCGCCCCGAAGACGCCACCGGCCCCGATCTGGGGCGCCGCCTGGGCGAACGGATGCGGCCGGGTCTGCCACATCGAGCCGAGCTTCTTGGGGTAGCCCTGGTGGATGCCGCGGCCGATCGCGAAGTCCTTGTCGACCCAGATGAAGACGCAGCGCGAGAAGGTCCGCCCGGCGTAGCTGCAGCGGACGACGACGAACGCCTCCTTGTACTGCGAGCGCACCGGGTCCAGCAGCTCCTCGCGGGACGCCGAGCAGGACTGCCAGTCGGCCCAGATCAGGGCCACCGCGCCGGGGTCCTCGGCGGCGAGCTCGAGCGGCGCCGGCAGCAGCTCGGCCACCCGGGCCGGGTCCGTGCGGTACTCGACCGTGAGCAGGTCGCCGGAGTACTGCCACGGCGGGGAGGGGATCAGCGACGAGCGGCCGCTGGCCGTCCGGGGATAGAAGAAGCCCTGCACCTCGGTCATAGCCGCTCCCAGGTCCGTGCCGTCTCGTGACAGGTCGTTTGGGTCCGTACGATGCCCCGCACCCTACTCGACGGACCATCGAGGAGCGAGGCTGTGCCAACCTCTTGTCAAGGCTTGCCAACGCTTGGCCGCCCGCCTATTGTTCGAGAATTGTTCGGGACCAAACAATCCCAGTCTGATCCTTCCGAACATCCATCCCAACCTAGATCCCTGGAGGTCCGGTGGGGCACTTCGACGAACGCGGGCTGGACGACGCGGCCGCCCGGCTCACCCAGGACGGCATCGACGTCGTCCGGCTGGGGTACGCCGACCTGATCGGCACCGAGCGCGGCCGGGACCTCCTGGTCAACCGGTTCGCCCGCACGGTGGCCGACGGCGTCGCCTTCTGCCGGTCGATCTACGGCACCAGCCCGATGGGCGACGTGATCGACATCGAGGGCGGTCTGGCGGCCGGGCTGCCCGACGTCGTCGCCTTCCCCGACCTGTCCACGCTGCAGCCGGTGCCCTGGGAGAAGGGCGTCGCGCACTGCATCGCCGACGTCTTCAACCCGGACGGCACGCCGGCCGAGGAGGGCCCGCGCTACGTCCTCAAGCGCGTCGTCGAGCAGTTCGCGCAGCTCGGCATGAAGCCGATGGTCGGACCCGAGCTCGAGTTCTACGTCCTGGAGCGCGACGAGGCCAGTGCGACCGGCTGGAAGCGGTACGGCGAGGCCACCGGCAACGTGTACGTCTCCGGCCTGCAAGGGCGACCCGGAGAACGTCCTGCTGCGGTCCCTGCGTCACCTGGCCGGCTACGGCATCGAGGTGGTCGCGGCCAACCATGAGTTCGCCAGCGGCCAGTTCGAGATCAACCTCTGGCACTCCGAGGCGCTCGACGCCGCCGACCGGGCCTTCCGGTTCAAGGCCGCCGTCAAGGAGCTGGCCCGGATGGAGGGCAAGCTCGCGACCTTCATGGGCAAGCCGTTCAACGACGAGGGCGGCTCGGGCTTCCACATCCACTTCTCGACCTGGGACGACGACGGCGCGCCGCTCTTCGACGACCCGAGCGCTCCGGACGGGCTGTCCAAGACGGCCCACTCGGCCATCGCCGGCGTCCTCGCTCACGCCCCGGCCCTGGCCGCCCTGAACAACCCGACCATCAACTCCTACAAGCGATTCGGCCCGGACACCCTCGCGCCGTGGCTGATCGACTGGGGCCTGGACAACCGCAGCGCGATGGTCCGGATCCCGCCCGAGCGCGGCCGCGCCTCGCGGATGGAGCTGCGGCTCGGGGACGCCAGCGCGAACCCCTACCTGGCCATCGCCGGGCTGCTGGCCGCGGCGTACATCGGGATCCGGGACGGGCTCGCGCCACCGGACCCGCTCGAGGGCTACGGCTACGACGTGACCAAGGCCGACCGGCTGCCGGGCGGGCTGACCGAGTCGCTGGCCGCGCTCGAGGCTGACTCCGAGCTGGTCGAGGTGCTCGGCCCGAAGTTCGTCAACACCTTCCTGGCCTACAAGCACAACGAGCTCGAGCGGTTCTCCCAGTTCGTGACCGACTGGGAGTTCCGCGAGTACGCCTACCACCTCTAGGTCCACGCCTAGCCGTTACGTCATTACGTCGCGACCCTCTGGAGACCAGCGTGAGCACCGTCAGCACCGACCGCCCGGCCCCGGTGGCCCTGGCCGACGTCGACCTGGCCAACCTCGACTCCTTCGAGCAGGGCGATGCCTGGGGCCAGTTCGACGTCCTGCGCCGCGAGTCGCCGATCCACTGGAGCGAGGAGGACGCGCCCAACCACGGCTTCTGGTCGGTGACCCGGCACGAGGACATCGTCGCGATCGACCGCGACGCCGAGACCTTCACCTCGACCAAGTTCGTCAACCTCGAGGAGCTGGACGACGACCTGATCGCGATCCGGCGCTCGATGCTGGAGTCCGACGGCACCCGGCACCGGGCCCTGCGCCGTTTGCTGGCCAGGGATTTCGGCGGTCAGACCCTGCGCAAGTACGAGGACTTCCTGCGCGGCCTGACCCGGGCCACGGTCGACGCCGCGCTGCACCACGAGGAGTTCGACTTCGTGCACGAGGTCAGCGCCGACTTCCCGATCCAGGTGCTGGCCCGGCTGCTCGACGTACCGGCTGGTGACACCGGGCAGCTGATCGCCTGGGGCAACAAGATCATCGGCAACACCGACCCCGACTACGCCGACGTCCTGCTCTCGGACGAGGCGAGCGATGAGTTCAAGCACCTGCCCTTCCGCTCGCCGGCCTCGCTGGAGGTCTTCGAGTACGGCCGCAAGCTGGCCGCCGAGCGTCGCGGCGGCGATGGCGAGGACCTGATCTCCAAGCTGGTCAACCGGGTCCCCGAAGACGGGGAGCCTTTGACCGCAACGGAGTTCGACAACTACTTCCTGCTGCTGGTCGTCGCCGGCAACGAGACGACGCGGCACACCATCACCCACTCGATGCACGCGCTGATCCAGCATCCCGAGCAGATGGCGATCCTGCAGGAGCGGCCGGAGCTGATCCCCACTGCCGTCGAGGAGATGCTGCGCTGGGCCTCGCCGGTCTACCACTTCCGGCGCACGGCGACCCGCGACGTCGAGGTGCGCGGTCAGCAGATCAAGGCCGGCGACAAGGTCGTCATGTGGTTCGCCTCGGGCAACCGCGACGAGGAGGTCTTCGGCAACCCCTACGACTTCGACGTCACCCGCACGCCCAACGACCACGTGACCTTCGGCAAGGGCAGCCCGCACTTCTGCATGGGCAACAACCTGGCCCGGATGGAGATCCGGCTGATGTTCGAGACCCTGCTGCCGCGGCTGCCGTCGATCGAGCTGGCCGGCGAGGTCAAGCGGGTGCGCAGCAACTTCGTCAACGGGATCAAGAAGATGCCCGTCCGGGTCACCCTCCGCTAGCCCCCGCTCGCCCCTCGCTCGCCTCGCCGTACCTGCCGTTGCTCCGCGCCCGGCGCGTTGCTCCCTCGGTGACGGTTGGCTGCGCCGGAAATGTCCGGTGCCAAGCCGGATGAGAGGCGGCCAGGGAGTACGGCGCGCGGTGGGGTCAGGAGGCGGCGGCGAGCTCCCCGACGAGCTGGCCGTGCTTGTCGGCCGACTCGTGGCCGGCCTGCAGCAGCTCGGCCGCGAGCGGGCGCAGCGACTCCATCGCCGGGCTGATGTCGGCCAGGGTCAGCTCGACCTCGCTGACGTGCAGGTCCAGGCCCATGACGTCGCCGAAGATCCGCTGGTACCAGCCGGTCGCGTGGTCCCAGCCCTCGCGCGGCGTACCCGGCGCATAGCCGCCGCCGCGCGTCACGATCAGCACGGCCGGACGCCCGGCGATGGCCGACGGCTCGCCGGCCTTGAACCGCGGGTCGGTCTGGATCAGGTCGGTCCAGGCCTTGACGTGCTGGGAGACGCCGAAGTTGTAGAGCGGCGTGGCCAGGATGTAGGTGTCCGCCGCCACCAGCTCGTCGGCCAGCTCCGCCGCCAGCGCGACGGCCGCCGCCTGCTCCGGCGAGCGCTGCTCCGCCGGGGTCCAGCTGCCGGCGACGGCGAGCGGCCAGGCGTCCGCCGGGACGGGTGTGCGAGCCAGGTCGCGACGCACGATCAGGCCGTCCGGATGCACCCGGCGCCAGCCGGCTTCGGCGGTGTCGGCGACCTGGCGGCTGACGGACTGCTCGCCGCGGATGCTCGCGTCGAGTCGGAACAGGCTCATGGACGTTCTCCCTTGGGCTGTCGATCGGCGATCACTCGTTCTACTTTCAACCATACGCACGACAGATGATCTGTCAAACAGACGATCAGGAGACAAGACCGTACGGCGCGCGTACCATCCGGACATGAGCCGGGCCAGCGCAGTCGAGGGAGCGACAGCTCCTGTCGAGGCGACCTCGCGCCCGGATCGGCCGGCCGACAACAGCAACCTCGGCTGGCAGCTCAGCACGGTGTTGGCGACCTACCTGGAGCGAGCCGCGGAGGCCGTGGCTGAGGTCCCGGGCGGCCCGCGCGGCTACCAGATCCTGCTGATCGCCTCCGACGGCTCCTGCCGCAACCAGGCCGGCATCGCGGAGCACCTGCGGATCGACCGGACCGTGATGACGTACCTGCTCGACGACCTGGAAGCGGCCCGGCTGATCAAGCGCCAACCCGATCCGGCCGACCGGCGTTCACGGCAGATTGTGTTGACCGCCAAGGGTTCTCGCACGCTCGCCGACCTCACCGAGCGGGTGGCTGCCGTCGAGCGCGAGCTGCTCGTGGACCTCACCGCGACCGAGGCCCGGCAGCTGCGCGAGCTGCTCGGCCGGGTCGCCACCTCGGCGGCCGGCGGCGGCCCCGGCGTCAGCGCGTGCACAGGGGCCGACGCACCGGCGGCCGGCTCACTCGTCGGCGGTTGCTGAGCTGGGCTCTGAACCTGGCTGCGCCTCGACCGGCTCGAAGCCGACGCAGGTCAGCACCGGCAGGGCCGGGTAGCGCACCAGCCTCGGGTCCCACGTCGCGCGCAGGCACCGCAGGTACGCCGTGCCCCGCCGGGTCTCCTTGACGCTGGCGTGCCGGCACTCGCCACACAGGCCCGGCGACACGGTCAGCGGGTTGTCCATCGCGGTCATGGCTGTCCGTTTCGTCCGCGCCGATCCCGGGACCGGGTTACGCTCGCGCGATGACGGGGGCGGGCCTCGCAGGGGCGGCCGGGTTGCTGCTGCTCTTGCCGGCGTGCTCGCATCCGGCCGCGGTGCAACTCCCCCCGAAGTCCGCGAGCGCGTCCACCGTGCTGGGGGACTACCTCGTGGCGCTGAAGGCCGGCGACTGCCGCACGGCTCGGGCGCTCGCCACCAAGACCTTCACCCATGGCGACGGTGACTGCTGTGCGGCGACCTGCACGTCACGGCGTACACCGCTCTGCAGGGACCGGCCACGCCGAGCGACCACGAAGTGGTCTATTCGACGACCCTGACGACCAAGGGCGGCGACGAGACGGTGCCGGACGGTGAGCACATCTGGTTCTACTCCCTGGACAAGCAGCCGGACGGCTCCTGGCGACTGGTCGGCGGCGGCAGCGGGCCCTGACCCCTTCAGCACCGACGCCCCACCTACTCGGTCGGTCCGAGCGCGGCCGAGCCGGGGACCGCGGCACCCGGCTCCTTGAGCTCGACCAGCACCACGTGGGTCGGCGTCGAGCCGGTGTTCTCCCCCCAGTGCTCCTGCGCGCCCAGCCAGCGGACCAACCCGGCTTCGAGGTGCACGTCCTGGGTCCGGTCGCCGCTGCCCAGCCGCCGGTCGAACTCGGTCAACGTGTACATGACGCTGTCCGGATGCCGGTGCGGCACGGTGCGATCGCCCGGCCGGTCGGTGTAGTCGAGCACGCGCACCCGATCGTTCTCGAACACGACGCGATAGTGGTCCGGATTGCTGACGACAGGATCCTCGGCCATGCCCGGAGGGTAGGCCCCAGGACACCGCCGGACCGGTCCGGCTGGGAGCCGCCTGTCGGAGTCGAACCGACGACCCTCGCTTTACAAGAGCGACGCTCTGGCCAACTGAGCTAAGGCGGCGTACGCCGGGGCCCACCTGGGAGCCGATCCGCGACCCGCCGAGCATAACGGCGACCGCGGGCCGACTGGCCTAACCCGGCCGGAGGCCCCGCTCGGGGACTCGGCCGAGTCGCCAGTGGCCGGATCGCGGTCGCGCACGCCAGGGCGAGCAGACCCGCGACGCCGGCCAGGACCTGGATCGCCCCGACCGTCGCCAGCTGCCCGCCGACCGAGAGCCAGGCTGATCGCCGCCGGCCAGGGCCGCCCCGAGCGCGGCCGCGGTGATCTTGGCCCCCGCGCCGAGGGTGAAGACCTGGCTGCGCAGACTCGACCGGCGAGCGCTCCTGCCGGGTCAGCAGCAAGGCACCGAAGAGTGGCCGTTGGCCACGCCGGACAGGGCGAAGAACGCGACCCGCACCTGAAGTGCCGTCGCTCCTCCGGCGAGGATCAGCGGGATGCCCGCCGCGACCAGGCCGATCATCACGACGACGGGCGCCCGGTCGGTCCGCGCGGGTCGCAGCGTCCACAGCAGTGAACCCACGAGCCCGCCGAGCGCGAGCGCCCCCAGCAGCAGGCCGGCTTCGCCGGCCCGCCCGGCGCGCAGCGCGGCCACACTGGCCACCACCGTCAGGGCGCCGGCGCCGACCTGCCCCAGGCTGGTGGCCCCGGTCACCGCGCCGAGGGCGCGATCGCCCGCGTCACCGCGCGGACGCCGGCCAACCAGCCCGGCCGAACGCTCTGCGCCCGGGCGGCCCGCGGCCGGATCGGCAGCGTGGCGACGCAAGAGAGCGCCGACGGCGGCGCAGCCGGCCACGATCACGGTGGCGGTCACCGCCGACGTGAGGCCGACCAGCCACGGCGGCCCCACGCGGGCCCGGCGATGCCAGCGACGTTATAGGTCAGCGAGTCCAGCCCGAAGGCCCTCGGCAACGCAGCCGGCGAGACGAGCGATGGCAGCAGGCTGGACGTGGCCCCGGTCAGGGCCGGGCCGCTGCACCCGCCGACCAGCAGAGACCACCAGGAGCGCCAGCGGCGGCACGCGGCCGGCGGACAGCGCGCAGGACCGCCCAGCGCAGCGGCGAAACCGCAGGCTAGCAACGCAACTCGTCGTGCGCCCGACGGGGACTGGTCGACGGCCGCTCCCACCAGCGGTGCCGCCACGACATGAGGCACGAGGAGGGCCGCAACCAGCAGCCCGCCCATCTGCACGCCGAGGCCACGGTCGACCGCAAGGAAAGGTCAGCGACGACCCGAGCACCCTCGTCACTCAGGCGGACGAGCGCCGCCGCTGCGGCGTACCGGGCAAGTCGACCTGCGTCCCACGGCCCTTCCTCCGATCCATCACCGGTCTGAGCGGTGACGTTCCACCTTGCGCCCTGCCGTCACCTGTCAAAGTGGTGACGTGACGTTCGAGTTCATCGCCGACCGCCCTGCGCTCGACTTCGTGGCCACGGTGGCCGAGCGCGGTACGACGGATGCTCGAGGCCCTGCATTCGCCCGAGGACCTGGCCGCGTGGCTGCGGGAGTCCGGGTCCTCGACGTCACGGGGTCCTTGACCGACGAGCGATCTCGCTCGGGCCAAGGCCGCCCGCGAGGCGATGTTCGCCCTGATCGCGGCCCTGATCGACGACCGAGCCCCCGCCGGCCGCGGCGCGTCGACTGGTCAACCAGCTGGCCACCGCGCCTGCTCCGCGCGTCGCCGCTGGGGGCCCGAGGCCGGGTCACCCGAACCGGGGGGCTGGACGCGGCGCTGGCCGTGCTCGCCTCCGACGTGATCGAGCTGCACGACGGCCCGGACCGCGAGCTGCTGCACTGGTGTGCGGATCCGCTGTGCACCCGGCCGTTCATCGACCGCTCCCGCGGTGGCCGGCGACGGTGGTGCGGAATGCGCGGCTGCGGCGACCGAGCCAAGGCCGCGGCCTACCGCCGCCGGCGGGCAGACTGTCTGAGCCGGTCGGCAAGATTCGCTCATCGCGACCCCCATCGGCATCACCATCGACTGCAGCGACTCGGCCCGGCAGCTGCGCTTCTGGGTCGAGGCGCTTCCAGCCGGTGCCGGAGGGCAAGGTGGTCAAGAACCGGCTGCACCTCGACCTGACGGTCAGCGGAGGTCGCGCGGTCCCGCTCGAAGAGCGCAAACCGTTGGTGGACAATGAAGTTGAGCGCTTGGTCGGCCTCGGCGCCACCGTGTTCACGACCCTCAGCACCGAGGGCATGGACCACTACGGCGTCGTCATGCAGGACCCGGAAGGCAACGAGTTCTGCCTGACCTGACCTGTGACCACCGGCCCGGTCACGGCAAGGTGACGCCGAGCAAGCTGTGCAGGGGCCCGAAGGTCGGGTGTCCGCGGGTGTAGGCGAGGTACGCCGCGGCGCACCCACCGACGATGCACAGCACGATCACGGCGGCGGTCACGGTCTCGCCGCGGACCAGGCCGCGCACGAGCCCGCGGGACCCCCGGCGGACCGACGCACCGCCCGGCCCCCACCAGGCCACCAGCAGCGCGACCAGGATTCCGACTGCGGCGGCGACCTGGGAGGCAGCGACGGCCGGCGACCCGCGGCCAGACAGCGAAGTCGAGCCGCTGATCACACCGACGCAGAAGGCAGCACTCAGTCCGAGCACAGCCGGCAGGATCAGGGCGGGCATGCTCGCAGCAATCGCCCGGAGCAGGTGCCAGGGCGTGGCCACGACCGCGACGGCCGAGTCGCTGCGGGTCGGTCCTCGCTCCTGCCGCCGCCGACCGATCGCCAGCAGCGAGCGGTCGGCTGTCCGGGCCAGGACGATCAGCGCAGCAGCCACCACGGCCGTCACCGTCGGCCAGCAGGAGCCGGCTCCGACGAGCGCCACCAGGATCGGCGAGCAGCGTCCCCGTCCGGGGCGGCTTCGGGGGGAGGGGCGGCGATTGGTCGGGACCTGGGGGTCGGAAGATCCCCAGCGGGTCGTCACTCGCCGGCCCCTGCTGGCGTCGGCACCGGGGTCTGCGGCAGCGGCGGCGGATAGAAGGCAGGGGGCGGCATCGGCGGCGAAAACGTCTGCGGCGGAGCGGGTTCCGCGGCGTACGGGCGGGTGGGCGGCGTGACGACCAGACCGGTGGGCTCGGCCAGCCGGCGGGTGCTGGACGCGGAGATGGCCACTGTCGCCTCGCCGCCGAGGGCGAACCGTTCGAGGGCCGCCAGCACCTCGGGCGCACCCGGCCGCGCGTCGGGGTCGGGCGAGAGAGCCGCGCGCAGCAACGGCCGCAGGCGCGAGTCGACGGCCGACAGGTCCGGCTCGCCCCGCCGGACGCGGTCGATGACCACCCCGGCCGGGCCGTGTCCGAAGGGCGTCTGACCGCTCGCCGCGAACGCCAGCGTGGCCGCCCACCCCCACCAGTCGGTGGCCGCCGTGACGGCCGAGCCGTTGAGCAGCTCGGGCGAGAGATAACCCGGCGTACCCATCACCAACCCGGTCATCGTCAGCCGGACGTCGTCGGCGACGTGGGCGATGCCGAAGTCGATGACGACCGGATCGTCGTCGAGCATCAGGACGTTGGCCGGCTTGAGGTCCCGGTGGACGACCCCGGCCTCGTGGATCGCTTCCAAGGCCGACGACAGGCCGCGACCGACCTGCACGAGCAGGCCCGGCGGCATCGGCCCGCGCTCGCGGACCTCGGCGTCGAGGGTGGGTCCGGGCACGTAACGGGTCACGACGTACGGCTGGTCGCCGTCGACATCGGCGTCCATCACCTCGGCGACGCGCGGGTGCCGGACCCGGCTGAGGGTGGCGACCTCACGACTGAGGCGCGCTCTTGCGTCGGGGTCGTAGGCGATGTGCGCACGCAGCACCTTGATCGCGACGGCGCGGCCGTGCGGGTCGACCCCGAGGTGGACGACGCCCATGCCGCCCTCACCCAGCCGCTGCACCAAGCGGTAGACCCCGAGCGTGACGCCCAGCGACGGTGGCGGCGACGCGATCCCGGGACCCGGCGCAGGAGCGGGAGCCGTGGCGGCCGCAGCCGCAGAGCCACCCGGCGGCGTCTCCATCACATCCCCCCAGGTCACCCCCAGAGGGTACGTCGCGGGCCTGCGGATTCCGCTCAGCCGGAGCTGAGGCTCAGCGGTGGATGTAGTCGACCAGCTGGTCGCGCTCGACCTGCAGCTCGTCGATCCGGTTCTTGACCACGTCGCCGATGCTGACGATCGCGACCAGCCGGCCGTCCCGGACCACCGGCAGGTGCCGCACCCGGGCCTCGGTCATGACACCGGCGACCTGCTCGAGGTCGTCCTCCGGCGTACAGGTCCGCACGTCGGACGTCATGATGTCCGACACCTGCTGGTCCAGGACCGCAGCCGCCGTCCCGGTGCAACCGGCGGACGACGTCCCGCTCGGAGACGATGCCCGCGATGGTCGTCTTGTCCGTCGACACCACGAGGGCACCGATCCGATGCTCGTCGAGCAGGGCGATCAGGGAGCGGACGGTTTCGGTGGGGGCCACCGTCACCACGAGGTCCCCCTTGTTGCGCATTACGTCCGAGATCAGCACGCCGGCCTCGCAATCGCGGTCGAGCGCGGACAGACGTTCCGCCCTGCGTGGCCGCCTATCACCCGAAGGTAACGCCATCGAGCGCTCGGCGGGAGGGGTCAGCCGACGCCGGATAGGCTCGCAGGCATCGCCCCCAAAACCCGCACCGCCGCCACCAGCACGGTTGACCAGCACACCCACGACCTGGTCGTCGTCGCCAATCGATTGCCGGTCGACAAGGTCACGCTGCCGGGCGGTGAGGTCGAGTGGCGCCCGAGCCCTGGTGGGCTGGTCAGCGCGATGGAGCCCGTCATGCAGGGCCGCGAGGGCGCCTGGGTCGGCTGGACCGGCGAGGCCGGCGGTCACCCGCCCGAGCCGTTCGAGGCCGAGGACATGTGGCTGCAGCCGATCGCGCTGTCCGCGCAGGAGGTCGAGGACCACTACGAGGGCTTCTCCAACGACACCCTGTGGCCGATCTACCACGACGTGATCGTGCCGGCGAGCTTCCGCCGGCGCTGGTACGACGGGTACCGCCGGGTCAACCACCGCTTCGCCGAGGTGGCGGCCTCGGTCGCTGCCCCCGGCGCGACCATCTGGGTCCACGACTACCAGCTGCAGCTCGTCCCGGCGATGCTGCGCACGCTCCGCCCGGACGTGCGGATCGGTTGGTTCAACCACATCCCGTTCCCGCCGGTCGAGCTCTTCGCCCAGATCCCGTGGCGGCGCGAGCTGGTCGAGGGGTTGCTGGGCGCCGATCTGCTCGGCTTCCAGCGCACCGCCGATGCGCAGAACTTCCTTCGCGTCGTACGCCGATTGCTGGACCTGCCGGTCAAGGGCGACCACGTCACGGTGCCCACGTCCAACGGCGGCAAGCGGCGGGTCCGCGCGGCGGCCTTCCCGATCTCGGTCGATGCGCACGGGTTGGAGGAGCTGGCCCGCCGGCCCGAGGTGATCGAGCGGGCGCAGCAGATCCGGGCCGATCTGGGCAACCCGAAACATGTGTTGCTGGGCATCGACCGGCTCGACTACACCAAGGGAATCCGCCACCGGCTCAAGGCTTTTCAGGAGTTGCTGTCCGACGGCGCGCTCGGACCGCCCGACACCGTCCTGGTCCAGGTGGCCACGCCGAGCCGAGAGCGGGTTGACGCCTACCGCGAACTGCGCGACCAGGTCGAGGTCACCGTCGGCCGGATCAACGGCGAGGAGTCGCGGATCGGCAGCCCGGCCGTCCACTACCTGCACCACAGCTACCCGCGCGACGAGATGGCCGCGCTCTACCTGGCCGGCGACGTGCTGCTCGTGACCCCGCTGCGCGACGGCATGAACCTCGTGGCCAAGGAGTACGTCGCCACCCGCTACGACGACGGCGGAGCGCTGGTGCTGAGTGAATTCACCGGCGCCGCCGGCGATCTGCGCCAGGCCTTCCTGTGCAACCCGCACGACATCTCCGGGCTCAAGGCGGCCATCCTGTCGGCGATGCGGGCCGATCCGCGGGACACCCGACGGCGGATGCGGGCCATGCGCCGGCAAGTCTTCGGTCACGACGTGCAGCGCTGGGCCCGCGACTACCTCGCGGCGCTCGACGGCGTGCAGCGCTCGTGAGCCGGGCCCGCGCATGATCCCGGCCGAACTGTCGGCCGCGGTCGCCACCCTGGCCGCCCGACCCAGCCTGCTCGTCGCGCTGGACTTCGACGGTGTCATCGCCCCGATCGTCGAACGACCGGAGGATGCCCGGCCGTTGCCCGGGTCGATGGCCGAGGTCCGCCACCTGGCCCGGCTCGAGGGAGTGGAGGTCGCCCTGGTCTCCGGGCGCGCGCTGGCCAGCCTGCGCACGGTCAGCGGTGTCAGCGACGAGGACGCCTTGTCCCTCGTCGGGAGCCACGGGGCCGAGAGCGCCCTGCGAGCCCACGCTCGGTGGGCGGGCATCGGGTGGCACGCGCCTGTCCGCTCGAGCGACCGAGCTGCTCGAGCGCGTCACCGACGCCCTCCAGGACATCGCGGCGATCGATCCGCAGGAACGGCTGGAGGTCGAGCTCAAGCCGACCGCCGCCGTCCTGCACACCCGGCGAGCACCGGTCGACCTGGCCGAGCGGGCGACCGTGGCGGCGATGGGAGGGCCAGCCCGCTGGCCCGGGGTCGACGTCACGCTGGGCAAGTCGGTCGTCGAGCTCTCCAGTAGTCGACACCTCGAAAGGCATTGCGCTGCAGCAGATCCGCGCCACCGCCGAGATCGATGCCGTGCTCTACGTCGGCGACGACGTCACCGACGAGACCGCGTTCGCCGTGCTGGGCCCGGACGACATCGGCGTCAAGGTCGGGTCGGGCGAGACGCACGCGGCGTACCGGGTGGATGGACCCGAGGACGTGCGCGAGCTGCTTCAGCTGCTGGTGGCCGAGCGTTCCCAGCGCTGAACCCCGACCGGCCGGGCGCGCGTCGTCGAGCCGCGCACGACGAGCTCGGGTCGGAACATGTACTCCGCTCGCGGTGCCGGCTGGCCGGCGATCTCGTCGATCAGCGCCTGCACCGCGGCCTCGGCCATCGCCTGCACCGACTGGTGCACGGTCGTCAGCGGCGGGTCGGTGAAGGCGACGAACGCCGAGTCGTCGTAGCCCACGATCGAGACGTCCTCCGGCACCTCGAGCCCCAGCGAGCGGACCCCGCGCACTGCGCCGAGCGCCATCAGGTCCGAGCCGCAGACGATCGCCGTACAGCCCCGTTCGATCAGCCGCAGCGCCGCCGCCTGGCCGCCCTCGACCGAGAAGATCGACTGCTCGATCCAGGCCTCCATCTCCTCCGGAGAAGCCACATCGGCCATGCCGCGGCGGAAGCCGGCAATCTTGCGCACCGCGGGCACGAACCGCTCCGGCCCGACCGCCAGCCCGATCCGGCGATGGCCCAGCGCCCGCAGGTGCTGCACGGCGAGCTCGGCCGCGGCCGCGTCGTCGGTCGAGATGTACGGCGCATCGATGTCGTCGGCATAGCCGTTGATCAGCACGATGGGCAGCCGGCGGTCCACCAGCTGCCGGTACGACGTGTGGTCGGCCTGCGTGTCGGCATGCTCGCCCGAGATGAAGATGATCCCGGAGACCCCGTGCTCGCAGAGCATCTGCACGAAGTCCTCCTCGTGGATGCCGCCGGGGGTCTGCGTGCACAGCACTGGTGTGTAGCCGTGCGAGGCCAGGGCCGTGTCGATGACCTGCGCGAACGCCGGGAAGATCGGGTTGACCAGCTCGGGGACAACGAGGCCGATCAGGCCGGCGCTGCGTCTGCGGAGCCTCGTGGGGCGCTCGTAACCCAGCACGTCCAGCGCCGTCAGCACCGTCTCGCGAGTCTCGGCGGCGACACCCGGCTTGTCATTGAGCACCCGGCTGACCGTCGCCTCGCTGACCCCGGCCTGGGTCGCGATGTCGGACAGGCGGGCTCTCACGGCCCCAGGATCGCAGACAAGCCCTCGCGACCCGCCTGCCATGGCGTTATTGAGGCAACTACGCGTCACCGGTGGCGCGTAGTTGCCTCAATAACGAAGAAAGCCGCAGAAGGTGAACCGAGCCAGCCCGTGGGACCAGGGGTAGCCGTGGGCGATTTGTTACGGCAGGATGACGGCACCGTCACGGCTCCCGTCGAGACGGGCACCACCTTTCACAACGGATCGTCCGGCACGTACCTGCCGGTGAAGGGATTTTCCACATGGCTACTGTCACGTTCGACAAGGCAACCCGTGTCTATCCGGGAGCCGACAAGCCCTCCGTCGACAAGCTCGACCTGGAGATCGGCGACGGCGAGTTCCTCGTCCTGGTCGGCCCCTCCGGCTGCGGCAAGACGACGTCGCTGCGGATGCTTGCCGGTCTGGAAGACGTCAACGCCGGCCGGATCCTGATCGGCGACAAGGACGTCACGGACCTGTCCCCCAAGGACCGCGACATCGCGATGGTCTTCCAGAACTACGCGCTCTACCCGCACATGACCGTGGCCGACAACATGGGCTTCGCGCTCAAGATCGCCGGTACGCCGAAGGCCGAGATCCGCAAGCGGGTCGAAGAGGCCGCCAAGATCCTGGACCTCGACCCCTACCTGGACCGCAAGCCGAAGGCTCTCTCCGGTGGCCAGCGCCAGCGCGTCGCCATGGGCCGGGCCATCGTCCGCCAGCCGCAGGTCTTCCTGATGGACGAGCCGCTGTCCAACCTGGACGCCAAGCTGCGCGTGCAGACCCGCACCCAGATCGCGTCGCTGCAGCGCCGGCTCGGGGTCACCACGGTCTACGTCACGCACGACCAGGTCGAGGCCATGACCATGGGTGACCGGGTCGCCGTCCTCAACAACGGCCTGCTCCAGCAGGTCGACACCCCGAGGCACATGTACGACCACCCCAACAACATCTTCGTGGCCGGCTTCATCGGGTCGCCGGCGATGAACCTGCTCCCGGCCAAGGCGGTCGAGGGTGGGGTGACCCTCGGCGACGCCGTCTACCCGGTGCCGCGCGAGATCTTGGCCAAGGCTGGCCCCGACATCACTCTCGGTGTGCGGCCCGAGGACCTGGACCTGTCCGAGAAGGGCATCCCGGTCACCGTGGAACTCGTGGAGGAGCTCGGCGCCGACGCCAACGTGCACGGCACGTTGCGCAGCGGTGAGACGGACATGCCCGTCGTTGCGCGGGTCGACGGCCGCAAGCCGCCGGAGAAGGGCGAGACGGTGCACTTCACCCCCAAGGGCGGTCACGTGCACCTGTTCGACACCGCGACCGGTCTGCGCATCGAGAACTGACCTAGAACCGACGCACTGCCTGCGACAGCCGGCCGGACCCCAGGGGTCCGGCCGGCTTCGTCGTACACCCGCCGATCGGGTCTCACCTGGCCGGGCGCGGCTAGGCTCTGCGGGTGCCACTCGAGATCACCGCGGCGCGGCCCGACCCGGCACTGCTGGACCTGCCGTGGGAGCTGCCCCTGGAGGATTGGCCGGCCGACGAGCTGGCCGCGCTGCCTCGTGGCATCTCGCGGCACGTTGTCCGGTTCGTGCGGATGTCCGGCCGGGTCATCGCCATCAAGGAGATCAAGGACGAGCTGGCCCGGCGTGAGTACGGCCTGCTCCGGCTGCTCAACCGGCTCGACCAGCCGGCCGTGGAGCCCCTGGCCGTCGTGGGCGGGCGGGTCGACACCGACGGCCGTCCGCTGGAGAGCGCGCTGGTCACCCAGCACCTGCAGTTCTCGCTGCCCTACCGCGCGCTGTTCAGCCAGACCCTGCGACCGGACACCGCGCAGCGGCTCGTGGATGCCCTGGCCGCCCTGCTGGTCCGGCTCCACCTGGCGGGTTTCTTCTGGGGCGACGTGTCGTTGTCCAACACGCTCTTCCGGCGCGACGCGGGCGCCTTCGCGGCGTACCTCGTCGACGCCGAGACGGGCGACCTGCAGAACTCACTGAGCCAGGGCCAGCGCGAGTACGACGTGGACCTGGCCCGCACCAACATCGCCGGCGAGCTGATGGACCTGGAGGCGGGCGGCCTGCTCGAGGACGGCTCCGACCCGGTGGAGACCGCCCAGCAGATCGTCGACCGCTACCACTCGTTGTGGCTGGAGCTGACCGAGCGGGAGTCCTTCGATCGCGGTGACCGGTGGCGGGTCGACGCCCGGATCCGGCGGTTGAACGAGCTCGGTTTCGACGTCGACGAGCTGGCCATCACGACCGACATCGACGGCACCAGCGTGGTCATCCAGCCGAAGGTCGTCGACGCGGGGCACCACTCGCGACGGTTGCTGCGGCTGACCGGTCTGGACGTCGAGGAGAACCAGGCCCGGCGGCTGCTCAACGACCTCGACTCCTACCGGGCGGCGACCGACCGCCAGGGCGAGGACGAGGAGATCGTCGCGCACGACTGGCTGGCCCGGGTCTTCCAGCCGGTGGTCCGTTCGGTGCCGCGCGACCTCGGCGGCAAGCTCGACCCGGCCGAGATCTTCCACGAGGTGCTCGAACACCGCTGGTACCTCGCCGAGCAGGCCGGCCGCGACGTCGCCCTGACCGATGCCCTGCGCGACTACCTGGAAAACGTCCTGCCCCTCAAGCCCGACGAGGTCGCCATCCTCGGCATCGACACCCAAGAACTCCCCGTCGTCGCCGACTGACCTGCTCCCCCATTGTCCTGGCCGTCGAAACCGGGTTTGGCGGCCGAAACCGGATTTTCGGGGACCCGAATCGCGCCCCGAACCCGGCCTTCAGCGGGCCAAACGCAGCATTCGGCGAGCCGAGGGTCAGTGGTGGGCGCGGCGGCGGGCGACCTCGTAGAGCGCGACCCCGGCCGCGACTCCGGCGTTCAGTGACTCGGTGGCGGCCGACATCGGGATGCTGACGACCAGGTCACAGGTCTCCCGGACCAGCCGCGAGAGGCCCTTGCCCTCGGAGCCGACGACCAGCACCAGCGGCTCGTGCACCATCTCGAGCAGCGGCAGGTCGATCTCGCCGTCGGCGTCGAGCCCGACCACGAAGCACCCGGCCTCCTGGTAGGCGATCAGCGCCTGGGTCAGGTTGCCCGCCCGGGCCACCGGCACCCGCGCGGCCGCACCGGCCGAGACCTTCCAGGCCGACGCGGTCAGCCCGGCCGAACGCCGCTCCGGCACGAGCACGCCGTGGCTGCCGAAGGCTCCGGCCGACCGCACGATGGCCCCGAGGTTGCGCGGGTCGGTCACCCCGTCCAGGGCGACGATCAACGCCGGCTCGCCGGCCTCCTCGGCCGCCGCCAACAGGTCGGCGGGATAGGCATACTCGTACGCCGGGACCTGGATCGCCAGACCTTGGTGGACGCCGCCATCACTGAGCCGGTCGAGCTCCAACCGCTGCGTCTCGATCAGCGGAAAGCCTTGAGCGGCAGCAGCTTTCAGCGCCTCGCGGACACGGTCGTCGCTGTCGATCCGGCTCGCGACGTACATCGTGGTGACCGGCACACCGGCCCGGAGCGCCTCGACGACGGCGTTGCGGCCGAAGACCCACTCGCTCGTCGCACTCTTGCCGCCGCTGCGTCGAGTCCCTCGGCCACCGGTCCCGACCGTGGACCGGCGCGACGTCGCCGTCGCCTTACGGGCCGCGGGGTGCTTGGGCCGCTCGACGGCCTTCGGCGTAGGGCCCTTGCCCTGCAACCGTTTTGGCTTCTGCCCGCCCGAACCAGCCGTCTGCCCCTTCTTCGAACCGGGCTTGCGGACGGCTCCACGCCGCTGAGAATTGCCGGCCATCAGGATCCCTCGTCACTCTCGTCAGCGGTCTGGCCGCGTCGGGCGAGCCCCCACCGGGCGCCCGCCACGGTGTCCTCGATCTCGACGCCGGCTGCGGTGAGCCGGTCCCGAATCCCATCGGCAGCAACGAAATCCCGTCGTGCGCGGGCCGCCTGCCGCTCCTCCAGCTCGGCATCCACCAGGGCCCCCAGCGCATCGGCGGCCCGGGTGTCCGCCGCCCCGGCACCGCCCCAGTGCGTGTCCAACGGGTTGACGCCCAGGATCGAGGTCATCCGCATGACGGCCTCCCACGCCCCGCGGACGGCCTCGTCATCGCCGTCGTCCATGGCCGTGTTGCCGGCGCGGACCGTCTCGTGAATAACGGCCAGCGCCCCGGAGACGTTGAGGTCGTCGTCCAGCGCATCGGCAAAAGCCTTCGGCGGCGGGACAGGAGCCAGGAACCAGCCGCCGTCCGGAGCGGCCCGCTCCAGGAAGCTCTCGATCCGCTCGACCGCGGCCTCGGCATCGCGCAGCGACCCCTCGTGGTACTCGATGTTGGAGCGATAGTGCGCCGCGCCCAGGTAGTAGCGCAGCGCGATCGGCCGCACCTGCTCGAGCACGGTCGAGACGATGAGCGAGTTGCCGAGCGACTTGCTCATCTTCTCGCCGCTCGCGGTGACCCAGCCGTTGTGCATCCAGTACGCCGCGAAGCCGTAACCGGCCGCGTGCGACTGCGCCTGCTCGTTCTCGTGATGGGGGAAGCGCAGGTCGATGCCGCCGCCGTGGATGTCGAAGCTGTCGCCGAGGTACTTGCGGGCCATCGCCGAGCACTCCAGGTGCCAGCCCGGCCGGCCCCCGCCGTACGGCGTCGGCCAGTCGGCCGACTCGGGCTCCCCCGCCTTGTGCCCCTTCCAGAGGGCGAAGTCCCGCGGGTCGCGCTTGCCCCGCGGGTCGGCGTCCTCGGCCGGCGCCATCTCCTCGATCGACTGGTGGGTCAGCTCGCCGTACGCCGGCCAGGACCGCACGTCGAAGTAGACGTCGCCGCTGCCGTCCGCCGCCGGATAGGCATGACCGCGCTCGATCAGCCGCTCCATCAGGGCGACCATCTCGGTCGCGTGCCCGGTGGCCCGGGGCTCGTACGTCGGGCGCCGCACCCCCACCGCGTCGTACGCCGCGACCGTCTCCTGCTCGAACCGGTAGGCCCAGGCCCACCACGGCACGCCCGCCTCGGCCGACTTGGCCAGGATCTTGTCGTCGATGTCGGTGACGTTGCGGATGAACGTCACGTCGTAGCCGTAGCCGGCCTCGAGCCAGCGCCAGAGGATGTCGAACGCGACCCCGCTGCGGATGTGGCCGATGTGCGGCGAGGCCTGGACGGTGTTGCCGCACAGGTAGATGCCGACCCGCCCCGACTCGAGGGGGATGAACTCGCGGACCTCGCGGGTCTCGGTGTCGAACAGGCGCAGGCTCACCGGCCCAAGGCTACCGGCGCGCTCAGTGGCTGTGGACGTGCTCGGGAGTCACCCGGACGATGACCCGGCCCTCGATATCACCGGTGTAGTCCTCGCCTGCGTACTTGCGGGAGAGCTCATGGATCAGCGAGCCCGTCGGGTCCTCGACCAGCGTGACCCGGCCCCGCACCTCGACGTACCGGCCGGTGTCGGAGGGGTCGAAGAGGAGTACGGCGGCGCGTGGGTCGCGCTCCCAGTTGCGGGCCTTGCGCCGCCCGGCGAGGGTCGAGAACAGCACGTCGTCACCATCGCGCTTGGCCCAGACCAGGGTCAGCTGCGGGCCACCGTCCGGCTCCAGGGAGGCGACCGTGGCGTACGTGCGCCCGTCGAGGAGGCGGCGCGCGAGGTCAGAAAGGGTGTCGGTCATGTGCGGGCCAACCCCGTTGACCGCGCCGCTAATCCCAGGGCCACCACCGACGCCGCTCGCGCGTCGGTCGGTTCCGCGAGGAACGCATCCGCCGCTGACGTACGGCGAGCAGGATCCGGCTGGCGAGCATCGCGACGATCGCGACCCCCAGACAGGCGGACCGGGCACCGGTGGGGGGCAGCAGACCCAAGACCACCAGGGCGACGACGGCCAGCAGCATGAGCGCGACCGATCCGGTCAGCGGTCGATCCCGCCGTGGCAGCTGACGCACGTAGCCGCGGACCCGGCGCCCGCGCAGCCCTCGGCCGATCCGCCAGCCCTGCCAGGCGAGCAGCGCGGCGAGGGCGACCAGCATGGCCCACCCGGCCTGCCGCCCGTCCTGGCCGTCAACCGAGACGGCCAGCCGGCCCAGCGTGAGAACGAGCACCCACAGCCACAGGAAGAGCCAGCCGACCGCGGCGCCGAGGGCGACATCGAGGTTGCGGGCGAAGACGTCCTGCCGCACATCGGAGCCGGCGGCCTGCGCGAAATGCTCGGCGGCACCGAAGTGATCGCGCCGCTTGAGCTTGATCCGGCCCAGCTCGTTGAGCGCCACCGACGAGCTGGGGTCGATCCGCAGCGCGTCGAGGTACGCCGCACGGGCCGCCTTCATGTTGCCGGCGGAGTAGTAGACGAAGCCCAGGGCCAGGTGGGTCTCGGTCTCGTTGGGGCCCAGCTCGACCGCCCGCTGGGCCGCATCAAGGGCCGCGTCGCGATACTGCGGCAGGTTGGCGCAGACCCGGGCCGCCACGACCTGGGTCTGCCACTCGTAGGGGGCCAGCCGGATCGCAGCCTTGACCGGTTCGACGGCCTGACTGGCCAACCCCATCCGCAGCTCGGCCAGGGCGATCAGGCGCAGCGGCCAGGTGTGGTCCGGATCGGCGGCGGCCGCACGCCGGGCCAGCTGACGACACTCGTCGAGACGGTCGAGGTTGAGGTTGGCGACCGCGCCTTGGCACAGGAGCTCGGCGTCCTCGGGGTACTGGGCCAGCCCGACGCCGATGACCTGCAGCGCCTCGTCGTACCGATGGAGGTCCAGCAGGTTCGCGGCTCGCTGACGCAACGCCGGAGCCTCGGCGCGGGCAGACTCGCTCACAGCCGCTTGGACTTCTTGAGGTAGTCCCGCAGCTCGGCGTAGGTGCCGTCCTCGTCGGCAAAGAGCACCACGTTGCGGGCGGTCTCCAGCCACCCGCCGATCGAGGGACGCACCTCCTGCAGAGCGCCCAACAGGTCGGGCATGCCGATCATCCGGACCTGCCCACTGCGCGAGCTGGCGATCAGCGCCCGCTCGGAAGCCGTCTCACAGACGTGCGCGATGTCGGCTCCGGAGAAGCCGTCGGTCGCCTTGGCCAGGCGGCCCAGATCGATGCCCTCCACCGGACGGTGCCGCAGGTGGTAGCGGAAGATCGCCTCTCGGGCTTGCGCGTCCGGCGGCAGGACCAGCAGCGTGCGGTCCAAGCGGCCCGGCCGCCGCAGGGCCGGGTCGACATCCCACGGCTGGTTGGTCGCTGCCAGGACGAAGACGCCCTCGTTCTGTCCGGACACCCCGTCGAGCTCGGTCAACAGCTGGACGACGGCGCCGCGCATGCCGGAGTTGCGGGTCGCCGATCGCTTCTGGCCCAACGCGTCGATCTCGTCCAGGAAGAGCACGCACGGCGCCTCTCGGCGGACCAGGCGGAAGAGCTCGGCGATGTTCTGCTCGGAGTTGCCGATGTACATGTCGAGGATGTCGGCCAGCCCGACACTGACGAACCGGGCGCCGAGCTCGCCGGCGATGGCGCGGGCGATGAACGTCTTGCCGCACCCGGGCGGACCGTAGAGGAGCAAGCCGCCGCGCAGGCTCTTGCCGTAGAGCTTGCGCAGCTCGGGATTGCGCATCGGTGCGAGGAACGCCGCCTCCAGCCGGTCCTTGACCTGCTGCATCCCGCCCACGTCGGCCAGGGTGATGCCGGCGTTCTCGACCTCCCAGGCCGAGACGTCGGGTGCCTCGCCACCGTCTCCCTCATCGGTGACGAACATCGGAGCCGCGATATCGCCGACCTCGCGCTCTGCGGCCGACCAGTTGAAGCCCGTCTCCGTCGACTCCCCCGTCTCCCCTGACTCCGGCTGCGTGGGGGCGTCGCCCGCCTCCAGCTCGGCTGCGCCGTCGGTCGCGGCTGCGCGCCTCGCGGCGGGGCGGCCGCGTTCTCGGGCGGGGCGACGTCCTCGGTCACCCCGGCCGCGCCTTCGACCAGGGCCGCGGCCGGTCCGATCGCTTGGGCCATCAGCTGCCGGGCCGGGGCCGACGCCGGGTTCTGGGCCAAGACCGTGGCGCTCTCGGCGACGGCCGCCTCCGCCTGGCCGTCGGCGAGCAACAGCTCGGCCAGGTGCAGCCGCAGCTGCTGGTCCGCGGGCGCTGCCTCGACTGCGCGCCGCATGCTGTCGATGAGCCCGTCGGTCACCGCGCCAAACTACGCGAACCTGGGCACCGCTCGCCGCCAACTCGGCGGGCCGAACCCCCGTACGGCCGCCAGCCGCGGCCGGAAGTGGGGGCATCGGCCCGCCGAGTTGGCGGGACCCGGGACAGAGCGAACCCGGGATTCCACGCGAGCGGGGCCGCCCCTTAGGTTGGGCCGGACGAACGGCTGACCTCGAAGGAGACAACGGCAATGGCGCAGACGGTGCAGGGCGTGATCTCGCGGGCCAAAGGGGCCCCGGTCGAGCTGGTCGACGTGGTCGTGCCCGACCCCGGCCCGGGCGAAGCGGTCGTGGCCGTGCAGGCCTGCGGCGTGTGCCACACCGACCTGCACTACCGCGAGGGCGGCATCAACGACGACTTCCCGTTCCTGCTCGGTCACGAGGCTGCGGGCGTCGTCGAGTCGGTCGGCGACGGTGTGACCGAGGTCGCTCCTGGCGACTTCGTCATCTTGAACTGGCGCGCCGTCTGCGGGCAGTGCCGGGCCTGCAAGCGGGGCCGCCCGTGGTACTGCTTCAACACCCACAACGCCACCCAGAAGATGACCCTGACCGACGGCACCGAGCTCTCGCCGGCCCTCGGCATCGGCGCCTTCATCTCGAAAACCCTTGTGGCAGCTGGGCAATGCACCAAGGTCGACCCGTCGGTCAAGCCCGAAGTGGCCGGTCTGCTCGGCTGCGGAGTGATGGCCGGCCTCGGTGCCGCGATGAACACCGGCAACGTCGGCCGCGGCGACACGGTGGCCGTGATCGGTTGCGGTGGCGTGGGTTCGGCGGCCGTCGCGGGCGCCCGGCTCGCGGGTGCGGCTCGGATCATCGCCGTCGACATCGACGACCGGAAGCTCGACTGGGCCAAGGGCCTGGGCGCGACCGACGCCGTACAGGTCAAGGGCAAGTCCGAGGACGAGGTCGTCGAGGCGATCCAGGGCCTGACCGGAGGCTTCGGAGCCGACGTCGTCATCGACGCGGTCGGCCGGCCCGAGACCTGGCGGCAGGCGTTCTACGGCCGCGACCTCGCCGGCACGGTCGTCCTGGTCGGCGTCCCGACTCCCGACATGCGGCTCGACATTCCCCTGATCGACCTCTTCGGCCGCGGCGGTGCCCTCAAGTCCAGCTGGTACGGCGACTGCCTGCCCAGCCGCGACTTCCCGATGCTCGTCGACCTGCACCTGCAGGGACGCCTGCCCTTGGAGAACTTCGTCTCGGAGACCATCGGCCTCGGTGATGTCGAGGCGGCGTTCGAGAAGATGCACCACGGCGACGTCCTCCGCTCGGTCGTCCTGCTGTGAGCGCCGACCTCCGGGTCGACCACGGCACGACGACGGGCACCTTCAGCCTGGACGGCGGCACGTGGGAGGTGACCAACAACGTCTGGGTCATCGGCACCGACGACGAGTGCATCGTGCTCGACGCGCCTCATGACGCCGAGGCGATCGCCCAGCTCGTCGGTGACCGCACGGTGCTGGCCATCGCGTGCACCCACGCGCACGACGATCACGTGCGGGTCGCGCCGCAGCTGGCCGACCGGACGGGCGCGCCGATCCTGCTGCACCCGGACGACCGCGAGCTGTGGGACCTCACCCACCCCGACCGCGCGCCCGACTCCGACCTGGCCGACGGGATGACGCTCACCGTCGGCGGCCAGGACCTCGAGGTCGTGCACACCCCCGGCCACTCGCCCGGCTCGGTCTGCTTCCGGCTGGCCGACCTCGGCGTCGTCTTCACCGGCGACACGCTCTTCGCCGGAGGCCCGGGTGCGACCGGGCGGTCGTTCTCCGACTTCCCGACGATCATCGAGTCGATCCGGACCCGGTTGCTCGTGTTGCCGCCGACCACCCTGGTGCACACCGGCCACGGTGACGACACGACGATCGGCGCCGAGGCCCCGCATCTGCAGGAGTGGATCGACCGCGGGCGCTAGCCCCGGGTCGAGTTCGCGCATGAGTCCGTCCTCGCCTGCCTTCGCCCACGCCCTGGAACGGCTGGGCTCCCTCGAGGGTGATGCGCTTCTAGCCCGGCTCGAGACCCACCTCCCCGACGCCGTGCCCGCCCTCCGTTCCTTGTACGGCGCGAGCACCGACCTGGACGAGTTGCTCGGCGAACTGCTGGATGTCGTCGGCCGGGCCGCCGAACGCCGGCCCGAGGCGCTACGACGGCTCGATCGGCGGCGCGAGATCGACCCGGGGTGGTTCCAGAGCCCGGGCCTGATCGGCTACGTCGCCTATGCCGACCGGTTCGCGAAAACCCTTGCCGGAGTGCGGGATCGGCTCGACTACCTCACCGAGCTGGGTGTCACCTACTTGCATCTGATGCCCCTGCTCCAAGCCCGCGAGGGCGACAACGACGGTGGGTACGCCGTGCTCGACTACGGCGCCGTCGAGCCGGCCCTGGGCACGATGGACGACCTCGAGTCCCTCGCCGCCGAGCTGCACGACCGCGGCATCAGCCTGTGCATCGACCTGGTCCTGAACCACACGGCCGCCGAGCATGCCTGGGCTCGCGCGGCGGCGGCCGGAGACCCGGCGTACCGGGATTTCTATCTGATCTATCCCGACCGCACCGAGCCGGACGCCTACGAGCGGACGTTGCCAGAAGTGTTCCCGGACAACGCTCCTGGGAGTTTCACCGACGTCCCCGGGGTTGGCGTGGTCTGGACGACCTTCAACACGTTCCAGTGGGACCTCAACTGGGCCAACCCCCGCGTCTTCGAGGCGATGCTGGGGGTGTTGCTCGACCTGGCCAACCGCGGCATCGACGTGTTGCGGCTGGACGCGGCGCCGTTCCTGTGGAAGCGGCTCGGCACCAACTGCCAGAACCAGCCCGAGGCCCATCTGATCGTCCAGGCATTGCGGGCCTTGGTCCGAATCGCCGCTCCCGCAGTCGCTTTCAAGGCCGAGGCGATCGTGGCGCCCGACGACCTGGTGCAGTACCTCGGAGCGCACGAGCAGTACCGGCCGGAGTGCGATCTGGCCTATCACAACCAGCTCATGGTGATGCTGTGGTCCTCGATCGCCACCCGGGATGCGCGACTCGCGACGGTCGCGTTGCGACGGCTGCGGCCCGCGCCACCGGAGGCGGCCTGGGTGACCTACGTCCGGTGCCACGACGACATCGGCTGGGCGGTCTCGGACACGGACGCCTGGGCCGTGGGCTGGAACCCCTACGACCATCGGCAGTTCCTGGCCGCCTTCTTCGCCGGCCGGACGCCGGGCAGCTTTGCCCTCGGCGCCGACTTCCAGGTCAACCCGGACACCGGAGACGTGCGCACCTCGGGCAGCACCGCCGCCCTGTGCGGTCTAGAGCTGGCGGTCCAGTCGGGCGACCCCGCGGCGGTCACCGCCGGCGTACGCCGCGTGCTCCTGCTGCACGCCGTGACCTACTCCTTCGGCGGCATCCCGCTGGTCTACATGGGCGACGAGATCGGCCTCAGCGGGCGACCCGGACTGGGCCACGGTGCCCGCTCAGGCCGCCGACAACCGGTGGATGCACCGGCCCTGGATGGACTGGACGGCCGCCGAGCGCCGGCACGATCCGGAGAGCGTCGAGGGCCGGGTCTTCGAGGGCCTCCGGGCGCTCGGCGCCGTCCGGCGTACCGTCCCGGCCTTCGGGATGGGCGGTGGCACCCACCCGGTGGACGCCCCTGACCCGCACGTGCTGGCCTTCGTGCGCACGCATCCCCGCGGCGACGCCGTACTCGTCCTGGCCAACGTCGGCGACCAGGCGGTGAGCGTCACCCTCGACTGGGTGGCCAGCGCCCTCTGGACCGCTGGGGCCGGCCGCCCCGGCGGCGCCGAGCGGGTGATCCGCCCGCTCGTGCTGCACGCCTCCGCCGACGTCCACGAGGCCGACGGCCGCCTGCACCTCTCCGGCTCCGGCTACGCCTGGCTCACCCCCGCCTAACCCCGCTTGTCTTGGCCGTCAGGACCGGGTTTGGCCGTCGAAACCGGGTTCCACCAGCGATTTCGAGCCCAGAAAACCCGGAACCGACGGCCAAACCCGGATCGACGGCCAAGACAGGCGCGGGGTGGTCAGGGGGGTGGGAGGGGTACGACGAGGGCGGTGGCGATCGCAGCCAGGCCTTCGCCGCGGCCGGTCAGGCCCAGGCCGTCGGTGGAGGTGGCGCTGACCGAGACCGGCGCTCCGCAGGCCGACGACAGGGCCGCCTCGGCCTCCGTACGGCGCGGGCCCAGGCGGGGGGAGTTGCCGATGACCTGGACGGCCACGTTGCCGACCGCGAAACCGGCTGCCCGCACCCGGGCAGCGGCCTCGGCGAGCAAGGTCAAGCCGGACGCCCCGGCGTACTCGATGCGGCCGGTGCCGAAATGCGCGCCCAGATCGCCGATCCCGGCCGCCGAGAACAGCGCGTCGCAGCAGGCGTGGGCCGCGACGTCGGCGTCGGAGTCCCCGGCCAAGGCTCGCTCACCGGGCCAGGCCAGTCCGGCCAGCATCAGCGGCCGGGCCACGTCGTCAGCGGGAGGCACCCCGACGTACGGATGCACATCGACGCCCACCCCGATGCGGGGGAGGGCGTCGATGGGATCGCTCAGTGTGCTTGACCCAGCCAGCCGGTCAGCTGGCGAGGACCTCGTCGAGGATGGCCTCGGCCTTGTCCTCGTTGGTCTGCTCAGCCAGGGCCAGCTCGGAGACCAGGATCTGCCGGGCCTTGGCCAGCATCCGCTTCTCGCCGGCCGACAGCCCGCGGTCGTGCTCACGGCGCCACAGGTCGCGGACGACCTCGGCCACCTTGATGACATCGCCGGAGGCGAGCTTCTCGAGGTTGGCCTTGTAGCGCCGGGACCAGTTGGTCGGCTCCTCGGTGTACGGCGCACGCAGCACCTCGAAGACCTTCTCCAGGCCTTCGGCGCCGACGACGTCACGGACGCCGACCAGGTCGCAGTTATCCGCGGGGACTTCGATCGTCAGATCGCCTTGGGCGACCTTGAGGACGAGGTAGAGCCTGTCTTGACCTTGAATGGTGCGGTTCTTGATCTCCTCGATCAACGCCGCACCGTGGTGGGGGTAAACGACCGTCTCGCCGACCTTGAAAACCATGTGCTCTATTCCCCTTTCGCGACTGCCAGGATAGCACGCGAAACTGTCACAGCGCACCGTCAGAGGCTGCGTTTGCGCAGGTCAGAGGCCCAATGGCGCCGCCAAAGGGTCTTGACAGGTAGGCCAGGGACGTGCATCGCGCAGCCTCCTGTAGACCGCCCGCTACGCTGTGCCAGCCGGATACGCCGTCCGGTCAAACGCCGGAAACCGTCGGCTCAGCGCAGAGGGAGAAGCGCCGCCCGTGAAGCGTCCGACCCGCCGTCACACCATCGCGGCCACCGCCCTGGCGGCGGCTCTCGCAGCCAGCTTGCTCGCCGGGTGCAGCGAACGCTCACCGGTCCAGTCGACGGTCCCCTACCAGCCCTCGGACGGGGTCGACGTCACCCTGCACACACTGGACCTGCGGGACCTGCTCGTGGTCTCCGAGGGCGCCAGCAAGCCCGGCGTACTCATCGGGGCCCTGGTCAACACCGGCCCGGTGGAGGTCCAGGTCTCCTTCGCCCCAGCCGGTGCCACGGCCGCTTCCAGCCCGGTCAGCGTCGCACCTGGTCAGCTCGTGCAGCTCGGCAACGGCGACGGTCAGACCCAGGTCCAGTTCGCGTCGGTCTCCGCCCCACCTGGAGGGATCCAGCGGATGCAGGTGAGCACCCCCGCCACCGGCCCGGCCCTGGTCGACGTCCCCGTGCTCGCGCCGACCCTCGAGTACGCCACGATCACCCCGACGCCCGAGCCGACCGACACCTCGAGCACGGCGACCGCTACACCGACGGCGACACCGACCGGCAACTGACGACGGACAGCCCGAACGTCGCGAGTACGCCGCGGGCCTACGGCTCGAACTTGTAACCGAGCCCCCGCACCGTCACCAGGTGACGCGGCGTCCCCGGGTCGGACTCCACCTTGGAGCGCAGCCGCTTCACGTGGACGTCCAGGGTCTTGGTGTCGCCGACGTAGTCGCTGCCCCAGACCCGGTCGATCAGCTGATGGCGCGTGAGCACCCGGCCGACGTTGCGGAGCAAGAGCTCCAGCAGTTCGAACTCCTTCAGGGGCAGCGAGACGTGCGAGCCACCGACCGTGACGACGTGCCGGTCGACGTCCATCCGCACCGGGCCGGCCTCCAGCGTCGCCGGGGCCAGCTCGTCCGACTCCTGGCCACGCCGCAGCACGGCCTTGACCCGGGCGAGCAGCTCACGGCTCGAGTAGGGCTTGGTGACGTAGTCGTCGGCGCCGATCTCGAGCCCGACCACCTTGTCGATCTCACTGTCTTTGGCGGTCAGCATGATCACCGGCACCGTGCTGCGGATGCGCAGCTGCCGGCAGACCTCGGTGCCGGACAGGCCGGGCAGCATCAGGTCGAGCAGCACCAGGTCGGCGCCGACCCGGTCGAACTCCTCCAGCGCGGTCGGCCCGCTCTCCGCGATCGCGACCTCGTAGCCCTCCTTGCGCAGCAGGTAGGACAGGGGGTCGCTGAACGACTGCTCGTCCTCGACCACGAGGATCCGGGTCACTGCTCGTCCTCTCTCTCATCGTCAGACTCATCGTCAGATCGGCTGGTGACGGGCAGGGTGACGGCGTCAGGGAGCCGCAGGGTGAAGGTCGCCCCCTGACCCTCCTGGCTCCAGAGGGTGACGTCGCCGCCGTGGTTGGCGCAGACGTGCTTGACGATGGCCAGGCCCAGTCCGGTGCCGCCCGTGGCCCGCGAGCGAGCCGGGTCGACGCGGTAGAACCGCTCGAAGATCCGGCCCTGGTCGGCGTCGGCAATGCCGATGCCCTGGTCGGTCACCGAGATCTCGACCAACCCGTCCTCCCGGCGGACGCCGACCGCGACGCGGGTGTTGTCGGGTGAGTAGGCGATGGCGTTGTCGACCAGGTTGCGGACGGCCGTGATCAGCAGCTCGCTGTCGCCGTAGACCTTCGCGCCGGCATCGGGCGAGACGACCAGGGCGATGTTTCGGGAGGTGGCGACCAACCGGCATCGGTCCACGGCCTCGGTGACGATCGCGTCGACGGCCAGGAGCTCGGGGTCGTGCAGGGTGTCGGCCACCTGCAGCCGGGACAGATCGACGATCTCCTTGACCAGCCGGGTGAGCCGGACCGACTCGCCCTGCATCCGCTCGGCGAAGCGGCGGACCGCCTCGGGGTCATCGCTCGCGTCCATGATCGCCTCGGCCAGCAGGGCCATCCCCCCGACAGGCGTCTTGAGCTCGTGGCTGACGTTGGCCACGAAGTCGCGTCGGACCTCCTCGACCCGCCGGGCCTGGGTGCGGTCCTCCACCAACAGCAGAACGTGCGCGGTGCCCAGGGGGGCGACGCGCACGCCGACCACGAGCCGCCCGCGACCGAGCGGCCCGCGGGGCAGCTCGAACTCGGTCTCCCGGATGACCCCGTCCCGCCGTACGGCGCGGGCTTGCTCGACCAGCTCGGGCCGGGTCACCTCGTGCTCGCGCACCAGGCCGTAGGAGTACGCCGAGGGGCTCGCCCGGACGACCGCGTCGGAGAGGTCCAGCACGATGGCGCTGGACGGCAGCACGGCGAGCACGTCCAGGACGCCGGCCGCGAGCGCGGGCTCCGGGGCAACTGGTCCGCCGCGCTGCGAGCGCTCGGAGAGGCGGACGGACAGCACGGCGACGCCGCCGAGCACTGCGCCGGCGACTCCTGCCAGCACCGCCGCTGCCGTTGCGTCCACGCGTTCAGCGTACGCACGGATACGGTGGGTTCTCGCACCCTGAGAGCACCGCCGCACCGGCTTCCCCTGATGTTCACCTGTGGGCCGGGGCTCGTTCACGCCCCGCTGAGAGGCTCCCAGGCGACGGGCAGGCTGCAGCCTGCCCGACGTACGTGGGTCATGGAGTTGAGCACTCAGCCCCGGCCCGTTGACCGAAAGGACCCTGGCGCCCCATGCGCGACGCCTTCCACGAGGAGCTCGACCGGATCTCCGACCAGCTGGTCGAGATGACCCGGCTGGCCGGCTCCGCCATCAACCGCGCCACGACCGCTGTCCTGGACGCGGACCTGCCGCTGGCCGAGAGCGTCATCTCGGCCGACGAGCAGATCGACGCGATCCAGCGTGGCCTGGACGAGGCTTCGATCGACCTGCTGGCCCGCCAGCAGCCCGTCGCCACGGATCTGCGGATCGTCGTGACCGGCATGCGGATGAGCGCGGACCTGGAGCGGATGGGCGACCTGGCCCGGCACGTCGCGAAGGTGGCCCGGCTGCGCTACCCCGACTCGGCCATCCCGCCGGTGCTGCGCTCGACGGTGCTGGAGATGGGGCAGGTGGCCGAGCGGATCGTCGCCAAGGCCGGCAGCGTCATCGCGAGCAAGGACGTCGACGCCGCGCTGCTGCTGGAGAAGGACGACGACCAGATGGACAAGCTGCACCGGCAGGTCTTCACCACGCTGCTCGGTGACCATTGGTCCTACGGCATCGAGGCCGCGGTCGACGTCACCCTGATCGGCCGCTACTACGAGCGGTTCGCCGACCACGCCGTCTCGGTCGCGTCCCGAGTCGTCTACCTGGTCACCGGTGAGTGGCAGGACGCGTACGTCGTGTCGAACGGCACCGACGGTCTCTAGAACCGCTGGCCCGCGAGAGCCGCTGGGCCGCTAGCGGCCTTGGTTGGCGACGGCCTTGATGGCCTCGGCCGCGGCGTCCGGATCGAGGTACTGACCACCCGGCTGGGTGGGCCGCAGCTCGGCGTCCAGGCGGTAGACGAGCGGGATGCCGGTGGGGATGTTCAGCCCCGCGATGTCGGTCTCGGAGATGCCGTCGAGGTGCTTGACCAAGGCCCGCAGGCTGTTGCCGTGCGCGGCCACGAGGACGACCTTGCCGGCCTGCAGGTCCGGGACGATCGCCGAGTGCCAGTAGGGCAGCATCCGGGCCACGACGTCGGCCAGGCATTCAGTGCGCGGGCGGTCGCCGGCCGGGATGTCGGCGTAGCGCGGGTCGCCCGCCTGGGAGAACTCGCTGTCGTCGTCCAGCGGCGGAGGCGGCACGTCGTACGAACGCCGCCAGAGCATGAACTGCTCCTCGCCGTACGCCTCCAACGTCGCCTTCTTGTCCTTGCCTTGCAGCGCGCCGTAGTGCCGCTCGTTGAGCCGCCAGCTGCGCCGGACCGGGATCCAGTGGCGGTCGGCGGTGTCCAGCGCGATGTTCGCGGTGGTGATCGCGCGGCGCAGCAACGAGGTGTGCAGCACGTCGGGCAGCAGGCCGGCCTCGGCGATCAGCTCCCCGCCCCGCTCGGCCTCGCGCCGTCCGGTGTCGGAAAGGGCAACGTCGACCCAGCCGGTGAACAGGTTCAGGGCGTTCCACTCGCTCTCGCCGTGGCGCAGCAGGACCAAGGTGTACGACGCGTCGCTCATGAGCACCAAGCGTAGGGGGCTGGTTGGCTCCGGCTCACGGCTCCAGCAGGTGGCGGAACGCCTCGAGGTTGCGGGTCGACTCGCCGCGGGACGTGCGCCAGGCCCACTCCCGGCGCATCGAGCCGAGGAAGCCCAAGGCCAGCAGCTCGTTGAAGGAGGAGTCCGACGTCTCCAGGACGGCGCCGAGCAACGCGTCCAAGGTGGTGTCGTTGACGGCGGCCAGCGGCAACCGCCCGACCAGGTAGACGTCGCCGTCGCCGTCCACAGCGAACGCGATCCCCGGCAGCCGCGCGTTGCGCTCCAGCAGCCAGCGATAGACGCGCTCGTGTTCCTCGTCGGCGTGCCGCACGACGAACGCCGACGCCGACAGGGAGTGGTCGCCGACCAGCAGCGACACCGCCGTGCGCAGCTTGCGCTCGCCGGGCAGGACCGCGACGAACTCCCCCGGGCGAGAGCCGGGCTCGTGCTCGATCTCGGCTCGCACCAGGTAGGTCTCGACCACGGCTTGGGCCGCAGCCCGCTGCTCACTCAACATCGGCGAATGCGCCTCAGTCCTGACCGTGGAGCAGGTCGTACTCCTGCTGCGCCCCGCGGTAGACCTCGAGCAGTGAGTCGACGGTTGCGTCCCAGCTGAACCGGGCCGCATGTGCGATCGCACCTCGCGAAAGTCGTTGCAGCCCAGCCTGATCCGACAACAAGTCGCCGATGACCTTGGCCCAGTGGGCCGGCTCGTGGTCGTCGACCAGGACCCCCGACTCGCCGTCGGCCACGGCCGTCCGCAGGCCTCCGACGGCTGCGGCGACGACCGGAGTGCCGCAGGCCTGGGCCTCCACCGCCACCAGCCCGAAGCTCTCGCTGTACGACGGGACGGCGACCAGGTCGGCGGCGGCGTACCACCCGGCCAGCTCGGCCCGGGACACCGGCGGTGCGAAGCGCACGAGCTCCTGCAGGCCGAGGTGAACCGCCAAGCCCTGCAACGACTCTGGCGTCCTCAGGCCGCTGCCGCTGGGTCCACCCAGCACGGCGACGACCAGCCGCTGGCGGAGCTCGGGGCGCTCGTGCAGGAGGTCCGCCACGGCGCGGAGCAGCAGGTCCGGCGCCTTGAGCGGCTGGATCCGTCCGACGAAGAGCAGCACGAAGGCGTCAGCCGGTAGCCCCCGAGCCGCTCTCTGCGCCATCCGGTCGGACGGCCGGAAGACGTCGAGGTCGACCCCTGGCGGCACCACGGCGACCTTGCGCGGATCTGCGTCGTACAGCTCGACCAGGGCCCGCGCCTCGTCGTCGGTGTTGGCGACCAGCCGGTCGGCCGCCTCGACGACCTGCGCCTCGCCGATCTCGCGCCCGGGTGGCTCTGGGACGTCCCCGGTCGCCAGGGCATGGTTCTTGACCCGGGCCATCGTGTGCATCGAGTGAACCAGCGGCACCTGCCACCGCTCGGCGGCCAGCCAGCCCACCTGGCCGGAGAGCCAGTAGTGGGAGTGGACCAGGTCGTACCAGCCGAGCGGCCGTCGGGCCTCGGTCCGCATGACGCCAGCCGTGAAGGCGCACAGCTGACCGGGCAGGTCCTCCTTGCCGAGCCCTTCGAACGGCCCAGCGGTGACATGGCGAACGGTCACACCCGGGGTCAGCTCGACCGCCGGAGCCTGCTCGCTGCTCGTCGCGCGGGTGAAGACCTCGACGGCGACGCCGCGGTCGGCCAGGCGGCGGGCCGTCTCGACGACGTAGACGTTCAGGCCGCCGGCGTCACCGGTCCCGGGCTGCTCCAGCGGCGAGGTGTGCACGCTCAGCATGGCCACGCGGCGAGGCAGGCCACCGGTCCGCACGGGCACGCTCACCGGGCCATCCTCCCCGACGGCCGCGCCGTACGCTCAGCCGGTGCGGCCGAGGCAGGGAAGCGGGCGTCCGACCCGGCCGGTCGGTTCGGTCACCCGCGGGACCACCAACCCGAACCGCCTGCGCCGGATCGACCGCTGGCTCACCGCGCCGGCGAGCCCCGCCGGTCGGCTGCTGCGAGCGGCCGCCGACCCCGTGGTGGTGGACCTCGGCTTCGGCTCCTCCCCCGTGACCACGGTGGAACTGTTCGACCGGCTCCGCGGCGTGCGCCCCGACATCGAAGTGGTCGGGCTCGAGATCGACTCCGGCCGCGTGGCCGCCGCGGCCGGCTTCGCCCGGCCCGGGCTGACCTTCGCCCGCGGCGGGTTCGAGCTGACGCTGCCCGACGACCGCCGGCCGCTGATCGTCCGGGCCGCCAATGTGCTGCGGCAGTACCCCGAGACCGACGTGGCCGACGCGTGGGCCACCATGGCCTCCCGGCTGGCGCCCGGCGGCATCATCGTCGACGCCACATGCGACGAGGTCGGACGTCGAGCCTGTTGGCTGACGGTGGCCGAAAGACCCTGTGCCGCAACCTGTTTCGCTCACCATCTCGATGCGGCTCGGCGGCATCGAGCAGCCGTCCGACGTCGCCGAACGCCTGCCGAAGTCACTGATCCACCGCAACGTCCCCGGCGAACCGGTGCACGCCTGGCTCCGCGCCCTCGACGACGCGTGGGCGCGGTCGGCGAGCCTGGCGCCGTACGGAGTGCGGCAACGGTTCCGGGCCAGCGTCGAAACGGTGCGTTCGGCCGGCTGGCCGGTGCTCGACGGCCCGGGTCGGTGGCGGCTGGGCGAGGTCAGCCTGCGCTGGCCACCTCAGCTCGACTGACCCGGCTGGCCCGTCGTCCCGGACTGGCCCTGTTGGGTCGTGCCTTGCCCGGTCCCTTGCCCGGTCCCTTGCCCGGGCGCGCCGCCGAAGCCACCGGGGCCCCCTTGTCCGTTCGTGCCCCCCGGCCGCCCGGTCTGACCGGCCGGAACTGCGCCGCCGGCGCTGGCCGAGTGCCCGATCGCGTAGCCCGCGCCGCCTCCGACCAGCAGGCCGGCCGCGATCAGGCCGGCGGCCAGCTTGGTCCGGATGACGGCCGGCAGCCACTGACGGGTCGGGGCCGCCGATCCACCACCGTGCAGCACCTCGGCCGGCGGTCCCGGAGGCGGGCCCCAGACCGAAGCCGGGGGCGCTGGGATCGGCGGGGTCGCTGCCGACTCCGTCTCGGTCGTGCTCATGTGCGAACCTCCGCGAGGTAGGTCGCGGCCCGGTGCCGCGTGTTCCTTCACCTTCGGGACGCTCGCTATGTCCGCCCTTCGCCGTCGCTGTGCTGCGGCTATGGGTCGCCGGACTCGAGGGCGGCCAGTTCGAAGGCCGCGGTCGCGCGGGCCCCGAACGGCACGAACCGGACGAGCTCGACCGATCGGCCCGGGGGAGCACCACCCCATCGACGGACCGCGGTGACGGCGATCCGGGCGACCTCGCCGACCTCCCAGCCGTAGGCGCCGGCGCCGATCGCCGGGAAGGCGATCGACTCGGCGCCGACCTGGACCGCGACGTCGAGCGATGAGGTGAAGCACGACGCCAACTGGTCGGGGTCGTCCTGGCCGCGATGGCGGTTCGGGCCGACGGTGTGGATCACCCAGCGCGCGGTGAGGTCGCCGGCCCCGGTCGCGACGGCCTGCCCGACCGGGAGACCATCCGGGAGCGTCGTACGGCGTAGCCGCCGACACTCCTCGAGCAGCCGAGGACCGGCTGCAGCGTGCAGGGCGCCGTCCACGCCGCCGCCGCCCAGGAGGGTCGAGTTGGCCGCGTTGACGACAGCGTCGACGTCCTGCCGGGTGAGGTCGCCCTCAACCACCTCGATCCGCATCCCCCGAGTCTGGCAGCGCGGTCCGTGCCCGACGTCGAACCAGGCCTCGGTGCTCCCCTGCTCGGGTCCGGCGACCGGGCCGGGTCAGTCCTCCGTGCGCGCGTAGTCGTCGTGCAGCCGCACGATGTCGGACTCGTCGAACTCTCCGAACGCGATCTCGAGCAGCCGCCCCGGCTGGCTGGAGCGGTTGGACATCCGGTGTTCGGCCCCCGACGGCACCCAGACCACGTCGCCGACGGCGGCCTCCCAGGCCCGCCCGTCGACCTCGACGAAGATCGGCACGTCGAGCACCTGCCACATCTCGTCGCGGTGGCCGTGCTTCTGCAGGCTGAGCCGGCAGCCGGGGTGGACGGTGATGACCTTGACGGTCACCGGCTCGTTCTGCACGAACTGCTGGAACTGCCCCCAGGGGCGCTCGGCCACGAAGATGCTGTCGGCCTTGGACCCGCGCCTCGTCGTCACCTCGCGATTATGCCTGCCCGCTCAGCTGAGGAAGCCGGCGACCAGCTCGCGCAGCCGGGCCCGATCGCGCCACAGGACCCCACCGGGCGGCAGCACCTCGAGCCGGGCCGCCGGCAACAGGTCGGCCAGTTGCTCGGCCGCCGAGACCGGATGGATCGGGTCGCCGCTCTGGGCCAGCACGAGGGCCGGCGCCCGCACCTCGCGCAGGGCCTCGGCTCCGCCGGGGAGGGGCACCTGATGGGGCAGCTCGCGCAGAGCGGTCGCAACCGGCGTACCGGCTAGTTCGTCGGCGTGGCGGCGGGCCCAGAGCCGGACGGCGGGCAGGTCGCGGACGGCGGGCGGCTGCCACTCGACGAGCATCCGGGCCAAGCCCTCGATGTCGCGCTGCTCGACCCGGTCGGCCATCTCGGATCCGTGGCTGGACGGGCTCGGCCGGTCGATCGCCGCCGGGAGGACGAAGACCAGCCGCTCGAACCGCTCGGGCGTCCGGGCGACCAGGTTCATCAGCGCGTGCGAGCCCAGGCTCACGCCGAGGGCCCGCTCGGCCCGCACCTCGTCCGCGACGGCGCGCAGCTCGTCGGCGAGCGCGGCGTAGGTCCAGGGCGAGGTCTGCGGATCAGGGGCGGCCGAGGCGCCGTGCCCGCGGAAGTGCAGGTAGACCCGGGTGCCCGGGACGCCCGAACCGAACGGCCGGGTCTGCGCGATCGAGGACGCCAGGCCGTGAGCGAAGACCGTCACCGGTGGGCCGGAGCCGGTGCGCAGGATCTCGATCGGACCGGTCGGCCCGTCGAGCAGCTCCACGAAGTAGCCCTACCAGGGGCCGTAAGGGCCCATGTGCGAGCCGCCGGATCCGCCGCGACCGGAGGCCGCACGCAGCGCCGGCCGGACATCGGCCAGGTAAACGGCCGCCGCGACAAAGGCGATGATGGCGAGGAAACCGAGCGGGTTGCTCACGAAGAAGATGAAGCCGAGGGCCATCGCGACGCCGAGAATGATCAGCCACAGCTGCTTGGTCAGCTTGCCCGCGGCGACGTAGGCGTCGGGGCGGTGCCGCAGGGCGTCCACGAACGCGAACACCTCCGTGACGAAGGCCGCGACACCGAGGGCGAGCTCGATCAGGTTCTGGAGCGCGAACACGCCGCCGGTGAGCATGGGACCAGGGTACGGGGGTCAGGTCTCCAGCCAGATCGTGATCGGCCCATCCAGCGCCAGATCGATCGCCATCTCGGCGCCGAACGAGCCGGTGGCGACCTCGAGACCGAGGCCGCGCAGCGCCTCGACGACCACCTCGACCAGCGGCTCCGCCACCGAGCCGGACGCCGCGGCCTGCCAGCTGGGCCGCCGGCCCTTGGTGGTGTCGGCGTAGAGCGTGAACTGGCTGATCACCAGCACGGGCGCTCCCGCGTCCAGCACCGACCGCTCGTCGCGCAGGATCCGCAGGTTGGCCACCTTGCGGGCGATGGTCTCGGCGGCGGCCCGATCGTCGTCGTGGGTCACGCCGACGAGCACGGCCAGGCCCGGGCGGTCGATGGCACCCGACTACCTCATCGGCGACGCTGACCGATCCGCTGGTGACGCGCTGGACGACGGCGCGCACGACTCAGACCGAACCCACGACGTACGGCGCGAGATCGACCGGCTCGACCCGTCCGACCGGCTCACCGTGACCCAGCACCCGCGCTGCGGCGAGCAGCTGGTCGAGGATCGGCGCCTGCACGCCGGCGGCCTGCAGTGCGGCGGCCAGCACCGGTGGCCGGGCTCGCTCGGCGCCGTCGGCGATCTTCAGGGCGACGGCCCGGCCGTCCGGCAGGGCGGCTGCGTAGACACCCTCCGCACCGTCCTTGGCGATCAGGCCGGGAATGCCCTGGATCAGCCGGGTGACGTCGCGGCCGGTGCCACCGACGTACTCGGGGTAGGTCCGATTGGCTTGGGCCACAAGGCTTTCCGGCGTACTCGACGTTGCCGGTGCTGTCGGTGCTGTCGCCAGTGTTGAGAAGGCGCGGGCCAGGCCGGTGAGACTGATCGCGGCGACGGGGGCGCCGCAGCCGTCGACCCCGATCGCGGCGACGGGCTCGCCCGCGAGATCGGCGATCGTCTCGGTGATGAGCTGCTGCAACGGATGGTCGGGCGCGCGATAGGTGGCGGTGTCCCAGCCGGCCGCGACGCAGGTGGCGAGCATCGCCGCGTGCTTGCCGGAGCAGTTCTGGGCCAGTGCGGTGGGGCGGTGACCGCTGCCCAGCCAGGCGGCGCGTTCGGCCGGGTCGAGGGGCAGGTCCGGGGTGTTCTGCAGGTCCGCGTCGGTCAGCCCGGCGGTCAACAGGATCCGGCGCACGCCGGCCAGGTGGTAGGACTCACCGGAGTGGCTGGACTGGGCCAGGGCGAGCAGCTCGCCCGGCACCGCGGTGCCGGGGTCCAGGCCGGCGCGCAGCATGGCGACCAGTTGCAGCGGCTTGTTGGCCGAGCGCGGGAAGTGCGGCCCGTCGACATCGCCCGCGGCGATCTGCACCCGGCCGTTCGGGTCCAGGACAACGAGCGCGCCGTGATGCACCGACTCCAGGAAGCCGCTGCGGACCACCTGGGCAAGGGGTACGACGCGGCGCACCGCTTCAGGGGGCGGCTCGGTCAGCACCCGGCGACGGTATACCGCCGCCGGGTGCTGATCGATGTGCGAGTCGCCGATCCTTTGCGGGTTACTGGCCGGAGGTCACTTGCCGGTCTTGGCGGCCGCGCTCTTGGTGGCGGTGGCTGCCTTGGCCGTGGTCTTGCGGGCCGAGGTGGTCGCGGCCTTGGTGGCCTTCTTGGCAGTGGCCGTGCGCGTGCTGGCGGTCGTCGCGGTGCGCTTGGCGGCCGAACGGGTGCTCTTGGTCGCCTTCTTGGCGGCCGGCTTGGCTGCCTTCGCCTCGGACTCGGTCTCGCGGAGCACCGAACCGGCCAGCTCGGACACCTCGCGCTTGCCCGCGGTGAGCGTTGCCTTGGCCGCGACCAGGGTGTCGTCGCCGGCCTTGCGGACCGTCGTGACAGCCGCCTTGCCGAGGGTCAGCGTCGAGCGGCTCTGGGCCACCAGGTCCTTGGTCGCCGAGCCGCGGCGGACCGAGGTGACCAGGGACTTGCCGCGCTGGGCGAGCTCGCCGTAGGTCTGCTCGGCCTTGCCGGCCGCGCCGAGCGCGCTGCTGATGGCGAGGTTCGGCACGTTCTGGGCGTTGGCCTGCAGCTTCGCGGGGGTGAGCTCCGAGCGGAGCGTGCCGACGCCGGCGACGGCCTTGTCCTGCGCCTTGGCGGCGCGTGCGGTCAGGTCGGCCTGGGCCACGCGCAGGGCGTGGGCGGCCAGGTCGGTGACGCCGACGACGGCCATCACGGGAGTGCTGTTGCGGATATCGGTCGTGACCTTCATGGTCAGTTCTCCTTCGGGTGGGCGGTGCGGACGGCCGACTGGTTGGCCGCAGCAGCGCGTTTCTGGGTGGTCTTGGCGGCGCGCTTCGTTGCGCGCACCGTGGTCCTGGGGGTGGCGGTGCCCGCCGTCTCGCCGCTGGAGCGGGCGGCGGACTTCTTGCTGGAGCGGACGGCCGACTTCCTGACCGACCGCTTGGCTTGCTTCGTGGCCGGTCGCTTGGCCTGCTTCTTGGCCGACTTCTTGGCCGGGCTCGCGGATTCCTTGCTCGCCGTCGGATCGCCGACACTCGGCGTACGAGCCTTGCTGTCGTCGTTCGCTAGCGGTGCTTCTGGTTCGGAAACCGTTGCCGCACGGGCATTTTCGGCCCGGAACGACTCGTAGATATCGAGCAGCACGCGCTTCTGCCGCTCGGTGAGACCGGCCTCGGCCAGCACCGCCGTCTCCAGCGGCATCTGGTCGGCCCGCTCCTCGAGGATGCCGGCGCGGACGTAGAGCGACTCGGCCGAGATCCGCAGCCCCTTCGCGAGCTGACCGAGGATCTCGGCGCTCGGCTTCTTCAGGCCCCGCTCGATCTGGCTGAGGTAGGGATTGCTGACGCCGGCCAGCTCGGAGAGCTGGCGCACCGAGAGCCGGGCCGACTCGCGCTGCTCGCGCAAGTAGGTCCCGAGATCGTGCACGGACAACGACGGCATGTCCTCATCATGCTTGCTGCAGTTAGCACATGCAAACTGAAGACAGCGTGAAGCTGGTCACGGCAGCCGCGCGGGCCCTGAGTGTGTGGGATCGCACCAATGCTTCATTGGCACGGTGCGTCCCCGTGCCAATAGGTCTGGCACAAAGACGCACCGTGCCAATCAAAGCCAATAAGAGCGGGTACGGCGCGGGGTCAGGCGTCGGCGTGGGGGAGGGAGTCGCTCACGGCGAGCTCGCCGTCGCGGAAGCGGCGGGAGACCTCTTCGGTCAGGGCGTCGGAGACCTGCTGGACCCGCTGCCGGTTGAGGCTGACCTGCTGCTCGAGGCCGGCGATCCGCTCGATGGCCTCGGCCAGCTGCTCGTCGGTGAGGTTGTCGGTGTCCGAGACGCGCGGGTCCGCGACGGCCAGCTCGGCCGCGCGCCGGTGTTCGCCGACCCGGCTCGGCTCGACGTCCAGATGCCGACCCAGGCCGTGGTCACGTCGGGGGCTCTCGTCGGTCGTCATGGCGGCCACGAGATCGCGGACGATCTCCTCATCGGAGCGCTGCCCCGCCGGGACGTGGCCCTCGGGGTCATCGCGCCGCTGGGCCTGCTCGGCTCGCAGCAGGTCCAGCCGACCCTGCAGCAGGCGGCGCGCGTAGGAGAGGTCGACCTCCTCCTGCTCGGCCTCCTGCCGGTGCTCGTGCAGCTCTTCGGCCGACAGCCCGCCGAGGTCCTCGGCGTACCCGGGGCTGAGCACGCGGTCGATCGGACGGCGACCGCCGTCCTGCGGCTGCGTCGTCATGCAGAGACCTCGTCCTTCGTCCGGCGGCGTTCCTTGACCCGGAGCAGGCTACGCGCCTCCTCGGTCGAGAGCGGCGGGCGCTGCATCGTTCGGGTCAGCTCGGCCGCCCGCTCGACCAGCTGGGCGTTGTCCCGCACGGGCTGGTGGCGGGCGAAGACCAGGTTGTCCTCCATGCCTACCCGCAGGTGCCCGCCGAGGGACAGCGCCGCCGCCATGATCGGCAAGTGGGTGCGGCCGATGCCGGTCGCCGACCAGGAGGTGACCTCGGGCGGCAGGGCCTGGACGCCGGCGACCAGCGCGGCCGTCGTACCCGGCATCCCGCCCGGCACACCGGTGACGAAGTCGACGTGCACCGCCCCGCCGTACGGCAGGCCGTAGGTGTCGATCAGCCGCCGCAGGGCGGCCACGTGGCCGAGGTCGAACAGCTCGAACTCCGGCACGACCTCGCGCTCCTGGGCCTGCTGGTAGAGCTGGCCCATGAAGGGATAGGGGTTCAGGAAGACGTCGTCGCCGAAGTTCGTCGTACCGCAGGTCAGGGAGCAGGAGTCCGGGTCGGCGTCGAGGACGCCCAGCCGCTGCTCGAGCGGGTCGTGGACGCTGCCGCCGGTGGACAGCTGCACGATCAGCGAGGTCTGCTCGCGCAGCGCCTGCACCGTGTCCCGCAGGCGCACCGGATCGAGGGTCGGGCGATGATCGGCGTCCCGGATGTGCACGTGGACCAGCGAGGCGCCCAGGGCCTCACAGGCCTTGGCCTCGGCGACCAGCTCGTCGAGGGTGGTCGGCAGCGCAGGGCAGTCGGCCTTGGCCGTCTCGGCGCCGGTGGGTGCAACCGTGATCAGGGTCCCGTCTGCCATCGGGCCATCCTGCCAGCCGATCTGATCCGGTGGACCTTGCTCGCCCAGTGCCGGTTTCCGGCGTCGCCGAGGGCCGAAAAGCGGCACTGGGCGAGCAAAGCAGCACCGCGAGCACGTCGGGTCGGGCTCAGGGGGCGACGACGATCTCCTGTGCGGCGGCCATGCCGGCGACGGTCAGCGTCGCGTCTGCAGGGACGTTGCGCTTGACCAGGGCCAGCGCGATCGGGCCGAGCTCGTAGTGTCGCGCCGCAGTCGTCACGAAGCCGACCTTTCGCCCGGGGTCGTCGGCGAGGAACACCTCATCGCCCTGTTCGGGCAAGCCGTGACCGGAGCCATCCAGGTGCAGCAGGACGAGCCGCCGCGGCGGCTTGCCCAGGTTGTGGACCCGGGCGACCGTCTCCTGCCCGCGGTAGCAGCCCTTCTCCAGATGGACGGCCGTGCGCAGCCAGTCGACCTCGTGCGGGATGGTCCGGTGATCGCTCTCGTGCCCGAGCCGGGGCCGCCAGGCCGCGACCCGCAACGCCTCCAGGGCCCACGTGCCGACGAGCTCCTGGCCCTCGACGGCGGCAACGAGCTGGTCGCGGGGCACGAGCACCTCGCGCAGGAGCCAGCCCGGGTGGTCCAGGTCCGAGACCGCCGAGTAGGCCACGCCGCCGATCGCCAGCAGCGGCCAGGGGTCGAGCCACGCGACCGGTTCTCCCGGCCCGGCCTCGCTGCGGACCGGCTCGCCGACCACGGCCCAGCCGGCGGTGACGTCGGCGACCTCGACCCGCAGCATGAACCGCATCGAGTCCAGCCAACCGGCCAGCGCCGGCGCTGTGCCCGGCTCGACGGTGATCCAGGTCGTCTGGCCGTCGTCGACGACGTGCAGGTCGTGCTCCACGTGCCCGTGCGGTGAGAGCACGAGGGTTTCCGTGCTGGTGTACGGCGGGAGCGCGGTCAGGTGCTGGGAGGTCAGGGAGTGCAGCCAGCTGAGCCGGTCCGGCCCGCTGATCGTGATCACGCCTCGGTGCGAGAGGTCGACCCGGCCGGAGCCGGCGACGAACGTGCGCTGCTCGCGCAAGGGATCGCCGTAGTGCCAGGCCACGCCGCTGTCCGCGCCCTGGGCCGGCACCGCCCCGGGGCGGGCGAGCAGTGGGCTCGGCGACAGACCGGCCGGGGTCTCGGCGGCGGTCTCGGCCGGGGGCACGGCCTCGGTCAATGGCGCGCTGGGATCGATGCTCACGATGGTTCAAGCGTCGCACAGCCCCGCATGCTTCCCGGCGGCTTCGTTCCCCGACTTCGGTGGTCGGCTTCGTCCGCCGACTCCTCGACCGGCTCCATGACCGTGCGGTTCACCCGCCGAGTGCGGCTCCGAGGGCGATCACGGCGGCGTCGGCCTTGCGCAGCGACGTCAGCTCGGTGTTGAGCGTGGCGAGCCCGGAGCTGAACTGCTCGACCCCGTTGCCCACGGGGCCGATCAGGCTCGACGGGTCGACGGCCGCGATCTGGGCCTGGGCCTGATGCACCCCGGCCTGCGCCGTCGCGAGCGGCTGCTGCAACCGGCGCGCCGTCGCCAGCAGCTGGGTCGGGGTGGCGTCGGCGCCCTGCTGGGTCAGCTGGCTCACACCGGCCGCTGCGGCCACCAACGGGGGCAGGGACTCGATCGAAACCGTATGTCCGGCAACGGAAACCGCATGGACCGCCGAGAGATTGTCACCCCCTGGCAAGTGTTGCGCGAACCGCCAGACCGGGTCACTGGTCAGCCGGACGGCGTCGTGCGTCTCGTCCTGCAGGCGGACCAGTGTCTCGTGAGCCGGAGCCGCCTCACCTTGCTCGAGCTGGGTCTGCAGCTGGGTGACCAGGTCGGCCGAGTCCTGCAGGTGGTCCTTGGCCAACCAGCCCCGGGCGCCGACCCAGATGGCCAGACAGATGCCGATGAAGACGACCACGGAAACCAGCCGCAGGACGGCCCGCACCCGCTAGCCGACCTTCTTCAGCTGAGCCGAGGCGTGCGAGGTCAGGGGCTGTCCGACAGCGGCCATGTCCATGGCCCAGAGCAGGTCGCCGGCGACGAGACCGTAGATCCGGGTCGCGGCCGAGTACTCCTTGGCCGTCTCGGTCCGCGCGACCACGTCGGTCTGCAGGTTGATCTGGGCCCCCTCGACGGTGCCGACGTAGATCTCGACGTACCCCGTGGGGTGCGCCAGCAGGAACTCGACCGTGCTGACGAGCGGACCGGGGCCATCGGGTGCCGGGCCGGGCTGCACCCGCCAGAAGCCGGCCTCGGTGGCCAGTGGCCGGACCTGGTTGCCCTCGTCGTCGAGCAGCCAGGTGCGGCTGTTCCAGCGCAGGAACGGGCGGCCGTCCTGGCTGACCTCGAGCTCCTGGCCGAAGTTGACCGAGTCCATCGTGGGGTAGCCCACGACGCCGGCCCCTTCCCAGCGACCGAGCAGCCAGGCCACGGGCAAGAGGGCAGGGGCCAGGTCGCTCGGGATCTCCACCGTCGGATCGTAAGCCAGCAAAGGGCCGGATCAGTGGACGAACAGCCGCGCCAGCACGTAGGTGACGATGCCGCAGGCCGCGATGGGCGCCACCGCCATGGACACGGCCGCGGGCAGGAAGGCCGCGACCGGCCGGGCCATGAACATCCGGCGCAGGACGATCGAGGCGATCGCGAAGGCCAGCCCGAGTGCGACGCCGAAGTCGGTCGGCGTGTGCTGCGCGAAGCCGGCGGCGACCCCGCCCGCCGCCGCCGCGGCGACGATCGACGGGAAGGCCAGCAGTCGTTCGGGGAAGGGCAGCAGCTCGATGATCGCGGCGGCCGCGGCGGCCGCGGCCAGCGCGAGGACGGCGTCGGCGCCGGCCGGGGTCCGCGGCAGCGCGATGAGCGCCGCCGCGCAGGTCAGCAGGACCACGCCCATGATCTCGCCGGAGAGCGACTCGACCAGCCGCGGGCGGCCGTCGGTGCGCAACAGCTGGTGACCGAAGGTCAGCAGGACACCGCCGGCCGCCGCGAGGGCCAGCCAGTCCAACAGCGGGTCGGTCCGGGTCAGCACCACGGCGCCGTCGCACAGGACCGCGACGACGGCCAGGGTGGCGATCGTCCCGCGCGGCGCCGGCAGGTCGAGCAGCACCGGCCAGCCCCAGATCAGTAGCGCCGAAACCAGCAGGACTGCGGCGCCGAGGGCCACCGACCCGGCGTACGCCGCGAGCGCCAGCACCGCAGCGGAGGCGAGCGCCGTCAGCGGCGGCCACCAGCGCGATGCCACGGTCGGCGGATCGGGCAGCAGCGGCTCGGCCATCGGTTCGGTCATCGCGTCAGCCACCGGCAAAGGGTGGCAGAACCTCGACCACATCGCCGTCCGCGAGCACCCGGGAGGGCGCCGAGACCAGCCCGTCGACGAGCAGCGAGCTCACGCTGAGCACCTCGGCCAGCGCCGGCGTGCGATGGGCCAGCAGCCGGACCAGGTCGCCGAGCTGGTCCGCCTGCAGACCCTCCTCGTCACGACCAGCGGCCTCGCGAGCGCCCGCCCAGTAGCGGACTGTGACCTGCGCCATGCCGCTCCTTTTCGGTCCGCACGACATATCCCGGAAACCTGCCGTGCCCTATTCTGTAGCCCGTCGGCCAACGATGCCCGATCCCCCACCACCGCCGGAACTTCTGTCGGAAGGTCCAAGATCGTGGCCCAGCTCCTCCTTCTCACCAACGCCCTCGAGCCGAGCTCCCATGTCCTGCCCGCGCTGGGGCTGCTCGGACACCACGTGCGCGTGCTCCCCGCCGAGGCGTCCGCCCTGGTCGAGACCCCACCCTGTGACGCCGTCCTGGTCGACGGCCGCCGCGACCTGGCCCAGACCCGGTCACTGTGCCGTCTGTTGCGCACGACCGGCATCTCCGCACCGCTCACGGTCATCCTGACCGAGGGCGGGCTGGCCGGGGTCAGCGCCGAGTGGGGCGTCGACGACGTCCTGCTCGACACGTCCGGACCGGCCGAGGTCGAGGCCCGGCTGCGCCTGGCGATCGGCCGGATCAAGGCGGTCGAGGAGGACGACCTCCCGCCGGAGATCCGGGCGGGCGACGTGGTCATCGACGAGTCGGCGTACACCGCTCGCGTGCGGGGGCGGGTGCTCGACCTGACGTACAAGGAGTTCGAGCTGCTCAAGCACCTGGCCCAGCACCCGGGCCGGGTCTTCACCCGGGCCCAGCTGCTGCAGGAGGTCTGGGGCTACGACTACTACGGGGGCACGCGCACGGTGGACGTCCACGTGCGGCGGTTGCGGGCCAAGCTCGGGCCGGAGCACGACGCGCTGATCGGCACGGTGCGCAACGTCGGCTACCGGTTCGTGCCGCCGGCCACGCCGCGCGCCGGACGTCCTCGAGGGCGCCCCCATCGACGCCTGATCGAGCGCCTGACCCGCGTCTCGCCCGACGTCTGAGCGAGGTCTGACAGGCGTCTGTTACGACGACTGATCGACGCGCTCGGCGGGCCCGACGCTGGGCCCAGGCCCGACATGTCATGATGTGCGGGACAAGCCAGGCAGGGGATCCAAACCTCCACGGGCCTAGCACTATCGGGCCCGGGCAAGGGGTGCCCCGATGTCGATCTTCCTCTATCGCCTCGGCCAGACCATCGGCCGCCATCGGGGCGCCGTCGTCGCCATCTGGGTCCTCCTCCTGCTCGGTCTGGTCGGCACGGCCGGGGCGTTGGGCGACCAGTTCGACGACTCCTTCTCCATCCCGGGGACCGAGAGCCAGCAGGGCCAGGACCTGCTGGCCCAGCGCTTCGGGTTGACCGGCGCGGCCGGGCAGGTGCTGTTCACCGCCAGGTCCGGCAAGATCACCGACTCCGCCGCGGAGGCGGAGGTGGCCTCACTGGTGAAGGAGATCGACGCCGTCAAGGGCGTCACCCTGAGCAACCCCCTGTCGGCCACCCCGCCGCTGCTCAACCCGGCGTCGACCGCCACCATCGGCCAGCTGCGCTTCACGGACAAGGTCCCCTCCGAGCACACGCTGGACGCGGTCCTGGCGGCCGCCGTACCCCCGCCGTCGTCGCCCGTCTCGACCTCGGTCGGTGGCGACGCCTACAAGGCCACGTCCGACCCGAGCAAGGTGCCCGAGCTGATGGGGCTGCTGGTCTCGTTCCTGATCCTGGTCGTCACCTTCGGCGCGCTGCTGGCCGCGGGTATGCCGATCCTCACCGCCTTGCTCGGCGTCGGCGTGACGCTGGGGGCGGTGCGCGTCCTGTCCTCCATCATCACGGTGTCGAGCACGGCCCCGACCCTGGCCGAGATGCTGGGTCTGGCCGTCGGCATCGACTACGCGCTGTTCATCCTGTCGCGCTATCGCAGCCAGCTGGCCGGAGGCATCCCCACCCGCGAGGCGATGTGCCGGGCGCTGGCCACGGCCGGCAGCGCCGTGATGTTCGCCGGTGCCACCGTGATCATCGCCCTGGCCGGGCTGTCGGTGGCCAACATCCCCGTGCTGACGGTGATGGGTCTCGGCGCTGCCGGCGCCGTCGCCGTGGCGGTCTCGATCGCGCTGACCCTGTTGCCGGCGATCGCGCTCCTGCTGGGTGAGCGCCTACGACCGAAGCCTCGCCGGCGTCGTACGCATCGGCCGGAGGAGACCGCACCGACCCCCGAGGTCACCGAGGTTGGCGAGGTCGCCGCAGCTGCCGAGGTCGCCGAGGTCGCCGAGGTCACCGAGGTGCTGACGTCGCCGAGGCCATGACACCGAAGCCCGGGTTCGCCAGCCGCTGGGTCCACCTGACCACCCGCCATCCGGTCATCACGGTGATCCTCGTCGTCGGAATCCTCGGCGCCCTGGCCCTGCCGGCCCTGCGCCTTCGGCTCGCCCTGCCCGACAACAGCACCGCGCCCACGTCGTCCACCCAGCGCCAGACGTACGACAAGATCACCGCCGCCTTCGGCGAGGGTTACAACGCGCCCCTGGCCGTCACCGCCGACATCATCACGAGCTCCGACCCGAAGGGCACGGTCACCGACCTGGCCAACGCCATCAAGGCGGTGCCCGGCGTCGTGGCGGTGCCGCAGTCGACGCCCGACGCGGGTGCGGACACGGCTCTGATCCAGGTGATCCCACCCGGCGGCCAGACCGATCCGGCGACCGCGGACCTCGTCCACGAGCTCCGGGCGCGGGCACCGGCCCTGGAGAAGCAGTTCGACGTCAGCACCATGCTGGTGACCGGCTCGACGGCGGTGAACATCGACGCCTCCGATCGACTCGGCGGCGCGCTGGCTCCCTTCGCGGCCATCGTGATCGGCCTGTCGCTCCTGCTGCTGATGATCGTCTTCCGCTCGATTGCCGTCCCGTTGAAGGCAACCTTCGGCTACCTGCTGTCCGTAGGCGTCGCGCTCGGGGCCGTCGTCGCCGTCTTCGAGCTCGGGTGGGCCGACGCGCTCGTGCCGGGCCTGTCCGACGGGCCGGTCGTCAGCTTCCTGCCGATCTTCGTCATGGGAGTGCTGTTCGGCTTGGCCATGGACTACGAGATGTTCCTCGTCTCCGCGATGCGGGAGCACTACGTCAGCTCCGGGGACCCGCACGATGCCGTGATCGAGGGCTTCCGGGCGTCATCTCGGGTCGTGACCGCGGCCGCGCTGATCATGACCAGCGTCTTCGTGGCCTTCATCCCCGGCGGCAGTACGACGATCAAGCAGATCGCCTTCGGTCTGGCCGTCGGTGTGTTCGTCGACGCGTTCATCGTGCGGATGACGCTGGTGCCGGCGATCCTGGTGCTGCTCGGTCATTGGGGCTGGTGGCTGCCGGGTTGGCTCGAACGCACACTGCCCGTCGTCGATGTCGAGGGCGCGGCCCTGCATCGCAAGATCGCCTTCGACGACTGGCAGGCCGTCCACGGCCTGACCACGCTGCTGGCCCGAGATCTCGTGGTGAGCCCGGGAGACCCGCCGCTTCAACTGGTCGCCCTGCCCGGCCAGGTGACGGTGGCCACGGTCCCGGTAGGAGTCGACCCTCGCGCGCTTGCTCAAGTCCTGTCCGGGCGGCTGACCGCAGCCGGTGGAGAGGTCGTCGTCGACGGGCTCCTGCTGCCCGAGCAGGGCGAGTCGGTCACTCAGCGCGTGGCCCTGATCGAGATCGACGACCCGGGCCGGTCGGCTCCCCTGGCCGCCGACCGGATCCGGGAACGCACGGACCTGCTGACCTGGTCGTCGGCGCGACGACGCGAGCTGGCCGCCGAGATGAACGACCTGGTCGACCAGCTGACGCTGGCCATCGCCGACGGCGAGCGGCTGGGGCCAGAGCTCGAGCTGGCCGTGGTCGACGCAGCCATGGCCCTGGCCGGTGGGGCCGACCTGTTCGTCGTCTCCGCGCCGTACGGCCTGACCGGTCCGGCCCGACGCTTCGCCGCCGCGCTGGCTGGCGAGCTGGCCGAGCGGGGTACCACGGTGATCTCCCTGGAGGGAGATCCAGAACCAGCGATCTCGGACGGTGTCCTGTCCGGGAGCTCATCCGGAGGCCTGATGACCGAGGTGGAGTCATGACCGAGGACCGGACCAGCCGGTTGCGATGGCAACGCATCGCCGCCATCGGGGTGCTGCTGCCCTTGCTGGCCGCCGCCCTGTTGATCTGGTCGGCCTCCGGTCGCCAGGCCAAGCTCGACCAGGTGCCCGTGGCCATCGTCAACAACGACCAGATCATCACCGACCCGCAACCCATGGCGGCCGGCCGGTCGCTCACGGCGGCGCTGACCCACCCCGACGCGGGCACGACCAACCTGGACTGGGTCCTGACCGACAGCAAGGACGCCACCGCCGGGCTGCACAACGGGGCCTATTACGCGGTGCTCACCATCCCCACCGACTTCTCCAGCTCGATCCTCTCCTCGGGCACCGACCAGCCGCAGCAGGGGAAGCTCACGCTGGTCAGCAACGCGGCCGCCAGCACCACGGTGCCGTACATCAGCCAGCAGATCGCCGCGGCGGCGGCGGCCTCGCTCGGCCAGCAGGTGACCCAGGGCTACCTGAAGAACGTGTACGCCGGGTTCAACCAGATCGCCCAGTCCAACGCCCAGGCCGCCTCGAGCGCCGCCCAGCTGGCCAGCGGGACCCAGCAGCTGTCGGCCGGAGCCGCACAGCTGTCCACCGGGGCCAGCCAGCTGGCCAGCAGCCTCGGGCAGGTCGCGAGCGGCACGGCCCAGCTCGCGGCCGGTGCCGCGTCGGTGCAGTCCGGCGCGACCCAGGTCCGCACTGGTGCCGCGGGCGTCGCCAGCGGGGCCCGCCGGATCCACACCGCGACGGCAGCCGTGGCCGACAAGACGCACACGCTGGCCCGGGCCAGCTCCGTCCTGGCCGCCGGCTCCCGAGCCCTGTCCGTGGGAGCCGGCCGCGTCTCGACCAGCGCGCACGCCGTCGCGGGTGATGCGGGCGACCTGGCCGACGAGGTGTCGACCCTGAGCGCGGAGTGCGCAGCCCAGGGCGGCTCGGCGTCCTTCTGCGACGCGCTGGCGGCCGCCGACCTCCAGGGCCAGAGCCTCGCGACCGACTCGGGTCGGCTCGACGACCGCGCCGGGCTGCTGGCGCGCGCCGCGACCGGGATCTCGACGGGAAGCAGCGCGGTGGCTCGCGGGAATGTCGCCGTGGCCGGGAAGCTGCGAGTCCTCAGCGGTGGGACGAGCGCGCTCAGCACCAGCGCGAACCGGTTGCTGGCGGGTGCGACCTCGCTGGAGCAGGGCGCGGATGCCCTGAACAGCGCGGCCGGGCAGCTGACCACCGGGACGCAGGCGGCCGCGCAGGGCGGCAGCTCGCTCGCCAGCGGCGCCAGCACGTTGGCCGCCAGCGCGAGCCAGGTCAACGACGGCGCGCAGCAGCTGAGCGCCGGCCTGGCGAAGGGGGCCACGCAGACCCCGACGTACACGGATGACCAACAGACGGCGCTGGCCTCGGTCGTCAGCCAGCCCGTGCTGCTCACCGCCCGGGTGCAGTACACCGACCACGGGAACGGCTGGCTGATCGCTCTCATCGTGGGCGCGATCCTGTGGCTCGCGGCTCTCGTGGCGGCGCTCAGCCGGGACCTGACCGGGATCGTCCGGAACGCGCTGTCGCCGGTCTCGTCTCGGCGGCTGGCGATGGCCCAGGCGCTGCCGGTCATCGGGCTCGGCCTGGTGCAGGCGGCGTCGGTGGTCATCGCGGTGCTGCTGGTCCACCGCAGCACGGCGTCCGCGATCCCGCTGGCCCTGCTGACCCTGCTCGCCTCGACGGCGTTCACGGCGCTGGCCCTGGCGCTGCGGCTCGCCTTCGGCCGGGTCGGCGTGACGATCTACGTGCTCTTCCTCGTCGTCCAGCTGGCCGCCTCCAGCAACGTCGTGCCCTTGGAGACGGCGCCGGCGGCGCTGCGGCGGCTCAACGTGTTCATGCCGTTGACCGCGTATACGAACGGCGCCAGCCAGCTCGTCTCGGGCGGCCACGTCGCGTCGTACGTCGGGGTCGTCGTGGTGCTCGCGGTGTGGACGGCCGGGGCGTTCGCGCTGATGGTGACCGTCGTCCGGCGGGCGCGGGGCACCCACACAGTGTCCGGGCGAGTCGAGCTCGCCCCGGCCTGACCCCCGATGACCACGCTGACCGCTGTCAGTGTGCGGACTTGCACCAATCGCTGACTGGCACGGTGCGTCCCCGTGCCAGTCCTATTGGCACTGTGCGTCCCCGTGCCAATAAAGCGCGACCTCAGCTGGCGGGGCGGAAGGTGCGGCGGAAGGCGAGGGGGGTCGTGCCGCGGACGAGGGCGAAGTGGTGGCGCAGGTTGGCGGCGTTGCCGAAGCCGGAGAGCTGGGCGACCCGCTCGATCGGCTCGTCGCTGGACTCGAGCAGGTGCTGCGCGCGCAGGACCCGCTGCCGGACCAGCCAGCGGTGCGGCGTGGTGCCGGTCTCGGCGCGGAACCGGCGGGCGAAGGTCCGCGGCGACATGAGCGCCCGCGCGGCCAGCTCGTCGACGGTGAGCTCCACCTCGAGGTGCCCGCTCATCCACTCCAGCAGCTCGGCGAGCGAGCCACCGGTGGGCTCGGGCAGCGGCAGCGCGACGTACTGCGCCTGGCCGCCGTCGCGGTGCGGCGGCACGACCATCCGGCGGGCGATCGCGTTGGCCACCTCGCTGCCCTGGATCTCGCGCACCAGGTGCAGGCAGAGGTCGATGCCGGCGGCGGTGCCGGCGCTGGTGAGCACCCGGTCATCGACGACGTAGAGGACGTCCGGCGAGAGCAGGGCGGTCGGCGCCGCGGCGGCGAGCTCGTCGGTGTGCCGCCAGTGCGTCGTGCACCAGCGCCCGTCGAGCAGGCCCGCCTTCGCCAGCGCGAACGCACCGGAGCAGACACTGAGGACCATCGCGCCGCGCTCGTGAGCGGCCCGCACGGCGTCCAGCTCCTCCAGCGTCAGCCCGGCCTCGCGGGCCCCAGTCTCGGTGAAGCTCGCGTCCGGCTGGTCGCCGTGGTACGCCGGGATGGCGACCAGATCCGCGGTCGCGACCCGGTCCAGGCCGTGCTCGACCTGCAGGGTGAAGCCGCACCGGGTGCGGATCGGTTCGGTCCGCGAGGAACACACCGCGAAGTCGTAGACCGGCAGCCCCGCCTCGCTGCGATCGGTGCCGAAGACCTCGCACAGGACACCGAGCTCGAACGGCGCGCAGTTCTGGGGGACGACGACGGCCACGCTCTCCAGCCGGTCCGGCAGCCGCGGGTCCGGGATGCGGTCAGGTGTCATCCGGCCATGATGGCACGAATTCGAGGTAGTTAGTCATTCCTGCCACTCGTCGCTGTCGGTGCCGGACGACACGATGGTGGAACACCGCAGCAGCGGCCTCAGCACCTCAGCCAGCACGAGAAGGGCAACGACCATGTACGCACTGATCGGCCTCGCGGTCTTCATCGCCTTCGTCGAGCTGGCCGCGATCTTCGGCTGGGGCACCGACAGCCGCGACGGTCACGACTGGACGCCGGCCGGCCCGGAGTACGGGCGCCACGGCGCGACCCGGGTCCCCCGCTCCTGGCGGAGCTGATCCGGCGGGTTCGCGATACTGCGGCCGTGACCGCAGCGCAGATCCCGATCGAGACGCACGAGCGCCTGCCGGCCGACGACATCGAGCAGGTGCTGGCCCTGGCCGGCCGGGCCGAGGCCGCCGACCAGGTCGGGCCGTTGTCGGAGCATGCCCACCTGCACCTGCATCGCGGCGGCGGCCCCGATCTGATCAGCCGTACGCCGCAGGGCCAGGTCGCGGGCTACGCCCACGTCGATGGTGCGGACGCTGAGCTGGTCGTCGACCCCGACCATCGTCGGCTCGGCCATGGCCGGGCGTTGCTCGCCGAGCTCGAGCAGGTCACGGAGGCGAGCGGCGGGCCGCGGGTGTGGGCGCACGGCAACCTCCCGGCCGCGGTCGCGATGGCCGCCGCGCTCGGCTACCAGAAGGTGCGCGAGCTGTGGCAGATGCAGCGGCCGTTGACTGAGGCCCAGGCCGAACCACTGCCGGACGCCGAAGCCGCTGGATGGCCTGCGGCTCAGGGCTTTTCGGCCCGGCGAGGACGAGGAAGCCTGGCTGTCGGTCAACGCCCGGGCCTTCGCCCATCACCCGGAGCAAGGCGGCTGGACGGCCACCGATCTGGCCGAGCGCGAGGCCAGCGACTGGTTCGACCCGGAGGGGCTGCTGCTGGCCGTCGACGACGACCAGGCTGGCACCGTCGCCGGGTTCCACTGGACCAAGGAGCACCGCGAGCCCGGGGCCGAGCCGATCGGCGAGGTCTACGTATTGGCGGTCGACCCGGCGTACCAGGGTCGTGGGCTCGGCCCGGCGCTCACCCTCGCCGGGCTACAGCACCTGCGCTCGCGCGGCCTGTCCACGGTCATGCTCTACGTCGACGGCGACAACGCGCCGGCCATCGCGACGTACCGGCGGTTGGGGTTCGAACGGGTGGCGCTGGACGTGATGTACGCGCGGTCGCAAACCGGGGATTGAGGCGGTCACCCGAAGTTCACGCTTCGGTGCCACCATGTTGGGCATGAGCTCCACCCTGTCCGGCTCAGTGTCCAATTCAGAGCCCCTGACCACCGAGCCCTCGACCACCGAGCCGTCGACCATGCAGCCGACGGCGGAGCCGCTCGGCCCGGACGTCGACGCCGCCTCGGACAGTGCCGTCCTGGCCCCGCGACCGCGCGCGGCGAACGGCCAGTTCGTCCGGGTGGTCGACGACGAGGAGTTGCCGGCTGACCGGTTCCTGGACCGCGAGATCAGCTGGCTGCAGTTCAACGAGCGGGTCCTCGGCTTGGCCCAGGACGCCACGCTGCCGCTGCTGGAGCGGGCCCGGTTCCTGGCCATCTTCGCGAGCAACCTGGACGAGTTCTTCATGGTCCGGGTGGCCGGGCTCAAACGCCGGATCGCGACCGGCCTGGCGCTGCGCTCGGCGTCCGGCCTGGAACCCCGCGAGGTGCTCGAGGAGATCTCCCGGGCCGCCCACGAGCTGATGGCCCGGCAGGCCCGGATCTTCATGGGCGAGGTCCGCCCCGAGCTGGAACGCGAAGGCATCACGCTGGTCCGCTGGGACGAGCTCTCGCCGGCCGAGCAGGAGCGGCTGGGGGTGATGTTCCGCGAGCAGGTCTTCCCGGTGCTGACGCCGTTGGCCGTCGACCCGGCGCACCCCTTCCCCTACATCTCCGGCCTGTCCCTCAACCTGGCCGTGGTCGTGGTCAACCCCAAGACCGAGATCGAGCAGTTCGCCCGGGTCAAGGTGCCGCCGCTGCTGCCACGCTTCGTGCCGGTCGAGGACCAGGGGACCCTGCTCGGCACGATGGACCCGAGCAACGCCGACCCGTACAAGGCGCGGTTCGTGCCGCTCGAGGACCTGATCGCGGCCCACCTGGAGTACCTCTTCCCCGGCATGGAGGTGCGCCAGCACCACACCTTCCGGGTCACCCGCAACGAGGACCTGGAGGTCGAGGAGGACGACGCCGAGAACCTCCTGCACGCGCTGGAGAAGGAGCTCACCCGGCGCCGGTTCGGCCCGCCCGTGCGGCTCGAGGTGGCCCAGGACATCGACGATCACGTGCTCGACCTGCTGATCCGCGAACTCGGCATCAACGAGTCCGAGGTCTATCAGCTGCCGGCTCCGCTCGACCTGACCGGGCTCAACCTGATCGCCGACCTGGACCGCTCGGAGCTGCGCTACCCGCCGTTCGTGCCGAAGACGCATCGAGACCTCAACGTCGTCGAAACCGCCTCGGCCCCAGACGTTTTCGCCGCTGTGCGGGCGCGGGACGTCTTGCTGCACCACCCGTACGACTCGTTCTCCACATCCGTGCAGGCGTTCGTCGAGCAGGCGGCCGCCGACCCTCGGGTGCTCGCCATCAAGCAGACGCTTTATCGGACCAGCGGCGACAGCCCGATCGTCGATGCGCTCGTCGACGCGGCCGAGGCCGGCAAGCAGGTGCTCGCCATCGTCGAGATCAAGGCGCGCTTCGACGAGCAGGCCAACATCTCCTGGGCCCGCAAGCTGGAGCAGGCAGGCGTGCACGTCGTCTACGGCATCGTCGGGTTGAAGACCCACGCCAAGCTCTGTCTTGTCGTGCGACAAGAGAGCGACGGGCTGCGCCGCTACTGCCACATCGGCACCGGCAACTACAACCCCAAGACGGCCCGGCTCTATGAGGACTTCGGCCTGCTCACCTGCGATGAGCAGGTCGGTGAGGACCTCACCCGGCTGTTCAACCAGCTCTCCGGCTACGCGCCGCGCACGCGCTACAAGCGCCTGCTCGTGGCCCCCCGCTCGCTGCGAGCCGGGCTGCTGGACCTGATCGCCAAGGAGCAGTCCCACCACGAGGAGGGCCGCCCGGCGCAGATCCGGATGAAGATGAACTCGATCGTCGATGAGCAGATCATCGATGCGCTCTACCGGGCTTCGCAGGCGGGCGTGCCGATCGACATCGTCGTCCGCGGCATCTGCGCGATCCGGCCCGGGGTGCCAGGGCTGTCGGAGACGATCCGGGTCCGGTCGGTGCTGGGCCGGTTCCTGGAGCACTCGCGGGTGATCCACTTCCTCGGTGGCGGCGAGCCGGTCTGCCTGATCGGCAGCGCCGACCTGATGCATCGCAACCTGGACCGGCGGGTCGAGGCGCTCGTGCGGCTCAGCGACGAAGGCCACGTCGACTGGCTGCGCACACTGTTGGAGATGGAGGCCGACGACACCACCTCGTCCTGGCACCTGGAGGCCGACGGATCCTGGACCCGGCACCATCTCGAGCCCGACGGCGAGCCGTTGCTCGACGTGCAGCAGTGGCTGATCGACCGGGCCAACCGCCAGCACCGCAAAGCCCGGCGTCGTCGATGACCCAGGGCGTCCCCGAGGTGGTTGCGGCCGCACCACCGGCCACGCCCGCGGCCGGTGCGCTCCCCTGGCGCCGACGCAAGGGCGCACTGCAGGTCGCCCTGGTCCACCGGCCGCGCTACGACGACTGGTCCTGGGCCAAGGGCAAGCTGGACAGCGGTGAGGAGTGGCCGGTCGCGGCCGTGCGCGAGGTCGCCGAGGAGACCAGCCTGCGGGTGCACCTGCGCCGTCCGCTGCCGACCTCGACCTACCCGATCGGTTCGCTGAGCGGCCTGGCCACCAAGGAGGTCCGCTACTGGGTGGCGGAGGTCGTCGGCGACACCGGGGCCCTGAAACACGAGATCGACGAAGTGGCCTGGCTCTCACCGGAGGACGCCGCGTTGCGGCTCGACTACGCGCGCGACCAGGAACAGCTGCGCGCGCTGGTCCAGGCCGACGAGGCGGACGAGCTGACGACCTGGCCGCTGGCGGTGGTCCGTCACGCCAAGTCCTACTCCCGCAGCTCCTGGCAGGGCGCAGATCCGTTGCGGCCGTTGGATGCTCGCGGCAAGGAGCGAGCCGCCGCGCTGGCTCCGATCCTCGCGGCGTACGGCCTGCGGCGGCTGATCTCCTCGACGTCGACCCGATGTGTCGAAACGCTTCGACCGTACGCCGCCCAGGCCCGGATCACGATGCGCAACAAGGCCGGCCTGTCGGAGGAGGGCTTCGCCGAGGACCCGAAGAAGGCGGCCTACCACATCGACCGGATGCTCCTGCGGGGCACGCCGGCCGCGGTCTGCGGCCACGGTCCGGTGCTGCCGTCGATGCTCGACGCGATCGGCCGCCGGGCCGATCCGGTCGCGGCCGAGCGGCTGCACGAGGCGGCGGATCTCGGCCTGGCCAAGGGTGAGGTCTTGATCGCTCACCTGTCCGGGACGGGTGAGCAGGCGCGAGTGGTGGCGGTCGAGCGCTACGCGCCCGGCGACGAGCGATGAGTCAAGGAACGATCGGCCGAAAGGCGATGGCCGCTCGATGAGCTCCGTCGTCCGGGTGCGCTGGGCCGAGCCCGACGCCGCGGACGAGGCGGCGGCCGGCCTCGACCCGGTCGAGCGGGCCCGGCTGGTTGGCTTGCGGCCGCTCGGCCGACCGGGCCCGCTTCGTCACCTCCCGGGCCCTGCTCAAGGGACTCGTCGCATCGTTGGCTGGACGTGCCGGCATCGTCGGTGCGACTCGGCTATGAGTGCGCGCGACTGCGGCGCGGATCACGGAAAGCCCTGTGTCACTGGGCCTTCGGCGGCAATGGCCTGGCAGGTCAGCCTGGCCCATGCTGGCGATCGGGTGCTGGTGGCGGCGGCCCGCGACCGGCCGGTCGGCGTCGACGTCGAGCCCAACGAGGCGGTCGGCTTCGACGGGTTCGCCGCGGTGGCCCTGACCATGGGCGAGGCCCGCACCATCGAGGCGCTGGCCGGACCCGAACGGTTGCGGGCGAGGGCGGCGGCCTGGGTCCGCAAGGAGGCCTGGCTGAAGGCGAGCGGGGCCGGCCTGACGGTGGACCCCCGTGGCATCGACTCGGCCTCGCCCGCAACAGGTGTCGTGGTGCGCGACCTGGCGGTCGGGCCGGGCTACTCGGCCGCGGTGGCGGTGCTGACCTCGGCTCCGTTCGATGTCGAGTGCAGCGAGTTCAGGCGTCCAGTTCCGGCAGCGCCGGCCGAGTCGGGAGGGCCGGCAGCTCGGGCAGCCAGAGCCACTGACGCAGCAGCTCGGTGACCTCGCCCCGACCGCTGATCTCGTCGGTGAGGAGCGCCGTCGTCACCGTGCCGAAGCGGTGCTCGGCGACCCAGTCGCGCGAGCCAGTCGAAGAACGTCTCGTCGCCGAGCGTGAGACGCAGGGCGTGCAGGGTCAGAGCGCCGCGCTTGTAGAGCCGGTCGTCGAACATCAGGTCCGGCCCGGGGTCCGCGATCACCAGGTCCTGGTCCAACTCGGCCAGCCGGCGGTGGTGCCGCCGCGCGTGCTCGTCGGCGGTGGCGCCGCCCGATCTGCTCGGACCACAGCCACTCGGCGTAGCACGCGAACCCCTCGTGCAGCCAGATGTCCTGCCACCGACCCAGGGTCAGGCTGTTGCCGAACCACTGGTGGGCGAGCTCGTGCGCGACCAGCCGCTCCCAACGCCGCTCGCCGCCAACGTGGTTGGCGCCGAAGATCGAAACCCCTTGGGCTTCAAGGGGAATCTCGAGCTGGTCGTCGGTGACGACGACGACGTAGCTGTCGAACGGGTAGGGCCCGAACACCTCGGAGAAGTAGTCGACCATCTCCCGCTGGCGGCCGAAGTCGAACGCTGCAGCCGTTCGGATCCGTTGCGGCACAACAAGATGCTGCGGTACGGGCGACCGGGCCAACCGGTGGGTCTCGTACCGGCCGATCTGCACCGTCGCCAGGTAGGACGCCATCGGCTGGGTCTGCTCGAAGACCCACGTCGTGCGACTCGCCCCTGGCCGCTGGTCGACCAGGCGGCCGTTGGCCACCACGACGTACGCCGACTCGGTGGTCACGGTGAGCAGGTGGGTCGCCTTGTTGTCCGGGCGGTCGTTGCACGGGAACCAGGACGGAGCACCCGCCGGCTGCCCCGCCACGATGACGCCGTCGGACAGCTCCTCCCAGCCGACGCTGCCCCAGGTGCTGCGCAGCGGCCGGGGCTGACCGGCGTACCGGATCGAGAGGGTGAGCCGCTCGCCGGCCGGTGCCGGCTCGACCAGCTGGATGGTGAGCTTGCCGCCGCGGTGCGCGTACTTCGCGGGCCGCCGGCCGTCGACGGTGACCTTGCCGACGCCGAGGCCGGCCAGGTCCAGGGTGACCCGGTCGATCTCCTCGAGGGCCACGACGGTGAGCTGGGCCCGGCCCTCGAGATGGTTGCTCGCGACCCGGTAGTCGAGATCGATCTCGTAGGCCTCGACGTCGTACGTCGGGTCGCCGTGGCCGGGCAGGTAGGGGTCGCCGGGACCGGAGTCCAGCCGAAGGCGGAGCTTCGGCCCGCGGGTCAGGCCCACGGTGCGATCGGGTTGCCGGTCCATCGGGTTGCTGGCGGCACCGTGTCGCCGCGCAGGACGAGCGACAGCGGTCCGATCGTCGACCCTTCGCCGACCGAGGCGGCCGGGAGGATGACGCTGTGCGGGCCCAGGGTCGCGCCGGAGTCCAGCGTCACCGTGTCCATGCTCATGATCCGATCATGGAACAGGTGAGTCTGCAGAACGCAGCCGCGGTTGATACTCGCGCCGTCGCCGAGGGTGACCAGGTCGTGCTCGGGCAGCCAGTAGGTCTGGCACCAGACACCCCGGCCGATGTGCGCACCCAGGGAGCGTAGCCACATCACGAAGACCGGGGTCGCGAGCTGCCCCTGCACGAACCACGGGACGGCGAGCATCTCGACGAACACGTCGGCGAGCTCGTTGCGCCAGACGAAGCTGCTCCACAGCGGATGCTCGACCCGGTGGTGCCGGCCGACCAGCACCCACTTGGCCAGGGTGGTGATGGCGGCCGCGACCAACCCGGCGACGAGCATCAAGGGCCCGGCGAGCACCAGCGACCACCAGCCGACGTGCTCCACGAGCGCGACCAACGTCACAGCGAAGGTCAGGCCGAGCCCCACCGAGAGCGCGGCCGGGACCACGCGGCAGATCTCGACGAGGGCCCGCTCCACCTTGACCGCGGTGGCCGGCGCGAAGGTGCGGCTCTCGTCGCCGGCGGTCGCGCTGCGGCGCAGCTCGACCGGCGGGCTGCCCAGCCAGGACGTGCCGGCCTTGGCGCGTACGGGCGCGGCCGAGAGCACCGCGACCAGGCTGTTCTTGCGGACGACCCGGCCCGGCCCGGTCATGCCGGAGTTGCCGAGGAAGGAGCGTTTGCCGATCTTGGCCCGCTCGATCCGCATCCAGCCACCGCTGAGCTCATAGGACCCGACGAGGGTGTCGTCGGCCAGGAACGCGTCGTCGCCGACGGTCGTCATCCGCGGCAGCATCAGCACCGTCGACGCCTCCACGCCCGTGCCCACGTCGGCGCCGAGGATCCGCATCCAGACCGGCGTGAACAGGCTGGCGTAGATCGGGTAGAGGTAGGTGCGGGCGTCGTCCATCAACCGCTCGGTGGCCCAGATCTGCCAGCCGCTGTGGCTGCGCACCGGGTGATAGCCCTCGCGCAGGCCGATCCCCAGCAGCCGCACGATCAGCCAGGTCAGCGCGGCGTGGACGGCGAACGCGACGATCGTCGCCGGCAGGGCGAGCAACAAGACCACGCGAGCCGCGTCGGCCGCGTCGGTCGTGTCATCGAGGAAGGGCAACAGGACAGCCAGACCGGCGGCCGCCGAGATCAGCGGCAGGGCCGCCAGCGCGCCGGCCGTGGCGGCATAGATCGGCACCCATCGAGTGCGCCGCTCCGGGCGACGGCGCGGCCAGTCCCGATGGGCCACGCCTAGCCGGATGCAGGGGGAACCACCCCACAGCTCCCCGGGCGGGATCGAGCCCGAGATCGCACTGCCGGCAACCACTTCGGCGTCCTGGCCGACCCGCGCGCCCGGCAGGAGGATGCTGCGCGAGCCGATGCTGGCGCCGGCTCCGACCCGGACCCGTCCGACGCGCAGCACGTCGCCGTCGAGCCAGTGCCCGGACAGGTCGACCTCCGGCTCGATCGACGCGCCCCGCCCCAGCGTGAGCAGGCCGGTCACCGGAGGTACGGCGTGCAGGTCGACGCCGCGGGCGACCTTGGCCCCCAGAAGCCTTGCGTAGTAAGGGATGAACGGCGCGCACGAGAGGTTCGTCGCACCGAAGGCATCGACCGCCGCCTCGGTCGCCGACAGTCGAAGGTGGACCGCCCCGCCCCGGGGATACTTGCCCGGCCGGAGGTCGCGCAGCAACAACCGCGCGACCGCGACGCTCAGGCCGATCCGTCCGGGCGGTGCGATGAGCAGCAACCAGCCCAGCGCGATCCACCACCACGAGACGTGGGGCAGCCAGTCCGGACCGCCGAGCGCGTGCAGGACGTCGACCGTGCCGCTGACCCAGACCAGCCAGCGAGCGCCGATGACAAAGGCCGCGGCAACGGCGATGAGCTGCTGCACGAGCTGGGCTCGGGCCGGCAGTGGCGCCACCGAGCGGGTCGGGCCGGTCGACGCGTCGACCGGGACGAGCTCGTCGAGCCGATCGGCGAGCTGGCCGAGCTGGGGGTACTCATAGACGTCGGCCACCGTCACCTGCGGGAAGCGCTCACGCAGGGCCGAGACCAGCTGCGCGGCGGCGAGGCTGCCGCCCCCGTCGGCGAAGAAGTCGGCTTCGCGCCCGCCGGCGGCCGTGCCCAGGACCCGAGCCCAGAGCCCGGCGACCCAGGCGGCCGTGCCGGACAGGTCGGCCGATGGTCCGTCGTCCGCGGACGGGACCGACGCCAGCGGCCAGGGCAGGGCATCGCGGTCGACCTTGCCCGACGTGCGGGTCGGGATGTCATCGACGGGCGCGAGCAACGGCACCAAGGGAGCGGGAAGCGATGTCCGCAGGGCGGCAATCGCAGCCGCGCGATCGAGCTCGCGCCCGGCCCGCATTGCGACGTACCCGACGAGGATCCGGTTGCCGGCCGCCGTGGTCCGCACGGCGGTGGCGGCAGCACCGACGCCGTCCAGGCCGAGCAGCGCGGCATCGATCTCACCGAGCTCGATCCGCCGGCCGCCGACCTTGACCTGGTCGTCGGCCCGGCCGAGGAAGACCAAGCCTTCGGGATCGGCCCGCACGAGATCACCGCTGCGGTAGGCCCGCTCCCAGCCAAGCGACGTCATCGGCGCAAACCGTTGCTGGTTGAGGGTTTCGTCGAGATAGCGAGCCAGGCCCACGCCGCCGATGATGAGTTCGCCGATGTCGCCCGGGCTGACTCGCTGACCTTCGCGGTCGACGACCGCCAGATCCCAGCCGTCGAGGGGCAAGCCGATCCGCACCGTCTCCCCGGGGGTGACCCGGGAGCCGCAGGCAACGACGGTGGCCTCGGTCGGGCCGTAGGTGTTCCAGACCTCACGCTCCCCGACGGCCAGCCGGTCGACCAGCTCGGGCGGGCAAGCCTCGCCGCCAAAGATCAACAGCCGCACGGCATCCAGCGATGCGGGCGGCCAGAGCGAGGCCAGGGTGGGCACGGTCGAGACGACGCTGATCTCCCGGTCGACCAGCCACGGCGCCAGGTCCATGCCGCTGCGCACGAGCGCGCGGGGCGCCGGCACCAGACACCCGCCGTGTCGCCAGGCCAGCCACATCTCCTCGCAGGAGGCGTCGAACGCCACGGACAGTCCGGCGAGGACCCGATCGCCCGGTCCGAGCGGGCGCTCCTGCAGGAAGAGCCGAGCCTCGGCATCGACAAACGCCGCGGCCGAACGATGAGTCACCGCAACGCCTTTCGGCGTGCCGGTCGAGCCCGAAGTGAAGATGATCCAGGCGTCATCGTCGACGCTCGGCCCGACAACGCCCCGGCTGACCGGTGGGTTGGGGCTCAGGCCGGTACGCCGCAGATCGAGGTCGCCGGTCAGCACAGCGCTCACCCGGGCGGTCTGGAAGACCAGGTTGGCGCGCTCCCGGGGGTCATCGGCGTCGACCGGCACGTACGCCGCCCCGGCGGCCAGCGTCCCCAGCACCGCGACGTACAGGTCGGCCGAGCCGGAGGGCATCCGGATGCCGACGCGGTCACCGCGGCCCACGCCAGCGGCGTCCAGCCGGCGAGCGACTTCCTGGGTGCGGGTCAGCAGCTCGGCGTAGGTCACCACGGCATGCCCGTCGTCGATCGCGGGCTCGTCCGGGAACGCCGCGGCCGTCGCATCGAGGATGTCGACGAGGGTCCGCTCGGGCGGTGCGAGCGGTCCGCGTTCGAGGGCGTCCACGCCGCTCAGGTGAGCCAACCGCGAAGCGACTTCTTCTCCGCGGCGGCGACCGCTCGAGCGACCGCGGACTCGGCCGCGGCTTGCTGCTCGCCCTGCTGCGCGTGCAGCCGGCCGAGCGCGAAGGCGACCGCCGGCGTCCCGGCCAGGGCCATCTCGTGCAGTCGGGCCTGGGTCACGACCCGGTCGTGATGTTCGCCCAGCACGTCCTGCAGGTGCTCCATCGCCGCGCCGAAGGCCTTGGCCTCCTTGCCGAACGCCGGGGTCACCGCCTCGGCGGCGTACCGCGCGCGCTTGGCCGCCTTGCGCGCCGCGTGCAGGTGGGCCTCGCGCTCCTCACCGGCCGGGTGCTTGTCGGCGCGGGCCAGCGCCTTGCGCACCCGGGAGTAGGCATGGCCGACCGGCCGCCGCAGCTGCTTGCGGGCCGGTCGCTGCGCCTTCTTGGTCGTCGGTGGAGCGCTGACGATCGCGTCCAGCGCCGTGATCAGGGCGCGGTAGCGGTCCGAGTCGAGGGCCGCGATGACGGCGGCCAAGGCCTCGCGCTGGCTGCGCCGGGTCTCCCGGTCGACCGACCGCGTCACCGCGCTCGTCGCCAGGTGCTGGGCCTGCTCGAGGGTGACCGCGTCGAGCAGCCGGCGCCCGCAGGACCTCGGCGTCCCGGGCCGCACCCGAGCTCGCCGGCGAGCCACTTCAGCTCGGCCTCCAACGGCTCGATCACGTCGGAGGTGAAGAGGGCGGCAAAGGTCCGCAACGCGCCGCGCAGGCGGCGGGTGGCGACCCGCATCTGGTGGAGGGCGTCCGGCCGGTCGAGCCGGACCGGGATGTCCTCGGCAATGAGCCGGTCGCGCTCCTGGGCCAGGTAGGCCACGATGACGTCCGCGGAAGGCGACATCGGCGAGAACCGTTCGCGGACAGGCTTTTTGGCGGCCTTCGTGGACTTGCCGTCTCCCCTGACCGCCCGACCCGGCGGTGATCCGACGGGCACCGAGCCGCCGCAGCTGGCGATCGACTCTCTTGCGGAGCAGCTCGTCGTCGCCCTCGATCCTCACCTGCAGCTCGAGCCACGAGGTGCCGGCGACCGGCTCCTCGCTCGCGGACTCGGGCGCGTTGACCACGGGGCGCAGCTGGACCCGGTCGAGACTGATCTCGACGAGGGAGGTGCCATCGACGCCGAACCGGCGGACCTCGCGCTCGGTCGTCAGCTGGGCGACCGGCTGCAGGGCCGCACCCCGCGAGTGCACCCAGACCAGTCGCCGGAACTGGATCGGCACCGTCCGCTCGGAGCGGCCGAGGGCCAGCCGGGCCTCGTGGGGCGGGCCGTCCGGCAGCGGCCACCCGCAGGTGCCAACCATCGAGGTCCGAGCCGGTCTGGCGCCGGATCTCCACGCCGGCGCCCAGCAGGTGACGGTCAACGGTGTCGAATACCGTCGACTGCACCGTGCTGCGTTCTGGCCCAGTCGTTTCGGTGAGGTTCTCGGCGTCGGCGGCCATCACGAACTCCGGGATGGCCGACAGCTCGAAGGCGGCGTCCACGTCGTACCGCAAGCTCTGGTCGTCGGGCCCCGGTGTCATGCACAGCCGCCTTCGGTGGTGGTCGCAGGGAAGACAGCACCCTAGTCCTGCGCGGGTGAACAGACCGCCGACCCGGACCCCGCCGGGATCCGGGTCGGCGATCAGTGCTGTCAGTGCGATCAGCAGTGCTTGAGGTTGAACTGCTTGCAGTTGTAGGTCACCGACTTGACGACGCCGGTCGGAGCCAGGATGACCTGCTTGCCGTTCGGGTGGGCGAAGGAGAACATCCCGTTGATCGTCCCGGCCCGCTGGTCGAACGAGCCGCCGCCGATCCGGCCGGTGAGCCAGTTGTCCTCGATGAACTTCAGGACCGAGGTCTGCTCGACCGGCTTGTGGTCGACGAAGTTGGTCTTGGACCAGGGCGAGAGCACCAGCATCGGCAGCCGCGGTCCGGGACCGCAGCGGTCCATGAAGCCGCTGCGCGATGCCGCTGTCGACGACGGCCGAGGTGCAGATCGCCGCGTCGTTGGCCGGGTCGGCCGAGGCGTTCAGCACCGGCGAGGCCACGTGGTCGTACCAGCCGTCCGAGTCGTCGTAGGCGATGACGATCGCGGTGGACGACCAGAACTTCGACTTCTGGATCTGGTTGATCTCGTTGACCAGGAAGTGCTGCTCGTCGATCGGGTCGGAGTAGCCCGCGTGACCGTCCTGGTACTCGGCCGCCTTCAGGAAGCTGACCGCCGGCAGGTTGCCCGCCTGGATCGCCGCGTCGAAGTCGGTCAGGTCGTAGTTGTGGTTGGCCTGGTCGGTGTGCCCGATCGCGGCCACCGAGGTCGGCGGCAGGTGATGCGGGTTGGACGTCGAGGCGTAGTACTGGAACGGCGAGTGGTGCGCGCTGTAGTCGTTGGACGAGGCTCCACCGATGTTGGTGTGGGCCGCCGCGCACTTGGCGTAGGTGCCGCTCCCGGCGTACGGCGTGGTCGGCTTGAAGCCGCCCTGGAACCAGCCCCAGGTCACGCCGCGCTGGTTGAGCAGGTCACCGATGTTCTGGCCGGTCAGCGCGGCCAGGTTGTTGGTCGACGTGCGGTTGCCGTCCGAGCAGTCGTCGAACGCCGGGTCCGGGTCGTTGATGACGGTGCCGACGCCCTTGGCGTTCGGGCGACACGACGACGTAGGAGTCAGTGGTCGGTGCGCCCGTCGTCGGGTTGACGGCGTGCACCCCGTGGGTCTGACCGGAGATCAGGTTGAGCGCGCCGGGGGTCGACGGGCCGAAGGTCGTGCCGAACGAGTTGTCCGACATCGCGTACTGCTCGGCGTAGTTCCACAGCCCGGTGACGGTGTTGCCGTCGTAGTAGTCCATGGTCAGGCCGGGCGCGCCGAACAGGCCGGTGCAGGTGTCGACGCTGACGTTCTGCACGAACTGGTCGTTCGCGCCGCCGTTCTCGGCCTTCTGCTCCGGACCGTAGTTGTGGTTCTGGTCGCAGGTGAGGGCCTGGTCGGCGCTCAGCCGGGTCGGCTGGTAGAGGTTCGGGTTCTTGGTCAGCAGCTTCGCGCTCTTGAGGTTGTTGACCTTCGGCGCCGGCGCCGACGCGTGGAACGTCACGCCGTCGGTGTTGGCCGCCTTGGGGTAGGTCGCGAAGTAGTGGTCGAAGGACACGTTCTCGTCGAAGATCACGACGACGTGCTTGATCGGGGTGCTGGTCAGCGCCGACCGGTTCGGCGTCACCGACGCCGACGAGGTGCCGACCTGCGAAGCTGTGATGAGGGCGGCCGCGGCGACCCCGACGGCCACCGTCACTCCCCCGCGACGAACGAGTGCTCTGCGCACCGCAGTTCCTCTCCGTGGTCCGGTACGGCGCGCGGCCACGCGCCCGCAGCGAATCTGCTCCCGCCCGCCGTACCCCGGTCGTCATCCAGGGAGCGAGCAGGTGAACGTCACGTCAATGCTCGGGCGCTCAGGCGAGCAGGGCCCGGCCGAGCCAGTCGTTCGCGTCGCGGACCCCGGCAGGGCGAAGAAGTAGCCCCCGCCGACCGGGCTGATGTAGTCGACGAGCGGCTCGCCGGCCAGCCGGTTCTGCACGGCGACGAACTGCCGGTCCAGGTCCTGCTGGAAGCAGGTGAAGACCAGGCCGGTGTCCAGGTTGCCGTTGGCGTCGATGCCCTTGTCGTAGGTGTAGCCGCGGCGCAGGATCCGGCTGTTCGCCGTCTGCGGGGTGCGCGGGTTGGCCAGCCGGATGTGCGCGTCCAGCGGGATGGTCGCGCCGAGCGCATCATCGACGTACGACGGGTGGTCGGTCTCGTTCTGGCCGGACAGCGGCGCACCGCTGTCCTTGCGCCGGCCGAACATCCGCTCCTGCTCCTCGATCGAGACCCGGTCCCAGAACTCGACCAGCATCCGGATCACCCGGACCACCTGGTAGCTGCCGCCCACCGCCGAGGCCGGCTCACCCGAGCCGAAGTTGGTCCACACCAACGCATCCATCGCACTCGGCGCTGGTGACGTCCGGGTTCTCGATGCCGTCCTTGAAGCCGAACAGGTTGCGGGGCTGCGCCGGTCGGGCGCGGCACTCCGGAGAAGCCGTCGACCCGCCACCGCAGCTGCATGCCGCCGCGGGTGTTGCGGGTGATGTCGCGCAGCGCGTGCAGCACGGTGTCCGGGTGGTCGGCGCCCAGGGTCAGCAGCAGGTCGCCGTCGCAGATGGCGCGGTCCAGGTTGTCGTCGGCGAAGGTGTCCATCCGCCGCAGCCGGATCGGCCGGTGAGCCGCAGACCGAACCGCCGTCGTACGCCGAGGAGCCGAGCGCCACCGTGACCGTGAGGCCGTCGGCCGGCACGACCGGGCCGAGGACCCCCGAGTCGGCGCGCCGGTGCGGAGATGCCGAGGTTCGGCGGCTGCCCGCCGGCGGTCAGGAAGCGCGCCCGGTCGGTGATCGCGCGCAGCAGGGCGGCGAGCTCGGCCCGGTCGCGGGCGGTGAGGTCGAAGGCGGCGTGGACGGTGAACGCCGCCGGTGGCGTGATGATCCCGGCCTGGTGCTCACCGGTGAACGGCACGACCCGATCGGCGGCCGCGGATGTCGTTGCGGCATCAGCGGATCCGAGACCAGCGACCCCGGTCGGCGCCGATCGCTCCGCCGGCGGTCAGAGCCGCCAGACCTCCGATCAGCTCGCGGCGAGCCGATCCGGGTCACGTGGCCCTCCGGGGTTCGAGGATCTGGGCGATCGGGCGCGAGCTGCTCGGTCAGCTGGCTGATGTCGGAGTCGATCCGCTCGCGGGCGGCTTGCGGCAGCGCGGCCAGCGCCGTCCAGTGACCGTGGCGGTCCTGCAGCGGCCAGGTCGGCCTGGGCCTGGGTGAGCGCGGCGACGGTCTGGTCCAGAGCCGGGTATCGTGACCCGGAGCAGCGGCGTGATCATCGCCGAGCACGGTGCGGGTGCCGTCCAGGTTGGCCGCGACGGTGGCGAGCGAGCTGTGGCTGCCGTAGTCGGTGCGCCCGGTCAGCTCGAACTCCAGCGCGTTCTCGGTGATCTCGTGGGCCCGGATCGACACATCGAGTGGGTCGATCTGCGCCGTCGGGAAGGCGGCCCGGAGGCGCGGTCACCGACCGCACCAGAGCCGTCCGACGGTCCCCGCGAGTGCGGTCAGCGACTGCCCGTGCCAGAGGCCGTACTCGATCCGGTGGAAGCCGGTGAAACCTTTGTCCCGCACGCCTTTCGGCCGGCCGTTCGGCCAGTCCGTTGATCTCGCTGTCGGCGTCACCGAACGCGCCGTACGCCGCGCCCAGCCGCTCGTACTCCAGATGCGCTGTCAGCCAGTCCCGCTCGGCGGCCGCCCGGTTGCCAGCGGCGACGTCGGCGCGCAGTCGCTGCACGCCCCGCAGCAGCATCGGGAGCTGGCTCGCTGACGTAGCGCTCGTAGGCCCTGGTCGCCGGCAGCAGGTCCTGCTCGGTCACCGGCAGCACCCCCGCGGGAGCGTCGATCGCCGGGCCGGCGACGGACACCGTCGGCCCGGTGACGACCGGCTCGTCCTCGATGGCGCAGCGGAAGGCGTAGTGCCCCGGACCCGAGCTGCACCGACATCGCCGCCGTACGGCCCGGGCCGAGCGGATCCAGCGAGGCGAAGACGGCCCCGCTCGTCGGGTCGACCAGGGTGACCTCGGCCGCCCGGCTGTCGCTGTCGCGCAGCGTGAACGCCTGCCACCCGGACCGCCCGCTGGTCCAGCCCTGGCCGCAGTGCGAGACCGAGACCTCGACGGTGGTCGCCGCGGATCCGGTCTGAGGCGCCACCGGGGGCGGCGCTCGGCGAGGAGCAGGCGCCCACGAGGAGCGCGACCCCCAGACCGGACGCGAGGACGGGACGGCGCACGCCGCACACGGTACGAACCTCGCGCGGCCGGAAGGGCCGAAAGGACCTCCTGGCGAGCCGATGTTCAACCACAGTTCGACCGGGCGTTGCCGACCTGAGCGGCCCCTCCACGCAGTCGTCCGCGGGTCAGTTCACCCGTCGCTCACCCGGCGGCAGCCCGCACGTCCCCCACCCGACCCACGACGTTCACTGCCCGTTCACCGACAGCCGGGCATCGCGTCATCTGGCCTCCCTAGCGTCCGTTCCGGCACGCCAATGGCGCTGTGCTGACGCACCTGCACGTGACCAGCAATCGACCGGCACGACGAACTGCTCCGGAGAGGGAATCCCCGTGAAGCTTCACACGCCCGCGCGCATCGCCGCGGTCGCCGTCCTCGGCACTTTGGCCCTGGCGGCCTGTGGCTCGGACAACAACACCTCGGGCTCGAGCAGCAGCGCCGGCGGCGCTGCCCCGGCGTACTGCGCCAGCGGCACGCTCAACGCCTCGGGATCCACCGCCCAGGCCAACGCCATGACCGAGTGGATCAAGGACTACCAGACCGCCTGCAGCGGCGCGACGATCAACTACAACGGCGTCGGCTCCGGCCAGGGCGTCACCGACTTCACCAACGGCCAGACCAGCTTCGCCGGCTCGGACTCGGCCCTCGACCCGACCAAGGGCGAGGTGGACAAGGCCAACGCCCGGTGCAAGACCGGGTCGGCCACGAACCTGCCGATGGTCCCGGGCCCGATCGCGGTCGTCTACAACGTCAAGGGCGCCGACAACCTGGTCTTCACCCCGCAGGTGCTGGCCAAGATCTTCAGCGGCAAGATCACGAAGTGGAACGACCCGGCGATCAAGTCGCTGAACTCCAGCGCGACGCTGCCGGCCGCGAAGATCACGACGTACCACCGCTCGGACGCCTCCGGGTACGTCGGACAACTTCACCAAGTACCTGCTCGCCAACGACGCGACCGACTGGACCTACGACCACAACAAGCAGTGGCCGGGACCGGGCGGACAGGGCGCCAAGGGCTCGGACGGCGTCTCCGCGGCGATCAAGTCCACGCCCAACACCATCGGGTACGTCGAGTGGTCCTACGTCACGCAGAACAACCTGCAGATGGGCGCAGATCGACAACGGTGGCGGAGCCGGTCACGCTCACGGCTGACAGCGTCGGCAAGGCCGTCGCGGCGGCCACCGTCGTCGGCACCGGTGACGACCTGACGCTGAAGCTCGACTACACCACCAAGGTGGCCGGGGCCTACCCGATCATCCTGGTGACCTACGAGATCACCTGCGTGCAGGGGCTCGCGGCCGACCAGGCCAAGCTGGTCAAGGGCTTCCTGACCTACACCTCGAGCACCGAGGGCCAGGCCAAGCTCACCCCGCTGGGTTACGCACCGCTCCCGACCGAGATCCAGACCAAGGTCCAGGGCGTCGTCGCGAAGATCTCCTGACCCCGCCGACCGGCTGACTGACGAAGCCGTCACGAGGCCAAGGGCCATGCGCCCGCTCGCCGAGGGTGCGCCCCGTCCCCGCTGGGACGGGGCGCACCACGGCCCGACAGCGAAGAGACTCACGATGAGCAGCCAGACCGAGCAGCTCCAGGGCGGCGGATCGCCGCCGCCTGACTCGCCCACCTCGACGATCGCCGGCCCGGCGGTCCGGCTCGGTGACCGGATCTTCCGCGGCCTGTCCGCGGCGTCCGGCACGTTCATCCTGGTGATCATGGCGGCCATCGCCATCTTCCTGCTGTTCCGCACCGTTCCGGCCATTCGGGCCGACACGGTCAGCTTCTTCACCACCAAGGTCTGGTTCCCGGACAACACCCCGTCGGTGTTCGGCATCGCGGCGCTGGCCTGGGGCACGCTGTTGTCCTCGGCGATCGCCCTGGTCCTCGCCGTACCGGTCTCGCTCGGGATCGCGCTGTTCATCGCCCACTACGCGCCGCGCCGGGTCGCCTCCGGCCTTGGGCTACCTGGTCGACCTGCTGGCCGCCGTACCCTCGGTCGTCTACGGGCTCTGGGGCCGCGCGGTCCTGGTGCCGCACATGGTGCCGCTGTCCAGCTGGCTGAACCACTACTTCGGCTGGATCCCGATCTTCCACGCGCCGGGGTCGTCGTTCCAGAACACGATGTTCAACACCGGCGTCGTCCTCGCGGTGATGATCCTGCCGATCATCTCCGCGGTGTCACGCGAGGTCTTCCTGCAGGTGCCCCGCGCCCACGTCGAGGCCGCGCTGGCCATCGGCGCGACCCGGTGGGAGGTCATGCGCCTGTCGGTGATCCCGTTCGGCCGCTCCGGCATCATCAGCGCCTCGATGCTCGGCCTGGGCCGCGCGCTCGGCGAGACCGTCGCCGTCGCCCTGGTGCTCTCCACGAGCTACACGGTTTCGGCGCAGATCCTGCAGCCCGGCGGCAACACCTTCGCCGCCAACATCGCGCTGCAGTTCGGCTTCGCCGGCGAGGTGGGCATCAACGCGCTGATCGCCTCCGGCCTGGTGCTGTTCGTGATCACGCTGGTCGTCAACATGGCCGCGCGGTACATCATCTCCCGGCGCCGCGAGTTCTCGGAGGCGACCTGAGATGTCGACCCAGACCCAGGAACCACAGACCGCCGGCCTGCCGGAGGACCCGTTCGGGCTCGCCGGGCGGGTGCTGCCCCGCTGGGCGATGGGCGCGGTCCTCCTGGTCGCGATCGCCCTCTCGCGCTGATCATCGTGGCGACGCCGGCCCACGGCCGGACGCAGGCCATCGTCATGACGGCGGCGCTCTTCCTGATCCTCGGGACGGCCGCCAGCTTCCTGCGGGAGGGTCGCCGCCGAGCCATCGACCGGCTGGCCACGACGCTGATCTACACCAGCTTCGTGGTGGCGCTCGTCCCGCTCGTGGCGATCATCGCCCAGGTGCTGATCAAGGGCTTGGGCGTCATCAACGCCGAGTTCCTGACCCACTCGCTGCGCAACATCGGGCCCAACGAGCCGGCGGCGGCATCTACCACGGCATCATCGGCACCCTGGAGCAGGCGCTGGTCACGAGCCTGATGGCCGTGCCGCTGGCGGTGCTCACCGCGATCTACCTGGTCGAGTACGGCCGGGGCATGCTGGCCCGCCTGGTGACCTTCTTCGTCGACGTGATGACCGGCGTGCCCTCGATCGTGGCCGGCCTGTTCATCTACACGATCTGGGTGCTGGCGCTGGGCTTCCAGCGCAGCGGCTTCGCGGCCACCTTCGCCCTGGCGATCCTGATGATCCCCGTGGTCGTCCGGTCCACCGAGGAGATGCTCAAGCTGGTGCCCAACGAGCTGCGCGAGGCCTCACTCGCGCTGGGCGTGCCCCGCTGGCGCACCATCGCCAAGATCGTCCTGCCTACTGCCCTTCCGGGCATCATCACCGGCATCATGTTGGGTGTGGCCCGCGTGATGGGTGAGACCGCGCCCCTGCTGCTGCTGACCGGCTTCACGACGTCCATCAACACCAACCTGTTCCGCGGTCCCCAGGCGGCGCCTCCCACTGATCATCTTCGACCAGGCCGGCCGCCCGTCGGACGTCGCGGTCGCCCGCGCCTGGGGCACCGCGCTCGTCCTCATCGTCATCGTCATGCTCCTCAACCTGGTCGGGCGGCTCGTCGCCCGGTTCAGCCGAGTCCGTTAGACCACAAGGGAACTCATCACTATGGCCAAGCGCATCGACGTCTCCGGGTTGAACGTCTACTACGGGTCGTTCCTCGCCGTACAGGACATCTCGATGACCGTCGAGCCCCGGTCGGTCACGGCCTTCATCGGGCCCTCCGGCTGCGGCAAGTCGACCTTCCTGCGGACCCTGAACCGGATGCACGAGGTGATCCCGGGGGCGCGCGTCGAGGGCAAGGTCATGCTCGACGACGAGGACATCTACGGCGGGAAGGTCGACCCGGTCAACGTGCGCCGGACGATCGGCATGGTCTTCCAGCGGCCGAACCCGTTCCCGACGATGTCGATCTACGACAACGTCGTCGCGGGCATGCGGCTGCAGGGCCGCCAGCCCAAGTCCGTGCTGGACGACGTGGTCGAGACCTCGCTGCAGGGCGCGAACCTGTGGAACGAGGTCAAGGACCGGCTCTCCAAGCCCGGCGCGGGGCTGTCCGGCGGTCAGCAGCAGCGACTGTGCATCGCCCGGGCCATCGCCGTGCAGCCGCAGGTGCTGCTGATGGACGAGCCCTGCTCGGCGCTCGACCCGATCTCGACGCTGGCCATCGAGGACCTGATCGGCAAGCTCAAGTCGACGTACACGATCGTGATCGTGACCCACAACATGCAGCAAGCCGCGCGGGTGTCGGACCGGACCGGCTTCTTCAACCTGGCCGCCCAGGGCAAGCCCGGCCGTCTGATCGAGATGGACGACACCCAGAAGATCTTCAACAACCCCAGCGAGCAGGCCACCGAGGACTACATCTCCGGCCGCTTCGGCTGACCCCAGGCCCGGCGCTTGTCTTGGCCGTCGAATCCGGGTTTGGCCGTCGAAACCGGGTCCAGAGTCACCTGCGCGGGCCGCAAAACCCGGATTCGACGGCCAAAGCCAGCTTGCAGTCAGAGGATCGCCGGGCCGGCTGTCCACAGGGGGAGCACCGAGTACCGCTGTCCACAGAAGCGGTCCGCAGCCCACTAATGGGGGCGCACTTCGGGGGACAGTCCCGGAGTGCCAGATCACCCCGACGACCTGCTGCCTGAGCTCTTCACGGGGCCGGAGGCGCGGGCCCTCGGCTGGACGCGGGACCAGGCGCAGTGGGCCGCCAGCTCGGGACGGTGGCGACGGCTACGGCGCGGGATCTACACCGTCGCGGCGCGCTATCAAGCCCTGGACCCGGTCGGCCAGCATCTGCTCGAGTGTCGAGCGGCCCTGCGTGTCCATGACGCCCGGCATGTGCTGAGCCACCTGTCCGCAGCGCTCTCGTTCGGCTTGCCGGACCCGATCGACGGGCCAGGTCGACCGACACTCACGATCGGCGCGCCTCCCGCGTCAACTGATCGCCAGGATGATCTGGTCGTCCAGGTAGCGTCGCTGCGAGATCACGAATCGATGAGTTGGCGCGAGGGTCGCCGGACCACTCCGGCTCGAACCGTGGCCGACTGCCTGCGACATCTGCCCGCCGGTGACGCGGTCGCGATCGCCGACGCGGCCGTCCGCCGCGGGCTGACCGACCTGGCCGCGATCGAGGAAGTGCTGACCTGGCAAGAGGGATGGCCCTACCTCGCACTCGGCCGTGCGGCGTACGGGCTGATCGATCCGCGCCGCGAGAACTGGCTCGAGTCGTTCTCCTTCGTGACATTGCACCTGTGCGGGATCGCGCTTCCGATTCCCCAAGCCGAGGTCTTCGACGAGAGGGGGCGGTTCCTCGGGCGCGTCGACGGCTACTGGCCGGAGACCGCGACCGTCGGTGAGGCCGACGGCCGGGCGAAGTACTCAAAGGCCACCGATGGAACCGACGCTAGCCCCGGGGCGGAACTCGACCTCGGGGAGCGTGTCCGGCGAGCGGTTCTGGAAGAGAAAGAACGTGAGGACCGGCTCCGCGACACTGGGCTCCAGATGGCCCGGTGGAGTACGAACGAGATCCTGCATCGACCGCAGGCTGTCGCGGACCGGGTGCATGCGGCCCAGCGGCGAGGCGACCCGACCCGGTTCACCGGGCACGTCCGGATCCTCAGCCCTGCAGGCCCTTGGCCGTCGAATCAGGGTTGAGAGCCGCATCTGAGGGCGCCAGAACCCGGTTTCGACCGCCAAACCCGGTTTCGACGGCCACCACATGCGCACGAGTACGGCGGGAGTTAGGTGACGAGGCGGAGGAGGCCGTAGGCGAGGGCGGCGACCGCGGCCGAGCCGGGGAAGGTCAGGATCCAGGCGCCGACGATGTTGCCGGCCACGCCCCATCGCACGGCCCGGAGCCGCTTCGTCGCGCCGACGCCCATGATGGCCGAGGTGATCGTGTGCGTCGTCGAGACCGGCGCTCCGTAGACCAGCCCCGCGACGTACAGGATCGAGGACGCCGTCGTCTCCGCGGCGAACCCGTGCGGGGGGTCCAGGTGGATGATCCGGCGGCCCAGGGTGCGCATGATCCGCCAACCGCCGGCGTAGGTGCCGGCCGAGATGACCAGGGCGGTGAGGAGCAGCACCCACAGCGGGATGCTGCTGCCCGTGTGGTAGCCGCCGATGTTGAGCGCGAGCACCACCACCCCGGCCGTCTTGGCCGCATCCTGCAGGCCGTGACCGAGCGCGAGGGCGCACGCGGAGAAGCTCTGTGCGTAGCGGAAGCCGCGGGAGACCCGGCCCGGGTTGGCCCGCCGGAAGGTCCACAGGATCGCGGTCATGAAGACGTAGCCGACGACCAGCCCGGCCAACGGTGAGAGCACCCCCGGGATGGCGACCTTGTCGAGCTACGCCGTGCCACTGCACCGTCGCGCTGGCCGCGAGCGCCGCCCCGACCAGGCCACCGATCAGGGCCTGGGACGACGATGACGGCAGGCCCTTCCACCAGGTCAGCAGGTTCCAGCCGATGGCACCGATCAACGCGGCGCCGACGACCATCAGTCCTTCGTTGCCCGATGGCGCGTCGATGATGCCGCTGCCAACGGTCTTGGCCACGGCTCCACCGAAGAACGAGCCGATGAAGTTGAAGATCGCCGCGAGGAGCAAGGCGATTCGCGGGGTGAGCGCGCGAGTGGAGACGGACGTCGCGATCGCGTTGGCCGCGTCGTGAAAGCCGTTGGTGTAGTTGAAGCCCATCGCCAAGGAGATGACGAGGACGATCGGGAGCCACTCCACGTCAGGTCAGGACTCCTTGACGGCGATGCTCTCGACCGTGTGCGCAACCTTCTCGAACGCGTCCGCGGCCGCCTCGAGCTCGTCGACGACCTCCTTGAACTTCATGATCGCGATGGCCTTGAGGTCGCCGTTGAAGAGCTCGGCCAGCAGCCGGCGGTAGATCTGATCGGCCTGGTTCTCCAAGCGGTTGATCTCGATCCAGTACTCCTCGAGGTCCTTCATCGACCGCAACCGCGGCATCGCCTCGGCGGTCAGATCGGCCATCCGGGCGAGGACCTCAACCTGCGCGGCAACGCCGGCTGGCAGCTCGTCGATTCGGTAGAGCACGATCAGGTCGACCGCCGCCTCCATCAGGTCCATGCAGTCGTCGAGGGTCGAGGCGAGCGCATAGATGTCCTCGCGGTCGAACGGCGTGATGAACGAGCTGTTGACCCGTCGCATGATCTCGTGGGTCGACTCGTCGGCCGCGTGCTCGGCCTCGCGCATCCGCTTGGCCAGCACCTCCCGGTCCTCGCGCGGCGTACCCATCACCTCGGTCAGCAGCTGGGCGCCCACGACGAGGTGAGAGGCCGACGTGGCGAACAACTCGTAGAAGCCGCTGTTCTGCGGCGTCACTCTGAATCGCACGAGGTCTCCGGTGGTTGTCGGCACGGGGCGGTTCGGGGGCGGACCGTTCAGTCCAACGGCAGTCGCAGCGGCAGGTCAGCGGACAGGTCAGCGGATAGATGGCTCGAGGCGGAAGTCAGGACGGGCGCCCCAAGTAGGACGCCGTCAGGAATGCTAGGGCGTGTTCACACTCGGTTCGCAACCCGGCCACCTCGATGTGGCCGTGCGCGACTCAGGGCTGGTCGACGCCGAGGATTCGGTCGATCTCGGGTTGGCTCAGCGGCCGGTCGTCGGTTGAGGCCGCCACCACGAGATCCGCGACCAGCTCGATTTCCGAACGGAGGTCCTCATCGTTGAGGGAGTCCTCGTCGGCCGAGGCATCGTGCGCCGGGAGATCGCGAGCCGGCGCGCCGTGAACCGAACCCTCGGCGTCACCAAGGTCGGATCTCTCCACGGCGATCATCGGACCTCCGCACCTGGCGCCCCGGCCGTCGGTGCGCTGACTCAGCGTATGGTCGGTCAGCACGACGCGTCGCCGAAATGCCGCATCTGACGCGATCCGGCCACCCGTTCGGACGCACTTCGGCCGCTCGCTCACCCGTTGGGATGGCTCTGCTCACCCACTGGTCAGGATGGCCAGTGACAGGTAATCATTGCCCATGGCTGCCCCTGGCCCTTCCCCGTACGCCGACGGCTCCCCTCTCCTGGATCGCTCGCCACTCGTGGTCAGCGATCCCGGCCTCGCGGTCGCCGATCCCGGCCTCGCGGTCGCCGATCCCGGCCTCGCGGTCGCCGATCCCGGCCTCGCGGTCGCCGATCCCGGCCTCGCGGTCCACCTCGACGACGCTCCCGCGCCGCCTGCACACCCTGAGCCGCCCGAGCACGACGTCGCGGTGGTCGAGCAGCGATCATTCGCGCGCGCCGTCTGCGCGACCTGCGGCTGGCGGGGGCCGGGTCGCCGCGCACGCGCGTTCGCGGTCGCCGACATCGAGGAACATCGCCTGCTCGGCAGCGCCGCCGTCACGATCGACCTGCGCGACCGCGGCTAGCCCGAACTGCCCGTCGTCAGCGACCGCTCCGGCGCCGACGACGGCGCCAGCCCCGGCACCAGCGACGGCGCCAGCGAGCCGGTGGGGCTGGGGGTCGGCATCTGCCCGGGCGTCTGAATCTCCCCGGGCCGCACCACAGTTCGCGTGATGCTCACCGATGTCAGGCCCAGACCGCCGACCGTCACCTCGTCATAGGCAAGGAGCCGGCCGCGGTCCGGCCCGGACTTGGCGAAATACAGCAGGCTGGCATCGAGCGGCAGCGCCTGTCCCTCGCCGGCCTTGACCAACCCGTCGGAGGTGATGAGGGCGCCGCCGGTCGTGCCCTCGACCAGGATCTTGGTGTCGCCGATGGTGCGCACCTCACGCTTATGCAGGTGCCCGGCCAGCACCAGGGGTACGACGCCGGCGAGCGGGTCCGCCGCCGTCGGGTCATGAACCAGCGCGAAGTCCACCGGGTCGTCGGGGTGCACCGCGTCGTACGCCTGGATCGTGCCGGCCAGCTGCGCGTCGGCGGCCACGGCCTCTGGACGGTCCGGGGCGGCTGAGCCTTCGACCGGGGTGAACCTCGGGTCGCCGATGCCGGCCATGGTCAGGCCCGCGACCGTCGCGACCCGGTCGTCCAGGACCACGGCGTTCTTCTGGCTGGCCACCGCCGCCTGCGTGGACGCCGAGTCGTGGTTGCCGCGGATGAAGACGTACGGCACGCCGAGCTGGCCGATCCGCGCGAGCTGGGTCGCCTCCAACGGCGTGCCGTTGGTGGTCACGTCGCCCGTGTCGATCACCGCGTCGACGTCGAACTGTTTGGCCAGCCGCGCCGTGAGGTCGAAGCCCAAGGGGTTGTCGTGGATGTCCGAGATATGCAGCACGGTGATGACGTCGCCCGATGCCGACCCCTGCACGCTCTCGGGTAGTCGCGAACCGACCGCGTAGAGCGCCGTGACCGAGTCGACGAAGTCCGCGAGCCCCGAGCGGTAGGACTCCAGCCGCTTGACCAGTCCCTGGGTCTGCCCCACGACGTACGGCGCGCGGTCCAGCACGCCGCTGAAGCGTGGCGAGGCCAGCGAGTCGTGGTCGAAGGTCGCCACGGCCGAGGCGGACACGCCCAGCACGACAGCCAGCGCGATCGACAACGTCTCGGCCGCGCCCCGCAGCGTGCGCAGGCCGACGGCGCCCAGCAGTCCGGCGCCCAGCAACGCGCAGACAGCTGTTGACATGCCTGCTCGAATCACCGCGGCCCGCAAGCGATCCGGCGCCTTCTGTTCGAGGTCCTGCAGGCTGGCCGGCGACTGCAGGACCTGCTGGGCCTGGTCCACGTCGACCGTCTCGATGCTGGCATTGACCGCGACCGGAGCCTCGTGGGTGTTGAAGTGCACCGAACCGAACGGCGCGAGCTCGACCTGCGAGCCGGGGTGCACACTCGGGCGGACCTCGACACTGACGGTCAGCGGGCCGATCCGGGCGTGCGCGCTGGGGGCAAGCAGCGCGCCGATGAAGGCCCCGGCGAGGGCCAGTCCCACGACGAGGGCGCCGCCGAGGGCACGACGCAGGCGCGGGTCCATCACTGCATCATCCTGCAGTTGTCCGGGCCGCTCGCTGGGGCTCAGGCAGTGGCTCGGCCGTGGCTGGGTCAGCAGGGCGGGGGCGGGCGCCGGGCCGGGAGCGCCTCACGGCGCACGGCCGCTCGAAGCGGCGTAATTGGAACCCGGGGCTACCGCGGCCCGACGCCCGGATGCCCCGGAGGGCACGCCCGAGTGTCGCAAACTCTGGGGGCCGGCCGCCAACCGATGCCCGATCTGGCCCCCCTTTGGCCGTCGAAACCGGGGTGTCGGGTCGCTGGAGGCGGTCGACAACCCGGATTCGACGGCCAAACCCGGATTCGACGGCCACGACAGTGCGGGTACGGCGGGGGGTTAGGTCAGGTCGCCGGCGCGCCAGAGGCGGGCGGCGGCTTCGAGATCCTCGGCGGTCGTGAGCAGGGCGGCGGCGCTGCGGGTCAGGGCGGCGGCGGCGAGCTCATCGGTCGTCTCGAGGTCGCCCGCGCGACGGGCCCGGCCGGTCGAGGAGACCCGGCAGAAGGCCGCGGCCCGCTCCAGGGCGACCGCGAAGTCTCCCGCGAAGACGCCAGTCAGGATGGCATCCGCGAGCGCCGAAACCTGTTGCGGCCCAGTCGGATCCGCGACTCCAGCGACGACGTGTGCGACAGGGGCGCTGTCCTGACCCTCGGCGTAGTCCCGTGCGTGCCCGACCGGGTCGCGCCGCACCCCCTCGCGCAGCACATAGAGGCGCCACAGCACCCCCGGCAACGAGCGGGCCGGTCGGTCGGCCCAGAGGTCGGCCAGCGTGCTCAGGCCCTGGTCGTCGACCAGCGTGACCAGCCGGGCCGTGAGCTCCGGATCGCCCGCGCCGCGACCCGCGTCGACGATGGCCGCGGCGGTGGAATGGGCCGCCTCGGCCGCCCGGGCCGGGTCGTAGCCGCCGCTGATCGCATCGAACGCGGCCGGGCTCAGGAAGGACGGCCGGCGCGGCCGAGGAGCGCGGCTGCTGGGATCGGGCACCCGGCCATCATCCCCCAGCCGGTCCGGGGCGACGATCCGTGAGCGGTCGCGCGCCGCCTCGATCCGTCCGCGGCATCCGGTCGCCAAGCAGTCAGCTGACCAGGACCGGCTCCCGCTCGTCGTCCTTCGGCGTGGACGCCGGTTGCAGCGGCGACGGCTCGACGAACAGCAGTCGGGCCAGCCACACCGGAAGCCACCAGTTCCACCGGCCGAGCACGGTCACCAGGGCGGGCACCAGCAACGCCCGCACGATCGTCGCGTCGATCAGGATCCCGACACCCAGGGCGGTGCCGAGCACCTTGATGTCCGTCCCGGGAGCCGAGGCCAGGGCCGAGAACGCGAAGAACAGGATCAGGGCCGCCGACGTGACCAGCCGGCCGGTCCGCCCGATGCCGGTCATCACCGCCTGAGTGGTCGACCCGGTCGCGTCGTACTCCTCTCGCATGCGGGCCAGGATGAAGACCTCGTAGTCCATCGAGAGCCCGAACAGGAACGCGAAGATGATCACGGGCAGCCAGAACGTGATGGCGCCCGTTGGAGCCACGCCGAAGATCGCGTCCGAGCCGTGGCCGTGTTGCCAGAAGAACACGACGGTGCCGAAGACCGCGCACAGCGACACCAGGTTGAGCAGCACCGCCTTGATCGGCAGGAGCAGCGATCGGAAGGTCCGCATCAGCAGGACCAAGGTGATCAGGGCGATCAGCGCCAACACGTAGGGGAACTTGTCGTAGACCGCGGTGAAGTAGTCCTCGACCGTCGCGCCGGAGCCGGTCACGCCTACTTGTCCGGGGGCAACCTTCTCGACCGCGGCCCTGACGCCATCGACGATCACGTTGCCCGAGCTGTCGACCGTCTCCTTGGTCGGGATCACGTCGACCACGGCCAGGCCGTTCTTGTCCCCGCCCACCACGGCCATCCGGACGCCGTCGACCTGGGCGGCGGCCGACGCGGCCGCCTCCGCCTTGTCGGAGGGCACCAACACCTCGATCGGAGTGAGGACGCCGGCGCCGACCCCGCCCGCGCGCAGTGTCTGCAAGGTTTCGTAGGCCGGACCGCTCTTGGCCAAGGACGCGATGCCGGACGTGCCGATCTTGAGGCCGAAGACCGGCGAGATCAGCAGCGCTAGCACGACCAGCGCGGTCCCAACGGCCAGGAAGCGATGCCGGACGATCAACCCCGCCCAGGCCGTCCAGCCGCGAGATGCGTTGCCCTCCTTGCGGATTCGCGGCCAGTCGACCCGCGGGCCGATGGTCGAGAGCAGCGCTGGCAGCAGGGTGAGGACGACCGAGACGCTCACCAACGGGATCAGCATGCCGCCGAAGCCCATGCTGCGCAGGAAGGGCACCGGCACGACGACGAGCGCCACCAGGCTGATCGCAACAGTCACCCCGGAGGCCAGGACCGCATGCCCGGCGGTCTTGATCGCGATGGCGACGGCATCCTCGTTGGTGTGGCCGTGCGCCCGCTCCTCGCGCCAGCGGGAGACGACAAGCAGCGAGTAGTCGATCGCGACACCCAGGCCGATGAGCGCGATGAGGAACTGCACCACGAAGCTGACGTCGCTGAACGTCGTCAGCCCGAGCACGAGCAGGAACGTCGTGAGGATCGAGACCGCGGCAACGATCAGCGGCAAGAAGGCCAGGAACGACGCGAAGACGAAGATCAGGACGACCAGTGCCCCGGCCGCACCGAGCAGGGTCTCGGTCAGCACGCCCGGACCCGACGAGTCACCGCCCGCCGACAACATGCCGTACGACGTCAGGCCGCTGGTGAAGCCAGCCGCGTGCGCTGCCTGCTCCAGGGCGGGCGTCATCTGCACGTCCGAGCCGGGACCGAACGACGTCGGCATCGGGCCCTGGATCAGGGCGTACGTCGTCCGGCCGTCATTGGTCAGGAAGCCCTTGTCACCCGTACTCGCGTAGTCGACCAGCCGCGCCTGCGGCAGCGCCCCGGCGGTCGCCGCGAAGACCTTCTCGATCGCGGCCTGGTTGCCTTGGACCGTCTGGCCTTCCGGCACCGTGACCGTCGCCACGAACGTGTCGTAGGAGCTCGCGCCGTAGGCCTGCACCAGGTGGTGCTCGGCCGTGTCGCCGGGTTGTCCGGGCAGCGAGAAGTCGAGGCTCAGCCGGCCGGACAACTGCCCAGCGGCCAGGCCGCCGGCCACGAAGAGCAGGGCCCAGGCCGCGAAGACCAGCCGGCGGTGGTGCATGACGAGACGTGCGAAACGTTCCATGGCGCTCTCCTGCCCTCGGGTTCCGCCCGCAACGTACGCACTCCATGCGACAATCGTCAACAACGTTAATGATCCAGCAGGTGAATCTCAGGGAGAGAATCAGGGTGATCCCTGACGCGCGCTGGATAGTCTGCGCAGGCATCTGCGTGGGCGGTGCTGGACGCCGGGCGATGAGGAGGTGGGCGAGGTGACGGTCGTCGGGCCGCCGGACCTGCGCGCGCTGACCGGCTACCTGTTGCGGCGCGCTGCGGTGAAGTCACGCGGCGTCGCCGAGGCCTGCATCACCGACGACACCGGGCTGCGCGAGCTGGCGGCCCTGTCCTGCCTGGCCGATGAGGGCGCGATCTCGCAGCGCCGGCTCGGGGAGCTGTGTGACGTCAGCCCGACCCTGGTCGTGCGGCTCGTCGACGGCTTGGAGGCCAAGGGTTTGGTCTCCAGGGCTCGCAGCGTCACCGACCGACGGCTGCAGGTGGTCCAGCTCACTGCGGAGGGCGCCGCTGCCCAGATCGGTCAGCTCGGCAATCTCAAGGCCGGCGAACGAGAGATGGCCGGGTCGCTCACGTTGGCCGAGATCAAGCGACTCAAGCGACACCTGCGGGTGCTGCTCGGTGGCAGCGCGGTGCTCGACGTCAGCCCGATGGCCGGTCACCTGGGTTACCTGATTGCGCATGCCCACCGGCGCGTGCGCGAGGACGCCGCCCGACGGCTGGCCGAGCTCGGCCTGCACCCTCGGGACTTCGGCCTGTTGTCGATGCTGCAGCAGGACGAGCCGTGCTCGCAGGCGCATCTCGCCGACCGCATGGGCGTGAGCCCACCCGCCGTACTCGCCCTGTTGGACTCCCTCGAGCGCGCTGGGCTGGTGGCGCGCAGCCGCAGCGAGCAGGACCGCCGGGTGCAACAGGTCAGCCTCACGCCAGCCGGCCGGACGACGTTGGCGCAGGCTCAGCGCACCGCGGCCACGATCCAGCAGGAGATCGCAGACCGCCTCGGCCCCGACGCGGACGCCGACCTGCGAGCCTTGCTCGCCAAGCTCATCGCCTGACCCGCCGACGGGAGCCTGGCCGAGGCCGAGGCGATCAGCCGGTGGGCGTGCCGACCGGTACGGCGGGCGCGGTGGTCGCGGGCGTACCCGTGGGGGTCGGCGTCCCGCTCGGAGCGGACGTGGCCGGGGCGGACGTGGCCGGGTCCGGCGTCGGCGCGGTCGTCGTCGGGGCGCTGGTCGGTGTCACCGCCGGCGTGGTCGCAGTGGGCGCGGGAGCGGGGGTCTCCTGGTGGGCGGGCTGGGCCGTCGACGGGCGCGTCAGGTGGCCGACGGTGGTGCCCCCCGAACCGCCCGAGATCGGCCGGCCGATGGTCAGCTCGATGACCGAGATCACGAGCATCGCGATCACGAACGCCGTGACCGCCAGCACAACCCCTGTCTGCCATCGCATCCAGCGGGGCCGCTGCGGCGCATCGATGACCGTCTCGGGCCCGGCACCGTCGCCGGGGATGGCCGAGCCGGACTCGGCGTACGGCGGCCTGGGACTGTCCAGCCCCTGGCCCACTGCGCGCTCGATCGACGGAACGTCACCCGGTCCGGGGCCGCCGTGGGCGACTCCGACCCGACTACGGGTGACCACGGTGACGACCTTGGTCTCGCCGAGCCGCTCGCCCGCGCGACGGAACGAGTGGGCATAGACGGCGCCCCCGACGGTGGCCACCATGCTTCCGATCGCAGCTCCGAGCACCGTGCCGCCGACGCCGAGGAAGGACGCCACGACGGCAGCCGACACCGCCGCGAGGGCGCTGCCGGCCACCTGGGCCAGGCTGATCTGGGGTCGGCGATCCGGGGAAGTCATCTCCTGCTTCATCGTCTGGGCGTCCCCATGCGTTCCCCAGATGGACCTGGGGTGAGCGAGGTCACGTCGGCTTCGCGACCACCGAGTCCTCGGCCGGCCACCGCACGGTCACCTGGGTGCCGGGTGGTTGGCCATCGGGTTCGGCGTCCTCGACCCGCACGGTGCCGCCCGAGGATTGGACCAGCCGGTGCACGATGGCCAGGCCCAGCCCGCTGCCGCCGTCGGCCCGCGAGCGCGCGGCGTCGAGCCGGGTGAACCGCTCGAAGACCCGCTCCCGGTCGGCCGGTGCGATCCCGGGACCGTCGTCACTCACCGACAGCTCGACCAGCCCACCATCCCGACGTACGGCGATCGTCACCGCCGTCCGGGCATAGCGGGCCGCGTTGTCGACCAGGTTGACCAGGATCCGCGTGACTGCGTCCGGATCGGCCCGGATCTGCGCGCTTTCATTGCCCGCGTGAGTCGAGGAGACCGAACCCGTTGTAGCAGTGAGGCTTTCGAGGGTCACCGGCACGGCCCACGGGCGGGCTGACACCTCGCGGGCCAGCTCGACCAGGTCGACCGGTTCCGAGCGGTGAGCGGGCGCCCGGTCCTCGCTGCGGGCCAGCAGCAGCAGGTCGTCGACCAGCCGGGCCAGCCGGTCGGTGTCGGCGAGCACGCCGTCGGCCGTCTCCTCCCAGGGCGCTGAGTCGGGGTGGCGGCGCGCGACCTCGAGCTGCGTCCGGATCGCGCTGAGCGGGCTGCGCAGCTCGTGCGCGGCATCGGCGACGAAGGCCCGCTGGGCCGCGCTGGCACCTTCCAGCCGGTCGAGCATCCCGTTGAGCGTCTCGGCCAGGCGCTGGACCTCGTCCTGGGCAGCCGGCACGGGAAGCCTTCGGCCATCAGCGGATCCGGCCGCGGCGATCTCCTCGGCCCCGGTGCGCAGCCGCGAGACCGGCTCCAGCGCCCGGCCCACCAACAGCCAACAGACGAGGGCGAAGGCGACCAGCAGGATCGGGCCGCCGACGGCAGTGGCGATGGCGAGCGCCCGCACGCTGCCGGAGGCCTCGGCCTGGCTGACGGCGACCAGCACGGTCTGCCCGGCCGCCTGGCCCTTGCCGGCCGGCACGGGGTAGCCCACGACCCGCAGCGAGTCCGGCGTGCCCAGCCGGGCGCCGTCGATGACCTTGACCTGACCGGCCCGCACGGCCTGCACCTCGCCCGGCTCGAGCAGCGCGGTGAGGCGGTCGGCGCCGGCCGAGACCGCGACCACGCGCCCTTCGCTGTCGACGATCTGGACGCCGGCCGTGCCGGCACCGACCGGCACGGGATCGGGCAGCTGCCCGCTGTGTGCGAGGGCGGCCACGTCCTTGGCCTGCTGCCGGGCCGAGTCGTCGAGCGAGTGCAGCACCGAGTGGCGCACGACGGCCAGCAACAGCACGGCGCTGATCGCCAGGGTGACCGCGACGACGGCCGTCGCGATGATGGTCAGCCGGGCCCGCAGGCTGAGCCGGCTCGTGTCCGGTCGCAGGCGCATCGTCGCGACCTCAGCCGCCGTCTGCGGCGAGCCGGTAGCCCGCACCACGGACGGTCTGCAGCGCCGAGCGGCCGTACGGCGCGTCGATCTTGCGCCGGAGGTAGCCGACGTAGACCTCGACGACATTCGGCGCCACGTCGTCGTTGGCATCCCAGACGTGGGTCAGGATCTCCGCCTTCGGGACCACCTCGCCACGACGGCGCATGAGCAGCTCCAGGAGGGCGAACTCCGTTGCCGTCAAAGCGATCTGATGACCTCCACGAGTGACTGATCGAGCCGCGGGATCGAGGCTGAGGTCGCCCGCCTCGAGAACCGTCGGCCGTTCCGGTGCACCCCGACGCAGCAGGGCGCGCAGCCGGGCCAGCAGCACCACATAGGAGAACGGCTTGGTCAGGTAGTCGTCGGCACCGACGTCGAGACCGTCGGCCTCGTCGTACTCGCCGTCCTTGGCCGACAGCATCAGGACCGGCACCCAGTTCTGCTCGGCCCGCAACGCCTCGCAGACCCGGTAGCCACTCAGGCCCGGGAGCATGACGTCGAGCACCACCGCGTCGTAGCCGCCCTCGCGGGCCAGGTGCAGCCCGTCGATGCCGTCGTGCGCCAGGTCGACGCCGAAACCCTCGGCGCGCAGCCCGCGCTGCAACGCCTGGGCCAGCCGCACCTCGTCCTCGACGACAAGCACCCGCACAGGGTCCAGCCTGCCTGGTCATGCCCCGACTGCGAACCAAACCGGCAGTCAGTCGCCCTCAGCGTCCTCACAGGAGGGCTGGTGCAGGGTGGGCCCATGAGTTCTCCCCGACGACTGTCCTCCCGGGCCCGCTGGGCCGTCCCCGCCGTTGCCGTCGCCGTGGTCGCCGGTGCGATCGGTGTGCCGCTCATGTCGGCCGACGCCTCGCCCACCCTGCCGGCCAAGACCGCGGGTCAGCTGCTCGCCGACATCGGCGCCGCCCAGGCCCGGCCGTTCTCCGGCACCGTCGTCGAGACCGCGAAGCTCGGACTGCCGGACCTGCCGGGGCAGGACCAGTCCTCGACCAGCCCGCTCGCCCTGCTCACCGGCTCGCACACCGTGCGGGTCTGGTACGGCGGCCCGCAGCTGACCCGGCTCGCGCTCGTCGGCAACCTCTCCGAGTCCGACCTGGTGCGCAATGGCAGCAACCTGTGGCTGTGGTCGAGCAAGGACCGGACGGCCGAGCACCTTCGCCTTCCGGCCGAGGCCGCGGCGAAGGACCCAGCGAAGGTTGCTCAGCAGCAAGCGATGGAGAAGCTGACTCCTCAACAGGCGGCCAGCCAGGCGCTCGCCGCGATCGACCCCACGACCGCGGTCAGCGTGGACCGCACGGCCCGGGTCGCCGGTCGCTCGGCGTACCAGCTGGTCCTGAAGCCGAAGGACACCCGCTCGCTCGTCGGGTCGGTGGAGATCGCGATCGACGCCAAGACCGACGTCCCGCTGCGGGTCGAGGTCTTCGCCAAGGGCGCGACATCGCCGGCGTTCGAGACCGGCTTCACCACGGTGACGTTCAGCAAGCAGCCCGCCTCGGTCTTCCGGTTCACCGCACCGCCGAACACCAAGGTCACGACCAAGGACCTCACGAAGCCGCAAGGGCATCCCGTGGCTCCGGGCAACGCCAGCAAAGCGCTGCAGGGCAAGGGATCGGGCGCCGCGGCCGGCTCCGAGCCGACGGTGATCGGCAAGGGGTGGACCTCGATCGTCGAGGTGAGCGGCGTCAACCTGGCGCAGGCGACCAAGGGCGCGTCCGCGTCCAGTGACGCGCTGCTGCAGGCGCTCACGCCGGTCAGCGGCAGCTACGGCTCGGGCCGGGTGCTCAAGACCTCGCTCGTCTCGGTGCTGGTCCTCAGCGACGGGCGCGCATTCGTCGGAGCCGTGCCACCGTCGATGCTCGAGCAGGCTGCGGCCAGCGCCCACGCCGCGACCAAGTGAGCAGCGGCCGGATGATCTCCAGCGCGGGGCTGACCAAGCGCTTCGCCGGCGGGCACGTCGCGGTCGATCACGTCGACCTCGACGTGCCCGCCGGCGCGGTCTACGGCTTCCTCGGGCCCAACGGCTCCGGCAAGACGACGACCATCCGGATGTTGCTCGGCCTGATCGCGCCGTCCGACGGCACCCACTCGCTGCTGGGTGTCCCGATGCCGCGGGGCGCCGCCGAGGTGCTCCCCCAGGTCGGCGCGCTCGTCGAGGGCCCGGCCTTCCACCCCTACCTGTCCGGGCGCGACAACCTGATGCGGCTCGATGCGGCCGACCGGTCGGTGCCCGGAGGGCGAGCCCGCGAGCGGGTCGGCGACGCCCTGGACCGGGTCGGCCTGTCGGCGGCGGCGCGCAAGAAGTACCGCGCCTACTCCCTCGGCATGCGCCAGCGGCTCGGCCTGGCCGGGGCCCTGCTGCGCCAGCGCGAGCTCTTCGTCCTCGACGAACCGACGAACGGCCTTGACCCGCAAGGGACCCGGGAGGTGCGCAACCTGGTCCACGAGGTGGCGGCCGAAGGCGCAACCGTCTTCGTCTCCTCCCACCTGCTGAGCGAGATCGAGCAGATGTGCACCCACGTGGGCGTGATGAGTCGGGGTCGGCTGGTCTTCCAGGGTTCGCTCGACCAGCTGGGCGCCGCATCGGTGACCCGGGTGCGCGTGCAGACCTCGCAGCCCGCCGAAGCGATCTCGGTGCTCGGCGGCTTGGGCTTGGCCGCGCCGACGGTGGTGGACGGGCAGGTCTTCGCCGACCTCGGCGACATCGACAGCGCCACGGTCACTGCAGCACTGGTCGGAGCGGGGGTGCCCGTCCGGCAGCTCGTCGTCGAGCGGCCCGACCTCGAGGAGCTCTTCGTGGGCCTGACCGGGGAGGGCTTCGATGTCGACCAGTGAGCTCGCCCGACCCGCCGCACCCGAGCCCGAGCCCGGACGCGGGACGGCCGAAACCGTTGATACGACGCCGCTCGGGGCACCGGCGGGTCAGCCCACGACGTACGCCGGGGCCGGTGGCCCGGCGGCCTTCCTGCGCTTCCAGCGCTCGGAGCTGCGGCTGATCTTCCGCCGGCGCCGCAACCTGGCCCTGCTCGGCGTGCTCTCGCTTGCGCCGATCCTGCTCGGCATCGCCGTGCGGGTCTCGGCTCCGAGCAACGGTGACGGGCCGGCCTTCATCGGCGACATCACCGAGAACGGCCTCTTCCTGGCCTTCACCTCGCTCGTCGTGACGCTGCCACTCTTCCTGCCGCTGACCGTGTCGGTCGTGGCCGGGGAGTCGATCGCCGGTGAGGCGGCGACGGGATCGCTGCGCAACCTGTTGGTCGTGCCCGTCGGACGGACCCGCCTGCTCGTCGTGAAGTACCTCGGAGTTGCGGCGTTCTCCGTCGTGGCCGCGGCCACCGTCTTCGTCGTGGGCACCGTGGTCGGCCTGGTTCTGTTTCCGCACGGACCGGTCACCCTGCTCTCCGGCAACGTCATCTCCGCCGGCTCCGCCGTGACCCGCTCGGTGCTCGTCGCGGGTTACGTCGCCGCCATGCTGCTCGGGCTCGCGGCCATCGGGCTGTTCATCTCGACGTTGACCGAGGTGCCGATGGGCGCGATGGCCGCGACGGCCGTCCTGGTCATCGCCGCCCAGATCGCCGACTCGGTGCCGCAGATCGCGTGGTTGCACCCGTACCTGTTCACGCACTACTGGCTGGCCTTCGGCGACTTACTGCGCCAGCCCATCGCCACTCACGACATCGGCCTCGGCCTGCTCTCCCAAGCGGCGTACATCCTGATCTTCGGCACCCTCGCCTGGGCTCGCTTCACCAGCAAAGACATCACCTCCTGACCCCTCCTGCTTGTCTCGGGATGCGGACCGTGGGTGACCAACAGGCGGACGGGCCGTACCGTTTCGGAGCATGAGCCGTGATGCCTCGCTGGTGGACGCCGACTGGGTCGCCGAGCACCTGGACGACCCTTCCGTGGTGCTGGTCGAGGTCGACGAGGACACCTCGGCCTACGCCCGCGGACACATCCCCGGCGCCGTCCGGGTCGACTGGCGCGACGACCTGCAGGACCCGGTGCGCCGCGACTTCGTCAGTCGCGAGCAGTTCGAGGCGCTGATGTCCGACCGTGGCGTCGGCAACGACCACACCGTCGTGCTCTACGGCGGCAACAACAACTGGTTCGCGGCCTACGCCTACTGGTACTTCACGCTCTACGGCCACGCCGACGTCCGCCTGCTCGACGGCGGCCGCAAGAAGTGGGAGCTCGACGGCCGGGAGCTGACCGCCGAGGTGCCCGGAGCGGCCGGCCACGACGTACGCCGCGCAGGAGCAGGACTCCTCGCTGCGGGCGATGCGCGATGAGGTGCTTGGCCGCGATCGGCGAGCGCAACCTGGTCGACGTCCGCTCCCCCGACGAGTTCTCCGGACGGCTGCTGGCGCCGGCCCACCTGCCGCAGGAGCAGTCGCAGCGGGCGGGTCACATCCCGACCGCGCGCAACATCCCGTGGAGCAAGGCGGCCCGAGACGACGGGACGTTCCGCGACGACGACGAGCTGCGCGAGCTGTACGCCGAGGAGGGCGTGGACTTCGACCGGGACACGATCGCCTACTGCCGCATCGGCGAGCGGTCGGCGCACACCTGGTTCGTCCTGCACGAGATCCTCGAGCAACCCAACGTCAAGAACTACGACGGCTCGTGGACCGAGTGGGGCTCGCTGGTCGGCGTACCGATCGCGCTGGGTGAAGAGCCGGGGAGCCTCTCGTGAGCTGCGCGAGCCCCGAGGGCGGCCACGCGTTGCCAGCGACGGCCGACGGCGGAGCCGGCACCGAGTCGGTCATCCAGGGGATCGTCGTCCGCGCCGGTGAGCCCGTGCGGTCCTACGTGCGACTGCTCGGCGAGACCGGCGAGTTCACTGCGGAGGTGCCGACCGGTGACGACGGGCGATTCCGTTTCTTCGCCGCCCCCGGCGCCTGGACCCTGCGGACCCTTGCGCCGCGCAGCGAACCCGTCGACACGCTCGCCGAGGCAGCCCAGGGACAGATCACCGAGATCGTCGTCGAGTTGCCCGCTCTCTGACCGACCCTGGTCAGAGAGCGGGCCTGGCAAGGGCGGATGGCCCGGGCACCGGACGTGCCCGAGCCACCCACCCGGTCTCAGGCGGGTCGTTCCCGCAGCAGGGCGCTGATCTGGTCGGCCGGTACCGGCCGTCCGAGGAGGAAGCCTTGGGCTAGGTCACAGCCCATGTCTCGCAACAGGTTCAGCGTCTCCGCGTCCTCGATACCCTCGGCAACGCTCTGGATCCCCAGTCGCGCAGCAGAGGTCGATCATCGACCGCACGATGGCCTGCGTGCGCCAGTCGCAGCGCATGCGCTGGACGAACGACCGATCGATCTTGATCTCGTCGACCGGCAGCTCCTGCACGATGGCCAGGGACGAACACCCCGCACCGAAGTCGTCGGCCGAGAGGCCAACGCCCAGGTCGCGCAGCCGGTTGACCGTCGGCCGGATCCGGTCGAGATCCTCCGGTTGAAGGTCCTCGGTCAGCTCCAGCCGTAACGTGCCCGGCGGCAGCCCGCACGTCTCGACGACGCGCACCACGTCCTGCACCAACGTTGGCCCGATCGCTGCGGGAGCGATGTTGACCGCCATCGTCAGCCGATGGCCATCGCGCCACCAGCTCGTCGCCTGAGCGGCGGCCATGGCCAGCACGCTGGTCGTGAGGGCCGGCATCAGCCCGCTCCGCTCGGCGATCGGAAGAAAGACGGCCGGCGCCAGCACGCCGAACCGGGGATGGTGCCAACGCACCAGCGCCTCCACCCCGATCAAGCTCCCCCTGGGAGCTCGATCTGGGGCTGGTAGTGGACGGTCAGCTGGTTCGACCAGATCGCCGTACGCAGGTCGGCCACCCCCTGCGGGGCCGACCTGCTGTCTTGTGGGTCCCCACCGGCACCGGAGAGGACTGGCGGACTGTTTTCGCCGCGCATGGCGAATGAGAGAGACATAGCGGTGACTCCAGGGGAGGGTCTGCCTCAGTGGTCCCTCCTATTAACGGGAGGGACGGGCCCTAGCGACAGGCCTTGCCTGCACAGCCCGTTGGCGTTGCGTGCACAACCGGCCGGCCGCTCGTGGAGCTCAGGCGGGGATGGTCAGTCGCCGGTATCGATTGCCTCGACAATGACAACTACGACATTCCCAAGACGGACCTTCCGGGATATCGTCCGATTTCCGGAATGCTGTGCTCGAACGTCATGATCGGGGAATAGCGACCAGGGCCGCGGCGCATGTTCCAGGAGCACAGCCACCACCACGCGTAACCTTCAGCGTCACGCTCCGTTAGCCGATAGGAAGCCAGGCGCGTCCGGGGATTTCTCGCCCTCCTCAGCGCGCCTCCCTGCGGCTTCATGGAGGTGACGGCGTGGCGTTCGAGGCCAACGGCGCGACGTCTCATCGCTCCGGGCAGGTCGGCACCACCCGCATCGCCTCTCGCATCGCCTCTCGGGTCGCCGCGCGGATCATCGGGCCCGGCCTGATCGCGGTCGCAGTCGTGGTCGTCGCTGCCCTCGTCCACGGTCAGGGCGCGGTCGGCTTCCAGGCCATGGACGACCTGGCCCAACTGGCCGCCGCTGGGTCGGCCGGGGCCGCGGCCGCCTCCACTGCCGCCGGCTCTACCGGCCGCCTGCGCTGGTCCTGGATCGCCACGAGCGCCGGCTGCCTGGCCTGGGCGCTGGGCGAAGCCATCTGGTGCTACTACGAACTCATCGCCGGACGCGAGACGCCCTTCCCGTCGCTCGCCGACGTGGGCTTCCTCCTCTTCCCGATCGGCGTGGTGATTGGGCTCTGGCTCTTTCCGACCCGCTCCACCGGACGGGCCCGTCTGGCGCTCGACGCGACCATCACCGCCGCCGCACTGCTGACTGTCTCGTGGGCGACAACCTTGCACGCCGTCGCGCTCTCGGCCGGGGGCGGTCCCCGGTTGGCCTTCGCCGTCTCGCTCGCCTACCCGCTCGGCGACCTGGTGGTGATCGCCATGGTGATCCTCACGGTCGTCCAGCACTCGGCGTACTCGAGGACATTGCTGCTGCTCGGTGTCGGCCTGGTCTCGATGGCGGTGGCCGACAGCGGGTTCGCCTACCTGACGGCGACCGGCCACTACCAGACCGGCGACCCGATCGACGCAGGCTGGATCGCCGCCTTCCTGCTCATCATGATCGCCGCGGCGACGGCTCCGCGGGGGCCGGCCGGCCACGCCGTCGTCGTCGAGCGCCGGCCCCGGGGCACGTCGTTCGTGCCCTACCTGCCGCTCGTCCTCGCGACCGCGACGGTGTGTATCCAGAGCACCCGCGGTACGCCGCCCGATGCCGCCGAGCTGGTCATCACTGCCGTTGCCGTCTGCCTCCTGCTCTTGCGGCAGTACGCCACGGTCGTGGAGAACAGGCGACTCGTGGTGCAGGTGGCGGCGCGCGAAGAACAGCTGCAGGAGCAGGCCTTTCACGATCAGCTCACCGGCCTGGCCAACCGTCGGCTGTTCGCCGATCGGGTCAAGCACGCGCTCGACCTGCACGCGGTCGACCAGCGCAGCTTCGCGGTGCTGTTCTGCGACCTGGACGATTTCAAGGGCGTCAACGACACCCTCGGACACGCGGCCGGCGATCACCTGCTGGTGCAGGTCGCCGAGCGACTGCGGTCGGTCTTGCGGACCTCGGACACGCTGGCCCGGCTCGGCGGCGACGAGTTCGCCGTGCTCGTCGAGGACGGCGAGGACCCGGCCGCGGTCGGGCGGCGGCTGGTCGACGTCCTGCGGGAGCCGTTCTTCGTCGACGACATGCGGCTGGACGCCCGGATCAGCGTCGGCGTCACCATCGTCCACCCCGGCTCACCGCCGCCATCGCTGCGCACCCTGCTCAGCCAGGCCGACGTCGCGATGTACGCCGCGAAGCGGGCCGGCAAGGGCAAGGTCGAGCGCTATCGCAGCGGCATGACCCTGCCCGAGACCGAGGACCTGATGCTCAGCGAGCCGCTGCGCCAGGCTCTCGCCGTCGGCGACGTGCGCGCGTTCTTCCAGCCGATCATGGACCTCGGCAGCGGCGGCGTCCGCGGTTTCGAGGCCCTCGCCCGCTGGAACTACCAGGGCACGCTCGTGCCGCCGCAACAGATGGTTGCCGTCGCCGTTCGATCGGGCCTGGTCCGCCAACTCACCGCGAGCATGCTGGAGCAGGCCTGCGCGCAGCTGGCCGCCTGGAGCGCGGACCTCGGCCATGACTGGTTGCAGGTCGCGGTCAACATTCCGCCACACCAGGTCGTCGACCTCGACCTACCCGGCGCAACTGGCCGATGCCATTGCGCGACACGACCTTTCGGCTCACCAGTTGATCGTCGAGATCACCGAGGACGGCCTGCTGACCGACCTCGATGCTGCTCGCCAGGTCACCCACGAGCTGCGCGAGGCCGGCGTCTCGCTGGCCCTCGACGACTTCGGGACGGGCTACTCCTCGCTGGCTCATCTGCACGAGATCCCCTTGACGACGCTGAAGGTCGATCGCGCGTTCGTCGTCGGCGTCAACGAAGACCCACAGGTGGAGCGGTTCATGCACGCCGTCCTCCGCCTCGGCGAGGACCTCCAGCTCGGCGTCGTCGTCGAGGGCGTCGAGACGGCAGCCCAGGCCGACACGTTGCGGCGCCTGGGCTGTCGGATGGCTCAGGGCTACTACTTCGCCCGGCCGGCACCGGCCGACGCACTGACCGCCTTCGTCGCCCGACCCCAGACTGGGGCGCGGTTGCTGACCTGACTCGTGCGCCGCCCGGCTCAGCGGCCGAGTGCGTAGGCCAGGATGCCGCTCGCCGTGAAGTCGTCGGCCGGCTCGTCGCTCGGCCAGGCCGCCACCTCGTCCAGGAAGGTCGCCGCCCGGGTGTCGAAGGGCTTGAACCGGTCGACGCCGTCGGCGGGACAGGCCTTCGCCCCGTCCGGCACGCCGAGGTCGGTGAACTGGTCAGACCCGTTGGGGCCGTTGACCACCGCGCCCACCGCGACTCGGCGGCCACCGGTCAGACTGCCGGACAAGTTGGCCACCTGATGCTGCGGGCACAACGGGTAGGTCGTGCCCTCGCCGATCACGAACGACGTCCCCCAGGCGTTGGCTCCGAAGACCCAGTCCCGTTGGCGGGCCGCGAACGCGTCGTACCGGTGTGAGCCGGTGACCCGCGCATAGAGCTCGGCCGTCGCGACCAGCCCGAGCTCGTGGCTCACGGCGTCGTAGTCGGTCACGATCGCCGCGGAGCCGAACGGGTCATGGGCCGCTCGGGCCACGGCTGTGTCCAGCTGGCTGCGCAGGTCAGCGACGACCAGCCGCCGGGCCGCGCTACCGCGGTGGGCCGCGGTGAGCTCGGCGGCGAGCTCGGCATGGGCCAGTGCGCTGGTGTCGTAAAGGTTGAGCGAGTCATGGTCGGTGCTCCGCGACATAGATCCGGGCCCAATGCTGGGCGGCGGTGAGCCAGCTGCCGGCCCGCGGGTCATGCAGCAGCCGGGCGGCCGTCGCCGCTTCGGTCGTGCCCAGCTCCATGTCGTCGGCCCACGAGCTCTCCGGGTAGTAGCCGTTCGGGTAGGTCGAAACCAGGGTGCCGACCTCCCGGGTCTTCGCATCGGCCAGCAGCGCGGCGGCTTTGGCCAGATCTCGTCGAGCGCCGGACCGGTCGGTCTTCACCTCCAGCTGGGCCTGCAGCGCGAAGGCCGCCGCGACCCGGCCGGCCAGGTTGGGGCTGATCTTCTGGCCCGGCGCGTTGGCCGCGAAGAGCGGGCGATGGGAGATGAAGTAGTCCGGCGAGCCGACGGCTGGGTTCGCGGCGTCGTCCGCTTCCGGCAACCGCCACACATCGTGGTCGCCGAGCACGTTCAGCCGGTCACTGCCGCTGCCGATGCCCACCTGCGCGTAGAGCACGCCGGCCTTGGGGTCCCACATCTTGGCCAGCCAGTCGAGGCCGTGGCTCGTCTCGGCGGCCAGGGCCGGGCGCGCCGATGCGCTGTCCCGCAAGGCAACCAGCGTCGAGTCGAGGACGTACGACGCGGTCTGGGTGAACTTGAGGTAGTCGCCGGCGTCGAACCAGCCGCCCTCGACGTCCCGCTTCGCGGCGCCCGGGACCGGCTTGAGCGCTGCCGCCAACTCGTCGCTGTCCGGGTCGGTGAACTTCGGTGGCTGGTAGACCGTTGCCGCAGCATCGTCCAGATGACTGGGCTGGCGGTCGAGGATCCCCGGCACCACGTCGCTGCCGTCGCGTTGCAGGGTCAGGAACGACGTGCCGTCGGCCGTGAGCCGAGCACTCACGGCACTCGCCCAGCCGACCGGTATCGCCGGCGACGTCGCAGCCGTCGATCCGCTGATCCGCACCCAGTACGTCCCAGGGCGAGCCACCCGGCCCAGATCGATGGGTTGCACCGCGCCGTACGTCGAGTTCCACCGGCCCGCCGATGGTCCGACCGGGCCCGAGCGGACGACCCGCCCCTCTGGGTCGAGGAGCTGGAACCGCTCACCCCGCAACGCTTTCGGCGCCATCACGTAGGCATGAAGGTCTTCGCCCACGGTCGCTCCTGCCTGAGCGACGCGGATCAACGCGCTTGCCGTCTCACTGGCGGCCACTGTCGGCGCGGGGTTGATCAGCGCGGCGGTCCCCACGGCCAGGCCGCAGGCCGCGGCCACCGCCACGACCGGCCGCCGGTTCACGACCCACTCCCAACCCGGCTCCACGAGACCTCGAAGCCCACGACGTCCGGATGGCCGGATGCCAGCGCGCCGCCGAGGTCGAGGGCCGGGATCTGGGTCGCGTAGCAAGCCATGGCCGCCACCTTTCGTCGCTGTTGCTCGGGGTCCAGACGATGCACGGTGCGGATCATGGCTGGCCGGGTCCAGCCCGGTAGCGCCGCAGCTCCTCGGCCAGCCAGTACTCGACGTCGAGGTACGGCGATGGCGCGGGCCGCCCAGTGACCGATGGCGGCCAGCCGTAGCGCAGGCTGTAGGGCACGTCCGCGTAATGATGGACGACGGCGCCCGGATCGATCGCGTCGAGCACCGCGTCGCGGACCGCGAGATGGTCCGGGTGGCAACCGATCCCGGCCGGCGCCCACACCTCCACCGCACCCGCCAGCTCCGATCGCAGGGCGCGCACCAAGCCGGCGTGACTCACGGTCTCGCCGTCCGGGCGGTGCTGGCCGTCGGGGAAGCCCAGCCGAACGATGGTCTGGACGTCGCAGACGGCCAGCGCAGCGTCGTCCTCGGCGTACCGTTCATGGACGCGAGCCGCCGCGCTCGTCGCGCCCGTCAGCCGGTCCCAGTATCCCAGCGGGGCGTCCGGCGACGGAGCTCCGGTGCAGGCCGTGACGACCGTGAGGTCGGGACGGCCCAGCTGCGCTGCGGCGGAGAGCACGACGTCGTCCAGGTGCGGGGAGACGACGACGATGCGATGGCGCTCGAGCTCGCGCTCGGACATCAGCCGACGCCCTTCACGGTTCGCGAGCCACCGGGTCGGCGGTCACCGACTCCGGGCCGATGTCATGAGTGAGGCCCCACTGGCGCAGCCGCTCGTGCGCGCCGGCCGGCGCGGCGATGTCGCCGAGGGCCAGCAGGGCCGAGCCGATGACCGGGGCGACGGTGGCGTGGCTGATCACCGCCCGCGGCGCAACCTCCAGCACCCCGGAGCGGACCGCGTCGTCGAGCAGCGGCAGCCCGGCTCGAAGCAGGCTGCCACCGAGCACCACGTCAGGGTCCAGCTCGGTCAGGTCGAGCCGGCGGATCGCGGCGACGGCGCACGCAACGACCTCCGCGGCCAGCCGCAGGACGATCTCACCGGCCACCCGGTCGCCGGCGCGGGCCGCGGCGAAGACGGTGGGCGGCAGCTCCAGGACGCGACGCTCGTCCAGCTCGCCCACATGCATCGCGGTCATGACGGCCACCGGATCCGGCAGCCGGAAATGCGCCGAGACGGTCTCGGCGAGCACCGTGGCCGGGCCCCGACCGTCGACCGACCGGACCGCGGCGCCCAGGCCGGCCATCCCGACGTCGTGGCCTCCGCCCCAGTCGCCGGAGATTCCGCCGAGCGCGGGGAACCGGGCCACGCCGCCGTCCGGTCCGACGCCGACGCAGTTGATGCCGGCACCGCAGACCACGGCGACCCCCCAGGGCCGGTCGGTGCCGGAACGCAGCAGGGCGAAGGCGTCGTTGTGCACCGATGCCTGACGGACCCACCCCCGGCCGCTGACCGCGGCGAGCAGCTCAGCCTCCTCGTGGGGGAGGTCGGCGCCGGCCAGGGCGAAGACGCCAACCGCCAACGGCAGCACCGAGCGCGAAAGCCCAGCCGCGACAAGTGTTTCCGCGATGAGCTCGTCCAGACACTCCATCGCGCCGGCCAGGCCGAGATGCAAGGGCGCGCAGGTGCGACCCCGCACGGACGAGAGCACCTGGCCGGCGTCGTCCAGCAGGAGGACGTCGGTCTTGGAGTTGCCGCCGTCCACGGCCAGCAGGAGCTGGCTCATCGCGAGGGCATGGCGTAGGGGAGCAGCCGAGCCAGCTCCTTGGCCGGATCCCATTGCCCCACCAGGGGATGCGCGAGCAGTGCTCGCCGTACGTCCGCTGTCTCACCTGAGCGCGCGGCCCGGACGGCCAGGCGTTCGTACGCCGCGACGTGCTGCACCAGCCCGAGCAGCTCCGGTGCGAGCGGGGCCTGCGGCAGCGGATGCGCGCCCTCGCGGTCGACCGTCGCCGGCACCTCGACCAGGTCGTCGTCGGCCAGCCCGGCCAACGTGCCGGCGTTGGGCACGTCGACCTCGTGCACGGCACCATCGCCCGTGACCAGCGAGGTGAGCAGGGCGACGGCGGCCTCGCTGTAGTAGGCCCCGCCGCGCTGTTCGAGCAGGGCCGGCTTGTCGACCAGCTCGGGGTCGCGATAGAGCTCGAGCAGCTCCTTCTCGATCCGTTGCACCGCTTGGGCTCTGGGCTCCTCGGTCCGTTGCTCCTCGACCACCTGGTCGTGGAAATAGAAGTAGCGCAAGTAGTACGACGGCAGCGCGCCGAGCTCACGGATCAGGTCGGCCGGGAGCTCGAGCTGCTCGGCGCACGCGTCCAGGTGCCGGTCGAGCAGCTCCGGCAGCCGGTCCTCGCCGTCAACCAGCACGCGCCGGATCCAGGTCAGATGGTTCAGCCCGACCTGGTCGACCATCACCTGCGCCGGGCTCGACGCCCAGCAGGCCCGAGATGAACCGCTGCAAGCCGATCGCGACGTTGCACAGGCCGATCGCTCGATGGCCGGCCTCGCGCAGGGCGCGGGTCACGATGCCGACCGGGTTGGCGAAGTCGACGATCCACGCGCCCGGAGCGGCTCGGCGTTCGATCTCGGCGGCCAGGTCCAGCACCACCGGCACGGTCCGCAGCGCCTTGGCCAGCCCCCCGGCGCCGGTCGTCTCCTGACCCAGGCAGCCGCAGACCGCGGGCACGGTCTCGTCGTGCAGCCGCGCGTCCTGACCGCCGACCCGGAGCTGGATCAGCACTGCGTCGGCGCCGTCCAGGGCCGCCGACCGGTCGCCGGTCGTCACCAGCGAGCCGGCCCATCCGCCATGGTCGAGGATGCGCTGGGCGAACGACCCGACGACGGCCAGCCGGTCGGCGTCGGGATCGAGCAGGACCAGCTCGGACACCGGCAAGTCAGCGGTGCGTCGAGCGATGCCCGAGACCAGCTCCGGGGTGTAGGTCGACCCACCTCCGACGACGACGACCTTCATCTACTTGACCCCCGTGAGCGTGACGCCCTCGACAAAGGCCTTCTGGGCCAGGAAGAACAGGATGATCACCGGGAGCATGAACATCACGGTGGCCGCCATCGTGAGGTTCCACTGCACGTGGTGCTGTCCCCGCAGATTGGCCAGGGCCACCGAGACCGTCCAGGCTTTGGAGTTCTCACCGGCGTAGAGCAACGGTCCGAAGAAGTCGTTCCAGGCGTAGAGGAAGCTGAACAACCCCACGGCGGCGATCGCCGGGCGGGCCATCGGGACGACGATCTGACCCAGGATCCGCCACTCACCGGCACCGTCCACCCGGGCCGCGTCGACGTACTCCTGCGGGATGGTCAGCATGAACTGCCGCAACAGGAAGATCGAGAACGCGTCGCCGAAGAAGCTCGGGATGATCAGCGGCGCCAGCGACCCCAGCAGGTGCAGCTTGGCGAACATGATGTAGAGCGGGACGGCAGTCACCTGGGTCGGCAGCATCATCGTGGCCAGGACGAAGACGAAGGCCACGCCGCGGCCGCGCCACTGCAGCCGGGACAGTGCGTAGGCCACCGGCACGCTGGAGAGGATGACGCCGACGGTGGAGAGCCCGGCGTAGAGCACGGTGTTGAGCGTCGCGCGGACCAGCCCGGTCTGGTTGAAGACGTCGACGAAGTTGGCCGGGTGGAACGGCGAGGGCCACAGCTTCGGACCGGCCGCCTGGTCGGTCGTCATGAACGCCGTCAGGATCACGAACACGATCGGCGCGACGAACATGATGGCCAGCGCGATGATGATGCTGCGCTCGGCGACGACGGTCAGCAGGCTGTCCCGGCGAGCTCGACGGGTCTTGGTCTTGGCAGCCGGATCGGTTGCCGCCGCCGCGGCTCCGGTGGTCAGGGCCGTCATCAGCGCGCCTCCGGGAGGTAGACCCATCGGCGGGCCACGAGCAGGACGATGCCGGTGATGACCAGGGCGGCGAGGAACAGTACGACGGCCATGGCCGCGGCGTAGCCCAGCGCGAAGTACTGGAACCCTTGCTGGTAGAGCCAGACCGGATAGAAAAGTGTTGCGCCCTGGGGGTATCCGAGGGCGCTGCCCTGTCCGGCCCCTGAGTCACCGCCACCGGCCGCGGTCGCGGCGACGAAGCCCTGGGTGAAGTACTGCAAGCCGTCGATGACCCCGGTCACCACGGCGAACAGGATGACCGGGCTCACCAACGGGGCGGTGATGTAGAACATCCGTTGCCAGGACTTCACGCCGTCCAGGTCGGCCGCTTCGTAGAGCTCGGCCGGGACGTTGAGCAGCGCCGCCAGGAAGATGACCATGATCGAGCCGATCCCCCACATGCCCAGGATGGTCAGCGTCGGCTTGGCCCAGTGCGGGTCGTCGAACCACAACGGCTGTGGCAGATGCAGGGCCCCCAGGATCCGGTCCACCGGTCCGGTGTTGGCGTTGAAGATGTAGACGAACCCCAGGGTCGCGGCCACGGGCGGGGCCAGGGTGGGCAGGTAGAAGATCGTCCGCAGCACCCCGGCCCCCCGCCGTACCTTGGTCAGCAGGTGGGCCACCCAGAACGCGAAGATGATGGTGATCGGCACCTGGATGGCGATCACCCACAACGTGTTTCGCACTCCGGGCCAGAAGTTCACGTCCGTGCCCATGTAGCGGTAGTTCGCCAAACCGATCCACTTGGCCGGCGAGAGCAGGTCGTAGTGCTCGAACGACAGCACCACGGTCGCCACCAGGGGGTAGCCGAAGAAGACCAGCATCCCGACGAGCCAGGGGCTCATCATCGCGACGATCGTCAGCCGGCGCCGCCAGGCGGCTGTCACGGAGCGCCGCCCCCTGTCGCCTGCTGCACCTGCGCGTTCACCTGCTTGTCGGTGGCGGCCAGGCCTTGGGCCAGGTCACCGCCGTTGCCGGCCTGGTACTTCTCGACGTACGCCGAGAGGCCGTCCTGGTCGGCTGTGCCACCGGCGCTCGGCGGCGTCGTGGCGGTGTTCGGGTTGCCGTAGATCTTCAGGAACGTCGCGAACTTCTGGTCCTGGGTCAGGGTCGGGTCACTCAGCGACGCGGTGATGGTCGGCACGTTCTTCAGCCCGTTGGCCAAGGGGACCTGAGCCGTCGGGTCGGTCGAGAGCCACTTGACCAGCTGCCAGGCGGCCTCGCGCTTGGTCCCGGTGCTGGTGCGTGGGATGCCGAGCGAGTTGCCGGTGACGTAGCCCGCGCCGTAGAGCTGCGGCATGTTGTCCGCGGCCGGGAAGGGCGCGGTCGCGTAGTTCAGGTTCGGGTGCTCGCTGTCGACGAAGGCGGTGCGGTACTCACCGTCGATGTTCATCGCCAGCTTGCCGGTCTCGAACAGGTTCGTGGCCGCGAACTCCGAGTCACCCGCGCCGGCGCTGAACCGACGCAGCTTGTCGTAGCCGATGGCATCCACGAACTGCTTCTGCCACTGGAGCATCGCCGCCCACTGGGGGTTGCCGGCGAAGTTGCTCTTGCCCGAGCTGTCCACCCAGGTCGCACCCCACACCGGCGCCACGTGGGCCGGGACCATCTCCATGACGCCCCACAGCGGCATGAAACCCGCGACCTTGATGCTGCCGTCGGAGTTGTACTTCGTGAGCTTGACGGCCATCTGGAGCAATTCGCTGGCCGTCTTCGGCGGCGCGGTGTAGCCGGCCGCCTTCAACATGTCGGTGTTGTAGTAGAGGCCGTAGGTGTCGGCCAGCGCCGGCATGGCGCAGCGGACGTTGTTGAACTGGGTGTAGGTCAGTGAGGCCTTCGGGATCGCCGACAGGTCGACGTTGTCCCGCTTGATGTAGGGCCCCAGGTCGATCCAGGCCTTGCTGCCGCAGTAGGTCCCGATGTCGTCGGCGGTGAACGACAGCGCCACGTCCGGGGCGTTGCCGGCCCGGATCGACTTGATGATCTTGTCGTCGTCGACGCCGCCGACGTTCTTCACCGTGATCCACGGATGCGAGGTGTGGAAGGAGTCGAGCGTCTTGCCGAGCAGCCCGAGCTCGCGGCCGGTGAAGCCGCTCCACATCGTGATGGTGACCGGCGTGTGGTCGGCCGCGGCCGACGCCGGCGCGCTGGCCTTGCTGTTACTGGAACCGCCACTGCCCCCGCATGCGGCCAACCCGGCAGCGGTGATGGTGACCGCTGCGATGAGGGGAACGAGCCTGGACTTCACGGTGCCTCCTGTGCGGCAGCCAACCGGCCTCGGTGATGACCGGTGATGGTGCCCAGGACGGTCTCCTGGGCGGTTGCGACGGCGTCGACGACGGCACCGTCAAGGACTGCGTGGTCGCCCAGCTCACTGACGACAACAGCGGGGCGCAACGGCGTGAGTTGACGAAGCGCCTTGTGTACCAACGGAAGTAAGAGATCCGCGCCACCGACGCCCAACCCACCGCCGAGGACGACCAGACTCGGGTCGACGATCGCGCAGACGTTGGCGATGCCGACGGCGAGCAGCTGGGCCTCCTCGACGAGGGCGGCCAGCGCGCGTGCGTCGCCACCACGGGCCGCCTCGACGACCTCCTGGGCCGTGCGCACTCGCAGGCCGCCTGCTCGCGCCTCACGCACCAAGCCATCGGCGGCGACGTGCGACTCGAACGGCCCCGGCTTGCCCGCTCGGACGGGCCGGCTTCCGGTGGCTCGCTCGATGCCGGGGATCAGCAGGTATCCGACCTCACCGGCCGAACCGGTTGCGCCCGAACGCAGTTCGCCGTCCAGGACCAGGGCCAGGCCGACGCCGGTGCCGACCGAGAGGTAGACGAAATCGCGGTGCTCGCGGCCGCGGCCGAAGACGAGCTCCGCCCGCGCGGCCAGGTTGACGTCGTTCTCGACTCTCACCGCGACCCCGAGGGCGTCGTGCAGCCGCTCCAGGACCTGCGCATTCTGCAGGCCGGGCATGCGCGGGGCCAGGCGCACCCGATCGCCTTCGGGCACGACGACACCGGGCGCCCCCAGGGTGGCCGCCACCAGGCCTCCGTCGGCAACCCCCGCCGCGTGCATCGTCCGCTGGGCCAGGGCGACGAGCTGGGCCCCGAGCAAGCCGGCCGTCGTGCCTCTCGTCGATTCGACGAGCGTCGCGCGATCCTGGCCGGCCAGGTCGCAGACCCGGGCCCGGATCCATCGACGACCGACGTCCAGCGCGAGCGAGGAGCCGACATGGGGGACCAGGTCATAGAGCAGTGCGGTGGCTCCCCGGCCGCCCTGGGTGCGGCCGACCTCGCGGACCAAGCCGGCACTCTCCAGGCGGGCCAACGCGATCGAGACGGTGGGCTTCGACAGACCGGTGTCGCGGGCGAGCTGGGCCCGGGAGATGGCGCCGCTGGAGACGATGGCGTCGGCCAGGCGGCGCGCGTTGAGCGCGCCCAGGTCGGTCGTCGTGACCAGTTCGGTCGCCATCGTGGCCGGTCTCCGCGGATCAGTTAGGAAGGTTTACGAACGAAAAGTAGACTGACCCGCGGATCAGGTCAAGCCTCCTCAGGACACAGGTTGGACACGGCTCGGGCGGCCAGGATTCCTGCGCCGATCAGACCGGCCGAAGCACCCAAAGGGGACAGCTCCACTCGTGGGGCCGAGCGCCACCGGACCCGCTGTGCGAGTGCGGATCGCAGCGGATCGAGCAGGTCGGCGCCCGCCTGGGACAGGCCACCACCGATGACGATCAGAGCCGGGTCCAACGTCATGGTGCACGTCGCGAGCCCGATGGCCAGGGAGTCGACCGCCTGCGCCCACACCCCGCGCGCGACCGGGTCGACGGCGCTCAGGCGCGCAACGTCCTCGGCCGTCGCCTCGGTTCCTGTGGTCGCGCCCATGGCCGCGGCGTACTGGCGGCCGATCGCAGCGGCGGAGGCGTAACGCTCGAGGCAGCCGCGCTGGCCACAGGGGCACTGCTCGCCGTCCGGCCAGACGGGCACGTGCCCGATCTCACCGGCCAGACCGCTCGCGCCGCTCACCGGCGACCCCGCGACGGTCAGCACGCCGGCGATCCCGGTCCCGATGACAACGAGCAGCGAGTCGTCGACCCCGCCGGTCAGCCCGACCTCCGACTCGGCGACTCCGGCGGCCCGCACGTCGTGGTCCACGACCGTCGGCAGCCCGGTGTCCTGCCTGACCAGTGCGCGCAGGGGTACGTCGCGCCAGCCGAGGTTGACCGAGAAGCGCGCGACGCCCGCCCCGGCGTCGACCGAGCCCGGCACAGCGAGCCCCACCGCCACGACCTCGACCGGGCCATCGTCCGGAACGTCGTCCGGAACCTCCATCGGCGTCGCTCCGGCCACCACGACCAGATCGGAGACGGCGGCTCGGACCGCGCGGACGACGGCGTCGGGGCCGTCCGTGACCGGAGTGAGCGACCGCCGTCGCGTCAGCACCCGACCGTTCGTCGTCATCAGTGCGCTCTTGATCGACGTCCCGCCGACATCGACGGCGACCACCGACTTCATCGATCCACCGCCGACCAGACGCCGCTCGCCATCACCGCGGTTGGTCGCAGGTCGTCGTCGAGTATCACCAGGTCGGCTGCCAGGCCGGCGCGGATCCCACCGACCTGGTCGCCGATTCCCATCAGGCCAGCGGGATTCGCGGACGCCGCCCGGGATGCGGCCTCGATTGGCAGGCCACCGTCGAGCACGGCGCGGCGGACCGCTTCGTCCATCGTCAGGGTGCTGCCGGCCAGCGTCCCCGTCGTGACGAGACGGGCCTGGCCGTCATGCACCTCCACCGGCTGGCCGCCGAGGCTGAAGACGCCGTCGTCGGCTCCGGCCGCGGCCATCGCGTCGGTGACCAGGACCAACCGGCCCGGCCGATGCTCGATGAGCCGCGCGATGGCGGGGTGGGTGTGGATGCCGTCGTTGATCAGCTCGCAGGCGATGCCGGAATCCAAGGCCGCGCCGACCAGACCCGGCTCGCGATGGTGCAACGGTCGCATTCCGTTGAAGATGTGCGTGACGAGGGTGGCGCCATGATCCACGGCCGCGCGGGCCTGGTCGTAGGTCGCATCCGAATGCCCCAGTGCGGCAACGACTCCCGACCGCACGAGCTCGTCGATCACCTCGAGCGCGCCCGGCAGCTCCGGGGCCACCGTCATGCTCCGCAGAGACCCGGCGCCGGCCGTGACCAGCTCGGTGAGAGCGGGAAGTTCGGGCGTCAGCATGAAGTCGACGTTCTGCGCGCCGCAGCGCGCCGGCGACAGGAAGGGGCCTTCGAGATGTGCTCCGAGGACGTGCCCGTCCATCCGCGGACCCTCCGCGGTCAGGTCGCGGGCCCAGCCGAGCTGCTCGACCAGTGCCGGCACGGGTGCCGTCACCAGGGAGACCAGGGTGCGCGTCGTACCGTGCCGGCGGTGGAAGGCCACCGCGGCCCGCATGTCCGGCCGGGACACGGTGACGTCGTGGCCACCGCCGCCGTGCATGTGCAGGTCGACGTAACCGGGCAGCAGCCAGGCGCCGTCGAGATCGCGGACATTCGCATGTCGGGGCGGCCGCCCGGACCCGACCTCAGCGATCCGGTGACCGGAGACACGGACCCAGCCGTCGACCTGTACCCGATCCGGGAGGACGACGCGCGCGCCGGCCAGGACCACCTCGCCGGTCAGCCCGCGCTCGTTCGTCACGGACACCCGCAGCAGCATGCACTACGACAATGGTCTAGTCCATTGCCCGATCTCGACGGTCCCCGGGCCGACTCAGTGTTTGTCGGGCCCCTGGGAGTTCCTGCGGATCTTGCGTTGGGTCCCGGCGAACATCGGCGGCGGCACGTGCCCGGCGCTGTCGCTGACCTCGGTCTCGACATCCTGGGCGTGACGGTAGAAGCGCCACAGCACGACTCCGAGAACCACGACTGCGACGATCAGCGCAAGCCACACCATGACGTACTCCTCCTGTCGGTCACCTCTCGCCGCCTCGCGACCCACTCCGCAGATCTCCGCCGAGATACCGTGACAGCTGACAGCCTGCGCCCTTCGCCGCTGGTCCGCATCCCGGACCCGACGAGGGTTCGGTGAGAGGGGTGAGACGTGGACGGCGACGCCGAGACCAAGGCCCGGATCATGACGCACTGGATCGCCTCCGAGCAGGGGGACACCGCGACGGAGCACGCGATCTATGGGGACGACGCGATCCTGGACTACCCCCAGTCCGGTGAGCGGTTCCGCGGCCGCGCGACCATCGCCGCCCAGCGCGGCGGTCATCCGGCCGACCGGCACTTCACCGTACGGCGGGTCACCGGCACCGGGGACCTGTGGGTCAGCGAGTGCGTGATCAGCTACGACGGCGCGCCGTCTGACTCGGTCAGCATCATGGAGTTCGCCGACGGGCTGGTTGCCCATGAGACGCAGTACTTCGCCGATCCGTTCGCGCCCGCGTCGTGGCGCGCGGCGCTGGCCGAGCCGATGCCCAGGCCTGAGGCCTGACGCCGACCCCTGACGCCGACGGAGTTCGGTTCGGAAGGAGTGCGCCCACCATGAAGAGCTCGACGAGCGGACTCCTGCTCTCGGTCAACGTCGGCCTGCCGAAAGACGTTGCCTGGCAGGGCCGCACGGTGCACACCGGGATCTGGAAGTGGCCGGTCGAAGGGCCGCAGATGGTTCGCCGCCTCAACATCGACGGCGACGGTCAGGGCGATCTGGCCGGTCACGGGGGTGAGCAACGGGCCGTGCTCGTCTACCAAGCCGAGTCCTACGCGCACTGGCGACAGGAGCTCGGCCGGGACGACCTCGAGTTCGGTCAGTTCGGTGAGAACCTCACGGTTGACGGGTTGCCCGACGACGAGGTGCACATCGGCGACCGCTACCGCATCGGCGAAGCCGAGTTCGAGGTGACCCAACCCCGGGTGACCTGCTTCCGGGTCGGTCTGCGGCTCGGCGAGCCCGAGCTCCCGGCCCTCCTGGTCTCGCATCACCGGCCGGGCTTTTACCTGCGGGTGATCCGCGAGGGGCACGTGCAGGTCGGCGACCCGATTGTGCAGACGCGGATTGGCCGCCATCGCCTGAGCGTGGCCGACATCGATGCGCTGCTCTATCTGCCGGGCCGCGAGACGCGGCGACTTCGTGCGGCCGTGGACATCCCGGCCCTGAGTCCGGGCTGGCAGCAGTCCTTCCACGAGCTTCTCGACGACGCCGAGCAGGCCGAGAAAGCGTCGAACGCCGCTGATCCCGTCGCCGGGGGCGAGCCCGCCTGGCCGGGCTTTCGCGCGCTGCGGGTCGTGGATGTGGTGCCCGAGACCTCGACGGTGACCTCGATCTACCTGACCTCCGTCGACGGGACGCCCCTGCCGGCTGCCCAGGCCGGACAGTTCCTGACGCTGCGCGTGACGGGGGCGGCCGAACCACCGCCGGTGCGGAGCTACTCACTCTCGTCACGGCCGGGGTCCGACGCCTACCGGATCAGTGTCAAAGCTGAAGCGCTGGGCGTGGTCAGCCGCTGGCTTCAGACTCACCTGCAGCCCGGCGACGTGATCGAAACTGCAGCGCCCCGTGGCGAATTCGTCCTTTCGGACGGCACGGGTCCAGTGGTGTTGATCTCGGCCGGTGTCGGTGTGACGCCCGTGCTGGCGATGCTTCAGCAGCTTGCGGCGACCGCCAGCGAACGACGGGTGTGCTGGGTGCACACCGCTCGCGACCCCAGCCAGCATCCGTTCGCGCAGGAGGCGCACCGCCTGCTCCAGTTGTTGCCGCACGGCGAGGAGCACGTCTTTTACACCTCACCGGACGCTCCGCCGTCCGACGACCCAGTCGTCGTCCGCGGTCGCCCGACGCTGGCGGCGTTGCGCACCCTCGGGCTTCCGGCTGACGGCGCGGCGTACATCTGCGGGCCGGCGTCGTTCATGCAGCAGATGCAGGACGACCTCCAGCGGCTCGGGCTCGCCGCCGACCAGGTGCACACGGAAGTCTTCGGATCGCTGTCGGCGATCAACCCGGGGATCGTCGGGGCCCGGTCAGTTCGGCCACACCCACCCGCGGGCGACGCGGGGAGCGGTCCCGGCATCACGTTCGTACGCAGCGACCTCACCGTGCCCTGGTCGGACCGCTATCGCTCGATTCTCGAGCTGGCCGAGGCCTGCGACGTCGCCACGCGATGGTCCTGCCGGACCGGCGTCTGCCACACCTGCGTGACGCCGCTGCTGTCCGGAGACATCGACTACGCCGTGCAGCCGCTGGAAATGCCGGCGCCGGGGAGCACCCTGATCTGTTGCAGCCGGCCGGACAGCGACGTCGTCCTCGACCTCTGACAGCTCAGCTCGAGATGGCCGGCTCCGGCGCAAGCAGACCGAGCGCACGAGTGCGCACCGCCGCAGAAGTCTCCTCGTCCAAGAACCGGCCGGTGAGCCGCCCTAGAGCCGCGTCGACCTGAGCGGTGTCGTCGGCGCCCGGGAGGTCCAGGTGCTCGCCGAGCCAGTCCTTGAGCGCCAGGGAGAACAGGTCCCACTCGTGCTGACCGAACTCCGTGACGCTCCAGGCGCCCGGCCCGCCACTGAGGAACCCGCCGTCCACGGCGTTCTGGAAGGCGGGGAGCAGGACCTCGGCCGGGATCATGACCTGGCGGGCGATCGCGTCCATGTCGGTCGGCTGGCCGTGGCGTTCGCGCAGATGCACCTGCGCGACGCACCAGCCGTTGCCGATGCCGAGCACCGTCCCGGACCGCTCGCGGATGCCGGGGATGGCCTGGCGGCCGTCCTTGGCCATCAACCGCGCGATCGCGATCTCGAGCGCACAGTCAGGGTCGAGCGGTTCGGGCGAGCCGAAGCCCTCACCGATGTCCTTGGCGTTGGCCCGGGCGGCATCCCGCAGCGGCACCTGCTTCAGGAACAGGCTCAGACACGAACGCCACGACGGCGACCGGTGCGGCCGCCAGGAAGACGGTGTGGATGGTCTCGGCGTACGCATGCACGACAGGTGCGATGAGCGCGGTCGGATGCGAGTGGAGCGCCTCGGGGGTGGTCGCATCGGCGAGTGGCAGACCCGGCGCGCGGGCCAGGGCCGGCGGCAGGTTGCTGGCCAGCTGGTTGGCGTAGATCGCGCCGAAGACGGCGGCGCCGAACGATCCGCCCAGCGAGCGGAAGAACGTCACCCCGGACGTCGCGACGCCGAGGTCGCGGTACTCGGAGGTGTTCTGCACGATGATCGTCAGGATCTGCATGCACAGCCCGAGCCCCACCCCGAAGACGATCAGGTACGCCGAGAGCACCCAGAACGACGTGAACTCGTTCAGCCGCGACAACAGGTAGAGGCCGACCGCCATCAGGGCCGAGCCGGCGATCGGGAAGATGCGGTACTTCCCGGTGCGTCCGACGATCGTGCCCGCCGTCGTCGAGGCCACGAACAGCCCGACGACCATTGGCAGGGTCCGCAGACCCGACGCGGTTGCGCTCACGCCCCGCACGTACTGCAGGTAGGTGGGCAGGAAGGTCATTGCCCCGAGCATCGCGAAGCCGACAACCAGAGCGATGGCCGCGGAGACGACGAAGACCGGGTTGGCGAACAGCCGCAGTGGCAGCATCGGCTCCGGGGCCCGCCGCTCAGCGAAGACGAAGGCGATGATCGCGATGATGGAGATGGCGAACGTCGCGATGATCTGCGGCGAGCCCCAGGCCCAGGTCTGCCCGCCGAGGCTGGTGGCCAGGACCAGGCCGCCGGCGCCGATCGCGATGAGCAGGATGCCGAGGTAGTCGATGACCGGCCGCAGCCGCGCGCCCAGAGTCGGCATCGTGCGAGCCGAGATCAGGATGACCGCGATCCCGACCGGCAGGTTGACGTAGAAGCACCAGCGCCAGCTCAGGTGGTCGGTGAACAGGCCACCGAGCAGCGGCCCGATCACCGTCGCCACCCCGAAGACCGCGCCGAGCATGCCCTGGTACTTCCCCCGCTCCCGCAACGGGATGATGTCCGCGATCAATGCCATCGCGGTGACCATCAGGCCGCCGGCACCGATCCCCTGCACCGCGCGCCACGAGACCAGCCAGGTCATCGAGTTGGCGAGTCCGCAGAGCGCGGACGCCAGGACGAAAAGCGCAGTGCTGAGCTGGAAGACGCGCTTGCGGCCGAACAGGTCGCCGAACTTGCCGGCCAGGGCCGTCGCGATCGTGTTGGTGATCAGGTACGACGTGACGACCCAGGACACGTGGGCCCCACCGCCGAGGTCGCCCACGATGGTCGGCAACGCCGTGGCGACGATCGTCTGGTCGAGCGCGGCCAGGAGCATGCCGAGGGCGATCGTGCCGAACAGGACGTTCATCTGCCGCCGGCTCAGCGACGGCGCTTGCTCCAACGGCGCAGGGTTGGCGACCTCGACTGCCATTGCGCTCCCTTCAGCGAGCAACCCCCAGCTTCAACATCATGGGGTCTGCCGCGGGATCGCGCTATGCGGTCATGGGGTCGACTGGGTGGCTGTGGCGGCGCTCCGGGATCAGCAGCCCGAGGACCGTCGTCACGATCGAGATCACCAGGGCCGCGAGGATGTCGTACCAGAAGTTGTCCACCTGCAAGTGACTGGACAGGCCGGCCGTCGCGGCGAACACGATCGCGTTGACGACGATGGCGAACAGCCCCAACGTGATGATGGTCAACGGCAACGTGATGATCAGCAGGAAGGTGCCCAGGATCGCGTTGACCACACCGAGCAGCAGCGCCAGCCACAGGTAGGTCCAGAAGCCGCCGGTGACGTGCACGCCGGGCAGGATCGCGGCCGCGATCCAGACGGCCAGCGCGGAGATCAGCCAGCGCAACAGGATCCGGATCAGCATCATGCCCTCCTCGGGTAGCCGTGGCTCTACCGTTCCACCGCGGCGGACGATCAGACAGCCGACTCGCCGCCAGCCATCGACAAGGGCGCGCTAGGCCCGCTGCCAGATGTGGGATCGTAGGCCGCGATGTACTGGGGTGTTCCCATGGCAGTGCGCTGGGCGACTTGCCGACACATCCCGGGCCTCTAGCTCAATTGGCAGAGCAGCGGACTTTTAATCCGCGGGTTGTGGGTTCGATCCCCACGGGGCCCACCATCATGTGTTGTGCGAGCTCGGCTGATCCTTGTCGTTTCCTGCTCGGGTGAGCGACCCGGCGGACTAGGTCACGACAGCGAGGCATCGGCTTCTGGACGTGCGGTCCGCCGTCATCCCGAGGCTGGTCCGGTTTCCGACGATTTGCACAGCCCCTCGGTTGACGGAACGCAATCGGCGAAACACGTTGCGGCATTTGCCGTTCGGGGTAGATGTGACTGCCCTATCTTCGGCTGGAACCGGGCGATTGGCCGCCGTCCGGGGTTCCCCTGCAGGCCAGTGGACGGGTCCAGTGAAGCCTGCTCGCCTGTTGCGGTGCGCCCTTGTCGTAGCCACCTCGCTCTCCCTCGCCGGTGTCGCCCTGCCCTTGACGGCCTCTATCGCCTCGGCCGAGGGATCGTCGTCGGCCGACGTCGTGGCGCAGACTCCGACGTCGGGTTGGGTGCCGAACAACGGCGTACACGCTCTGGCCCAGGATGCGCAGTGGATCTATCTCGGTGGCACCTTCACCGCGCTGACCAACCCCGCAACGCACGCGACCTTCGCCGCCAGCCGCCTGGCTCGGATCAGCATCGCCACCGGCGACCCGGACACGACCTGGACGCCATCGGTCAACGGTGACGTCCGCAGTCTCCTCATGAACGCGACGACCGGCACGCTCTACGTGGGCGGGGACTACACGACGGTCGACGGATCTGCCCGCACCCGCCTCGCCGCGGTCTCGACCAGCGGGGTCGGCGCTCTGCAGTCGTGGTACCCGGGCGCCGCCAATGCCGTGGTCAACTCGATGATCCAGCTCGACGCCAGCACGATCATGATCGGCGGCGGCTTCACCAAGATCGGCACGACAACCCGCGCCCATCTGGCCAAGACCAACGCGACGACCGGGGCTGTCGTCACGACCTTCGTCCCGAAGGTCGACGGCAGCGTCTACACGATCAACCACCCGGACGGCGCGTCGTTCGTCTACCTCGGTGGCCTATTCAAGAATCTCGGCGGTCAGAGCCGCGGTTTCCTCGGCGCGATGGACATCACGACGGCGGCGGCAACCGCCTGGAACCCCGGCAACCCCTGCCCGCTATCCGCAATCGTCTGCCCTGTCTACGGTTTCGTTGTCACGCCCACTGCTGTCTACGCCGCGGTCGGCGGCCGCAACCCGCGCGGGAGCACCATCAGCTACGACCCCACAAGCGGCGCCCGCAACTGGACGGTCACCGCCGACGGTGACAACCAGGCCATCGCCCTCATCAACGGTGAGATCTTCGTCGGCGGCCACTTCGGGCCGGACTACGGCAACGTCACCCGCGACACGCTCTCCGCCGTCAACGCGAACAACGGCACGATCGAGCCCTGGCACCCAACCGTCACCAACGACTACCCCGGCACGGCCGCGATGATGGTCCTGCCCGACGGTTCACTGGTGGTCGGCGGCGACCAGAACACCATCGGAGGCACGACGGACTCGAAGTTCGCCGTCTTCCCCCCGACCGCGAACTACGTCCCGGACCAGGCGCCGGTGCCGGTGTTCACGTCGAACTGCAGTGGCGACACGTGCACCTTCGACGCCTCGGGTTCCTCGGACCCCGACGGCTCGGTCGCCCAGTACCTCTGGGACTTCGGCGACCTGGGCGCAGGCACCGGCGTGGGTGTCGGCTCGGGTGAGTTCCCGACGCACCAGTACGGCTCGACCAACACGTTCACCGTGATGCTCACCGTGATCGACGACCAGGGTGCAGCCGCGACGACCACCGCACAGGTCCAGGCGACGTCGACCAACCAGGTCCCGGTGGCCCAGTTCACGAGCAACTGCGCCGGCCTCACCTGCACCTTCGACGCCTCGGCGTCGTACGACCCGGACGGGACCATCCAGGGTTACTTCTGGCTGTACGGCGACGGCTCCTACGCGATCGTGATGGGCAACACGCCCACGACAGCTCATCACTACGACACCGCTGGCACGTACACGGCGGTCCTGTTCGCGTACGACAACCTCTTCGCTCCCGGCCTGGCGGTGCAGGTTGTCTCGCCGACCGCGACCGCCCCTCCGACCCAATGGATTACCAACGGCAGCTTCGAGTCGGGTGCGGCACCGGGTTGGACCGGCCTCAACGCCAATTCGACCGTCTCAACGGTGCAGCCGACCGGCGGTTCCGAGGACGGCAGCTGGGCGCTGCAGGTGACCAATCAGGCGACCAAGCCGGCCAACGTCGGCATCCTGAGCTCGGCCCCCCACTGGGTCACCGCGACGGTCGCCAAGCGGGTCTACAACGGCAGCGTCTTCCTGTCCGGCCCGAGTGGCACCAAGGTCACCCTGAAGCTCAGCGAGTGCCCGACGACAGGCACCTGTGCGGGCAGCTCCAGCGTGGTCGTGACCCTGCCGGCGTCGGGCTGGATCCAGGCCAACACGAGCTACACGGGAAAGAAGAACGGCTACGCCCTCCGGATGCAGGTCGCCGGCACGCTGAAGGCCAAGGCGGCGCTGCTCACCGACGGATACAGCCTGATCTCCCCGAGCTGAAACCGGGGGCGTCACACTCACCTTCCGCGCGGTGTCGCTAGGAGTGAGACACCGCAGATCCACCAAGCAGGACAGACGACCTCCGCCGGCTGACGATCACTGGAACCGGCGCAACGTCAGGGTCGCCTCACCCCGGGCGAGCTGGCTCGAGGTGAAGGCGTTCCAGCCGCGGTCGCTGATCACGACCGAGTAGGTCCCTTGGCCGCGGGGGACGGCCGGAACGGTCCAGCGCCAGGTGCAGCTGCCGCTGGCTCGGTCCGCGACGGCCGTCCCGAGCCGGGTCGCCCCGACCACACCACCGTCGCGCAGGATCACGACGTACGTCGCGGGCCTGATGTCCTGGAAGCCGTCGGTGCCGACGCACAGGTTTCGCTCGGTCTGGGAGTCGACGAGGGTCAGCGAGCCGGTGACCCGCATCGGGCCGGAGGGGTGCATCCGCGCAGCGGTGATGCCGCCGGCGAAACCGGCCACACCGACCAGCCCCACCAGACCAACGACGACGACGGGCCTCACCGAAGCCACGAGGCACTCTCACACCGGGCGGCGACCGGCCGCAAGACCCCGCCGCTCGGCATCTCAAACCGGCACTCGCGACGGGCTACTCTTCGGGTCACTGGTCTGCCTGATCGTGGCCATCCCGGCCTCCGGCAGCGATCACGTTGTCTGACGTCGTTTGTCCGAGCTGCCGAGAGTTGCCCGAGAAGTTGTCCTGAACAGTCGTCGAGGAGTCGCCGCGGACTACCCCGGACGGACCAACGCCGACGGTCATCGCGTGCTCGCCGTCACCCGAATGGCCCCGTTCGTTTTAGTCAGCGGCCTGATCGACCGATAGCTCTGTCATGGTGAAGGGAGTTCTGGTGAACGACGAGATCGCGGTGATCTTCCGCGGCGGCCCGTTGGCCGGCCGGATGGACACGATCCCGGCGGCCGCCCAACCGCGGTACTTCGACATCCGCGACGGCGGGTGGGCGCTCTACTCCCTCACCACGGAGTACGACGAGGGTCGCCGCGTGCTGCAGTACCAGCACGGCTCGGACGACGCCTCCCCCGCACTCACCAGGCGCTGACCAGGCACTCACCCGGCACTGACCCGGCACTGACCCGGAGACCCAGGCCCCTGAGTCCGCACCGGGCGTCCCGCACCCAACTGCACTAGCGTCGAGCGATCAGTCGACGACGAGGGGTGCGGCATGGATCGTGATGACGAGCTGATCGCGCACTGGTCCGAGCTGCTGACGGTGGACGGTGCAACCCCGCCGCCCCCCTTGGTTGCCCGCTGCGCCGCCGTCTTCGGCGCGGAGCCGGACTACGTTCTCTGCCAACGCATCTCCGACCACGGCACTCGCTGGCGGGTCGTCATCGTCACGGCCGGCCCTCTTCGGCTGCGGCGAGGCCCACTCGTCACACCCGAGCTGGGACAGCAACGCCTACGTCCACCAGCTGGGCCACGACGACGGCGCGACCTATGACTGCTGGGCCGTGCCGATCCGGGAGGTCTCGCGGGTCGGCACGCTGCCGATCGACGACGACGGCCAACACTGGCGTCCGGTCTCCAGCGAGCAGGGTCGCTCGGTCCTCACCTCGTGGCGGGTCCACCTGCACGACGGCACCACCGTCGACCTGCCCGCGGGCGAGCTGCCCACCACGATCGAGGTGCACGACCGGGCCGAGGAGATCGCCGTATCGCTGCTGAAATCGTTGGCGCTCTAGCGAATTGGGCCGCCAGCGCCCGGGCTCAGGTCGTCGCCGGGCTCGCGCCAGTCCTGGCTCGACGCAACGCCACAAGGCAGATCGCACCCACGACCGCTGCTCCAGCCACGACGGTGTCGGGCGCGAACACCTGGGCCGCGGCGCCGGCCAGGAGGATGGCGGCTCCCTGCGCGGTGTACATCCCGGTGAAGGCGATGCCGTAGGCCCGGCCGCGCGACTCGACCGGCACGGCCGCCGCGAACGCCGTGCGGGCCGCGAGCTGGAACGACGCACAACCACCGACCACGGTGAGCAGCGCGAGCGTGAGGACCAGGTCCGGCTGCAGGAGCAGGGCGAGCATCGGCACCGATCCCAGCAGCGCCATCCGCCACATCCAGCGGCGCCGCAGCTCGCACCGAGGTGAACCGCACCAGCAGGACACCACCGGTGACGCTGCCCGCGGCGTACGCCCCCATGACCAGCCCGACACCGACGGCGCCGTAGCCCAGCGAGTGGGCCAGCGCGGTGGCGATCGCCTCCGGCACCACCATGTACGCCGCACCGACGATGGCCACGAGCAGCGGCCCGTAGCGGCGCCGGTCGGCGGCCACGACCCGAAGGCCCTCCAGGGTGTCGGCCAGCATCGAGTGCCGCGGCGCCTCCGGGTCCATGGCCGCTGGCCGGTGCTGCAAGCCCCGGCGGAGCAGGACGGCCGAGACGGCAAAGGTCACCGCATCGAGCGCCAGCGCCCCTCGAGGCGTCACGGCCGCGACCAGCAGACCACCCACGGCGAAGCCGACGAGCGAGACCGTCTGGTTCGTGATCGACCGGATCGACACGGCCACGGAGTAGCGCTGGGAGTCCTCCAGGACGAGCGGCAGAACTGCGGACGCGGCCGACTCGAACGGGGAAGCCAGGAAGGCGGCGGCCAGGACCAGCACGCCGACGACGATGAGCGGCAGACCGGGCAGCGCCGCGAGGCCGATCAGCAGCGCGCGGGCCACATCACAGGTCACCACGACCCGACGGGTCGGGAAGCGGTCGGCGAAGACCGCGAGCAGCGGACCGCCGATGGCCCACGGAAGGAACGCGCTGGCGTAGCCGAGGGCCGCGATGAACGGCGAGCCGCTGCGCTCGTAGAGCAGGACGGCGAGCGCCACCGCGGCGACCTGGTCGCCGGCGAAGGAGAACAGCTCGGCCCAGAACATCGCGCGGTACTCACGCAGCCCCAGCACGTCCCGGAAGCCGGGCCGGCGCGCCTCATCGGGGGCCGGGCTCGCTTCGGGCTGGGTCTCAGGCGCCACGGGCGCCGCCGAAATGACCGGCATAGCCGGTGCAGGGGCCAGCACAGGCGTCGCCGGAGTCGCCACGACCAGCGGCGTCTCGACCGTCGCGCTCACTGGGCCTCCTTGCTACCTGCCGTGCTACCTGCCGCAGTTGCCGTCGTGCTTCCTTGCGGTCACTGCCCGCGCATGACCGAGAGGCCCGGCGCTGCCCTCGCCGGGCCTTCTCAACGGCATTGCTGCCTCGAATCGGGTATCGGCCCCCTGGCTCAACCCTCGTCGGTCACGTGCGTCGTACGACGTGCCCACCGGCCCGCGACTGCGGGCCAAGCGTCGAATGGTGATCTATGAGAGGTGGTGGTTCACCACTTCTCCTTGCGGTGCCACTTCTCGATCTTCTGGCTACGCATAACATTCACCGCCCTTCGCTCTGTCGCCGGTTGGTCCAACCGGGCTCCCTGCCGATGAGAGAAGGCTGTTGGAGAGCCCAAACAAAGGGCTGAACGGTCGCTGAACCCTGTCGGCCGCAGGCCCTGATGCGTACCGTTGCCCCGTGACTCGAGCGGGCGCAGGGCGGCTGACCATCCGCCTGCTCGGCCCGCTGGACGCCCGCGTGGACGACGTGCCTGCAGCGATCGGTGGCCATCGCCCGCGGGCCCTGCTCGCGGTGCTGGCCCTCTCGGCCGGCACCGGCGTGAGCACCGACCGGCTGATCGACACGATCTGGGACGACACCCCGCCGGCCGGCGCCGCCAACGCGGTCCAGGTCTACGTCTCGCGGTTGCGCAAGGCCATCCAGCCGCCCGACGAACCCCCGGTCCTGCGCTCCACGACCGGCGGCTACCTGCTCGACATCTCGCGGGACAGCGTGGACGTCCTGCACTTCGAGCGCCTGGCGGCGGCCGGCCACGACGCGCTCAGCCTGGACGACCCCCACGGGGCGGCCCGACTGCTCGCGGAGGCGCTCTCGCTGTGGCGTGGGCCGGCCCTGGCCGACCTGGAGGGCGCCACGGCCCTGGGGCTGGTCGCCCGCCTCGATGCCCGTCGGCTGTCCACGCGGATGGACCTGGTCGATGCCGAGATCGCCCTCGGCCAGCACACCCGCGCCATCCCCGAGCTGGAGGAGCTCGTCCGGCAGCACCCACTCGACGAGGGCTTGGTCCGGCGGCTGATGACCGCGCTCTACCTCAGCGGTCGCCAGGCGGACGCACTCGCGGCGTACGGCACGGCAGCCGGGCGGCTGGCCGACGAGCTGGGCGTCGATCCCGGCCCGGACCTGCGCCAGACCCACCAAGCGGTGCTCCGGCAGGAGCTCGTCGGTCCCCCAACCCCGTGCGGCGCCGAGCCGCCCGACCGAGGTCGGCGCGGCCGACGGCGGTTCGGCGCGGCCGACGCCGGCGCGTCAGCCGACCGGCCGGGACCACCGCACTCGCGAACTCGAGCTCCTGCTGCGTCCCCGGGGCAACCTGATCGGCCGTCAGTCCGAGCTGATCGCCGTGCTCCGGCTGCTGGGCGAACCGGACGTGCGGCTGATCTCCCTGCTCGGCCCCGGCGGCATGGGCAAGACCCGGCTGGCGCTCGCGGTGGCCGAGTCGCTCAACCAGGACAGCGACGCCGCGACGCCGGCCGCTGTCGTCGTACCCCTCTCGAACGTCACCGACGACGGCGAGCTGCTCGCCTCGATCTGCCAGGCCGTCGGGGCGGAGCCGGAGTGGGCCGGGCAGCCGATGTTCGAGGTGATCGTGCAGGCGCTGGCCGGCCGGCCGACCGTGCTCGTGCTGGACAACCTGGAGCAGCTGATCGACAGCCCGGGGACCCTCGAGGACGTCATGGCCCTGCTCGACCAGCTGCCGCAGCTCACCGTCCTGTGCACCAGTCGGGTCGCGTTGCGGCTCGGTCGCGAGCGGCAGGTCGTGCTCGGGCCGCTGTCGCTGCCGGAGCAGGCCGACGACAGCATCGACGGCGTCCTGGGGTCGGACGCCGTCCAGCTGTTCCAGGACCGGGCCTCCGCCGTGGTGCCGGACTTCGCCGTGACCGCTGACAACGCACGGGCGGTGGCGGAGATCTGCCGGCTGCTCGACGGGCAGCCGCTCGCCCTGGAGCTGGCGGCCGCGCGCACCCGCATGCTGCCCCCCGAGGAGATGGTGCAGCGCAGCGGTCAGCTGCTGGCCCTGCTGACCGGGGGTGGCCGCGACCTGCCGGAGCGCCAGCGCAGCATGCGCGCGGCGCTCGACTGGAGCGCGCAGCTGCTCGACCCGACCGAGGCCGAAGCGTTCGCGCAGCTGTCGGTCTTCGCCGGCGGCTGGACCCTCGCGGCGGCGGAGGCCGTCTGCACGACGGACGGCGACGTGCTCGAGGTGCTCGCCCGGCTGGTCGACAAGAGCCTGGTCTCGGCCGACCGCAACGGCCGGCTCTTCCTGCTCGACACCGTGCGGGAGTACGCCGCGGAGCGACTCGCCGATCGTGGCCCGGAGGCGGTGGCCGCCGCCGAGAACCGGCACGCCCAGGTCTACGCCGAGCTGGCGACCGAGCTCGGGCCGCTCTTTCGCACCTCGCCGAACCCGTCGCTGCGTGCGCCGATCGACGCCGAGGTCGGCAACTTCTCGGCCGCCCTGGAGTGGACGGCGCGCAGCGGTGACGACGCGACCCTGGGCCGGATGGTCTTCGGCCTGGTCGACTACTGGTACTTCAGCGGCCGCATCTCGCAGGCCCAGCGCTGGTTGCGCGCAGCCGACCGGGCCGACCTCCCGACCGACGTGCGGGTCCGGCTGGGCCTCTCGGCCGGCCGGCTGGCCTTCGTCCAGGGGGACGTGATGCGCGCCCGGCCGGCCTTCGCGGCGTCGGTCGAGGCCGCTCGCCAGCTCGGCGACAATCTGCTGCTCACGCGGAGCCTGACGATGAGCAGCCTGGCCGAGCGGCACTCGGGGCGGCTCGACGAGGCGCTCGGCCTGATCGAGGAGGCCATCGCCACAGCCCGCTCGGGGGCCGGCGCAGACCCAGAAGCCGCCGAGCAGCTCGAGGGCCTGGTCTACGTGCTGGGCAACGAGCGGGGCGAGATCCTCGAGGGGCTCGGCCGCACCGAGGAGGCCCGGGCCCAGTTCGAGGCCTACCGGCACCAGGCCGAGGCGACCGGCGACGAGAGCAACCTGGCCTGGGCCTTGGGCAACATCGCCATGAACGACTCCGAGCGGGGTCTGGCGGCCCAGGCCCTCGACGCCGCCCAGGGCGCCCTTCGCGCCTCGGACGAGGGCGACTCGGTGCAGGTGCGAGCCGACGCGCGGGCCGTCGCCGGGCTGGTCGAGCTCGCGCACGGTGAGCCGGCCCGCGCGGTCGGCCTGCTCACCGAGTCGGTCCGGCTGACCCACTCCTCCGGCCAGTTGTTGACGCTGCCCGACGGCGTCAGCCTGCTCGGGGCGGCTCTCTTGCAGGCGGGCGATCTGGCCGGCGCCGCACGGATGCTTGCCGCTGGACAAGCATGGCGCAGCGCGAAGGGCCTGGCCGTCGTCGGCCGGCTCGCCGAGCGCACCATCGATCGGGCGCACGACGACCTGGCCGCCCTGCCGCTGAGCCACGTCGTCAAGGCCGAGTCCGCTCGGGGCGCGGCCGTGCCCTACGGCTGGATCGAGCCGCTCGCCCTGCCCGGGTCGGTGGACCTCCGCGACGCCGACGCGGCACCTGTGCTGCGCCTGGTCGAGCCCGACGACCAGGCCCCGGCGCGGGCGGGGACCAGTTCGCGCGATTGAGGGTTCGAAAGACAAGGGCGCTGGGTACGCGCGCCGGACCCGCGCCACTCGGGTTGATCTCGCGGCTCACCTTCGGCTTTCGCGTCTATTGATGCAACGTTTGCGTCACGCCTGACGCAAACCTGCATCAATACTGGCAGAACGGGCGACCGCGAGCGGACCCAGCCCCGCGCCGAGCGGGCGCGTCGTACTAGGCGTCTTTGTCTTTGGCCTTGGGTCAGCGCACAGCGGCGGCGACGGCCCGGCCGACGGTGCGGCCGGAGAAGATGCAGCCGCCCAGGAACGTGCCCTCGAGCGCGCGGTAGCCGTGCATGCCGCCGCCCCCGAAGCCGGCGACCTCGCCGGCGGCGTAAAGACCGGGCAACGGCGTGCCGCCAGCCTGCAGGGCCCGCCCGGACAGGTCGGTCTCGATGCCACCCAACGTCTTGCGAGTCAAGACGTGCAGGCGTACGGCGATGAGCGGGCCCGCGGCGCGATCGAGCAGCGGGTGCGGCTTGACCGTGCGGATCAGCTTGTCGCCGACGAATCGCCGCGAGGCGTAGATCGCAGCCAACTGCGGGTCCTTCCCCAGACCGGTCCGCACCTGCGCATCCCGTTGCCGCACAGTGCGTTCCAGCTCGTCGGCGTCGATCAGCGGCTCGCCGACCAGGTCGTTCATGGCCGAAACCAGATCGCGGATGTCCGCGCGGACGATGAAGTCCTCGCCGTGATCGAGGAAGGCCTGCACCGGCGCGGGCACATCGACCCGGGCCCGGCTCAGGACCTGCTTGACGTCGCGCCCGGTCAGGTCCGGGTTCTGCTCCGAACCGCTGAGGGCGAACTCCTTGCCGATGATCCGCTGGTTGAGCAGGAACCACGAGTGCCCGTGCCCCGACCGGGTCACGTGCGAGAGCGCACCGAGCCCGTCGAATCCCGGGTAGAGCGGCGGGGGCAGCCGGTGCCCTTCGGCGTCCAGCCAGAGCGGCGAAGGCCCGGACAGGATGCGGATGCCGTGCCGATCCCAGACCGGCGAGTGGTTGCGGATGCCCTCCGGGTAGTGCCACATCCGGTCCGGGTTGATGACCCGGGCCCCGGAGGCCTCCGCGACGCCGAGCATCAGGCCGTCGACGTGGGCCGGTACACCCGAGAGCATGTGCTCCGGCGGCGTACCGAGCCGGGCCGGCCAGCTGCGCCGGACCAGGTCGTGGTTGGCGCCGATGCCACCCGAGGTGACGATCACCGCCTGGGCCCGCAGAGCGAAGTCACCGACAGCAACCCGCGAGCTGGCGACGCCGCGCGGGACCGAGCTCGGCTCGAGCAGCTCCCCATCGACGCCGTCCACGACCCCCGCCGTCATCGACAGGCCAGTGACCCGGTGCCGGAAGCGCAGCTGCACTCGGCCCCGGTCGACCGCCTCCCGCACCCGCCGGACGAACGGCTCCAGCACGCCCGGGCCGGTGCCCCAGGTGACGTGGAAGCGCGGGACCGAGTTGCCGTGGCCGCCGGGGTAGTAGCCCCCGCGCTCGGCCCACTGCACGAGCGGGAAGAGCCGCAGTCCCTGCGCGTGCAGCCAGGCGCGCTTCTCGCCGGCCGCGAAATCGACGTAGGCCTCGGCCCACGGCCCGCGGCCAGAAGTCCTCGTCGCGGTCGAAACCGGCCGAGCCGAGCCAGTCCTGCCAGGCCAGCTCGTGCGAGTCGCGCACGCGGAGCCGGCGTTGCTCGGGGCTGCCGACGAGGAACAGGCCGCCGAAGGACCAGAAGGCCTGGCCACCCAGCGAGGCCTCGGGCTCCTGGTCGACGACGATCACGGAGCGACCGGCATCGGCCAGCTCGGCGGCCGCGACCAGCCCGGCCAACCCGGCTCCTACGACGATCACGTCAGCATCAGCGGGCATGCTGCGACCCTACGACCCCGGCGTTGTGCCCGGCCGGACCAGTCGAGAGGATCACCAGGTGCCCACCCCGTCCCCGGCCCCTGCGCGAGTGCGCCGGTTGACGGGGGCCCAGGCCCAACTGGTCCGGGTCTATTACGGCGTGCTCGCCCTGGTCGTCACGGTCGCGCTGGTCGCGCAGTTCTTCGTGACGCTGGAGATGACCGTTCCTTCGACCGGCACCCGGCTGATCCGATTGGTGAGCTTCTTCACGATCCAGAGCAACGTCCTGGTCTGCATCACGAGCTGGGCCCTGGCCGTGCGATCCCGACCGTCGTGACCTGCTCTGGCGGGTGCTGCGGGTCGACGCCTTGGCCGGCATCTGGATCACCGGTCTGGTCTACACGATCGCGTTGGCCGGGTTGCAACACCTGCATGGCTGGGCTCGGTTGTGCGACAACGTCTTTCACTATGTCGTGCCCATCGCGGCGTTCCTCGGCTGGCTGGTGATCGGTCCTCGCGGCCGAGTGGACCGCGCGACCGTCCTGTGGGGGCTGATCTGGCCGTTGGCCTGGTTCGGCTACACCCTCCTGCACGGCGCCGTGAGCGGCTGGTACCCCTATCACTTCATCGACGTGAAGCGGATCGGCTACGGCCAGGCACTGGAGAATGCCCTGCTCGTCACTCTGCTGCTGGGCGTCGTCCTGTGCGCCATCTGGCTGGTCGACCGCTCGGCACCGTCACTGACCGGCCGGGCCCGACTACGCCCCCTGCGCAGCTGAGGCCAGGAAGGCGTCGATCTCGGCCCGGGTCGGCGCGGTGGCGGCGCCGCGCCGGGTGACCGCGAGCGCCGCGGCGGCGTTGGCTCGCCGGGCCGCCGAGACCGGGTCGAGACCCGCGGCCAGACCAGCGATCAGCACGCCGGTGTGGGCGTCGCCTGCGCCGGTGGCGTCGATCGCCCTCACGACGTACGCCGGAAGGTCGACCGGCTCGCCGCCCGGGCCGCTGATCGTGCAGCCGGCGGCGCCCGCGGCGTACGCAGATCAGGGCCTGGTCACCGACGGCTGCTTGCAACGCGGCGAAAGTGGTCCGCGCTGCCCTCCGGTACGCCGCTGAGCCAGGCTGCCTCGCGAGCGTTGACGGTCAGCAGGTCGGTGCGGCCGAGCACCGGGGCCAGCCGCTCCGCGGGGATCTCGCCGACCAGCGGCCCGGGGTCGAGGACGACCCGGGGACCGGGCCCGAGGCCGGCGACCCAGGCCGACAGGGGCGGGCCGCTGACCGGGTAGGCGAGGTCGTAGCCGGAGACGTAGACCAGGTCTTCGGCGTCGAGCGACTGCTCCGCCAGGTCGGCCCCGGCCAGCTCGGCGTCCACACCAGCGCAGGTCACGAACGTCCGCTCGCCGTCCGGCTCCAGCAGCACGAAGCAGACGCCGGTGTCGGCCGTGTCGGCTGTGTTGTCGCTGTCAGCTCTGTCCTCGGTGGATCCGCTCAGCGCGACCTCGACCCCCTCGGCGGCCAAGGCGGCTCGCACCAGGTCGCCGTACGATCCGCTGCCGTGGCGGCCGACCCAGCGGCACCGCAGGCCCTGCCGAGCCGCTGCGGCCACCACGTTGAAGCCGCCGCCGGCCGCCGACCGCGGTCCGGTCGCCAGGACATCGCCGCCACGCTCCGGCAGGTGAGGCACGTCGACCACCACGTCGACCAGGATGCTGCCGGTCGAGACCAGGCGCGGACTCATAGCGACGGTCCAGAGTTGTTGTGCCGCAGGGCCAACAGCCCATCGGTGAGCCGGTCGAGAGTGGACGTCAGGCCCGGGTTGGCCCCGGCCAGGACCTCGACCGGTGCGGCCGGGAGGGCACCAGCGCCTGCGACTGCTCCGGCAATGGCCCCGGCCATCGCGGCGATCGTGTCGCTGTCACCACCCAGGCTCGCCGCCGCGCGAATGACGAGCCACGGGTTGTTGTCGACCAGCAACGAAGCGAGAGCGATCGCCGCCGGCACCGACTCCTCGGTGGCCAGGCTGGTGCCGACGTCGGCGATCACCCGGTCCATCGCGGTCGTGATGCCGCAGCCACTCACCCGGTCGACCGCCGACCGGATCCGATCGGCCACCGCACCGGCCCGTGCTCCCGGTGGCGTGCCGGCCTGGTCGCGCTCGACCAGGGTCGCGGCGGCCATCGCCCCCTCCACCGCCTCGGCGATGGTCCGGCCGGCGACGCCGGCACTCACCGCGGCCGCGACCGCGGCGGCCCCGGCGATCGCCAGCGCCGTGTTGTGCGTCGGCCGGCTGACCTCAGCGACCCGGTCGATCAACTGCTCCAGCCCGTCGGCCGCCTCGATATCGCAGGCGATCCCGACCGGCGCGATGCGCATGGCTGCGCCGTTCGTCGTACCGCCCCGGCCGCTCTCCCGCGGTGATGCGCCGGACGCCAGGCGGTCCAGGGCCCGCCGGGTCGAAGGGCCGAGCAGGTCCAGCGAGCCGGCGGCCCGCATCCGGGCCTCCCACGCCATCAGGCGCTCGGCCAGCGCGAGCGGCTCGACCCGGCCGCCCCCGGCCACGAGCAACTCGGCCACGATCACGGCCTGGTCGGTGTCATCGGTCACCCGGCCGGCGGGAAGGCCGGCGCTGATCGGGTTGTCCGCCGGACCCGCGCGGAATCCGTCGAGCAGCCCGTAGCGCTCCCGGACCACCGCGGGATCCAGCGCCTGCGTCGGCATCCCGAGCGCGTCCCCGAGCGCCAGCCCCAGCAGCGCGCCGTACGCCCGATCCCGCTCGGTCATGGCGACATCGGGAGAGCGTCGACGACGGCTCGGGCCATCGCCTCGTCTCCGACCAGCCCGACCGCAGTCGCCTCCGCGCCGTCGCGGCCGCAGGCCCGGGCGACCAGGTCGGCCCAGGCCAGCTCGATCACGGCGGTCGGCTCGCTCGGGAGCTCGCGGGTCAGGGCAGCCCGGCCGTCCTCGTCGACCACGACCGCCCGCTCGAAGTCCAAGCCGCCGCTGACCCGCAGCACCAACCCATCGCCCGGCTTCGCGCCGGCGGCCTTGGCCCACCGCATCGGCAGGACACCCACGATGGCGTCGCGGCTGACCTCGGCCCCGAGACCGGACTGGTTGCCCGGCCGCCCGGTCGCCGTCCGCACGTCCTGCTCGTGGGCCCAGAGGTCGAAGACCCGGATCGGCAACGCGCCCTCAACCGGCACCTGGTTGCCCATGACCCCCAGCATCGTGTCCCCCGGTCGCGGCGGACTCGCCTGCAGCGCAGCGGTTCTCGTCGCGATGACGGCGCGGAGCAGGTCCACGAGCTCGGCCGGCGGCGTACCCCTGAGGGCATGCACGCCGCGCTCCATGTGCGCACCGATCTCATGCCGGATGTACGCCGCGGGCGGCGCTTCCGGTGCGAGCGGGCCGCCGGCCAGAAGCTGCTCCACCGAGACCACGTGGGCGACCTGGTCGTGCACGTCCCAACCGGGGCACCGGGTCGGTCGCGACCAGTCGTCCGCGTCCAGCGAGGCCGCCAGGTCGAGGATCGACTGCCAGGTCTGCTCCATGGCCAGCACCAGCCGGGCCAGTTGCGAGCCGGAGTCGCCGCCGTCGCTCATGGTCGGGAGAGTACGGCGTGACTGGTAGTCTGAGCGTGCTCGCCCGCCCGATCGGACCCGGCGTAAGACCCGGATCGAGGGCGTGACGAACCCCGCGAAGTGCTCATGGTTGACGGTGCTGCACGTTTCGATGCCGATGACCAGGCTCGACGATGCATGACCGTTGCCGGCGAACCCGCCGGACAGCACCACTGACGGTGCCCTGGCTCACCCGCCTGCGCACCGGCGTACCCATGGAATGAGCAAAACCGTGTCCTCCCACACCCACCCGGGCGTGACCTTCGCCACCCTCGGCCTGCCCGCTGCCCTCGTGCAACGGCTCGGCCGCGACGGCATCACCGACCCCTTCCCGATCCAGGCCGCCGCCATCCCCGACGCGCTGGCCGGCCGCGACGTCCTCGGCCGCGGCCAGACCGGCTCCGGCAAGACGCTGGCCTTCGGACTGCCCCTGCTGGCCCGCCTCGAGGGACGCACCGCCAAGCCGCGCAAGCCGCTGGCCATGGTGCTGGTGCCGACCCGTGAGCTCGCCATGCAGGTGCATGACGCCCTGATGCCGCTGGCTCACGTCGTCGGCGTCCGCACCCGGCTGATCGCCGGCGGCCTGTCCTACACCAAGCAGATCAGCGGTCTCGAGCGCGGCACCGAGCTCGTCATCGCCACGCCGGGCCGGCTCGCCGACCTGGTCGAGCGCGGGTCCTGCGACCTGCGCGAGGTCGAGTTCGCGGTGCTGGACGAGGCCGACCACATGGCCGAGATGGGCTTCCTGCCGGCCATCACCGAGCTGCTCGACATGATCCCGGTCGGCGGTCAGCGGCTGCTCTTCTCCGCGACGCTGGACAAGGGCATCGATGGCGTCGTCGAGCGCTACCTGATCGACCCGGTCACCCACGCGACCGAGGCGGCTCAGGCATCCGTCACGACGATGGACCACCACGTCCTGCACGTCGAGCCCAACCACAAGGCCGTCGTCACCGCCGAGATCGCGGCCCGCGAGGGTCGCACGGTCGTCTTCGTGCGGACCAAGCTCGGCGCCGACCGGGTCGCGAGTCAGCTGCGGCTCAAGGGCGTCGCGGCCGCCGCGCTGCACGGCGGCCTGGCCCAGGGCGCGCGCAACGCCGTCCTCAACGCGTTCAAGGAGGGCACGCTGCCCGTCCTGGTTGCGACCGACGTCGCGGCCCGCGGCATCCACGTCGATGACATCGGGCTCGTGCTGCAGGTCGACCCGCCCCAGGACCACAAGGACTACCTGCACCGCGCCGGCCGTACGGCGCGCGCCGGCGGCCGTGGAACCGTTGTCACGCTTGCCCTTCCGCACCAGCGGCGGGCGGTCGAGCGGCTCACCTCTCAGGCCGGGGTCGACGTCATCGCTGCCACCGCGCGGCCGGGTGACGAGGCCGTCCAGCGGGCGACCGGTGCACGCAGTCCTCAGGGCGCCCCGATCTCGGACGAGGACGTGCGCCGGCTCACCTCGGTGCCGCGCGAGCGCGGTGGCCGGCCGGCTCGCTCCGGCGGACCCCGTCGTGAGGGTGGCCCGCGTCGTGAGGGCGGCCCGCGTCGTCGAGGGTGGCCCCCGTCGTACCGAGGGTGGCCCGCGTCGTACCGAGGGTGGCCCGCGTCGTACCGAGGGTGGCCCGGCGCGCACCGGCGGCAAGCGATTCGACGGCAAGCCGCGCAGTGCTGGCGGCAAGCGGTTCGACAGCAAGCCGCACCGCGCAGTCGCGCTAGTCACGACAAGAGCGCCGAGAAGCAACGCGCTCGGTACGGCGCGCCAGCCTGATCGCGGCTCGGCCCGACTCTCATTGAGGCAACGACGGGCAGAAGTGACGCGCGGTTGCCTCAATGACGGGCAGCGATCGCTTCCGCACTTGCCGTCGCGACGGATCACCAGCTCGACCAGCCGCGGCTCGGCACCGAGCGGCTCCGACACCGCGAGCGCACCGGCCGCCAGGCCGTCACGGCGCACGGCGTCGGGCAGGCGACCCGGGCGCGAGGAAGAGACTCGCGACCGCCACCCGCTGGAACCCGCGCGACCCGCAGCTCGCGATCGCCTCGGACACCGTCGGGCCAGCACCAGTTGCGTACGCCGCAGAGCACCGGCCGGCCGCAGCCGCTGGGCCCAGCGGTCGGCGATGCTCTCGACGGCGGCCCGAGCGGCCGGGTCGGACGAGCCGGCCGAGGCCAGCACGACCGCGTCGCAGCCGTCCGCTCGACGCCTCGTCCGCCGACGCGTCCGACGGACGCAGCGCTTCGGCCAGTCGCGACTCGAGCGCGTCGAGCAGCCGGTCCGGCTCACCCGGCGCCGGGCGCCTGACCCAGCGCCGGAGCGATCGACCACGGTCAGCTCCGGATGGCCGGCCCGGACCTCGGCGACGGCGGCCGGCAGGTCGACCCGCAGGTGGTAGCCGGGCGCGAAGAGCAACGGCACAGCCACGACCTCACGAACCCCGCCGGCGACGAGCCCCCGCAGCGCCTCGCCGACCGAGGGCGCCGTGAAATCCAGGTAGGCCACGGCGACGGCGCGGCCGGGCAGCTCGCGGCGTACGGCGTCGGCGAGCTCGTCCACGACCAACTCCGCGCCGGGGTTGCGGCTCCCGTGCGCAACCAGCAGCACCGCCCGCCCCCCGAAGTTGTCAGCGCCAGGCGTCAGCATTTGCCCTCCTGGCGCTGACCAGGCGCGTGCGCACGAGCGTTGTCAGCATCAGGACCCAGCATGTGCGGTCCTGGTGCTGACAAGTCGTCGGCGAGGGTCAGCTGTGGATGCCGCATTCGGTCTTTCCCTGGCCCTGCCAGCGGCCGGAGCGCGGGTCGGCGCCCGGCTCGACCCGGCGGGTGCACGGCTCGCAGCCGATCGACGGGTAGCCCTGGGCGATGAGCGGGTGCTGCGGCAGGCCGTGCTCGCGCTGGTAGCTGGCGACGTCCTCGTCGGTCCACCGGGCGATCGGGTTGACCTTGACCTTGCCGTGGGTGGCGTCCCAGCCGACGACCGGCGCGTTGGCCCGCGAGGGCGCCTCGACCCGGCGCAACCCGCTGACCCACGCGTCGTACCCGTCGAGCGCGGTCGCGAGGGGGTCCACCTTGCGCAGGAAGCAGCACAGGTCGGGGTCGCGCTCGTGCAGCCGCGGACCGAACTCGGCGTCCTGCTCGGCCACCGACTGGCGCGGGGTCACGTTGACGACGGTGACCGGCAGCAGGCGCGAGACCCGGTCGCGCACCTGGAGCGTCTCGGGGAAGTGGTAGCCGGTGTCCAGGAAGAGCACATCGACGCCGGGCAGGGCCGAGCCCACCAGGTGCGACATGGTGGTGTCCTGCATCGAAGCGGCGACCGCGAGCCGGTGGCCGAACATCGCCACCGCCCAGCGCACGATCTCCTCGGCCGGCGCGAACTCCAGCTCGCGCCCGGCGCGCTCGGCGAGCGCCTCCAGGTCGATGTCGACGGTGGCGAAGCAGGTCACGACAGGCTCCCTGTGGCAGGGGCGGATCCAGCAGGCACGTGCGCGAAACTCGTTGCAGCAGAACCAGACACAGCATCAGCGGGCAGAGCGGGCAGAGCCGAACGCGAAGCGGACAGATCGACCGGCGAGATCCCGATCAACCGGACGGCGAAGACGCGCCGACACGACGCGCACAGCCACGCGCCGTGGCTGTCCTCGTGTGGCCGCAGGTCCTCCTCCGCGCAGTAGGGGCAGTGCAGGACGGCCGAGTGGGTCTCGCTCATGCCAGCGCCTCCTCGTCGGCCCGGGCGACCCAGGTGGCGAACCGCTCGCCCGGCTCGCGCTCGGCGACGAACCGGCGCACCACCCGCTCGACGTACGACGGGAGTCCGGCGGCCGTCACCTTCAGGCCGCGAACCTTGCGACCGAACCCGGCGTCCAGCCCGACCCCGCCGCCGAGATGCACCTGGAAGCCCTCGTGCTGCTCCCCGTCGATCGTCACGATCTGGCCCTTGAGGCCGATGTCGGCGGTCTGGATCCGGGCGCAGGAGTTCGGGCATCCGTTGACGTGCAACGTGATCGGTACGTCGATCTGGTCCACGACGTCGGCCAGCCGGGTCTCGAGCTCGGTCACGGTCGCCGCCGCCAGGCCCTTGGTCTCGACGATCGCCAGCTTGCAGAACTCAATCCCGGTGCAGGCCATGGTGTTTCGCCGGAAGACGCTCGGCCGGGCGCTGAGCCCGATCTCGTCGAGCGCAGCGATCAGCGGCTCCACCTGGTCGGCCTCGACGTCGAGCACGAGCAGCTTCTGGTGCGGCGTGGTGCGCACCCGGTGAGAGCCGTGAGCCTCGACCACGTCGGCGATCCGGCGGATCTGGTCGCCCGAGATCCGGCCGACCATCGGCGCGACGCCGACGTAGAACCGGCCGTCCTTCTGCTCGTGCACCCCGACGCCGTCGCCGGGATCGGCCGAGAGCTCGGGCGCCGGGCCGTCCGGCAGCACGCCGCCGAGGTAGTCCTTCTCGAGCACCTCGCGGAACTTCTGCACGCCCCAGTCGGCGACCAGGAACTTGATCCGGGCGCGGTGCCGCAGCCGCCGGTAGCCGTAGTCGCGGAACAGCCCGACGACGCCGGCCCAGACATCGGCGACGTCGTCCGGCGCGACCCACACGCCGAGCCGCTCGGCCAGTCGGGGGTTGGTCGAGAGGCCGCCGCCCACCCAGAGGTCGAACCCGGGGCCGAGCTCCGGATGCTCGACGCCGACGAAGGAGATGTCGTTGAGCTCGTGCACGACGTCGTTGCCACCGCGGCCGCTGATCGCGGTCTTGAACTTGCGCGGCAGGTTGGAGAACTCCGGCGAGCCGATGAACCGGCGCTTGATCTCCGCGATCGGGCCGAGCGGGTCGACGATCTCGTCGGCCGCGATCCCGGCGACCGGGCTGCCGAGGACGACCCGCGGGCAGTCACCACAGGCCTCGGTCGTGTCCAGACCGACCGACTCCAGCGCCGCCCAGATCGCCGGCACGTCCTCGATCCGGATCCAGTGCAGCTGGATGTTCTGCCGGTCGGTCAGGTCGGCCGACCCCCGCGCGTACGCCGCGGAGATGTCCCCGATGACCCGCAGCTGCTCCGAGGTGAGCGCACCGCCGTCGATCCGGATCCGCAGCATGAAGAACTCGTCGTCCAGCTCGTGCGGCTCCAGGGTGGCCGTTCGGCCGCCGTGGATGCCGGGCTTGCGCTGGGTGTAGAGCCCGAACCAGCGCATCCGCCCGCGCAGGTCGGCCGGGTCGATGCTGGCGAAGCCGCGGTGGGCGTAGATGTTCTCGATCCGGGCCCGCACGTGGAGCGGGTCGTCGTCCTTCTTGACCTGCTCGTTCGCGTTGAGCGGCTCGCGGTAGCCCAGCGCCCACTGGCCGTTGCCCGTGTGACCGGGGCGCGCGTGAGCGCGCGGTCCGGTCGGCGTGTGGGCGACGGGCGGGGTGGTCATGCGGGTCCTTTGCGATCGAGGGATCGCTGGGCGCTGCGCTGACCGAACGGGAGGCCGACTGGCTCTCTCCTGCCGGGCGACGTGGCGCCCGGCGGGTGGTGCTGCGGGGCTGGCGTCAGTCCGGCATACACATCATGCTGCGCGTGCGCCCGAGGTCGACGTGACGTCGACCAACGAGGAACGGCAGGACATGACTCATAGCGTCGAGGGTAGGTGACCGTTCTGCCCCAGGTCGATGCCGTCTCACCTGTCGAAACTATTGTCCACGGGTCGGGATTTCTTGCGGAGGGCCAGGGATCAGGACGGCGGAACGACGACCGACCAGGCGATCGCCTGGGCCGAGGCGGTCCCGACGTAGCGGTCGCACCCGGCCAGGTGCCGGCCGGCACCGGCCCGGAGTCCCCGGTCACCGAGGTCACCGTGCCGGCGCCCGGGCCGGTGCTGGGCTGGTGACCCGGCCGGTCACTCCGGGCAACGTCCAGCCCGGGTTGCTGGCGGTCTTGTCGACCCAGTAGCTCAGCGACCCAGCTGCCGTCGGTCGGCAGACCGGCACAGCGGCCGAGGCGTGTGTCGGCCTTGATGCTCTTGGTTCGGTCGCGAACGGAGGCCGCTCGCGACCGGTGCCGGCGCCGGAGTAGGCCACCAGCGTCACGTCGGCGTTCACCGACGCTGCCGAAGGCGACGGTGACGGTCGAGCCCGGCCGTGCCGGTCGACGCGGTCCGGGTGAAGGCCGAGGAGCGCAGCGGGCTATCGAGCCGCGGTGCCCAGGAGGGCTCCAGCCGGCCGGCGGCGTGACGTTGCAGTGCCGCACCGGTCGAGACGAAGAGCACGAGCTGGTCGCCGGCCTGAACGCTGGCCGGCACGGTGACCTTGCGCCGTCTTCGCGTGTGACGTTGGTCGAGGTGCCGGCCCGGAAGGCGACCGCGCCGGCGCTCGATCTGGGCGGAGACCGTGACCGACGTCGTCGCCGTGTCCGTGCCACCGTCGTTGTCGGTGACGGTCAGGCTCACCGGGTAGGTGCCGCCAGCGGCGTACGAGTGTGCGGGCGAGGGACGCGTAGCCGGTGCTCTGGTCACCGAAGTCCCAGGAGTACGACGCGATCGTCCCGTCCGGGTCGTGCGAGCCGGCGCTGGAGAAGGTGCAGCTCGAGTGCGTGCAGCTGGCGCCTGCGACAGCGACCGGGTCCTGGTTCGGCGGGCGTCTCGCTGTTGGCGACGAGCACGACGGTGTAGGCGTCGCCCGCCCTCGGCGGCGAGCGCGTTCGTGATGCCGGGCACCGTGACCGGGGTCGTACGCGAGGTCGTGGTGCCGTCCCCGAGCTGGCCTCGGCGTTGTAGCCCCAGGTGCGCACGCGTGCCGTCGGCGAGCACGGCCATCCCGTCGTCGCGGCCGGAGCCGATCGGCGACCGCGTTGGTGATGCCGAGCACCTGGACCGGCACTGAGCTGTTGTCGGTGTTGCCGTCGCCGAGCTCGTCGCGGTAGTTGCGGCCGAAGGACCACACGGTGCCGTCGGTCTTGAGCAGGTAGGAGTGGTGCGCGCCGGCTTCGACCTGCGCGCCGCCGCGAAGTCAGGATCTCGACCGGCGCTGAGCCGGTCGGTCGTGGTGCCGTCGCCCAGCTGGCCGTAGAGCGTTCCACCCCCAGGTCCAGACGCTGCCGTCGGACTCGACGGCCAGGCCATGGTCGCGTCCCGCCGGCGATCTGCGACGACGTTCGGTCAGGCTCCCGACGCGGACCGGCACGGTCGAGGAGGTCGTCGTGCCGTTGCCGAGCTCGCCGTCGGTGTTGAGCCCCCAGGCCCAGACCGTGCCGTCCGAGCGCAGGGCGTAGCTCATGTCCCGTCCGCCGGCGATCGCGGACCAGACCTGGCTGCCCGGGACGCGGACCGGCGCGCCGCGGTTGGTCGTCGTACCGTCCCCGAGCTGGCCGGTGGCGTTGTAGCCCCAGGCCCAGATCGAGCCGTCCGAGCGCAGCGCCATCGAGTGGTAGTGCCCGGCGGCGACGTCGATGACGCCAGCGCAGACCAGGCACCAGGGTGGGCGAGTTCTGCTGCCCGCCGAGCGTCCGGTGCCGAGCTGGCCGTACTGGTTGTGACCCCAGGTCTCGACCTGGCCGCCGGCGGTGAGCGCGATGACGTGCTCGCGGCCGCCGTCGAGCTGCGACGATGTTGTCCAGCCCGGGCACCGGCCCGGCGCCAGGCGCGCGGTGGTCGTCCCGTTGCCGAGCTGGCCGAAGCTGTTGTCCCCGAAGGTGTACGGCGTCACCGGTCTGGGCGCTCGCCTGGGCCTGGGTAATCGCGAGCGGACTCAGGGTGACCGTAGCCAGTGCGGCGACGAGCCAGGCCGGACCAGAACCGACGTCGTGCCATGCGACGCACGTCCCTCACGCTCGTCCCCCAGCGCTCGGAGCCTAGTTGCGGCGGTGCCTCCCGTCATCCCTTTCCGTCGATCTCGCGCGCCGATCGGTCAGCCCGCCAGACTGGGTCGATGATCGAGCCCGTCGATGCGCTGCGCCGGATCGCCTTCCTGCTCGAGCGCTCGGGGGCCGACACCTACCGGGTGCAGGCCTTCCGCGGCGCCGCGACCGCGCTGCTCACCACGGGCGAGGACGAGGTACGCCGCCGGGCGGCCGACGGCACGCTGACCGCCATCGGCGGGGTCGGCAACCGCACGGCGTCGGTCGTCAGTGAAGCCCTCGCGGGCCAGACCCCCGAGTACCTCGCCAAGCTCGAGGCCGACGCCGGGCCGCTCGCGACCGGCGGGGAGTCGATGCGGGCCGCCCTGCGCGGCGACCTGCACTCGCACTCGACCTGGAGCGACGGCGGCAGCCCGGTCGAGGAGATGGCCATCACGGCGGTCGAGCTCGGCCACGAGTACCTCGCCCTGACCGACCACTCGCCCCGGCTCAGAGTCGCCAACGGGCTGACCGCTGCGCGGTTGCGCGAGCAGCTGAAGCTGGTGGCCGCGGTGGACGAACGGCTCGAGGGTTTCCGGCTGCTCTCCGGCATCGAGGTCGACATCCTCGACGACGGCGCCCTCGACCAGGAACCGGAGATGCTGGACCGGCTCGATGTCGTCGTCGCCTCGGTCCACAACAAGCTGGCCATGGACAGCAAGGCGATGACCCGGCGGATCCTGGCCGCCGTCACCGAGTCGCGGATGAACATCTTCGGTCACTGCACCGGTCGCCTGATCACGCCGCGCTCGCACACCGGCAAGGTCCGACCGCAGAGCCAGTACGACCGGGCCGCGGTCTTCGCCGCCTGCGCCGAGCACTCGGTCGCGGTCGAGATCAACTGCAGCCCGCACCGCCTCGACCCGCCGCGCGACCTGATGCACCAGGCGCTCGACGCCGGCTGCCTGTTCTCGATCGACACCGACGCCCACGCGCCCGGCCAGCTGGACTGGCAGGACTACGGCTGCGCGCGGGCCGTCGAGGTGGGCATCCCGCCGGACCGGGTCGTCGACACCTGGCCGGTCGAGCGGCTGCTCGAGTGGAGCCGGGCCAAGGTCGCGGCGGGCTGAGCTGGTTCGCGGCGTGGGTGAGTCTGTGGCTGAAGCTGGCTGAAGCTGTGGCTGGGTCTGTGGCTGAGTCTGAGCGAGGTTGGTCGAGGTGAGCGACAGCAGCGACCCGATGGTCGGGCGCACCCTGCGGCCGGGCGACGACGTGCCGCCGGACTGGCTGCCCGAGGCGCTCGTCTGGCTGGATGAAAGCCTTGCCGCGCAAGGAGTTCGGCGACTGGGTGACCTCGCGGTGGCCCGAGTCCGCCCCTGGGCGACCGTGCTGCGGGCCGACACGTCCCGCGGCGTGCTGTGGTTCAAGGCGTGCGGGCCGGGGACGGCGTTCGAGGTGCCGCTCTACGAGCTGTCGCACCGGCACGCGCCCGCCTACGTGCTGGAGCCGGTCGCCATCGACGTCGGGCGGTCGTGGATCGTCCTCCCCGACGGCGGGCCGATCCTGGCCGACGAGCTGGACCCCGACCTCGTGATGCGGCGCCTGGTCGACGTCATGCCGCGTTACGCCGAGCTGCAGCTGGCCCTGGCCCCGCACGTCAGCGAGCTGCTCGCCATCGGCCTGACCGACATGGGCCCGGCGGTTCTGCCCGAGCGGTTCGAGCAGGCGCTCGAGGTCGTCTCGGCGTACCTCGCTCGTCGCGGGACGCCGGCCGAGCACGCGACGTACGAGCGAGTGGTTGGCCAGCGGGCGACGGTCGCGCGGTGGGCGGAGCGGCTGGCTGTGATGCCGGGTGGGTCGAGCCTGGACCACAACGACCTGCACGCCTGGAACATCTTCTACCGCGAGTCCCCTCGCGGGCTGGACGTGCGGTTCTACGACTGGGGCGACGCGGTCGTCGCGCATCCGTTCGCCAGCATGATGATCGGGCTGGGCTGGCTGCGCCGGATGTGGCAGCTGGCCGATGACGACCCGCGGATCGTGCGGGCCCGGGACGCCTATCTCGAACCGTTCGCCGGGCTGGGGTCGCGGTCCGATCTGGTCGAGACGCTGGAGCTGGCCTGCCGCCTCGGCGAGATCGCCCGCGCCCTGGTGTGGGCGCGGGCCCTCGGTGAGTACGGCGAGCAGGCGCCGGACACCTTCCAGACCGCGCCGATGGAGCACCTGGGCGCGCTGCTGGACACGTCCTATCTCGGCGACGCCCTCGACTGACCGCGGCCCGCGTGCTCCCATCCGGCCGCGGTGCTCCCATCCGGCCGGTTCTGGACCCCGATTTCGGGCCTGCGAACCGGCTCAGCGGGAGTACGGCGGCCGGATGGAGCACCGGGTTACTTGACCTCGCGGCGGCTGGCCAGGACCAGGCCGACCGTGACCGGCAGCACGATCCAGAAGGTGAACGACGTCACGGCCTGGGCCACGTGACCGCTCAGGTGGAACGAGCTGAGGTTGTCGAAGGTGACGAAGATGTCCAGCCACCGCGAGTTGCCGTGCAGCAGGCCGGGTGCGACCAGGGCCCAGGCGGTCGGTGCGACGTAGTAGGCCAGGACCCCGACGGCGGTCACCGAGGCCACGAGCCCGAAGCCGGCCGCCATGACGACGTTCAGCATGTCCGTGATCCCTGAGCCGGTGATGTTGCGCAGGGCGTGGCCGTACGTCGCGCCGTCACCGCTGATGACCCCGCCCAGCGCCGTCGCGGCGAAGGCGAACCCCACGACCACCGTGACCACGGCCATCGCCAGAGCAACGGCGGCAACGAGCTTGGCGAAGAGGACCGGAATCCGCCGCGGGGACAGGGTGAAGGTGGTCAGCGCCGTGCGCTGGGTCCACTCCGAGGTCATCGCCATGATCCCCACGACCGGCAGGATCACGTCGACCGGCACCAGAGCGGTGTCGAGCACGTCGGTGAACGCCACCTGCCCGGGATCGAGGTGCGTCAGCATCCAGCCCAGGGCCGTCGCCGACAGGGCGAGGATCCCGATCAGCAGCCAGCGGCCGCTGCGGGTGTCGACCATCTTGCGGAGCTCGACCCGGACCAGCCGGACGAAACTCTGCTTGGGGCCGAAATCGATGATCGCAGAATGGGTTTGGGGACGAGCGACGGGCGCTTCGGTGTTGAGGGCGATGGTGCTCATGCTGCGTGCTCGCTTCCGGTGGTGTCGGTCAGGGTGAAGAACAGCTCTTCCAGTCCGTCGGTGCCGGACTCGCGCAGCTCGGTCAGGACCAGGCCGGCCGCCGCAGCAGCCCGGCCGACGGCCTCGGTCGTGCCGACGACCTTCCAGCCGCCGTGCTGGCCGGGTGTGTGATCCAAATCGGCTGCGGTCAAAGCCGATCCAAGCGCGACGTCGTCGAGCCCGCGGGCGTAGGTGCCGGCGCCGCCGAGCAGCTCGTCGAGCGTGCCTTGAGCGACGATCCGACCGCCGCCGATGACGACCAGGCGGTCGACCGTGGCTTCGACCTCACGCAGGAGGTGGCTCGACAGCAGGACCGTCCCACCCCGAGAGGCGAAGTCCTGCAACAGGATCCGCATCCAGCGCATGCCCTCGGGATCGAGGCCGTTCGCCGGTTCGTCGAGGACGAGAGCCGCCGGGTCACCGAGGAGCGCGGCGCCGATGCCGAGCCGCTGACGCATGCCCAGGGAGTACTGCCGGACCAGGCGCCCCTCGGCGCCGGCGAGGCCGACCCGCTCGAGCATGTCGTCGGCGGCCCGGTTGCCGACGCCCAAGAGCGAGCTGGCCAGGCGCAGGGTCTCCCGACCGGTCCGGCCCGGGTGCTGCGCGGCTGCGTCGAGCATCACGCCGACGACGCGTCCGGGGTTCGGCAGCGCGGCGTACTGGCGACCGGCGATGGTCGCCGTGCCGGAGGTGGGGCGGGTGAGTCCGGTCAGCATGCGCAGCGTCGTGGACTTGCCCGCGCCGTTCGGTCCCAGGAAGCCGGTGATCGTGCCCGGCTCGCAGGAGAAGGTGGCGTCGCTGACCGCGGTGCTGCCGCCGTAGCGCTTGACGAGGTGCTCGAGGTTGATCATGGGGAGAGCCTGGCCGGGCGGGGCCGCACCCGGGCATCGGCCACCGGGCCACGGCGCCCCCTACGAAAGTCGCGTCTGCGAGCAGGCCGATCGAGACCTTCGGGCGGCGCGGCCGACGGCCGGTGGCACCTACGCTGCTGGCATGCTGCCCGGCCGTTCCGCGACCCCACTTCGGGGCCGGCTCAGCGCGTGGCGGCTGCGGTACGGGCCACGGACCGCCGACGTCGCGGTGCTGCTGTTGGCCGGTGGCGTCGGTGCGCTCCAGCTGGCCACCGATGCCGACGGCAGCTTCCCGATCGGGCGAACCGCGTCGTGGGTCGTCTTCGGCGCGACCCTCGGCCTGCTGTGGTGGCGGCGCCGCTGGGCGTTGGCCATCACGCTCATCGGCTGCCTGATCTTCGCCGTGACCAACGTGGCCATGGTCGCGCTCTTCGGGCTGGGCACGCTGGCCATCCAGCGGCGGGACCGGGTGCTGGCGGGCGCGGCCGCGATTGCCTACGCCGTCTTCGTCCTGCAGCCGGTGCTCTGGCAGCACTCCGACTTGCTGACCCAGGCCATCGGTTGCTTCTTCCTCACGGCGACGTTCGTGGCCTTCGGCGCCTACGTCGGAGCCCGACGGGACCTCGTGGCCTCGCTGCGGGACCGGGCCGACCGGGCCGAGGCCGAGCGCGAGCTGCGGGCCGAGCAGGCCAAGCTCGGCGAGCGGACCCGGATCGCTCAGGAGATGCACGACGTGCTGGCCCACAAGGTGTCGTTGATCGCGTTGCACGCCGGTGGCCTCGAGCTCAACCCGGACGCCGGCCCCGAGCAGGTCGAACGCTCGGCGGTGCTGATCCGCACGACCGCGCGGCAAGCCCTCGAGGAGCTGCGCGGGGTGCTCGGCGTCCTGCGGACCGACGACACCGCCGATGGCGCCGCGCTGGCGCCCCAGCCCAAGCTTTCCGACGTACGCCGCTTGGTCGAGGCTTCGCGTGCGGCCGGGGTCTCGGTGGACCTGGTGGTGACTGGCGACGCCGAGGGCGTCTGCGCCGAAACTGCCTCTGCGGCAACGCTTCCCGACCAACTGGGCCGCACGGCGTACCGCGTCGTGCAGGAGGGGCTGACCAACGTGCACAAGCACGCGCGGGGAGCGGCTGCGACGGTGCGCCTGGACGGCCGGCGCGGTCAGCAACTCAGCGTCTCGGTGTCCAACCTGCGGCCGGTGGCGGCGGGCTCGCTGCTGCCCGGTGCGGGGGCCGGGCTCGTCGGGCTGCGGGAGCGGGTCGAGCTGGCCGGCGGCACATTGCAGGGCGGCCGAAGCGGAGACGGCGGCTGGCTGTTGCAGGCTGAGCTGCCCTGGCCGATCACGACCGACCCGACCAGTGCGAGCGGCGCGGCCGAGCCGGTGTCGACCGCGTGACGATCCGGGTGCTGCTGGTCGACGACGAAGCGCTGGTGCGCGGCGGGCTCCGGATGATCCTGGAGACGGCCGACGACCTCGAGGTGGTCGGCGAGGCCGACGACGGCTCAGGGGCCGTCGCCGCGGTGCAGCGCCATCGGCCGGACGTGGTGCTGATGGACGTCCGGATGCCCGAGCTCGACGGGCTGGCCGCCGCCGCCGAGGTGCTGCGGCTGCCGCACCCGCCGAAGGTCGTGATGCTGACGACGTTCGGGCTGGACCGTTACGTGTTCTCGGCGCTGGAGGCAGGGGCGAGCGGCTTCCTGCTCAAGGACACGCCTCCGCTGGAGCTGATCGCGGCAGTGCGGGTCGTCGCGGCCGGCGAGGCGATGCTGTCGCCGACCGTGACCCGAACGCTGATCGGGCACTTCGCCGCGGGCGGCGGAACGACGCGGCGGGACGCAGCGGCGGCTCGGGTCGCGGCGTTGACCGATCGCGAGCGCGATGTGCTCGTCGCAGTCGGCCACGGGCACTCGAACGCCGAGATCGCCCGGGAGCTCTTCCTGTCGGAGGCGACCGTGAAGGCGCACGTCTCGCGGCTGCTCACCAAGCTGGACGCCAGCAACCGGGTGCAGGTCGCGATCCTGGCCCACGAGGCCGGCCTGCTCGACTGAGGGCCGCTCCCGCCGCACCGAGTTGTCGAGCGCCGAGCTGTCAGCACCAGGGACAGGTGCATTTGCCGCGGTGGCGCTGACAACTTGCGGGGCGGTGCAGGCGATCGAGCCTTAACCCCAGCCGAGGTCGTGCAGGCGCTGCTCCTCGATGCCGAAGTGGTGGGCGATCTCGTGGACGACGGTGACGGCGACCTCGGCGACCACCTGGTCCCGGGTCTGGCACATGCGCAGCGTCGGTCCGCGGAAGATGGTGATCCGGTCCGGCAACGAGCCGGCTGCCCACCACGACCCTCGCTCGGTCAGCGGCGTGCCCTCGTAGAGCCCGAGCAGCGTCCGCTCCTGGCCGGCGGGTGGTTCGTCCTCGACCAGGATCACGACGTTGTCCATCTCGGCCGCGAGGTCGGGCGGGATCGCGTCCAAGGCATCGGCGATGGCTTCCTCGAACTCCTCCTGGGACATCTCGACCACCGCCCCAGTCTCCCCCGACGCCGGCCCAGCGCGGTCAAGCCGGTTCCGCCCGCCAACTCGGCGGGCCGATGTGCCCGTTTCGGGCTCGGCGTGACCATCGGACCCGACATCGGCCCGCCGACTTGGCGCGAGGGGCCACCGGGCGGGATCGGCTTTGGCGATCGGTTGGAGCGCCCCCTATGCTGGGCCGGTCCTCGACGGGTCGGACGTCAGGCGACGTCTCGGCGTCCCCATCGTCTAGCGGCCTAGGACTCCGCCCTTTCAAGGCGGCAGCGCGGGTTCGAATCCCGTTGGGGGCACGCACGGACCTTGCAGCCAGCAGGGTGCAGGCATGCAGCACACTTGAGCACAGCACGACAGCACGACCAGTGCCAACGCATGTTGGCCCCGTAGCGCAGTTGGTTAGCGCGCCGCCCTGTCACGGCGGAGGTCGCGGGTTCGAGTCCCGTCGGGGTCGCCACCCGCAGCCGGTCCTTGCGGACCAGGTTGCGGAGCACGGCCAGGTAGCTCAGTTGGTACGAGCGTCCGACTGAAAATCGGAAGGTCGGCGGTTCGAAAATCGGAAGGTCGGCGGTTCGACCCCGCCCCTGGCCACCTGCAAAACCGTCCCTGGCCTGCGGGGGAGGCCGAGCCCAAGGACGGACCGTGGCCGTCGGAGTATCGGGTCCTCGAGGACGAAGAGATGTCCGCCGTCAGGCACCATGTGCAGGCTCGCGGCGGAGCTAGGGCGACCGGCGCCGGGTGACCAGGCCGGACTCGTAGGCCAGGACGACGGCCTGGACCCGGTCCCGAATGCCGAGCTTCATCAGGACGCGGGCGACGTGGGTCTTCACGGTCGCCTCGCCGACGTTGAGCTGCTCGGCGATCTCTGCGTTGGACAGCCCACGGGCCATGAGTCGCAGCACGTCGAGTTCTCGCGGGGTCAACAGGTCGAGCCCAGGGACGGCCCGGCGTTGACCGACGAACTCGTCGATCAGCCGCCGGGTGATGGACGGCGCAAGCAACGCGTCGCCGGCGGTCACCGTCCTGAATCGCGGTGACGACCTGGGCCGCCGCCAGGTCCTTGAGCAGGAACCCGCTCGCCCCGGCCTGTAGCGCGCCGAAGACGTACTCGTCGAGATCAAAGGTCGTCAGCATCAGCACTTTGACCGAGCCCGAGGCGCCGGCTGAGACGAGTCGTCGAGTGGCCTCGATGCCGTCGAGCTCAGGCATCCGGACATCCATCAGCACGACGTCCGGCCGGAGCTTCAGCGCATGCGCCACGGCCTCTTTGCCATTGGTCGCTTCGCCGACGACCTCGATGTCCGGCTCGACGCTCAGGATCATCCGGAAGCCGGTCCGGACCAAGGTCTGGTCGTCGGCGATCAGCACTCGGATGCGCTCGCGTCATGCGTACACCGCGCTCGGCTGGGGGATGACGACGGTGAGCAGTTCGCCGGCCGGTCCCGTGGTCGTCGTCCCGATCTGACCGTCGCACAGGCCGGCCCACTCCCGCATGGACACGGTGGGCCATGCCGACACAGATGCTTCCGGTGATGGACAGCTCCACTTCGACCACCGCGCCACGAAATGGATCGTCACGTCGAGCAGCATGGTCGCCGGCCGTTCGGTGGCGGAGTCGAGCGCGGACTGGACGAGTCGGTAGATCGCGAGATCGAGGCTGGCCGGGAGGTTGTGCGCCTCGCCGTGGATGGCCAGGGCCAGCGACCGACCGTCGGGGCCACGCAAGGAGCCGAGGTCGGCAATGCCCGGCAGCGGTGCGAGATCGAGCGAGCGGCTCGGGTCGCGCAGGATGCCGAGTACCCGGCGCATGTCGTCGAGCACCTGATGGGCGGTCGTCTCGACCGAGGACATGCACGCATCGGCGGAGCCAGGTGACAGGCCAAGAGCCGATCGGCGGTCTCGGCCTGCAGGACCATGTCGCTGACCGAGTCCACGACGATCGCCTGCAGCTCCACGGCTATTCGGGCCCGCTCACCCAGGACCGCCCGACGCTGTCGCTCCTCTCGCTCGACCTCGGCGCGCAGCTTGCGACGACGCAGGGCCTCCGCCTTCAGGTCGCTGGCCCGCAGCGTGCGTCCGACGTCCACGAGGCGATGACGGCGCCGACGCTGAACACCAACCCGCTGGCAGTCGGGGACGTCAAGGCCAGCAGCAGGGGAAGGATCAGCGCCACGACCAGACCAACCGCGCCGCGAGCCCAGGGCGCGTAGCGCCCAACCGAGTAGGGCGGCACGAACAGGACGACCATGGGGACGTTCAGATCCTGGATGTCACCGTGCACCGCGAGGCATGCGGCGGCTGCGGCGGCGACAACGGTCACCGCAACCGGCGTGCGCCGCCGCCACAACAGTGCCGCCGCCAGGACGGCGATCGCTATTGCGTCCAGGGCAAGTGGGTTGGTCCGATGACTGTCGAAGCCCAGCTCGATCTCTCCGAGGATGAGTACGACCGCCGCCAGGAGGCCGTCAAGGAGTGCGTCGGCGGGCCAACGAGTCCAACCCTTCATGACGCTTCGAGACTGAGAGCGGGCAGCCGAGCAGTGACCTCGAATCCGCCGCCGGGCCGCGGACCGGCCCGCACCGTGCCGCCGTAGAGCGCGAGCCGCTCGCGCATGCCGACCAGTCCGCGCCCATCATGCCGATCGGTGCGGGCGGTCGGGACAGGCGATGCATCGTTGTAGATGACCAGCACCACAACGTCCGAGTCGTAGCGCACGACGACTCGGGCCTGCGCGGCCGGAGCGTGTCGGATCACATTGGTCAACGCTTCCTGGATCACCCGGAACGCGACGAGGTCGCGACCCGGGGCCAGGTCGCGCTGCTGTCCACGCAGGTCGACAACGACGTCGACACCGGCGAGGTGCGCACGCTCGACCAGGACCTCGATCTGGGCCAGGCCCGGTGCTCCGGCGGCGTCGAACTCCAGCCCGCTGCGATGCAGGACGCCGACCATCCGTCGCATCTCGACCAGCGCCTCGCGGCCACAGCTCGCGACCGCGCGCAGGGCTGAGCTGGCCCCTCCGGGTCCGTCGCGGCCACTCGTCGTGCCGCGACCACCTGGATGGCCATGACACTGACGTTGTGGGCCACGACGTCGTGCAGGTCACGAGCGATCCGGGTCCGCTCGCTGGCGATCGCGCGCCGGGCCTGTTCCTCGACGTCCTGCTCGAGCTGATGGGCTTCGCGGGCGAGCTCGAGGTTGGCCTGGGCTCGTGCAGACACCGTTCGGCCGACCAGGAAGGGCATGACGAAGAAGAACAGCCAGACCGAGCCCGCATCGACGAGGAGGGAGTCACCTGGGGTGAGCGCGATGCACGGTAGCGCCGCGACGACCAGGGCCACAGCGACCAGGAGTCGCGGCGATCCGCCGGATCGACGTCCGAGCCGGTAGTAATCCAAGATCACCACGAGCGGAAAGACCGCCGACTGCGCGAGCGGGCTGGGGTCCGGAACCAGCGTTGCCGCAATGACACCGACCACGACAGCAGTGCGCGGGCGCCCACCGCCTCCACGCCACCGTCGAGGTCAGGGCAAGCCCGAGCGGCAGCTGCCAGACCGGGCCACCACGGCTGAGTAGGTCGATGAACAGGGCGACCGACAGCACTGCGGAGACGACGGCGTCGAGCATCCACCAGGCCGGGCGTCGAAGGCGCTTCCATGTCGCGGCGGACATGAGCGCCAGCGTAGGCCTCAGCCGCCGGGTCGGCGTCATCCCTGAGGGGGACGTCCATCGTCCGCCATGCGGAGCTTCGATCAGGCGTACGACGGACGAAACGCGGCGCGCGGAGCCCTGAGCATGGTGTGCGGTGAGCCGTCCGGCGAGCCGTACCGCGCCTTGTTGCGCCAGACCCAAGGAACTCCCAATGCACAAGCAGGCCAACCGATTCGGCATCTTCGCCGGCGTCGTGACCACGGTGCTCGTGCTCGCGGCGTTCGCGACCTCGACCGCACCGCCCTCGGTCAGCGCCGGCGGTGCGCCGGTCGTGAAGTTCTATACGACGCACAGCACCGCGCAGCACACCTCAGACCTGCTCTGGATCCTCGGCTTCGGCGCCTTCGTCTTCTTCGCGGGATGGCTGCGCAGCCTGCTGCGCGACGAGCCCGGGTCTGAGGGTTTGGCCACCACGGCGCTGGCGGGCGCCGCCATCACCGCCGGCGGGGCTTCCGTCTACTTCGGCCTCGACTTCAGCCTGGCCAGCATGCCCGCCTCGATCGCGCCGGCCGCTGCCCAGGCGGTCAATCTCCTTGCGTTGCAGCTCTTCCTGCCCGTGGCTATCGGTGTCCTCGTCTTCGGAATCGCCGTCGGAGCGGCGATCCTCAAGGCCCGCGTGCTTCCCGTCTGGATGGGCTGGTCCGCACTTCTCGTCGCTCTCACCTGTCCCGCGGGCCCGTTCTCATTCGTCGCCCTTGCCCTCTGGGTCGGGGTCGTCGGCGTCGTGGCCGGTCGACGTACCCGGTCCCGCTCGCCCCAGACCCCGATGGCCAGCCAGCCCGCATAGGCCAACCCTTCCGACTCCGGTCGGCCGCCACCTGCGCGACCGCGTCCGCGCAGCAGGCGACGGCGAGCGGGCCGGTCGTCAGTCACGGCGGTCTTCGTTGTCGGGGCTCCACGGACGTACGCGGGGTCTCCAGGCGCGTACAGCTCGGCAGTACATCTCGTAGTCAGGACCAAAACGGCGGGCTAGGACGGGCTCTTCGTAACGCTTCACGAACAGCACCGCGATGAGGGAGACCAGCGCCGCGTAAACCAACAGGCGGACCTGTCCCAGGAGCAGCGCCTCACCGACGATGACGACCAAGGTCCCGAGGTAGATGGGGTTGCGGACGTACCGGTTGAACCCGCTCACGACAAGGCGGTCCATGAAGGCTCCGGGGATCGGCGTACCGCCGGCTCGAACGAACTCCACGAACGTCCCGACCGGCGGAGCCAGACCAACGACGATCAATGCCGCACCGATGAACTGCACGGCGTGACCGGCCGGCGACGTGTATTCGACATTCCAGCCGGTGATCACCCACGGCAGCCATACCGCGCCAACCCCGGCCGCGATCACAAACCAGAGGATGCTCCCTACAACTGCCGTAGACCGACGCACCATGCGCCCTGACCGTCGAGACCGGCGTGACCGTCGTGACCGCTGGCGATCCCCTTAACGCTCACGCCAACAGAATGCCCGATCCGATGGGTCCTCTAGCTGCTCTGCGAGGGGTTCCGCTGGCCGAAGCCGAGGGTCCCGGCTCGGACGATGGCCTGGGCTCGGCCGGCGACGGCCAGTTTGGTGACCTACGGCTCGCTCAACCTATGCCCAGCCCGCCGACAGGGATGCCGTCCAGCTGGGGCGCTCGGTGAGGATCTCGCCGCACGCCCGGCAGCGGTAGAACGCGGGAATCTGCGACCAACCCGTCGATAGAGCAGTCATCGGTCCAGCGGCTTGACCGCAGAGCGCGCGATCAGTGGCCGGATCGACGAGGTGTGCATCCTGCGGGCCGGCAGGCTCCACAATCTGCGGGCTCTGCATTGGCAGAACGGCGCTCGTGAACGACTGGCCGCTGCGGGCCGTCACGTGTTCCGCTCTCACTTCCAGCGGTCGCACGGCCCATGAGGCGAAGCGTAGTTCCGCTCTGGGCCCGGGTCACGACGTGGATCGGGCCGCTGCTCGAGTGCCGTCCACGCGTCACGGATCCAAACCCGGTACGACGAGGATCTTGCTCGCGGACGATCGCCCTCCGGCCAGCTCGGCGAAGGCATCCTGGGCGCCCGTCAGGGAACTCGCGCCTGAATGAGGGGCTCGAGGTCGTCCGACCGTTGCTCGGCAGTCCACCGCGCCGTCGACGCGAAATCCTCTACGGTGTAACAGAAACTGCCTCGGATGGTTCGTTCCAGGGTGGAGATGTCATAGGCCGCAAGGAGAGTTTGGGCTCGCCCATCCCGACCAACACCACCGTGCCCCCCGGCATCGAAGCCGTCAGCGCAGTCTCCATGGAGCGGGATGACCCGACGGCGTCGATGACCGCCTCGGCCCGCAACCCTTCGAACCGCTCGGACTTGGCACCTGGGTCGAGGGTGTCGAAGCCCAGCTGCTCGCAGAGCCGACGCCGGGACTCGTTGGGCTCGCTGATCAGCACGTTCTCGGTGCCCAGCCGCCTCAACCCGATCGCGCTGGCCTGTCCGATCGGCCCACCTCCGATGACCAAGCACCCTGCGGAACGCCGTCGGCGCTCGCCAGGCGAGCAGCGTGAAATCCAACGGCAAGCGGCTCCACCAAAGCCCCGTGGTCCTCGCGTTCCACGGGCAGCTCGATAAGATGGCCGCGGGCACCTCCATCAGTTCGGCGAAGGCGGCGTGCAGCGAAGGATTGACGCCGAGCACCGAGGCGGTTCGGGCAACGTCCTGGTGTCCCGGCCAGGCAGGCGACGCAGCGTCCACACCCCACCACCGGGTTGACGGTCACCAGGGTGCCAACGGGAGGCCCGTCGACCGACGCACTGGCCTGAACGACCCGGCCGACGGTCTCGTGTCCCATCACCTGCCCCAGCGTGCGTCGACCGTTCTCGCCGGTGAAGCCGTGCAGGTCCGAGCCGCAGATGCCTGTAGCCAGGATGGCGATGACCGACTCGTCGGGCGCCGGTGGGGGATGGGGACCGACAACACCTCGAGGCGGCCCCATCCGTCAGCACTAGTGCTCT
>CAWIBR010000017.1:0-44903 GCA_963834425.1 uncultured Actinomycetota bacterium
GCGGACGGCCACCAGGTCGGCCGGGTTGGCGACCTCTCTCTCGGCGTCCGTGAGAATCAGCTGCCCTTCGGTCCAGATGGCCCTACGACGGTCATGGTTTTGCGGCAGGACCGACAGGCAGTTGTCGAGGAGCCGCAGCATGGCCAAGGACAGCGTCGGCTCGCTCGCGCCGTACCGACGGATCAGTCCGCACATGGTCGAGAGATAGTCGGCGAAGCCCCGGCCGGGTACGACGACCGAGCATCCGCTGGCGGGATCCGAGCGAACAACCGGGCCCAGAGGGCGCACGGCCAGCGCGCAGAAGATGACCGAGAGATGGTCCAAGGCTTGGACCGCGGTGTAGGGGTCGTTGACCGCCGGCGACAGCGCCTTGCACGCGATGTCGACGAGCTGCCGGATGCCGAAGGCCGCGTCCTGCTCCATCGTCCGCTCGAAGCCGACCCGCACCGTCGCCTCGACGGAGGCCCCGAACTCGTCGGCGTCGGGCGGCGGGTCGTCGGCCGAGTGCGCCCAGGCCCAGGCGAGCGTCGTGCCGGCGACGACATGCTCGCCAACGCGGAGCCGGACCAACAGGCTCACGCCGTGGCGGGTTGCCAGGGGGAGCAGGTCGTCGGCGTGATCGGTCTGCAGGTAGCCCGACCGGGTCGAGCGCAGCGCGACCGCCCACGGTGGAGGGGTGAGAACTGCCGACTCGTCGACGTTCGACGGAGGCCGCTCACGACCGCGAGTGTGGTGACCTCGACGGTTTTGGCAATCGAGTCGATCTGGATCGAGTGGGCCAGGTGGTTGGCGTAGAACACGACCATCGCCAGGCTGAGGAACAGCAGGACCATCGCCCCGCTGACGGCCAGCCGGGGATAGGTCTGGACCCGGTTCCCCGATGAAACGCCCACGGTGTAGAGGCCGGCAGCGCTGTAGGCGAAGGTCGCCAGAAAGACGCTCAGCACGAGCTGGGTGGAGCGATCCCTCAGGAAGTTGCGCAGCAATCGGGGCGAGAACTGCGTCGATGACAGTTGCAACGCAACAACAGTGAGGCCGAGGACCAAGGCGATGACCGTGACGACGGTTCCGGCGATCGTCACTAGCAGGGAGCGCGCGTCGTCCGCGGTCCCCTGGAAGGCCAGGAAGTCCCAGGACGAGCTCGGACCGATGTCCACGTGCGAGAGGGCGTAACCCGCCACGAGGGCGATCGCGGCGCAGGCCGTCGGAAGCACCCAGAGCGCGCCCGCGGCGTACTCCTTGATCGCATCGCGACGCACCACGCGAGTCACCGTCCAGTTTTGCGGTCGGAGCTCGGACCGTCCGGCCTCATCCTGCCGCAGACGCCAGGTGCAGAACGGGTTCATGTCGCCTGCAGAAGTGTCGATAAGGGAGCTAGTCCGCAGGGCGCCTCGATCGGGGCGGGGCTTGGAGTCCTCGTCGTTTTCGGAGTCGGTTCGGAGGCGGCGGGGCGTGAGCATGCGGATGGCGGCCATGGCCCGGCGGTTCCTGCGGTGGCTGTGCGTGCTGGCAGTGGCCGGCAGCACAGCGGTCGTTGCCGTGCCCGCGTCCGCCGACGGAAGCCCGGACCTCTACCCCACCAACGCGACCTGCCAGCCCAACTCGGCCGGCGGTCAATGTCGGGCGTCCCTCGAGTGGCGCACGAACACCTACGGTCCGCCCGGGAGCGAGATCGTGCGGCGTACGTTGCTCGACGTCTACGCCCAGACGGGTGAAGTCCTCGAGATGGGTTCGTCGGCGGTCGGGCAGGGCGCGGCCGACATCGTGGTGTGGGACCCGGGCCAGATCAGCGACCAGCAGGCCGCCACGCTGCCGGCGGTGACGTCGGGCGTCAACGGCTTCGCGTGTTCGGTGCAACGCACGACCTCCGGGGTTGCCGCCCAGGGCGTCATCTCTTCGCGGGCCTTGGAGCTGGCCGGCCCGCAGTCCGCGGACGGCACGGGCAACCCGAGCGGCTACGTCCCGTGCAGCTACGTCGCGCCGGTGACCGGCGTCTATCAGGTCGCGTTCTACGGCCCGGCCGGACCGGACGCCAACGGCAACGGCGGTCCCACCGGCGACATCAACCTGGCTAGCGCCAACGACTTCTCGACCGCGCAAGGTTCGTCGATCTCGGCCTGGGATCTCACCGTGCGTGCCGACTCGGCCAGCGCCTCGGACATCAGCGGCCGGGTCTTCACCTACGCGTTAGCCGAGTTCACGGCCGGCAACGGCCGGCCGGTCTTCCAGCAGCTCTACGTCACGACCGACGACGGCTATCGGTACCGAGTGGACACGAATGGCTTGGACCCCAACGGTTTCATCATGTTCGGCAGCCGCACCGGCTTCCTCGACCCGGACGGCCGGCCGCTGGACCACGACGTCACCGCCAATGCTGGTGGCGCCGCGATGAGCGCGCTGGACGGCGGGACGCAGATCGCGCCGCCGGAGTTCCCGCTCTCGTTCACTCCACTCTCGGCGGCTACGCTCGGCGCCCTCGACATTCCGACGACGCCGACTCCGCCTGCGATCTCCGGACTGTCCTTCACGGGCAACATCGCGGCCAACAACAGCACGGTCTCGGGCGGCGGCACTTTCCACTACTCGGCCAACGTGGTTGGTAACTACGAGATCGTGGTCTCGCGCGACGGCGTCGACTTCGACCCCGGTAACCCCAGCAACAAGGTCCTCCTCGGAGTCGGCGCGGCCGGCACCAACCACGTGACGTGGGACGGGCTGGACAACTCCGGGGTGCCGTTCCCCGCCGGTTCCAACTACCAGTTCACCCTTGGCGTCCATGCGGGTGAGTACCACTTCCCCGAGCTCGACGCCGAGAGCTCGACCCTCGGCGGCCCGACGTTCACGCTGCTGAACCCGCCGGGCGGCAACTGCCCGTTCGGGCGGTCGAGCTGCACCACCGCGTTCTACGACGACCGCGGCTACACGACCTCCGCCGGCGACGCAGTCGGTACGCCGGGGGCCCTACTCTGCGGCACGAACCCGCCGGCCACCAGTCACTCTGACCCGTTGACGGGCTTCGACAGCTCGAGCGCCCAGCGGGCGTTCGGCACCGACACCGGCGGCAACACCAACGCCCCGTGCACCGGTGCTTTCGGCGACGTCAAGGGTCTGGACACCTGGACCTACTACCCGAGCAACCTGATGAGCAGCACGCTCAACATCCTGACCAGTGCTCCGACACCGCCCGCTGCAGTGGACGACACCGGCACCGTCGCCTCGGGTTCGACGCTGAGCGTCCCGGCGCCGGGGCTGCTCGGCAACGACTCCGGCAGCTCGATTGCCGTCACGACGCACACGGCACCCGCTCATGGTTCCGCTGTCCTGCAACCCGACGGGTCCTACACCTACACCCCCGCGACAGACTTCTCCGGCGCTGACTCGTTCAGCTACACCATCACCGACTCGGTCGGGCAGACGGCGACCGCGACCGTGACCATCACGGTGACTCCGGTCGCGATCGCCGACAGCGTGACGACGGTGACCGGAGTGCCGGTGACCGTCGATGCCACCGCGAACGACCATGGGTCGGGGCTGACCCTGACCTCAGTCGGGCAGCCGCCGGCTGGCCAAGGAACGGTCGGAATCGTTGGCGGACATGCGGTCTACACCTCGCCGCCTGGTTTCATCGGCACCGTCACCCTCCCCTACACGACGACCGACGGCTCGGGCGGCACGTCCGACTCGACCATCACGATCACCGTCGTGCCGCCCGGCCCGGTCGCCGTTGACGACAGCGGCACGGTCAACGCTGGCTCGACGCTGACTGTTGCGGCTCCCGGGCTGATGACGAACGACAGCGGAACGGCTATCACGGTGACCGGCAACACGACGCCGGCCCACGGCGCGGTGACCGTTAACGGCGACGGTTCCTACTCCTACACGCCTGCTCCCGGCTTCTCCGGGACTGACACCTTCCACTACACGGTGACCGACAACCTGGGCCGCACGGCCACAGCCACCGTGACCATCACGGTCATCCCGCTCCCGCCCGCGCCGATCGCCCGACCTGACTCGGGCACCACGCCGGTCAACACCCCCCTGATCGTCGTCGCTCCGGGAGTGTTGTCAAACGACAACGGAAGCACGATCAGCGTGACCGGCCACACCTCTCCGAGCCACGGGGTCGTCGTCGTACAGGCTTCGGGGAGCTACACCTACACCCCCGCCGCCGGCTACTCCGGGCCGGACACGTTCACCTACACGATCACCGACGCCTATGGGCGGATCGCGACCACGACGGTCACCATCCAGGTCACGCCCGTCGCCAAGCCCGACTCGGCGACAACGCCGATGGGCATTCCGGTGACGATCAACAGCCTGACCAACGACACCGGCACGCAGCTCACGCTCACGGCGACCACGCAGCCGGCACACGGCAGCGTGTCGATCACGAACAACCGGCTGGTCTACACGCCGCCGGCCGGCTTCACGGGCACGACGACGTTCACCTACACCGCGACCGACGCCAGCGGGCAGAGCGTCACCGCTCAGGTGACAGTCACGGTGGGGCCTGCCTTCGGCCCGCCGATCAGCACCGGCACCGGCAGCGGCTCCGGCTCGACCGGCTCCGGCTCGACCGGCTCGACCGGCTCGACCGGCTCGGGCGGTCACGAGCAGGCCGGCGACTCGACGTCGACAGGAGAGGGTCCGGCCGGAAGCCTGCCCTACACCGGTGCCGAGGTCGTGCCGACGCTGGCGATGTCCGGTGCGTTGCTGCTCTGTGGGGTCTGCCTGCGCCTGGTCGGCGCTCGACGCCGACGGATCTCCGCCCGAGCGTGACGGGTGCCGGGGACGATTCCCTGAACATCAGTACGTCGTTCGCTGAGGTCGCTGGCCCGCCTGAAGCGCTCGATCGAACCCGAGTGGCGACGGTGCCGCTCGGCGAGGAGAGTCGGTCGCGTGGACATCGCCACGTTCGGCGGACACAACCTGAGGAGCTTCAATGACCGACCCCGGTCTGCCCGACCTTCCCGACGTACCAGAGGACATCCCGCCCGGTGGCGATCCCGGGTCCGTACCCGACTCGCCCCCCGATGCGCCCGAGCCGCAGGACACCGACCACCCCACCGGTGAGGCGCAGGCGCAGGAGAACCGGGAGCGGGAGTCACCCGCCTGAGTCGCCGGGCGGGAACTACAGGACGTCGCTCGAGGCCGGCTGGACGTCGCGATGGGTGAAGCCGACGTAGGCCACCAACGCCGCAATCGCCAAGGTCGCAAGACCAGCCACCGTCCCGTCCCCGAGGCCCAGACCGCTCTGGGCAGGCGGTTTGCCGAGCCAGTCGGCAAGTGAGGCGCCGAGGGGGCGGGTCAGGATGTAGGCGGCCCAGAACGCGATGATCGGGTTGAGGCCGAGCTTCCACCAGGCGAGCGCCGGGATGGAGATCGCCACCGCGAAGAGGACGGCGGAGGGGAAGAAGCCGAGGTTGAGGGTGACCGCGGTCAGGTCGCCGGCGGCCGTCCCGAGCGCGAACGTCGAGAGTACGGCGAGCCAGTAGAAGGTCTCGCGACGCCGGGTGACGATGCTGTGGATCGACAGCGTGCCCTCGCTGCGGTACCAGAGCCAGAACACCACGGCCAGGACGACGGCGTAGAACGGCGTCGAGACGGCGTAGGGGACGCCGAGGATGACGTGGAGCAGGTCGGCCATCATCGTGCCGAAGACGGCGACCATCACCACGGCGAACCAGTAGATGCCGGCGAGGTACTGCCGGGTGCGGAACTGCAGCCACAGCGCCAGCGCCAACCCGCCGACGCCGACCACGCCCGCAAGGATCAGGTTGGTGTTGCCGAGGAAGTCCGAGGTGGCCTCACCCATGCCGGTGGTCAGCAGCTTGATCACCCAGAACAGGAGACCGATGGCCGGCACCTTGCTGGCGACCGGCTCGAGGAAGCCTCTCGCGGCCAGCCGGCCGATCGGGGGCGGACTCTCGGCCGGCTGGCTCAGGCTCTGGGCTGGCTCGGCGAGGGTCTGGGCCGGCTCGGCCGGGTCATGAGGTTCGGTCATCGAGGTCGAGCTCCGCTTCAGATCGAGGTCGGGACGGCGCGAGCCGAGTCAGTGCGAGTTGGCGGCAAGCTACGGCAAGCCGGCAAGTTAGTGGCAGTTGAGGTCGCGAAGGTGACGAACGTTCGCGCTGGGCCGTCCGGAGCGCAGACCTTCACCAATCCCACCCAGCCGGTTGACCGGACCGTCACGGGCCCGTCTCACCCCTTCCTTTGCAGGACGGTCAGATAGACCACGCCCCAACGCATCGAGCCGATGACGCGGTAGCCGTGCAGGACGTCGAGCTCGGCCTGCTCCGTCGGCCAACCGGTCGCTGGCTGTCCGTGGCCAGCGGGTTGCCGAGGACGAAGACGCGAGGCGCTCTAGCAAAGAGGCTGGCGATTCGATCCGCCGGCTGATCCTGACCGCCGATCAGGTCGGTCTCGGTCGGCGAGCCGCCCGGTGCGAGCGCCAGGTCGTGGACGTTGGTCAGGTCCGGCTCGAGATGGCGATAGGCATCGAAGCCCACACGCATCGACGCGGGAAGGAACATCACCCCGTCGCCCGGCCCGGCGAGATCGCCCATCGCGTCATCGGCCGCCCGGTAGTTCTCGTACTTGAACGGCTGGCTGTGCTGGCCCCAGGTGGCCACGACGGCCAGGGCCAGGACCAGGGCGACCACGACCGATCCCAGCGGTCCGCGGCTGCGACGCGCAGCCAGGACCGCCAGGGTCACCACGGCCGGAATGCTGACCAGGGCGTAGCGCGCCACCAGGTCCGGCAGCACGAAGAGGTCGACCGCGACCAGAGCGGCCAAGGGGAGGATCGCCCAGACCCCGAGCGCGAAGACCGGCGAGCACCGCGGACGGCGCGCCAGCGCGACCGCGACCAGGGCCAGCAGGAGCGCGCCCAGCCAGCTGCCACCCATGACGTGCTCCACCACCGCGAGCACCTGGCCCGCGGACGGGCGACCGATCCAGCTGATCTCGCCGCTCTGATGACGGGCCACGAGGACGAGCGGGGTCACGGCCACGGCCAACGTCGCCCCCACGACCAGCCATCGGCGTACGGCGGTCCGGCGTCGGGCCACGAGGACCACGTGCGCGACAAACGCGTAGACCACGAAGAAGTGCAGGTAGAGCGCGACGATCGAGACCAGCGTGTACGCCGCGAGCCGGCCGGCATCCGGCCGGAGCAGCGCCCGCCGCAACAGCCAGGTCGCGGCCAGGAACGCGCAGGTGACCAACGTGTACGGCCGGGCGTCCTGGCCATAGAACGTCAGCAGCGGGTGCACCGCGAGCAGCAGGCCACTGAGCAACGCCGTACGCCGGTCGAACCAGCCCGCGACCAACGTGACCAGGATGCCGACCGCGGCGATCGCCGCGAGCGCGCTGGGCAGACGTAACCAGCCCGCCGAGCTGCCGATCCCAGCGCGGTCGCCGAGCCCCACCCAGACGTGCATTCCGGCGTAGTAGAGGCCGAGCGGAGCATCCGTGTGATGGAGCATCTCGATCAGCTCGGCCGGTCGGCGCTGCGCAGCCTGGAGGGTCACCGCCTCGTCCCAGGACAGCGGCTGCCGGCCGATCCCGATGAGGGTCGTCGCGGCGCGCGACACTCATCGCGATCGCGGCAACGCTCGCTACCCGCAGGCGTTCGATCCGAGCTGTCAGTTCGGCGACGCCCGGCCGCCGGCTGCCGGCCGCGAGACCGGTCATGCGGCCGGGCCAGGTGGGCTGTTTCGCCTGCTACGCAACACAACTCGGCGCAGGCTGAGGACGAGCGACGCGGTGACGGCGGCCAGCAACACCCACCAGCTGGACATCGTGACCCGGCTGACCAGGGCCGTCAGCGCCAGTCCGATGGCGACACCGACGGCCATCCGCCAGTCGTCACCGACGATGAAGTCCCACCAGAAGTCGCCGAAGGCGCGCAGCCGCTTCATCCGGACCACGCCCGGTCGGCGCGCCGTAGGGAACCGATGAGCCCGGCCATCAGGAGCGCGACGTAGGCGACGACTGCGACGAGCGCAGCGTCGCCCCCCGGCCAGGTCGCGCCCGCGCCCTCGGCGCCCCAGAACAGCCCGAACGAAGTGAGCAGCACGCCGACACCGAGCTTGAGTGAGTTCTCCGGCACGCGGGCGAGTGGGGCGCGGACGGCGACGGCGACGGCCGTCACGACCAGCGCTGCGCTGGCCGCGGCCAATGCTGCCAACGGGATCCGGCCCTGGTTGGCCCCGAAGGTCAGCACAATGAAGACGACCTCCAGGCCCTCGAGCAGGACACCCTTGAACGCCAGGCTGAACGCGTACCAGTCGTCGACCACGAATCGCCGTTCGGTCCCGGCGCTCGCGCCGGCCGCCACCTCGCGGCGATAGATCGCCTCCTCGTCGTGCAGACCCTGATAGCCGCTCGCTCGCAACACGCCTTTGCGCAACCACTGAAGGCCGAAGACGAGCAGCAAGCTGCCGACGATGAGCCGCAAGGTCCGCAGGGGCAAGGCGGCAATCGCCGGCCCGAGGACCGCGACCAGGCCGCCGAGCAGGATCAGCGCAGCGATGACTCCGAGCAGAGCCGAACGCCAGCTCCGGGTTGCCCCGGCAGCCAGCACGATGGTGACCGCTTCGACGGACTCCACCAGACAGGCCAGGAAAACCGCGACGAACAGCGCACTCCCGCTCATCGGGCCGTCGCACACGTCCGGGTCATCGCAGGGCCAGCCAGATGAACGACGCAGCGCCGACGCCCATCGAGTACCAGGCGAACGGGCGCAGCGTGCCCGTGCGGAAGTAGCGGGTCAGGAACCGTACGGCGAGGTAGGCGCTGACGAATGACGCGGCGCTCCCGACCAGGACCTGGCCGTGGATCCCGTTGCCGAGCGGCCCGGCGAGGTCGGGCACTTTCAGGACCCCGGCGGCCAGGATCACCGGGGTCGCGAGCAGGAACGAGAACCGCGCAGCCTCCTCGTGGGACAGACCCCGGATCAGGCCGGCCACCATCGTGACCCCCGAACGACTGATTCCGGGGAGCAGCGCGAGGATCTGGGCGCTGCCGATCAGCGTGCCGCGCGCAAACGTCAGGGTGGCCAGGCGACGGTCGATCCCGTCGCCGGACTCCGCGATGGCTGAGTCCTCGTCGGCGGTTTCCGACGATTCGACGCTGCGGCGCCGTAGCCGCTCGCCCAGCAGCAGGATCAGCCCGTTGGCGAACAGGAACGCAGCCGCCGGCATCGGTCGTCCCAAGGTGGTCCGGAAGGTGTGTTCCAGCAGCAGCCCGGTCAACCCGACCGGGATGGTCGCCAGGATCAGCAGCCAGGCCAGCCGCTCGTACGGTTCTTGGATCCGCCGGTGGGCGATCGAGGTGAACAGGCCGCGGACGATCGCCACCCAGTCCCGCCAGAAGAACGTAATGAGCGCCAGAGCGGTTGCGACGTGCAGACCCACGATGAACGCCAGGTACGGCGACTCCGGTGCCGAGACGTCGAGGTCGCGAGCCCAGCTGCCACCGACCAGAGCCGGCAGCAGGACGCTGTGCCCCAGGCTGGAGATCGGGAACAGCTCGGTGACCCCTTGGAAGGCACCGACGACCAGGGCCTCGACATAGCTCAGGTGTCCCACGCCCCAGACGGTAGAGAGGCGAGGGTAAAGGGACGGTTAAGCCGCGCGGACCGCATGCTCGGCTGGCCTGGGGTTCCTTGGATCCCTGGGATCTCAGCCGGTGCTCAGGTCGCTGTCCGTACTGTGCGAGCGTGACCACCACCGCGGCGATCCGTCCGGCTTCCGGTGCGGGGCTGCTCGCGCCGTCGACCGGCGCCCGGATGGGTCGGCGCGTGCTCCGTGGGGCGGTGGGCGCAGTGCTGCTCCTGGTCCCGATCGCCCTGCTCGGACTGCTGCCCCGGACGACCGGCGTCAGTTGGACCGACGTCCTGGCCGCGGTGCGCTCGGTGAGCGTCGGCTGGTTGGTCGTGCTCGGCGCCGTGTGGTGGGCCGGGCTCGTAGCGCACAGCCTGGTCCTGACGTCATCGCTGCCGGGCCTGACGTCCCGCCGAGCGGTCAGCCTCAACCTGGCGGGCAGCGCCGTCGCGAACTCGGTGCCGCTCGGAGGCGCCCTCAGCATGGGCGTGACCACGGCCATGGCCCGCTCCTGGGGCTTCGCGCCGGTGGCGCTCGGAGCGTTCCTGACGGTCAGCGCGGTCTGGAACGTGTTGGTCCGGCTGATCGTGGGCCTGCTGGCGCTGACCTGGCTCGCCGTCACCCGCACCAGCCACATCTGGCAGGCGAGCGGCGTCATGCTGGGATCGGTCGCGGTCGCCGTCCTGCTTGCGGCCTGGGTTCTCGTGCGCGAACGGAGCACGGCGCGACTGGGATGGCGGATCGGCCTGCTGCTGAACAGGTTCGGATCACTTCAACGTGACCGACCAGATCGACGTGAGGCACGGGAAACGGTCGTTGATCGTTCGCCGGCTGTGGCGCTGAGCTTCATTCGCGTGCGCCGGCAGGCCCTGCGCCTGATCGCCCGATCCTGGACGCGGCTGAGCCTGGGCATGCTCGGCTACCTCGCCCTGCTGGCCCTGCTGCTGGACCTCTGCCTGCGCGCGATCGGCTCCCCGCAAGCAGTGCTGGTCGTGGTCGCCGCTGTGGGCGTCGAGCGGCTCGCCTCCGCGGTGCCCCTGACCCCGGGAGGAGCGGGGGTGGCCGAGCTCGGTCTGGTCGGGTGCCTCACCCTGTGCGGTGTGGCTCCGGTCACTGCGGTCGCGGCGACGTTGATCTATCGGTTGTTCACGTTCTTCCTGGAGATCCCGGCCGGCCTGCTCGTGGCGGCCGGATGGGGGTTGTCCCGCCGCCGAGCCATCTGACGTGAGGTACTTGACCATGACCAGGTCAAGGAGCCGCGGATGATGGCGGGGGCCGCTGATGAGCCGGCAGAGAGACCTCCCGCGCTGCCGCGCAGCCGCCTGTCGTGGCTGCGGGGCGTCCGGGGCCGGTCCACGATCGCGGCCGTCGTGGTCGTAGCCGCGGGTCTCGGCGTCGGGACCGCGACCTTTCTGGGGCTGCTGCAGCGAGAGCTGATCTCGAGCGTGCAGACGGCCGCGACCACGCGAGCGGCGGAGGTGACGGCCCAGATGCGGCAGGGCGGGATCACCGGTCTGCCAGCGGAGCTCACCAGTGCCAGCGCTCGCGGCGGTCAGATCGTGCAGGTGATCGATGCCTCCGGCCGAGTGGTGGCCGCGTCGAGCGACCGGGCCGGCGCGGGACCCCTGACCACGATCCGTCCGGGCAACGGCCGGATTGCCGAGGGCCACGCCAGTCGGCTGTCGCTGCTGGACGACGACGATCCCTATCTCTTGGAGGTCGCCGGTGTGCAGCTGGGCACGGGGGACTACCGAGTCGTTGTCGCGACGCCGATCAGCGCGCAGCAGGAGTCGGTGCGGACGGCGCTGTCGCTCCTCCTGCTCGGACTGCCGCTGCTGCTCCTCCTGGTCGGTGTCGCGACCTGGCTCCTCGTCGGGCGGGCGCTCGGTCCGGTCGAGCGAATTCGGGCCCGGGTCAGTGAGATCGGCGGGTCTCGGGTCGCCGAGCGGATCCCCGTGCCGAGCTCCGGCGACGAGATCGCCCGGTTGGCCGTGACGATGAACGAGATGCTCGAGCGGCTGGACCAGGCCCAGCGGGCACAACGGCGATTCGTCGCGGACAGCAGCCATGAGCTGCGCAGCCCCTTGGCCACGCTGACGGCCGCCGTGGAGCTCGCCGCCGCCGATCCGTCATCGGAGACGTGGCGCGAGCTCTCCCCCGTGATGACCTCCGAGATCAGCCGGATGAGCCGCCTGGTCGAGGATCTCCTTCTGCTGGCCAAGGTCGACGAACACACGATGCGACTGCACGTCGAGGAGGTCGACCTGGACGACCTGGTGGACGGCGAGACCCGACGACTGCGGGCCATCTCCGGTCTGACCGTGCGCCCGGCTGTCCACCCGGTGCGCATCCTGGGGGACCGGGCCCGACTCGGCCAGGCCATCACCAACCTCGCCGACAACGCCGCCCGACATGCCCGCTCGACCGTGCAGTTGACCCTCGAAGAGACGCCGACCGGCGGTGCGACCGTCGTGGTGGCGGACGACGGCCCGGGAGTCCCTGCAGCGCAACGTGATCGGGTCTTCGAGCGCTTTGTCCGACTGGACTCGAGTCGGGGTCGGTCCAGCGGTGGAAGCGGTCTGGGCTTGTCGATCGTGCGGGAGATCGTCCGGGCCCATGGCGGGACCGTGCAGATCAGCGACGCTCGACCCAACGGGTGCCGGGTCGAGATCCAGCTTCCCGGCGTACCGGTCTCGGCGTCGGGTGAGACATCCGCTCAGCCGCCGTCGGGAGCCAGCCGATAGCCCTGCCCTCGCGCCGTCTCGATCGCCCGCCGGCCGAACGGTACGTCGATCTTGCGGCGTAGGTAGCGGATGTAGACCTCGACGATGTTGGGCTCGCCGTCGAAGGCCGGGTCCCAGACCGCATCGAGGATCTGTCCCTTGGTGACCACGTCGCCCGCGTGGTGCATCAGGAACTCCAGCAGTCCGAACTCCCGCGGAGTGAGCGTCAACAAGGTCTCCCCCCGCTGCACGCGCCGCCGGGCCGGGTCCAGGGTGAGGTCGCCGGCGGCCAGCACGACCGGTCGCTCCGGAGCGCCGCGCCGGATCAGCGCCCGGAGCCGGGCGATCAGGACCATGAAGCTGAACGGCTTGGTCAGGTAGTCGTCGGCCCCGAGGTCGAACGCGTCGGTCTGGTCGTAGTCGCCGTCCTTGGCCGTGAGCATGAGGATGGGCGTCCAGTTGCCCTGTGCGCGGAGCCGCTCGACCACGCGGTACCCGTTGACCTTGGGCAGCATGATGTCCAGAACGATGGCGCTGTAGTCGTTCTCGGTGGCGGCCCAGATCGCGTCCTCGCCGTTGTGCATGACGTCGACCGCGAAGCCGTCGGTGCTGAGGCCACGGCGTAGCGTCTCGGCCAAGCCGAGCTCGTCCTCGACGACCAGCACCCGCACGCAGGCCTCCCTCTGTCGCGGCCAGCGGGGCCGGTGTGGTCCCGTCGAGCCCATCATGCTGGACCCGCCGGCCTGAGAAGCGGCTGAGAGGTCAACCCCGCTCGTCCACGTTTCAGGTGGCTCTCAGGTGCGCCTTCCTAGCCTGCCGGGCATGCCGCGACGATCAGCCAGCCGGTCGAAGGCGATGGTGCTCAGCGAAGAGACGCTCGCCGACCTGCTCGCGGCTGGGCTGCGAGCCAATGGGTACGCCGCGACCTGGAGCTCGTCGCAGCGCGAGGCGCAGCGGTTGCTGAGCTCACGGGCCTACCGGGTCGTGCTGCTGCACCTCGACTCCGATCGCGATCGGGACTTCACCGTGGACCAGCACGCCTGGCTCGATGGCGGAGCTGATCGCCGTCCCGTCGCCGGGCGAGTGTGCGTCGGTGACCTCGTGGTAGATGTCCCGGCTCATCGTTGTCTGGTCGGCGGGCTCGAGATCGCGTTGCGGCCCAAGGAGTTCGACGTGCTGTGGCTCCTGGCGGAGCACCGCGGACGGCTCGTCTCACGGGAGCAGCTGATCCGACTGGTGTGGGACGAGAACTGGCGCGGATCGACCAAGACCCTGGACGTGACGGTGGCCGGCGTCCGACGTCGGTTGCGAGAGGCGGCCGGCGCCGAAAGCCCTTCGCTCCCAACAATTACGGCCGTCCGCGGCTGTGGCTACCGGCTCGACCCGCCGACGGACCTGCGTCGGATGCAAGCAGCCGCGAGTGCGTGACCGCTCTCGAGACGCCCGGGCGGCAATCGCCATCCCGGCGATCGCCGCCCTCGCCCTGGTCTGCCGGTTGTACCCGGTGCTGCACGGCGGGGGCCTGAAGGGGCTCGACGGCTACGACGACGGCGTCTACTACTCGGCCGCCGACGCGGTGCTGAGCGGGCGCGTCCCGTATCGGGACTTCGTCCTGCTCCACCCACCGGGGTTGATCTACCTCCTGACGCCGTTCGCGGCGTTCGGTCGAGTCGTGGGTGACCCGACTGGGTGGGCGACCGCGCGGGTCGCGATGATGCTGGTCGGTGCCACGAGCGCCGTCGTCGTCTTCTTGATCCTGCGCCGGTTCGGCTGGGTCGCCGCGGTGATCGGCGGACTGCTCTATGCGGTCTGGCCGCCAGCGATCAACGGTGAGACCTCCACATTGCTGGAGTGCGTGCCGAATCTGTTGCTGCTGTTGGCGTTGCTCGTTCTTGGATCACGCCGGCTGGCCGTCCGTCCGGCGGCCCAGCTGGCCGCCGGCGCGGCTTTGGGTCTGGGCATGTCGATCAAGATCTGGGGGCTGGTCCCGTTGCTGGTCGTGGTGGGCTGGCAGCTCATGTTCGGCCGGCCGACGTCGCGCGTTGACCGTCGCTCGCCGGGGCGGCCGTCGCCACCGTGGTGGTCTGCGGGCCGACCTTCGTCCTTGCTCCCGGCCGGATGTGGGAGTTCGTCGTAGCGGACCAGTTCGCCCGGTCGGGCGTCGAACACCTCGCTGCTGCTCGCGGCTCGAGACCTTCACCCCGGTGCAGCGGCTCCTGCCCGGCGCCTCGTCGGCGCAGAGCGCTGGCTGCCGTCGTCGTCGTGGTGGCTGATCGCGCTGCTGGCTGCGGCCTTCGCCTGGCAGTTGCCGTCGGCCCGGGTCTTCGTCGTGCTGTTGGTCGCCCAGAGCCTCGTCCTGTGCGCCAGCCCGCCGTACTTCACTCACTACACCGCCTTCACCGCTCCGGCCGCGGCGCTGACCGCGGGAGTGGGCAGCCAGGGTTTGGTCGACTTCCTGGCCGCGCGCCGGCCCCGCGCTGCGACGTCCGGCGATCGCCGTCCTCGCGCGATCGCCGTCGCCTTCACGGCGACGCCATCGTTCACTCACGCGATCTACAACCGGTTCGACGGCGGCCAGGTCGCCCGGCTGCTGGCCGGCCGCCACTGCGTGGTGGCTGACTCGCCGGCGGTGCTGATCCTGGCCAACGTCCTGACCCGCGATCTGGACCGGCGCTGCCCGACCCGGATCGATGTCTCCGGCGTCACCTACAACCTCGACGCCGTGAGTCGGCGCGAACGGCGCGGATGGTGCCCAGGGTCCGAAACGCGTTGTGGCAGAGGGACTTGACTTCATACCTACTGTCCGGGCAGGCCGCCATCGTCGCGCGATCCGAGAGAGGACGGCCTCGATCCGGGCAGCAAGCGAGCCTTGCGCCGGCTCTCCGCTGCTCTACCGGGCGCCTCGGTGAGCGTCTACGGCCACTGAGCACGGGCGCGGCTGGGTTCTCGCTCAGGTGCGTCTCAGGTCGGCGCTCGTACGGTCGCGGGATGGGCGTCCAGAGCGAGGAGCACGTCAGCGTGCCCCTCGACGGGCGGGTCCGCACCGGGCGGAGGGCTCGCCGGCGGGTCCGTCGGCGTCGCACGGTCCTGGTGGTCCTCGTGGTCCTGGCCCTGCTCATCTCGCCGATCGCCTGGTCGCTGACCGGGGCGTTGACCCGTCCCGGCAACGACAGCACGGCCGAGCGGATCGCCGAGTGGGCGCGAGACCATCACGCCGGCGGCCTGGTCACCTGGCTGGAGCGCAAGACCTATCAGCCACCGAAGGTCGGCGGCACCCCTCCGCCCAGCTCACCGCTGACCTCGAGCAACGCAGCGGGAGTTCCGAAGCTGTCGTTGAACGGGTTGCCGCCCCCGGTGCCGGCCGTGGCCAGCCCCGCCCTGCCCGGTGAGGGCGCCTGGCGAGTGCTGGACACCGAGCACGGTCACCCGGCGCTGGCCGTGGCCTACCTGCGCCCGGACAGGGTCCACACGTCGTACACGTCGATGGTGGCCTGGATCAACCCGCTCGAGACGCGCGCGGTGTGGCATCCCGGCTCCACCGAGCCGGGTGGGGGCCACTGGCCGACCCAGCCCGAGCTGGCCGGCTCGGACCGCCATCATCTGCTGGCCGCCTTCAACTCGGCGTTCCGGTTGAAGGACAGCAAGGGCGGCTTCTACGCCGGAGGACGGACCGTGCGCGCACTGCGCGCTGGCGCGGCCTCACTCGTCGTCGACAAGCAGGGGCGGATCAACGTCGGCGCCTGGGGGACCGACGTGTCGATGGGACCGGACGTGGCAACAGTGCGACAGAACCTCTCGTTGCTCGTCAGCGACGGCGCCCTCGTGCCCGGCATCGCGTCCAACGTCGGTGACCGCTGGGGGGCCACGATCGGCAACTCCTACTACGTCTGGCGGTCGGGCATCGGGGTGACTGCGACCGGCGCCGCCGTTTACGTTGCGGGGAACCGACTTTCGGCCCTGACGCTGGCTCAGCTGCTCCAACGCGCGGGCGCGGTCCGAGCGATGGAGCTCGACATCAACCCGGACTGGACCAGCTTCGTCGAGTACCGGTCGCCCAAGGGCGCCGCGATCGAACGCAACGCGCTGCCGGACATGAAGCGGTCGGCCACCCGTTACGACACCACCTCGTCGCGCGACTTCGTGGCGCTGTACCTCCGGTGACCGCCGCGACCCAGATCACGACCCCGCTCGACGGGCGTGAGCTGCTTCGGGCCATGCGACCGCGGCAATGGCTGAAGAACCTGCTCGTCTTCACGGCGCCCCTCGCGGCCGGCGCACTCGGCCACCCGGTGGTGCTCGGCCTGTCGCTCGTCGCATTCGCCGCCTTCACCGCAGCCGCAGCCGGTGGGTATCTGTTCAACGACGTGCGGGACCTCACCGCTGACCGCCTCCACCCGGACAAACGGCTGCGTCCACTCGCGGCCGGCCGGATCTCGGTCAGCACGGCTGTCATCGGGGGAATCGCCTGTGCCGTAACGGCTGCCGCCATTGCGGCGATCACGGACGACGAGCTCTTCTCGATCGTGGTGGGTTACACCCTCCTCACCCTCGCCTACGCGTACGGCGTCAAACGCGTCCCCGGCGTGGAGGTCCTGGTGGTCGCATCAGGCTTTGTGCTGCGGCCGCTCGCGGGCTCGTTCGCGACCGGTGTGGCCCCGAGCCGCTGGTTCCTCGCAGTGTGTTGCCTGGCCGCGCTCGCCATCACCATCGGCAAACGACGGGTCGAGCTGGCTCGTCTCGGTTCTGCCGCGGCCAGCCATCGCGACGCCCTGGGCCACTATTCGGTCAGCGCCCTCCGGCGGGTCCAGGCGGCGGCCGTCGTGGCCATGGCGATCGCCTACGTCGGCTGGTCACTGACTCGAGTGACGCCCGCGGCCAGGTTGATCGATCTGCTGAGCCTGCTGCCCATCCTGGCTGCGTTCATCCGGCTCATGGCGATGAACGGCAGCGGTCGTGGAGGGGCCCCAGAGCAGCTGTTGCTCAGCGACCGATTCCTGCAGGCGATGGCCCTGCTGTGGTTCCTCGCGTTCGTAGCCGGTGTGGCCCATGCCTGAAGTGATGGAGCGTGAGCTGTCCGGTTGGGGTCGGACGACGTCGTCCTGGGCCCGGACCTGGAGCCCACGCTCCGTGGACGAGCTCGGGGCCGCGGTCCGCGGCGCCGGCTCGCTCGGCGTCCTGGCGCGAGGACTCGGCAACAGCTACGGCGACGCCGCACAGAATGCCGGGGGGCTCGTCGTCCTCCCCATCGGGCCGCTAGCCCCGATCGACTTCGACCCGGAGACCGGCCTCGTCCGGGTCTCAGCGGGCACCACCATCGCCCGGCTCCTGCAGGAGCTGTTGCCGCTCGGGCGCACCCTCCCGGTGCTGCCAGGCACCGGGCGGGTCACGGTGGGGGGCGCGATCGCGGCCGACGTGCACGGCAAGAACCACCAGGTGCACGGCAGCTTCGGCCAATGGACCAGTGCTCTCGGGCTCGTCGACGGCATGGGGAATCTGCGCCGCGTCAGCGCCCCCGACCCGGTCTTCAGGGCTACGGTCGGAGGGATGGGCCTGACCGGCGTGATGGTGGATGCGCTGCTCCACACCAGGCCGGTGCTCTCCAGCCGGATCCGCGTGCGGACTCAGCGGACCACGTCCCTGTCCGAGCTCATGGACGCGATGGAGTCGTCGTCGGCCACCTATCAGGTCGCGTGGGTCGATGCCGCCAGCCCGGCTCGGCTCGGTCGGGGCATCCTGGAGGAGGCCGAACACGACGACAGCGGTCCGGTCTCGGAGTACCGAACCGGAGCTCGACCCGGAGTGCCGCGGGCGCCCGTCAACGTGATCAGACCCTGGGTCACCAAGGAGCTCAACCAGCTGTGGTGGCGTCGAGCTCGGCTGAGCTCCACTCACACCAAGGACTTTCCGGCGTTCTTCCATCCCCTGGACGCGGTCAGGGGGTGGCCGGGTCTGTACGGTCCGCGCGGCTTCATCCAGTGGCAGTTCGTCGTCCCCGACGATGCCCGAGCGTTCGTCGCGCAGGCTCTGTCAGCCCTGGTCGACACGGCAACTCCTCCTTCCTTGGTGGTCCTGAAACGGATGGGGCCGGGTCGTGCGGGAACGCTGTCCTTCCCGCTGCCGGGATGGTCGGTGGCCGTGGATCTGCCGGCCGATCCGAATGTCGAGCCGATCTTGGACCGGCTGGACAGCATCCTGGCTGCGTGCGGGGGCCGCGTGTACCTCGCGAAGGACTCCCGGCTCGCCCGGCCGACCTTCCAACGGATGTACCCCGAGCTGGCGACGTGGCAGGCGACCCGGCAGCAGCTCGACCCTCGAGGAGTCTTCACCTCGGACCTGGGTCGCCGTCTCGGGCTGACTGATGCCTAACGCCATCGCGCGTGTGCAGCGGGTGCTGGTGATGGGCGGGACGAGCGAGATCGCGCTGGCCATCGTCCGGGCGCTGCCGCTCGCCTCCCAGGCCGAGGTGGTGCTGGCCGGTCGCGACCGGGCCGCGCTCGAGGCGGCCGCAGCGACGTTGCCCGCCCCATGTCGCCCGACCTTCTTACTCTTCGACGCACGCGACCCGGAATCCGCGCTCGCTGTCGTGGCAACAGCTTTCGAGGCTGGAGCCGTTGACGTCGTCCTGCCAGCCTTCGGTGTCCTCGGTGATCAGCAGCTCTCGGAACGTGAACCAGCCACCGTGGCCGACCAGATGACCGTGAACGTCACGACTCAGGCGGTCGTGATCATGGAAGCCGGTCGCCGACTGCAGGAGCAGGGTCACGGCACGCTCGTCGTCTTCTCGTCGATCGCCGGTGTGCGGGCCCGTCGAGCCAACTTCGTCTATGGCTCGGCCAAGGCGGCCCTGGACGCCCTGGGCAGCGGTATCGGCTTGATGCTCGAAGGCAGCGGAGCCCAGGTGATCGTGGTCCGGCCCGGGTTTGTCGTGGGTCGAATGACGGCCGGGATGGCACGAGCCCCGTTCGCGTGCTCCCCGGAAGATGTCGCGCAGGCGACGCTCGCTGCGCGCGGGAAAGGGCGCCGCGTCGTCTGGGTGCCCGGCCGCCTTGTGGTCCTGGCCTGGGCCATGAGGTTGCTGCCGCATCCCGTGTGGAAGCGTCTCCGCCGCTGAGACCTCGCGGACCGCTGGTCGGCCACGGCGAGAGTTGCCTCACATCAACAGTCGTTGGCGCGCTTCCGCCGGATCTCTCAGCGTCCTCACAGGCCGGCCCCGCCAGGATGCACGCATGACATCGACGGCAACACCGTGATCGAGGCTCGAGGCCTGACCAAGCGCTACGGCGACAAGGTGGCGGTCGACGACGTCAGCTTCACCGTCCGCCCGGGGATCGTCACCGGCTTCCTGGGACCCAACGGTGCCGGCAAGTCGACGACCATGCGACTGATCCTCGGCCTGGACCGCCCGACCGCGGGCTCGGTCACGGTGAACGGCAAGCCGTACGCCGAGCACACGCGCCCGCTCCAAGAGGTGGGCGCGCTGCTCGAGGCCCGCGCGGTCCACACCGGGCGCTCGGCCCGCAACCACCTCCTGGTCATGGCCGCCACGGCCGGCATCAGCCGCGATCGGGTCGAGGAGGTCATCGACATGGTCGGCCTGAGCGACGTCGCCGGCCGGCGGGTCGGCGCGTTCTCCCTCGGGATGGGTCAGCGACTGGGCATCGCCTCGGCCATGCTCGGCGACCCGCGGACGCTGATCCTCGACGAGCCGGTCAACGGCCTCGACCCGGACGGCATCCGATGGATCCGCAACCTGCTCAAGGGTTTCGCCGATGAGGGCCGGACGGTCTTTCTCTCCTCGCACCTGATGAGCGAGATGGCGGTCACGGCCGACCACGTGATCGTGGTCGGCCAGGGACGGCTGCTGCGCGATCAGCCGATGGCCGAGTTCATCGCCGATGCCGCGGCTGACGTCGTACGGGTCCGGTCTCCGCACGCTCGGCAACTGGCTGGGTTGTTGTCCGGAGAAGGGGTCACCGTTCGCTCGCCGGCCGACCAGGTGCTCGAGGTCGAGGGCCTGACCAGTGACCAGATCGGCACCGTGGCGGCCGCCGCCGGACTCACCTTGTTTGAGCTCACGACCCAGGGCGCTTCGTTGGAGGAGGCGTACATGGCGCTGACCGCGGACTCGCTGGACTACCGCTCCTCCGATGGGCGACCCGAGGAGAGCGCGGCATGAGCGCGGCCACGTCGGTCGAGAGCGCTGGCGCATCGGCCGCTCAGGTCCGCCGAGCGGTCCAGGTCGAGCCGGTCACGCTGGCCCGGGTGGTCCGGTCCGAATGGCTCAAGTTCCGCACCCTGCGATCGACGCTGGCTGTGCTGGCCGCGGCGTGTCTGGGCATGTTCGGCGTCGCGCTGATCGTGGCCTACAACACCCGCCACCTCACCCCGAACCTCCAGCCGGACGACATCGTCCCGTCCTCGACCCTGCAGGGCTACTACCTGGGCCAGCTGCTGATGGGCGCGCTGGGCGTGCTGTTCGTCTCGGGGGAGTACAGCACCGGGATGATCCGCTCGACCCTCGCCGCCGTCCCCCGCCGGCTCCCGGTGCTCTGGGCCAAGCTGGTGGTCATCGTGGGGGTCACGCTGGTCTCGATGACGGCCCTGTCGTTCGTGTCCTTCCTGGCGGCGCAGCGGCTGATCTCGCACTATCGGCCCGGGTTCTCGCTCAGCCAGCCGCACGTCCTGCGGGTCGTCATCGGGACCGGGATCTACCTCACCCTGGTCGCGGTCATCGGCAGTGCGCTGGCCTGGATCGTGCGCAGCACGCCGGGCGCGCTGGTGGCCTACTTCGCGACCATCGTGGTCGTGCCGGTGTTGCTGGAGAGCGTGTTCGGCACCTGGGGCAAGGACATCGCGCAGTTCCTGCCGACCGTTGCCGGCGCGAGCTTCTCGACCAGCCTGCGTGAGCCGCACACCTTGCTGCCCTGGCCCGGCCTGCTCGTGATGATCGCCTGGGCCGTGGTCCTCGTTGGTGTCGCGGCGGTCCGGCTGCGACGGCGCGACGCCTAGCCCGTCCCTTCGGCTGACGGGTGGCGTCGGTGTCTGGTCCGCCGGACTAGCCAGATGGCGGCGCCGATGGCCACCACCAGCGCGCCCGACAGGATCGACGTAGCGGGCAGGCTGGCAACCAGGACAAGGCAACCGGTCGCGCCGAGGACCGGCACCCAGCGCGGTGGTGGCCGTTCGTCGCGGCGGAGAGTCAGGGCCGCGGCATTGGCGATCGAGTAGTAGAGCAGCACGCCGAACGACGAGAACCCGATGGCCCCCCGCAGGTCGAGCGTTGCGACCAGCGCCACCACGACCACGCCGATGGCGAGTTCGGCCCTCATCGGCACGCCGTACCTCGCGTTGACGGCGTCGAAGTAACCGGGCAGGTTCCGATCGCGCGCCATGGCGAAACCGGTTCTGGAGATGCCCAAGAGCAGCGACAACAAGGCGCCCAGCGCGGCCGCGGCCGCACCGACCTGAACGACGGGGCTCAAGGCGTGGAACCGTCCGGCTTCCACGGCGGCCCGCAGTGGTGCCGTCGTGGCGGCCAAACCCTCGGGCCCGGCGGCCAGCAGGGCCGCGAGCGCGACGATGGCGTAGACGCCGAAGCTGATCGCCAGGGCGATCCCGATGGCCCGGGGGATGTTCCGCGCCGGTTCGCGAACCTCTTCCCCGAGCGTGGCGATCCGGGCGTAGCCGGCGAAGGCAAAGAAGAGGAATCCCGCTGCCTGCAACACGTCGTGGACGCCACCGCCGGGGAAGGGTGACAGGTTGCTCGCGTGGGCCGAGCCGCCCGCCAGCGAGCTGACGACCACCACGCCCAGGGTGGCCAAGGTGATGGCGACGACGAGTCGAGTCAGCCAGGCCGACTTGCGGACCCCGAAGCAGTTCATGACCGTGAGGGCCGCCACGGCAAGCACGCCGACCAGGCGGGCATGGGTTGGGGCGGCGTACGAGCCGAACGTCAGGGCCATGGCGGCGCAGCTCGCCGTCTTTCCGACGACGAAGGCCCAGCCGGCCAGGTAGCCCCAGAACTCGCCGAGCCGGCGCCGGCCGTAGACATAGGTCCCGCCCGACTCCGGGTACAAGGCCGCGAGCCGAGCCGATGAGGTCGCGTTGCAATAGGCGACACCGCCCGCGACGACCAGACCGATGAGCAGACCCGAACCGGCCGCTTGGGCAGCCGGCGCGAAGGCCGCGAACACTCCGGCCCCGAGGATCGCGCCCAGCCCGATGACCACGGCATCGAAGAGCCCGAGGCTGCGCGGCAGTGCGGTCACTGGCTCGCCGCCTGAACGCTGGCCCACGCCGAACAGTCTGCTGACGCACGTGGCATTGGGCGAATGCAGGCCGGAGGGCCGGCGTCAATGCCGTCCGCTCACCGCACCGGGCGGCCGGTGGTCGAACCGTCCGCCATGCCAGTCCGCGGAGCCGCCGAGCACCAGGAGCGCGGTGAGGGCAGCGAGTACGCCGACCACCGCCAGCGCGGCCCCGCGGAGCCACCGCCCGGGCAGGGCGCTCGGGGCCGCGAAGACATTTCGCACCGCGGGCAGCCCGCGGGCCAGGACGTGCAACCCGGTCGCCACACCCCACAGGACGAAGCTGGCCTGATGAAGGGTTAGCGCGTCCACTCGCTGGCCCAGGACGATGATCAGGGTCTGGCGGCTGTTGCGTTCGCCGATCAGGACCAGGGCGAGCCCGCTGCCGAGCACGGCCAACGTCGACCCGACGACGACCGGCCCGAGCAAACGCAGGAAGGTGGGCGGTGGCCCGGCGTCGCGGTAGTCGCGGTCGCCGAGGTAGTAGCGAACGATCCGCCAACCGGTCGTCCCCGTCTTGAGCAGAGCCGGTGGGATCAGCAGAGCGCCCAGGGCGATGTGCCAGTCGATCAGTCCGTGAACGTCGAGCAGGGTGACCAGCTCGGCCAGGAAGAGGGCCAGCAACAGGATGCCGGTCCACGCAGTCAGTCTCGCGTTGCCGGCCGGCCCGCCGGTGCGTGGGCGGACGGGGTCACGACGACGGCGCCGGCCGGTCGCCTCGTCGAGCGCGTCCTGCGTGAGCCGCTGTAGGCGGTCGGCCGCCGACCCTCCGGGTCGATCGGTCGGTGTGTCCGCCCGCGCCGAGGGACTGTTCGGACGGCTCATCCCGGCTGCCGCGTGATGGACCGCTCGACCCAGCCGGACGTGCACTCCTGCCGGCCGTCGTCGTGCACCACGAGGGCATCGATGTCAGGGAGCCGGTCGAGCCAGCCAAACGCGCCAGGTCCGCGCGCGACGGCGGCCGTCGCCAGGACATCCGCCCGGACGATGTCATCCGGGCGGCCGTGGGCGCACAGCACAGAAGCGCTCTGAATGCCCCGGGCAGCCCTGCGTTGCAACGGATCCCAGATGTGACCGCCGCGTTCGGCCGGTCCCGATGTGGCGACCGCCCCACCCGCTCCCAGGTGCACAGCGTCGAGCAGCTCGCCCGGCGCGTCCGGAGCCGCGATGCCGACGACCCACGCGTCGTCCGGTCGGGGACGCCCGTGGGTCAGGACGTCGCCGGCGGCCGAGATGCACCAGTTGGTGTAGCCCGCGTCGAGCAGGTGACACCCGACCCGGGCAACCGCCCAGCCCTTCACCAGGCCGGTGGGGTCGACCCGACCCTCGAGATCGCGCGCGGAGAAGGACCCGCCGGTCTCCCGGGCGGCCATCACGCACTCGCGGAGCACCTCGACGACGTCGACCGGCATCTCGCTGAGCGGAGCCTGGCCCGCCGAGAGCCGGGCCATGGGGGTGTCGGCCCGCCATAGGCTGAAGGTGTCGTCGGCCAGGCGCAGCACGTCGAAGCATTCATCCAGCACGGTTTCGGCCCGGCTGAACTCGCTGTGGAGCGTCGAGTCCCGCAGGTCGATGCCGATCGGCATCCCCATGACCGCCTCGACCCGAAAGCCCCTCCCCCGCAACGGTTCCAATGGAGTCCGCTCGGAGGTGGCCACGCTCAGGCGCCAGCCGCGCGGGCGGCGTCCAGGGCCGACTGCAGGCTCTGGATGTAGCCCGCGCTCGTGTACGACGCGCCACTGACCGCGTCGATTCGAGCCGACCCGGCCGCCAACGCCTCCTGTCGAAGGACGGGCGCAGCAGCAGGCGCTGATCGACACCGAACGACCGCCTTGGTCGGTCAGGTGCAGCGGCACGACGTCGACGAGCTTGCCGTCCTTGATGACGACCTGGACCTGGACGGTGCCGTACTGGGTCTGCTCCGCAGCGCCGGTGAAGGTCCGTGGCGTGGCGACGGCCGACGGGGTGCTCTTGGCGCTCGACTTCGTGCCGCTCGCCGAGGACGAGGACGATGACGATGACGAGGACGGCGTCGACGCTCCGGTCGGCGCTCGTGCTCGGCGCAACCGGCGTGGCCAACGCCGATCCGCCCCCTGCCCCTGCCCCTTGACCGAGCCGCCAGGCGCCGACAAGGGCGACGCTGCTGGCGACCACGACTCCGAGGGCGCTGCTGCGCCTCACCAGACGAACCGTTCGTCGTGGATCTGCCGGCGGGGCACGCCGGCCTGGGCCAGGCTCCGATGCACGAGATCCATCCATCGCTGCGGTCCACACACGTAGACGTCCTGCAGGTCGAGGTCCGGGACGACGGAGGCCAGTGCCATCCCGTCCGACCGACCGGCGGAGACCTCGCGGGGCAGCCAGGAACCGTCGACAGGTGCGCCGACCAAGAAGTGGAGCACGAGCCCCGTGTCGCGGGCGAGCTGCGCCAGCTCCCCGGCCAGGGCGAGCTGCTCGGCAGAGTCAGCGCGATAGACCAGCGTGATCTCGCCCGGCCGGCTGTTGCGCTCGGCGGTGAGCTCTTCGGCCAGGGCGCGGATCGGAGTGATGCCGATCCCCGCCGCCAAGAGCGTGACCCGACGCCGGACCCGCCGCTCCGCGGTGAACGCGCCGTACGGGCCCTCGATGAGCACTCGCGTGCCGGGCCTGAGCTCCGGGAGCCGGCTGGAGTGGTCGCCCAGCTCGCGCACGGTGATCCGCAGCCGGTGCCGATCGGGGGCCGCGGACAGGGACCAGGGATGGCCGGCCAGCAGCATGCCGCGAGCCAGGAAGCGCCAGGTGAAGTACTGACCGGCCTGGGCTCCGAGCCGGTCCAGCCGGCGACCGCGGATCCAGACCGACCAGACACCAGGCGATTCCGGCACCACGGCCTCGACGTACGGCGCGTGCCAAATGGAACGGCCGATGGGCACCAGCAGGCGCCACCACAGCAGGCAGGTGGCCGTGAACAGGTAGAGGCCGAGCCAGTACGCCCGCTCCATCGGATGCCCGGCGATGTCCGTCCCGGTCGAGAGCTGATGCGGCAGCGACAGCAGCACCGCGGCGTACGCGGTCAGATGGACCAGATGCCAGCGCTCGTAGCCCATGGCGTTGCGAGCGGCCCGGACCGAGGTCACCGCCACGAGGGTCATCAGCAGCAGGGAGATGGTCGCCGTCACCATGTCGGGGACGGCGCCGTGCAGCAGCCGCCACGGCTCGACGAACCAGGCGGTGCGCGCCGACAGACCGTCCTGCGCGGCGTAGCCCGCCGTCAGCGTCATGGCGTGCAGCAGCAACATCGGCAGGGTGATCCGCCCCAGGACGCGATGCGCCTTGAGCGCCCGGTCCATCCCGTAGACCCGGTCCACCCACGGCAGCCGGGCGGCGAGCAGCATCTGGATGAGCAGGAGGTCGGTGGCCACGAGGCCGAGCAGCTGACCGGCCGCGATCAGGATGCCGGCCGTGCTGCCCAGATGGGCCGCGCCGCCTCGCGCGAGAAAGGCGACGACAACCACCACGACGGAGCCGACGGCCAAGGTCTCGAGCAGATCGCCGCGCCGGGCTCGCCACTGACGGTGCCACCGGCCGTACGCCGGGATCCACCCGGGTGGTCGGGTCAAGGTCGTGGTCATGCCTCTACCGTCGGCTCGCGTTCTCAGAAGGTTCTGAGACCCCTCGTGCGAGCATGCCGACGTGGAGGCGATCGAGCACGCCGGGACGCGGCCCCGTCTGCTGCTCGTCGAGGACGACCGCGAGCTGTCCCGGCTCCTCGTCGGCCTGCTGGAAGAGGAGCAGCTACGCCGTCACGCTGGCCCGCAACGGTCAGGAAGGTCTGCACCTGGGTCTGTCCAGGTCATGGGACGTGCTGGTGGTGGACCGTGGGCTGCCGGCCATCGAGGGTGTTGATCTCCTGAGCCGGCTTCGGGCACGCGGCGTTCGGTCCCCAGTGCTCATGCTGACCGCGCGGGGAACCGTGGCCGATCGGGTCGAGGGGCTCGATGCGGGCGCGAACGACTATCTGGTCAAACCGTTCGACGTCGAGGAACTGCTGGCCCGACTCCGCGCGCTGCTGCGCAGCCCGATCGACCAGGCCGAAGAGCTGGCGCTCGGGGAGCGGACGCTGATCCTGGGCGCCGACCGGGTCGTCGGGGCCGGTCTCGCCGGACGTGCAACTGTCCCGACGAGAGAGTGACCTCTTGCGGGTGCTGGCCCAACGACCCACTCGGGTCTTCACCCGGGACGAGCTCCTCGTGGCGGTGTTCGAAGGGGCCGACACCTCCGGCGCCGTCGACACCTATGTGCACTACCTCCGCCGAAAGCTCGGTCGCGAGTCGGTCAAGACCGTGCACGGGGTCGGCTATCGGATGGGCCGAGCGTGAGCGCCACCCTCGACGCTCGCGACCGCGACCTGCTCCGGGCGGCGGCCCGCCGGATCGCGCTCGAGTCGGCGGCCGTCCTGGCCGTCGCCGTCGCGCTCGCCGTTGTGGCGGTCGCGGTGGCGTTCGACCACACCCAGCACGCCGAGATCCAGCGAACGGTGCGCGACGCCGCTACCACGGCGGACGATGTGGGCGATCCGCCCGCTGGCGTCGTACTGGTCGAAAGCCGTGATGGTGCAACCCATCTGACGCCCGGTGCGCCGCCAGCGCTGGTGCGGTTGTCCACGGCGCCGGAGGGGCTGGGTGGGTTCGTGATCGACGGACGTGGCTACACGACGTACGCCGTGGCCCGCGACGGGACTCGGTTCGTTGCGGCATACGACATGGCGGCTCACCACCGCGAGGAGATGCGACTGCTGTGGTCGAGCGTCGCGGCCGGAGCGGTCGGCGTACTTCTGGCGGCGGGCGCCGGCTGGGTCATCGGGCGGCGCGCGGTGCAGCCTCTCGCGGAGGCGTTGTCACTGCAACGACGCTTCGTCACCGACGCGAGCCACGAGCTGCGCACCCCACTGACCGTGCTGCATACCCGGGCCCAGATCCTGCGCCGCCGGCTGGCCGGCCGGGTCCCTCCGGATGAGCTCGGCGAGCTGAATCAGCTGGTCGAGGACACGTCGGCCCTCGGTGAGGTCGTGAGCGACCTGCTCCTGTCGGCCCAGCTGCAGCGCGATGATGTCTCGGGAGTGTCGGTGGACGTCGGCGATCTGGCCCGATCCGTGGTGGCGAGCCTGGCGCCCCTCGCGGCCGCCAGCGGGACCAGCCTGGAGCGTCGTCGTCGACATCTCGGATGGTCCGGGTGAACGGCGCCCCGGCCGCACTCCGACGGGCCTTGGTTGCCCTGGTGGACAACGCGATCAGCCATACTCCGGAGGGATCAGTCGTGGTGCGGGTGACCGGTGACGATGACGTCGTGCGGATCGCTGTCGCCGACGACGGGGAAGGTCTGGACCCGGCCGACACCCAACGGCTGACCGAGCGGTTCTCCCGCGGAGCATCGGGCAGCGGCCAGTCCCGGCGGTTCGGCCTGGGCCTGGCCCTGGTCGACGAAGTCGTCCGCGCCCATGAGGGTCACCTCGAGCTGACCGGCGCCATCGGCCAGGGCGCGACCGCGACGATGGTTCTGCCGAGGGCCTGACCGGTTCGAAGGGGCTGGGTACGGCGCTCGGGCCTTACGCGGGGGTTGGGTTCTCGAGCGGCCTTAGTACGCCGCGCGGCTCCGACGCGAGATTGGCATGCTTGCGGGCCGCCTTTCGCGGCCTCAAGAAATGGTCACACAGAGTCGACGGTGGGTTGCCGAAAATAGTTGCTATTCAACGGGATTCGGGCTAGTTGTCGGGGTTGACCGTTGTCGGAGGATAGGTCTAGAATCGAACACATGAACGAGGGCAGCGTTCACTCCGACCCGGACGGCTCCACCACGGAGCCGACCGGGCTGGAGCCGACCGGCGACCCGGCCCTCGATGCGGTGTTCGCGCGACTGCGCCGAGGACGTGGCCGTGCTCAACGACTACGACCTGACCGCGCCTGGTCCGCCTGGACTCGCCCTCGACCGGGCTGCACGCGGCGGCCCGGAACCTGGAACTGCTGCGCCGGCGGCTGGCGGTCTTCGACTCCCGCTACGTGGCCGCGGTCGAGGTCGGCGACGAACCGGCCCGCTACGCCCGGCCGTCCACGGCGGCCTTCTTGCGTGAGCAGCTCCGGCTGTCTTCCGGTGAGGCGAAGCGGCGGGTGGACCTGGCCCACGCCATCACTGCTCAGGTGGCGTTCACCGGGGAAGTCCTCCCAGCCGCGTGTCCGAGCCTGGCGGCCGGGATCGCGGCCGGTGAGGTCTCCGGGGAGCACGCCCGGATCATCCTGGAGACGCTCGGCAAGCTGCCCGGCCCGGTCCGCAGGCGGTCCGGGGCGGTGGTGGAGGCCGAGATGGCGACCGCCGCGACCAAGGTCACTCCCGCCGACCTGGAGGAGTTGGCCAGGGAGGTGATGGTGCGGGCCGACCCCGACGGGACCCTGCGCGAGATCGACCACGCCGCACAACCAGCGCGGGCTGCGGCTGTGGAAGAAACGCGGCCAGGCCGGGTACACCCTGCAGGCCGACCTGGACCAGGAAACCGGTGAAGCCGCCCGGGTCGTGCTGGACGCCTGGTCCAAACCCGCCCCCGCCGTGCCCGCCACCACAGACGCGACCGAGCGCGGGTGGGCCGACCAGCCAGACCAACCCAGCAACGAGCCGGGCGACGACTCAGCCGCGGTGGTGGAGGTGCCGGGCACCCGGGATGACCGCCCGCACCACGTGCGGATGCACGACGCGTTCAGCGACGTCCTGAAGTCGGTGTTGAACTCCGGTGACCTGCCCGCCTGCGGCGGCACCCCGGCCGCGATCGTGTGGCACATCGACAATGAGGTGCTGCGTTCCCGGTACGGGTTCGCGGTCTCCGAGCACGGCACCCTGCTCCCCGTCGGTGACGCCCTCCGGGTGTGCGACCAGAGCGCGCTCTACGTGCTGATCGAGAACAGCAAGGGCGTCCCGCTCTACCTGGGCCGGACCGCCCGGATCGCCAGCCCCGGCCAGACCATCGCCCTGGCCGCCCGAGACCGCGGCTGCTCCTTCCCCGGCTGCGACCGGCCACCGAGCCACTGCCAGCGACACCACGTCATCGACTGGCTACCCCACGGACCCACCGACATCGACAACCTCACCCTCCTATGCGGCTATCACCACCGGGAGCTCGCCAAACGGGGCTGGGAATGCGCAGATGCGCAGAAGGGCTGCCGCACTGGCGACCGCCCACCTGGCTCGACCCCACCCAGACACCCATCCGCAACACGAGGCACTTCACCTTGCCCGACACCGGATGATCCCAAGGTCCGCCGCCCGACCCCTGCACAACACCGGGGAGCGCCTTCACTCACCAACCGTCGACGTCGGGTCCTCGGCGAGTCAGGTCAGGCGTCGAGGAGTTCGCGGGGGTAGGCGATCACGTCGACCAGGGCGCCGTTGCGCCACACCGTGATCTCGATCCGGCGGTCGATCGCGCCTTCGACCATGAGCTTCTGCACGGTCGTTGTCGTCACCACCTTGGTGCCATCGACCTCGATCACGATGTCGCCCCGCTTGAGGTCAGCCGCCGCCGCGGGACTGCCGGAGACGACCTGCGCGACCTGGAGCCCGGTCTTCGAGCCGACCTTCGCGGCGATCGGCGGCGCCAGCCGCACTTGGGTGCCGGCGATGCCGAGCCAGGCTCGCCGTACCCGCCCGTGAGTCATCAGCGTCGCGACCAGCTGCCGCGTGGTGTCGTTGATCGGCACGGCCAGGCCGACGCCGATCCCGGCCACCGCGGTGTTGACACCGATCATCCGGCCGCGGCTGTCGGCGAGCACGCCACCACTGTTGCCCGGGTTCAGGGCCGCATCGGTCTGGATGACTTCGTCGATGATCCGACCGGCCTGGGTCGGCAGCGATCGACCCAGAGCCGAGACGATGCCGGCGGTGACACTGCCGGCCAGGCCGAGGGGGTTCCCCAAGGCAACGACGAGCTGGCCCACCCGCAGGGCCGCGGCGTCGCCGAGCTCGACGGGTGGTGGGGTGGCCGCTCGCGCATGCAGCACTGCGAGGTCGGACAGGACGTCGCGCCCGACTACGTCGGCGGTCAGCTCGGTGCCGTCGGCGAAGGTCGCCTCGGCACGGTCAGCGCCGGCCACGACGTGCGCGCTGGTGAGCAGGAAGCCGTCGTTGGTGAGGACGCTGGCGCTCCCGGAGCCTGGCCCGCGCTGGCCGCGGACGAGCAGACTGGCCACACTCGGCAGCACGGTCTCGGCGACCCGCACGATCGTCTGCGAGTAGGCGTCGAGCGCCTCGGCATCTCCTTCAGTCATGGTGGTGAAACCGTTTGGGCCGTCCGGCGATGCCGTGCGTTCGCGATCAGCGGACGGAGATGGCTGCCGGGCGGGACGCGGGCCCTTGCGGTCAGCTTGGTACGGCGGCGGCCATGACGATCCGGGCGCAGTGGGCGAGAGCAGAATTGGTGTCAGCCGACCAACATGCAGAGGTAGCCCGCTCGACTCTGAGACGAGCTCCAGGGGGACTTCTGCATGTCGGTTGGTCTGCCGCATTGCTGCCACTGAGAGTCACCGCGCAAGCCGGCGCTCGGGTTGCCCAGAGTGTCGATGACCACCATGCAGCCAGGAAACCTTGCCCCGCGTCGTGGCGGCCAGGTGCCTCGGACCGATCACTGGCCCAGCGACTGTGCGGTGTCGCTCGTGGGATGCAGCCCGTCGTACGCCAGTCCGCTGCTCGCCTGTCCGTGGCCGACGGTCGTCCGACGGGACCACCAGCGGACCCGCCCGCCGTCGACCCAGCGAGCCAGACGTAGGGTGCGTTGCAGGGTCCGGCCCTCGCGCGGGATCTCCCGCTCGGGCAACGTGCCGCCGGCCCGCAGCATGAGCCCGGCCGGCAGGATCGGCACCGAGCTGAGCGAGCCGTCGGCCTCCCGCGTGTAGCGGACCATCGCGCCCTGGATGAGCAGGTAGTCGTCGTCGTCGGCGCGACCACGCGTGGGCAGCAACGGGATCCAGTTCTCCGGCACCGAGGTGGCCAGCCGCCAGACCCACGCGCCGGGCAGGCCCTCGCGGGGGTCCGGAGCCGGCTGGCGGCCCTGTTGCCGCAGGTCCTCGGACCGGCGGATCGGGCGCCCGACCGCGTTGGTGACGATGTCTTCGATGCCCCAGGCCAGGTCGGCCGCGACGTCGCGGACGAGGGCGACCTCCTCCACCGGGTCGGAGTCCAGGCTGCCGGCGAGCACCGGCGGCACCAGGAGCCAGCTCCCGTCGGCCGGGTCGATGCTGCCGTCGGATGCGGTGGCGCCGCTGTGTTCGTACATCCGCCACGGCCGTGCGCCTTGGCTGCCGTTGGCCGCCGTGGCGGATGGGACGAGGGTCGCGACGCCGAAGGTGTCGGTGGAGACGAGCGCGTCGATGTGCACGGCCGATCCGTAAGGGACGCGCACCGGCAACCGGTACCAGTCGCCGGCGAAACACGCGGTGAACTCGGCCAGCAGCAGCTTGCCGAGCTCGGTCGGGTAGGTGTCGATGGCACCCAGGTCGGTGCTGGCGTCCTCGAGCTGCCAGTACCGCCCGACCGGCGCGCCGTGGAACGTCACGGCCACCGGGATCGCCGTCGAGGTCACCGGGTCCGGGAGCGCGGGCGCCGTCGGAGCGGGTTTGGGGCTCGGGCCGGGCGTGGCCGGCGAGGCAACGTCGAACGCGGTCCAGTCCAGGGCTCCGCCGCCGAACCGTTGCGCGACGTACTGCGGCAGGGCTCCGTCGGCGGTCGCCGCTGTCAGGCCGTAGCTGAGCTGACCGGGCTGCCACGCTCCTGACGGACGCGGCTGTCGCGTGGCCCACCAAGCGCGCCAATCCTCCAGTGGCGCCTTGGCTTTCGTCCCCCCGGCCAGGGTGACGACGGTCGCCGTGTGCGCGTCGTACGCCGCGGCGACGGCATCCGGGTCGGGCACGCGCCCGGCGGTGACGGCACCGACGGCGGCGACCTCGGCCGGCGTGACCGCACTGGTGGCGTGGGCGGCGGGATCGACGTCCGGGTCCGCTGCCGGATCGGGTACGCCGAGTGGATGGGCCGCGATCAAGGCGGCCGGGTCGAGGCCGGCCCGGCGCAGGGCTCGCACCAGCCGCAGCCCGGCACCGACAACGTCCCGCCACGGCAGTGGGGCGCCGTCGGACTCCACGAGCGCCTCGAGCGGACCGCTGCCGTCGTAGGGAAGCGGGTCGCCACCATCGGGCTGCCAGGTGGACAGCGGGCGCGAGCGCGCGACCAGGCTGGCGCTGATCGGGCTGCCACCGTCGAGGCCGTCCAGCTCACCGAGCTGCCACTGGCGGGCCAGCAGCCACAGCGCGTCGTGGACCCGGGCGTGCAGGCCAGGCAGCAGATCGGTGCCGCGGGTGCTCGCTTCGAGCCGGTTGTTGACGACGACGCCCATCAGCCGAGCTCCTTGACCTTGAGGCGAGCGGCGGCCAGCACCGCAGTGTCGATCTGCATGAGTGGCAACGGTGGCGCCGCGATGACATCCGTCGCGTCGCCGTCGGGCAGGATCACCGCCGGCAGCATCCGGCCGAGCCACGCGGCATGCTCGGCATCGACCGTGCGCAGCTGGCTCCAGCTCAGCGCCTCGAGGGCCAGGTCGACGACCGACTCGACGGTCCACCCCTGCGCGATGTTCGGTGCGACGCCGAGCAACACGGCCTGCGGCGCGCGGGCGGTGGGCGCCTCGGCCTGGTAGGCGACCGAGGTCGAGGCGACGGCCTGTGGCACCACCTCCACCCACTCATCCACCACGAGCCCGCTCACGCCGGAGGCGACGGTCGCCTGGTCGGCCGCTCGGAGGACCACGGTGGTGGCCGGGCCGACCGCGGCGAGCGTGTCGGCGCTGAGCGTCGCCGCCCAGGCGCTGCCGGGCGCCGGGTCGAGGATCCGCCAGGTGTCGGGCAGGGCCTCGTCGGCCAGGGCTTCGCAGCCCTGGAGCGCGGCCTCGATCCGGCCGGCGCCGGCGCGGACTCCGGCGACGTCGGCCAGCCAGTCCTGCGCGAGTTCCGCTGTGTGGCTGGCGAATCCGTCGCCGGCCGCCAGCCCGGCCTGCGCCGTGGTGACCGTGGTCGGCTCAAGGGTGAGCAGCGGCACGGCCGGCTGCCCGGCACCCAGCAGACCTCGCAGGTCCGCGACGAGCGCGTCGGCGTCGGCGCCGCTCGCCGGAGCGGGTGTGGCGAGTCGTCGAGCCAGCTCCGAGCTGGCGGCGCCCAGTGCTGCCGACAGGTCGCTCGGCTCCGGGTCGGGCGGCGGTTGCAGCACCACTCCGCAGGCCATCGCGTCGATCAGAGCGGCGCGCATCGGTGCCACGTCGGTCTGTGCGCCGGCGCTCGTCACTGCCGCCGCGGCATCGGTCAGTGCGGTGCGGGCGGCGTCGGCTCGTGCGGCGAGGTCGGCGATGTCTCGCTCGTCGCCCGGCGTGGCCGGCGTCGCGGCCGCGAGCAGATCCGGCTGGCGCAGCGCCCGGCCGGCGAGCACCTCGCGCAGGTCGGCAGCGACGGTGAGCAGCTCGGCCAGGGAGACGGTGGCCGGCGTCCAGGCCGGGTCGCGGTCATCGGCCAGGCTCGACCCGGCGGGCAGTGCGAGCAGCAGTCGGGCGCGGAGCACCTCGGGCTGGTCGAGCACGACGTCGAGCGGACCGATCTGCGCACCGGCGGGGATCGCCGTGTCGGTTGTCGCTCCCGCCGAGTCGGCAACCCGGAGTCGGACCCGGTCGAGGGCAGGCAGCACCCCGGCCAGCCACGCGGCGCAGGCCGGATCCGCCTGTCCCCGAGGCGTTTTCGGCCATCCGCCCGCCAGCTTCGTGGGGACGGCCGGCAGCAGCACGGCGATCCGGCAGGTGAGCGAGATGCCGCTGCGCGGCGTACGCAGCACGTCGAAGTCGTCGGGTGGCAACCCGCCACGGTGGGCCGCGTCCAGCACCCCGGAAGCGCGGGCGGTGTTGCCGGCCAAGGCCTGATGCACGCCCTCGGCGGTCAGCAGATCGGCCAGGGCGTCCTGGTGGTCGCGCAAGGTGGCGAGGGCGGCGGACAACGCGGTCGCGAGTGCCGCGGGTGCCCCGCTCGGCAGGACATGGGCGGCCACGGTGGTCGGGTCATCGCCTGCAAGGGCCAGCCCGTCACACACGGCCGACGGGCTCACGACCGTCTCGGCGTCGCCCTCGACGAAGGTGCCGCTGGCCTTCCAGGCCGGGGCGTAGGCGCGCAACCCGGCGATCAGCTGATCGGCCTGGCGTTGATGAAGATCCAGCTCCAGCTCGTAGCCCAACAGCGCGCCGAGCGGCTGGCCCTGGCGGACCCCGTCCGCGAGGTTGACGGCCATCCGGGCCCGGGCGCTCGACAGGTCGATCGCGCAGGTGGGGTCGTCCTCGCCGCCGTGCGCGAGGTGCGCCGCGCGCAGGACTGCGGCCGTCGCCGCCTGGGCGGTCGAGGGAGCGTGGACGAAGCCGCCGGGCCGCACGTCCTCCCAGAGCGGCCCGGTCGTCACTCCGGCCGAGAGTGCCGGGTCGACGGCCACGCGGGCCCGTCGGGCGACGTTCTCCACGACCCCCCAGCCGCCCAGCATCACGCCCGTGGCGGCCGATGCCCGCATCCGGGCCAGCTTGTCCGCGGCCACGCTCTCGGCCCACGCGGTCCATCGATGGGTCGCGAGGTCCAGGGTTTCGGGCAGCAGCACTTCCAGTTCATCCGCGGACAGCGTTGCGAGCGTCCCGAGTGCGGCGAGCGTGTCGTCGAGGGTACGGCGCTTGTCGACGTACTGGGCCGGGTTGCGCCACAACCATTCTGCGGTCGGGAGGGTGCCGGTCACGCTCGGCAGTGGAGTCGAGAGCAGGCCGGGCAAGGTGGTCACGGGCGTGAAGCCGCCGCCCGGGTCGGGGGTCAGCCCGACCATCATTCCCGGCGGCAGGGCGGTGGTCAGCGTCTCGGTGATCGGTGGTGGCGTCACCGGCGGGACTGGCGCGACCGGCCCGGGCGGAGCGGGGTGGATCGGCACCGGACCGACGACGGGTGGCACGACTGGCGTGACGATCGGCCCGGTGCCCGGCGGCTGAATAGGGCGCGGGACCGGCAGGGCCGCGGCCCGCTCGGCCCCGGTGGCCCGGCTGACGGCCAGCGAGCCGGCGATCTCGACCAGGGAGGTGCCGGCCGCGGCGTACTCCAGCAGGAGACTGCGGCGCAGGAGCGTGTGCAGGACGGTCGCGGGGCTCTGCGGGGCCGGCCGGATCCAGACCGGCAGGAGCAGGACGAGGTGGGGGTTGGTCGCCGCGAGGTTGCGGATCGCCGCTTGCACGCTGGCGTCGGGCGTGGGATCGGTCGGGTCGACGACCAGCGGCGCTCGCACCGGCTCGGCCTTGGGGTGGAACAGGTCCAGGATGAGCGGGTTGGCCTCGAGCCCGAGCAGCGGGCCGATCATGGCGTCGACGACCCCGCTCGCCGGCCGCGGGTCGATCCCGGTGAACAGCACCGGATCGAACGTCCGGTCGGCCATCGCCGTGCGGATCTGGTAGCCGCGAGCCACAGCATCGGTGCTCATGGCGGCGGTGAAGGCCGCGTCGAAGGCCGGGCCCTCGTTGGCGGTGACCGGAGAGCCGACGCCCCACTGCCACAACGGCCGGACCCGCTCCAGCAGTTGCGCGATCCGATCGACGACCGGGCTCGCGCCGTCGGTCGTCCATTGACCGAGCGGCGTGATCGGCAGCAGGCCGTAGGGCTGACGGCCGATCCGCACGGTGGGCACGGTGCCGCGCCCGCGCACGTGATCCAGGTAGTGGGTGCGGACACCATCGACGTCGGTGGCGGTCAGGGCCGTCGGTTCGAGCAGCTGGCCGAGGTAGTAGCCCCAGGTGGCAGCCCAGGTCGCGGTCTGCATCGCGCGAGCGGACGCGTCGCCGGTGTCTGCGGACGACTCCGACCCGTCGACGATCCCGGGGCCGAGTCCCAGTGCGATGGCGAGCTGCGACGCCGCCGTGCCGGTCGCGGCCGCCGGGCCGAACTCCTGGTGCCACAGGGCGATCGGGTCCGCATGCCGATCGGCCGCGGCTCGGGCATCGGGCGAGTTCGAGGTCGGGCTCCCGACCGGCAGCACACCGAAACCATCCGTGTAGCGGTGCGCCGTCAGCAGGTTGGCCAGCTCGGTGCCGCTGTCCGCCGCCGTCGCCGAGGCCCGGACCCCGACGGCCACGACCCGGTCGAGCGCCTGGGTGCCCTTCGCGAGCGGGACGTCGACCGCCATGCCGACCGAGACCGCGGTCGCGTAGTCGACCAGCCACTGCATCTGCGGGTCGACGGCCGGTGCCGACGGGCTCGTCGCGCCGTCCGGCACCGACGCCGGGTCGGGGGCGAGGTGCAGGTCGACCCCGACCGGAGAGGTCCAGGCTTCGCCGACGACCGCACCGCCGACGTAGGCGCGAACCACCCAGCGGTCGGGCAGGGCGCGAGCGACCGGGGGACGCACGTAGGCCTGCGGTTTCACGGTGGGGGTGGCGGCCGTGCCGTCGGTCGCAGGCCGGGTGGCGTGCGCCACCCAAGCCGCCCGCGGGCCGCCCAGCAGCGAGACGAGCTGGCTCCAGCGGGCCGTGCGCCCGTCCGAGGTGTCGGGTGGCGGCGGGTCCGCCGGCGCGGCCTCGCCCGCCGCGAGCAGATCGTTGGGGGCGGCCCACATCGCAGCCCCCAAGGCGGCCTCGGTGTCGGTGAGCTCGCTGTCGTGGCCGTCGATGTGCGCGTCGTCGGGGAAGATCCGCACGTGCAGGACGTCGGTGCCGGGGTCGGCGAACCGGGTCTCCAGCCGGACCGGCAACAGCGCCAGCGGCACCTGCGCGTCCAGGCCGGCGAAGAGGTCCACCGGGTCGATCGTCTGCAGGGCCTTGCGGATCCGGTCCTGCGCGGCGGTCCAGGTCTCGATCGCCTTGCTCCGGTCCGGTGCCGCGTCGGCGGCCTCGACCTGACCGCGGAGGGCCGAGATTTCGGTCCGCAGCTGGCCGACGTCGCTGACCAGCGTCGCGTGCGCGGTCGCGCCGGCCTTCGTGGCGGTCTTCCTGGCGGCGCTCGCCTTCTTCGCTGCGCCCGCCTTCTTGGCCGCCTTGCGCGGCCGGGCCGGGCTCATGGGGCGGTGCTCGGGAGCAGGTCGCGGGCGCGGATGGCCACCCGGACAGCGGGTTGGTAGGTGATGGCGGCCATGTCGGCGGCCGAGCCGGACCAGTGTCGGGTCGTGCCGGCCGGCGCCATCGAGGGAGCCGTCGTGGGCAGGTAGGTCGCGGTGGCCGCGGTCGAGCCGAGGTCGGGCCAGGTGAGCTCGTCCCAGGTCGGCAGCGGCGGGTGGGTGATCGTCGGGTCGGGATCGGTGAGCCCGAACCGGGGCTGGCCCGGGTGCTCGGCGATGACAAACCAATACCCTTGTCCACCAGTGGTTCCCACGACCTCGTCGTACGTCAGTGGGAAGCCGACCAGCGTGATGTCGGGGTCGACGAAGTCCCGGAAGATCGGCCGGACGAACTGCGAGGAGTCATCGAGCTCGGGCCCGGTCGGGTCGGTGCCCGCGACGACTGCATAGATGTCGCTGTCCGGGTACCGCTTGAGCAGACGGCCGCGCAGGATCAAGACGAGGAGCGGCTGGGTGCCCGACGTGACGTTGTCCGGGAGGCTGCCCTGGAAGAGATGGAGCGGCCCGATGTCCGGGGTCGCAGCGCCCCAGAAGCTGTGCCAGTAGGTCCCGCGCTCGTCGGTCGGGTAGCCGCGCCAGAGCAGCTCGTGCCCGAGGGCGCTGTTGAGCCCCGCCAGGTAGGCGGCGATGAAGGTCGGGTTGGTCTGCACGAGGGTCACCGAGTCGGGCGGGATCGCATCGAGGCCGGGTACGAACGCGTCGTGGCTCGCCTGGACAAGCGGGGTGTACGCCGCGTCCGTGAACACCGGCCCGGCCATGATCGGCGCGACCGGGTCGGGCCGGACCATCCCGGCGATCACCGGGACGCGAGCCGCAGCCAGGGTGGCAACGGTGGTCGCCGGATGGAGACCGGCGAGCAGCGCCGTGCGGGCGCCGTCCAGGTCGAGTCCGGCCGCGGCGGGCAGGGTCGTCGCCTGGCCCGGTTGGACGAATCGGTCGACGCCGGTGATGTAGGCCTGCCGCATCTGCACCAGTCGCTGATCGGTGCCCGGCAGCTGCACGACCACGGGTGGGCCGGTGGGCGGGTCGAGGATGGTCCCGATCACCGGCGGCAGGTGGATCGGCGGCCGGTTGATCACCGGAGGTGCGACGACGATGGGTGGCGGCGTCACGACCGGTTGGGGGGCGACCGGGTGGATCACGACCGGTGGTTGCCCGATCGGTACGACGCCGATCGGCGGCTGGATGGGCAACAGGTTCGGCTCGCCCCGGGCGGCGGTCGCCAGGGTCGCGGCTGGTTGCTCGGCCCGATCGCGCACCGCCGCCAGCGCGGAGGTGGCGACCTCGGGGGAGAGCACGGCGCGGTGGGGCTCCTCGGCCGTGCTGTGGACCAGGACGGGGGACTGGGCCGCCGTCACCGTCAGCTGGGCCTGGGTCATCAGGACACCGCCGAGCTGGCTGAACGACACGCTGGGCGGCAGCTGCACTGCGGTGATCGAGGCACTCGTCTGAGCCGCGAGACCGGTCGCGGCCTGCAAGGTCAGCTGGGCCGCCCCCGCGGTGATCGAGTCGAGTCCCTGGGCCACAGCCGCGGCGTCGGCGCCCTCGGCCGGCACCGTAAAGCCGGCGCTGCTGGCGGCCGCACGCATCGAGTCGGTCAGCAGCTCGCCCACGGAAGCGCCGAAAACCGCACTGGGAGCGGCGAATCCGACCGTGCCATCGGGCACGATGGCCGGCTCGTCCAGGCCGCCGGCCAGGGTGGTCAGCACACGACCGGGCGCGTCGGCCGGCCCGACCGCGGCCACCGAGGTGGGATCGCTGCCCGCCGAGCCCGCCTGATCGCCGAGTCGGCTGCCGGGCCGTAGCGCGGTCGTCACGCCGCGCCAGGTCGAGCCCGCCGGTAGCGCGCTGGCGGCCACCGCGGCCAGCGCATCGGAGGTGGCTTGGCCGCCGGTGACGTTCTGGGGCAACGCCACTCGGCCCAGCAGCGGCCGGGCCGCCGACACCAGCCGACCGGATGAGAGACCGGACAGGTGCCGGGTGTGGATGCTCGCGCTGATCGCCCGGGATGCCTGCAGTCGCTGGAGTGCGGCGTTCGCTGCGTTGACGTCGCCCACCTGAGCCCAGGCCGCGGCCATGACGTCCTCGACGTTGCGGCGCAGCACTCGGGTGGCGATGCCGGCGACCGAGCGCTCCCGAGGGTCGCGGTTGAGCTGGTCGAACCAGTACGTCGCCGGATCGGTCGCGGCGACATCGCCTCGTCCGGCCGCCGGCCCGGCATAGAGCATCGGGCCGACCGCCGGCCGGCCTTGCGGCGTGGTGCTTTCGGCGGCTGCGGTCAATGCGGCCGCCGCCCCGATCTCGGCGACGACGGCGTCGTCGACCCGACCTTCGTCGGCGTCGGATGAGTCCGGCCAGGCGACCTGGTCGGCGATCCCGGGTGCGGTCAACGCACCGCGGAAGATCGCACCGAGCGTGCTCGTCTCGGGCATTCCGGCGCCGGCCAGGCCGAGGTCCAGCGGACGGGTCCCGAAGTCCGGCCCGACGGGCACCTCGACCAGCGCTCGGGCCAGGCTCTCGAAATCACCGCCGTCACCGGTCGAGAAGTCCCAGTGCAGGTAGGTCGGCAGGTCGACCGACGAGTCGGAGGTCGCCCAGGCGAAGTTCGGCGCCGGGGCGGCCAGTGCGGCGGCGACCTCCTGGTCGGAGCGCCCGAGCCCGGCGAGCGCCGACGCCGCGAAGATCGGCACCAGCGCTGCGGTGTACGACGTGTCGGGGAGCAGCCGACGGGGCGCGACCAGCCGACAGCCGGCCAGGGCCGACCCCGGCGAGAGGTCGGCCGGGTCCTGGGAGCCGGTCGTCTGCACCGAGGTCGCGGCGTAGGCGTGCGCCCACAGGGCGGCGTCCGAGGGGTCGGGCAGCTCCTGGGCCGGCACCGCCGGGCCTTCGATGTGCAGCACGTCCGGTCGACCCAGGCCGGAACCGGTGACCGAGACCCCTTCCCGCTGCTCGACCACGACGAGGCGCAGCCACGGGAGTGGTCCCTGAGCGCCGTCCGGGGTCGGCAACAGCCACGGCAGCTCGGGGGCGGCGAACTCGACGAGGGGGAAGAACTCCGGCTCGGCGTCGGTCGCGTTTGGCCGCGGGTATTGTCGGAGGACAAGCGTCGTGTCGATGCCCTGCACGTCGGCGATGGTGTTCAGCCCGATCGTGACCGGGGTCGTCGTGGACGAGTCGGACAGCGTCGCGCTCACGCTCACCGTGCCCGCCGCGGCGACGCCCGGGAGCGCGATCAGCCCACGCCGCTGGTGGCTCACGAACCGGAAGCCGCCCGAGGTCTCGGTCATGTCGCCGCTCCCGCCACTCCGACGGCGTCCAGCAGGCGCCGTCCTCCCGCGCTCTGCGCGGCCAGGCTCGCGGTCACGTCCGTGGCATCGCCGGCGACGTGCCGCAGGGTGTCAGGCACCGTGGCCACCACCGCCGGGAACGGCCGAGCCGGCGTGGGCGCCGGCGGGTGCAGCACCGCAGTGGCGTGGTCCAGGGCCAGCATCCACCGGGGTCGCGTGGACCGGCTGGCGCCGTCGACCAACACCGTCTTGTAGGTCGTCGCCACGACCGTGGCGTTGCCGGCGTCGACGGCCGAGCCGCCAGCGCCGAGGCCGGCGCGCATCTGCTCGAACGAGGGCCGGGAGAGCGCCTGATCGTCGGTCAGATCGACGAACTGGCCTGCGGCGAAGGCGTCGTCGACCTCGGCAGCGTCCGTCGCCGCGACGCCGGAGAGGGTGAGGCCGTTAAGGTCGACCGTCGTCGGGGCCGACAGGGGCTGTTGGCCGACGTGGGTGATCTGCAGCCCGAGCGGCACGACTCGCTGGTGACAGGACAGCGTGGCGAGCGGGTGAGCGGGCACAACATCGCCGGTCGGCGGCTTCAGGACGACGATCGTCGACGTCCCGGCCGGCATCGAGGCGCTCCAAGCGTCCGGGGTGGACAGCGCGTCGTGGACCAGGGTGAGCGGTTGAGCAGTCGGTGCGGTCGGCCCGGAGTCGTCGCCCCAGCTCGCGTCGATCGGCAGGGTGAGGGTGAAGAAGAGCAGGGTCAGGGAGGCCGAACCCTTGACGTGCCACGGCCCGGGCCCCTCGAGCAGCACGTCGATCGACACCTCGAGCACCGGGCTGCCGTCGTACGACAGGGAGAGCCCGGCCGAGATCTCGGCGCTGAACCGGAAGTGCGGCAACCACTGGATGAGGACGTCGAGCCCGAGCCAGCCGTCGAGGGCGAGTGGACCAGCCGCAGCGTGCAGCTCGACCCGGGCCCCGAACTGGAACGACTGGCTGGTGATCGCGAGGTAGGCCTCGAGTCGGAGGCGCGGGTTGTCGGTGCCGCTGATGTCGACCCGGATCCGGTCGGGCACAGGCACATTCGCGGGTGGGGTGTACTGCGGGTGGAAGCCGCCGACCGAGAGCACGAAGGTGCCGTCGTCACCGCCGCGAGCGACGAGGACCAGCCCGCCGCTGATCGTGAAGGTGCCGAGCTTGCTGTTGACCAGCGCGGCCTGGAGGGTGAAGGCGACCGGGTCGAAGGTCAGCACACCGATGATGTCGGCGCGCAGCTGGACCAACGGGACGGCGGTGCTGGGCGCGGCGAACCGGAAGCTCCCGAGCAGCACGATCTGGACCGGGTTGGGGTCGAGCTCGATCAGGACGGCGAGCTCCAGCGTGCAGAGGCTGTCGGTGCCCCAGGAGAACTGGAACATCGGCCCGACCACGGTGTGCCCGACCGAGATCGGCATGGTCTGCCGCCAGACCGCGAAGATGTGCGGCGCCTGGCCGATCGGGTCGGGCGGGAAAAGGATCGCGTCCAGGGCCTTGGTCCGCAGCCCGGCGGCGATGGCGTCGCTGTCGATGGTGTGGTTGATCCCGAGGATGCCGCCGACGCCCGAGAGCGTGAAGCCGAAGCCGAGCTGGATGCCGGGCGAGAACTGCACGGCCAGGATGACGAGCAACGCCCAGTCGCCGTCGTACCCAGGGATCTTGGTGTCGAGCATGGCGAGCGCGGTGATGTCGAGCGCCAGGGGACCGAGGCCGAGGTGGAGCTGAAGGGCGCCGGTGTATTCGCCGCTCGTCGCGTCGTAGCCGATGAACCCGCCGCCGGAGATCGCCGCGGCGTTGACCGCGACGCCGAGCCCGTTGGGCGGCACGAAGTCCAGGCCCGGCTGCCAACGTCCGGCGGTGGTGCCCGTCGCGCCGGTCGGATCGCCGGTCAGCTGCTTGAGGGCGAAGGCCATGCCAATCCCCGCCACCGTCGCCTTGAACACTCCGCCGGCGACCTGGACCGAGGCGTCGACGGTGAACCCGACGGTGAACGAGGCGCTGTCCGGATCGTGGTCTGCTGGTCCGGTTCGGTGAAGCCGATCCGCAGATGCAGCGCCTGCAACGTCATCCCGATGATGCCGCCGGCGTCGAGGGTGAGGTTGACCGGGAGGTCGACGACGAGGGCCACGCCGCCGTTGAGGTAGAAGCCGGTCTGGGTGTTGACGCCGAGTCCGATCTTGCTGTCCAGGCGTAGCGACGGCGGCAGCACGGCGGACAGGAACGAGTCGGAGCCCAGCTTGATGTTGACGATGACGTGATCGGACTCGGCGCCCACGTCGAGGACAGCGTCCGGCCCGCTCTGGTTGACCGTCGCCGAGATCTTGGCGTGCTGGATCTCGACGTGCAGCCCTGGGCTGGCCCGATCACCCACGAGCCGCTGACGTCGTCCGGCCGTTCCAGGGCGACCGAGAACCTGGAGTCGGTGCCGCTGGCCCGGACGAATCCATTTGCGGCAGCGAGGATTTCCAGGACGACCGGGTCGGTCGAGGTGACGCTGAGCTGCCAGCCCGAGGGGTTCGTGACCACACCGGTGTTCGGGTCGGGGTCGCCGTAGCCGATCCGCTGGGTCATCGCGATCGAGCCGCCGATGCGGATGAAGACACCCAGGAGCCCTCGTTGTGCTCCCGAGGCACGAGAGCAAGGGTGATCTCGCCGGTGGTCTCCAGCCCGGAGGTCGTCGAGGTGTTGGCGGTCTGGGCGTCCAGTCGCCAGGTCATCGTGCGGCCGAGGATCTGCATCAGGTTGGGATGGTCGCTCGGTCCGGCCGGCGCCCAGCCATAGAGCACCTCGGACCGGAAGCCGCTCGCGAAGTGGTCGTGCGGCCGCCCCTGCGGAGGGATGAAGGTCAGGCCGGTGCCGACGGCGCCCAGGATCATCGCCGAATAGTCCTGGAACGCCTGGGCATAACCCGGTCCGGTGACCAGGCCGGACAGGTAGGTCTGCGCGTTGCCGACCAGGTTGCCGAGGTTGGCGAGCGAGACGCCGTCGTCGTCGATCAGCGCCAGCAGGCGCAGCCAGGCCCACACCCCCGGGTGCTCGCGGCGCAGGCGGGCCGTGGCCACGAGGTCCAACATGTCGCCGAGGACTTCCAGCGCGGTTGCGCCCTCGTTGGTCGTGCTGTTGCCGGCCTCGAGCGCCTCACCGAGCGTGGCCAGGCCGAGCAGACCTCAGCGAAGTCGGCGACCTGCTGCGCCTGGGCGCTCGTCCCGGCCGACGCCACCAGACCGAGCAGGCTGGCCGGCAGGGTCGGCACCTCGCCCTCCCAGCCCAGCTCGGCCAGCACGATCGGGCCCGACTCCACGTCGGTGAGCAACTGGACCAGGTCGCGCAGCAGCGTGCCGAACCAGCCGCCCAGCGTCGCGAGGACGTCCGAGCCGCCGCTCGAGCCCGAGCCGCCGGAACCGCTGTCGGTGCTCATCTAGCTCCCCCCGACCTTGCCCGGCGCGACAAGGTACGGCGGTCAGCGAGGCCGCGTGCACGACGTACGGGTGGGGCTTCTCGTCATCACTGACGGCGTGTGGTCGCTGGAAGTAGACCGCCATCTGGGCGGTGAGGCTGGAGTCGTCGGCGCGCGCGAAGGTCACCACGCCGATGTTGTTGAAGAAGACCAGTTTTCGGGTGACGACGGCTCCCTCGACGTTCTGGGCGTGCAGCGTGGTCGCCGTGCTGTAGGGCCCGTCGGGCAGGACCCAACTGGTGGTGGTCGAGCCGTCGGGCGGGGGCGGCTCGATGTCGGGCACGAGCGGTCCGAGGGCGTGGGTGAAGCCGAGCGTGGTCAGGTCCTGG
>CAWIBR010000018.1:0-23550 GCA_963834425.1 uncultured Actinomycetota bacterium
CCCCCGAGCCGACCCGCGAGCCGGGTCCGATCGAGAGCGTGGTCGCGAGCGCCGCCAGCACGGTCGCGGCCATGAAACCCAAGCTGCGCGGTTGGATCCATCTGGGCACGTTCCCGGTCGTCCTGGTCGCGGGCATCGTCCTGGTGGCGTTGTCACGGGGCGGTACGCCGAGGATCGCCACCACCATCTTCGCGCTGACTGCCGCACTGCTCTTCGGCACCAGCGCGCTCTATCACCGTGGCAACTGGTGGCCCCCGCTGGGCGGGCGTGCTGAAGCGCCTGGACCACTCGAACATCTTCCTGATCATCGCCGGCACCTACACGCCGTTCGCAGTGACCCTGCTGCCGTCGGGGCAGGAGCGGGCGCTACTGCTGATTGTGTCCGCTGGGGGCGTTGGCCGGCGTGGCCTTCCGGGTCTTCTGGGTGGGCGCGCCGCGCTGGCTCTACACCCCGGTCTACGTCGCGCTCGGCTGGGTTGCGCTGTTCTACCTGCCGTCGTTCCTGCACGGCGGCGGCCCGGGAGTGCTGGCCCTGATCGCGGTGGGCGGGCTGCTCTACACGGCGGGCGCGCTCGTCTACGCGACCAAGCGGCCGAACCCGAACCCGCGTTGGTTCGGCTTCCACGAGTTGTTCCACGTCTTCCCGGTGGCGGCCTTCGTCGTGCACTACATCGCCGTCTCGATGTCGGTCTACCCCTCGGCCTGACCGGACTCGCCGTACTCCCTGATCCGGCCGGTGATCCGGGTCTCAATTCGCCGAAATCACCGGCCGGGATGGAGCGGCGCGCCGGGGAGGGAGCATGCCTCAGGTGAGGTCGGGGCCGGTGTCGCGGACCTCGCGCACCTGCTCCATCGCCGTCCGCAGCTGGCCCAGCCACTCCTCGGCGTGCTCGCCGGTCAGCCGCACGCACCAGGCAAGCGCGTGGGCGCGGGGCCGGGCGACGCCGGACTCGACGAGGGTGTCCAGGACCTGCCGCTCAGGCTGGCGCAGCCGGGTCATCACCGGCACGGCCAGGTGGGTGAAGAGCTCGCGGCGCTCGCCGCTCACCACTCCCCAGGCGACCTTGCGGTCGAACCGGTGCTCCACCTCGCGGGCCAGCTCGATCCGGCGCTCGCGGGTGTCCTCGCGGAAGGCGCGGACCCGGCCGGCCTGAGCCTCGGCCCGCTCGGCGTCGCCGGCGTCGGCGGCCACCTCGGGCGCCGGGATGGTGAGGACGACCGTGATCTCCTCGCGGTCGATGGTGATCTCGGGGGCCGCGGTGGCGGTCCAGTCCTCGGGCAGGCGGCCGGTGAACCAGCCGCGGATGGCCCCGCTCGTGTCGTTGTCTGTGCTCATGTCCTGAGGATTACATGATTACTCACTTGCATCCAGGCCGTTCGCCGTCGGCGGACGGGCGCCCGTCCAGGCCGCCAGCGCGGCCGGATCGGTGAGCGGCAGGTCGCAGACCATCCCCCGACAGGGGTACGCCGCAGGCCGGCCATCGACGAGCGGCCGGTCGGCCAGCAGCGGGGGGCCGGCAGCCGGGTCTGCGTCGAGCCGGGCGTCGCCGACGGCGATCACGAGTCCAGCCGCGGAGCCGGCGAGCGCGACCCGATGCAGCGCCTCCCGCCTCGGGTCGCCAGGCTCCCCCACCACCGCCACCTCGCGCGGTCCGTCGACCAACGCCTCCGTGACGGCCAGGTGCCAGCCAGCCATCCGGGGCGAGTACGCCGCCAGCCGGGCCCCCTGCGCCAGGGCGCGCTCGGCCAGGTCGCGGTGGCGGCTCGACCCGGTCAACGCGGCCCAGGTCAGCAACACACCGGCAGCCGCGCTCGTACCGGACGGCGTCGCACCATCGGTGGGGTCGTGCGCCCGGCCCCGACCGCCGAGCGCAGCCACCAGCGGCGCGTCCACGGCGTCGGCCGCCGTGTCCCGGAAGCCGCCCGCCGACGCATCCCAGAACCGCTCGACCATGCCGTCGATCAGGTCGGAAACCGCGGCGTACCAACGGTTTTCGCCGGTGACAGCCTGGAGGGCGAGCAACCCCTCAGCCACGTTCGCATAGTCCTCGAGCACGGCCGCCGGGGCGCCGACGACGCCGTCCCGGGAGACCCGGCGCAGGCCACCGTCGACCAGATGCACCTCGAGGAGCAGGCCGGCCACCGAGCGGGCGGCATCGATCAGGTCCGGGCGATCGGCGAGCGCGCCCGTCTCTGCGAGAGCGGCGACGGCCAGACCGTTCCAGGCCGCGACCACCTTGTCGTCCCGGGCCGGCTGGGCCCGCTCGGCTCGGACCTCCAGCAGCCGGGCCCGCGCCCGCAGCCACCGGTCGCGCTCGGCCCCCGGCAACTGATCGACGTCGAGCAACAGGCGCAGGGTCGAGGAGCCGTGTTCGAAGGTGCCAGCCTCGGTGACGCCGGCCAGGTCGGCGACCCACTCCCCGTCGGCGTCGCCGAGGACCTCCCTCAGCTGAGCCGGCGTCCAGACGTAGGTGAGCCCTTCCACTCCGGCACTGCCAGCGCCGGATGGCGTGTCCGCGTCCAGGCTGGCCGCCAGACCACCCTGGGCAGTGCCCAGCCGGGCCAGCATCCACTCGCAGGTCTCGACCGCGATCCGACGACCGAGCGGGTCACCGGTCAGCCGCCACCAGTGCAGGTAGGCCCGGGCCAGCAGACCATTGTCATAGAGCATCTTTTCGAAGTGCGGCACGACCCAGGCGGCATCGACGCTGTAGCGCGCGAAGCCGCCGTCGAGCTGGTCGTACATCCCGCTGAATGCCATTGCCCGGCAGGTGGCAGCGGCCATCTCCAGTGCCTGAGCCCCCGAGCCCTCGGCCCTCGGCGCCCACCCGCGCGGCATGTCGGAGTAGCCACTCGATCACCATGGATGGCGGGAACTTGGGCGCACCGCCGAAACCCCCTCGCGCAGCATCGAATCCGCGCTCCAAGGACGCCACGGCCTCCGTCAGCCCGGCCGCCGACATCGGCTGGTCACCCGCCAGGTCGTCGCGCTTGGCCAGCTCCTCGGTGATCCGCCGGCCGGCGTCGAGCACCTCGCCCGGCCGATCGGTCCAGGCTTGGGTGATCGCGCTGAGCACGTCTCGGAAGGCCGGCGCTCCCGGACGCCCGACCGGCGGGAAGTAGGTGCCGGCGAAGACCGGCCGCCCCTGCGGCGTGAGGAAGACGGTCATCGGCCAGCCACCGTGCCCGGTCAGCGCCTGGGTCGCCTCCATGTAGACCGCGTCGACGTCAGGGCGTTCCTCGCGATCGACCTTGACGCAGACGAACTCCGCGTTCATCTGCGCAGCCGTGGCCTCGTCCTCGAACGACTCGTGGGCCATGACGTGGCACCAGTGGCACGCGGCGTACCCGATCGACAGGAGCACCGGCACGCCGCGCTCGGTCGCCTCAGCGAACGCCTCGTCGCCCCACTCGCGCCAGTCGACCGGGTTGTCCTGGTGCTGCAAGAGGTACGGCGAGGTCGCGGCCGCCAGTCGGTTCGGCATGGGGCCATCCTGGCGGGTCGTACGGCAACACGCCGAAACCGGCTGACGACTCGGAGTAGCCTCGCCGGATGGCCGAACGCCCTGCCTCGACCATCCTCTCGGCCGATCTGGCCGTCACCGAGTTTGCTCGGTACGCAGCGGTCGCCGCCCGGTTCGGCGGCCGGATCGAGCGAACGTCCCAAGACGATGCTCTCGTCGTCGTGTGGGGACCGTCGCCGGCGTCCTCGGACGACACCGAGCGCGCTGTGCGCGCGGGGCTGGAGCTGGTCCAGGCCGGGCTCGCGACCCGGGTCGGCCTGGCCATCGACGACGTCGACCGAGCCACCACGGTGCGCGCGGCGGCGGCGCCCGGCGAGGTCTGGGTCACCGAGCACGTCCGCTCCCGGACCTCGGCCGCGATCCGCTACACCGACCGCGGCCGGCCCGAGACTCTCGGCGACGCCGAGCCCAGCCGCCTGTTCCGGGCCGATGCGGTGGTCGACGTGGTCGGCGGCTCGGGCCGTCCACAGCACATCTGGGCCCCGCTCGTCGGCTATCAGCGCGAGCTCGCACTGATCAAGGACAGCCTGCACGCCGCGATCGAGGAGTCGGCCGGACGCCTGCTCGTCGTCGCGGGCGCGGCCGGGTCCGGGACGACCCGCCTCGGCGCCGAGCTGGAGCACTACATCGACGGGCTGGCCGGACGGATCTGGTGGCTGTGGGGCCGGGCCGCGTCGTACGGCGCTGCGACCTCCTACTCGTCGCTCGTCGCCGTAGTCCGTGGGCGGATCGCGGCGAGTGACCGGGATGACCTGGCCACCCTGCGAGGCAAGCTCGAGCGCACCACCGCCGCGCTGGCCATCACCGAGCAGGAGCGCCATTGGCTCACCAAGCGGCTGCTGGCCTTGCTGGTCGGCGATGGCCGTGGCGGTCCCTCGGCCATCTCGCAGGGGGAGCTGTTCGACGCCTGGCTGTTCTGGTTCGAGCACCTCGGCCGCACCGAGCCGGTCGTCTGGGTGATCGACGACGCCCACCTGGCCGACGACGGCCTGGTCGCCTTCTCCGACCACGTCGTACGCCGCGCCGCCTCGCCCTGTGCTGGTCCTGGCCTTGGGTCGGCCGGAGGTGCTCGACCGGTTCGCCGGCGTCGGTCCGCCGGAGCGGTCACGGACCGTCCGCCTCGGCGGACTCTCGCCCGATGAGCTGGACACGCTGGCCGACGGACTAGTCGAGGACCCGAGCCCGTCGGCACGCGCCCGGCTGGTCGGTGCGGGCGACGGCGTGCCGCTGTATCCCGTCGAGCAGGCTCGGTACCTAGCCGACCGTGGTTCGGTGCCGGAGCCGGACGGCCTGGACCTGCGGGGCCTCGTCGGCGCCCGGCTCGAGCTGCTGTCCGGGCCGGACGACCAGCTGCTACAGGCGGCCGCGGTGCTCGGCCCCAGCTTCGCCGCCGAGGTGCTGGCGGCAGTGGCCGGCCAGGACGAGGGAGCCGTCGCCGAGGCGCTGGCCCGGCTCTCCGAGCGCGACCTGGTGACGCGGGTCGGCGACCCGATGCTGGCCGACTTCGGGCACCACGCCTTCGTCCAACCGCTGGTCCGCGAGGTGGCCTACGACCGCACCCCGCCCGCCGACCGGGCTCGCCTGCACGCCCGGGCCGCCGACGTGATCGGGGCCCGGGCCGGCGTACTGGCCGAGGTCGCGTTGGTAGTGGCCAGGCACCGCGCCCTGGCTGAGCCGTCAGGCGCTTCAGGCGCCTAGCGCGCTGTTGGTGCCGGAGCTCGAGCCGCTGGGCGCCGGGGTAGAGGTCGAGGCGGGTGGCGACTGGAGCCGCTGGAGGCGCTGCTTCAACCGGTCCTGCTTCTTGGTCAGCCGGCTCTGCTTGTTACCGATCCGATACTCCTGCAACGCCTTCTGTGCGCTGGGGTTGGCTTTCAGCCAGGCCTTGAGGGCCGTCCGGCGCTGGTCGGCCGGCAGCGCCGCCACCTTGGTCAGCTCGGCCTTGATCGAGGGGTTGGCGTCCAGGAAGGTCGCCCAGCCAGCGGCCCGACCGGCCAGGGCCTGAGCGAGGTTCGGGTGGTCGGCCAGGAACTCCTCGATCGACTGCAGCTGGCTGCTCGAGAGAGACGGCGACGAGGAGGACGAGGAGGACGAGGAGCCGCTGCTGGCGACAGCCGGCACCGCGACACCGAGGGCGAGCAGGCCGGCCGCGCCGGCGGAAACGATCAGTGTGTGCTTCATACCGACGACGTTAGGTCGGCCTCCTCAACACCGGGTACGGCGAATGTCAGCGTTGCGTAAGGACTTTCGGGCTCAGCAGAGCCGGTCAGTTCGGGACGACGCGAGCGGCGCGGCAGGCGAAGCCGTCCTGCTCCGCGATCTCCACCGCGACGTGGACGGTGGCCCCCGGAACCAACGCGTGGTAGCCCGTCATCTCGATCACGCTGAAGTGAACCCAACACGGCCCCGGCAGGTCGGGCCCCTCGACCACGCCCCACCCCTCGTCGTCGTGCCACTCCCGAACCGTCGCCGGAACCAGAATCTCGGTGGTCATCTCATCCCCTGACTCAGCTGCGCTCGAGGCCGAGCCGCAGGCCGAAGGCTACGAGCACGGCTCCGGTCGTGGCGTCCACCCCACGGCGGACCGAAGCCCGACTCAGCCAGGGACGCAGCCGAGAGGCTCCCAGGATCAGCGCGGTGAACCAGATCATCCCCTCGACGTCGTGGACGAGGGCGAGCAGCACCCCGAAGCCCAGGTGGCCGAGCTGGCTGGTCTGCGCCGGCACGAACTGCGGCAGCACGGCCAGGTAGAACGCGCCGACCTTGGGGTTGAGCAGGTTGGTCGCGAACCCGCGCAGCCAGGACCGGCGCAACCCCTCGGGTCGGCCTTCGGCCAGCGCCATCGGGTCGGCCGCCCGCTCGCGCCCGGCCGACACCAGCAACCGCCCGCCGAGATAGATGAGGTACGCCGCGCCGGCCAGCCGCACCACGTCGTACCCGACCTGGGAGGCGACCAAGAGCGCCGAGACGCCGGCGGCGGCAGCGGCGCCCCACACGAGTGATCCGCTGGCCACCCCGAGCGCCGTCGCGAAGGCCGGCGGCCGGCCCTGGGTGATGGCGGCCCGCAGGACCAGCGCGGTGTCCAGGCCGGGGATGACGGTCAGCAGTCCGGCGACGAGGGCGAAGCCGAGGATGGCCGAGCTCGCCGAGGTGGCGCTCACGGCGTGGGCGTGGACGGCCCCTTGGCCGAGTCAGCTGCCGGGTCCACCGGCGGGTCAGCCGCCCGATCGGCGGCCGGCGTGATCGCGCCGTCCTTCTCCTTCTGCAGCGCCTCTTCCTTATCCAGCGCCTCCTGCCGGTAGCGCACCCGTCGTAGGTGGCCGTTCATGTTGCGCACCAGGAAGTAGAGGGCGACGGCGAGCAGGAAGAACGCCAGGAACCCCAGGATGCCCGGGGACACCGAGTTCGGGTCGTCCAGGTCGACCGACTTGGGGCGCGGTAGCAGGGCTACGGCCAGAGCGATCGACCCGGACCCGATCACGCGTCCACGCGCTCTCGGACACCGGCGAAGAGGTCGTCCTCGGGGATCTCGACCGGCACGTTGCTCTTGGCCAACTCGAAGTCCTCGGTCGGCCAGAGCCGGGTCTGCATCTCCCGCGGAGCCCGGAAGAACCCGCCCTCGGGGTCGATCTGGGTGCGGTGCGCGAGCAGTGCCTGGTCGCGCTGGTCGAAGTAGTCGGCGCACTCGATCCGGGTGGTGATGGTGCGCTCCTCCCGGGGGTTGTCCTCCCAGCCCTCCAGCCACTCGGCGAACGGCGACTCGATCCCTTCGGCGATGAAAGCCTCGTGGAACGCGACGACCCGGGAGCGGGTGAAGGTCTGGTTGTAGTAGATCTTGCTGACCTGCCATGGCTCGCCGGCATGCGGGTAGCGCTCCGGATCGGCGGCGGCCTCGAACGCCTCCATGCTCACCTTGTGGCACATGATGTGGTCCGGGTGCGGGTAGCCACCGTTCTCGTCGTACGTCGTCATCACGTGCGGCCGGAACGAGCGGACCAGGCGGACGAGCGGCTCGGCCGCCGTGTGGAGCGGCTCCAGCCCGAAGCAGCCCTCCGGCAGCGGCGGCAGCGGGTCGCCCTCGGGCAGTCCGGAGTCGACGAAGCCCAGCCACTCGTGCTGGACGCCGAGGATGCGCGCCGCCTCGGCCATCTCCCGGCGCCGCACCTCGGGCATGTCCCGCATCAGCGCCGCGTCGTCCTTGAGGGCCGGGTTCAACACGTCACCCCGCTCGCCGCCCGTGCAGCTCACCACCAGGACCTCGGCCCCCTCGGCGACGTACTTCGCCATGGTGGCCGCGCCCTTGCTGGACTCGTCGTCCGGGTGGGCGTGCACACACATCAACCGCAACGGCTCGCTCAACGCGCTCCTCCGAGAATCACTGGCCTGGCCTAGACACCGCAGCTCACAATCCTGCTAGGACACAATCCTGGCATGCAGTCCGACCTGCCCGCCGACCGCTACGGCCGGGCCACCTCCCGGCGGACCCGGACGATCTGGATCGCCGCCGTCGCCCTGGTGGTCCTGGTCGCGGTGGGCTGGTTCGGTTGGGCGGCCTATGAGAGCCGGACCTCGGCGACCGGCACCGACGTCGGCTTCAACGTCGTGGACAACGCGACCGTCACCGTGACCTTCGACGTCACCAAGCCCAAGGCCAAGACCGCGACCTGCGTCGTCCAGGCCCTGGACTCCGGCTTCGACGTCGTCGGGACGGCGCGGGTGCCGGTCGGGCCGGCCAGCGGCGGCGTCGTGCGTACGACGGCGACCGTGCGCACCACGAACCGGGCCACATCGGCGCAGGTCACCTCCTGTTCCATCGACAACTGAGCGACAACTGAGCGACAACTCATCGGCGACTCAGGTGACGACCGAGGGTGACCAAGGAATCGGCGTGGGCGCCCCCTGGGCGTTACCCTGGACGATCCCCGAAAGGACTTGGAGTTCGACGTGAGCAATACGACCGAGAACGTGCGGTGGCTGACCCAGGAGCAGTTCGACAAGCTCAAGGGCGAGCTCGACCACCTCGCCGGCCCCGGTCGCGCCGACCTGGCCAGCAAGATCGAGGCCGCCCGCGACGAGGGCGACCTGAAGGAGAACGGCGGCTACCACGCGGCCAAGGAGGAGCAGGGCAAGCAAGAGGCCCGGATCCGTCAGCTGACCCAGCTGCTCGAGTCGGCGACCGTCGGGGAGGCGCCGAGCGACACGGGTGTGGTCGAGCCGGGCATGGTGGTCTCGGTCGAGCTCGCCGGTGACGAGATGAGCTTCCTGCTCGGCAGTCGGGACGCGTCGGTCGACGACGACCTCGAGGTCTACAGCGCCACTTCGCCGATGGGCAAGGCGATCATCGGCAAGAAGGCCGGCGACGTCGCGACCTACACCTCCCCCAACGGCAAGTCGTTCGAGGTCAAGGTCATCTCGGCCAAGCCCTACACCGGGTGAGCGTCCACCCCGCACCATGAGCCGGGCCCGGCGGCTGTCCGCTGCGGACGCCGCATGGCTCGGACTGGACCGGCCCGAGCACCTGATGGTCGTGACGGCCGTGCTCCGGCTGGACGCCGCGATCGAGCTGCAGCCCCTGCGCGAGCTGGTCCGCTCACGCCTGCTGCCGGTGTACCCCACGCTGCGGATGCGGGCCGTCCGATCCCGCCTGCCACTGGTGCGCCCGATCTGGCGCCCCGACACCGGCTTCGACCTCAACCGGCACGTCGGATCGGTCCACCTCGACAGTGAGCCGGCCCTGATGCAGTACGTCGGGCAGCTGATGTCGCACCCGGTGGACCCGGCGCACGCGCTGTGGACCCTGACCTTGGTCCAACTGCCCGACCACAGCGCCCTGGTCGCGCGCTTCCACCACTGCCTCGCCGACGGCATTGCGCTCGCCAAGCTGCTCTTGACCTTGGTCGACGAAGCGGAGCCAGTCGGGGAGCCGACGCGCGAGCCCGACCCGCCGAAGCGAAGCGAGGCGAGGTCCGCCACTCCAGACGTCACGGGCCTCCCGCACCCAGCCACCCTCGTGGCCTCGGCCGCACGCACCGTCACCTCAGTCGTCGCCGGGCGTGGCGACGCCGCCAGCCGGCTCCGCGGACCGGCGTCGGTTGGCCGGCGTACGGCGTGGACGTCGCCCCTCGACCTGACCCGGGTCAAGGCCACCGCGACCCGACTCGGCGTGAGCCTCAACGACGTGCTGCTGGCCGCCGTCGCCGGCGGGCTGCGCCGCTGGCTGCTCGACGCCGGCGAGACCCCGGTCGACCTGCGCGTGATGGTGCCGGTGGACCTCCGTCGAGGGGCGGAGGTGTCGGCCGGGCTGGGCAACCGGTTCGGCATCGTCTTCGTCCCGCTGCCGGTGTCGACAACGTCGGCGGCCGAGCGAGTGCGCGTCGTGCACGCTGCGACGACCGCGGCCAAGCGTTCGCCGGTCGCGCCCGCGTCGTACGCCCTGCTCTCGCTGGTGGGCCGGCTGCCCCGGTGGGCTCAGGGGCTGGCGGCGAGGCTGCTCGGCCGGATCGCGACCGTGATCGTCACCAACGTGCCCGGCCCGCGCCAGCCGTTGACCCTGGCCGACGCGCGGCTGAACAGCGTGGTCTTCTGGGTGCCGCACGTGGGCTCGATCGGGGTCGGGGTCAGCATCTTCAGCTATGCCGGCACCGTCACCCTCGGGGTCGCCACCACCACCTCGCTGGCGATCGACCCCAGCGAGGTGGTGCGGGCAATCGAGGCCGAGCTGGACGAGCTGTCCGGCCTCAGCGAGAGCTAGCGGTTCAGCACCCGTGCGGGCACTGGATGAAGCCGATCTCGCTGCCCCACGTCTGCGGGCCGACCAGACCGTCGACCGAGATCCGCGCATAGCTCTGGAACTTGCGGACCTGGGTGATGGTCAGGTGGCCGTACTGGCCGTCGGTCGAGAGCTGGGAACCGTGCCAGGTCGAGCGGTAGGTGTTGAGGAAGTTCTGCTCGGTGGTCACGCACGAGTTGTGGCTGCCGTACTGCAGCTCCACGCCCCGACTCTGGCAGGACCGCAGCTGGCTGATGAGCGAGGACGCACGGTTCTCGGCCGCGAGCGCGGGCGCGCCACTCAGCAGCGGGACCGCACAGATCAGTGCCGTGGCAGCACCGAGAGCAAGCTTCTTCATGGACCAGCCTCTCCAGTCGACGGCGGAGGGCCAGGCATCCCCTGCGGACGAGCTCCCCGACCGGGCACGCTATCGACGCCTTCGCCCGGAAACAAGCCTTTGCCGCTTTTGTCAACCCTGCGTACGACGGAGTCGGCTCAGCGTGACGCCGCGCGGGCGTAGAGCCGGATCGCCAGCGGCACGAAGACCACGAGGATGACCCCGATCCAGATCAGCGTGTAGAGGCCGGGGTGCTGGATCGACCACGCGCCCGAGAGGTTGCGCAGCCGTGGGTCGACCGGCACGTTGCCGAACAGGATCCGGCCGGACTCGGACAGCGTGGTGATCGGGTTCCAGGTCGCGATCGTCTTCAGGACGCCGGGCAGCGACGCGAGCGGGACGAACGTGCTGGCGATGAAGGTCAGCGGGAAGATCACGATGAACGCCGCGTTGTTGACTACCTCGGGCGTCGGCACGATCAGCCCGACACAGGCCATGATCCAGGAGAAGGCGAACGAAAACGCCAGCAGCAGAAGGAAACCCGCGGCCGCGTGCCACACGTCGGTGTGGATCCGCCAGCCCACGACCAGCCCCGTCAACGCCATCACGATCAACACGATGACGTTGTTGAGCAGGTCCGAGACGGTGCGCCCGACCAGCACGGCCGACCGGGACATCGGCAGCGACCGGAAGCGGTCGATGATGCCCTTCTGCATGTCGTCGGCCAGGCCGGCTCCGGTCAGCGTCGCCCCGAAGACCATGGTCTGGGCGAAGATCCCGGCCATCAGGAACTCGCGGTAGTTGACGCCGGGCACCTTGACCGCGCCGCCGAAGACGTAGGAGAAGAGCAGCACGAACATGATCGGCTGCAGCGTGGTGAAGACCAGCAGGTCGGGCACGCGCTTGATCTTGATCAGGTTGCGTTTGGCGATGACCGCGCCATCGGCCAGGGCGGTGATAGCGCTCATGCGTTCGCTCCCTTGCGACTACGCCGACCCTTGGCCGGCGGTCCGTCCGCTTCGTCGTCCGCGGTCGCGGCGTGCCCGGTCAGCGAGAGGAAGACGTCGTCCAGGGTGGGTCGGCGGACGCCGACGTCCTGGACCGCGACCGCGCCGGCGTCCAGGCGGCGCAGCGCCTCGACCAGCGCGCTCGTGCCGCCGGAGACCGGCACCGAGAGCGCCCGAGTGTGGGCATCGACCTTGACCTCACCGTCGCCGACCTCGGCGAGAAGCGCCCGGACGTCCTCGATCCGGGCCGCATCGGCGATCACCAGCTCGAGGCGCTCGCCGCCCATCTGGGTCTTGAGCTGGTCGGACGTGCCCTCGGCGATCACCGTGCCGTGGTCGATCACGACGATCCGGTCGGCCAGCCGGTCCGCCTCCTCGAGGTACTGCGTGGTCAGCAGCAGGCTGGTGCCGGAGGCCACCAGCTCGGCGATGACGACCCACATGTCGTTGCGGCTGCGGGGGTCCAAGCCGGTGGTGGGTTCGTCCAGGAAGAGCACCTGGGGGTCCGCGACGAGCGCGCCGGCCAGGTCGAGACGGCGGCGCATGCCGCCCGAGTAGGTCTTGACCGGCCGGTCCCCCGCATCGGTCAGGTCGAACCGCTCCAGCAGCTCGCGGGCCCGGACCCGGGCCGGCGCCCGACCCAGGTGGTAGAGCCGGCCGACCATGTCGAGGTTCTCGTAGCCGGTGAGGTTCTCGTCGACCGCGGCGTACTGCCCCGAGACGCCGATCAACTTCCGGACCTGCTCCGGCTGGCTCAGCACGTCGAGGCCGGCCACCGAGGCCGAGCCGCTGTCGGGCGTCAGCAGCGTCGTCAGCACCCGCACCGCCGTCGTCTTGCCGGCCCCGTTCGGGCCCAGGACTCCGAGCACGGTGCCCTGCGGGACGGTGAGGTCCAACCCGTCGAGGGCAGTGACGGAGCCGTATCGCTTGACGAGCCCCCTGGCCACGACTGCATCGCTCATGGTCGTCGATCCTGGCAGACACCGACGACAAGGCCGGACAAGCGGCTCAGCCCGAGACGCGGATGCCGGCCAGGGCCGAGGGCACCTTCCCGGCCGACTTGGGCAGGGTCTGCTGCAGCTGCGCGAACTCGACGTACCGGAACTTGGCCGAGAACTCCGGATGGCAGGCCGTCATGGTCAGCCAGGCCTGGGTCGGCTGCACCCCTGGGTGTTCGGGCTGCGGCGAGAGCACGTCGGTGTCCTTGCGGGTCACGATCACGTGCCGGACGGCGCGATAGACGTACCAGGTCGTGGCCGTCTCGATGACGATCGCGTCGCCCGGTTTGATCGTGGCGATCAGGTTGAACGGCTTGCCGTAGGTCACGCGGTGCCCGGCAAGGGCGAAGTTGCCGATCTGGCCAGGCATCTGGGTCTTGTCGTAATGACCCACGCCCTTGTCCAGGATCTTCTCCGAGTAGCCCTGATAGATCGGCTTGGCGAACCGCTTGCCGAAGCGGGGGATCCGGATGATGGCGAACGCCGTGCCCATCGGCACCGCCTTGACCTTGCCGTCGACCTGCGCGCCGGGCTGCGTCTGCGGCTGAGCAGCCGGCTGATCCCATTGCTGCTGAAGGGTTTGCGTCGTCGCAGCTTGTGCGTGGCCCGCCGTTGCATCGGTCCACCAGAGCTGCCAGGCGACGAACAGCGCGAGCACGAGCCCCGCGCTGACCAACAGCTCCCCGGCGGTTCGTACGCCGCGAGCGGGCGGCGCCCTCCGGACCATCCGGAACCCGCTCATCCGAGCACCACCGGGTAGCCCTGCGCCCGCAACATCGCCAGCACTCGCTCGCAGTGCTCGGGACCGGTCGTCTCGGCCTGGACGGCGATCTCGACCTCGTCCAGCCCGAGGGTCGCGTTGGTGCGCACGTGCTCGATCTCCAGCACGTTGGCGTCGGCCTCGGCCAGCATCTTGAGCAACCCGGACAACGACCCGGGCCGGTCCGGCACGCGGACCCAGAACTGCAGGTATCGACCGGCCGCCGCGAGCCCGTGCCGGAGGACCCGCAGCATCAAGAGCGGGTCGATGTTGCCACCTGACAACACTGCCACGACGGGTGGCCGGACCAGCTCCGGCTGAGCCATGATCGCCGCAACCGTTGCGGCACCGGCGGGTTCGACGACCAGCTTGGCCCGTTCGAGCAGGTAGACGAGCGCCCGGGAGAGCATCTCCTCGCTCACTGTCGCCACCTGGTCGACCAGCTCGGCCACGATCTCGTAGGGCACCTCGCCCGGACAGCCGACGGCGATCCCGTCGGCCATCGTCGCCATGCGATCCAGGGCCATCGGTCGGCCCGCGGCCAAGGACTGCGGGTACGCCGCGGCCCGCTCGGCCTGGACGCCCACGATCCGCACATCGGGGTGATGCGCCTTGACCGCCGTGGCGATGCCGGCCGTCAGCCCGCCTCCGCCCATGCCGACGATGATCGTGCGGACGTCGGGGCACTGTTCGAGGATCTCCAGCCCGACCGTGCCCTGCCCGGCCACGATGTCCGGGTGGTCGAACGGGTGGATCAGCACCGCCCCGGTCCGCGCGGAGTACTCCCGCGCCGCGATCAGGCAGTCGTCGATGGTCTGGCCCAGCTGCTCGATCTCCGCGCCGTACCCACGAGTGGCCATCAGCTTCGGGATCGGGGCGCCCAGCGGCATGTAGACCTTGGCCTTGATGCCGAGCATCTGGGCCGCGAGCGCGACGCCCTGGGCGTGGTTGCCGGCGCTGGCGGCGACGACGCCGGCGGCGCGCTCGGCGTCGGAGAGCCGCGACATCCGGGTGTAGGCGCCGCGGATCTTGAACGACCCGGCCCGCTGGAGGTTCTCGCACTTGAGGAAGACCGGCCCGCCGACCAGGTCCGAGAGCGGCCGGCTGGACTCCAGCGGCGTACGGCGTACGACGTCCTTGATCAGCGACTGGGCGGCCACGACGTCGTCGTACGAGACGGGCAGCTGCGTCGACGCCATGCCCAGCAGTCTTTCACCGGGCCTGGCGTCGCGCGTCACACTTGCGCCGGAACACCGCCGGCCAAACATCCACAGCTCAGAAGGGTGGGGCGGCGTTGGCCTGCGGGTCGGCGTACCGATGCGGGTCGGAAAGGTAACTCCGGCCGGACGGCGTCGTGAAGGTCAGCTCACCGTTCGCGTCGCCGGTGATCCGGAGCACCCGGTCGGTCTTGAGGTGGTGATCGCGCTGCCCGAGGCAGGCCAGGTTCGCCGCCCTGGTCTGGCCACCCGCGGCGGGGCGGGCGTGGTCGAACTCACGAACATGGTCCAGCTCCAGATGGGTGGCCATGCTCGTCGGCAACCGGGAGCGGAACCCGTCGCGGGCCCGCACGAACGCATCAAGGCGCGGCGGCGCTCGGTAACCCGCAGAGACATCACACGCGACCCCGGTCCCCGGGTCGTAAAGGATCCGGCGCCAGCGCGCGGCCCGCGGACTGTGGGCCAACTCTCGGGCCAGCTCGGCCGGGACCGGGATCGGTCCGGCCGGCCCATGCAGCACAGCCGGCTCGTCGTCCAGGCCGGTCGCAGTCGTCGCCGCGACGGTCAGGTTGATCAAGGCGCCGAGCCGATGCGGCAGGCAGATCGAGCCAGTCGCTCGCTCTCCGCTGGGAGCCCCAGCCCCCGACCCATCCGGGCCCGACCCATCCAGGCCCGACCCATCCAGGCCCGACCCACACTCACCCGGCGCACGCTCACCCGACCCGCCCTCGCTCGTAGCGTCGGCGGCGCTCGCCGCCGGCCGGGTGACCAGCGTGCCGAAGGCGCCCTCGGTCAACCAGCCGATGCTGATGTCCGAGCGCAGCTGGTCCAGGGTGCGCGCGTCGCCGGCCGACCGGGCCGCCCGCGCGGTCTGGTCGATGTTGGCGTACGCCGCCGCCGCTGCATCGGTCGTGGACCGCAGGTGCAGCTCGCTCATGAAGTCCGGCTGGTCGTCGAACACGACCCGGCGATCGGAGCGAGCCGCCCGGGCCCGCTCGGCCGCGGCGGCCGGCTCGAGCCGGGCCACCTCGCGACGAAGGATCGTGCGCAACCGGTTGGCCGGGATCGACCAGAGCTCGGACCCCGGCCGGGTCAGCTCACGGATCGGCGCGGCTTGACAGGCCTGCATCAGGGCCCAGAACGCGTCCGGGTCGGCGTCCGGATCGGCCGCGCCGCGGCCCGTCAGGCCGCAGAGCCGTCAGAGCCGTCAGAGCCGTCAGAGCTCCCGCCAGGGAATCCGCAGTCATCGCCATCCGGGCTGTCGTCCGGACCGAGCAACGAGGTCAGCAGGCGGACCTCGTTGACCGGGTCGGTGAGGGCGTTCGCACCATCGACGATCACGGCAGCTTGAACACGGTCGAGAACGCCGTCGGCCAGTGCCTGCATCAGATGTGGCCGCGCCCGCAGGTCCAGGGCCAAGTCCACCTCACGGTCGGCCACCCAGGTGGAGACACCGAGCGCCAAGGAGACCTCCGCCCCGAGCCGGCGATGCAGCAGGCGCAGATCGTCGTACCCGTGCGAAGGGCCGGCCAGCCGGCAGCGCTCGCCGCCGCTCGCCGTCCGCGCCGATCGACCGAGCCGCTGCCGCGGCGAACTCGGCCGAATCGGCGGCGATCTCGACCTCGGCCGAGTCGTAGACAGCGCCGATCGCCCGGGCCCGGACGGTAGCCGTCCAAGCGTCCAGCCGGGCGCTGGCCTTGACCACCTCGAGGCGCTCGGCGTCGGTCAGCTCATCGAGCCAGCCCACAGTGTTGGCCAGCAGGCAGGCGAGCTCGGGACCGGTGGCCGTAGCCAGCCGTGCGAGGTGCGCCCGAGTGATCATGAGAGCTATGTTATCGTACAGTTGTTCGATATGTCAACACCTGTGGGGACACCGGTTAGGTTGCGGTGATGAGCGACGATGCCGCCCTCCTCGTGACCTTTCTGAACGCCCAGCGCACGCGGGCCGTCGGCATCCTCGAGGGGCTCGGCGACGACCAGCTCAGGACACCGGTGCTGCCCTCCGGCTGGACGCCACTCGGCCTGATCGAGCACCTGGGTCACGCCGAGCGGCACTGGTTCCAGGAGGTGATGCTCGGCTCGGCCGCGCCCCTTCCGTGGGCTGAGGAGTCCGGCGATGACGACGACCGCGGGCCAGACAGTGGAGGGTTCACCACCAACCGATCAGTGGAGATGGTCTTCGGCTTCTACCGGGAGCAGATCGAGCGCGCGAACGCGGTCCTGGCCACGACCCCGCTCACGACGCCCCCGCGGGGCCGCCACGGGCAGGGCGACGAGAGCCAGGTCGTGGACCTCCGGTTCGTCGTGTTGCACATGATCGAGGAGACGGCCCGCCACCTCGGCCACCTGGACGCCGCCCGCGAGCTCCTCGACGGCCGGACCGGTTTGGGCCAGGACGACCTGTAGCCAGCCGCTCACTCGAGGACGGTCACGACGGTGGCCGCGACGAGCAGGATCGCGAGCGAGACGTTCACGATGCGAGCCCGGCGAGGATCGCGCAGGAGCGGTGCGAGCGATGCCCCCGCGCCGAGCCAAGCGCTGTTGATCAGCACCACGAGCACGGCCAGGACCAGGGTCGCCAGCGCCGCCTGCCCGGCACCGTGGTCGGCCCGGCGGGAGCCGGCGAAGACCGCCGCGATCGCGACCCAGGCCTTCGGGTTGGCCACACCGAGCAGCAACCCGCCGCCGATGGTCGACGGCGTCCGGTCCGGCGCTTGCTCGGTCTGCGCCGGCGCTCGGGCCAGGTGGTAGGCGAGCCACAACAGGTAGGCCACCGACACGGCGAGCAGCACCGGTCGCACTCCCGGCGCCGAGAGCAGTACCGCCGTCAGACCGGTCGCGACCGCGACGAGGACCAGGCAGGTGCCGAGGATGATCCCGGCGAGATAGCCGAGCGAGCGCCGTACGCCGAAGGCCGCTCCGGCCGCGGTGAGGCTGATCGTGGCCGGTCCGGGGCTGCCCATGATGACCAGCGCCGTCAGCACCAGCGCGACGTAGCCTCCGGCCATGCCGGGACAGTAGCCGCGGCACCCCGCGATGCAAGCGGCTCACCAGGAGTTCTGGCCGTGGCAGGCCGGGCCGGTCGATGGCTGGACCGGTGGCTGGTAGCCGGGCTGGTCGTACGGCGAGGCGGTCACCACGTAGTGCGGGTCGGCGAACCCTGCCGAGACCCCACCCGGCCCGGCCGCCACATGCACCGCGGCCGGCACGAGCTCGGTGTGCCATCGCGCCGGCTCCAGGACCTGGACCGGGTCGCCGTGCATCACCGCAAGCAGGTTGCGCCAGGCCGTCGAGCCCGGCTCGAACATGCCGCCGTGTCCGCTGACCAGGGTGTGACCGTCCGCGCGCACGCCAGTGTCCAGTCGGGTCACGCCCGGGATCAGATCGGGGTCCAGGCCGTGGCCGACCTGATGCGGGTCCCCGGAGACGACGGCCAGCCCGGCGGCGACCGGAGCCGTCAGCGGCCGCAGGGGCGCGGGCAGGACCCCCGCGACGGTGCCGAGCGACTTCTCGACCTGACCCGCGGAGGAGAAACCGGCCCCCTGGACCAGCTGGATGGGGTCGTCCGGGTCGGTCATCGAGAAGCGATGCGTGCCGCACTCCCCCGCGGCGTAGTCATGGACGTTGGCGACGTAACCACCGGCGCTCGAGATGTGCACGACCCGGTCGACGACCATCCCGTGGGCCTCGGCCGACCCCACGATCGAGCCGCCATAGCTGTGGCCGAGCACGGTCAGATCGGAGCCCGGGCCCGGCAGGGCCATCCGCAGCCCCTCGACGTCGGTGGCCAAGGTGGCACCGGCGCGGTCAGCGGCATCCCGGTACGCCGCGGACAACACATGGGCGCGGAGCTGCTCCTCGGTTGCGCGAACCGGACTGTCCCACAACGCAACTGGCGGTACGACGTGGTCCAGCGGCTTGTCCGGGAAGTCGGCGTCCTGCCAGAGCACGACGGCCAGGTCCGGCTCGGCGGCAGCGAACGACGAAGCCCGCTGGGCGTTGCCGGCGTAGCGGTCGAGGCTGGTGCCGGTGCCGGGCACGTAGACCGCCAGATGTCGGGCTCGGGTCAGGTCCCCGAACACCTCCTCGATCCGCCCGTCGCCGCGAGGATCGAAGGCGAGCAGCTGGTGCGGACGGACCAGTCGCGAGCCGTCCGGGCGGACGAGGACCACACTGCCGGTGAGCAGCTCGGCGTACCAGCGCAGGCGGCGCTCACCGGCCGCCCGCTGCGACCCGGACAGCCGGGGCAGCCGGGCGAGCAGTCGCGCGGACTCGGCGCTGACCAGGACGCGGGTCGCGGCGAACCGGTCCTCGACCGGAGCCGAGGCGAGTCCGCTGACCAGGGCCGGAGCCAGCAGGGCCAGCCGACGGCGGGACGACGGCGTGAGGCCGAGCAGGAGGGCCCGGGCCTCGAGCAGGACGGCGGTCGTGGGCACTCCCCGGCCCACGGAACGCAGCAGCTCGGCCAGCCGAGCGGAGGGCGAACCCGGCGGTGCGGGCAGCCGGTCGACGACCAGCTCGGCCAGGGTCGGTGAGGCGACGAGCAGGGCTTCGAGCTGCGCGGGGTCCAGCCGATCGAGCAGCCCGGCCAGCCCGCTCAGCGCCGCGCTCGAGGGAGCCGGGACCGGCGCGAAGGAGGCCGCGACTCCGGTCTCGGTGCGCGCGAATCCCTCGGCGACCACCGTGATGACGTCGGCCAGAGCACCGACCCGGGTCAGAACGTCCTCCATCCGGCGGGACATCGCGGCCGCGGACAGGGCCGGGATGGTCGCCCCCCACTGCCCGCTGACCGCCCGGACGACTCCGGCCGAGATCTCAGCCTGCCCGCGCAGGGTGCGGATCGAGTCGCCGAGGCGGGCGAGCGCGACGGGGTCGACCGACAGGACGCTCACGAGGATTGCCGCGCCCGGACCCCAGGGACCCGCGGGGTCCAGCGCGGCGATGCTCTGCCACCGCAGCCAACTCGGCCGCGACGCCGTCGCCGCAGGCCGCCAGGGCCCGCCCGCACGGGCCGCCGACGGCGGCGCCGGCGACCATCACCCGGAGCCGGCGAGCCTGCTGCTCCCAGTCGAGCGACGCAGCGCGGAGCCGGGCTCTGAGCACGTGGTCAGCCGAGAGGCTGGAACGGCAGCCCGAGAGGCTCGAGGGCTGAGGGCAGGTCGAAGGGCATGTGGCTCCTGTCGGTCGGGCCCCACGCCGCCGCCATCCTGCCCCCGAAGTCGGACCACCCACTGCAGCCGTCCACAGGCCGACGTACGGTCAACCAGTGACCACCACGAGCGAACTGCTCCCACCGCCTCTCCCCGGCGACCTCCCGGCGACGGCCGGCGATCTCCGCGCCTCGGGCTACCGGCCCCGCACCGTCAAGACCGAGCTGCGCGAGAACCTCGTCGCCGCGCTGCGCGCCGGAGCCGACCGGTTCCCTGGGATCGTGGGCTTCGACGACACGGTGCTGCCCGAGCTGGAGCGGGCGCTGCTGGCCGGGCACGACCTGGTCCTGCTGGGCGAGCGCGGTCAGGGCAAGACCCGGCTGGCCCGGTCGCTGACCGCGCTGCTCGACGAGTGGTCGCCCGAGGTCGAGGGCTGCGAGATCCACGACGACCCGCTCGCGCCGGTCTGCCCGCGCTGTCGACGCCTCCAGGCCGAGGTCGGGGACGCACTGCCCGTCGCGTGGCGGCACCGCTCCGAGCGGTACGGCGAGAAGCTCGCCACCCCGGACACCAGCGTCGGTGACCTGATCGGCGACGTCGACCCGGTCCGCCTGGCCGAGGGCCGGACCCTCGGCGATCCGGAGACGGTGCACTACGGCCTGGTGCCGCGGTCCAATCGTGGCGTCTTCGCCGTCAACGAGCTGCCCGACCTGGCCGAACGGATCCAGGTCTCGCTGCTGAACGTGTTGGAGGAGAGAGACATCCAGGTCCGCGGCTACGCCTTGCGGATGCCCCTCGACCTGCTGCTCGTGGCGACCGCGAACCCCGAGGACTACACCAACCGCGGCCGGATCATCACCCCACTCAAGGACCGGTTCGGCGCCGAGGTCCGCACCCACTACCCGCTCGAGGTCGCCGACGAGGTCGAGCTGGTCGCCCAGGAGGCCGAGCTCGTCGCCGAGCTCCCGACCTACCTGCTGGAGATCGTGGCCCGCTTCGCCCGCGGCGTACGCGAGTCGCCGTCGGTCGACCAGCGCTCGGGCGTCTCGGCCCGCTTCGCCGTCGCCGCGGCCGAAACCGCCTCTGCCGCAGCGCTTCGACGGGCCGCCCTGACCGGTGAGGACGATGCGGTCGGCCGGGTCGGCGACCTCGACGGCGTCGCGCGGACCCTGCGTGGCAAGGTCGAGTTCGAGTCGGGCGACGAGGGTCGTGAGGAGGAGGTGCTCGCCCACCTGCTCCGCACCGCGACCGCCGAGGTGTTCCGGGCCCGCCTGGCCGGGCTGGACCTCTCTGGCTTCACGGCGCTCGTGGGCGAGGGCGAGTCGGTCGAGACCGGCGAGCTGGTGCCGGCGACCGAGGTGCTCGCGCAGGTCGGCACCGTCGCGGGTCTGGCCAAGGTTCTGGAGCGGCTCGACCTCGGCGATGCCCCTACCCCCGGTGAGGCCGCCTCCGCGGTCGAGCTGGTCCTGGAGGGCCTGCACCTGACCCGCCGGCTGGCCAAGGACGTGCTCGCCGACGGCCGCACGGTCTACGGCGGCTAGCGATGCCCCGCAACCGGTACGGCGCGTGGCGGGGCGGGCCCGACCCGCTGGCGCCGCCGTACGACGTGCGCGAGGCGGTCGACGCGATCGGCCAGGACGTCCTCGAGGGGCGGAGCCTGGCCGAGGCCATTCGCGACCTGCTCCGACGGGGCGACCAGGGTCGGCGCGGGCTGGACGACCTGCAGCGCGAGGTCCGTCGCCGCCGGGAGCAGGTGCGCAACGCCGGTGACCTGTCGGGCACGCTGGAGCAGGTCCGCGACCTGCTCGACCAGGCCATCTCGGCTGAGCAGGAGGCACTCTTCCCGGACCCCTCCGACGACGCGCGGTTGCGCGAGCAACGGCTCGGCGACCTACCCCGTGACACCTCGCGGGCGGTCCGCGAGCTCGCGGACTACGACTGGCGCTCGCCGGAGGCCAAGGAGGCCTACGACGAGATCAAGGCCATGTTGCAGCGGGAGGTGCTCGACCAGCAGTTCCAGGGTATGCGGGATGCGTTGCAGGGCAACGATCCTGAGGCGATGGCTCGGACCAAGGACATGCTGGCCGACCTCAACCAGCTGTTGGGCGCGCACGCCCGGGGCGAGGACACGACGGACCAGTTCAACGACTTCATGGCCAAGCACGGCGAGATATTCCCGGACAACCCGCAGTCGGTCGACGAGCTCATCGACGCCTGGCTCGTCAGGCGGCGGCGGCCGAGCGGCTGATGCGGTCGCTGTCGTCGCAGCAACGCCAGGAGCTGGCCCAGCTGATGGCGGACGCTCTGGCCGACGCCGACCTGGCCGCCGAGATGGCGGCGCTGCGGGACAACCTGCGCGACCTGCGACCGGGTCTGGACTGGCGCAGCCGTGGGAACATCGACGGCGACCAGCCGCTGACCTACGGCGAGGCCACCGAGGCGTTGCAGGAGCTCGCCGACCTGGACTCACTCACCGACCAGCTCGGCCAGGACTATCCGGGCGCCTCGCTGGACGACGTCGACGTGGAGGCGATCGAGCGTCAGCTCGGCGCTGGCGCGACCGCTGACGTGCAGGCTTGCGCGAGCTGGAGCGCGAGTTACGTCGGCAGGGCTGGCTGGCTCGCGACAACGACGGGCTTCGGTTGACGCCGAAAGCGTTGCGGCGCTTGGGCCAGACCGCCCTGCGCCGGGTCTTCGCGCAACTGTCGGCACACGGCCGGGGTGGCCACGAGGACCATGCCGCGGGGCAGGCGGGCGAGCCGACCGGGGCCTGGCACGAGTGGTCGTTCGGCGACGAGCAGCCGCTCGATGTCGTCCGTACGGTGTCGAATGCCGTGCTCCGGCAGGCGTCCTCGGCCGGCTCAGGCGCCTCTCGGGGCTCCGGGCGCTCGCTGACGCTCGCCCCGGAGGACTTCGTCGTCGTCGAGACCGAGCGGCGGTCGTCGGCTGCGGTCGCGCTCTGCGTCGACCTGTCCTGGTCGATGTACGCCGAGGGCCGGTGGGGGTCGATGAAGCAGACCGCCCTGGCCCTGCAGCACCTGATGGCCACGCGGTTCCCGCAGGATGCGTTGCAGCTCATCGGTTTCGACCGCTGGGCCAAGCCGATGACCGAGGTCGAACTGGCCGGCATCGAGCCGCAGTGGATCCAGGGCACCAACCTTCAGCAGGCTTTGTCGCTGGCCGGACGGCACCTGCGCCGTCATCCCGACGCGGAGCCGGTGGTCCTGGTCGTGACCGACGGCGAGCCGACCGCCCACCTGGAGGACGACGGGGAGGCGGTCTTCCAGTGGCCGACGACCCAGGAGACGTTGCGGCGCACCCTGACCGAGGTCGATCTGCTGACCCGGCAGCGCGCCCAGCTCAACCTCTTCATGCTCGGGGAGGACTACGGCTTGCGGCGGTTCGTGGATGCGGTGGCCAAGCGCAGTGGTGGCCGGGTCTTCACCCCCGACATCGACCGGCTCGGCGAGTACGTCGTGGCCGACTACCTGCGCTCGCGCGCCCGCTGAGCCGATCCACGCTACGTCGCGTCGACGGCGGTCTCCGGATCCGGGGCGGCGTCGTCACCGACCGGGTTCACCTTGGAGGCGAACCGGTCGTCGTCGTCGGCGATCCGGCCAGCCAGCGATGACCCGATCGTGTTGCCGACAGCGATGATCGGCACGGCGAACAGCGCCCCGACGATGCCCGCAGCAAGGGCACCAGCGGCAATGCCCATGATGACGGCGAGCGGGTGGACCCGGACCGCGCGCCCCATCAGGAACGGTTGCAACACATGGGCTTCCAGCTGC
>CAWIBR010000019.1:0-150126 GCA_963834425.1 uncultured Actinomycetota bacterium
GGTGCCTGGACGGGTTCCACCGATTCAAACAAGCCGGAATTTACTTCCGCTTCCGCGTCAAACATCTAGAAAAAGCTCCGCGACCAAATTCTAACTACAAGCGAGCAGATTGAAAAAGAGTACAAAGAGATGAGTAAATAAGTTGCGTGCCCTCTCCCTGGAATGTATTTCGGGGACTCCTGAACTCTGCCGCTTCACCCCAAAATCCGCAAGTATCCCTAGCCTTGAAATCAATTTATTCCCTTCCCAAATGACACGGTTGATTTTTTGTGCCCTGTTCGCAATTGCACCGACAACACTTCACGCCCAAAACCCGGCGGCAGCCCCGTCGCAAACACTCGGAGCAAGACCTGCCCCCGGAGCCACCGGTCCCAAATACACCGACCAACAGATGCAGGAGATGATCTCAAAGCTTCAGGGTCGTATTAAAAAGGCGGCAGATGCAGTCTTGGGCAGGATTCAGAAAGAGGAAGACGGCGTACGTTTGAAATTCAATTATTTGCGTAAACCGGAACGACTCGATCCGAATACCTACGGTTCAAAAAATGATATTACCATTTGGCGTGACTCGCTTCAGGATCTCAAGGCGAAAGAAAACGGCTTGGACAAACTGTACGCCGACGCGGACAGGACTTGGGGAATGCCCTAATCCAGCAGCAGATCAACCAGGGGATCGCCGATCAGATAAGAACGAAATATTGAAGTCTTTCCCATGGGCAATATATCAAAAGGAAGAGCGATCTGATGCGCGAATTTATTGCGGAACATGACAATCTTCTGACGTTTTACGACCAAAACTGGGGTGCCTGGAAACCCGGCTCCGAACCTGGCAAGGCAACGTTCGCTGACCCTAAGCTCGCCGCAACCTCCAGGACCTGAAAGGCAAAATCAACGCCAGCGGACAGCAAATCGAAGAGCAGTATAAGCTGATGGTGCAGTAAGGCTCAGCATTTCACCTCTGAACCGGCCAGAAGCTCTTCCAGCCAATCCACCGCCAACTGGTGCACGACCGGCAATGACTGGATAATGTCAGTGCCTCTCGCGCTTGACGCTGGCATTCCTCGGGTTTGCCTTCCACCAAAGCCATGGCCGCCGAGACGCGAAGCCAGGCGTGATGCGGAACTTTGGACCAATCGTTCACTTGCTCGAAAGCGGCATGAGCGCTGGATTCGTCCCGTTTGAACCATGCTTCATAAAACGCCTTCTCCAGCATAACCCAGGCATACAATGCGCCAAATTTCGGGTTTGCCTTTGCCACGGCCTCCTCCAGAAAGCCAGACGCATGTGCATTTCGTGCGGTCAGCCTCGCTATAAAAGGCCAGTAAACAAACCGTTACGCGCTCGGCTTGATCCTATTTTCGGTCAATTGCAACGCAGATCCAGCATCTTAGAGGACCAGTCTCGCGGCCGAACGCCTCTTGTCCGTCATGGATCAAGGCGGTTACCAGAAACCGGACCTCGCTCGTTGGGCGTCCGCGGAGCGCGTCCCAAAGGAGTTCACCGTAGCTGGCCGATCGGCGACGCCCAACGGCGGAAGGAGACGTACGCCGCCCGAAATACCGATAAAGGCGATGCACCAAGAAAGAGGGTATCAATGGAGGCACGCGCTGGATCGATCGCTCGGACGACCATTAAAAAATGAGTCCGATCAGGATCATGGACATCGGCCCGCTGGCAATCAACCAGAGCACATCGCCACCGGAGCCCATCGAGAGTCTTCGGAGCGAAAACCGTTGTCCCAAAAATCATCGTTTCCCTGTTGTTCCAGGTAAACCGGGTCCGTTTTTGGATTCGCCGGATTGCGAAGGGACCACAGACGAAGGCGAGCAACTTTAGCCCGACCAATTCTGCGACCAAAATTCGAGCGAGATGATGCAGAATCACCAAAGCCTCGTAGGCAACGAAGATCAAAAAAGGAAGCGGGACCAGGTTGGAAGGCTGTGCCGCAACTGCTGCGAAGCACTTGGGTTCGAGGAGAATCCACAGCCCAACGCACACCGCCAACAAAATCAGAGACGAGATGATGACCGATCCCCGCCTCCACGATCGTGTTCCTTGCATAGGCAGTGGCGAAGTCTAGCGGCGATGGGGCAACTGGGCTAGTGTAATTTCAGGGACCCTACTTTGCGGTGGGCATGACAAACTCGGCGCCGGGATTCCACGTACCCGGCCACCGGCTGGTGACGGTTTTCAACCTTGTGTGTAGAAACGGACCCCTTCCGGTCCATGCACCATCAATGATCTCCGAAGATTGACCGCTTCCATCCGCCGAACGAGTGAAAGGCCATCGGTACGGGAATCGGTACATTTATCCCGACCATTCCCGCTTTGACCTGTTCGACGAACGCCCTGGCTGCTCCGCCGTCACGTGTATAAATTGCGGCGCCATTCCCGTATTCATGTCCGAGACCCGGCTGGCCACCGAGCTGCTGCCGGCCGACGACGCGGCGTCGCCCGGCTGGAACGTCGCCGTGATGGAGCTCGGCGCACTGGTCTGCACCGCTCGGGCCCCGCGCTGCGCCGCCTGCCCGATCCGGGACCGATGCGCCTGGCAGCTCGCGGGAGCCCCGCCGTACGCCGGGCCGCCCCGAACCGGCCAGGCGTGGGCCGGCACCGACCGCCAGATGCGCGGTCGGCTGCTCGCGGCACTGCGCGCGACCGACCAGGCGCTGCCGCGCGCCGAGCTGCGGGCCGCGGGACTGGCCGCAGCCGCGGACACCCCCGATCCCGGCCGAGGACGCGCAGGTCGACCGCTGCCTGGACGGCCTGGTCGCCGACGGGCTGGTGCAGGTCGTGCCGGGCCGACCGGACCTGCGCTATCGGCTGCCAGCCTGACCGTCCGGAGTCCCTGACCCGCCTGTCGTCACCGGCTGTCAACGGCAGCGGACCAATCCGCCACCAAAAGGGGCCGATGGGGGGTGCCAGCCGCCATCGGGTCTGAGACGATGCCGCTATGGATGCGGCACAGATGGGCGGTGACCTGCGCACCGCCGGGGCCGACCTGCCCGGCGACCAGGTCCCATCGCCGGTTCCCTCGCCCGTGCCATCGCCGGTTCCGTGCCGTCGCCGCGTGCCCGTCGCCGGTCGTCCTCGCGCGTCCCGTCGCCGGTGAGCGGCCCGGCCGGCCCGGGCTGACGCCGGTGGCAGCGACCCGCAGACCCTGCTCGAACGGGCCCAGCAGTACGCCGACCAGCTCTCCGCCGACGCCGAGGCCGAGGCCAAGGCGATGCGCCTGCAGGCGGCCCGCGCGCTGGACGAGGCCCGCCGCCGCAACGCGCTCGCCGAGAGCCTCCTGGAGGACGCCCAGGAGGAGGCCAAGCAGCTCATCTCGGACGCCGCCGAGCAGGCGCACCTGGTCTCCGAGGCCACCAACCGGTCGGCCCAGGAGCTCAGCAGCCGGGTGGAGCAGGACGCCCGGTCGATCCGCGAGCTGGCCCAGCAGGACGCCGACCGGATCCGCGAGTCGGCCCAGGCCGAGCTGCGTCGCGGCGCGGAGCCGGGCCGAGAAGCTGCTGGCCGAGGCCGCCGAGCGGGCCGAGCAACGGGTGGCCAACGCCCAGCAGGAGGCCGACGCCCACCTGCAGGAGCACCGACAGAAGGCCGAGCAGCACGTCGCCGAGGCCGGCGTGCAGGCCGGGCTGGTCACCCAGCAGGCCCACACCGAGGCCGAGGCGACGGTCGCCGAGGCCCAGGCCCACCTGGCCGAGGCCCAGGCGGCCGCCGACGAGGAGCGCACCCGGGCCGCGGGGCACGCCGAGGACATCGTCGCGCAGGCGCGCGCCGACGCCGAGCGGGAGATGGCGACGGCGGCCGAGCACGTGCGCTGGACGACCCAGACGATGGACTCGCTGCTGGCCGCCGCCGAGACCGAGGCGGCCCGGACCCGGTCCACCAGCCACGCCGAGGCGACCCGCGTGCTGCGCGAGCGGCGGACCCGGATCCAGACCCTGACCAGTGCGAGCGCCGTCAAGGCGCGGGAGCGGATCGCGACCGCCAGCCAGGAGGCGACCGCGATGCGGCTGGCCGCCGAGCGCGAGCTCGAGCAGGCCCGCGCCGACGCGCGCGGCGCACCGCGAGGAGGCCGAGAGCTCGATGGCCACGGCCGCCGAGCTGGCCGAGCAGGAGCGCGAGGCCAAGCTGGCCCGGGCCTCGCGCCGGCTGGAGGAGGCCGAGGCGGGCGCCAAGGCGCTGCGGCAGCGGGTGGCCGAGGAGGTCCAGACCGCGCAGAGCCAGGCGCTGGAGCTGCGGCGTACGTCGCGGGACGAGTCGACCCGGCTGGTCGCCGAGGCCCGGGCCGAGGCCGACCACCTGCGCGGGCAGGCCCGGGCGATGCTCGAGTCGGCCCGGCGCGAGGTCGCCTCGCTGCTGGAGCGGCGCAAGAGCATCACGTCCGAGCTCGGGCACCTGTCCGGCGTGATCGACGCCCTCGCGGTCGGTGAGCGCGGCGGCGGCGGCCGCTGGCCGGCCCGAGCCTGGCCGGCCTGGCCGAGCTGGCGCAACGGCCCGCGACGTCGAGCGGACCGACGGCCGAGATCCCGGTCACGGCCGACCCGACGGCCAGCGAGCCAGCGCGACGACCGAGTGCCGACCGAGCGATCCGAGTCGGCTGACGAGCGAGCGACGGCGAGCACGATCCGAGGTCCGGCCGAACCGACCGGCCAGAGGTCAGCGGAGACCGAGCCTGCCGAGAGTGAAACGGACGTCGCTCAAATGGAGCAACGTGAGCACGAGAACGACCCGCACGACGAGCCCGAGCAGTCCGCCGAGACTGCCGAGATGACGAGGAACTCATGAGCGAAGGCACGACGTTCCGGACGGTGTTGCGCGGCTACGAGCCCACCGAGGTGGACCGTGCCGTGGCCGACCTCCAGGCCACCCTGACCGGACTGCGCCAGCACGCCGCCGACCTCGAGGAGCAGGTCGCCAACGCCGCGCCGGCGCACGCCGGCGACAGCGCGGCCGCGCCGCGGCCGCCCGAGCGGGCCGAGCAGGCCGAGGCCAAGCTGCGTGAGCTCCAGGAGGCGCACGCCAAGGAGCTGGCCGAGCGCGACCAGCGCGAGGAGGAGCTCAAGGCCGCTGCCGCCGAGCGCGACAACGCCGAGCCGGCCGAGCCGGTCGAGGCGTCGTACGAGCATCTCGGCGTCCGGATCGGGCAGATGCTCGGCATCGCCCGGGACGAGGCGTCCGACATCCGGCTGCGCGCCGCGACCGACGCCAAGGCGCACCGCGAAGAGGTCGAGGCCGGCGCCCTGGCGCTGCGCACCGACGCCGAGACCTACGCCGCCGACGTCCGCAGCGGGGTCGAGGCCGAGGCCGCCCGGATGCTGGAGGAGGCCCGTCGCCAGTCCGACGAGATCCTCGACACCGCCGACCGCGACGCGACCGCGCGCCGCGAGGAGGCCGAGGCCTACTACGAGCACCAGCGGGCCGCCGCGGCCCAGGCCGCGCTCGACTTCGAGCAGACCCTGGCCGAGCGGCGGGAGCGCGCCGAGCGCGACTTCACCACCCAGACCGCCGCCGCCCAGGCCCAGCTCGGCCAGCTGCAGGACACCCTGGCCGCCCAGCGTCGCGAGGGCGAGCGGGAGCGGGCCGCAGGCCCAGGCCGAGGCCAAGCGGATCGAGGACGAGGCCCGCCAGCAGGCCGAGCACCTGGTCAGCGAGGCGCAGGCCCGGGTGGCCCGGATCCGGTCCGAGTCCGAGCGCGAGCTCTCGGCGGCCAGCGCCCGCCGGGACAGCATCAACGCCCAGCTGGCCAACGTGCGCCAGATGCTGGCCACCCTCACCGGCTCGAGCGGAGCACCGGCCGACGAGCCCGGCTGCCGGCCGCCAGCGCCGCGAGGCGCCGGCCGACCAGGCCGCCGCCGACGAGTCCGCCGAGTCCGCCGAGTCCGCGAGCCGCGAGCGAGGAGCACCAGGATCACGACACCCAGGACGCCGAGGACAAGGAGCACGTCCACAGCTAGGACCCGCTCGCGCCCCGCGTCTCCACGTCAGCGCCACACCAGCCTCGAGCGCCTGGTGTGGCGCTGACTCGTTCGGGGGCGTGCGCGCTTGGGCGCGCCGGTTGCGGCTCAGAGGACGCGGAGCATGCGGGTGTTGCCCAAGGTGTTGGGCTTGACCCGGTCCAGCTCGAGGAACTCCGCGACGCCCTCGTCGTACGACCGCAGCAGCTGGGCATAGACGTCCGGCTCGACCGGCGTCCCCTCGATCGCCGAGAACCCGTGCGCGGCAAAGAAGTCCACCTCGAAGGTCAGGCAGAACACCCGGCTCACGCCCAGGTCACGGGCCCGGTCGAGCAGCGCCTCGAGCAGCAGGTGGCCGACGCCCTGCCGCCGGTACGCCGGGTCGGTGGCCAGCGTGCGCACCTCGGCCAGGTCCTCCCAGAGCACGTGCAGCGCGCCGAAGCCGACGACCTCGGGGCCGCCGTCGCCGGTCGGCCGCCTCGGCGACGAGGAACTGTTGCAGCGCCTCGTAGTAGGTCACCGCGTCCTTGCTCACCAGCACCCGGTCCCGGGACAGCGGCTCGACCATGGCGCGGATCGCCCGGACGTCGCTGACCCGGGCCGGCCGGATGCTGATCTGCACCGGGCACATCATCCCCGCCGCAGCAGCGAGCCTGAGCTGACCCGCCCAGCGTGGGTCACTCGGCTCGGATGCGGGCCTCGCTGCGCGAGCCGGGTCAGCTGGTCGTGCTGGGGCTCGGGGTCGGGATCTGCCGTGGCGTGGCTGGCCGGCTGGCCGCTGCGTTGGCCCTGCTGGCCGCGCTGGCCCGGCTGGCCCGGCTGGACCTGCTGGCCCGCTGGCCCTGCTGGCCGGGCTGGCCTTGCGCGGTGCTGGCCGGCCGAAGACCGTGGCCGCTCTGGCCCGGACCAAGCTGCCGCTGGCCGTGCATGCCCTCGCCTGCAGTCGCGCTGGGACGAAGCCGAGCCGGACCCGCGCCGGTCGCGCGCCAGCCCGATCGTGCTGCCAGCCGACGACCACGCCGATGCCGAAGCCGAGCCAGCGAGCAGCAGCCCGGACGGACGCCGGCGCGTCACCGGGGTCAGCGCGCGGATCCAGCGCGCCCGCGAGGCGGCTTCCGGCGCCGGCGGGCCGGCGCCGCCGGCATCGGCCGGGTCGGCGCCCGCGGGCGGCCGGCGCCGCGGCCGCCGGGGCGGCACCGCGGCGGCGGCTGGGCGCTGCCGGGACCGGCGCCGCTGGCCGCGCGGTCCGGCGTACCGGCGGCTGCTGTCCGGTGGTGTCGTCGGAGCTGGTCATGGCCTGTGCCTCCGGTTGTGGTTTCTACACCATGACGCCTCACCATGACGAACTCATGGGAATCCGTCGCCATTCACAGGTGAAGGGCCGACCTCACAGGAGACACCTAGGAAGCCCCCACCCGATCCCCAGGCGCCGTCAACACCATCGACTCGGCAGTCACGCGCTGCACTCGACTCGCCAGAACCGCACGACCGAGAGGTGACGCATGGCTGGGCGACTACGGATGCCGCGGGGGCTGGGCAAGCGCCGCTGGGCGGTCGCGATCGCGCTCGTCGTCCTGGTCGGGCGTCGGCGGCAGCGCGGCCTGGGCCGCGACCCGGGGCAAGTCCACGGACGACGGGTACGACGACCACCGACGGTGACCGTCTCGTCGCCACCGTGAGCCAGAGCGTGTCGACGACCGGGACGATCGAGCCGGCCCAGCGAGGCCGACCTGACGCTTCGCGGTGAGCGGCACGGTCACCTCGGTGCGGGTCGCCGTCGGCGACAAGGTCAGGAAGGGCCAGGCCCTGGCCACCGTCGGCACCAGCGAGCTGAAGTCGGCGCTGACGCCTGGCCAAGGCCACCCTCACCGCCGCCGAGGAGTCCCTGACGTCGGCCGAGTCCGGCTCGTCCAGCCTGCAGATCGCCTCGGCCAAAGCCCAGGTGGCGCAGGCGAAGAGCAACCTGGCCGCGGCCAAGACCAGCCTGGCCGACGGCGTCCTGCGCTCGACCGTCACCGGCACCGTCGCGACGGTCAACCTCACCAAGGGCGACACGGTCGGCAGCTCGAGCGGCTCCGGCACGGGTCGGGCGGGTCGGGCGGCGGGTCGGGCTCGGGCACGGCACCGGCTCGACCGGCTCGAGCCACGTCGAGCTCCACCGGTGACATCGTCGTGATCTCGACGTCGTCCTGGGTCGTCAACGCCACCGTCGGCAGCGCCGACCTGGCCTCGGTCAAGAAGGGCCTGCAGGCCCAGATCACCCCGACCGACGCGACCACCCGGGTCTTCGGCACCGTGAAGTCGGTCGGCATCGTCGCCTCCAGCGACTCGACGCTCGTCCAGCGCGACCTTCCCGGTCGTCATCGCGGTCACCGGCAGCCCGACCGGCCTGTACGCCGGCGCCTCGGCCAGCGTCTCGATCATCGTCAAGCAGGTCGCCGACGTGCTGACCGTGCCGACGGCGGCGCTGCACTCCGCGGGCGGCACGACCTACGTACTGGTCGTCAAGAGCGGCAAGCAGGTCAAGACGCCCGTGACGCTCGGGCACGACGTACGGGCCGAGCACCCAGGTCACCAAGGGCCTGGCCAGCGGCGACCAGGTCGTCGTCACCGACGGTCGACCCGCGCTCGCACCGGGACCGGCACCGGACCGGCACCGGGACCGGACGGCGGCGGCTTCGGCGGCGGCGGCTTCGGCGGCGGCGGCTTCGGCGGCGGCGGCGGCACCTCGCCGGCGGCGGCGCGGCGCCGGGCGGCAACGGATGAGCGAGCCCGGCTGAGCCGAGCCGCGTCACCGAGCCGCCGAGCCAGCCGATCCTGTCCATGCGGGACATCACCAAGGTCTACGGCACCGACGCCGGCGAGGTGCACGCGCTCGGCGGCGTCTCGCTCGACATCGACCGCGGCGACTACGTCGCGATCATGGGCCCGTCCGGCTCCGGCAAGTCGACCCTGATGCACATCCTGGGCTGCCTCGACGGCCCGACCGCCGGGCAGCTACGAGCTCGCCGGCACCGACGTCAGCGGGATGACCGAGGCCGAGCTGGCCGAGGTGCGCAACCAGCAGATCGGCTTCGTCTTCCAGCAGTTCAACCTGCTGCCGTCGATGCCGGCCTGGCGCAACGTCGAGCTGCCGCTCTGCTACGCCGGCGTACCCAAGGCCGAGCGCAAGGAGCGCGCGCATCGAGGCGCTGGCCCGGGTCGGCCTGGCCGACCGGACCGGCCACCGGCCCGGGCGAGATGTCCGGCGGCCAGCAGCAGCGGGTCGCCGTCGCCCGGGCCCTGGTCACCGACCCGGCGCTGATCCTGGCCGACGAGCCGACCGGCAACCTCGACTCGCACTCCACCGCCGACGTGCTGTCGCTGTTCGACGAGCTGCACGCGTCGGGCCGGACCATCGTCCTGATCACCCACGAGGCCGACGTCGCCGCCGCAGGCCCGCCGGGTCGATCCGGATCCGGGACGGCCAGATCGAGGAGCCGAGCTGGCCGCGGCGGTGCAGCCGATGAACTGGGCCGAGACCGGCGCGCACGGCGCTCGACGCGATCCGCACCCGGCGGATGCGGTCGGCCCTGACCATGCTCGGCATCCTGATCGGCATCGCCGCGGTCATGCTGACCGTCGGGCTCGGCCAGGGCGCCTCGGCCCAGGTCAAGGACCAGATCAGCTCGCTCGGCAGCAACCTGCTGATCGTCTCGCCCGGGCAGCTCGACCACGACGAGCGGCATCCGCGGCGGCCGCGGCTCGGCCTCGACGCTGACCGAGCGCGACGCGACGGCGCTCGGCGACCAGGCCGACGGCGCCGGACATCGCCGCCGTCGCGCCGGTCTCGAGCACGCAGACCTCGCTGGTCAACGGCAGCACCAACTGGACGACGAGCGTCGTCGGCACGACGCCGAGCTGGCTGTCGGTGCGGGCGCGGACGGTCGCCGAGGGCCGGTTCTTCACCCAGGCCGAGCTGGACAGCGCCTCGCCCGTCGTCGTGCTCGGGGCCACGACGGCCGAGGAGCTGTTCACCGCGCGGCAGCCCGATCGGCCAGACGGTCACCATCAACGGCTCGACCTTCACGGTGATCGGCGTGCTGAACACCGTCGGCTCGTCGACGACCTCGGACGAGGACGACAGGCGGTCGTGCCGCAGACGGCGTACGCCGAGCCGGGTCTCGACCAGCTCGACACCCGGCGCCGTCGTCGACGATCTACCTCGAGGCGACGTCGCAGGACACGCTCTCCGCGGCGTACCAGGAGGCCGACCGCGACGCTGCTCGCCCTGCACGGCCTCACCGCCGCGTCGACGGCCGACTTCACCATCACCAGCCAGCAGTCGCTGCTGGCGACCGTCGACCTCGACCAGCAAGACCCTGACCGTGCTGCTCGGCGGCATCGCCGGCGATCTCGCTGCTCGTCGGCGGCATCGGCGTCATGAACATCATGCTGGTCTCGGTCACCGAGCGGATCCGCGAGATCGGCCTGCGCAAGGCCCTCGGCGCGACGCCGCGGGTGATCCGGCGCCAGTTCCTCGTCGAGGCCAGCATGCTCGGCTTCGCCGGCGGGGTCGCCGGCCTGGCCGTCGGCGTCGATCGGCGCGCGGATCCTGCCGCACCTGCTCAACCAGCCGGTGACGATCTCCGGCCCGGCCGCGGCCGGCGCCCTCGTCGTCGCGCTCGTCATCGGCATCGTCGCCGGCGTCTACCCGGCCGGCCGCGCCGCGCGGCTCGCCCCGATCGAGGCGCTGCGATCCGAATGACGATCCGATCGCCGTCCACCGACGTCTGTCAGCCCGTCTCACCCGACCAGCCGTGGAGCAGTCATGCGCACCGCCCGCACCATCCGTCCGTACGCCGCGCTGGCCGGCCTCGCCGCCGTCGCCCTGGTGTTGAGCGCCTGCGGCGGCTCGAGCAGCGGCGGCGCCTGCCGATGCGGCCAGCAGCGGCGACGGCAGGCGGGCGGCAGCAGGGCGCCAGGGCGGCCGGCCGGGCCAGCAGGGGCAGGCAGGGGGTCGCAACCCGGGCGTGTTCGGTCTGGTCGCCGCCGATCTCCGGCAAGACCCTGCAGGTGCAGTCGACCCAGACCCAGACCGCCGTGACCTACACGGCCGCAACGAAGTTCAGCCAGACCGTGGCGACGACCAAGGCGGCGGTGAAGGTCGGCGACTGCGTCGTCGTCCGCGTCGGCCGCGCAGCGGCGGCCGCCGGCGGCGACGCGCGACGGCGGCGCCCACCCAGAGCAGCACCGTCACGGCCAGCGTCGGTCGAGGTGTCGGCGGCGACGAGCACCGGCTGCACGCTCGGCGGCGGGTTCGGCGGCGGCGGCTTCGGCGGCGGCGGCGGTTCGGCGGTGGCGCGGACGGCGGCGCGACCGACCGGCGGCGCCGACGGGCGCGCCGAGCCGGCGCGCCGCACCGGCGGCACCGGCCAGGGTGGCGCCAACGGGCCGGGCCGCGGCTTCTTCGGCGGCGGCGACGATCGGCAAGGTGACCGGCGTGTCCGGCTCCGGCTTCACCGTCGCCGCCGTCAGCTTCGCCGGCCGGCCGGCGGCGCGGCTCGAGCCCCGACCGCGACACCGTCGACCACCACCCGCGCGGTCACGGTGACGACGTCGGCGCGCCACGACCTACACCACGAGCAAGACGGCGACGGCCAGCGCCCTGGCCGTCGGCAAGTGCGTGTCGGCTCGCGGCCAGAGCGACGACACCGGCACGGTCACGGCGACCACGATCGCGATCAGCCCAGCGGTCGACGGCGCCTGCACCGGGAGGGGCGCCTGATGGCGAAACCCGCTGGCCGCAAACGACTTTGGCTCCGTCGCGGCGTGCCCGGTCGCGGTCGTCGTCCTCGTCGTCGGCGGGGTCGTTCGGGACCCGCGCGTTCGCCAGCGGCGTCGAGCGACCCGTCGTACCGGCTGGGCCAGGTGACCAAGGGCTCGGTGTCGCAGACGCTGACCCTGAGCGGCACGGTCAAGAAGGCCAGCCAGGCGACCTCGTCGTTCCGGGTCAGCGGCACGGTGAAGTCCGTGCCGGTCGCCATCGGCGACCAGGTCACGCGCCGGCGAGACGGTCGCCGCGCTGGACCCGACCGCGCTGAAGGCGGCGGTCATCTCCGCCGAGGCGACGCTGGCCCAGGCCAAGGCGACGCTGTCGAGCGACGAGAGCGGCACGTCGACGGTCGGCCTACGACACCTTCACGACGACATCGAGCGAGGTCGTTCGCGATCAACACCGCGGTGGTCCGGACGACCGGGCCGCCGAGGACACCGGCCCAGGCGGCCGCCGCGGTGAAGCAGGCCCAGGCCGCCGTGACGGCGGCGCTGACCGGGCCGACCGGCGACGAGGCCGCGCTCGCCAAGCTGAAGACCGCGCAGGACGCGCAGACGACCGCCTGCCAGACCGTCGCTGGCCGGCACGGCCACGACCGCCGAGGTCGCCGACTGCGTCAAGGCCGTGCAGGACACGACCGACCGCCCAGGGCGCCGTCGCCACGGCGCAGACCGCGCTGACCACGGCCCAGGCCGACCTGTCGACGGCGCTCGACCAACCAGGCCAAGATCCTGGCCGCGCTGCCGACGACCGGGTCGGGGTCGGGCAGCGGCTCCGGCTCGGGTTCCGGGTCGCGGCTCGGGTCGCGGCTCCGGCTCGGGTCCGGCTCGGCCGGCTCGGGCCGGCTCGGCTCGCGGCGGCTCGGGCTCCGGCTCCGGGTCGGCAGCGGCCCGGGCAGCGGGTCAGAGCAGCACGGCTCCTCGGCCCAGCGGATCACCTCGGACAAGGCGGCGGTCACCAGCGCCCAGACCGCGCTTGGCGACGGCCGAGAGCAACCTGACCGCCGCCACGCTGACCGCGCCGATCAGCGGCACCGTCGCGGCCCTGAGCTACACCGCCGGCGCGGCCAGCGGGTCGGGCAGCGTCACCATCGTCGGCGCCGGCGCGGTCGACGTGACGGTCGACGTACCGCTCGCCTCGCTGCCGAAGGTCAAGGTCGGCCAGGCCGCCACGGTGACCTCGACCGGCTCGGCCACGCCGGTGGCCGGCGCGGTCCGGTCGATCAGCCTGCTGCCGGCCAGCACCACGACCTCGTCGGTGAGCTACCCGGTCGTCGTACGGGTTCCGGCCCCGACCGCGGCCCTGGCCAGCGGCTCGACGGCGACGGCGACGATCACGCTGGCGACGGTCCAGGACGTCGTCACCGTGCCCAACTCGGCGCTCACCACGCTGGTCGCGGGCACCGGCTTCGTCCAGGTGGTCAAGAACGGCCAGGCCACCCGCACGCTGGTCCGGACCGGAGCGGTCGGGGCGACCACGACCCAGATCACCTCCGGCCTGACCGTCGGCCAGCAGGTCGTCATCGCCGACCTGTCCGAGGCGCTGCCGACCAACTCGACGACCAGCCGGTTCGGCAACCGCACCGGCACCGGCGGGCTGACCTCCAGCCTGAGCGGCGCCGGCGGTGGGGCGGCTTCGGCGGCGGGGCGGCTTCGGCGGCGGCGGCTTCACCCGCCCCGGCGGCTACGACGCCCCGCGCGCCCGGTGCTCCCGCCGCCCGCCTACTCCAGAACCCGGTGATCGGCCCCGTTCTGGGCCCGATCACCGGCCTTGGGGAGCACGCGGGCGTCGGGGAGCACGACGCGGGGCGGTACGACGCGGGGCGCGGTACGACGAAGGGGCCCGGCACCTGGCGGTGTCGGGCCCCTCGTCGTTGCTGGCTCGGGCTGACCGCCGCTGGCGCTACTCGCCGGCGGCCGCGGCTCGCGCCGGGCCGGCCGTCGGCCGGACCGCTGGCCACCGCGGCCTCGACCGTCGGCGACGTCCGGGATCGTGGCCTTCGGGCTGCCGAGGAAGGTGAACTGCGCGTCCTTCTCGGCGCCGTCGGTGTCGACCAGGACGATCGAGCCCGGCTTGAGCTCGCCGTACAGGATCTTCTCCGACAGCACGTCCTCGATGTCGCGCTGGATGGTCCGACGCAGCGGCCGGGCCCCGAGGACGGGGTCGTAGCCCTTGGTCGCGAGCAGGATCTTCGCGGCGGGCGTGAGCTCGATGCCCATGTCCTTGTCGCGCAGGCGCTCGTCCAGCTTGGCCAGCATGAGGTCGACGATCTCGATGATCTCCTCCTGGGTGAGCTGCGGGAAGACGATGGTGTCGTCCACGCGGTTGAGGAACTCCGGCCGGAAGTGCTGCTTGAGCTCGTCGATGACGCGGTTCTTCATCCGCTCGTAGCCGGTCTTGGTGTCGGCGCCGGACGCGAAGCCCAGGCTCTGACCCTTGGCGATGTCCCTCGTGCCGAGGTTCGTCGTCATGATGATCACGGTGTTCTTGAAGTCCACCGAACGGCCCTGGCTGTCGGTCAGGCGACCGTCCTCCAGGATCTGCAGCAGCGAGTTGAAGATGTCCGGGTGGGCCTTCTCGACCTCGTCGAACAGGACCACCGAGAACGGCTTGCGCCGCACCTTCTCGGTCAGCTGGCCGCCCTCCTCGTAGCCGACGTAGCCGGGAGGCGAGCCGAACAGCCGCGAGACGGTGTGCTTCTCGGAGAACTCGCTCATGTCGAGCTGGATCAGCGAGTCCTCGTCGCCGAACAGGAACTCCGCGAGCGCCTTGGCCAGCTCGGTCTTACCGACACCGGTCGGGCCGGCGAAGATGAACGAGCCACCGGGACGCTTGGGGTCCTTCAACCCCGCACGAGTACGGCGGATGGCCTGCGAGAGCGCCTTGATCGCGTCGTTCTGGCCGACGATCCGCTTGTGCAGCTCGTCCTCCATCCGCAGCAGCCGGGCGGACTCCTCCTCGGTCAGCTTGAAGACCGGGATGCCCGTGGCCGTGGCCAGGACCTCCGCGATGAGCTCCTCGTTGACCTCGGCGACGATGTCCATGTCGCCGGCCTTCCACTGCTTCTCGCGGTCGGCCTTCTCACCGAGCAGGCGCTTCTCGGCATCGCGCAGCGACGCGGCCTTCTCGAAGTCCTGCGCGTCGATCGCCGACTCCTTCTCGCGACGCGTGTGCGCGATCCGCTCGTCGAACTCGCGCAGGTCCGGCGGCGCCGTCATCCGGCGGATCCGCAGTCGGGCGCCGGCCTCGTCGATCAGGTCGATCGCCTTGTCCGGCAGGAACCGGTCGTTGACGTAGCGGTCGGCCAGCGTGGCCGCGCTCACCAGCGCGGCGTCCGTGATGGACACCCGGTGGTGCGCCTCGTAGCGGTCGCGCAGACCCTTGAGGATCTCGATCGTGTGCGCCAGCGTCGGCTCGGCGACCTGGATCGGCTGGAACCGGCGCTCGAGCGCGGCGTCCTTCTCGACGTACTTGCGGTACTCGTCGAGGGTCGTCGCACCGATCGTCTGCAGCTCACCACGGGCCAGCATCGGCTTGAGGATGCTCGCCGCGTCGATCGCGCCCTCGGCGGCGCCCGGCACCGACGAGCGTGTGCATCTCGTCGATGAACAGGATGATGTCGCCGCGGGTGCGGATCTCCTTGAGGACCTTCTTCAGCCGCTCCTCGAAGTCACCGCGGTAGCGGCTGCCGGCCACCAGCGCGCCGAGGTCGAGCGTGTAGAGCTGCTTGTCCTTCAGCGTCTCCGGCACCTCGCCCTTGACGATGGCCTGCGAGAGGCCCTCGACGACGGCGGTCTTGCCGACGCCGGGCTCCCCGATGAGCACCGGGTTGTTCTTGGTCCGGCGGGACAGGACCTGCATGACCCGCTCGATCTCCTTCTCGCGCCCGATGACCGGATCGAGCTTGCCCTCCCGGGCGGCCTGGGTCAGGTTGCGGCCGAACTGGTCGAGCACCAGCGAGCCGGACGGGCTGCCCTCGGCCGGGCCGCCGGCGGTCTGCGGCTCCTTGCCCTGGTAGCCGGACAGCAGCTGGATGACCTGCTGGCGGACGCGGTTGAGGTCGGCGCCGAGCTTGACCAGCACCTGGGCCGCGACACCTTCGCCCTCACGGATCAGGCCGAGCAGGATGTGCTCGGTGCCGATGTAGTTGTGGCCCAGCTGCAGCGCCTCGCGCAGGCTCAGCTCGAGGACCTTCTTGGCCCGGGGCGTGAAGGGGATGTGGCCGGACGGCGCGTTCTGCCCCTGGCCGATGATCTCCTGCACCTGCTCGCGGACGGCATCCAGCGAGATGCCGAGGCTCTCCAGAGCCTTGGCGGCGACGCCTTCGCCCTCGTGGATCAGCCCGAGCAGGATGTGCTCGGTGCCGATGTAGTTGTGGTTGAGCATCCGGGCCTCTTCTTGCGCCAGGACGACAACCCGTCGGGCTCGGTCGGTGAATCTCTCGAACATGCGTGCGCTCCTCGCCGGGGCGGCCGTTCGAGTGAGGACTGCCCTCACCCGTCTGGGCCAACTTCGATGCTATCTGCCGTAGCCAACTACCTCCTCGGCACGACTGTTCCGTTACCTGAGGCCGTTCGCCTGCGGCGTACCAGGTTCTTCGCCGGCGCGTCGGGGGATTGCTCAAGAAACCGGTGAAACTGCCGAACTTCAGGGGTAGCGCCATCAGGGAGGGGCGCCTCATGTCTGCACTGTCCACCGGCACGTCTCGCGCTCGCCGAAGCGCCCGTCTCAGAGTCGGCGGCAAGTTCTCGCTTGCCGTCGGAATCGTGCTGCTCGCGATGCTCGGCGTGACCGCCAGCGGCGCCCTGGGCCTGGCCCGGATGAAGACGCAGGTCAACCGCCTGTACGACGACAACATCGTCACCAGTGAGGCGACCACCAACCTCGAGCTGTCGCTCGACCAGGTAGAGAAGGCAGCGCTGGAGCAGATCGCGACCAGCGACCCCGGCCGGCAGGCCGTCCTCAACCAACAGCTCGACGAGAACCTGATCCCCAACGTGGAGCGACGCCTGTCACAGGTCAGCACGTTGATCGAGGGCGACCCGGATGCCCCGCAGCGGATCGGGGCCATTTCCTCCGACTTCGACCGGTACCTCGCCCTGCGCCGGGCCGGCGTCTACTCCGGGCCGTCCGGGCGGGCGGCCACGGACTCGGCCGCTGCGGCCAGGACCGCCACCTTGTTCGGCCAGATGAACTCGGTGTCCGAGGTCCTTCGACAGGTCGAGGTCCGGGAGGCCAAGGCAGCCGACCGGTCGGCCGAGAGGACCTACCACTCGACCCTGCTCAGCCTGGTCCTGGGCTCCGCGGCGTCCCTGCTCGTCGGGCTCGGCGTGGTGCTGCTGCTGATCCGCAGCCTGGTCCCTCGGATCCGCAGCTACTCCTTCTTCGCCGGCCAGATCGCCTCCGGCGAGGGCGCGGACCAGCTCCGGGTCAAGGGCCGGGACGAGCTCTCCGACCTCGGCCTCGCGCTCAACGACATGGTGGCTGCCCGGGAGCAGCTGCGCTCGGACGAGGGCGCCCAGACCGAGTTCATCGAGACCCTGCAGGCCACGGCGTCCGAGGACGAGGCCCACGGCCTGCTCAAGCGGCACATCGAGCGCTCGCTGCCCGGCAGCGGCGTTACCGTCCTGACCCGCAACAACAGCGGCAACCGGCTCGAGGCAGCCACCGACCCGGGTGACGGCGACCCGCTGGCCGGCCGCCTCGTGGGCGCCGAGCCGCGCTCCTGCCTGGCCGTGCGGCTCGGCCGGACCCACAAGGAGGGCAACGAGAGCCAGCTGCTCGAGTGCTCGGTCTGCGTCGCCGGCACCAAGCGGACCACCTGCGAGCCGCTCCTGGTCAGCGGCGAGGTGATCGGGTCGGTCCTGGTCCGGCACCCCGAGAGCGCAGTGCCCCGGGCGGACGAGGGGCGGATCTCGCTCACCGTTGCCCAGGCCGCTCCCGTGCTGGCCAACCTGCGCAACCTGGCGCTGGCCGAGTTCCGGGCCAACAACGACTCGCTCACCGGGCTGCCCAACAAGCGGGCCTCCGAGGACACCTTCAAGCGGATGATCGCCCAGGCCCATCGCTCGGTGGCCACGCTGGCCGTGATGATGCTCGACCTGGACCACTTCAAACGGATCAACGACCGGTTCGGTCACGGCAAGGGCGACGAGGTGCTGGCGGCGGTCGGCGCGGCCATCCAGGAGTGCCTGCGCGACAGCGACTTCGCCGGCCGCTTCGGGGGCGAGGAGTTCCTGATCCTGCTCCCGGACACCGATGTCGAGGGCGCCAGCCGCTTCGCCGAGCGGCTGCGTGAGGCCATCGGGTCCATCACCGTCGTCGGGGTCGAGACCGAGATCACGGCCAGTCTCGGCGTCGCCGAGCTGATCGAGCACGGCGGTACGCCGCAGGGCCTGCTGCGCGAGGCCGACCGGGCGCTCTACGCGGCCAAGGCCGCCGGCCGCGACCGCGGGGTCGTGGCCCGGGTCGCCGACAACGGCGAGATCGTGCACACCGAGATCGCCAAGACGCTCCATCTGCGGGATCTGGCCCGGCAGCCGGCGCGGCGGAAGCGGTGGAGGACGTGCTCGCGGCCGACCCGGCCTAGGGCGTCGACGAGGAACGGACAGCGTCCAGGTAGGCGGCGGCGACGCGCTTCGGGACGCACATCTGCCAGGCGTCGACCACCAGGTCGTGCATCTCCTCCTCGTCGATCGCGGCGAGGCGCACCTCGAGCCAGTTGTAGCGAAGATCGCGCGCAGCCGGCATCAGGAACTTCTCCGGCTCGGCGGCCACCATCGCCGCTCGCTCCTCCTTGGGGAAGCCGAAGCCCATCTCCTGCTCGTCGCGCGAGAAGGCCAGGAAGACGATCCGGCCGACCCGGAACTTCACCCGGTCGCGGACGAGTGCTTCGTAGCTGCGCGGCAGCGTCAGAGCCAGCGCCCGCACACTCTCGATGGTGGCCATGCCGGCATCGTGCCCCTGGGTTGTGACAGTCCGACCAGTGACAATCACCTCGTGACCTTCACCGGGATTCCGCTGGCCGCGCTCGACTTCTACGAGGACCTCGAAGTGGACAACTCCAAGACCTTCTGGAGCGCCCACCAGCAGGTCTACGAGGACCAGGTGAAGGCGCCGCTGCTGGCCCTGGCCGGCGCGCTCGAGGCGGAGTTCGGCCCGGCGAAGTACTTCCGTCCCTACCGCGACGTGCGGTTCAGCAAGGACAAGTCGCCGTACAAGGTGCAGCAGGGCTTGTGGTTCGGCCAGAGCGCGCGCTACGTCCACGTGTCGGCCGCCGGCCTGTTTGTCGCAGGCGGTTACTGGCGGATGTCCTCCGACCAGATCGGTCGGCTGCGCCGCGCGATCGACGACGACATCCCCGGCGCCGCGCTCGAGCAGGCCGTCGCCGCACTCCGGCGCAGCAAGCTCGAGGTGTCGGGCGAGCGGCTGACCCGGGTGCCGTCCGGCTACGACAAGGACCACCCGCGAGCCGAGCTGTTGCGGCACAAGTCGCTGACCGCCGGGCGCGAGTTCGGCGCCCCGCCGTGGCTGGCCACGAACAAGGCGCAGACCGAGATCGTGCGCGCCTGGCGAGCGATGGCCCCCCTGGTCACCTGGTTGCAGGACAACGTCGGCAGCGACGCCGAGTAGCCGTCGCGGCTGACATCTGTCATTGCGGTTCCAGGTCGGATCGCGGATGTGCTCCGCCCGCCCGAGGTCGATCCTGGATGTCATGGCAGGAGACATGGCGGTCCAGAGTCATCTGCGGGAGCCGGCCAACCGCCTGTCCCCGCGCGCCCAGCGTACTGGCTGGCCCGGGCCGCCGTGCTGGCCGTCGTCGTGGTCGGCGGCCAGGTCGCCTGGCTGATCATCTCCGGCTGGGGCTCGGACACCGCGGCCGCCTGGCATCTGCCGGTGCTCGTCGTCTCAGCCGTCGCCTTGCTGCTGTACGTCGCCGTGATGCCCCCGTGGCGCTACCGCGTGCACCGGTGGGAAGCCACGCCGCTGGCGGTCTACACCCAGACCGGCTGGGTGCGCAGGGAGCGCCGGATCGCACCGCTGTCGCGGGTGCAGACCGTCGACACCGAGCAGGGCGCGATCGCCCGGCTGTTCAAGCTGGCCAAGGTCACCGTGACGACGGCCTCCGCGGCCGGACCGCTGGTCATCGACGGGTTGGACACCGACGTCGCGGCCCGCCTGGTCGAGCAGCTCACCGCGGCGGCGGCCGCCGAGCGCGGGGACGCCACATGACGACGTACGACGGGTCGGCGGCGACTCCGGTCGAGGCGGAGGCCCCCGAGCCGGCCGCGTCTCCGGAGGTCGCCTGGCATCGGCTGGCCGGCGCGATGCTGGTGATCCAGCCGGTGCGCGAGCTGATCCGGGCCATCCCGCTGCTGATCGCGCTGATCTTCGCGGGCCACGCCACCGGTGGCGGGCCGCCGTGGAGCCTGATCGGTGTCGCGCTCGTGACGCTGCGCGGCGTGCTGATGTGGTTCACCACGAGCTTTCGGATCACCGACACCCAGCTGCAGCTGCGGCGGGGCCTGCTGCGTCGACGGACCTTGGTCACCCAGCTCGACCGGGTCCGCACGGTCGATGTGACCGCTGACGTGTGGCAGCGGTTCTTCCAGCTGACCAAGGTGGAGATCGGCACCGGCACGACCGACCGTCGCAAGGAGGCCTTCGCCATCGACGGCGTCAGCGCCGCACGGGCGGCCGCCTTGCGCGGTGAGCTGCTGCATCGGGTGCCGGCCACCGCCGCTGCCACCGCGGGCACCGGTGCCACCGGTGCCACCACGACCGACGCCGCCGCCCCGGTGCATCAGGAGACCGAGATCGCCCGCCTCCGACCCGGCTGGGCGGCGTACGGGCCGTTCACGCTGTCGGGTGCGTTCACCGCCCTGTTCCTGGTCGGGCTGGGCTGGCGGATCTCCGGGGAGGCCCACCTGCATCCGGATCAGGTGACCGTCGTCCACGATGCGACCCACCACCTGCGCGACTCGGCGCCGTGGCTGGCCGGGCTCGAGGTCCTGGTGCCGGCGCTCGTCGTCATCGCGCTGCTGTCGATCTGTGGCTACGTCCTGGCCTTCTGGAACTTCCGGCTCAGCCGGCACTCCGGTGGCACGCTGCACGTCGAGCGCGGGCTGCTGACGACGCGGGCGACCAGCCTGGAGGAGCGACGGCTGCGCGGCGCCGAGGTCAGCGAGCCGTTGCTGCTGAGGGCCGTCGGCGGCGCCCGCTGCCTGGCCATCGCAACCGGACTTCGGGTCGGCCGCGGAGCCGAGCGGGGTGGCACCGTGCTCCTGCCGCCCGCTCCGCGCGGGGAAGTGGTGCGAGTCGCGGCCGATGTCCTGCACGACCCGACACCGCTCGATGCCCAGCTGCGCCCGCATCCGGCCGCCGCTCGACGACGCCGCTTCACGCGCGCGACGGTGGGCGCGCTGATCCTGGTTGCCCTGCTCGCCCTCGGCTGGTGGGCCGGCCTGGTCCCGGCGTACACCCCGCTCGTCGCCCTGGCCCTGCTGGTGCCGGCCTGGTTGCTCGCCGCGGACCGCGCCGCGGCGCTCGGGCATCAGATCGCGGTGGGCCCGAGCGGGTTGCGCTGGCTGGTCACTCGCGGCGGTTCGCTGGTCCGCCGGCGCTGCATGCTCGAGGCGGACGGCGTCATCGGGGTCACCCTGCAGCAGTCCTATTTCCAGCGGCGGGCCGGTGTCGTCACCCTGGTCGCCACGACCGCGGCCGGCCGACAGAAGTACGCCGTGACCGATCTCGGCTCGGCTCAGGCGGAGGCGCTCTCGGCCGAGCTCCTGCCGGGGCTGCTGGACGAGTTCCTCGTCGACGCAGCGCACTGACCCGCAGCCTCCGCCGGGCCACGGGTTCGTCGTCAGCGCAACGTGCACGAGCTCCACCAGGCGCTAGCCGGTTTCGGGCAGGGTGAAGTGTCTGGTGTTGCGGATGGGGGTTCGTGTGCGGGTCGAGCCAGGCGGGTGGTCGCCAGTGCGGTAGCCCGTTCTCGCATCTCACAGGTCCAGCCGCGTTTGGCGAATTCTCGGTGGTGGTAGCCACACAGCAGGGTGAGGTTGTCGATGTCGGTGGGTCCGCCGTTGGCGCCAGTCGGTGATGTGGTGGCGCTGGCAGTGCGACGGGGGCCGGTCACAGCCCGGGAAGGAACAGCCCCGGTCTCGCGCGGCGAGGGCGACGGTCTGGCCGGGGGTGGCGATCCGGGTGGTGCGGCCGAGGTAGAGCGGGACGCCCTTGCTGTTCTCGATCAGGATGTACAGGGCGCTCTGGTCGCAGAGTCGCAGGGCGTCGCCGACCGGGAGCAGGGTGCCGTGCTCGGAGACCGCCAGCCCGTACTGGTCGCGGAGCTGGGTGTCTTTGATGTGCCAGACGGTCGCGGCCGGGGTCCCGCCGCAGGCGGGCAGGTCGCGGAGTTCAGGATGGCTTTGAGGACGTCACCGAACGCGTCGTGCATCCGCACGTCGTGCGGGCGGGCGTCGCGGGTGCCCGGCATCTCCACCACGCCACCATCGCCCGGCCCGGCTTCGGACTCCTCGCTGGGCTGGTCCGGCTGTTCGGCCCATCCGCGCTCGGTCGCGTCTGTGGTGGCGGGCACGGCGGGGGCGGGTTTGGACCAGGCATCCAGCACGACCCGGGCGGCTTCACCGGTTTCCTGGTCCAGGTCGGCCTGCAGGGTGTACCCGGCCTGCCCGCGTTTCTTCCACAACCGCAGCCCGCGCTGCTTGTGCGGCGTGGTCGATCTCGCGCAGGGTCCCGTCGGGGTCGGCCCGGACCATCACCTCCCTGGCCAGCACTTCCAGGTCGGCCGGGGTCACCTTGGCCGCGGCGGTGGCCATCTCGGCCTCCACCACCGCTCCGGAGTCGTTCGCGGACCGGGCCGGGCAGCTTGCCGATCGTGTCCAGGATGATCCGGGCATGCTCACCGGAGACCTCACCGGCCGCGATCCCGGCCGCCAGGCTCGGACACGCTGCCGGGAGGACTTCCCCGGTGAACGCCACCGCCGGGGTGATGGCGTGGGCCAGGTCCACCCGCCGCTTGGCCTCACCACCGGACAGCCGCAGCTGCTCCCGCAGGAACACCGCCGTGGAGGGTCGGGCGTAGCGGGCGGGTTCGTCGCCGACCTCGACCGCGGCCACATAGCGGGAGTCGAAGACCGCCAGCCGCCGGCGCAGCAGCTCCAGGTTCCGGGCCGCCGCATGCAGCCCGGTCGAGGGCGAGTCCAGGCGGACCAGGGCGTTCAGGTCGTAGGTCGTTGACGCGCGGCCACACCTTGGGCCAGCAGCGCGAGGACAGCGTCGGCGCCGGGTCGCCGGTGGGCTCCAACCCCGTGTCGTCGGGGTGAACGCTGCCCTCGTTCATGTGTTCGATTCTAGACCTATCGTCTGACATCGGTCAACCCCGACAACCACCCGAATCCCGTTGAATAGCAACTATTTTCGGCAACCTCTGGCGACTCTGCGTGACCGTCTTTGAAACCGCGAAAGGCGGCCCCGCGAGCGGGGCCCAGCCCCGCGCCGGACCGGCGCGCCGTACCAAGCCGTCTGAAACCCAACCGGCGCGGAACCAGCGCGCCGTACCAAGCCGCCTGAAACCCGGCCCCGGCGCAGCCCAGCCGACTCGGCCTCGGTGACACACGGCACGATGGCCTGATGGACCCTGGCGGAGCCGCATGAAGATCGCGCTCTTCGTCACGTGTCTCGGCGACGTCCTGTTTCCCGAAGTGGGCCAGGCAACGGTCACGGTGCTCGAACGGCTCGGCCACGAGGTGGTCTTCCCGCCCGATCAGACCTGCTGCGGGCAGATGCACACCAACACCGGGTACGCGCGGGACGCCGCCGGTCTGGTCCGTCATCACGTCGACGTCTTCGAGCGAGCGCTTCGCGATGGGGCCGAGGCGATCGTGGCACCGTCCGGGTCGTGCGTCGGCTCGGTCCGCCATCAGCACGCAATGGTGGCCCGCAAAGCCGGCGACGTGCGGTTGGCGGCGCGCGCCGAAACCGTTGCCGCACAGACCTTTGAGCTGTCCGAACTGCTCGTCGACGTGCTGGGGGTTGAGGACGTCGGTGCGAGATACCCGCATCGCGTGACCTACCACCCGACCTGCCACTCGTTGCGAATGCTGCACGTTGGCGACAAGCCGCTGCGGTTGCTGCGCAACGTCCGCGACATCGACCTGGTCGAGCTGGGCCAGGCCGACTCCTGCTGCGGGTTCGGGGGGACGTTCTCGCTCAAGAACGCCGACACCTCCACCGCGATGCTGGCCGACAAGATGCGCGCCGTCCTGGACACCGACGCCGAGTTCGTGACCGCCGGCGACGCGTCCTGCCTGATGCACATCGGCGGCGGCCTGTCCCGGCTCGACGCCGGCGTGCGCCCGGTGCATCTGGCCCAGATCCTGGCCGCCTCGTGACGACCTACCTCGGGATCCCGACGGCCCGCCGCGATGTGGGCCATCTCGAAGGGGCCCAACGCTTTCCGGACGCTGCGCGGGTGGCGCTCGAGGACACCCAGCTGCGCAGAAACCTGGGCCAGGCGACCGCGACCATCCGGGCCAAGCGGCTCGCGGTCGTCGGTGAGGTCGACGACTGGGAGCAGCTGCGGGACGCGGGATCGGCGATCAAGACCGACGTCATGGCCCGGCTCCCTGAGCTCCTCGAACAGCTCGAGGCCAACGTGACCGCACGGGGCGGGGTCGTGCACTGGGCCCGGGACGCGACCGAGGCCAACGCCATCGTCACCGACCTGGTGCGCGCGACCGGCGCCGCCGAGGTGGTCAAGGTCAAGTCGATGGCCACCCAGGAGATCGGCCTCAACGAGGCCCTCGAAGCCGCCGGCATCACCGCCCACGAGACCGACCTGGCCGAGCTCATCGTCCAGCTCGGCCACGACCGGCCCAGCCACCTCCTGGTCCCGGCGATCCACAAGAACCGCACCGAGATCCGCGACATCTTCGCCCGCGAGATGCCCGACGTCGATCCCGGCCTGACCGACGAACCCGCGGCCCTGGCCGAAGCCGCCCGCATCCACCTGCGGCGTACCTTCTTGCGGGCCAAGGTCGCCGTCTCCGGCGCCAACTTCGCCGTCGCCGACACCGGGACCCTGGTGGTGGTGGAGTCCGAGGGCAACGGGCGGATGTGCCTGACCCTGCCCGAGACCCTGATCACCGTGATGGGCATCGAGAAGGTCGTGCCGACCTGGCGGGACCTGGAGGTCTTCCTGCAGTTGCTCCCCCGCTCCTCGACCGGGGAGCGGATGAACCCCTACACCTCGACCTGGGCCGGCGTGACTCCCGGCGACGGACCACAGAGCTTCCATCTGGTGCTGCTCGACAACGGCCGCACCGCCGCCCTGGCCGACCAGGTCGGGCGGGCCGCGCTGCACTGCATCCGCTGCTCGGCCTGCCTGAACGTCTGCCCGGTCTACGAGCGCACCGGCGGGCACGCCTACGGCGCGATCTACCCGGGCCCGATCGGCGCCGTCCTCGCGCCCCAGCTCACCGGCATCACCGGCGGGGAGGACCCCAACGACTCGCTGCCCTTACGCCTCGACGTTGTGCGGTGCCTGCTTCGACGCCTGCCCGGTCAAGATCGACATCCCCTCCCTGCTGGTCGAGTTGCGCACCCGGCACGTCGAGGCCGCCCGCTCGACCCACCGCGGCCGGCCCGACGCCGAGGCGATCGCGATGGCGGCCGCGGCGTACGTCATGCGGCGGCCGAACCGGTTCGCCCGCGCGGGACGGACGGCGCGGATCGGCCGCTGGTTCCTGCGCCGCGGACGACCTCGGATCAAGCTCCCCGCGACCCTGGCCGGGTGGACGGCCTCCCGCGACCTACCGACGCCGCCCGACCAGACCTTCCGTGAGTGGTGGGCCAGCCGATGAACGCGCGCGACGACGTTCTCGCCCGAGTGCGCAAAGCCCTGTCCAGCAACGAGTCCAGCAACGAGTCCAGCCATCGATCCGGGCCGGCACTGGTGACTGCCCGGGCCTATCGGACCGGGTCTGATCTACCGCCCGCGCAGCGCGGCGCTGCTGGACCGGTTCGTCGAGCGGGTCGAGGACTACCAGGCCAGCGTGGCCCGCTGCCCCGACGATGACGCCTCGATCGGTACGGCGGTGCGGTCGTTCCTCTTCGCCCGGGACGTCCACTCGGTCGTCGTCCCGCGAGGGCTGCCGGCCTGGGTCGACCACGACGGCGAGGTGGTCGACCGGCCGGACCTGACTCCGACCGAGCTGGACGGCATCGACGCCGTGGTCACCGGCTGCGCCGTTGCGATCGCCGAGACCGGCACCATCGTGCTGGACGGTTCTGCGCTCTGCGGACGTCGTGCCATCAGCCTGGTGCCGGACCTGCACGTCTGCGTCGTCCACGCCGAGCAGGTCGTCGGCAGCGTGCCGGAAGCCATCGCCCGGCTCGATCCGACCCGGCCGCTGACCTTCATCAGCGGGCCCAGCGCCACCAGCGACATCGAGCTCAACCGGGTCGAGGGCGTCCACGGCCCGCGCACCCTGCACGTGATCCTCGCCGTCGCCCCCTGACCCCTGCTTTGTCCTCAAGAGGTGCGGGGGCTAGGCGGACTTGCGGGCGGCCTTCTTGGCGGCGGTCTTGGTCGTGGCGGACTTCTTGGCCGGAGACTTCTTGGCGGCGGTCTTGGCCGTGGCCTTCTTGGCTGCGGTCTTGCTGGCCGTCGTCGTCACAGCGGCCTTCTTGGCGGGCGCCTTCTTGGCCGAGCCTTCTTGGTGGCCGCCGTCGAACCGCCCGTGGCGGCCGGCTCGTCGCCGCGCGCCTCCCGGGCTCGTTCGACACTGCGCTGCAGGGCCGAGAGCAGGTCGACGACCTCGCCGCCGCCGGTCTCCTCGCGCGGTTCTGGAGCCGGTGCGGTCTTGCCGCCGGAGAGCTTGGAGTCGACCAGCCGCTCCATCTCGATCCGGTACTCGTCGTCGAACTCGTCCGGGTCGTAATCCCCGGACAGGCTCTCGACCAGCGAAGCGGCCATCGCCAGCTCCTGCGGCCGAGCCGTCTCGTCGCCGTCCAGCGTGCCGAAGTCAGGCTTGCGGATCTCATCCGGCCACAGCAGCGTCTGCAGCACGATGACGTCGTCGCGCACCCGCAGCACGGCCATCGTCGACCGTTGCCGGATGGAAATCGTCACCAGCGCCATCCGGTCGGCCTCGCGCAGCGCCTCCCGCAGCAGGGCGTAGGGCTTCGCGCCGTTCTTCTCCGGCTCGAGGTAGTAGCTCTTCTCCATCCACATCGGGTCGATCTGCTCGGTCGGCACGAACTTCTCGACCGCGATCTCCCGGCTGCTGGCCACCGGCAGCTCGGCCAGGTCCTCGTCGGTCAGGATCACGAGCTGGCCGTCCTCCGACTCATAGCCCTTGGCGATGTCGTCGTACGGCACCTGCTCACCGCAGACGTCGCAGACCCGCTTGTACCGGATCCGGCCACCGTCGGTGCGGTGCACCTGGTGGAACGACAGGTCGTGGCTCTCGGTCGCCGTGTACATCTTCACGGGCACGTTGACCAGCCCGAAGGAGACCGCACCCTTCCACATCGCGCGCATGCTTCGTGCCTCTCTGCTGTACGGCGCCGAGCTCAGCCGTCGGGGAAGTTCAGCCCATCACACTTCACACGATCACACATCAAGCCCACACGGCAGGATGGACCCATGCGCCCCATGCTCGCCAGCGCGACACCCGAGCGGGAGCGACGAGGCGGGCGTCCCCAGCGTCCCCAGCGGCCCCGAGTGGCTGCACGAGGTGAAGTGGGACGGCATGCGGGTGCTTCTGGACACCCACGACGGCCAGGTGCGGCTCACCGCGCGCAGCGAGTCCATCGTGACCGTGGCCTTTCCCGAGCTCGCGCCCCTCGGCGACCTCCTCCCGGACGCGCTGCTCGACGGCGAGGTGGTCGCGATGGTCGACGGCCGGCCGTCCTTCCGCGCGCTGGCCGAGCGGATGCACGTGCAGGACCGCCGACGGGCCGAGCGGCTCGCGGCCACCCGCCCGGTCGTGCTGATGGTCTTCGACATCCTGCGGCTGTACGGCGTCAGCCTGCTCGACCGGCCGCTCGAGGAACGCCGGGCCACCCTGGAGCGCCTCGACCTGGACGGCCCGCACTGGCAGGTCCCCCCGGCGTACGACGACGGCGCGGCGCTGGTCGCCGCGACCCGCGAGCAGGGCCTCGAGGGCGTGGTCAGCAAGCGGCGTACGTCGACCTACCAACCGGGGCGTCGCAGCCGCGACTGGGTCAAGCTGGCGCATCGGCGGGTGCAGTCGTGCCTGGTCGGCGGGTGGCGGCCGGAGACCGGCAGCCAGACCCGGATCGGCGCCCTGCTGCTCGGCGTCCCCGACCCGAGCGGGGCGCTGGCCTTCGCCGGTCGGGTCGGCAGCGGCATCAGCGGCCAGGCCCAGCAGCAGCTCACCGACCGGCTGCTCCCGCTGAGCCGGGCCACGTCACCGTTCGCCGAGGCCCTCGACCGGGCCGACGCCGCCGAGAGCCGCTGGTGCGAGCCCGAGGTCGTGGTGGACGTGCGCTACCTGGGCCGGACCGAGGCCGGCCGGCTGCGCCAGCCGACCTACCGCGGCCTGCGCACCGACCTCAGCGCTTCCGAGATCAGGTGGCCGTGAGATGGGAGTGAGCTGATGGCGAAGTCCCAGCCGGTGAGCGTGGACGTCGAGGGCACCCGGCTCAGCCTGAGCAACCTGGACAAGGTGCTCTACCCGCAGACCCGCACCACCAAGGGCGAGGTCATCGACTACTACGCACGGATCGCCCCGGCGATCCTGCCGCACCTGGCCGAGCGGCCGGTGACCCGCAAGCGCTGGCCGAACGGCGTGGAGTCGAACCCCGTTCTTCGAGAAGAACGCCCCGGCCGGCACCCCGTCCTGGGTGCGCACCCAGCAGGTCGAGGCCACGGGTACGCCGGGTGGCGACCACGAGCTGCTGACCTTCCCGTTCGTCGACGGGCTGGCCACGCTGATCTGGCTGGCCAACCTGGCCGCCCTCGAGCTGCACGTGCCGCAGTGGACGGTCGGGCCCCGCGGCGGGATCCGGGCCCCGGACCGGCTGGTGATCGACCTCGACCCGGGCCCGGGCGCGGGCCTGGCCGAATGCGCCGAGGTCGCCCACGCCGTGCGCGACCTGCTCGAGACCGACGGCCTGACCGCCCATCCGGTGACCAGCGGCAGCAAGGGCATGCAGCTGTACGCCGCGGTCTCGGGCAAGCCAGGACGCCGGGATCCTGCGGGCCTACGCGAAATCGCTGGCCGAACAGCTGGCCCGGCAGATGCCGCATCTGGTGGTCTCCCGGATGACCAAGACGCTGCGACCGGGAAAGGTCCTGCTGGACTGGAGCCAGAACACCGCCGCGAAGACCACGATCGCGCCGTACTCAATGCGCGGCCGGGAGACTCCCTGCGTCGCCGCGCCGCGCACCTGGGATGAGCTGGACCGGCCGGAGAAACTGCGTCAGCTGCGCTTCGAGGAGGTGCTCGAGCGGGCAATTGACGGCACCGAACACGAAGACCCGCTGGCCCCGGTCTTCACCGAGGGCCAGCGGGTCCCGACGTCGTGATGCGCCGTGAATAGAGGCTATTTGGCCTTGCGGTAAGCCGCCTGCAGCTCGGCCGAGATTCGGCCGCGGTCGCTGACCTTGAAGCCGTTCTTGCGACCCCACTCGCGCATCGCGCCCAGGTCGCTCGACCCGCTGGCCGTGCGAGACCGGCCCCGGCGAGCACCGCGAGCGGCCGCCGGCCCGGCGCGCGTGCCCGACCCAGCTGGCCAGGGCGTCGCGCAGCTTGGCGGCATTCTTGTCCGAGAGGTCGATTTCGTAAGTAACACCGTCGAGCGCGAACGACACCGTCTCGTTTGCCTTGCCACCGTCGAGGTCATCGACCAGAACGACCTGCACATGCTGTGCCATGAAATCTGCTCCCAGATGTTAGTCGGCCCGCCGAAGGGGCGCGAAAAAGGTCCACCAAAAAGGCAGCATAACCGCTGGTACCGAGGGCCTGTCAAAGGGACGACGCTATTTCTCGAGGCGCTCTTGTTCCTTCTCCCACTTCGCATGGGCGATGCGCTCGCGCCGATCTCCCACGATCATTGCCTTGACCACGAGGTAGAAGAGGATGCCGACGCCCACGGAGGGCACGAGGGCGATCAGGTCGGCGCTCATGAGCCCAGGGTACGTCGGGTTTATTCGGGCCGGACCAGCGGGAAGAGAATCGTTTCCCGGATCCCGGCGGCACCGGTCAGCGCAACGAGGAGACGGTCGATCCCCATGCCCTGGCCACCGGTCGGGGGCAGGCCGTACTCCATCGCCCGCAGGAAGTCCTCGTCCAGGCGCATGGCCTCCTCGTCACCCAGGGCGGCCAGCTTGGCCTGGGCCTCGAACCGCTCCCGCTGGATCACCGGGTCGACCAGCTCGGAGTAACCCGTGGCGAGCTCGACCCCGCGCACGTAGAGGTCCCACTTCTCCGCGACCCCGGCGATCGAGCGGTGCTCGCGGGTCAGCGGCGAGGTCTCGACCGGGAAGTCCCGCACGAAGGTCGGCGCCCAGAGGTCGTCGCCGATCTTGGTCTCCCAGAGCAGCTCGACCAGCTTGCCGTGGGAGATCTGCGCCGGGTCGTAGCCGACGTCCAGCGCGTCGGCGTACCCGCGCAAGGCCGTGATCGACGTCTGCGGCGTGACCGGCTCCCCGAGGGACTCGCTCAACGAGTCGTACATCGAGATCTCGGCCCACTCACCGCCCAGGTCGTAGTCCGAGCCGTCGGCCAGCCGGACCGTCGTCGACCCCTGAGTGGCCAGGGCGGCGCCCTGCACCAGCTCGCGGGTCAGCGCGGCGACCGAGTTGTAGTCGCCGTAGGCCTCATAGAACTCGAGCATCGCGAACTCGGGGCTGTGCGTGGCGTCCATGCCCTCGTTGCGGAAGTTCCGGTTGATCTCGAACACCTTGTGCAGCCCGCCGACGATGGCCCGCTTGAGGAAGAGCTCGGGTGCGATCCGCAGATAGAGGTCGATGTCGAGGGCGTTCATGTGGGTCACGAACGGCCGGGCCGCGGCGCCCCCGTGCAGCGTCTGCAGCATCGGGGTCTCGATCTCGATGAACCCCTTGCTGTGGAACAGCTCTCGCATGCTGCGCACGGCGGCGGCCCGGGTGCGCACCATGTCTCGCGCGGCCGGCCGGACGATCAGGTCGACGTAGCGCTGCCGGACCCGCGCCTCCTCGGACAGCTCGGCGCCGTCGTACAGGTTCGGCAGTGGTCGCAGGGACTTCGCGGCCAGCCCCCACTCGTCGGCCAGCACCGACAGCTCGCCGCGGCGGCTGGAGATGACCTGGCCGCGGACCCAGACGATGTCGCCGAGGTCGACCTGGGCCTTCCACTGCGCGAGGGACTCCTCGCCGACCTGAGCGAGCGAGATCATCACCTGCAGCCGCGGCTGGAGGTCGTCGCCGGCACCCGGTGAGTCGATGCCGTCCTGCAGGGTGGCGAAGCAGAGCTTGCCGGAGTTGCGGACGAAGACCACCCGCCCGCTCACGGCGACGGTGTCGCCGGTCTCGTCGCCCGCCTCCAGATCCGGGTACGCCGCACGCACCTCGGCCAGCGAGTGGGTCCGCGGCACGGTCACCGGGTAGGGCTCGGCCCCCGCCGCCAGGAGCGCCGCGCGCTTGTCCCGCCGGATCCTGATCTGCTCGGGCAGATCCGTGTCGTCCGAGAGATCCGTGCCGTCGGTGAGATGGGTGCCCCGCTCCTCGTTCACGGGCGAAGGCTATCCAGGGCCGGCTCAGGGGCCCGCGCTAGTTTCACCGGATGGTCTCCGCAGACAGCCCCGAGCCCGACCCGGAGGACGAGCGGGACCGGGACACCCCCGAGTTCTACGAGGAGCGACGGACCTCGTTCGGCGCCTTCGCTGACACCTACAACGCGACCCGGCCCGAGTGGCCCGAGGCCGACGATCCGCTGGCTGGTCGACGACCGGCCACCGGGCGCCGCGGGTGCTGGACGTGGGCGCGGGGACGGGCAAGGGGACTCGCACTCTGGCCGCGCTGGGCCTGGCACCGACGGCGCTCGACCCCAGCCCGGGGATGCTCGGCCAGCTCCAGACCAGCCAGCCGGACGTGCCGGTCTTGGTCGGCACGGCCGAGGCAATCCCGTTGCCGGACAACACGTTCGACGCGATCATCTGCCTCCAGGCCTGGCATTGGGTCGACTCCGCCGTCGCTGCCCGGGAGTGCGCTCGGGTCCTCCGCCCGGCGCGGGACCCTCGGCATCGCTTGGCACGTGCGCGACGAGACGGTCCCCTGGGTCGCGCGGCTCTCGGAGGCGGCCGGACGCCGCGAGGACGCGGTCGCCTCGACGCGAGGAGTGCTCCCTCCGGACGTCGAAGGCCCCTTCGACCCGGCCGAGATCCAGGTCTTCGACTACGACCTGGTGCTCGACGTCGACGGCGTGGTCGCGCTGGCCTCGTCCTGGTCCTACCTCGCCCTGGCCGACGACCGCGACGAGCGGCTGGCCGCCGTACGCCGCGTGGCCGAGTCCGCCGCCGTCGACGGCGTCGTCCGGATCCCGCACCGCACCCAGTGCTTCCGCTTCCGCAAGCACTGATCGGCCTGGACGCCGGATGCTCCCGCGCCGGCGCGCGCCGTCAGGGGCCGACGACGAGGGGCACGTTGTCGATCAGGCGGGTCGTGCCGACCCGGGCCGCCACCGCGAGCAGCGCGTCGCCGCGGTACCACTCGGGCACATCGGTGAGCGTGTCCGGATGGACGAGCACGAGGTAGTCGACGAGCACGAGGGGCTCGGCGACCAGGACGGCGCGGGCTGCGCGGCGTACGGCGCTCGGCCCCTCCGCCGCGGCGGCGGCACCGGCGCGCAGCGAGCGCGACAGCGACAGCGCGGCCTCCCGGTCGCTTGCGCGTCAGGTAGGTGTTGCGGCGAGCTCAGGGCCAGGCCGTCCGGGTCGCGGACGGTCGGCACGGCGACCACCTCGACCGGGAAGTCCAGGTCCTGCACCATCCGTCGGATCAGCAGCAGCTGCTGGGCGTCCTTCTGGCCGAAGTAGGCCAGCGACGGCGACGTCAGGTGCAGCAGCTTGCCGACGACCGTCAGGACCCCGTCGAAGTGGCCGGGTCGGGAGTGCCCCTCCAGCACCTCGCCGAGGGCGCCGGCACTGACCCGTACGCCGGGCTCACCGGTCGGGTAGACGACGTCGGGCGACGGGGCGAAGACGATGTCGACGCCTTCGCGCCGGCAGATCACCAGGTCGTCGTCGATGGTGCGCGGGTAGCGCGAGAGGTCCTCGCCGTGGCCGAACTGCAGCGGGTTCAGGAAGATCGTGACGATGACGTGCGCGGCCCGCAGCCGGGCCTGCCGGATCAGCTCGGCGTGCCCCTCGTGCAGGGCGCCGAGGGTCATCACAACAGCGACGTCCCCGTCCGACAGCTCGGCCCGGGCCTTGACCAGCTGCTCGCGGGTGTGGACCAGCACCAGCTCACTGGGCGGCATCTGGGGCGAGGTCTCGGGCGGCATGTCGGGTGGCCTTCCTGGCATCACAGACCTCCCTCTCCGTCGGCCAGCACGTCCAGCAACGCCTCGGCAGCGTCCGGGGCCAGGCGACCCGACGCCAGGGCCCGCTCGGCCGTCGCCCGGGCTAGCGCGACGTAGGCGGGCAGCACGTCCGGCGTCTCGTCACGCAGCTCGCGCAGGTGCGCGGCCACCGTACCGGCGTCGCCGCGCGCGACCGGCCCGGTGAGAGCGGCGTCACCCCTGCGCAACGCGTTGTCCAGCGCGGTGCTGAGCAGCGGCCCGATCATCCGGTCGGGCACGTCGACCCCGGCGTGGCCGAGCACCTGCATGGCCTGAGCGACCAGGGTCACCAGGTGGTTCGCGCCGTGCGAGAGCGCCGCGTGGTAGCGCGCCCGGTCGGCCTCCTCGATCCAGACCGGCTCGCCCCCGATCTCGACGACCAGCGCTTCGGCCACCGGCCGGGCCGGCTCCGGCGCCGTCACGCCGAAGCAGCAGTCGACCAGCGCGGTCAGGTCGGCCGACGGTCCCCGAGAAGGTCATCGCCGGATGCAGGGCCAGCGGGATGACGTGGTGCGCCAGCACCGGCTCCAGCACCCCGACCCCGAACCGCCCCGACGTGTGCACCACGATCTGGCCCGGCTGCCAGCTCCTGGTCGCGCGTCAACCCGGCGACGAGCTCGGGCAGCGTGTCGTCGGGCACGGTCAGCAGCACCAGCTCGGCCGCCGCCAAGACGCCGGCGACATCCAGGATCGGTACGCCGGGCAGCAGCACCTCGGCCCGCTCCCGGGACGCCGCGCTCACGGCCGACGCCGCGACGACCCGGTGGCCGGCCCGAGCCAGGGCCGCACCGAGGACGGCTCCCACCCGACCGGTCCCGACGACGCCGACGTCCAGCCGGGCCGGACGACGGGACGCGTCGTACTCCGAGTCGTCGCCTCCGTTGCCCGGGAGGCCGTCTCGATCTGTGAGATGCACGGGAGGAACTTATCCGGCCCAGCCGGCCAGCGCCCGGCCGGCCGTTCGCGACCCGAGACGGACGGTTGTCCACCGGAGCGTCCCTCCGCGCTCGACCCGTCGTCCACAGCCGCCAGCGCTCCCACGATCACGTCGTCCACACGCTCGTCCACAGCTGTCCACACGTCCTCAACAGCCGCGTCCACAGGCCCGGACTGGGTCGGCGCAAACCCCTTGCGTCACAAGGGAATCAGCCAGCGGGAACCGCGCCGAAACATCCCGGAAAAACTTTTGGCCAACCTCTTGCGCGCCTCCTTGAAACCCGGATAGAAATCTCCCACGCCGCCAGGAGCGGGGCGCGAAAACCGGAGGCAACTTCGGCGGACGCGCACCAGGAGCGGAGGCGGACGGCACGGAGACCGACGGGTCATGGTGGCCGGGGCAACCCGGTCGCAGTCGCGGATGACGACGCGGCGACTCGCACGGAACGGGCTGATGCGATTGCAGTACGACGGACCGCCGCCGGCTTGCCGGAGGGGATTCGGAGTCGGACGTCATGCCGGGCGCAGCGTGAAGGGGTCAAAGCCTTCAGCGCAGCGCATGTGATCGTGAGAGGCCCCCCGAACTCATACTTCGGGGGGCCTTTCCTTATGTGTAGCAGCCGATCCGAGCCGTACGGCGCCGACACGCCGCCGCACTAGGGTTTGGCCCATGGGTCGGCACGCACGCCTGGCGACGCTCGCGGACATCCAGACCGAGGGCCTGGTCGTGGCCGATCTGGGATGCGGCGACGGACGCACGGTGCGCAAGCTGCTGGGCCACGACCCCTCCCCCGGCCTGGTCTACGCGCTGGACCAGGCGGCCGCCCTGCCGGACGCGCTGCTGCACGACGAGCGCGTCCGCTCCCGGATCGCCGACCTGGACGAGCGGCTGCCGTTCGAGGACGCCAGCATCGACCGGGTCGTCTCGCTCAACGTGATCGAGGCCTTGGCCGACCCGGCCGCCTTCCTGCGCGAGTGCCATCGCGTCGTGCGACCCGGCGGCCTGGCCGTCATCGCGCACTCCGACTTCGACACGGCGCTGTTCACCAGCACGGACGACGCGCTGACCCGCGAGCTGGTGGACCGGTTCGTGCGGCTGATCCCGAGCTGGGCCGATCGCGCCGACGGGTTCACGGGGCGCAAGCTGCCGGTCCTGGCCGCGGAGTCGCCCTTCACGCGTGGCCGCGGTCCACTCCTGGGCCGACCCGCATCGCAGGTTCGACACCGGCTCGCTGGCCTGGAAGATCGCCCAGGGCATGCTGGCGGCCGCCTCCGACGATCCCGATCTGCTGTCCCGGGCGGCCGCCTGGCTCGACGGGGTCCAGGCTCTGGCCGACCGCGGCCGCTTCCTGTTCGCCGTCACCGACGTCGCGGTCGTCCTGCAGCGCGATGCCTGACGCCGGGCCGAGGACGGGGGGCGACTGGCGGCCGTGGCGCGAGGCCTGGTGGGACGCGCTCTACGGCGAGCGCGGCTTCTACCGCCGAGACGAAGGGCCGGCCGGTCACTTCGCGACGTCGACCAGCGCCGGCGGCGGTGTGGTCGAGGAGTTCGCCCGCGCCCTGTGGCGGCTGGCCACCCGCCACGGATGTACGACGATCGTCGATGTCGGCGCGGGGCGCGGTGAGCTGCTGCGGGCGCTGTCGACCAGCCCGGGGCGGCCGACCGGGCGGCACGCAGCGCCGACTGCGCTGATCGGCGTCGACGTCGTGGACCGCCCGGCCGCACTGCCGGGTCAGATCGACTGGCTGACCGCGGCCGGCGGGGCGGACCTGCCCGAGCAGCTCACCGGGTTAGCAGCGACGCCTCGTGGTCGCCAACGAGTGGCTGGACGTCGTCCCGCTCGACGTCCTGGAGGTCGATCCCGCCGGACGGCTCCGCGTCGTCGAGGTCGATGTCACCGGCGCCGAGCGTCTGGGCGAACCGCCCGATCCGGCCGCGCTGGCCTGGTGCCAGCGCTGGTGGCCGCTGACCGCCGCCGAGCCCGGCGCGCGGATCGAGGTGGGTGCGAGCCGCGACCGGGCGTGGGCCGACCTGGTCGCTCGGGTCGACACCGGCCTGTGCCTCGCCGTCGACTACGGCCACACGCGGGCCGATCGACCGGGCGCCGGGTCGCTCGCTGCCCACCGGGCCGGGCACCTGGTGCCACCGGTGCCCGACGGCAGCTGCGACCTCACTGCGCACGTGGCCCTGGACTCGCTGGCGGCGTCGCGGCTGACCGACCAACGAACCGCCTTGGCCGAGCTCGGCGTCGACGCGACCCTGGCCGACCCGCAGGCAGTGCCGTCCTCAGCCGGCGCGCACGGGCGGGCTGGCGCGCCCGTCGGGAGTGGCCCCGACAGCGGACCGGACCCCTCGGCGTACCTGCGGGAGCTGCAGCGATCCGGGGCCGCGGCCGTGCTGTTGGATCGCGGTGGTCTGGGCGGTTTCGGGTGGGTCGTCAGCGGCGGTCGACCAGCCGGGGCGATTGGACAGTCCGATCCACCGGCAGCAAGGGTGGTCCGGTGAGCGCACTGCGGATCGCGGGCGGCGCCGCACTGCTGGCCCTCACGGTCACGGCGTGCGGCGGCGCGAGCAACGGCGCCTCTCCGGCCGTCTCGAAGTCCGCCACCACGACCAAGACCCCCGCGACCGCGACGCCGACGCCCACCAAGATCGTCGCCGCGGTCAGCACGGTCAAAGGCCGTAACCACGACGCCGGGACCATCGTCAGCAGCAAGACGGTCGGCGGCCTCACCGTGCTGGTGCTCGACCGCTGGAGCGTCAAGGGCATGTCCGACGCGACGCTGGCCGCGAAGGGCGCGCCGATCGCTCCGCACTCGGACACGCGCTACTACGACCAGAACAAGGGGAAGACCTACACCGTGCCGGTCAATCCGAGCGCGCCCATCGTCGTGAACACGTGCACGAAGAACGGCAGCAAGCCGCCGACGATGACCTCCACGCCGGTCTCCCTCACCGACTGGCTGGCCAGCTCCGGGCGCTCCAAGACGATCGTGCTGTTGACCTACGACAGCTCGGGCCGGCTGACCCGGCTGGACACCGACCCCGCCTGCTGAGCGATCGGTCGGAATGACGCGGTACGTTGATGCAACTTTGCGTCACGCCTGACGCTGGGTTGCATCATATCGGCGAGGCACGTGAAGAAGGCGATCCGCGAGCGGACCCAGCCCCGCGGCGTACCCAGCGCTCTTGCTTCCAGGCGCTTTTGTCTTTGAGGGGCTAACGGTCGAGCTGCTGGGACGGGCCGAGCATCCAGCGCTCATCGACGGCGGTGGCCCGCGCGGAGCGGGCCCGTCGGGACTGTTCGGCCAGCAGCTCCGCGACGGCCGGCCCGGTCAGGTGCTCGACGCGCGGGTGCACCGGTCCGGACGTCGAGTGCAGCACGAACGACGTCAGCCCCAGCCGGCGTTGCAGCGGGCCCTGCTCGATGCCCAGGCTCTGGGTGCGCTCGTGCGGCACGACGTCGAGCTCGCGGACGAAGACCCCGCGCCGGGCCAACAACGCCCGGTCGGTGATCCGGAAGCCGTGTCGGCGCCAGGAGATCGGGTCCAGCCAACGAGCCGAGCGCGGGCTGCAGGTGAAACCGCCGGCGTCGCCGCTGCCGGTCAGCCCGGCCGCCAGCACCTCGAGCACCGGTTCGTCGACCTGGACGCCCAGGTCCGGCAGGACGAGGGACAGCACGGTCAGGGCCTCGCTCCGGGTGCCGACCGGCAGCAGCAGGTTGTCGCTCGCTCCGCGTTGGCCGTCCTCCTGATGGCCGCTGTAGCCGGCGACGTTGACCTCCAGGCGCCACCAGTCCCGACGCCGCCAGAGCAGCGGCTGGGCGAAGCGCACGGCCTGGACCCGGCCCGGCGGCACGGTCTGGGCCGTCGTCTGGAGCAGGCCGTGGTGCAGGCGCAGGCCGTCCGGCGAGGTCGCGACGTGGAAGTTGAAGCCGTTGTTGAACCGGGCCCACTGGATGCCGACCAGCGCAATGAAGGCCGGCAGGAGCGGGATCACGAACGCGGCCGTGTGCAACAGCACCGAGGCCGCGATCAGCACGATCGCGGCGCAGAGCACGATGAACGACGCCGAGGAGCGGACCAGGCTCTCGATCAGCATCGGCACGCCGACGGCGAGCACGGGGTGCTCGGGCGCCTCGGGTGCGGCGCCCTCCTCGACCTTCAGCCCGGCCGCCCGGGCCAGCAAGAGGCGGCGCAGCTCCTGGGCCTCGGCCTCACGCAGGTAGGTCAGCCGCACCGCCGAGTCCTTGTCTCCGGCGACCTGCACCCGCAGCTCGGCCAGCCCGACGAACCGGGCGAGCAACGGCTGCACCACATCGACGGCCTGGAGCCGGTCCAGCCGGGCCTGGCGTTGGTGCCGGTTCAGGATCCCGGTGCGCAGGTGCAGCGCCTCGTCATCGATCGAGTACGACGCGACCCACCAGGACAGGACCGAGAAGCCCAGCGCCACGACGACGAAGACCCCGAAGATCCCCAGCAGGATGAGTCGGGCGTCGCCGTGCGGCAGGCCCTCGCCCGCGGGCCAGCCGGTCGCCGCTCTGCTGGAACAGCACGAAGGCGATACCCACGATGTACTTCCAGCCCCGCACCAGCGGCGAGAGCGGGTGCAGTCGCTGCCAGGGGCTCACAGGCCGGCCAACCGGGCCTCACCGCGGCGGGCCAACCGGTCGCGCAGCCGGGCCGCCTCGTCCGGGGTCAGTCCGGGGATGTGCGCGTCGGTGCCGGGCGAGGCCGTGTGCAGCTGGACGTTGGCGATCCCGAACGGCCCGATCGATCGGACCGGAGCGCACATCGACGTACTGCATCCGGCCGTAGGGCACGACGACCAGGTCGCGGAACATGATGCCGTGCCGGACGAGCAGGTCGTCCTCGCGCTCGGCGTAACCCACGGACCGCACCTGACGGCCGACGATCAGCCAGGCGACGACCGCCGCGACGACGACGACCGGGACGCCGATCAACAGCCAGGTCCAGTCACTGAGCACCTCGATGACCACCAGCGCGATCACGAGCACTGCGGCGGTCGCGGCGAAGAGCAGCCGCCGAGCCGTCGCCAGCCGCGGCGAGACGCGCTGCCAGGTCCACGTCGGCGGGGTCGAAGGGCTCCATCCGGCCGATCCTTGCACGGGGGCGCGCGGGTGGCAGACTCGCCGCGTGACGGAGCGGACCGGGACCCGCGAGCTGAGCGTCGGCGTCGGCGGGCACAGCCGACACCGCGGGGCTCGCGACCGCCGACATGGTGCTCAACATCGGCCCGCAGCACCCGGCGACCCACGGCGTCCTGCGGCTCAAGCTGGTCGTCGACGGCGAGCGGATCGTCTCGGCCGAGCCGATCGTCGGCTACATGCACCGCGGCGCCGAGAAGCTCTTCGAGGTCCGCGACTACCGCCAGATCATCGTGCTGGCCAACCGCCACGACTGGCTCTCGGCCTTCGCCAACGAGCTCGGCGTCGTGCTTGCCGCAGAGCAACTGTTGGGCATGGAGGTCCCACCGCGGGCGGTGTGGGCCCGCACGCTGCTCGCCGAGCTCAACCGGGTGCTCAACCACCTGATGTTCCTCGGTTCCTACCCGCTGGAGCTCGGCGCGATCACGCCGATCTTCTACTCCTTCCGCGAGCGCGAGGAGCTCCAGGCCGTGATGGAGGAGGTCTCCGGCGGCCGGATGCACTACATGTTCAACCGGGTCGGCGGCCTCAAGGAGGACCTGCCGGCCGGCTGGCTGCGGCGCGTCATCGCGGCCATCACCGCCGTCCGAGGTCGACTGCCCGACCTGGAAAACCTGTTGGTGGGCAACGAGATCCTGCGCGCGCGCACCCGTGGCGTCGGCGTCCTCCCGGCCGCGGTCGCGGCGTCGTACGGCGTCTCAGGTCCGATCGCCCGGGCCAGCGGACTGGATCTGGACCTGCGCCGCGACGAGCCCTACCTGGCGTACGCCGAGCTGTTCGGCCCGGGCGGGCCCGGGGCGGGTGGTGACCCGGTCCGAGGGCGACTGCCTGGCCCGGTTCGAGGTGCTTGCTGGAGCAGGTGCACGTCTCGCTCGACCTGGCCGAGGCCTGCGTGGAGCGGCTGGCGGCGCTGGAGCGCGGGCCGATCAACGTGCGGCTGCCCAAGGTGCTGCGCGTGCCGGAGGGCTCGATCTACTGCTGGACCGAGAACCCGTTGGGGCTCAACGGCTATTACCTGGTCTCCCGCGGCGACAAGACGCCCTGGCGGCTCAAGCTGCGGTCGGCGTCGTTCTCCAACGTGCAGGCGCTGTCCTGGCTGCTGCCCGGCAACCTGATCGCGGACATGGTGGCCATCCTCGGCTCGACCTTCTTCGTCGTCGGCGACGTCGACAAGTGAGGCGCTCAAGGTCGAGTGTCAGTGCCAGCGCGGCGATCCGGCCGCGTTCGTACTGACAACTCGGGCAGGCCCGGCCAGGTTCAGGCGCTGTGCCGCGACCGGTACGACGTGCGGCGGGGCGCGGCGGCGTCGTACGGCGTGCTGGAGGCGTGCCGCCCGCTGGCCAGGGCAGCCGCCTCGGCCAGCCGGCGCTCCTCGTCGATGGCGGCGTAGACGCGCTCGTCGATGGTGCCGGCTGCGCGGTCCGGCTCGAGGTCGGCCAGCGGGAACAGCTTGACCACGGGGTGCGGCACGGTGTCGGTCATCGGGTCGGGCGGCGGCACCAGGAACAGCGCCGGCACGGGCTCCGGCGCGCTTGCAGCGATGGCGGAGAGCGCCGCGTCGCCCGCGGGCTCGCCCGCTGACGGCGGGGCCCACCTGGGCGGCGCCCAGGCCGGGGGGGCCCATGCACGCCGTCGGCGCGGGGCACGGGGGGCGTGCTCATGGCGGCGGCCACCGCCGGCTCGACGAGTCCGGCCGGCGACTCGATCAGGAGGTCGGAGCCGAGGTCAGTGACCGGGGGCGCGGCCCGGTTCTTGCGGGAGGCGACCAGCCGGTGACCGCCCCGATGGCGCCGCGCGTAGACGATGCCGCCACCGGCCACGGTGAGCGCGGCCCCCGAAGCGCCGACTGCGGTGGCCTCATCAGCCGAGCCGCGCAACGCAGCCGCGGCCACGCCGACCGCGCTGGCGGCAGCCAGGACGGCGACGAGGAGTCCGGGGACGCGACGGCGCCAGGGCCGACGTCCGCCGCGATGCTGGGCGCTCACGCTGGAAGGCTAAGCATCAACCCCGCGCGAGCGTGGGACGTTGCATCATCAGTCTCAGTCGTGTCGTCTGACCTCATCCGTCACAGCAGACGCCGGACGGGTCGTCGCCGGCCCAGCTCGTCGGTGTGGTCCTCGGGCGGGAGCCGGCACATCCGCTCGGCCAGCAGACCGGAACGCAGACCGCGAGCGCCGCCAGCGCGGTGATCCCGGCCCGCAGGGCCTGGCTGCGGCGGGGCGCGACGTCCAGGTCGGGCAGCAGCAGGAGTACCTGGGCGAGGTACCAGCCCAGGACCACCGCTCCGGCGTACGCCGTGGCCTTGCCGAGCACGGCGATCCGCGCCGCGCGCAGGGGGTCGACCGGCCGGGCGCCCGGGACGCCCCGGGTGATCCGGCGGACCGGAACGGCCGCCGAGTAGACCAGGCAGGCCACCAGCAGCAGCCCGATCGCGGCGGTCCACGGCACCGGCGGCATGTCCCAGCCCGATGCGCGCAGGGTCCGCTGCAGCAACAGGCCGAGAATCGTCGTCACGACGAGGACGGCGAGCAAGCCGCGGATCCGGGTCGGCCTCATCGCGCCACCGACCCCGGAACGAGGCGCGGCGGCTCGGGAGCCGGCCGGCCAGGGCGGACCAGCACTCAGCCCGGCCCGGTCGGCCGCCTGCTCGGCCAGCTCGGCGACGGCGAGCCTCGCGGCCGTCGGCCAGCACCAGCATCGCGGCCGGGTCGGCCTGGGCCCAGGGCCAGAGCACGAAGGCCCGCTCGTGGGCCCGCGGATGCGGCAGGGTCAGCTCGGGGTCCTCGCTGTGCGCGGTGTCCGGCCGCTCGCCGTACTGGATCAGGTCGATGTCGAGCGTCCGCGGCCCCCAGCGCACCAGCCGCTCGCGGCCGGCGCGCCTGCTCGACGTGGTGCGCGACGGCCAGGACCGACTGCGGGCGTGAGGTTCGGTGCGGGCCAGGACCACAGCATTGACGTACGCCGGCTGCTCCGGGCCGCCGACCGGCTCGGTGCGGGCCAGCGGGGACACGGCGACGACGGTCGAGGCCGTCGGCATCGGCCAGCGCGTCGACGGCGTCGGCCAGGGTGGACACCGGGTCCCCGAGGTTCGCGCCCAGGGCCAGGACGACGGAAACGGTTGCCGCAGAGGACATCTGGTCGATCACTCGCCGCTCGCGGTGGATGGTGACGACGACGTCGTCGAACGGCACCGTGATCGGCGCCTCGGGCTTGTGGACGCTGACGTCGACGGCCTGGACCCGGGCCGGCTGAAGGGCCACGTCGGCGATCCGCTGGGCCAGGGTCTCGATCAGCTGCACCGGCTCCCCTGCGACGACCGCGACCACCTGCTCGGCCAGCGTGCCGTAGTCGACGGTCAGCGCCAGGTCGTCGCTCGCCGCCGCCGCGCTCGTGTCCAGGTGCAGCGTCACGTCGACCACGAACGGCTGGCCCAAGCGCGGTCTCGTGGGCGAGCACGCCGTGCCGCCCGGTCGCCCGGAGGCCGCGCAGCTCGACCCGGTCCAGGCCGCTCATCGGCCGCCCGCCGACCAGGCCGCCGCGACCCGCACGGCGTCGACCGTCCCGGCACGTCGTGCACCCGCACGCACCAGACGCCGGCGGCCGCGGCCAGGGCACTCGTCGCGTGCGTGGCATCGTCGCGGGCCTCCGGCGGCGCCGGGGTGCCGTCCGGACCGGCCAGCAGCGCGCCCAGGAACCGCTTGCGCGACGCACCCACGACGACCGGCCGGCCCAGCGCCATCAGCTGGTCCAACCCGTGCAGGACCGCCCAGTTGTGCGGGGTGTTCTTGGCGAAGCCGAGACCCGGGTCCAGGACGATCCGATCAACCGAAACCCCCTGTGCCACAACGGCTTCCAGCCGCGCCGACAGCTCCTTGGTCACGTCGGCGACGACGTCGTCGTAGACGGCGTAGCGCTCCATCAGGGTGCTGTGGGCCCGCCAGTGCATCACGACGTAGGGCACCGCCGGCCTGCGGCGACAGCGGCGGCAGGTCGGGGTCGGCCAGGCCGCCGCTGACGTCGTTGACCAGGGCAGCGCCGGCCTCGAGCGCCGCCGCCGCGACGACCGCGCGCATGGTGTCGACGCTGACCACGACGCCGGCTGCGCTGAGCGCGCGGACGACCGGGATGACCCGGCGCAGCTCCTCCTCGACGCTCGGCCGCTCGGCACCCGGCCGGGTCGACTCGCCGCCAACGTCGACCAGGTCGGCGCCCTGTTCGTGCAAGGTCAGGCCGTGGGCGATGCCGGCCTCCGGCTCGAGCCAGAGACCGCCGTCGGAGAACGAGTCGGGCGTGACGTTGACGACGCCCATCACCAGGGTGCGCGGGCGCTCGCGTCCCTCGGCGGCCAGCCGCTCGAGCAGCCGCTCGGGCAGCCCGGCCGGGTGGTGCGGGCCCGCCCTCAGCGTCACCGGCGTCGGTCACAGCGCCCACCCTAGATCGCCGCACCCCATGCTCCCGCTCCGACGGTTGAGCAACGGACATTTCGGGCGTGACCAGCCGTCGTAGCCGGGAGCGAGACGCGCGGCGGAGGGGAGCACGGGTCAGGCGCCAGCGGCCGGCGGGGAGCGCGGTCAGGCGCCGGGCGCGGCCACCGCCGCCGGAGAGCCACCGGCGGACCCGGCCCTGCGGTCGCAGCTGCGGCCAGACGATGAACGCCTCGGCCTCCAGCGCGGCGACCCCGATCCGGGGCAGGTCGCCCACCGCCGGATAGACCAGGAAGCGCGGCACCCAGGTCGGCGCGAACTTGGCGTTGAACCGGTAGAGCGACTCGATCTGGAACCACCGCGAGGCGAAGATCAGCAGGGCCCGCCAGGCCCGCGAGACCGGCCCGGCGCCCAGCCGCTCGCCGCGCTCGAGGGCGGCCCGGAAGACCGCGAAGTTCAGCGAGACCCGCCGTACGCCGAGCCGCGGGGCCGCCTGCATGGCGGCCACGATCAGCAGCTCGTTCAGGCCGGGGTCGGCCGAGCGGTCGCGCCGCATCAGGTCGAGCGAGATGCCGTCCTCGCCCCAGGGCACGAAGTGCAGGAACGCGCGCAGGACGCCGTCCTTGTGGGCGCTGACCAGCACGCAGCCGCTCGTCGTCCGGGTCGCCGAGCCGGCCCAGGGCCATCGAGAAGCCGCGCTCGGTGTCGGTGCCCGCGCCAGCGGCTGGCCTGCTGGATGGTGGCGGCGAGCTCGGCCGGGTCGAGGTCGCGGACCCGGCTGACCTCGGTCGTGTAGCCGGCCCGCTCGACCCGCTTGACCATCTGCCGGACGTTGCGCATGGCCCGGCCCTCGAGGGTGAAGTCGCAGACGTCGACCACCGCCTCGTCGCCCAGCTCGATCGCGTCGTACGACGTCTCGCGGCACCACACCTCGCCGCCGAGCTCGGAGCAGCCCATGACCGCCGGCGTCCAGGCGTGCCGCTCGGCCTCGCAGACGAACCGGCTGATCGCCCCCGGCCACGCCTCCGGGTCGCCCAGCGGGTCGCCGCTGGCGAGCATCACGCCGGAGACCACGCGGTAGGCGATGCACGACTTGCCGCTCTCGGACCACAGCACGCTCTTGTCGGCGCCGCAGGGCGAAGATAGCCGAGCGAGTCGCGCGCCCCCTGGCGGCGGAGCAGCTCGCGCATCCGGCCCTGGTCGTCGAGGGTGAGCTGCGGGTCGCGGCTCCGGCGGACGCAGCGCCAGGTAGATCGTGGTCAGCGCCGTCATCAGCCCGAGCCCGAGCAGCATGGCGCCGACGATGTCGTCGTCCCGGTCGACCCGGAACTGGACCGGACCCTCGATGCCGAACAGGCCGAGGAACGTGTGCTGGGTGACCATCCACAGCGACGGTGGACCGACCAGGACGTTGCGGCGGAGCTCGATCACGACGATGCCGAGCACCATCGAGATGGCGGCCAGCAGGATGAACGCGCGTACGGCGAGCCAGCGGCTGCGCGGGTCGCCCTCGGTGTTGAACTCGGCCCGGTTGACCCAGAGCAGCACGAGCAGGCTGAGCGAGAGGGTCGCCGCGATCGGCTCGCCCTTGACCACGTGGAAGGCCGCGCTGGCGACGAGCAGGACCATGACCGCGCGCCAGGCCCGCCGCTTGCGCCGGCGCAGCGCGTGGGCGAGCAGCAACAGCAGGATGCCCGAGACCACGGTGGCCGCCGCGGCTGCGTCGCTGAGCGCGCCGGGGACGATGTCGTTGTAGAGATCGAGGTGTTCGCGCAGCCCGTGGGTCAGGCCCGAGGCGATGTCGATGATCGCGACGAGGTACGTCGCGAGACCGATCCAGCGCGGCAGACGGGCCGAGTTGACCCGGGGATTGACCCGGGGCTGCGCGTCGGTGTCGGCCCGGCTCACCGGGCCGGCCCGAGGAGCAGGCTCATGGCCTCTGCCCTCGTTGCCGGATCGCGCAGCTGCCCCCGGACTGCTGACGTGATCGTTCTCGAACCTGGCTTGTGGACGCCGCGCATCGACATGCACAGGTGCTCGCACTCGACGACGACCAGCACCCCGCGCGGCTCCAGGCCCTCCTGCAACGCGTCAGCCACCTCGCTGGTCAGCCGCTCCTGCAGCTGTGGGCGCTTGGCGAAGACATCGACCAGGCGGGCCAGCTTGGACAGGCCGGTGACCCGGCCGTGCACGCCCGGGATGTAGCCGACGTGGGCGACGCCGTGGAACGGCAGCAGGTGGTGCTCGCAGGTCGAATAGACCTCGATGTCCCGGACCATCACCAGCTCGTCGTGGTCCAGCTCGAAGGTCGTCGTCAGGACGTCGGCCGGCGCCTGCCACATGCCGCGCGAAGATCTCGCCGTACGCGCGAGCAACCCGAGCCGGCGTCTCGAGCAGCCCTTCGCGGTCGGGATCCTCACCGACGGCGAGTAACAGCTCCCGGATCGCGGCCTCGGCCCGCGGCAGGTCGAGTCGCGACTCCGCCGCCATCTCAGTGGCCCATCCTCAGTAGGGACCGCTGCCCGGGTCGACGGCGCCGCCGTCCGGCACCTCGATGATCTGGGTCAACGAGTGCTCGTCCCCGGGCTGGGTGGAGCTGTGGCCGTTCATCCGCGCCTTCTCGGCCGGCGTCAGGACGGGCGGCAGCTCGCTGATCGGCCGGCGCTCGCTGGACAGCCAGATCGGCCGCTCGTCCCGCTTGTGCACCGGCTCGAAGATCTCGGCCAGCTCGTCCTTGTTGAGCGTCTCGCGATCGAGCAGGGCCAGGACCAGGGCATCGAGGACCTGACGGTGCTCGACCAGGATCTCCCAGGCCTCGTCGTGGGCGGTCTCGACGAACCGTCGGACCTCCTCATCAACCACGCCCGCCACGCCCTCGGAGTAGTCGCGCTGGTGGCCCATGTCGCGGCCGAGGAAGACCTCGCCGTTGTCCGAACCCAGCTTGATCGCGCCGACCCGCTCGCTCATGCCGAACTGGGTCACCATCTTGCGGGCCAGCCCGGTGGCCTTCTCGATGTCGTTGGCCGCACCGGTCGTCGGGTCGTGGAAGACGAGCTCCTCGGCCACCCGGCCGCCCATCGAGTAGGCCAGCTGGTCGAGCATCTCGTTGCGGGTCGTGGAGTACTTGTCGTCCAGCGGCATGACCATCGTGTAGCCCAGGGCCCGGCCGCGGGGCAGGATCGTCACCTTGGTCACCGGGTCGGTGTGCGGGAGCGCCGCGGCCACGAGCGCGTGGCCGCCCTCGTGGTACGCCGTGATCTTCTTCTCTTTGTCGTTCATGATCCGGCTGCGCTTCTGCGGCCCGGCCACGACCCGGTCGATCGCCTCGTCCAGGGCCTTGTCGTCGATGACCTTGCCGTTCTGGCGGGCGGTCAGCAGGGCCGCCTCGTTCAGGACGTTGGCCAGGTCGGCGCCGGTGAACCCCGGCGTACGGCGGGCCACGGCGAGCAGGTCGACGTGCGGCGCCATCGGCTTGCCCTTGGCGTGCACCTTCAGGATCTGGTTGCGGCCCTGCATGTCCGGTGCGTCGACGGCGATCTGGCGGTCGAACCGGCCCGGGCGCAGCAGCGCCGGGTCCAGGATGTCCGGCCGGTTGGTGGCCGCGATCAGGATCACGTTGGTCTTGACGTCGAAGCCGTCCATCTCGACGAGCAGCTGGTTGAGCGTCTGCTCGCGCTCGTCGTGACCGCCGCCGAGACCGGCGCCACGGTGGCGGCCGACGGCGTCGATCTCGTCGACGAAGATGATCGCCGGCGCGTTGGTCTTGGCCTGCTCGAACAGGTCGCGGACCCGGCTGGCGCCGACGCCGACGAACATCTCGACGAAGTCCGAGCCGGAGATCGAGTAGAACGGCACGCCGGCCTCGCCGGCGACCGCGCGGGCCAGCAGGGTCTTGCCCGTGCCCGGCTGGCCGTAGAGCAGGACGCCCTTGGGGATCTTCGCGCCGACCGCCTGGAACTTGGCCGGCTCGGAGAGGAACTCCTTGATCTCGTAGAGCTCCTCGACCGCCTCGTCCGCGCCCGCCACGTCGGCGAAGGTGACCTTGGGGGTGTCCTTGCTGACCAGCTTGGCCCGGCTCTTGCCGAAGTTCATGACCCGGTTGCCGCCGCCCTGCATCTGGTTCATCAGGAAGAAGAACAGACCGCCGAGCAGCACGATCGGGAGCAGCGTGTAGAGCAGGCTGGAGACCCAGCTGCCCTTGGGGTTGGTGTCGGTGTAACCCTCCGGCGGCACGTGCGCATCGAGGGCGGACACGACGTCCGGCCCGCGCGCGTCGATGTAGTTCGCCTCGACCTTGGTGGCGTTCTTGACCCCGCCACCGGTGTAGGTCTCACCCTTCTTCAGGGTCAGGCTGATGCTCTGGTCGACGTTGTTGACCTTCGCGCTGGCAACCTTGTTCTGGTTGATCAGCGACATGGCCGCCGAGGTGTCGACCTGCTGGAAGCCGCCGTTGCCGCTGAGGGTCAGCCACACCCCGGCAGCGACGAGGAGCAGGACCAGCCACACCAGTGGGCCCCGCAGAATGCGCCTGAAATCCATGGCTTCGGAGCGTGCGCTCCGTCCCTCCCTATCGACCTGAGTTGTGCTCCACGGTACCTCGGTCAGAGGGGGTCAGCTGTACACGTGCGGAGCGAGGGTCCCCACGAAGGGCAGGTTGCGGTATCGCTCGTCGTAGTCGAGGCCGTAGCCGACCACGAACTCGTTGGGGATGTCGAACCCGACGTACGCCGTCTGGATCTCCACCTTGGCGGCATCCGGCTTGCGCAGCAGGGCCGCGATCTTGAGCGAGGCGGGCTCGCGCGAACCCAGGTTGGCCATCAGCCAGGACAGGGTCAGCCCGGAGTCCACGATGTCCTCGACGACCAGTACGTGCCGCCCGATGATGTCGGTGTCCAGGTCCTTGAGGATGCGCACGACGCCGCTGGACTTGGTGCCTGAGCCGTACGACGAGATGGCCATCCAGTCCATCGAGGTGGGCGTGTGCAGCTTGCGGGCCAGGTCGGCCATGACCATCACGGCGCCCTTGAGCACGCCGACGAGCAGGATGTCCTGGCCTGAGTAGTCGGCATCGATCTCGGCGGCCATCGCGTCGAGCCGCTCGTCGAGCTGGTCCTTGGTCAGGAGGATCTTCTCGAGATCGGGTCCCATGTCGTGCTCGTCCACCGGCTCTACTCCTCGGGAGATCGGCTGGGCGTTGCTTTCCTGGCGGTTCTGGCTGTTCCATGGCGTGTTCCATGGCGTGTTTCCTGGCGTGTTTCCTGGCGAGGAGGAGCCTGCCACAGTCCCGGACCCCGTGGACGCCGCCCGGCAGGTCCACCGGTCCCTGACCGTGCCAGTCCACGACGAGCGCGTCGAGGGCGGCGACCTGGACCGAGGTCAGGTCGGCCGCGCGGGCGCCGGCGTCCAGTGCGGCCCGGTGCAGGACGCGACGCGCGAATCGCGGCCGGCAGCGCGGCCAAGGCCCGGCAGTCGAGCCCGGCGCCGGTTCCGGCCTCGATTCCGGTATCGGGGCTGGCCGCGCGGGTGGCAGCCCGGCTGGTGTGGGGGCCCGCCTGCGCGTCGACGTACGCCTGCTCGGCCCACGCGGCGAGGGCCTCGTCGTCGGCGCGCAGCAGCTCGGCCGACCGGGCCAGACCGACCCGGACGCCGGTGCCGAGCCGGCCCTCCAGCTCACCGAGCAGGGCGCGAGCCCTGGCCCGGGCGTAGGCCGGGTCGCTGTTGTGCGGGTCGGCCCACGGGTCGAGGCCGGCCTCGGCGCATGCGGCCGTCGTCGTGGCCCGGTCCAGTCCCAGCAGGGGGCGCCGGTAGATGCCGCGGCGGGCCGCCATGCCGGAGAGCGCGCGCGTCCCGGAACCCCGCAGCAGGCCGAGCAGGACCGACTCGGCCTGGTCGTCCAGGGTGTGGCCGAGGAGCACGGCGCTGGCCTCCTGGCGGCCGGCGACCCGGGCCAGCGCGTCGTACCGGGCCGTGCGGGCGGCGGCCTCCGGCCCGTCGCCTGCTCCGATCGGCACCTCGACCCGGACCACCTCGACCGGGTCCAGGCCCAGGTCGCGGCACTGGGCCGCGGCGACCGCGGCGACCGCTTCCGATCCCGGTTGGAGGCCGTGGTCGACGACGACGGCCCCGCCCGCAGGCCCAGCCGGGGGGCGACGAACGCCGTCGCGGCCGCCAGGGCCAGCGAGTCCGGCCCACCGCTGCACGCGACCAGCACCAACCGCCCGGTCGCCTCGTCCGCAGACCCGGCCGGCCGAGATCCCTCGCTGCATGGACCCAGCCGCGTCGGGTCCGGCGAGGTCGGCCAGCCCCCGCCGTACGGCATCCCGCACGGCCAACCCCGCCGCCCCCGCCCTCATGTCTTGGCCGTCCACTCCGGGTTTGGCCGTCCACTCCGGGTTGGCGGGCCTGTTCTGGCGGTCGAAAACCCGGTTTCGACGGCCAAACCCGGTTTCGACGGCCACGACATGCGGGGGCGGGGGGTTAGGGGTGGACCCGGGCCAGCCAGGCCTGGGGGTCCTCGATCTCGGCGGGCAGGGGGAGGGTCTCGGGGGAGCTCCAGACCCGGTTGAAGCCGTCCATGCCGACGGCGTCGACCGCCGCCCGGACGAAGCGGGCGCCGTCGCGGTACTGCCGCATTTTGGCCTCGAGCCCGAGCAGCTTGCGCAACAGGCGGTCCGCGCTCCCTCGGCCGGCCCGCCGAGCCTGGAACCGGCTGCGGATCTGGTCGACCGTGCCCACGACCTGGGGACCGACATCGTCCATCACCACGTCGGCGTGGCCTTCGAGCAGCGACATGACGGCAGTGAGTCGGGCCAGCCGCTCGCGCTGGGCCGGCGTCGAGAGCACCTCGGCGATCGAGCCGCCCTCACCGCGGACGACCTCCGGCAGCGCGCGCACCAGGTCCTCGATCCGGCCGCTCAGCGACGACACGTCGGGCAGCAGGTCGGCCGCGAGGCCCTGGGCCTCGCCCAGCACGTGGCCGCGCAGCCACGGCACCGCGGTGAACTGCACGCGGTGGGTCTCCTCGTGCAGGCAGACCCAGAGCCGGAAGTCGGCGGGTACGACGTCCAGCTCACGCTCGGCCGCCACGATGTTGGGCGCGACGAGCAGCAGTCGCGGTTCGCCGCCGGGCGCGATGTCGTACTGGCCCAGGACCTTGCCGGACAGCAGGGCCAGCAACCCGCCGGCCTCCGCACCTGTCACGCGGCTGCCGACCGAGGAGACCAGCGCCGACGGCATCCGGCGCCCGGTGAGCTGGTCGACGACCGGTTCGAGCATGCCGCGCAACATCGCCAGGTTGGCGTCGATCCATCCCGGTCGGTCCACGACCAGCACCTGCGCGCCCGCGGCCGGCGCATCCAGCCCGGTGACCGCGGCAACGTGGGCTCGCGCGACCACGGCGTCCGAGCGGAGCTCCGCGACCACCTCGGCAGCCTCGGTAGCTGTCACCTCGGGCCCTGGGCGAGCCAAGCCGGCGCGCCGTCGCGGCAGCGACCTCCCAGTCGACCAGCCGGTCGACGGCGGGGGCCTCGGATCGCTCGGCGCCACTCATGCGGCCAACCGTACGGCGTACCTCTCGCCTCGACCTGTCAGCACCAGGCCAGGGCATCTACCGCTGTGCTGCTGACAGGATCCCGGGGCCGCCGTCGTTGTCAGCGTCAGGACAGTGCCTGTGCTGTCGTGGTGCTGACAACTCGGAAGCGCTAGCGGCAGCCGCAGCCGGCCAGGATCGCGGCGGACCGGTCGATGAGCGGGACCGCCGGAGGGGTCTTGGCGGTCGGATGGCTGGCCATGAACGCGAACGCCAGCAAGCGCCCGTCGGCATCGACGACCACACCGGCCAGGGCGTTGACCCCGGCCAGGGTGCCCGTCTTGGCCCGGACCACCCCGGCGCCCCTGCGGGTCGCGACGTTGAGGAACCGCGGAGCGAGCGTGCCGGTGAAGCCCCCGATCGGCAGGCCGGCGAACATCGCCCGCAGGTCGCTGCGCTGCGACCCGGCGACCTTGGCCAGCAGGGTCGCGATGGCTCTCGAGCGGGATGAGGTCGGATCGCGCCAGTCCGCTGCCATCGGAGAGCCGGATGCCAGCAACCGGTACGCCGAGATCGGCGGCCACCCGGACGTTCTGGGCCGCCGCCCCGGCAAAGCTCCCCGCGTGGTGGCCGGCGATGGCGCCGAGCCGGGCCAGCACCTCGGCCTCGGTGTTGTCGCTCACGGTCAGCGTGTAGTCCACCAGCTGCTCGATCGTCGCCGACTGCACCGCCGCCAGCTCGGTCGCGGCGGTCGTGGCGCGCACCCGGTGCGGGACCCCCACGACCGTGATGCCCTGCCGGGCGAGCGCCGTCGCGAAGGTCCGGGCCGCGACGAGGGACGGGTTGGCGGCCGCGGGTCGGCGCGGACCATCGGCCGCGGACGACGCCAGCCCGAGCGCCGTGATCGGCCCGATCTGGCCCGTCGTCTGGTCACTCTTGACCCACCGCGGGTTGATCGACGGACCGCTGAAGATGGAGTCATCGAAGCCGATCGAAACCCGTTGCGTACCAGCCAGTTTCAACGACGCCGCCGTCTGGGTGGCCAGGTCACCGAGACCCGCGTGGCCGTAGATCGCGGCCGGAGAACCGGCGCCGGCAGCGAGCCGGACGTCTCCCCCGCCGACCAGGATGATCTGATCGGCCGTGGAGCCGGTGACCACCTTGGTCGTCAGCCGCGCGCCGGCCCCGAGACCGGACAGGACCGACACCGCGCTGAAGATCTTGGTGGTCGACGCCGGGGTCCGGGGCGATGTCGGATAGCGCAGATAGAGCGGACGACCGGTCGCAACGTCGATCACCTCACCGGCACCGCCCTTGCCCAGCCGCCCCATGGTGCCGGCGAGCAGCCGGGTCAGGGTGGTCGACGAGGGCAGGGGCGCGGTCGTGCTCGGGGCGGGGAGCACCTCCGCGGCCGGCGTCGTTGCCGGCCAGCCGGGCGAACTCTCGGAGCCGACCGAACCAGCCGAACCAGCCGAAGTCGGCGCTGCCGACGGCTCCCCGCCGGCGGAGGTCGACGCCGGGGTCAGGGTCAGGAAGCCCGGCACGATGTCCTCGGCGTCCGCCACGGCGTAGCCGGCCGCGAGGACCACCACCACCAGCAGGCCGACGAGCAGACGGCGCATCGACCCCCCTCTCGGGTGCCCTCCAGGGATGCGAGACTCTGGTGCGGATTCGCGGCTGGGCCAGCCGGAACAGGACGGTGCACGCGCCTCGCGGACGTCGTCTGACACTATCGGCCGGGGACTCGTCGATCCGTCAGGGATCCATTGGCAATCGATGGTCGATCGACGGGCCATCGACGGGGACGGAGGAGATTTCGTGGAGTTCGACGTCACGATCGAGATCCCCAAGGGACAGCGCAACAAGTACGAGGTCGACCACAAGACCGGGCGGATCCGGCTGGACCGGATGCTCTTCACCTCGACCCGCTATCCCCATGACTACGGCTTCGTCGAGGAGACGCTCGGCGAGGACGGCGACCCGCTCGACGCCTTGGTCCTGCTGGAGGAGCCGACCTTCCCGGGCTGCCTGATTCGCTGCCGGGCGATCGGGATGTTCCGGATGACCGACGAGGCCGGCGGGGACGACAAGGTCCTCTGCGTGCCCTCGACCGATCCCCGGATGGAGCACCTGCGCGACATCATCCACGTGCCCGAGTTCGACAAGCTCGAGATCCGGCACTTCTTCGAGGTCTACAAGGACCTCGAGCCGGGCAAGTCGGTCGAGGGTGCGACCTGGGTCGGCCGGTTCGAGGCCGAGGAGGAGATCCGGCGTTCGTACGCGCGAGAGATCGAGCACCTCGCCCAGCAAGCGGCGGCCGAGGCGGCCGAAGCAGCCCAAGCGGCGCGGGTCGGCCAGCGCGGACTAGGGGCGGCCGGCGTACGGCATCAGGCCGTACCGCCAGATCGAGGAGATTCGCACCTGCGCGCCGGTGTGCGGCGCCTCGATCATCTCGCCGTGACCGATGTAGATCGCGACGTGGTGGATCGAGCCCGGGTTCGAGGTGTTGGTCGCGAAGAAGACCAGGTCTCCCGGGCGGGCCTGCGAAACCGGCACGTGATGGGTCTCGGCGTACTGGGCCACCGAATAGTGCGGCAGGTAGACGCCCGCGTGCTGCCAGGCCCGCATGGTCAGGCCGGAGCAGTCGAAACGGGCCGGGCCGGCGGCGGCCCACTCGTACCACTTGCCGAGCTGGGACCGGGCGTAGGCCACAGCGATCCGCCCACCGGCCGCCGTGCCGTACGACGCACCGCCGCCACCGCCACCGCCACCGCCGCCACCGCCGCCGCTGTTGGCGGCCGCGCGCTCGGCGGCCAGCCGGGCCGCCCGCGCCGCCGCCTCGGCCTTGGCCTTGGCGATACCGGCCTGGCGCTGCTTGGCCAGGGCGATCGAGATCCGCTGCAAGTGGGCGAGCTGGGCGACCAGCTTGGTCTGCTCAGCAGCGACGGCCTTCTGCTGGGCCGCCGCGGCGTTGGCCTGAGCCTGGGCGGTGGCCTTGGCGGCGGCAGCGGCAGCCGCGGCGGCCTGCTGGCGGGCCAGCGCGACGGCGGCCTTCTGCTGGAGCAGCCCGGCGATGACCTTGGTGTTGCTGGCGTTGGCCAGGGTCTGCTGACGCAGGGCCCCGACGACCTGAAGACCGGCGGCACGCTCGAGCACCTGGTTCGGGTCGCCCGAGCTGATGATCGCGGCCAGGTCGCCCATGCCGCCGTTCATGTAGGCCTCGGCGGCCAGCTTGCCGATCTGGGTCTGCGCGGCACCGGCCTTGGCGGCGGCGGCGGCGGCTGCCGCCTGCGCCGTCTTGGCCGAGGCGGCGGCCTGGGCCAGCAGATCCTCGGCGTTGTTGTAGGCCTCGGCCGCAGCCTCGGCGCGGTCCTGCGCGGCCTGTAGCCGGTCGGCGGCCTGGGCGAGCTGGACCTGGATGGCCTTGACCTGAGCCGCCTTGCTGGCGGCCGCCGCCTTGGCGGCGGCAACGCGGTGCTTGGAGGGGTAGACCGGGTGCGCATCGGCCGGCATCGACGAGGCCAGCAACGAGCCCAGGACGAGGGCGGCGAGCGCAGCCGACGCGCGAGCCGACCAACGGCGGGGCGCGCCGGTGGTGGCGGGCCGGGTCGGATGCGACATCGGGGCCTCTCGGTCAGGCTCCCTGGCGTTCTGATCCCCTGGATTCCCAGGACACCGTGACGCTACGGGAGCGCGAAAACACACTGTGGTGTGAGTGCGCGACCGAGGTTAACCAGAGAACTGCCCTTTGGGAACAGGAGTCACAGGAGTCCCACGCGGATCATGACGACGGCAAAGCCGCAGGTCACGTAGCCACGCGGAATGACACCAATGTTTTTTCCCAGGTCATTGTCGAGTTGTCGGGCGCGGCGCCGACGCCGCCGCGCAGCCGGATTCTGGGCAAAGTTTTTTCGGCCCGAGCGTCCATCAGATGGACCAAATGGGTGATCCGAGCGATGTCACACCAGTAACACCAGTCTCAGCGGCCCCAGATTTCGGAGGTCTCCAGGGCCGGCGATCGCGGGTGAGGCAGGCGGTCGGTCAGCCCAGCCCAGGGTAGAGCGGGTACGCCGCGGCCAGGGCAGCGGCGCGCTCGCGCAAGGCCTCCTCGCGGGCCGAGTCGAAGTCGGGCAGCAGGGCCTGGGCCACGATGTCCGCGACCTCGGCGAACGCCGCGTCGTCGAAGCCGCGGGTGGCCAGAGCCGGCGTACCGATCCGCAGGCCGGAGGTGACCATCGGCGGGCGCGGGTCGAACGGCACCGCGTTGCGGTTGACCGTCACCCCGATCGAGTGCAGCCGGTCCTCGGCCGCCTTGCCGTCGAGATCGCTGTCACGTAGGTCGACCAGCACCAGGTGCACGTCGGTGCCCCCGGTCAGGACGCTGATGCCCGCCGCCTGGACGTCGGGCTGCGACAGCCGATCGGCCAGCGTCGCCGCGCCGGCGACGGTGCGCCGCTGCCGGTCGGCGAACTCCGGCCCGGCGGCAACCAGGAAGCTGACCGCCTTGGCCGCGATCACGTGCTCCAGCGGGCCGCCCTGCATGCCGGGGAAGACCGCCGAGTTGATCTTCTTGGCGATCGCCTCGTCGTTGGTGAGGATCACGCCGCCGCGGGGGCCGCCGAGGGTCTTGTGGGTCGTCGTCGTCACGACGTGGGCGTGCTCCATCGGCGAGGGGTGCAGCCCGGTCGCGACCAGGCCGGCAAAGTGCGCCATGTCGACGAAGAGCAGCGCGCCGACCTCGTCGGCGATGGCCCGGAACCGAGCGAAGTCCAGCTGGCGCGAGTACGCCGACCAGCCGGCCACGATCATCTTGGGCTGGTGTTCGCGGGCCAGGGACTCGACCTCGTCCATGTCGACCAGGTAGTCGTCCTTGTTCACGTGGTAGGCGACGACGTTGAGCATCTTGCCGGAGTAGTTGATCCGCATGCCGTGGGTCAGGTGGCCGCCGTGGGCCAGGTCCAGTCCGAGGATCGTGTCGCCGGGCTGGAGCAGCGCGAAGTAGACAGCGGTGTTGGCCGAGGCGCCCGAGTGCGGCTGCACGTTGGCGAAGCCGGCGCCGAAGAGCGCCTTGACCCGGTCGATCGCGAGCTGCTCGACGACATCGACGTACTCGCAGCCGCCGTAGTACCGCTTGCCCGGGTAGCCCTCGGCGTACTTGTTGGTCAGCACCGAGCCCTGGGCCTGCATCACGGCGACGGGGGTGAAGTTCTCCGACGCGATCATCTCCAGCGTCGACTGCTGGCGGTGCAGCTCCTGCTTCATGGCGGCGTCGACCTCGGGGTCGACCTCACTCACCGGGGCGTTCAGGAGGTGGGCGGTCGTGACCGTCTGCTCGCTCATGGGGGCGAGGCTATCTGGCGCGGGGGCGCGTTCCCAGCGCGGCTCAGGCCGGTACGACGAGTCCCTCGGTGAGCAGCTGCCGGGCCAACCCGAGGTCGTCGGACCCGTTGGCGCTCTGAGGCGTCGGCAGGTCGCCGACCCGGTGGCCCGCTCCGTCCAACAGCGCGACCAGCGCCGGCCGGTCCGTCGCCGGGCGGCTCACCGCGCCGACGCTGGTGACCAGCCGGACCGTCGGGTGGCCGTCGGCCCGGGCGCCGTCCTCGATGCGGGCCTGGGCGTGGCGGCGCAGCCGGATCCTCGTGTCGGCGCTGAGGCCGTTGATCGCATCGAGCTGGGCGAGTGGGCCGAGGGGCTCCGGCCGGGTGGTGCGGTCGGCCCGGCGGCGTACGGCGTTGGCCGCGTCGCTGCCGGTCGCCGTCGCCAACCGGTCGATCAGCGCCTTGACGGTGAGGTCGAGCTCGCTCTGCAACTCGGCCGGGTCGGCCGTGGCGGCGCCGATCGGCAACGACTCCCGCAGCGCGGGCGAGTCGGCGGCGAGAGCGACCAGCGCCTGCACCAGGTCGTAGCGGGTGGTCGCGTGCATCCCGATGGTCAGGTGAATGGTCGTCTCGCCGAGCGCCTCAGCGCTGTGCAGCCAGCCGCGGGGCAGATAGAGCGCATCGCCCGGCCGCAGGACCGTGTCGATCACCGGCGGCTCCTGGGCGCGAGCCTTCACGGCGGCGCGGTGGTCGGTCCAGGGCTGGTCGGCGAGCGGGTGCTCGTGCACCGGGGCGTGGATGGTCCAGCGCTTCTCACCGGAGACCTGCAGGACCAGGACGTCGTGGACGTCGTAGTGCGCGTCGAAGCCCTGGTTCTCGGCCGGCGTGACATAAGCGTTGACCTGCACGGGGTGCCCCAGGTCGGTGCTCAGCTGCTGGCTGAAGTCGATCAGCGGCGGCCAGATCCGGTGCAGGCCCTGGAGCACCAGCGTGGCGCCCTGGCCGAACAGCGCCAGCACCTTGTCGTCGGCGACCTGGTCGCCGACGCTCGCACCGAGGCCGCCCCCGCGGGTGAAGTCGGCGGCGCCGAGCACCCGGCCCTGCTTGGCCAGCCGCAGGAACGGCGTCCGGAGGCCACGCTCGCTGAGCAGCTCATCGACCGCGGCCGGGTTGAGCAGATCGGCGAAGTCCCGCGGCAGCGTCGCGGCGGGTGAGAGCAGCGGTCGCTGGGACCAGTACGTCGCAGCGAACTCCTCCGGCGTCACGCTCAGGCAGCGCGCGAGGGCGGGGCGGCCGTCGCCGACCGCCCCGCCTCCCGTCGTACTCATCTGTGTGCGGCTGGCTCAGGCCGAGCCGTCCGCGCCGCCGTCGTGTCCGGCGCCACCGTCAGCTCCGCCGTCCGCGCCGCCGTCGTGGCCGCCCGGGTTCGCGCCGCCGTCGGCCGGACCCTCGGCGCCGCCATCGGCTCCACCGTCGGCGCCTGCATCGGCTCCACCATCGGCACCACCGTCAGCCCCGCCATCGGCGCCACCGTCGGCACCACCGTCATGGCCCGCGCCGCCGTCGGCTCCGCCGTCCGCGCCACCGTCGTGGCCGCCCGGGTTGGCGCCACCGTCAGCCGGACCCTCGTTCGGGTCGGTCCCAGTCGAATCAGTGTCATCGAGCGACATGGCGCCCTCCTTCTCGCGTTGGATGTTCTGACCCTAGGAGGCCGGGCCGCGGAGCGCACCCCCGCCCGGGTCAGGCGATCCACGGCGGTACGCCGCGGCTGGTCTCTTCGCCGGGCACCGTCACGGTTGCATCGCCCCGGCCGCAGACGATCAGCCGGCTGGTCGTGGTGGCCGTGATCTGCCGCCGACGCACCGGCCGGGAGGACGACGGCGTCACCGGCAGCCAGCCCGAGGCGTCGTCGTCGCCGACGGCGATGGCGACCGCTCCCTCGATGACGGTCCACAGCTGCTCGCTGGCGAAGACGTGGACCGGGCCTTGCTGGCCGGCGCGCATCTCGACCTGCCACATGCTCAGGGCCTCGCTTCCGCCCTGGGTCGGCGACGCGAGGGTCGTCATGACGGCGTTCGGCGTTTCGGTCCGTCGCGCCTCGCCCTGATGAATGACGGTGGGAGTCATGGCAGCGTCCTCTCGGCTCCTGGGGTCGGTTGATTCCGTGAGCGTACAGTTTAGACAACTCGAGTTGTCTAAACGTGAGACCGCAGCAGAGGAGGACCGATGCTCGACAATGGCGCCGTGCCCACATCGCGTCATGGCTTCGAGCTCCCGCTCCTGCTGCTCGGGGCCTTCCGGGCCTCGATCGACCGGCTGCACGAGGAGCTCGCCGCGGACGGCCATCCGGACGTCCGGGCGATCCACGGGTTCGCCCTGCAGGCGATCGGCCCGCACGGCGTGAGCATCAGCGAGCTCGGTCGCCGGCTCGGCGTCAGCAAGCAAGCGGCCGCCAAGACCGCCGCCACGCTCGAACGAATCGGGTACGCCGCGCGGCGGGCCTCAGAAACCGACGCCCGCGCGTGGCTGCTGCACCGCACCGAGCGCGGCGAGGAGATGCTGCACCTCAGCGCGGCCAGCTTCGCGCGGGAGCGGCGGCGGTTGGTTGGTCAGCTCGGCGCCGCCCGGGTCGCTGCCCTGGAAGACGATCTCGAAGAGCTGGCGGGTGGCGCTTCCCGGACCGGTTTGGCTGCGTTGTCCGACCTGCCCGGCTGGCTCGGCTGACCGTAACGCCGACCAGCCGACCCGGAGCGAGAGTCAGGCCGCGGCGAGGGCGGCCAGCACCTCGGAGCACCCCGCGTCGACCCGCAGGGTTGCGAGGTCGTCCCCACGGGTCGGGCCGCGGTTGATGATCCCGATCGGGATTCCGCGCCGGTGGGCGGCCCGAACGAACCGCAGCCCGGACATGACGGTCAGCGACGACCCGGCCACCAGCAGCGCCTCGGCGTCCTCGACCAGGGAGTAGCAGAGCTCGACCCGCTCCTTCGGGACGTTTTCGCCGAAGAAGACGACGTCGGGTTTCAACACCCCGCCGCAGGCCTCGCACGGGACGACAACGAAGCTCTCGATGCCGTCCACGACGGCGTCCCCGTCGGGAGCGATGTCGGGCGAGATCCCTTGTCCGAAGCCGGGGTTCGCCGTCTCGAGCCGCTCATGCAGGCGCAGCCGGTCGGTCCGCTCGTGACAGTCCAGGCAGATGACCAGGCTGATCCGGCCGTGCAGGTCGACCACCTGACGACTGCCCGCAGCCTCGTGCAGGCCATCGACGTTCTGGGTGATCAGCGCCGTCAACCGACCCGAACGCTCCATCGCGGCCAGGGCCCGATGCCCCGGGTTGGGGTCGGCCCGATGCAGGAGGCGCCAGCCGATGTGACTCCGCGCCCAATACCGTTGCTGGGCAAGGGGTCCCGAGCAGAACTCGGCGTACGTCATCGGGGTGCGTTTGGGCGACAGCGGTCCGCGATAGTCCGGGATGCCCGAGTCGGTGGACAGACCCGCCCCGGTCAGGACGAGGGGACGACGCCGGCCCAGCAGGCGGATCAGGTCGCAGGCGTCGCCGAGGGCCACCGGCGAGGTGACTGAGGTCTCGAGCACCCCGCCAGGCTACGTCGCCCGGCGCGGTCCCGGTGGCGGCTGTCGGAGGCCTGGGCCACGATCGGACTGCCCACCCGGGTGGAGCTCGGCCGACCGAGAAAGGATGCGCCGTGACTGAGGTGCTGCTGTTCCATCATGTGCGAGGACTGACCCCAGGCGTCCGCGAGTTCGGCGACCGGCTGACCGCCGCCGGGCACACCGTCCACGTGCCGGACCTGTTCGAGGGCCGGGTCTTCGACAGCATCGGGTCCGGCTCGGCCTACGTCCAGGAGATCGGCTTCGACGAGATCATGGCGCGCGGGCGGGCGATCGCTGAGGAGCTGCCGAGCGACCTGGTCTACGCCGGGATCTCCCTCGGTGTGGTCCCGGCCCAGATGCTCGCCCAGACCCGAGCCGGGGCCCGCGGCGCGCTGCTCCTCGAGGCCTGCCTGCCGCCGTCGGAGTTCGGCGGCGCGTGGCCGGCGGGCGTGCCGGTGCAGATCCACGGGATGGACGCCGACGACTTCTTCGCGGGCGAGGGTGACCTCGAGGCGGCTCGCGGCATTGGTCGAGGAGACGCCCGATGCGGAGCTCTTCCTCTACCGCGGTGACCAGCACCTCTTCACCGACAGCAGCCTCCCGTCGTACGACGAAGGGGCGGCCACCCTGCTCACCGATCGCGTCCTCGCGTTCCTCGCGGCCGTCGGTTAGGCCAGCGACCGGACTCCTTCAAGCGGGCACCACGACGTTCCCCGTAGGGGCGAGCCGACGGCCGATGCTGGATGCTGGGGTCAACGACGTTGCCCACGCTGTCGCTCGACGGCCGGCCAGGAAGGGACCGATGCCTGGGGGTTGGCCGATGCTGCGCCGGGCTCCGGCGCGGATGGTGCGCGGCGGCGCAATCGCGGGCCTGATCGTGGTGGCGGTGGCGCTGCTGGCCGGGTTGGTCTCGGCCGGGCCGCTCTTCGGCGCCGCGGCCGCGTCGGGAGGCCTGGCCCAGCGGCTGGCCAGCATCCCGGACACGGCCGCGCCGAGTCAGCGCCCGGCGGTCCGAGTGAGTGTGCAGGACGGCCCGACCAGCCAGACCGAGCCGAGGATCACCTCTTTGGTCCACGCGATCCCCTACCTCGGCACCGCGCGGACGACGATCGTGGCGGATGCCTTCGAGCTCGACGTGCGACACCCCGTGCCCTACATCGAGGCCGGTGGCCGCCAACGGATCGCCGTCCTCTACTACAGCTCGGTCGCCGAGCCGACCCTGCAGATCGCGAGCGGCACCAGGGGCGCGCCCGGGCTCTGGGTCCCCGAGGCGATCGCCGGCTATCTCGGGGTCGGTCCGGGCTCGACAGTGCAGCTCAAGCTCGCCTTCGGCTCCGGCCAGGAACGCGAGACCGCTGTGCCCGTCGCCGGCACCTATCGGACCGGCCCGGACGGGCACATCCCGGCTGGACCCTTCCTCGACCGGGTCGATCGGGAGGTGCCGGACAACCCCGACCCCTCCAGCGGAGGCACGATCGCCTCGTTGCTGATCGCCGACCGCGCCACGATTGACGCGGCGATCGCGGCGCTCCACGAGCAGCCGCTGTGGACCTACGACGCGGCCCTGACTCCGGCCGGGCGGACGCCGGACCGGCTCCGCGCGGCCGCGGCGAGCACGGCCCAGCTGAGATTGCAGGCCGCGGAGCCCGGATCCTCGGTCGGCCGGCCTGTTCGGTGCGCCCGGGACGTTTCGGATCGACAGCGGGCTGCCGGCCATCCAGGCCCAGGCCGCGGCCGATGCCAAGGTCGCCCGCGAGCAAGGCCGTGGAATCGCCTACGCCGGAGGCATTCTCGGCATCGCTGCGGTGCTGCTCGCCCTGCGGGCCCTGGCCCAGCGCCGTCGTCGTGAGACCGAGCTGTTGGTGGGCCTGGGGACGCCAACCGGGGTCGTGGTCCTGGCCGGGAGCCTGGAGCTCCTTCTCCCGGTCGCGCTCGGAGCCGTGCTCGGTTGGGCTGCCGCCGTCGCGGCCTTCGGCCTGGCCGGGCCGGACCCCGGGGCGGACGCCGACGCGCTGGGCGCGGCTGCCCTCGGGGCCGTGCTGGTCGCGTTGGCCACGTTGGCCGGGCAGGCTCTGACCTCCCTGGCCGAGCTGCGGCGGGTGTCCAGATCGCTGACCGGGCAGTCGGTTTCGCGCTTCGGCTCGCAGTGGCTCCCCCTCTTGACTGGCGCCACCGCGCTCGCGGTCTACGCCACGCTGTCGCGGACCCGCGGGCAGAGCTATGCCGATCCGCTCGCGGCGCTGCTGCCGATCCTCGTCCTGGCCTGTGGCTGCGCGATCGTCGTCCGAGTGGCGGCGGCCACCGCTGCCGCCGTACGACGCTGGCGGGCCGGCCGGATCGATCCCGCATCCGCCGCTGCACGGTCGGCACCCGATGACCCCGGACGGGAGCCGAGCGCCGATCTGCTCGTGGTTCGTGGTCTGCGGCGCACCGGCGTCGCGGTCGCCGATCTGGTGGTCGTGCTCGCCATCGGGATCGGCATCCTGGCCTACGGCTTGTCCTCGGCTGCGCAGGTCCGGCAGTCGGTCAACGACAAGGCCGCCGTGCTGGCCGGCGCCCCGACCACGGTGCACGTCGAGCACTCCTGGCTGCTGAAGGCCGGCGAGGGGCCGGCGCCGGATCTCGGCCGAGGATCCACGGTCGTGTGGCGCGCCTCCTCGACGATGACGCCGGACGATCGCAACGTCGACATCCTGGTGGTCAACCCCGACACGCTCCGCGACGCGGCGAGCTGGGGCAGCGGACCCGATTTGGCGACGGCCAGAACCGCCCTCGGGTCCTTCCCGACCCCGCCCGCCGACATCGCGACCAGCGGCCGGACCGCCACCGCCCCACTGCCGGCCCTGCTCGTCGGCGACGTCGGCCGGGCCGTCGGCGGGACTGGGCAGGTGCAGGTGTCAGGGTCGACCATCCCCTTCCACGTCACCCAGCACCTGGCGGCCTTCCCGGGCGCCTCAGCCCCGACCGTCGTCCTGGACGCTCGCACGCTGTTCCCTCGGCTCAGTGCCGAGAACGACCCCTCGCGCCAGATCGCCCGGGGCTTCGACGTGTCCGACTCCTACGCCGCGTGGATCTGGTCCCAGGACAGCCTGACCCGAGTCCAGCAACGACTGGCCGCCGTGAGCGTTCCACCGCTGGAGACCTTCACGCTGGCCCAGGCCCGGGCGACGCCGGAGCTCACGTCGAGCCGTTGGGCTGCGACGTACCAGGTCGTGCTCGGGCTGGCCGCCGCCCTGTTGGGCGGATTGGCGCTCGTCGTCGCCGTCGACCGACGCGTGGCCAAGGCGGCCGCCGTCGATCTGGTGTTGCGGCGCTTCGGTTTCCGGCCGGCCCGGCTGCTGCGCCTGCGGGCCACCGAGCTGATGCTGACCGCCTTGGGCGCTCTGGCGGTGCTCTGGGTTCCGCTGGTGCTGATGCTCTATCTGATGCCTCGGCTGATTGAACCCGCGCCTGCGCTGGCACCCGCCATGACCCCTGGGATGTCGGTCTCCGCGCTGTTGCTCAGCGTCCTGGCTGCGGCCGCGGTCACCGGCCTGGCGGTGCTCGTGGCCGCCCGGCGGTCGGCCTCGCTGCGTCCCGGGGAGGTGCTCCGCGATGAGTGAGCAGCCGATGACCGCTGCGACCACGCAGTTCGATAGCACCACGCAGTTCGATAACACCGCGCAGTTCGACAACGTCGTCCGCATCTACCAGGCCGTCTCCGGTGAAGTGCACGCTCTGCGCGGCGTCGACGTCGGCTTCCCGCGCGGCAGCGTGACCGCCATCGCCGGACCATCGGGCGGCGGGAAGAGCACGCTCCTGTCGATCCTGGCCCTGCGCGACCGGGCCAGCGCCGGCACGGTGACCGTCTTCGGCAATGACGTCACCCGGGCGCGCGGCAAGACGCTGAAAGCGTTGCGCCGCAGCACTATTGCCTGGGTCCCCCAACGACCGGGCAACGGACTGCTCCCCCACCTGTCAGCCCGGGACAACCTCGACCAGATCGCCCGGATCCGGGGCCGCACCGGGGGCTGGACGGCGCCGGAGGTCCTCGACCGACTGGGCTTGGTCGCGCAGAGCGACCATCGACCCGGTCAGCTCTCCGGCGGCGAGCAGCAGCGCCTGGCCGTCGCGGCGGCCTTGATGCACGCGCCCGCGCTGGTCGTCGCCGATGAGCCCACGGCCGAGCTCGACGACCCCAACGCCGAGCGGGTCGTCAACGCGCTGCTGGATGCGGCGGCCGGCGGCACCACCTGCGTGCTCTCGACCCACGACTCCCGGGCGCTGCGGCTGCTTCCGCGGGTGCTCCATCTGCGGCACGGCGTGTTGTCGGCCGAGCGCGCGGGGACCGGCGAGCTCGCCTCGGGGCAGGTCCGGATTGCCGAGGCGGTCATCGACTCGGCGGGGCGCCTGCAGCTGCCGCCCGACGCGCTGCGGTTGTTCCCGGCTCGCCGGGCGGCCATCCGGATCGAGGGCGGGACCGTCATCCTCGACCCCCCTGAGCAGCCGGGAGCAGCCGGAGCAGCCGGAGCAGCCGGAATGAGCGAAGGGCGCGTTTCTCGACGTACGACGGGTGACCCACGGGGTGCTGCGCGGGGTGGATCTCACGGCGGAGCCCGGCGACCTGGTCGCACTCACCGGCCACTCCGGCTCCGGCAAGTCCACCCTGTGCCACCTGATCGCCGGCTTCGAGCGACCCGAGCAGGGGACGGTCAGCCTGGCCGGCGTGGCCACCGCCGACATCGCCGACTGGTCGCGCATTTCCGCTGTGCCGCAACGACTTGCGCTCCTGGAGCAGCTGACGGCCCTGGAGAACCTCACCCTCCCGGCGTTGGCAACGCAACAACCGTTTGAGTCGCAGCGCGGTCGTGACCTGCTCACGCGACTGGGTGTCGCACCGTTGATCGATCGGCCGGTCGGCCAGGGCTCGATCGGCGAGCAGCAGCGGATCGGCGTCGCCCGGGCCTTGGTCCTCGGCTCGGCTCTGACCGTCCTGGACGAACCGACCGCCCATCAAGATGACGACAGCGCCGACCGGGTCATCGCCGCGATCCTGGCCGCGGTGGACGCTGGCGCGTGCGTGGTCACCTCGACCCACGACCCGCGCCTGTTGCAACGCGCGACCACGTCGTTGGCGCTCGGGTCTGGTTGATCCGCGAACCTCCCCACGGCCGCACGGCAAGCTCACGGCATGGAGATGCCACCGTCGACCGGCAGCGTCACCCCCGTGATGTACGACGAGGCGGGGCTGGCCAGGAAGACCAGGGCAGCGTCCAGCTCGGCCTGGGTCCCGATCCGGCCCAGCGGGGAGTGCGCGGCCAGGTAGCCCTCGACCATCTCGGCCGGGATCTGGTCGGTCATCTCGCTGGCGAAATAGCCCGGCGCCAACGCGTTGACCCGGATCCCCTTGCGGCCGGACCACTGGTTGGCCAGGTCCCGGGTCAGCCCGATCAGCCCGGCCTTGCTCGCGGCGTACGCCGCTTGCGGAGCCCAGGACTTGACCAGGCCCAGGACGCTGGCGATGTTGACGATGCTGGCTCCCGGCGTCATGACCCGGGCGCAGGCCTGCGCCATCCAGTAGGCCCCGAGCAGGTTGACCTCGACCACCCCGCGGAACTCCTCGGGGGTCTCGCGCAGGGCCGGCACCGCCGTCCCGACTCCGGCGTTGTTGACCAGCACGTCGAGCCGGCCGAGGCGGTCGATCGCGACCTGGGCGAGGGCGGCGCACTGCTCAGGATTGGTGACGTCGGTCTGCACCGCGACCGCGCGGCGCCCGGTCGCGACAATCTGGTCGGCGATCGCCTCGACCCGGTCGAGTCGGCGCGCGGCGAGCACCACATCCGCCCCGGCGTCGGCCAACGCCAGGGCGAAGCCGGAGCCGAGCCCTGAGCTGGCTCCCGTGACGACGGCGACCAGGCCGTCCAGCCGGAAGCGGTCGAGCACATGCTCGGTCATCGGAGGCCAACTCCCTTGTTCCTCAACGGTTCTCACCTTTGCGTGACGTGATCGCGTAGCGCTCGTCGACGATCGGGCCGCCCCACAGCCGGGGATCCGGCAGCGGCTCGACCACCGTCTCGCCGAGACGCTCGTCCGCGCCCAACAGCTGCGCCAGCTCGGCGGCCCGCAGCCCGGCGCCCGTCGACCAGTAGCCCTCGACGAGGACCAGGCGCCCGCCTGGGACCAGCAGATCGACCCAGGCCCGCAGGCTGGTCGCCGGGTCGGGGAGCGCCCAGACGACGTGCCGGGCCAGCACCACGTCGTACGACGCGGGCGCGAGCACGGGCGCGGAGGCGTCGCCGACGCGCAGGTCGAGGTCGACGCCGAGCCGGCTCGCCTTGTCCGCGGCGGCCTGGATCATCCGCGGCGAGGCGTCCAGGCCGGTGACCCGGTGCCCCTGCGCCGGCGAGCAGGACGGCGAGCGAGCCCGTGCCGCAGCCGAGGTCGGCGATCCGGGAGCCGGTCGGCGGGATCAGCCGGGTGAGCAGATCGGCCCAGGCCTGCCGGACCGAGGGATCGCGCAGGCCGTGGTCCGGCTGGTCATCGAAGCGATCGGCCTGCTCGTCCCAGTAGGCCGCGACCGACGAGCTCATCGGCGCGCTCATCGGCGTCTCATGGCCGGCTCAGTCGGCGGCCGGGCCCGAGGCCAGCGCCGCGGTCCACTTCTCCTCGATCCGGCCGAACCGCCAGACGGCGAGGGCCACCACCCAGGTCAGCACGAACAGCGCGACGATCGCGTAGCCGACGAAGTTGAGGTTCAACGAGCCGATCGCGGCCAGCGGGCCGCTGGTGATCCCGAACCGGTCGGTCGCGATCGAGACCAGCTCGACGGTGCCGATGATCAAGGCGACGGCAACCGAGAGCCCGGTGATCGTGATGTTGTAGTAGACCTTGCGGACCGGCTTGGAGAAGGCCCATCCGTAGGCGAAGTTCATGAAGCAGCCGTCGATGCTGTCCAGCAGGCTCATGCCGGCCGCGAAGAGGATCGGCAGCGTCATGATGGCGTACCACGGCAAGGCGAACGCCGCGGCGCCGCCGGCCAACACCAGCAGGCTGACCTCGGTCGCCGTGTCGAAGCCCAGACCGAAGAGCAGGCCGACCGGATACATCTGCCACGGGCGTCGCACCGCACGGGTGGCGCCGCCGAGGATCCGGTTCATGAAGCCGCGGTTGCTGAGCTGATGATCGAGCTGGGCCTCGTCGTAGTGACCGCCCCGCATCTCCCGGAAGACGCGCAGGATGCCGATCAGCACCACCAGGTTGATGATCCCGATCAGGTAGAGGAAGACGCCCGAGACGCTGGTGCCGATCAGCCCAGTGACGTTGTGCAGCGTCGAGGAGTCGTCGGTGACGTCTCCAGCGAGGGCCCGGACGCCGGCCGCGAGCAGCAGGCACAGCGCGAAGACGATCGAGGAGTGCCCGAGGGAGAACCAGAAGCCGACCGAGAGCGGTCGCTTGCCCTCGCTCATCAGCTTGCGGGTCGTGTTGTCGATGGCGGCAATGTGGTCGGCGTCGAACGCGTGCCGCATCCCGAGCGTGTACGCCGTCAGCCCGAGCCCGACGCCGAAGACCTGGGTGCTGTTGATGTGGAAGTTGCGGGGGGCGACGACCCAGATCAGCACGCCCCAGCCGATGACGTGCAGGGCGGTGACGAAGAGCGTCATCCCCCCGATCGAGGCCCATTCGCCGGGCGTCAGCGAGGCCCGGACCCGCGCGACCCTGCTTGTCGGAGCGGCCAGCGTCGAGACAGCCATGCTCACCTTTTTCGCGGTCGACCCCGGCCTTCGATGACGCTTGGCACGCTAGCGCCGGGTGGGTCTAGTTGCAAGAGAGTCGCAACAAGAGCGGGCGAGGCTACGCGCCGTACGTCGCCCGCAGCACCGACACGGTCGAGTGCGCCGGGTCACCGTCATCGGCCTGCAGACTGATGTCAACGGCGCTGTAGTGCTTCACGAGATCGCCGCTGAGCCCGAACGTCGAGGCGCCGGCCGGGTCGACGACACCGACCGGGAGCATCTTGTTGGTCGCGGCGTCGAGCAGCCAGGCGTAGTAGAAGTGACCGGGCCGCGCAGCCGCCAGCCCCCTGATCCGGATCGTCATGGTGACCTCGCCGGTGCCGGTCATCCGCACCAGGCCAGCAGCCTGGGGCGCCGGGGACGCGACGACCGGCTCGAGGCGGGCCTGCTGGGCGGAGGCCGTCGTCACCGGGCGGTGGGTCGATCCTGGCCAGTTCCCTGACGCCGCAACGCCGCCCAGCGCGATAGCGGCCGCGGACACGGCGGCGATCCCACCCACGAGGACGTCACGTCGGTGCAGCCGAGCGGGCCGACGGACGGGGCCGCCCACCGCACCCTTCGGCTCGATAGGGGCCAGCACGGGCAGCGGCTCCTCCGGACCCGCAGGTGCCCACGCCTCGTCGACCGGGCTCGAGAGCACCGGGTCGAGGACTCGCCGGGCCGCCGTCAGGGACGCATGGGCAGCGCTGACCTCGACGAGCAACTGACGGCAACGGGTACAGCCGCGCAGGTGCTCCACGACGACCCGCAGCTGGTCACGGCCGAGCTCTCCGCTGAGCAGGAGGGCGAGCTCCTCGTCGACGTGGCCATTTCCCTGATTCACCCCGGTCATTGCTGCCCACCGTCCTTCACGACGATCTCGGCCAGGCGATGCATGCCCCGGGCCATCCGCGCCTTCACGGTCCCGAGCGGTACGCCGAGGCGGGCGGCGATCTCCACCTGGGTCCGGCCGCCGAAGTAGGACAGCTCGAGCGCCTCCCGCTGGGTTTGCGGCAGTTGGGCGAGCGCCTCGTGCACCTCGGCCGCCCACGCGTGCCGCTCGGCCACCTCCCGCCCGTCGTCGCCGACGAGCTCGCGCAGGGCCTCGATCGGCACGACAGCCGGCCGGTGTCGCCGGAGGCTGTCGACCGCCCGGTGGTGCGCGATCGTGAACACCCACGTCGACAGCGGCCGAGCCGGGTCGTACCGGTCGGCGTTGCGCCAGACGTCGAGGAAGGTGCGCTGCAGGACGTCCTCGGCCTCATCCGGCCCGACGTACCGGCGCAGGAACGCCAGCACCGGCCGGCCGAAACGGGCATAGCACTCCTCGAGCGCGCCCTCGTCGCCCGCGGCCAGCCGAGCGCCGAGGTCCGTCGCCGTCTCCACACCTCTGCTTCGCGATCCAGGTCCGCGCGGTTGCGTCCGGGTCGATGGAGCCTGGCAGCGCTGCGGTGCAACCGCCCGTCGAGATCGCGCCGAAGGCAGATCGACCCCGAACCGCGGGGCCGACGACGAAAGGAACCACCGCCATGCACCTTCGTCTCCTGCGACGCCGAGGCGTTGTCACCGCCGGAAGCGCACTGCTCGGGTTGGGCCTACTGATCCCGGCGCTCGGCGCGGCACCTGCGTCGGCCGCCACGACGCATCGAAGCGGCCACGTCCTCGCCAACCGGGGCCACGCCTGGCCAGCGGCTGTCCGGCACGACGACCGTGACGACCGCGCCCGGCATCGCCACTGCACTGATCCGCGCCGGCGTCCTGCCCCTGCCGACGCCGGGGACTCGCGCGCGGCTCGCGTCGTTGGTTCCGCTGACCGTGGCCTACGGCTTCCCGATCACCGGGGGCCAACCCAACCTGTCCGGGCCGAGCGGTGACATCGACCATGCGGGCGGGGTGAACTTCGTCTCTCGCCGAGCACACCTCGAGGTCGGGCGGTTCGACATCGACCTGGCAGCGGGCAAGATCTTCGCCCGTCAGGTCAACTTCGCCGCGGCGCGGATCCCGGTCTTCGACCTGGACCTGTCGCACCTCACGGTCGCGACGACCGGCGGGCGCACGGTGCTGTCCGGCATCACCTTGCGGCTGGACCCGGTCGCTGCGGGCGCCCTGAATGCGACGTTCGGCCTGAAACTGCCGACCGATGGTAGTTTGACCTTCGGTCACGCACAGGTGGCCATCAACAACTGAGTGTGCTCGTCAGATCGCACAAACACCCCGGCGGGGTCGTCGGCGAATCTTGGTGGATCACAGCATGTATCGGGACCGGCCCAGCCCCGATGCTTGTTCTGTCCCCGAGCGCGCCCCGGCGTTCGGGGACAACCTGCAACAGACAGCTCCCAGCGTCCGGCTGGGGGCTGTCTGCATTTCCGGGGGTTCTCCCACGTTTGCGACGCTGTGGCGGCACCGACCACGTTCAATTGATGTTCAATCCCACAAGCAACCGGGATCCGAGCCCCGCTGGTTTTGGCGGATTCTGGCCTGGGCTGGCCCGGCCGAGTCGACAACTGTGGTGGTGCGCGTTGCCGCGCTAGCGTCGGCACGCCTGACGACGGCTGGACTCGTGCCCGCCGTCCCGCGTCGAAGGAGTGTCGGTCGTGGTGGTGCCGGACGGTTTCGGGCTGGAGCGGCTCAACGCTGCGCCCCAAGACCAGGCGCAGCAGATCTTCCTGGCCTGTTGCTCCTCCCCCCACTGGGCCCGACAGATGGTGGACGGCCGGCCGTACGCCGATGACGCAGCCGTGTTCGCCGCGGCCGACCGGGCGATGGCCGAGCTGGCCGACACCGACCTCGACGACGCACTGGCCGGCCATCCCCGGATCGGGGAGAAGGTGGACCACGACGGCGGGGAGTGGTCGCGCCAGGAGCAATCCGGGATGGCCGCAGCCAGCGACGACGTCACGAAGGCCATGGCCGACGGAAACCGTGAGTACGAAAGGACTTTCGGTCACGTTTACCTGGTCAGCGCTGCCGGTCGAAGTGCCCAGGAGATGCTCGACTTCCTGCGCGAACGGCTGGGCAATGACCGCGTCACCGAGCGGGAGATCGTGCGCACGCAGCTGGCCACGATCAACCGCAACCGGTTGGGCCGGATGCTCGACGCGTCGGCGCGGGACCGCGAGGCGGCGCGATGAGCAACCTGACGACCCACGTGCTGGACGCCGCGCTGGGGCGCCCGGCGGTCGGCGTACTCGTCCGGCTCGAAGCGCTGGACGGCACTGAGCTGGTGAGCGGCCGGACCAACGACGACGGCCGGGTCCCTGGGCTGGTCGCCCAGCCGCTCGAGGCCGGCGACTACCGGCTGGTCTTCGACACCGGCGGCTATCACCGGGCAACCGGCCAGACCGGCTTCTACCCGGAGGTCGCCATCACCTTCCGGGTCACCGATCCTCAGCAGCACCATCATGTGCCGCTGCTGCTCGCACCATTCGCCTACTCGACCTATCGCGGGAGCTGACCTGTCATGGGCATCGTTCTTGGACCCAACCAGTACGGCAAGGCGGAGAACCGCGTGGTTCGGATCTACCGCGACACCGAGCGGCACGAGATCCGCGACGTCAACGTCTCGACCTCGCTGCGCGGGGACTTCACCGCGGCGCACTACACCGGGGACCAGGCCGACGTGCTGCCGACGGACACCCAGAAGCAGACGGCCTACGCCTACGCGAAGGAGAAGGGCATCGCCGAGATCGAGAACTACGGTCTCGACCTGGCCCGCCACTTCGTCGACGACATCGTGCCGGTGACCGGAGCTCGGATCGAGGTCGAGGAGTACGCCTGGGAGCGGGTCAACGACCACAACCACACCTGGGTCAAGAAGGGTCAGGAGACTCGGCGTACGGTCGTGACGGTCGACGGCAAGGGGGCCGACCAGCGCACCTGGATCGTCTCGGGCTTCAAGGACCTGGTGCTGTTGAAGTCGACCGGCTCGCAGTTCTGGGGCTATCACCAGGACCCCTACACGGTCCTGCAGCCGACGACCGACCGGGTGATGTCGACCTCGCTGGTGGCCTGGTGGCGTTACACGACAACGGAGGTCGACTTCGACGCCGTCTACGCCGACGTCAAGCGGGTCATGCTGCAGGCCTACGCCGACGTCGAGTCGCTCGCGCTGCAGCAGACGCTCTATGAGATGGGCAAGGCGGCACTGGAGGCTCATCCGGAGATCGCCGAGGTCAAGCTGTCGGCGCCGAACATCCACCACTTCGTCTACGACCTCTCGCCGTTCGGGCTGGAGAACAACAACGAGGTCTTCCACGCCGACGACCGGCCGTACGGCCTGATCCAGGCGACCATCCAGCGCGACGATGCAAGCGCCGCGGACGCCGATGCCGGGCTGGCTTGGTACACCGTCCCGGCGTTCGCCTGAGCAGGACCGAGTGAGACCTCGGTCCGAGGAGGCACGATGACGACCAGCGATGTCGAGCTGACCCAGCAGGCCGCGGACGAGCACTGGCTGGCCCAGGCGGTCGCCCTGGCCGCGACCAACGTGATCGAGGGCGGTGGCCCGTTCGGCGCCGTGATCGTCCTGGACGGGGAGCTGGTGAGCACCGGTGTCAACCGGGTCACCCGCGACATGGACCCCACCGCGCACGCGGAGGTCACCGCCATTCGCTCGGCCTGCCGATCCCGCGGAGACTTCACCCTGCCGGGCGGGGTGCTCTACACCTCGTGCGAGCCCTGCCCGTTGTGCATGTCCTCCGCGCTCTGGGCGCGGCTGGACCGGGTGGTCTACGCCGCCGACCGCGAGGACGCCGCCCGCGGCGGCTTCGACGACCGGGAGTTCTACGAGCTGTTTGCCGGGCGCGACCGCGCGACCTGGCCCACGAAGGTCGAAGAGCTCCGCCTGGCCAACGCCGCGGGGCCCTTCGATGCCTGGCTCGGGAAGGCGGACCGGGTCGCGTACTAGTCCCTCGTACTAGCGCGGCGCGTCCGCGGGGGGCCTGCAGGGGGCGCCCGCCGGAGTCGGGAAGCGAAGGTCCGGAGCATCAGGGGCTCCGGGCCTTCGCTGTTTCTGTGGTCCTGTCCAAGCGGCTGAGGACGAAACGCCTTGGTACGCCGCGGGGTTGGCTCTCGCCTGCGGCCCTAGTCCCATCATTGAGGCAACTACGCGTCAGACCTGACGCAGAGTTGCCTCAATGATCGCGAACGGCAGAGGTGAGCCGCGAGGGCGACCCAGCCCGGAGCGGGAGCCCGGCGCCGTACTCAGCGCTCTTGTCTTTGGCCGACAGCTAGAGCGAGCGCAGGGCCAGGAAGACGTCGACCCGGTCCTCGAGGCTGGACAGGTCGCGCCCAGTCAGCTCCTCGACCCGGCCGATCCGGTAGCGCACGGTGTTGACGTGCAGGTGCAGCGCCTCCGCCGTCCGCGACCACGATCCGGAGTTCTCCAGGAACGCCCACAACGTCTCGCGGAGGCCGGCGTCGCTGCGCTCGTCGTACTCCAGCACCGGGCCGACCACGCGGGCGGCGAAGGCCCGGCGCAGCTCGTCCGGCACCATCGCGAGCAGTGCGCCGTACGTCGTGACGTCCTGGCTGGCGACCAGGCTCACCTCCCCGTCGCGCTGCTCGGCCAGGCGGCTGGCGTGCCGAGCCTCATCCAATGCGCCGGAGAGCGCTTCAGGTGTCGTGGGCGCTCCGACCCCGATGACGAACCGAGAACGGCCGAGCCCGGGACTGAGTCGGGCCAGGCCCTCCCGCAGCTCCGGCAACGGATCCGTGCGCTCGTCGGCCAACGGCAACAACGCCACGGCGCGGCCGTCCGAGGTCACGCCGACGACCGGCGGACCGATCAGCGCGGCCAGGTCCTCGAGCATGGAGCGCGCGATCTCCACCAGGTCGGGGCGACCGGCGATCGCGCCCACGGCCACCATGATCCGGCCGGATACATCGACGCCCGCCTGCTTCAGCCGGACGAGCGTCTCCGGCCGGCCGGCCGTCTCGGTCTCGAGCAGGATCAGCGCGTCGTCGGCGATGCCGCGCACGATCCGCTGACTCTCCTCGCGACGGGCCCGGTGCAACGCGACGATGGCTGCGAGCTCGCCGACGGCGTCGACCAGCGCCGGATCCCACAGCGACCAGGTGCCGTCGACGACGACGAACCAGGTCGAAGGCCGGTGCGCCAGTGAGGGCCCGGCCGGGAAGACGCTGTACGCCGCATTGCCCCGACCGGCGGCAACAGCCGGAAGCCGTTCGGCGGTCAGGAAGGTCCGGGTCACCCGGTCCAGGTCAGCCGGCGGCAACGGCTCCTCACCGGCGACGATCCGCCGTCCGGACGGCGTCAACACCCGGCAGGTCAGGCCGGTCTCCTGCTCCAGCTGATGGGTGAGCTCGCGCAGGTCGCGACCATCGGCGAAGGCGCTGAGCAACCGGCGCTGGCGGCCGAGGGTCGCCCGGAGCTCAGCCTCCCGGGTCACGCTCACCGCGGCGACCACCTGCTCGGTGATCTGGGCGAAGGCCACCTCGTTGGCGACCCAGACGATGGGCAGGTCGTGCCGCTGGCAGGCCTGGACCAGATCTGTTGGGGCTCCACTGCCCTCGCCGGCGTTGCCGACGGCCAGCCCGGCCGCGCCCGCAGCGGTGATATTGGCGACGAACCGTTCGCTGTCGGCCGGCTCCTGCCGCCAGAGCATTCCGCTGATGACCAGCTCGCCACCGGAGAGGTAGCGGCTCGGGTCCAGCAGGTCCGTCGTACAGACCCAGCGCAGCGCTCGGTCCAGCTGCTCGTCCGTCCCGGACAGCAACTCCAAGCCCAGCGCCGGCACGCTGAGCAGTTCCCGCAACCGCATGTGCCCCTTTTCTCCTTTCGCCCCCCTTGGCGAAACCTACAACCTCTCCTCACCCTAGGCCCGCGGCGTTCGTAGGCCGTGCCGGTGGGTTAGCGCCCTGGAGCGCGGTTGACTGGACCGCACCCTGGACGGATCCCTGAGCCGAAGGAGTCCGTGATGCCCACTGCCACCACGGGATCCCTCGTCATCGAGGGCGCCGATGTCGTGACCGTCGACGCCGAGGGCACGCGGCACTCGCGCGGGCACGTCGTGGTGGAGGACGGCATCATCACGGCCGTCGGGCCGGGGCCTGCTCCCGCATTGGGCGCCGGTCTCTCAGAGGTCCGCCGGGTCGACGGGACGCACTGCGCGCTGACGCCCGGCCTGGTCAACGTGCACCACCACCTCTATCAGTGGGCGACGCGCGGACTCGCCGTCGACGCCACGCTCTTCGGCTGGCTGACGGCGCTCTACCCGGTCTGGGGCGGGATCGACGAGGACACCGTGCGCACCGCCTCGATCGGGGCTCTGGGCTGGCTGGCCCGCACCGGTTGCACCACGACAACCGATCATCACTACGTCTTCCCCCACGAGGGCGGCGACGTCCTTGGTGCCACCATCGAGGCGGCGCGCACGATCGGTCTGCGCTTCCACCCGACCCGCGGTTCGATGGACCTGGGGCACAGCCAAGGCGGCCTGCCGCCGGATCATGTGGTCGAGGGCATCGACGCGATCCTGAGCGCCAGCCAGGAGGCGATCGACAAGCACCACGACCCGGGCCCTGGATCGATGCTGCGGATGGGCCTGGCGCCCTGCTCGCCCTTCTCGGTCACCGGCGACCTCTTGCGAGAGTCGGCCGATCTGGCCCGGACCAACAACGTCCGGCTGCACACCCATCTGTGCGAGACGCAGGACGAGGAGGCCTACTGCCTCGAGCATTTCGGCCTCCGGCCGATCGAGTACGCCGAGTCGCTCGGCTGGCTGGGCCCGGACGTGTGGTTCGCGCACGCGGTCCATCTCTCCGACGATGACATCGCGCGGATGGCGGCGACCGGCACGTCCGCGGCCCACTGTCCGTCGTCCAACGCACGACTCGGGTCGGGCATCGCGCGGGCGCGCGACCTGCGCGATGCCGGGGTCGCCGTCGGCCTGGGGGTCGATGGCGTGGCCTCCAACGAGGCCGGGTCGTTGATCGAGGAGGTCCGGCACTCGCTGCTCTTCGCCCGGGCCCGCGGCGGCCCGGAGGCGTTGACCGTGATGGACGCTCTCGAGATGGCCACGATGGGCGGTGCCCGCGTGGTCGGCCGGGCCGATGAGATCGGCTCGATCGAGGTCGGCAAGCTCGCCGATCTCGCGCTGTGGCGGATGGACACGATGGCGCACTACGACATCGAGGACGCCGTCGCCGGCTTGGTCCTCGGCTCGCCACCCCCGCTCGAACTGCTCCTCGTCGCCGGCCGGCCGGTGGTCGAGCGCGACCATCTGGTGGCCGTGGACGAGGACCAGGTGGCCCGAGACGTCCGGGCCGCTCATCAGACCCTGATCGCCCGAGCGGAAGCGAGCCCCTGAGCATGCCCTTGATCTTCCTCAACGGCACCGGAATGGCCGGCCAGGCGACGCACTGGATCGTCGGCGACAGCCCGCTCGTCGCCGCGACCTCGACGGCGCCGCGCTACCGGTTTCACGCCGTCGACGGCGCCTACCCTGCGTTGGAGGACGTCGGGCCCGGCCACCCCGAGGGCGCGAGCGTGGTGGGCGAGATCTACGACGTGTCCTACGCCCAGCTCCGGGAGGTACTGCTGCCGGCCGAGCCGGCCGGGCTCGAGCTCGGCGCGATCGAGCTCGCTGACGGCACCGGCTCACTCGCGATGATCCTGCGCCGCCCCTACTCCGACCAGCCCGACCTCACCGACATCAGCCGGCTCGGGTCGTGGCGCGACTACCAGAACGAGAGGCATGAACCATGAGCCCCAGTGACGCTCCCGACTTCCGATCGCTGCCCGACCTGGCCGTCCGCACGCTGGGCGGCAGCGTCGTCTGGGCCAACGACGAGCTCTTCGCCGAGCGGGAGAACCTGCTCCGGCCAGAGGCTCCGGTCCACGACCTGAGCAGCTTCGGTCACAAGGGCAAGGTGTACGACGGGTGGGAGACCCGTCGCCGGCGCGAGCCCGGCTTCGACGAGGCACTGATTCGGCTGGGAGCACCCGGCGTGGTCCACGGCGTGGTCGTCGACACGGCGTACTTCAAGGGCAACTACCCGCCGGAGGTGTCGGTCGACGCGACCTCGATGGCCGGGTATCCGAGCGTGGCTGACCTACACGCGGCGACCTGGGAGCCGATCGTGCCGCGCTCGCCGGCGAAGGGCGACGCCGAGAACTTCTATGAGACCGACCCGTCGCGGCGCTGGACCCACGTCCGGCTGCGGATGTACCCCGACGGCGGCATCGCGCGGCTGCGCGTGCACGGCGAGGCCCTGCCCGACCCGGCCTTGCTGGACGTCGGCGGCGTCGACCTGGCCGCGCTGGAGAACGGCGGCCTGGTGATCGGTTGCTCGAACCTCTTCTACAGCTCGCCCAACAACCTGCTCAGCCCCGGACTGGCCCGGATCATGGGCGAGGGCTGGGAGACCGCGCGGCGCCGCGACGACGGCAACGACTGGGTCATCGTGCGGCTCGCCGGTGACGGCGTCGTCCGGCTGGCCGAGCTGGACACGATGTACTTCAAGGGCAACGCACCCGGCGCGGCCTCGCTGTCCGGCTTCGACGGGCTGGCCGGCGGGGACCTGTCCGACCCGCAGGCCTGGTTCGAGATCCTGCCGCGGACCCGGCTCGAGCCGGACACCCGGCACCGGTTCCTGATCGACGACGCGCGGCACGCGACGCACGTGCGGATGGACATCTACCCGGACGGCGGGATGGCGCGGCTGCGGCTGATCGGCGCCCTCAGCGCCGAAGGGCGAGCCGAGCTGGGCGAGCGGTGGCGACGCCATGGTGGCGAGCGCAGCTAGGGCTGTTGACGAGCCGGTGACGAGCTGAGTGGCGAGCTCAGTGGCTTACTCAGTGGTTGGCCGTGGACTCGGCCAGGTCCGCGACCAGGCCGACGGTCGCGGCCACGAGCACGGGCGCGATCTGAGCGACCCGCTCCGCGGTGAGCCGGCTCGACGGGCCGGACACCGAGATGCCCGCGTTGCCCGGCAACCGGCTCGGGACAGGGACTGCGACGCAGCGGACGCCGTCCTCCTGCTCGGCATCGTCGATGGCGTAGCCGCGGGCCCGGATCACGGCCAGCTCGGCGATCAGCTCCTCCGGCGAGGTGATCGTGTGCTCGGTCTGCGCCGGCATACCGGTGCGGGCCAGGATCGCCCGGACCTGATCGTCGGACAGGACCGAGAGCAGCGCCTTGCCCACCCCGGTGCAGTGCGGCAGCACCCGGCGACCGACCTCGGTGAACATCCGCATCGAGTGCGGCGAGGGCGCCTGCGCGACGTACACCACGGCATCGGCGTCCAGGACCGCCAGGTTCGCACTCTCCCCCACCTGTTCGACGACGCGCACCAGGTGCGGCACAGCCCAGTCGGCGAGCAGGTGCTCGGCGGCCGCGCCGAGCCGGACCAGGCTGGGCCCCAGCGCGTAGCGCCGCGAGGGCAGCTGGCGGACGTAACCGCCGGTGACCAGCGAGCGCACCAGCCGGTGGATCGTCGGCAGCGGCAGGCCGGTCGTGCTGGCGAGCTCGGAGATGCTGGCCGACCCACCCGCGTCGGCCAGCCGTTCGAGCAGGCCGAAGGCCCGGTCCAGGGACTGGACGCCGCTGCTGGTCTCTCCAGGTCGATCCGGTCGATCGACTGCCATGATCACTCCTGCTATCGTCTTTCCACCAACCAGAAATAATTTTCCGTCTCACGGAAACTATCGGAGGGTACGCCGGATGTCCAGCCATCTGCGCTACACGGTCAACTGCTCGATGCTCTTCACCGAGCTGCCGCTGCTCGAACGCCCGGCGGCCGCGCGGGCCGCCGGGTTCGACGCGGTCGAGTTCTGGTGGCCGTTCGCCGAGGCGGTGCCTTCCGACGGTGACGTCGAGGCGTTCATCACGGCGGTCCAGGACGCCGGGGTGCAGCTGACCGGGCTCAACTTCTTCGCCGGTGACATGCCGGGCGGCGATCGGGGCCTGGTGTCCTGGCCGGCGCGGCAGCGGGAGTTCCGAGACAACATCGACGTGGTGGCGGGCATCGCCGACCGGCTCGGCACGCGAGCCTTCAACGCGCTCTACGGCAACCGGGTCGAGGACTCCACGGCCCAGCTGCAGGACGAGGTGGCGATCGAGAACCTCGTGGCCGCGGGCACTGCGGTCGGCGCGTTTGGGGGCATCGTGTTGCTCGAGCCGGTCAGTGGTGCGCCGCGCTACCCGATCCTCACCGCGGCCGAAGCGCTGGCCGTGATCGACGGTGCGCATCGAGGGGGCGTCGACAACGTGCGGCTGCTGGCCGATCTCTATCACCTGTCGGTCAACGGCGACGACCTCGATGATGTCTGCGCCAACGTCGGACCGATCGGGCACGTGCAGATCGCCGACGCGCCGGGCCGGGGCGAGCCGGGGAGCGGCTCGCTGGACCTCGAGGGCTACCTGACGACCTTGGCCACCAACGGCTACGACGGCTACGTCGGGCTGGAGTACAAGCCGACGACGACCACCGAGGAGAGCCTGTCCTGGCTGCCTCGCGAGAGGAGAGCATCCGCATGAGCACCATCGCCTTCATCGGACTGGGCATCATGGGCGGCCCGATGGCCGGCCACCTGGTCAAGGCCGGGCACGACGTCGTCGGTTACAACCTGAGCCGGCCCCCCGTCGACCGGCTGGTCGAAGCCGGCGGCCGCGGCGCCGACAGCATCGCCGAGGCGGTCCGCGAGGCGGACGTCGTCATCACGATGGTGCCGGACAGCCCCGACGTCGAGCTGGTCGCTCAGGGCGACGGCGGGATCTTCGCCTCGGCCCGGCCGGGCACGCTCTACATCGACTGTTCCTCGATCCGCCCGGACGTGGCGGCATCGGTTGCGGCAGAGGGCAAGTCGAAGGGGTTCCGGGTTGTCGATGCGCCAGTGAGCGGCGGCGACGTGGGCGCGATCAACGCGACGCTGTCGATCATGGTCGGCGGCGACTCCGACGACGTGGCCGCGGCCCTGCCGATCCTGGAGTCGGTCGGCAAGACCATCGTCCACGTCGGCCCAGCCGGTGCCGGACAAACGGTGAAGGCGGCCAACCAGCTGATCGTGGCCGGCACCATCGAGCTGGTCGCGGAGTCGATCGTCTTCCTGGAGGCCTACGGCGTCGACATGGAGGCCGCGATCAGGGTCCTGGCCGGCGGCCTGGCCGGCAACCAGATCCTGGAGCGCAAGGCGCCGAACATGCTCAAGCGCGAGTTCGCCCCGGGCTTCCGGATCGACCTGCACCACAAGGACATGGGCATCGTCACCTCCGCGGCTCGCGAGGCCGGCGTGGCCATCCCACTGGGTGCGCTCACCGCCCAGCTGGTCGGGGCCGCTCGGGCCGAGGGCCACGGTGGCCTGGACCACTCGGCCCTCCTGCTGCTCGTCGAGCAGCTCTCCGGTCGGTCTTCGCAGAACTCTTCGAACAGCAAGGACAACTGACATGGCCCGCATGCGCGCGATCGAAGCCGCCGTCCTGATCCTGGAGAAGGAAGGCGCCACCCAGGCGTTCGGCCTCCCCGGCGCGGCGATCAACCCGCTGTACGCCGCAATGCGCAAGTTCGGGACGATCAAGCACGTCCTGGCCCGGCACGTCGAGGGTGCCTCGCACATGGCCGAGGGCTACACCCGGGCCAAGGCCGGCAATATCGGCGTCTGCATCGGCACCAGCGGCCCGGCCGGCACCGACATGATCACCGGGCTCTACTCGGCCTCGGCCGACTCGATCCCGATCCTGTGCATCACTGGGCAGGCGCCGGTGGCCCGGCTGCACAAGGAGGACTTCCAGGCCGTCGACATCTCGGCCATCGCTGCGCCGGTGACCAAGCTCGCGATGACCGTCCTCGAGCCGGCCCAGGTGCCGGGCGCCTTCCAGCAGGCGTTCCACCTGATGCGGTCCGGCCGGCCCGGGCCGGTGCTGCTCGACCTGCCGTTCGACGTGCAGATGGCCGAGATCGAGTTCGACATCGAGACCTACCAGCCGTTGCCGGTCTACAAGCCGGCCGCGACGCGGGCCCAGGCCGAGAAGGCGCTGGACATGCTGGCCGCGGCCGAGCGTCCGCTGATCGTGGCCGGCGGCGGGATCATCAACGCCGACGCGTCCGAGCTCCTGGTCGAGCTGGCCGAAACCCTCGACGTACCAGTCATTCCCACGTTGATGGGCTGGGGGATCATCCCGGACGACCACCCGCTGATGGCGGGGATGGTCGGCCTACAGACGTCGCACCGCTACGGCAACGCGACCATGCTGGAGTCGGACTTCGTCTTCGGCATCGGCAACCGCTGGGCCAACCGGCACACCGGCGGCCTGGACGTCTACCGCGGCGAGCGGACCTTCGTCCACGTCGACATCGAGCCGACCCAGATCGGGCGGGTCTTCCCGCCGGATTACAGCATCGTCTCCGACGCCAAGGCCGCGCTCGAGCAGCTGGTCGCGGTGGCCAAGGAACGCCAGGCGGCCGGGTCGTTGCCCGACCGCAGCGCGTGGGGCGACGCCTGCCGGGAGCGGAAGCGCACGATGCTGCGCAAGACCCACTTCGACAACATCCCGGTCAAGCCGCAGCGGGTCTACGAGGAGATGACCCGGGCCTTCGGTCGGGACGTGAAGTACGTCAGCACCATCGGCCTGTCCCAGATAGCCGGCGCCCAGTTCCTGCACGTCTACAAGCCGCGGCACTGGATCAACTGCGGTCAGGCCGGCCCGCTCGGGTGGACCATTCCGGCCACCCTGGGCGTCGTCGCAGCTGACCCGGACGCCACGGTCGTCGCGCTGTCCGGTGACTACGACTTCCAGTTCATGATCGAGGAGCTGGCGGTGGGCGCGCAGTTCAACCTGCCCTACCTGCACGTCGTGGTGAACAACTCCTACCTCGGGCTGATCCGGCAGAGCCAGCGCGGCTTCGAGATGGACTACTGCGTGCAGCTCGCCTTCGACAACGTCAACTCCCCCGAGCTCCAGGGCTACGGCGTCGACCACGTCAAGGTCGCCGAAGGTCTGGGCTGCAAGGCGGTTCGGGTCACCGAGCCCGACCGGCTGCCGGAGGCGTTCGAGCAGGCGTTCAAGCTGATGGCCGAGTTCCGCGTGCCGGTCGTCGTCGAGGTGATCCTGGAGAAGGTCACCAACATCTCGATGGGCACCGAGCTCGACAACGTCACCGAGTTCGAGGACCTGGCCACTCGCGGCGAGGACGCCCCGATGGCGATCTCGATGCTGGACTGAGCCAGACTCCTCTGCCATGAGCGACGACGCTGGGCTCTCCGGTGACCGATCCGTGCGGTCGGGCCCGACGGGTCACGTGATCGTCGCCCCGGACAAGTTCAAGGGGTCATTGACGGCCGGGCAGGTCGGAGCGGCCGTGCGCGCCGGCCTGCTGGCGGTCGACCCAGACCTGGATGTGCGGGTGCTGCCGGTCGCCGACGGCGGTGACGGCACGCTGGACGCGGCCGTGGGAGCCGGCTTCCGCCGGCTGTCGGTGCAGGTGACCGGACCGATCGGCGAGCCCGTGCTCGCCGCGATCGCGGTCCGCGACGAGGTGGCCGTCGTCGAGCTGGCTCTCGCCTCCGGGCTGGTGCTGATCCCGGTCGAGGAGCTAGAACCCTTGACGGCCAACAGTTTCGGCACCGGCGAGCTCGTCGCGGCCGCGCTCGACCAGGGGTGCACCCAGATCATCCTCGGCGTCGGCGGCAGCGCCAGCACCGACGGCGGCGCGGGCCTGCTGCAGGCTCTGGGCGCCCGGTTCCTGGACCACGAGGGCGAGGAGCTGCCGCTCGGCGGCGGCTCCCTGATCCGGCTCTACGAGGTCGACCTGTCCGAGCTCGACTGGCGCCTGGACGGCGTCGAGTTCATCTTGGCCAGCGACGTCGACAACCCGCTGCTCGGCCCGCGCGGAGCGGCCCACGTCTACGGGCCGCAGAAGGGCGCGACCCCCGACGACGTCGAGTTGCTGGACGTCGGGCTGGGTCGGCTGGCCGACGCGATCGACCCGGGTGCGGCCGACATCCCCGGAGCGGGTGCCGCCGGCGGGGTCGGTTTCGCCGCGCTGAGCGTGCTCCGGGCCACGCCGAGTCCGGGCATCGAGGTCGTGCTGGAGCTGATCGACTTCGACAGTCAGCTCGACGGCGCGCGGCTGGTCATCACCGGCGAAGGACGGCTGGACGAGCAGACCCTGCACGGCAAGGCGCCCGCCGGGGTGGCTGACGCGGCCGAGGCGGCGGGCGTCCCGGTCGTGGCCGTTTCCGGAGGCCGTGACCTGGACGACGACCGCCTGCACGCGGCCGGGTTCGTCGCGGCGTACGCGCTGACCGACCTGGAACCCGACGTACAGAAATGCATCGCGGCGCCGGTGCCGCTGCTCGAGCGGCTCGGCCGGCTGATCGCCGAGGACCAGCTCGGCGGATGAGCGAGCAACCGCTGGGCTCGCTGTGGCGGGTGGCTGCCGTCCGGCGGCTGATGGTGGTGTCGCTGCTCGGTTTCGGGAGCTACTGCCTGACCCTCGCGGCCCTGCCGAGCTGGGCTCTGCAGGGCGGGTCGAGCCGAGCCACGGCCGGACTGGTGACGACGGTCATGCTCGTCACCACCGTTGTGGCGCAAGCGCTGGTGCCGGCCGCCATCACCCGGATCGGGAGCGGGCCGGCCCTCGCGCTCGGCCTGTTGCTGCTGGGCGCGCCGGCTCCCCTCTATGCGTTGAGCTCGAGCCTGACGCCGCTGCTCGTCCTGTCCGCCATCCGGGGCCTGGGCTTCGCGCTGATCACGGTGATCGGCGCCACGCTGACGGGTGTCGTCGCGCCGGCCAGTCGGCACGGCGAGGCGGTCGGGATCTACGGCCTATCGATCGCCCTGCCCAACCTCGTGGGCGTGCCGGCAGGAGTGGCCCTCACCCAGGCCGGCCACTTCCCGGTCGTGGCCATCTTGGCCGCGTGCCCGGTGCTCGCCGTGCCGTTCGCGCTGCGGCTCGGCGGCCGGCCGGACGCCGATGTCGCTGCTCCGGCCGACCCGGGAGCGCTGTCCCATCGCGCGGTGCTGCTGGTGGCCCTGGCACCATCGTTCGTGCTGCTGCTCGTGACCGCGGCCGGAGGTGGGCTCGTGACGTTCCTGGCGATCCAGCGCCCGACCGGCGCGCTGGCGACCCTCGCTCTGCTGGTCTTCGGCGCGACTGCGGCGCTGGCCCGCTGGCAGGCGGGCGTCCTGGTCGACCGGGTCGGCCCGCGGCTGCTGTTGCCGGTTGCCGTGATCGCCGCCGCCGCCGGCATGGGCGGCATCGGCCTCTGCCTGGTCGGCGGGCGGTCGTACGACGCGTTGCTGGTCGTGGCCGCCGCGGTGTTCGGGCTCGGTTACGGCGCGGTGCAGAACCTCACGTTGGTCATCGCCTTCGCCCGGGCCGGGGCGGCGGGAGCGCCGACCGCGAGTGCCCTGTGGAACGGCGCGTTCGACACGGGCACCGCGCTCGGAGCGTTCGCCGTCGGCGCCATTGCCGCCGCCGGGTTGGGCCTGCCGTGGGCTTTCGCAGTGTCGGCCGCGGCCGTCCTGGTCGTGTTGCCGGTCGCGCTGACGCTGCGAATGCCCGGCCGGTCGGATGATCCACCGGCTCGCGAGGCGTTCGCATGATCGCGCCGGTCGTCGACGTCGCGTGGCTGACCGAGCACCGGGCGGAGGTCGTCGTGGCCGACGTGCGGTGGTACCTCGACGGCCGGAGTGGTCGAGCGGCGTACGACGCAGGACACCTGCCCGGCGCGGTCTTCGTGGACCTGGACCGCTGGCTGGCCGCCCACGGGAGTCCGGCCGAGGGGCGGCACCCGCTGCCTTCGCCGGACGTCTTCGCGGAGGGCATGGCCACGCTCGGGATCGGCGACGACTCGGTCGTGGTCGCCTACGACGACAGCGGCGGCATCATCGCCTCCCGCCTGGTCTGGATGCTCCGGGTCACCGGCCACGAGGCTGCGCTGCTCGACGGCGGGCTGGCGGCCTGGGGCGCGGAGCTCTCTCGGGCTGAGGTCCGGCTGCCGCCGGCCGACTTCGCGGTGCGCCCCTGGCCGACCGAGCGGTTGGCCAGCATCGACGACGCCGCGCGGCCCGGGACCGGTGTCACGGTGATCGATGCCCGGCAGCGGGAGCGCTTCCTCGGCGGCCCGGACCCGGTCGACCCGCGCTCCGGTCACATCCCAGGGGCGCGCAGTCTCGACTGCCGCGGCAACCTCGGACCGGACGGCCGATTGCTGCCGATTCCCGCTCTGCAGCAACGGTTTTCCGAGGTCGGGATTGCGGGCGGCCCCGAGGCCGGCGACGACGTCATCTCCTACTGCGGCTCGGGTGTCAGCGCCTGCCTCAACCTGATCGCCATGGAGCACGCCGGGCTCGGCCTGGGCCGGCTCTATCCCGGTTCCTGGTCGCAGTGGAGCAACGACCTCGATCGCCCGGTCGCGACCGACCCCGACGACCAGCCAGACCGCTAGAGGAGACGAACAACTCATGGATCTCGACGGCGTGGTGGCCATCGGTCGCCGGTCCCAGTTCCTCGTCATCGCCTCGACCAGTCGGGCCGACGGCACCATCGCCTCGGCCCTGGTCAACGCCGGGGTGTTGGCCCATCCGTTGACCGGCGAGCGGATCGTCGGGCTGGTCTCGCAACCCGGCGTACGGGTGCGCAACCTGCGAGCCCGGCCGCACGCCACGGTGAGCTTTCGCGCGGACTGGTCCTACGCGACGGTCGAGGGCACCGTGGAGCTGGCCGGGCCGGACGACCCGTTGCCGGGCATCGACGACGAGCGGTTGCGAATGCTGTTACGGGAGATCTTCACGGCCGCCGGCGGCACGCACGATGACTGGGACGAGTACGACCGGGTCATGGCCGCCGACCGGCGCTGCGCCGTACTGCTGTCTCCCACCCGGATCTACGGCACCTGACAGGCGAGCAGCTCAGGGCCTAGGTCGCGGCGGCCTCGGGGTGCTGCGACGCGGCCGTCGTCGGGTCGAGGTCGGCGAGGGTGAGCAGGTGCCGGGGCTCGGCCGGGAACGGCATCGAGGCGTGAACCCGCAGAGCTGAGTCGACGTGCACCAGCTCGCCCGGCTCGAGCAGTCGCCAGCCCGGATCGTCGTCCATGCGTTCGCTGGCCACCAGGACGCACGCCTGGCTCGACAGCTCGTCGGACTGCGCGTGGATCCGGTCACTCCGGGCGTCGAGTGACGTGCCGATCTCGGCGCCGCCGGCCGATCGTTCGAGAAGGTAGAGCTCGTGGGTCGCCGGATAACGCAGAGCCCACAGGTCGGTCGCCGTCACGAGGACCAGGTTGAGCGCATAGACCGGGAGCCGGTCGGCGATCCAGCCGATCGCCTCGACCAGCCCGCGGCCGACATCGCCCTCATGCCGCTGGGCCTCGGCCGTGATGAGCGCGAAGACCCGCTCGCTGTCGGTCTGCCCGTGCACCAGGTGGGCAGCATCCAGCTCGGCCAGCCGAGCATCCAGCTCCGCCAGCCCCTGGACGACACCGTTGTGTGCGAACAACCGATCATCCTGGACGAACGGATGTGTGTTCGCGACCGTGTGCGCCCCGGTGCTGGCGTAACGCACGTGCGCGACGAACGTCGTACCGCGTAGTTGGCGCGCGCTCGTGGCGAAGTCGGCGTCGTCCCAGGCCGCGATCGGCTGCTTGCTGACGGTGGGTTCGCCGTCGGGGCCGAAGACGCCGATGCCGGCGCCGTCGGGGTTTCGATGGCTCTGCGCGGCCAGGCTGTCCGGTGCGTCCAGCAGCCAGAACGTCGCCGCGACATCAGCCGCGCCGGCGTGCAGTCCGAACAACCGGCACATCGCTTCGCCTCTCCCTCACCGGGCGGCGCTCAGGCCGGGTGCGCTTCGCGGCCGTTGATCGCGCCGAGCGGGTCGGCCAGCACGGGCTCGAAGGCCATCTCGGCGGCCCCCAGCAGCGAGGAGTCATCACCGAGGGCGGCCGGCATCACCCGCACCTGCTCCAGCAGCGCGTGCAAGGTGGTCGCGGACATCGAGCGGGTCATCACGTCGTGCCGGGCCATCCAGACCTGGGCCAGCACACCGCCGAGCACGATCGCCTGCGGGTTGAAGATGTTGACGATCGCGCGCAGCCCGACGCCGGTCCACTCGGCCACTTCCTCGATCGCCGAGGCCGCGCGGACGCTCGCCCGCCGCCGCCGCTGAGATCACTTCGGCCACGGCTTCCGGTCCACCACCGGGAAGCCGACCGGCTGCTTCGAGCAGATGGTTCTCACCGACCTGCGTCTCCCAGCAACCCGTTGCGCCGCAACGGCATTGACGACCTTGGCTGTCCACGAGGAGGTGGCCGATCTCCCCGGCGTATCCGCCGGAGCCTCGCAGCGGCTGGCCGTCGACCAGGAAGCCACCACCGATGCCGACACTGCCGCTGAGGTAGGCGACGTCGCTGATGCCGACCGCGGCACCGCGCAGATGTTCGGCGAAGGCACCGAGGTTGGCGTCGTTGCCCGTGCGCAACGGCAGGTCGATGACCTGCTGCAGCATCTCGGTGAACGGTTCATCGACCCATCCCAGGTTGGGCGCGAACCGCACCAGTCCGTCGTCGGCGCGCACGACGCCTGGCACCGAGACCCCGACCCCGAGGCAACGGGCGGCAGCGGGCAACGCGAGCAGCTCCTCGACGGACTGCAACACCGACACCGCAACGGCTTTCGCGTCGTGGCCGCCACGCTGGTGCCGTCGTTCACGACGCTCCAGCACTACTCCGCCGAGCCCGACGAGGGCACTGACGATCCGGTCGACGTCGAGGGCGACCGCGACGACGGTGACGTCCTCACGGGGTACGACGAGGTGCGAGGGCCGGCCCGCCCCACGGCTCTGGGTCGGCCGGCGCTCGCTGACCAGGCCCAACGCCTCGAGGTGCGCCGTGAGGTCGCCGATCGTGCTGCGGTTGAGGCCGAGCTCAGCCGTCAGCGCTGCCCGGCTGGTCGGCCCCGACGCGTGGACCCGGGCCAAGACAGCACTCAGGTTCACCTTGCGCAGCTCGTCCTGACTGATCCCAGAACCTCGTGCCATCCTGCCCCCCTTTCCGCCTCGACGCCGAGAGGCCTTAGCCCTGGCCGCTCGCCGCTGCTCGACGGCGGCTGATCGCGTCCACGCTGGCTGCGATCAGCAGCACCAACCCGGTGACCATGTAGACCCGGCCGGCCGGCTGGTTGAGCAGTGCCATGCCGTTGGCGATGACCGCGATCACGAAGCCACCGATGATGGCGTCGACGATCCGGCCCTTGCCACCGAACAGGCTGGTGCCGCCGATGACGGCCGCGCCCACGGCGTACAGCAGGACGGTGCCACCACCGGTCGACGGCGAGACCGAGTTGTCGTTGCTCGCGAACAGGATTCCGGCCACCGCCGCCAGCGTGGAGCAGATGATGAAGCAGACCATCCGCACGGCCGGCACGTTGATGCCGGACCGCCGCGCAGCCTCGGCATTCCCGCCGACCGCGTAGACGTGCCGGCCCCAGGCCGTGCGGTTCAACACGAAGGTCAGCAGGAGCAGCAGGCGACCAGGATCGCCACGACGATCGGCACGCCCTTGATCGAGATGGTTCCTGGGCTGCGCTCCTTGCTCAGGTAGGCCACCGCCGCTCCCGGTGATGACGGCGAGCGCGATGGTCTTGAACATCCACAGCGCCAGCGGGTCGCCGGTCAGCCCGCGGGCGCGCCGCGTGACCGAGCGGCGGAAGGTCAGCAGGGCGTAGCCACCGATCAGCACGATCCAGAGCAACCAGCCCAGCCACACCGGCATGTTGTTGTTCATCAGCGCGAGGATGGTCGGGTCGCGGAAGCCGATCGTGCCGCCCTCGCCGATGATCACCAGCGTCACGCCTTGCAGGCCGAGGAACGCGGCCAGGGTGACGACGAACGAGGGGACGCCCAGCCGCGAGACCCACAAGCCCATCACGAGACCGATGACCGCGCCGGTGAGCAGGCAGACGATCGTCGCCAGGATCCAGTTCCAGTGATGGTTGGTCAGGAAGACGCCCATGACTGCGGCGGCGGTGCCCGCCGTCACACCGGCGGACAGGTCGATCTCACCGAGCAGCAGCACGAAGACCAGGCCCATCGCGATGACGATGACCGGCGCACCCTGCTGGATCAGGTTGGCGAAGTTGAACGCGTCCGTGAACGTCGACGGCCGCAGGGCCGAGAAAACGACGACCAACACCAACAGGCCCAACACAGCCGGGAGGGCGCCGACGTCACCGCCGCGGACGCGGGTGACGTAGGCCCGGGCCGAGTCACCCAGCGTCGCCTGCGGCACGTCGTCCGGGCGAGGTAGGCGGTGCGGCGGGCTCGGGCGGCGGGGTGGGCGCGGCGGGCGGGGTCGGAGTCGCGGTGCTCATGACGCGTCCTCCGTCGTCGTCGCTGGGCATCGGATTGGCGAACCGGGCTTCAGCGTCCTGGTTGCCGTGCTCGCCCGAACGACCGGTCGTGATCAGCTCGACGACCTGGTTGTTCGTCACGGTCTTGGCGTCGACCTGGGCGACCATCTCGCCGAGGTAGAGCACGGCGATGTCGTCGGCGACCTGGAAGACGTCGATCAGGTTGTGGCTGATCAGGATCACGGCCAGGCCGCGGTCAGCCAGTCGGCGGACCAGGCGCAGGACCTGCTCGGTCTGCGCGACGCCCAGGGCCGCGGTCGGCTCGTCCAGGACGACGACGCGCGAGTTCCACAGGACGGCGCGGGCGATGGCCACGGTCTGGCGCTGGCCGCCGGACAGGCTGGCGACGTGGGTGCGGACCGAGGCGAGCGTGCGCACGGACAGACCCGGCGAGGGTCTCGATCGCCTTGGTCTCCATGGTGTCCTCGTCGAGCAAGCCGGTCTTCTTCAGCTCGCGACCGAGGTACATGTTGTGGACCACGTCGAGGTTGTCGCACAGCGCGAGGTCCTGGTAGACGACCTCGATGCCCAGGGCGGCGCTGTCCTTCGGGCTGGCGACGTGGACCTTCTTGCCGTCGTAGATGTACTCGCCCGAGTCAAAGCCGTGGATGCCGGCGATGCCCTTGATCAGGGTGCTCTTGCCGGCGCCGTTGTCACCGACGAGGGCGGTGACCCGGCCGGCCCGGACGTCCAGGTCGATCCCCCGCAGGACGTTCACGGCGCCGAAGCTCTTGTGAATGCCCCGCAGCTGGAGCAGCGGGGCGGTGCGATCGGATCTGGTCTCTGCTTCTTGCACGGTGCTGGTCGTCATCGACGCCTCCACGGTTGGCTGGTCACGCGGGCCCACTCCGGCTCAGTATTTCGCTAAACGAGCCCCGCGCACTCCGGGCAGATGGGGGCCGGCCGGATGACCGGCCGACCCCCACCGCGTCCTAGGAAACGCCGTACTTGGTGCAGAGGGCTGCGTACTGGTCGACGCAGACCGTCGCCGCCTTCTGGTAGCCGTCCTTGAACGGAATCTCGATGTTGGCCGTCGTGATCGCGACCGGGGTCGCCAGCACGGACTTCACGGCCGTGTGCGTCACGGTGTCCATGACCGAACCGGTGGCCAGAGCGTCGGCCGCGGCCGTGTCACCCTTGGTCAGGTCGATCGCCAGCTTCGAGGCCGCCTGGGCCTCGAGGTCGGTGTTCTTGTAGACCGTCATGCACTGGTTGCCAGCAAGGATCTGCTGCAGCCCACCGACGCTCGCGTCCTGACCGGTCACCGGCACCTTGCCGGCAACGCCGTCCTGCGTGAGGCGAGCGATGATGCCGCCGGCCATCGTGTCGTTGGCCGAGACGACGCCGTCGATCTTGCCCTTGTTCTGCGTGTACAGCTGCTGGAAAGCGTTGCCAGCCTTGGTGGCGTCCCAGAAACCGCTCTGGTCGCCGACGAGCTTGTAGTCGCCCGAAGCGATCTTCGGCTGGAGCGCCGCAACGTAGCCGGACTTGAACAGCGCGGCGTTGTTGTCGGTCGGGTCACCGTTGATGTAGACGATGTTGGCCTTGGTCTTGCCAGCCGTGTCCAGGCACTTCTGCAGGCCCTCGCCCTGGAGCTTGCCGACCAGGACGTTGTCGAACGACACGTAGTACGACGCGCCGCCGCCCAGCGTGAGGCGGTCATAGTCGATGCTCTTGATGCCGGCCGCGGCGGCCTTCTTCAGGCACGCGCCACCGGAGTCGGAGTCCAGGTTGACGATCATGAGGACCGAGACGCCCTCGTTGATCATGCTCTGACAGATGGTGCTGAACTTCGTCTTGTCACCACCGGCGTTCTGGATGTCGCCCTTGAAGCCGGCGGCCGTGAACGCAGCGTTCAGGCTGGGCCGGTCGTTGGCTTCCCACCGGGGGGAGGTTGTGGTGTCAGGGAGAATGACGCCGATCGTCTTGGTCTTGGTGCTGCCGGAGCTGGAGCTCCCGCCGCCCGAGCTGCCACAGGCAGCCATCACGAGCACGAGTGCGGCCGCCGACAGAACAGGCAGCGCCCGCCACTTCTTAGAACTCATCAATCGTCCCTTCGCAGAGGGCGCCCGCCGATGACGACGATCACGCCGTATGTTGTGTTGTGCAACATAGCCCGGCTAGGTTGGCGCCCCAATACCCCAGCAGGTCTCAATTTGTTGTCGTCGATAACGATCACGTAACGCGGCGGTCACCGGAGCGACATCCGAGGTTCACGCCGCACGAAGGCCCGGGAGGCCCGGATGGCTGACTTCACCCCCACTCGTGAGGACCGCTTCTCGTTCGGTCTGTGGACCGTCGGCTGGCAGGGTGTCGATGTCTTCGGCGGCGCCGTGCGGCCGCCGCTGGACCCGGCCGAGGCGGTGCACCGGCTCAGCGAGCTCGGTGCCTACGGCATCACCTTCCACGACAACGACGTCTTCCCCTTCGAGGCCGACGCGGCCGAGAAGGAGCGGCACCTCGCTCCCTTGCGGGCCGCCCTGGCCGACACCGGGCTGGTCGTGCCGATGATCACGACCAACCTGTTCTCGCACCCGGTCTTCCGGGACGGTGGCTTCACCAACAACGACCGCGACGTACGCCGGTTCGCCATCCGCAAGGTGGCCGACAACATCGACCTCGCGGCCGAGCTCGGTGCGAAGACGTTCGTGGCGTGGGGCGGCCGCGAGGGCGCGGAATCCGGTGCCAGCAAAGACATCCGGGCCGCCCTCGACCGCTACAAGGAGGCGTTCGACCTGCTCGGCCAGTACGTCCTGGACCAGGGGTACGACATCCGGTTCGCCATCGAGCCCAAGCCCAACGAGCCCCGCGGCGACATCCTGCTGCCGACGATCGGCCACGCGCTGGCCTTCATCAACGAGCTCGAGCACCCGGAGATGGTCGGCCTCAACCCCGAGGTCGGGCACGAGGAGATGGCCGGGCTCAACTACGCCAGCGGGATCGCGCAGGCGCTGTGGCACGGCAAGCTCTTCCACATCGACCTCAACGGCCAGCACGGGCCGCGTTTCGACCAGGACCTGCGCTTCGGTGCCGGCAACGCCCGCGGCGCCTTCTGGACCGTCGACATCGTGGAGTCCGGCGGGTACGACGGGCCGCGGCACTTCGACTTCAAGCCGCCGCGGACCGAGGACATGACCGGGGTCTGGGCCTCGGCCGCGGGCTGCATGCGCAACTACCTCATCCTGCGCGACAAGGCCCGGGCCTTCCGGGCCGACCCGGAGGTGCAGGCCGCGTTGCAGGCCGCGCGGGTCGACGAGCTGTCGGTGCCCAGCCTCGCGACGGGCGAGACCCTGGCCGACGTACGGTCCGAGTCCGGCTTCGACCCGGACGCAGCAGCGTTGCGCGGCATGGGGTTCGAGCACCTCGACCAGCTCGCCCTCGACCACCTCTACGGCATCCGCTGACCCGGGTCCCCCGCTTGCTTTGGCCGTCGAAACCGGGCTCGGCGGCCGGAAATGTCCAGTCCCAAGCCGGATTCGACGGCCAAACCCGGACTCGACGGCCAGGACAAGCGGGTCAGGCGGGGTCGGGCGGGGGTTGGGCGAGCCAGGCGCGGATCGACGCGGCGTCGCCGTCGAGGACGGGCGGGGCGCGGTGCTCGATCCGGGTGACCTCGGTGCCGTCGTCGGCGAAGAATCGCAGGGGCGGGCCGGGCAGGGTGATCGGCCCGAGGGTCGCGTGGTCGACATCGATCAGCAGGCCCTGGCTGCGGGTCTGCTCCCACTCATAGACCTGGTCGAGGCGGCGAACCTGTCCGGCCGGCACCTTGGCCTCGGCCAGCCGGGCCAGCAGCGGCTCGGCATCCCAGCTCGCGAAGGCCCCTTCGATCAGCGCGATCACCTCCTCGCGATGAGCGACCCGCTCGGCGTTGCTGTCCATCCCGGGGGTCAGCGGGTCCAGGTCGAACGCCGCGCACAGCCGCTGCCACAGGGCCTCGCTGCCGACGGAGATCTGGACGGCGCCGTCCCGGCAGCGAAACAGCCCGTACGGCGAGATGGACAGGTGGTGATTCCCTTGCGCCACAGGGACTTCGCCGGCCACGGTCCAGCGCGTGCCTTGGTAGGTGTGGATGCCGACCACCGCCGAGAGCAGCGAGGATCGGACCACCTGGCCCCGGCCGGTGTGGGCGCGCTCGATCAAGGCTGCGAGCACGCCGTACGCGCCGTACATCCCGGCCAGCAGGTCGGCGACGGGTAGCCCGACCTTCGTGGGCTCCTCGGGTGAGGGGCCAGTGAGCGACATCAGCCCGGCCTCGCCCTGGGCGATCTGGTCGTAGCCGGCGCGGCCGGCTTCGGGGCCGTCGTGACCGAAGCCGCTGATCGAGAGCACCACCAGGCCCGGGTTGAGCTCGTGCAGCCGCTCGATCGGAAAGCCGAGGCGGTCCAGCACGCCGGTGCTGAAGTTCTCGAGCAAGACATCAGCTCGCTCCACCAGGGCCGCCAGCGTCTCCCGGCCGTCGTCGCTGGCCAGGTCCAGCGCGATCGACTCCTTGCCCCGGTTGGCCGACAGGAAGTACGTCGATTCCCTTGCGCCCGAGGCAGGTTGGACGAACGGCGGCCCCCAGCCGCGGGTGTCGTCGCCACCGCCCGGCCGCTCCACCTTGATCACCCGGGCGCCCAGGTCGGCCATCATCATCGCCGCGTGCGGACCGGCGAGGGCGCGGGTCAGGTCGATCACGACGATGCCGTCCAGCGGACCTCGTCGAGCGCCCGGCTCGCGGCCGGGAGTGGGGTCGTCCGGCATCAGGGCCGTCGCTCGAGGTCGGCCTTGAGGTCAGCCAACGCGGTGACCTGACGCTCGGTGTACTTGTCGATCCACCGGTCGTGGATCAGCCGGATCGGCACCGGGTTGAGGAAGTGCAGCTTCTCGCGTCCCTGCCGTCGGGTGACGATGAGGGAGGCCTCCTCGAGCACCCGCAGGTGTTTCATCACCCCGAAGCGGGTCATCTCCAGCTCGGTCTCGAGTTCGGTCAGGGTGCGACCGTCGCGGGTGAAGAGCAGGTCGAGCAGGAACCGGCGGGTGGGGTCGGCGAGGGCCTTGAAGACCTTGTCCTCGTCGCCGCTCATGCTCACTCCGTCAAGTTAGGTGACTGCCTGGTCACGCGGCAACTGCGGCACCGATCGACGATTCTGGCTAGTCAATCGGCACCGCAGCGGGTACGTCGGGGCGAGGTGAGCTCAGCGGAACATGCTGTGCCCGGTCTCCAGCAACGACTTGAGGTCGCTGAGCACCCAGGCTCCGGTAAACCTGCGTGGTCTCCAGCCTCGTTGGCATCTCCTGCGGCGTGTGCCTGGAGCTCGGGGCGCTGTCCTCGGTCACGGGGGTGGCCTCCCGACTGGTCGTCGTACTCGTCATGTCCCTCTCCTCACCCTGGGGCCCGGACCGGTACGCCGGGCGGCGGCTCGCCGAAAAGAGAGGTGACCATATGGTCACATGTCAAGGACTGGTGGAATGGACCTCGTGAAAGCCCTGCTGCTGGAGAACATCCATCCCGACGCCGTCGCCGCGCTGGAGGCCGCCGACATCGAGGTGGACACGCGCCCCGGCGCTCTCGACGAGACCGACCTGATCGCGGCATTGGAGGGCGTCGACCTGCTCGGGATCCGGTCCGGGACGAAGGTCACGGATGCGGTCCTCGCGGCGGCGCCCGAGCTGTTGGCGGTCGGTGCGTTCTGCATCGGGACCAACCAGATCGACCTGACCTCCGCGGCCGGGCGCGCGATCGCGGTCTTCAACGCGCCGTTCTCCAACACGCGCAGCGTGGTCGAGCTCGCGATCGCCGAGATGATCTCGCTGACCCGGCGCCTGACCGAGAAGAACGACGCCCTGCACGGTGGGCGCTGGGACAAGTCGGCCAAGGGCGCCCATGAGATGCGCGGGCGCACCCTCGGCATCATCGGCTACGGCAACATCGGCAGCCAGCTCTCGGTGCTCGCCGAGGCCCTGGGCATGGGCGTCGTCTTCTTCGACACCGCTGACAAGCTGCCGATGGGCAACGCGCGCCGGCTCGACACGATGGACGAGCTCCTCGAGCTGGCTGACGTCGTCACTCTGCACGTCGACGGTCGGGTCGGCAACGCCGGCTTCTTCGACGCCAAGCAGTTCGCTGCGATGCGCCCGGGTTCGGTCTTCCTGAACCTCTCGCGCGGCTTCGTCGTCGACCAGGAGGCGTTGCGGGACAACATCCTCAGCGGCCACTTGGCCGGCGCCGCCATCGACGTCTTCCCGGTCGAGCCGAAGGCCCAGGGCGATGAGTTCGAGTCGCTGTTGCGTGGCCTGCCCAACGTGATCCTGACCCCGCACGTCGGCGGCTCGACGGAGGAGGCCCAGCAGGACATCGGTCGGTTCGTGTCGGGCAAGCTGCGCGACTACGTCGTCGCAGGCAGCACTGCGCTCAGTGTCAACCTGCCGCCGGCTTGGCTCGATGGCCGGCCGACGGCGCACCGGTTGGCCCACCTGCACACCAACACCCCCGGCGTGCTGGCCACGGTCAACAACCTGCTGGCCGAACACCGGGTCAACATCGAGGGCCAGGTCCTGGTCACCCGCGACCAGCTGGGCTACGCGCTCACCGACGTGTCGGCTGACTACGCGCCGGACGTCGTGCAGGCCCTGGCGCAGATGCCCGAGACGGTGCGGCTCCGGGTCCTGTCGTGACCCTGGAGGACGACCTCCGCAAGGTCGTTGGCGACCAGCACGTCCTGACCGATCCCGGCGTCACTGCGTCCTACGACACGGACTGGACCCGCCGCTTCTCCGGCCGGTCGCGCTGCGTGGTCCGGCCCGGCTCGACCGCCGAGGTCTCCTCGGTGCTCCAGATCTGCGAGCAGTACGACGCACGCGTCGTCACCCAGGGCGGCAACACCGGACTGGTCGGTGGCGGCGTGCCGGTCGACGGCGAGGTCGTCCTGACGACCTCACGGCTGCGCGATCTCGGCCCCATCGACCCGATCACCGGTCAGGTCACGGTCGGCGCCGGCGTTACCGTTGCCGCGCTGCAACGTTTGGTCCGACCGGCCGGCTTCGACTTCGGGGTCGACTTCGCCGCGCGTGACTCGGCCACCATCGGCGGACTGGTCTCGACCAACGCCGGTGGTGAACGGGTCCTGCGCTACGGCAGCACGCGGCAGCAGGTCATCGGACTCGAGGCCGTGCTAGCCGACGGATCGGTGCTCACTCGCTTGGAATCATTGCCCAAAGACAACACCGGCTACGACCTGGTCGGGCTGCTCTGCGGTGCGGAGGGCACCCTCGCCGTCATCACGGCCGTGCGCGTGCGGTTGTGGCCGCTCTTCAACCGGCGCAGCGTCGCGCTGCTCGCCCTCGACTCGACGGTGGCCGCGCTCGAAGCGCTTGCGGCCCTGCGACCGCGGCTGACCACGCTGGAGGCGGCGGAACTCTTCCTGGCCGACGGGCTGGCCCTGGTCCGAGAACACACGGGGCTGCCCGCGCCCGTCGACGGCGAGCACGCGGCGTACCTGCTGGTCGAGTGTGCCGACCGAGCCGACCCCGGCGCCGAGCTGATGGCGGCGCTCGAGGCGACCAGCGAGCTGGTGCCGGGCATCGACGACATCGTCATCGGTGAGGACGCCCCGACCCGCGAACGGCTCTGGCGCTATCGCGAGGCGCACACCGAATCGATCAATGCCGCCGGGGTGCCGGTCAAGCTCGACGTCGCTGTGCCCCGGGCGGCCTTGGCCGCCGCAATCGCCGAGCTGCCGGACGTCGTGCGCCAGGTCGCCCCGGAGGCCCGCACGATCGTCTTCGGCCACCTCGGCGAGGGCAACCTGCACGTCAACGTGCTGGGTGCGGACGACCCCTCGACGGCCGAGGCGGTGACCGACGCAGTGCTCCGCCGGATCACGGCGGTCGGCGGGAGCATCAGCGCCGAGCACGGCGTCGGCCGGGCCAAGACGCCGTGGCTCCGCCTCTCCAGATCCGAGACCGAGCTCACCGCGATGCGCGCGATCAAGACGGCGCTCGACCCTCACGGCCGGTTGAACCCGGGCGTGATCTTCCCGATCTGACCCGCTGGCCGGCCCCGGCCTGTCGGTCGACCTGGAGCGAGGCACACAACCGGGCCAGCGCTGTCGTGAAAGCATGCTCCGGCGGCGTCGCGTAGCCGACGACGAGCCCAGACCTGGCGCCCTCAGGTTCGACGGAGTAGGCCGAAAGCCCTTCCACCGCAAGGCCTCTGGACCTGGCCGCCTCCACCGCCTCGGCCTCAGTGAGGCGCTCGGGCAACTCGACCAGAGCGTGCAATCCCGCGGCCAGTCCGGAGACGGTCGCATCAGGCACCCGGCGCTGCAACGTTGAGACCAGCCGGTCACGGCGGCGACGGTAGACCAGACGGCACCGCCGGATGTGCCGGTCGTAGCCGCCGGAGTCGATCAGCTCGGCGAGGGCCAGCTGCTCGAAGACGCCCGTGAACCGGTCGGCCAGGCGTTTCGCCTCCACCACCTGATCGAGGCGGGCCGCCGGCACCACCAACCAGGACAACCGGATCCCCGGCGCGAGGGACTTGCTCGCCGTGCCCGCGTAGACCACCTGGTCGGGGGCCAACGCCTGCATCGCGCCGAGGGCCGCTCGGTCGTAGCGGAACTCCCCGTCGTAGTCGTCCTCGATGACCAACCCGCCGGACGTGCGGGCCCACTCGACCGCTCGGGTGCGGCGGTGAGCCGACAACGCCATCCCGAGCGGAAACTGATGAGCCGGCGTGAGGACGGCCGCCCCCTCCTCGGTCAATGTCTCGACCTCCGCGCCGGACCGGTCGATGTCGAGGTCGTGGACCTGCAGTCCGGCTCGCAGGATGACCTCGCGGTAGCCGATGTGACCGAACCGCTCGATCGCCATCGACCGGGCCCCGCCGTCCGCCGTGACCTGGGCCAGCAGGGCGAGTGACTGGGTGAAGCCGTTGCAGATGACCACTCGTTCCGGGCTGACCCGCACCCCGCGGGCTCGGGACAGGTAGGTCGCAAGGGACGTGCGCAGCTCGATCCGGCCCAGGGGGTCACCGTTGCCCAGGGCCTGGGTCGGCGCGTCGATGACCGCTCGACGCAGCGCCGCACCCCAGGCCGATCGCGGGAAGAGCGACAGGTCGGGCGTGCCGGTCCGCAGATCGAATCGCGGCGGTCGATCGTCTTTGGCGACAACCGCTTTGGCGACAACCGCTTTGGCCTCAACAGCGACGCGGGCTTGCCGCGAGACCCAGGTGCCGGCCCCGACCCGCGCCTCCAACCAGCCCTCGGCGACGAGCTGGGAGTAGGCCTCGGCCACCGTGTTGCGCGCGATGCCCAGGTCCGCGGCCAGCGAACGCGACGGAGGCAGTCGGGTGTCCGGCCGGAGCCGACCGGTCTGCACCGCTTTCCGCAGCGCGCCCTCCAGTCGAGAGCGCGAGCGGATGCCCGCCAACTCCCCCGTCAGTTCCCCTGACCGGTCGGTGGTCGCAGTGGAGGTCAGGTCGAGATGTAGGTCTGGGCCGTTCGATGGATTGGCCCATGCTTCGGTCATGGAATTGGACCTTATCCGTGGTCCGGCCCCGCTCTAGCGTTGGTCACATGACAACGACGACCAGCACCCCGTCCACCTCTGCCGAGGCCCGCCCCACCATCCCGGTCCGACTCGACATCGAGGCCCACGCCGCCGACTTCTCCCGGGCCATGGGCCGCCTGGACGGCGCCGCGACCAAGGAGCTCGACCGAGTCGACTTCGACCCCAAGCTGCGCGAACTGGTGCGCATCCGGGCCTCGCAGATCAACGGCTGCGCCTACTGCATCGACATGCACACCAAGGACGCCCGGGCCATCGGCGAGACCGAGCAGCGCATCTATGCGTTGCCGGCTTGGGCCGAGACGCCGTACTTCACCCACCGGGAGCGAGCGGCACTGGCCTTCACCGAGGCGGTCACCCTGGTCGCCCAAACCCACGTGCCGCTGGAGTCGTACGACGCCGTGGCCGCGGAGTTCACTCCTGACGAGGTCGGCGCGCTGCTCTCGCTGATCGTGGCGATCAACGCGTGGAACGCCATCGCGGTCGCGACTCGGGCGTGGGAGCCCGGGTCCTACCAGCCCTGAGACCAGCCGGCCTGAGACCGTCGCCGAGGTGGCTGGCGACTCCATGAGCCTTGCTCGGTTAGTACGGCGGGTCGCCGTTGTCGGGGGGTTTCTCGGTGGCTGGTGCGGGCGGTGTTTGGGGTTCGAGGTAGTGGTGGGGCCTGGAGGTGTAGGTGTGGCCGGTGCCGGTGGTGTAGGTGAGTTCGCTGTTGGCGTTGCCGGTGACGTGGAGGATGCGGTCGGTTTTGGCTTGGTGGTCGCGTTTGCCGGCGGCGGCCAGGTTGGCCGGGGTGGTCGGGCCGCCGGTGGCTGGTGCGCGTGTGGTTGTACTCGTGGATGTGGTCGAGTTCGAGGGTGCGGGCGGCGCTGGTCGGGAAGCGTGAGGTGTGGCCGTCCCGGACGGCGCAGAACTGCGCGATCCGGGGCGCTGGGCGGTAGCCGGTGCTGACCTCGGTGGCGGTGCCGGTGGCGGGGTCGCACAGGATCCGCCGCCAGGTGGCCTGCTCGGGGTCGTGGGCCAGGGCGCGGGCCAGCTCGGCCGGGATCGGGACGTCGCCGGTGGGGGTGTGCAGGACCGCGGGGTGGTTGTCCAGGCCGAGCAGGGTGCGGTCGGCGACGGTGACGTTGATCAGGGTGGCCCCGGCCCGGGACCGCAGCCGCGCGACGCTTCTTGGGGTTCGCCCGGCGGCCGGTCGCGCTGGTCTTGGCTGGTCTTGGCGGTCTGGCTGGTCTTGGGGACCAGGGTGAGGCCGAAGGCGCCGGCGGTGAGGTGGCCGACGGCGAGGTCGAAGCGGAGCTGGTCCAGGGTTTCGGGGGCGCCGCCGTTGCGGGCGGCGCGGGCTTGGTGGTCCAGGTGGGCGTAGGTGGCGGCCAGCAGTTCGTCCGGGCCGTGCAGGACCAGGGCGGCGGGCCGGTCGATGGTCCGGGCGTAGTGCGCGACGTGCCGGCCCCGCGGGCGACCTCGGCGGCGGGTTGGAGGGTGTCGGGGGCCAGGTCGGCCACGGCGGCGGTCAGGATCGGGCGCAGCTGGTGCGCCGGGATCGACCACACAGTGGCGCTGCCGTCGCGGAGCTCCTTGACCAGGACATCCGCGCCGGCCGGGTCCGGTGGCCGGGTCGGTGACGATCGACTGGACCAGCGGGTCGCCTGGGCCGGGGGAGGCCGGCGGCGTGGTCGTAGATCACCCCGGCCTGGGCCTCATCGATCCGCCCCGCGCTCAGGGCGTCGGCCAGGTCGGGGTGGGCGTCCAGGCCCAACGCCAGGGCGAGCTTCTTGTCCGCGGCCCGCAGCGAGATGCCCAGGGCCAGCGACAGCGACAGCGAGGTCGCCTCCAGCGCCCGCTCGTGGGCGAGGTCGCGGTCGCGGGCGCAGACCGCTTCGTGGGCGGTCTCGAACTGCTCGACCAACGCCGCGGTCGCCTTCGCCTGCACGGCAGCGGCCCAGGCCTTGACCTTCTCCGCCGCCAGCGCGAGGTCGAGCAGCTGCCCGCGGGAGGCCTGGGACAGGTCCAGGGTCTCGATCCCGTCGACCCCGACCGCCAGGGCGGCGGCCAGGTCGGACGCCGGCGCCGGTCAGGTCCGACCCGCTCCCGCTCGAACCCTGGACTGTCGATCATGTGTACGATTCTATCCGACATGTCCGACAACCGACAAGGTTTCCCCAGCCCCGAAACCCCTTTAGTGCCAACTATTTTCAGCAACCAGACGGTGACCCAGAGCCACGACGCGAAGGCAACCCGCGAGACCAAGGCGCAACCGAGAGCGCAACTCCGCCGTACCCAGCCGCCTGACCAGCCCTGAAATCAGAACTGCGACGCTCGATCGAGCAGCACCGGGATCAGCCCGGCCACCGACCGGTGGCCCGGTACCGGGTGTCTGCTCTCCCGCTGCCGCACGCCCTCGAGGACGACGGCGAGCTTGAACGCCCCGAAGGCGATGTACCACTCGAGATCGCTGACGTCGGCGCCGGTCTGCTCGGCGTACCGGTCGGCCAGGTCCCGGCCGGGTGGGAAGCCGGCGGCGGGACCCATCGCCGTCGACAGTGCGTTGTCGGCCTGGCCGGCCAGGTCCCAGTAGACGAGGAAGAGACCGAGATCCGCGAGCGGGTCGCCCAGCGTGGCCATCTCCCAGTCGATCACTGCGAGCACCTGCAGGTCGTGATCGACGATCAGATTGTCCAGCCGGAAGTCCCCGTGCACCAACGAGATTCGCTGGGTGACGGGCAGCCGCTCGGCCAGCCGTTTCCCGACCGCGTGCAGGCCCTCGCGATGATCGCTGTCGGCCGCCCAGACCTCCAGGTGGCGCTGCCAGCGGTCCACCTGACGGCGCAGGTAGCCCTCGGGACGACCTAGGTCGGACAGCCCGGCCCGGTCGACATCGACCGCGTGGACGGCGGCGAGGGTGTCGACCAGGCGGTCGGCCAGCGCGGCCTTGGCCACTCGGTCGTACGCCGCGATGTCCTCGGTCGTGCGCAGGACCAGGCCATCGACGTACTGCATCAGATAGAAGCGCGCGCCGATGGCAGCCGGGTCCTCGCAGAGCAAGATGCCTCGCGGGACCGGCACCGACGACCCCGCCAGCGCGGTGATGATCCGGAACTCGCGGGCCACGTCGTGTGCGGTCGCAGGCTGCTCGCCCAGGGGTGGTCGGCGCAGGACCACCTCGATCTGCGGACTCTCCACCAGGAAGGTGAGGTTGGACCGGCCTCCGGTCAGGGCGGTCGCGGTGAGCGGGCCGGAGAGCAATCCGGGGTGCTGCTCGTCGAGCCAGGCCCGCAGCCCGGACAGGTCCAGGCCAGGGTGCTCGCTCACGCGACCATCATGTCGCGCGCGCCAGGGCGTTGCCCGTTCGCGCTCAGTAGCATGAACGATGAGCTTCGACTTCAGCCTCGCGCCCGCCGTCGAGGAGCAGCGACAGCTGATCGCCGACTTCGTCCGTGACCAGGTCATCCCGTTGGAACAGCAGGCGTTCCGGGACGGCGTCAACGACGACCTGCGTCGCCAACTGCAAGCGGCCGCCCGCGACGCAGGAGTCTGGGCGCCGCAAGTGCCCACGACGTACGGCGGGGGTGGCTTCAGCTTCACCGACTCGGCGGTGCTGCTGGAGGAGGCCGGCTACAGCCTGCTCGGACCACTGGCGTTGAACTGCTCAGCGCCGGACGAGGGCAACATCGCGATGCTGCACGAGATTGCGACCGACGGGCAACGTGAGCGCTACCTGCGACCGCTGGCCGAGGGCAGCGTCCGATCGTGCTTCGCGATGACCGAGCCGGCGCCCGGAGCCGGGTCGGACCCGGCGGCGCTGTCGACGGTCGCTCGGAAGGTCTCCGGCGGATGGGTCATCGACGGGCACAAGCACCTGATCACGGGGGCTGACGGCGCGGCGTACGCGATTGTCATGGCGCGCAACGGGACTGGTGCGCCCGAGGGAGCGACGATGTTCCTGGTCGACGCCGAGAACCCGGGCTGGCTGGTCGGCGAGCACCTGCGCACCATCGACGCGTCGACCATCGGCGGCCACTGCGTGGTCGAGCTCCGCGAGCTGTTCGTCGCCGATGACGCCGTCCTGGGAGAGGTCGGGCGGGGCTTCGCCAACGCACAGGTCCGGCTGGCACCGGCTCGGCTGACTCACTGCATGCGCTGGCTCGGCGCTGCTCGACGGGCGCACGACATCGCGCTGGGCCGGGCCGTGCGGCGCGATCTCTTCGGCTCGCGGTTGTCCGATCTGGGAATGGCCCAGCAACAGATCGCCGACAACGAGATCGACCTCGCGGCCGCGCGGGCCCTGCTCTGGCATGCGTGTTGGCAATTGGAGTCCGGCGGTCGGAGCACCGAGGAATCGTCGCGGGCCAAGGTCTTCGTCAGCGAGGCGGTCGGCCGGATCGTCGACCGGTCGGTGCAGCTGGCCGGCGGTCTGGGCCTGAGCGAGGAGCTCGTCCTGGGCCGGATCTACGCAGACATCCGGGCGTTCCGGATTTATGACGGGCCGTCCGAGGTGCACCGGATGTCGATCGCGCGGCGCGCAGCCCGGCGGGCCATTGACTCTTGACATTAGATTATAACTTTGTAGCCTTCGGGAATGCTGACGGTCCCGGCGGTGCAAGAGCGGCTGGCCGGTGCCGTCCATCGCCATAGTCCGCTGCCGCTGCACCACCAGATCAAAGTCGCTGTGCTGCAGGGGATCGAGCAAGGTTGGTTGCGACCCGGCGAGCAACTCCCTCGCGAGAGGGAGCTGGCCCAGGCGCTCGGCGTGAGCCTCGCGCCGGTGCGTCAAGCCATGGTCGATCTCACCAAGGAGGGCTACGTCGACCGGACGCGTGGCAAGGGCACCTTCGTCCGTGAGCGCAAGCTGGTCGAGAAGATTCAGATCCTGGGCAGCTTCCACGCGTCGATGGAGCGCCAGGGCCTGCGGCCGACCGTCACCGTCCTCACCAACGAGATCCTGCACGCGCCGGAGGAGGTTGCGGCGGCCCTGTCCATGCGCGGCCGCGAGGCCTGGTGCCTGCGCCGGTTGGCCACGCTGGACGCCGCGCCACTGGCTCTGCTGACCGCCTGGCTGCCGGCCCGGCTGGCCCGCGGGATGGGCGAGCACGACCTCGGCGCGGGGTCGCTCTACGACGCTCTCGCCGAGGTCCACGGCATCGAGATGACAGCGGCCGACAACCTGGTCGAGGTCGGGCGGGCCGGCCTCGACGACGCCGACCTGCTCGGGCTCACCCCCGGCTCGCCCCTGCTCCGCGTGGTCGGCATCACCCGGAGCCAGAAGGACAAGCCAGTGGAGTACTCCGACGTGCTCTACCGACCGGAGCAGTTCCGATTCGCGATCGAGAGCCGCCGCACGTAGTCCCCGAACTGACCGACCCGACCCGAACCCCGGCCCGTCCCCTGCAATGACGCTGGAGGAGAAATGGCAAGCGACGTATCCATGCCGTCGGACTTTGCCGACGGTGGACAGACCTTCGTCCGCAACGCGACCGGCCTGGTCCGGGAGGTGTCCAAGTGGGACGCCTTGATCATGAACAGCCTCGGCATGAACGTCGCCCTCGGCGCGGTGTTCCTGCTGCTGCAGGCGCCCGGCAACTTCCCGGGCGGCAGCATGCTGCTGGCCATCGTCATCGGCACGCTGGTGATGGCCTTCACGCTGCTCTGGGTCTACTCCGAGTTCGCGGCCGCCATGCCCCGCTCCGGCGGTGACTACGTGTTCGTCAGCCGGTCGCTGCACCCGGTCGTGGGCTGGCTGCTCTCCTGGAGCCAGGGCATGTGGCTGATCTTCTTCTGGATCGGCTTCAACGCCTGGTTCGCCCTGACCTTCGCGGTGCCGGTCACCTTCACCACGATCGGCGCGGTCACCGGGCACACCGGCTTCATCAATGCGAGCAACTCGCTGCTGGCCCAGCACACGGTGCTCGGCATCACCACCCAGTGGTGGGTGATCCTGTTCGGGGCCCTCCTGACCTTCGGCTTCTGCGCCGTACTCATCTTCGGCTCGCAGTCCTACTGGCGGCTGCAGAAGTGGCTCTTCGGGCTGGCCGGGCTGAGCCTGGTGATCGTGGCCGGCTTGCTGCTCTTCCGTGGTGGCCAGATCGAGCAGGCCTGGAACCAGTTCGCCAGCGCCAACAACGGCCTGGAGTACCAGAACATCATCAGCACGGCCAAAGCCTCAGGCTTCGGTGGCACCAAGGGGTTCAGTCTGACGGCGACGATCCTGATGCTGCCGTGGGTCTTCTTCGTCGTCGGCTACGCCCAGGGCTCGGCCCAGATCGGCGGCGAGGTGAAGCGGGCCAGCCGCACGCAGTACTTCGCGATGGTCGGCGGCGTCCTGATCAACGGCCTGGTCCTCGGGTTGATCGTGCTGCTCTACCAGCACACGGTCGGCAACGAGTGGGCCAGCAGCCTGTCGTACCTGAACAACACCGCGCCCGACAAGCTCGGTCTGCCCGGTGGGCTGCCACCGAGCATCGTGCTGATGGGCAGCATGCTGACCAACAGCGTTCCGATCCTGTTGCTCATCGGCGTCGGCTTCATCCTGTGGGCCTTGATGGGCACGCCGCTGTCGACCCTGCAGGCAACGCGCTACATGCTGGCCTGGTCGCTGGATCGCACGGTGCCCAAGCAGCTCGGTGAGGTCAACGACAAGTACCACACGCCGGTCAAGGCGATCTTGCTCTGCGGCGTCACGGGCGTGGTCGCACTCGTCGCGCTGGTCCGCATCCCGCAGGCCAGCCTGCTGGGTGCACTGCTCGCGCAGATCGTCGCGTTCATCGTCGTGAGCATCGCGGGGATCGTCTTTCCCTACCGGCTCCCGCAGATCTGGGAGGGCGGCGGCGGCCGGCGGCTGCTCGGCGTACCGGCCATCACCTTGGCCGGCATCGGCGGCGTCATTGCCCTCGGCGGCCTGATGATCATGTTCATCTTCAACGACACGGTCAACGCGACCTTCGCCGTCACGCGCGGCATCTCGCTGAAGTTCATGATCGGGGTCATCGTGGTGGGCGCGATCTGGTACGCCGCGGCCTGGTCGCTCAACAAACGGCGCGGGGTCGACCTCGCCCTCGCCTACCGGGAGATCCCGCCAGAGTGACGGATTCGACGCGCACACCAGCGAAGGGCCACGTCGTCGTCGTCGGGAACCTGACGATCGACGACGTGGTCCTGCCCGATGGCCAGACCCTGATGGGTCGCCTCGGGGGCAACACGGTCCACTCCGCTACCGCCGTCCTGGCCTGCGGCGTGCCCGTGGCGATCGTGACCCGCAAGGGCGAGGACTTCCCTGCGGAGGCTCTCGATGCGTTGGCCGCGGCCGGAGCCGACGTCAGCGGCGTCGTCGCCGTGCCCGGCCCGACCGTGCGGAACTGGGTGATCTACGAGTCGGACGGGAGCCGGCACTGGCTCTATCGCACGCCGCCGGCCCGCTCGGCCGAAGTCGCACCAGAGCCGGCCGACATCACCCGAGTCGGCCTCGAGGGAGCCGCGGTCGTGCATGTGGCGGCCATGCCCTTGGCCAATGCCGAGCGGGTGGTCGCCGAGGTCCGTCGGCTCGCGCCCGGGGCGCTGATCACGCTGGACACCCACGAGGACTGGGTCGGCTCCGTGCGCGAGCGGTTGCTCGACCTTGCCCGCTCGGTGGACGTCTTCGAGCCGAGCCTGGAGGAGTTGCAGGAGCTCACCCGCACGCAGACTGCGGCCGATGGCCTGGCGGCCCTGGCCGCCGCCGGATTGACGGGTTGCGTCGTCAAGGCGGGTGCCGACGGCGCCTACCTGCTGGCGGACGGGGCCATCGTGCACGTCCCGGCACTGGCGACCCGCGCCGTGGATACGACGGGGGCGGGCGATGCCTTCTGTGGTGGTCTGGCCGCTGGTCTGGCCAGCGGACTCGACCGGCTCGACGCCGTCGCCCTCGGCGTAGCTACCGCCGGCACGGCCGTTGGCGCGTCGGGGAGTTTGCGCCTCCTCGCAACCGAGGTGGACGAGGAGGGGCTGCGCGCGGCCGGCCGGACTCAGGCGACGCAGTCCCGGCCGCTCGACCCTCCTGGGGCTCTCGGCCCGGCCGCCGTGGTGGAGCGGAGTGCCCCCGACCAGGCGAGCGAGTCGAGCGAACCAGACGGCGGGTCGTACGCGATCGACGTCATGCGGCGCGAGATCGCCATGATCCCCGATGTCGTCGCAGCGGCTGTCGACGATCCCGAAGGGCGGCTGACCTCGGTCGCGAAATCGATGCTGGCTCAAGACATCTCGCACCTGTGGCTGACCGGGTGCGGCGACAGTGCCTTCGCCGGTCAGGCCGTCGTCCTGGCCTTCCAACGTCACACGGCCGTCACGCCGCACGCCAGCCACGCGCTCGACCTGTCACGCTACGAGGTCCGCTACCTTCCGAGCGGGAGTGCGGTGCTCGGGGTGTCGTTCTCCGGCCAAGTCGGCCGGACGACCGAAGCGCTTGCTCAAGCCCAGCGGTTCGGGACGCCCACCTACGCCTTGACCAACGCTCCGACTGCCCAACTGGCCGGCGCGGCCGACGCAGTCATCCCGCTCGAGGTGACCACGCTGGGCTTCTCCCCCGGCACGTCGACCTACGTCGCGATGGTCGGCAACCTCCTCCGGCTGGCCGGGGCTCTGAGCGAGATCGCCTCCGGTGACGAGGAGTTCATCCGCCGGTTGGCTGCGCTCCCCGAGCAGGCGGCGCGCACCCTCGAGCTGTGCGCGGAGCCGGCCTTCGTTGCCGCGCAGCGACTTCAGGGCCGCGCCTGGACAACGTTCCTGGGCGCCGGACCCGGTGAGGCCACGGCCCGGTTCGGCGCGGCCAAGCTGTTCGAAGGGCCGCAGCAGCTCGCCGTCTCGACCAACCTCGAAGAATGGGCCCACGAGGAGTACTTCGTCACCCGCGTCGGAGATCCGGTCGTGCTGGTCAACCCCAGTGGTGCCGGCTACGACCGAGGGTTGGAGATCCTGTCCGAGCTCCGGTACATCGGTGCGCAACCGATCGTGGTGTCCGACCTGCGCCCTCCGCCTGGCGCTCCCGCCGACGAGCTGTGGCTACCGCTCTGCCCCGGAGTGCCGGAGGAGTTGTCGCCGGTGACCGGCGCCCTCCCCTTGGCCCTCATGGGCTTTCACCTGGCCGAGCTGGGCGGCAAGCAGTCCTATAACTTCCCGAACGAAGCCGTCCGAACCGAGCATTACGACACCATTCACCGCGCGACGATCGGGGAGCCGGCATGAGTGCGGACAGCGGCCCGCTCGCCGAGGTGGTGCCGGAGGCCCGGCGGATCGTCGACGTGGCCGCCGCACACCAGCTCACGGCCCGCGTGCTCGGCGGCGCCGGGGTCGCACTACACGATCACCTCGACGTGCCCGAGACCCTCGAGCGCACCTACGGCGACATCGACATCGTCGTACCCGCCAAGTCGACCCGCGCGACCGCAACTGCGCTGGGCGCCCTGGGCTATCTGCCCAACGAGCGGTTCAACGCGCTGCATGGGGCGCGGCGAATGTTGTTCTACGACACCGCCAACGGACGTCAGCTGGATGTCTTCGTCGGAACCTTCCACATGTGTCACGAGCTGGATCTGGGCAAACGTCTCGCCGAGCATCCGAGTGCGCTCGACGCCGCCGACCTCTTGCTGACCAAGCTCCAGATCGCGGAGATCAACCGCAAGGACATCGTCGATGGCGTCCGCATCCTGTTGACCCACGAGGTGGCCGAGGCCCCGAGGCCCGGGCTGGTGGACATCCTGTCGATCCGACGCCTCCGCGAGGTGACGAGCGCCGACTGGGGCTGGTTCACGACCTTTACCGACAACCTGGCGCTCGTGCGGACAGCGACGCCCGAGCTCCTCGACGACGGGCCGTCCACCCTGGTGCTGAGCCGCATCGACGCCGTACAAAGAGCGTTGGCCGAGGCTCCGAAGTCGTTGCGCTGGAAGGCTCGCAGCGTGGTCGGACGTAAGACAGCCTGGTACGAGCTCCCTGAAGAAGTGGACCGAGGTGCAGCACGGTGAAGGATGCCAAGATCTTCTTTGCGACAGACATCCACGGATCGGACCGGTGCCTGCGCAAGTTCCTCAACGCCGGCAAGTTCTACGGCGTCGACGCAGTCGTCATGGGCGGTGACATCACCGGCAAGATGATCGTCCCCGTCGTCGAGGAGGCCGGCGGCACCTTCTCGGCCCAGCTGTTCGGGCGCAAGCGAACGGTGGACGCCGAGGGCCTGGCCGGGCTGCACAAGTTCATTGCCGACGCCGGCTTCTATCCACACGCGATGTCGCCCGAGGAGATGCAGGCACTGCGCGAGGACCCGACCGCGGTCGATGAGCTCTTCCGCAAGCTGATGAACGAGACGATGAGTCGCTGGATCGACATGGCCGAGGATCGGCTGGCCGGGACCGGCATCGAGTGCATCTTCGCTCCCGGCAACGACGACCCGTTCTTCATCGACGACCTCTTGTCCAGCAGCGACTCGGTGGTCAATCCCGACGGCCGGGTCATCGAACTGCCCGGCGGCTACTCGATGATCTCGGTCGGCTACTCCAACCGGACGCCTTGGGCCTCGCCCCGCGAGCTCGACGAGGACGACCTGCGCGCGGCGATCGACACCGAGGTGGCCAAGCTGCCCGATCCGAGCCGGGCGATCTTCAACTTGCACGTGCCGCCGCACAACACTCCGATCGACCAGGCGATGGAGCTCGATGCGGACTTCCGCCCCGTGGTCAAGGGTGGCTCGCCGGTGATCACCGGCGTCGGCAGCACTGCGGTGCGGGACGCCATCACCGACTACCAGCCAATGCTGAGCCTGCACGGGCACATCCACGAGTCGCGCGGGGAGGCTCGGATCGGTCGCACGCTCGCACTGAACCCCGGCAGCGAGTACAGCGAGGGCGTCCTGCGCGGCGTCATCGTCAACCTCTCACCTCGAAAGGGACTTCGTGGATACCAGCTCGTCGCCGGTTGAGGTCGCCGTCATCGGGTCGGCGCGGATCGGCCCGGGGGACGCCCGCCACGACGACGCCGTCCGGCTCGGCGCTGCCTTGGCCGACGCCGGCTGGACCGTCGTGACCGGCGGGTACGGCGGGTTGATGGGCGCCACCGCATCCGGAGCGGCGTCGCGGGGGGGCCACACAGTCGGCTTGCCGATGCGACCTTGGCAGCACCTGGAGCCAGACGCCCACCACGCCGAACTTCGGTGGAGCGACGACTATGCCGAACGAATGCGTCACCTGCTGCAGGCCGACGTCGTCGTCGGTCTGCCCGGCGGTGTGGGTACCTTGGCCGAGGCCAGTGGGGTGTGGGCGGCCGTCCAGACCGAGCCCGGCTCCGCCGGCCTGGTCCTGGTCGGCGACAACTGGGGCCGCCTCGTGGAGGGCTTCGCCCGAGAGCTGGTCATCGACCCGGCCGACCTCGCCTTGGCGCATTGCGTCGCGAGCGTGGACGACGTGGTCGCCGTCATCGGCGATCTGCTCGATCATCCCGACCAGCAGCTCTCGGCCCGCGGGTAGCCCTTCGGTCACCGAGCCGGCCGAGCCGGGATCAACTCTGGGCCAACCGACCCAGCTTCCCGGGTGCACGGACGAAGTCGATCCGGTGCACCCGCTGGTCCACGAAGGTCAACGCCACCACGGTCGTCACGCCCCGCGGGCCGATGAGGGCCAGCCCGGGACCACCGTTGACCGGGACCGGCACCAGCCGCTCGTCCGGTGCCACGTTGCCCGCGATCCCCAACAGGAATCGCGCGACCCGCTCGGCCCCACGCACCGGGTGACGCGCGGCGTTGACCTCGCCACCACCGTCGGACGTCAGCACCACGTCGGGATCCAGGGTCGCGATCAGCGCGTCCAGATCACCGCCGCCCGCTGCCTTCAGGAAGGCGGCCACCGCCTCGGTGTGCTGCCCCGCGTGGATCTCGACGCGCGGCTCCCGCTCCCGGATGTGACCTCGCGCCCGAGCCGCGAGCTGGCGCACCGCCTGCGGGCTGCGGCCGACGACATCGGCCACCTCGGTGAAGGGCAGCCCGAAGACGTCGTGCAGCACCCAGGCCGTCCGCTCGGCGGGTGTCAAGGATTCCAACACCACCAGGAGCGCGAAGCTCACGGTGTCGTCGAGCGTCACGCGGTCGGCCGGATCACCCTGCGCCGCAGGCAGATTCAGCACTGGCTCCGGCAGCCACGGCCCGACATAGGTCTCTCGGCGGATGCGAGCCGATCGCAGGGCGTCCAAGGCGGCGCGGGCAACCGCCACTGTCGACCAGGCCTCGACGTCGCGGATCGGCTCGGTCGCATCCGCGGCCGAGAGTCTCAGCCATGCCTCCGAGACGACGTCTTCGGCCTCAGCCCGGCTGCCCAGGATCGCGTAGGCGACCCGGATCAGGTGCGGCCGGGCCCGCTCGTAATCTTCGGCCAGATCGTCCAGTCGGGTCATGATCCGGCCTGTGCCGCAACGGATCCGGCCAGCCATTGCTCAAAGGTCTGCCGTCCTCGAGGTCCGGGTTCTGTGGGCAGGAGTGCGCCTGCAGCCATCGCCCGGCCAGCCGCACCGGGCACGCGCAGGGGCAAGACCACGCGCCGTACGCCGCGAGCCCGCAGGACCAGGCGAACGAGGTCGGGCATCTCGCGAGGCTCCGGACCGGCCAGCTCGGGCGCCCGACCCTGGGGCGGCCCCGTGGCCAGGGCGACCAACGCATCGGCCACCTCGACGGCCGCGATCGGCTGGCTGCGCATCCGCGGCACGAGCACCAGCCGGCCCGGACCGCGCCCGATCAGCTGCTCCGCGAACTCGTGGAACTGTGTGGCCCGCAGGACCGTGACCGGGCCACCGCTGCCGAGGACCGCCTCCTCCTGACGCCGCTTGCCCGCGTAGTAGCCGAGGTCGACCCGGTCGGCGCCCACGATCGACAGCACCACGTGATGGGCCACGCCAGCTCGCCGACCGGCCTCGAGCAGCTGCATCGATGCCCTCTCGAAGAACTCGACCGCCACGCGTCGCTTGGTGGTCGACCGGTTGGTCACGTCGATCACCGAGGCCACGCCGTCGAGCGCCGCATCGAGGCCTTGCCCGGTCGTGACATCGATTCCGTGCGAGCGAGAGAGCACCGTCACCTGATGACCCGCAGCCTGCGCTGCGGCGACGACTGGCCGCCCCACCGTGCCTGTGCCCCCTGCTACCGCGATCCTCATCCGAGCTCTCCGTCCTGTCCCGTCGACGTCATCCTGGCCCGCCGTCGGGTCCAGTCACACCCCCAGGACGAGACAGCCCCGGCGTCTGTGACATCCGCATCCGTGGGCCGTGATAGGGGACAGTGGAGGTTCTGCGTCACGGGTGACGCGAATGTTCCACCCACGGATGCTCGCGGCGGCGACGCGGCGGGGATCTTGAAGGTGACCCGCACGGCAACCACCCAAAGGCGACGGATAACTGAGCAGCCTGAAGCTAGCGGGAGGGTGGCTTCGACGAGCGCGCCCGTGGTCGCTCGGCGTGATGGTCCACCCTGATCCGCAGGCTCGCGGTGTCCGACCCCCTGTGCCGGGCTGGACCGTGATCGTGAAGCCGCAGCGCCCGGCTCAGGACGGACGAACCTCGGCCCAGAGCTGCTCGTAGCACTGCGCCGCCCGGCTGGTCGGGGCGAAGACGGGCACGGGCGCTCGGTGCTCGGCCATCTGCTCGATGACCGAGAGCGCAGGGATCACCGCGTCGGCGACCCGGGTATCGGCGTGGTCGCGCGGGATCGCCTCGATCACGTCGCGGTGCAGCCGCTTTCGCCGGTCCGCCATGGAAAAGAAGGCGACCACCGTGGGGCGCGGTTTCGCCGAGTCGGCCACGAAGCGGGTCAACTGGTCGAACGTCCGCAGCGACAGGGTCGCCGGGATCAGCGGCACGAGCAAGGTGTCAGCGGCATGCATGACGTTCTCGGAGACCAACGAGATGCTCGGTGGGCAGTCGAGGAAGGCGACGTCGTAGTCGTCAGCCACGCTGTCCAGCAACTGACCCAGCCGCCGGGTCCGCTTCTTCGTGTCGTCGAGGTCGAGATCCATGTTGCGGTAGCTGAAGTCGGCCGGCAGCAGGTCGAGGTTGGCGAAATCGGTTGCCTTCAGGGCCAGCTCGATCGGCCGCCGACGGGTCACGAGGGCGTGACCGCCGCCCTTGACGCGGGGGCGCACCCGGAACAGGTACGTCGCAGCCCCCTGTGGGTCGAGATCCCACAACAAGGTCCGGCGACCTTCGCGGGCGGCGAGGTAGGCCAGGTTCACGGCGGTCGAGGTCTTTCCGACCCCACCCTTGATGTTGTACGTCGCGAAGACCTTCACCGCCCGCCTCCGATCTTGCGCACCAACCGCTGACTCGATGGCCGGGTGAACGTGGCGAACGCGCCCTCGAACTCCCGCCGGGCGCGATCCTGGTCGGCGTCGAGGTGGCCGATCAGCTCGCCCATGGCCAGCATCGCCTCCGCCGGAGCCCCCTCGGCCATCATCTCTCCGGCAAACCCGCGCAATGCCTGACGGTGTATCTCGGCGTCCTGGAAGCGGCCGAGGACGTCCTGCAGGCTCTTGAGCTGGGCGACGGCGCGCTTGCGCGGACCTTTGGCGATGACGGGGGCGAACACCTCCAGGGCGTAGCGCAACTCCTTGCAGCGTTTGCGCAGCTGGTGCAGGTCCGTGGCCGGCGAGTCGTCGCTGATGGCGGCGCCACCCCGCAGCACCCGACGGTAGGCCCGGGACAGACTGCGATCGGCCATGCGGCCGGCCGACAGATGCCCCTCGTCGGGCCCTTCCGGGGTTTCGGCCAGGCGGGTCACCTGCTCGTCCCACTCCAGGGTGAGTCGCCGGAACCGCGCGGATCGCAGACCGCGGACGAGAGCCCGGCGCTCCGAGCTCCGCCGGCGGCGCAGGAATCTCGAAAACGGCTCCAGGTCGGCCGGATCCGCCGCCATCAGCCAGCCCTCCATCGTGGGCAGGTCCAGCTCGTAGACGTCAAGGTCGCGGACCTGCGTCGTCACGTCACCGAGCCATTTGAACTCCGGCTCCCATCGAGTCCGCATCACGTCCGGCAGGGCAGCCCGACCCAGTTTGAGGGTCGACCGGGTCTGTCGGACCGCCACTCGAAAGTCATGCAGGAACTCGGTGTCGACATCGTCGAGCAGGCCAGGAAGGTTCGCCCGCATCGTCGCGGAGAAGTCCCCCAACGCGGCGGCCAGGAGCACCCCGGCAGGTACCGCGCGATCAACCTTGCCGATCGGCGGTTCGGCGACGGCACTCCGATCTTCATCCGGATCGACGTCGCGCAGGCCCAGGCCGGTCAGGATGCGCTCGGCCCGGCGGGCGTCGGCCGCATAGCCGCGGAGGGTCAGCACGGTGAGGCGGGCCTCTCGTGCCCCTGCTGACACGGGCTCATCGAGCTCGACCCGGACCACTGTCTTGGCGTCCGTGTTGCGCAGCTCGAGCAGGGACATCCGCCGCTTCTCGTCCGAGACCACCATCAACGCGCGGATGCCCGCCGCGCCGGCAACCGCCTCCCGGACCGGACCCGCCGGCAGGACGTCCGCATGCGCCGGCCATCGCACGTCTTTCGCCGGCGCCACTAGCGGCGAAACGGCGTCCGACCGACGTACGACGACCCGGTCACCGGAGGGGGTCGACTGGTGCTCCAGGCTGAGACCAGCCGCTCGCAGCCGCCGGTCGAACGTGTCGAGGCAGACCTGTCGGACCAGCTGCTTGGAAGCAGTCGCCACGATGAAATGGGCGGAAAGCGCGGCGACAATCGACGCGGTGTCCAGACGGCCCTCGTCACCAGCCCGCAGGACTCGATTAGCGATGGTCATCGTGCCGAAACTATAAACCTCGGCCAGCGAACGCCGACCGATCGCCGGGCCGAACTTTGGCCTCCATCAATCGCGAACCTCAGCGCCGGTCGTGGCTCGCAGATCGTCGAGCGTCACCTCGGGCGCCAGCTCGACCACAGCGAAGTGGTCTCCGGCCACGTCGAGGACGCCGAGATCGGTGATCACTCGCTGCACGACCGACTTTCCCGTGAGAGGAAGGTCGCACTCCCGCAACAGTTTTGGGCTCCCATCCCGGGCCACGTGCTCCATGAGTACGACGACCCGCTTGGCCCCGTGGACGAGATCCATGGCGCCGCCCATGCCCTTGACCATCTTGCCCGGCACCATCCAGTTGGCCAGGTCGCCGCTCACCGAGACTTGCATGCCACCCAGCACCGCGACGTCGACATGGCCGCCCCGGATCATGGCGAAGCTGGTCGGTGAGTCGAAGTAGGACGCACCCGGCAGCACCGTGACGGTCTCCTTGCCCGCGTTGACCAGGTCAGGATCGACGTCCTCCTCGTAGGGGTAAGGACCGACGCCGAGGATGCCGTTCTCGGAATGCATCACGACGTGCACGTCGTCCGGCAGGTAGCCCGGGATCAGCGTCGGGAGCCCGATCCCCAAGTTGACGTACTGTCCGTCGGCGAGCTCGCGTGCGGCGCGCTCGGCCATCTGATGGCGGGACCAGGGCATCAGCTCGCCTCTCCAGCAACGGTTTCCGTGCCCGGGCGTGGGCGAGTCGTGCGCTTCTCGATCCGCTTGTCGCCGGCCTGCTCGGCGGTGAGTGGCACAACCCGCTGCACGAAGATGCCGGGCAGGTGCACCCGATCGGGATCGATCTCGCCCGCGTCCACGACCTGCTCGGCCTCGACGATCGTCACCCGCCCGGCCATGGCCGCCGCCGGGTTGAAGTTGCGGGCCGAGGCGTGGAAGACCGTGTTGCCGTGGCGGTCGGCCAGCGCCGCCCGGACGAGCGCGAAGTCGGTGGTGATCGCCTCCTCCAGCACCTGCTCGCGACCGCCGATGACCCGGACCTCCTTGGCCGGTGATGCGACGGCGACCGTCCCGTCCGCGGCGTACCGCCAGGGCAGGCCACCGTCGGCGACCTGCGTGCCGACTCCGGTCGGGGTGAAGAACGCCCCGACGCCGCTGCCCCCGGCGCGCAACCGCTCGGCGAGCGTCCCCTGCGGCGTCAGCTCGACCTGCACCTCGCCGGCCAGGAACTGCCGCGCAAACTCACGGTTCTCCCCGACGTACGACGCGATGACCCGATCGATCCGATGGGCCTCCAGGAGCAGGCCGAGCCCAGCCCCGTCGACACCACAGTTGTTGGAGACGACCGTCAGGCCGTCGGCGCCCTGGGTCAGCAGCGCGTCGATGAGGACCCAGGGGATCCCGGCCAGCCCGAACCCGCCGACCGCGATGCTGGCGCCCGGCGGCACATCGGCAACGGCGCTTGCGGCAGAGGCGAAGACCTTGTCCACCTCAGTCGTCCTCTCCGTCGTCGCCGGGTGCTGCCGACAGAGCTTCCTGCGCCACCGCGAACGCCCGGTTGGCGGCGGGTACGCCGGCATAGATCGCGCACTGCAACAGGACCTCTTGGATCTCGTTGTCGCTCAGGCCGTTTCGCCGCGCGGCGCGCACGTGCAGACCCAGCTCCTGGTCGTGTCCAAGCGCAGTGAGCACGGCCAACGTGACCAGGCTGCGGGATCGGCGATCCAAGCCGGGACGAGACCAGATCTCCCCCCAGGCATAGCGCGTGATCAGGTCCTGGAACGGCTCGGTGAAAGCGTCGGACCGCTCCTCGGCGCCCGCGACGTAGTCGGCCCCGAGGACCTCGCGTCGCACCGCCATCCCCTGCTCGCTCCGACCGGCGTCGTCCATGTCCGCGCTCCCTGTCATCGGTCCCGCTCCTCGGCCGTCGTCGCGTCGCCCGCCAGATGGGCTCGGATGGCGGCGTTGATGGCGTCCGGTTGCTGGAGGTTGGCCAGGTGCGCTGCGTCATCAACGACCAGCAACCGCCCGTCCTGGACTCCATCGGCGATGAGCGCGAGGTGCTCGGGCGTCGTCACCGGGTCATCCGCGCCCGCGATTGCGAGCAGGGGCGCGGTGATCGAGGCCAGGTCGGCTCGCAGGTCCATCCGCTCGATGACGCCACAGCACGCGGCGTAGCCCTCCGGGTCGTGCGAACGGACCATGTCTTCCAGCCACGCGACCGTCGCCGGGTGAGCCTCGGCGAAGCCGGGCGTCAGCCAACGCCCGACGACAGCCTCGGCGACCGCGGCCATCCCACCCGCTCGCACCGCGGCGGCCCGATCGGCCCACATCTGCGGCGGCCCGAGGCGAGCCGAGGTGCAGAGCACGGCCAGCCGGTCGACCCGCGCAGGTTCGCGTGCGGCCACGCGCAGCGCCGTCATGGCGCCCAAGGACAGCCCGACCAGGTGGGCGCGCTCGACACCGAGGTCGTCGAGCACGGCCACGGCGTCATCGGCCAGGTCGTCGATGTCGTACGGCCCGGGCGGCACCGGCGACCCGCCGTGACCGCGCGTCTCGGCCCGCACGAGGCGGTACGACGCGGCCAGCGCGGGCACCTGCGGCCGCCACATCTCCAGGGTCGATCCGAGCGACCCCAGCATCAGGACGACCGGGGCATCGGGGGGCAGCCCGGGGGTGATCTCCTCAACCCGGTTGAGGCGGACGCTCATGACGCAGTCGCCGCCCGCTGAGCCAGCGCGTCATCCACCCGGTCGGCGGCGGCTGCCACATGGACCGCCAGATCCGCCTCGGGATGGCCAGACCCATTGTCGGCCAACGATTCCAGCGCTCGGACGCGCATCACTTCGGGGTGCACCTGCAGCTGGCTCACCGAGTCGGCCAGCCAGCCCGCACCGGAGCCGACCAGCCGGAGCAGGTCGCTGAGCGTCTCCCACTCGGCGTGCCAAGCGCCCGCCGCCCGCTCGTGCTCCTGGGCCGACCCAGCGATCAGCGATGAGACGAGGCCCGGCACCCGGAAGGTGCACGCGCGCGCCGAGATCGCGGCGATCGGGTTGTGTTTGTGGGCCATCGACGACGAGCCGCCGCGACCGGGCGCGCCCTCGCTGACCTCGCCCACCTCGCTTTGCGCGAGCAGCACGATGTCGAGGGCCGGGGTGGCGATCGCGGCCGAGGCGATCGCGAGCGCACCGGCCAGGTCGAGGACCGGCGTCCGGTCGGTGTGCCAGGCCAGTGGGGTCGATCGAAGCCCCAAGTCGGCGGCCAGCGCGCCCCGAATCGCCGGCCCGAAGGAGCCGGCCGAGGCGAGGGTGCCGACCGGGCCGCCGTACTGCACGGGCAAGCCGGCCGCCGCCGACTCGAGCCGCGATCGGCTGGCGTCGAGTGCGCTCATCCAGACCGCAGCCTTCAGCCCGAAGGTCGTGGGCACGGCCGCCTGCATCAGGCTGCGGCCGATCACCGGGGTGCGCACGTGTTCGGCCGCGAACGCGGCGCAGGCGTCCGCCGCGACGCCGAGATCGGCCCTGATCGCGCCGACCGCCCGGCGAGCGATCAGCACCATCGCGGTGTCCAGGATGTCCTGGCTGGTGGCGCCGAAGTGCACGTCGGCCGCGGCCGACGCCGGCACCCGCTCGCGGATCCGCGCGACCAGCGGGACGACCGGGCTGCCGGAGTCCGCGGCGGCCCGGGCCAGGTCACCCACGTTGTACGCCGAGGGGTCCGCACAGGCCTGCTCGATCGCCCCGACGGAGGTGGCCGAGATGGCCCCGACCGAGCCGGCGGCGCGCGCAAGGGCGACCTCAACCTCCAGGAGGGCGGCCACCCAGGCGTCCCCGGAGACCAGGTCGCCGACCGGTCCGCGCGCGAACGTGCCGCCGAACACGCTCTCACTCACCTCGGGTCGCCTCTTCCGGAGCTCAGACTGCGAAGAACGTAGTCTCTCGCTCCCCTTGGAGCACGATGTCGAGCCGGTAACCGTCGGGCGCGACCTCGGCGACCAGCAGTCGCCCGGGAGGCATCGTCGGGCAGCGAGCCGAGCACCGGGTCGGCGGCGTTGGCCGCGGCCTCGTCGGCGAAGTAGCAACGGGTCACGACCCGGTCGAGCAGCCCTCGGGCCAGCACGCTGATGTCAAGGTGCGGAGCCTGCCATCCGCCGTCGCCGTCGGGGACCAGCGCCCGGCTTGACGGTGTGGATCGCGAAGGATCCGTCGGCCTGGGTCGCCGACCGGGCGTAACCGCGGAACCCTTGCCGCGCAACGGCTCCGCGGGGATCGTCCGGATGGTCGAACCGACCATCCGGATCGGCCTGCCAGGTCTCGACCACGCCGTCCGGCACGCCGTCGCCGGCACCGTCGATCAGCCGGCCCCGGATCCAGAAGGCGCCCGGCGTGCCGTCGGGGACCACCCACTCACCGTCGTCCCAGCTCATCCCGATCGACAGGAACGGCCCAACGGTCTGCGACGGCGTCGACCCGTGCTCGGCCGTCGGCTGGCCGGCATCGCCGCTCATGCTTCGTCGTCCTCGTCGCCGGCCGCGGTCTCGGCCTCGAACGGCGTGCTCCCGCTGCCGCGCAACACGATGTCGAACTCGAAGGCGAGCGCCCAGTCCGGCACGGTCGTCTCCAGGTCGAACCGGGAGATCATCCGGTCCCGCGCCGCAGGATCCGGCACCGAGTTGAAGATCGGGTCCTGGCCGAAGAGCGGGTCGTCCGGGAAGTACATCTGGGTCACCAGCCGCTGGGTGAACGCCCGGCCGAAGAGCGAGAAGTGGATGTGCGCCGGCCGCCAGGCGTTGAGGTGGTTCTTCCATGGGTAGGCGCCTGGCTTGATCGTGACGAACCGATAGCGGCCCTGGTCGTCGGTCATCGCCCGTCCGAGCCCAGTGAAGTTCGGGTCGAGCGGCGCGTCCCAGCGGTCGATCACATGCCGGTAGCGCCCGGCTGCGTTGGCCTGCCAGATCTCCACCAGGGTCGAGCGCACCGGTTGCCCGTCGCCGTCGATCACCTTGCCGTGCACGATGATCCGCTGCCCTTGCGGCAGCTCGCTCGTGCTGCCCGGTCAGGTCGGCTTCGCCCTCCGCCGGCCGACGGTCGCCGAGCAGCGGCCCGGTGATCTCGGTCAGCCGTTGCGGCAGGTCGTGCGGTGTCCGCAGCGGCCCCCGCAGCGACGTGCTGCGATACCCGGCGAAGTCCAGCGGTGGGTGGGTGCCGGGCGGGTCGCGCCGGTACGACGGCAGGACGAGTCGCGGCGACGGCGGCCGATCCAGCGTGCTCACGGCCCGGACGCTAGCTGCGGTCCTCGACCGGGCCAACCCCCGCCTTCCGTCCAGCGAAAGCCGCGACCACACTGGGCCGATGGCAGGTGGAGCTCGCGACCCGGGGCAGTCGGTGGTCTCGCGAGCGCTGGCCCTGCTGGACGCCTTCGACTCGGACCATCCGCAGCTGACCCTCTCCGAGCTCAGCCGAGCCGCAGGCCTCCCGCTCGCGACGGCTCATCGGCTGCTCGGCGAGCTGGTCACCTGGGGTGCGGTTGTCCGGCGAAGCGACGGTGCCTACGAGATCGGCCGCCGGCTCTGGGACCTCGGCCTACTCGCGCCGGTGCAGGTGGAGCTGCGCGAGGCCGCCGCGCCGTTCCTGCAGGACATCCACGCGGCCACTCGCGACACCGTGCACCTGGCCGTCCGCGACGGCATCAAGGCGCTCTACGTCGAGCGCATCTCAGGCCGCGAGTCGGTGCCGGTCGTGAGCCAGGTCGGATCACGACTTCCGTTGCACACCACCGGAGTCGGCAAGGTGCTCTTGGCCTACGCGCCGTCGGAGGTCGTCCTCGAAGCAGCCGCCCACCTGACCCGGGAGACCCGGCACAGCATCATCGAGCCCGGGCGGCTGGCCCGAGATCTGGCCGAAGTGCGCCGCCGAGGCTATGCCCGCACCAACGAGGAGATGTCCCTCGGCGCGTGCTCACTCGCCGTACCGGTCGTCGACCGATCCGGCGAGGTCGTGGCCGCCGTGGGCATCGTCGTGCCGCCCCACCGTCGCAACTCCGCTCGGCTGGTGCCCGCCTTGCAGGTGGCCGCCCACGGCATCTCCCGGCAGATGCAGCCCGGCCGCACCTTCCGCTAGCCGGAAGCCACCCCTCGACGCCGCGCGCCCAGCCGGGTTGGCTGCGGGAATGAGGCGGGCATGAGGACGCAGGTCGGCATCATCGGTGCCGGACCGGCCGGTCTGTTGCTCGGTCACCTGCTCCATCTCGCGGGCGTTGACTCGGTGATCATCGAGAACCGCTCTCGCGACTACGTCGAGGCCCGGATCCGGGCCGGGGTGCTGGAGCAGGCGAGCGTCGATGTGCTCGTGGACAGCGGCGTCGGAGGCCGGCTCCAACGCGAGGGACTGCGGCACGACGGGATCTACCTGCAGTGGCCGGGCCATCGGGAGCATCTGGACTTCCCCGACCTGTGCGGGCGCTCGGTCTGGATCTATGGCCAGACCGAGGTGGTCAAGGATCTGGTGGCCGCCCGACTGGCCGAGGGACTGCCGACCGAGTTCGAGGTCAGCGACACGACGGTGCACGACATCGACACCGACCGGCCACGGATTACCTATCGCGACGCCCAGGGTCGCCAGCAGTCGCTGGAGTGCGACGCGATCGCCGGCTGCGATGGCTTCCACGGCATCAGCCGCGAGGCCATCTCCCCTGCCGCGCAACGGATCTGGGAGCGGACCTATCCCTACGCCTGGCTCGGCATCTTGGCCGAGGTCGCGCCGTCGACCGACGAGCTGATCTACGCCTGGCACCCGGATGGCTTCGCCCTGCACAGCATGCGATCGCCGACGGTGAGCCGGCTCTACCTGCAGGTCGACCCGGACGAGGACATCGCCGCCTGGTCGGACGACCGGATCTGGACCGGCCTGCAGACCCGGTTCGCCCACGAGGGGTGGGAGCTGCAGACGGGGCCGGTGCTGGAGAAGAGCGTGCTGCCGATGCGCAGCTTCGTCTCGACGCCGATGCGCCAGGGCCGGCTCTTCCTGGCCGGCGATGCTGCGCACATCGTGCCGCCGACGGGGGCCAAGGGTCTGAACCTGGCCATCGCCGACGTCCGGCGACTAGCCCCTGCCTTGGTCGCGCTGGTGCAGGAGGGCCGGACCGAGCTGGCCGACGCCTACTCCGACGCTGCGCTGCAACGGGTTTGGCGCTGCACCCACTTCTCCTGGTTCATGACCTCGATGCTGCACCGCTCGGGCGATGCCTTCGACGCCGAGCTCCAGCTCTCGCAGCTGCGCTACATCGCCTCCTCTCGAGCGGCCGCCGAGAGCCTGGCCGAGAACTACACCGGCCTGCCGTGACCCGGGGTAGACGGCACCGACCGCGGAATGTTGACTGGGCAACAAACGGCTGAGGGGTCCTTCCCGTCCGCAGCCGGCGACAACTGACGGAGGTCTCCCCCATGCCACTCCTCGACGACGCCACCTGGCAGCGCAAGATCTACTCCTCCGGCTGGGTCGACGGCTCCGGTGAGCCCTACCCGGTCGTCTCACCGTCGACCGGTGAGCAGCTCGGCACGATGGGCCAGGCCACCCCCGATGACGTACGCCGAGCAGCCGCGACGGCCGCTGCCGCGCAACGAGATTGGGCGGCCGCGCCGTACAACGAACGAGCGGCCGTGCTGCGCCGGGCCGGGGATCTCTGGCACGCCAACGCCGAGGAGATCACCGGCTGGCTGATGCGGGAGACCGGGGCGATCGGCCCGTTCGGCGGCTTCCAGATCATGACCTCGGCCGAGGAGTGCTACGAGGCCGCGGCCCTGGCCTCCGCGCCGTACGGCGAGTTGCTCCGGTCGATGAACCCGCGGCTGAGCCTGGCCCGGCGGGTGCCGGTCGGCGTGGTCGGGGTCATCGCGCCGTTCAACGTGCCGACGATCCTGTCCATCCGCGCCGTGGCGCCGGCGCTCGCGCTCGGCAACGCGGTGCTGCTCAAGCCGGACCCCCGCACGGCGGTGGCTGGTGGAGCGGTGCTCGCCGAGATCTTCGCGCAGGCCGGGCTGCCGGACGGGCTGCTGCACGTGCTGCCGGGCGGCGTCGACGTCGGCGAGGCGCTCGTCACCGACCCCGCCGTGCGGGTCATCTCGTTCACCGGGTCGACCCGGGCCGGGCGCGCGGTGGCGACCTTGGCGGCTCAGCACCTCAAGCGCGTTCACCTCGAGCTGGGCGGCAACTCGGCGCTGCTGATCCTGGACGACGTGGACGTCGACGCGGCCTCGTCGGTCGGGGCGTGGGGGTCGTTCGCGCACCAGGGCCAGGTCTGCATGGCCGCCGGCCGGCATCTGGTGCAGGCGGGGGTGGCCGACGACTACATCTCGGCGCTGGCGGCCCGGGCCGACCATCTGCCCGTCGGGGATCCCACCAGCGGGACCGTCGCGCTCGGGCCGGTCATCGACGCCGGCCAGCGCGACCGGATCCACCAGCTCGTGACCGGCTCGGTCGAGGCCGGGGCCCGGCTCGCAGCCGGCGGCACCTACGAAGATCTCTACTACCGGCCCACGGTGCTGGCCGACGTGCCGACCACCTCACCGGCCTACACCGACGAGGTCTTCGGGCCGGTGGCGCCGATCGTGCGGTTCGACTCGATCGACGACGTCGTGCGACTGGCCGCGGACACGCCGTACGGGCTGTCGCTCGGGATCCTCACCCGCGATGTGATGCGCGGGCTGGAGATCGCCGAGCGCATCCCGTCCGGCCTGGTCCACATCAACGACCAGACCATCAACGACGAGGCGACCATCCCGTTCGGCGGGGTCAAGGATTCGGGCACGGGCGCCCGGCATGGTGGCCCGCAGGCCAACCTGGACGCCTTCACCGACACCCAGTGGGTGACCGTGCGGGGCACGCTGCCGCAGTACCCGATGTAGCCCATCTGCCCTGGACCAGATGGTGCCGAACGCAGACGGAACGCAGACGGAACGCAGATCGGCGCCGGTCACCCGAGAGGGTGATCGGCGCCGATGGGCGTCCTGAGCCGGAGGTCAGCGGGTGGCGCGACTCTTCCGGTTGAGCTCGATGACGCGAAGCTGCGCGTAGGCGATGTCCGCCCAGATGGCGGCGATCTTGTGGCTGAAGCCCGATCCCTGGACCGGGGCGTTGCTGGTCATTGCCTTCTCCTTGGTTCGCGGTGTGGGTGCTTGCTGCACTCCTTACAACACCGTGATCGGCAATCTAAAGCCCCACCATGAGTGCGGAATCTTCGCCCTGAGCCTAAGATTCTCTGATGCTCGACTTGCGCCGTCTCGCCGTCCTCCACCAGTTCAGCGTCTCCGGGAGCATCACGGCGACGGCCGACGCCCTGGGCTACTCGGCGTCGGCCATCTCGCAGCAGCTGACCGCCCTGGAACGCGAGACCGGAGCCGTCCTCCTGGAGCGCACCGCGCGCAGCGCGACCCTCACGGACGCCGGCCGGTTGCTGGCCCGGCATGCGCGCACGCTGCTCGCCGACTCCGAGGCCGCCGAGGCCGACCTGGCCGCGCTGCTCGGCCGGGTCAGCGGCTTCCTGCACATCACGACCATCCCGAGCCTGGCGGCGCCGGTCGCGTCGGCGCTGGCCACGCTGCAACGGGAGCATCCGGACCTGGAGATCGTGATGCGGCAGACCACGACTGACCAGGCCGCCGCCAACGTCGCCGACCACCTCAGCGACATCGCCGTCGCCGACGACTGGTCGATGCGGGCGTGGCGGCCGCCTGAAGGGCTGAAGAAGCGCAAGGTCTTCACCGAGGCCGTCGTCCTCGCGGTCCCGGCCGACCATCCGCTCGCCGCGTTGCACCGGCCGCTCAGTGCGAAGGAGTTCAGCACCGCCGTGGCCGAGATGACCTGGCTGTGTACGCCGGAGGGCCAGGGGTCGCGGGTGGCCGGGGACGAGCGGCTCGCCGAGGACTCCGCGACGCCGAGGCGGCGGTGGGAGTTCGAGGGGCTGCGGACCATCGCCGAGCTGGTGGCCGACGGCACCGGATGCGCGCTGCTGCCGGAGACGGTCGCCATGACCCAGCCGCCCGATCGGTTGCGCAGTCTGCGGCTGACTCCCAGCATGAACCGTCACGTGCACCTGCTGACCCGCGCGAGCACCGCGACCAGCCCCACCATCGCGGTCAGCGTCGAGGCGATCATGGCCCGTCTGCAGGACGTCGTCGAGCTCGCCGAGTCCGCCGTCTGAGGTCAGGCAAAGCCGCTGAGGACGACGCGCCGGTACGCCGCGGGGCTGGCTCCGGCTCGCGGGGCACGGGAAGGACGCGAGTCACGAGCAGGACCCAGCCCGCGGCGTACCGGGCGCTCTTGCTTCCCAGCGCCTTTGTCTTTTGAGCCCTAGCCCCAGACCTCGGCGGCGGTCTCGACGATCAGCGCGAGCTTGGCGACCTCTTCGTCGTAGCTCAGCACGTTGCCCTCGACGGTCGAGGAGAAACCGCACTGCGGCGACAGGCACAGCTGCTCGAGCGGGACGAACTTCGCCGCTTCATCGATCCGACGCTTCAGGCCGTCCTTGGACTCGAGCGCGCCCCGCTTGGTCGTGACCAGGCCAAGGACGACCTGCTTGCCCTCCGGCACGAACCGCAGCGGTGCGAACCCACCCGAGCGCTCGTCGTCGTACTCCAGGAAGAAGCCGTCGACATCGAGCTGGCTGAAGAGCGCCTCGGCGACGAAGTCATAGCCACCCTCGGCCGCCCAGGACGAGCGGAAGTTGCCGCGGCACATGTGCGTCGTGATCTGCATGCCCTCGGGCCGGCCGGCCAGCGCGGCGTTGATGTTGCGGATGTAGAGCTCGTGCTGGTGCTCGGCATCGCCACCCTGAGCGGCCACCATCGCGCGCTGCTGCGGGTCGTTGAGATAGGCCAGGCTGGTGTCGTCGAGCTGCAGGTAGGTGCAGCCCAGCTCGCCGAGTCGGCGGACCTGCTCGGCGTACGCCGCGGTGAGGTCGGTCCAGAACTCGTCCAGCTCCGGATAGATCGCCTGGTCGATGGCCGCCCGGCCGCCGCGGTAGTGGACCATGCTGGGCGACGGGATGGTCAGCTTCGGCGTCTGGCCTTCGCTCACGTGATCCTTCAGGAAGGTGAACGCCTCACCGAAGATGGTGTGCGGCAACGAGATCCGCTCGTGGACGCTCAGCGCGGCCGACTCGAAGTCGAGCTCGCCGGCCTCGTTGCGGAAGTGCACCATGAGCTTCTCGTCGGTCTGGTCGACGCCGCCGAGCTGGTAGATGAAGTCCATGTGCCACGACGTACGCCGGAACTCGCCGTCGGTCGCTGTCTGCAGCCCGACGTCGCCCTGCATCCGGATCACGTCCTGGATGCTGTCGTCCTCGATCGCCCGCAACGCCTCGGCGTCGATCTCTCCGGCGGCGCGTCGGGCGCGAGCTTCGAGCAACGCGGGCGGGCGCAGCAGGCTGCCGACGTGATCGGCGCGGAACGGTGCAGCGGTGCGTCGGGTCATGGGCCTAACGCTACGTCGACATCGGCGGGCGCCTCGCGCCCCCCTCGCAACAGCGACGCGACGCCGGCGATGGCGGACAGGATGGCCGAGACGGCGAAGACGATGGTCAGGCCGTGGTGGAACGGCTCGGAGATCAGCTCCGGGAAGAAGTGCCGCCCGGTGAGCGTCGCCTGGTTGGCCTTGGGCAGCGGTGCCGAGCGCTCCGCTCGGGGCAAGCAGGTGCGCGATCGGGTTGACGCCGAGGACGGTCGCGAAGAGCGACGACACCGGTGGCAGCGAGGCGACCTGGTGGGCGACGGTCGGAGAGACGCCTTGCTGCTGAAGCCCGCTCGACAAGGAGGCCGGCAGGCGGCTGGCCAGCCCGGCGATCATCAGCGAGAAGAAGATGCCGATGGACAGCGCCGTGCCCGGAGTTCTGGAACGTCGCCCGCATGCCCGAGGCCACGCCCCGCAGCCGGGCGGGGACACTGCCCATGATCGAGGAGGAGTTGGGCGCCGCGAACATCCCACCGCCGATGCCGTTGAGCGCGATCAGGGAGGCGAACGCCCAGTAGGAGAAGTTGACCGGCAGGAAGATCAGGCCGACGAAGCTGCCGCCGAAGATCACCATGCCGCCGGTGGCCAGCCCGCGCGCACCGAACCGGTCGGAGAGCAGGCCGGACACCGGGCCGGCGACGAGCATGCCGGCGGTGAGCGGGAGCAGGAAGATCCCTGCATACAGCGGGGTCTGGCTGTAGTTGTAGCCGTGCAACGGAAGCCAGATGCCCTGCAGCCAGATGATCAGCATGAACTGCATCCCGCCGCGAGCGATCGAGACGGCCAACCCGGCAATGTTGCCCGCGGTGAACGCCCGGATCTTGAACAGCGCGAGCTCGAAGAGCGGGTCGACCACCCGACTCTCGATCACGACGAACGCCGCGAGCAGCGCCGCCCCGCCGATCAGCAGGATGTCGACTGACGGCTTCGTCCAACCCATCGAGTGGCCGCCGTAGGGCTGGATGCCGTTGGTGATGCCGATCAGCAGGCCGCCGAGACCCACGGCGAAGGTGATGTTGCCCCACCAGTCGATCCGGCCCGGGTGCCGCTCCCCGTTGTCCCGCAGCTTGCGGTAGGCCCAGACCGTGCCGAAGACGCCGACCGGCACGTTGACCCAGAAGACCGCGCGCCAGTCGATGGCCGCGAGAATGCCGCCCGCCACCAGGCCGATGAACTGACCCGCCAGCGCCGAGACCTGGTTGATGCCGAGGGCGAAACCCCTTTGATCCGAGGGGAATGCGTCGGTCAGGATGGCCGCCGAGTTGGCCATCAGCATCGATCCACCGACCGCCTGGAGCACCCGCCAGCCGATCAGCCAGACGGCGCCCTGCGCGCCCTTGAACGGGTCGAAGGAGAGCAGGATCGAGGCGACCGTGAAGACCATGAAGCCGGCGTTGTAGATCTTGACCCGGCCGTACATGTCACCGAACCGACCGACGGTGACCACGAGGACGGCCTGGACCAGGCGGTAGCCCATGATCATCCAGAGCAGGTAGACGACGTTGCCCGGCGCGAGCGGGTCGAGGTGGATGCCCCGGAAGATGGCCGGCAGCGCGATGATGATGATCGAGCCGTCGAGCGCCGACATGAACATTGCGGCCGTGGTGTTGGCCAGAGCCACCCACTTGTAGCGGTCTTCGGCCGATCCGGGCTCGGGGCCGGGCGAGGGTTGTCGGTGGGTGTCGGTCGCGACCATCAGAGCTTCTGCGCCAACCGTTCGAGCAGGGGTACGGCGCTCATCAGCTGCGCCAGCTCGTCATCGGTGAAGCCGTCCGCGAGGGCCTCGGCCATGGTCTGGGTGCGCGTGTTGCGGCGGTTCCAGAGCAGCTTGCGCCCGCTGGCGGTCAGCTCCAGGACCACTCGACGACCATCCTCGGGGTCGGGCCGGCGGCGGATCAGCGCCCGGCTCTCGAGGGCGGCCAGGGTCGCGCCCATCGACTGCGGGCTGATCTGCTCGAGCTTGGCGAGCGCGCTGGACGTTGCCGGACCCCCACGGTCCAGGCGGGCCAGCGCCGAGGTCTCGGACAGCGTCAGCTCCCCGTCGACCTGGACCTGGCGCAAGCGGCGTACGAGCAGGCCGACGCTGACCCGGAGCGCGCCGGCGACCTGGTCGACATCGGGTCGCTGACTCATGTCGTCAGCCTAAACTGATAAGTCCAGCCTTAGCAATGTCCCAGCGCCAGCGGTCGGCCAGCCACGGCCGACCCCGGTGTCGCCCGCCGCGACCTCAGACCGGGGACTCGGCCTCCTCCAGCGTCAGCTCCGCCGTCGGCTCGACCTCGAGCCGCTCGTCCGGGATCGGCTGGCCGCTGCGCACCGAGAGACCGTAGGTCCCTTCGGCGAGCCGCTGATCGGCCCGGTCGAGCGCGGCGAGCTTGTCGTGCAGGCTCGCGACGATCGCGCTCTCCACGGCCTCCTCGGTGCGGGGCTGGGACACGTCGCCCAGATCCCCGACCGCAGCCTCGGCCACGGCATCGCGATCGTCACTGCCAGCGGCGAGGGTCTCCCGAAGGAGTCGCTCGACGTCGGCCCGCTCGGTGCGGAGCAGTTCAGCGGCTCGGTCGTTGTCCATGCGCGTCCTCACGTCGGCGGGTGGCGGGTTGCCCGCCACCCGCCAGTCTCACACGCGATCAGACGCCGCCGAAGCCCATGAAGTACTCACCGAAGGTGTGGATCTCCAGGGCGAAGACGCCGTCACCGGGCAACGTCAGGCTGGCCGTGCCCCAGTCCTCCGCCGTTCCCCACGGGCCGGCATGCGTGTTGAGCGTCCCCTCGTGGTAGCCCCACGGGTTGCGCAACACGACGTACTGCCGGTTGTTGGTCTCCCACGTGCCGAGCACCGAGTAGGCATGGTTCGCGACCAGGCCGGCGCCGTTGTAGTCAACCTTGTCCGGGGAGTCGTCGCTCGAACCCCAGGTCCAGGCCGTCATCGGCGTGTTGGCCCGAGAACCGTTGCAGTGACTGGTGATCGTGGACCAGGCATCGCTCGCGTTGGCCCAGTGGTACCACTGCGGCTTGCCCGTCAGGAAGTGGCAGGCCCAGGCCGGGTCGCCACCGTTGATGTGGTTGTAGTCGGCGCTGTCGGGGAAGTTCGCGTTGCCGCCGGAGCGCCACACCGCGGCCGCCTTCTCCAGCACGGCCGGCCAGACCTCGCCGGGCACGTTGCTACGGGCGTAGATGTACCCGCCGTACGACGCTTGCGGCACCTGCTCGCCCACCCAGATCGGGTAGGTGTACGGGATGTTGATGGTGAGCCAGCCGAGGTTGATCGGCAGGACGTCGGTGAAGTCGAACCGGTAGTCGGCGTGGCCGCCGTCGACGTCGCCGACGAAGGTCTCGCGACGCAACCGCTCGGAGATCAGCTCGGGGTTGACCCACGCGACGGACGCCATCGCGGCGATCAGCCAGCAGTCGCCCAAGGCGCCTTGCACCGGTGCCGTGCAGGTCGGGGCATCCACGAAGAACTCGCCCTCGAGGCCGAAGTCCAGGTCGGAGATCACCTGGTGCCACCAGCCCGGCAGCAGGATGACGCTGCGCTTGCCCAGCAGCTCGAGCCGTTTGCCGGCCTCGACCTGCTGAGCATCGACCAGGGCATCGAGCCGGGACGCCACGCTGAGCTCCGCGGCGCGCTGCAGCTGGGTGGCATCGGCCGATCGGACTGCGGGAGTGGAGATCTGGTCCAGGTCCGCGCGCAGCGTCTCGGCGGCCTGGGCGGCGAACAGCCGCTGATTGGTCTTCGGTCCGTCCAGGACGTTCGCGCTGACCAGCCCCTCCTTGACCAGACGGCGTGCGTCGTCAGTGTCGAGCGCGCGCTGGATGTCGACGTCGCCGCCGGCACCGTGGTCACACCGGTTCGTGGTGAAGTCGAGCGGGACGCCGGCATAGAGCGGAGAGCCGTACTTCGGGTCGAACAGTCGCTCGTACTTCACCCCCAGCAGACGGCTCACCGTCTCGGGCGTGTCCTCCTCGGACCAGTCGATCGCGCGACCGGCTCGCAACTCGGCGAGGGCGCGGGGGTTGGCAACTCCGACGTTGCGACGGCTGTCTGCGGGCATGATTTCCTCCTGGGGGGCGAGAACTCCCAGCCAGGAGGCCACCGGGAAGACCTTGATACCGCCGCTGCTCGTTGGAGGCGATCGCGGGTGTTGGCTCATCCGCCGTACACCGGTTGGAGGGCCTCGACGATCATCACGCCGGCGAGAGCGGCGAAGGTGAGCGCCGCGGCCAGATTGACCATCCGCGTGGCTCGACCGCTGGGACCGGCTGCGGCACCAAGGCGGTCCGACAACCACGCCGATGACGCTGTCGCTCACCAGGCCCACGACCAGGAAGATCAGGCCGAGGACGAGCAGCTGCCCGGCCACCGGACCGTGGCCGCGGCGGACGAACTGGGGCAGGAAGGCCGCGAAGAAGAGCACGACCTTCGGGTTGGTCAGGTTGGTCAGCACCGCTCGCCGGAGCACCACCGGCGCGGCCGAGCGCTGCTGGCGCCCGCTCTCGGTGTCCGTACGGCGGCCGAAGGCGGACCACGCGAGCCAGCAGAGGTAGCCGGCTCCGGCGATCCGGATCGCCTCCAACGCCCACGGAGTCGAGCGCAGCAGGACGGCGAGGCCGAGGGCCGCGGCCGTGACGTGGACCACCATGCCGAGGGCCATCCCGGCCGCCGACAAGACGCCCGAGCGCGCTCCCTGAGCCACCGCGACCGCTGCGATGTAGGTGTTGTCGGGGCCCGGCGCCACGACCACCAAGGTCGTCGCGACCAGGAACGCGGGCAGGACCGTCGGGTCGATCATGATCTCGCCTCCGTAACGCCTTTAATGCCTCTTTGACGTTACCGTGGTCACGGAGGTCGCAACGCGTAACGTGCCGCCAATGCGTTACGCTGGTTGACATGGCTGTTGTGTCAGAGCTGTCGATGACGGGCATCGTCGCCGTGGTGAACGGATGGGGTACCGTGCCGCGCGTCGAGGCCGGCGAGCAGGAGCAACCCTTCCCCGACCCGCGAGAGCTCGCGACGCTGCTTCCGTCGACGGCGGCCGCGCTGCGACCCCCAGCGCTGGTCGCGCTCGCCGACCAGCTCCACCCAGTGTTTGCCGCCACGACACCAGCCCAGCGAGTACGGCGGGTTGCCCTGCTCCTCAAGGACACTGGGGTCCGACCGACGCTCACGATCTCGGCCGATGGCGTCCGGGCCGACTGGGTGGTCGACCATGTCGGGACGCTTTGCTTGCGGCGGCCGCCGTAACGCTGCGCCAACACCTCGAGGAGCACCAAGGCGAGCGCCTGGGCATCTGCGGCGCCGCTCGATGCGCCGACGTCTACGTCGATGCCTCCCCCGTCGGCCACCGGAGATACTGCTCGATCAGCTGCCAGAACCGGACTCGGGTCGCGGCCTTCCGGCAACGGGCGGCCGACGCCGGCTGACGGCCCTAGGGGTAGGTCGCGACGAACAGGGCGATGAGCTGGGGAAGCAGCCGCGGCGTAAACGCTGTCCTCCCAGGCCGCGCCCGGTTCGTTGGCCAAGTGCTGGCTGAGCAGGCCGAAGTGAAGGACGGACAGCACGGCCAGGGCCTCGTCCGAGGCCGCCTTGGCACCGATCTCCCCGCGCCGACTCGCCTGGCGCAGGGTCCGTTTCAGGATCTTGACGATCCCGAGTGCCGGGGCGAACGCGTCGTCGGTCGGCTGGGAGCCCGGGATCGGCCGCCAGAACAGCAGCTGAGCCAGGACGGGGTTGTCCCAGGCCCAGCGGAGGGTCGCCACCAACCCGGCTTCCAACGCCGGCAGCCCCGCCTCGGCGGACTCCACGGCCGTCCTGAGGACCTGCAGGTTCTGCTCCTGACCACGCCGGAAGAGTGCGTCATAGATGTCCAGGAGCGAGACGAAGTACTTGTAGAGGGATGGCGGGCCACGCCGAGGCGTCGGGCGATCCCGGCCATGGTCAGCCCGGCCGCCCCCTCCTCGGCCATGAGGTCGAGAGCGTGACCGAGGATCTCCTCGATCGTCTCCTGCCGTCGGCGTGCGCGCCGATCAACCGGCGCCGCTGGACTGGCTGCGGACGGGCTCCGCGTGTTCACGGGTAGCTGGCCAGCTCCGGCACGATCCAGTCGGCGTTCCTCAAGACCGACTACACGCCCGTCACTGCGTCGGCTGACGGCGGGTCGGGCCGCCGCTGGTCAGCACGCGATGAGGTAGCCACCACCACAGGGCGGCCAGCAGGAGTCCGGTTCCGATGCCGGCTCCGACGGCGGCGCCGGTGCCGATCACGATGCTGAAGATCAGGATGACGACGTCCGAGACGGCCAACGCCAGCATCGCCAGACCAGCGCGGGCCACCCGGTCGCCCACGGTGACCAGCACCGCCTTCTCATGATGGCGGAACACCGCGCGGTGGACAGCGACCGGCGCAACCAACAGCCCCGTGGCCACGACCGACAGGCACACCGCAACGAGATAGACAGCTAACTGGCCGTTGCCGAGCTGAGTAAAGCGCTGCTGCAAAGGCAGACTCAGCAGAAACGCGGTGAGGAGCTGGACACCGGTCTGGCTGACCCGCAGCTCCTGCAGGAGCTCACCCCAGTTGCGGTCAGCTCGCTCGGTCTGCGTCTCGTCGCGGTCGTTCGTCGCCATCTGCGCTCAACTCCGGGCTCGTCGAATCCACTGGGTCTACGGCGTCCGTGGAGTCTGCGGCGTCCGTCCCGTCGGCGGGTTGGTCGAGTTGGCCGAGGTGGTCGAGTCCTTCAGCCGAGGGTCGAGCTCGACGGCCCGCTGTTGAAGGGATTCGGCCTCGCTGAGCTCGTGCTCGGCGGCCGCGCGCTGCTCGCTGACGTTGCGCGCGCTCTCGGCCGCACGGAGCTCGGCCTCGGCGCGCTCGCGCCGGACCCGGGCCTCCTCTTCGTCGGCCGCGGCCTGGGCCTGCTCGGCCTTGGCCACGCGCTCCTGCGACTCCTGCAGATGGTCCCGCGCTTGAGCTTGGCGCTCCTCGACCTTGCGCTGGCGGGCGCGCGGCAGCACAAGCGCGGCGACGACGGCGATCACGACGACAACAATGACGACGATGATGATGGCGGTCTTCATGGTCTACCTCCAGGCCGACGATGCCGGCTGCTTGCTCGGTGATGAAGGACGGCAACGCGACCGTCTCCATCGTCGGGTCAGGTCAGGATCGCGCACCCGCACCGGGTCAGCATCTTGAAAAAGCTGGACCGCGTGGGACCACCATCTCGACGTGCGACCTCGTCGAGTTGGTGCGAACCTCGTCGTCAGCCGAGCCTGGGAGGGCACAGTGAGGATCGTCACCGCGATCGTGGTGGTGTGGTTGGTGATTGGGGCAATCGCCGCCGGCCAGCGCGGCTACTACCACGGGTCATCCGAGAGCTGCGCGAAGGCAAGCACCATCGCCGTGACCGTCATCGCGGGTCCGCTGAACTACGTCGGGGTGAACCCCAAGGTCCACTGCTCGGTGCCCCAACCCAGCAAGTAGTTGAGCTGCCGGCTCTCAGCTACGGCGCGAGTTTGAAAGCGCCTCGGCGGACGGTCAGGATGCCGCCGTAAAGGGCCGCGGCGAGGTTCATCATCCGGGTGGGGCCGTCGGCCAGCAGCGCCGGCAGCGTCGCATCCGTCCCGGCGGCGGCAGCCCGAGTCCCACGCTGCTGAAACCAGTCCAGCACCCAGGCCGTCTCGTCGACCCACTCGATCGGCTCGAAGCCGCAGTCCCGGATCGTCGCGAGCAGATCGTCCGGCGTGGCCAGGAAACTGTCACTGCCGTCGATCGACCACGGCAGCGGCAGGTTCGGATCCGCCGACCCGGACCGGCAGATCTCGAAGGTGGCCAGCGGCGCTCCCGGACGCAGCCGGTCGGCGATCCCGCCGAAGAACGCTTCCTTGTCGGCAACGTTCATCTGGACGTGCATGGTGTACGCCGCGTCGAAATCGCTGCGTCCGAGCTGGTCGACGTCGGCGCAGACGAACTCGACCTGCTCCGAGAGCCCGGCCGTCGCGGTCAGCGCCGTCGCAGCGTCGACGTAGGCCTGGGTGATGTCGACACCGACGACCTGGCCGCCGGTCATCCGTGCGACCTGCCGCGCCGGGCCGCCGAAGCCCGATCCGACGTCGAGCGCGGTCTGGCCCGAGGTGAGACCAAGGCTCGGCAGCAGTCGATCGACCGCCTCGGCACCACCAACATGGAACTGGTCGAGCCCGTCCAGCTGGGTCTGGGTGAGCGCGCCCAGATCGGCGCCGGCCAGGTGCTCGATCGTCGCGACGAGATCGCGTTCGCTGTAGGTCACCTGTCGACTCCCGTCAGAGGGCGGTTGCTGAACAGCTCGGAGAGCACGGTGCGGCGGCCGGTGATCCTCAGGCCCATCCGCGAAGCCCGAGCAGGGGATAGCAGGCCGGAGAGGACGCCGCCGACCAGTCGGGCCGACCCGCGCAACGTCACGTCCGCGTCCTCGCCCACGCCGCGGGCGATCTCGAAGCCGTCCGGGCGAAGGACGACGTGGACGGACTCTGCGCGTGACTCACTGCCTTCCTCAGCGCCTGACTCACCGCTCGTCTCGATGCTCAGGACAACCTCGGTGTCCTCCGGGACCTGTTGGGACACAGTGAACCCGGCGAGGAGCGCCGTCCACTGTGGCTGCACCGCATCCAGGTCCGTCGGCCCGGATGGCATCGTCGCCATCCCCCACCGGGTCAGCGCTCGCAAGACGTCTTCGAGCTCCCGTCCGCGGGCCGTGAGCTGGTAAACCTGGCTCCCGATCGGCGCCGGGGCTTCGTGACGCTCGATCAGCTCGGCCGTCTCCATCGACCTGAGTCGTTCGGCGAGGAGGTTGCTCGCGATGCCCGGCAGGCCACGCTGAAGGTCGCTGAACCGACTGGGACCAAAGGCCATCAGCTCGCGGACGATGAGCAGCACCCACCGATCGCCGACGACATCCAGGGCCCGCGCCACCGCGCAGTACTGCTGGTAGCTCTTCACGCGTGCAGGCTAACCCTCGTTGTTGCCAAACTCAAGTGCTTACTTGATTTTCTCAACCTACCAAGGTTGAAGCGTCGGTGTTGGCGCCGCAGACGACGACCGCGATCCGCTCGTCCGGCTCGGGCGTGTACCTCCCGGAGGTCAGGGCCGCGTACGCCGCGGCGGCGCCGTACTCGGCCGGGACCCGGTAGTCGGCCCACAAGGCATCGCGAGCGGTGCTGATCTCGTCGTCGGTGACGAGCAGGGTGGTCGGCCTGGTTCGTCGGGCGACCTCGAACGCGATGGCGCCCAACCGCCTTGCCCCCAGCGAGTCCGCCGCGAGACCAGAGACCGGTACGTCGACCGGCTCGTTGGCCTCGAGCGCAGCGTGAAGCGTCGGGCAGGTGAACGGTTCCACCGCAACCGTTCTCGCCCTTCCCTCCGTCGCGGCCGCGATGCCGGCGAACAGCCCACCGCCCCCGACGGCGACGATGATCGTGTCGATCTCTGGCTCGTCGTCCAGAATCTCCAGAGCCAGGGTGCCCGCCCCGGCCGCGACCTCAGGCTGGTCATAGGCGTGACAGAAGACCGCGCCCTGGTCAGCCGCATGTGCGACGGCCGCCTCATAGGCCTGGGCGTACTCCGTCCCGACCTGGTGCACGGTGGCGCCGTACGAACGCAACCGGTCGACCTTGACCTTTGGCGCGGTCAGCGGCACGAAGACCGTTGCCGGGATGCCGAGCGACTGCGCGACGTAGGCGTTGGCCAGGCCCGCATTGCCGCCGGAGGCGACAACGACACCGACTTCCGGCGAGACCTCACCTCGTTCGCGAGCGGCGAGCTGCCGGTTGAAGGCTCCCCGGATCTTGAAAACGCCTGTGTGCTGCAGGAACTCGCACTTGAGCCACAGGGAGCCACTGTCGCCGCGCAAGAGTGGAGTGCGTCGTACCCGGTTGTTGATCCGAATCTGCGCCGCCACGACGTCGTCATGGTTGATCGTGGTCACGGGTTCGCTGGATACCTTTCGTCGCGGTCAGGCCCGGTCGAGGTTGATGCTGCCCGACCGGCCGCCATGGCGGCCACCTGGGCCCGGCGATCGACACCGAGATTGCGAAACAGCCGAGAGACATAGTTGCGGGTCGTGCCGACCGAGAGGTGCAGCTCGGCCGCGATCTCCGCGTTGGTCAAGCCCTCGCCGATCAGGTAGAACAACTCCCGGTCGTCGCCCGACAGGTCGGCGAGGGGGTCCGGCTCAGCCGCCAGGGCATCCCACCGCAGGATGTTGGTCAGGGTGTCGGTCGACATCACTGCGCGCCCCGCGGCCGCGGTTTCGATGGCTTCGACCAGCTCGGGCTCATCGATCGTGTGCGGCACGACACCAGCGGCTCCGGCCCGGAGCGCGGCGTCGATGAGCTCGAGAGGGGCATTGACCCCGATCATCAGGACCTGCAGCGCAGGCATGGTCTCGCGCAGCTGGCGGCACATCTCCGGCGAGTCGGGTGCGGTCATGTGGGCGCCGGCGAGAACCACATCCGGCCGGGCGGCCGGGACCCGGGTCAAGGCCTGAGCCGAGCTGCGCGCCTCACCGACCACGACGATCCGCGCTTCCGCGTCCAAAGCCTTGGCGAGCGCGCGGCGGAGGGCCAACGCGGGCGACGCCAGGAACAGCCGCACGGGCGGGTTCACCCGCTCAGCCTGGCACGCAACAGCGGATCGCACGACAACCCCGAGCAGCCCCGACCTCGGTTGGCGTGGCCCCGCGAGTGACAAACGTCAACTCAGCTGATGACGGACGGCCAGCCTCACGATGACGAAGTCGGCGAATCGCCGTACCGCAGTCGGCAAGCCTTGATCCCCGGCGCCGAGCCGGGACTGCTCCCAGCTGCCACCCCGCCCGGTGCCTGTGACCCTGCCTGCGGGCGAACCCCGCCACCACCGGAAAAGCCCGCGGGCAGGGTCACGCCCGCCGACGCGCCTCGTGTCGGTCCTCACGTCGGACGCCGACGGGCAGCGGATCCGGGTGCACGGCAGCGATGGGTACATAGAAGTGCTGCCCTGACCGATCAGCCGGGACTGATCGATCAGGGCAGCGGGGACTTGAGGTCAGGCGAGAGCCTTCGCCTTGAGGGCGTCGAACTCGGCCTGCGTGATCGTCCCGGCGTCCAGCAGCGCCTTCGCGCTGGTGATCTGGTCGGAGGGGCTGGCCGAGCCGGCCACCTGCTGGATGTACTGGTCAGTGTCGCGCTTCTGCGCGGCGACCCTCGCCATCTGCCGCTCGGCCATGCTGCGGCCACGCGCGATGAGGTAGATCAGCGCACCGAGCCACGGCACGAAGATCAACAGGATGGCCCAGCCGGCCTTGCCCCACCCGCTCAGCGTGCTGTCGCCGAACAGGTCGAACAGGCAGCGGAACCACACCGTGAGGGCGGCGATCCAGATGAAGAACCAGAACGTCCAGAGCAGAACGTCGCCGAAGTTGTTGGTGATGTCGTTCATGGTCAGTTCCTTTTGTAGCTGGGGGGTGGCGCGCGGAGGTGCGCGTTTTGCGACCTAACGCTCCCAGAGAACAGCCTGGGGAGGCCTTCAGCGACGCACGTCAGCGTGTCGCAGAGCGTAGCCACGCACGGTCCGGGCCCAGTACGGTGCGCATTAGCCGGCGACTGCGCAGGCTCACAAACACCGTCAACCGAAACGTGGAGACCGTCATGGCACTGGGAAACGCCCCCGTCCTCGAGGCCCTGCTCGACATCAACGCCGTATCCGTGGCCCGCACCGAGTTGGATGCTCAGTCCCTCGTAGCGATTCGGCTGGCCGCCCTCGTGGCCGTCGATGCCCCGGTGCAGTCGTACCTGTTGCACTTCGGCCCGGCCGCCGAGGCCGGCGTCACGCTGGAGGACGCGCAGGAGATCCTGGTCGCCGTCGCGCCGATCGTCGGCACGGCCCGCACCCTCTCGGCCGCGGGCAAGATCGTCGAGGCCCTCGACCTTGCCATCGACATGGTGCTCGACAGTGAGGACGACTGAGCACACGCGATCCGGCTCGCCTAGTGGGCGGGGACCTCGACCACGACGTGCGTGGACTTCACTGCGGCGATGGCGAGAACTCCCGGCTCGAGGCCGAGATCGTCAGCGGCCTCACGGCTCATCAGCGACACGAAGCGATGCGGGCCGGCCTGGATGTCCACCTGCGCCATGACCGTGTCCTTGACCACCTTGGTCACCAGGCCCACGAACCGGTTTCGCGATGACTCGGAGACGACGGGCTGCGGCTTCGGCTGCTCCACGGTGAGCGCGAGCTCTTCGGCGAACGCGGCCAGTGTTGCGCCCTCGATGACTCGCCGACCGGACTCGTTCCGGTCCGACGCCAGCCGTCCCGAGTCGGCCCAGCGCCGTACGGTGTCGTCGCTGACGCCGAGCAGCTCTGCCGCTTCGCGGATCCGATACTGGGGCACCGGAGCACCGTAGCCGCAGCGGCACGAAGCCGGAAGGGAAGGCATCCAACCGCCGGCCAACGGTCGCTGCGTAGCCTCAGGGCATGCAGATCCGGTCCGCCGACGACATCGCCGCGCGTCTCGACCAGACCGGATATCTGTGTGACGAGGCCTTGGCCACGGTGACCTTCCTGGGTCTTCGGATGCATCGGCCCCTGCTGTTGGAGGGCGAACCCGGGACCGGCAAGACGGCTCTCGCCGAGGCGATCTCCCAGGCTCTGGCCCTGCCGTTGATCCGCCTCCAGTGCTACGAGGGCATCGACGCCACCCAGGCCCTCTACGACTGGGACTTCCCTCGCCAGATCCTGCATCTGCGGGCGCTGGAGGCGGCCGGCGCCGCGGGCAGCGAAGAGGCCGAGAAGTCGCTCTACGAGGAGCGGTTCCTGCTGGCCCGCCCGGTGCTCGCGGCCCTCCAACAGTCGCCCGCGGTCCTGCTGATCGATGAGGTCGACCGCGCCGACGACGAGTTCGAGGCCTTCCTGCTCGAAGTCCTCTCGACGTACCAGGTTTCCATTCCCGAGGTCGGCACGGTCGCCGCGGCCGTGCCGCCGGTGGTTGTCCTGACCTCCAACCGCACTCGCGAGCTGCACGACGCCCTCAAGCGCCGCTGCCTCTATCACTGGATCGACCACCCCGGTCTGGAGCGGGAGGTCGAGATCGTACGGCGGCGGGCTCCCGAGGTCTCCGAGCGGCTGAGCCAGCAGGTGGTGGCCGTCGTCCAGCAGCTGCGCGGGGGTGGACTGCAGAAAACCCCGGGCGTCGCCGAGACGCTTGATTGGGCCCGGGCGCTCCACCTGTTGGGCGTGACGGACCTCGACCTGGAGTCGGCCGCCCGGACTCTGGGGGCGTTGGTGAAGTACCGCGAGGACGCCGAGAAGGTCCGGCAGGCCCTGGACCAGCTCCTGCGCACATGACCGAGGTGGCGACCACTCCACGGCACGACCCCGACGAGGTGCTGCTGGGCTTCACCGTCGCGCTACGCGCCGCCGGTGTCGTCGTCACCCATGACCGAGCCCAGGGTTATCTGGTCGCCGCGAGCGAGATCGGGCTGGCGAATGCCGCTGGGGTCTATCACGCCGGCCGCGCAACGCTGTGCGGATCGCCATCGGATCTGGACCGCTACGACCAGGTCTACGACGCCTACTTCGACGTGCGCACCGGGTTGCCCCGCCCGCGCCCGGCCCCCTCCCGAGGCCTGGTCGACTCGATCCTGCCGGCCACCGAGGCGGACTCCGCGGACGGCCGCGAAGAGGCCGGCGAGGAGTCGGTGCGAGCTCTCGCCAGCGCCAGTGAGGTGTTGCGGCACCGCGATGTTGCCGCCCTCTCCGCGCACGAGAAACACCGGCTGGCCGCCATGTTCGCGAGTCTTCAACCTCGGCCGCCCATGCGGCGCGCGGCCCGGAGACGGCCGTCGCGCCGCGGTTCGGTGGACGCGTCGCGCACCTTGCGGGCCAGCTTGCGACAGATGGGCGAGCCAGCTCGGATCTCGTGGCGGCGCAACGGTATCCGGCCGCGCCCGGTCGTCTTGCTGACCGACGTCTCTGGGTCGATGAGCTCCTACGCCGACTCCATCCTGCGGCTGGCCCACCGAATCACCGTGGCGACCGGGCCGGGCAGCGCGATAGGCGGCCGGGTCGAGACCTTCAGCGTCGGCACCCGGCTGACCCCGCTCACGCGGTCCATGCAATCTCGAGATCCCGAGCGCGCGCTGGTCATGGCCGGGCAGGCTGTCCCGGACTGGTCCGGGGGGACTCGATTGGGCGAGACCCTGGAGATCTTCATCGATCGGTGGGGCCAACGCGGGATGGCCCGCGGCGCAGTCGTGGTGGTGTTCAGCGACGGCTGGGAGCGCGGCGACCCCGGACTGCTCGCCGAGCAGATGGCCCGCCTGCACCGGATCGCGCACCGGGTGATCTGGGTCAACCCGCACCGGGGCAAGGCCGGCTACGAGCCGATCCAGGGCGGCGTACAGGCGGTCTTGCCGCACGTCGACGACTTCGTCGCCGGCCACTCCCTCGCCGCATTTGCGGAGGTCTTGGATCTGATCAGCCGCAGTTGATCCTCCGCGCTGGGCCAACTCTCCTCTCAGGACCAATCACTCTGTAGCACAGCGAAAGCCGGTGTTACGGTGCGGACGACGGCGACGACCCGAACCCTTGGGGATCGTGGATGACCGACGGTGACCTGCAGGCGCGCCGGCTCGAGGCGGTGCGCGACTGGACCTTGTTCGTCGAGCAAGGCGACATTGCCGCGCGGGTGCGCCCGGAGATCATCAGCAGCTGGGACCGCTCGCAGCAGGCTCAGGTTTCCACTGACGTCAGTGCGGCACCGATGGCCGACGAGGACGAGACGGCTGCGGTCTGGAACGACTCGCCCCTGCAGGTGGCCGTCGAGTCGGTGGAGGCCGAGCTGCGCCGTACGGCGGAGGACGGCGATCTGGTGATCGCCGTGACCGACGCCCGCACTCGGATCCTGTGGACCTACGGCGGGCGGGTGATGCGGCGCAAGGCGGAGAGCGTGCACTTCGTGCCCGGCGGGCGTTGGGACGACCAGTCGGTCGGCACCAACGCGCTGGACCTCGCGAACCGGTTGGACGCCCCGTCGATGGTCTTCAGTGCCGAGCACTACGCGCGGATCGTGGGCAACTGGGTCTGCTGGGCCGCGCCAGTGCACGACCCAGCCTCGGGTCGGCAGCTGGGCGTCATCGACCTGTCGACGACCTGGGACCGCACGCACCCGATCGGGCTGGCCACCGCGCGGGTGATGGCGCGGCTGATCGAGGCGGCCATCCCGCTGTCGGCGCAGCATCCGTCCGCGTTGCCGGACGTGACCGATGACCCGGGCCTGGTGATGACCCTGTTGGGCACGGCCGAGACCCGGCTGGACGGGCATCGCCTGCTGCTGAGCCGGCGACAGACCGAGGTGCTCGCGCTGCTGGCCCTGCACCCGGAGGGGCTGTCCCTGGAACAGCTGCACGCGATGGTCTACGGAGATCAGGCCATCACGTTCTCGACCCTCAAGGCCGAGGTCAGCCATCTGCGCCAGGCCCTCGGCGGCCAGCTCTCGTCTCGGCCCTACCGGCTGACCATGCCGGTGGCCACCGACGTCCAGTTCGTCCTCACCTTGATTCGCGGCGGGCATGTCGTCGAGGCCGTCGACGCCTACGGCGGCGACCTGCTGCCCGGGACGAAATCCCCGGCGCTGAGCGAGATCGCCGACTACGTCGCCGTCGCTCTGCGCGAGGCGTTGCTGGCCAACCCCGAGCCGGCTGCGGTGTTGCGCTACAGCGAGGAGCTTGCGCCGTACGACCGCGAGGTCGTGGAGGTCTGCCTGACCCGGCTGGCGGCGACCAGCGCCGCAACCGGATCCGGCCGGGGCGGCGCTCCGCACCCGGCGATCCCCCTGCTCAAGGCCCGGCTGGCCGTCGCGGACGCCTGACCGGCGCCCCAACCTTCCGCCAACCCCTGCTCCCTAGCCTGAGCCCGATCACCCATGCTCAGGCCGGCCCAGCCCGGCTGATCGTGACTGGCTCAGCGAACGAGGGAGTTCCATGACCCGGATCAGCGTCAAGGTCGATGGTGTGTCGGTGTCCGACGACGTCGAGCCACGCATGTTGTTGGTGCAGTACCTGCGCGAGGTGCTCGGCAAGACCGGGACGGTGATCGGCTGCGACACCAGCAACTGCGGCGCCTGCACCGTGCACCTCAACGGCACCAGCGTGAAGTCCTGCAACGTGCTGGCCGTGCAGGCCGACGGCGCCGAGGTCACCACCATCGAGGGCCTGGCCAGCAACGGCCAGCTGCATCCGGTGCAAGAGGCGTTCCGCGAGTGCCACGGCCTGCAATGCGGGTTCTGTACGCCGGGGATGATCATGCAGGCGACTGACTTGTTGAAGGACAACCCTCATCCGTCCGAGGAGGAGATCCGGCTCGGCCTGGAGGGAAACCTCTGCCGGTGCACCGGCTATCACAACATCGTGCGGGCGGTGCAGTACGCCGCGGATCACGCGGACGCACCGACCGGAGCGGCCCGATGACCGCCGTCGACGAGCGCCCAGCAGCCGAGCCCGCCGCAGAGGTCGGACGCGACCGGCGCCGCAAGGAAGACCAGCGGCTGATCACCGGCCGGACCCGGTGGACCGACAACATCACCCTGCCGGGGATGCTGCACGTGGCCATGGTGCGCAGCCCGTTCGCGCACGCCACGATCACCAACATCGACACGGCCGCCGCCGCGGACGCCCCCAACGTGGTCACGGTCATCACCGGGCGCGACGTCGCCGACGAGCAGGGCGGACTGCCCAACGCCTGGCCCATCACGCCGGATCAGGTCACCCCGGTGCACCCACCGATCGCGGTGGACCGGGTCACCTTCGCCGGCGAGATCGTTGCCGTCGTGGTGGCTCGCAGCGCCGCAGCCGCCCGCGATGCGGCCGAGCTGGTGGATGTCGACTACGACGAGCTGCCCGCTGCGTTGGACCTGAGGGAGGCCGCGGAGGCGACGCCCGAGAATGGCGGCGCCCTTGCGCACCCCGATTTGGGCACCAACAAGTCGGCGCTCTGGGTCTTCGACTCGGCCCAGGCCGGCACTGGCCAGGACGTCGATGCCGCCATCGAGGCCGCCCGCAGCGACGGCATCGTGATCGAGCGGGACTACCGCCAGCAGCGGTTGATCCCGGCGTTCATGGAGCCACGCTCGACCGTGGTCGACCCGACCGGTGAGCAGATCACCATGTGGTCGGCCACGCAGATCCCGCACATCCTGCGCTTCCTGCTGGCCGCGGTGACCGGCGTCTCGGAGTCGAAGATCCGGGTCATCGCACCCGACGTCGGCGGAGGCTTCGGCGGCAAGCTGCAGACGACGCCGGAGGAGTTCATCGTCTTCCTGCTGGCTCGCCGGCTGGGCAAGCCGGTGAAGTACACCGAGACCCGCTCGGAGTCGTTGATGTCTGGGCATCACGGCCGGGACCAGTGGCAGCACCTGACCCTTGCGGCCACCAAGGACGGCACCGTGACCGGGCTCAAGGTCGACCTGCTGGCCGACCTTGGCGCGTACGTCGCGCTGGTCGGGGGCGGCGTACCGGTGCTGGGGGCCTTCATGTTCAACGCGATCTACAAGTTCCCGGCGTACCGGTTCAGCTGTCAGACGGTGCTGACCAACAAGACCTGGACCGACGCCTACCGCGGCGCCGGACGGCCGGAGGCGACGTTCGGCATCGAGCGGATGATGGACGAGCTGGCCGCCGAGCTGGGCGTGGACCCGATGGCGATCCGGGAGCAGAACTGGATCCGGCACGAGGAGTTCCCCTTCACCACGATCGCCGGGTTGACCTACGACTCGGGCAACTACGAGGCCGCGACCGCACGGGCCAAGGAGATGTTCGGTTACGACGAGCTGCGGGCCGAGCAGAAGGCCCGGCGCGAGTCCGGCGACCCGGTCCAGCTCGGCATCGGCATCTCGACCTTCACCGAGATGTGCGGCCTGGCGCCCTCTCGGGTCCTCGGTTCGCTGGACTACGGGGCAGGCGGCTGGGAGTCCGCGACCGTGCGGATGCTGCCGACCGGCAAGGTCGAGCTCATCACCGGTGCCTCGGCCCACGGCCAGGGCCACGAGACGGCGTTCAGCCAGATCGTGGCCGACCGGCTCGGGGTCGCGTTCGAGGACGTCGAGGTGCTGCACGGCGACACCCAGGTGTCGGCCAAGGGGTTGGACACCTACGGCTCGCGGTCGCTGGTGGTCGGCGGCGAAGCGGTCGTCCGCGCCGCTGACAAGGTCGTCGAGAAGGCGAAAGTCATTGCGGCACACCTGCTCGAGGCTTCGGCCGACGATCTGGAGTTCCGGTCTGGCCGGTTTACCGTCAGGGGGACCGACCAGGGTCTGGGCATCGGGGACGTCGCGCTGGCGACGTTCGCGGCGCACAACCTGCCCGACGGCGTCGAGGCGTCACTGGACTCGGACGCGACGTACGACCCGGTCAACTTCAGCTTCCCGCACGGCACTCACCTGTGTGCGATGGAGGTCGACACCGAGACCGGGCAGCTGAAGATGCGCAAGTACGTCGCGTGCGACGACATCGGCAACATCATCAACCCGCTGATCGTCTCCGGACAGGTCCACGGTGGCCTGGTCCAGGGCATCGCGCAGGCGTTGTGGGAGGAGGCGGTCTACGACGAGGCGGGCACCCTGGTCACCGGCTCGTTCGTGGACTACCTGCTGCCGACGGCGGCCGACACGATCAGCTTCGACCTCGATCACACGTTCTCCCCTGCCACCTCGAACACGTTGGGCACCAAGGGTGTTGGCGAGGCGGGCACCATCGCCTCGACGCCGGCCGTGGTCAACGCGGTCGTGGACGCCGTCCGTCAGTTCGGTGTGCACGACATCCAGATGCCGTGCACTCCCGAACGGGTCTGGAAGGCCATCCAAGGGGCCGGCGCGGCGCCGACGCAACAGGCGGCGATGCCTCACTTCGACGACGCCGAACCCGGCCAGAGCAGCACGGAAGGAGTGGGCCAGTGATCCCCGCGGCGTTCGACTACCTCGCCCCGACCACTCTCGACGAGGCCCTCTCGGCCCTGACCGAGCACGGGGACGAGGCCAAGATCCTGGCCGGCGGGCAGAGCCTGCTGCCGGTGCTGCGGATGCGGCTCAACGCTCCCTCGTTCGTGATCGACCTGGGCAAGATCTCGTCCTTGCGCGGGGTCCGGGAAGACGGCGACGCCATCGTGATCGGGGCCATGACCGAGCATGCGGTCGTCGGGTCCGACCCGCTGGTCGCCCAACACGCCGCACTGATCACCAAGGCGGTCGAGCACCTGGCCGACGCCCAGGTGCGGCACCGCGGCACCTTCGGCGGCGCGCTCGCCCACGCCGACCCGGCCGGTGACCTGGGAGCACCGGTGCTCGCCCTGGACGCCGAGTTCGTGATCGCCGGCCCGGGCGGCACCCGCACGGTCCCGGCCAGCGAGTTCTTCGTCGGGCTGTTCGAGACCGTGATCGGCGAGGACGAGATCCTCACCGAGGTGCGGATCCCCAAGCACACCGGTTGGGGCGCGCACTACGAGAAGTTCGTGCGGGTGGCCCACCAGTGGCCGATCGTCGCCGTCGCGGCGACGGTCCGCTCCGACGGCGGAACCATCGCCGAAGCCCGGATCGGCCTGACCAACATGGGCCAGACCCCGCTGAGGGCCCTGGCCGCCGAACAGGCACTGACCGGTCAGGCCGCCACCAGCGAGGCCGTGTCCGCCGCCGCGGCGCACGCAGCCGACGGCACCAGCCCGCCCTCCGACCTCAACGGGGACGCGGACTACCGGCAGCACTTGGCCACGGTCCTGACCCGGCGGGCCGTCCTGGCTGCAGCGGGAGCCTGAGACGCCTTGGAGCTGACGCACCACTTCCATGTGCCCGGTGGGGTCGAGGCGACCTGGACCCACTTCCAGGACATCGCCGGTCTGGCTGGGTGCTTCCCCGGCGCCCAGGTGACCTCGGTCGACGGCGATGAGTTCAGCGGCTCCTGCAAGGTGAAGTTGGGCCCGATCGCCCTGCTGTACAACGGCACCGGCCAGTTCACCGAGCGCGACGCGACCAACCACCGGATGGTCGTGGAGGCGAAGGGCAAGGACAAGCGAGGGAACGGTACGGCGGCGGCCACCGCGACCCTGACGATGACGGCTGCCGCCTCGGGCGGGACCGACGTCGACGTCGTCACCGACCTGGCCATCACCGGCAAGCCCGCGCAGTTCGGCCGCGGGCTGATGCAGGACGTCTCGGACAAGCTGCTGGGCCAGTTCGTCGACTGCCTGCAACAGCAGATCACCCCGGCCGAGCCTGCTGCCGAATCCCCGTCCCCCCAGGCACCGCCCGCGACCGACTCAGCGCCTCCGGGACCGGCGATGCCCGAGCCCGCCGGCACCCACCCCGGCACCCGTCGTACCGCAGTCGGACGACGCGCTCAACCTCGGCGCCACGGTGTTGCCGGTGCTGATCAAGAACTACTGGAAGCCGGCCGCAGCCGGCGCGGTCATCGTCGCGGTGATCGTCTGGCTCATCAGCCGCTGAGCCGAAGCTTGGGTCGAGCTCAGGGCTCGTACGGCGGGGCCACGCCCCAACCCCAGCGGGGCACGGGCGCGTGCTCCACGACCTGCGCGTCCGGCTGCGAGTTGTGCATCGCGATCCGGGTGCCCCACTCCAGGTATCCCATCAGCGCGGCCCGGAACTCCGGGTCCGCCGGCAGGTCGGCATCATCCGCCGCGAGGCTCATCAGCGTGACGAACCGCAGCCGCTGATCGGCGGTGATGCCGAGGCCCCGATGGTGCGCCAGCATCCGCTCGTATCCCCCGAGGCGTTCGGTGTAGTCCGCCGGGCCGCCGAGCACCTCGACCCACCACACCGTGACGTGTGCACGGTGCTCCTCGCTGACGCCGCCAGGGAATAGCGGGCTCAGCAGGTCGTCGCCCTCGACCCGGTTGTAGAAGGCGTCGATCAGTCGTCGTACGGCGGTTGGTCCGCCGCTCCACTCGACCAGAGTCGGTGGCTCTGTCTCGTCGGGCATGCAGCAGCCTCTCCTCGAACGGCGTGGTGAGTGCAGCCGTTGTCGTCAGGGCTCGCGGATGGTCGACAGCAGCTTCCCGAGGTTATCCAGCGCTCCGTCAACGAGGCTGAAGTAGGCCCACTTGCCTCGCTGCTCACGCGTGAGCAGGCCGGCGTCGACCAGCACCTTCATGTGGTGGGAGACCGTGGGCTGGGACAGGCCGACCGGTTCGGTCAGGTCACAGATGCACGCCTCGCCGGAGGTCCCGCGGGCCGCGACCAGGGACAGCAGCCGCAGTCGGGTCGGGTCGGCCAGTGCTTTGAGGACGCCGGCCAGGCGTTGCGCGTCGTCGACGCTCATCGGCTCGCCTTGGACGGGAGAACAGCACCCGGCCAGATCGGTCACGGTCAGGGTCAAGGCGGTCGGCACGCGCCCATCCTGACACACGTATTGACAGACGTCGATACATGCGGTCACGGTCGTCGCATCGACCAGCGTCTATGCATGAGGAGACCGCGATGACCACCGAGAGCGACGAACTGAGAGAGCAGGTCCGGGCCCGGTACGCCGAGGCGGCGATCACCGTGACGGGCGGCTCCGGCTGCGGCTGCGGGACTGGCAGCGCCACCGACGCCTGCTGCGGTCCGAGCGAGTCAGGCAGCTGCTGCTCGCCGTCGGCACTGGAGGTCGACGAGACGTTCGGCGCCGCGCTGTACGACGCGAGCGAGCGCGACGAGCTCCCGGCCGAGGCGTTGGCAGCCAGCCTGGGCTGCGGCAACCCGCTCGCGGTCGCCGACCTGCACCCCGGGGAGCGGGTGCTGGATCTGGGCTCTGGCGGCGGCATCGACGTCCTGCTCTCCGCCCGACGGGTCGGACCGACCGGCTACGTCTACGGCGTGGACATGACCCAGGAGATGCTCGACCTGGCCCGGGCCAACACCGCGAAGTCCGGACTGACCAACGTCGAGTTCGTCCAGGGCACCATCGAAGACGTTCCACTGCCCGACGGCGCGGTCGACGTGGTCATCTCCAACTGCGTGATCAACCTGTCGGTCGACAAGCCGGCCGTGCTGCGCGAGATGTTCCGCGTGCTCGCCCCTGGCGGTCGGGTCGGGGTCTCTGACGTCGTCGCCGAAGACCAGCTCAGCCCATCTGATCGGGCCGAGCGGGGCAGCTACTTCGGCTGCATCGCTGGTGCCCTGTCCCGGCAGGAGTACCTCGATGGCTTGGCGGCGGCCGGGTTCACCGATGCGAGCGTCACCTTCACCCACGAGGCCGCCCCGGGCATGCACGCCGCGATCGTCCGAGCCGTCAAGCCCCGCGCGTGAGCCTGGCTCGCCGCTCGGTCGCCGAGGGGCTGGGCACGGCGTTCCTGGTGGCGGCCGTGGTCGGCTCCGGCATCGCCGCCCAGCGCCTGTCACCGGGCGATGTCGGGCTCCAGCTGCTGGTGAACTCGATCGTCACGGGTGCCGCCTTGGTCGCGCTGATCCTTGCCCTGCAACCGGTCTCGGCCGCGTTCAACCCGCTCGTCACTTTGCTCGAGCGGGCGTTCGGAGCGATCGACAACCGGGTGGCGCTGAGCCTGATCGGGGCTCAGCTGGCCGGCGGCATCCTCGGCGTCGTCATCGCGAACCTCATGTTCGGCGAGCCGGCCGTCACGATCGCCACGCACCACCGGACCGGGTCCGGGCTCTGGCTCGGCGAGGTGGTCGCGACGTTGGGGCTGATGGTGGTCATCTTCGGCGCCGCCCGCACCGGCCGCAGCGACCGGACCGCCTACGCCGTCGGGACCTACATCACCGCGGCGTACTGGTTCACCAGCTCCACCAGCTTCGCCAACCCCGCTGTGAGCATCGCCCGGACCCTGTCGAACACCTTCGCCGGGATCGCCCCTGCCTCCCTCCCGGCGTTCCTGCTGGCCCAAGGCGTCGGCGCGGGCCTGGCCTATCCGCTGATCCGACTGCTCTATCCCACCCCCGCCCGCCTCGTCGAACCGGAGATCGCGCATGGCTGAAGATCCCCCGACCCTGCGCGTTCCCACGGTGCTGTTCGTCTGCATCCACAACGCGGGCCGATCGCAGATGGCTGCCGGCTATCTGCGCCACCTCGCCGGCGACCGCATCGAAGTCCGTTCTGCGGGAACCGAACCCGCTGATCAGATCAATCCGGTCGCCGTCGCTGCGATGGCCGAGGACGGCGTCGACATCACCGCCGAGGTCCCGAAGGTCCTCACTCCCGACAGCGTCGAGACGGCCGACCTGGTCATCACCATGGGCTGCGGCGACACCTGTCCCTATTACCCCGGTGTCCGCTACGAAGACTGGGACCTGCCTGATCCCGCCGGCCTCGACCTGTCCGCCGTACGACCGATCCGTGACGAGATCAAGGGCCGCGTCCTCGCGCTCATCGACGAGCTCCTCCTGCCTACCTAGAGACTCAGTGGTCCGCGGAGAGCTTTGTCGGATCGACCGGAGTCGACTCTCGGCCACTGGGACGTCGGACGTCCGCCGGGCCCCAGGATCACTGCATCACTCGCACCCAGCGGTCGACGCCGTACAAGGTGAGGAACTCGCGCGTGAGCCGAGTCGGTGCCCGGACGGTGACGGGTGCCTGGCCAAGGAGGTCGGCCAGGAAGCCGGCCAGTGCGCCGTCGCAGAACGTCACCTCGCTGAGGTCGACCACAACGCCGGCCCCACAGCCCGCGAGCCGTCTGGCCAGCGCGGTCAACTGCGGTCGCTGACAGAGGTCCACCTCGCCGGACATCCGGACCACCAGCTCGACACCATTCACCGCGGTACTGCAGGTCATGGTGGAGCCCTCCTCCTGGTGGG
>CAWIBR010000020.1:0-25924 GCA_963834425.1 uncultured Actinomycetota bacterium
AGGGCGACGTTGAGTAATTCGGCGCTGTCGTTGGCGGCAGCCTCCCCGGCGACACCATCGAGGCGCTCGTGGCCGACGGCACCACCCGCCAGGGTCGGATCGTCCTGCGGATCACTGTCCTGATCCCGCAGACCAGCACCAAGGGACCTCGCGGAGCGACCCGGTGCTACCGCTACGACCTGGTGAACAACAGGGACGACGGCACGCCCCGACCGATCCACTGCCCGGACACGCCGGCCATCGCCGTACGTCCGTTGCCGCCCCCGGCGCAGTTGCCTCAGCGGGCGGACCAGACCCTCGCTGGAACCCTGAACCGGTTGATCCCGCCCAGCGCAGCAACCCGGACGTCGTCAAGGACGCCCTGGTGCGCGCCTACCGGGGCTCCGCCGGGGTCACCGTCGAGTCGGCCGAGCGCCCTGACGGGACGGTCGGCGTCGCCGTGTTCGCGACCACGAACCCCACGGCCTGCCTCGGCGCCCGACTACCCGTCGGCGGACCACCGCTTGTCGTCTACCCGGCTCGCGTCGCCGTCTTGCCCGGCGAACTCGGCTGCAGCGCAATGTGGCTCGGCGTCCCACACGCCTACGACCCACCCCACTGATCGGGCCTCAGTGAGCGGTCAGGCTTCGAAGAGAACGACGAGAGTGTCCGCGTGGACGCCGTCGTACTTCATGGCCTCGGCTCCGGCTTCGCTCTCCATGATCGCCTGGAACGCGGCGACGTCCGCAACGTCCATGCTCAGGCCTACCCGGTTGGGCGTGGTCGGATCGACGTACGTCTGGATGTTCTGGGCGACCGAACCGAAAACCTCGGTGCGCTTGGGTGAGGCGAGCCAATGGGCGACGTCGTCCACGTCGTGAGTTGCGATGAGCCGAGGCATCCGGATTCCCTTGCTCGAGGGCCCACCTAGGCGCGGACCGTACGGAACGTAGCACTCAGAAACCGGCCCTACTAGGGACGGTGAAGCAGCTGCGGCTGAGGGCTGACGACCGCCCACCGGCTGCGGACAGTGACCGAGCGAGGCGACTTCCGCGCTTTCCCTTGCGCTGCGCTGCCGCCGGGAGTTGACTGCGCGCGCCGGTCGGGACCAAGCAGGGAGCCACGCCATGTCGAAGTCACCCAGGGTCCGCACTGCGGCCCTCGCCGCTTTCGCCGCAGCGCCCTTGGCGCTCACCGCATCGATGGCCGGCTTCGGAGCGGCCGGCGTCACCACGGTCGGCGTCGTCGCACAGTCGGCCGCGTCCGTCGCGGCGTCCACCGGAAGCGTTCAGCCGTTGGTTCACTCGGCGAGCCATCACATCTCGATCACGCCCCTGACGACGGCCGAGTGTGAAGCCAACTACGGGGTTGCGTGCTACTCCCCCAACCAATTCCGTACGGCGCTCAACCTCAACCCGCTCTACGCCAAGGGGCTGACGGGCAAGGGGCGGACGATCGCCATCGTTGACCCCTTCGGGAGCCCCACCGCGAAGGCTGACCTCCTCGCCTTCGACAAGGCCTTCGGGCTGGCCGACCCGCCAAGCTTCAAGATCATCCAGCCGGTGGGCGCGGTCCCGCCGTTCGACAAGAACAACTCGGACGTGACCGGCTGGGCCTTCGAGACCGACCTGGACGTGCAGATGGCGCACGCGATGGCGCCGGGAGCGAACATCCTCCTGGTCGAGACGCCGGTCACCGAAACCGAAGGCGTGCAAGGCTTCCCGGAGATCGTCGCGGCGGAGAACTACGTCATCAAGAACCACATGGCCGACGTCATCTCACAGAGCTTCGGCGCGACCGAGGGGACCTTCCCCAACGCCCAGTCCATCCTCAACCTGCGCAGCGCGTTCAAGGCGGCTCAGATGGCGGGCGTGACCGTGCTCGCCGCCTCGGGTGACGCCGGACCGACCGACTACAACAACGCCACCTTCACCACCTACTACACCCATCGGGTGCAGGGCTGGCCGTCGGCCGACCCGCTGGTGACCAGCGTGGGCGGGATGAAGTACTTCCTGGACGCCACGGGCAACCAGGTCCGGCCACCGTCGGTGTGGAACGAGAACGTCCTGTTCAACGATGCGGTCGCAGGTGGCGGCGGTGACTCGGCGGTCTTCGCCCGGCCGGCGTACCAGAACTCGGTGGCCAACCGGGTCGGCGCCCATCGCGGCACCCCCGACATCTCCGCGTCCGCTTCGGTGGACGGTGGGGCGATCGTCTACCTGGGCAAGGACATCGACTACCTCAACTCCCCCGCCGGATTCGACTTTGTCGGCGGGACCAGTGAGGCAGCGCCGCAGTTCGCGGGCGTCGTGGCCATCGCGGACCAGCTGGCCGGGCACCGACTGGGCCTGATCAATCCCGCGATCTACAAGCTGAACGCCGAGCACGCGGCCGGCCTCCAGGACGTGACCGACGGCACCACGACCGTCACCTTCACCCAGGGTGGCAAGCAGCACACCGTTCTGGGCTACGACGCGCGGCTCGGCTACGACATGGCGACCGGCGTCGGAGGCGTCAACGCCGCGAAGTTCGTCTCCGAGCTGGTGGCCGCCTCGAACTAGGCCGGGCCCGGCGGGCCAGACAATCCGTCGTGCGTCGCGGCCGCCACGCCGGCTGAGCGCGGGATCACGGCGGGGGGTCGCGGATGACGCACGACGAACTGTCTCCGGTCAGCCCTCGTCGTCGGGCAGGTCGAGCTGCAGGCAGACGACGCCGCGCAGGTCGAGCCAGGCCCGCTCGGGGCCGCGGTGCACCCGCAGGATCACGCTGTCGCAGCCGGGACAGCGGGCCACGGTGCCCGGAGCGTCCAGGTAGACCACGACCTCGCCCACTGCGCTGACCAGCCCGCAGCCGGCGCACTCGCGCCGTTGCCGTCGTCACGTCGACGGCGAAGATCTCGCGCAACTGTCCAGCGAGCACGTTGCCGTCCAAGGCACTGGTCATCGCTCAGCCTCCTGTCGGTCCGAACCGCTCGGTCCTGATCCGGTTGCCCGGCAGCGCACCATCGGCCAGCACGTTGGCGACCGCCTCGACGAAACCCGTTGGCCCGCAGACGAAGGCCGACTCCGCCGGCCGACCACCGATGTCCATCAGCAACTGCTCCGGTCGCACCCGGCCGACGCGGCCGGACCAGCCGGGCGGGGCCCCGCGGGTGTAGACGAACTCGACCTGAAGTCCGGAGCCGTCGGCGGCCAAGGCGGCCAGCTCGTCGGCGTACATCATGGAGATCGGTGAGCGGAGGGAGTAGACCAGCCGGAAGGGGACGGTGCTCGCGGCCAGGCGACGCGCCCGGAGCATCGCCATCAGTGGCACGATCCCGCTGCCGCCAGCGGCAAGCAGCGTTGGCGCCGGGTCGGCCGGGTCCCAGACGAACCAGCCACCGACCGGGCCGCGCAGCTCGATCGGGTTGCCGACCGAGAGGACCTCGACCAGGAACGGCGAGACCTCGCCCTCCTCGACCTCCTCCACCGTCAGGTCGATGAGCGCCCGGTCGGCAGCTGGGTCCCAGACCGAGGCGATCGAGTAGGACCGCTGAGTCGAGTAGCCGTCGGCCGCGGTCAGCCGGACGTCGACGTGCTGGCCCGGTCGGTGCCCCAACCACCCGGGCACCTCGAAGGTCAGCGTCCGCGCAGTCAGGCTCTCCTTGCGCGAAGACACCAGGGTGGCGACCAGCCAGGTCAGTCGCCCCAGTACCGCTGCTCGCGCCATGGGTCCCCGTAGTTGTGATAGCCGAGCGTTTCCCAGAAGCCGGGCTCGTCATCGTGGCGCAGCTCGATGCCCTTGACCCACTTGGCCGACTTCCACAGGTAGAGGTGAGGCACCAGCAGCCGGGCCGGGCCACCGTGTTCGGCCGGCAGCTCCGCGCCGTCGTACCCCGAGACGATCCAGGCCTGGCCGTCCATCAGGTCCTCGAGCGGCAGGTTGGTCGTGTAGCCGCCGTACGAGCGCACGAGCGCGAACTCCGCTGCGGTCTCGACGTTTTCGAAGAGCGTGTCCAACGAGACTCCGCGGAAGGCCATGCCGAGCTGGGACCACTTGGTCACGCAGTGCAGGTCGACGGTGATGTCCTCGGTCCCCAGCGCCTGCAGCTCTTCCCACGTCCAGCTGTGCGCCTGCCCGTCCTCCGTGGTGATGGTGAACGTCCAGGTGTCGAGGTGCACGTTGGGGGTCGGACCGGCCGACAGCACCGGGAAGTCGCTGACCAGGTATTGACCGGGTGGCAGCTTGGGGGCCGCCTCCCGACGGCGGCCCATGAAACCAGGAGTCACGATGCCCATGCGGACCTCCTCGCGTAGCTACCGATCGTAGGGCAGCTCCAGCGAGTCGTGTTGACGGCCGCCATCCCAGGTCAGCGAGAGCTGCCAGCAGCCGGCGTGCGGCAGCTCCAGATAGGACGGCCCGGGGCCGGTCGGCAGCTGCCGCTGCACGGTCTGACCAGTGCCCTCCAACCGCGCGTTGATGACCAGTGGCTCCGGCTGCGCAGTGACGCGGGTAACCCAAAGCACTTTGTTAGCAATGGTTTTCGACTCCGGATAGCTCAGCGGGCCGAACATGATGGCCGTGATCTTGCCCTGCGCGCCGATCGCGTGTGGCACGCCGGACGCCGTCGGGTCGCTGAAGCCCGTCGTCGCCCACGACGGCAACGGATCGGTGCGCAGCGGCGTCGAGCATGCGCCGACGACGCCGAGCTTCGCGGGGTGCGAGTTCACGGCGCGCGGCGTCGACCCCAGGTGGGTGCCGAGGGCCACGCCCGTCGCGGCCACGGCGACCACGCCGATCGCGAGGCCACCGGCCAGCCGGGCCCGCCGTGCGCGCCGGCGGCGCTGCCCCAGCTCAGTCGCGCCGCGCACGAGGTCATCGACCGGAGGTCGCACCGCATCGGCGGCGGAGCGCATCGCGAGCATCACCTGCTGCTCGTCGTCCATGGGCTGGCTCCCTTCTCGTCGTTCCCGATCACCTGGCGCAGGCGGGTGAGCGCCCGCGAGCTGCGCGTGCGCACGTTGGCGGCGGATATCCCCAACAGCCCGGCGGTGGTGGCCACATCGAGGTCCTCCCAGTAGCGGAGCACCAGGACCGTGCGATCGACGATGTCCAGCCGGGCCAGCCCGTCGAGCAAGGTCAGTCGCAGCGCGTGGTCCTGGTCCGGAGCCACCTGGTCGGCAGCGTCGACCAGATCCGAGGGCAGCTCACGATTGCGCCTGAGCCGCCGGTGCGAGACGTGGGCGTTGACCAGGACCCGGCGGGCGTACGCCGCGGGGTTGTCCATCCGGGAGACCCTGCGCCAGTGCACGTAGACCCGGGCCAACGCCTCCTGGACCAGGTCCTGGGCGAGCTGGGGGTCGCCGGTGAGCAGCCACGCCGTGCGATAGAGCGCGCCGCCGCGGGCGAGCGCGAACGCCTCGAACTCAGCGCTCTCTCGGATCTCCTGGGGCTCCCGCACCGCAACACCTCCTCACGTTCCTCAACGCTTCGAGGACGGCACCCTGTGACACATGATGGGATGCGCGTGTGGCCACGAGCGAACCGACCCAGCTGGTCCTGACCGGGGTCGAGCTGTTCGGCATCGATGACCCGGCGGCCGACGCGATCGCCGTCCAGGGTGACCGGATCGTCGCGATCGGCGCCTCCTCCGACGTCCGTGCGGCCGTCTCCGATCGGGCAGCCATCCGCCATCTGCCCGGCCGGCTCGTGCTCCCGGGCTTCCAGGACGCCCACGTGCACCCGCCGCAGGCCGGCCGCAACCGCCTGACCGTCGACCTGGACCAGCTCGCCGGCACCGAGGCTTACGTCGCCGCCGTCGCCAACTACGCCGCCGACCACCCGGACGAGGAGTGGATCGTCGGCGGCGGCTGGGCGATGGAGAACTTCCCGGGCGGGACGCCCACCAAGGAGCTCCTCGACGCCGTTGTGCCGGATCGGCCGGTCTTCCTGTTCAACCGGGACGTTCACGGCGCCTGGGCCAACTCGGTGGCCCTGGAGCGCGCCGGCATCGACCGGAACACCCTCGACCCGGCCGACGGTCGGATCGAGCGCGACCCGGCGACCGGCGAACCCTCCGGCACCCTGCACGAGGGAGCGGCGTACCGGATTGACGAGCACATCGTCCCGCCGCCGTCCTCGAATGCCTGGCGTGAGGCGATCCTGGCCTCGCAGCAGCACCTGCACTCCCTCGGCATCACCGGGTGGCAGGACGCATGGGTCACCCCCGACACCCAGCTCGCCTACGAGCGACTGGCCGCGAATGGCGAGCTGACCGCTCGCGTCGTCGGATCGCTCTGGTGGGACCGCAACCGTGGGATCGAGCAGGTCAGCGACCTGGTCGACCGACGGGGCGCCGCAACGCACGACACGATGTCCGGCACAGGTTTCCACCCGACAACCATCAAGATCATGCTCGACGGCGTCCTGGAGAACTTCACTGGCGCACTGCTCGAGCCCTACTGCGACGGGCACGGCGGCCACGGCAGCAACCGCGGGCTGACCTATCTGGCGCCGGAGGACCTCGTGGCCGCCGTCATGGAGCTCGACCGCCTGGGCTTCCAGGTGCACCAGCACGCGATCGGCGACCGGGCAGTGCGGCTCGCCCTGGATGCCATCGAGGCGGCCCGAAAGGCTAACGGCGGCAACGACAACCGGCACCACATAGCTCATATCCAGGTCGTTCAGCCACCTGACATCCTGCGCTTCGCAGAGCTGGACGTCGTCGCGAACGCCCAGGCCTACTGGGCCCAGTCCGAACCGCAGATGGACGAGCTGACGCTGCCCTTCCTCGGCCCCGAACGGTCCGACCTGCAGTACCCCTTCGCTAGCTTGCTCCGCTCCGGCGCGCGGCTGGCGATGGGCAGCGACTGGGCGGTCACGACGGCGAACCCGCTCGAGCAGATCGAGGTCGCAGTCACTCGGGTCGACCCGGAGAACCGCGGCAACTCACCGTTCCTGCCCGACGAGCGGATCACGCTCGACCAGGCCGTCCGCGCCTTCACGGCCGGCTCGGCCTGGGTGAACCACGACGCCGACGCCGGACAGCTGGCGGTCGGCGCCCGGGCTGACGTGGCGGTGCTCGATCGCGACATTCGACGCGGACCCGGCGCCGAGATCTCCGATGCGACCGTCGAGCTCACCCTGGCCGCGGGCCGCGTCGTCCACGGCTAGGTACCTCAGACCCGTACGACGGGGAGCCCGCACGCGGAGATAGGGCGTTCTCCCGATGTCCGGCGCTACCTCAGACGAGCAACCTCGAGGCATCGGGTCGGCCGGCTGGCCGTCCGGACCCTGAGGAGCACGAGATGAACCCGTACGCAGGCCTGTACCTGCAGGTCCACAAGCAGTACGCCCGAGATCTGGCGGGCACTTACCAGAACGCCCAGCGCGGCTGGGCCCACACGAGCCGGATGTCTGAGGCCTTCCGCCGGCTGCGCCGTCAGCCGAGCCCGACCACGGTGACTCCGCTCCCCGCCCCGACGGCGGAGCAGGCGACGGACGCGCGGGTCCACGCCCACGCTGCCTGAGCCGCCAGTGATCCACTACGGCTATGTCGGCGTCGACCCCGATGATGGGTGCGTGCCGACCGACACCGACGCCCACAGCCCGCTCGTCGGGCGGGCCGACGAGCTCGACTCGCTCCGTCGCGAGATCGGGCTCGTCGGCACACCCGAGGGTGAGCAGCCACCAGGCGCCGCCGTCCTGCTGTCGGGTGACGCCGGGCTCGGCAAGACCCGGTTGCTCGGCGAGTTGCGCCGCCTGGCCGATGAGGCCGGGTGGCGGGTCGTGGTCGGCCACTGTCTCGACTTCGGCGACACCGCGCTCCCCTACCTGCCGTTCAGCGAGCTCTTCGGCTCGATCGCCCGCGACGAGCCATTGCTCGCCGACCGGCTGATCGCCGACCAGCCCGCACTGGCCCGGCTGATGCCCGGTCATCGCATGCTGCACGAGCCGATGCCCGAGCACCTCGGCCGCGCCGACCTCTTCGACGCGGTCTACGCCGGGTTGGCGCAGCTGTCGGTCGACGCCCCGTTGCTGGTGATCCTCGAGGACATCCACTGGGCCGATCAGTCGACCCGCGACCTGCTGACTGGCCTGTTCACCCGTCCTCCGGCCGGACCGATCGCCATCGTGGCGTCCTACCGCAGCGACGATCTGCACCGTCGACACCCGCTCCGGGCCGCCGCCGCGGAGTGGGCCCGGCTGCCGCGGGTCAGCCGGATCAGCCTGCAACCGTTGCCGGACAGCGAGATCCGCCACCTGGTCCATCAGTTGCATCCCGATCCGATCGCCGACCTGGAGGTCCGCCGGATCGTCAGCCGAGCCGAGGGCAACGCGTTCTTCACCGAGGAGCTCGTCGCCGCCGTCGGGGAGGGTGGCCGAATGCTGCCGACCGACCTGGCCGACCTGCTGCTGGTCCGGCTCGACCGGCTCGACGAGAGCACTCGCGAGATCGTCCGCGCGGCCGCGGTCGCCGGCCGCCGGGTGTCGCACACCCTGCTGGCCTCGGTGGTCGGCGACGACGCTGGTTTCGAGGCGGGGCTGCGGGCCGCGGTTGACGCCAACATCCTGCTGCCGATCCGCGACCGCTACGCCTTCCGGCACGCACTCCTGGCCGAGGCGGTCTACGACGACCTGCTGCCGGGCGAGCGCGTGCGATGGCACACGGCGTACGTCGCAGCACTGTCCGCGCGGGGCGCTCGAGCCACGGCAGCCGAGCTCGCTCGGCACGCCCGGGCCTCCGGCAACCTGCCGGTCGCCCTGCGCGCGAGCATCGAGGCCGGCGACGAGGCCATGTCGGTCGGCGGCCCGGACGAGGCCGTCGCGCACTACGAAGCCGCGCTGGAACTCCTTGCCATGGAGCGCGCCGGAGGACGGCGACGAAGCGCCGATCGACCGGGTCGGGCTGGCCATCAGGGCCTCCGAGGCGGCCCTGGCCGCGGGTCGCGTGCACCGCGCCCAGGCCCTGGTCCGCCGCGAGCTCGCGGCCTTCCCCCCGGAACGCGATCACCTCCAGCGAGCCCGGCTGCTCCAGGCCACCGCCGCCGCCGCGCTGCTGACGGACACCGGCATGGACGTGCTCGAGCTGACCACGGAAGCGCTCGCGCTGCTCCCCGCGGAGGAGGTCAGCCCCCTGCGGGCGCGGCTGGCGAACTCGCACGCGCTGGCCAACATCGAGCGTTACCGCAACGACGAGGCGATCCGCTGGCTGGACATCGCGACTGCCCTGGGCCAGCAGCTCGGACTGACCGACGTCGTCGCCGACGCGGCCGTGACCCGGTCCTACCTCGAACGCCGCACCGGCGACCCCGAAGGGTCGCGGGTCGCGCTGGAGTCGACCATCACGAGCGCTCACGCGGCCGGTGAGGTGGCGGCCGAGATCCGCAGCACCTTCAGCCTGGCCAACCTCTACTTCGACCTCGGCGACCTCGCGGTCGCACGCCGTACCTTCGAGCAGGCCGATGCGCTGGCCCGAAAGAGCGGTCGACGCTGGGCGCCCTACGGCGTGGACGCCCGGATGATGTCGGGAATCGTCGCCTACACCGCAGGTGACTGGGCCGACGTCCTGCGGATCTGCGACCTCAGCAACGAAGAGGCGCCCCCGCTGGCCCGGGCCGGCTTGACCGCGATCGGCCTCTCCGTGCTGGCCGGCCGAGGCGACGTCAGCGGCCTGGACCGGCTGCCCATGCTCAAGGAGCAGTGGCGCCACGACGCGCTCGTCGCGCTGCTGTCGGCGATGGCAGCCATCGACCTCTACGGCGACAGCGGCGATCTGGCCAATGCGGCGGCGATCCACGACGAGGTGGTGGACGTGGTCGGCGAGATGTGGGACCGGTCCAGCTTCCAGGCCCGGATCCGGTTGGGAGCACTGCTGATCGGGCAGTTGGCCCGGGTGGCGGGCTCGGCCGACGACCGGGTCGCGCTCGTTCGTCGCGGCGAAGAGCTGGCCGTCGCCGGCCGCGAGGTGGCTGCCGACGGCGGCCATCGCGGTCGGCACGGCATCGAAGGACAAGCCTGGCTGGCTCGTTTGGAGGGCGAGCTGGCCAGGCTTCACTGGTTGGCCGGGATCGACAGTCCGGACGAGGCCCAGCTCCGCAGCGCGTGGGAGGCCGCGGTCGCGGGATTCGAGCGGTTCGGGAACGTCTTCGAGACCGCCCGCTCGCGGGTGCGGCTCGCCGCCGTCTTGCGGGCGACCGGCGACACCGATGCCGCCGCGCACCAGATCCAGCTCGCTCGAACCACGGCCATGGCTCTCGGCGCGGCGCCCCTGATGCTGGAGATCCGCACCCTGGGCACCGGCTCGCGCTCGGAGTCAGCCCGTGAGCCGAGCGAGGCCCTGACCGCACGAGAGCTGGAGGTGCTCGCACTCGTCGCCGAAGGCCGGACCAACGGCGAGATCGGGCGTCAGCTGTTCATCAGCACCAAGACGGTGAGCGTGCACGTCTCCAACATCCTGGCCAAGCTGGGCGCAACCGGCCGCACCGAGGCCGCCGCGATGGCGCGTCGCCGCGGGCTGCTGGGCTCCTGAGTTGGGCCCTGACGTCAGGTCAGGGTGTGGGCAGCCAGGAGACGTGGCCGACCAGTGCGGCGTAACCGACGAAGGCGACCGAGTCGATCAGGGTGTGCGCGACCACCATCGGGCCGACCCGGCCCCAGCGCTGGAAGAGCTTGCCGAAGAGCAGCCCCATGACGGCGTTGCCGATGGCGCCGCCGACGCCTTGGTAGAAGTGGTAGCTCCCGCGCACCATCGCGCTGACGACCACGGACTTGTTCTTGCCCCAGCCGATCTGCTCGAACCGGTGGATCAGGAAGCCCAGGACCACGATCTCCTCGACCAGCGCGTTCTGCAGCGCCGACAGTACGAGCACCGGGATCCGCCACCAGACCGCGGGCAACGCCTCGGGCACGACGGTCAGGTCGACGCCGAGGGCGTGGGTGATCAGGTAGAACGCCAGGCCGACGCCGCCGACACAGGCCGCGATGACCGCGCCGCGGACCAGGTCGAAGCGCGGGCGGCTCAGGTCGGCCCCGATGGTTCGCAAGCTCTCGCCGGACCGGTAGAGCAGGTAGGCCACGAGCAGCACCGGCATGATGCCGAAGCCGCTGCCGAGCAGCTGGTAGGTCAGGTCCAGCCAGGGGCGGCCGGGAGCCGCGCTGCCGTTGAGCACCGCCTCCTGGTGAGCGAGCGACTTCGGGGCGGTCAGGTCGGCCAGGAAGTTGACGACCGCGTAGACGCCGGACTGGCCGAGGGACAGGCCGAGGACGACCCAGATCTCCCAGATCAGGACCCGACGGTCCGGGAGTTGCTGGGTCACCGGCGCCGTTGGTGCCTCGCTCACCGGGTCAGCATGCCCTGTCCGGCTGGCGGCGAGAACCGTCGGTAGGCCTCGATACCGTGCCGGGCATGCCGCCCCCGCTCCTGTCGCAGCGTGCGCTCAACCGCGCGACCCTCGCCCGGCAGATGCTGTTGGAGCGGGCGACCGTTCGGCCGATCACGGCCATCGAGCGGCTGGCTGGGATGCAGGCGCAGGCTCCCCTCTCGCCGTACGTCGGGTTGTGGACCCGGCTGCAGGACTTCCAAGCCGAGGATCTGGCTGACCTGATGCGGCGGCGCCGGGTGGTGCGGGCCTCGCTCATGCGGGTGACCATCCACCTGGTCTCGGCCCGGGACGCCCTGGCCTGGCGGCCGATCATCCAGCGGGTCGCCGAAGGCGGCTGGCGCGGCAGCCAATGGTCCAAGCAGATCGCCGACGCCGACCCGGCCGAGGTCGTCGCGGCGGCCTGCGAGCTGCTCGACGGCCACGCCATCGGCCGCACCGAGATCGGCAAGCAGCTCGCGCAGCGCTGGCCGGATGCCGACCCGTTCGCCCTCGGCGGCACCGTGCTCTATCTGGTGGCGACGGTGCAGCCGACGCCCCGCGGCGTCTGGGGCGAGGGCGGCGTCACGACCCTGACCACCATGCGCTCCTGGCTCGGCGAGGAGCTCGAGCCGCCGAGCGATGACTCGATCGACGCCCTTGTCCTGCGGGCGCTCGGTGCGCTCGGCCCGGCCAGCGTGATGGACGTGCAGGCCTGGTCTCGGCTGACCCGGCTCCGTGAGGTCTTCGACCGGCTGGCCCCGCGGCTGCGCACCTTTCGCAGCGAGTCGGGCACCGAGCTCTACGACCTGCCTCGGGCCCCGCGACCGGATCCCGACACACCGGCACCGACGCGCTACCTGCCGGAGTTCGACAACCTCCTGCTCTCGCACGCGGACCGGAGCCGGGTCAACCCGGACGGACGCCAGATCCCGCTCTTCCCGGGCAACGGCGCGCAGCTGGGCACGTTCCTGCTGGACGGCGTGCACAGCGGCCACTGGCGGATTCGCCGGGAGGCCCGTGGCGGGACGGCAACGCTGGAGCTGGAGCCGTTCCGCCGGTTGCGGCCGGCCGAGCTCGACGAGCTGACCGTGGAAGGTCAGGCGCTGCTCGGCTTCGCGGCCGCCGAGGCCTCGACGCGCGACATCCGCGTGGCGCGCTAGCCCTTGGGCGGCAGGGCGCGCATCCGGTTGCCGCGGGGTTTGTGTTCCACCTCGGCCAGGCCGAGGGCTTCGAGCACCGGCGGCACGTAGGTCGCGAACCGGCCGCGCAGGCCCTTCGTGAGCCCGTACCAGCCGCCGACCGGGTTGTGCTCGGAGCGGCCCCAGGCCTCGACCGAACCGTCCGGCGCCGGCTTCTGCTCGTCGGTGTTGCCGAGTGGCATCCAGTCGCCGTGCGCCGTCAGCATCGCGTGCAGATCCTCGATGCAGCGCAGGCGATAGCGCAGCTGAGTCTTGCCGACGTCGACCACCAGTGCGGCCGGTGCCGAGGCCTCGTCCCGGTACGCCGTGAAGGCGGAGCCGCCGGGTGGTGTCGTGAGCGCCCATGGGTCGTCGCGCTCGCCGTTCCCGCTGGTGTGTGGCATAGCCCGAGTCTCCCACTCGGCAGCCGCGCGATCCGGCCGAATCCGAGGACACTCCACCCAGGTAACTCTCCGCAAATGCGGTTACAATTCGCGGGATGCCGTCGTACCGGATCCGCGAGGCCGCAGAGCTGCTCGGCGTCAGCGACGACACCTTGCGTCGATGGGTGGACTCGGGTCGGATCGACAGCGGTCCGGATGACTCGGGCCGCCGGGTGATCGAGGGCGCCGCGCTCGCCCGGTTTGCCGAGGAGCTGGCCGCGGCCGACGAGCGCCCGGCACCGCGGCCGGTGGTCTCGGAGTCGGCGCGCAACCGGTTCGTCGGTCTGGTCACGCGCGTCGTGCGGGACACCGTCATGGCTCAGGTCGACATCCAGGCCGGCCCCCACCGCTTCGTCTCCTTGATGAGCCGTGAGGCGGCCGATGAGCTGGCGCTCGAGCCAGGCGTGTTGGCCATCGCCGCGGTGAAAGCCACCAACGTCGTCGTTGAAGTGCCCGCCCAGTGAAGAACTGCAGCCAAGAAGTGCGCCCACTGAAGGAGCCCTCGTGAATCGCCGTACACCCCGGTCCCTGACCGCCACGCTCGTGAGCGCAGGGGTGGCCGCGATGCTGCTCGCGGCCTGTGGCAGCTCGGGGGGCTCGAGCGGCTCGGCATCGGGCGGTAGCTCCAGCACCAGTGGCGTCAAGGGCACCGTGGTTGTCCTGGCCGCCGCGTCGTTGACCGAGGCGTTCACCACGCTCGGCAAGCAGTTCGAGGCGGCCCATCCGGGGACGACGGTGAAGCTCAGCTTCGCCGCGAGCTCGGCCCTGGCCGAGCAGATCACGCAGGGGGCGCCGGCCGACGTCTTCGCTTCGGCCGCGCAGAGCAACATGGACCAGGTGACCAAGGCCGGCGACGCCGGCACACCCACGACCTTTGCCAAGAACACGATGGAGGTCGCGGTGCCGCCGAGCAACCCGGCTCACGTCTCATCGGTCAACGACCTGGCCAAGAAGAGCGTCAAGACCGCGCTGTGCCAGCCCCAGGTGCCCTGCGGCGCGACCGCCCAGATGGTGTTCACGAACGCCAAGATCACGGTCACGCCGGTGACCCTCGAGCCGGACGTGAAGTCGGTGCTGTCCAAGGTCGAGCTGGGGTCGGTCGACGCTGGCGTCGTCTACGTGACCGATGTCCGTGCGGCTGGCAGCAAAGTCACCGGCGTGCCCATCGACAGCAGCGTCAACGCCTCCACGTCGTACCCGATCGCGACGTTGACTCACGCACCCAACCCGACCGGCGCGCAGGCGTTCGTCGCCTACGTGCTGTCCTCGGCCGGCCAGGCCGTCCTGACCCAGGACGGCTTCGCGGCCCCGTGACGGCGCGACGCGGCCGCCGCGGCAACGTCCCGATCGCGCTCGCCGCCCCGGCAATCGTTGCGCTCCTCTTTCTGCTGTTGCCCATGATTGCCTTGGTCGTGCGGGCGCCGTGGCGCGGGATGCCGCGCATCCTGCGCGACAGCCAAGTGACCGAGGCCCTGCGCTTGTCTCTCGAATGCGCAACCGCCGCAACGCTTTTGTCCTTTGTCTTCGGCGTCCCTCTGGCGTGGGTCCTGGCTCGGTCCCGGCTCCGCGGTGTCTCGCTCCTGCGGGCCCTGGTCACCCTGCCCCTCGTCCTGCCGCCGGTCGTCGGCGGTGTCGCGCTGTTGCTGGCCTTCGGGCGACTCGGCATCGTCGGCAAGTACCTCGATCAATGGTTCGGCATCACCCTGCCGTTCACGACGGCAGGGGTGATCGTCGCTGAGGCGTTCGTCGCCATGCCGTTCCTGATCATCACGGTCGAGGGTGCGCTGCGGGCGGGCGACCAGGACCTGGAGGAGGCCGCGGCGACCCTGGGCGCCGGGCGGATGTCGACGTTCCGGCGCGTGACCGTGCCCGCGATCGCGCCGTCGCTGCTGGCCGGCGGGGTGCTGTGCTGGGCGCGGGCGCTCGGTGAGTTCGGCGCGACGATCACCTTCGCCGGCAACTTCCCGGGGACGACGCAGACGATGCCACTGGCGGTCTACCAGGCCTTGGAGTCCGATCCCGAGGCGGCCATCGCCCTGTCCCTGGTGTTGTTGCTGGTCTCGGTCGTCGTCCTGCTCGGGCTGCGCGATCGATGGCTCCGGCCGGCCATGACCTCGCGCGGTGCGGCGACCGGGCCCACCTCCGGCGCGGCGACGCCTACTGTCCTGGTGTGAGCACGGACGCCGGTGGACTCGAGCTCGACTGCACCGTCCGGCGAGGAGCCTTCGACCTCACCCTCGACCTGACGGCGGTGGCCGGCCAAGTGCTCGGCGTCCTGGGGCCCAACGGCGCCGGCAAGACGACCCTGCTGCGGGCCTTGGCCGGACTGACCCCGATCGACCGCGGTGAGATCCGGCTGGCCGGCGTCACGTTGGACCGGCCCAGCGAGGGCGTCTTCGTCGTCCCCGAGGAGCGCCGGATCGGTCTGGTCTTCCAGAACTACCGGCTCTTTCCCCACCTCAGCGTCCGGGACAACGTGGCGTTCGGCCCGCGTTCTCGGGGGGCCGGCCGGGCCGGTTCGCGGGAGCTGGCAGCGCCGTGGCTGGATCGGCTGGACCTCGGTGGGCTAGCGGAACGCAAACCGGCCGAGCTCAGTGGCGGCCAGGCCCAGCGCGTCGCCCTGGCCCGGGCACTGGCCGCGGACCCGGCCCTGCTGCTGCTGGATGAGCCGCTGGCCGCCCTCGACGCGCAGACCCGCCTCGACCTGCGCGGTCAGCTCCGCGACTACGTCTCGGGCTTCACCGGCCCCGTTCTCCTGGTGACCCACGACCCCCTGGAGGCGATGGTCCTGGCCGACCGGCTGCTGGTGATCGAGGACGGCCGGGTGGTCCAGGACGGGTCGCCGGCCGAGGTCGCCGGACGGCCGGCCACCCAGTACGTCGCGCGCCTGATGGGCCTGAACCTCTATCGGGGTTCGCTCGGAGCCGGTGGCGTCGTCGAGCTGGACGGCGGCGGTCGACTGGTGTCCAACGACCCCCAGGCCGGCGGTCAGGGCCGCGTGTTGGTGGGTCTGCGTCCCTCGAACATCACCCTGCACGTCGCGGCGCCCGAGCCGACGCGCGGGTGCAACGTCTGGCCCGGCCGGGTGAGCGGCCTGGAGCTGCTCGCGGACCGGGTCCGGGTCCACGTCGAGGGTCGGCCGAGCGCCCTGGTGGACGTGTCGCCGGCGGCAGTGGCCGAGCTCGCCGTGCGCCCCGGCCAGGCGGTCTGGGTGTCGGTGACGACCGCCGAGACCGACGCCTATCCGGAGCCGGCCACCGGCATCAAACCTGCCGGGGCGCCCTCCTGGCCCTACCGTGGATAGCCAGAGACGGGAGGTCCGATGGCAACCGAAGACGATGTACGCCGCATTGCCCTGTCCCTCCCGGAGTGTCACGAACGTCCGTCCTACGGGACCCCGGGTTTCCGGGTGGCCGACCGGCTCTTCGCCCGGCTGCGCGACGACGGTGAGTCACTCGTCGTGTGGGTCGCTGACGAGGGTGAGAAGCAGGCCCTGGTCCAGTCCGAGCCGGACAAGTTCTTCACCACCCCGCACTATGACGGGCACCCCTCGGTCCTGGTGCGCTGCGCGGTCGTCAGCACGGAGCAGCTCACCGAGCTGCTGACCGAGGCCTGGCGGGTGCGCGCTCCTGCTCGCGTCCTGCGCCAGTACGCCGATCAGCTCCCTGGCTCAGCCGTGGGCCACGGCAGTGGCGACCGCGAGCACGAGGACACCCACGACTGAGGCCAGGCGCAGTCCGAGATGGATCCGCTTGGTCTTGGGGCGCAAGGGCACCGAATCCAGCGGCCCCGACCGGCGCTCGCGCATCCACTGCGCGTCACGCCGACCGGCTCGCACGGCGAGTCCGACCAGGACCGCCGCGAGGATGAGCAGCGCGGCGGTCACCGCCGGACTCGTGGACCAGTGCGGCAACGCCGTCAGCCGACGGCGCCGACCGAGCGCCAGTAGGTGTTGAGGGCCTCGTTGGTCTTGACGAACCAGATGATCGGCCCGACCAGGATGAAGTTGCCGGGGAAGTACCAGAGTCCGGTCACTCCCGTGACCGGTGGGTGCTGGCCGCGGCGGGTGTAGAGCCCACCGACCTCGCTCGAGGTGATGTAGGGCATCACGATGGTCACCAGGATCGCGAGCAGGAGCGAGATCCCGCCGCCGAGGCCCTGACCGGTGTGCCGCTTCATCTCGTCGTGGACCTTGTACCACCAGACCCAGCCGTAGATCCCCAGCGTCACGATGAACAGCAGGATGCAGATGCCGGTGCTGCGGACCTGACCGATCGAGCCCGGACCACCTGGGTACTGCGCGACCGCCTGGCCGTAGACCGGAGGCGGCGGCTGCTGCCCGTACGACGGCGGCGGTTGCTGCTGGTACGCCGGCACGGGGGGCGGCTCCGGCGGCGGCGCGGCATACGGCGGCGGCGGCGCGTACGACGGTTGCTGCCACTCGCCCTGCGGCTCGGTCGGCTGCGGCTCGGTCGGCTGCGGCTCGGTCGGCCCCGGCTGGCCGGTCCCCTGGTCACTCATGCGGATGTCCTCCCCTTGGGTCGTCGGCCCTGACCCTAGGGGCACAACACCCCGTTCCGTGGGATGAATGCGGGGATATTGGAATGCCTGCCAAACCAGTATGGTTTCTCTCACTATGACCACGCCCCGCTTTCCCCGCGTGCTGGACGACGTCACGGTGCGGCTGGTGGCCGGCGAGGTCCTGCTGGTCGCCGTCATCGCCGCCGCGACCCGGCAACCGTGGATCTTCGCCCTGCTAGCCGTCGACTTCGTCCTCCGGGCTGGCTTCGGCCCGAAGGTCAGCCCGCTCGCCCAGCTGGCCAGCCGCGTGATCCGGCCTCGGCTCTCCGCGGCGCCCCGACCCACTGCCGGGCCGCCGAAGCGTTTCGCCGCTACCGTCGGCGCAGTCTTCTCGATCGCGATCCCGGTGACCTACTACCTGGGCGCCGAGACGGTGGCGTGGGTGCTGATCGCGGTGATGCTGGTCTTCCCGTTCTTGGAATCGGTGCTCGGGATCTGTGTCGGCTGCATCGTCTTCCGCGGCCTGATGCGGCTCGGCGTGATCCCCGAGGAGGTCTGCCTGGAGTGCGCCGACATCTCGCTGCGGCGCACTGCTCAGACGGCCGGCCCGACCACGCGGTCCAGGTAGTCGTTGGCGAAGACCCCTGACGGGTCCAGCCGCGACCGGACCTCGCGCCAGTCGCCGAAGCGCGGGTAGAGCCGCTCCAGCGTCACCGCGTCCTGGTGGTGGAGCTTGCCCCAGTGCGGCCGGCCGCCGACCCCGCCGACGATCGACTCGACCGCCCGGAAGTACCGCTCGTGGTCGAGCTCGTGGAACTGGTGGACTGCCAGGTAGGCCGTCGAGCGTTCGTAGGCCGTGGACAGCCAGACGTCGTCGGCGGCCGCCACCCGCACCTCGACCGGGAAGGGGATCCGCTCCCCGCTGCGGTCGACCCAGGCCCGCACGGAGCGCAGCACATCCACGATCGAGTCCCGCGGCACGGCGTACTCCATCTCGCGAAAGCGCACCCGCCGCGGCGAGCAGAAGACGCGGTACGACGCGTCGACGTACTCCCGGGCGGACAGGACCCGCGTCGCGATCCGGTTGACCCGGCTGGTGGCGCGCGGCACGCGAGCGGTGAGCTTCTGGGTCCAGCCGAACACCGTGTTGGACAGCAGCTCGTCATCGACCCAGCCCCGCACCCGCGGCACCGGTCGCCGCGGCTCGTCCGCCGGCACTCGGTTGTTGCGTTTGGTCAGCGCGCGCTCGGTGTGCGGGAACCAGTAGAACTCGAAGTGGTCGTTGCCCTCAGCCAGCTCGTCGAACCCCACGAGGACCTCCTCGAGCGGCATCGGCGCCTCCACGGCCCGTAGTGCGAAGGCGGGCACACACTGCAGGGTGATGGCCGTGACGATGCCGAGGGCACCGAGCCCGATCCGAGCTGCGGCAAAGGTTCTCGGCGACTCAGCGGCCGAGCACTGGACCAGGTTGCCGTCGGCGGTGAGCAGCTCCAGGCCGACGACCTGGGTCGCCAGGCCGCCGAGGGCGTGACCGGTGCCGTGAGTGCCGGTCGACACGGCACCCGACAGGGTCTGGACGTCGATGTCGCCGAGGTTGGCCATCGCCAGGCCATGGCGGTCGAGCAGCTCGTTGAGCTCGTGCAGCGGCGTGCCGGCCTCGACGGTGACCAGGCCGCTCGGCACGTCCAGGGACCGAATGCCGGTCATCCGGTCCAGGTGCACGAGCAGACCGTCGGTCACGGCAACGCCGGTGAACGAGTGGCCCGACCCCACGGCCTTGACCCGCAGGCCCTGAGCGACAGCGGCGCGGACGTCCTCGGCCAGCTCGGCGGCGCTGCTGGGATGGGTCTGTCGCACCGGGTGGGCCAGCTCGGTGCCCGCCCAGTTGGTCCAGCTCGAGTCGCCAGGCATGAGCGGACTATAGATTCCTGCCCATGGACCCCGACGCGCGGCGTACCCGGATCGCCGTGTCAGCGGCCTTCGCGGCCCAGGGGCTCGGCTTCGCCGTTCTGCTCTCACACGTGCCGGCGTTCAAGGACCGCTACGACATCAACGACGGCGTCGTCACGGCCGTGCTGTTCGGCGTCGCCCTGCTGGCCGGGTTGGGCACCTTCGTGGCCGAACAGGTCGCCGCCCGCCGCGGCAGCGGGCTGGTGCTGCGCGTCGCGCTGGTCACGGTCGCGCTCGGCGTCGCCATCATCGCGATCGCTCCGGATCTGCCCGTCTTCTTCGCGGGGTTCGCGATCTACGGCGTCGCCGTCGGTGCGGTGGATGCCTCGCAGAACATGCAAGCGGTCGCACTGCAGTTCCGCTATGGCCGGAGCATCCTGACGTCGTTCCACGCTGCCTGGAGCGCCGGTGGCATCGTGGGCGCGCTCTATGCCTCCGCCACGGAGGCCCTCAACCTGCCGCTGACCGGCGTGCTGCTCGTCGCGGCAGCGGCGATCCTGGCCGTCCCCCTGGTCGAGGGTCGCCACCTGGCGCCGGTGACCAGCGAACGCGCCCTGCAGGAGAGCGCCGCGGGTCGATCGGTGCCGGCGCCGTGGCGGCCCATCCTGCTGCTGGGCGTGGCCATCGTGTGCTTCTACGTCGCCGACTCGGGCACCTCGACGTGGAGCGCCGACTATCTGCACGAGGTGCTCGACACCTCCAAGAGTGTTGCGGCGCTGGCCCTGGCGGCCTACCTGACCACCTCGCTGGTCTCGCGGCTGGTCGGTGACCACGCCGTCCGCCGGTTCGGCGCACCCACCGTGGTCCGGGTTGGCGGCATCGGCGGAACTCTGGGACTGCTCCTCGTCGTGGTGGCGCAGGAGCCCGTGGTCGCCATCACCGGCTTCGCGGTGCTCGGGCTGGGCATCGGCGTGATCGCCCCGCTGGCCTTCGCCGCAGCCGGAGAGCTCTCGCCCGGCTCGGCCGACACGGTCGTGGCCCAGCTCAACGTCTTCAACTACATCGGCGTCGTCGTCGGCGGCGCGGTCGTCGGGCTCTTCGGTAGTGCCGGGGTGCTGCGGGCCGGCTTCCTCGTACCGATGGTGCTGACCCTGGTCATCGTCGCGCTCGCCCCCGCATTCCATCAGCGACCGGCGATCCCCGTGCCGGCAGCGACCGAGGGCCAGGAGGCCGGTCGATGAACGGACCCGACGAGCAGCATCAGCGACTGGAGCGGGCGACCGCTCACCTGGATCCGCCGTTCGCGGCGGTTGACCTGGACGCGTTCGACCGCAACGCGGCCGACCTGGCGCGGCGGGCCACCGGCGTGCCCATCCGGGTCGCCAGCAAGTCGGTGCGCGTGCGGGAGCTGGTGGACAGAACCGTTGCCGCCCAGGGCTTTTCGGGCGTAATGACGTTTGCGCTGCGCGAGGCCATCTGGCTCGCCCAGCACGGACACCGCGACCTGTTGATGGGTTATCCCACGGTCGACCGGGCCGCGCTGCAGGAGCTGGCCGGCGACGAGGAGCTGCGCCGGAGCATCGTGCTCATGGTCGACCACCCGGCCCAGCTCGCGTTGGTGCGCGCGGCCGGCGCGACCGCCGCCGCCCCGGTGCGGGTCTGCCTCGACATCGACGCCTCGTTGCGGGTCGGTCCGCTGCACCTGGGCGTCCGGCGCTCGCCGGTCCACCGGCCGGATCAGGCCGCGGACGCTGCGGCGGCCATTGCGCGCGCGCCCGGGGTAGAGCTGGTCGGCCTGATGTTCTACGACGCCCAGATCGCCGGCCTGCCGGACTCCAGCCCGGCGGTCCGGTTCGTCAAACGCCGCAGCGCCGCCGACCTGGCCACGCGGCGTACGGCGGTGTTGCGGGCCGTCCACGCGACCCTCGGCCGGCCACTCACGCTGGTCAATGCCGGGGGGACCGGCAGCCTCGAGGTCGACTCCGGCGACCCGGCGGTGACCGAGCTGACCGCCGGCTCGGGGCTGTTCTCGCCCGGGCTGTTCGACGGCTACCAGGCCTTCACGAGCCACCCGTCGGCGTGGTTCGCGCTGCCGGTCGTGCGGCGACCGCATCCGCGGATCGCTACGGCCTTCGGCGGCGGCTACATCGCTTCCGGACCGGCCGGAGTCTCCCGGCTCCCTCGCCCGACCTGGCCCGCGGGACTGAAGCTGCTCGGCGCCGAAGGGGCGGGTGAGGTGCAGACTCCGTTGCGCGGCAAGGCTGCTCGCAACCTGACGCCGGGAGACCGGGTCTGGTTGCGGCACGCCAAGGCGGGCGAGATGTGCGAGCGCTTCGCCACCGTCCACCTGGTCAGCGGAGACCAAGTGGTGCGCAGTGTGCCGACCTACCGCGGCGAGGGTCAGACCTTCGGCTAGTCAGCTCCGCCAGAGGAGCACGCACGCCCGGTCGTCGGACTCACCGGCCCGGGCCAGGTCGACGATCCGCTGCGCGCCGCCCCGGAAGCCCCGCGTGACGAGCAGGTCGGCCTGTCCGAGCATCCGGTCGATGCCCATGGACAGGTCGCTCGATCGGGCCTCGATGACGCCGTCGGTGTAGAGCACGAGGGCATCGCCTGCGGCCAGGTGCCCGGTGTGCGAGGGGTAGGTCGCGTCGGCGATGACCCCGAGCAGCGGGCCGGCGTCCGCCGCGAGCACCGCCCACCGGCCTGAGCCGGACTGGAAGTGAACCGCCGGCGGGTGGCCGGCACTGTCCACGGTGAAGTCGCCGCTGCGCAGGTCGATCGCCACATGCACGGCGGTCGCGAAGCCCTCGGCCCAGCGCTGGCGCAACAGATAGGCATTGGCCGCGGACAGGAACTCAGTCGAGGGCATGGCGCCGAGCAGGCCGCCCAGGGCACCGGACAGCAACAGCGCCCGGGTGCCCGCACCGGCCCCCTTGCCCGAGACATCGACCAGGGCGAGCTCGAAGCGCTGCCCGTCGTCGCGCGTCGTGGCCACCAGGAAGTCCCCGGAGAACTGGTCGCCGTAGGCCGACCGCAGCACCACCTCGGCGTGCCAGCGCGGCGGCAGCACGGGCAGCTCACCCTGGGCGCGCAGGCGGTCCCGGAGGTCGACGAGCATCGACTCCCCTGCCGTGCCCTGCACGCCGAGCCGGGCCCGGCTGTGCGCGATCCAGACCATGAGCAGCGCGGCGACGCCGAGCAGAAGCACGACGCTGCGGTTCAGCGGGGTCGTGCCGTTGTGCCGCCGAGCGGCGACGTAGAGCAGCGCCACCGCGACGGCCAGATAGAGCAGGGCCAGGCCGCGCACCGGCAGGAAGAACCCGCCGAGCACGATGACGAGCACGAAGATCGAGGCCGGTACGCCGGTCGGGAAGGCCACGGTCAGCACGGCCAGGACGGCGCACACCGCCGTCAGGAGGAGCAGCGTCGGCCCCCAGGTGGGCCGGCCACTGGCCCGGAACCGCCGGCTGCTGCGGGTCAGCCACAGCCGGATCCGCCGCCCCGGGCCGATCCGGCGCGGCGTGATCACGTGTGCTCTGGGCTCGCTCGGCCCTGCGTCCATCGCCACGCCCGGACCCTACTGGGCGGCAGATATTTGCCTTGCTCGACGAGTCGCGCCCGCGCATGCTGGCCGGATGAGCGACACCCGGATCGTCCAGCTCCGACCCGAGGATCGCACTGAGGTCATGCGCCTGGACCAGGCGGCGTTCGCCTTCGACCCCGTGGAGTTCGACGCCGCCGGCGAGCTGGGCTTCCTGGAGTGGGACCGCACCTTTGGCGCGGTCCGGCCGGCCACGGGAGCCGTGCGCCATGCGGTCTCGACGTCGTGGGGCGAGCACGAGGAGCTGGCCGGCCAGTTCACGTCGTTCTCGCTGAACCTGACCGTGCCCGGAGCCGGGCTCGGTCCGGACACACGGCGTACGCCCATGGCCGGGCTGTCCTGGGTGGCCGTGCACCCGGACCATCGGCGTCGGGGTGTGCTGACCGCCATGATGCGCCACCACCTGCACGGCCTGCACGAGTCCGGCCAGGAAGCGATATCGGGGTTGTTTGCCTCGGAAGCCGTGATCTACCAACGGTTCGGCTACGGCGACGCCGCCGGCGGCGTCTGCCTGAACCTGCCCAGCGGGGCGGCCCTGCGACCGCTCCCAGCCTCGGCCGTTGGTGAGCCGGAGGTCACGACCCAGCTCAGTCCGGTCGGGCCCGATGGGGAGCTCGCCGAGCTGGTCGACGAGGTGTTCGCGCGCACGGGCACCCGCCCCGGCCGGGTCAGCCGACCGTCCGTCGCGACCCGCGAGCTGCTGCGCGACCGGCCGTGGCGGCACCGCGACGGCGAGCCGAACCGGATCATCGTCGCTCGCCGGGCCGGCCGGGCGACCGGCTACGCCCTCCTGCGCCGGCTACCGAAGTGGGACGGCGGATCGCCGACCGGTCAGGTCTACGTGACCGAGCTCGTCGGCGAGGATGCCGCGACACTGCACGCGCTGTGGTCGCGGATCCTGGGCTTCGACCTGATGGCCAAGGTCGAGACGCCGACCATCGGCCTGGACGACCCGTTGATCGAGTGGCTGGTCGACATCCGGTCGGCCGACGCCCGCCGCGAAGACGGGCTGTGGCTCCGCCTCGTCGATGTCGACCGGGCGCTGACCGCGCGGGGTTACGCCGTCGACGTGGACGTGGTGCTGGCGGTCATCGACGACCTCTGCCCGTGGAACGCCCGTCGGTGGCGACTCGTCGTCGACGGCGGCGAGGCGACGTGCACGGCGACCGACGATCCGGCCGACCTGACCCTGGAGGTGCGCGACCTGGCCGCGGCGTACCTCGGTGGACATGCGGTCGCGGCGCTGGCCCGCGCCGGCCTGGTCGGGGAACACTCTCCCGGCGCGGTCGCGGCCCTCTCGGCGGCCATGCGTGGGGCGGTCGGACCCGCCGTACCGCAGATGTTCTAGCCCTCGCTGGCCGGGATGGGCGGCAGCTCGCCGTCCTGCTCGTAGCGCGTCACCATGTCCAGCCGGCGCTCGTGCCGGGCCTCGGCGCTGAAGTGCGTGGAGAGGAAGACGTCGACGATCCGGGTCGCCACCTCCGGCCCGGTGACTCGGGCGCCGATCGAGACCACCTGGGCGTTGTTGTGCAGCCGGGCCAGCCGGGCGGTCTCCTCGTCCCACGCCAGCGCGGCGCGGATTCCCTTGACCTTGTTGGCGGCGATCTGCTCGCCGTTGCCGGAGCCGCCCAGGACGATGCCGAGGTGCCCGGGCTCACCGGAGACGGCCTCGGCGCAGCGGAGTACGGCGACCGGGTAGTCGTCCTCGGCGTCGTAGTAGTCCGGGCCGTGGTCCGTGACGTCGTGGCCCTGCGCCAGCAGATGCTCGACCAGGTGGACCTTCAGGTCGTACGCAGCGTGGTCGCCGCCGATGTGCACGTGCATGGGGGCATCCTGTCAGGTGCGATGCAGGAAGTCCGCTGTCGCACGGTCGGCCGGGTAGAACGCCTCGACCGCCAGCTCCTCGACGGTCACGTCGGTGGCCGTGCCGACGTGGGCGAAGATGCTGAAGAACGCCAGCTCGCGCCCCTCGTGCAGGTAGCGCAGCGGCAGCACCACGTCGGTCTTGGCCGGCACACCCGACGAACCGCCGGGGTAGCCGCGGAGCTCGTCAAGCAGCTCCCACAGCCGGGCGTCCCCCTGCTCGTCGGCCCGGCGCTGCAGGTGGGTCAGCAAGTGCGTGCGCCACTGGCCGAGGTTGAGGATCCGCGGCGCCATGCCCTGCGGATGCAGGCCGAGGCGCAGCAGGTTGACCGGCGGCTCGAGCAGGTCGGGGGCGCAGCCCTCGATGAACACCGCGAGGTTGTCGTTGGCCTCAAGCAGCTGCCACCACCGGTCCATCACCAACGCCGGGTACGGCGAATGCCCGGCCAGCACCTGGCGGAGCGCGGCCCGGACACTCTCCAGCTCGGGCGCGTCGAAGGCGCTCTCCTGGTACGCCGGGGCGTAACCACCCGCGAGCAGGAGGACGTTGCGTTCCCGCAGCGGCACGTCCAGCTGCTCGGTCAGGCGGAGGATCATCTCCGGCGTCGGGCGCGAGCGGCCAGTCTCGACGAAGCTGAGGTGGCGGGCCGAGATGTCGGCCTGGATCGAGAGGTCCAGCTGGCTCAGCCGTCGGCGCTCCCGCCACTCGCGCAGGAGCTCGCCGACCGGCCGGGCACCACCGTCCCTGGGCATCGTCATCGTCGTCACGGGACGACGGTAGTCGTGCGTCGGACACCCGGCGATTACCTGGCAGGTAATCGACACCCGCCCGCGCTGCGCTGACGATCGTCCTCATGAAAACCCAGACAGCAGAACGAAACTCCGACGACACCGCCCCAGCCACGGCTCCGCTGGCCGCGACCGGTTGGGCACCATTGCTCGTCGTGCTTGCCGGGACCTTCATGACGTTCCTCGACTTCTTCATCGTCAACGTCGCCCTGCCCGACATCCACGAGCAGCTGCACGCCGGGCCCGACCTGGTGCAGCTGGTGGTCGCCGGCTACGGCCTCGCCTTCGCCGTCGGGATGATCACCGGCGGCCGGC
>CAWIBR010000021.1:0-21086 GCA_963834425.1 uncultured Actinomycetota bacterium
ACTGCCCGGAGGAGCGCCATGACCGAGACCGTCCCGTTGGAGACATCGCGGTTGGATGTCTGGAGCACGTTGCTGCGTATCGGCGACGAGGACTGGGTCGTTGACGCGGTCCGCGACCTGGAACGACTCGGCTATCACACGGTCTGGCTGCCGGGCCGCGAAGCGGGTCCCGGACCCGACGTCTTCGCAGTGTCCCGGCTGATCCTGCAGTCGACCTCGCGTCTCAACGTGGCCACCGGAATCGTCAACATCTGGGCCCTGGACGCGGCGTACGTCGCTCGCGCGGCACGGAGTTGCTGACCGACTTCCCGGGCCGGTTCCTGCTCGGGCTGGGCGTCAGCCACGCGCCGACCGTCGAGGGCCTCGGCTTCGACTACTCGCATCCCCTGGGTGCGATGCGCGACTACCTGGATGCCTTGGACGCATCGGAACCCCCGGTGCCGCAACCGGATCGACTGCTGGCGGCGCTGCGTCCGGGGATGCTGCGGCTGTCCCGCGACCGGACGGCCGGCGCTCATCCGTACCTGACCATGCCCGAGCACACCGCCGCCGCGAGGGTCGAGCTCGGGCCGTCACCCTTGCTGGTGCCCGAGCAGGGCGTGGTGCTCATGGATGACCCGGCCGAGGGCCGGGCGGTGGCGCGCACCTTCTTCACGCGCTACCAGAGCCTGCCCAACTACACCGAGAACCTGCAGCGGTTCGGCTTCACGGCCGACGACGTCCTGGGCGAAGCCAGTGACCGATTGATCGATCGGCTGTTCCGGCACGGCTCACCGGCCGAGGTTGTGTCCGGCCTGGAGGAGCACCTGACCGCGGGCGCGGACCGGGTCGCCGTACAGGTGCTGGGGACCGATCCCCAGGAGGCGCAGCGCTCCTGGCGGGCCATCGCCGCCGAGCTGCACTGACGCGAGCCACCAGGCCGGTCAGGCGGGTCGGCTCTCCAACGGCGTACGCCGAGTGGGCTTCCAGCCGGGCCCGGGGACGCTGGCCCGGAGCATCTGGGTGTAGGCGTGCTGCGGGTCGTCGAGCAGCTGCGCGGTGGGCGCGTGCTCGACGACCACGCCGCGCTGCATGACGATGGCGTCCTCGGTGAGCTGCCGGACGACGGCCAGGTCGTGGCTGATCAGGACGTAGCTGATGCCGCGCTCGTCGCGGATGTCGGCCAGCACGTTGAGGACCTGGGCCTGGATCGACACGTCGAGGGCCGCGACCGACTCGTCGAGGATGAGTACGGCGGGGTCGGCGGCCATCGCCCGAGCGATGGCGACGCGCTGGCGCTGGCCGCCGGACAGGGCGCGGGGGAGCGCCTCGATCTGGCGCCGGTCCAGCCCGACCAGGTCGGCCAGCTCGGCCACCATCCGGCGCCGGGTCGCCGCGTCGTGGGCGTGGTGCAGCCGCAGCACCTCGTCGATCAGCTCGGCGCCGCACTGGCGCGGGTCGAGGCTGGAGTAGGGGTCCTGGAAGACGATCTGGACCTCGCCGCCCCGCGCCTTGCGCTCGCGGCCGTTGCGCGCCCGCGCCGAGCGATCGCGACCGCAGGCCCGGATGGTCCCGCTGGTGGGCCGCTCCAGCCCGACGATCATCCGGGCGACGGTGGTCTTGCCGCTGCCCGACTCGCCGACGATGGCCAGCGACCGGCCCGGCAGCACGTCGAAGCTGACGTCGTCGACGGCGACCTGGGTGCCGAAGACCTTGCGCAACCCCCGCACCGACAGGACCGGCTCGGTCCCGAATCCGTTGTCAGGCATGGGCTTCGGCCTCCAGGAGCCGGCCGCGCAGCTCGGTCGCCCGCTCGCAGCGCACCCAGCCGGAGTCGACCGGCTCGAACTGTTGTCCATCGGCCCGGCAGCTGTCCTGGGCGTGGGGGCACCGCGGGGCGAAGCGACATCCGGCCGGCGCCTCGAAGGCCGAGACCGGGCGGCCGGGGATGGCCACGAGCCGGTCGGCCGTCGAGCCGATGTCCGGTCGCGCCTGCACCAGGGCGGCGCTGTAGGGGTGCAACGGGTCGGCGTGCAGCCGGTCGGCGGCTCGGGTCTCGACCACCTGCCCGGCGTACATCACCGACGTGCGGTCGCAGACGGCCCCGGCGAGCTCGAGGTCGTGGGTGATGAAGAGCATCGACAGGTCACGGTCGCGGCGCAGGTCGTCGAGGATCGCCATCACCTCGGACTGGGTGGTGACGTCCAGGGCCGTGGTGCACTCGTCGGCGAGCAGCAGCCGCGGCTCGGAGAGCAGGGCCGTGGCGATCATGACGCGCTGGAGCATGCCGCCGGACAGCTCGTGCGGGAACTGCCGCAGTCGCCGGCCGGGATCGTCGATGCCGACCTCTTCGAGCCCGGCGGCGGCTCGGCGGGCCGCCTCGCGACGCGGCACGTCGTCGAGCGTGCGCAACGACTCGGTCATGAAGTCCTGGATCCGGCGGACCGGGTTGATGTGCGCCCTGGGGTCCTGGAAGACGACGGCCACCCGGGCCCGGTGCCGGCGCAGCTCCGAGCCGCTGAGCGGCAGCACGTCCGTGCCGTCGAAGATGACCCGGCCACTGACCTGCGCGCCGCGCGGCAGCAGCCGGGCGATGGCCTTCGCGGTCATCGACTTGCCGGAGCCGGACTCGCCCACCAGGCCCATCGCCTCGCCGGCAGCGATCTCCAGCGTGGTCCCGGTGATCACCTCACGCAGCCCGTCGTCCATCCGGAGCCGCACGGTCAGGTCCTGCACCGTCAACAGCGCGGTCATCGGCTGCCGCCTCGCGAGGCGGTCTCGAGCCGCTCGCCGAGGAACGTCACGGCCGAGACGACGATGACGATGCACAGGACGGCCGAGAGGGACTCGAGCGGATAGCCCTGCAGCAGCGCAGTTTTGCCGTCGGAGACCATGACGCCCCAGTCGGCGCGCGGCGCCTGCACGCCGAGGCCGAGGAAGGAGATCGCGGCCAGGTCGACCATCGCGAAGCCGAAGAAGATCGTGCCCTGCGCGACGATCAGCCCGGAGATGTTGGGCAGCAGGTGCCGCACGCACAGCCGCCAGGCGCCGAAGCCCTGCACCTCCAGCGCCTCGACGTAGGCCATGGCCCGCTCCTTCAGCGCCGCGCCGCGCAGGACCCGAGCCAGGTACGGCGTGTAGGCCACCGCCAGCGCCAGGCCGGCCGACAGCAGGCCGGGCCGAAGACCGCGGCCGACAGCACGGCCAGGAGGATGCCGGGGAAGGCGAACAGGATGTCGAGGCCGGAGGAGACGACCGAGTCGACCCGGCCGCCGAACCAGGCCGTGCCGACGGCCAGCGCGGAGCCGATCAGGACGGCCACCAGGGCCACGAAGGCCGCGCCGAAGACCGTCGTGCGGGCACCGACCATCAACCGGCTCAACAGGTCTCGGCCCTGGTCGTCGAAGCCGAGCAGGTGGCTGCCGTAGGGGCCGACGTTGGCGTAGGACAGGTTCGTCAGGTTCGGGTCGAACGGCCGCAGCAGCGGCCCGAAGATCGCCAGCAGCACCGCGAAGATGACGACGGCCAGGCTGACCCAGCCCAGGATGCCGAGCTTGGGCCGGCGCCGACGGACCGCCTCGGTCTCGACCTGCGCGACCGGGTCGAGGACCTCGATGCTCATTGGGCCTTGCTCCCGAGGACGACGCGCGGGTCGAGCAGCGCGTAGGCGATGTCGACGACCAGGTTGGTCACGACGAAGGCGACCACCAGCACCAGGCTGATGCCCTGGACGACCGCGAAGTCCTTGTTCTGCGCGGCCTGCACCAGATAGGCGCCCAGTCCGTTGAGCCCGAAGGCGGTCTCGACGATGGCCGACAGCGCGATCAGGCTCGCGATCGTGATCCCGACGACGGTCGTGATCGGGATGGCCGCGTTGCGCAGCACGTGGCGGCGCAGGACGTCGGGCCAGGGCAGACCGCGGCTGACGGCGGTCTGCACGTGCTCGCGGTCCAGCTCCTCGCGGACCGCAGTGCGGGTCACGCGGGTGACCAGGGCGACCGAGGATGCGGCGAGGGCGAAGGCCGGCAGGGTCAGGTGTCCCAGCCGGTCGACGAAGCCCGAACCGCTGCCGAGGGCGGGCAGCCAGCCCAGCTGGACCGCGAAGATGTACTGCAGCACCACCGCCGCCGCGAAGGTCGGCAGCGCGGCCGAGACGGTGGACGACAGCAGGACGCCGCTGTCCAGCGCGCCGTGGCTGAGCGCGCCGATGATGCCGAGCCCCACGCCGACCAGGACGATGATCAACGAGGTCATCAGGACCAGCTGCAAGGTGACCCCGATCCGCTGGCTGATCAGGGTGGAGACGTTCTCGTGCAACGGGATCGACTGGCCCAGGTCGCCGTGCAGCGCTGCGGTCAGCCAGTGCCAGTAGCGCACGATGAACGGGTCGTTCAGGTGGTAGGTCGCGTCCAGCTGCGCGGTCACCTCGGGGGAGGGCGCCCGACCGCCGGTCAGCGCGGCGATCGGGCTGCCCGGCGCGACGTACAGCGCGCCGTAGACCGCGAAGCTGGCGACCAGCAGCGTGACGACGAGCATCGCCAGCCGCCGGATCAGGAACCGGACCATGTCGCCCCTCCCTCCCGGTGCGCCCGGATCACGGGCCGCCCAGGTAGGCGGCCCACGGCCCGAACATGTAGGAGAAGGTCGCCGGTGCGCCGGTCGCCGCCTTGTTCATGACGACGACGTTGGTGGGGGCCACGAGCGGGATCCAGACCTGCTGCTGGGTGATGATCTGCTGCGCCGCGACCACATCGGCGGCTCGCTTGGCCGGGTCGGGCTCGCCGCGGGCCGCGTCCAGGTCCTTGGTGACATCGGGGTTGGTCCAGTTGTTGAAGTTCTGCGAGCCGCCGGGCTGGGCCAGCGTGCGATAGAGCGCAGCCGGGTCGCCGTAGTCGCCGTAGTTGGTCGTCGGGAAGGCGTCGACCGAGCCCCACGCCTTGGGGTCGATGAAGAAGTTGATGTAGTTGGACGGGCTGACGTTCTTCAGCGTGACCTTGAGGCCGATCGCCTCGGCCGCGGACTTGACGGCCAGCGCCTCGGTGTTGAGGACCGGCACGCCGGACGACGTGCCGATGGTGATCGTCTGACCGGCCACCCCGGCCTGCTGGGCCAGCTGCTTCGCGGCGGCCAGGTCCTGGGTCAGCGGCGGCAATGCGGCGTACGCCTTGGCGAAGACGTCTGGTGCGTAGCCCCAGGTGCCGCTCGCGGCGAGCGCGTGCGGGATGGTGCCGGCGCCCTGGTAGACGGTGTTGATCAGGCCGGTGCGGTCGACGGCGTTCGAGATCGCCTGCCGCACAGCGGGATTGGCCAGCGGACCCTTGGTCGCGCTGATGACCAGGGCCGTGGTGGCGAAGGGAGCGCCCTGGTAGACCTTGACCGACGGGTCGGACTCCAGCTGGTGCAGGGTGCTCAGCGCGATCGGGTAGGAGCCGGAGATCGCGCCGGTCTTCAGCCCGGCGGTCAGCGTCGCATCGTCCGGGACGCCGATGATGGTCAGGCTCTTGAGCTTCGGCTTGGGCAGGCTGGTGTCCCAGTAGTCGGGGTTCGGGACCACCTTCACGCCCTGGCCGGTCTTCCAGGAGGCGAGCTTGAACGGCCCGGAGCACATGGTGCCGCCGGTGACCGTGCCGAACGCCTTGCCCTTGGCCTGGACGTACTTCTTCTCCAGGACCTCGCCCGGGGTCGCGGACAGCTCGCCGAGCAGCCAGTAGTCCGGCTGCTTCAGCGTGATGGTGAAGGTCTTGTCGCCGGTGGCGGTGATCGTCTTGACCCGGTCGAAGCTGCCGGCGTAGAAGCCGCCGCCCTTGGGGTCGGCCGCGCGCTGCAGGCTGAAGACGGCGTCGGCGGCGGTGACCGGCGCGCCGTCCCAGAACTTCGCGTTGGCGTTGATCGTGAAGTCGATCTCGGTCGGCGAGGGGTTGGTCACCGAGGCCAGGCCGTTGCCGATCGACATGTCCGGCTTCTGCCGCAGCAGCGAGTCGCACAGCAGCGGGTCGACCGTGTTCTCCGGGTAGTCGAAGGCCTGGATCGGGTCGAGGGTCTGCGTCTCGCGGTAGGTCGCCCAGGTCAGGTCGCCGGCGGTCGACTTCGCGGCCGGCGTCAGCACGCTGTAGCTCGAGGGGCAGCGGCCGACGTGGCCGGTGCGCTCGATGGGGGCGGCGCGCCACCACAGGCGGTCAGGGCGAGGGCGCCGGTCAGGCCGCCGAGCCCGAGCACGGTCAGCCGCCGAGAGAGGACCAGGGACATCGGGTACTTCCTTCCGGTCAGTGCTGTTTCACGCGGCAGGGGTGGTGACCGCAGGTCGGACAGGGCTTCAGGGACAGGGGTCAGATGAGGGGACGCCAGGTGGGGTCGGCCCAGAGCCCGAGCTCGCGCTCGGCCGCTGCGCCGACGTGGAAGGCGGTGACGTCGTCGTACGGGCGGGCGACGACCTGCACGCCGGTGGGCACGCCGTTGGTGGCCCGCCCGGACGGCACGGCGAGGACCGGGTGGCGGCTCGCGACGTTGAAGATCGGGGTCAGGGCCGCGAAGATGTACGGCGCCATCAGCTGGCCGGCGACCTCGATGCCGTCCGGGTACTCGTTGCCCGCTTCGAAGCCGAGGGCGCCGATCGTCGGGCAGATCAGCGCGTCGTGGTCGTCGAAAACCGTTGCCAGCGCTCGATGCAGGCTCGCCTCGCCCTCCAGCCCGGCGTAGGTCCCGGTGCGGGCGAAGGCTGCGCCGGCCTCGGCGGCGAACCGCCGGGTGTAGCCCATGAAGCGCGGGTCGTCGAGGTCGGCGACCTCGGCGATCGAGGGCCCCATCACCGCGCCGTAGTGCACGAGGGCGGCCTCGAGGTAGCGCTGGGAGGAGAAGGACACCGCGACCTCGTCGACGACGGCTCCGGCGCTCTTCAGCGCGTCGGCGAAGGCGCGGGTGTTGGCCTCGACCTCGGGCTCGACCGGCAGGTCGCCAAGGGTCACGGCCAGGGCGATGCGCAGGCCGCGCACGTCGCCGAGCTGATCGGGGATGGGCAGCGCCGGCAGGGACACGTGGTCGGCCGGGTGCTGGCCCTGGATCACGTTGTGCAGCAACGCAACGTCGGCCACGGTCCGGCCCATGGCGCCGTCGTGGCAGTAGGTGTCGAGGTTGAAGGGCGGCAGCGCGGGCACCCGCCCGTACGGCGCCTTGAAGCCCACGACGCCGCAGAAGGAGGACGGGATGCGGATCGAGCCGCCGATGTCGGACCCGGTCGCGAGGTAGGTCGTGCCGGCGGCGAGCGCCGCGCCGGAGCCGCCCGAGGAGCCGCCCGGGGTGAAGTCGGGGTTCCACGGGTTGCGGGTGATGCCCCACAGGTCGCTGTGCGTGAAGCCGGCGCAGGAGAACTCCGGCGTGGTGGTGCGGGCGTGCACGATCGCACCGGCGGCGAGGACGCGCTCGGCGACCGGATGGGTCTCCTCGGCGACACGTAGCCCTCGGTGAGCAGCGAGCCGAGCCGCAGCGACCGGCCGGCGATGGGCTGCTCCTCCTTGAGCGCGGTCGGCAGGCCCTCGAGCAGGCGCGGCGCCTCGCCCCGGCCGGCGTACCGGTCAGCGGCGCGAACTGCCGCCGCGCGGAAGTCCTCGTGGTCGCGCTCCAGCAGCGCGTTGACCGTCGGCTCGACCGCATCCGCCCGGGCGATGACCGCATCGAGCACCTCGACCGGCGAGAGCTCACGACTCCGGAAGGCGCGCAGCATCTCGACGGCGCTGAGGTAGTGAAGCTCGGTCATGGTGCTCCCTACGGAGGCGGGTTTCGGCGAAACCTAGGTCGCTCGCTATGCAGTTGTCAATAGCGTTGACATGGGCGTTGCACGAATGACTCGCAGCCGTTACGGTCCAGCCACTCGATGACTGGAGGCCTGATGTCGGTAGCCGATTTCGCGCTCGTCGACGTGCGGATCCGGACCATGGACCCGGCGCGACCCTTCGCCACGGCGCTCGCTGTGCGCGACGGGCGGGTGGTCGCCGTGGGCGACCGGGCGGACGTCGCGGACCTGATCGACGCCTCGACCCGGGTGCTGTCCGGCCCGCGCTGGGCGGTGACGCCGGGCATCGTCGACGGGCATCAGCACCTGCTGATGGGCGCGCAGGTCTCGCGGGGTGCGAGCTTCGACCGGGTCGCGACGCTGGCCGGCGTCCGCGAGGTGCTGCGCGCCGAGCGGGCTCGCGTCGGCGCCGGCGCGTGGCTGCACGGCTACGCCTTCGAGTACGCCGCGCTCGAGGGCGCCGACTTCCAGCCACGCGCTGATCGACGAGGCGGCCGGCCCGGGCCCGATGCTGGTGCACGCGCTGGACATGCACACGGCGTACGCCAATGCGCGAGGCGCTGCGCGTCGCCGGGGTGACCGGCTCGCGCGACTTCCCCGACGGGTCCTACATCGTGGTCGACGACGATGGCCGGCCGACCGGCGAGCTGCGCGAGATGTCGGCCGTCCGGACCGTGCTGGACGCCGCCCCGACGCCGAGCCCGGGGGAGCTGATGCAGTGGTACGTCGATGCCATCCGAGCCCAGAACTCCGTTGGTATCACCGGGATTCACCAGATGGACGGCGGCCGCGACGTCATCGAGGTGCTGACGGCGCTGGAGGCCGAGGACCGGCTCGATCTGCGGGTCTGCCTGCACTCCTGGGTCGACCCGAGTGACGACGAGGACGCGCTCGCGGACATCGTGGCGCGGCGCGATCTCGGCGGGGCGCGATGGAGCGCCGGGGCGGTGAAGTTCATGGTCGACGGCGTCATCGACACCGGCACGGCCTGGCTCGAGGAGCCCGACACGGACGGCGATGGCGGCGAGCCGATGTGGCCGGACGTCGACCATTTCCGCCGGACCGTACGGCGATTCCACGACGCCGGCTTCCGGATCGCCACGCACGCGATCGGCGACCGCGCGGTGCGCGAGGTGCTCGACGCCTATGCGGCCTTCCCGGGTGGCGCCGGACGGCACCGGATCGAGCACGTCGAGACCGTGCCGCCGGCCACGATGGCCCGGTTCGCGGCCGAGGGCGTGACCGCATCGATGCAGCCGATCCACCTGCGCTGGCTCAACGCGGCGATGACCGACCCGTGGTCGATGCGGCTGGGCGGCGGTCATCGCTGCGATCACGCGATGCCGTCCGGCGACATCGGCGGCAGCGGTGCGACCGTGGTGCTGGGCTCGGACTGGCCGGTCGCGCCGTACGACCCGCGGCTCGGGTTCTTCTCTGCGCAAAGGCGATTCGCGCCCGACGCCGAGGACCGGCGCTCGATCGGCAGCAGCCGCGCGCTGACGGGGGAGGAGACGCTCGCCGGCTACACCGTGGCCGCGGCGCAGGTGTGCGGCGGGGAGGGCGGTGTCCTGCGGGTCGGCGCACCGGCCGACCTGGTCGCCTGGGGCGACGACCCGGCGACGTGCTCACCCGAGGACGTGGTCGAGCTGCCGGTGCACCTGACCATGGTCGGCGGCCGGGTCGTCCACCAGGCCGACTGACCGGCCGCGGTTCTGGCACCGGCTCCGGTTCAGCGGGCGTAGACCCGTCGACCGCCGACGAAGGTCTGCTCGACCGTCGTGGCGCCGATCGCCTCGGGCGCCCCGGCGAACGGGTCACGGTCGAGCACGACGAGGTCGGCCAGCATCCCGGCCTCGATCCGGCCGGTGTCGTCGAGGTGGTTCACGTAGGCCGACCCCGAGGTGTACGCCGCGAGCGCTTCGTCCAGCTCGAGTGCGCTGCTCGGGCAGGAACACCTCGGCGTCGCTGCCGGGGTGCGTCCGGTTGACCGCGACGTGCATGCCCTGGATCGGGTCCGGGCTGCTGACCGGCCAGTCGCTGCCGGCGGCCAGGGTCGCGCCGGAGCGCAGCAGGTCGGCGAACGGGTACTGCCAGCCGGCCCGCTCGGGGCCGAGGAAGGGGATGGTCAGCTCGTCCATCTGCGGCTCGTGGGCGGCCCACAGCGGTTGGATGTTGGCGGTGGCGCCGAGCATCGCGAACCGGCCGATGTCATCCGGGTGGACGACCTGCAGGTGGGCCAGGTGCGGGCGGGTGTCGTTGTAGCCGTTGGCCTTTCGGGCCGCCTCGACCGCGTCGAGGGCCTCGCGCACGGCCCGGTCGCCGAGGGCGTGGAAGTGCACCTGGAAGCCGTGGCGGTCCAGGACGGTGACGTAGTCGCGCAGGGCGACCGGGTCGACGAACGAGATCCCATCGTGGTCGCCGCCGGCCCCGCAGCTGCAGCCGCGCAGGTAGGGGGTGAGCATGGCCGCGGTGTGGTTCTCGGCGACGCCGTCCTGCATGATCTTGACGCTGGTGGCCTGGAAACCCTTGGTGCTCAACCGATCCCGGGCCTCGAGGAGCTCGTCGAGCTGCTCCAGGCCCTTGTCCCGCTGCCACCAGAGTGCGCCCACGACGCGGGCGGTCAGCCGGTCGGCACCGGTGGCCGCGGCGTACGCCAGCGCGACGTCGCCGACGCCGGCCTTGGTGCCGATGATGGCGTCCTGCCAGGCGGTGATGCCGAGCGAGTGCAGGAGGGCCTGGGCGCGGAGCAGACCGGCCAGGAGGTCGGCCTCGGTGGTCTGCGGGCAGGAGCGTGCTGACGAGGGCCATCGCGCCCTCCTGCAGCATGCCGGTCGGGTGGCCGTCGGGGTCGCGCTCGATCCGGCCGTCGACCGGGTCGGGGGTGTTGGCGTCGACGCCGGCCAGCTCGAGGGCTCGGGAGTTGACCCAGGCGCCGTGGTGGTCGCGGTTGATCAGGAAGACCGGCCGGTCCGGGACCAGGGCGTCCAGGAAGTGACGGTCGGGGGTGCCGCCGGGGAAGCTCTCCATCGACCAGCCGCCGCCGGTGATCCAAGCCCGATCCGGTTGGGCCGCAACGTAACTGGCGATCCGGGCTCGGTACTCGTCCGGGTTCACGGCGCCGCTCAGGTCGCAGGTGCCGAGCTCGACGCCGCCCTGGACGGGATGGGCGTGGGCGTCCTGGAAGCCGGGGACCAGCAGGCGGCCGGACAGGTCGACCACCTCGGTCGTGGGGCCGATCAGGTCGCGGACCTCCTCGCCGCCGACCGCGACGATCCGCTCGCCGGTGACCGCGACTGCGGTGGCGGCGACCCGAGGCTCGGCGTGCCGCGGTGGACCGGCCCGCCGGTGAAGACGAGGTCAGCTGGCATGTCGATGTCCTTCGCGTGGGAGGGTGGGCGGCAACTCGCCGACTGGGGCGACGGTAGGAGTTCCCTACGTTGTTGTCAACGGCGTTGATCGGGACTACCGTGCAGTCACGGTCGACGCGAGTGGACGCGACTCGAAGGAGAGGCGGTCGGTGTGAGCCCGGGAAGAGCGCGCCGCAGTGCGACCAGCCGACCTCAGCTCGACCGTGAGCTCATCGTCGCCACAGCGATCGACCTGGCGGCGACGGGGGCCACGATCACGTTTCGCAACCTGGGCACGGCCCTGGGCGCCGACCCGACCGCGGTCTATCGACACTTCCGGGACAAGGACGAGCTGATCGGCGCCGTCGTCGACCGACTCATCCTGCGCACCTTGGCCGCGGTCGACGCCGACGCGTCGTGGCGCGACCAGCTGCGCGATGGCGCAGAGCATCAGATCGACCTCTTCGCGGCGCATCCGTCGGTCGGCGCCGGCGTCAGCACCGTCGTGACCGGCGGGCCGGGCGAGCTCGCGGCGATCGACTGGATCCTGACCCAGTTCCAGCGGGCCGGCCTGCCCAAGGACCAGGCGGTGCGTTACTACGCGGCGTACTCGAGCTATCTGCTGGCGGCCGCCTCCGCCCTGTCCATCGCGCGGCTGCAGCAGCGATGGCGGGACCACCGTGTCGTGGGTCGGCGACCAGCGCGCGGTCGATGCCATGCGCTACCCGGCCGTGGCGGCCGCGATCACCGAGCTCGTCGCCCTGACCGATCGCGACGTCTACCTGATGGGCATCGACGTCCTGCTCGACGCCGCCGAAGCCGCCGCCGCAAAGGCCCGCTGAACCGGTTGTGAGTCTTGCGCCGCCGGCGGTTGCGTCCCGCGTTTGACCGGATGGATCACCGGGGCGACGTATAGGCCGTCCAGGCCGACCCGTCCCAGTAGCGCTGCAGGGTCGCGTCCGCGTTGTCGGGGTACCAGCCGGCCGACGGCAGCGGTGGAGTCGTGAGAGCTGACCGTGTCGTCCACTGTGTCGGCAGTGGCAGTGGCGGTGACGGCGGCTGGTCGGGTGGGAGTGGGCACCGCCTGGGCCGCCGGACCCTCCGGTCGCTGTGGTTCCTCGTTCACGAGCTGGCTGAGCTGTTCTTCGAGCTGACTTTGCAGCGCAGATCGGTGGCCGCTGAAATGTGGCGATCGCCAGGTCGAGCCGGAACCGGATGCCGGGAGCGTGCTCCGCGTCGTACCCGATGCCGGAAGCCTTTTGCCGGTTGCTGACCTGCAGCACGGTCCAGTTGCCGGGGTCGTGCTGACACCCGATCAGCTTGGCGTACAGCCACTCTCGGCTTGCCTTCATCCCGCCGAACGTGACGCGTTGGTCGGTGATCACGGCTCGACCCGTGTCGATCGGCGTCGGCGACTCAGGTCCCGGGACGTAGTGACCCCGAACTGCGCCGACCCGGTAGTTCACCCCCTTGGCGATATGCAGGCTCACCCCCTGGCTGCCGCCGACGAACTGACCCGGCGCCCGACGAGGTTCGATCAAGGCAGCGCCTTCTAGGACCGCGTAGGGCCTTTCCCCGGCCTTCAGCATGAGCCCCGCGGAGTCCGGATCGCCTGGGTCGGCGCCGTACCAGGTCCGGACGACGTCGAGGCGCTCCCGCAGGTCGTCCACCTGGCGCTGCCACGACGCGTGTGCCTCGGCCAGCTTCTTCTCGCGATGACGATCACCGAATCCCACGGAATGCCCCTTGCCGTTTCTCGATCGACGGTTACGACTGCGCATCGCCGCCGCCGCAGGTGTTCGATGCTCCACCGAAACTCGGCGTAGGTCATCCCTCGTGGTGGCGGCCGTTCGTGGAGTCGCCGTTGGGGCGGTCGTCACCGGACCCAGGCCGGCGTAGGTCGGCCTCCCACCAGTCCAGGAGCTGCTGCTCCTCGGAGCGCTGGACCCGGATCCCGGCCAGGAACTCCGGGTCGTCGTCCGGGCCGACCTCAACCCACTCCGTCGGCAGACGCCGAGGGCGGCCGAAAAGCAGCCATCCAGCAGCCCCGAGCGCGCCGAAGAGGACAAGGAGCAGGACCCACCAGCCCTTGCGGAGATGCCGGATCAGCAGGGCCGGCGTGGTGATCAGATCGAGGAGGCAGAACAGCCAGATGCCCACAGTGGCCAGGGCAACGACAGCATCACCGATCTGCATCACGGCCTCCTTCGCAACGCGCGCCCGCGGTGACAGCCCGCGGGCGGCCCAACCCGCGAAGTCTGACCCGGCCGGGCCGATGGCGGCATCACCCGCAGCGGGTGACGAGGCTCCGTTGTCCACGACCAGGGGCAGGGCTACAGTGCGAGGAAATAGCAGAAGAGGACAAAAGATGTCACCTAACAACAATCCCGCGCCGGGTCAGCGATCGGACGAGGATCTCGCCCGACTGCTCGAGCTGACCAGGCAGGCGGACAGCGTGGAGCTCAAGCTCACGGTGCCGGACTCGTCTCGCCGCAGCACTGTCAGTGCGCTCGGGATGGACCCGCTCGAGGCCCAGATCCGCCAGATCTACTTCTTCGACACTCCGGACCTTGCCTTGGATCGCCAGGGTGTCGTCGTGCGAGCCCGGCGGGTCCAGGGCCGGGGCGACGACACGGTCGTCAAGCTGCGCCCCTACGTGCCTGGCAGCGCAGCCGGGATCGACCGGATCGAGGACGTCGGAGTCGAGGTCGACGCCTCGCCGGGCGGCTACGTCTGCTCAGCTTCGATGAAGGGCAGGCTGGGGCAGACCGATGTCCTGGAGGTCGTGGCGGGCACCAAGCCCATCAGCAAGCTCTTCTCCGACAAGCAGCGAAAGCTGTTCCAGGCCAACGCACCCGATGGTCCGGCCCTGGACGACCTGTCGATCCTCGGGCCCATCACGGTCCTGAAGCTGAAGATGTCGCATGCCGAGTTCAACCGTCCCCTGGTGGCCGAGCTCTGGTTCTATCCGGACGGCTCCCGGATCCTCGAGCTGTCCGCCAAGTGCGCGCCGGCCGTGGGCTTCCAGGTCGCGGCCGAGATGCGTGCCTTCCTCGCGTCCCATGGCGTGGACCTGTACGGCGAGCAGCAGACCAAGACGCGCGCGGCGCTGGAGTTCTTCGCCCAGGAACTCTCCGCGTCCTGATCGGCATCACCCAGAGTTGGGGATGCCGATCAGGACGCGGCCGGATCGTTACCCGAGTCAGCCGCCGAACGTCTCCTTCAGCACCTGCACTTCGCCCTCGGTGAGGTTGGTGTCGATCAGCTTCATGTGCGAGCCGTGGAAACGCTCCCCGACCAGGTCGAGGTTTCCCTCGTCGGTCACGAGGAAGAGAGCCGAGGTGCCCTCGGTGATCTGTTCTCGGATCGTTTCCAGCTGATCCTTGGTGATCCCCACGCCTTTGGTGGCCGAAGCCACCCCGCCGATAGCTGCGCCCGCCGCGACCCCCAGCAAGGGCATGAAGAACAGCGCTCCGAAAAGGAGGCCCCACAGGGATCCCCAGCCGGTGGAGCGCTTGATGTCATCGTGGCTGTGGTCGGTCAGCGGTCGCTTGGCGCCTTCCGGCCACGACACCACCGCGTGATCCAAGATCTTGATCAAGCCTTCGCCGGCGATGTGTTGGAGCTGGGACGCCGCGTGCTCGGCCCCGCCGGGCGTGTCGAACTTCCAGACCGTGAATGCGGTCATGTCGTCCTCCTTGGTTGGTTAGGCGACGTACTCGTCAGCGCTGTTGTGGCCGCCGTACACCGCAAGGGCGTAGATCACGAAGACGCCGACGGCGATGTAGGTCAGCGACCACACCGGGTAGTACGGCATCCACCACGTGGCGCTGATCGCGAGTGCGCCACCGGCGAAGATGCCGATCCAGCGGCTCAGCTGCGAACCCACGATGACGCCGAACGAAGCGCCGATCAGGATGAGCGCGACGATCAGGTAGACCCAGCCGTAGGTGTCAAGGGTGTGCCCGAGCACGGCGTTCTGCAGATTCTCGGGCACGGGACCGTTGTAGGTCCACGCCCAGATGGCGTCGAAGAGCCTCATGATCCCGGCAACGCCAAGAACAGTTCCTGCGAAATAGCGCCAACCGTCTCCTTGCCTCATCGCCTTCGTCCTTTCGTCGGTATCTCGTCGGGCAACGCTGCCCAAGTCCGTGCCGTGCTGCATCATCCTTGCAGTTTGTCGACCTCAGGCAAACCTAGGTCCCGCTGCTCGCGATCCGCTTGCCACGCGGCGCTATTCGAGAGAACCGGCTGAGCCCGGTGGCCGTCGCCAGGCCCAAGAGGACGCCGAAGGCGATGCCGATCATCGCGGCTGCGGTGGTCAACAACGAGTCGACGCCGTTCACCCGGCTGTGGCCCAGCACTTGGGTCAGCCCGACCAGACCCAGCGCTCCGGGGACCAGCAACCAGAAGGCGGGCAGGAAGCTCACCATGGTGGCGGGACCCGACGGCAGCGTGGCGACGTAGACCGCGACCGGGGTCATCAGCAGCGCCCCGGCGAACGCCGAGAGCGTCGTACCGAGCAGGAAGGCGCCGAGCACCTGGCCGGCGTAGGCCACGTAGAGCACGAGGAGGATCCAGCCGGCGGAGCGTTGCCGTGCGGACTGGTGCGCGATGACACCCACGCCGAAGAGGGCGACGCCGACCCACGGCGCGGCCTCGCCCAGCGGACTCGTTCCGGAGCTGTCGACGATGCTCGTCGGGATCCCTACCAGCTGGGCCGCCACGAGGATGCCCAACGCGAGCAGGGTCAGCTGCATGACGCCGGCTGCCAGTCGGCTCGCCCCGGAGACCATCTGGCCGGTGGCGAGCTCGATGATCGAGGTGGTCAGCAGTGCGCCGGGCAGGAACGTGACCAGCGGCGCGATGAGGGGCGCTAGGACTTGGAGATCGAGGCCAGTGCGGGGCAACAGGAACACGATGACCGCGACGGTGAAGGCGGACAGCACGGGTGCGAACACCTGGTAGGCGAACGTGAACCGCGGGCTCAGCGTCCGCGCCACTCCGACAGCGGCGCCGAGAATCGCCGCCACAACGACGTCAATACCGTTGCCGCCCAAGATGATGGCCAACCCGGCGGTGAGCGTGATGTGGCCGATCACCGTCGTACGGGTGCTGAACGGTGGGGGACTGCTACGAGCCGCCTGCAGCAGGGCCAGGCCCGCGCGCGGGCCGATCCGCCCCTGGGTGGCGTCGTCGGCGAGGGCGAACACTGCGTCGATCTGATCCAGCCGCAGCGGGGTGGTCCCGGCCACGGTGACCGAGGTCAGGAGGTCCTGCTCCCCGGGCAGAGACACGATCAGCGCGGTGGGCAGGACGACGATCCCCGTCGCGCTGACACCGTTACGGTGGGCAATCTGGCGCAGCGTCTCTTGGATGTGAGTGACCGGGTCTCCGGAGTCGACCATCGCCCGACCGAGCGCCGCCAGAAACGCGACCGTGTCGTGCGGCACGATCGGCTCCGGATCGCCGACGGGGGCGGCGTCGGCGTCCCTGCTCCTTCCGGCCGCCCAGCGCCGTGCGACCACGAGGACGAGAGCCGCCGCGACCAGGACGGCCAGTGCGATGACGATCGTCGTCGGCGGCAGCGTCGACGTCGCAACGGCCGGCTGGGACACGCTGTGCCCCGGTGTTGGTCTGGTCGTCGGCGTCGCCTTGGCGGGGGCGCTCGCCCTTGTCGCTTGCGTCGATGACGTCGGCGTAGGCGTCGCCGTCGTTGTCGCGGTGGGCGGGGTCGACGTTGCGGTCGGGCTCGGCGTCACACTCGGTGTGGACGTCCCGGTGTCGGTGGGTTCGGGGCTCTGCTCGGTCGGCGTCGGGGTTGTCGTTGCCGGCTGACTCCACCCAGAGATCTGCTGCGTCATCGGGACCGCTCAGCGTGGCCGGCGCGCGCTAGCCGGCCACGAACCGACGCGAGACTCAGCCGTTGAGGATCTTGGCCTTCTGGACTGCGAACTCGTCGTCGCTGAGGATGCCGTCCGCGTGCAGCTTGCCCAGTTGCGCCAACTTGTCCAAGTAGTCGTCGGCGGGCGCCGCAGGAGCAGCAGGGGCGGGGGCGTACTGAGGCGGCGGCGGGGCGTACTGCTGCTGCTCGTAGGCCTGAGCGTCGTAGGCCTGCTGGTCCTGTGCGGCCCACTTGTTCTGCTGGCGACGGTTGACCCGACCGGCAACGGCGGAGGCGGTGCCGGCCACGACGGCGGTCCGGGCAACTCCTCGAAGTAGTCCTGGCATGGTGTCGACCTTCCTGTGAAGTCTGTACCTGGAGTTAGGGAGAGTGGTGTCGGCCGGCGTCAGTCGCTGGCGTCGGACGGCCTCGAACGCGCTGAGCAGCTCGTCGGCAGGGATCCGTCCGCTGGCCACCAGCTCGCCACCCGAGCGATGGACGGCGCCGACGAACGGGGCGGCCCAGGTGTTCTCGAAGACCAGGATGCCGGCCGAGGAGCCCGGCTGGAGGATGGCCGAGGCGTCATCGACATCGGCCTGGCTGAGCAGCCCGGAGCTGAACGACTCGAACACGGTCAGGTCGAGCACGCCGTCGCCGTCCAGGTCGCGCAGCTCCAGACCCGCGGTGGAGCCGTCCTCGTCCCGGGTCACGAACACCAGGTCCAGGATGCGGATGATCCCGCGGTCAGCCAGGTCGGCCAGGATCGGCAATGCCTCCCCGGTCATCTTGTTGCCGGGAAACTCGATCACCAGGTAGTCGACCGGGCCGACTTCCAACTCAGTGCTCATCCGGAGTGCTCCTTCGTGGCAGGTGCGATGTCAGCGGCGTACGACTTCGGCTCATTCTGCACAAAGGGCGGCAGCCTTACTAGACCCGGTCCCGGGCCAGCCCGTTTACCGCCTCGGTTGTGCTCGTCTGTTCGATAAAGTCGACCAGCGACCGAGCGGAGGCGTGGTGACGTGACGGCTGAGGCCACCCAGGGCCCGGGGAGCCGTGCCGGCGGTGAAGATCCGGAGCACCCGGCGGGCCTGGCTGATCAGGATCGTGCTCCTGATCGTGGCGCTGCTCGTTGCCTACGTCGTCGTACAGCTGATCGGGCGGATCCACTGGGCCGCCGTGTGGGCTGCGCTCTCGACACTTACCTGGTGGCAACCGATCGTCCTGCTCGCCGTCGTTGTCGTCCGGCAGGTCCTCAACGCGCTCCCGCTCGCGCTCTACATCAAGGGAGTCTCGGTCTACCACGCGACCATCAACGACCTCGGCGCCATCTTGATGTCGGCCATCGCGCCACCACCGAGCGATCTCGCGCTCCGGGTGGCGATGTTCACCTCGTGGGGTGTGTCGGCCGCCAAGGGGTTGGCGGGGACGTTGATGAACACCCTGACCTTCTACATCGTCCGGTTCGCGGCGCCGGCCGTCGGCTTCGTCTTGTTGCTGGTCCTGGGTCGACCGGCCGGCCTGCGCTGGCTCGAGATCGTCGAGCATCCTGATCGCCGTGACGATCCTGCTGGCCATCCTGCTGATCCTGCGCAGCGAGTTCCTGGCCCGCACCATCGGCACCGGCGCCGGCCGGATCGCGCACCGGGTCCGGCGCTCGGTCGATCCGGAGGCGTGGGCGCAGTCCTGCCTGACCTTCCGGGCCGACATCTCCGCGACGTTCAAGCGGGGCTTCCCGCGCTCGATGCATCGCCCTCACCGGGATGCTCGTCACCGACGTCCTCGTCCTGGTCCTGTGCCTGCGGTTCGTCGGGGTCTACCCCTCGGACGTCAACCTGGCCGATGTCGCCATCGCCTACCTGTTCGCCTATCCGCTCACGCTCTTCCCGTTCTCGGGCATCGGCATGGTCGACGCCCTGATCCTCGCCGCGCTGGTCGAGTCGGGCGGTTCACAAGTCGAGGCAGCCTCGGTGGCCGCCCTCGTCGTCTGGCGGGTCTTCACTGTTGGTGTGCCGGTGCTCATGGGTGTCGGCGCGATCGGGGCCTGGCGTCGCTCGGTTGGCGGTGGTCAGCCCGAACTCACGGCCCCCACGCCGTGAGGTTGCCACTCTCGTCGGCCACGAAGAGCTTGCCCTCGGCGAAGACGCCTTGAGCGAAGACCAGTCCGGGCGTGGTGATCATTCGCAACGGCGTGCCGGTGGCCGAGTCGAAGAGCGCCATTCCGGGCTGCGCCCCGTTGATGCATCGATAGAGCGGCACGGCCAGGACATGCGTCGTCGCGTTCAGCGTCGGCGAGCCGTCCGGGATGCAGCCGAGGGGTTGCTCCCACTCGATCGCCCCGGTGGCCGGGTCGAGCTTGCGGATGGAGCCCTGGACGGTGACGCCGTTGATGGTCGGTCTGGTTGCCAGCCACCCAAATCGCGTTCTGCGCGCCGTCGAACGCCGGTGAGGTGACGCACGCGCCCTGCAGTGTCCCGCCCACGGCGCCCACCTGGCGTTGCCAGATCGGACCGGCGGCCAGGTTGTTGCGGTTGAACATGTAGAAGTTGCCGTTCTTGTTGCACGCGCCCACCATCGGCGTCGACACCCCGTTGACCGTCGCGGTCACGAAGGCCGGCGAGCCGCCGAAGTCGAGGTCGTCGTTGATGGGCGTCGGCGTCGTCCACTTGTCGACCTTGGTCAGATTGCTGGCCGACAACCGGACGATCGAGAACGCGTCGTACACCTGGCCGGCGTTGGGATCCGGGTTGCCAGTGGTCACCCAGACGTTGGTGCCATCGCCAACCTGACTGGTCCACACCGAGGTGCCCACCTTGCCCGCGGGCACGGCGTACCAGGTGTGCAGCTTCTTGCCGGTGTGCTGATTGAACTGGATGACGCCGCCGCGGATCAGGTCGGAGCACGCAGACGTCATGCCGACGTAGATCTTGCCGCCGACCACGAGCGGGGATGACCAGTCGTACCAACGGGCTTCACCGGCGGCCGTGGCCGGACCCATCGCCGCCTTCCACAGCTGGGCGCCGGTGGTCGGGTTCAAAGCGTAGAGATAGTGCGAGCCCGTGACGTAGAGCGTCGAGGCGCCCGTGACCGGATCGTTGACGACGGCTGGCGTGCCCGACGGTCCGTTCGGGGGGCAGTCCGCGGAGCTGCCGAAGTCGACCGACTTCTGCCAGACCAGGGCGCCGGTGGTCGCGTTGAGAGCGTAGACCTGTCCGTTCCACGAGGTGATGTAGACCATTCCCGCGACAACCGTTGCGCTGGAGTCGAATCGGGGCAACGGCGCACCCTTGACGGTGCTCTTCTTCGACACGAAGGTCCACTTCGCCGTGAGACTCGCCGCGTTAGCCGTCGTGATTGCCGTGTCGCCGTACGCCGCGTTGCTGTGCGCCGGACCGTGCTGGTACGCCGGCCAGTCCAGCGTCGGCGCGGCCGCCGGACGCACGGTGGCTCGATGGGTCACCGAGGTCACGGCGTTGTCGGCCTGAGCGGCGGAGCCCGGACCGAGCAGAGCCAAGGCCAGGCAGACGCCTGCCACGGGGGCGAGCGCACGGCGACCGAGGACGAAGCGAGTCGACCCTGGGGTCATGGTGGTCCCTGTCCGCTGAGGGGTGGTGCAACCGAGAATGCTCCTCAGGCACCGGTATGGCTAGGGCCAATCCCGGCGCGAGCCGTCGCCGTCAGTGACACTCGTCCGGAGTCCGCTGCCACCGGTCAGTTGCTGGACCAACCGAGACCGAGGCAACCTGGACCCAGTGTCTGTCAACCGTTCGAAGGCCTGGAACGAGTGGACAGTGTGGACGTAGTCGGAGATCGAGACCGCGAAGTCGGTCGGGTGTCGCAGGTGGCGCCGGCAAGGCCCGCGGAACCACACTCCCGGCCGCCAACTCCTTCGAGGACTTCTACCGGCTCGAGTTTCCCCATGTGCGGGCCTTGGCCCGCGTCCTCGCCGGCGCCGCCGGGTCGGACGATGTCGCCCAGGAGGCGATGCTCGTCACGTACCGGCGGTGGCGGGAGGTCTTGGTAATGACCGATCCGGCGATGTGGGTACGCCGCGTGTGCGCCAACGTGGCGACGTCACAGCTGCGGCGGCGGA
>CAWIBR010000022.1:0-99430 GCA_963834425.1 uncultured Actinomycetota bacterium
GTGCTGGTTGATCAGGCCCGATGGGCGACCAACCGCCGACGGGCGCGCCGTGCGGCTTCCTGCGCCTGCTGAGCCCTCCGCTCAGCTCGCGCCAGGCGAGCCAGATGACGGGCGGCCCTGGACTGTTCGGCCTGGTCCTGCAGCTCGCGCTGTCGGGATCGGGCCAGATCTTCGTACATGAACTGATACATGGTGAAACTCCTTGGGTCACAACGTGTTTGGTCACTTCGGTGGGTCTTGCGGTTCAGCGAATGCGAGCGCGAGTCATGCGGCGACCTCGCTCTTCCGGGGCCGTCCCCGCGGCCGCTTGCGCGGCACGACGACGCCCTGGAGGAACAGCTCGCCACCCCACACGCCCCACGGCTCACGCCGCTCGCGGGCACCCGCCAAACAGGCGGCCAAGACCGGGCAGTCCCGGCACAGGGCCTTGGCCTGCTCGACGTGCTCCGGGAGCTCGGCGAACCAGAGCTCGGCGTCTTGCACCCGGCAGGGGATCTCGCTGCGCGCCGCGTCCTCGTCGACCTCGTGGTCGACCAACGCGTCGAGCAGGACCGAGAGCTGCATCGGGGTCACCTCCTGTGTGTCGTCGTCCCGACTTGTGGTCGGGCTGTGCTGTCACTTGTGGTCGATTGCTGGATCTGGATCTGGCGACCGGACAAACAAAAAGGCCGCGGATCCCGGTTCTCGGGATTCCGCGGCCTGGAGGGCGCCGGTTGTTTCACTAAACCGGTGGGCTCCAGGTCAGGTAACCCGAGGTGGGGGCCTTGGTCGTGCTATCCGTCTGCATGCCATAACCGAAGGCGCTGGCGAAGCCGGTGGAGGGCACAGTGGTCCCCTGGACCGAGACGGTGAGGACTGCGGGGATCACTGGCCGGACACGCGGGAAGGCGCGCACGGAGGTCTCGCTGCAGCTCGAGTGCTTGTCCAGCACCGCCAGCGCGATGACGTTCTCCATGACACACCTCCCAACCTGGCTCGACGAGTCCGCCCTTCGGGCGGACTTCGCCAGGGTAGAGGACCCCTCAGCGAGGGCACAACGCATTTTCCGGCCAATCATTCTTGCGTCGTCTGATCGTGATCCGGCGGGCCTCCAGGAGCCGGGTCCTTCCCGTCGCCGGCCTCGCCCAGCAGGGCCAGAACCTGCTCGCCGTACCGCTCGAGCTTCATGGCGCCGACGCCGGCGATGCCGGCCAGCTCCTCCAGGCTCTCCGGCCGGGTCTCGGCGATGGCGGTCAGGGTGGCATCCGTGAACACGACGTACGCCGGGACCTTGGCCGTGCTCGAGGTCTCCAGCCGCCAGGCGCGCAGGGCCTCGAAGGTCGTCTCGTCGTAGGTCGGCGGGCAGTCCGAGCACCGTCCGACCTTGCGCTCGGCGCCGGTCATCAGGGCCCGGCCGCAGCTCCGGCACGCCGTCGGCATCGGCTTGCCCTTGCCTCGTTTCGGGCTGGAACCTGCTGTGCCGTAACGGGTTTCGTCGAGCTCCGGATCGACCGGGCGCAGCCCGTCGAGGAACCGCGAGGGCTTGCGGCCGGCCCGGCCACCCGGCGTGCGGGACCGGGCCCAGGACAGGTTGAGATGCTCGCGGGCCCGCGTGACGCCGACGTAGAGCAGCCGGCGCTCCTCCTCGACCGCGGTCAGCCCCTCGGCGAAGCTGATCGGCAGCAGGCCCTCGGTGAGCCCGATCAGGAAGACCGCGTCCCACTCCAGCCCCTTGGCCGCGTGCAGCGAGGCCAGCGTCACCCCCTCCACCGTCGGCGCATGCTGAGCGGCCGCGCGCTCGTCGAGCTCGGCGACCAGGTCGCTCAGGGTCGCGCCCGGACGGGCGACGTCGAGGTCGTCGGCCAAGGCCGCGAGCGCCTGCAGGGACTCCCAGCGCTCGCGCACTGCTCCGGTGCCCGAGGGCGGCTCGGTCGACCAGCCGGCGGCCGAGAGGGCCTCGCGGGTCGCCTCCCCCAGCGGCATTGACTGGTCGCCGGCCCGGGCCGCACCGCGGAGCAGGACGATCGCATCGCGCACCTCCCGACGGGCGAAGAACCGCTCGCCGCCGCGCAGCACGTACGGCACGCCGGCCTCGGCCAGCGCCTGCTCGAGCGGTTCGGACTGGGCGTTGGTCCGGTAGAGCACCGAGATCTCGCTGGCCCGCACGCCACCGGCGATCAGCTTGGCCGCCGCGGTGGCCACTCCGGCCGCCTCGGCCACGTCATCGGCGTACGCCGTGAACTGCGGCTCGGGCCCGGGCGGGCGCTGCGCGACCAGCTCCAGCCGGGCCGACCGGGCCAGGCCACCGGCGCGCGCGAGCAGGCCGTTGGCCAGGTGTACGACCTGCGGGGTCGAGCGGTAGTCGCGGACCAGCTTGACCACCCGGGCGCCCGGGTAGCGCTGGGCGAAGCCGAGCAGGTGCTGCGGGCTGGCGCCGGTGAAGGAGTAGATCGTCTGGGCCGCGTCGCCGACGACGCACAGGTCGTCGCGCCCGCCCAGCCAGAGGTCGAGCAGGCGCTGCTGGAGCGGGTTGACGTCCTGGTACTCATCGACGACGAAGTGGCGGTACTGCTCGCGCACCGTCTGGGCGATCTGCGGGTTCTCCTGGAGCACGCCGGCGGTGACGAGCAGGACGTCCTCGAAGTCGATGACGCCGCGCTCCTCCTTGGCCTGCTCGTAGCCCTCGAGCAACCGGGCCACCGCCGTCGGGTCCTGGCCGGCCGGGTCGCGTCCGGCCCGGCGGGCGGCTGCGGCGTAGGTGTCCGGCGTGAGCAGGCTGACCTTGGCCCATTCCACCTCGGCCGCCAGGTCGCGCACCGCGGCCCGGTCGGTCGGCAACCGCAGGCGGGACGCGGCTTCGGCCACCAGCCCGGCCTTCTGCGGGAGCACCTCGGGCGCAGCGCCGCCGATGGCCTGCGGCCAGAAGTAGTGCAGCTGGCGCAGAGCGGCGGCGTGGAACGTGCGGGCCTGCACGCCGGGGACGCCCAGGTCGCGCAGCCGCGAGCGCATCTCCCCGGCGGCCCGGGCGGTGAACGTCACGGCCAGCACCCGCTGGGGGGCGAACACGCCGGAGAGCACGCCGTAGGCGATCCGGTGGGTAATCGCCCGGGTCTTGCCCGTGCCGGCGCCGGCGAGCACGCACAGCGGCCCGGTCAGGGCGCTGGCGACCTCGCGTTGCTCCGGGTCGAGGGCGTCGAGCACCGCGTCGGCAGTGCCTGGAGGCGGGGTCGTCACGGACATCGCCGCCATCCTGACAGCCGGGGCTGACGGCTCCGTCATGGCTACACGACAGCTCCACGACGGCTCAGGAATCAGTGCGGTCGCGCCGATGTTCACCGAGGGAGAAACTTGATCGGTCAACCACTGGACGACAGCTCACGAAGGAGCAAGCGCAGATGCCGCAGCACCCGGAAAATCCGGCCCCCGGGACCGTCACGATGTACTCCACGACCTGGTGCGGCTACTGCCGCCGGCTCAAGACGCTCCTGGACCGCGAGGGCATCGCGTACACCGAGGTCAACATCGAGACCGACGAGACCTCCGCGGACTTCGTGATGAGCGTCAACGGCGGCAACCAGACCGTTCCGACGGTGCTCTTCCCGGACGGCACGGCCGCGACCAACCCCAGCCTGCAGGACGTCAAGGACCGCTTGGCGGCCTGACCTGAGGGTCACCCCGCTCTCCACCGCCGCCCTGGCCACGACCGTGGCCGAGGCGGCGGTTTCGTTGTCGGTTGCGGCAGCCGCCGGAGTCGGCCCGGGCACTCCGCCGTACGGCGTGCGCGTCGGCGTGGACGGAGCCCTGACCGCGGACACCGCGCTGTTGGCCGAGGCGATCGCGGGCGCCGTCGCCGATGCCGGCCGGCCGGTCGTGCGGGTCAGCCGCGACGGCTTCGTGCGCCCGCGATCGGTCCGGTTGGAGCTGGGCGCAGAGGATGCCGATGCGGGCTGGGAGCGGTGGTACGACGACGGGGCGCTGCGCCGCGAGGTCCTCGACCCGCTCGGAGCCGGCGGGGCGATGCAGCTGCTGCCCGTGCTCTGGGATGCGGAGCGCGACCGGTCCGCGCGAGCCGCGCGCCTGCCGGCTGCGCCCGGGACGGTCGTGGTCGTCGACGGCCCCTACCTGCTGCGCTGGGAGCTGGCCGACGCCTTCGACCTGGTCGTGCACCTGGCCGTCTCGCCGGCGGGGCTCGCCCGGCGCTGCCCGGCCGACGACCTGGCCCGAGTCGCCGGCTCGTGGGCCCGCTACCTGGCCGAGACCGACCCGGCCGAGCGCGCGTCGTACGTCGTCCGGCTCGAGGACCCGCGCCACCCCGCGCTCGTCACGCGTTGACCCCGCTCAAGACAGTCCGTCGTGTCCCTGAGCCGACACCCCGACCCAGCGTTCCGCTCGACCGGCGCGTCGACCGATATCCACGACGGACTGTCTGCTGCCCAGCAGTCAGTCCGGCGTCACGACCAGCAGGAGGTCGCCGCCCTCGACCTGGGCGACCCGGGCCAGCGCGACCCGGGTCACGGTGCCGGCGACCGCCGTCGTGATCGAGGCCTCCATCTTCATCGCCTCGATGGTCGCGACCGACTGACCGGCGGCGACCGAGTCGCCTTCAGACACGGCCAGCGTCACGACGCCGCCGAACGGCGCCGCCACCTGGCCCGAATCGGCCGGGTTGGCCTTCTCGGTCGCCGGGACGTCGCTGGCCACGGCTCGGTCGCGCACCTGGATGGGACGCAGCTGACCGTTCAGGGTGCACATGACGGTGCGCATACCCCGCTCGTCCGGCTCGCTGATCGCCTCGAGCCCGGCGAACAGGCGCACCCCCTCCTCCAGCAGCACCTCGTGCTCCTCGCCGGGGCGCAGTCCGTAGAGGTACTCCAGCGTCGGCACGACGGTGAGGTCGCCGTACTGCGCCCGAGAGTCGGCCAGCTCGCGCGTGGGACCCGGGAAGAGCAGCCGGTTGAGCGCCGCGCGGGGGCGCGCGGCCAGGTCGGCCCGGTCGTCGTCGGCGAGGTGCTCCTCGCGCGGCTTGATCGTGCGACCGGCCAAAGCCTTGGTGCGGAAGGGTTCTGGCCATCCCCCCGGCGGGTCACCGAGCTCACCGGACAGGAAACCGATGACCGAGTCGGGGATGTCGAACCGGGCCGGGTCGGCCGCGAACTCGGCCGGGTCGGCGCCCACGGCGACCAGGTGCAGGGCCAGGTCGCCGACCACCTTGCTGCTCGGGGTGACCTTGACGATGTGGCCCAGGATCCGGTCGGCGGCGGCGTACATGTCCTCGACCTGCTCGAACTTCTCCCCCAGGCCGAGCGCGATGGCCTGCTGGCGCAGGTTGGACAGCTGACCACCCGGGATCTCGTGCACGTAGACCCGCCCGGTCGGCGCGGGCACGCCCGACTCGAACGGCGCGTAGAGCCGCCGGACGGCCTCCCAGTAGGGCTCGAGGGACATCACGGCCGTCAGGTCGAGTCCGGTCTCGCGCGGGCTGTGATCGGTGGCGGCGACCAGCGCGGTCATCGAGGGCTGGCTCGTCGTGCCGGACATCGGTGCGCTCGCGGCATCGACCGCGTCGACCCCCGCGTCGATCGCCGCCAACAGCGTGGCCAGCTGGCCGCCAGCCGTGTCGTGCGTGTGCAGGTGCACCGGCAGGTCGAAGCGCTCGCGCAGTGCGGTCACCAGGGTGCGGGCGGCCGGCGCGCGCAGCAGCCCGGCCATGTCCTTGATGGCGAGCACGTGCGCACCTTCACCGACGATCCGCTCCGCCAACCGCAGGTAGTAGTCGAGGGTGTAGAGCCGCTCGTCGGGGTCGGAGAGGTCGCCGGTGTAGCACAGGGCGACCTCGGCCACCGCCGTGCCGGTCGCGCGGACGGCCGCGATCGCCGGCCGCATCTGCTCGATGTCGTTGAGCGCGTCGAAGATCCGGAAGACGTCGATCCCGCTCGAAGCCGCCTCGGCCACAAAGGAATCCGTGACCTCGACCGGGTACGGCGTGTAGCCGACGGTGTTGCGTCCACGCAGCAGCATCTGCAGGCACAGGTTGGGCATCGCTGCGCGCAACGTCGACAGCCGCTCCCACGGGTCCTCGGCCAGGAAGCGCAGGGCCACGTCGTACGTCGCGCCACCCCAGGCCTCGACGCTCCACAGCTGCGGGGTCAGCCGGGCCACGTGACCCGCGACCGCGGCCAGGTCCCGGGTGCGGACCCGGGTCGCCAACAACGACTGGTGCGCGTCGCGGAACGTCGTGTCGGTCACGCGCACCTGGGCCTCGGCCCGCAGCTCCGCCGCGAAACGCTCGGGACCTAGCTCTCGCAACCGATCCCGGCTCCCACTCGGTGGCGGCGCATCGGCGGCCGGGCCGAGATCGGGCAGCTTGGTGGCGGGCTCGAGACTCGCGCGTGGGTCGCCGTACGGGCGGTTGACCGTGACGTCGGCCAGGTAGGTGAGCAGCTTGGTGCCGCGGTCGGCACTCGCCCGCGCGGTCAGCAGCTCCGGATGGGTCTCGATGAACGACGTGGTGACGCCACCCGCGATGAAGTCCGGGTCGTCCAGGACCCCTTGCAGGAAGGGGATATTCGTCGCGACGCCGCGGATCCGGAACTCGGCCACCGCTCGCCGGGCCCGGGCGACCGCAGACGGGAAGTCACGGCCCCGGCAGGTGAGCTTGGTCAGCAGTGAGTCGAAGTGGGCGCTGATCTCCGCGCCGGCGAAGGTCGTGCCGCCGTCGAGCCGGACTCCCGCCCCACCGGGTGAGCGGTAGGCCGTGATCCGGCCCGTGTCCGGGCGGAAGCCGTTGGCCGGGTCCTCGGTCGTGATCCGGCACTGCAGCGCAGCTCCACGGACCCGAATCTCGCTCTGCCGCAACCCGATACCCTCGAGCGTCTCTCCCGACGCAATCCGCATCTGGGACTGGACCAGGTCGACGTCGGTCACCTCCTCGGTGACCGTGTGCTCGACCTGGATCCGCGGGTTCATCTCGATGAAGACGTGTCGGCCGGCCGGGTCGACCAGGAACTCGACGGTGCCGGCGTTGACGTAGCCGATCCGCCGGGCGAAGGCGACGGCGTCCGCGCAGATGCGTTCGCGCAGCGCCGGGTCCAGATGCGGGGCCGGCGCGATCTCGACGACCTTCTGGTGGCGGCGCTGCACCGAGCAGTCGCGTTCGAAGAGGTGGATGACCTCGCCGGTGGCGTCGGCCAGGATCTGCACCTCGATGTGCCGGGGCTCGACCACCGCCTGCTCCAGGAAGACCGTCGGGTCGCCGAACGCCGACTCGGCCTCTCGCATCGCGACCTCGACCGCGGCCTGCAGCTCCTCGGGCCGCTCGACCCGGCGCATCCCCCGGCCACCGCCGCCGGCCACGGCCTTGACGAAGACGGGGAACTGTAAGTCACCGCCGCGGCCGACGATCTCGGCCACCGAGGCCGACGGAGCGACGCTCTCGAGCACCGGCACGCCGGCCTCGCGAGCCGCGGCGATGGCCGTCGCCTTGTTGCCGGTGAGGTGCAGCACGCTGGGGGGCGGCCCGATGAAGGTGATGCCCGCCCGCTCACAGGCTTCGGCCAGCGCCGGGTTCTCGGACAGGAACCCGTAGCCGGGATAGACCGCGTCCGCTCCCGCCTGGAGCGCGGCGCCGACGATGGCCTCGGGATCGAGATAGGCCCGCACCGGGTGACCGCGCTCGCCGATCTCGTACGCCGCGTCGGCCTTCAGCCGGTGCTCGGAGTTGCGGTCCTCCCAGGGGAAGACGGCAACCGTGCGCGCCCCCAGTTCGTACGCGGCACGGAACGCCCGGACGGCGATCTCGCCCCGGTTGGCCACCAGCACGGTGCGGAACACGAGTCCTATCGTCGTGGCTCGGGCACCGGCGCGTGCAGAGGCGTCCACCAGTCGAAACGTCCCCGTGACCTTGCACCCGGTCGAGCGTCCGGGCAGCCGGAGCGAGAATCTCTAGTCTGCCGATAGGAAATTCGCAGTTATAGTGGCCAGTAACCCGCCCCTGCATCTGCGCGAAAGCGAGCCCCCCATGTCCGTGCTCGACGAAGTCCTCCAGGCCAACGCGGCGTACGCCGCATCGTTCGGCGCCAAGTCCGAGCTGGCCCTGCCGCCAGCACGCGGCTTCGCGATCCTGACCTGCATGGACGCCCGGCTCGACCCGGCCCAGTACGCCGGGCTGGCCGAGGGCGACGCGCACGTCATCCGCAACGCCGGCGGCCGGGCCAGCGATGACGCGATCCGCTCGCTGGTCATCTCCTACAAGCTGCTCGGCACCGCCGAGTGGTTCGTCATCCACCACACCAACTGCGGCATGGAGTTCTTCACCGACGCCGTCATGCGCGACCTGCTCGCCAGCAGCCTGGACACCGCGGCGCTGGGACCGGAGGGCTTCCACGACGTCGGCACCAGCGCCGGCTCCACCGAGGCGGCGTACATCGACTGGCTCACCATCAGCGACAACGCGCAGAGCGTCGTGGCCGACGTGACCCGGATCCGGCAGCATCCCTTGGTGCCCGGCCGGATCCCGATCTACGGCTACATCTACGACGTCACGACCGGCCGGCTGGTCGAGGTCCCGGACGCCACCGCCGCCGGCACCGTGGTCGCCCAGCTGCTCTGACCGGCTGTTCTTCCCCGCAACCACCGCAGAGCGGTCAATCAGGCCGGGCGGAAGACGCCCGGGGAGTCGATCGGGCCGCCGAACCAGTCCTCGATCAGCCGCCGGGCGATCGAGATGGACGGCGAGAGCACCAGCTCGCCAGAGGCGATGGCTTCGAGCATCGACTCCCGGGTGAACCAGCGCGCCCCGTCGACCTCCGCGCCGTCGACGTGGATCTCGGTCGTCGTCGCGTAGGCGCGGAAGCCGAGCATGATCGAGGCGGGGAACGGCCAGGGCTGGCTGCCGCGATAGAGCACCTCGCCGATGGTGATCCCGACCTCCTCGTCGACCTCCCGACGGACGGCCGCCTCCAGGGACTCCCCCGGCTCGACGAAACCGGCCAGCGTCGACATCCGGCCAGCCGGCCAGAGCGCGCCATGGCCGAGCAGGAGGCGGTCCTCGTCGTCGACCACGGCCATGATCACGGCCGGGTCGGTGCGCGGGTAATGCTCGCTGCCCTCGTTGGTGCAGACCCGGGTCCAGCCGGCTTGGGCCGGCTCGGTCGCCGCGCCGCAGCGCGGACAGCGAGGATGCGCGACATGCCAGTTGGACAGCGAAATCGCCTCTGCCACAAGGCCCGCCGACCGATCGTCCAGCTGCAGGCCGATCTCGCGCAGGGTCGCCCACCCCTCACCCGGGCTGTCCCGCCAGACCACGACGTACGGCGTGCCGGCGTCGTCCTCGCCGAGGAACGCCGCGCGAGATGCGTCGTCGGTCGGAGTCGGCGGGCGCAACAGCAGCCGCACCTCGGCATCGACCGGCGTGCGGCCGTCGGCGACGTCGATACCCGCGTCGTCGGCTCGGCGAGCAGCCGGGTCAGCAGGTCGGGCTCGATCCGGCGCTCGCCGTGGCGCAGCAGGTCGGATCGGGACAGGGACAGGTTGGCAAGGGGCGGACCGAGTCCGCCACGGGTCTGCACGCCTCCACGATAGGAGCGTCCCCGCGGCCTACGGTGGGGCGGTGACCCGTTCCGCGACCGCGCTGGCTGCTCTGGCCAGCGCCGCGGTGCGCGGGCTGAGCCCGATCCGGGTCGAGTCCCCGCCCGACTATTCCGGCGAGTACGACGTGGCCTTCGTCGACGACGACCGCGGCATGCGCTGGGTCGTCCGGGCTCCGCGGCGGACCGCGGCTGCGCTGTCCCTCGAAGCGGAGGCCCGGGTCCTCGCCGAGCTGCGGCAGCGCCTGCCGGTCGCGGTGCCACAGCCGGCCGGCTTCATCGCGCTGCCGGAGGGTGGCCGGGCCGTGATCTACCCGTACGTCGAGGGGGAGCCGCTGCACGGCGAGGAGCTCACCGCAGGAAGTGACCTGGCCGTCGAGATCGGCCGGGTGATCGCAGCCCTGCACGAGATCCCACCGGGAGTCTTCGACGAGGCCGGCGTCCCGTCGTACACCGCGGAGGAGTACCGGCTGCGGCGGATGGCCGAGCTGGACAGTGCCGCCCGCGGAGGTGACCTGCCCGCGATCCTGCTCGCTCGCTGGGAGCGGGCCCTGGAGGACGTCAGCATCTGGCGGTTCGCGGCGACGCCGATCCACGGCGACCTCGCGGCCGAGCACGTCCTGGTCGGGCGCGACGACTCGCGCGGACCGCTGCATGCGCGGGTGAGCGGCCTGATCGACTGGGGCGAGGCGTGCGTCGCCGACCCGGCGGACGACCTGGCCTGGGTGGCGCTGACGGCCGACGAAGCGGCCTTCGACACCGTCCTGGAGGCCTACGTCATGGCTCGGCGCGAGCAGCCCGACCGTCACCTGGCCGGGCGGGCCCGGCTGGCCGGTGAGCTGGCCCTCGTGCGCTGGCTCAACGCGGGACTCGCAGCCGACGACACCGGCATCATCGACGAGGCCCACCTGGCGCTGCGCGACCTGGCCGAGCGGGTCGCCCTCGACCAGCCGCTCGAGCACTGACGGCACCAGCGCGATGTTGCGGCTCGCGACCTGGAACGTCCTCGGCGGACGCACCGCGACCGGCCGCAGCGACCCGGAGGCGTTGGCCCGTGGGGTCGTCGCGCTTGACGCGGATGTCGTTGCGCTGCAGGAGATCGACTACCACCAGGCCCGCTCGGACGAGCGCGACCAGGCCGCCGACCTGATCGAGGCGCTGAGCTCGTCCGGCGACCAGTGGACGGGTCATTTCCTGCCGACCCTGACCGGGCAGCCCGGGCCTGGCCCGGAGCTGGCGACCGGCGACCGGGGACTTCGTGAGTGGTGGCAGCTCGGCGTACGGGATCGCCCTGCTCACCCGCCTGCCGGTGCGGTCCTGGCACTCGCTGCGCTGGACCGCCTCGTGGGGGCGGCTCCCGATGCTCGTGCCGACGCCCGGAGGCCGGATGGCGCTGGTGCCGATCCCCGACGAGCCGCGCGCGGCGCTGGCCGCCCAGGTCGAGACCGAGCTCGGGCCGCTCACGGTGATCGGGACCCACCTGTCGTTCCTGCCCGGCCGTACGGTGCGTCAGCTGCGGGCCCTGCGCCGCTGGGCCGGGTCACTGCCCGCGCCGCGAGTGGTGCTGGGCGACCTCAACCTCCCGGGTGCGCTGCCGGCGACCGTGACCGGCTGGCGGCGGTTGGCCGACGTGCGCACCTTCCCGGCGCACGGTCCCCGGGTGCAGCTCGACCACGCACTCGCCGACGGGCTCGATGCCGCGATCACCAGCCGCGCGACCACCGTGCAGGGCCCGGTCTCGGACCACCGCGCGGTCGTGATCGACCTCAGTCGCGCCTAGCAGTTCAGTCGCCGCTAGCAGGTCAGTCGCCACTCAGCAGGGACCTCAGCGCGGCCTCGTCGAGCAGGTCGACCGGCCGCACCGTGCGGCCGCTGGCGGCGTAGAAGAACGCGGCCCCGACCCGCTCGACGGCCACGCCCTGCAGGCGGGCCCAGGCCAGCCGGTACGCCGCGAGCTGGACCGCCCGGGCGGTCGCAGCCGACCCGTGGGGCTCCGACCCGGTCTTCCAGTCGACGACATCCCAGCCACCGTCGGCGGTCGGGAACACCGCATCGATCCGGCCGCGGACCACGGTGCCGGCTATCGGCGTCTCGATGGCCACCTCGATCGCGGTCGGCGTCCGCTCGGCCCACTCGCTGGCCAGGAAGTTGGCCTGCAGCTCGGGCAGGCGGTCGTCCGCGGCCGGACCCTCGTCGGCCGCCCCGGGCAGCTCCAGGACATCGACCATCGCCGTGACACCGAAGCGCTGCTCGACCCAGGCGTGGAACGCCGTGCCTCGGCGCGCCTCCGGAGCCGGTGGCCGGGGCATCGGGCGGCGGAGGTCGGCCGCGAGGGCGAGCGGGTCCTCGGCCAGCCGGACCAGCCGCGAGGCGGACAGGTGGGTGGGCAGCTCGACGGCCAGGTCGAGAGAGCGGGAGCGGTCGCGTTCGGCGAGGAGCAGCTCGATCTCCTCGCCCCAGCCACCTTCCACGGTCGGCGCGGCGGGGTCGGTCGGTGCTTTCAGGGCGGCCCGGACTCGCGCCGCGCCGGACTCCAGGGCGTCCCGCCGGGCCTCGACCGGGTCGAACGGCCAGGGCGCCCGGAGCTGGTCCGGAGGCGAGGGGTTGACCAGGTCGTCGGCCGGCTCGGGCATGGGGGCCCACTCGGGGAGCAGCTCCACGACGGCCGCCGTGGCCGGGTCCTCGAGCAGGTCGGTGAGGAAGCGGGAGGTCACGCGCGGCGTCTTCAGCGGCGACCCCCACACATGGCAGGTCAGCAGCAGCTCGCGCTTGGCCCGGGTGAACGCGACGTACGCCAACCGGCGCTCCTCGGCCACGACGTAGCTGCCGCAACGGAACTCGAACTCCTGGATCTCCTCGTTCAAGTCCTTGGCCGTCGCACAGGAGGCGAGCTCGAGCGGCGGGAGCGACTCGACGTCACCGCGCAGCTCGTAGGGCAGCAGGCCCCCCTTGGCGATGGTCCGCCAGCCGCCGTCCTTGTCCCGTGGGGAGCGCCAGTCCTCGCCGTCGTGGCGCGGTGTGCCGGCTCCGATCGGCAGAATCCCGTCGACCAGTCCCGGCACCGCGACGATGTCCCACTCCAGGCCCTTGGCCGCGTGCACGGTCAGCAACTGGACCGCGCCCCGGTTGACGTCCACGTCGCTGGGCCGGGCATCGGTCGGCAACACTTCGATCTCGCCGCTGTCGCTCTGGCCCGGCGCCAGCCCGCGCTCGCGCAGCTCGGCCGCTTCGAGCCAGGCCAGGAACGCCCCGAGCGTGGGGACGTCGGCGCTCGTGGCGAAGCCAGCAGCGACCTCCGCGAGCGCATCCAGATGGGCCCGGGCGCCGGCTGCCCCTAGGCCGGGTCGCGCGGCCACCTCGATGTCCAATCGCAGGGCCCGCTCGACCTCGACGATCAGCTCGGCGAGCGGCAGCGAGGCCCGGGAGCGCAGGCCGCGCAGGATCTCGGCCAGCGCGACCAGGCGGGTCCGGCCGACCGCGGAGAGCCCGAGCCCGCTCGCATCGGCCCAGCCGGGTTCGGGCAAGGCATCGAGGGCCTCGACGATGGTGGTCTCGTCCACGACGTCCGGCTCGAACCCGTCCGCGTCATCTACGCCGTCGACGCGGCCGACCCTGTCGCCTGCGCCCGCGCGAGCCCGGAGCACCTGGGCCCAGCGCCCAGGGCCCGCAGATCGCGAGCGCCCAGCCGCACCAACGGCCCGACCAGGAGCCGGATCAGAGCGTCACCTCGGTCGGGGTCGGCGACCACGTGCAAAGCGGAGACGATGTCGACCACCTCGGGCGTGCTGAGCAGGCCGCCCAGACCGACCACCTCGACCGGCAGGCCGGCCGCCCGCAGGGCGGCCTCGATCGCGACGAACTGCGAGCGGGTGCGGCACAGGACCGCGGCCGTCACCGCGCCGTCGGCGGCCCAGCGGTCGGCCACCCAGTCGGCGATGGCGAGCGCCTCGTCGTCTCGGGTCAGCCATCGACCGGCGTGGACCCGGCCTTCGCCCGCGTCGGGCCGGGGGCTGAGCAACGGCAGCGCAGCCGCGGCCGAGGGCTGAGCGGCTGGGGGACGGCAGCACGCAGGGGCGCGGCCACCACGTTGGCCACCGCCAACACGGCCTGGTCGTTGCGCCAGCTGGTCGAGAGGGTGAGCCGGGTGGCCGGCGAGCCGTCCACCTCCGCGAACTGCTCCGCGAACCGGGCGAGGGTCCCGGCGCTGGCTCCGCGCCAGCCGTAGATCGACTGGTGCGGGTCGCCGACGGCGGTCACCGAGTGCCCGGCGCCGAAGAGCTCGCGCAGCATCACCAGCTGGGCGTGGCTGGTGTCCTGGAACTCGTCCAGCAACACCGTCTGCGTGCGCGCCCGCTCGGCCCGGCCGATGTCCGGGAAGTCGCGGGCGAGCTGCGCCGCCAGCGCCAGCTGGTCACCGAAGTCGAGGGCCTCGCGCGCACGCTTGCGCTCGGCGTACTCCTCCAGCAACGGGACGAGCCGGCGGCGCACCGTGATGGCGGTGAGGAGCTTCTTGACCTCCGCGGGGATCGTGCCGCGCGCCGTCGCCGACGGCAGGTCGGTGATCCGGTCCTCCAGCTCGTCGAGGTAGCCCAGCAGCTCACGGGGCGCGATCAGGTGCTCCGCACACTCGCCGGACAGCTTGAGCAGCGCGTCGACGATGGTCGACGGGCTGTTGCCGACCTCCGACATGTCGCCGTCCCAGCGCTCGACGACCTCGCGGGCGTACTGCCAGGCGGCCGCCTCGGTGAGCAGCCGGCTCTCCGGCTCCACGCCCAGCCGCAACGCGTGCTCGCGGACCAGACGACCGGCGAACGCGTGGTACGTCGAGATGTCCGCGTCGCCGTCGGACTCACCGAGGTCGGGCACCAGCCCCTTGGCGGCCAGGCGGCGCAGCCGACGGCGAACCCGCTCGGCCAGCTCGCCGGCGGCCTTGCGGGTGAACGTCAGACCGAGCACCTGGTCGGGCGTGGTCAGCTGGTTGGCGACCAGCCAGACCACGCGGGCGGCCATCGTCTCGGTCTTGCCCGAGCCCGCGCCGGCGACGACGAGGAGCGGAGCCGCGGGAGCCTCGATGACCGCCACCTGCTCCGGCGTGGGTTCGGGCCGGCCGATGGCCAGCGCGATGTCCCGCGCGGTGATCGTGCCGGGGAGCAACGGCATCTGGGGGTCGCCGCGGACCGGGCCTGCGCGTCGGGGTCACGAGGTCACCGTGCGCCCTTCGGGCTGGACCGGACACGACGTACGGACCGGGCAGTTGCGGCAGTGGGGCCCTTGCTGCGCAACGAAATCCGCACCGGCCATGCCGTCGGCAACCTGGTCGAGCAGCTCGCGGGCCCAGCTCAGCTCGCCCGGCTCGTCGCCCTCCGCCGGCAGCGGCGGCTGCCGCCGGACCGGGAGCTTGGCCCGGGGTACGCCGAGCATGACCAGCTCGCCGCCGGCGCTGACCGGTCCGCGCCCCTCGGGTCCGTCATCGGAGCCGTCCTCGGGGCGGTCGGTGAAGCCACCCGCCTGGATGGCGAGCTGGTAGACGCCGAGCTGAGGGTTGACCGCCACGTCCTCCTCGGAGACAGGGGTGCGTCCCGTCTTGAGGTCGACGATGTACTGGCCGCCGTCGGCCGTCCGCTCCAACCGGTCGACCCGGCCGGCCACGATCGCTCGGCCGATCTGCACCGTGACCTTGCGCTCGACGGCGCTGAGCTCGCGGCCCTCCGCCTCGGCCCGGCGGTAGTACTCGGCCAGCCGCCCGACCATGTCCTCGGCCCGTGAGCGCTGCTGGTCGGCCACCCAGCCCTCCGGCAGGCCCAGGCGCGGCCAGCGGCGGGCCAGCTCGGCGCGCAGCTCCGGCTCGCCAGCATCGGGCAGGTCCCGGGCGATGTCGTGGATCAGGTTGCCGACGTTCTGGGCGAGCGCGGAGGGCACCCGACCGCCGGAGGTTTCGAGGACCCAGCGCAGGCCGCACTGCTCGAAGCTCTCGACCCGCGAGGGAGAGACGGCGACGGGTTCGCCGTCGGGGACGATCGGCGCATCGTCGGACAGCGGCGCCAACCCGTACCAGTCGTCCGGATGGGCGCCCGGCACCTCAGCGGCACTCAGCTGAGCCAGGCCGGCGGCGGCGTCGGCGGCGTGTGGGTCGTCGCTCGCCACGATCTGGCGAAGGCGGGCGACGAGCGCCGGCAGGGACATCGCGCGGGGCAGCCGGGTGAGCGCCCTTTCGTCGTCGTCGTCCGCCGAGATCTCCTGGGCGGCAGCGGTTTCCAGCGGCGCGGCGAGGTCGACCAGGCCGCTGGGCTGCTCATCGTCGCCGGAGACCGCGGTGACGAGGAGCGCCTCACGCGCTCGGCTGACCGCGACGTGAAAGAGCCGCAGCTCCTCGTGACGGACCGCCGACTGGGCCGACCGCAACGCCTCGGGCGAGCCGTCGCCGCGGCCGGCCAGGACGTCGACCAGAGCCTGCGAGCCCAGCAGCGACCCGCGCAGCCGGGTGTCCGGCCAGACCCCGACCTGCACCCCCGCGACGACAACGAGGCGCCACTCGCGCCCGGCCGCGCCTTGTGGCGTCAGCAGGGCCACGGCGTCGGTGGCCGGAGCGCGCTCGACGAGCGTGTCGCCCGGCACCTCCTGGCTGCGCAGGTGCTCCAGGAACTCGGCCGGACCGGCCTGGGGCAGCCGGTCAACGAATCGAGCAGCGGCGTCAAAGAGCGCGACGACCGCGTCCAGGTCGCGATCGGCCCGCGCCCCCGATGGGCCACCGGCCAGCGCCGTACGCCGCCAGGGCTCGGCCAGTCGGGAGGCCTCCCAGATCGCCCAGAGCACGGTCTCGGCCGTGACGCCGGCGGCGAACGTGCCCGCGCCGTCCGCAGCGACGTCCCGGGCGGCGGCAGCGCGTCCGGCGGCGAGCACGCGGGCCACTCGACGCGCGGGCAGGGAGACGGCGGCGGGCAGCGTCGCGACCCGGTCCTCGGCCAGGATCGCCTCGACCAGGAGGTCCCCAGAGGCCCGGCCGCCACCACCGGCCCGCTCCTCGGCGCGCAGCGCGCGGCGCAGCCGGCGGAGGGCGACCGCGTCGGCGCCGCCGATCGGCGAGGTCAGCAGCCCGACCGCCCGGGCCGGGTCCAGCAGCCGGGTCGACGGCTCCCTGCGTCCGGGTCGCCAGCGTCCGGGTCGCCAGCGTCCGGGGCGCCAGCGTCCGGGCGGGCATCGACCGCGGAGAGTTCGAGGGCGACCTCGAAGGCGTCGAGCAGCGGGGCGACGGCACTCTCGTCGCGGACCGGCACCTCGGTCGCCGGCACCTGCACGGGCACGCCGGCGCCGCTCAGCACCCGGCGCATGGTGGCGACCCGGCCGGAGCCGCGCACGATGACCGCCATGTCGCCCCAGGGCAGCTCCCGCTGGAGGTGGGCGCGGCGCAGGACGCCGGCGATGTAGCTCGCCTCCTGGACGCCGGAGCGCAGCAGATGGACGCCGACCTGACCGGGTTCGAGCCCGGGGGCCGGCGTGGCCCGGCGCTGTCCACCCCGGCCACCGGTCCCGACCCGGGTCACGACCCGCTCGACGGCTGCCCGGATCTCCGGCCCGTGCCGCCAACAGGTGCGCAGCACGATCGTCGGCGTCGTCGACCGGGTGTCGGGACCAGGGGCGGCGAACTCGTCGGCCCGCTCGGCCAGGTACGCCGGGTCGGCCCCCCGAAAGCCCAGGGTCGCCGCATCGGGATCGCCGGCCAGCAGCAGCTCGCCGCCCCGACCCACGACGGCGGCCAGCAGTTCGGCGACGGCCGGGGTCATCTCCTGGGCGTCGTCCACGGCGACGAACCGGGCACAGCGGCGTACGTCGGCCAGGAGGTCGTCGTCGTCCAGGGCCCGGGTGGCCGCGCCCACGATGAGGGCCGGGTCGTAGGCGCCGGGGCTGGCCAGCGCCGTGACCTGGTCGTACTCCTCGAGCACCTGCGCGGCGGCCACCCACTCGGGACGGTCGTGGGCGCGGCCCAGTTCAGCCAGGTCGGCGGCATCCAGGCCCCGCTCGACCGCACGCATCATCAGGTCCCGCAGCTCGGCGCGCAGGCCGCGGGTGCGCAGGGCCGCGCGGACGTCCTCCGGCCAGTCCGGGGCTCGCCCGACGCCAGCGGCATGACCGGCCAACAGCTCGCGCAACACGACGTCCTGCTCCGGCCCGGACAGCAGCCGGGGCGCTGGCCGGCCCTCGGCGGCCGCGGCGCGGCGCAGGATGCCGAAGGCCAGCGAGGCCGGAGTGCGGGCAATCGGCTCGCGGGCGGTGCGGTTCAGCCGGCCAGTGATCCGCTCCCGCAGCTCGGCCGCCGCGCGTCGGGTCGGTGCCAGCACCAGGATCTCGTCCGGAGCCAGGCCGTCGCGCTCGACCCGGTCGACGACGGCCTCGACCAAGGTCGTGGTGACGCCGGTGCCGGGGGCGCCCAGCAGGCGCAGGGGTCCGCCGCGGTGCGCGACCGCCGCCTCCTGCTCAGGGTCCAGGTCCGGCGCCGGCAGCGGCGGCCGCGCGGCGCGGATCAGGTGCAGCCGCGGCTGCCCGGCTGCGCCTCCCGACGACGCGCTCACCCGGCTGGCCACAACCCCGATCTCACCACGCCGCACCGACCGCCCGCCGCCCGCCGTACTCCATCGGGCGCGGTCAGGAACGGACATTTCCGGCGCCAGCACCGTCGGGCGGGAGCAGCGCGCCGCGAGGGGAGCACGCAGGCCGCAGGGTCAGGCGCCGTCCCAGCGGGCCCGGCGCATGTCGACCCGCTCGCCGCCCGGCCGCATCGGAGTGCGCTCCTTCCGGTACGCCGCCAGCGCGCGCCGCTCGTGCCCGGCAAGGGGTGTGCCGTCGGCCCGCAGCACCCGCCACCACGGCACGTCACTGCCGAAGTGCGACATCACCCAGCCGACCTGCCGCGGCCCGCCCGCGCCGAGGAACTCGGCGACGTCGCCGTAGCTCATCACCCGCCCCGCCGGGATCTGCTCGACGACCTCCAGGACGTCCAAGGCGTACGCCGGTGGCTCGAAGCCGCTCATCGACCCGCGCCTTCCCTCAGTACGTCGGGAGGCTCGGGTCGACGTCCTGCACCCAGGCCAGCACGCCGCCGTCGACATGAGCCGCGTCCGGATGGCCGGCCGCTCGCAGCAGGGCCAGGCACTCGGCCGACCGGACACCGGAGCGACAATGCACGATCACGCGCTTGTCAAACGGCAACTGTTGCCAGGCGGCACCATTGTGGAAGTCCGCCCGGGCCACCGCGATGGCGCCGGGGATCGTGACGATCTCGCGCTCCCCGGGCTCGCGGACGTCGACCAGCACGAAGTCCGCCTCCCCCGCCGCCCGCGCAGCGAGCAGCTCAGACAGCTCGCGGGCGGTCACGCTGTCCGCAGCAACCGCAGGGTCACCGGCGACCTGGTCGTCGAGATCCGTTGCCGCGGAAGGCAACCCGCAGAAGCCCTCATAGTCGATCAGCTCGGTGACCGTCGGCGAGGTGCCGCAGAGTGCGCAGCCCGGGTCGGCCTTGACCCGGACCTCGCGCCAGGTCGAGCGCAGCGCGTCGTGGACGACCAGCCGCCCGGTCAGCGGCGCGCCGGTGCCGGTGATCAGCTTGACCACCTCGGTCGCCTGGATCGACCCGATGGCCGCGCACAGGACGCCGAGCACGCCACCCTCGGCACACGACGGCACCAACCCGGGCGGCGGTGGCTCGGGGAAGACGCACCGATAGCACGGCCCGTGGCCGGCGAACCACACCGAGGCCTGCCCGTCGAACCGGTAGATCGAGCCCCAGACGCACGGGATGCCGAGCAGCGCGCACGCGTCGTTGACGAGGTACCGCGTGGGGAAGTTGTCGGTGCCGTCCACGACCAGGTCGTAGCCCCGCAGCAGATCCAGCGCGTTGCCGGAGTCCAGCCGCACGGCGTGGGTCTGCACGTGCACCAGCGGGTTGACCTCGGCGATCCGCTCCCGCGCGGAGTCGACCTTGAGCCGGCCCAGGTCGCTGGCACCGTGCACCACCTGGCGCTGCAGGTTGGACTCCTCGACCACGTCCGGGTCGACGATGCCGAGCGTGCCTACTCCAGCGGCCGCGAGATAGAGCAGCGCCGGCGAGCCGAGACCACCGGCCCCGACGACCAGGACCCGCGCGTTCTTCAGTCGCCGCTGGCCGATCGCGCCGATGTCGGGGATGAGCAGATGCCGCGCGTAGCGGCGGATCTCCTCCGCGGTCAGCTCCGAGCCCGGCTCGACCAGGGGCGCGAGCGGCGCACCGACGGGCTCGAGCTGCGTGGTCATGGGACAAGGGTGCACCAGGTCGCCCGCGACTACGATGCCCGGATGACCGAGACGGCGGCGCGCGGGACCCGGTTGCCGCGGACCGCCCGGCGGGCCCAGCTGCTCGGCGCCGCTCAAGAGGTCTTCGTGCAGCAGGGCTACCACGCGGCCGCCATGGACGACATCGCGGACCGGGCCGGGGTGTCCAAACCGGTCCTCTACCAGCATTTCCCGAGCAAGCTCGAGCTCTACCTGGCGTTGCTCGACTCCCGCTCGACCGATCTGCTCGACGCCGTCCGCGGTGCGCTCGCCTCGACGCACGACAACAAGCAGCGCGTCGAGGCGACCATCGCGGCGTACTTCGAGTTCGTCGACCGAGAGGGCGCGCCGTTCCGGTTGGTCTTCGAGTCCGACCTGACCAACGAGCCGGCCGTCCGCGAGCGGGTCGACCGGGTGAACATGCTGTGCGCGGAGGCGATCGCCGAGGTGATCGCGGAGGACACCGCGCTCCCCCCGGAGCAGGCCACCCTGCTCGGCACGGCGCTCGCCGGCATGGCCCAGGTCACCGCGCGCTACTGGCTGACCGGCAACGGCGACATCCCCCGCGAGGAGGCCGCGCGGCTCGTGGCCCAGCTGTCCTGGCGCGGGCTCGGCGCGTTCCCGATGACCGGCGCTTCGCCCGGAGCAGAACGCAACGCGGAACAGCCTCCGCGCACCACCAGTTAGCCTTCGGCGAGAACCTAACGACTGAGCTTTCGAGGAAGAGGGATGACCGTGGAGGTCAAGATCGGCGTTCGCAACGTCGCGCGCGAGATCACGCTGGAGTCGGCGCAGTCGGCCGAGGAGGTCGCCGCGGCCGTGGACGCAGCGCTGGCCGCCGGCGGCACACTCAAGCTGGTCGACGACAAGGGCCGGGTCGTGGTCGTCCCGACCGACGTGCTCGGCTACGTCGAGATCGGCGCCCCCGAGGGTCGCCGGGTCGGCTTCGGCACGCTCTAGCTCGAGTCCAGCGAGCGGACAGAACCAAAGGATCGTTGGCAAGTGACCCACCTGGGTGGGTCACTTGCCAACAATCGTTGCGGTCGCGGACGAGCCGGAACCAGCTACGGCGTGAGGCCGAGGCGCTGCATCCGCACGGTGTGCTCGTCGGTCAGCCGGGCGAACATCCGGGCCAGCTCGGCCAGGTCCGCGCCGTAGTAGTTGCCGCCGCCGACCAGCAACGACGTGAGCGCATCCCGCTCGGCCGCCACCTGCTGGGCCTGCGAGAGCGCCTCGCCCACCAGCCGGCGCCCCCACAGGGCCAGGCGTCCCGAGACCGACGGGTCGGCCTGGATCGCGGCGCGCACCGCGTTGACGGCGAACTCGCTGTGCCCCAGGTCCTCCAGCACCGAGACGACGAGCGCCCGGGTCTCCGGATCGACGTAGACGCTGATCTCCCGATAGAAGTCACTCGCGATGCCGTCACCGACATAGGCCTTGACCAGTCCCTCGAGCCAGGTCGAGGGCGAGGTGCGGTCATGGAACGCGTCGATGGCCGCGACGAACGGCTCCATCGCCTCCCGCGGCTCGACCCCCAGCTCGCGCAACCGCCGCTCGATCCGCTCGTAGTGGCCGAACTCCGAGGCGGCCATCCGGGCGAGCGCGGCCTTGCCCTCCAGGGTTGGCGCCAGCTCGGCGTCACCGGCCAGCCGGGAGAACGCCGTGAGCTCGCCGTACGCCAGGCCACCCAACAGGTCGATCACGGCCTCGCGGTACTCCGGGTCGTTGAACGAGTCCCGCGTCGGAGAACTCTGCGTGGCGTCGCTCATGGCGCTCAACCTAGTCGCCGACCGGTAGACTGCCCCCGACAACGGATGCCCGGTCGGCTGCGAACCTTTCCCGATCGGCTCCCTCGCAGCAGGTGCGGCCCGCTGAGGAGTGACTCCTCACCAGCGTGTGGCCCCCGCTTTGACCAGAAGGCTCACCCGTGATCGAAGATCGAACTTTTGCTGATTTTGACGTGCACCCGGACATCGTCTCCGCCCTGTCCGACGCCGGCATCGTCCATCCCTTCCCCATCCAGGCCATGACCCTGCCGGTCGCGCTGTCCGGGCACGACATCATCGGCCAGGCCAAGACCGGCACCGGCAAGACCCTGGGTTTCGGCATCCCCCTGCTCCAGCTCGTGCAGGCACCGACCGACGAGGGGTACGACGCGCTGCCGGCCCCCGGCAAGCCGCAGTCGCTCGTCGTCGTGCCGACCCGTGAGCTCGCCGTCCAGGTCGCCCGCGACCTCGAGGCGGCCGGGCACAAGCGCGGCATCCGGGTGCTGACCGTCTATGGCGGCCGGGCCTACGAGCCGCAGGTCGAGGCCCTCAAGAAGGGCATCGAGATCGTCGTCGGCACCCCCGGGCGCCTGCTCGACCTGGCCCAGCAGGGTCACCTCCAGCTCGGCTACGTCCGCGCCGTGGTGCTGGACGAGGCCGACGAGATGCTCGACCTGGGCTTCCTGCCCGACGTCGAGCGGATGCTGGCCCTCACGCCGGACTCGCGGCAGACGATGCTCTTCTCGGCGACCATGCCGGGTGCGGTCGTGGCCCTGGCCCGCCGCTACATGACCCAGCCCACGCACATCCGCGCGATCGACCCGACCGACGACGGCGCGACCGTCGCCGCCGTCGAGCAGTTCGTCTACCGGGCGCACGCGATGGACAAGGTCGAGCTGCTCGCCCGGGTCCTGCAGGCCGAGGGCCGCGGCCTGACGATGATCTTCTGCCGCACCAAGCGCACCGTCGCGAAGGTCGCCGACGAGCTCGCCGACCGGGGCTTCGCCGCCGCAGCCATCCACGGCGACCTCGGCCAGGGCGCTCGCGAGCAGGCGATGCGGGCCTTCCGCAACGGCAAGGTCGACGTGCTCGTCGCGACCGACGTCGCGGCCCGCGGGATCGACGTCGAGGGCATCACCCACGTCATCAACTACCAGTGCCCCGAGGACGAGAAGACCTACCTGCACCGGATCGGCCGCACCGCCCGGGCCGGCGCTGCCGGAGTGGCGATCACCCTGGTCGACTGGGACGACCTGCCCCGCTGGGGCCTGATCAACCGGACCCTCGACCTCGGCATCCCGGAGCCGCAGGAGACCTACTCCAACTCCGAGCACCTGTTCATCGACCTCGGCATCCAGCAGGGCACCGGCTCGACGTTGCCCGGCGCCCAGCGGACCCGGGCCGGCCTGGACGCCGAGGAGGTCGAGGACCTCGGTGAGACCGGGCGCCGCGGCGGCCCGGCCCGACCGGCCGGCGGCCGCAGTGACCGTGGCGCGGATCGGGGCGCCAAGCGCGACGGCCGTCCCTCTGGCGACGGCGCTCCCCGCAAGACCCGCAACCGTCGCGGCCCGCGTCCCGAGGGCAGCGAGGTTGCCAGCGAGCAGCACGCGACGACCGACAGCGCGAGCACCTCGACCGACGGCACGCCGCGCCGGCGTCGTCGGCGTCGCAGCCGGGGCACCGGCAGCGGGAGCGGCGCGAGCGGGAGCGCCACCAGCGCAGGCAGCGCCAGCGGCCCGTCGACCGAAGCCGCAACCAGCTAAGGCTCGAGCGCGGCCCAGCCGGACTTCTCGGATGCCGACGGCCTGCCCTTCGGGGCAGTGCTGGCGGAAGTCGCACCAGCTGCAGATCGGGCCGGTGCGCGCGGGAAAGACGTCGTCGCCGGTCCGTCCCTCGGCGAACGCCGCGTCCACGATGACCAGATCCTGCGCGATCGACTCGGCCTCGGAAACCTTGCGGGCCAACGAATCCGGCGTGTGCTCGTGGGCGGCAACCGTGCCGCTGGGCACGTGGTGCAGCTCGACCCGCGTGCACGGCCGGCGGAACATCCCCGCCACCGCGGCGGCGTAGAGCCCGAGCGGCAACGAGGTCCGCGCATCGTCGGGCGTGGGCTCGGCCCGCGAGGTCTTGTAGTCGACGACGACCAGCTCGCCGTCACGGTCGTCCAGCCGGTCCACCCGGCCGGTCACCACCAGGTCAGGCGTCCGCATCGAGACCTGACGCTCGATGCCCAGCGGCTGCTCGTCGGGGTCCAGCCGCTCGGCGTACGCCGCGGTCTCCACGGCCGTCTTGGCCCGCCAGCGTTCGGACTGCTCCTCGTCGCGGAAGCCGGAGCGCACCCACGAGCTGCGGACCAGGGCGGCGGCTGCACTCGGCGTACGGCGATCCGGGGCGAGGTCCCACCACTTGGCCAGCGCGGTGTGCACGGCGACGCCGAGACTGGTGTGCGCGCGCTGCGGAGACTTCTGGGGTGGCGGTCGGTCGAGGTACTGGAACCGGTACTGCCGAGGGCAGTCGAGGTACTTCAACAACCGTGACGGCGAGGCCGAGTAGAGCCGCTTCGGCATCCCCGGCAGCTCGCCCTGGCCGGCCGGCTGCTGGGCCGAGACGGTCACGGCCGCACGACCGGTACGCCGCTGGCCTCGGCCTCGATCTGCTGCAGCACAGCGGGATCCGTGGTGTGGTCGCCCAGCCGGGTGACCTTGCCGGTGCCGTGATAGTCGCTGGAACCGGTCACCAACAGGTCGAGGTCCTCGGCGAGCGCGCGGGCATGCCGGACGTTGCCGTCGTCGTGGTCGGGGTGGAAGACCTCGATGCCACCCAGTCCGGCGGCCGCCAGCTCGCCGATCACCGTCGTCGCTGACGACCCGCCCGCGTCGGTGGGCCAGCGGATGAGCCATCACGGGCACCCCACCGGCCGCCCGGACCAGCCGGATGGCCCGGCGGGCATCGATCGCGTAGTGGCCGACGTAGTAGCCACCGCGCGAGCCCAGGATGTCGGCGAACGCCTCGTCGCGGTTGGCGACGATCCCCTTGCGTACCAAGGCATCGGCCATGTGTGGTCGACCAAGACTCGCGCCCGGCCGAGCGTGGGCGACGACGTCGGCCCAGCTGATGTCATAGTCCCGGGAGAGCAGCTCGACCATCCGCTCCGCTCTCGTCTCGCGGCTGGCCCGGGCCTCGTCGACCTCCGCGGCGAGCTCGGGGAAGTCGGGGTCGTGCAGGTAGCTCAGCAGGTGCACGCTGATCCCGTCGACGGCGCAGGAGATCTCCATGCCCCTCACCAGCGCGACGCCGTTGGCCTCGACCGCGCCGACCGCCTCGGCCCAGCCGGCGGTCGTGTCGTGGTCGGTGATCGCCACCACGTCCAGGCCGGCCCCGGCCGCCGAGGCCAGCAGCTCTGCTGGCGCATCGGTGCCGTCGGACGCCGAGGTGTGGGCGTGCAGGTCGATGCGCACCCGGTCAGCCTAGGCGCGGACGGCTCAGTCCAGTCGCGGACTCGGCGCGCCTGTGGGTATGTCCAACGGATGCCCGGGGTCGCGGGCGTCGACCAGCCGCAGCCCTTCCAGCACCATCGCTCCTGCGCTGGGTGGCCACATGATCAGCCACAGCCACACGCCCAGCGCCTCGCCGACGTAGGCCGCGCGGTCGTCGCCGGCCGGCACGTTCCACAGGTGGGCCGGATGCCCGGCGGCCTGGACCTTGGCCTGCGGGCCGCCCGCCACCAGCGCGCCGGACAGCGAGTCACCGGCGTCGACCTCCGGCAGCCCGGCCAGGCTGGCGCCCAGGCCGACCGCGGGCTGTTCGGCGACGAGCAGCAGGTCCGCGGCGGGCTGGTGCCACGGACCGTGGCTGGGCAACGGGTTCGGCCCGGAGAGCGCGACGACGGAGGCGACCGGTCCGGTGCGTTCGTCCCCGGCGTACCGGAAGCCGGTCGTGAGCCAGCCAGGCGGCAGCGGCCACGGGAGCCACACCGGCACCATGGATTTCGCGGCCAGGTGGGCCAGCTGCTCACTGGTGCCCGGGCGCGCGGCGTGCAGCGGAGCCACGGGTCCGTGTTCGCCGCAGGTCCAGGCGCTCTGCATCAACCCGGGGGCGACCAGCTCACCGCGGCAGCGTGGACACGTCGGGGCGGCCGACACATCGCAGACGCTCCTCCGGGTCGCGACGGGTCGTCAACCCATGGGCACCGGGCGGCCGGGCTGGTCTCCGCCGCGGGCGTCCAGGTAGCTCTGCTTGGGCACCATGACCGTGCGTCGGAAGGTGCAGACCAGGATGCCGTCCTGGTTGTAGCCGCGGGTCTCGACCTGGACGACGCCTCGGTCGTCCTTGCTCTGGCTCTCGCGCTTGGCCAGGACGGTCGTCTCGCCGTAGATCGTGTCGCCGTGGAAGGTCGGCGCGACGTGCCGCAGCGACTCGACCTCGAGGTTGGCGATCGCCTTGCCGCTGACGTCGGCGACGGACATGCCGAGCAGCACGGAGTAGATCAGGTTGCCGACGACGACGTTGCGGCCGAAGTCGGTCGAGGTCTCGGCGTAGTGCAGGTCGAGGTGCAGCGGATGGTGGTTCATGGTGATCAGGCAGAAGAGGTGATCATCGGCCTCGGTGATCGTCTTGCCGGGCCAGTGCCGATAGACCGCACCGACCTCGAACTCCTCGTATGTGCGCCCGAACTGCATGCGCCACATCGTGGCACGATGATCCGATGAGCAGTGAAGACCAGCCGACGATCCCGGGTGAGACTGATCACCGCAGCAAGCCGTCATCGGACGCGTTCCTGTCGTTCATCTCGAGCAACTGGGCGCCCCGCGACGAGACCCCGCCGACCCGGATCGCGGCCGCGCCGTACGCCGAGCGGCGGCGCGCGGCGGTTTCAGCGGCCTTCCCGGGCGAGCGGCTGGTCATCCCCGCCGGCGGGTTCAAGGTCCGCAGCAACGACACCGACTACCGCTTCCGCCCCCACTCGGCCTTCGCCCACCTGACCGGTCTCGGCACCGACCGCGAGCCGGACGCCGTCCTGGTGCTGGAGCCGAAGGACGAACGCGACGGTGGCGGTCACGAGCCGGTCATCTACTTCCGGCCGCGGGCCGAGCGAAACAGCAAGGAGTTCTTCGGCGACGCGCGGTACGGCGAGTTCTGGGTCGGCGTGCGGCCGAGCCTGGCCGAGGTCGAGGCCGAGCTCGGGATCAGTGCCCGGCACATCGACGAGCTGACCGAGGCGCTCAAGAAGGACCTCGGCCACGTCGGTCTACGGGTCGTCCGGGACGCGGACGAGAGCCTGGCCGACCTGGTCGACCAGGCCCGGTCCGAGGCCGAGACTGACCCGTCGACCGAGGTCGGGGAGGCCGCCGAGGGTCAGACGATCGAGGTCACCGAAACCGAAGCGGTGCAACGGCTTTCGCCCGATCTCGAGCTGGCCCGCTTCCTGTCCGAGCTGCGGCTGGTCAAGGACGACTACGAGATCGAGCAGATGCGGTTGGCCATCGCGGCCACCGCCGAGGGCTTCGAAGAGATCGTCAAGGCGCTGCCCGGACGCGGTCAGCCGCGGGCGGGGCGAGCGCTGGGTCGAGGGGGTCTTCGAGCTCATCGCGCGCCACCGGGGCAACGGGCTCGGCTACGACACCATCGCCGCAGCGGGCGAGCACGCCTGCACCTTGCACTGGATCCGCAACGACGGCGAGGTCCGCGAGGGCGACCTGATCCTGGTCGACGCGGGCGTCGAGGTCGACTCGCTCTACACGGCCGACGTCACCCGCACGCTGCCGATCAACGGCCGGTTCACCGACGAGCAGCGCCAGGTCTACGACGCGGTGCTCGCCGCCCAGGAGGCCGGGCTGGCCGCGGCCAAGCCCGGCAACACCTTCCGCGACGTGCACACCGCGGCGATCCGGGTCATCGCCGAGAAGCTCGCCGAGTGGGGCCTGCTGCCGGTCGACCTCGAGGACGCCCTGAGCGATGATGGCCAGCAGCACCGGCGCTGGATGGTGCACGGCACCAGCCACCACCTCGGCATCGACGTGCACGACTGCGCACTGGCCCGCAAGGAGGCCTACCTCGACGGCATCCTCGAGCCGGGCATGGTGCTGACCGTCGAACCCGGCCTCTACCTCAAGCCGGACGACCTGGCCGTCCCCGAGGCGCTGCGCGGCATCGGCGTACGGATCGAGGACGACATCGTGATCACCGAGTCCGGCTGCGAGAACCTCAGCGCCGCCCTGCCGCGCACCGCGGACGACGTCGAGTCGTGGATGGCCGGCTTGAGGTCCTGACCGATCGGGTCAGGCGGTGTACGACGAGGCGCCGCCGGGCATGGCCGCGAGCAGCGCCCGCGCGTTCTCGGCGAACTTGTGCTCGACCAGCACCTCGTAACGCGTGGCCACGACCTGGCTGACAGAGGTGAAGTCGCGCCGGCCGCCGGTGGCGGCGTAGCCGACCACGGCCCACACCGCGAAGAACACCGCGCCGAAGACGGCCGAGCTGAGGACCAGCGGCAGGAAGCTCGTCGATGAGTCGGAGAAGAAGCTGAGCAGGAAGCCCACGAGCAGCCCGAACCACAGGCCCGAGACCGCACCGGCCATCGTTGCCTTGCCATAGGTCAACCGTCCGGTGACCCGCTCGATCTGCTTGAGCTCGGTCCCGACGATCATGCAGTTCTGCACCGGGAACTGCTGGTCCGAGAGGTAGTCGACGGCCCGTTGCGCGTCGTCGTACTTCTCGAAGACCCCGAGCGACATCGGGTACTCCAGGGCCAGGGCGGGGCGGGTCACCCGCCCGGCTCCCATGGGTCCGGCCACGACAGCTCACCTCCGTTGCGAGCGGCCCGGCTCGTCCGCGACCGCGGTACGACGATGTTCCTACCGTAGTCTGGACGTCTGCTGGGAGCGACGAACCCTAGCCCTTGAAGCGGTACTCCTCCAGCAGGCGCCGGCCGATGATCATCCGCTGGATGTCGGCCGTCCCCTCACCGATCAGCAGCATCGGCGCCTCGCGGTAGAGCCGCTCGATCTCGTACTCCTTGGAGTAGCCGTAGCCGCCGTGGATCCGGAACGAGTCCTCGACGACCTGCGCGCAGTACTCGCTGGCCAGGTACTTCGCCATCCCGGCCTCCAGATCGTTGCGCTCACCGGAGTCCTTGGTGCGCGCGGCCAGCACCATCATCTGGTGGGCCGCCTCGACCTTGGTGGCCATCTCGGCGATCCGGAAGAGCACGGCCTGGTGCTCGGCGATCTTCTTGCCGAAGGTCTCGCGTTGCTGGGCGTAGGCCGTGCCGAGCTCGAAGGCCCGCATCGCCACCCCGCAGGCGCGGGCGGCCACGTTGACCCGACCGACCTCCACGCCGTCCATCATCTGGTAGAAGCCGCGCCCGGGCTCGCCGCCGAGGAGCTGGTCAGTTGTCGTGTGGTAATCATCGAAGATGAGCTCGGTCGTGTCGACGCCCTTGTAGCCCATCTTGTCGATCTTGCCCGGCACCGTGACGCCCGGCGCCGTCTCGCCGAAGCCCGGCTCCTTGTCGACCAGGAACGTCGACATGCCCTTGTGCGGCGACGGCGAGTTCGGGTCGCTGCGGGTCAGGACCGCGACCAGGTTGGCCGATCCGCCGTTGGTCAGCCACATCTTCTGGCCGTTGATGGTCCAGCCGTCGCCGCCGTCGGCATCAGGCACGGCCCGGGTCTTGATGCCGGAAACGTCCGAGCCGCAACCCGGTTCGCTCATCGAGAAGGCCCCGCGCACCTCCCCGGTCGCCATCCGCGGCAGGTAGCGCTGCTTCTGCTCCTCGGTGCCGTGCTGCAGCAGCATCCAGGCCACGATGAAGTGCGTGTTGATGATCCCGCTGACGCTCATCCAGCCCCGGGCGATCTGCTCGACCGTCAGGGCATAGGTCAGCAGGGACTCCCCCAACCCGCCGTACTCCTCGGGGATCATCAGGCCGAAGATCCCCATCTCCTTCATGCCCTCGACGATCTCCGTGGGGTACTCGTCGGCATGCTCGAGCTGGGTCGCCACCGGCAGGATCTGCTCATCAACAAATACCCGCACGAGCGCCAACAACTCGACCTGGTCCTCGCTCAGCCCGTCCGTGTGCAGCAGCCGCCCCATCGCGCTCCTCCTCGAGTCGTCACCGCGAGTATGTCGACCGGTGTCGCCCGACGGCACCCGCAAACGGTGTGACGCCAACCACGGCGCTCAGCGGGGAAGGGGCTCCTGGCCCGGCTGGGCGGCGATGATGTCGCGCAGGAAATCCCGGATCACCTGCTGCTGCCGCGCGGAGTAGGTCGCGAGCACCTCGCGCAACCGGGTCGACTGCTCGACGTAGTAGGGCCCGAGGGTTCGGAAGAGGTGCTCGTCGTCGACCTCGACGATCACCTTGCGCCGGTCCTTGGCGTCCCGTGCGCGCCGGACCATGTGCAGCGCCTCCAACCGGTCGATCACCCCGGTCACGGTCGCGCTCGGCAGCTGGGCGAGGGTCGCGATCTGGCCGGCGGTCAGGGGCCCGTGCAGCTGGCACAGCCCCAGAACCTGAGCGTCCCGGATGTTCATGCCGGTTCGCTCGGCCACCTCGTAGTTGAAGAGCACGGCCGAGGCGATGACCTGCCGGATGCCGACCTCGATCTGGTCGGCGATCGCGTCGCCCGGCTCAGCCTTCGCCAACGGACTTGCCTTTCTCTCGGTTCTGCGTAATATTCGGTCAGTCGAATCTTTCGGATCACCGAACTATCCGAGCAACCGAACCAACTGTAACCCCGCGGAGGCACCCGAGATGACAGCCACACCCAGCACCGAGCAACCGTTGAACCCCCGCCGATGGCTGATCGCCGCGGTGATGATGGTCGCGGCGTTGATGGACCTGCTCGACGGCACGGTCGTCAACGTGGCCCTGCCCACGATCCAGCGTGACCTGCACGCCACCGGCGACCAGCTGGCCTGGGTCGTCTCGGGCTACCTGCTGGCCTTCGCCGCGTGCCTCATCACGGCCGGCCAGCTCGGCGACCGCTTTGGCCGGCGCAAGCTGTTCCTGATCGGGACGGCGGCCTTCGGCCTGGCCAGCCTGGCCAGCGCCGCGGCCCAGACTCCGGGTCAGCTCATCGCCTTCCGGGTGCTGCAAGGCGCAGCCGCCGCCACCGTCGCGCCGCAGGTGCTCGCGACCTTCCGGGTGATCTTCGCGCCGCAGGAGCGGGGCAAGGCCTTCGCGATGTACGGCGCAGTCGGCGGCCTGGCCGCATCGGTCGGCCTGATCGCCGGCGGCGCGCTCACGTCCGCGGACCTCTTCGGCACCGGCTGGCGGATGATCTTCCTGGTCAACGTGCCGATCGCGATCGCCGTCTTCGTCATCTCCCTGGTCCTGGTGCCGGAGACCCGGATCGCCAACCCGTTGCGCCCCGACCTGGCCGGCACGGTCCTGATGGCGGCCGGCATCGTCGCCGTGGTCTATCCGCTGCTGGAGGGCCAGCGGCATGGCTGGCCGCTGTGGTGCTGGGCCCTGCTCGCCGCCGGCATCGCCGCCCTGGTCGGACTCTTCGTCGTCGACTCCCGGCACCAGGAGCGAGGCGCCGCAACGCTTTTGCCCACGCCATTGCTGAAGGTCCCGGCGTTCGGCGCCGGCATCGCGGTGCAGCTGTTCTTCTCGGCCGCGATGACCGGGTCGATCCTGGCCCTGACTCTGTGGGTGCAGTCGGGCCAAGGCTGGTCACCCATCCACGCCGGCCTGGTCATGACGTCGTTCGCTCTCGGCACGATCATCACCGCGCCCATGTCCGAAGGCCTCGCTCCGAGGTTCGGCCGCGCCGTCCTGGCCTTCGGCGCCCTGCTGATGGCGGCCGGCACCGCAGCGCTGTGGCTCGCCGCCGAACACTCGACCCACGGCGTGAGCGCGTGGCAGCTGGCCCCGCCACTGCTGGTCGCCGGCCTGGGCCTGGGGCTGCTCGTCGTACCGCTCATCAACGTCGTCTTGGTCGCCGTGCCCGTCCACCAGGCCGGTTCGGCCTCGGGCCTGTTCAGCACGGCCCAGCAGCTGGGCGGGGCGGTGGGCGTGGCCGTCATCAGCTCGGTCTTCTTCGCCTGGCTTCCGGGCCACGGCTTCGCGTCGGCGTTCGCCCACTCCGCGCCGTACGCCGTGATCGGCTACCTGGTCTGTGCCGGCTTGTGCTTCCTGCTGCCGAAGACGGCGGTCGAGGGTGTGCCCGGAGCCGACGTCGACGAGGACGCGGTGCTGGTTGGTTGACCGGCCCGCGACCTCGCCGCCGTCGACACCGGGCGGTCAGGGAGCGAGGAGCAGTGGGTGGGAGTGCCCGTGCTCGTCCGTCACGGTGAGCGGTTCGCCGGCCGGTGTGCGCGCCTGGATCCACGGGCCGCCGCCGCCCCCACCGCCGGGAGCGGCGCTCCAGCGAAGGGCCAGGTTTCCGCCGTCGCTCCAATGCGCCACCCGACTGGCCTGCACGTGGTTCGGGCCGTACTCCCAGGTGAACCAGTAGCCCACGTGGTAGGACCCGGTGGAACTGCCGTGGAACCAGAACGCGGGCGGGTCGCTGGCGTTGTTGACCGTGATCTTGATCTTGTCGTCGCCGACACCGGAGCAGTTGAAGAACTCAACCTCGAGTCGCCTCGCGTCGTTGGACAACCAGGCCGTCCAGGTGTCGATCCCCAGCCCACGGCAGATGCTCGCCGGTGCGTAGGCGTCCGGCGAGACCGCAGTAGCCCGCGCCGGCAGCGCGGCCGCGCTGGCTAACGCCAGGGCTCCGGCGCCCCCGGCGACGGCTCGGCGCAACGATCTGGAGCGTCTGGATGGCCCGCCGAGGCGACCGCCTCGACCGCTCGTGCGGTGACACCGAAGGCCTGGGTCAGCTCCTCGCGCTGTCGTCGACGGGTGATCCGCCGGTTCGTCCATCGCAGGACGCCGAAGGCGGCCATGGTCAGGACGGCCAGGATCATGACCTGCGCCCAGCCGGCAATGACGGCACCGCCCACAACGACTGTTGGCACTGCTGCCTCCGATTGGGCTAGGACTCATGCAACCGGTGCGATGAAATCTCACGACTGCCCCCTTACGTCAGGACCACGCCACCGCGGCGTGCATACTTATAAGTATCATCAAGGGCGGCGAAAGGGCTAGACCCGGGCGGAAGGGATCACATCGGGCTCAGGCCGGAGGGCTCCACCGCACGCCGCGCTGCAGACCGGCGGCGCGGCCCTTGGCGGCCAGCACGATGGCCATCTTGCGGGACGCCTCGTCGATCATCTCGTCCCCGAGCATGACTGCACCCAGGCCGCCGCCGGCCGCGGAGGTGAAGTAGTCGTAGGCGTCCAGGATGTTCTCGGCGTGGTCGTAGTCCTCCTGCCGGGGGCTATAGACCTCGTTGGCCGCGTCCAGCTGACCGGGATGCAGGACCCACTTGCCGTCGAAACCGAGCGCGGCCGAGCGTTGCGCGACCCGCCGGAACCCTTCGACGTCGCGGATCTGCAGGTACGGCCCGTCGATGGCCTGCTTCCCAAAAGCCCTGGCCGCCATCAGGATTCGCATCAGGATGTAGTGGTAGGCGTCGCCCACGTCGTACCCCTGCGGTTGCTCGCCGACGACGAGGCTCTTCATGTTGATCGAGGCCATGAAGTCGGCCGGCCCGAAGATGATCGTCTCCACCCGGGGGCTGGCGGCAGCGATCGCGTCGACGTTGACCAGGCCGAGGGCGTTCTCGATCTGGGCCTCGATGCCGATCCGCCCGACCTGGTAGCCGTTGGCCCGTTCGAGCTGGGTCAACAGCAGGTCCAGCGCGACGACCTGGTCGGCGCTTTGCACCTTGGGCAGCATGATCGCGTCGAGGTCGGCACCCGCGCCGTCGACCACCTCGATCACGTCCGCGTAGGTCCACTGGGTGGTCCAGTCGTTGACCCGGACCGTGCGGACCTTGCCCTCGAAGCCGCCCTCGGTGAGCGCGGCCACGATGTTCTTGCGGGCGTCCGGCTTAGCGATCGGTGCGACCGCGTCCTCGAGGTCCAGGAAGACCTGGTCGGCCGGCAGCCCGCGCGCCTTGTCCAGCATCTTGGGGCTGGATCCGGGCACGGCCAGGTTGGAGCGTCGCGAGCGCAGCGGCCGGTCGGTGGTCATGGGCCGGACGCTACCCAGTGAGCCCGGCCAGGGTCATCGGGTCAGGACCGTGACGTTGGTTACGGGGCTTGGTCAGCCGGCCGGCTCGGGTGCACTCGGCGAGGGGTTGGCCCGGCGGCTGAGCACGACCAGCGCAATGCCGACGAGGACCAGGGCCGCCCCGGGAATGATCAGCGCGGGGGGCTCCTGCCCGAGCCAGACCCAGGCCACGAGAGCGGCCCCGGGCGCCTCCAACAGGATCGCCAGCGAGACCGTCGTCGCTCCGGCCGAAGCGAGCGCGCGGTTGAGCAAGGTGTGCCCGAGCAGCTGCGCGCACAGGGTGAGCAACAGCAGCTGCCCCCAGGTCTTCGCGTCGTAGCCCGGCCCGGCGATCGACTGACCTGCGACCAGGCAGACCGCGAGCAGCACCACCGAGCAGACGGAGTACGCCGCCAAGGTGTAGGTCGCGGTGCTCATGCTTCGCCGAGCGCTCTCGCCCATCGTCACGTAGACCGCACCGGCCATGCCGCCCAAGAGCGCGATCAGGTCGCCCACGAGGGCCCGCCCCGACCGACCGGCGTCGACGCCGGTCACCAGCAGCACGCCGCACATGGCGACGCCCACGCCGACCAGCACGCCACGGGGCACCGGGCGCCCCCGAAGCCGATCCAGCACGACCGTCCAGATGGGGGTCGTCGTCACGAGCGCGGTCGACGCTGCGATCGTCGTCATGCGCAGGCTCGGGATCCACAAAGCGAAGTGCACGGCGAGCGCGACTCCGGCCAGGGCGGCGGTGATCAGGCGCGCACGGCTGCCGTGGAACAGGCCGAGCCACTCCTGGCGGTCCCGGACGAGGACGTAGGGCGCACTCAGGATTGCGCCGAATGCGTTGCGCCAGAAGGCGACTGCCAGCGCGGGCACCGTGATGGCCACCACCAGCGGAGCGGAGAACGAGATGCCGGTGATGGCGACCGCGATCAGCGCGAAGGTCACGCCGGGACCGTCCACCGAGGGCGCCGAGGTGGCCTCGGGCCTCTCGTCAGTCACGGGGGCACTGTGTCAGGCTCGGTGCCGTGAGCGAAACGGGTCCGGGCGCGGCGCCGCCGGCCACGGCCGCCGTCGACTACGCCGGGATGACGGCACTCGTCGGCGAGGCCGCTAGCAAGAGCAGCCTGCTGTGGGTGCGCCCGACCCCGGAGCGCGCGTGGCCGGCGTGGTACGTCTGGCGGGAGCCCTCGGCGTACGTCGTGAGCGGGCCGGGCGAGCAGCAACTGCCGGCGCTGGCCGGCGACGTGGACCTGATCCTGCGCAGCAAGGACACCTGGGCCCGGCTACTGACCCTGCGCGCGGTCGCGACTGTGGTCGCGCCCGACGATCCGGACTGGCCGGAGATCGCGACGGCGCTGAAGGCCGAACGACTCAACGCCCCCGACCCGGACGGGCTGCTCGACCGGTGGGCGGCTGCCGCCACGATCACTCGGATCACCCCGACCGGCGGCGTGGTCGAGAGCCCCGGCTCGTACGACGACTCCTCAGGCGCCGCGGCTCCCCCGGCCAGCGAGGCCACCACGACGCGGTGGGCCCCCTGGCACGTCGGCGGCCGGCGCACGACTCGGCGCAACGCGCGCAAGATCGCCCGCCGCGGCCGCGAGTAGCCCGGGATTTCCGACCCGGCTGACTAGCCTGGGCACCGTGAGCGGAGCCCCGAGCCGTGTCTTCGTCGCGCGGATGTCCGGCTTGGCCGTCTTCGACCCACAAGGCGACCAGGTCGGCCGGGTGCGCGACGTCGTCGTCGTCTTCCGGCACGGGCGGGCCCGGCCCCAGGCGATCGGCCTCGTGGTCGAGGTGCCGGGGCGGCGCCGGGTCTTCCTGCCGATGACCCGGGTCACCAACATCGACCGCGGCCAGGTCATCAGCACGGGCCTGGTCAACATGCGGCGGTTCGAGCAGCGCGCGGCCGAGACCCTCGTGCTGGCCGAGCTGCTGGACCGCGAGGTCGAGCTCCGGGACGGCACCGGCCCGGCGATCGTCGAGGACGTGGCGATCGAGCCCGACCGCGGCCGGGAGTGGGTGCTGACCAAGCTGTTCTGCCGGCGCGGGACGAGCCGGGGCGGACTGGGCGCGAGGTTGCGGCGGCGCGGTGAGACGTTCGTTGTCGACTACGACGACGTGACCGGGCTCCTGACCGAGGGTGCGCAGTCGGCGGTCAGCCTGCTCGCGACCCTCGGCAGCCTCAAGGCCGCCGACCTCGCGGACGTGATCCACGACCTGTCCTCCAAGCGCCGGGTCGAGGTGGCCGCGGCCCTGGACGACGAGAAGCTCGCCGACGTGCTGGAGGAGCTGCCCGAGGACGACCAGGTCGAGATCGTGACCCAGCTCGAGACCCAGCGCGCGGTCATCATCCTGGAGGCCATGCAGCCGGACGACGCCGCCGACCTGCTGAGCGAGCTCCCCGATGAGACGGCCGAGCACCTGCTGCAGCTGATGCAACCGGACGAGGCTGAGCCACTGCGCCGGCTGCTCAGCTACGACGAGAAGACCGCCGGCGGCCTGATGACGACCGAGCCGGTCATCCTGTCGCCCGAGTCGACCATCGCCGAGGCGCTCGCGGTGGTCCGCCGGGCCGAGCTCACTCCGGCGTTGGCCAGTGCGGTCTTCGTCTGCCGACCTCCACTGGAGACGCCGACCGGACGCTACATCGGGCTGGTACACATCCAACGGCTGCTCCGCGAGCCGCCCGCGGCTGCCGTCGGGGCGGTCATCGACAGCGACGTGGAGCCGCTCTCGCCCGACGCGCCGCTCGGTCGGGTCACGCGCTTGCTGGCGACGTACAACCTGGTCACGGTGCCGGTCGTCGACGACGAGGGGCACCTGCTGGGCGCGGTCAGTGTCGACGACGTGCTCGACCACATCCTCCCGGACGACTGGCGCGACATCGACGATCACGAGGAGCACGAGGGGCCCGAGGACGACAACGGCCACGGGCCGGACGAGGCCGATGACGCGGCCGACGTCGTCGACCCCTCGGGGACGGCGAGCGCGACCGGGGTAGGCCGTCATGGCGCGTGAGCGGCGGCGGGCCCGGACCAGCCCGCGCCTGGACCAGCCGCGGGAGAGCGCCCGGCCCATCCTGAGCCGCCCCCAGGTCGACCCGGAGGTGTTCGGCCAGGTCGCGGAGCGGTTCGCCCGCTTCATGGGCACGGCCCGGTTCCTGGTCTACATGACCGTCTTCGTGCTGGTCTGGCTGGCCTGGAACACCTTCGCCCCGCGGCACCTGCAGTTCGACCCCCGGGCGCTCAACTACACGTTGCTGACGCTGATCCTGTCCCTGCAAGCGTCGTACGCCGCTCCGCTCATCCTGCTCGCGCAGAACCGTCAGGACGACCGGGACCGGGTCATCGGCGAGCAGGACCGCAGCCGGGATGAGCGCAACCTGGCCGACACCGAGTACCTCACGCGCGAAGTGGCGGCTCTGCGAATCGCGTTGCGCGACATGGCAACTCGTGATTTCGTCCGATCCGAGCTCCGCGCCCTGCTCGAGGAGCTCGAGGAGCGGGGCACCCTGCGGCCAGAGGCACCGGCCGACGACGAGGATCAGCCGGCGCGCTAGCGCTCGCTACTGCTCGGCGCCCGCCGACTGTCCATCGACGGGCGGTTCGGCGATCAGCGCGCAGGCGTCGCCCAACGAGGCGAGCTGCTCCGGGGTGACCCGGTCCACGACGTACGACGCGACACCGCGCAAGTGGGTCGGCGTCGCCTGGCGCAGCCGCTTGTAACCCTCGTCGGTCATCACCGCGAACGTGCCCCGGGCGTCGTCGGCGGCCCGCTCGCGCCGGACCAGGCCCTCGGCCACGAGCCGGTCGACCAACCGGGTCAGGCCGCTGCGCGAGATCAGGACCTGACCGGCCAGGTCGGTCATCCGCAACCGGCGGTCCGGTGCCTCGACGAGCTGCACGAGCACGTCGTACCAAGCGAGCGGGAGCTGGTGCTCGGCGACGAGGTCGTTCTCGAGTCGCCGGGTGACTTCGGCGTGGGCCCGCAGGAACGCGCGCCACGAGCGCAACTGGGCTCGCGACAGGCGCACGCTCCCCGAGGTGACGCTCACGGGGCGAGCCTAGGACACGGATAACTACGATGGCCGCATGTCCCCCGTTGAACTCGCGTCGATCCAGGGTGCCCTGCAAACCGTCAACGACCCCGAGATCCGGCAACCGATCACCGATCTGGGCATGGTCAAGGACGTGCACGTCGCCCCCGACGGAGGGGTCGAGGTCGAGGTCCTGCTCACCGTCGCGGGCTGTCCGATGAAGGAGACCCTCACCCGCGATGTCACCACCGCGGTGTCGGCCCTCGACGGCGTGACCTCCGTGACGGTCACCTTGGGCGTGATGAGTGAGGAGCAGCGGCGCGGCCTGCGCGAGCAGCTGCGCGGCGGTCAGGGCGAGCCGGTGATCCCGTTCGCGCAGCCGGGGTCGCTCACCCGGGTCTACGCCATCGCCTCGGGCAAGGGCGGCGTGGGCAAGTCGACCGTGACGGTCAACCTCGCGGCGGCCATGGCGGCCGAGGGACTGCGGGTCGGCGTCGTCGACGCGGATGTCTATGGCTTCTCGGTGCCGCGGATGCTGGGGGTCGAGCAGGCACCGACCCAGGTCGACGACATGATCCTGCCGCCCATCGCCCATGAGGTGAAGGTCATCTCGATCGGGATGTTCGTGCCCGGCAACCAGCCGGTCGTCTGGCGCGGTCCGATGTTGCACCGGGCCCTGCAGCAGTTCCTCGCCGACGTCTTCTGGGGCGACCTCGACGTGCTGCTGCTCGACCTGCCGCCCGGCACCGGCGACATCGCGATCTCGGTCGCCCAGCTCGTGCCCGGGGCCGAGATCCTGGTCGTCACCACCCCTCAGCAGGCCGCGGCCGAGGTGGCCGAGCGGGCCGGCGCCATTGCGCTGCAGACCCATCAGCACATCGTCGGCGTGATCGAGAACATGGCCTGGCTCGAGCAGCCGGACGGCAGCCGGCTCGAGCTGTTCGGCTCCGGTGGCGGCCAGAAGGTCGCCGAGTCACTCACCCGAGCGGTGGGCGCCGACGTGCCGCTGCTGGGTCAGGTCCCGATCGACGTCCGGCTCCGCGAGGGAGGCGACGACGGCACGCCGGTCGTACTCTCCCAACCGGATTCGCCCGCTGCTGTCGTCCTTCGCGGGGTCGCTCGTCAGTTGTCCCGGCGCGCTCGGGGTCTGTCCGGTCGCTCGCTTGGGTTGACTCCCGTCAGTCGCTAGGTCGCGCTTGGGTTGTCGAAAGACAAGAGCGGCTTGGTACGCGGGCCGAGGCCCGCTCTGGTCGGGTTGATCTTCCGGGCTCGCCTTGCGGCTCGTGGCTCGAACGGCACTCGTTGCGGCGGAAACCGTTGGCCCCAACCAGATTCGTCGAGAATTCCTCTCGTCTTCTGCTTGACTAATCGAACCTGTGTTCGATACAATAGGTTCATGCTCACAGCCACCGCCGTACGGGACCTGGCCACCGCCAGCGGTCCCGAACTGGCTCGGCTCATCGACGACCTGACCCCGCACCTCCACCAGATGTCCGACGCCGACCGGCTCGAAGTCGTCAGGGGCACCGCCCGGCTCGACGCCTGGACCGCGACGCGACGCGCGCGGGCCATCCTGGCCGTTCACGACAGCGCCCGCGAGGACATCGCCGCCACCTCGGCCGAGCTCGCGTCGCACGAGAAGCAGGACAACCGCCGCCGGCCCGTCCCACGCCTACGACGACCAGCGGCTGCTGCACCGCAGGGTCGGGATGGAGGTCGCGCTGGTCCTGAGCATCTCCACCGTCGCGGCCGACCGCGAGGTCGACTTCGCCCTCGGCCTGCGCGACCACCCCCAGGTCCGGCACGCCCTGGCCGGCGGACTCATCCATCCCGCCCAGGCCCGCGCCCTGGTCGACGGTGCCGACCTGCTCGACGATCCGACCCATCAGGCCCAGCTCATCACCGCCGTCCTCGGGCCCGACGACTCGCCCGAAGAGCGACGACTACGACCCCGACGACTGCCCGCAGCTCGATCCGACCGCCGACACCTACCGAGCACCGATCCGGGAGCTGCGCCGCGCCGGCCGCACCGTCTGGTCGCTGGCTCCGGGCCGCCTGCGCGCCATCGTGCGTCGTGAGGTCGCCGAGCTGGAACCAGAAGCGCTGCGCGAGAAGGCCCGCCAGGCAACCGACGAGCGTCGGGTGGTCTTCGACGCGCAGCCCGACTTCTCGGCCGAGCTCCACGTGCGCACCGAGGCACCGGCCGCCGCCTCGGCGTACCGCAACCTCGACCGGACCGCCCGCGCGCTGAAAGCCAACGGCGACACCCGCACGCTGGACCAGCTCCGGACCGACATCGCGATCGGCTGGCTCACCGAGGGGGCCTTCGGCACCCTGGTCACCCGCCCGTCCGGGCGCCGGCTCCCCCAGGGCGAGACGCCGGACCCCAGCGCCACGGAGATCTGCCTGCCCCAGTCCACCGAGCCGCTGATCCAGCAGACGATGGCCATGACCACCCTGCTCGGTCTCGATGACGCTCCGGCCACCCTGCACGGCCCGAGCGGCCCGATCCCGATGCCTGCTGAAGTCGCCCGCGAACTCGCCGGCCGATCAGGCGCCCGATGGCAACGCCTGCTCTACGACCCAGCCACCGGCATTGCGACCGACCTGTCGCGCACCTACCGACCGACCGAAGGCATGTCCGCGTTCGTCCGCGCCCGCGACGGCCATCGCACCCGCCTGCCGGTCAGCAACGCCACCCACATCGAGCTCGATCACGTCGACGAGTACGACCACGGCGACCCACGCGCCGGTGGCCCGACCACACCAACCAACCTGGCGAGCGTCGGCGCCCGCGAACACCACCTCAAGACCGACCGGGTCATCGACGTGACCGGCGACGCCAATGACTCCCTGACCATCACCACGCCAGCCGGCCGCACCTACGACTCGGATCCGGCGCAGATCGCCGACCCCTGGGGCGAACCGCCCTACTGACCGAAGCCAGCCGTCAGGTCGCGTCCTCGTCGTACGTCGAAGAGTGGCCGGACGAGGTGCCGGGAGGGCCATCGCCGTTATCCACGACTGGTCGCGGAGCACCGCGACTGACCGGCTTCTCCGGCGCCGATTGGTCCGCGGCGGCGTCGTCCTCGGACATGAGCGCGTCGCGCACGATCTTGCGCGGGTCGTACTGCCGAGGGTCGAGGGTCTTCCAGTCGATGTCGTCGAACTCGGGGCCGAGCTGGTCCTTCATCTGGTCGCGGGCGTTGTCGGCCATCGTGCGCACCTGGCGCAACATCCGCGCCGCCTGCGCGGCATAGCCGGGGAGCTTGTCGGGTCCGAGCACCACGAGCGCGACGCCGGCCAGGACCAGCATCTCGCCGCCGTTGATGTCGAACACAGGGAGATTGTGCCTCACCGCGCTGGGGGCGGCGGTCGGCTCAGTTGCTGGAGCCCTGCAGCGTCACGCGGACGGTGCGGGACTTCGAGCCGGTGCGCACGGTCAGCGTCACCGAGTCACCGGGCGCATGAGCCCGGATGGCGACCACGAACGCGTCCTCATCGGTGATCGGCTGCCCGTCCAGGGCGGTGATCACGTCGCCGGGCTTGATGCCGGCGCGATCCGCGGCGCCGCCCGGCGTGATGACCGACTGGCCCGCGGGCGCCTTGGTCGCAACCCGCACCCCGGCCCCGGTGTAGGTCTGGTCCAACAGCACGCCGATCACCGGATGCACGGCCTTGCCGGTCGCGATGAGCTGCTCGGCCGTGATCCGCACCTGGTCGCTGGGGATCGCGAAACCGACGCCGATGCTGCCCGACTGCGCCCCGGGGGTGCCGCCACCGGGCAGCTGCGCGATCGCAGAGTTGACTCCGATCACGTCCCCGCTCGCGTTGACGAGCGGCCCGCCGGAGTTGCCCGGGTTGATCGCCGCGTCGGTCTGGATCGCGTTGATGAACGACGACTGGTCGGCCTCACCACCGGCCGTGACCGGCCGGTTGAGCGCGCTGACGATGCCGGTCGTCACCGACCCCTGCAGGCCGAGCGGAGCGCCGACCGCGATCACCGGATCCCCGACGACGACGTCCTTGGACTCCCCGAGCCGCAGCTCGGGCAGTCCGGTCCGGGCGACCTTGACCACGGCCAGGTCGTACGACGTGTCACTGCCGACGACCGTGCCCTTGCTGCTCCGGCCGTCGGCGAAGACCACGCTGATCGTGCCGCCTCCGGCCGCGGCCGCGACGACGTGGTTGTTGGTCACGACGTAGCCGTCCGAGCGGAGCACGAAGCCCGACCCGGTGTCGGCCTCCTCGCCGCCGGCCACCTTGAGCGTGACGACGCTGGGCAGCACGCGGCGTACGACGCCGGCGACCGAGCCCGGTGGCCGGGCGGTCGTGCCACTCGGTGCGGCGAGCAGGGAGACCGACCGGTCGCGCCCCGCCTCGTGGTTCTGCCACCAGGCCCCACCGAGGCCGCCCAGCAGACCGGCCACGAGCGCGACAACCGCCACCAGGACGAAGACGACCCGCAGCGGCCAGGCCGTCGCGGCCCGATGCGACTCGGGGTGCGTCTCGGGGTGAGTCTCGACTACTCCAGGTGGCGGCACGGGTGCACTGGGTACCGGCTCGGGCTGCACCTCGCTCACCCGGCAATCCTGCACCACTACTGCGGCGCCCGCCTGGAGTCAGCGCTCGGGCGTCAGGGAGCGGGGGTGGCGCTGACCGGTCGAGAGACCCGCTGGAGGGTGCGGCTGACGTCGACGAAGGGGTCGCTCGCGCCGCCGACATTGGTGCTCAGCTGGCTCACCGGGGCGGGCGGCCGGGTGTCCGAGCCGATCGCCCCGCTCAGCCCGACAACCGCGATGGCCATCGTCGACAGCGCGGCCCCGGCCAGAGCGGCCAGGCGCACGGTGCGCCGGCCACCACGGAGGTTCTCCCGGTTGCTGCGACCGGCCGGGCGGCTGCCCTGCGGACGGCCGGCAGCCGGCCGGCCGGGCACGGTCGCGATCGGGCGGGGCGTTCCGCCACTGCGCGGCTGTCCGGGCAGGTGCGCCGGCCGGGGCGGGATCGGTCCGCCGGGCTCGGCCATCGCCAGCAGCCGGGCGGTCAGGGCGCTCGACATGGCCGGCGCCGGGAGCGCGGCGAGGCGGGACTTCAACAGCCGGGCGGTCTCGACCTCCTCGCGGCACTCCTCGCAACCGGCGATGTGCACCAGGGCCCGGTCGCGGGTGTCGTCGGCCAGGGCACCGTCGACCAGCGAGCTGACCCGCTCACCGAGGTGCGGGCCGACCGGTGGGGTCATCGGTCGGGGGTTCACGGCAGGTCGCCGATCTCCTGGGTCGCCTGGGTCGCCGATGCCGCCGAGCGCGGCGCCCGGTGGGCCAGCGCCTCCCGCAGCTGGGCCCGGCCGCGATGGATCCGCGAGCGCACGGTGCCGAGCTTGATGCCCAGCGTGGCCGCGATCTCCTCGTAGGTCAGGCCCTCGATGTCACACAACACGACGGCCGCGCGGAAGTCCGGAGGCAGGGCATCCAGGGCGGCCTGCACGTCGTCGTCCAGGTGAGTGTCGTCGTAGGCCCTCGACGGGTCCGGCTCGCGTCCGGGCATCCGGGCGTCGGCGTCCTCGGCCAGGGCGTCGAAGCGGATCCGCTTCTTGCGGCGTACCTGGTCCAGGAAGAGGTTGGTGGTGATCCGGTGCAGCCAGCCCTCGAACGTGCCCGGCGTGTAGGTCGACAGGCTGCGGAAGACCCGGACGAAGACCTCCTGGGTGAGGTCCTCGGCGTCGTGGACGTTGCCGGTCAGGCGGTAGGCCAGGCGGTAGACGCGGGCGGAATGCTGCTCCACGACCTCCTGCCAGGTCGGGGGGACCCAGACCTCGACGGTGTCCACGCTCACTCCTTGCACCGGAGGCACAGGGTGCACGGCCGGTCGGTCGGCTGCTCGGACTGCTGGTCCGTTCACTGGCCGGACGGTCCGCTCATCGGACGTCCGTTCCAGCATGGCCAACATCGTCACCTGTCCTGCCCTTCCCGGTCTACGGTCCCCGCCCGTACGGCGGGTGTCTCCACGCGCCGCCGGGCGAACCTGCACGGCGTCTTCACGACTGTCGCTCTCTCACTTGCCGGGAGAACGGCGGGGGTGGCGTCCGGGTTCCCGCCGCCGTTCCCGCACTAGGGTTGGCAACTCAATCCAACAGGGAGGCCGCCATCACCGGACAGAAGCCCGCCACCTGGGCGTACGCGGAGGGGTTCATCGAGGAGGACGAGATCTTCGAGCGGGCCCGCGCGCGGGCCGAGGAGCTCGGCTGCGTGCCGGTGCAGCAAGGCGTCGGGGCCGCGCTCCGCGTGCTCGCCGCCGCCCTGGCCGCGCGCACGGTCGTCGAGATCGGCACCGGCACCGGCGTCTCCGGGCTCTGGCTGCTCGGCGGCATGCCCACCGACGGCGTGCTCACCAGCATCGACATCGAGACCGAGCACCAGAAGGCGGCCCGGGACGCGTTCGCCGAGGCCGGCATCGCCCCGAACCGGACCCGGCTGATCAGCGGCCCGGCCCTGGAGGTGCTGCCGCGGCTGACCGACGGTGCCTACGACCTGGTGCTCTGCGACGCCGACAAGCGCGAGTACGCCGAGTACCTCGAGCAGGGCGTCCGGCTGTTGCGTCCGGGCGGCGTGCTGGCGTTCGACAACGCGCTCTGGCACGACCGGGTGGCCGACCCGGCGCAGCGCGATGAGTCGACGACGACCATCCGCGAGCTGGGCAAGGCGGTCCGCGACGACCCCCGACTGATCTCGGCGATGCTCCCCTGCGGCGACGGCCTCTTGACCTCCGTCAAGCGCTAGCCGCGCGAGCTCGCGCGGATCAGAGGGTCTGGAGCCAGCGCAGGAGCAGGCGGGCGCCGAAGCCGGTGCCGCCCCGGTTGACCTCGCCCCGGTCGCGATCCGAGCGCCCGGGCCCGGCGATGTCGAGATGGGCCCACGGCACGTCGCCGGCGAACTCGCGCAGGAAGAGCGCCGCCATCACCGAGCCCGCGCCGACCGAGCGATCGGTCGAGATCTGGCACAGGTCCGCGACGTCGGAGTCGATCAGCTCGCGGTAATCCTCGACCAGCGGCATCGGCCAGAGCCGCTCCCCGGCCCCGTCGCCGGCGCGGACGAGGGCGCGGCTGAGCCGGTCGTCGGTGGCATAGAGCGCGGCGTAGGAGCGGCCGAGGGCCTGGGTGGCTGCCCCCGTGAGCGTGGCGATGTCGATCATGATGTCCGGCCGCAGGTGGGCCCGCGCGTAGCCCATCGCGTCGGCCAGGACCATCCGCCCCTCGGCGTCGGTGTTGCGGACCTCGACCGTGGTCCCGTCGTAGGTCCGCACGACATCGGCCGGCCGGTAGCTGCCCGCGCCGAACGCGTTCTCGGCCAACGGCATCAGGCCAGTGACCCGAGCCTGTACGCCGAGCTCCCGGCACGCCGCGAGGACGGCGAGCACGACGGCCGAGCCGGTCATGTCGGTCGTCATGCCGAGCATGGCCTCGCGGGGCTTGAGCGAGATGCCGCCGGTGTCGAAGGTGATGCCCTTGCCGACCAGGACGACGTGCGGGCGCCCCGCAGCCGACCGGCCCGTCGGCCGATGGTCCAGCTGGACCAGCCGCGGTCCGCGCTCGGCGCCGCCGCCGACGGCCAGGATGGCCGCGAACCCCTCGCGGCGCAGGTCGGCCTCGGACCAGACCTGGGCGCTCAGTCCACTGGAGCGGGCCACCCGGGTCGCGCGGGCGGCCAGCCAGGCCGGGCCCTTGGTCGACGAGCGGGTGTTGGCCAGGTCGCGAGCCAGGATCGTCGCGCCGGCCGAGGCCACACCGCGGCGTACGGCGTCGGCCTGGTCGGCGTCCGGCAAACCGGCGAGCTGCACGCGGGAGATCCCGGTCCAGGGTTCGGCCGCCTTCTTGCCCTCGCGGGCGACCCGGTAGGCGCCGAGCAGCACGCCCTCGGCGACCGCCTCCGCGACCTCATTCGATGCACCGGCGGCCAGGGTCGTGACGAGCAGCGTGACCCCGCGCAGCGACCGGGCCAGCACGGCAGCAGCGGTCCGCAGAGCGCCCGGCGAGCCGTCGCCGATGCCGACCAGCAGGACCTGGCCGGGCAGCGATCCCGCGGCCAGCGACGACCCGCCGAGCGGCACCCTGGTCAGGTCACCCGCTGCGGTCCCGGCCCGTTCCCGCTCGGCCACGGCCGGCAGGTCGATCCCGAGCCGCGTGGCCAGGGCGCCCGAGCCCCGCGCCGCCCGCGGACCGGAGGACCCGCGACGAATGGCGATCGCCACCGCGGTGTCGGCCGAGCCGAGCACTCGTTGTGGGAGGTCGGCCGCCTCGCCGGGCAGCACCTCGACGCGCGGCGTGCGCACGGAAGGGCTCACCGGTGCCGGTTGGGAGCGATAGGTCGCGAAATGGGAGGGACGGCGGCCGGCGTCAGCCGGCTGCGGTCTTCAGTGCGTCGCCGAGGTTGTTGGCCTCATCCGGCGTCATCTCGACGACCAGCCGGCCACCACCCTCGAGCGGGACGCGCATGACGATGCCACGGCCTTCCTTCGTCACCTCGAGTGGACCGTCGCCGGTCCTCGGCTTCATGGCCGCCATGCGGCTCCCCTCTCGTCAACGCACCGTGCTTCCACATGGCCCCACGACGGAAGCCCGGTCATCAGCAAGGCACCAGTATCCCGCCTGGCGCACCCGCCGGGAAATCGAGGGTGACCGCGGGGGTGCGGGAGACTGTCCGGGTGCAGGCCCGGTCCGCCCTCTTCGACGTTTACGGCGACCACCTGCGCCGACGCGGCGGCAGTGCTCCGGTGGCTGCGTTGATCCGGCTGCTCGCGGCGGTCGACATCGCCGCGCCGGCCGTGCGGACCGCGATCTCCCGGATGGTGCGGCAGGGCTGGCTGGCCCCCGTCCGGACGGCCGATGGCCCGGGTTACGAGCTGACCGACCGGGCCGGCCGACGGCTGGACGACGCCTACACCCGGATCTACCGCACCGACGCGCACCCCTGGGACGGCTGCTGGCACCTGCTCGTGGCCGATCGGCCGGCCAGCCGCAGCGCCCGCGAGCGGGTGGCGGCCGGCCTGGCCTTCCTGGGCTACGGCCCGCTCGGCGGCGGCACCTGGGTCGCCGCCCGGACTCATCCGGACGCCACCGCGGTCCTGGCCGGGGAGGGCGTCCGCGCCGAGGCCTTCGTCGCGACGTACGACGGGACGGGGCCGGCGCTGGCCGGCCGGGCCTGGGACCTGGCCGCCCTGGCCGCGGCGTACGAGCGGTTCGAGGTGGAGGCGCGCGCCCTGCTGGCCGGGGTCGATCCGGTCACGGCCGGGGACCGCGCGGCGTTCGCGACCCGGACCGAGCTGGTCCACGCCTGGCGCAAGTTCCTCTTCCTCGACCCGGGGCTGCCCGCCGAGGTGCTGCCGACAGACTGGCCCGGGCATCGTGCGGCGCGGCTGTTCGACGCGGCCGCCGAGGATCTGTTGCCCGCGGCCGGCCGGTACGTCGACACCTGCCTGGGCGCCCGCGGTGAAGTGACCGACGTGACTGAAGTGACCGAACCGAGCGGACGGTGAGCGGTGAGCACAGCGACAGGTGACGAGGTCCGCTGGACGACGAGCGGCGAGGACGGCGCGGTCGCCACGATCACGCTCAACCGGCCGGACCGGCTCAACTCGCTCGACACCGCGACCAAGGAAGCCCTGCTGGCCGCCCTGGAACGGGCCGCTGGCGACGAGAGCGTGCGCTGCGTGGTGCTGACCGGCACCGGACGCGGTTTCAGCGCGGGGCAGGACCTCAAGGACCACGTCACGAACCTCGCCGCCGACCCCGCGGCCGTGATGTCGACCGTGGCCCAGCACTTCAACCCGATCGCGATGCTGCTGGCCACCATGCCCAAGCCGGTCGTAGCAGCCGTCAACGGCATCGCCGCCGGTGCCGGCGCCTCGCTGGCGATGGCCTGCGACATCCGCCTGGTCGCCCGCAGCGGCGGGTTCAACCTGGCCTTCGCCGGTGTGGCGCTGTCGTGCGACACGGGTTCGTCCTGGTGGTTGCCGCGGCTGGTCGGTGTGGCCCGGGCCAAGGAGCTGCTCCTGCTGCCCCGCACGGTGGGAGCCGACGAGGCGTTGCAGATCGGCCTGGCGACCCGGGTCGTCGACGACGAGGCGCTGCCGGCCGAGACCGCAGCGTTGGCCGAGCAGCTCGCGGCCGGGCCGACCCTGGCCTACGCCTCGATCCGGCAGGCCGTGGCGTTCTCGGCCGGGCATGACCTGCCGACCTCACTCGACCACGAGGAGGGGTTGATGCGCCTGACCGGGGCGAGCGCCGACCATCAGGTCGCCGTCGCCGCGTTCCTCGCCAAGGAGCGCCCGCGCTACACCGGCCACTGACGTCGGTGGCCGTGGATTACGGCGGGAGGTCGGTCGGAGGCACGAACTTCAGCAGCCAGAAGACCCACACGATCTGCCCGATCATGAAGGTGACGATCACCAGCGCCACGATGCTGGCGCGCAGCCGAGGTCGCCGGACCGGGCTCAGCCCGAGCAGCGCGAGCGGGAAGAGCAGCAGCGCGTAACGGAAGATGCTGGTCCACGGCTCCAGGACCGCCGCGAGGTAGGCCGCGTAGGCCAGGGTCCAGGTGCGCAGCTCGGGTCCGAGCGGGCGGGCCCAGGGCCCGAGGACCGCGGCCAGGATCAGGACGCCCAGCCCGATCAGCGCACCGGCCGCGTAGACCTGGTTGTGGATCAGGTAGGTCGCGATGAACCACCAGGGATGGAAGTACTCCACCTTGCCCGCGCTGCGCCAGGTGCTCGCCGTCAGGCTGTACGCCGAGCGCACGCCGGTCAGCCGCCAGGCGATGAACGGCCAGAGGCCGGCCGACGCGGCCGAGACCAGCCCCAGAACCACGACGGCGACGACCTGTCGCGGCGGGAACGGCTCCCGCTCCCGGTCTCGCCAGTGGTCGCGCCAGCGCAGCAGGAAGTGCACCAGCACGACGGCGGCGAAGGGCAGCACGACCGGCCGGGTCAGGGCCAGACCTACGACGACGGGCAGGGCCAGGAGATAGCGCCGCTGCACCAGCAACAGCAGCGCCGAGGCCAGCAACAGCAGCGCGAACGACTCGGTGTAGCTGATCTGCAGCACCGGGCTGGACGGGAAGACGGCGACCACGAGCATCCCGACCAGGGCGGCCTTGGGGCCGACGTACCGCTTGAAGAGTTGATAGATGACAAGCATCGCCAACGTGCCCAGCACCAGGCTGGTCATCGCGCCGGCCACCGGGAAGCCCAGACCGGTCACGGACATGACCCCGCGGACCAGGAACGGGTACGCCGGGTAGAACGCCAGCGCGTTCTGCTGGAGGTTGCCCTGCGCGTCGTAGGGCAGCGAGTGGGGGTAGCCGTGCTCGGCGATCTGGCGGTACCAGGTGCCGTCCCACTGGACGCCGAGGTCGAAGTAGCCGGGGTGGGCCGAGGTCCACATGTTCGGCACCTGGCCGCGCGCGGCCACAATGATGATGCCCGCGACCCAGAGCCGGGTCAGGCCGTAGACGATCAGGACCTGCACCCACCAGGGCAGGCTCAGCAGGCGCTTAACGACTCAGCCCGCCGCGGCGCGCGCGTGACACCCGACCAGGTGGTCGTTCACCAGACCGCAGGCCTGCATCGCGGCGTACGCCGTCGTGGGGCCGACGAAGACGAAGCCGTTGCGTTTCAACGCTTTGGCGAGCGCGATCGACTCAGGAGTCTTGGCCGGCACGTCGGCGAACGAGCGCGGAGCGCGGCGGCGGCCGGTCGGTGCGTGCGACCACACCAGCTGCTCCAACCCGCCGGATTCGCGCATCCGCAGCACGGCCGCGGCGTTGGCGATCGCGGCGTCGACCTTCGCGTTGTTGCGCACGATGCCCGGGTCGGCCATCAACCGGGCCCGGTCCTTGGCGCCGTAGCGAGCGACCACCTCGGCATCGAAGCCGGCGAAGGCCGCTCGGAAGGCCGGCCGCTTGCGCAGGATGGTCAGCCAGGACAGGCCGGACTGGAAGGCCTCCAAGCGTGAACCGTTCGTACAGCGCGCTCTCACCGTGAACCGCGCGGCCCCACTCGATGTCGTGGTACGCCGTGTAGTCCGGCGTGCTGACCCCCCAAGCGCACCGGGCCAGGCCGTCTTCGCCCTTCACCAAGCCGCTCACGACCAACCCTCCGCTGCGATCGCTGCGGACTGCTCGGCCTGGTCGGCCGGCGCGGCGCAGAACCCGTCCGAAGATGAGGCGTCCGGCCAGGACGTTGGCCGGACCGCCAAGCAGCGCAACGATTTTGGCGAGCGCAGGTGGCAGTCCGGGCAGCAGATCGACGTCTTCCCACCAGGTGACGACACAACGGTTGGCCGTGACCGGGCGGACCTCGATCTCGGCCACCCCGCCGACGACGCTGCCCTCATGGACGATCCGCACCCGGCCGACACCGTCCGGCTCCCGCGGCGGTTGCCAGCCGACCACCCGCATCAGGTCGTCGAAGCCGACCGGACCCAACTGGGTGCGCGCAACCAGGGTCGACCCGACGCCGTGGCCGCCCCGCTCGTCGACCCTCATCTGGGTCAGCGGGACCCAGGCCGCGTGCCGCGGCCAGTCGACGATGAGGTCCCACAGCTCGCCGGCAGGCGCACGAACCTCACGGGTCACCGAGAAGGCGCTCATGTCGGTGCTCAGCCGGCCGGTGGTGGGGTGGCGTCGTCCGCCTCGGGCGGGGCCGTGAAGGCGACGGTCTCTGGTCCTCCGCCGTAGAGCTGCTCGCGCAGCTCGCGGATCTCCTCCTCGCGGGCGCCCAGCTCGAGGCCGAGGCGGTCCAGGACGTCGTCCACCTCATCCATCCGGTAGCCACGAAAGCCCACCGAGAAACGCAGCGCGTCGACGTCCTGAGTGCCGACAGCTTCGGCGGGCAGCTCCACCTCGGGCCGGGTCGATGTGGGCTCGGGCATCCCCCCGCGCACCCTGCCCGCGGCGATGGCCGCGACGCCGGCCAGGGCGGCCAGCACGATGAGCAGGTGGATCAACGTCACGCGCCGATCGTGCCACGCGACGCCGGCCGGGCGCGTCAGCCGCGTCGTACCTGAGCCGAGGGTCAGCCGGTGGCGTGCTCCTGGGCGTCCGCGGGGAGCAGGCTCGCGGTCAGGACCCGGACCAGGTCCGGGACGTCGTCCTCGAGCAGCCGGATGGTGGCCAGGCAGCGGTCGTCCTGCCAGATCGAGAGCACGACCCGCCCGTGCTCGGGGTGCGAGCTGACCCGCAGGGCGCGACCGGCGACGTCGCGTCCGAGCAGGACGGTGCCGCGGTGCGGGGCCGGGGTGACCGACATGCCTTCAGTGTGCGCTACCGGTCGAGCGTGGTCGAGGTGTCCTCGGTCCGGGCGGCGCGGGAGCGGACGATCCGGCCGACGGCCTCCTCGACGTCGTCGGTCACCGAGATCAGGCTCAGGTCGCGCTCGTTGATCGTGCCGTGGGACAGGGCGACCGAGCGCAGCCAGTCGATCAGCCCCTGCCAGTAGGTCGAGCCCATCAAGACGATGGGGAACATCGTGACCTTCTGGGTCTGCACCAGGGTCAGGGCCTCGAACAGCTCGTCGAACGTCCCGAAGCCGCCGGGCAGCACGATGAACCCCTCCGCGTACTTCACGAACATCGTCTTGCGCGCGAAGAAGTAGCGGAAGTTGACGCCCAGGTCGACGTACGGGTTCAGGCCCTGCTCGAACGGCAGCTCGATGCCGAGGCCGACCGAGACCCCGCCGGCCTCGGTGCAGCCGCGGTTGGCCGACTCCATCGCGCCCGGCCCGCCGCCGGTGATGACGGCGAAGCCGGCTCGGGCGAGCGCCGCGCCCACCTCCACCCCGAGGTCGTACGACGCGGTGTCCGGTCGGGTGCGCGCCGAGCCGAAGACGCTGACCGCCGGGCCGAGCTCGGCCAGGGCACCGAACCCCTCGACGAACTCGCTCTGGATCCGCAGCACCCGCCAGGGGTCGGTGTGCACCCAGTCGCCGGAGCTGCGGTTGTCGAGCAACCGCTGGTCGGTCGTCGTGGACGGGACCATGGCGCCGCGCAGGGTCACCGGCCCGGTGACATGCTCGAGCTCGGGCTCCTCGCTGGCCGTCTGGCCGTCCGTCTCCGTCATGCCCGCCACGCTAGTGACTCCGTGGCGGGCTGCGCGTCAGTAGCCGCCGGGTGCCCGCGCGCCGCCGGGCATCTGCTGCACGGGCGACTCCACGGCGCAGGAGCGGACCTCGATCACCCAGGGCCGACCCGAGCGGTCGGCCAGCGCCTGGCCGAACGCGCTCCGGAACGCCGCCAGGTCCTCGACCGCGCAGGTCGCCGCACCGAGGGCAGCCGCCGCGTCGGCGTAGCTGACCGGCAGAAAGTCCTGCGACACCATCTCGCCGGGGTAGCGAGTCGCCGCTCCCTGCCGGATCCAGCCGAGGGTGCTGTTGTTGAGGATCACCGAGACGGTGCCCGAGCCCATCCGGGCCGCGGTCTCGACCTCACCCAGGGAGTACGACCAGCCCCCGTCGCCGGCCAGTGAGACCACCCGCGCGGAGCCGGCGCCCCGCGCCGCGGCTACGCCGATCGCGGCCGGCAGGCTCCAGCCGAGCCCGGCCAGCCCGCGCGGCGCGAAGAACCGGGCCCCGGCCTCTCGCACCGGCCACCGCGTCGCGGCCCAGCCGGAGGACAAGCTGGCGTCGGCGACGAAGGTGTCCGTCTGCCCCATCTGCGCCGACATGGCACGGACGACGTCCTGGGGTTTGACGACACCGGCGACCGGCTCCTCGTCGTACGCCACCGGGCCGTCCCACCACTGCGACCGCAGGTCGGCGATCTCGGCCAAGTCCCAGGTGGTGGCGGCCGGCGCGTCGCGCAGTGCCTCAGTCAGCGCAGCCGTGCCCAGCCGGGCGTCAGCGTAGACACCGACGGCGGCCGGGAAGCCACGGCCGATCTCGGTCGGGTCGATGTCGATGTGCACGACGGGCACGCCAGGCCGCGGCAGCTGGTAGCCGAGGGTCGTGCCCTGGCCGGCCTTGGATCCGATGAAGATCACGCAATCAGCTTGGGCGACAACGGAGTTCGCGAGGGGAAGGCCGAAGGTGCCGACCACGCCGACCGCCAGGTCGTGCCGCTCGTCGATCACGCCCTTGCCGGAGATGGTTGTCGCGACCGGTGAACGCAGGGCCTCTGCGAGCGCCACGACGGCCGAGTCGGCACCGGCGTACAGGGCGCCGCCGCCGGCAATGACCACCGGGCGAGTGGCGGCCCGGATCGTCGCCGCTGCCGCAGCCACCGCCGTCGGGTCGGCGCCGGGCCGCAGGCGCAGGAAGCCGTCGGCCGCCCGTGGCGTCACGGCCGCTCGCTCCGGCACGGGCGCTCCGAACACGTCGTCCGGGATCTCCAGGACGACCGGCCCGGGCCGACCCGACGTCGCTGCGCGCAGACAGGCCTGCAGCATCGGCACCAGGTTGGCGGGCTGCTCGACCCGGCCGAGGAACTTCACGCACCCCTCGAGGAACCGGTGCTGCCGGAAGGCCTGCGAGGCCGAGCCGAGGTCGCGGAAGTGCTCCCAGTCGCGCTGGATGTCCGAGACGATCGCCAGCACGGGGATCGAGGACGAGTAGGCCTCGACCAGGCCCGAGACCAGGTTGCTCGCGCCCGGCCCGACCGTGGCGTCGCACACTCCGAGCCGTCCGCTCGCCCGGGCGAAGCCGTCCGCGGCGTACACCGCACTGCGCTCGTCGTGCATCAGCACATGGCTGATCTGGCCGGGCCGGCGGGCGATCCCGTTGTAGAGCGGCATCGTCTGGCCGCCCGGGCAGCCGAAGACGTGGGTGACGCCGTAGGAGATCAGTTCATCGACCAGCTGTTGCCCGACATGGGTCATGGCCCCGGAGGCTAGCGCAGATGGAATATCGTGCACCAGACCAGGTCAGGCACCAGCTAGGTACGGCGGGAGAGGGCCAGGCTGACGACGATGCCGGCGACCAGGCCCCAGAAGGCGGCGCCGACGCTGAAGATCGTCACCCCGGAGGCCGCCACCAGGAAGGTCACGGCGCCGGCCTCGACCCGGCTCACGCCCGCATCGTCGACGCCGAACGCACCGCGCAGGCTGGCCGCGAAGGTCGGCACCAGGGCCAGCCCGGCCGCCGCCAGGACGACCTCGTGCGGGGAGGCGATGACGATCGCCACCAGGCCGGCCGAGACCAGCCCCAGTCCGACGTTGAAACCGCCGGAGACCGCGGCCGCCCGCCAGCGCCGCGCCGGGTCCGGACCAGCCTCGGGCCCAGCCGACAGCGCCGCCGAGATGGCCGCGAAGTTGAGCGCGTGGGCACCGAAGCCGGCTCCCACCACCGTGCTGGCTCCGGTCACGAGCATGGTCGGCCGCACCGGCGCCCGGTAGCCGAAGCTGGCCAGCACCGCGATGCCCGGGATGTTCTGCGAGGCCATCGTCACGGCGAAGAGCGGCAGCGCGATCGACACCAGCGCCGCGAGGCTGAACTCCGGCCGGGTCCACTCCAGGTGCGGGGCGAACCGGCCCAGCCCGATCCCCCGCACCGCGCTCGAGGTGAAGGACAGGCCGAAGGCCACCAGCATGGCCAGCGGCGCGGCCCAGCGCCGGGCGAACCGGTACGCCGCGAGCCAGACGACCACGACCGGCCCGATGAGCGCCGGCGCATCGGGCAGGGCCAGGATCGGCGTCAGGCAGAGATGGAAGAGCACGCCGGCCAACATGGCGGAGGCCACCTGCACCGGGATCAGCCCGATCCAGCGGCCCAGCTGGGCCCAGACGCCGACGAGCGCCAGGAGCAGGCCACAGACGAGGAACGCGCCGACCGCCGCCGGCCACCCACCGTGCGAGGCGCCGGTCGCCACGAGCAGCGCCGCCCCCGGAGTGGACCAGGCCACGACGACCGGGATCCGTTGCCAGACGGACAGCAGCAGGGTGCACAGCCCCATCAAGATGGTCACGACCAGCAGCCCCGACGCGGCCTCTCCCGTCGTGGCGCCGACGGCCCGCAGCCCGGCCAGCACGATGGCGAAGGCTCCGGTGAAACCGACCAGCGAGGTCACGACCCCAGCGGTCACCGCGTGCAGGAGGTCGCCCGGTGGCCGCGGTGCCGGGGCGGCCGACGCGGCGGACTCGGCGGGCGGCATCAGCTGGTGAGCCAGCCGCGCAGCACCTGCTCACAGCGACGGATCTGGTCCACCGGGCAGCGCTCGTCGTCCTTGTGGGCGAGGTTCGGGTCGCCCGGGCCGTAGTTGACCGCGGGCACGCCCAGCGCGCTGAACCGGGACACGTCGGTCCACCCGTACTTCGGCAGCGGCGGCTCGCCGACGACGGCCAGAAACGCTTGCGCCGCAGGCTGATCCAGCCCCGGGCGGGCTCCCGGCGCGGCGTCGGTCAGCACCACGTCGTAGTCCGCGAAGAGGTCGCGCACGTGGCCGAACGCCTCCTCGACGGACCGGCTCGGCGCGAAGCGGTAGTTGACGGTGACCACACACAGGTCGGGGATCACGTTGCCCGCGACGCCGCCGCGGATGCCGACGGCGTTGAGGCTCTCGCGATAGACGAGCCCCTCGACCTCGACCTCCCGCGGCTGGTACGACGAGAGCCGGGCCAACACCGGAGCCGCCTGGTGGATCGCGTTGCGCCCCAACCAGGCCCGCGCGCTGTGGGCCGTCAGGCCGTGCGTGCTGACCTCGACCCGCAGGGTGCCGTTGCAGCCGCCCTCGACCGTGCCATTACTCGGCTCGAGCAGCACCGCGAAGTCCGCGTCAAGGACGTCCGGGCGGTTGCGGGACAGCCGGCCCAACCCGTTGCGCGCGGACTCGACCTCCTCGCCGTCATAGAACACCCAGGTCACGTCGCGGGTCAGATCGTCCGGCCGGGCCGACAGGTCGGCGGCCAGCCGGAGCTGGACGGCGACGCCACCCTTCATGTCGCAGGTGCCCCGCCCCCAGAGGTCCGGGCCCTCGAACCAGGTCGGCAGGTTCGGCTCCGCCGCCAGCGGCACCGTGTCGATGTGCCCGGCCAGGACCACCCGCTCGGCCCGATCCAGCGCCGTACGAGCCACGACCGTGTCGCCGTCGCGGGTCACCTCGAGCCCGGCCAGCTCGCGCAGCGCCCCCTCGACCGCGTCGGCGAGGGGCCCCTCGTTGCCGCTCACGGACTCGATGTCACAGATGGCCCGGGTCAGGTCGACGACGTCGCCGTTCAGGTCGAGCACAGGTGGCACGCGCCGACCTTATCCACCGATCACGAGCCGCCACCGTTTCCCCACCGGCTGGACACATCCCGTCACGTAGCCTGGGGGGATGACCGGATCGCGTTCGGCCTGGGGCTATGGCCTGGCCACTGTCACCGATGCCGGTCAGTTCCTCGACACCTGGTTTCCGGCGCCCGCCCTCGGCAACGCGCCGCAGGACACCGGCGCCTACGGCATCCCGCGCACGCTGGCCTCGCTCGAGGCGACCGACCCCCGCCGCGCAGTGCGCACCCAGGTCGTGCGCGTCGAGGCCGACCTGGACGAGCCGCCGGCCAAGGTCCCTGATGCCTACCTGCGACTGCACCTGCTCTCGCATCGCCTGGTGCAACCGCACCAGGTCAACCTGGACGGCATCTTCGGGGTGCTGGTCAACGTGGTCTGGACGAGCGCCGGCCCGTGCGCCAACGAGGACTTCGAGACGACCCGGATGCGGTTGCGTGCCGACGGACCGGTCACGGTCTACGGCGTCGACAAGTTCCCGCGGATGGTCGACTACGTCCTGCCGAGCGGGGTCCGGATCGCCGACGGAAACCGGGTCCGGCTGGGCGCTCACCTGGCCGCCGGTACGACGGTCATGCACGAGGGCTTCGTCAACTACAACGCCGGCACGTTGGGCGTCTCCATGGTCGAGGGCCGGATCTCGGCCGGTGTCGTCGTCCAGGACGGCTCGGACATCGGCGGTGGCGCATCGATCATGGGCACGCTGTCCGGCGGCGGCACCGAGGTCATCACGGTCGGGCAGCGCTGCCTGATCGGCGCCAACGCCGGCGTCGGCATCTCCCTGGGCGACGACTGTGTCGTCGAGGCCGGGCTCTACGTCACGGCCGGCACCAAGGTCCGCCTGGCCGACAGTGATCTGCGGGATGTCCCGGTCAAGGCCCGCGAGCTGTCTGGCCGGCCGGGGCTGCTCTTCCGCCGCAACTCCCTCAGCGGCGCGGTCGAGGCGGTGTCGCGCACCGGCAGCGGTATCGCGCTCAACGAGGCGCTGCATGCCAACGGCTGACCACGCGCTCGAGTTCACCCCCTCCGGCGTGGGCCGCGCTGGCGATGACGGGCCGGCCGAGCCCGCGTCGTACGGCGGGCCGGCCGTCGATCGCCGCCGCAAGCGGCGCCGCACCTTCATCGCCGCCGTCCTGGTGATCCTGGTCGCGGCCGGAGGCACCGCCTGGTACGTCGCCCATCGGGTCACCGCACCGATCCTGGGCACCGGCTGTACGGCGGTCGCCGAGGGCCGCACGGTGACCCTCGACGCCGAGCAGGCGAGCAACGCCGCGGTGATCACAGCCGTTGCGGTGCAACGGAATCTGCCGGCTCGAGCCGCCACCATCGCCCTCGCGACCGCGTTGCAGGAGTCCAAGCTGCGCAACCTGACCTACGGCGACCGCGACTCGCTCGGCCTCTTCCAGCAGCGGCCCTCGCAGGGCTGGGGCACCAAGGCCGAGGTCACCGACCCGGTCTACGCCGCCAACGCGTTCTACGACGTGCTGGTCAAGATCGAGGGCTATCGCACGCTGCCCGTGACCAAGGCGGCGCAGAAGGTCCAGCGCAGCGCCTTCCCCTCGGCGTACGCCGGTCATGAGGCCGACGCGCGGGTGCTGGCCTCGGCCCTGTCCGGCTACTCACCCGCGGCGCTCACCTGCGTCCTGGACGCACCGACCGGCGCGACGGAGAGCGTCGGGGCGAACGGTCTCACACCGCGCGCCAGCGCCGTCGCCAAGGCGGCCGAGCGCGAGCTGGGCGCGACGGTCACGGCGAGCGGGGCGAAGGGCACCTCGCTCGAGCTGCACCTGCCCTCGAACTCGACGGTGAGCGCCTGGGCGGTCGCGCAGTGGGCGGTCGCCCGCAGCCAGGCCCTGCAGATCGCCGCCGTCGGCACCGCCGACCACAGCTGGAGTCGCACCGACCACCCGAACCACTGGGTCGGACCAGGAGTCGCGAACCTGCCCCCCGGCCACGTCGTCGTCCAGGTGTCCTAGCCGGTGGGTCGCGTCCCGTGGGACCTGCCCGCCCTCGCGCTGGATCCGCCCGGCTTCCTCGTCCGCCGCGCAACCCGTGGGGGCCCGGTCGCCCCGGTGCGGTTGGGCCGGCGCTCGGTCTACGTCGTCGCCGGGCCCGAGCAGGTGCAGCAGGTGCTGACCCAGCAACACGCCTTCCCGAAGGGGATGGCCCACGACCCATCCGCGCCGGAGCCCGGGCCGCCGCTGGCGCTGGCGCTCGGCAACGGGCTGCTGTCCAGCAGCGGCGCGCACCATGCGCGACAGCGCCGGCTGATGCAACCTTCGTTCTCCCACGCCGCGGTCGCGAGCTACGCCGAGCGGATGCGCGAGGCGGCTGAAGGTCTCGGCTCGTCGTGGTCCGAGGGCGACCGGGTCGACCTGACCGCCGCGCTGTCCGAGGTGACCCTGCACATCCTGACTCGCACCGTCTTCGACACGCCGTTGCCGGAGTCCGACATCAGGGCCATCCGCTCGGCCGTGACCCACGGGCAGGCGCTGGCCGGGGTCCGCGGGCTGGTGCGCACCCGCAACCGCGAGGGAGTAGCCCGGCTGATGCCGCAGGTGGCGGCGGCGATGGCCCCCGCTCGCGCGGTCATCTCCCGGCTCGCGGCCGAGCGGGCCGGCGGCGAGCCCCGCGAGGACCTGCTCTCGCTGTTGCAGGCCGCCGTCGATGCCGAGACCGGCGAGCGGATGAGCGCGCAGGACGTCGAGGACGAGGTTCTGACGCTGCTCCTGGCCGGCCACGAGACGACGACCAACGCGCTGTCCTGGACCTTCGCCCTGCTGGCCCGTCATCCCCTCGCGGCGTATCGACTGCACGAGGAGGTGGACGCGGCGTACGCCGAGGGGCGGCGCCCGACCGGTGTCGAGCTCACCGGGCTGCCCTGGACCAGCGCCTGCGTGGATGAGGCGATGCGCCTCTATCCCCCGGCCTGGCTGATCCTGCGGCACACCGACCAGCCGGCTCGCATCGGCACCGTGGACGTGCCGGCGGGCTCGACATTGGTCGTGAGTCCCTTTGCCACACACCGGATCCCGGCGTTGTGGCCGGATGCCGACCGGTTCGAGCCGGAGCGGTTCGCGCCCGGCGGCGCGGCCCATCCGGCGCGGCGTCGGCCACTGACGGCCTACCTGCCGTTCGGCGGCGGACCGAGGCTCTGCATCGGCGAGCACTTCGCCCTGCTGGAGGCCCGGATCGTCCTAGCCGTGATCGCCCGCGACTGGTTCGTGCACCCGGTCGGGGCGCGCTTCCCGGCGTACAAACCGCGGATCACGTTGGGGCCCAAGGGCGGCCTGACCGCCGTCGTCACTCGACGGTAGGCCGGTACTCGCGCTCGGTCGGGCCGACGTAGAGCTGGCGGGGGCGACCGATCTTGGTCTCCTTGTCCTCCATCATCTCCCGCCACTGGGCGATCCAGCCCGGGAGGCGACCGAGAGCGAAGAGCACGGTGAACATCCGGGTCGGGAAGCCCATCGCCTTGTAGATCAGGCCGGTGTAGAAGTCGACATTGGGATAGAGCCTGCGCTCGATGAAGTAGTCGTCGGAGAGGGCGACCTGCTCGAGCTCCATCGCGATGTCCAGCAGCGGGTCCTGGATGCCCAGGCCGGAGAGGATCTCGTCGGCGGTCTGCTTGATGATCGCCGCGCGCGGGTCGTAGTTCTTGTAGACCCGGTGGCCGAAGCCCATCAGCCGGACGCCCTGCTCCTTGTTCTTGACCCGCTTGACGAAGGTGTCGACGTCGCCCCCCTCGGCCTTGATCTGCTCGAGCATCTCCAGGACGGCCGAGTTGGCGCCGCCGTGCAACGGGCCAGAGAGCGCGTGGATGCCGGCCGACACCGAGTTGAAGAGGTTGGCCTGGCCCGAGCCCACAATGCGCACCGTGGCCGTCGAGCAGTTCTGCTCGTGGTCGGCGTGCAGGATGAAGAGCAGGTCGAGCGCCTTCACCAGAGCCGGATCCGCGACGTACGGCTCGGCCGGGAAGCCGAAGGTCATCCGCAGGAAGTTCTCGACCAGGCCCTGCGAGTTGTCCGGGTAGAGGAACGGCTGCCCGATGCTCTTCTTGTACGCGTACGCCGCGATCGTCGGCAGCTTGGCCAGCAACCGCACCGTCGACAGCTCGACCTGCTCGTGGTCGAAGGGGTTGAGGCTGTCCTGGTAGAACGTGCCGAGCGCGCTCACCGCGCTGGACAGGACCGGCATCGGGTGGGCGTCGCGGGGGAAGGCGTTGAAGAAGTTCCGCAGGTCCTCGTGCAGCAGGGTGTGCCGGCGGATCCGGTCGGTGAAGTTCTCCAGCTCGGTCGGCGTCGGCAGCTCGCCGTAGATCAGCAGGTAACTGACCTCGATGAACGTCGAGCCCTTGGCCAGCTGGTCGATCGGGTAGCCGCGGTAGCGCAGGATCCCCTGGTCGCCATCGATGTAGGTGATGGCCGAGCGACACGAGGCAGTGTTGACGAAGCCGACGTCCAGGGTCACCAGGTCGGTGGTGCTCAGCAGCTTCGAGACATCGACGGCGTCGTTGCCCTCGGTGGCCGGGATCCGCGGCAGCGACAGGTCGGTGTCGCCGTAGTGCAGTGTGGCCTCGGCCGGGGCGGTCGATGGTGCGTCGGGCATTGGGGGTCTCCCTGGGGCCGGCGGGGTTGAGCTGTTCGTATGACGCTGTCCTACGGACGTTACCCGCCAGTTACTTCGGTTCGCGAACCGACCCCGGCGCTCGTCCTGGGGCACTACCGTCCAGTTGTGAGCCAAACTCAAGTGGAGGTCGCGGGGTTCCCGGCCATCGGCACGAACATGGAGACGAGCACGGTTGTCGTGCAGGCCCCGGGACCGGGCGACGGCTACTGGGCCGGCGGCCCGAGCGCGGTCGCGGCCGACGGCGCGATCTACCTGGCCTACCGGTTGCGCCGGCCCGTGGGCGAGGGCCGCGGCTACGCCAACATCGTCGCCCGCTCGACGGACGGCATCACCTTCGAGCCGCTGGCCACCCTCACGGCCACCGACTTCGGCTGCGACTCCCTGGAGCGCCCGGCGCTCGTCCGGCGAGCCGACGGCGGCTGGCGGATCTACCTCAGCCTGGCGACGCGGGGCACCAAGCACTGGAGCGTCATCGCGCTCGACGCCGACGAGATCGCCGACCTGGCCTCGGCCCGGCGACTCGAGGTGTGGCCCGGCGACCCGCGGACCCTGGCGCCCAAGGACCCGGTCGTCGTCCGTGACGGGGACGACTGGCACGCGTGGGTCTGCTGCCACCCGCTCGACGATCCGGACGCGACCGACCGGATGACCACTCGCTATGCCACCAGCACCGACGGCCTGGCCTGGACCTGGGGCCAGGACGCGCTCTCGCCGCGGGCCGGCACCTGGGACTCCCGCGGGGCCCGGCTGACCGCAGTGCTGTCCGGTCCGCGGGGCCTCGCCGACCTCGCGTTCTACGACGGCCGGGCCAGTGCCGCGCAGAACTGGTACGAACGCACCGGGCTGGCCATCGGCGACGGTCACGGAGGCTTCAGCGCGATCGGCGAGATGCCGCTCGCCCAGTCGCCGTACGGCGAGCACACCCTGCGCTACATGTCGGCGGTCGAGCTGCCCGAGGGCGGCGTGCGGGTCTATTTCGAGGCCGCGGCCGAGTCCGGTGGCAACGACCTGCGCACCCAGCTGCTAGATGTCGACCGGCTCAGATCGCTCGCCGTGGGGGCGGCACCCGACGCTGGCTGAAGTCGCCCTGACTGACCGGGCGGAGCCAGTCGGCGTACGACTCACCAGTGAGCCCTTCGAGGTCGCGGATGTCGTCCTCGAGACCGGCGAGCGCCGCCATGCGCTCGTCGGCGCGTCAGTCGTGGACGACGAGTTCCGTTGGCGTGCAACGGTTTGAGCAACTGAGCCTCGACTGACCGCCAGACCTGCGGCGGGAGGAATGCGCCTGCGTAGGCTCCCGCACGGACGACCCGACCCAGCGCCCGGACCCGCGCGGAGTCACCGACATAGGGGTGCACGTTCTCCGGGTTGGCCACGCGAGCGTGGTGCGGCGTGATGCCCAGGAAGTGGTCGACGCGCACCATCGTCCCCTGCGGGTCGTCGACGAGTTCCCGGTAGCGCAGGACGAGGACCTGCTCGCGCGGGTAGTGGTCGTAGAGCGAGCGCAGCTGCTCGGCGTACCGGCCCAGCCGCCGGTAGTGCCAGAACGGCGCCCACCCGCGAGCGACCCGCTCGTCCTCGGCCGCCAGGGCGTCCAGGAAGTGCGGGATCGGCTCGAGCCCGTCCGAACGCAGGTGGTTCCAGTTGCTGTAGGCCCGATCGACCGGGTCGCGAATGACGGCCACGATCTTGGCGTTCGGGGCGTCCCAGGCCATCCGCGCGTGCGCCGTCCGGTCGTAGAGGTAGAACGGCGTGGACTCACCGCGCAGCCGGCCGTCGGGCGCAGCCGCGAACAGGGCCTGGTACTGCTCCCGGCGCCAGATCCACTCGCGGGCGCTGTGGGCGTCACCGGGACCCCGCTGACGGCTGCGGGGCGGCGGCCGGCCGTCGCACAGATAGAACTTGGGCTCCTTGACCGGGGACAGGTAGAGCTCGGGGTGCTGAGCCAGCAGCGCGTGGAGCGCCGTGGTCCCACCCTTCGGCACACCCACGACAAAGAAGTCCGGCAGGGACATGGACTCAGACTACCGAAAGTCTGGTTAGTTGATAGGCAATCTATGCTTGGATTGCTCTCACACGGGGGTGAGCCGGGTCGCCCCGGCCGCGATGGCCTCATCCGTCGCGGTCAGGGCGACCCTCACATGCTCAGCACCGGCGGCACCGTAGAAGGAACCGGGGGCCACCAGGATGCCGCGCTGCGCGAGCCAGTCGACCGAGCTCCAGCAGTCCTCGCCACGGGTGGCCCACAGGTAGAGACCCGCCTGCGAATGCTGCACCTCGAAGCCGGCTGCGGTCAGCGCCGGGAGCAGGACAGCTCGGCGCGCGGCGTACCGATCTCGTTGGATCGCAACGTGTTCGTCGTCGCCGAGCGCCGCCAGCATCGCCCGCTGCACCGGCCACGGCACGATCAGTCCGGCGTGCTTGCGCACCTCGAGCAGCCGGCGGACCAGGCGCACGTCACCGGCGACGAAGGCGGCCCGGTAGCCGGCCAGGTTGGACTGCTTGGAGAGTGAGTAGACCGCGAGCAGTCCTTCGTGGCTCCCGCCGCAGACTTCCGGGTCCAAAATGCTCGGAACGTGAGGAGGGGCAGCACCCAAGGTGGGTTCCGCGCCATCGGAACCACTGGCAGGCGTCCAGGCAAGTTCCGAGTAGCACTCGTCCGAGGCCACCATCGCGCCGTGCTGCCGGGCCCAGGCCACGACCTTGGCCAGATGGGCCGCCCCCAGCACCCGGCCGGTCGGGTTGGCCGGTGAGTTGACCCAGACCAGCCTGACCCGCGATGCGAGCGGGCCGAGCTGAGCCGTGCCATCGGCCGCCACCGGCTCGGCGCCGGCGATCCGCGCGCCCACGTCGTACGTCGGGTAGGCGACCTCGGGGTGGACCACGACGTCACCGGGACCGAGCCCGAGCAGCGTGGGCAGGAGCGCGACCAGCTCCTTGGAACCGACCGTCGGCAGCACGCCGTCGGGGTCGAGGTCGGGCACGCCGCGGCGCCGGGCGAACCACGCGGCGACCGCCTCGCGCAGGTCGGCCGTGCCGTAGGTCTGCGGGTAGCCGGGCGCGTCGGCCGCAGCCGCCAGTGCGTCCTGGATCAGCGCGGGTGTCGGATCGACCGGCGTACCGACCGAGAGATCGACGATGCCACCCTCGTGGGCCCGGGCCTTCGCGGCGTACGGCGCCAGGGTGTCCCACGGGAAGTCCGGCAGGTCGCGCGCGAGGTCCCTCATGCCCGAGCCGGACCTACTCGTCGTGCTCCTGCGGCGGCAAGGCGGAGATGATCGGGTGGTCCTTGGGGATCACGCCGAGCTTGGCCGCTCCGCCGGGGCTACCCAGGTCGTCGAAGAACTCGACGTTGGCCTTGTAGTAGTCCTTCCACTGCTCCGGCACGTCGTCCTCGTAGTAGATCGCCTCGACCGGGCAGACCGGCTCACAGGCGCCGCAGTCGACGCACTCGTCCGGGTGGATGTAGAGGGAGCGTTCGCCCTCGTAGATGCAGTCGACGGGACACTCTTCGATGCACGCCCGGTCCTTGAGGTCCACACAGGGCTGAGCGATCACGTACGTCACGGGCTGTTCCTTCTCGCTGGAGCTGGTGCTGGTGCGGGGTCGAGTGTCGTGCGCGACCTAGTATCGCAGCGTGCGGATCGGGCCGGACGACGTGGGGCGGCGCGTCGTGCTCCGCCACCGCTTGGCGGACGGTCGAGCCACCGACGTGCTCGGCGAGTTGCTCGCCTGGGACCAGAATGCCCGCTATGCCCTGGTCGGCACCACTCGTGGGCCGGTCACCGTCCCGCTCGACGACATCATCCTGGGTCACCCGGTCCCCCCAGCTCCTGCTCCGCGCGCCCCCCGCCTGTCCGTGGTGGACCTGCATGACGTCATGGCGGAGGGCTGGCAGCCGATCGAGCAGGAGGAGTACGGCGGCTGGCGGCTGCGCGCCGCGGAGGGCTTCACCGGCCGGTCCAACTCGGTGCTCCCGCTGGGCCCGCCTCCCGCTCTCCTGCCGGAGGCCATCGACCGAGTCGAGCACTGGTACGCCGAGCGCTCGCTGCCGGCGCGGTTCTGCGTCCCCTGGGCGCTGGGCAGCGGTCCGGAGGAGCCCGGGTTCGGCGCGGATCCGCTCGACAACGCCCTGGTGGCCCGCGGCTACATCCTGGATTACCCGACCTTCGTGATGACCTATCCGCTGACGGCTGCCGTGACCCCGCCGGCGGTGCGCCTGGACATCCGGGACGAGCCCGATGACGCCTGGCTCTCGCTCTACCACTACCGCGGCCAGGACCTGCCACCCGTGGCCGTCCGGGTGCTGATGTCGGCGCCGGCGCAGGCCTTCATCTCGATCCGTACGGCGACAGGCGAGGCGCTGGCCATCGGCCGGGTCGCGAGCGCCCGCGGCTGGACCGGGATCGCGGCCGTCGAGGTGGCTCCGGATGCGCGGCGGCGCGGGCTGGCCCAGGCCGTCATGGCCGGCCTGCTCGCCTGGGGTCGTGACCGAGGCGACCGGGCGGCGTACCTCCAGGTGGCGCGGGCCAACGACGCAGCGCGCGCGCTCTACGACCGGATGGGCTTCACCGACCACAGCGGCTACCACTACCGGATCCAGCCGGCCTGAGCCTCAGTGGATGCGGTCGTAGCGGCCGCGGAAGTGGATCAACCCACCGTCGTCGCTGTCCTGGGTGCCGATCGCCACGACCTCGCCGACGACGATGGTGTGGTCACCGCCCGGATAGGTGCCGACGGTGCGGCACTCCATCGTCGCGAGCGACTGGTCGAGCAGCGGGACACCGGTGGCCGGCCCGTAGTGATGCGGCACGCGGTCGAGCTGGCCGTGCAGCGGGCGGCCCCGCGTCGCCAGCCACTCCGAGGTCGCCCGGGCCGAGCCGTCGAGCACGCTGACCCCCCACTGCCCGGCCTCGATGACGGCGTCGTGGAAGCGGGCCTCGAGCTCGACACAGACGAGCACCAGCATCGGCTCGAGGGAGACGGAGGTGAACGCGTTGGCCGTCATCGCGTGGTCGATGTCGCCGGCCCGCGTGGTGACGACCGTGACCCCGCTGGCGAAGCGCCCCATCGCCCTCCGGTACGCCGACGGCTCGGGCGGCGTCGGAGGCAGGGACGGCACGGGCTCACGCTATAGGGCGGCTCAGCTCCGGTCGGCTGCGGAGTCCCGCAGGTCGATCAGGGCTGGGCTGTCGACCTGCGCCGGGTCGGCCAACGGGACGCCCAGGCGACGGGTGGCGCTGGCTTGGTGAGCCTCGCGGGCTGCCTCCAGCACGTCGGTGATCTCGTGGCCGACCAGCTCGTGCCGCTGGATCAGCGCGTCCCGCAGGGCCTCGACCAGGTGCCGGTTGGCCCCCAGAAGCCCACGGACAGTGGCCTTTTGGCGCCCGAGCAGGTCCTCGACCAGCTCTCGCGTCTGGCCGTCGCCGAGCACTCGCCCGACCAGGCCCGAGTCGCTGAACGCCGAACCCTGCACCGCCGCGAACGAGACCAGGGTGTCGGTCATGCCCGAGGCACCGACCATCTGGACGGCGACGTTGGTGGCGTAGGACAGGTCGCCGCTCGGGCCGGTCGAGACGTCACCGAAGAACAGCTCCTCGGCCACCTGGCCGCCGAAGGCGATCTGGATCAGGCACTCGAGCTCCTTGCGCGAGCGGGTGAAGACGTCGTCGCGGTCACCGTGGGCCAGCAGGCCCAGCGCACCCGCGCGCTTGATGATGGTCAGCACCTCGAGCCGGCGCTGCGGTGCGACCAGCCAGGCGACGGTGGCGTGGCCGGCCTCGTGCGTGGCGATCAGCCGGCGCTCGTGCTCGGTGTAGTCGACCGGCTGGCCCAGCCCGATCTCGCTCACCAGCCGGGCGTGCTCGACATCGGCCCAGGACATCGTCTCCGAGCCGCGGCGTACGGCGCTGACCAACGCCTCGTCGAGCAACCCCTCGATCATGGCCGGGCTGTAACCCGACGTGATCGCGGCGAGGGCGTCCCGGTGCTCGTCCTGGGCCAGCTCCGGGGCGTGCGACTTGGTCTTCAGGAAATGGTCGACCAGCTGGCGGCGCCCGTTCTTGGAGGGCAGGTCGAAGGTCAGCGCGCGGTCGAACCGGCCGGGGCGCAGCAGCGCCGGGTCCAGCCCGTCGGCCCGGTTGGTCGACGCCACGAGCAGCACGTTGGGCGCCGACACCTTCGGCGCCGGCACCTGATGGGCGATCGGGAGCAGCAGGTTGACCTTGTCGACGACCCAGCCGATCGCCTTCTGGCTGCCGCTGGGCTCGTCGAAGCTCTGCATCTGGACAAGCAGCTCGTTGACGGCCATCTGCAGGTCGCCGGACCCCTGGTAGGCGTTGTGCTCGCTCGCGTGCTCGGTCGTCGCAGCGGACGCCTGCATCCCCAGGCCCTCGAGTCCGCCACAGCACACCGTGGCCCGGGCGCGAGCCGGGGCGAAGCGCGTCATCCCCGCGCGGGCACCGCCGATGCCGTCGAACTCGTCGATGAAGCCGATGGCCCCACCCTCACGGCGGGCCAGCTTGCGCAGGGCCTTGAAGTACTTGCGGACCTTGCGCTGGGTGGCTCCCTGGTACGACGAGTGGAACGACGTGCCGGAGGCGAACAGGAACGGCACACCGGCTTCGGCCGCCATCGCCTTGGCGGTCAGCGTCTTGCCGGTGCCCGGGCCACCCTGGAAGAGGATGCCGCGCCGGGCCCGGCCGCCCATCCGCTCGGCGAAGCGCTCGTGGTCCAGGAAGAGCTGCAGGGTGCGGACGACCTCCTCCTTGACGACGTCGATGCCGACCACGTCGTCCAGACCGACCTTGATCTGCTCGGGCCGGTACATCACATGGGGAGAGCGCCCGATGCCGACGGTCGTGAACACCATGAACAGGATCAGGGCCAGGAAGAAGACGGCCGGCATCACCACGAGCGGGTCGACGGACGGCAGGTGCGGGCGGCCCACCGGGTTGCCCTCGAGCAGGCGCAGCCACAGGTAGCCGCCGATGAGCCCGAGGACCAGGCCGACCCGAAGCAGACGCCGCTGGCGGACCCGCTCACGGACGCGAGCGACGTCCACCCCCACCAGCGAGACGTGGTCCGACGACGGCGGCGCGGTGCTGGCAGAGGGGCTCACACGCGCAGTCAACACCTGCGACGAGGCCCCCGCCCAGTGCGTCACCCGATCAGAGTCCGGCAGTACCCGACTGGCTCACGAGCGGCTACCGCACCCGACCGATCGTCACTCAGCGTCAGGGTCGAGCGGGGCCTTGATGACGATGTCCTCGCCCTTCGGCAGCTCCTGCGCGAAGTGGCAGGCGCTGAGGTGACCGCCGTGCATGGCCAGCGGCGGGTCCTGCTCGGCGCAGACGTCCTTGGCCAGCCAGCACCGCGTCCGGAAACGACAGCCGGACGGCGGGTTGGCCGGGCTGGGCGGGTCGCCCTGCAGGACGATCTGCGCGCCGCGTCCGCGCAGCCGCGGGTCCGGCACGGGTACGGCGGAGAGCAACGCCTGGGTGTACGGGTGATGCGCGTGCAGGTAGACCGCGTCCTCGTCGCCGAGCTCGACCACCCGGCCGAGGTACATCACCTGGATGCGGTGCGAGATGTGCCGGACCACGGACAGGTCGTGCGCGATGAAGATCAGCGCCAGACCGAGCTCGGCCTGCAGATCCTGCAACAGGTTGATCACCTGCGCCTGCACCGAGACGTCCAGCGCGGAGACCGGCTCGTCGCAGATCAGGACCTTGGGGTTCAGGGCCAGCCCACGGGCGATCCCGATGCGTTGCCGCTGCCCTCCGGAGAACTGGTGGGCGTAGCGGTCGATGTGCTCGGGGCTGAGGCCCACGAGCTGCATCAGCTCACGCACCCGCGCCCGCCGGTCCATCGCGGGGAGCGCGTCCTTGTGGATCTCCAGCGGCTCGCTGATGATGTCGCCGATCGTCATCCGCGGGTCCAGCGAGGTGTAGGGATCCTGGAAGATCATCTGGATGTCGCGGCGAATCGCCTTGAGGTGCTTGCCTTTGGCCCGCGCGAAGTCGCGGCCCAAGCACCTCCACCGACCCCGCGGTCGGCATCTCCAGCCCGACCATCATCCGGGCCAGGGTGGACTTCCCGCAGCCGGACTCGCCGACGATGCCGAGCGTCTCACCGGCCCGGATGCTCAGGTCCACCCCGTCGACGGCCTGGACGGCGCCGATCTGGCGTCGGATCACGATGCCGCGGCGCAGCGGGTAGTGCTTCACCAGGCCCTTGACCTCGAGCACCGTCTCGCCCAGCGTGCCGGGCTCGGCGACCGTGGGGGCGTTAACCAAGGACTCCGCCACTGGCGTACACCTCCTCGGCGAAGTGACAGGCGCTGATGTGGCCGGCGGCCACCTCGACCTCCGGCGGCGGGGGATCACTGCGGCAGATGTCCTGGGCCTGGATGCAGCGTGGCGCATAGGGGCAGCCCGGCGGGATACGCAGCAGGTTGGGCGGCAGACCCTTGATGGCGAACAACCGTTTGTCGGTGGAGTCCAGGCGCGGGATCGACTGCAGCAGACCCCCGGGTGTAGGGGTGCGCCGGGCGCGTGAAGGCCTCCATCGAGACCCCCTGCTCCACGACCCGCCCGGCGTACATCACGTTGATCCGGTCGGCGACCTCGGCGACCACGCCGAGGTCGTGGGTGATCAGGATCAGCCCGCTGCCGGTCTCTCGACGCAGCTCGGCCAGCAGGTCCATGATCTGCGCCTGCACGGTGACGTCCAGCGCGGTCGTCGGCTCGTCCGCGATCAGGATGTCCGGCTCCAGCGCGATCGCCATGGCGATCATGATCCGTTGGCGCATGCCGCCGGAGAACTGGTGCGGGTAGTCGCCGACCCGGGACCGGGCGCCCGGGATGCGCACCCGCTCCATCAGCTCGATCGCCCGGGCCTTGGACTCCTTGCGGCTCATCCCCCGGTGCACGGTGAACATCTCACCGATCTGGAAGCCGACGGTGTAGACCGGGTTGAGGGCCGACAACGCGTCCTGGAAGATCATCGCGATGCGCTGGCCCCGAAAGGTACGCCGTCTGGTCCTCGGGCATCTGCAAGCAGCTCTTGGCCGCGGAACTCCACGGTCCCCGCCGGGATCTCGGCCGGCGGCATGTCCAGGATGCCCATGATCGCCTGCGCGGTGACCGACTTGCCGGACCCGGACTCGCCCAGGATGGCCAGCGTCTCGCCCTGGGCCAGGTCGAGGTCCACCCCGTTGATCGCCTTGGCGTCGCCGTCCCGGGTGTGGAAGACGACCTCGAGATCGCGGACCTTCAGCAGAGGTGCGCCTGGGACATCGCCGTCCTGGAGGTCGGTCTCGTGCGCGGTGGTCGCCGACATCACATCGTCTTCGGGTCGATGGCCTCGCGGACGGCGTCCCCGAGCATGATGAAGCCGAGCACCGCCAGCGACAGGAACAGAGCTGGGAAGAGCAGCATGTGCGGCGTCGACCGGATGTAGGCCTGGGCGTCGTCGATCGCGATGCCCCAGGAGATCACCGGCGGCTGCAGCCCGATGCCGAGGAAGGACAGCGCCGCCTCGGCTCCGATGTAGGCGCCGAGGCTGATCGTCGTGATGACGATGATCGGCGCCGCGGCGTTGGGGATCACGTGCTTGCGGATGATCCACCATCGGCTCGCACCCAGACAGCGCGCGGCCGCGACGTACTCACCGTGCCGGACCTGGATCACCGAGGACCGAGCGATCCGGGCCGTCGTGGTCCAGCCCGAGGATCGCGATGGCGAGCGCGACCTTGCGAGATCGACAGGAACTGGTTGCTCGGCGTGGCCGGCAGCGCGGTCAGGATCAGGATGCTGCCGACCAGGACCGGGATGCCGATGAAGATGTCGGTGATCCGGGACAGGAAGCTGTCCAGGAACCCGCCGTAGAAGCCGGCGTAGATCCCGATGCCGGCCCCGAGCACGAGGGCGAAGATCGTGGCCAGGGTGCCGACGACCATCGACGCCCGAGCGCCGTAGATCGTCCGGGAGTAGACGTCGCAGCCCTGGATGTCGTAGCCGAACCAGGCCTTGCTCGACGGAGGTAGCCGCGAGTTCGCGAGGTTGCAGTCGTTCGGGTCCTTGTGGGTCAACAGTCCGGGTGCGATGGCCATGATCAGGAACAGCACGATCAGGGTGATCGAGAACCAGAAGACCCAGTTCGACCGAAGCGTCAGCCAGGCGTCCCGACCCAGCGACCGGGTCGGGACGATGTCGGTCTCGGTGCCCGTCGACAGCAGGTTGGTCGCGGTCTCGGAGACGATTTCCGTCTCGCGGATCTGTTCAGTCATAACGGATCCTCGGGTCGAGGACGGCATACAGCAGGTCGACCAACAGGTTTACCACCAAGATCACCAGCACCAGGATCGTGGTGACCCCGATGACGGTGGCGTTCTCCCGGATCCGGGTGGCCCGGGCGACCAGCCCGCCGACGCCCTGGATGTTGAAGATGCTCTCGGTGATGATCGCCCCGCCCAGCAGGAAGCCGACGTCCAGGCCGATGTAGGTGATGACCGGGATCAGCGAGTTCCGGACGACGTGCCGCCGGATCACCAACCGGCGCGGCAGGCCCTTGGCGATGGCGGTCCGCACGTGGTCGGCGCCGAGGATCTCGAGCATCGAGCCCCGCATCAGCCGCACCACGAACGCCATCGACAACGTGGCCAGAACGAAGCCGGGCATGATCAGGTCCGGCCAGGGTGCGCCGTAGCCGACCGTGACCGGGAACAGACCGAGCCGTACGCCGAGGACGTACTGCAACAGGAAGCCGATCACGAAGACCGGCAGCGAGATCGCGACCAGCGTGATGATCAGCGCGAAATTGTCGAACCACCCCCCGGGCCGCAAGCCGCTGATGATGCCGGCACCGATCCCGATGAAGATCTCGAACAGGATCGCGACCGAGGTCAGCTTCAGGGTGATCGGGTAGGCCCGCTTGACCTCGGTGATGACCGACGTGCCGTCGGACGTCGTGCCGAAGTTCCCCTTGGCCAGCCCGGCCATGTAGTACGCGTATTGAACCGGCAGGGGTTTGTCCAGGTGGAGACGCTGGGTCTCCGCCTGGACAAACGCCGGCGGGCAGGCGCGTTGACCGCACCTACCGGCGAACGGGTCGCCCGGCAACGCCCACACCATCGCGAAGATGAGGAAGGTCGTTCCGATCAGGACCGGCACCATCTGAAGGACGCGCCGGGCGACATACCGCCCCATATTTTTGAGTTACCTCTCTTAGCTCACCGTCACGCTGGTGATGTCCAGGTTCCCGACTGTATCCACCAACACGTTCTTCAGCCTGGTGGACCAGACAGATTGCTGCGTGTAGTACCACAGCGGGATCACGGACATCGTGTTGGCGAGCAGCGCCTCGGCGGCCTGGTAGTCGGCCAGGGCCTGGTCACCGGTCTCGCCGTTGGCCTTCTTGATCAGCGCGTCGAACTGCGGGTTGCTGAACAGGCCGTCGTTGGCGCTGGCGCCCGTGGTGTAGAGCGGCTCCAGGAAGTCCTGGATGTGCGGGTAGTCCTGCGACCAACCGGACCGGAACATGCCGGTCATCTTGTGCGCGCCGATCGCTGCGCGGAACGTCGAGAAGTCGACGTACGGCTTGGCGGTGCAGGCCACACCCAGCGTGTTCTTGATGCTGTTGCAGACTGCCTCGGTCCAGGCCTTGTGGTCGGCGTCGGCGTTGTACGCCAGCGTGAACGGACCCTTGAACTTCGACTGCGCGAGGGCCGCCTTGGCTGCGGTCGGGTTGTAGGTGCAGTACTGCCCACATGCGCCGGCCTTGTAACCGACCAGACCCGGTGCGACCCAGCCGGTAGCCGGCTGACGCGATCCGTTGAAGACGGCCTTGATGACGGCCGGACGGTCGATCGCCATCGACAACGCCTTACCCAGGTTCGGGTCGTTGTAGTTGGGGTCGTAGACCGGCAGCGTGATCGTCTGGATCGCGGTGATCGGGCCGTTCTTGTTCCGGCCCGGGAAGTCGGACTGGTACTGGTTGTTGACCAGCTCGCTGGTCGGGACCTGGTTCATGAAGTCCAGGTTGCCGGCCTGCATGTCGGCGTACGCCGCGGTGTCCGTGGTGTACGTCTTGTAGAAGACCGAGTCGATCTTCGGCTTGTCGGCGCCCTTGTAACCGCTCCAGACGCTCTCGTGGAAGCCGGTGTCACCGTCGCCCGACGTCAACTGCATCGGACCGTTGCCGATCGGCTTCTTGCCGAAGGCGGCCGGGTCGGTGAAGAACGACGGGGGCAGCGGGAAGAAGCCGCCGTAGCCGACCGCGACCGGGAAGAACGACTGCGGCGTCGAGAGCGTGATCGTGAACTCGGTGTCGCTGACCTTCACCAGACCGGACATGGTCTTCGTGGTCGGCGTCGGGGCCACGGTCGAGCCCTTCGGGGGCGCCGGGTTGAGGGCGTCGTAGCCCTGGATGGCGGCGAAGAAGGTGTTGTTGACCGCGCCGTTGGGGGCGTAGGCCGCCCAGTTCCAGGCGTTGATGAAGCTGTCGGAGTTGACCGGCGAGCCGTCCTGGAAGGTGTTGCCCGGCTTCAGCTTGACGTCGAACTTCGTGCTGCCGTCGGACGGCGTGATCGACTCGGCCATCGCCATCGAGGGCTTGCTGTCGACCGGGCTGTAGTGGACCAGCCCGCGGAAGAGGTCCTGCTGGACCAGGATCCCGCAGGACTCGTTGGTGTTGGCCGGGACCAATGGGTTCTGCGGCTTGCAGTTGTACACCGTGATGGAGCCGCCGGACTTGGAAGCGCTGCTGCTACCGCCGCCGCTGCTGCCGCCACACGCTGTGAGTATGACGGCTAGTGCCGCTGTCCCGGCTGTAGCCAGGGTGAGGATCCTTCTTCGCTGCATTGAGCGTCTCCATCCGATCAGTCCGAGTTGTGATCCGTCGTACGGCCGCGTCCTGCGACGCACAGCCGCTCGGGACACACGCTAGGTCACCCTGAAGCGCCCCAGCGTTGGTCCACGCAATTGTTACCGCGTTGATTCCCGAGCGCGCGCCAGGGATGGTCACGATCTGGACAACGCCGCCGTACATTAGTGATGATTCGGACACTGGAGGTCGAGATCGGCCGGCTCGGCGTGAGAAACCGCGCTGAACGGCCGTTCGACAGGCAGATCTCTCGGCGGAGGCGGGCCGGACGAGAAGATGCGAAGACGCCTCCCGCGGGCCCCTAGGATGGAGGCCCAACCCCCCAGCCAGATCGAGTCCCTTTCACCATGCCCTTCACCACGCGCGATGACATCCGCAACGTCGCGATCGTCGCGCACGTCGACCATGGCAAGACCACCCTCGTCGACGGGATGCTCTGGCAGTCCGGCGCCTTCGGCGAGCACGCGCACATCCAGGAGCGCGCGATGGACTCCGGCGATCTGGAGCGGGAGAAGGGCATCACGATCCTGGCCAAGAACACGGCCGTGCACTACTCCGGGCCGGCCGCGCCCGAGGGTGGGATGACGATCAACATCATCGACACCCCGGGCCACGCGGACTTCGGCGGCGAGGTCGAGCGCGGGCTGTCCATGGTCGACGGCGTCGTCCTGCTCGTCGATGCCAGCGAGGGCCCGCTCCCCCAGACCCGCTTCGTGCTGCGCAAGGCGATCGCCTCGCACCTGCCCGTTGTGCTGGTGATCAACAAGGTGGACCGGCCGGACGCCCGGATCGCCGCCGTGATCGACGAGACCTACGAGCTGTTCCTGGACCTGGCCGACGACCACGACGATCCCGCGGCCGCCGAGGCGGCGCTGGACTTCCCGATCGTCTACGCCTCGGCCAAGTCCGGGCGGGCCAGCCTGACCCGGCCGGACGACGGGAGCCAGCCCGACGGGCCGGACCTCGAGCCGCTCTTCCGGACCATCCTGGAGACCATCCCGGCCCCGTCGTACGACGATTCGGTTCCCTTGCAGGCCCACGTCACCAACCTGGACGCCTCACCGTTCCTGGGCCGGCTGGCGCTGTGTCGCATCCGATCCGGACAGATCCGCAAGGGCCAGCAGGTCACCTGGTGCCGGCGCGACGGCAGCCTGACCAAGGTCAAGATCACCGAGCTGCTGATGACCGAGGCGCTCGAGCGCGTGCCCGCCGAGTCGGCCGGTCCCGGCGACATCATCGCGGTCGCGGGGATCCCGGAGATCACCATCGGCGAGACCCTGGCCGACCCCGACGACGCCCGGCCGCTACCGCTGATCACGGTCGACGAGCCGGCCATCTCGATGACCATCGGCACCAACACTTCGCCGCTGGCCGGCCGGGTCAAGGGCAACAAGGTGACGGCGCGCCTGGTCAAGGACCGCCTCGATCGTGAGCTCGTCGGAAACGTGTCGATCAAGGTGCTGCCCACCGAGCGGCCGGACACCTGGGAGGTGCAGGGTCGCGGTGAGCTGGCACTGGCCATCCTCGTGGAGACCATGCGCCGCGAGGGCTTCGAGCTGACCGTCGGCAAGCCACAGGTGGTCACCCAACTGATCGACGGCAAGCTGCACGAGCCCGTCGAGCGGCTGACCATCGACACCCCCGAGGAGTACCTCGGTGCCATCACCCAGCTGCTCGCGGCGCGCAAGGGCCGGATGGAGCAGATGACCAACCACGGCACGGGGTGGGTCCGGATGGAGTTCCTGATCCCGGCCCGTGGCCTGATCGGCTTCCGCACCGACTTCCTGACCGACACCCGTGGCACGGGCATCGCCCACCACGTCTTCGAGGGTTACGAGCCGTGGGCGGGCGACATGCGCACCCGGCCGACCGGCTCGCTGGTGGCCGACCGTGCGGGGGCGGCCACGTCGTACGCGATGTTCAACCTGCAGGAGCGCGGCACCCTCTTCGTCGAGCCGACCACCGAGGTCTACGAGGGGATGATCGTCGGCGAGAACTCCCGAGCCGACGACATGGACGTCAACATCACCAAGGAGAAGAAGCTCACCAACGTGCGCCAGTCCACGGGTGAGGAGCTGGAGCGCCTGGTGCCGCCGCGCCGGCTTTCGCTCGAGCAGTCGTTGGAGTTCTGCCGCGACGACGAGTGCGTCGAGGTCACGCCGGACTTTGTCCGGCTGCGGACCGTGGTGCTGCCGTCCGTCGACCGGGAGAAGTCCCGAGCTCGCGCCAAGCGCGGCCAGCAGTAGCCCGCTAGCGTGCCGGGCCTCCTGTTCGTCCACGCCCACCCGGACGACGAGACGATCGCGACCGGCGTCACCCTGGCGCGGTACGCCGCAGCAGGCGCGGAGGTCGCGCTCGTCACCTGCACGCGAGGCGAGGACGGCGAGGTCATCCCGGCTTCGCTGGCCTACCTGGAGGACGACCGCGACGGCCGGCTCGGGCCCTACCGCACGGGCGAGCTGCGGCTGGCCTTGGCGGCCCTCGGCGTCGAAAACCATTGGTACCTGGACGATCTGGTCTCTGCCGAGCTCGGTCGGCGAGTCCACTTCCGCGACTCCGGCATGGCCGGTACCTCCGCGGGCGACCACCCGGACGCCTTCGCCTCGGCGGCCGTCGACGAGGCCGCAGCACCGCTGGCCCGGCTGATCGAACGGCTCGAGCCGGACGGTGGTCGTGACCTACGACCCGGACGGCGGCTACGGCCACCCGGACCACATCCAGGCCCATCGGGTGCTGATGCGCGCCGTGGAGCTCTCGACCTGGCCGGTGCCGAAGGTCTACTGGATCGCGGTGCCGCGCTCGGTCGCCGGCGACGCGATCGGGTCCACGAGCGTGGTCCTGGACGACGACCTGGTCACGTCCGCGGTCGACGGCACGGCCGTCCTGGACCGCAAGGTCGCGGCGATGCGGGCCCACGCGACCCAGATCGAGGTCGCGGAGCCCGACTTCGCGCTCAGCAACGGGATCTGGCAGCCGATCGCCGTCACCGAGTACTTCCGGCTGGTCGCCGGGGACCGCACCCCGCCGTACGACGCCGAGGGCCGCGAGACCGACCTGCTCTGAGACTGCTCTGAAACGCTCGGCCGCTGACACTGCCCTGAATGTTCGGGTTCTGTTCGGGCCGCGTCGGATCCAGGTTCGGGCCATGACCACACGGGAGGATGAGACATGCCCACGGAGAAGGGCCTCGTGCTGGTCGTCGAGGACGAGGAGGCCATCGTCTCGGTGCTGCGCCTCTACCTCACCCGCGAGGGGTTCTCGGTGCATGCCGTCGGTGACGGGTCGCGCGCGGTCGCCGAGGTCCGCCGGCTCCGGCCCAGCGCGGTGATCCTGGACATCGGGCTGCCGGGGCTGGACGGGTTCGACGTGTGCCGACAGCTGCGGGAGGGCGGCGACTGGACGCCGATCCTCGTCGTGACCGCGCGTGACGACGAGCCGGACCGGGTGCTGGGCCTGGAGCTCGGAGCCGACGACTACATCACCAAGCCGTTCTCGCCGCGCGAGCTCGTCGCTCGGCTCAAGGCGGTGCTGCGCCGGGGTCCCGGAGGCGGCGCCGGGAGCGAGCTCCGCGTCGCTGACGTCCGGCTCGATCCGACCGCGCGCCGGGTCTGGGCCGGTGGCGAGCCGGTCGAGCTGACGGCCACGGAGTTCGACCTGCTGGCCCATCTGCTGCGGCGACCCGGCCGGGTCTTCGGCCGCGACGAGCTGCTCGCCCAGGTGTGGGGCTACAACGGGGCGGCGAGCCGGACGGTCGATGTCCACGTCGCCCAGCTGCGCGCCAAGCTGGGTGAGCACAGCCCGATCCGGACCGTGCGCGGCGTCGGCTACGCCGTGGAGGAGTCGGCGTGAAGGGCCTCGCCGGGCGGATAGCAGTCGTCTCCGTCGCCGCCGTCCTGGTCGCGGCCATCGTCGCCGGCGTCGTGTCCTACGGGCTGCTGCGGCCGGGCGTGCAGTCGCAGGCCCGCACCACGCTGGCCCAGCAGGCCGACGTGGCCCAGGCGCTGGCCCAGAGCAACGACACGCCGCTGCAGGCGCTGCACACCTTGCGCAAACAGCAGACCTCGGTCGCCCTGTTGACGGCTCGAGGCCGGCTGGCCGGCGACCCCCTCGCCAAGCGGGCCCTGGGCTCCCACCAGGCCGAGCTCGCGGCCGGAAAGTCGTTGTCCTACACCACATCGGTCACCGGTCGATCGGTCCTGGTCGAGGCGCGGCCACTCGCCAACGGAGCCGGGATCGTGCTGGCCAAGACGGTGAGCGACGCGACCAGCAACGGGCGGGCGCTGCTGCGGCGCGAGCTCCTCGCGCTCCTGGTCGGGGTCGCGGTCGCCGCACTCGGCGCGGTCCTGCTCGCGCGCCGCCTGGCCGCGCCGCTCGGTCGGGCCGCACAGGCGGCCCGACGGCTGGCGTCGGGTCAGCGGTCGGTCCGGGTGCAGCCCGAGGGTCCGACCGAGGTGGCCGACGTCGCCCACTCGATCAACGAGCTGGCGGCGGCGCTGGAGAGCAGCGAGGGCCGGGAGCGGGCCTTCCTGCTCTCGGTCTCGCACGAGCTGCGGACGCCCCTGACCGCGGTCAAGGGCTTCGGCGAGGCGCTGGCCGATGGGGTCGCGGACGACTCGCAGCAGGCCGGCCGGGTGATCGTCGCGGAGGCCGCCCGGCTCGAGCGGCTGGTCGCCGATCTGCTCGACCTGGCCCGGCTGGGCGCCGACGACTTCCACCTGATGCCGGTGCCCGTCGACCTGGTCGAGCTGGTCGGCGCGGCCGCGACCGTCTGGGCGGCGCGATGTGCCGAGGTGGGCGTGGACTTCCGGGCCGAGCTCCCGGCCGGTCGCCTGGTCGTGGTCACCGACGGCACCCGGCTGCGCCAGATCGTCGACGGCCTGGCCGAGAACGCGTTGCGGGTGACCCCGGCCGGTCGCCCGATCGTGATCGCCCTGCACGACACTGCGGACGTCGGCCGTGATCGAGGTGCGCGACGGCGGTCCGGGGCTGACGGCCGACGACCGCGCGGTCGCGTTCGAGCGGTCAGCCTTGTGGACCCGCTACCGCGGCGTACGCCGAGTGGGCACCGGCCTGGGGCTGGCCCTGGTCAAGGCGCTCGCCGACCGGCTCGGCCTGGGCTGCAGTGTGGACGTGGCGCCGGAGGGCGGGGCCTGCTTCCGGATCGCCGTACCCCTGACCGCGGCGCCGCACCGCGCCGGCCGGCCCACCTCAGGTGACCCTTCCTTGACGCGATCGGCCCGGTCGATGAACGTGGCCGCATGAGCGAGCCGGCCGACCCGATCGGGCACGACGAGCCACACGACGACAGCCTGGCCGCCCGGCTGAACTGGCTGCGGGCCGGCGTGCTCGGCGCCAACGACGGCATCGTGTCGGTCGCCGCGATCGTCGTCGGCGTCGCCGGCGCGTCGGCCGGCCGCCGGGCCATCCTGACCGCCGGGCTGGCCGGGCTGTTCGCCGGCGCGATGTCGATGGCGGCCGGCGAGTACGTCTCGGTCAGCACGCAGCGCGACACCGAGCGAGCGGTGCTCGAGGTCGAGCGACGCGAGCTGCGCGACACCCCGGACGAAGAGCTGGCCGAGCTGGCGAGCATCTACGCCGGCAAGGGGCTGACCGAGGAGCTCGCCCTCCAGGTCGCCGAGCAGCTCACCGCTCACGACGCGCTCGCCGCGCACGCCGACGCCGAGCTCGGCATCGATCCCGACGACCTGGCCAGCCCGTGGCAGGCCGCCTGCGCGTCGTTCGTCTCCTTCGTCGTCGGGGCCCTGCTGCCGATGCTGGCCATCGGCCTGCCGCCGGAGTCCTGGCGGATCCCGATCACGTTCGTCGCGGTCGTCGCGGCCCTGGTCCTCACCGGTGTCATCTCGGCCGGTCTCGGCCAGTCGCCGCGGTGGCCGGCGATCCGCCGCAACGTGATCGGCGGCGTACTCGCCATGGTCGTGACCTACGGCGTCGGCCGGTTCGCCGGCTCCCTCGGCGCCTAGGGCTTCCCCGCCGTCCGATCCGGCACCAGGGAGGAGCTGAGCCAGGCGTCGGGGATGCCGAAGCCGTCGACCAGCAGTCGGGCCTGCGGCCGCAGGGTTGCGCAGAGGCCGTCGACCGCCTTGTGGACGGCCTTGGCCCGGCCCGCAGTGAGGCGGCCGTGTTCGACGAACCACCCGATGTCGCCCTCGATCGAGGAGAGTGCGAAGAGGTCGCAGACCGATCGGAGCAGTTGGGCTGCAACGGGATCCGGGCATCGGTCGATGGCCGCGACGAAGGCGTCGAGCATCTCGCAGGCCACGTGGGCGCGCGCCGCGGCGAGGAGGTGCGGCTGAGCCGCGTTGAACGCCGCGTAGGCATCACCGTCGCCCTTGCCGGCTCGGCGCAAGCCGGCGAGCCAGGCCCTCGACGACGTGCCGCTCGCGGTCCTGGAAGGCCGCGACCTGCCAGGCGCGGTCGAGCAGGTCCGACTCCTCTTCGCGGCGTGGGACGACGTCGACGATGCGCTGCACGAGCGTCCGCGCCGACGTGCGCTCCACGATCGAGCCGACCACCTGGTCGGCGACGAACCGCACCGTGCCCAACGTGTCGAGGGCACCGAAGTCGTTGCGGTAACCCGTGAGCAGGCCCTTCGCGACCAGCTGCAGCAGCACCGTGTTGTCGCCCTCGAAGGTCGTGAAGACGTCGGTGTCGGACTTCAGCTGCGGCAGCCGCGACGAGGCGAGGTAGCCGTGACCCCCGCAGGCCTCGCGACAGGTCTGGATGGTCGACGTCGCGTGCCAGGTCGCGACCGCCTTGAGCCCGGCTGCCCGGGTCTCGAGTTCGCGCTGGGCCACCTCATCCAGCTCTTCGGCGCCCGCGTGGTCGTGCACCGCACCGACCAGCGCCTGCTGCGCGAAACAGAGTGCGTACGACGTGGCCAGGGCCGGCAGGAGCCGTCGCTGGTGCGTGGCGTAGTCGAGCAGGACGACCTCCTCGTCGCTGCCCGGCCGCGCGAATTGTCGGCGCTCCTCGGCGTATCGGACGGCCAGGGTGAGTGCGGTCTGGGTCGCGCTGCCGACGGCCCCCGCGATGCTGATCCGACCGCGCACCAACGTCCCGAGCATGGTGAAGAAGCGGCGCGAAGGGTTCTCGATCGGACTGGCGTAGCTGCCATCGGAGGCGACCTGACCGAAACGGTCGAGCAGCGCCGCGCGCGGCACCCGCACCTGGTCGAACCAGATCCGCCCGTTGTCGACGCCCTTCAAGCCGGCCTTCGGCCCGCAGTCCTCGATCCGTATGCCGGGCAACGGTTTCCCAGCTTCGTCGCGCAACGGGACCACGAAGGCATGGACGCCGCGGGGGTCCCCGCCGGTGATGAGCTGGGCGAACACAACGGCCAGGCGAGCATCGCGCGCCGCACCGCCGATGTAGTCCTTGCGGGCCTGGTCGTCCGGGGTATGGATCACGAACTCGCCCGCCGAGGCGTCGTACGTCGCGGTCGTCCTCAGCATCGCGACGTCCGAGCCGTGGCCAGTCTCGGTCATCGCGAAGCACCCGAGCAGCTCGCCGGTGATGATGGACGGCAGGTACGCCGCGTGGTGGGCGGCGGTGCCGAGCGCGTTGACCGCCCCACCGAACAGCCCCCACTGCACACCCGCCTTGACCATGACCGACAGGTCGCCGTAGGCCAGCATCTCGATCGAGACCAGGCTGCCGCCCGGGTCGTCGGCGCCGCCGTACGCCTTGGGGAAGCCGAGGCCGGTCAGCCCGCCGCCGGCGAGCGCCAGGAGCTGAGCGTGCACACGCTCGCGGTGCTCCTCGGTCGACAGGTCGTAGGTCGGGGCGAACAGGTCGAGCGGCAGGTCGCGACGCGCCCGCGCGCGCAGATCGGCCCATCGTCCGTCCACCAGCGCGCCCAGCGCCGCTTGCGTCGTCGGTCCGTCGGTCGGGTGCACTCACCCAGGTTACCCGTCAGTAACCTCAGTCGCGCGCCGGCTGGTCACGGGCGCATTCCGACCGATCGGCACCGACCCGGCTCAACGCCTGCGACCATTCTCGGGTGATGCGACGACCCGTTCCGACCCCCCGATCAGGTCGGCCAGCACCCGGGGTACGCCGCGTCCCCCGAGCAGCCGGACTACTCGGGCTCACTCGGGCTACTCGGGCTACCCGCCGCCGACTCGGCGGGGCTGGCCCAGCTGGGTCATCGTGCTGGTCGGGGTCGTGAGCGGTCTGGCCCTGGCGGGTGCGTCGACCGCGGCGATTGTCGGCCTGGCCACCACGTCGGACCCGCCGTCCTCGAGCAGCAGCGCCAGCGCGCCGAGCGCCGGTGGCAACCCGAGCCCGGGTGACGGCTCCGGCGATCGGAGCCTGCAGATCGAGTTCCCCAACGGCGCCACCGGGACCTTCGCGGTGCCGACCGGGCTGCACCACGAACCGGACGATGACGATGACGGCCACGTGGCCCTGGCGGCCGATGACGACGACAACGTCTATCTCGATCTCTACACCGACGACACCACCGCCTCGAATGCGCACGACCTGCACCGGATGGCCCAGGAGGCAGCCACCGACGACCGCAACCACAGCAACGTCGTGAGCGCCATCACGTTCCGCACCGTCGGCGGCCGGTCGGCGGCGCAGTACACCTTGACCCACCAGGGCGATAACGGTGACGCGACCTTCGAGTCACTCGTCACCGTCGTGCTCGTGGGCGACGAGGAGCTGAGCCTGTACTGGACCGACGACCCCGACGACTTCCTGCCGGACGGTGGGCAGAAGGACGCAGCGGCGGTCCTGGCTTCGTTGCACGTCAGCGGCGGCTCGAACGACGACAGCGGGTCCGGTTCGAGCGCCTGAGCTTGTCCTCCGGCCGGCCCGAACCGCGCCAGGAGTTGCGGTCAGGCCCTTGCGCGGGGACCCTAATCTCGGGGCCCGGCCGGGTGGCGCCAGCTCCCGGCCCCTGGGGGTTTCTGTGCGCCCCGGACCCCGGCCGGGTCCCTTCAGCCCCTTCGTCCCCATCTGTGCCGCACGGCGAGGGCGTAGTCTGCGAGCACCGAGGAACCTCGTGTGCCGACCGCTTGTCGCCGCCGCCTCAGCGAACCACCACCAGCGGCCAGCGAACCCGGTCGTAGACAGGTTGGGCCATGTCCGCCCTCGAAACCCTCACTCCCGCATCAACTCCGAACGGCCACCCGGGCAGCACGGGTGACCGCCTGTCCCTGCTCCCCCACGTTGTCGGCGAGCGCACCACGCTGGACGGTGCCTGGTGGCCACACTCCCGCGACCTTGCGCGCGAAATCCCCTCTCTCGCAGCGAGTCTGGAGGAGCAGGGGATCCGGGTGACCCGGCTGATCTACCACCCCGAAAGCTGGTTGCCAGCACCGCACAAAGTGTGGCCCGACGGTCGTCGGATCAACCTGGGGTGGTTCACCGAGATGGATCCGCACCTGGTCGGGCTCCGGACCGCACTCCAGGGACGACTCGAGCTGCTCGTCATCCCACCGGAGACCGACCCGGCCGTCGCGGCCCGGGCCCTCGCCCTGGCCAGCGCCGCCGGCAACCAGCTTCGGGCCAGCGCCGTCCTCGACGCGGCTGCCCAGCCCAGCTAGCCGAGCAGCTGGGCCTTGGCCGCGGTGAACTCCTCGTCGGTCAGCACCCCGGCGGCCTTCAGATCGCCGAGCTCCTTGAGCTGAGAGATCAGGTCACCGCCGGGCGCGGCAGCCGCGGCTGGAGCGGCGGCCGGCTGCTGCGCGGCCACTTGGGCGGCCGCCTGCGCGGCGGCCTGGTCCACGATCGCTTGTTGCTGCTGCGCGGCTTGAGCCTCTTGGCCGGCCGCCTTCTCCGCCTGCGAGCGCTGCGAGTGTCCGACGACCGCACTCGCCGTACCGGCAACCACTGCCGTGCGAGCCATCGTCCCCACCAGTCCGGGTCGTCCCATGCGTCGTGGCACTGTTACTCCTCATCCGTCAGGTCGGCGATGGCCGCGAGTACGACCTCGTGGGGGATCCGTTCCTGGAGCAGGAGGCGACCGTTGGAGTCCCGGATGGCCTGCGCCAAACGCCGGGTCCAGGTGTTCTCCCAGACGATCACCAGGGCCGAGGATCCGGGGTCCAACCCAGAGGCCAGCTCGACCAAGTCCTGGTCGCTCAGCAGGTCGGTCTGGTCGGTCGCCAGGCCGTCGAAGGCGGCGCCGACCACTCCGTCGGAGACCTCAACGGTCGCGACATTTCCGTCCTCGTCCTTGACGACGAAAGCGAGGTCGACGACATGGACGATCCCGCTCTCCTGAAGCTCCTGGATCGCCGGAGCGACGTCGCCGTTGAACTGGTTGCCCTCGAACAAGATCAGTGCAATGTCGACCGGAGCCACCGTGTCGGCCCGCAGGGTCGTGGCCATGAAGTCATCCTCTGTCTCCGGGCCGCGCGCGATGCCGGCTCACTAGTGCCCACCATTACCGTGGACCGGCGTTCGCGGGTCACCTGATTCAGGGGAGTTCGGCGCCCCGCGCGAGCCCTAGCGTTTCGGCTCGGGCCGGGCCAGTGTCACGAAAGGGCGTCATGAGCGAACCTGCGCCAGCGCATCGAGAAGGGCCCAACCACAGCCGCACGATCGTGATCAGCGGCATCGTGATCATCGTGGTGGCGGTCATCGCCGCCGTCATCGGCGCGCTGATCGCCAACTCCGACGACAACAACACCTCCAGTGCGAGCTCGGCCCCCCGAGTCGGCGCCAACGCCCCCGCCTGCTCCTCCATCGCAGTGACCAACGAGGTGCAGCCCACGGTGGTCACCATCTTCGTGCGCAACGGCTCCAGCGGCGGGAGCGGCAGCGGCGAGACGATTCGGGACAACGGTTACATCCTGACAAACGACCACGTCATCGCGAGTGCCGCTGGCGGTGGCACCGTCTCGGTTCTGTTCAGTGACGGCGAGACGGAGGCGGCCAAGATCGTCGGTCAGTCCGAGCTGCTGGACCTCGCCGTCCTGAAGGTCGAGCCCAAGGAGAAGCTCCCAGTCATCAGCTTCGGCACGTCGGAGAACCTGCGCGTCGGGCAGGCCGTCGTGGCCCTCGGCGCTCCGCTCGGGCTGGACGGCACCGTGACTGCGGGCATCGTGAGCGCGCTCGGCCGCGACGTGCCGGTGCCGAACTCCAGCGGCGGCACGGCCATCCTGCCCGGCGCCATCCAGACCGACGCCGCCATCAACCCCGGCAACTCCGGCGGCGCGCTGGTCGACTGCAACGGCAAGCTGGTCGGGATCAACACCTCGATCGCAACGGTGCCCAACGCCGCCGGACAGGCTGGTGGTGGCAGCGTCGGCATCGGCTTCGCCATCCCCATCGACCTCGCCTCCCAGGTCGCCGACCAGCTCATCGCGACGGGCAAGTTCACCCCGCCGTACCTCGGAATCTCGACCGCGCCCGCCGTCACCGAGGGATTCGACGCGCCCGCCGGCCTGTTCGTACAGGCGGTCAGCCCGGGCAGCCCGGCCGATGTCGCCGGCATCAAGGTCGGCGACGTCATCACGGCGGTCGACGGCCAAGCCACCGTCGGTCCGGACAGTCTCTTCCTGGCGATCGTGAGCAAGAAACCCGGCGATCAGATCACCATCGACTACCTGCGGGACGGCGAGAAGGCGACCGCCAACGTGACCCTGGGCAGCCAACCCTGATCACGCAGGAGGTGCCGAACGCACCGGCCTGGAAGCGAGCCGGCCTGAGCGTGCCGGACCGCATCGCCAGGGGCAAGGCCGCCCGCCAGGCCGCGCCGCGGTCGAGCCACGGCCCCTGGGAGCCTGCCCCGGACCGGCCCGACCCCATCACCCTGCTCGAGGACCAGGCCCGGGACCGCGTGGCCGATCTGGTGCCGATCCGGTACGGCCGGATGCTGGTCTCACCCGGCACCTTCTTCCGCGGCGCCGCGCTGTTGATGGCCTCGGACCTCTCCCAGACGCCGGACACCGGCGTCGAGGTGCAGCTGTGTGGCGACGCGCACCTGTCCAACTTCGGGCTGTTCGCGTCCCCCGAACGCCAGCTCATGTTCGACATCAACGATTTCGACGAGACGCTGCCCGGCCCCTGGGAGTGGGACATCAAGCGGCTGGCCGCCAGCTTCGAGGTGGCCGGCCGGGACAGCGGTTTCGCCCCGGATGACCGGCGCGCGATCGTCCTGGCCGCGGTGAGCGAGTACCGCTTGCGAATGCGCGAGGCAGCGGGGATGCGGACCCTGGACGCGTGGTACTCGCACCTGAGCGTCGACCAGGTCACCGGGCTGTTGCGGGCCGAGGTCAAGGGCAACCGGCTGGGCAAGAAGGAAGCCAAGGGGGCCGCGCAGGACATCGCCAAGGCGCGGACCCGGGACAGCGTCCGCGTCTTCGCCAAGCGGGTCGGGGAGGTCGAGGGTGAGCTGCGCATCGTGGCCGACCCGCCGCTGATCGTGCCGGTCGAGGATCTCCAGGAGTCGGACGGGTCTCGGCGCCAGACCGAGCAGGCCATGGGCCGCCTGATCCGGTCCTACCGCCGCACGCTGGCCCGCGAGCACCACCCGATCGAGGAGTTCCGCTACGTCCACATGGCCCGCAAGGTGGTCGGCGTCGGCAGCGTCGGGACTCGATGCTGGATCGTGCTGATGATGGGCCGCGACGAGTCGGATCCCCTTTTCCTGCAAGCGAAAGAAGCGCCCCCGTCGGTCCTCGAGCGGTTCGTCGGCCCGAGCCAGTACCGCCACCAGGGCCAACGCGTCGTGGCCGGACAGCATCTGATGCAGGCGGCGACCGACATCTTCCTCGGCTGGCAACGGGTCACCGACTCAGAGGGCACGACGCGGGACTACTACATCCGCCAGTTCCAGGACTGGAAGGGCTCGGTCCAGGTCGACAGCCTGAAGGTGCCCGGCGCGACCTTGTACGCGCGGTTCTGCGCGACCGCGCTGGCCCGGGCGCATGCCCGGTGGGGCGACCGGATCGCCATCGCGACCTACCTGGGCGCGGGCGCTGCGTTCGATCGCGCCCTGGCCGATTTCGCCAGCCGCTACGCCGACCAGAACGAGCGCGACTACGAAGCGCTGGCCGCGGCGGTGAAGTCCGGCCGGCTGCCGGCGGAGACCGGGATCTGACCTGCTCGCCCAGCTCGCCTAGGGTGACGCTCGTGCGGGCCCTGAGGTACGACGAGTTCGGGCAGCCGCCCGAGGTGTGCGACGTCCCCGACCCGGACTGCCCGGCCGACGGCGTGGTGATCCAGATCGAGGCCACCGGTGTGTGCCGCAGCGACTGGCACGCCTGGCAGGGACACGACCCGGACGTGGTGCTGCCGCACATCCCCGGCCACGAGTACGCCGGAGTGGTCGACCAGGTCGGCCCCGACGTGCGGTCCTGGTCGGTCGGGCAACGGGTCACCGTGCCGTTCGTCTTGGCCTGCGGAGCCTGCGACCAGTGCGCCGAGGGCAACGGGCAGGTGTGCCCTCGGCAGACGCAGCCCGGCTTCACCCATCCCGGCTCGTTCGCCGAGCGGGTGGCGGTGCTGCACGCCGACGTCAACCTGGTCGCGTTGCCCGACGCCGTGGACGCGGTGACGGCGGCCGCGTTGGGTTGTCGCTTCGCCACGGCCTACCGGGCGGTCGTCGCTCACGGTCAGCCGCAGCCCGGCGAGTGGGTCGCCGTGCACGGCTGCGGGGGCGTGGGGTTGTCGGCGGTGATGATCGCCGCTGCGCACGGGGCACGGGTCGTCGCGGTCGACGTCTCGGATGCGGCCCTGGCCATGGCCCAGCGGTTCGGTGCTGAGGCCTGCCTGAAACCCACTGCTGCCAACGAGATTCGCGCGCTGACCGGCGGCGGCGCCCACGTGAGCCTGGACGCCCTCGGCCGATCCTCGACGTACGCTGACTCGCTTGCCTGTCTGCGGCCGCGGGGCCGGCACGTGCAGGTCGGGCTGTTGCTCGCCGACGACTCGGCACCGCGCGGTCGACATGGGTGCCGTCATCGGCCGCGAGCTGGAGATCGTCGGCAGCCACGGCATGGCCGCGGCCGACTACCCGCCGATGCTGGCCGAGATCGCGGACGGGCGGTTGCGGCCGAGCGCGCTCGTGTCCAGAACGGTCGATCTGGATCAGGCGGCCGAGGCCCTCGCCGACCTCGGTGGCGCCGGCCGCGCGGGCATCACGGTCATCGTCCCCTGACGCGCGCTCCTCCGCCGGAGCGGGCATGGTGGACAGACCACGGCGAAAGGGAGCCCGATGACTGAGGTGTTGATCGACCTGATCAGTTCGCTCGACGGGTACGCCGCGGCCGAAGGTTGGCCGGGCTACTGGGGACTGGAGGGACCGGAGTACCTCGGCTGGCTCGGCGAGTCACCGGATCGCGACTCCACGATCCTGATGGGCGCCACGACCTACCGGTTGATGTCGGACTTCGCGAGCCGGGCCGCGGACGACAGCTTCGCGCCGCTGACCCAGACCCCCAAGGTGGTCTTCTCTGGGACCCTCGACGAGCCACTGACGTGGGCCAACTCGACCCTGGTCACCACCGACGCGGTGGAGGCGGTCCGGTCGCTGAAGGCGGCCGACGGCCCCGGGCTGCGGACCCTGGGCAGCCTCAGCCTGGGCCGGTCATTGCTCACCGCCGGCCTGGTCGACCGGTTCCGCGTGGTCGTCTTCCCGGTCATCACCGGCCGCACCGGACGGGACCCGATCTTCGACGGCTACCCCGACGTCGCCCTGGAGCTGGTGGACCGCCGTACGTTCGACGGCCGGCTGCAGCTGCTCGAGTATGTCCCGACCGTGCTCACGGGCCCGCCGCGCGCCGCGCCCTAGGGTGTTCCAGTGGCGTCGACCGAGTCCTCGACCGAGCGGTCGCGCGACCTGGAGCGGCTGCTGACCTTCGTTGACGCCATCGCCGCGGTGGCGATCACTTTGCTCGTCCTGCCGCTGGTCGACCTGGCCGGCCGGATCGGCAATGACCGGTCAGTCGCCCACCAGCTCCACACGCACAGCGCGTTGTTCTGGTCCTTCGCGCTGAGCTTCGCGGTGATCGCCCGGCTGTGGCTGGCCCAGCACGTGCTGATGCGCTCGGTCATCCAGAGCAGCCAGGCGATCGTCTCGTGGCTGATTCTGTGGACCGTCGCGATCGTCTTCCTGCCCTTCCCCACGGCACTCCTGCCGGCCGCCGGGAGCCAGGCCATCACCAAGGTGCTCTACATCGGAACCCTGGCCTTGAGTTCGATGTGTCTCGCCTTTCTGGCGTTGGTGATCAAGCGCAACCCTTCGCTGCACGAGCCGGGCGAACCGCCGTCCCCTGCCGCCGGCGTCATCAACGCGCTCCTGTTCCTGGTTGCGCTCGGCCTATCGCTGGCCTGGCCCGTGCTGAGCTACTACCCGCTCCTGCTGCTGATCGGCGCTGACTGGCTGACCGCCCTCTGGAAACGGATGCGTCCGGGGTGACCCGCTCCACCACGCCGCCCTCGGTCGTGACCCTGCTGGCATCCTGAGGGCTGTGGCTCTCTTCAAACGCGCCGACCGATCCGAGCCCGCGCCGATCGACCTGGCTACCGTGCTGCTTCAAGGCGAAGACATGATCGAGCAACTCGGTCGGCCCACAGCGAACGATGGGGCCTGGGTTCCGCGCAGCGTTGGGACCTGGATCAGGTGACCGCGACGATCACCTGGACGTTCGCTGACCGCACCGCGACCGCTCCGGCGCAGATCCTGGGATCACACAGCCCCGGGGCGGGCAGTGGCAGTGGGGATGGGCGAACTCGAGCCTCCAAGCATCCGTGCGGCGCGATGCGGAGCGGGTGCAGCAGTGGGCCAAAGACGCATGACCTGACCGGACTGCTCGCACCGACCGTCGAGGGCGACAAGACGCTGGCTGCGACCATGGCGGCGATCGCGGTGCGCGTGACCGAGGCGACCGGCTTCTATCGCGGAGCCGCAGGTGCTTCGACGGTGTTCATCACCTTCGGGCCCGTCACGATCACCGAAGCGGATGGCAGGTCATCCACCTTCGGCATCTCGGTCCACGAGTAGCCAGGCCCCCTCCAGCCGCTGGCCTTGATCCTCGGAGCCCGCGTCCCACCGGAGGTCAGAACCCCGCGATCGGACCACCTGGAGGTCCAAGAGCGTGAGTTCTGACCTCCGTCCGGGACCCGTCACACGTTGAAGCGGAACTCCACCACGTCGCCGTCGGCCATGACGTAGTCCTTGCCCTCGATCCGGACCCGCCCGCGTGCCTTGGCCTCAGCCATGGAACCGGCGGCCATCAGGTCGTCGAAGGAGACCACCTCAGCCTTGATGAAGCCCCGCTGGAAGTCGGTGTGGATGACCCCGGCCGCCTGCGGGGCGGTGTCGCCGCGGTGGATCGTCCAGGCCCGCGCTTCCTTCGGCCCGGCGGTCAAGTAGGTCTGCAGTCCCAACGTGTCGAAACCCACGCGGGCCAACGTGTCCAGGCCCGGCTCGTCGATGCCCATCTCGGCGAGCAGCTCGCGGGCTTCGGCCTCGTCCTCGAGCTCGACCAGGTCGGACTCGAAGCGCGCATCGAGGAAGATCGCCTCGGCCGGGGCCACCAACGCCCGCAGCTCGGCCTTGAGCACCTCGTCGGACAGCTCGTCAGTGTCACAGTTGAAGACGTAGATGAACGGCTTGCCGGTCAGCAGCCCCAGCTCCCGGATCGCCGCCTGGTCGATCCCGGCCGCCGCGCCACCGGCCGCGAGCGTCGTACCGGAGTCGAGGAGCTGTTGCGCCGCAACGGCATTCGACAGCACGTCGGGTGAGGTCTTCTTGCCCTTGACCTCCTTCTCCAGCCGCGGCACGGCGCGTTCGAGGGTCTGCAGGTCGGCCAGGATCAGCTCGGTGTTGATGGTCTCGATGTCGTCGGCCGGCGAAACCTTGCCGTCGACGTGCACCACATCGGGGTCGTGGAAGGCCCGGATCACCTGGCAGATCGCATCGGCCTCGCGGATGTTGGCCAGGAACTGGTTGCCCAAGCCCTCCCCCGTGGACGCCCCGCGCACGATGCCGGCGATGTCGACGAAGGACACCGTCGCAGGGACGATCCGTGCGCTGCTGAAGAGCTCGGCCAGCTGGCCCAGCCGCGGATCCGGCAGCGCGACCACGCCGACGTTGGGCTCGATGGTGGCGAACGGGTAGTTGGCCGCGAGCACGTTGTTCTTGGTCAAGGCATTGAAGAGGGTCGACTTGCCGACGTTGGGCAGTCCGACGATGCCGATAGTGAGGGCCACGAGGACAAGAGCCTACCGGCGTACGGCGAGTGTCCTGGACAGCTGCAGCTGCACCGGACCGGCATTACCCGGCCGTTACGCGCCCCGGCTCGACTGAGGGTCCCCACCACCACGGAGGTCCCGATGCGCAAGGCGACGCTCACGACCGCAGGCGCGGCACTCCTCACAGCCGGCCTGATCACCGGTTGCTCGGGGGGTTCGAGCGGATCGGGCGGCGCCGGCAATGCGACCGGCGGTGCCGGGTCGGGGGCTCAGGCGTCGGCGATCGCCAAGGCCGTCGGGTCCGGCTCCTCGGTCATGGACAGCTCCCAGAAGGCGTGCAGCGGGATCAAGGCGGCCGATGTCCAGGCCCTGCTGAAGTCATCGGCGTCGGCGGTCACGGTGAACCCGTTCGAGTGCGCCTGGAACCAAGGCGCACTCACGGTGACCATCTACCTGAACGACACGACGAACAAGTACTACAACGACCAGGCCGGCAGTGGGGGCGCGGACAGCCACTCGCTGTCCGTCGGGGACAAGGCCGTGTGGTTCCAGCCCGTGCCCGGCCGAACCGTGCCGGCGGTGGTCACTCATGCGGGGACCAACACCTGCACGGTGCAGCTGTCGGCCGACCCGCCGGACACCACGATCTCTTACACCGGCTCGGATCCGTTCTTCACCATCAAGGCGGCCGATGCCGCGTCGTACGCCGGCAAGGAAGGCCAGCTCTGCACCGAGGTCTTCAGTGCCCTCGGGTGAAGACCCCGACCAGGTCGAGGGCGAGTGTCGCAGCTTCCCGCGGCAACGGGGCGATGCCGCCGCGGACGACCCGCCGGCCGCCCAGCGACCGGATCGCCGCGTCGACCGCGGGCCGAAGCGTTGGTGGCCCCGGCCGCTGGCCGGCCTCGCGGATGACTGCGGCAGTAGCGAGCAACGGGACGAGGGCGGACGGGTCGAGTCGCTCGGACGGGCTGGCGCCGGCCCGGGCGAGCAGGACCACGGCGACCGTCTCCAGGCACAGGGCAAGGGGCCAGTCATAGGCCAAGTCGCGCGCAGCCTCGACCGCTGCTCGGGCGTGGACGACGGCGAGCCGGACGTCGCCGCCGGCGAGGAGGGCCCGCGACCGAAGGCAGCGGACGAGCGGCACTTCCCGTTCGACGCCTAGCTCGGTCGCTTCGTCGTCACCCCTTGTCGCGAAATCCGTTGCTGCACCTACGTCCTCGTCGGCCAGCGCCACGCCGGCCGCGGCCGACAACAGGACCACCCGCGCGATCCGCCGGGTCTCGCGGTGCAGCGGCCACGCCTCCTCGACGTACCTCCGTGCACTGGTGATGTCGCCGACCTGCCAGCAGACCATCGCGGCCGTCGGCAGGGCGGCCGTGAGCTGCTCGACCGATCCACGCTCCCGGCACAGCTCCATTGCGGCGCCGGCCGACCCGACCGCGGCCGGATCGGCCCGCTCGGCCAGCACGCAGCCCATCCCGATGGCGGCCGCGACCTGCAGGTCGGTGTCGAAGGGCGCCGCTGCCGCGACCGCCTCCCGGACGTGTTCGACGGCCGCTTCGCCACGATCCTGGTCGTCGGCCAGCCCGGCCAGGTAGATCAGCGCTCGCGCGGCGTAGGCGTCCTCGACGCCGCGGAGTCCGTCGACCGCCGCCTGCAGGCAGCGAACCGCCTCGTCGGTGTCGCCCGCCCAGTAGCCGAGGTAGCCCAAGGCGTACGTCGCGAGCGCGGACTCGCGCCCGACCGGAGCGTCGATGAGCAGCCGGGCCAGCCAGAACCGGCCCTCGGCCACGTTGGTCGCGGCCCAGTAGCGGTGCAGGCGAAAAGCCAGGCGCAGAGCCATCGCTCGGTCGACCCGGCCGTCCAGCGCGGCCGAGAAGACCCCGCGGACCGAGCCGATGACCCCGCTCACCGCCGAGGTGTACGGCGCAGGGGGCGAGCGAGGGTCGTCGGGCAGCATGGCCTCGACCGCCTCGCCGAGCCGGGCCAACGCTGCTGGCTCCTCCCCGGCGTCCACCAGCAGCTCGCGGGCCAGCCGGTGCAGGTCGTCGTCCTGCTGGTAGCGCCAGCGCGGGCCGGAGCGATCGACGGTCACCAGCCCGCGGGCGGCCAGCTCACGCAGGATCCGGATCACGCGCTCCGGCCCCAACGCCCCCTCGGCGACGACGGCCCGCACCATCGGCAGGCCGACCGGGCCGTCCAGGACGGCGAACCGCCGGAAGACCACGACCTCGTCCGGGTCGAGCATGGCCACGCTGCTCCGCGCGAACGCCCGCAACGGATCGCGCCAAGACCCCTGCGCGGGAAGGGTATCCAGCAGATCGCCGACCGGCATCGCGGTGAGCTGGGCCGCCGCCAGCTCGATCACCAGCGGCAGCCCGCTGCACCGCTCGCAGAGCTCGTCGAGCAGCGCCATCGCGTCGTCGTCGGCCAGGTCGAGGTCGAGCTCGCCGCCACCGCTGCGCACCCGGTCGCGCAGCAGCTGCAGAGTCGGGTCCGGCGCGCCGTCCGGTCCCAACGCCCGCGGCGGCAGCGGCTGGACCCGCGACGACGCGCTCGTCGTCGAGCTGCATCGGCGTACGCGTCGTGACCACGACGGTGAGCTGGGGGCAGTCGGCGACCAAAGACTGGGCGTGCGAGGCCACCGCGTCGATGACCCCCTCGCAACCGTCCAGGACCAGCAGGGTCCGGCCCAGCGGCGCGAGGTGCGCGGCGATCGACTCGACCGCACCTTCGGCGCCGGGCGGGACCCCCAGGCCGAGGGCAACCGTGGCATCGACCAACGCGCCTTCGACGACCGGCGACAAGGAGACCCACGACCGCCCGCCGGCGAAATCCCCTCGCGCGCCGGCGATCTCGGCGGCCAGCCGCGACTTGCCGACGCCGCCCGGTCCGACGACCGACACCAGGCCGGGGGCGGCCACGGCGGCGGCCAGCTCGGCGACCTCCAGCTCCCGGGCCACGAAGGTCGAGCCGAAGACCGGCACCCGCGCGGCCCGGTTCGAGGGTTGGTCGCGCAGTGCGGCCAGGTAGGCGTCGACCGTCTCCCTGCTCGGGTCGACGCCGAGCTCCTCGGCCAGCAGGGACCGGCAGTGTTCGTAGGCCTGCACGACTCCGGCCCGGTCGCCGGCCTGGTCGAGCGCCCGGAACAACGCTCGATGGCTGGGCTCGTCCATCGGCGCCCGATCGACTGCGGCGCGGGCCGATTCGACCGCACGATGGTGCTGGCCGGTGGCGCCGTGCGCCGCCGCGATGAGTTGGAGCGCCCGCACGGCGTTGGCCTCGATGCTGCGTCGGGCCGGCTCCAGCCACGGCGCCTCCTCCTCTGGCAGCAGGAGGTCACCGCGCTGGATGCTGACCGGCGCGCACAGCTCGAGGACCGCGTCGTAGCGCGCCTGGTCCATCAGCAGCTCCGCACGAGCCACCGCGGTCACGGCCTCGCTGACGTCGACCAGCACGCCGTCGGCCAGCCGATAGCCGGCCGGCGTCGTCTGGATGAGAGCGGCGCGCCAGCGTCCGGGCCGGCCAGAGGCGCGAGCGCCGTCCGCAACCCGCTGACCACGCCGCGCAGGGCGACCGGCCAGGTCGGCGGAGCATCGATCGGCCAGACCACCTGCGCGAGCGCCTCGGCCGGCACCGGCCGGCTGGACAGCGCGAGGGCCACCAGGACGACCCGCGCCCGGCGACCTCCAAGCGCGGCGCCGGAGACCGAGCTGGAGCCGTTGCTGACGGTGACCTCGCCCACCACCGCGACCCGCGGGGCCGCCCCCGGCTCGGTCGCGGAGGTCGCCATTACCCGGACGTTACGGCGTGCGGGTGAGGTGGCGGTACTGGTCAACCGACGAAAGGCCGCTCCCATGCGCCTCGCGCGCCCGCTCACCATCGCCGCCGCCGTCGGTCTGCTCGGACTCACCTCGGCCTGCGGCGCCGCTCACAAGGCGGACAACGCCGCCCACGCCGCCGCCGCGATTCAGAAGGCGGTGCAGAGCGCGCCCCCTGCGGGCAGCGAGGGCCCGGTCAGCGGCGTCTCACTGCGCGTGGCCAACATGTTCTCGAGCAGCCGCACGCCGGGCGGGCCGCTCGACATCTACGACGTCCCGCTCAACAACCCCAACGCGACGACCAAGCCGGTGCCGATCATCAGCAACGTGGCGTACGGCGCGTTCTCCGACTACGTGCACCCGCACCTGCTCGGCACCCTGACCAAGGCCATCGAGCTGGAGGCCCTGCCCGGCGGGCTCGGACCCGGTGGCCAACGGATCGCAGGCCCAGGGCATCGGCGGCCTGATCGACGACGGCTCCGGCGCGCAGGCGACCATCCAGCTGGAGGGTCCGAGCGACACGGACACCTTGCTGCCCGGGCCGCTGGCCGGGCTGAGCGACTCGATGATCATGGAGAAGGGCGACGACGGCCAGGGCGGCAAGGGCCCGGCCGCACCGCCGGTCAGTGGCGGCGGGCGCCCAGGTCCTGGCGTCGTACGCCCCGGCCCAGGAGATGATCCCCGGCGCCGGCGGCTACTTCCTGTTCATCGACACCTCGTGCGCCCCGCCGCTCAACGGCGACCCGAACGACAAGACGCTGCCGGACATCTTCGCCGCCGAGCGGGGGACGCCGGCGTCCTCGTTCGCCGTCTTCGCCACGACCGCCGCCGCTCATCACCTGACCGTGGCCTTCGACAACAGCGGCACCCTGCCCAAGTGCTCCGCCCTCGGGCCGAAGCAGGGCGGCACGGACGTGACGCTGGCCGCGGGGCAGCAGGCGCTGGTCCTGGTCTACGGCACCAAGAACACCGACCTGCACATCGCGGTCGGCCCGATCCAGCAGTAGCCCGGTCGGCGCTGCCGGTGGTCCGGTAGGTCCTGTCGGGAGGCCTGTCGGTGGGGGCTGCCACCGTCGGCGCCATGGAGCTCCTCATCGCCGTGCTCGCCGGCCTGGCCGTCGGCGCCGTCCTGGCCACCTGGGTGGCCGGCGCCGCATCGCCCGCCCGAACCGCGGGCGTGCTCGCCGAGCGCGACCTGCTGCAGCAGCGGGTCATCGACCTGGAGTCGGCGGCCGGCCAGGACCGCGAGCTGGCCGCGGTGCTCGCGCCGCTGGGCGAGAGCCTGGGCCGGGTCGAGGCCCAGGTGCGCACCCTGGAGCGCGACCGGGTCGAGCAGTTCGCCCGGCTGGACGCCCAGGTCGGGCACGTCGCGGCCGCCGGCGAGTCGCTGCGGGCGCAGACCGCCTCCCTGGCCGGTGCGCTGCGCTCGTCCAACGCGCGCGGCGCCTGGGGCGAGGTGCAGCTGCGCCGGGTGGTCGAGCTGGCCGGCATGCTGCACCGGGTCGACTTCGAGACCCAGGTCAGCGGGCTGACCCCCGACGGGGCCGGGGTGCGCCCGGACCTGCTGGTGCGGCTGCCCGGCGGCAAGCAGCTCGTCGTCGACGCCAAGGCGCCGCTGACCGCGTTCCTCGACGCGTACGCCGAGGGCGCGACCGACGAGCAGCGCGAGGAGCGGCTGCGGGCCCACGCCCGGGCGCTGCGCGGCCACGTCGACGCGCTGGCCGCCCGGGACTACAGCCGGGCGTTCGCGCCGACGCCGGAGCTGGTCGTCTGCTTCGTGCCCGGCGAGTCGATGCTGGCCGCCGCCCTGGACGCCGACCCGGGGCTGCACGAGCACGGGCTGGCCCGCGGCGTCGTGCTGGCCGGGCCGGGCACGCTGCTCGCCCTGCTGCGCACCGTCGCCTTCACCTGGCAGCAGGAGGCCTTGGCCGGCAACGCGCGCGAGCTGTTCGAGGTGGGCCGCGAGCTCTACGCCCGGCTGGGCACTCTCGGCACGCACAGCGCCAAGCTCGGCCGGACGCTGCACCGCGCCGTCGAGGACTACAACGCGCTGGTCGGCACGCTGGAGCGGCGGGTGCTGGTGACCGCCCGCCGGATCAGCGAGCTCGACCTGGCCGGCGAGCCGCTGCCCGAGCTGCTGCCGCTCGAGGTCACCCCGCGGCCGCTCACCGCGGCCGAGCTGCTCGACGACCTCGACCGACGGCCCGAGCTGCTGGACGAGGCCGCCCTGCTCGCCCAATGCCGCTTTCGAGGCCGAAAGCGGGTAGCAGATCGGCATTCGGCGAGCACGGGCCCGGTCAGACGGGCTTGCGCAGGACCACGACGGGGATCCCGGCTGCATCAGCGGCGTCGCGGGCGAAGCCGTAGCCCATCCGCTCGTACCACTCGATGTTGCGGGCCGACGAGGCGCCGGTGAAGAGCTCGTAGGCGACCAGCTGCGGCCAGCGCTCCCGCGCCAACCGCTCGGCCGCGGTCAGCAGGGCCGAGCCGATCCCGGTCCCCTGCAGGTCGGGCGCGGCCGCGATCCGCCCGACGTACGCCGTGGCTGTGGCCGGTCGAACCGCACCCGGGCCGAACCCACGAGCCGCGGCCCGCGCGGGCCGGCCCGCTCGGCGACCAGGACGAGCACGTCGGGGTCCACGATCGCTGCCGTCACCTCGGCCAAGGGTCTCGGTCAGCGGCGGCAGGTCGACCCGGTCGTAGAGCTGGGCCTCGCTCACGAAGGCGGCCCGCTGCACGGTCAGAATCTCGCCGGCGTCCTCGACCGAGGCCGGCCGGACGCTCACGACGACGGGCAAGGCCATCAGCGCCGGATCAACGCACGCTCAACGGGGTCGACGCGGACTCAGCGCGGCGCGACGCCGCGCCGGCGGCCTTGAGGTCGCGGCGCAGCTCGACCGGCAGCGAGAACAGCAACGACTCCTCGGCCGACACGACGGGCTGCACGTCGCCGAACCCGTGCTGGGCCAAGCAGGCCCAGCACGTCGCGGACCAGGATCTCGGGCACGCTCGCCCCGCTGGTCACGCCGACCGTGCGCGCGCCGTCCAGCCAGGCCGGGTCGATCTCGTCGGCGAAGTCGACCAGGTACGCCGCGCCGGCCCCGTGCTCGAGCGCGACCTCGACCAGGCGCACCGAGTTCGAGGAGTTCCGCGAGCCGACCACGATCACCACGTCGCAGTCGGCGGCCAGCTGCTTGACCGCGACCTGACGGTTCTGGGTGGCGTAACAGATGTCGTCGCTCGGCGGGTCCTGCAGCTTGGGGAAGCGGGCCCGCAGGCGGCGTACGGTCTCCATCGTCTCGTCGACCGACAGCGTCGTCTGGGACAGCCAGACCACCCGCTCCGGGTCGCGGACCTCGATCCGGTCGGCATGCTCCGGGCCGTCGACCAGCTGGATGTTGTCGGGGGCCTCGCCGGCCGTGCCGACGACCTCCTCGTGCCCGTCGTGGCCGATCAGCAGGATGTCGAAGTCCTCGCTGGCGAACCGGCGGGCCTCGTGGTGGACCTTGGTCACCAGCGGGCAGGTGGCGTCGATCGTCTTCAGCGAGCGGGCCTTGGCCTCCTCGTGGACGACCGGGGCGACGCCGTGGGCGGAGAAGATCACCGTCGCGCCCTCGGGCACCTCGTCGGTCTCGTCGACGAAGATCGCGCCGCGCTTCTCCAGCGTCTCGACCACGTGCTTGTTGTGCACGATCTGCTTGCGCACGTAGACCGGCGCGCCGTAGAGGTCCAGCGCCTTCTCGACCGTGATGACCGCCCGGTCGACGCCGGCGCAGTAGCCGCGCGGGGCCGCGAGCAGCACGTGCTTGGGCGGGCGGTCCTGGGGTCGGTCACCGCCCCATGGTAGGCGGGGCGGCCTAGGGTGCTGGTCGTGAGCCAACCCGCGCCCGCCCGGCGCGAGCTGCCCGAGCGCGCCGGCGACACCACCGCCGAGCAGCCCGTGGCCGGTCCGGCTGCTCAGCGTCAAGATCGCCGAGTACGTCGGGCGGATGTCGCCGTTGTGGGTCGAGGGCCAGGTCGTGCAGCTCAACCTGCGGCCGGGGACGAAGACGGCCTACCTCACCCTGCGCGACGCCGACGTGGACATGTCGCTGTCGGTCACCGTGCCGATCGGGGTGCTGGAGCGGATGGCCGGCCCGCTCGCCGAAGGGGCCCGGGTCGTGGTGCAGGCCAAGCCGGAGTTCTGGGAGAAGCGCGGCTCGCTGACCCTCGCCGCCCGCGACATCCGGCCGGTCGGCGTCGGCGAGCTGCTCGCCCGGCTGGAGCACCTCAAGCGGGTGCTCGCCGCCGAGGGCCTGCTCGACGCCGACCGCAAGCGCCGGCTGCCGTTCCTGCCCCGGACCGTCGGCCTGGTCTGCGGCCGGGCCAGCGCGGCCGAGCGCGACGTGGTCGAGAACGCCCGAAAGCGTTGGCCCGCAGTGCAGTTCGCGATCCGCGAGGTCGCCGTGCAGGGCGCCAACGCCGTGACCGAGGTCGCCGCTGGCCGTCAAGGAGCTCGACCGCGACCCGGCGGTCGACGTCATCGTGATCGCCCGCGGCGGCGGGTCGGTCGAGGACCTCCTGCCGTTCAGCAACGAGGGCCTCCTGCGGGTCGTCTCGGCGGCACTGACGCCGGTCGTCTCCGCGATCGGGCACGAGGTCGACACCCCGCTGCTCGACCTGGTCGCCGACGTGCGGGCCTCCACCCCGACCGATGCGGCCAAGCTCGTCGTGCCCGACGTCGCGGAGCAGGCCGCCGGCACTGGCCCGGGCCCGCGGCCGACTCATGCGGGCGATGCGCGAGCGGCTGCAACGCGAGGCCGCCGGGCTGGCCGCGTTGCGCTCGCGCCCGGTGCTGGCCCGGCCCGACACGATGATCGAGGTCCGGGAGGGCGAGATCAGCACAC